>OZ254086.1:0-2127500 GCA_965267575.1 Calditrichales bacterium
TCAATTCCCACATTGGAAATCCTCTTCCATTCACTCACATCTGGAAACCACTCTGGCCTGAGATCATGCATTAATGGTTCTTTAATAAATACCTTCTTTCCTTCGATGGCCGTAATCATAACTTCCTGTTTGGTCAGCGGGATATCGGGTGTTTCCCAATGGCGGCTGCCAATTTTCACATCCTGGTAGTCATATAAATAATCGATAAGTGATGAATTTTTTCCTTCTTTATTAAACAGGTTTACACGGACAATATCAGCAACCTTAAGCTGCGTCGGATCATCAACCACAAAGTAATGATCGCCACGCCTTCCGGCCGTTACCCTGGCCAGCACATTTCGTGGTTGATTATATTTTGATAGATATTGCTTTGCCCTTTCTCCGGGATAATTGGTCCAGATAAAGCCCCCTGTCCAGGCATAAAGCGAAAACGGTTCATTTATCCCGCGCGCCTTTTCAACCTGCCGCTTGTCGTTGATTTCCAGGTACTCTTTAAGCTCTTCAAGAATGCCCGGAACCGGCAACTCATTTAGGGCGAGCGGCATATACAAAACCGTACCGTTCTTTGAATCGTTTCCGGCGCCGCGGACAACCAGGTTGCTCCGTTCAATGAACATAATATCTTTTAGAATAAAACGGCCTTTGGGAAAATATAGAATAGCCGGACCTTCAGTTTTATGCGCTTGTTCCAACGCCGCTAAAATGGCTTTGGTATCATCCTTTTTGTCATTGGCAACTGCTCCGAAATCGCTAACATCAATTATCGTTCCTTTAAAATCAGGAATGGGTTCTTCGCCCCACTTATAGCCGGCATAGGAAAAGTCGGGGACAAAGTATTTATCATGATAGGTCTCAGATAAAATTTGGGGAGTCCATTGCTGCGCGCTAAGATGTGTAAAAGAAACCACTAATAAAATCAGCAAAAATCGAGGCATATTTCTATCCTTTCGTTTGGATAACCCGGGCCTCTAAATCCTGCCCAGAATTTTATCCATGAGATAACCGGTTTGCGCCGCGCTTGCGCCATTGCTCGGAGATTTTCCGTTGCCCAACAATTCATCTGTGATCGTTTGTATGAGCGGTTGCTGAATGTGCATTGGATGCTCAATCACGTGTTCTTTTTGCTTACCGTCCACTTCAATAAAAACAGGACTGTTAGCAAAAACCGCGTAAACTATTTTCCCTTTTGTGCCATTAATTTCTGTGCGATCAACATTTTCTGAAGCACTGAAAGTCCACTCGCCCGTGGCCAGTATGCCGGATTGAAACTCAAGCAAAGCGCTAACGGTGTCTTCGGCTTCGTACGTGGCTGCGCGCCTGGTTGAGTTGCCCTGTACCTTTGCAACAGCGTCAAAGTAAAAAATAAATAAATCAAGCATGTGTGACGCCAAGTCGCAGAAATAGCCGCAACCGGCAACCTCCGGTTTTACACGCCAATTACCGGGCGCATTGTCTTTCCCTGAAGGTCTCTGCCGTAAGGTTGTATTTACTGTCAGAACATCGCCAATTATGCCTTTATCCAACTGCTGCTTGATAAACAAAAAACGCGGAAGGGCACGACGGTAGTACGCAACAAATAAAGGCACCTGTGAATGCTGGCAAGCTTCGATCATTTCATTACACTCGGCAAAACTCATGGCCATTGGTTTTTCCACGTAAACCGGCTTCCCTACTTTTGCGGCTTTTATGGTGTATTCTTTGTGGGTGGAAGGCGGGGTTGCCACATATATGGCATTCACATCCGGATCGTTAATCAAGGCATCTGCGTCATCATACCACCTGGCGACATGATGGCGACGCGCGTAATCTTCAGCCAGGGCAGCATTCCTGCGCATCACGGCGATTAACTCAGAACCACGGGCTTTCTGTAAAGCCGGTCCGCTTTTTACTTCGGTAACATCACCGCAACCGATTATGCCCCATTTTACCTTGTCCACAGGTACCCGTTTTGTTTATTGAATATGTTGTTTACCCGCGGCATACAAAATTCCGCCAATAATATGCTGTGCAAAATGAGGGTCTTTGAAACTCTCTGCGCTATGACCGATAGCCGTATACCAGGATCGGCCACCATCAAATTCATGGTACCAGCTTATGGGATGAAAATTTGGGTGCTTTCCACCGCTATAAGTGGCTTCATCAACAGTCATTAAAACGTTTAAACCCGACCAATCGGGATTACGGAAGTTGTACCATTCATCTTCGTGGAGCCAACTGTCCGGAAGCTGACTGGTCGATGGGTGGTCATGATCCAATACTTTGATGGTTGCCGGTTGTATCTTTGGGTGCTTATCAAAAAAGGCGCCCACCAGCTTTCCATAC
Source organism: Calditrichales bacterium (assembly GCA_965267575.1). GTDB lineage: Bacteria > Calditrichota > Calditrichia > Calditrichales > J004. The sequence goes on from OZ254086.1 coordinate 2,323, forward strand.
CATGGCCAATCATACTCCGTGGCCGAAGCCGCGTGGATACCGGCATAGCCATGCCCCGATTGGATGAATTGTTTTAATGCCGTTTGTTGAAGGCTGTCTAAAATATTGCCGCTTGTATTATAAAAAATAATGGCTTCGTAGCCTGAAAGGTTCTCCCTGGAAATCAGCCCGGCATCGGACGTAGAATCCACATGGACATTATGCTGCCGACATAATTCCATGATCGCCGATGAACCTTCCGGGATGGATTGATGGATATATTTCACGGCTTTTGTAAATAGCAGAACTTTAACGTTCGATGAGTTTTCCGGACTTACTTGGTTCTGTGCTATGACCTGGCTTACCAAAAAACACAGAATAAAAAGCAATTTCATAAGGTCACCTGATCAGCACCATCCGTTTGGTCTCACTGACACCTTTAAAGTTTAACCTGTAAAAGTAGATCCCCGATGCAACAGAATATCCTAGATAATTTTGGCCATTCCATTTGACTCTTTTTAATCCGGCTGCTTGCCAACCTGATAACAAATCTGCGATTTTTCTGCCCGACACATCATAGACGCTTAGTTTTATATCACCTGCTTCCGGCAGTTCAAATGCTATCTGCGTAGCCGGGTTGAAAGGATTGGGATAATTCTGGTGCAAGGTAAATATCTTTACCGCTTTGGGCCTTTCCTCAGCAATCGAAGAGATGCCATCCAACCGCTCCTCCAATTGAGCCAGAAAAAGCGAGCGCGGATTCAAGCCTGACTGGTTTGATCCTTCGATATAACCTTCCGGTTCGTCAAACTCGGCGTAGGGAAGAACACCGCTAACCTTTGCACCGCTACAACCAATAGCATAATTCTGCGCTGTTGGAGGTTTTTGCACAATCAGGTAGCCGTCGTTCACATCACAATTCCAGGCAACCGAATGTGCAGCAGACCAGCCGTGACTGGTACCATAATAACCGCGATTATACAATCCCAGTAACCTTTTATTATAGCCCTGGCGCGGCCCGTCCAGCTCACGGAAATTATCGTAAAGCATGGCCTGCGTCCAGCGCCGGTGCCCCTCGCTGCTGGCAAAAGCGCCTTCCGAAGTACAATCCAGGAAAACGATCCCAGACGTCCAGCTGAAGCCGTTGGACATATAATGATGGCGACCATTGCTGGCATGACAGTTTTTAAACAGAATCTGCTGGGAAGCGGTATAGGCGTTAAAGTTATACATATTGCCACCAACAACCTCCGCTACCGGGTCCAGTGCTTTACAGTTTTCAACGGTCACACGGGTAGCCGTATTGGTACGAATACCGGAAAGACCGAAATGGAGCATCGTGCAATCGCGTACCCAGGCGTCTTCAATCAGATACAGATCAATAGCGTTCCAGGCATGGTTTTCGTCCGGGTGGCCCTGGTTGGCAATATCAACTCGCAGGTTTTCTATGCCAATGTTGCGGCGCAGATTATTCTGACTGTAAATATAGATTTCGGCTTGCGAGAGTTCACGTATTAAATGGTTATAAACAGGCGCACCTACCGTAATGGTATTGCCGTTGATTTCCTTGATGTAGCGGTTATAAACAATGGGGGTGCTGCCAACACTCCAGGGAACGTCAACGCCTGGTTCAGCCCCACCTTCGTCGGAATGGGTACCGCCGTAGTCTATGCTTTCAAGCCAGGCTTCTGTTGCCTGGTGGTAAATGATAATATTATCTCCGACTCTATAAACAGAAGCGTCGGTAACGTCAAAAGAGCGGTCTCCTACGCGCACCGTATCGCTGGTAATATTGCGTATGGAGCCGGAAACCTTATCCGACCATTTTGTAGATGATCCTCCACCTGCAACAATTACCGTACGCTTGGAGGGTGAGTTTCCGGTCGCATAAATAATGGTGTTACTGGCGGGATCTTCCCCGTCCCCCGAGCCGCGCAGTACAATGCCGTCAAACTGAACTTTAATGGTACCCGTAACTTCATAAACGCCGGGATTTAGCAACAATGCACCGCGAAAGCCGTTTTCATCGGGTGACATAAGGCCTACTTCAAACAAAGCGCTTTGGATATGTGACGTATTGTCCCCTTCAACAGGATCGATCGTTTTTACAACCGGAACGAATGGAATGCTGTCTTCGCTGTTTTTATATCCGGCGTAGCTAAAATCCGGGATGACATTGCCCGAGTCATCCGCCACATATACCAGCTTACCGTCTTCGCCCGGATAAACGATTTGCGACGTCCAGGATTCCTGTCCCATTACAGCAGCAGCCGCAAAAAGAAGAAGAAAAGCAATCGAACTAAATGTCATTTTATCATTCATCGTATCAAAACCATCTTTCTGCTTTGGGAAAAGCCGTTCGCGGTAACGCGCAGAATATACAATCCTGACGGCATCTGTCCCGCATCCCAGCGCAACCTGTGTTCTCCGGCAGATATTAAACCGGGTGCGTCACGGAATATTCTACGACCGTTCACGTCAAATATTTCCAGCACAACAAAGCTGGCCCGCTCCAGGCTAAATTCGATAACGGCCGTTGCGTTAAAAGGATTGGGATAGGTGTCATAAAGCCGAAAAGCAAAGGGATGCCCGGCTTTGGCCTGACTATCCAATGCATTTGTCTCGTCACTCCAGCGCAGATCGCCCATGGCTTTACCATCATTGGCCATGCCACGCACCGGCGAGTCTTCGTCCAGAGTAAAATCGTTTACAAACGGATCGCGGAATTCAGGATCCACGCCTAACATGCCGTTGCCAATTTTGGCATCCCGGCTCAACAGTATATCTCCGACACTGAACGTATCGGTATAGGAAATCGAAGCTATCACGCCATCCAATTGCAAAGCTACCGGAGCTTCGCTAAAACTGATTATGCTGTTTGTAATCTGCGTATCATCCACATCATCTGCGTTTATGACGGCGTTGCCCTCGTAGGAGCAGTTGTAAAAAGTGCTATGGTTAATCCGTATTCTCGGTCCCGGCGTGAAAGGTATTTCATCGCCACCGTAAATGTGGATTGCCTCCAGCCTGGTGTTCCACATTGTGCAATTTTCCATTTCAAAAACGCCCACATTGTAAAGCCCGCTGCCGCCGGCCTCTTCATAAAGGCGTATACCTTCTTTGCCCGAATTCCAGAACAGACTGCGTTTAAAAACAATACTGTCTGCAAATGTACCGGCATACGCACGGAAAAAATTGCCATCGTTGCCGATTGCCACGTCGTGGAGGTCGCAATCTTCCACAAAAAGGCTGTAGCTTTTGGACATGGGGTCGTCATCACTGCGGATGAGATATTTTGCAGGTGTGTCGCTGCCGGCCATGCCGTCGAGATCAAGTCCCTGAAGACGCAGCGTCGCGCCATCGCGCATTTCAAACAAAATTCTCGTTGAAGAATCTCCGGTATGGCGAATAACCGGTTTGCTTTGCAAATCTTCAGCGGCACGTATTGTTATATTTTTAGTTACCGTCAAATTCGCTGTATTCTCATAAACGCCACCGTCACTTACCAGCTCTATCACATAACCGTCATCCGCTTCCTGGATAGCATTTAACAGAGAATCAACACCCTGCTGTACTTGAATTACGATTTGCGTCTCTTCCGGCGGATACCAGGAAGGACCCGTTTCTTCAGGACCTATGGGAAAACGCAAAACCGGTGTGTCGGCAACCTGGTCCGCTCCGCTGTCATAGTTTCCCGTTCTTCCCTGGCCGTCCATGTCATCATTAATAAAGCTGTAATCACCCTGTGCAAAACCCATAACCGGGCTTTGTGCCGCCGGGCGGAAAAGCCCATCTTCAGCCAGGCTCAACATCGGATCGATTTCAGAAATACCGCCGGGATTATCAATGCCCAATCCCGAGCCATACATGATGTTGCCTTCATAAAACATGTTTATGGGGTCATCTTCATATTCGACCATGAAATTGGTATTATCCATAGAGACCACATTGTTGGCTATAATGCAGTTTTCCGGTGGCAGCGTTTTTTCGGAGTCAGCGCCCAAACCGATATCAAAGGGCGATTTACAGTTTACGATCGTATTGAACAGGACGCGCGCGTTTGTCACCTGGAAATAGCGGTTCAGTGGCGAATTGGGCACACCATTCATCATGCCTATGGCCGAACGGTAGCCGTCCCCGTTCAGATCCTGGAAGTAGTTATTGTAAACCGTATGGTCTTCCCCGATAATGCGCACACCTCCGGTGTTCGATTTCTTATTGCCAAAAAAGAAATTACCGTATACCTCGCAGCGGTTTCCGTGGCGTAACGTCAAAGCACCTTCATTTTCTACAAAAGTGTTGTAACGGTAAATGTTCTCGCAGGATTTATTGGAAATTATTTCAATCTCGCCATTACACTGTTCAAAATAATTGTATTCCACGATCGTACGTGAATTATCCAATGACCATTCACTTGTCCCAATACGAATCGTTTCGCCGCCATTAACGCCCAGTTCCGGGCGATAAGCAAAATAGTTGTGGTCTATAAGGTGCGAATCCGGCAGCGCGTTTTTCCAGACAACAAGTGTAGTGCCGTTGTGGTTTTTGCCGCGTAAATAACAATGGTCCACGCGGTTATTCTGGCCGTACAGAGAGACCCATTTGTAATCAATAGATTTTGACGAAGGATTGTAATTTACGATGGCGCTGTTGGTAAGGCGGGAGTTAAAAGCATGAGCAGATCCGTCGCGGAATTCCACTACCGCTCCACTTGGGCTTTCGCCATTTATAAAGTAAAGGCCGTCCACAACCAGGTAAGAGCCACTGATGCGCAGATTGGATTTACCGGTAAGTTTAACCTTGCCGGGCGTTTGTGCGCGTAGCAGGACAGGTTGATCGGCTGTTCCGTTTGCCTTAAACATGATGCGCTGATCGGTCCAGATGCCATCTGTCATGGTAAGCGTATCACCGGGAGCTATGTTATTTAGCGCGGAAGCAATATCCGAAGCACTGGACACATAAATTTCAGCGGCACTCAGGCGGCCTGCCGCAAATATCATGCAGAATATGATCGATCTAATTTTCCAATTCAGTTTCATAACAATCCTGTAAAAAAAGAAACCGGGCAGAAAAATCCGCCCGGCTTCGGCCATCTTACTTGATTAAAGTCATCTTCCTGATGTCGGTGTGCCCGCCGGCTCGCAACATGTAGAAATAGATGCCACTGGCAAGCTGTTGTTGCGGATGCCACTTTACAGAGTGCGGCCCTGCCACCTGGTTGCCATCTACAAGAGTTGCCACCTTTTTGCCGCTGATGTCAAAAACGGTTAAGGTTACCTTGCCTGTCGTGGGCAGATTGTATTTGATTGTCGTTTCCGGGTTAAAAGGATTGGGATAGTTTTGGTCCAGCGTAAATTGTTTTACTATCACCGGTTTTTCATCGCCGATTGAACTGGGCGGGTTGGTGGCCCAGCGCAGGTCGCCCAGTGCGACGCCCTCATACCCTTTACCATAGGCAGGCGAACCATCAACGAGCGTGAAGTTCATATTTTCAGGATCAGCAAACATGGGATCAAAACCATAGATCGTAGTTGTATCAATGTCCGCTCCCTTTGTGGTGCGAATGGCTTCTTCACGCCGCGTAATGGGATCAAATACGAGATTGAAGGTATCGATATGGCTCGCAAAGCTACCTGTCTGCTGAATTTCGATCACGTAATCGGAACGGTCGCCGCGTCCATCCAGGCGTGCATTGGCAACGATAAAATTTCTAAGGATCGTATTCTGGTTATTTTTGATATAAACCGTACGGACAGCTGAATTGTTAACCGTAATATTCTCCAGCAACACATAAGCGTCTGTTGTATTCGTATCTGTGTCCGCGTAAAAGCGGATGCTTTCATTGTCAATATTCACAAATGTACAGTTTTGTACGACCAGCGTATCGAGACAACGATCTATCGTGTATTTTTCCGTTTCCGTCATGCGGATTGCCTCATAGCCGATGTTCATAAAAGTGCTGTTTGTAACCTTTACGGTTCCCGCGTCGACACCTTTTAAGAAATAGATTCCATGGCCATCTTCGGAAAGATCTTTATCGCGAAATATATCTTTAAAAACGCAATCATCTACAATCACATTAAGGCCTTCCTTGGGCAAATATCCGTCTTCGCCTTCTCCTATGCGTATGGCGTATTTCATTCCATGGCTCATAGCATGTCCACCATCAAACACCACGCCCTTTATGGTCAGGTCGTCCATAACGCGGAAAATTTCCAAAACGCCGGAATCCGCGGCGCTGTGAGTCAGGATCGGCCGTTCAGCCAGATCATCCGCCGCAATAATGGTCATTGGTGATTTGATCGCGAAATAGACAGTATCCGTAGTCGTGTAGACGCCCCCGCTGGTCGTAAGCAGCAGCGTATCAATTTTGTTGTTGTTTGCAAAATCAATGGCAAGCTGAAAATCGAACTGATCGGTCACCTCGATCTTGCTCGCCGATAAAGTGCCGGCCCAAATCAATAAACCGGCAAAGACAGTAATAAAAAAGCGCATAAGGCCCTCCCTACGTTTATAACTGGTAAGTGTATCCAAACATGAATCTGTTTAGTTTTTCCAAAGCATAGTTTGTATTACTGAAATATTGGTCGTAATAACGCAGCGTCGTTAGCTGCCAGGCAGCGTCAACACGGCCAAAGGTTCCAAGTTTAATTCCGGCACCCAGGCTGTAGCTTTCCGCCAGCGGACCTTTGTCATCAAGGGCTGAGCCGTCCGGCACAAAGGTCTGTGGCTCACTGCGATAACCCACCATAAGCTCAAGGAAATCGGCTGGCATTAACAGAGCGCCCACACGGAAGGTATGCTGATCCACCCATTCAGAATACTGGCCGGCCCGCGCCATCTTAAACGTGGCCTGGCTGTATGGCGCATATTCGTAATCAAGGGAAAACAGGAAAAAGTCAGTCGGCTCAAAGGTGGCCCCAAACCGGTAGATCCAGGGCAGCTCAAATTCATCTTTACCGGAAGAGGTCGTCGTTGTGGTTCCGAGCGTATCTGTAACGCGCGTCTCGTAAGTCCAGTCCCGCGTGAGCGTGTATGGCGCCCGGATATTTACACCCAAAGTGAAGCTGTTAAACTTATAGAGGAAACCGAAATTGAGCTTCAGGGCAGAGTATTCAGATGTGCCCCGCACGCGGGTATTAAGCGTGTCATAAGAAAAGAAAAATTCGTTCTCGTCAAACAATCCGAAATAGCCTACTTTGTCCAGGAATTGAATATCTTTTGACTCACCCGTGAGGTATTCAAACCCGAGTCCCAATTCCAGATCTTCGTTGAATTGATAAGCGAGACCACCCATCATGCTTTGCGTGTCACCGCTGCGCTGACGCAAAAAACGGTACCAATCCATATTAATAGTGTCCTGTCCGTTAACAGGCTCTATAAATCCATCATAACCGCTGTAACCGATATGAGGAGAGAGGTAGGTATCGTTTCGATCAAAATCAATCACATCATAGCTACGTGCGTAGGCAGCTGCCACTACCAGTTTTTGTCCTGCTACATTCAGCGGGTAAGCAACGGCAAAATTATTAAGCGCAAAGTCGTTCGTTTTTTCGATCCAGTCGGCCGCGTCTTCACTATACGGGTCTTTGCTCATTTGAGGCTGATCGACGGTATAAGACGAGTCTTCCGCCAGGATGTAATCCCACTCACCGTTGTTGGCCGGATCCGGTACATATAGGCCTTCGAGATAGAACGGCATGGTAAGGAAAAACCTGTTGGGCTTGTAGCGCTGGCTCTCCTGCCACTGCTTGTCATAGCTGTTAGCCGCAATGGTGAAAGTAAGTTTCTCTAAAGAAGCCAGGCCGGCGGGATTATAAAACAGGCTGCTTAGGTCATTTTCCATGGCCGTATAGGCGCCACCCATGGCCAGGGCCTTAACCCCGCTCAAGGCCGGCTCATTAAAACCCTGAAATGCCAGATCGTCTCCACGATGCTGCGCTATTGCCAGGCAAACCAGCACCAGGGTAAAAAGTGAGATCGTTTTTGAATAGAGTGTTAAAAGACGCATTTCAAAATACTCCCGAGCTTTTATAATTGAACGCCGAACGAAAAGCGTTGTACAGAATCCAGATATTCGCCATAGTCGCTCCACGAATAATCCAGACGGAAATCACTGTAATTAATACCAAAGCCGGCGCTTAGTCCCTCTTCATCATAATTGATTTTATAACCGCCGCGCAGGAACAGCATGTTATTATAGCCCCACTCAAATCCCAGGTTGTACTGCTGGTCATAGTCACGCGGCTGCACGAGATCGAAAGCAATCTGCAGCGTTTGTTTATCCGATTGCAGAAACAGACTTTCTCCGCTGTTTATCACAAAAGCGGTCATGCCCAGATTTAACGTCTGCGGCAGAGGATAGCTCTCTTCAATATACTTTACTTCCGGACCGAAATGACGAACGGCAGCAGCCACTTCCAACGACCGGAATCCGGTGCGATAAACCAGACCGCCATCAAACATAACCGTGCCCGCACTAAGATCTTCATTTTTGCCGGCGCTGTTGGTGTATGCCGCATCAGGATCTTCATAGGCGTATTTGGCTGTTATACCAAAGCTGAACTTATCGGTTAAATCGCGCGCATATGATAAACCGGCAACGGCCGAATAGGGACGATAGGTCTCACCGGTTAATCCCGGCCAGTAGGTGTCACCCCGGAAGCCAAGAAAATCAACACGCGTTTCATCAATTTCTCCGATATCCACATAAAGCAGTTGAAATCCAAAGCTTCCCCATCCCGGAACCGTATATGCGGCTGATACCGCCGTTTGGGTAACATCCAGGAAGTAGTCCATATAGGAGACGCTGATATCCAGATTGTTTATGCGGGTGAGCGCAGCGGGATTCCAGAATACGGCATCCGAGTGGCTGGCAACTGCCGAATAAGCTTCTCCCATGGCTGTCGAGCGCGCATCCGTCAATACCTTGAGAAACTGAAAAGAGGTAGTACCTACCTTTTCAAACGAGTAGGCTGATGTAACACTTAACAAGATCAGGATGCCGCTTAATAGTTTTTTTAAATACATCTCTGGCTCCTTATTTGATCACCATAAATTTGCCGCTGGTCTGATCGCCGTCCGGCGTCGTCACGATATAGAAATAGATCCCCGATGCAATATCCTGATCATTTCGCGAAACCTGGAACCAGGGTGTCTGATATACGGCTTCATCGTGTTCTATAATTTCTACCAGCTGTCCGGCATAAGAATAAATCCTTATTGTAGCCTTACGTGGCAGACCGTAAAACCCTATTCTGCCTTCTTCCTCGCCCCCGCCGGTGAAGCCGGACTTATCCACAAATGGATTCGGAACGGCATAAACTTTATCCATCTCAGTAACTGAGCCGATATTCTTGACGTGGCGGGTTATGTTAGTTCTTCCGCTTTGTATGCCGTTTTCATCAACCGTCGTTACGGAATAGTAGCGGGCTTCGCCAACCCGGAAGGAATCTTCAATATCGAGATATTCATAAATATTATCTGCATTGACGTCTCCAACCGGCACTTCTGCCAGCATTTCCCACGGACCCATTCCGGATAAACTGCGCCAGATCCGAAAAGCTGTTAGCTGTCCTGTTAACCGTGGGTGGTCAAACGATTCGACTTCACGATTCCAGTTTATTTTCACGTTGGCCTGCGGCGTATTTTCAATTAACAAGGCCGGAGCCGGAACCGGCGTTGGAATTGTATAGGCGCCATCTTTAGGATTCAGATTCGGCCAAAGCGGACCATCGGCAGGCTGCAACCTTGCAGAATCCAAAGCGACCGTCCTGCCCAGGTAAGCTTCAAGCGCTTTATGCGCCACCTGCTGAACATTTACAACTTTCGAATTCACGTAATCAGGATAGCCGTATTTGTCTATGTATCTGGCCGTGTCACCGTGCATTGTCACGGGGCGATTCCAGCTGGGTACACGATTCCATTGAACCAGGTTGGCGTCAACTGTTCCTTCAATGCGTTTTCCGGGAGGGCCACCGTAGCCAACTACCTCGGCAATGGTGTACTCAAGTTTGTCACCATGTTCTAGGGTGTAAGGGCCAAATACGATATGCTTTTGTCCGGCGTCTACGCTTTGACGGTAATTGTAAGCCGCACGACCAATCCAATCCGGATCTGCGTTGGGCAATTCGGGCCAGGTTTGGCTGTTAGGGGAATAAACGCCACTCCAGCGGTTATCGGTGTTAATAGACTGATCCACCATTTTTGAGCTACGCGTATTTCCCGTACTCACTTTATTAGACCAGGGCTGCTTTATATGGTCATTTTCATCCAGTTCATAAAACACAAAGTCACTGGTCCGCAACGAGTTAACAGCTTCACTCTCGTTTCGGCCCGGGTCATTGGGATCCACGATAGCCAAATGGTTGTCGTCATAATAGAGAACCATAAAACCCGGAGCCTGCGGACTTGTCAGGCCACCACCGTTTCTACCGGTTTCAGCAAATTCAAAGAAGTTTTCTTTTATCGGCTCAGGTTTGGCCCAGATATTTTGCTGAGTAACGCGCAGGTTCAGATTGAAGCTCAGCCAGTAATCGGCATCCCACATATTGTTTTGATCGCCACGATAGATCCCCGATTCATATTTCCACTCGTTGTAGGTACGCTGGTAACCGTACATCGATGGCGCAAAGCCGTAAATAAAGAGCGCCATAAAATCCGTCAGGGTCTCTGTCTGTTCGATTGTTGAAAGGTCCCCATCCGTATCGCCGGTGTACTCCAGCGTATACTCGTAAATAATCAGATCGTCATAGTCAGGGTAGCTCCAGGCACGGGAGGTACGGGTTACTGTAACGCCAACGGGCGTAGACCACGATGCTGTGATTATCTCTTCCGCTTCGTTTGGGTCATAGGCCGGATTGAGTGTTCCGTCTTCAAGCACAGGAAAGTTTTCCACTTCTTCGATGTAGTGCGGAAAGCTCCAGCGGTTTAGAACATTTTCGGGCTTGCTTGCACCGACACCACCACACAATGCATATATCCTGTTGTCCTTACCTGGTTTACTCTTCAGGTTAGCCGCCATATACATTCCGGCGCCAAGAATATTATGCTGACCGCTGTATTCAATCCCTTCAACGACTGTCCGCGAACGCGGCGGCCACTCAAAGACGGGGACGCTTGTGGTATTACCGGCTTCCCCTGTTTCCCAGGGTCTGCCAATATCACCGGTGTTGTATACTGTTTCATGCAACATGCCCCGGTCGTGAATACGGAATTCGCGGATCTGGGCAAAGAGATCGGTTGCCAGATAAAAGACGCAAAAAACGGTGATGAATAGAATATGTCGTTTCATGACTCCCTCAATTGCCATTAAAATTTAAAGATCACCCCGAGACGATAATGGCGGGGCTCATTGTTCAACAGGTACACCGATTGATTGGTATAATAGGGCGGTGTTTCTTTATAAATCAGGATCTCGTCGCGATCTTGGTGCCAGCGCGGTGTATTACGGTTATTATTAAAGGTCCTGCTGTAATGCCATTCTTTTTCATTAAGCACATTAAATGCCTCCACATATATATTCATATCAGTATTGGCAATATCGAACGATTTTTGCAGGCGGATTCTTAAGTCTTGTTCAATGGGGCTTCTCTGGTTAAACTCCAACCCTTTGCCGGATGTATCATAGGTATACGGACGACCAGTCATATAACGAAACGTCCCGCTGATTGATATACGTTCAAAAGGTTTAAACCCTGCTATTGAAAGCCCCGCGCCGGGAGCGGTTCTGTAACGCAAATTAAGAAGGGCTTTGTGCGTACGGTCGTAATCCAGAAAGATATCTTCGGGATCGGGAAGAATGCTTCCGCCTTCAACGGGGTCGGGTGTTTCAAAATAGGTGACCGGGGCATCCAGGGGTGTACTGCTTTTTCCGGTAGCCGATTCATAGTTATATCTTACAAAACCCCTTATCGAACCCTCTATCTTTTCAAGGCTCACATGAAAACCTTTGATGTCAGCATAGTCACGGTTGATATAGGTCTGGTAAATGTCTTGTCCCGCACTGCGGTAATAAGCAGCTTCAACCAGGTTTTTAACATCTTTGTAATAAGCGCTGACATCTAATCGTAATCCCCCGCCAAGCCCCTGCACGATGCCAAAATCATAGGCTTGTGTTCTCTCAGGTTTCAAATCCGGATTACCCAAAACTTCGATTGTACCATGTAAATCGTATTGGTCGAAAAAGAGTTGATTGAAATTGGGCCTTTGGGTAAACGTTCCGTAGTTGATGTGAAATACAGAGCTCTCCGACACCGGAAATGAAACGCCTATTCGGGGCTGAAGACGTGTAAACAGCTCCGATTCCTTATTGGCCTCTCTGTTATAAAGCGGGCTGTAAGGGTTGGAGTAGTAATTCGTTTGGAGATTATAAAAATCATAGCGCAATCCAAGATTAGCAATCAAACCTGCAAACTCCATTTTATCCTGGACATATAGAGCGCCTTCATATGGAAACACATTAAAAATTACATCCCTGTAAGCCCCCTCATCCGAGACATTGAGACTACGGTCTACACGAACATCGTAATAGATGTATTGCAGACCGACTTGTATGAGATTGTTGTTATTAACTTGACTTGTGACGCTACCATGGAAGGACCAGGTCTGAGTATCCTCATCACCAAAATCATCTGCAGGCTTATTAAGCTGATGATCGCTGGGTGAGTTGGAGATATCTTTCCAGTTTGTTCCGTCACGGTAATCCTGTATGAATTCTCCAGGTTGCAGCAGGTCTACGCGTTCCCGCGAGGTCAAATCCAACAAGCTCGCTTTCAGGTCCATGTAGGTGGACTGAGAGAAAACGTGTTTGTATTCCAGCCCAAATTGCAGCGATGTATTATCGATTTTGGACACTGCGAGCGTACGGTCAAACATCCAGCGCAGCCAGTTGCTGCCTATGTCATTTTCAAATTCGTTATTGTAAAAAAAGGAAAATTTATATTTGTTGTTAACGTCGGGTTGATAGGTAAGGTTTGCCATCAGCTGGTTTTCAAAGTCCACCTGTGGTGTGGGCACAACAGGATTATTTGTTTCGCGTCGCGCAGCCAAAAAGAGCCGTACATTGTCAGTAATCGGGCCGCCACTGGAAAAATCATAGCGGTAGTCCAGCGTATTGTTATACTCCATACCCATATCGCGAACCATCTGGTACCACAGGTTTTGACCCAGGCGGGCAATGTGCAGAGAGTCGTCACGAGTTAATGGATCGGGTGGCCAGACATTGGGTTCACGCAGGTATTGCGGGCCAAAGCCATAGCCCCAGTCATAAAGTGGACGTCCCGGGTTATCCGGATTTTCTTTTAACCATTCTTCATCGTTGTCCAGCAAGCCCCAGAAAGGATGTTTACCGGTTTCATAAATGCTTCCGCCAAATGTCTTGTAATAGGGCAGAGTCGATGAAACTTCCAAACGGCTGCTCCAGACATTGGAGCCTTCCTTCGGTACCATATTCACAACACCGGATTGGGCGTTACCATATTCAGCGCTGAAACCGCTGGTATAGACTTCAACCTGATCAAGACCGGTTACGATCGGCTTGAAAGCACGGTTATTGTCCAAGGGATTGACAATCGCTCCGGCGCCCATAACATATTGCGCCTCGCCAACACGTCCGCCACGAAAATGGTCATCTACCACATCGGCCTGTAATTGCAAAATATCTGTAATATCGTTGACGCCGGCGATAGCCTCCACGCTCTCGATATCATACACCTGTTTGGTCGCGGTCAGGTCGACTTCAACCGGCTTTTCTTTGTAGGCTTCTACAACGATTTCGTCACCAATGAGGGCCTCTGTACCAAGTGCAAAATCAATAGCCGTTGTTTTATCAACGTAGACCTCGACCATAGTGCGCTTACTTGTCACATAGCCGATGTAGTAACAGGCAACTGTATATTTTCCGGGCCGCAGGTTAAGGATATAATAGAAACCTTCCATATCCGTTGACGCGCCATTCTTGTTGGTCAGCTCAACTTCTTCTCCATCTATCCATTGTGCTTCCACAACCACGTTGGCCCCGACAAGCGGCTCTTCACTCTGAGCATCATAAACCTGCCCGGCAATCTTACCGGTGTCGCCCGCGGTAACCGTTAACACGGGCACAAGAATAAATGCAAGAGTCCAAATAAACGGTAGCAGATATTTTCTTTTACACACCATGCACCTCCAGAACACTCCTTCGATCTGTAAGATGTAATACACATTTTATTTGTAATACATCTTACAAGATATTATTGAGATTATTTCTCCAAAGCAAGTACTTTTTCTAAATATTAACAGATTCTTTTGGCCTCGAACCTAACAAGCTACATTAATTTCCGTCATGCTTCATGACGGTTTCGCCGTCTACATGGTCCAAAACGGTTATCAATGTTGTACCATTTTCAAATGAAACAAGGATAAACGCTTTGCGGTCATTTTTTACATTTTTTTCGGCACCGGAAAGTCGCGAACAACCCGCAAAGATCGCCTGCCTTCCATCCTTGCTGAAAAGCGCGAGATCAGCGTTATGGCTGTAGCCTGAAAACGTCTCTCCGGCCTTTTCCGTCCAAATCCTTGCCGCAGCACCAGGGTCGATCAATGTGATTATACTTGTCGTGTCGGATGAAACGGTAAATGCAACCCGACCTTTACCTCTGTATGCGGATGTTTTTGCAAGGATATCCTTTGGGGAGGCGGGGCTAATGGTGAGCGTTCCATCTTTCAGATCGCGAAATGCCTTGCCGTCAAAAACGTCATAAGGTCCCTGCCAGATCTGGCTGTAAGAGTGAATTTCTTTTGCCCGAAAACTATCAGCGATAATCCAAAAACCATCTTTTACAAAGAGCACTTCCCGTTCATAAACGACCCCAAGACTGTCAAACCCGTTATGACTTCCCGCGAAGTAATCAAAACCGGAAGACTTGATCCATTGCCTGACCTGCGGCTCTGGCAAAAAGCGCCACTTGCCAAACCCGGAGCCACCGCGATTGCCACGCCAGCCTCCGCCCTGTAATACGCTGTCTGCCAATGCCACGTTTTTTACCAGCGAGTTTTTCCAATATCTGTAATCGGGTTGATTGTATTTCACCTGGTAATTGGGCAGTATTTCTGTGCCTTCGGCGTAAGCGACAATGCCAAGCATGTCCCCGTGTTGATGATCGGGCTTACGGTCGGAGAGTCCGGCACTTATAACCATAACCTCATCTCGCGGCTCCCAGCCGTTGCGCATGATGTAGTAGCCCGTCTCAGCCAGTTCGGTTGATAAAATTGTGGGTTTTTGCGCTTGTGGCCTCGGCCTTTCCAGTTCTTCCTGCCTGAAAAGCCAAAAGATGTTCGCAGGAATTCCCTCGCCGGCAAACCACTGGTAAACAGGATCTTGATATAATAAAACCGCTATGCTCATCACATCGCTGATATCATTGTTTTCGGCGAACAATGAATCCGTATCATCCTGCAATACGGGCAATCGTCTGTTGGGCTGTCCCAGAGCCACCAGGGCATCAAACATTTTCCTGAATTGCTTTAGGAATTTCTGCGGCAATTCAATGCCACCGCGACGGGCAAGCTGGAACACCCTGAAGTAATTTTCTATATCGCCCTTGTGGTAGTGAACGGTTCGCTCAAACTGAAATCCGTCGCTGTTGATCTCACGGGTTATATGCTTTGTTAATCCGTCAATGGCCTGATCCAGCCATTTATCACTGTCGTGGAATTCACGCAAAAAGGAGGCTATCTCGAAAAGCGCCACCAGTCCGCGCGTATGGTGGTTACCATCGCGATAGCGCTCTGAACGCTTTTGTAGCTGGGCTCCGTGATGCAGGAAAGTTCTAATCAAAAGCAGCTGATCATCCATGTCGAATTGGGGGCTATTCAGATAGGCATTATAGCAAAACAACCAGTTATGAATGCGCTTACCGGCACGGAACACCTCGTACACGCCATTGCCTTCGTCATCATACGCGCCGGCTTCAAAAGCGCGGTTCAAATCGGCCACCTGTCGCGTGAAGTAATCTGGATAGGTTGGGTCTTTGTCTTCGTAAAAATACATCATGGCCATGTCGGCAGATTTTTGCTGCCTGGCGACATGTCTTAATTGATATGCTGTTACTTCTTCACCAAGATTGTTTTTAAAGGGCAGTTGCCAGTGGGTTTCAGGGCTATACCGTGTCATATGGAATTCCGCCAACCTGGCGTGGTCTTCACGGGCAGACGGATAGTTTTTGCTATAAGCCTCAAAACGTTCTTCAAAATATCGCCAGTCAAAATAATAGCGCTCTGCCGCTTTTTGCCTGAAAAACGCCGCAAGCTCATTTAAAGCTGTCCTTGTATCACCCTTGTCGCGCAGTTCATATACTTTTTCCAAGCCAGAAACATCTTGCTTCAAAAAAGCCACCAGTTCGCTTGATTCAAGAACACGATCTGCGGGTATCCCGCCGCTTTGAACGGACCCGGCTATTACGATCAAAAAAGTTATTACTTTGGCAAAAATAAATGTCTTCATTTTAGCAGCATTATTTTTTGTGTGTTTCCTGCAATACGGCATACATAGATACCTGAAGCCAATTCTGAATCCGGTGTCCAGCGAACAGAAGCCGTTACGCCTTCTGCATAAACCGGGGTGCTCTGCATACTTACAAGACGGCCAATCGAGTCATAAAAACGTACATGGCCGTCATAATTGCGCGGAACGTTAAACTCAATGGTAAGCTGGTTGTTAAAAGGAAGCGGATAAGCTTTGAATAAAAACTGTTCTGGCATCGCTTTGACGCCAACATTAATATTACTGACAATATCGGCCGCAAAAGGACCGACGTCTTCCGCAGTCAAAGGACGACGCTTTGGCTCTGTGATACTCCATTCGTCGCATCCTGCATCAGGCATATCGTCGCGGTATTGACCTTCAATATCTTCAGTAAGCCAACTCTGCGTGTCTGTCCCATAGTCTGCAGCAGGACTGCTTTGGGCGATTCTCCAGAAGCCGGCCGCCCGGTAAATTTGAGGATCAACGAACCAAATCTCAGCCGAGTCTGCTTCAAAACCGAGTGTAGCGGCGCCGGTGGCAAAAGCGATATTACCGGTCCAGGTAAAGTTTATCCCCGGGCTAAAAATTTGAACCAATGTGTTTTCTGAACCATAGATTAGATTTGAGCAAAGCGTTACATCCCGTGGTGGCTTATCATACTTGCCACTATTACTGAAGCCGATTTCAATATTATGGGAGTTATTCACAAAGGTATTATTATAAATTCCGGCGCGGTTTATCCGGAAGTGTTTACTTAGATTTCCGCCGCCGTCATAATCACCATTGGTAAGGCTTAACGCGGCATCCCACCTGCTCCCGGTAAGACCTTCAAAATAGTTATTAAATATTTTGTGATCGTCTCCGTAAATGCGGATACCGCCACTGCCTTCTTTCGTATTGCCGAAAAAGAAATTTCCATTTACCACAGAACCGTTCCCATGCCTTAAACAAAGGCTTCCCTGGCATTCTATAAAAGTATTATAGCGCACTGTATCACGGCCCGTTTTAACAGAAATAACCTCAGGATCGCCATCACAGTTTTCAAAAAGATTGTATTCCACGACCGTATAGCCTGAGGACATGGACAGCTCACTCCATCCAACACGTACCGCTTCCATTTCGTTTTCAACGCGGGGGCCGATATTGCGGAAATGGTTATGATCAATCCGGTCGAACTGTGATGATTTATAGGTTGGATCGGGCGTTCCGTCAATAGTAATAAAATTGCCCGGTTTATGCTTTTCCTCGAACAGGTTATGATCAATGCGGTTATGATGGCTCATGGCATTCGGGTCATCCCAAATCCCACCGACTACAATCCATTTCAGGGATTCACTTTCTTGCAGGCGAAAAATATTGCGGGTGACCCGACAGTTATTCGAAGCCTGCATTTTGACAGCAGTTATGTCGCTACCGGTAAACTCGAAGCCCTCTATCGTGACATAAGAACAGCGCCTTAGATCAAAATAAGTTTCACCGGTAAGCCGGGCTTTGCCGATATTCTCCGCCCGGATCAAAACAGGCTTTTCCTCGCTGCCCACGTTTTTCAGAGTTAATGATCCATCCGTATTGTAAATGCCATCAGCAACCGTAATTATATCACCACTCTGAATTGAGCCAACCGCATCCTCCAATTCGGATGAAGTGTTCACAAAGTGTTCGGCAGCATACAGCGGCAAGGCGACTGTCACCATAGACAACAAGCGGGGAATCATGCGTTTATCTTTGAACCCTTCCGGAAAGGTCTCCGCCGGCCACAGCCAACACTTCTTTTTCCGTAACAAGATTCATATCTCCAGGGATAGTTTGCTTCAAAGCTGAAGCGGCAACGGCAAAATCAAGCGCCTTTTGCTTATTCCACTGATTTACCAGGCCATGTATTAAGCCCGCGCCAAAAGAATCACCACCACCCACGCGGTCCACTAAATGGATCGGATACTTACGGCTTTGATAATATTCTTTGCCGTCGTATAACATTGCAGACCAGTTGTTATCAGAAGCGCTGAGACTTTCGCGCAGTGTAATTGCCACAAATTTGGCATCACAGTGCTTGAATAGCTGGCTTGCAACCGACCGGTAATGCTCCGCGAACAACTTGCCGCTGGTTACGTCGGTATCTTTAGCCTCAATGCCAAAAACATCAGCCGCGTCTTCTTCATTTGCTATGATGACATCAACGTTTTCAACAACCTTGTTCATCACTTTGCGGGCTTCGTCCCGTGTCCATAATTTTTTTCGGTAGTTTAGATCGCAGCTTACTAGTAGTCCCTTTTTCCTGGCCTTTGCGGTTGCTTCAATCGTCGCGTCCGCAGCATTAGGGGCAAGAGCAGGGGTTATTCCGGTTACGTGAAACCAGTCTGCTCCTTCGAAAACCTCATCCCAATTAATTTCGCCGGGATTTACCTGGGAAATGGCTGAGTTTGCCCGATCATAGGTCACTTTTGATGGTCGAATAGACGCGCCGTGTTCCAGAAAGTATATACCCAGCCGGTCTCCCCCGCGGATGATATGGCGACAATCGACACCAAATTTTTGCAGGTGGAAAATGGCCGCATCACCAACGGGATTATCGGGAATACATGAGACAAACCGGGCATCGTTGCCAAACATAGCCAGAGAAACCGCAACGTTGGCTTCCCCGCCGCCATAGGTCGCCTGAAAGCGATCGGCCTGAGCAATACGCTCATAATTATATGGCGCAAGCCTCAGCATTACCTCACCAAATGTAATAATCTTCTTTTTCATCATTAAGTCCATTGTTATTAATCAGGCTGCATTACGTGCCCGTTCAATTTCCCCAACAAACTGGCGGGCGCGAAAAGCCAGCCCCTGCCAATCCTCGTTCTCAATTATTTTCCTGTCCAGCAAGGAAGACCCGACACCAAGACAGCAGGCCCCCGCTCTTACAAATTCCGCTGCATTGGATAGGTCCACTCCTCCGGTCGGCGTAAGCTTAACCTGTGGTAGGGGTCCGTGAATATCTCTGAAATATTTAGGCCCCAGGACCGTCGCAGGGAAAACCTTTACGACATCAGCGCCGTTCTCCCAGGCGTTCAGGATTTCAGTAGGACTGAATGCGCCGGGGAAAACGGCCACATCATAACGATGGGCAGCTCTAATTACTTCTTTATCAAAAACAGGACTAACCACGAACCGGGCGCCAGCCTCCACCACCGAGCGGGTGGTTTCCGCATCCAAAACCGTTCCGGCTCCTACAAGAAATTCATCTTTATACCTCTGATTCAGATCAGCTATGATTCTCCTGGCGTTCGGTGTCGTCATGGTGATTTCCATGGCCCCAACGCCACCCTTCAATAGCGCATCTATTATAGAAAAGATATGCTTGTCACTATCAAGCCTTACAACAGCTACAATTCCTGATTCCTCTATCTGACTGACAATCTGCTGTCTGCTCACTTCGTATTCTCACTTTCTTAAAAAAGGCATCCGGCAGCGTTAAACCGCCGGATGCCCGAACCACTACTTGACCAATACCATTTTCTTAATGGATGTAAATTTGCCGGATTGAAGTTTGTAGAAGTACATACCGCTGGCCATATTCGGATTCTGGAAAATGACCTTGTAATATCCGGGATTCATATTCTTATTAATAAGCGTTGCCACTTCCCTTCCCATCACATCATAAATCTTCAGTGTAGTCAACCCGGCTTCTTTCAGATCGAATTCGATTGTGGTCGACGGGTTGAATGGGTTGGGATAATTTTGTTCCAGCCTGTAGGCTGTTGGGATCAGCTGAGCATCATCCAGGCCATCAACCAGGTCAAAGGTGGCCGTTACGCTCTTGTGATCGTTCATACGCAGTGTGTCGCTGGTTTCCATACTATTCAGGTCACCGCTCCAGCCGGCGAATTCCCAAACCGTTTCACCCGTATCAACGGGAACCGCGGTAAGGTTAACAAGCGTATTTGGTTCAAACGATTTGCCTGTTGGCTGCGGGTCAAGATTTACAACACCGGAACCTTCGATTAGTATTGTAAGCGTCTTATTGACCGGCTCATTGGTCGCCCAGCGTAAGTCACCTATTGCTTCACCATCGGAGGCAAGTTTATAAAGGTGCGAAGTCCCCAACAAAGTGTAGTTGCTGTTGGCCCCATCTTCATAGCGCGGGTCTATACCATAGATGGTTGTTTCATCAACGATACCACCCTTAGGAGCCTGGATCTCAACCGGCTTTACATTAAAGGTGTCGATATATGCGGCAATGGAACCTTCGCCCTGCACTTCCATCATATCATCATCACGACCGTGTCCGGATTGAACAGAATTAGAGATAATGATATCGCGTACGATGGCGCCACCGCTGTTCTTGAGATAGAAAACACGTGTGGCAGAACTATTGATTGTAACGTGTTCTATAATAACAGGAGCATCCGGTGTACTCGGATCAACATCAGAGTAATAGCGCACGGCCTCAGCGTCGATTTTTTCAAACGTACAGTTTTGAATAATCAGTGAATCCAGCGCCTTGTCCGTATCATATTTTTCCGTATCGGAGATGCGGATAGCTTCATAGCCAAAACCACTGAAGGTAGAATTTGTAATGAGTACCGTACCGGCATATATCTCACGGTCAAAACGCAGCGCGTGTCCGTCCGAAGCAGGATTTTTCTGCTCATAGAAATTGCGGAATATGCAATCGTCTATTGTAATATCAATGCCTACTTTAACTGAATCTTCATTATCATAATGGCGCAGTCTGATACCGTACTTCATACCCTGGCTCTGTTCATGCCCGCCATCAACGATCACGCCTTTTATAGTGAAATCATCAAACACGCGGAACACGTCCAGGTTGGAAGCTTCCGGATCGCTGTTTGTAATAACCGGACGCTCTGCCAGGCCTTCTTTTGCAACGATCGTGAGAGGTTTCGTAACAGCCACATCCGAAGTGTTGCGGGAAGTATAAAGTCCGCCGCTTGTCACCAGGATGAGACTATCGACAGAGCTGTTGTTATTGGCAAATTCAACAGCGTCCCACAAATCCCATGTCGTATCTATTTCCATACTGTGACCCGGGAACATGATCTCGCTGAAGGAGGCCGTCACAGTTTTATCCGAAGTCATAGTGACACTATCCGGGTTTTGCGTACCGGTCAGGTCTCCCGACCATCCGGTAAATTCCCAGCCCAGGTCAGCAACAGCAATCAACTCAACAACTGCACCTGTATCATAGGTTGCAATTACCGGCTCCGGATTTTGAATAACGCTGCCTTGTCCTTCGGTATTAACAGTAAGTGTAAACTGCGTAAATACGCTCTGGAAAGAGGCGGTTACGGTCATATTAGAATCCAAAGCCATCGTCAGCGGATTGTCAGTCGTAGATTCGGCAGGAACATCGCCCAGCCATTCAACAAATTCCCAATCCATTTCAGGAGTTGCCGTAAGAGTTACTTCCTGTCCCTGGTCATATGTGCCTGTATCCTCGTCGGGCAGTGGGTCAACTTCTACTGAACCGAGGCCAATAACATCAACATCAAGGGTAACTTGTGGTGTAAGATTTTGGAATACTGCGGTTATCGTCTCGTCACCGTTCATTGTGATTGTAACCGGGTTTGCGTTCGGCGGGAAAACGTTGCCTTCCCAGAGATTGAATTCCCAGCCCGGATCAGCGACAGCGGTTAAGGTAACCTGTGTACCGGAATCATAATAGGGGCCTGCCGGTTCTGCCTCTACAAGGCCAAGGCCTTTTGTTTTAATTGTCAGCAGAAACTTGTTGGGACTTATTTCCCAGCGCAAGTCGCCCATGGCACGACCGTCATCTGCCTGACCACGGACAGGCGAACTGTCTGCAAGGCGGTAATCATTATTGGCCGGGTCAAAATAAAGCGGATCTTCGCCCAGCATACCGTCTCCAACGCTGGCGTTGTCATTCGTGGCAATGGAAGCGGTATTAAACGTGTCGCTGTAGGAAATGGTCGAATTACCAAAAAGCTTAATCGCGTCACCGTGTGTGCCGCCCTGGTTTGTAAATATAGAATTTTTGATGGTTACATTTGTAACACCATTGGGGTATACCATGCGCTTGTTTTCACGATAACTGATGGAATCAAAAGTACAGTGATTGATTTCCACAACAGGATCGCTGAATTCAATGTAGACTGCTTCGCGGCCTGTCTTGGTAAACGTACAGTTTTCCAGCTTTACATACTCAACCTTTGGTCCGCCTGCTGAAGAACTCTCGCGCAACAGCAGACCTTCATTATTGGCTTCGTCAAAAATACAGTCAACAAACATCACCGTATCGGGCATTGTATTGGCATAGGCCCTTACCAGAGCTTCCGTACTGTAGTGCAGAATACAATCTTCCACCTTCAGATTGAAATGGAAAGAATCTGCTTCGACGTTTACATCTTCACCGCGAATAATGTTTTTGGCGTGTGCGGCACCGCCGTTTTCGGCACGACCATCCAGATCAAGCCCGACGAGAGTCAGATTGCCGCCTTTGCGGATTTCGAAAATCCGGGCACTGCTGGTGGAAAGATAGGTATTGCGGATGATAGGCTTTTGGGCTATACCATCACGCGCACGGATGGTAAGCGTTTTGTCAATAACCATTTTGTCGCCATCACTATGCGTATAGACACCACCGGAGCTGATCAGTTCAATAATATCGCCGTCGGCAGCGGCTTCGATCGCATCAATAAGCGTATTTTCCCCGGCCTTGATTTTGTGAATGGTAGCTTCTGTATAGTTGGGATCCCAGCGCAGATCGCCCATGGCAAAGCCATCATCGGCCATGGCCAGTACCGGCGAGCCGGCCTGCAATGTATAATCATCGTTGGCGGGATCCGTGTAAAGTGGATCCTGGCCCAGCATTCCAAAGCCGATTGTGGCGTTATCATTTGTAGCAATATCGCCCACATTAAATGTATCCGAATAGGAGATCGTGGAATTGCCATACAGCTTTACCGCTTCACTGTGCGTACCACCCTGGTTTGTAAAAATGGAGTTCTTGATCTCAACATCCGTAACGCCATTAGGATAAATTATGCGCTTATTTTCGCGGTAGCTTACGGAATCGAATGTACAGTGATTGATACGCATCACCGGGTCGCTGAATTCAACATAGATTGCTTCCCGTCCGATCTTCGTGAATGTACAGTTTGTCGCTTCAAAATAATGAATCGTAGGGCCGCCGCCTGAAGAGCTCTCGCGTAGAAGGATGCCTTCCTTTTCGGATTCGTCAATGATCGTATTTTTAAAGATGATACTGTCACCAATGGTATATGTGTGCGCTTTAAACGGCGCTTCAATTGTGTGGTGCATCCGGCAATCTTCCACCTTCAGGAAGAAATGGAAAGAATCAGCTTCCGCAGCCACGTCATGAGACCGGACAATATTCTTGGCATTATTGGCGCCGCCATCTTCAAGACGACCATCCAGATCGAGTCCTTGAAGCGTCAGGCTGCCGCCGGCGCGGATTTCAAAAAGACGAACGCTGCTGCTCGAGGTGTTCGTATTCCTGACAATCGGCATTTGCTCCAGCCCTTCCTGGGCGCGGATAGTCAGCACCTTGTCGATAACCAGCTTTTCCTCGGCGGAATGGGTGTAAAGACCACCGCTTTCCACCAACTCGATAATATCTCCGGACACAGCCGCATCGATGGCTGTGGCCAATGAACCGTCTCCGGGCAACACCTGATGGACGGTTTGTGCATTCAACCCGATGGCCGCTGCCAGCAGGAAAAAGCACGTAAAAACAAATCGGTTAAATTGCGTCATAAAGACCTCCTATCCCCCATGGGAACTTGCGATTTATTTGACAAAGTCTTCGCGCATCGGCGAAAACGTATCGATTAGTACTCCCTTTTCAAGACAGACAGCTCCGTGCATCGCGTTCTCAGGAACAACAAAGCTGTCTCCGGCTCGCAACACTTCTTTTTTGCCGCCCACTTCAACTTCAAAGGCACCGCTTACCACGTATGATACCTGGTGATGCGGATGCTTATGCGGCTCGCCCACGGCACCCTTTTCAAAATTGACCTTAACCAGCATCAGCTTGTCGCTATAGCCCATTATCTGGCGAGACAAGCCTTCACCAACCGTCTCCAGGGGCACTTGTGATCCTTTTAAATGTGTTTGCATTACACTTCTCCATTTTTCAATTCAACACGTTCGATTTTGCCGCCAAACAGGTAGACTGAAAGAATACCCAGCGGCACTAACAAAGCACCCATCATAAAAAACGGCACATAGCTTACAGTCGTAATTATGGGCACAAACCAAGTGGTTATCATCACCCCGATTGCGGCTGTGGTACCGCCCATGCCCGCCAGCGATCCCACTGCTTTACCGGTAAAGAAATCCGAAGGCAGCGTCTGAATATTGCCGATAGCTGTTTGGAAACCGAACAGGATAAGCGCTATCAGCAGAACGGCGATCAGAGGCGTAATGGCGTAAGCCGTCGCCAGCAGCGAGCCTAACATGACTACGCCGCCGAAAGTGATTGTCCACTTGCGAGCCTTGTTAGCTGTCCAGCCTTTGTTGATAAAGAAACCGGCCAGCCAGCCTCCAAACAAGCTGCCGACAGCGGCCCCGACATAAGGCACCCATGCAAATAAGCCGATCTGTTTGATATCAAATCCGAATTTGTCTTTAAGATAGATGGGCAACCAGAAAACGAACATCCACCAGATGGGATCGAGGAAGAATCGTGAGATAAGGACAGAATAAGACTCTTTATACTTCAGAAGTTCACCCCAGCCGGGTACCCTTTCCGTGGCGGTTTTTTGCTTATCTTCCGCAGCGGTGGTTATTTTCTGTCCTTCCAGGATGTAACTGCGCTCCTCCTCAGTAATCCAGGGGTGCTTTTCAGGCAGTTCTTTGTTGATAACCAGCCATGGTACCAGCCACAACAGGCCAACGACACCAAGAACGATAAATGTGACCTGCCAGCCCAGCCAAAGATAAAGCGCGGCAATAAGCGGCGGCGAAATGATTGAACCTATCGATGCGCCGGAATTAAAAATACCCTGCGCGAAAGCACGTTCCTTAATGGGAAACCACTCCGCATTAGACTTTGTAGCTCCGGGCCAGTTACCTGCTTCCCCAAGACCAAGGAAAAACCTGAAAATACTGAAACTTGCCAGGCCGCGGGCCAAACCGTGCAGGGCCATTGAAATTGACCAGACAACTATTGAGATCACAAATCCCATCCTGGTCCCTACCCAGTCGTAGAGCTTACCGGATAAGGTCTGGCTAATGGCGTATGCCAGTGTAAACATCATCGCAATAAAGGCATAGTCCTCTTTTCCCAGTCCCAGGTCGCCTTCGATTTCCGGCCACATAATGGCCAGCGCGCTGCGGTCCACATAATTAATGACGGTGGCGATAGCAATTAGAATAATCACCCACCAGCGCATTCCCCTAAGTTTATTCATTTTTCACTCCCTCGTTAACGGGCGTCAAGCCGTACTTCAAAATTGCCGGTCCATTCATAGGCCGTGCCGTCAAAAGTCAGTTTATGTTTTTGGGTTGGATTGTTTTCTCCATTCGTCACCATTACAAGCCAGAAAATGCCACCTTTTCCTTTAACCTCAACCACGCTGCCTTTTTCATTATGGCCAATTACATTTACCTGCTCTATTTGACCCCTGGCCCTTAGTGATTTCTCCTGCGCTTCGTTATAGTATCCATGCGGTTCAATTAGAGAAGCGAAAAGATGGCTTTTCCCCTCCGTACGCAGAAGAAGCATGGGTTCGCTCCGCAGGCTAAAATTGGGATCAGAGGCTCCCGTGCGCCCCATAAAAATACGGGCGTTTGGCTCTGACGTGATAAAAGTATAATAGGCGTTTCCATCCAACCAGGTAAGCCGGATATTGCCTTTAACATCACTCTCGGCTTCATTCCAGATGTGCTGGTAACCAAAATCATCTCCGAGCGGTTTAAGCATGTCTGTATGTGGCTGATATTCAAAGTTGGTTGTAATCATCTGGCCGCGGTAGTGCAGGGGATAATCATAGGTGTGTTTTTCTGATGACTGCAGCCTGAACAGATCTACGATGACGGGAAAATCAAGGCGTGGGTCATTTACAAGAAACATAGTACGCTGCATATCAATGCCGGGATAATGCTCATCGGCGCGGGCAGACATGGCTTGTATATTGGGATTGGAGGCATCAAAAAAGTGGCGTTTTCCCCAGACCTTATCTGCTTCACCACGATTGCTCCTGTTTTGGGTTGTCTGGTCAACAACCACTGTATTATGGGCTATCGTCTGCATAGCATATGATTTATTTTCGGGCAGGTAACGGCCGCCGAATTTGGGTTCAATATTAACCCAGCGTGCGTAGCCGTAGTCCGGAACAACTTCCCTGCCCTGATTAAAAAATATAAAATGCAGTTTGTCGAAATGCCCGTGGCCTTCACCGTGTACACCATACTTCATCAGCAGCATGCTCTCCTTAGAACCATGCCCGCTGCGCAGAATGCCGAGTCCACCCTGTTTGCCGTCATAACCATCCGTAAATTCCAGGCTGCCCCATTGTGTGACAGGAGGCTCTTCCTGTTTGGCCATATCTTTAGCAACCAGCAAACCGGCTCGGTTAAGAATAACCTGGTCTTGTATTTTTGCGATTCCAAGAAGGTTCTTATCCGAACCGTAACGCATGTATGTAATATCATTGGAAAAAACCACGCCCGGTGCCTGAACGTTCATCGAGCGCGACGCGTCGTTAATGGGTGGGAAAGTGCCATTGGGAAAGGCAGTTTGTACAGTAGCATAGTGCGCTTTTTTAAGGATACCGTCGCGGTATTCAAAGATTTTCAGTTCAGAACGGTTGCGTTCCAGCGCTTCGGCAAACATAAAAAACGGACGCAAGGCATAACGTATATAATAGGGACCTTCCATATAATAGCCATCCGGGCTAAAAAGCAGATCCAGCTGTTTTAAAAAGCCCCCGCTGCCATCCTTTTTTGTGCCGTACAGAGCTATATCTACAAGATTCTCATCCTTAAGCATCAAACCGAGCATGCCTATTGAGGCCACGGACCAGGTGCCATGATTATGAATCCGGTCTAACTGGCTGGCATTGTCAACGGTAAACCATTCAGCAATGAGATAAAAGATATTCTTTTCAAACAGTGCGCGATCTTCTTCAGAAAGCCATTCATAAATGCAATCATAAGCCTGGACAACATAACTCAGCCAGACGGTTTCATTTAACATTTGATGAAAGAGCTTTCCGGGTGCCTGGTTGTGTGCCAGCGGATGTGGCCCGAGGGTTGGATATAACTCAGCATATGCCAGCAACATATGCCGTACAAAGTGAGCGTATTTTTCTTCCCCGGTAATAGCAAATAATACTCCCGCTTGTTGCATATCGCGGTAATTTTGCTTGTGGCGTTCATGTTCATAGCCACCGGCTTCTCCGGGCTGCGGCACTTCGATTTCTTTTTCAAGAATAGAGTCAACATAATCGCGGCTTTGTTCAAAAGACTTATCAAGCAGCTGGTACTTACCCAGGGCTTGGCTTATGGCTTGGGCACCTTCCGTGTTAAGCAATAACCTGGGGTGTTGTTGGCCAACCAGGACACCAAAAAATAATACCAGCAGAAAAACAGTTTTATTTAGTTTCATTTTTACTTTCATTATTAACCAAGCCTATGGCATGTACAAGCCGCCGTTAACTTCAATGGATTGGCCGGTGAGGTAATCCGCCAGCGGAGATGCGAGGAAGAAGACCACATTTGCAATATCCTCCGCCTTTCCTACGCGACCCAGCAAAATCTTGGATGGCATTTGCTCTTGTACTTCTTTGGGAGTAAAGGTATCGTGGAAAGTAGTACTGCCTATGAAACCGGGGCTTACACAGTTTACCGTAATACCGGATGAAGCGACTTCCTTGGCCAATGACTTAGTGAACGTCCATATACCGCCTTTGGAAGCTGCGTATGCGGCTGCGCCACCACCCCCGCCATCATGGGCCGCCTGAGATGAGAGGTTTATTATTTTTCCGCCTTTTTGCCTTTTCATATGCGGCATGACAAGCTTGGCCATTACAAAAGCCGTCTTAAGGTTAACATCCATCACCGTGTTGAAATGTTCTTCATCAAACTCTGCGATAGGCACACGCTTCACCAAACCGCCGGCGTTGTTAACGAGAATGTGAATACCCTGCCCCCATTTCAGAGCCTCATCTACCAGCTTTTGTGCTTCTTTCTCCTTCGTTACATCCGCTACAACCGCCTTGGCAGTGCCGCCGTTATCGCGAATGCCCTGCGCAACTTCTTCAAGCTCATCAGCGCTGCGGTGATTATTAATGATGACGCGGGCACCGCTTGCAGCCAGGGTTTCGGCAATTTTTTTTCCTATTCCCTGAATGCTTCCCGTAACGATGGCAGTCTTGTTTTCAAATGAAATATTCATATTCTATCCTTTCTGTCATATGTCATACACATTTTTATGGCAAAAAAATTTATTTACAGAGTTTCGGCAATTTCTTTTGAATGTTGTTCCGCAATAACCAGGTGTTCGCGCATAGCATTACGGGCCGCTTCGGAGTCCTGCTCTTTGATCTTATTAAAAATCTTTATGTGATAATCCAGAGCCGAACTTCTGGCCTGATCGATTTTTGCATAAACCAGCGTCCTAATCTTTGGCATCTGTTTAAAAATGGGATCGACAATCAAGGGAATAAGAGAATTACCACAGGCTTCGGCGATTGTAGTATGAAAACGCAGGTCGAGATTACTCTCGCGCTCAACATCGTCGTTATCGCATTTTTTGAATTGCTCAATATTCTTTCTTAAGGCTTCTAAATGCTTGTCTGTTCGGTGCAAAGCAGCGAGTCGGGCAATTTCGGGTTCCAGAAGTTTTCTAACCTGGATTACATCCATTATTATTTTTTTGTCGAAATTTAGGTTTAGGTAGAGATTCATTGTGCGAGTTACATACTGAGACGTATAGTCATTCACGTAAATGCCACTACCCTTTCGAACAGAGATAAGACCACGTGCGGAGAGCATGTGTAGAGCTTCACGCAATGCGGTGCGGCTCACGCCAAACATTTCGCATAGTTCTTTTTCGGTTGGTAACTTTTCACCGGCAACAAGCTTTTTTTGAACAATGACTTCTTCGATTTTTTCTTCAATTTCCTGACTGAGAGTCACTTTCTTGCCAATACGCTTAAACATGGATAGCCCTGCACATAAGAATGATTTTTGTAAGATGTATGACAAGTATATTGTATAAAATAAGATTCATAGTGTCAAGAAAAATATTCATTTTTATTGCAGCCCTTCCCAAAGTCCGCTGAGGTACATCGCTCCAAGGGCGCGGTCGTAGAGCCCGTAGCCGGGCCGTCCCTGCTCTCCCCATATCATGCGACCGTGATCCGGACGCATGGGACCATTAAATGCACTGTTTTTATAGGCCTTCATGACAGCACGCATGTCTACATCGCCAAAGCCTGTGGGGTGTTCTGATTCATGAAAATCTTTTTGCCCTGTACGTTTAATGTTGCGCATATGCGCAAAGTGGATGCGGGCTGAAAATTCTTCCACCATGGCGGGCAGATCGTTTTCCCCCAACGGACCAAGAGAACCTGTACAGAATGTAAGCCCATTATTGCGGGAGTCCACGAGGCTTAAAAACCTTCTCAGATTGTCGGCATTTGTAATAATGCGCGGCAGCCCAAATATCGACCAAGGGGGATCATCCGGGTGGATGGCCATGAGTACTGAACTGCTTTCCGCAACAGGCACAACGGCTTTTAAAAAAAACTGTAGGTTTTCCCACAGTTTTTCTTCTTCAACGGCTTCGTAAGCTTTCAATAATGCATTCAATTCGCCGGCCGTATAGGCGGTTGCCCAGCCGGGCAAATCACCGGTGCCTTTAGATAAATCAATCTTGTTAAGTGCAGAATGTTTATAGCTTAGCGCAAAGGAACCGTCCTTAAGGCGGTAATTAAGGTCTGTTCTTGTCCAATCAAAAATGGGCATAAAATTATAGCACAAAACGGGAATGCCCGCTTTACCCATATTTTCTAAACTATGGCAATAATTATCTATATATTGATTGCGGCTTTGCAGACCCAGCTTGATATCCTCATGGACCGGTATACTCTCAATCACTTCAAGAGTTAAAGAATATTGTTCTATCCGTTCGCGGAGTCGCATGATTTTATCGTGCGGCCAAACCTCGCCGACGGGCACATCATAGAGGGCACTTACGATACCGGTGACGCCGGGAATCTGGCGGATGTTTTCAAGGGTGACCGGGTCATCCGGCCCGTACCAGCGTAAAGTCATTTTCATTATCGTTCTCCTTAAACACCGCTAAAGGCTGAAAATCCGCCATCAACAGGAACGACGATACCGGTCACAAATGAAGAAGCATCAGACAGCAACCACAAAAGTGTTCCAATCAGGTCGGCGGGCTCACCAAATTTTCCCATGGGCGTATGATCAATTATCTGGCGTCCACGTTCAGTAAGCTCACCCGTCTTTTCGTCGGTAAGCAGAAAACGGTTTTGCTCTGTCAAAAAGAAACCCGGTGCGATCGCATTCACACGGATTTCAGGGGCATATTCCTGTGCCATATGAACCGCAAGCCACTGCGTAAAATTGCTAACGGCCGCTTTTGCGGCGGAATATCCCGGAATTCGTGTCAACGGACGAAAAGCATTCATTGATGAAATATTAACAATATGACCTTGTTTTTGCTCAGCAAAATAGCGCGCGAAAACCTGGCAAGGAATAATCGTTCCAAGCAGGTTTAGATCCACAACGGCACGGATAGATTCCGGGACAAGGTCAAAAAAGGATTGATCCGTTGAAGTGGTAGCTCCTTTCTGGTTTCCCCCGGCCCCGTTCACAAGGCCATCAATGCGTCCCCATTTTTTAATAATGGCTTCCAGGTTGTGTTGAGTTGTATCGGTTTGCAAAACATTGCCTTCCAGAAACAGGCAGTTTGCTTTCAGGTCTCCCAAGCTTTTGGCTATTTCGGGATTCAATTCAGAGCCGCGATCTATTATGGCAACACGTGCTCCAAGCCCGGCGAGCGCAATAACCATCTCACCGCCCAAAACACCGTTGCCGCCGGTTATGGCAAAAACTTTGTCCTTAAAATCATATGCTTTCAAAAAACCCTCACTTGTATGCATTAAAACCTCGCTTAGTAGTCAAACAATCTGGGTAAAGCCATGGTTAGGTCCGGGAAGTAGATAATGATCATCAAGGCTGCAACCATGGCTATGAACATAGGTATCAGGGGTCGGATCACATCGGTTATGCGTGTTTTGGCAATGCTGCAACCGACAAACAATACACTGCCGACCGGCGGCGTACACAATCCGATACTTAAATTTAGCACCATAATAATACCAAAATGTACCGGGTCTACTCCAAGCTTCATAACCACCGGCAGAAAGATTGGCGTAAAAATGAGCACGGCCGGTGTCATGTCCATAAAGGTACCTACAACGATCAGGATCAGGTTGATGATAATCAGGACAACAAAGGTATTGTCGGTCAATGCGATCAAGGCGCTGCTGATATTTTGTGGTATGTTTTCGTAGGAAAGCACCCAGGACATCCCCATGGAGGTCGCGATAAGCAACATAACAATGGCCGTTGTCGCCGAAGACCCGAGCAAAATGCGCGGGATATCTTTCCACTTTACCTCTTTGTAAACCAATACGGACAAAACAAACGTGTAAAGCACGGCCACCGCTGATGCCTCCGTGGCCGTAAAATAGCCGGCAACAATACCGCCAATCACAACGATGACCATAAACAGGCTGGGCAGCGCGTTTAGAAAAGCTTTTAGCGTTTGCCGAAACGATTCCGGCTTAACGACGGGGTATCCTTTGCGCCAGGCAACAATGCCCGCCACAACCATCAGGGCCAGACCCACTATAAGGCCGGGTACGTAACCGGCGAGAAACAGCGCGGCAATGGAAATACCACCGCCCGCAAGTGAATAGACGATCAGAATATTACTGGGAGGGATGATCATACCCGTAATGGATGAAGTGATGTTAACGGCAGCGCTGAAGGAAGTCTCGTATCCTTCTTTTTTCATAAGCGGTGTCATAAAACCCCCTATGGCGGCGGCAGCCGCAACCGCAGAACCTGAAATGGCACCAAACAGCATGGCAGAAAGAATATTTACAAAAGCCAGGCCGCCGGGCAAAACACCAACAGTGACTTTGGCAAAATCGATGAGACGCCGCGCGATCCCACCGTGATTCATAAACTGGCCTGACAGGATGAAAAAGGGAATCGCCAGCAACGCAAAACTGTCCAGACCGGTGGCCATACGCTGTGCTACTGTGGTTACGGCCGGGATACTGTCAATCGTTACCAGCATAGTAAACAGTGTGGCCAGACCGATGCTGAACGAAATGGGCACGCCTATAGCCAGAAAAAAGACAAACCCGCAAACCAAAACGATAATTTCAAGCCATTCCATTAGTCTTTTTCCTGAAGTTTCTGGTAAATGAAATAAATATTATAATAGATGATGAGTAATCCGCTTAGCGGCACAACCGTGTAGATATAACCCAACTTTATCTGCAGCGCTGCAGATATCTGGTTTAGAGTAAAGGTGATCGTCACCAGCCGAAACCCGCCCAGTACCATAACCAGCAAAGCAAAAACGGCAATCAAAACCTGGATAATGATTTCGAGCCGCCTGCGAAATAAAGCTTTGCTTTTCTCCAGCATCAGATCGATGGCGAGATGCATCTTTTTGCCCACGGCGTAAGCAGCGCCTAACAGACCCAGCCAGATCAGAAGGAAGCGGGCCAGTTCTTCCGTCCATGAACTGGGGCTCTGTAAAACAAAGCGTGTAAACACTTGCCACAAAACGTTAAGTACGCTAATGCCCATCAAGGTAATCACGGCATATTCCAGGAAGCGGTCTACCTGCGCTTTTATTTGGATCATTATTGCACCGCCTTTATGCGCTGTATCAGTTCAAATATCTCCGGGTCGGAAGCATAGCTGGCAATCAGCTCCTGCACCTGATCCCTGAACGGCTGCTTGTCCGGATAGATGATCTGTACACCAGCCTGGCGCAGTTTTTCCAGCGCCAATTCGGTATCTTCACGCCAGATGCGTTTTTGATAAACGACAGAGCTATCTACAGCCTGCTGCAAAATGTCTTGCTGCTTCGCCGACAAATCGTACCAGACATGCGTGCTGATCACCAGGATATCGGGAACGGCTGTATGCTCGTCGAGCGAATAGTATTTGCACACTTCATAATGTCGCGATGTGTAAAAGCTGGGCGGATTGTTTTCCGCGCCATCAACGATGCCTTGCTGAAGGGCCGTATAAAGCTCACCCCAGGCAATGGGCGTGGCCGAGCCGCCAATGGCATTAACCATGCGTACCGATGTCGGGCTTTCCATAGTGCGTATCTTCAGACCCTTAAGATCTTCCGGTTTATGCACGGGTATGGATTTTGTGTAAAAACTGCGTGATCCGGCATCATAATAGCATAGCCCACGCAACCAGAATTGCTCTGTTTCCAGCAACATGTTTTTACCGATCGCCCCCTCGAGCGCGGCAAAACGGTGGGTATCATCGCGAAAAAGATATGGCAGGCTAAACACCTTAAATGATGGTGCGAAACCTTCCAGCGTGTTAGCCGATACCTTGGTCATATTCAGACTGCCGATCTGCAGTAATTCGAGGCATTCACGCTCCGTTCCCAGCTGCTGGCTGGGATAGATATCAATACGCATGCTGCCTTCTGACAACGTACTTACTTCTTCCGCCATATAGACCATCGCTTTATGAACCGGGTGAGACTGGTCCAAACCATGGGCCAGCTTCAGTGTTTTGACAGAAGAAACATCCTTGCAGCTTAAAAGACCTAAAGCGACGAAAAATATGACTGTCTTCATCGTGCCATCCACCCGCCATCTACCAGCATAATGTGTCCGTTTACATAGTCCGACGCTTTTGAAGCGAGAAAGACAACGGCTCCCTGCAAGTCTTCAGGCTCGCCCCAGCGACCGGCCGGTATACGCACCGAGATCTCCTTGTTACGGATGCTGTTCTCGCGCAAAGCCTGTGTGTTGTCCGTGGCAAAATAGCCGGGGGCAATGGCATTGACCTGGATATTGTGAGCAGCCCATTCATTGGCCAGCGCTTTGGTCAGTTGAGCAACGGCCCCTTTGCTGGCAGCATATGCCGGAACCGTAATGCCACCTGAAAAACTGAGCAGAGAAGCAATATTTATAATTTTGCCGGATTTCTGTTTTATCATTTGCTTTCCGGCTGCCCGGCATAAACGCCACAACCCGTTCAAATTGGTATCAATCACTGTCTGCCAATCCTCATCGCTGTATTGGTGGGCCGGTGCGCGGCGAATCGTGCCGGCGTTATTGACCAGAATATCAATACGCCCGAAGCTGCGCAGCGTCTCTGCAATGAGATTGTCTGTATCGCTTTTTTTTGATACGTCGCAGGTAATGGGAAAACAACGCTGACCGGCCTCTTCTACGTGTTGCCGCGTGGTTTCCAGATTGTTCAGGTTGGTGCTAGCCGCAACTATGTCCGCTCCGGCGGCAGCCAGCCCAACGGCCATAGCTTGTCCAAGTCCGCGGCTGGCACCGGTGACAATGGCAATCTTTCCTTCCAGGCTAAAAAGAGATTCAAACCACGATTTCATTGGATCATACCTTATATGTTTTTTTTGTGAGATTGTAAGACAGGTCCCGGGCCATACGTTGCGCATCGTCCATTGTGATAAAATGGCGGGCAACCTGCTGAGCCAAAAAGTTGCAGTCTATACGTCGGGCCAGGTCATGGCGCGCCGGGATTGAAGGGAGAGCCCGCGTATCATCAATAAAGCCAATCGTATTATAAATGGACGCTGTTTCCCAGATACGTTCGCGAAAGCGCTGCATGCCTTGCGGACTGTCATGAAACCACCAGGAAGGCCCGATTTTCAGACAAGGATAGTGACCTGCCAGGGGTGC
This sequence comes from Calditrichales bacterium, assembly GCA_965267575.1. Taxonomy (GTDB): domain Bacteria; phylum Calditrichota; class Calditrichia; order Calditrichales; family J004. The sequence goes on from OZ254086.1 coordinate 37,762, forward strand.
CAATTCGCGTGCGTAAGTTGTCTCATCCAGCGTGAAAAGGATCAGCGTAAAGCGCGGATCGTTGCCGAAAGCATTCAACAGTGGCCGCAGATTCCGGGTATATTCGGTTTGCACGGGAATGTCCGCCCCCTTATCCGGGCCAAAGCGTTCAAAAAGCGGCAGGTTATGGTTACGCAACGCGCCTGGATGGATATGCATAATCAATCCATCCTCACAGCTCATGCGCGCCATTTCCATCAGCATATGGCCGCAGAACAACCGTGCGTCATCAGCCGATGCCTTTCCTGCCAGCGCTCGAGCAAACAGCTTTTGTGCATCGCTATCAGCAAGTCGGCCGGTATAAGGGATTTCAATACCATGGTCCGTTGCCACAGCTCCAATCGATTTAAAAAAGGCACGCTGTTTTTCAAGGGCCAGAATAAACCGTTCATAGCTATCGACCTCAATGCCTGCCTGCTCTGACAACATATCGATCTCTTGACGCCAGTTTGGATTTTGCAGGTTGAGCACAGCGTCCGGACGGAAGCACGGTAATATTTTTCCCTGCCAGCCGCTCTCACGGATAGCTATGTGCCAGGAGAGATCGCTCGAAGCGCTGTCAGTAGTTGAGATGTATTCCAGGTTAAACCTTTCGTACAAACGGCGTGGCCTGAAATCATCCTGGCTCAGTTTTTCTGTGATTGCATTATAAATGTGATCGGCAGTTTTCGGAGTTAACGGCTCATCAATCCCGAAGACTTCGCTGAACTCATGCTGCAGCCAAATGCCCGTTGGCGTTCCCGCAAACAGGAAAAAATTTTCCGCAAAGAGCCGCCATATTTTACGCTTATCGGTTTCATATGATGATCCATCTAAAGGCCTTATGCCCAGGCTCTCAAGTGAAATGCCCTGGGAGTAAAGCAGCCTGAAGATGTAATGGTCCGGCGTAATGATAAGATCGGTTGGATTATCGAACGATTTGTTTTCGGCAAACCATTGTGCCTCCACATGACTATGAGGACTAAGCAGAGGTAAACCGGCCACTTCTTTATATAACTCCAATGCGATTTGACGAACAGTCGGATCGGCATCAAAAAATCGTTCGGGCGTCAGCTTCATAACGTTTCCCGGCTTAAAACATACATATTCAGCAGAATAATAAACGGGTCTTTTTCTATAGGCTTTTCCAGCGAAATTAAACGACGGTAATCGCTGAAGTAGTCTTTATCCGGATAACGCATTCCTGCAAAGACCAGGTAGCTCACCTCTTTACTGGAAAATGGTACAACATCCTCTTTGTCCCAGGTTGCTGGATTCAAAACAAAAGGGGTATAAAACGAAATTGCTGTTTTTAGCGTTTTGCCGTCGCCAAGGGCATGCTCCCAATAATCATAACCATAGTCGCGAGCAATGGCAGCTGAAAAGGAGTGAGCATTCAGGTTAAACGTACAGTAGCTCAGAGAGCGCGTTCGTTTTTCTTCTTCAGGAAAACGGCCGGCCTTGGTCATTTGTGAAGGCAACAGGGTATCGGCAATATGCCTGTACGTTTTATGGATCGTTTTTTCGTCACCGCAAAAGTGTGCATAAGCCATAGCCTGGGCTGCCCACCACGATGCATGGTTATTGGTGTAATTGCGCTCTTTCAGCCCCTTTTCGCTGGTACTCAACCAATGCAGGTAATCACGAAACCAGTCTTGCATACCGGCATAGGCCTCATCATCCAGTGCACCACTCAAGCGAATAATGTAAACGGCTTCCAGAAACCGCACAAAGCGATGGGTATCGATAATTCCAAAGCTACGGCCCTCGCTGCGGTTGGTTATAGCCTGGGCATACTCCAGGTGCGGATTCATGCGCGTGGCTTCATCTAAAAACCAAACCTTTATCAATTGAGCGGCCCGTTCGCTATATTCGGGATTATCCAAAAAATAGCCTGCGAGGCTCAGCGTTAAAAACGCGTCGTATAAATCGTTTAGCGCGTTTTTGTGATCCATAAAACGGTTGGGGTTATGTATGCCGTCTTTTCGTATGTACGGTCCGTCTGGATCATCCGGGTTGGGCCACCAATAGGGGCTTTCGCTATAATAATCGTGGGGATTACCGCTTACAGCTTTCGACTCATAAAACGTAACGCTCCACGGCCCATGATCATAGCGCAGATCAGCAAGTTCCTTCAATACCATTCGATAGGATTCCAGCGGTGAACCCGGGGTGTTCAGAACCTTTTTTATTTGTGCCAGTTCGTGCGCAGAAAAATAGAGTGAACCCTGCGCGGCCAGCGAAGCGATCGTTACAAAGACAACGATGATTATACTGTTTAAAATACGCATCAGCTCAACTCGCTCAGTTTAATGAAATCCATGTCATCAAAATCCTGGTTTTCGCCGCCCATGCTCCAAATAAAAGAATAATTGGATGTGCCGGCGCCGGCATGAATGGACCAGCTTGGTGAAATAACGGCCTGGCGGTTGCGCAGGAAAAGGTGCCGGGTTTGGTCAGGCTGCCCCATAAGATGGCAGACAAGGTTTTCCTCAGGGAGATCGAAATACATGTAAATCTCTGTACGGCGCATGTGCGTGTGCGGCGGCATCGTGTTCCAGATGCTGCCCGCTTCCAGCTCCGTAAAGCCCATCACCAATTGACAGCTTTTTAACCCGCCGGGATGAATGCTTTTGTAGATGGTCCGTTTATTGGCGTGATCCTGGTCGCCAAGATTTACGGCCGTTGCCTCTGATTTTGTCATTTTGGAGGTTGGATAGGAAGCGTGTGCCGGGTAGCTCACCAGGTAAAAGCAGGCCGGTTTATTTTTGTCTTTGGAAGAAAAGGAGATTTCCTTACTTCCGCGACCGATATAAAGTGTGTCCTTCTTGTTCATTTCAAAGTCTTTTCCATCGACTTTTATCGCCCCCGCATCTGCAATATTTATTATGCCGATTTCGCGTCGTTCGGCAAAATAGCCGGCCGCCATCTCTTTTTTGCTGGCCTGTAGTTTCAAGGTTTTTGATACCGGAACAGCAGAGCCGATAATAGCCCGGTCAGCATCACTGTAAAGCAGTTCCACGCTGTCCGGCTTGAATAGGCTCTCAACAAGAAAGGCTTCGCGCAGTTCTTCGCTTGTAAGCAAAGCCATATTGTCCGGGTTGGGGCTATATCTTACTTCCATTATAATCTCCTTAGTCGTTAATGCGCAGATAGCTGCCTTTAAAGTCCTGGTTACGTGCTTCGATAGTGGCCGCTTTTCCGGGCACCGGTATAAACTCAATTACTGCTCTACCGTTGGCCATCTCGATAATGTCGCTTCCGAAGGGCAAACCGCTGTGTTTTAAAAGTTCGCCGGGGCCATATGCACTAAAATAAATGCGCTGATTATAATCCAGACAGCGGCGGCCGTTTTTGTCCACAGCGAGCGCTTCAATCTGGTAGCGGCCGTTTTCAAGTTTGTGTATTTTAAGGGCTATTTCAGCGGCCTTGCCAAACGGCTCTTCATAATAATTTACATCGACTGTATCACTGTGAACAACGCTGCCGCTCTTTTTCCCCAAGGCAACCAGCCGGTTTGCGCCATTTACAAAGGGAACCTCCCATTGAAGGCCATGAGCCGGAAATTGTCCATAAATGCGTTCCTTCTCGCCGAGCGATTTACCATTCAGCAACAACTCCACGCCGCCGCAGTTGCTGAAGACATCCACAAGGTTGGCATTTACGCCGGCCAAGCGTTCCGTCCACGTGGGCGATTCGATGTATACAAACGGGTCATCACCCCAATAGCTTTTGAATACATAATAAGCGTCCTTTGGATTACCTTCACGGTCGACGAGGCCTTTTTGATTCAAATATGGTATGGCGTTTTCGGGTCTCAGAGGTGTACCAAAATCCTTAAAAGCCCATTGCGCGTTCCCGGTAAACCACTCCAGTTTCTCGGAAACGGACAGGTGCCAGTCGAACAGGTCAACGATATAGCTTTCGGACCAGTCCCCTTCCCTGGCAATATTATTAACTTTCACCTGGTTCACAGCCTCTTCCCACTCATTGGGATTCAAAACACCTTCGCCGGTAATGGGATTTGTGACATGCCGCCCCACGTGACTAGAACCGCCATATTCGGCATGAATGAATCGGGGATACTTGCTGCGGGCGTCTTCCAGGGCTCTTTCATAATTCGTATAAACGCCTGAATACCAGCCCGCCCAAATAGACGGCGAAAAAACGTCTACAATATCAGCGCCCTCGTAATACTTCCTAATAGCCGTTTTGCGCGAAGGATCAAGCTTATGGGCAATATCATTCAATTCTGAGAGGAAAGCACGCATCCGTGTGTCGTCGTCGCCACCTTCAAAGTCCGGCAGCCAATACATTTCGTTGCCCAATGACCACATAATTATTGAGGGATGATTAAAATTCTGGAGAATCTGTTCCTTCAGCAAGCGCTTTGTATTGTCCTGCCAAACCTCTTCGCCCATGCCGCCGCGGCACCAGGGCAGTTCATCCCAGACCAGAAGCCCAAGCTCATCGCATGTTTTATAAACTTCCAGATCCTGGGGATAGTGCCCCAAGCGTACAAAATTGGCTCCCATCTCCTTAATCATTTCCATATCGCGCCGGTGCAGGCTGTCAGGCATGGCCGCGCCGTAAAAGGCGTGCTCTTCGTGGCGGTGCGTTCCGCGCAGTAACAGCCTTTTGCCGTTCAAATAAAACGGACCGTTTTCTTCAAACTCAAACCAGCGTAAACCAAACCTTTCTTCAACTCTGTCTGTACCATTGCCGCTTTCAAGTTCAACAATCATTGTATACAGATGAGGCGTGTCCGGAGACCAAAGAAGCGGCTTTGCGATTTCGGGAAACGACAAAAGAGCTTTGCCGGCGGTTACTTTCGCTTTGGCCCGGGCAACTTCCTTGCCAGCTGCATCAACAATTGACGCCTTCAGGCTCAGGGTTTTGTCCTCGCTGCTTACGATCACTTCGGCCTCAACACGAGCTTGGTCCGCACTAACCTGTGGCGTTCGAATTTCAATGCGCCGGATATGGCTCTCCGGAACCATCTTTAGCCAGACGTCGCGCGTGATGCCGCCGTAAATAAAAAAGTCCGACTTTTGTGATGGGATGATATTACGGTCGACGCTATTATCAACACGCACATGGATTATATTCTCACCGGCCTTGAGATAAGGCGTCACATCAATTTCAAAGCCGACGTATCCTCCCACATGCCCGCCTGCCTTTTGACCATTCACGAAAAAATCCGTCGTGATATTGGCGCCTTCGAAATACAGAAAACAGCGTTCGGCGGAAGACAGTTCTTCGATTGTCAACCGTTTTTCATACCAGCCGGCGTCGCGCCTGTAGCCCGGTTCCGAATCCATAACATCCGTTGTATTCCAGGTATGAGGTAAGTCAATCTTTTGCCACGGTGCCGCCGCTTTGCGCATTCCGCTCAGATCAGGAGCATTATCTTGCAGATAAAACCAATCACGGTTAATGTTTATCAAGCGACGCTTCGCCGGCGTTTCTGCCGGAATATCCGGTTGCTCCAGCCGCCACAGTTTTTCAATGCACTCGCTCAAATAGTAATCACCGGCCGGGAAGGATTCATCGACCCCCCAATCCTTGTGGTAATTATAAACAGTGTGGATCAGCAGATCCTGTTCCGTGTCCCTGCTTGAACTTATATAGGTATAGTTTTTAATTAACGATTGTATTAGTGCAACGGCTTTTTCCCGGGCGGATAAAACAGCATTTCTTTCCGACTCCACATCGGCAAGAAGCAAAAGGCCGGAAGCGGCGATCGCGGCGGCGGAAGCGTCACGAGGAACATCGTCCCCGCTAAGCGAAAGATCCCAGTATGGCACATTGTCTTGTGGCAGATTGGTCAGAAAATATTTGGCCATCTTACGGGAAGCATTCAGGAAGGGCTTGTATCCCGTATGTCTGAAAGCATTGGCAAAACCGTATATCCCCCAGGCCTGTCCACGTGCCCAGGTTGTCTCATCGGCAAGTCCCTGATGTGTAAACTGTTTCAGCAATTCACCGCTTTGCGGGTCAAACTCCGCCACATGAAAGGAAGAAAAATTGTCACGTACGAGAACGTCCAGCGTGGTCAGCGCGTGCCGGTAAGCGACATCGTAATAGGCGTAGTCCCCGGTTTCCTGCCAGGCCCAGAAAAGCAGCTCCAGGTTCATCATCGTATCGATGATCATCCAGCCCGCTTTTGATTCCGAGCCCAGCTTGCCCCAGGCGCGGATAAATTCTCCGGCGGGGTTAAATCGCCGCATCAGCATATTGGCAGCCTGCAGTCCGGCATCGCGGTATTTTGCTTCACCCGTTTCCTGATAAGCCCGGACTACGGAAGGCAAAAAGATAAAACCCATATCATGAGTATAATCAATCCCGGCGTATTCAAGCAGATTGTCGCTCAATTCCAGTGCAGCGTCCCGCAACTCTTCATCACCACTGATTGCGTAAAAGGCCCACAACTCACCGGCCAAAAAACCGGAAAACCAGTTGACTTTTTCGCGGTATTGCCAGGTGCCTTCCACGGTATATTCGGGCCAGCGCCCGTCGAACCATTCAACCTTTTCCAGCACCCGCTTTTGCAGCGGCTTCATATCTGCCATGTCTAAAATAGTGCCGGAATTTACGGCGCAAAAAAGCGTCAGCACGAGGAATACCTTAATTGTTTTCATTAATCGCTACCGGTTGATTTAATTCTGAAAGCGTTTGTTCTATCCATTTTTCAAAATCGGCTTTGGTTGTTATTCCGGAGGGTTCTTTGTCCCAGCACGCGCCAAAAGCGTAGGAGATTTCGGGCAGGGCCTCTTTAAACACCACGATGTAACTGTAATCATTTTGGGACAATCGCTCTACATCCGCCTTGCGGTAGAACAGGGCCAGACCAAGGCTATCTTGCGGTGAAGAGAGGCTTTGAGTGCCCCATGTGGCAAGCGCCTCCCATGGCGCTTCTGCAGAGCGACTTACAATTACATCCATACCGGGATTTTTTACCAGCCCTGTACAAAGGGCACCGGGATAATTCGTCATTATTTCGTGCATGGTAATTCGTTTGCCGGCAGAAATTGAGAGAACGGAAGTCAGATGAGATTTGACATCAAGGGGCTGCCAGCCAAACCAGTCGGTTTCAACCTCGGCATAAACCGGGCCGTCCGCACGCACGCGGCAATGCACACTGTCAATGTTTTCAAAGTGGATCAGGGAATCTTCCGTAAATGCCGCAATGCTTCCAATTCCCAGGGAATTGCCAACTTTCAGCAGATCCATTCCCCATGGCTGCATTTCGTGATACGAGGCAGCGTCTTCCGTATCAATATCCGGCAAAACCATTGCATTGGTTTTTTTACCGAAAATATCGATCGCATTACGACCATCAAGATAAAAGCGGTAAGCGACTTTATCGGATTCCCAGCCGGGTCCTTCATAGCGGATCAAGCCGTCGTGGGCCACGTGCTCAGCAGGTACACGAAACTCCTTAATGTTTTTAAACTTACCGCCCACATAAACACCGTCTTCAAACACAGCATCATGTTTAACTGAAATTTCCGCATAGGCGCGTGGCACCGACCTTACCGGATGATCGGCTTGCACCAGATTGACTGTCTTCGTTTCGCCGGCGGCCAGATCGATGAGAAAAGCGATGCTTTCCGCAATACCGTCTTGATTGCGATCTAATACCTGTGTCGGTAAAAGCGAATCGCCATGGCGAATAGTCAACTGCTCTCCAACAGTCATCGCCGTAGGAACTATTGTTTCGACAAGAATATCTGATCGATTTTGGCCGGCTGGGTTGGTAAGTGTCAACGTTTTTTCCGTCCCGCTACCGGAACATGAAATAAGACAGCAGACCGTTAACGCCAAAAAAAAAGTTTTCATGATTTTGTCCATAAAAGAGGTTGGCGGATAGGATTGTTGCGAATGACTTCTTCGTTTTTCGGGTCCGCTTCCAGTGTTTCCCAGACCTCGATATATGCGGGTTTGTTTAATGCTTTCCCGGCAAGCAAAAGAGAAATGTGGCGGATAGGATAAAACTCAAAATATTGCACATCCGGCGGATAGGGCCATGTGCTTTTGTCTTTGATATAAGGGAACATAAAATCCATTGCCTTAGCAATACTTTTACCGTCCACGCTGTGTCGCCAAAGGTCGTCTCCTTCCGTCGAAAGCACATGGCAGATCATGGCCATACCGTCCAGGTTGAACAAGGCGTAGTTATATGGCTTGGTGCGTTCCAGCTCCAAGGGGAAGCTTCCGTCTTCCGCTGTTTGATTTGGTAAAAGCGTGTTTTTAAAGTGTTCCCTGCAGAATTCACGGATGCTATCGTTGCCTGTAAAGTCAGCAAAAACAGCAACCTGTGCCGTCCACCATGTACCGTGATTATTGGGATGGTCGCGTTCGCTAATGCCGTATTCGTGCGTCGTAAGCCAGCTGACATAATCAGAGAACCAGCTTTTGATCGCTTCCAACTTCTCACCCCTTAGAGCACCTTCGCGCTCCAAAACCTGTGCGGAACGCGCCACTTCCATCAGGTGAATTGTATCGATTATGCCAATGCCCCTACCGCTGACCCTACCTTTTATTGCCTGCGAATAGAGCAGATTCGGACTCATGCGTGTGGCATCGGCGACAAACCAGGCCTCCATATGCTCAATTGCCTTTTGAGCATATTTTTCATCTTTGGTTAACAGGTAAGCGGCGGTAAGAGTGGCGGCATGAATACTGAGCCGGCGCATGGCCAGACGATGATCATCGAAATTGCCGGGATTGGAGAGCCCGTCACGTCGAATGTAAGGTCCATCCGGATTGTCGGGATCTGGCCACCAATAGTCGCCCTCGGAATAGTAATCGTGCAATCCACCCAGACTTCTTTCCGAACGGGCTGCGGTCACGGTAATCGGCTTTTTGTCTAGCAATGTGTCTGCCGCATTTACGACCCGTTCATATTCAAGATCATGCAGATCAACTGCCTGATTAGTGCACGTACAAAAAAAGCCGGTCATCAGTAACATAGTTACCGCAGTCTTAAAACCCATATTCGCAACCATTCATTTTTGTAAGATGTATTACAAATATGATTCTAAGAATATATCCGTTTTTTGTCAAGAAAATTTATCTGCTGATATGAGCGTTGCCAACAACACGGCGGGGAACCGTTTGCTGAGAGCGAAGGCAGGGGTCTGTCCGGCATTAAAACAGATGACTATTTTTATTTTTGCGGCGTTTTATTATGCCCTATTCATAGCAGAACATTCCGGTTTAATCAATAGACAAGCTTTTGCTTTAAATACTGGTCAACCTTGATTTTGCCGGAATTTATTATATCGTTTCCTCTGTGCTTGTTGTTTTTTTCACCCCACAATAAGGCAACAAGTTCTACCGGGTTATTTTTAAATGTATTGTTGGATAGATCTACGTTGATAATACCGCGGGTCTTTAGCAAAATCTTGCTTTCCTCTTTTTCTCCGCAGTTTCTAAAAGTGCTGCTATTAACGGTCAAATTTCCACCAATCGTCGATTCATCGTATCCGCCACGATAAAAATTGATCACGTTTTTTTGTACGTTTTCAAACGTGCAGCCGGCGATGGTGACGAACTCCGCGTTATAGTCGCCCAGGTCGTCGCTCTCAGCTGCCAACACCAACCCGTTAACGCAATTCGTGATGGTCGTAGCTTCAAAAGTTAAGGAATCCGCGAAAGAGCCCTTGTAAGATTTCAGCACAAATTGGAAATCCCGGATACTACAATTGCTTAGCGAAATATTGTAAGCCGCGGACATATTTTTTTCCTTGCTGCCAAAAGCGAACTGCTCCATCTTGCCTTGCAGAGAAACATTTTGCAGAACTAGATTTCCTTTGGGATGCATTTCAAACAGCGCGGAGTTGGCCGCTCCGGAATAGCTAAGGGTTACTCCAGTTTTGTTTTTGGCCCTGATTGTAATCTGTTTATTAATAACAAGCGGCTCTTCAATTTGATATGTGCCGGCGGCCAACTCCAGGATATCCCCCGCTTTGGCCTGTTCAAGCATTCCGGAAATTGATTCGGCGGTTACCTTGTGTATTTGCGGTTTTACCTCAGCCTTATCAACGGAAAACCACTTCGCGCCATATTCCTTTATATTAAAATTTACGATGGCCTGAGAAGCTTCTCCGCTAATTGCACCAACCCGGTTTGATCCTTTTCTGCTGTTGCCAAAAATGTCAGTTTCGATTTCTTCAAAGCCAAAACCCTGATAGCTGCTTTGCAAAGCATCATCCTGTCCTGTGGCAGGTACAAAAAGCCAGTCTGAAAGCTTTTCCATTTCCAGGTCAACGCTTTTGATGCCTTCGTATTTTAGCTGATGATCCCGGTTATCTATTACGTTGCCTTTAAACTCAATGCCATCCACTTTGTCGTAGGCCTTTAAAGGCAACTCGTCCGCTTCTTCGTTATAAATAAGGTTATTGGCCATCACCACGCGTGTTGGGCGTGCAGAGCGAATTTCCCGGTCGGGCAGCACCTCTTTTTTGTCCATGTTGGCGCCCACACTTATATGCCATGGTGTTTCACAATCGATCCATGAATTGTAAGCGACAACCACATCGGTAACCTGGTTATAGCGATTAAGCGGTGATTTCGGTATGCCATTCATTAAAGCTAATGGCGCTCTGAATTCATCTGCTTTGAGCTTGTAGAAATAGTTGTTAGTTACCCAGTGCCCCGTATTGATAACCCGGATGCCGCCGACAAAGTCCGACTCATCGCTTCCAATAAAAAAATTGCCGTCGACAACACAGTAGTTGCCATGCCGCATCACCAGAGAGCCTTCGCATTCAAAAAAGATGTTGTTTCTGAATTCGTTAAAGTTGGATTTGCTGGAGATGACTTCGACTTCGCCGTTGCAGCGTTCGAATAAATTATTACTAACATTTATATAAGACGGCGTCATTGACGTATTGCTGGCCCCGATTTGCATCGTTTCCGCTTTTGGTCCCCCTTTGCGCGGCCGTGGCCCAAAATGGTTGTTTGTTATCTGGTGGTAATTACGAATGTTCTCATTACCGCTTAAATATACGCGGATGGTTGGACCCTGGTTGGATTTGCCGGCGATGTAACAATGGTCCAGCTGGTTATGCCTGCCCCAGAATTCTACCCAATGATCGGCGTCGTAGCGGTTAAGCTGCGTAAAATCTTCAATAACGCAATGGGTAACACGGCAATGGTTAGCTATTCTTTCATCATCGATTCTAAATTCGATAACTGCATCGTCGGGCGTGTAGCCGTTTTTAAAATAGAGCCCTTCGACAACCAGGTATTCGCCGCCAATTTTTAAGCATGATTCACCTTCGATAGAGACCTTGCCCGGTGTTTCCGCCCGCAGCTTGATTGGTTTATCTTCTGTACCCTTGCCGTAAAAGAGAATTTTAACATCTTGCCAGACTCCATTGGCGAGAACAATTTCGTCGCCGGCACGCGCTGTTTGAATGGCGTTTTCTAATTCCTGATGATCATTTACAACAACCGTTTTTGTAAAAGAGAATCCGTTGCTTGCGCTCAATATGATCGCCGCACTTAAAAGAGATAGAATCTTAAACATATGCTGAAAACCTTTTCCTTTATGCATTTCATACCTGGTTCCGTGAAAGGAACGTATCCCGCAAGACTACATAATACGCAATAAAAACAAGCAGACCGGTACTTTTGAGACTCATAGTTCCTTCCTCCAAGAAGAATTAGGCAATAAAATATCACAGCGCACGACACCGGGCAACTTAGAGTTTTTAGATTTTAAGTGCTTCTTGAATAGGCCGTGTCCCACCGTGGGAAAAATGTCATCACTCCTAAAACAGCCTTCATCTGCCGCTGGTCAAGCTGGAGTTTCTTAACCAGCTTTTCAAACTTCTCACGATATCTGGTAGAAAAGGTCCAGGTTAAATAATCTTCGGAATGGGATACGCCAAATAACGGAAATTTCTGCTTCAGGAAATCGGGGCAGACCGAGCAACTGGTCACCTTCCCCATCGAGACATTAAAACAGTCCTGTGTAGGCTTCAACGGGTTGGGCTGATTCAGCGCGAGCCCATGAAAACAGAGAGCGGCCGCTGGATACGCGGCTATAACTATTACCGCATTCTAAAATAAAAAACTTGAGATTGCCCGTCTTAACATGTAAACATCCTGCAGGAAAGGACGGGCAATGGCCAGAAAAAAATCACAAAAAGGAGATAAAGAGTTGAAATTGCCCGTTTTAAACAATACGATCCCGGAAAGGGACACATCAGGCGGTGTTGGCGCAGACGCGCCGCCTTTAACACGGAGCGTTAACAGCATTATGATTGCCAACCGTCTTACGCTGCTGACAGGTCAGTGGAGCATCGTGCAGAAAGATATCGCCCGGCGCACGGGGCCGCCGTCCACCCTGTCGCTGGTCTTCACCGCGCAGATCAATCTTTCCACAAAGTACATGGCGCGGATTGCCGATTTCTTCATGGTCAGCCTGGACTGGCTGGTCTGGGGCGATGCGCATTCCAACCGTCTGCTGCCGGCGGGCAGGCTGCTAAACAAATACACATCTATGATCGCATTGCGCTATGTGCTGCTGAATGCCAATCGCAAAAAACAATATTACACGATCATCACCACGCTGGCGGCGGACAACATCGCGGCCAAACCGCAAAAATCGGATTCCGCTCCAGTCGGCCACATCTGGCACAGCGCCGTTCCCGTGCTCTACATCCCGCAGGATGCCACCCTGATGCAGGCCATCGTCCACCTGGACAACCGCTGGGCCCGCTCGCTTTTGAAAGACATACCAAATAAAAAAGTCCAATATAAATAAAGGAGAATGACGCTATGGACAGCCAAAATAAAGATATGCTGCAACTTCTGGAGAAAATCCAGTAAGAACTGGTTCGGATAAGGGAGACGCTCCAGCTTTCTGAAAAGACCGCCTTTTCAATAGACGAAGCCTCTGCCTTTATGGGTATTCCCAAAAATACGTTGTATTATTATACCCACCGCCAGGTAATTCCCTATTACAAAACAGGGAAGAGGGTCTTTTTTAAAAAAGAGGATCTGGTGGCCTTTATTCTCAACGAGAAAAACCGCTACGAAGTTGACGCAAAAATGGCTTCGGAATTAAACAGTTTTTTCTTCAAAAATTGAAAAAATGGAGGCCGGAGCAAAATCAAAAGGGGCCAAAAAGTGTTAGCAGTTGTTAGCAGAAATTAAAAAAGCCCTTGTTTAGATCAATAAAAACAAGGGCTTACGCTCCGGCGGTAGGACTCGAACCTAGACCTAGACCTACCAGAAACAACAAAAAAGAACACAAACAGAAAGCAAAATAAACTTAATATTTACAGTATTTTATGGCTTAATCAATGGATTTGAATTATTTGTTCTTTTTCCTTATTTTTCGATCGAATGTACGAACAGTGTACGAAATATTTTAAAAGGAAACAATATGGCAGCTCCACGGACTATTGAAGAATTGAAAAACGATCTGAAGGCGATTAACAGAGGAAAGTCTATAAAAATTCGCATTGATTGTAAAGCTGACGGCAAAAATTATTTTTTCCTGGAGTACAATAAGAATGGTAAAAGGAGTCGTGAATATCTCCGCCTTCAATTTTTTGGCGTACCAAGATATAGGCGTAACGATCAGGAGAATTACAAAAAAGTAAGAGCAATTCAAGAACGAAAGGAAACCGAACTTCATCAAAATAAATATAATTATAAACTACATAATCAAAAACTGGAGCTCTCATATCTTGATTTTTTTGAAGAGCTTACGCTTAACCGTAAGAGACCGGATAAATCCTGGCGTAATACCTTATCTCACCTTAAAAAATTTCTAAAAGGAAAAGACATCTCTTTTTCGCATGTAGATGCCAGATTTTGTGAAAGGTTTAAAGACTACCTCTTGGATAACGTCAACAACAATACAGCGCACACATATTTCGGAAAGATCAAAGCATCTCTGAACAAAGCAATTGAGAGAGATATAATTTCCGCTAATCCAGCGCAGCGCTTTCATATTAGTAAAAGTGAAGTGAAACGCGAATTTTTAACCGAGGAAGAATTACAAAAACTTGCTAATACCCCCTGCTTTAGCGAACAAACCAAGAGGGCTTTTTTGTTCGCTTGTTTCACCGGTCTTAGGATCTCGGATATAAGACAGTTGACCTGGGATAATATTGAAGATGGATATTTATCATTCACTCAAATGAAAACAAAGGGCGTTGAACGCCTAAAGCTGCATACGACTGCTCTAGAAATTCTGGAATTACAAAAAGCAGACACCTCAACAATCGGCAAACTTTTCAACCTTGTACAGGAGCGATATTCAAATAAACACTTAAAGAGCTGGGCTTTAGAAGCCGGAATAAAAAAGAAAGTCACCTGGCACGTCGCCCGCCATACGTTTGCTACATTAAATATCGGAGCTGGGACTGATCTTTATACCGTCGCCAAACTATTGGGACATAAAGATATAAAAGTGACGCAGATTTACGCCAAAATCGTCGATGAACAACGCGACAAAGCAATCGACCACTTGCCCTCCATAGATATTAGTTAAGGTTATTCCTCCAAGAAGGTTCGTCACTTATTTAAGTTGTATCTTTAACTTGTTCCGTTATTTAATCTTCGTATATTATTCCCCATTCCACCTAAAAGGAGAATAACGATGACTTTTATATCAACCGGCATTAAGCCACTCGACGAACAACTTGCGGGCGGTTTTGAAAAGTGTGGGTTAGTAGTAATAGGCGCGAGACCGATGTGGGATAAATGGAAATTTATAATAAATATTATGACGAATATTACTTGCGAACTTCAACAATCTTGTATGTACTTTGTTTTAGAATCAGAGCCAGGAAGCACAGCGGACAGGTTTTCAAAAACGGTAAAAAAGCTATATGACGATGCTGAAGCAAACGATCATAATAAGAGGTTTGGATAAAATCAATGATATAAGAAATATGATTCGATTGACGGCTCAGTCTCTAAAGCTTAGGGTGGTTATAGTAGAATCCATAAGCAAGATGTATACACATCATATCGACGATGACGAACAACATGAATTGTTTAGAAGCCTGCACGCACTGGCTAAGGACCTCAGTCTGGTTATCATCTTGTTAGACAATTTAAAAAAGATCGACTTGCTTATTGAACCATCCGATTTTAAACATGAATTAGCGGAATTCTATGCCAGTCAAATGCTCATAATAAAGCGAGCATCGTTTTACGATGATAATTACGCATATGAATTTAATGGTGAAGATAAATGTGAAGTAGTATTAGTCAAAAACAGACCGGGTGATATAGGAACGGTATGGCTGAAATATAAAAACGGTATTTTTTCTGATGATGATATTATATCGAATAACTTCTCGGTAACAGAGTTTTAACATACAAGACGGAAATAAGAGCCACAACCCGCTCGTGTCATCACGCATAACAAATGAGCGCTCTTTCTGGTCTTTAGTTTCTTCAAAATTTGCTGCCATTTTTGGACCAATGTGATCAACAGATTTTAATTTATCTGCAATGTTAGTAGGTCTTCCTGTAAAAGTTTGTTAAATTACTATTTTGCCTAAGTTCATTCCGGAGCCAAACAAGGCGATTATTATAATCTTTTGGCACAGTTTATTAAGACGCCGGTTTTTAAAAATCTTCAATACTCTAGGTGAGTAAATGATTCCATAATTATGTTTCATTGGCAACAGTACGAACCCTACTCTCCAACCTTCCCCAGCAACACTCGCACCTTCTCCTGCAATTCCGCCAGCGCATGATGCTCACATAAAGCCAGGCTTTTCTGTGCATAAAAACGGGCAGAGTCCGGTTGGCTTTGCGCATGGTATACGCCGGCAAGATGAAAGTAGGAATACGCCAGCACTACCGCGCTGTCGTCCAGCAGGGCGCGGTTGTGGGCGATGCTCTTTTCCAGCCAGCGCTGCGCTTCCACCCAGTCTTGCAGTGACTTGTGGGCCGAGCCAAGATTGTTGAACACCATACCCTGCTGCCCAAGGTTGTTGGATTTTTCCGCCAAGGGCAATGCCTGCTTAAGATAGATGAGCGCGGAATCCGGCTTCTGTTGCTTGATATAGCCGGCACCGATCTGGTTGAGCAGCGCCAGCCGCAAGCTGTCTGCTTTGCCGGTCGTGGCGTCATTTAAATGCAGCAGGTAGAATTGGGTTTGGTAGTGCAAGCGTTCTGTTTCGCTCAAAGACTGCCACCAAGCCTGCTGCATATTCTCGCGCACATTTTGGGTATTCGGGTGGTCTGGCCCTAAAAATTTTGTAAGGATTGTGAGCGCTTCGTTGTATTTTTCCAGCGCCCCGGCATAATCACCTTTGGCTCGCAGCACCTCCCCGATGTTGTTCAAACGTATCGCCACCTGGGGATGATTTCTGCCGAAATAGAGCTCGTCGATTGTGAGAGCTTCACCGTATTTTTCCAGCGCCCCGGCATAATTGCCTTGTGACTCCAGCACGCCGCCGATGTTGTTCAAGTCCGTAGCGACATTCGGATGCGTTCTGCCGAAATAGAGCTCGTCGATTGTGAGAGCTTCACCGTATTTTTCCAGCGCCCCGGCATAATTGCCTTGTGACTCCAGCACGCCGCCGATGTTGTTCAAGTCCGTAGCGACATTCGGATGCGTTCTGCCGAAATAGAGCTCGTCGATTGTGAGAGCTTCACTGGATTTTTCCAGCGCACCCATATAATCGCCTTGTGAAATAAGCACTCCAGCGATGTTGTTCAAGATTTTTGCAATATTGGGATGAGTATCTCCAAAAGCATTTCTCAAGATCGTGAGTGCTTCGTTGTATTTTTCCAGCGCCCCGCCATAATCACCTTTGGCCTCAAGCACGCCGCCGATGTTGTTTAAGTCTGTAGCCACCCCGGGATGATTATGGCCGAAATAGTTCTTATGGATTGCGAGTGCTTCAGTGAGTTTTTCCAACGCCCCAGAATAATCGCCTTTAAAGTGAAGCACAACGGCGATGTTGTTCAAGACTGTCGCGACATTAGGATGTGTTCTGCCAAAAGCATTCTCGCAGATTGTAAGCGCCTCATTGTATTTTTCCAGCGCCCCGCCATAATCACCTTTGGCTTGCAGCACCTCCCCGATGTTGTTCAAGACTGTCCCGGCATTGGGATGCATTCTGCCAAAAGCTTGCTCGTAGATTGTCAGCGCTTTGTAGTATTTCTCCAGTGCCCCCGCATAATCGCCTTGTGAATGAAGCACGGCGGCGATGTTGTTCAAGTCCGTAGCGACATTCGGATGCGTTCTGCCGAAATAGAGCTCGTCGGTTGTGAGAGCTTCACTGTATTTTTCCAGCGCACCCATATAATCGCCTTGTGAAATAAGCACTTCAGCGATGTTGTTCAAGATTTTTGAAATATTGGGATGAGTTTCTCCAAAAGCATTACTCAAGATTGTGAGTGCTTCGTTGTATTTTTCCAGCGCCCCGGAATAATCACCTTTTGCTTTCAGCACCTCCCCAATGTTGTTTAAGTCTGTAGCCGCCCTGGGATGACTACGGCCGAAATAGTTCTTATCGATTGTAAGTGCTTCAGTGAGTTTTTCCAACGCCCCGGAATAATCGCCTTTAAAGTGAAGCACACCGCCGATGTTGTTCAGACGCATCGCTACGTTGGGATGATTCCTGCCGTGCTGCGTGGTATCGATTGCCAACGCTAGTTGGTATGTGGCCAACGCCTCATCGTACCTCGCGAGCTCACCCAATGCTCGCCCCAGCATGTTCATGTGCTCGGTGTTCCCAGGGGCGGCGCTGTCGGCTTTGTTAAAATAATAGGCCGCGCTGTGGTAGCGGGCCTCTGAGAAATAGGTCTGACCCAAATTGAACCAAATCTCCGGAAGGCGCTTTTCTGCTGCCCGGCCTTCGTGAACCGTGCGCCTGTCTTTGCGCTCCGCTTCTAAGAAGCTCTTCCTGGCTTCAGTCAATTTCGTATCGCGCACCTCGTAGGTCGCCGCGGCATTGGCATCATCCAAAGCAGCCAGGCCGCGCAGGTTCAGGTCATCGCTGCTGCGCAGACTCTCCTTGTACTGGTCCACGGCGGTGGTCAATTCGGCCTCGCTCAGCCCCAATCGCGCCGCCGCCTTTTCCATTTCCAGTTGACGGGCAAATTCCTTCTCTTTACTTTCAATCGAAGCATTCAATCGCTGGCGGAAGACGTATTCCAGCATACGCGCGCTGCGCAACAGGGCGAGCGAGCCTTTTTGCGCCAGCAGAATGGTGTGTGGCTTCTGGTAGTCGGCGTTGCGCGGCAAGCGCAGGAAGCCATCCGGTGGCTCGAGCAGCACCATTCCTTCCTTTTGCACCTCCACAAACAGGTCGCTGCCCGCCTTCAGGAAATACTCTTCCGCCATCTCCTTCGCCATGCGGAATTCGAAATAGCCGTCTGTGTTGCTGAGCTTGCTGTCAAGCCCCGGTATGCGCACGCTGGCACCTGCCACGGCGTTGGAGTCGGCATCGAGCACAAAGCCGTGAATGCGCACCTGCGCAGCCAGCGGCATAGCGGCGCACAGGCAAGCGATAAGAAAGAATTTGGTTTTCATTGTGATCCCGCCTTTGCTGCCTTTAGTTTGTGCTTTAACATGCCGTTTTGCAAATCGTAAGGTTCAACTACGACCTACTCGAAAGGAATCTTATCTCCGGCAGTAAGTACTTTGTATGCACTAAAACCGGCGTGGCCGTCTTTTAACACGCGCACGTAAACCGAGCTTTCATGTTTGGCTTTCACGATGAAATTGAAATCACCACTCTCCAGGGTGCGGCCAACGCCAAGCGTATCACCACCAACTTTTTCCAGCACGAAAATATCTGCTTCGGCGACACCATCTCCCTCTGCATACACGACCCTGCCGTAGTAGCGGGCGCTATCCGGAAGCCAGTTTTTGCTGAGTTTTTCCGGCAAATCCAGGATGAAAGTCGCAATCGCCAGGATAGCTGTTACAATTGTCAACCACAGCGCCAGCTTTTTTGCCTTGCTTTTTTCCGCGGCAACCGGTGGCTGATTGATAGTGACATTCCCTCCCGCCTGAATGACATTGCCGTGTACGTTTTCTATCTTTTGCTGCAGTGCTTTGACATGTTCAATCGCTTTTTCAGGGGACGATGGTTCTTTTAATTTGCCAAGCCTATCCATTACGATTGCAGCGTTGTCCGGGTTCAGTGGGGTAGAATCCCTTCCTGTAGCCAATGCAGAGAGTATTTTCGGGATGTCTTCTTCCGTTGTCGTTCCGGGGATGGCGTTAATGGCATGAAGCGGAGGCGGCAGGGGCGTATCATCCAACACGTACGGGATGACAGGCTTTTTTAAAGCAAGGGCCGTGTTCCATTCAAATTCTACATAGTATGACCTGCTGGCATTTTTTGACCAAAAAAGGACGATCCCATCGCTGGCGAGAATGGCTTCACCGATCGCTTTTGCCCAGCTTTGACTGCCATAAAGACTTTGCTGGTGGCTCCACACGTTGCAGCCACGCGTTTTTAAAGCCGTCTCGATTTCTGCGACTGTCTTCGAATCGTCATGAGCGTAACTTAGAAAAACATCCGGCATTGGATCCTCCAGAGCACCGACCTTCAACCGTAGGGTTCGTACTCCACAGATTTTGCTATTCTCCCTCTTATTCAATTTTACAATTAAGGAGACGTAATTGTAATGATGTAATCAAAATAACACATATTATCCGAATTATCCCGAATCAAATGCACGCAGTCATAGAGCCGCTTCACCGCGTTTTTAAACTGGTTTTCTGGTAAAATGCAAAGCAGATCCGCGAATCGCAATCAAATGGCTGAGGTACAAGTCATATTCTGCTTCCATTTTGGGACTAAAAAGTGAAGCTTTTGACTCGCCTATCGCTGCAATAAATTGTAGTTCACATTGAATTTTTTAAGTAATCTCATCTCTGGTTATTTGTATATTAAAACTCCTATTTTTTAAATCTAGAGTTTTATTTCAATTTTTAAAAAATTATTGTATAATTATAGTAATAGTACATATTCTCTAACTCTAGCATGACTCAGCCTTTCTACTACAAAAGCGACGTTCAGATAAATAGGTACGAGAGATTAATTGGAAAATCTGCTCGTGACATTACCAGCTTTCTAAAAACAGAATTCAAAAAAAACAATCAACCGATAATATCAAATATACTCTG
Source organism: Calditrichales bacterium (assembly GCA_965267575.1). Taxonomy (GTDB): domain Bacteria; phylum Calditrichota; class Calditrichia; order Calditrichales; family J004. Next base: position 57,920 of record OZ254086.1, read on the forward strand.
GTATAAAAATAGTTCTAGCTCACTTCACACTATTGGCATACCAAGACCGCCAACAATCCCGCCATTCAGAGTTAATCATGAACAATATCAACAGCATCTAACTAAGATTTGTTGGTTTTTAGGCAAATACTTCACAAGTCAATTTGGTCAAAATCAAATAAAAGAAATCTTTACATATTTTAAAAATCTGACAAAAAGCGGCACTTCTATATTCAGCATTACTGTTCCTGATTTTACAAATTCTATTATTTCAGAATGGGAGACTTGGCTCTCAATTTCAGGCGAAAAATTTAATTTGAACTATAAAGAGTTTTTACAGCTAACTAAACGAGAGCCTATAGTTGAGCAAGCTTATCAGCTGGCTAATCTATTGTTAGTATTAATACCTGAAGTACTAGGACGAACTACAAAGAGAAATATATTTCAACAGGTCTATTTGGATATTACAACTCCCAAAAATCCAAATATTATATACAAAAACTTTCATAACAGTGTTCATAACGGATATATTGTTGAACTTAAACCAGAAAATCTGCTTTACGAAAAAAGCCCATTTAAAGATTTGGGCAACATTTTGTCTTCATTATTAACAATGCCTTTATATCCAGATGAACTCCTCACTATAGTCCAACACTTATTGGATCGCAAAAAGCCAAAACTAGACGAAAAATCAGCCGTTTTTAAAGACATCCATTTTTCAGGTATCATAAAGCCAATTATTTGGAAAGGACAGTTTCAAGGAATAATCTACGCTTTGACGAGAGGAAGTAATTCTAGTTTTCAAAGTTTTGAGCCAAAAGATCTTACCCTTTTTAATCTTATCATTAACGATTTTGATTTCTCCTCAACTATAGTTGATGCAAACAAAAAAATATTTGCGTTTAGTTCACTAACATCCAAGGAACAGGATATTCATCCATATTTGCTGCTTTTAAAAAATATTGAGCTTCTAACCAACGCTAGATCATATATTGCTCTTTTTAATATAAATGACAGTAAAAAGTGTTTTTTCAGAAGTCTTCCAAGTGAAGCCAAAGCCGAAACAGCCATAGATTATCAAAGTTTTGCAAAGCTCATTGAGCAATCGTTTTTAAAAAGACCAATTTCCGATTTCGCTCTTAAGCCAAACTATGACGATAGGAAGAATTTATTTGTCGAGATAAAAAAACGAGTGCCTGAAAATCTTTGGAAAAAAATCAAAGCTAATAATAATATAGTTTTATTAAAGCTATTTTCTCTTAAAGAGAAAAAACTAAGCTATCTAATATTGTTTTACAAAGAGCTCCCTGAGAAAGTTATTGCCGGTCACATTCCCAATGAATTTTTATATGCCAAATGCGCGGAGCAGATTTCTAATGATGTAGAATTTGGGATAAATTTGATATCCGGAATAGGCTACAATTCGGTTAAATATTTTAAGGCGGAACTTTTTTTAGACAGCCTGGAAAAAGCGTGCGAAAAATTAAAAAAAATGGGCAAAAAAATTAACACGAGTCAGCTTGAAACGGTGTACGAATCTCCTTTATCAACTCGTAAAACAGTGAAACGTCAAGCAATTGAAAAATTATTAAAAAAAGAGTACAAAAACGAGATAATTTACCTTGTAAAGAAGAATCCGAACTCCTGGCCTCTAACAAGGTCTTTGACAGCTTATAAGAATATAAAAAGGACAATATAAAATGGATATTTTGGTATCAATTGTAATTTCAGTCATGGCATCTATTTATGCAATGATTTTAGCCGATAAGTATGGATTACACAAAAATAAATATATATTCATTTCAATCACCGCTGTTATCGTTTTCTTTTTTGCAAATATTATGATTGGGTTTTTGCCGGCCGGTTCTACAAAGCCACAAACAATCGTACCACAAGATTCCATACCGCAAGGACCAAAAACTTCAGAATTTTCTTTTAGAACGGAGATGCAATCCAGTCTAAAAGAAAAATTTTCTAAGCTACAATCCAGAGTGAAAAATATCCAAACCGATTTCATTACTATCAATTTTACTAGCTTTAAGAGCAAAAATTTTAAGGATCATGAACGAACTAAAATCAGAAAAATTAGAGAAGAGGTACCATTGCTAGCAATCGAATACGAGACCATTAATGATGTTGAACTAACCCCTGCATACCAAATATTGAAGTATGATAATTTAGCTTATATAAAAACTATTTTTGCGGAATTGGAATCTACTATGGATAGCAAAAAAAAGTATATTAGAAAAGCAGCTCTAGATTTAAAAAATGCCTTTAGTATTTTGAAGGATGTTAAGAATTCACACGATAGAATTGATAACGATTATATCGTCAGGCTAAAAATATGGATTACCAAAAACGACACAGAAAGCCGATTATACTATTTAGCTTCTTGGCTTAACGCATTGAAATATAAAATTTCCGGTAATGAATTGGATTGTGAGAATTGCAAAAAGGACTGGGCAAAAATAGAAGACAAGTATAAACAAGAATTCCCTGCATCAGAGCATCCGAGCCTATACCTTTGTATCAAATAAAAGAAAGCCTTTATTGTGATTTTTTGCAACATTTATGTTTCATATTGCTTATATTTCGTCTAACGCTTAAGGAGGCAACAAAATGTCACGACGAGTAAAAAATGCAATTGCCATTATATTTATTACGATTTTCTTGGTATTTGGTGTTTTTTTTCTTTACGCACAATCCTCCCAAATAAGCATTCCCCCACCTTCTGAAATGCCTTTTGATGGATTATAATTGTTAATTTCAGATTATTTCTTTCAATTTAAAATTTTAGTGACGAATAAATAACTTTACGAGCAAATTGTATCAACTTGTCAAATGGGCAAGGCCATAATGAGCAAAAAAAAGTTACTTACGATTTCGTTGGGAATAGTCTTGATAATTTTATTAAAGTCTGACTTCTTAAATATCTCAAGTCAAAATTCACTTAGGTTACCAGATTGCTCATCTTTGCCTAACATAGATGAAAAAGATATTAAAATAGCTTCTCCCAGCCAATTGCCACCTTTTGACCTATAAATAGATTTGCATTTTAATTTTTTTTGCAACAAATTTGTTGCATCTTAAATAATCAATGAAATCAAATTTCTTCTTTACCAACATTTGCGGCCCTTTTCAGGGAAATAAACCTTAGTTAGGTGGGAGAGTTCAATGAACAACATCATTATTCTAGTAGCAATGGTAATAGTATTGATGGTCGGATTTAAAGGAGATGAAACGGAACAGGTTGCTCTACCACCATCCTCTGAGTTGCCTACTGTAGATGGAAATTCTTCCCCACACTCATCTGACTTGCCAGATGATGGGCTGTAAAACAACTATGGAATCTTAAGAGCTTTTATTTATTAGTTTAAATTAAATTATATATGTGTACATATACGATTTAATTATATACGTCGCTACAGCACCCTATAATACTCCTTAATCTTCCGGGCCATGAGCTTGCGCCGTAGCTTCAGGAATTCAGCATAGTTTTCGACGGCACGGTTTCCCATGCCACTGGGTATACAATTCATCTAAAAGTTTTCAAGCAGCTCGTCACGAGTGTTGATTCTGAGCTTCAATCCAATATGATTTGATAAAAATGAAAAAACACTCATGCCGCTATACCTGCATTATAGTTCCCCGCAGGGAACTTTTATTTACACCAACGTTTCAATGCAACTATGTTCGATTAGCGCCAGTGCGCATTAACGGGGCTAAATCGTTCCAGCTACTATTATAAAAACCAGGGGCTTTGGTTCCACGCGTGGAACTTTCACTCACATTCAAATCTATGTTTTAAATAAACAAAAAAGTTACATGCATGTAACTTTGTCATTTAACCAAAAATCCCTCTCAAACTCTTCATCCGTATTTCGAGCCACAAAAGCGGTAACACGGAGCCGCCAATAACAACAATCGCGTCTTTTAACTCGCCAAGAATATGGAGTAACTCCACCAACACCGATTTGTTGGCTTCTACTTCGCGGTCTCCGTAGGCTGATTTGCTGTCCATTCCTGCTTGATTATCCTTTCATATAAAAAATTGGCGGCTTCTTCACCGCGTTCTTTGTTGCCTGCAAGGTCTAAGTACAACTGTACACCTGAGACGACCGGAATGATATCGTAGTCGCACGATTGATAGAATACGCCTCTCACATAAGGTTTAAGCAATACAACGTTAGAGCCGCTGTCAACGGCCTTTAAATCAAGCGCTTGTTTCTGGTCTTCAATATCGACTTCTATGTAGGCATGCATGCGTTTATATCGCGTATAGGATGCCACGCGAAAGTGGCACGTGTGCAACTAAGTCGAAAGAATATTAATCCCAATAGGTTTTTATGAAAGAAAGGTTCTCTGCAGAGAACCTTATAGCCCAAAACACTTTATAGTACTCTTTAAATCCTCCAGGTAATGAGCCTGCGCCGCACTCTATGCGGTGGGATACAAGTTCATCGCAACATTTCAAGCAACTCATCACGTTTAATGATTTCAATCCCCCTATAATTCGATTAAAAGAGTTCCACGCATGGAACTTTTCTGCGAAATCTTAAATGTTTCAATCTCAGTATGATTCGATATAATACGCCTTAATCTTCCGGGCCATTGGCTTACGCCGTAGCTCCAGGAATTCATCATAGTCTTCTACTGCGCGCTTTTCCATGCCGGTGGGGATGTAGTAGTTCATCTCAAAGTTTTCAAGAAGCTCGTCAACCCTTTGTCTGATCGAGATAGCTGCGTGGCCTATGGAAATAAAAAGTTACCTGCGGGTAACTTTAGATATTAGTTGCGAAGAAAAAGCCAAAAGAGCACATTGCAACGTGTTTCTTATAATCTTCATAGACAAATCGTTTTTACTACAACACCCTATAATACTCTTTAATCTTCCGTGCCATAAGCTTGCGGCGTAGCTCCAGAAATTCATCGTAGTCTTCTACGGCGCGGTTTTCCATGCCGGTGGGGATGCAGTTCATCGCAAAGTTTTCAAGAAGCTCATCGCGTTTCGTGATACCGCCGAATTTCAGACCACCGCCGTTGGTTTGATCGAGAATGGCTGTGAAATACTCTGAAGGAGCCTTATTGCCTATTGAGATATTGATCTCACTTTGCATTATGACATAATTTGCAATTTGGTTATAGCGGCCGCGTGTCAATCCAAACTGTTTTAAATAGGCTTTGGGGAAAATATGATGTACATCGCCCTTGTGCGTTATAAGATCGTGAACCGTTATGTCTCGAGACAAGAAGCCTTTATCATTAAGCTTAACCTGGGCAGCAAGATAGGTATTAAAATAGGGACTGCTGGCAACGGATGAATTGAATTGCTGGGGCAATCCATGGTCCCAGAAAGCGTCGGAAAGCTCGGCACTTTCCACCTGCTCCAGATAGCTTTCAAATCCTTTTTCATTAATCCTTCTAATATCATAATCCATGGATGACTCGGGAGACGCCGAATAGCGTCCTGTCAAGATTGAAATAACAAACCATTTACGCACATACTTCTCAATGAGTGCCGCATCGTATTTCTTTTCACGGAGATGCAGGTATACGATATAGGCAAAATTCAAGGTCATTTGCGATCTGATCATTGATGCTTCGACAAAACCGGCGGAACGCAGGATCATGACAAAACGCTTAAAGTGCGTTTCATTCATGAAGTTAAAGATACCATGTTTCAGACGCTCGAATGATTCTTCAGCAATACTCTCTTCGTAGCCGCGGGTTTCGAAGTTACGGCCGGAAAGCAATGCAACAAGAACTTCCAATTGGCCGCGCTTAAATTCTGATGTAAAAGCCACGCGCAGCATATCCGTATAGGAAGGATCGTACAGATCATCGTTCTCGTTTTTAAGCCACGCCATTTTGGGGAAGTATTCTGTTTTGACAAAATCCTTATCCACTTCCACCAATTGAGAGTAAAATTCCGGAGCGATAGCCAAATGACAGAAGTAATCGATGCATTTACGCAATGTACTACCGCCATAGATCTCGTTGGCGGCAATCTTGGACATGGCAAAGTCCGCCTGACTGAGCACAACACCGGCTGAGTTAATCCGGATGAATATCTCGGTAACTGTTTCTATATCCAGATTAGAATTAAGCTCAATTAGACCAATGGGATTATTAACAATGCCTTTAAGTGACTCTATACTTTCGTGAATGGCGTCATGATCGTCAATGGCGTTACGTTCACAATAGGTGTTAACCATCTTCAGCAGCTTAAAGCCCGGTGTGAAAACGGACGCAATATCCGGTATCCAGGCTTTATCTTTTCGTATGGCCGGGTTAGACACTTCGAAACGTCTTTGTTGTGGGTGAAAGGCGATACGGATATGGACTCTGCGATAGTCTTTATTGATAACCTGCTGTCCCAGAAGGGTTGCCATTAACGCCGTAACTCGCTGCTGTCCATCAATAAGAATTCTTTTGCCCGACGAAACAGTACCATCCTTGAGCTTAACATTGGGATTGCGCCAGGCGATAAGATAGCCTATAGGGTAGCCCTGGTAGAGTGAATCCATCAGGTCTCTGACTTTGGTGGAGCTCCATACAAAAGGACGCTGTATCTCCGGGATAGCAATCTCATTCGACTGGACCCAGGTAAGCAATGTTTGAATAGGATGCTGGTTAACGGAGTATTGTTGGATGACCATAAACTAATTCCCTTTATTTATCCGCTTTTCGTTCTTCTCATAAAGCTCTTGTACAAGCTCAAGAGTTTCCTTTAACGTCTTGGCTGCCGTTTTTCTATCAATTGTTTTATAGCCATGGATAAGTGAACTCAGCTCAGAATAAATATCATGCAACTTAAACCTTAATGCACCATATGATGTCGAATTTATTAGACGTCTGGGAGGATATTCTTTATAGAAATCCCTATCAGAGCCTGTTTGTTTTATTTTTCCAACCCTGGCTCCAATATCCCGCATAGCTGTTTCAAGTATTGTCCGACATAATGCATAGACCGCATTATTACTTTGGAAAGCATAACAGCGCCTAGCTTCAGAAACATAACTTCTCACACTTGAAGGAATATCAATAGGGGAAATAAGAACGCCGATTTCAATCAGGTCTTCAGCGTAACCATATGGACCAAACCATGAGTATAAATCTTCAACAATATCTTCTAGCTCAAACAGATCATAATTATTTAGATCATATTTTTCTTCATTCATGGAATATAGACTTTGATAAATCTTGTCACCTAGAAAGTCTTCATTATTTACTATCCTTTTAAGAAAAGTTCTTTCACTTTTATCCAGCAATGAAATGGTATCAAAATAAGCGAATTCTTTTCGAAAATCTCTTTTTGCGATAACAAAATCGCCTGAAATAATAAAAATATGTTTCAGATCCTTAGGGTTATTTTCACCTGAATTTAAAATTCTTTTATAGGCTTGTTGAATCTTAGAATCACTTTCAATAAGCTCATCTAATTTGTTTTTAAAAGTATTACCCATAATAGATTTGCTATTTCATTGAAACGGAGGTTTACTTTACTATTTCAGATATTTTTGTGTCTAGCCATCTTACCCCATCTGCATTAAACCGATGCGGGTAAACAATTAAAAAAAGCATATAAAATATTGGAAATTCTTTTATCATTTCTGGTAAAGAATTTCCCTTGTTCTCGACAGATAATTCAAAAAATTCTTTCCATTCTTGTCGCGGTTTAAAAAATACGCTTTTTAGTTCACCTTGTTTATTTCTCCATCTATAAAAATCGTATTTATTCTCATATTCAAAATCTTCCTTAAGTATTTTCGAAATATCAGGCCATATTGATTTTAACCGTTGTTTCCATAACCTTCGCGTGAAAATATGTACTAACCCTTCTAATGTATATGAAACGCCATCAAAACTATCTTCCAATGGAATAAGTGTAAATTGAAATAAATATGGCATATAATCTTCTGCTTGATAATAAGGATTTGGTTTAGCGGTTGGACTTCTCAATTGATTGGATTTACACAATTCGTTTATCAATGAAAACAAATAAAAATCAGGTTTGGGAGTGGCATCTGTTTTTCTAAAAAACCAAAATGTAGATAAAAAATTAGGGACTGCTGCCTCGCCCCAAAAAATCATTTTCTTTTTATATTTATGTATAAAATCAAAAATAAACTTATCTAATTCGTCAGGTTTTATTCCCTCTGCCCTCCGCATAAACCATAGTACGCTCATTAAACTAACGAGTATGTTTGATCTAAAACCTAATATTGCTAAATCCGTTAATAAGCTACCTTCAATAATATTTTTTCTAATCTGCAGATCTTTTAATAAATCATATAAGGAATCCTTGATAAGTACAAACGATATATCAATAGCATTTTTAATTTCATTTAATCGAATTCCATATTTTTCAGAAAAAGACATTGTATAGGAGATATAGATTACCCATGCTTCAATTTCAGCATAGTAGTTCTTTTTATTTGAATAGTTTGACAAACACAAAGCACACAATAAAGCAGCACTTGATATGCGTCTTAAACACTCTGCTGTTGGAATTGCTTTCGCTTTATCTAAATCATATAAACTTTCAAAAAGCATTGATAGGTTTCTTTTATCAATCATTCCCGATCCATCATCGAGAAAGAATGACAAAAAAATGTTAAACTCGTTTAATTCAGAAGGCCATAAGTTATTTTCAAGGCTTGCTGCCATTTCTAAAAGTTCACCACGAACTATTGTATGTAGATGATAATTTACTCCTGTTAGTTCAGCCCAGCTACGGTTCAGATTATCAATAGCAATGGCCACTTCTTCTTCTATTTCACCATTTACGACCAAATAACATCTTCGCGGTTCGGAACTATCTATTGATGGATGAATTGGAGGTTGAGTAACCAAATCTAAAACTTGAGCATTTAGATCTCTTCGCCACTGTCTAATGCCTATTCTTCTGTTTTCTGCATTCTTTAGTTGATAAACACAAATAGTCCCTTCTCGATCTCTCGTAATTACATCCTTTCCAAGTTCCATTGCACTGTGGCGTGTAGAATGGATAATTGTTTCCCCCCTATTTGATAACATATAGCAAAAGGGTTTTTGGAAAGAGCGCTCGGATGCACTATCCAACCAGTTTTCGATTATTCTCTCTTTCATGCCATTCTGCTTTTTTCTTAGATATTATTTGTGAGAATCTTTCTCTGACAGAAGGATCTTTTTCTAATTTCTGCAACTCATTATTAATTGATTCGGCAATTTCAGGTCCAACAACCATCGTGGGCAGAAAAGGTTTACCATTTTTATCAAACTCAATAAAAATTTTTTTCAGCATTGCAAAAAAATCATCTATAGAAAAGTTTCTTCCTTTTAAATCGAATTTATTTCCTGATTTGTCAGTCGTCTTACTTATCTCTTCAAACAAAAAAACACTTTTCTGCTTTGCCATTTCTTGTGCAATAGATTCAATCTTTTCTATTAAATCCTCAACGGTTAAATCTTCAACTCCTTCCAAAGGCGTTGTAACTTCAGCTTTGAATTCCTTTCTTACGTTTTCATCTATTTCTCCATCTTCTCTTTTAATGGAAGATTTATGACCTTCCATTAAGATTTTCTGGGGTGCATCTGCTACAACTCCAGAATATTTTTTTTCTCGCATCTTAAGCGCTAAAAGTAACTGCTCTTTTAATTTTTCTTTAATTTTGGGGTAATCCGGTAGCATTTATTAAACCCTCTCTTCCCTTTGTGCTGCATCGTTCTTTATAGCCTGTCGACTAAATGATTCTGCCCCCACTCCATACCCTTTCTACACCAGCTTTATAATAAACGTATTTAATCTTGTTGTCACTAACTTTTATGTTTAATCACATTACTCCCCTTCTCCCCTATGCGCGGCCCGCGGGTCCCCCGGCGGTGGATCTAAACGGGTTTGATAGGGCTGCCCCGTACGCATGGCTTCGGCCATTTCATCATAGATTTCCAAGATGACGCGTTTGGTGCGGTACTCGCCGTGGGCGGCTATGTCTTTGCGTTTGACGATGGGGAAGGTTTCCATGATGTAGTCGACATCATCCCGTTCGATGCCGTATAGATGAAAATAAGCTGCATCCAATTCGCAGCGTATAAGAAACCGGCGCTCTTCATCCCATACAAAGGGGTAGCTACTAAAACCGCATTCTTTCGCCAAAGGCTTTATATCATATGCTGTATAAGACAATTCAATCACTCGGTCACACACCATATTCAGGTGTTGAACGCTATATGAAGCTGGAGTAATTGCCGGCAACTGTCGTAATAAGTAAAAGTTAATATTTGTACCACCTATTTTTGTCCGCGCCAAATAATCAAAAACAAAAGTATTTAGGTTTTGCAATAAACAACACTCCAACTGACTATTCTTATCAGTATTAATTATAAATTCGCTGTCTCCGAGTCCTAATTTTGGGCAGAATTTTGCAATAATGCTTCTTTCGTTAGTCGATGGACCAAATCTTCGATAGGATAACAACCAGTCTTTTTCAATTTGTGAGATTTCAGTCTGATTTACCCAGTAATTGGGTATAGGCAAAAAGCTTTCATCTTGATGCTCTGTTAAAGTAATTAATCTCGTTTCCCCGTTATCAGAATAAGTAGCATACCTATGGTCGAACTGGTGCATCATCTTCGCTTCATACAGTGGCAGGTATTTCTCATCTCCCTTGCAGAAAACATTGCCGCGCAGCTCCCAGCCATCTTCTTCCAGTTGCTCGCGGGTGCGGAAAAGGTGCGAATCATTGGACATATCAAACATACGGACAAACTTAATGCCCCATGGATTGCCGTCCGGGTCGTCTTCTTTGATCAGCACGGGGACACGGCGGTAGATGCTTTTGGTCAGCTCAGCGTCGCGCTTGCTGCGGAAAATAGGACAGGTTTTGGTGTTGGGGTTGAGCAGTTCGATATCTTCGGCCGTCAGGGTAAAATGCTTCTCCGAATCACGCAGCTCTTCCGTGCCCTGGGCAAAAAAGACAAAATCGGCACCCTGCCGGGCCGGACGTTTTATGCCGCTCATGGTCAGCAGACAAAACTTATAGCTGCGGTGGACCCCCTGAAAAATAGCCCTGCGGTTTTCAAAATCATACAGACTGTGCAGCATCGCCTTTTCCATCAGGTCCTGGAAGAAAAACTTGGTGGTGTCGTCGGTGGCAATACCGGAAGGCACAATACAGCCCACACGCCCTGTCGGATTGATGATGGTTCGCTTGGCTTCGGCAAACAGGGCATAGGTATTTACATCGCCCCGGCCCGTTAAAGCATACAGACCGCTGTCACGCACAAAATGGCTTTCTCCTTCAGCCTTACGCCGGTCTTCCAGGAATGCCCTGTACAGCGTCGGGTCTTCCGTCTGCAGTTCTGCAATCATCTCGCGGCGACGTGCGGCATTAGGCGCATCGGCAATATCCGGGCGGCGCGTGGCAAACCACTCTTTCTCCTGCAGTTTGATGCGCTCCCATGGCGGGTTGCCCAGCACCACATCAAAACCACCGATCCAGCCGGTCTCCTTATTGTCCGCCTGCTCGCCCGTGCCCGGCACATGGAACACATCGGGGAATTCGATATGCCAGTGGAAAAAACTGTATTGGTCGGCCAGGCGGTTTATCTCTTCATCCAGCCAGTCTGGTATAACTGCCGGCCGTTCCTGCACACGACGAAACACTTCATGGGTAATGGGATAGTCAAACTGCTTTGATTTCTTCCACACAAAAGCCGCGCACCAGGTATCGGCAATCAGCTTATTCAGAATGTAATCATCGGATGAGCGATGTTCGTTAAACAGAAAGCTTTTACGCGACACCGCTTCAAAGGAGTCATCAGGCAGTGTATCGATATCCTGCACCGTGTCGGACAGGTTGCCGTACCGGAACCACAGGCCGGGTTCATGAAACAGACTTTTCTGACCCCTTTCGCGTTCCTGTTTGTTGCGTTTTTTATACTCGCTGCAATAGGCTCTGTTATCGCCTTCAATGGGTTTAAAGGCATCATCGGGAATACCCTTATTGATCAGGGCCGGTGTTGTGCCCAGCAGGCTGTTACCACACAGAATACGGTGATCCAGAAAGGAGAGCGGTTTGCCCGGTTCCAGCGCTTCCATCCACAGCCCCACCTTGCACAGCTCCACCGACATTTCATTGATATCTACGCCGTAGATACAGTGGCCGATGATATCACGCAGCGCTTTGCGGTTCTCTTCCGGCGCAGCTTCTTCATCGCCTGTGCGGGCAAAGGCCAGCTTACGGGCCATGCGGTGTGCCGCAGCAATTAAAAAATGTCCGCTGCCACAGGCGGGATCGCATATTTTTAAATCCAGGATGGCCTTTTCAGGATCGGCGTTTTTCAGTGCTTCATCCAGCACCGGGTCCAGCGCGGAATTCAGCAATTCACGGATCAGGCTGGTAGGCGTGTAATAGGAGCCGGTGGTCTTGCGCTCATGCCCGCCGGCCGTCTTAAGCTCAAAGCTGCCGCCTTCCGTGCTCAGTTCCGGGTGCAGCTCCAAAAGCGATTCATAGATGCTGCCCAATTCTTCCGACCCGGTGTTTTTAAAGTCCACCGGCCGCCGCACCCCACCATCTTGGATAAAGGCCAGCGCTCGGATGGCATCCAGGAAATCATGGTTGCGGATATCGGATTGCTCCAGGTGGGGAATGGTGGCATCGGAAAACAGGAAACTGCCCAGGGCCGGCAAAGCCAGTTCAGGACATCCGTCCGGATCACTGAGCTTTTGCATCACCAGCTTCAGGCCGCGATAGAGATCGCTATTACGGGTGCCGCGCTGCCGTTGCGCCAGCCGCCGGAAACGCATGGTGGAATAGTAACGGGTGTAGATTTCTTTGGCGCCATCGGGTGCTTCCGGGGTGAGCAGCAGGTTACGGTCTTCGGCAGTAAACAGGAAGATCAGCCGGTAGACCAGGCGCAGCAACTGGCGATAATAATCCTGCTTGTCCAGCGCACCGCTGCGAAGTTTTTCGCGTAAGCCATTGTTACCGGGATAGTTGAGAAAACCGCTGCCCAGCGCCGTGATCGTCTCTTCCACACCTTTGCGCAACTGGTCCAGCGCTCGCGTTCCCTGCTCCTGCGCCGATTGCGACCATCGTTCCAGCCAGCACTCTTCCGGCTTGTCCGCTTCCACCCGTGATTGATGACCTAATATCCAGAGCAGCACGAAGTCGGCATAGACTTCGCCTTCCATCATCGCTTCCAGGTCGAACTCCACATAGGCCTGGCGCGTCAGGCTGACATTATCACGCAGGATTCGCAGCTTAAGTCCGTTGGATAGAAAACCCCACAAATGGTCATCGGAACGATTAAGGAATTCCTGCAGCAGGCTGTGCGGGCTTGCACTTGCGGCTCCGGCAACACCTTTTGTACGCCGGTCCAGGTCGATCTTAAAGCCCAGCAGGTGAATCGGCACATGGCGCCAGGTATGCGAGATGCTGTATTCCTTGTTCTCCAGTACAAAACGTTTGGAAGGCTGCAGTCGGCCATAGCCAAGCTCACTGAAGATCTGCAGCAGCCAGCGTTCGCGGGTCAGCGTAGTGCCTAAATCTTCATGCGGCAGTTTGTTGCGTTGTGTGCTGAACGATTGCCAGGCGCCCAGCAGGCGGTTCCAGGCGCGGTTGATCGCTTCGTTAACTTTTTCATTGGGCAGCAGGTGAAAGCTTTGCGGATTCAGACCATCCACATCTTTGGCGCTGACCAGACGCTGCAACAGGTCCGGCGGCAAGATGGCACCTTCCACCTGTATTGTTGTAAAGAGATCGCGTTTCTTAGTTTGCATAATCTGCTTCTTCTACTCCGCCAGCGGCAGAAAAACGTAAATGCCCAGTACATCCACGGGCAGTAATGGCCTGACTTTATAGGTTACACCACGCAGGTTGGACGCGCTGCGCACCCGCTTGTGGGCTTCGGCCAGTTCTTCGGCCATCTCCTGTGCTGTGTTGTCAATTTTCTTCTGGACGGGTGTAAAATTATCGGTGGTCCTTCTGACCTGGTGCCTGATCATGTCGGGCGTAATATTGGCATCGGGCTGCGCTTCCAGCAACGCGTTGATGCGTTCTTTGCTTAGCCATTGCGGATCATCATGCCCGCCATTGAATCCAAAGACACTTGCTTCTTCGGAGAGTAATACCTTCTCCTGCCCGCTGCGCACGTTAATGATGTGAAAGCGGAAACGGCATAACACCAGTATCGTCCGCTGCTCCACCTGTCGCGTTCGTATGGCGCCACAACGTTTGGTGATGCTCTCGTTGCCGGGATCGAGCGTGGTGTCCAGCACATAGTTTGCCAGCCCTTCCACCAGCGGATGGGTGCGGTTCAGGTAGAGCACATCGTCTTTGACGGGCAAATCAAAATTGGCGTTAAACACATTTTTGTTGATGTTCAGGATATCTTTCAATGCCAGCGGCATCTCCTTGATGTCAATACGCAATGCGCCGTTTTCGGAAATGACCGCTTTATGGGCTTTCAGCACCTGTTTAGTAAACCAGGCCACATCCTGTTGCGTCCCGATCGCTTCACGGGCTTTACGCAGCTCTTCGGCCACTTCATCGACCTTGATGGTCGCCTGGGCAAACATCGCCCGTGAGCGTTTCTCGCGGTCATGAACGGCATCCCACTTACGGTGCAGGTCTTCTTTCTGCGGCTGCAGATACTCTTCAAATCCCGGCAGAATCAACTGGTTGACTTTCCGGTCCCGCTGACCGCGCAGCAGCAGCCCTTCAAAGACCGCTTCAATCACCTGGTCCGTCTTGGCCGGCACCGGCACCGAAACACCAAGCGAGTTGCGGATGGTTTTATGCTTACGCAGAAGTACATCCAGTACAATACCGTCGATCTGGTTATCGATGCCGTAATAGGTGATCACCTTTACCTGCGGACTGGGCTGCCCGAAGCGGTCCACACGTCCTTCGCGCTGTTCATGGCGCGTCGGGTTCCAGGACAGGTCGTAATGCATCACCGCGTTAAAATGGTCCTGCAGGTTAATGCCTTCGCTCAGGCAGTCGGTACAAACCAGCACGCGTTTGTCAAACTCCGACATCGCCGCCACCCTGCTTTCGCGCTCCGCAGGGGGCAGATGGCCGGTTACCGGTACCACTTCCACTTTGCCGCTAAGGTGTTCGCGTAACGCATTTGTCACATATTCAACCGTGGGGATAAAGCGGCAGAATATGATCGGCCGGTAGCCGTCTTTTATCAATCCTTTAATCAGATCAATTGCTTTTTTCAGCTTGAGATCGTTTTCGATACCCTGCAGTTTGTCTGCGGACCTGGCAAGGTCCAGCAAGCGCCGGCGGTTGTTTTGTGCGTCTTGCGCCAGATCACCCAGGTCGCTGCCCGGTGTCACATCAATGCTTTCCGCCGTATCGTCATCCATCAGATCGAGCACGGCATGTTTGCCCACTTCATCGGCCTGCTGTTCATCTTCCGTATCTGCAGATGCCGCACGGGTACGCAAAGTCGCCGCCGCTGCCGCAGGACTGGATGCCAGTGAACGCAGCAGGGCCAGCGCCGACCACCACCTTACGCGCTGTTTAAAAGCGCTGTCGCTATCTTCCTGCACCGATTCACGCACGTAAGCTATAATCTTTTCGGAGAAAGCCTGATAGGCCGCAGACAGGTTATAATTTTCTTCCACGTCGGTTCCGCTGCGCTCGGGAAACTTGGTCTCTTCACCCAGGTAGTCTTTGATGTTACCGCGTTTGCGCTGTACAAAGTAACGGGCCAGATCGCGCCGTCTGTGCTCGTTTTCGGAACCGGTCAGGTCTTCGGGCAGGTCGGCAAAATCGGGCTTCAGAAAGGTTAACAGGGAGCGAAAGGCTTCTTCCTTGCCGGAATGCGGTGTGGCCGTCACCAGCACCATGTGACGGTTTTCATCTCTGGACAGTCCCGAGACCAGTTCGTAACGCTGATGCCGTCCGCGGTTGTTTCGATCGCCCCGGGCACATGTATGCGCTTCATCCACGATAACAAACTCCGGGCAGGAACGCAGGAACTCATCACGCCGCTTGTCCGACTTTATATAGTCCATGGAAACGATGACAAAGGGATAATGCTCGAACAACGACTCACCAAGGCGGCATTTCTTTTCCAGCTTACGCGCCGTGCTTGGCAGAACCAGCTCGGCGTCGATATGGAATTTATCGCTTAGTTCTTTTTGCCACTGCTCAGCCAGCTGTGGCGGGCACAACACGGCGATATTTTCAATTTCTCCGCGGTCCAGTAACTCGCGCGCAATCAGTGCTGCTTCAATGGTCTTGCCGATACCCACGTCATCGGCAATCAGGATACGCACCGGCTCCAGCTTCAGAGCCATCAGTAGCGGCACAAGCTGATAAGGTCGCGGCTCCACGGCGATTTTGCCAAAACAGCGGAACGGACCGGCGCTGGAACGAAAACCGATACGCAACGCATCCCGCAACAGCTTGCAGGATATAAAGTCACCCACGTCTTCGGGATCGGGCAGATCAAAATGGGCCGGTTCTATCTCTTCCAAAGTTGGTAAAATCCCGGTCATTTCCGCATCGGTGCCACCCAGTGGCCGCACCATCACCAGTTCATCCGATGTACCGGGCAGCACAACCCAGTCGCGTTCCCGCACCCTTACAAGGCTTCCTACACTATAATTCATTTAATGTCCCGAATATACCCGGATATTGTTTTATTAAGCTTAGCCAGTCGTCTGTGTGCCCAAAGCGCAGAACCATATAGCCGCGGTCTTCCAGCTCATCGGTTTTCGCCGCGTCACGTTCCTTGCGCTCGGGATAATCATGATGGGGCCCGTCCACATAAACGGCAACCGCCTGCCCCTTGTAGAAGAAGTCCGGACGGGTCTGCATTTTTTCAATAAAATACTGCGCCTGGTCGGGCAATTTGAGTCCATGCTTTTCCAGAACGTACAGCCACTCACGCTCCAGTTGCGATTCACAGGCCGCTACCAATGCGCTGAGATGTTCTTCCCGGCTTTGCTGCCCCGGTGAATGACTTACGTTGCTTTGCGCCATTTCCATTAAAATAGCGGCAATGGCTTTGCGGTCCAGCAGTTCATGATCGCGTTGATTACCATAGTTCATCAGGCAGTCATAGCAGGCTGCTTCGCAGTCTTCACGGGCACCCGGCGCCCTGCCCTGATCATCGCCCGTTTCAGGCTCGTAATGGCATATTTCAAGCGCTTTCTTTGCCACCAGGGAAAATGCTTCCGGATCGGAAACAAGCCGCCTAAGCACACCTGCGCCCCCTTCAGCGGACTCGTAAAACAATATCTGCTGACGGTCTTGTGCCGTTGGTAACGGATCAACAGCCAGCTCATTGTCTTCCAGTTGATAGAGCACCTGGATGGCATTTTTTAATGCCGATTGCAGGGATGCCATCTCGGCTTCTGTCAAAGGTTTCAGCGGTTTGAAAATCAGGCTGTTGCGGCGGTCTTCCACATAAGGAATAACCCGTTCCACACGATCGGACATCTGTTCGTCGGTCCCGTTTTCACCATCCTGGACAAGCTGCTCATTGCGTTCCCAGAAACCGCGCTCTTTATCAATAAGGAAACCGACCTGGTTTGGATTTGCCCGGCGCCGCCAACCCAGGTTAACACGCCAGATGGTTGCCGTATGACCATAAAAAAGCTCAGCATAATCGCTGCCCTTTACCTGCAGTACACCTTTCTGGTATGCAGGACCATGGCCATGCTCGCCAAAACGCACGCCCGTCAGAATCTCATATCCCAACCGCAAACGTTCTTCTTCATCCGAGCTGATACGGTCACGTCTCTTGGTAGATACATTCTGTAGTCTGAACAGAGAACGTAGTGGCTGCTCCAGGCGTGTACCGCAAAGCTCGCACATATCCTGATTGATTTCTTCATTGACCGGATGCAGGTAACCGCACTCCTGGCACACCTTGGCCTGGCTGGTATTCAGTTCATCGGAATCACGGACCGGCATGATCACTTTATTGATGATGTAACGTGAACCTTCATGGTAGATAATGGAACGCGGCCCGAACTCGGAAATCGCCAGGAAGCGCGGACGCGAAAGAAACTCATCCTTATCCTTTTGTTTTATACGTCGCGCAGCAATGTAGGCCGAAATGGGCAGTCTGGGGAAATTATAGCCGGGCAGGAAACCTTCACTGGCAAAATAACGGTAGCTGTAGAAATCCGATTGAACAATATTTTCAACTTCAGTCAACAGCTTTAGCTGTGCTTCCGCTTCCTTACGGAGTTGCTCTGCTTTGCGTCTGTCTTCTGCGCTGCGTGACGCATCATGGATAATTGCCGTCTGATTCTTCGCCTGATTCAATGCCGACCAATACAGCTCGCGCCAGCGGTTGCAGGCAATTTCGAAAGCCTGGTAAACCTGGTTCAATACATTATTGAGCCAATTATCTTTGTACCAATCACTCTTTTCCAATTCGCTCTTAACAGAATTCAAGACCTGCTCTGCCAGGTTATGGGCCTGTAAGCGTTTCATTTTATCTTTCAATGCATCTTTGACTTCCTGAATCAAGTCCAGGGAAGGTTCGTCTCCGGCAAGGTCAAGAATATCCCTTAAGGATTTATGTAGATTCAAATTGGCTTCGCCCAGCCAAACGGCCTGGATATGCGCTTTGACCAGATCTTCATTTGCCAGATCAATCCGCGGCGGTGATACTTTCCCGGATACCATCAGTTGTGGGCGTTTAAAGAAATATTGGTCATGAGAGCTGCCTGTAGAACAATAACTAAAAACCAAAGCCGGCTGACCGCTACGACCCGCCCGACCACTTCTTTGCGCATAGTTGGCTGGTGTTGGCGGGATGTTGCGCATATTGACCACGTTGAGCTCGGCAATGTCCACACCCAACTCCATTGTAGGAGAGCAGAACAGAATGGGTAACTCGGCTTCTTTAAAGCGATTTTCCCGCTCTTCACGTTTCTCGTAGGGTACTTGAGCCGTATGTTCCCGGCCTTCAAAGGTAAGTGTCTTGAGTGCCGTTTCCTTGTAAAAATCGATAAAGAAAGGGTTCGTACGCATGCCTTCATCCGGCCTGTTTGGAACGCGTATGGGGTCATAAAAGGCCTTCGTGCCATCACCAGCAATCCAGCGTAGACACGATGCTTTTAATTGATAGCCATGCAGGTTGTCCGGTTGCTGGTCTATAGCTTCAACAATGCCGGCAATTTCCAGGTTATGTAATATTTGGACAATAATCTCTTCCGTTTCCACAACCGACAACTTCTCACCATATTCAGGCAGTGTCGGCCCCCTTCTAAGGTACATTCCGTAACCGCCGCGCCCGGACATGTAGACATTCCATTGCGAGTCTCCCGGACGGTTTCTGGATCTTGGATATAAGGTAGCTGAACTGGTCATGCGTTCGTCTTCATCAATGGCCCAGGGGGCAACAAGGTACTGGTTGCTTTGCTGCTTGATACGGTCCTGGAAGTAGGTATCCAGGTAATCCACTTTAATAGCCAGCTCACGACGCATAAAATCCAACAGCACTTTACAAATAGTGGCCCGAGTTTCGTGCGATGCTGAAATTAATGCCGGATGGCCACCGCTCCAGTCATCGTCGTTAGCGCAAAGCTCTTCCAATGACTCATATTGGATTTCCAGCATCCCACACTGCTCCAGGTTAGGCGAAGTAATGCGCCAACCTTTTTTGAGATCACGATAGATACGATAGCCCAGTACATTGCGCAACGCCTTTTTCGTCTCCGTCTCCGCCCTGTAACGCACGGCAGGGTTAACAGCATATTCTTTCAACGGCAAATTCAAAGCATCAAATACCTTGTCTGCAATTTCATCATGTCCCAAGCCACCTGATCCGTAATCACTGACAGCTTTAAAAAGAGCCGCCCTAAGCCAGCCTATTTCAACAAAATCGTTGAAGTGTCCCGCCTGCAGCGACGCATCCTGGCGGTTGTCGGTAAAACTAAGCAGCTTTTTTGCCTGATTCCTGATTTCGGTATCATTTTTTAAATAGCGTATCGTGGAAAGCCCCAGAATGGTAGTAGCCGTGCTGCGGCCTTCCGATGAAAGGGTGGAAAGTTTGGGAAAATCAGAATATTGACGGATGCCGTAGGAAACACCACAATTAAGACAAAAGCGGAATGGTGACGCGAAGAATTGAAAAGATAAGCCTGAATCATCGGTTCGTCCATTGGGCAATACGCCAACCGTAGACGGAAGATATTCCTGGCGATTGTTGCGCACAACAAGCCGGCCGTTTTGTTCAATAATCCAGTCTTGTGGAAGCCGATCAATTATTTCTTCATCATTGTCCGGCCAGGGATTTGATTCACTTCTGAACAAAAATCCGGGAATGTCATTGTCTGCCTTCACCTGGTCGGAGAGCTCTCTGGCGCAAAACACTCTGTCACCGCCTTCATCATCGGCGCAATAACGCACCAGATAGTATTCCTGACCGCATTCTCTACAGAACGCCATGGGCAGCAGTATCTTTTGACGATTGGCATTCGGCACATACTGCTGACCGGATACCGTCACATGGCGATCGTTCTCATCTTCAATGGAACAGTAAACTGTATCGCCCTTGCTAATAAACTGATGTATCCTAAAGGCAAAGGGACGGAAGCCGGTTTGTGGATGCGGAGCACAAAAATGTCCTGCAAGCAACGCTCTCTTTATTATGGAAGCACATTTATCAAAGGGTTCACCTGTAATCTGAGCAAGCTCTTTCGCAGCCCCATTGTTACCACCAATGGGTCTGGGAATGGATCGAACCAGACGTCGCGTATCTGGCTCCTTGCTTAGCCCAAAAGTGCTCTCAATCCAGGATGCCAAGGGATCTTCAAT
Source organism: Calditrichales bacterium (assembly GCA_965267575.1). Taxonomy (GTDB): domain Bacteria; phylum Calditrichota; class Calditrichia; order Calditrichales; family J004. The sequence continues at coordinate 78,682 of OZ254086.1, forward strand.
AAACGTGTTGTATTCTGTAGGAAACGAATTATCCTGAGCAACGCGTTGCTTTAACCTGTTTACGTAGTCCGGGTTTTTAACGCTCTGTTCTTCAGTTACTCGCTTTAAAGTTTCGCCTATCACATGTTCCGGCATCACCGGAGAGCCAAATAATTGCGTAGCGACTTCAGCGATCTTCTTTTGCTGATCGATAAAAGTGCCTTCTGTAGAAAGTGTGGCCGAAGTCCCAACATATTGAAGGTCACGCGCTTCGAGTTTTTGCTTTACCCTGCGTGCCAGATAAGCCACGTCTGCCCCTTGCCGGCCGCGATAGGTGTGTAACTCATCAAAAACCAGAAACTTCAAATCCATAGCTGCAGATATCAATTGCTTTTCGTCAGTTCGAGTTAGAATGAGCTCCAGCATTACATAATTGGTTAATAAAATATCAGGCGGATTATTAAGAATTTCATTCTTCTGTTCCTGGCTCTCCTGTCCCGTATATCTGGCAAACTTTACAGGCGCCGCACCCTTGGGATAGCCGTACTCAATAAACTTCTCCAGTTCACCAAGCTGACTATTCGCCAGTGCGTTCATTGGGTATACAACAATGGCCTTAATTCCCTTTCCTGAGCCATTACGCAAAACATAGTCCACAATCGGGATGATGTATGCCAGGCTCTTTCCCGAACCGGTTCCGGTGGTTAGCACATAGTTTTGATTTGTCTTTGCAGCACGGACAGCATCCGATTGATGCTTATGCAGACGCAACGGCTTCCCTGGATCATCCGGCTTTTCTTTTATCTTGAAGATCCGGTTACACTCCGAATGTAAAACGTTTTCATTCACCAGATCTGTAATGCGACTGCCTTGTTCGAAAGATGGGTTTAATTGAATGAGCGCTTCCGGCCAAAGGTCACCACGCTCAAACATATCATCCACATATTCACGAATCTTTCGGTCTTTTATGTGAAGGAAACTTTGAATATAGGAATTGTAGTCTCGAATTAAGGACTCGCGCAGATCAAAAACATCCATGGTTTTTTACCCATTTATGGAAATTGGATTGTTGAAAAGTATATAGATCAGTGGTTATATACAATAGTGATCGAGCTTACGATGTAGAAATATTTTTATACACAACAAAAGTAGGGACAAAATTATGGGCCAGCACGATAAATATGGAAAAGAGGTTTTAAAATCAGCATTTGGAGAAAGAGTTGAAATAACAGGACAGAAAACAGAAGTTCAATTAGGTAATAAGGGCAGACCAGCAAGAATAGATGCGGTCATAGATGGTGAGATTGCAGTAGAAATTGAATCTCGAACCGGCAAACAGGTACGAGGAGCAATTATTGATTTGCTGATATCAAAACACAAAAAAATGCTGCTAATATTGTTGCCTGTTCATATGTCCAACGCGGAAATAACAAAAGCTCAATGTAAGCACATTTTTAAAGAGCTTAATCCAGATAAGAAATATGAAGTTATTGTTTTTGAAGAATATCGTGGTAAAATTATTCCAGAGGTAAAATCGATTCACAAAAGGGCAGTAAGCCAGGCAGTGGATCGGCTTAAAGGTCTTTAGGCAATTTTCGCGTATACTTTTACGCTGTTTTCCAAGGAGATTTATTTAGCTTTTGAATGTCATCAAATTTTACAAAGCATCCTTATCTTATATCTTTGAATTAGCAATTTTATTTCAGGCTTTTTACATTAGATTATGCATTATACACTTACGAAATCCAAGTATCTCAATGCATTACAGTGTGCAGGATGGCTATGGCTGGAAAAAAACCAACCTAAGCTTGCTGCGCCTTTATCTGCGGCAGATAAGTACGCAATAAAAAAGGGAAATGACGTCCATAAATTTGCACAATTAGCATTTGACAATGGAGTAAATGCCTATCGCCAGGACTTAGATGAAGCGATTGAAGCCACAAAAAGCGCAATCAATAAGAGTGAAGTAATTTTTGAACCATCCTTTGTCTTTGATGAAGTTTTAGTAAGAAGTGATATACTTAAGAAAAATTCAAACGGATGGGACTTAATTGAGGTGAAATCTTCAACTAGGGTAAAAGAAGAATTTATACCAGACCTGGCCATTCAAAAGTATGTATTAGAACAAAACGGTTTAGAGATAAACAAATGTGATCTGATGTTTATTAACAAGGAGTGTGAATATCCTAATCTTGATAACCTATTTGAATATCAGAACTTGGACGATGAGATAAATGCTCATATAGAAATAGTTCCAAAAAAGATATCATTCTTTAAAGAAGTTCTAAATAGTCCACATAAATATGACAAGGGAATAGGTGATCATTGTAAAAAACCACTATCCTGTCCTTTTCAAGACCATTGTTGGCAAAGCATACCAAAACATTCAATCTATTCTGTTCCACGGCTACGTTGGGAGAAAAAACAACAACTCATCGATGATGGTATTATAAAAATCGTTGATATACCTGATACTTTCCCATTAACAGATTTACAAAAAAGCTATGTTAATGCTGTTAAACAGGAATCTATATATATAAATAAAAACGGTATTAGAGATGATTTAAATAGTTTTAATTTCCCTATCTACTTTTTAGATTTTGAAACAGATACATTTCCAATACCAAGATATGAAAAACAATGTCCGTATGACTTAGTGCCATTCCAATACTCCTGCCACATATTACATGAAGACGGCAGCCTCGAACATAAAGAATTTTTGCACTCTGATTTAGAAGACCCAAGACCTCCCTTTATTGAATCACTAATAACATGCGTTTCAAATGCTTCTGGATCAATTGTCGCATACAATGCTTCTTTCGAAAAAAGGGTGTTAAATATTCTTGCTGAAAGCTTTCCTAATTACGCTACTCTGCTAGTGGATTTTGCTAATCGATTATTTGACCTATTATTGACTGTTAGAAATAATTATAACCATCCTGACTTCGAAGGTTCTTTTTCATTAAAGAAAGTCTTGCCGGTGTTGGCGCCTGATTTGACTTATACTAATCTGGCTGTACAAAAAGGAGATGATGCTTCCGCTTTCTGGAATGACATGATTCATGAGAAGGATGCAGGAAAAAAGAATAGGTCTATTAAATCATTAAAAGAATATTGTAAATTAGATACATTAGCGATGGTCAGAATATACGAATATTTGAAAACTGTTTCTCAATAATCTCATGTTTGCGTGAGTCCATTTCCCTCGGCTGTAAGATAGGCCTATTCCGTAGCAGACACACAAAAAAAGGTTATGCTAAATAAAGCTACTTTGATGTATATTGCACAATATAAGACGTTTTTACCTTAAGTATTTATTTTTAAATGACTTATAACCCCACCCTAGTTTATTAGTATGTGGGATAGAGCAGAATTGGGGTTTGCATACCACTACCCCACTAAAAAACTGGGGCCTATTTGAACATGCCCCCATCTGATTTATCAGTTCTAAGAATCAGTGTTTATCTTGATTAAAATACAGCCCAGCTCAACTATTAAAGCTATTCCGCATAATATAATAGCTAAAGTTACCTGTTGCATCCACGTTTACTCAACGTGGCCACCATTAATCCAATGGTCATTTACTCCGGCATAAATTGTCGCTGATATCTCATCCCAAAGTCTAGATGAGCAAATTTAAAATAGAACTCGTCTCTATTTATGCTAATTTAATATAGGTAGATAATAATCACTTTACAAACTTGAGAAAAAAAATCATAACTGGGTTCTTTTCGATTAATCTTCGTTAGTTCAATTGTCTTTAAAACCGATTAGTTACAAATTTTGTAACTGATCATCTCCCAATTAAGCCATTTCTATACCGTGATTTTGCTATCGGTTATCTAATAATCAAATTAAAAAAATAATCAAATGGACGTAGTGATTGGATTCTGTTCCAATAAATGGAACAGAGTATTTAGGCTGTCGTTTTGGCGCACTTGACTGTCATTTTTGCATTTTTAGTAATTATTTCGTATATTTATTTATAGTTAGTTAAACACTTAAAAGGAGATAAAACAATGACTTAGAGTACGCAATATATAAATGGGTAATCGGTCTTACCCGTGTCCAATAAACAGCTTTATAGCACGTATTGGCATTCTTTCAAAGACATTATTAGTGCGTTTTACACACCGAAAAACGCCCGTTCCTTATAACAATAAAGGATTAGTCTCCATTAATTAGTTATAAAATCCTAATCAAAACGTGCGTTTAATTTTCAAAACTAACCTAAATAGAGAGGAGAAGTACGTCATGTTTGATCGTATATCCATATATCTTCCTAAATCTAATTACCCTTATGGGTTGAAGAAAAAGCAAGTCGGCAAAATTTGTATACAGTCCGATGATCGTGGTGGAAAAATCGATTTTAACCCAAACAGTTATTTTGATTCTACCAACTATAATCCGGTCGACTACGATGAATTCACAGAGGTTGTTGACGATGTTATCAAACGCGTCCAGGCGCAGAATATCGATATTGACGAAGGCAACATTGAGCTCTGTAGTATTGAGCTTTATCGTGATATAATCGCAGATTTCTGTTTTGAAAAATATATACCGCTATTTTTGTTTTTCAAGATGGCCCGGACCAAGCATAAGAAGATCAAGAATAGCTACTATTGGATAAATGGTGAACGTGAGTTCTACATTTATGACAAAAAAGCTCAATTGTGCAAATACTGTCTTAATGAATCTAATGTCCCGGATAATCTTATTCGCTTTGAGATGCGATTTAAGAACAAAGACTCTATAAAGCGACACTTGGGCATCAATAACTTAAATGAAGTTTTAAATAAAGAGCGTTACAATTCTCTAGGTTTGGTTTTTCAGGAACAGTTAGAAAAGGCAGTATTACGGTTCGGTAAACCGGCTCCACGAAAGCTAATTTCATTCTCCAGGGAACTAGACGCGCTAAAGGGTTATATTCAAAATTACGGAGGATTTAAGGATTACGTAGTGTCGCACGGTCTTCGAAACTTAATCGATCACTATGGATCATTAGACAATTTTAAACAGGTCTTATTGTCAATTGGTATAAATAAGGGTACTGTTTACAAAAACGTCCGCAAGCTCCAATTAATATTAAACGATGTTTCTGAGTTTCCTGCGGAGCATGTACATTGTTCATTAATTCGGAATTACAGAGAAATAAAGCGAAAGCTGTTTGCTCCATACACGGTCGAAAGAAGGGAGGTGGCATGAGTAATATGAGACAAAATAAAAACAATTTTCAAAGCGCATCCATTGATCGCGATGGAATTCTGGATATGATATTGGAAAAAATAAGTAAGCTCGAAAAAGCATTGCACATAAACTCAAAGCCCTTTTTAAATGTTAAGGAGTTGAGTAAGCTTACAGGAATTCCTCAAAATACAATATACCAATACACCCACAACAACATTATTCCATACCATAAAGTAGGAAAGCGTATTTTCTTTAATCGGGAAGAAATTGAAGCGTTCATACTTGATGATATGAAGCGCTATAAATCAAGCAAAGAAATTGAAGCGGAAGCAAAGAGGTATGCAGCAACATCTGGTTGGTAAACACTCTGATGCCCGCCTTTCGGCGGGCTTTTTTAGTATATATTTGAATGTATTAAGATTAAAAATCATCGTACTTATTCCAACCAACCAATATCAGCTAACTAAAAAAATCTATAATTTACAACCAATGGAAATAAGCAACCTGCAATTAGCTTGACTTAATTTTATACCGCAAGAGGACAAAAATGTCCTCAATATTGGATGGTTCGCTTTCTAAGAGTTCAATTGTCCATTTTCCGGGCTCATGACCGCTATTTAATTCCTGGAATGGGATGCAATAAGGTAAGCCTTCAACCGAACTGCCGTTAAGTTTAAAATCCTGATCAGTAAACTCTGGTCCACCTTCTCTTTTAAAGGTGAACTTGATTGGATTGTTATCGTCGTAAGCGGAATCTCCTGTCATTTTGAGCAACAAAAATGCTGTATCGAATTCAATGTCTTTGCCTTTTACAATCAATGGGAAACTGTCTTTATTCAAATTCATTATCAAGCTATGAGCCGTGGAATCACCCGCCGGGTTGAGAAAACGGTGCCACTCAGATGAAAACTCCTGACGAGCACTGAACATTCGGAAAAGACCTTCACTGTTTTCGAGAATCCGCTGAACATAAGAGCTGGCTGCTTCCTGAAATGCCGTTCCGCCATCACGGGCTGTGTAATTAAGATGTATAATGACATCTGATATCGTTTCGTAATCGAACTGATGGTATTCGCCAGGCAGCTCAAGTCTCCACCGACTAATAGCACCGGCACCTTCAAAGGGTAAATATCGTTCATCTCGGAAATTGAATTCAAACATACCGCTGTCGTTTTGTGCGGAGCTTGTGGCAATAGATTTTATTCCCAGAACATTATGCATAAATCGGTCTCTTTCCAGGTCCTCAGGCGTATGGGCGTAGCCATTGGATGTTTCAGTTGTGCGACGAATACGATTGGATAGCAGAGTCAATTTAGCATTGACGTTAGTGTAAGGCCCGGTAACACAGGGAATGGTAATGCTGACTGATTTAATTCGTCGCATGTATTGTCCGGGGAAATCGAGGTCAAAGAATACCTCAGGAATTTCGAATTCACATGATCCGGTTTCACGCAGCTTGAGGAGTTGTTCGGGATTTAGCATGACCAACGAAACATGTTTTGTTAATTCAAACTCACGTTTATTTTGGTCAAAATAAGCCGTTTCCATACGTTTAAGATCATGATGCAGCTTCTCTCCGGCGAGCAGGCCTTTCTTCAGGCTGTCCCAATAGCCAAACCGGATGAAGTTGGAATCTGTCAAACCAAGCTCGTGGCGGAAGGCCCTTTCTGCTCTTTTAGCGATATCATACGCCAATTGATAACTTTGAAAATACATACTGGAAACCTGGTTGACCATCCATTGATAGAGTTCCTTGTTGGTGAACTTATTGCGCATGAATTCATCTACTTCATTGGCATTTTCTATCTGCGTTTCATGGTTTTGCAGCTCCAGTTCAGCAATTTCTTTGCGGATTTCTGCAGCGACGAGTTGCTTATTTAGCTGGTTCATTTCTTTCTTAGCTATATTCGCTTGATGGTCCCATTCCTCCTTGCGCTGCCGATAGCCACCAAGGGTTGCGCTCAGATTCGCTGAGGTATTTAACCATGCAACATGAGAACCTAGAGAATCCGCTCCCGCTTGAAGAGCCTCTCCGATATTGCTTCCTCCTGTTAAAACGCCAGCAGTTGTCGGAGCGCCTATTTTTAAGAGCCCAATTGTGTGAGCGGTAGCGGCTGCAGTTTCCCCAAATGACTTTTTAAGTTGAATTAACAAACTTGAACCCAATAGACCCAGATGAATCCATTCCCATGGATTCATTAGTCCCTTGTTTGAATAATGGTCAATTCGAGCTTGTAAAACGTCTCGATATCTCTTCAAACCTTCTAGTGATTCTTCTGCCTCATTTCGCTGTTTATTACGGATATTGTTTACTGCGCTTAACAATTGCAATTCCTGCGAGGAACGAAGCAAACTCAATTCTTCAGCATCCCGTTTCTCCAACGCAGACAACAGCGCACCACCCAGCGACCTCAAATCATTGCACAGCTCAACCGCTTTTTGAAGCATGACATTAAAACGGTAATGCGGTAGAGCGGCATTCATGTCATTCAAGGCGCTGTTGAGATCAACTCCCAGTGCCGCAGCACGAACCAGCAAAGCCGGATCAATAGGCGGTTCAAACAGGGGCAGTTGGCGAACAACGCCTTCAATGCTCATACAGTGGCGGATTTTGAAAAGACGGTCAGCCACGGTATCCCAATAGCGCAGAAGGTTATCATTCTTTGATAAGTAAAACGTTAGCGGCAGCGTTATCTCCGCGTCATCGGTCGGCGATAGTGTACCATTGCTCGATTCTGCCACAAGATTCTCAATCTCTATGAGGGGATCTGAGAAACCGCCTTCCTGAAGTCTTGCCTCAAGCGAGTTGAAAGTATCCGGTTTTTGCCCATGGCGCGGCGGAATGTTTTCCGGTCTCCGGCCGAGGATCTCTGCTGCCATTATGTACAACTGGGTTGCCTCATTGATTGACTCGATAGTGTCTCGTCGGAAGAGTTGATCGCCCCAATCAATCAGGTTGTCGATATATTTCATTACCACAGCTTTTTGGTAGGCCACTGGGCGCAGCCGGGCGACCATGTGCGGCTGAAACGCATTGTTTCGCCAACGTGCGACTTGCTGTTTCAATTCACCGTTACTCTCCCCTTCGGCAAGTTGATTCAACAGTTCCTGGATCCTCTGGGCTGCATAGCCAGCCCGGGTTCTCTCATAAAAATCCCGGGTACGCCAAAACCGTTGTGGTGCGGGTTCGTTTGATGCATCTGTCGGATCAAATATATAATGAAACCACTTTTGTGCTTCTTCAAAGCGTTGATTCTGACTTAAACTGGAGGCAATTAGAAATGGAATATGGAAAAACAGCTCCCAATTGTAGATCGAATATGCACCATACATGGAGAAATCAACATCTTCAAGTGGACCGGGTTGGGCTACAATTGATTTAGGCTCATATATGTTAAAAAACTCTGCCCTCTTTAACTGAATACTTCGTTGAAGCAAACCGCCAATGCCATCCCGATTCAGGTTTTTAACAAAGTGACAAACATATGGGTGATAATGCAGGTGGAAGCGATAGCGCTTTCTGCGTAGCAAAGCCGAAGTTTTTCTACGAATGAGCGCGTCTAAACCTGTAGAAATATTAGGTTGGGTTACTTGTGGAATTTGTATAATCGGTGTCGATTCCATTCGAAAGCGCGAATCATTAGGCAGATTTACCACAGGAGAGGCACCCTGATAAAAATGACTAACAATGTCCCGATTTTGTAGGAAATCAATTACTGAGTCGTTGGGAAGAATAATATCCATAGGTGTTAAAAAAAACGTTCGAGTTTCATCCTGAAAGAAGAATGGTCTTTGGCCTGTCTGGACAGTATAAGGGCTAATGCCGTTTGCAATAGCGTCTTGATGAGCATAGAGAATATAGTAAGGAGAAAGACCTGGCGTCTTTTGTAGTGCAATAGAATTAGTTGTGTCCCCGCGGAGATATAGTTTTCCATTCTCGATATCCGCTTCTTGCAACATCATTCCTTGAGGTCTAGTTTGAATCAAACCAGGAATGTTAAATAATTGGAGAAAAGTATGGCTATCCTTCACAATGCTGGCGCCAGAATCGCAAGCTGTAAAATGGAAAGAGTTGATGCGCTTATAAGTGGGATCATTAATAATCTCAAAATTACTACTGATAGCCCAGATAAAAAGTCCATTGCTGCTGATTCTGTATTTAAACAAATGAAGTCCTATCCCTTTGTCTTCCAAGTTTTCGTCGGGAGTAATTACAGATCTTATCGAATTCGCAGTTACTCTTTTTGCCTGCCATGAATCATTCTTACATTCACTCCAGGCGAGCCTTATCTCCCAATATTTTTCACCTTCTTCGACTTCCTCTCCCGCGCCAGGCATTGTTACAGGAATCTTCTCCTGCTTCTCTTCAAAAATCGGCCAGAACAAATAAAGCCGGCGGTTCCAGACCACCGGAATTAAGTGGTCGCCTTCAATATCCAGATCTACTCTCTCCCAGGGCGTCCAATACGAATCATCAACACGGCGGCGGTAGAAATAAATATGTGGTATTTCACGGGTGCGCCCAAAGACATGCAGAACATTCACCAGCCGCTCGTTTCCCTGGTGCCCCGGGATGGTCTCCTCCTCATGATACATACCGACGATTTCCAGCCTCGCCACCTGGTCCAGTTTTTCCAAATAGTGCCGAAAAGCGGTTTCCGCGGTCTCCATGGTGATGTCGTTTTGTAGCAGTTCGTTTTCCAGTTCTTTAAAAAACGGTGATTTGTCATGACGCAGTGCCGGTTCAATCCAATTTTCCGGGTAAAGAAAAATCTTGCGATTGGCCTCCCACACCCGGTAATTTTTCATCCACTCCCAGTGCGTCCAATGTGAATCAATTTGGCTGTTAACGACCACTTGTGGTTCGAGATTCATCAGGCAGCGCTGCACAAATAGCTGGGTTGAGCTGAGTGCCTGTTTGATGCGCGAAGTAAGCTGGCAGGCGCTCATTTCCACATCGATGAGAAAATGGGCATACAGATCGTTGACATCCTGCCAATGCTGATGCTTGTCAGCATCAGGGCGCACCACGAGATAAGCAACCAAGGCGTCACGTTGTTTTTCACGCAGCTCATCTCGTAACGGCTGAGCGATAGTTAACCACCTGTCAACTTCGTAGCGAGTTTTGGCGGCTTGAATGGCGCCACGGGCATCAGTGCTGGTCATCTCCGGTCTGGCCCAGGCAAAACATTGTGCCGTTGAGACACCCAGTCGCTTCATCATTTGGAAGCAGTCATACACCCGGGAAAGCGCTTTTTTGTCACAGATGTTATTTGGAAAGGTAAGGTCCAAACCCGACGATCCGGTGAGCGCTGTCAGTTCCGCTCCATCCCAGCCGGTGTGCTCAACAAGTTGATTCAGGATATTATTATGCGTTGTATCCGATGCAAATATGTCCCGTAAGACCAAAGCACCATTATGCAGCTTGTCGCGGAGCAACAACAGGTTTACCAGACAGTCAAACTGTTTAAATTTTTCCTTAGGAAAGCCGCCCAATTCAACAGGCAGATCATTTAAATTAAATGAGCTGTGCGTTACCGCTTTAAAAACCCAATCCAGTTCAAATGGCTGTATGTTAAAAGCAGAAATAATAGTGGCAATCTTGTCCAGACGGATTAAAGACTGAAATGGATCGCTGAAGGTCTCAGGGATTATTCTGACATTAGGATTACTTTCCGCAAAAGCCGGCGCAAGAAAATCTTCGATGCAGTTCTTGCTTGAATCCGAAACAGCATTTATCCACTCCATCAGAAGTTTTTCTACCGATTCTATTTCCAGATTAAGTGCTTCGCTAAGAAGCTGAGAGAGCAAATTCTCACTCAACCGGCGACGAAGATGAGGTATAAGTTTTTCTAAAATCAGTCTGAACTTGTCGTTGGCCTGATTGTCTGGATTAACCAGATAATTAATATCACTGGTTTCTGTAATAAACGCCGATGCTGGATCATTTAATTGCGAATCCGGCCCATCAAATAATTCATCGATGGCATCTGAATAATCCCCATTCGATGACAGGTCTTTGAGCAAATCTCTTTCAGCCTCGCTCATTGCTCCTTTGAAATGCAGCTTTTCCGTGGAAGGCTCATAATAAATTTTGTTAGATAATTCCTCTGTGAAGTCGGGAATATCATTACTTGAAACAGAAGTCGTGGAAACATAATCGGGAATATGAAAGGTTTTCATATTGCGCCGGATAAAATCTCCAGGCGAATCATTGGATATGGGATCGTTTATTATGGATATGATTTGTGCGATCAGACGGTCTTTCCATTGCAGCAATGCCAAGCTCTGACCGGTAAGCTCGCCGGTACGATCCTGAATCGTGTCATTAAAAACATACGTTTCGGCAATCTGATGCAGCCCGGTGCGACATACGCCGAGAGTCCGCGCAATTGTTTCTTCTGACGGTTCAAGCGTTGTTCCGTCTCTTTTCTGATGACGCAGCAGGTAATCGAGCTCGGTTACAGAAATACCAGCCTCGCGCAATTTTGCAACTACCTCCACGAGATCCAGCGTATTTTGGGTGTTTGCGGGATCAAAAGGATTGATGCCGGTCAGTTCAATCAGCGTGCGCGTATCGCGCATCGATAGCCGTAATGCCCCGGCTAATTTTATAATGCGATACAATTTGGAAAGACCCGCCAGCGTCAGTTCATCGGGAATTTGAATTGCTTCCTGAAGATCTGGATCAAGTGCATCTTTCAAAGCTTGCTCAATATCATTCATCAGGTATTGCAGCTCTGACTGTGTAACGGGAAGGGACGCAAGAATGGTAGCGGCATTGTCTGTTATTTTTTGGTTAGATGAATCCACCTTCACTTTTTCGATCTTAAACTTAGGATCAACCGGATTAGTGACCGCTGGATTCTGGAAAAGCCGGTGATAAAGCGAGTCATCACTTTCCGTAGAAATATTTCCCCAGAACGTGAGCAGTTCTTCCAGCGGCAGGTTGAGCCGCGATAGAAGACTTTGAATATGTGCAAGCTGAATAATAAGGTTTGCATTCAAGCGGTCGTTTAGAACAACACCGTCCTGCAGAACAGCTATTGCACTGTCCAGATCGGCGACTTCCCAGCCAAGTTTGCGCCACAGCCGAACAAAGCGGTGTAGACGATGGGCGGCGTTAGCGTCCAAGCCGATAATCTTTAGTTTCTGAGTATTACAGGTAAAAGGATCTTCTTCATCGCCCGATTTAATTTTGATATTGCCATCCGGATTGACGAATTTTGTTTTCAGTAGGTCATTTAACTCTTGATAGCTCAACTGCGAACGGTCGAGCAATACCCTGACCCACAGCAAGGCTTCTACCCACCCAACGGGATTTTCCTCATTGGGAATCGTATTGCCCTGTTCCTGCAACCCCCAGAATTTCCACGGTTCGGTTAAGACCGGATCATTGCGGATAATCGCATGTTCAGCCGCGGTTAGCCCCAATTGCTCGGCGGCAATATCCAGCTCCGAAGGCTGTGGTGATGTGCCGCCTTTTTGAAACACACGCATCAGCTCATGCCTCTGCACGCCCAAATGTCCCAAATACGTGCGCACTTCTTCAGTCCAAAGGTCAAATGGAAGCGTCAATGGAAATAGAGCTTCGCGGAGTACGGCATACGCATCACTGTTGATGTATTGAGGATTGGCTAGCAAAGCCTCGACCGTACCAGAAGTTTGACGGCTTCGGGCGACAACTTTTAAAGTGCTGTTTTCTTTCTTAATGGTATAAGTGAATGCCGCATCCTGGATTTTCCAGTTTTCATCGGGAGATTCAGTGGTGATCACGGCACTTGCTGCCAAGGCAGGCGTGAAGGCATTTTGCAGCACTTCGGTAACAATACCTTCATTCAAATTACTCTCGAGAGCAGCATCGAGTGGGAACGGGGTGGATGGCGCTGCCGGAGAAACCGCCTCTTCCAGGATCTCATTCACTAAGTCGATATAGGGCAAGGTGGTATTGGTATTCTCACAGCTCAGCTCGATTTCTCCCAAGTCGGGACGTCTCCCGAATAAAGCATTTTTGGCAGTTTTGTCATCTTGAAATATTACTTCGGTAATATTACCATCTTCGTCCCGTTCAATTTCGTCAATCAACTTGCGGTCTTTGAGAAAGTGCAGCAAATCCACCAGGTAGGCCGCAGGGCTATACGCCGAACGGCAATGTTTACAATCGCAATAATCCAGGGAGCCAAAAAGCGTTTCCCAATCGGGGATATCTTTAATTATAGCAGCACTATCCGAAGGAGCGGCGGCAGCCATGTTATCCGGCTGGTTGGAACCCTCTGCGTTTTCTGTTTCAACCGGTGATTCCGCCGGCAGTACCGGCATGCTTATTTGACTATTGGAATTGTATTTTACATAGAGATGCTTAGCAGTTGCCGAAGCTTGTGCCGCCTTTTCGTAAATAACTAATGTCCGGTCGGCACCAAATTTTTTCTGATATCTATTTAAAAAAGTGCCCTTCCCCATCCTGGCAATTTGATAGGCGGATTCGTAACCATCTTTAAGGAGAGTTCCCATTTCCGAATAATAATGCGTCAGTTTGAAGAGGCGTTGTATGCCTTTGATTTGCTTTTTTAGGGCATCAGGATTTTGCACCCCCTCCATGGCGTCTTCATTATCTGCCAAATATTTTTCCAGGTAAGTCCTGGCCAGCTCAAACTTCGCATCATCGGCGTGTACATTTTTAGCAAAGAAAGTATTTAGATCTTTCCTGCCGGTAGTGGTATCTTTCACAAGACGATAAGCGACAGCGGCCGTTGGGTAGGCGTCTTCCAGCATATATGCTAAAATCGTCGCGTAATTGGTTGCTTTTTCTTCGTTGCTTTCGCCGGGGATAAAGGGTGGAAAACCAATTGACCGTCTGCCCCTTCCCATAATGATTTCTTTCCACTCCTGCGCATCAAATTGTGCCAGGTCCCTGGCGATAGATATCTGTCCGCGGCTTCGCCTGCGCTGGAGCTCCTGAACCAGGGGGACATGATTCCAGGTCATGGCGCCTGCTTCTGACATAAATCTCAGGTCGTCGATCTTGTCTTTAAAAGCAGAGTTATTTTCAAGGTTTTTCCAAAACTCTTCTGGTGTTCCGCCGTGATTGCTATAGGCCTCGAGAAAGGCGCGTTGATCGCTTTTTTTCTTTAGTGTTGTTGCCAGCAAATCACCCACCGTATAGGTTCCGGGTTTTTCGGGGGGCTCAAAAGCCTGGTCAATGGCAAGTTTCTTAATTTGGTTTAAGACGGCCTTGACTTTGTTATCAGAAAGGAGAGAGATGATGTTATTTCGTGAAGCTGTTTTCAGTGCAAGTTCAATGCTATCCGGGCTTTGAACCAGCATGGCGGACAACTCCGGGGGTATATTTTGGCGTAGAAGGGCATACATAATTTCAGGAGATATTTTTGTTGTTGCCGAAAGACGGTGGGCCTGGGCAAGAAAGCCAATACGCTCCTGAGGTTCCCCCGTTTCCCCTGAAAGGAAGCTGTAATCGCGATGTTTTTCATTTTCTTCCAGCTCGGCTAAATTTAATTTGCCCAATAAAGGATGGACTTTCCCCAGCAATTTTTCATACTCTGATAGCGCTCTGTTGTCTCCATCATCAACCACTAAATCCATCTCTGTTTCGGTGGACGCGTTAAAAATTATTTGCGAACGCAAAACTTCCTTGGGACGACGCCCGCTATATACACGCAATTCAATATCTGCGCTGCCCTTTTCCTGGCGTAAAAATTTGCTCGTTGGATAGGTGATTTTGTAGTCACCATCCATGCCCGTGCCCGATTCACCCAATAGTTGCTCGCTGCGTAGGTCAATATCATATGCGCGGACTTTGCCACTTACAAAGGGTTCTCCACTGCTATAGCGGACACTCCCCTTTACGACATATAGAGGCTCATTACGTTTTATGGTTCTTTTGGCCTGCTTTTTAGCACGCGTAGTGCTATTACCGGCGGGTTTGCGAGGCATGATGTACTCCTTTTTTGAGGATAAAAGATTTTTATCAGCCTGCTATGATATGTCTTTAAGCGGCTTGGTTTTTACTGTAAGAGGGCTAACAACAGTGTGAGCAAAAACAGGAAGAAATAGAAAAACATGATCTGGATAAGGCGTTGAGCCACACGAGGAAGCTTATTAGAAGCCTCTTTCTTTAGTTTTTTATCAGCTTCAATACGATAGGGATCATCATAGCACCAAATATCACTCAAGCCCTCTATTTGAAAACGGATATAATCAGCACGGTTCCAACCGCTTCGGATATGCAACCCATATTCACGAAGCATGAACATAACATAGGCACTAAGGATTAAACCGATCGCAGAAGTGATAATAACTAATGGCGGCTGTTCAACCTGGAAACCGACCTTTCCGTTTTCGGCTACTGAAAGATGCTTTGCCATAAAGCCCAACAATGCTCCAAGAAGAGAATAGAAAAATGAAGCCATGGTCCACATCTTGTCTTTTATTTTGGCCGCATCATCTGTAAACCATTTCCATAGATCCAGGTACTGATTGGTATCACTGTTCAGGCTGTGCTGGGAAACAAGGTTTTTAGCTGACATTTTTAACTTTCATACATTTTCTCAAAAGTTTAAAAAGTGTTTCAGACAACTGATGCTTAATCCTACAGAGGTCAGTCAGTTATCACGAATACTCTTAACTAATTAGGATGAACGGGGTCATAACATACTCCACCCCTTAAAAAGCAATGCTCTTCACAATCGGCAGCGCCTGTAAGTGAACTGTACATGCAATCCCACTCTGCCTGTTGAAGCAGTTCGCTTAGACATCTACCGAGTTCTCTGTCTGAACCGCTATTTAGTTTGCAAAACAGAACACCTTCAATAAATTCTGTTTGGGTCATTTCCTGAATTAGGGTTCCATCTGAAGATCCCAGATAAAGCTTGATTATTTTACCTTCCTGATCCAGTAAAAATAACCAGGTATGATGTGGAAAAATATAAAGACCGTCTTTCGAAAGGCCAGACGTTACATCCTTTATTAATATTAGGTCACCATTTTTATCAGACCGGTATTTTTCAGGTAATTGTCTGCCCCACTTTTCTTTATTTTGCTGGTTGTGCGGATCTAATCTCTGGCATCTATGAGCACTTTATAAATAGCAGTTTAGTTTGGCCTAAAGATCACCCAACCACCTGGTTCTGTAATTACAAGATTCCCCAAATTGTCGATGTAACCTTCACCCACAACAAGATGTCCTGAAGGATATGCCCATACTTTCTTAGTCGGTGCTACAATTTCAACCCCAAGCTCTTTTGCTAATTCAGAGGCCGCAGTAGCCCCGCATCCAGCAGTATCACAAGATAAAAGACGAATTGGCCCCCCTTTGTAGTTTTGGCTTTTTTTTAGCATAGCTGCAAATTTCTTTGGACTAAAAACCTGTCCCTGAGTCGTATGAGAAAAACCTTCCTTAGACCCATGAATAATTATGTCTGTATATCCCAGGTCAGACTTTGCTTTTCCAGCGTAAATACCATAACGATCTTTCTTAGGTGTAAAATTATGCCCACCCGGATAAGCGCTTTTAGTTCTTCCCCTCGTTATTGATTTTAATAATGGATTTTTTACTATCAGCACTCCTGGTGCAATTGCTTTTCCAAATTCTCGCGGATCTTTAAGAACTTTTTTGACATAGTCAACCGCTGCATTTGCATATTTCTCCGGATTATCCCATATATCTTCGACTGTATCAACAAGATTGTTATAATCCTGCTCTAGGGCATTCTTCGCCAATTCTTTTTCCAAATCGTCACCAAACATACTATACCATTCTTTGGCAAATCGTTCTCCAAGCCATGTTCCAGCTGTATCAAAACCTTCTACTGTTCCTTCGCCTATTCCAATACCAAATTCCTTTGTTTCGAAGGCGCGATCCTTAAGTGATTGGACCATTTCTTCATCCAGTGATTTCTTTTTTTTATACAATCCTTCTTCATCAGGATCACTACTTCTTACCTCTACCGGACCAAGGTAGACGGGCGGTTTTGATTTCGGTTTCTTTTTTGGGTTGCTAGCTTTCCAAGTTTGCCCTATTTTTTCTGCCTCTTTTCTATCACCTTTTAATCCTTCTTGTGGTCTATAAGTTCGACTAGGTGGAGCTCCACTTACGTCCTCACCTAATCCAATACCGGCAGGTCCCATACCAGTTATGTCTTTAAAAAATATTGGATTACTTTTTCCATACTCAAATAAATTTATACCACCATTAATATATATTGGATCTGAACTACACCACCGTGCTAGCCAAGGCAAATAATATCTAGCGGAACTATAATAGAATCCACTTTCCTTATCCCGTTCATTACCTGTAAATCTATATCGCTTTAAGCTTACTTCTGCAACAGACGTACCTGCCAAGTAGGCAGTGGTGCCGTAGGGGTGATATTCTTCGTAAGAAATAATTGCAGCGGATTCATTCAATTCCAGACAAGCAGAGCCTAAATGATTGGCAAGATGGTAACGGATTATCGGCACATCAATTCCGGTGTTGTCATTAATATCAACGGTTTTGGTTTCCACCAGGGCAATTCGCTGCTCATCATCCATAGCATGCAGGGTTTCACGCTGTAATTGCACGGTATCGCCGTCCACACTGTATTCGCGGTAAACTTCAAAGCCGCCCAGGTAAAGGCGTTCCTTCATGCAGCTTGGTTCCTCCCCAGCTGCTGCCTGGCGTTCGGTTACCTTGCGGCTGCGCTGCCCCTTGGCATCGTACACATAGTAAGTTATCTCCGGTGTGCCGCCGTTGTTTACCACCTGCCTTGAACTGGCCTGCAACTGGTCCTGCCAATCCCACTGCATCAGGGGCAGATGCGGCATAGAAGTCATGTTGCCGTGTTCGTCGTAGTCATATTTCGCTGAATATTCCTGCTCGTCAGAGTATTCATCTGCATCACTATCACCCGGCAAACTGGTACTCAGCAATCGATTACTAGCCAAAGCATACTGATAGCGGCGGTTCCAGATGGTCTGGCCCGGATTGGGCAGATTGCCCATTCTGTGAACCATACTGAGAATATTTCCCACTTCATCGTAATCGTATTGTTCGGTATAATTGCGCATCGCCTGTGGATCATTGGGATGTGGGCTTATCACCGGCATGAAATCCGTATGATCAACTTGTGTATTCTGCCCCGGGTGTTCCCTTCCGCTGGCCTGAATGAGCCTGTAGAGGGGGTCATACTCATAAAGCGCCTTTGGTAGCACCTGTTGTCCATCATGTACGATTTCCTGTTGAGCATGATCATAAATCTCAGTGATGTTGCCCACCGGGTCATAAGTGTAGCGTAAGTCCTGCAGTACTTTGTTATCATTGTTCCGTACCGTTTTCAGCTTTATCAAGCGGAAGGTCTGTGGATTGTAGGTATATGCCGTCTCTGAACCATTTGCATACTGAATCAGGGTGCGCTGGCCTTTTTCATTGTAATCGATATTGGTGACAAACGCGGTTTTGCTCCCTCCGCTCCGTAGCTCCACGTTCATTTCTTCCAAAAGATTGGCTTCGTTGTATTCAGGAAGTACTATGCTTGCCGGAATAGTATCCGTATGAGGTGTCCTTAATAGTGTGGGTCGGTTGAGGGCATTGAACTCGGTCTCAGAGCGGAAGATTTCACTTTCAAACAGGTCCGTGCCTGGATTTTCCGGCCAATTGAGCGTGCCTTTATACTGCATTGCCAGTTGCCGGGTGCTTTTCAGGACATTGCCCTTAAAATCGATCTCCACTGTTGTCACCAACCCGGCCTGATCGTAAAGTTTCACTACTGTGCCAATAAGGTTTTGTGCCTGGCTGCTTTGCCGCTCGGCAGACGTCATGTCTTTCCAATCGCCATAGACCATGCGCTGCACCACATGGTCTAACTGCTCTTCACCGTCCCCGCCTTCAACGTACATTCGGGTCGGTCGCTGTAAATCATCATAAAACATGCTTGTATGGTGGTCACGGCTGTCGTAGCCGTGTATCAGGCTTCCGGCCACATTGGTCAGCATCCAGCGCTCGCCGGCGTCCATGCTGTTCTGGTAAAGCAGCCTCCCGGCAATATCATAAGCTGAAATAAAATAGCTATTATCATCAAACTTACCGTACGTCATAACATCATTTTCGCGGGCGTCAATAATCCTTAGTGGATTACCTTCAATGTCCTGTACGGTTCGGGTCTTTATAAATTCGTCTGTACCGCCCTTCTTATTATGGGCGATGCTAAGAAAGGGGCGACCCAGGGAGTCCAGGTGAACGAGGGCAGGTGTATCGGCATGAGTGGCGGTGAGTTGGGCCGCACGCTGTTCTTCTGCTCCCATACCACCGTCAATCCGTTTCGCATACCACTCACTTTCAAGCACCGTATCGTTCGGATCGAATGTGGTTTGCTGCCAGGGATCGAATTCCACTTCCGAAAAAGTGCCATCCGGCATTTCAGTGCGAATCAGGCGACCTAGGGGATCATAGCGAAGAATGGGTGTAACGCCCCATTCCACGAATTCCTTTTCATCTTCGTAATCCGGTGTTACGCTGAAAAAAGGTTCATACTGTTTAACCGGATTGCCTTTATTATTAAAAACGGTTCGGCCATTACCTACCCAACGCACTTCCGGTGAAGTATTCCGGTAGGCAAGATCGCCATTAGCATCGATATAAGGCGCTTGCCCTGGCTCAGCCTGAACTTTGGCCATCACTTCCCGCCCCATGCCGTCAGAATAGACATAACTTTCCTGCCAGCGGGGATTAGCTGCGCCGTGTTTTTCGCGGGCAAAGGTATGCACAAAATTAGGCTTGTCGTTGATCATCCAATTAAACAGGTTATATTCCATGCGGGTGGTGGGATCATCCAGGTTGTCACCGAGATTTTCACCCTCTTTGCCCATCACCACGCTCTTAATCACCATGCCCAATTCATCAAACACTACGGCGGCACGGTTTAAATTGGGATCGGTCACAAGGTCGGGCTGTAGCAGCCGGTAATCGTTACGGGCGGCGATAATGTTGTCATTCGAATCGCGGGCTTCGGTGACCAGCAGATCGTAGTCATCATAGGTGATATGTGAGTCATTGCCAAAGGGATCGCGAGCGGCCTGCGGCAGATAGAAATGGTCACCTGCAAAATTCTCATCGGGATTGTCGGGATCTGGAGACAAGAAGACCCTGCCGGAAGGAATCCACCAAAGGTCTGCTTCCTCTTCTTCATCTACAAATTGAAAATACTTGCCATCATCTCTGAGCATGTCCTCGGTTACGTTGGCGCGATCCGCAAATATCTTATCCAAATGGCCTTTACTGAATGCCAATTGATAAGATTCATAAGGCAGAGCCAGTGATTCGACTTCGCCTTTCGGAAGTTCACCGGAAAGATCATTTTTCAGATACAATGTACAGGCACGCTCAATGAGCCGTTTCGTCACTTCATCGCCGGGTGCCGTCTCTTCATAATCGATCTCGTTAATGTCATCCGCATCAATTGCCTCCTTTAACTCCTGCTTGCTAAAGATGAGGCCGCCGGGCTTCAACCCGGTGATTTCATAGGTTCGGCTTTCGATAGGAAGACCGATACGGTAAAACTCATTGCTCTCATCAAGATGGCTGACGTCCGTTTCCGAATAAACAATGTACAACGCCTTCTGTTCTTCCGGGTGGCCTGTGCCACGACGCGGGTAAGCAATGGCCGCCGTCTTCAGCGGCATGCCGTATTTCTCGTCGATTTCCAGGGTATGATTGTGGGCAACGCGCGGATCATCTGGATTGCGTTCGTAGTGATAGCTCAGCGATTCACAATTGCAGACATAAAAGGAAGCGTGCTTGTTATGCTGCTGTGGTTGAATCAGTTTGATATGGGATTTGCTCTCCACCACGGTGTAAGGATGTGCGCTTTCCGGAGAATCGTCCAGGGCATAAACCTCTTGACGCAGCATTGTGCCACGCAACGCCCGGCAGGCTTCGCGTTCTTCCTGCGCCGTCAATCCCTGGGGTATTTCAGTGTCGGCCAACAGCACCGCTTGCGCGTCCCCGTCGTAATATTCATCAAGATAATGCTGCGAGATTTTCTCATGCAACCGGTAAGCTCCGGTGTGAAACCAGGTTTTGGTGAGAACAGGCGGCTGGTGGAATTCTGTATCAACAGGCACGGGGGGCTCGCTAAACAAACCGGCGCCATTGTAGGCGGAAAACGATTCCGTGTCGAGTTGTTCCACAAATCCAAAGCCACGGAACTCCCGCTCAATGCCGTCAAAGTAACCATGATGATATTTGTAGCTTGTAACCAACTTGGTGTTGGTGACGCCTTCGCGTACTTCCATACGTTCCACCACATGCACGGGAAAAGGCAGTTTGGTAATCCACGGCTTACCTTCGAGACGGTCTTGTAAATAGAATTTGGTGGAAGGAGCGTATTGTAAACGGGTTTCAGCGCCCATGTTGTTGGTGGTATAATCCATCAAATGGGGCTTTACGCCTGACATCAGATCGATGTAGCGCATCGGCTGATCCGACTCCCCAGGCAAAGACGAAGACCATACCAAGCAGGCTGTGCCATTACCTAAAAGGTCTATCACATTTACACTAGAAAGGTTATCGACAGGAGGAAAACTTGTCAGTTCCTCCACATCACTCCAACTGTTCCCTGCTTGGTTGTAATAAAGCCTGACCTTATTTTTACCGAGATAAATAATATCAATCGTACCTGAACCGTCAATGTCAGTCAGGCGGATTCGGCGCGGATCAAATGAACCGGGAAGGTCTAAGTGCGGCGGAGTATCCATAGTAATTTTCTCGCCAAATCGTCCATAGCCGAGATTTGGCCAATAACACACATCGGTGTTTTGAATCCGCACAATATCGGTCAGCCCGTCCCCCGACATATCCGCCAGGAAAACAGTAGCTGTGCCGTCAGCAAACACCAACGCCGGCCCATTATCCTCATCGAGTGCCTTGCGTACATATTCTGCTTCGGCAAATCCCTTTTCCGCCTCTGAAGGATACCAGACAAATAATTCGTCCTGCGCAATCAATATATCTGCGTGACCGTCACCGTTTAGATCTATAAAGCGCAGGTTAGGATCATTCCAATTGAGATTGGGTATCGATTCAATGGGGATAAAAGCTTTCCAGTTGTTCTCATCGACGATCAGCTTGTCATCCTTTTCATAAAAACCTGAAACGGGTTCATCCAGCAGAACTAGTTCTTTTTGGCCGTCGCCATCCAGATCCATAATCTGCGGTTGTCCACTGCGTAGAGATGTCAATGAAGGCGTCAATGGCAGCTTCTGAGAGGGCGCAAAACGACCATTGCCAAGATTACGTTTGTAATACCAGGCATCTGCCTTTTCGGTGAGCACACCTGAAAGCCCTTCGCCATCCAGATCGAGCCATTGGTAAAATCCGCCATCCAAACCGCTGGGAAGATTTTCCAGGCTTTCCGGATCCATGTCGTAAATTTGCTCATCAATCTGAGCTTTGGTATAACCAAACTCAACGGGCGGTAGCGATTTTCTGGAGTATGTTCCATCGTTATTTCTGATATAACCGCTTTGAATGACAGACATCATCTTCGTTAAATGCGGATGCTGTTTATAGTGAAATTCGGTAGAAGCGACAAGGCATGGTTCCGGCCCCAACTCTCTAAAGTGATGGAACATTAAAACGCGCTTACAGAGCCGGTAGGTTCGAATTTCAAATCCGGCGCGATAGCTGGAAAAAGGATCTTGGCGCACCGGCCAGGGTTGACCTTCATCCTTCCTTGCCTGAACAAATCCATTGCCATTACCGTCATCACCGGTTAATTCAAAGTGTCTCTCCCCGTAGTCAAACACCGTCTCGAAAAGCCAGTTGTTTCGCTCGCCGGGACTCTGATTGCCATATTTTATGCGCTTGATGTAGCGGTTGGAAAAACTTTTGTTCAGTGTGAACCGTTTGCCCTCCTGCGGCAAAGACGCATTTACACTGTCCTTATTTTCCTGTTTATATTCGTAAACGACGACATTGCCTTTATCGTCATAAGTTTCTTCCAAGAGCCAACTGAAGATACGGGTAGGATCTTGCGGATCGGCGATACGGGCGGTAGGTTTTTCCCCGAAAATACTTGTGATATTATCACGTGTTACAGAACGCCAGTGAACATCGCCATTTGACGTATTGGTCCATTTTTCGATTCGGGCAAACAAACCTTCGGTCCGCGGACGATAGCGTTGGATATAAAACTCATCTTTATAGTAAGTGTCATTTTCCCATTCGCCAATAACGTTTTTTATTAATGCAGGGACTAAATCCTCTGCCCCGGAAAGCAAAAATACATCAGACTCATCAGAATCCTGGTAGCGTGGCAGGCCTTTTGAAGTTTTGCGGGTGATTGTCGGAATCGACAGATTCCAGCCTAATCCGAATGGACCGTTACCGGCCCCGGAATCGTAGGATACCGCCAATTCCGGTCCAAAACCGGAGCGTCCGGGAGATGTGGCAATCGGTATGCTCATACCACCCGTCCCGGTTACGGGATTCATAGAGAACTTTTCTCCAATTCCCTGAATTGCACCACCACCTTTTGGGATAGATATGGCGGGAAGAGGAGCTGCTTGGTCTTGTTCTTCCGTGTTCATACTTCGTGGGGTTTGCATGCTTGCATTTGAGCTTAAGCTGTTTTGATTATAATATTTTGCATCCATATATATTGGATTATCTAGTGATGGCAACAGTCAAGCCACCAGTCTTTACATTCTTCTTTGGATCAATTAATACCACGTTGAAAATATGAACATCAGTCTTTTTCATTTTTATTTTTGGCGGATTTAGATTCATCTGGATAAGCGGCAAATGGGACTCGCCTTGCCAAACATTTATACTTGTTTTTTGAAGGCTCCCTTGTTTTGGATTTGTCATTTTAATTTCAAAATCTAATTGATCACTTATTATTATATTGTATTTTCTAAGCCTGTGATGGCATTTAAAGGCGTTTATATTTGCCTCCTCAATAGGATGAATTTCGATTCTAAATTCTTGATTTTCATTTTGATCTTTTTCAAAATCCAACTCAAGATCGAATAGCATAGATTCATGTACTCTTACCATCATTAAATTTTGTTGACCTATATGTCTATCATTTCGACAATCTAAGAATTCGAAGTCATTTGGAATGTCAATTGATGGTGAAAAAGAATAAACCCTAGCTAGCAGACAAACATGACCATCACCCATAAATTCTGGCGTCCAATCAATATCTAAAGAAGCTCTTCCATTTGCTGGAACAGGTATAGTGCCGCTACCAAGCAGAATAGAACTGCCAACGCTTTTGCCTAAAGTTGCATTGCTAACATAAATCTCAACAACCGCAGAGTGAACCTCCATATCTCCACCATTTGTAACAGTACACCTTATGACATATGGCCGACCAGCAATTGGGTGTCGAGTTTCTTCCTGTGAATCAATGTTTGCATACACATTGAGATCGGGACTCAGCCAAAAAGGATCATCTGCAGGCCGAAGTCCAGTATCATCTTCGCGATATTTTATATAGAGAAATGATTCGCCGACAACCTCAGTTGGCTTTTTGCCTTTATCAATATAATCTTTATCATCATTTGCATCTTTTTTTTCACTTTCGGCTTTAGCCTTAAAATACCTAATAGCTGATATTTGTTGCTTAAAAGCATTCATTTTATATTTCCTTAGATAAAGCTGATTGGATCTACTTGAATCCCCAAAGGCGGCCTTGGATCTTCATCGTTACCTTTACCCCAACTTTTATATCCAATTCCCCTATCCCCATCAAGATTGAAATCAGGAATAGTTAATTTTTGATCTACAATGATTCGATAAAATTCTGAAGTCAATCTTACTGCGTTACCCAACTGTTCCCTTTCCATCCGATTTGATAAGTCATGTAGGTCGGAAGGATTTTCACTCATTTGCTCAATAAACGGTAGCACTTGATCATTAAAACTTAAAGGGCCATCTATAAACAAATTTGGTTGATGGTTAAGATATATACGGGGACTTGGAGTAGTTGCATTTCTTTCAACCCTAGTCAAAGGGTAAAGAAGATGTTTTTCTAAATCAGTTGAGTTATCTTTTGTTCGGGGATAACGATTGAAAATATTGGTTGCTGTAATATTTCTGTTATCAGAATGACGAGGATTATTTAAGTGTATAACGTTTGGAAGATTTAGGTGGCTCCTAAAAGGAAATGCTAATCCATTTAATGCTACACCCAGTCTATAATTTAAAAACGCTTCATATAAAGCTTCATACATTATTGAAAGAAAGACTCTAACTGGTGCCATTGCAATTGTAGTAAGGGTTCCTAAAATAAAATCAATAATTGCTACCGCTAATACAACCGCCGCTAGAATTGCCGCCGCAAGAGCAGCTAAAAACCCTAAAATACCCCCGCCAGCACTACTAAAGGCATCACCAACCATGTCTATTGCATCGCTGGCATTATTCGAAAAAGTTGCCCACGCCTGCGCGAATTCTCTATCTAAGCTGTATGGCTGAGGTTTTGGAATTGCTCCGCTTCCGGTACTCTTTGTAAACCACGTATACCATAGTCTGTATGCAGTTTCAATATCATCCATATCAATTGACCGACCAAAATCGTTACCATAGACTTTAGAAATTGCTGTTTCTAAAAGCTTTTTAATTTTAAGAGGGAGATTGTTATGTGGAAGCCTAAAGTCAAAGTCATTGTGCAAATTGCTATAAGCAAGCTCTTGCAAAAGATAATGGTTCATTGCCCAAGTATCATTAAAGTTTTCTACAAGTTTATGCCGCTGAGGGTGAGTTCTGTACGGACCCCCAGTTAATAAATTTACATATGGATGACCAACTAAGTCACCTGCGATATGACTAAGGTATCCAATTGCGTACGAATGCTCAGATGTTCCTGGTTTTGTTTCATCCAATAAGAATTTTGCAAATTTGCCTGTTCGTCTATAATGTAGCGTATCAAACCACCACCAATCCTTACTAGGTTGCCCATCTTGTACCGGGTGAGCAATGAGATTAAACACATCAATAGCATCCGTTATATGATTTGTAGTTGCTTCAGTTACCGTAGTCAAAAGCCCGTCTAAAACTTGCTTCGCATCTAAAAGCCCTTCTCTAAGTTCAGTTAACAAAACGGACCTTTGTGTAACTTGATTCTGAACAGCATCGATAGCTTGTGCTAGCTGAATCAATTCATCAGGAATAAGTTCAAGTAGTTTTTCTCTGAAGTCTTCAATAAAATCTGCGATATCCAAGTATAGGTTTGCTAAATCAGCTAGTACAGGATTTGCATCTTTTAAATGAAAAAATAAAAAATCTGGGCCAACGCTACCAAAGCTTAAATAAGGTTTATCTCTCTTACTTGTTAGCGCGTTCGCAACATTTAGATACTTTGGTCCTAGCCTCTCAACTAATTCATTAGGTACTTTTTTTGATATAATGTAATGTATACAGGGACCCGGCATTACACCTCCAAGAATGTTAAACTAAAGTATTTTGCCATCCAAAAACTGAAATAGTCGACGTCTACCTTGGCAACCCAATTGGACGCGGTGGCATTGGAATAGTGGCGGGCATACCCGTCTGCAATTCTGTTGACCAAATCCAATCTCTTAAAGGTAGGCCTGGAGAATCAACGTTTTTTCTAATTAACCATGCCTTTACAACCATCCTTACGCGACCTGCAGCTGTCCCTCTTGAGAATGCAATAGTCATAAAGTGTTCAGAAGTTGCTTTTCGATTGCTTGCTCTAGACCTCACTTCTTTCTCATAGGTAATTTCCGATTGCTTGATATTTCCAGTTGGAAAAAGCGGATGTCTTACATCAGGAAAGTGCCTAGGAGAGTTATCACTTGGAATAGATTGGGCCTTCCGATCCACAAGCGACATTGGAGAAGATATAATCTCCACTAATTTTGGTGATCTAGAACTACGCGATCTGGTCTCGCCCAATGTTGTAATATTACATTTAGCGATTCGGCCAAAATGTACATCTCCAGAAAGAACAACCAAGTCGTTTTTGCTAATAGAAATCGCCCTCAGTAGTTGCCAATATTGATCAAATGCTGGCAAATTATGATCTGCTATAAATTCAGTTACGCCGAGATCAAACTTTCCCACAGCACGACTAAACAAAGGCTGTCCAAGCACAATTATTCCTGGAGAATTTAAATTCTTTATCCACTCATATAGTATATGGAGATCAGATTCTGACATAAAATTTTGAGGAATAGCATTTCGGTTGGATCTCGTATCGACAACAAAAAATGATAGCTCTTCACCTATGGAAAACGATGATATTGGTAACCCTCCCTGGATTGCATTAAAATGGTTTTCAGCACATTTTTTCCATGAAGAGCGGTAGTTTCTATCAGCTCTAAGAGCTGGCAAATGTGGGCCGGGCCGCGATGGATAATTGTTCCAAAACTCGTGATCATCGGGCGTAAAGATATTGCCGCCTTTACTTAGCATACTATCTAATTGTGACCATGAACCCTGGTATGTATCGTGTATTTTTGCGCGAACCCAATCCATATCCTCCTGTATGATAAAATCATTCCAAGGTTGGTCTAAATATACCTGATCTCCCACTAATATTTTAATATGAGGTCGATTAGGAATACTAGAATAAAGCTTATTATATGCTATTTTAGTATGTGGATTACCGCTTTCTTTTCTATAATCAAAACAAGATCCTAATAAAACTGTGAATGGTCTATTGTTGACTCTTGTTCCAGAAGAAATTGGCGCAAGAGAAGATGGCAATGTCTCAAACCTACCAGAACCGCAGAGGGATCTGTCTTGTCTACGATAAACCTGTAAAGAATAAGGGGTATTGGGATCTAGGTCGTAAATAGGTATTTTCTTATATCTCAATTTGAAAGCGGCGCTACTGGCGCCTACCCCTACCTCAGACCAAGAACCAATGTTCTGTACTATTGGGCGGCGGCTTGGATGCCTACAATATAACTGAAGATCGCTAAATGGATTAGGGTTTTTAAGCCACCACCCTAGCCAAATAGAAGCTGAGGTTGAAGTCACGCTCTGGGGCACAACCTGCACTAGATCTGCCATAATTAGACTCTTTAAATTATTATTCGGACCCCAAATAAATACAACTCAAACTGCTTCAGGAGAATCGCTAAAAACCTAAAACTAGACTAGGAGTACCATTTTAATTATTAAAGTTAAGCAAATGAAGTGCCAACGAAGGATCGGATTCAAATTCTTGTTTTCAAATACAATAAAAACAACAGGTAGTGCAGTAGAGTGGGGATCAAGCTGTGAGGGTCTTTTGCACCTCATATATGGGCTTTATATCGGCGCAGGGGTATCACTTAGGACCTCTAACGCCTCATAAAGCTTAATGCTTTAGTTTTGAATGGTCTATTCCATATCTCTTTAATAGTAAGCCCAGATTTTTCCTATTCACTTGAGCTATTTTTGCAGCTTTACTAATGTTACCGTGAGTGAATTCTAAAAGTCTAAGAAGATAACTACCTTCATATTGGCGCATCATTCTTTTACGATATAACTTTAAAGGTTCAAAAGACGATTGAATTTCTATTTTTTCTCTCTTTTTACCTATAGAAATAATAGCTGGATGGAAATGATACTCACTGATATCTAGCACATATTCCTGCATTCGGTTTTCTAATTCTCTTATGTTGCCAAGCCAATCATGTTTGATCCATTGGCTTAAATAACCGTGTGGGACATTTGATATAGTAATATTGTTATTGCTATATTTTTTAAGGAAATGATCTGCAAGAATTACAATATCTTCTTTGCGATCTCTCAACGGTGGCAGTTCAATACGGGCAACATTTAATCGATGGAACAAATCTCTCCGAAACGTTCGTTCTCTAACACAATCAAGTAAATCTTCATTACTAGCAGCAATAACACGTACATTAATATGCCTATATTCCCTTCCACCGACCCGTTTAACTTCTCGTTCCTGAAGAAACCGGAGAAGCTTTGATTGCGCTTTGTAGGGCATTGCTTCTATTTCATCAAAGAAAACTGTACCTTCGTGTGCTTCTTCCAAAGTACCTGGTTGGTTATTTTCAGCGTTTGTAAATGCCCCCTTAACGTGTCCAAATAATTCGCTTTCCACCAAGTTTTCAGGAAGAGCACTGCAATCAATAGTTATGAACGGTTTATTAGAGCGTTTTCCTAAATAGTGAAATGCTCGCGCAAATAGTTCTTTACCTGTGCCGGTCTCACCTGTTATTAAGATTGTTGAGTCAGAATCTGCATAGCGGGGTATCCTGGAAACGAGTCCCAGAATGGCTTCGCTTTTTCCGATTATAAAACGTCTCCTCAGTTTTTTTCTAAGTTCTTGATTGATCTTCTTTATCTGGCAAAGAAAATTTATTCTTTGACATAGAGCAGGCAACTCTAATTCGACATCTGCCTGTACAATGTCATCAAGAACATGGAGACTTCTTTGAACACTTAGTTTGAAATCATTCGATTTGCTGACACCGACCGAGATGCAATCAGAATAACTTTTCTCCAGAACGTCCCCAATGAATGACTCGTCCAACTCGGGATGATCGATATTTAAGAGTAAAGATGTTTGCTCCGTAGGAATAATCTGGCCATAAATGAATTTATTTACGCTCGCGGTTTTAATATCAAATTTCTTATTAAGCTTATCGCAGAAGTATACTTGCGGTGTTACAAATCTATCTGGAACACAATAAATAACATGCATAGCTGCCTCCGAATTTAGACAGACAATGCCGTTGCGGGGTGAAGGAAACGAATCAAGCAGCGGCAAAACTGTGTTTAAACTGCATTGCTGTCTGCCATCCCTGACTGGAATTCGTAAAGGATACCTTGTCAATAAAGAGTACGTAACAAAAAGAAAAATCTCAGAATTAGTAAAGCAGAGCGATAATTATTGTTGACTGTTCTCCTTAAAAGCTCCAAAACATACTAATACCAATCAAAATGTCAAGTCTTTTTAAGCACGTATTTGTTTAAGGCCCAATATTGTTTCTAAAATTGATTCTCGTACTGCCATGATCATAGAGATATAGCTTTTCATTATACATTTTATTGTAAAACAATCTGAATTCGATTTCCGTGACGTAGACACTTTTGTCCCTCAAAGCGCCAAAACAATCATCTGCATTATGGTTTAAGGATTATGTCGATTGCGTAATGGGCTTATCTTCAATGGATTCTTACTCCTCAGGGATCTTATTTATTCAATAAGCAGAAAAAATTCGTCGGACGCAAAAGAAAATAAAGGAAAGGAGTTTGTACGAATAGTGTACGAAAAAATAACTAAAAACCCCGCCAAACCTTGATTTGGCGGGGTTTAAGCTCCGGCGGTAGGATTCGAACCTACAACCTAGTGATTAACAGTCACCCGCTCTGCCATTGAGCTACGCCGGATCAATAATCACACTGTCGTCATCCAGTTGAGTCAATGAATATACAGGGGCACAATTTTTCTGTCAAATCTTTTTGGCATTCTTTTTTATTTCACATTTAAAATCCCAAAACTTGTAAAACTCATTTGGATTTTAAGGCTACCTGCCGACAATTATATCCCAAAAAACAAAAAATGATTGTTTTTTTGCTGAATTTTTTTATTAACTTTATAGGAAATTCTTTTTGTCATTTAAACATTCCGGAGAAAGTCCATGAAGGAAACACACCCGCACCTTACGGAAGAGCTGCCCGCCTCAAAGGCACATCAACATGTAACCCTAAAGGAACATATTGTTGAAGTTGTAAGCGACAGCGGCGAAGGCGCTCAAACGGCGGGACAGGCATTTGCCACTATCTCTGCGCGCATGGGAAATGGCGTATGGACCGTGGAAATCATTCCCGCAGAAATTGAACCACCCCAGCGCACCGCAGCGGGCGCCAGCGGCATCCGCATACGGCTCGGCAGTGAGGAAGTAACCAACATGGGCGACGAAGCCGATCTGGTTATCGCCTTTAACGAACAGGCCCTGCTTGGACGTGAAAGCGCCGGTAACCTGAAAAAGGGCTGCACCATCCTGCTGGAAAACAAGTGGCGCAGCAAGGCCGGCGAACAAATCGCCAAACTCTACACCAGCACATACGACCAACTGGTCAAAGACGGATACAACGTAATAGAAGTCCCGATGGAAGACGAAACGCTTAAGCACGTCAACAATCCCAGGCGGGGTAAAAATATGTTCGTGCTGGGCATGCTTTGTAACATTTACGATCGTGACATGCAGTTGGCGCGTGAACAGCTGCAATATGTATTCCGCAAAAAGGGCCAAAAGGTAATCGATAGTAACGTCGCCCTGCTGGAAGCCGGATTCGATTGGGCCGAGAAAAACCTGGAGATAAGCTACACAATCCCGGCGCCCAAAATGACCGAGCAGAAAATAGTAACCAACGGCAACGTGGCTGTAGGTCTGGGCGTGATTGCATCAGGTATGGATGTATGCGCCATGTACCCGATTACGCCGGCCACATCAGCATCGCACTATCTCAGCGAGGTATTTGAAAACGCCGGTGGTATCGTACACCAGGCGGAAGATGAAATCGCCGCCTGCGCTTTCGCGATCGGCGCTTCCTACGCCGGCAAATGCGCGGTAACCATCACCTCCGGTCCCGGGCTGGCGCTTAAAACAGAGCTCATCGGTCTGGCGGTAATGGCAGAGATACCGTTGGTGATCGTAGACGTGCAGCGCGGCGGACCCAGCACCGGCCTGCCCACAAAAGTGGAACAGGGCGACCTGCTGGCGGCCATCTTCGGGCAGCCCGGCGATTCCCCCAAAGTAGTGATGGCCCCGGCCACCATTGAAGACTGCTTCTACAGCGTAATAACCGCACGCCAGATATCGGAAACTTTCCGTATGCCGGTCATCGTTCTTACGGACGCCAACCTGGCTACCGGGCAACAGCCGTTCCTGCGCCCCAAATTCCGCAAAGAATGGCTGGCGCCGGAACCCGATCAAAGCCCCATACCGGAAGATACCCGGCCCTATGAATGGGATCCCAAAACAGGCTTGTCGCAGCGTTTTATCCCCGGACAGCCGGGT
The DNA here is from genome assembly GCA_965267575.1 of Calditrichales bacterium. Lineage (GTDB taxonomy): Bacteria > Calditrichota > Calditrichia > Calditrichales > J004. Next base: position 110,860 of record OZ254086.1, read on the forward strand.
GGATTGCATACGCTGACGGGTCTCGCCCACACCAAGGCATCTACCGTGGCCTACGAACCGGGCATCAACCAGGAAGGATGCGATCACCGCAGCCTTAAACTGGCTACATTCCAGAAAACCCTGAAAACGCCAAAAGTTTTTGGAGACGACGAAGGCGATTTGCTGATTGTCGGTTGGGGCAGCACAAAAGGCGCCATCGAAGAAGCAGTTACACGCGCCCGTTCCCGCGGCATCAGCGTTTCCAGCCTGCATCTGAAGTTCTTGCTGCCCATGGCTTCGGGCATTGGCGATATTCTGAAACGCTACAAAAAGGTGATCACCGTGGAGATTAACTTCTCGGATGATCCCAACCGCGAAATGATCAGCGAAGAAAACCGCCGCTACGCCAATCTGGCCTGGTTGCTGCGCGCCCGTTACCTTCTCGACGTGGACAACTTTTCCAACGTCCACGGCCAGCCCCTTAAACCGGGCATGATCGAAAAAATGATAGACCAGCAAGCCGCCGCCCTGGCCGCGAAAAAAAGCAAGGAGTAAACATGTTTGGAGTAAGCATTTCCAACCTGGTTGACGTAGAACAAAAAAGCTATAAGCTAAGCGACTATCAAAGCGAGATACCGCGTTGGTGTCCGGGCTGCGGCGATAACGGTATCCTGGCTTCGGCGCAGCGCCTGTGCCGCGAACAGCAATTGCCACCGGAAAAAACGGTCTTTGTATCCGGCATTGGCTGCTCCAGCCGCCTGCCGCATTACATGAATACCTACGGCTTTCACAGCCTGCACGGCCGCGCCCTGCCCGTCGCCGAAGGCATCAAAATACGCCGCCCCGACCTGAACGTGTTTGTCAACATGGGCGACGGTGACTGTTGCAGTATCGGCACGGCACACTGGATACACGCCATACATTACAACATGAACATGGTAACCATGATGCACGATAACGGCATTTACGGCCTTACCAAAAAACAGCAATCGCCCACATCGCCTAAAGGCACCGTCAGCAACACATCGCCCTACGGCAGCGTTTTGGATCCCATTAACCCGATCTCCACGACACTGGGTGTTGCCAATGTATCGTTCGTGGCACAAGCAGTGGAATGGGTGCCCGAACTGCTTTACAACATCATTGTGGAAGCGTTTAAGCACAAGGGATTCTCCTTTATCCGTATTCTGCAGCGTTGCCCGCACTACACGCCCAACTTGTTCGATCCGTTGCTCAACGATCCTACAAAGATCATTTTGCTGGAGCACGAAAACGGTATGCCGATAAGCGACGCAATGAAAAAGATTTACAAGAATGTGCAGCAGCACGATCCGATGGACATGGCCGGGGCGCAAAAGTTTGGCGCCATGACCGATAACGTGCCTGTGGGTATTTTGTATCGCAATCCAAACGTGCCCACTTACGATGAACTGCGCAAGCCGCGCAGGGCTGTCACGCCGGAAATGAAACAATCGGCACTGGAACAGGAATTTGACAAGTTTGGCGTTGAACCGACGGCGGCGACGGGAGGCACTGATGGCCCTGAAGACCAGTAAAAACCATTCGCCACTGGTAAATACCTTTGAAGAAAGCGTAAACCTGGAAGAGCTGGATGCCATCCGCGGAAAATACGCCTCCGGCAAAAGCAGCAAAAAAGCCACGCCCAAAAGCCGTCAGCCCGCGGCAATCTTTATTCCGCAGGCCGGCGAAGCACAGCCTGAAGAATTGGAGGCGGAAAAAGACAGGCAACGGCGCTTTTTTTACGGCGCCGCAAAACCCGAACGCGCGCTTGATAGTGTCACACTGCCCGTGGCATTACACAGCCTGCGTGATCTCTCGCTGTCCCGTTTTGCTTTTCCTTTAATCCTGAACAGCGCTGACCGTGCCAACTGGGCAACTTCGCTCACCGCCTGTTTTGACGCTTTGCTGGATGGCGTGGAAGACAGCGCCAAACGCGCCGATACGCTTAAAACCGAATTCGCAGTGCGTCAGGCCATCGCCGGAAAAGACGGCGCTGACCTTGGTAAAATACTTAAAGACGTAACCGCGAAACATGACCTGCCGCTGCCGGAAAATGTGCCGGATGGAAAGCTTTTTGGCTATTCCGCGGATCTTTACCGCCAGCTTTTTGCTTTCGCGCAACAAGCCCGTCATGAGATGTGCCGCGCGGATTTGAAAAGCGAGCTGGAACAGACCATCGACAACCTGGAGCGTCTGCTGGGCGGAAAAAGCGTTAAGGAGAGTCCGGCAAGCGAGTCGATCCCCGAAGCGGAAATTGATCTGAGCGCTTTTGAACAAATCCGCCGGGATACGGCCAAAAGCACAAAACTGCCAAAGGCCCGGGAAGAACGACTCAAAGAGGCAATGAATATTTTGCGGGGATGGCTGAAAAAGCGGCTCACATCCTATAGTGAAGAAATTTTTGTAAACGACCTGCCCGATGCCATCACGCGGCAGGATGAGCTGAACGGGCAATTTGTCGCCTTTATCCGGGCACGCCATCTGGTGCGGCTGGAGTTGCAGGGTCACTACATGCCCGAAAAGCACGACGCGCTGTTTGATGAATTCAACGAAGCGCACGTCAGCGACCAGGAATGGACCTACCGGCCCTGTGTTATGTGTCTGCTGGATGAAAAACATCTGCCGGATACTCAGCAGCTTCTGCAAATGGCCGACAGCGGCCTGCCGGTAAAAATCGTTTTGCGTCTTGACAGCCTGGCAGATGACAGCGGGGGCCGTTTTACACGCACACAAGGCGCGCGCCTGGCCGCCGGCATGCTGATGCAGCCGGGCATCTTTTCTGCCCAGTTTCCGCTGGCATATGCCGCGCAGATGGGTGAAGCCATCAATGAAGGACTCGATTTTCCGGGTCCGGCGTTGTTTGCGCTTTACGGGGCCTTCGCGGAAAAGGCTGCCTTACCGCCATACCTGGTAAGCGCTGCCGCCGCCGATGCCCGTTGTTTTGTGCCTTTTGTAAACAATCCCTTCAATGGATCGGGATTCGCCAACAGCTTCCGGCTGGTAAACGTACCACAGCAGGAGAACGTATGGCCGGTTAACACCTTTTCCGTAAGCGATGATGAAGAAACAAGGCAGGAAGCTTTTACGGCGGCCGATTTTCTCAGCCTGCTTGCCAAAAGTCGCGACGCTTTTATGCCGCTTGCCGGCGGACAGTGGCATGACGCCATGCAGCCGTTTGACCTGTTCAGCAGCGCCACGGCGGGACAGCGTAAACTGCCCTATCTGCAGCTAGTGGCCGAAGACGGAAAGCTTCTGCGCGTTTTAGTGGATCGCAATGCCGCCACCTTCGCCATGCAAGTACAACAGGAATGGCAGCTTTTGCGCGAGTTGGCCGGCATCGAGAACAGCCATCTGCAGAAGCAGCAGCAAAAATGGCAACAGCAGGCAGAACAGGCCGTGGAAGAAGTACGCGAATCGCTGCGGCGCGAGCACGAACAGGAGATGCAGCAGGCGCTGGACAAGCTGACCGAAGACGTGATCGGCAAAATCGCCTCCGGGCTGTTGGCGGAAGACTGGACGCAAGTGCACCAGGCACCGGCGACAACGGCTCCGTTGCCAAAAAAGGAATCGCAAAAAACTGCACAAGAAGAAGAACCAAAACAGCCCAGTGCGGTTGAAGAGGAAGACGATGAAGAGATCGTTATAACACACGATCCCTACATCGACACGCCGCTGTGCACAAGCTGTAATGAGTGCCGCATCATCAATAAAGAGATGTTTGCATATGATGACAATCAGCAGGCTTATATAGCCGACGCGAAGGCCGGAACTTACCGCCAGTTGGTCGAAGCCGCTGAAAAATGCCCCGTGCGTATTATCCATCCCGGCAAGCCGTTGAACGAAGATGAGTCCGGTTTGGAAGATTTGATCAAGCGCGCGGAGAAGTTCAATTGAGGTTATAAATGAGTATTACGATCCCCGTAATTTTTCTTGCCGCTCTAAGTCTTTTGCTGGCCCTTGTACTGGTTATTGCCAACCGCCGTTTCTGGGTATATGAAGATCCGCGCATCGATACCGTGACAGACCTACTGCCCGGCGCCAATTGCGGTGCCTGTGGCCAGCCCGGTTGCCGTGCTTTTGCCGAAGTGGTTGTGGCGGGCAAAGCGCAGCCCAGCCTGTGTACCGTGGGCGGCGCGGAAACAGCGGAAGAAGTGGCCAATTTCCTGGGCATTGATCCCGGTTCCAGTGTCCGCAAAGTGGCGCGATTGCATTGTGCCGGAGGCAAGGACGTTACCCGCCAGGACGCGCTCTATGCCGGATACGAATCGTGCCGCGGTGCCGCTCTTGTGGCCGGTGGTCCCAAATCGTGCCGCTGGGGATGTATTGGCCTGGGCGACTGCGAGATCGCCTGCACCTTTGGCGCCATCTCGATGATGCCCAATGGATTGCCTTTTGTAAATGCCGCCAAATGCACCGCCTGTAACGACTGCGTTGAGATTTGCCCCAAAGAGCTGTTTACCCTGATGCCGCTGAACCAGCAACTTCTGGTGCAATGCAAAAGCGAGCTGGAGGGCGACGACGTTCTGGAGGCCTGCAAGGTGGGCTGCACCGGTTGCAGCCGCTGCGCCGCAGACGCCCCCGAAGGCCTGATCACCATGAAAAACAATCTGCCTGTTATCAATACGGACATGCTGGACCAGGAAACGGAGCTGGCCACGCTGCGCTGCCCCACAAATTCCATCGTCTGGATAAACGGTCAGCAATTTCCGGAAAAGGTCCGACAAACTACCGGTGAAGAATCATGAAATCCTTTTTGAAACGCTCTGAAAAGAAAACCGAAACGGTTACCCGGATTGCTTCCGGACGCGAGCTGGCCGGCTATCTTTTGGAGAAAGCCGCCGTAAAGCTTTACGATGGCGCGCAAGCCGACCGGGCCGTAACTGCTGCCCTCTCCGGCATGTCCTGCGCCGTGCAAACAGAGACAAGCAGCCGTGCGATTGCCGCACTGCAACGCTCCGTCGAATTGCGCAGCCCGGTTATCTGGCTGCTAAAAGACGCCACCTTCAGCGATATCGCTTTACCGCCACAGGCCTGGGCTGCCGTGTTTTATGCATCCGGCGTGGAAGAGTACCGCGATATGCTGCTGCTGGCACTGGCGCTGCAAAAAAGTAACATGCCCGTCGTGGTGGTCTGTGACGCGGCTACGGTTTATGACGCGCCGGCCACGGTGGGCTGGCCGCAGGATGCCTGGATCAGAGCCATCAGCGAAACGGATGATAAAAGCTCGCGGCTTCTGGATATTACCCGGGCCGCCGGTATTGGCCAAGAAGATGATGACTGGCGCCGCCTGCGCCGGCAAAACGCGCGGCATAGCATGCTGTTTGACACCCTGCATGAAACAATCGAACAGGCTATTGAAAAAGTAAAACAGTTAACCGGCAAAAACATTGAACCGCTTGCCGTTAACGGCGCTGGGGCGACGGCCATAGCTTCCTGCAAATTTATCCCTTTCACAAAAGCGCAACAAAAGAAAACCGCCTTTCTGACCGTCAACCTCTGGTATCCGTTTCCGCAATCTCAACTGGCTGAACAACTGCAGGATTTCAAGGCAGTCGCTGTGTTGGAAGAAGCCGGCAGCGATGCTTTCCAGCAAAAGGCGTATAGTTGCCTGGTGTACTCAAAAAAACAACCGGCTTGGGCTAACGGCTTTTATGTTCCGGCTATGCTGGATGAAAACGGCAGCGCCGCGGTCATCGCCCGGCTCAAAGCCATCGAGCCCGGCAGCAGAGACGAGTTTTATTTAACGCCGCACACGCCGTCGGACCTGCGCCTCTACCCGCTGGCCGAAGCCGCGCGTCAATGGCTGCAAAGATACTATCCGCAGGCCCTGCGCCGCATGCTTCCCGCCGAAAAGGCGTCAGCCGATAGCGAAAATGATGTTTTAAAAATTGATTGTTACCTGCCGGCTTACCTGCATTGGGAAAAGGCTATCGCTTTGTTTGCGCAGACGTTGAATGGCCTGGAAACGGGAACCGTGCGCAGCCGTCTGTGGCGCCTGGACAGTGCTATGCTGCCGTCGATACGGTTCCGGCTGGAAATAGACAAACCGGCGCAGGGCACTATCACTTCAGGGCGTATTGTGCTGTGTCATGGCAACACGCTGTCGGGCATGATTCCGGTAAGGGCCGATGACCGTGCCTGGCTTTTCTCCGGTGACTTTGATGATGAAACCTTGTGGCACAGCCTCAACGACCATCAGCGCAAGACGCTGGCCGGGCAGAAGATAGCTTTGCTGCGTGCCGACGCGACAACGATGCTATCCGAAATCATGCTGCCGGGGCAGCGGCCTTACCTGGAGCCGCTGCTGGCCATCTGCGCCTGGCAGATCCACAACGGCTGGCTGATGGGTGACCCGGAAAAAAACAGCTCCTGGAGCAAGGCGGTCAACCGGATTTACGGCGCCAACCGCAAAGAGGTGTTTGCATTGATACGCCGGACCGAAGAGGCGCTGCATGAACTGCCCGTCTCCGAGCTGCCGGCCTTTGAAACGCTGACCCGCTTTGAAGATACTGCGCCCTGGAATTTTGACGGCAACGACGCGCTGCAGACGCGCTTTTGGGAGAACGAGGGCTACTTTTATCAAAAAGGACGACCCGACATCCCCCTGGTTGCGGAGCATGATACATCCGCTGCTTTGGCGGCGGGCACGGCAGCCATGCGCGATTATTTCAGCGGCCGGCGCAACCACCCCGCGCTGATCCCTGAAAATTGTACGGCATGCGGCCAGTGCTGGGCGCGCTGTCCGGATTCCGCTTTGCCGGCGGCCCTGTTCTCCAGCGCCGATATGCTCGAGGCCATGTTCAAACGCGCCTCGCAAAAAAACACATTCCTGCATCTGCCGCGCCTGCAAAAGCAATGGGCGCAACTGATGCACAAAGCAATCAAAAATGACGGGCTAAATGCTTACCGCTACAGCGGGCCGCTTTTGAAGGACAGCTTTGAGACGCTGCTGGAAAAACTGGCGCCCGATGAAGACAAAAAGGTGGCCATGCTCGACGAATACGGCAAGGCGACCAGCGGCTGGACGGAAATGCCGGTTGTAAAAAGCGAACGCTGGTTTGACGGGCCGGAAAACGAGACAAAAGGCAGCGGCCGGCTGATGACCATCACGCTGAACCCCAATGCCTGCAAGGAGTGCCTGGCCTGTATCGATGCCTGCCCCGATAACGCGCTGGAAAGCGTGGTACAGGGTGAAAACGAACGCACACTCCTGAAACAGAATTTTAGCAACACGCTGGAACTCTCCCCTTACGGCGGGGACACGGACGATACGCTGTTCCGCATGCAGCGCCCGGAAAGCTACTTTACGCTTAGCGGAGGCGACAATGCCCTGCCCGGAAGCGGCGGCAAAAGCGCGCTGCACCTGCTGCTGGCCGGGATGGCCCGCAAAGGCATCAACAAGCGCGAACAGCTGGAAAACGAAGTGGGCGCGCTGCTTAAAAAGCTGGATGAGCTGATTGCCGGTAACGTGCAGCAAACGCTGAAGATCAATGAGTTGGATGAGTTCGCGCGGCGCCTTGCCGGTTTACAAAAAGGCGAACTGAGCAGCGAAAAACTGCGCGAGCTGGCCGACAATCCGCCGCCCGATGAAGAGCGGCTGAAAAAACTGGCCGAACTGCGCAACCGTTTGGGCGACTGGCATAAACGCCTGCTGCCTGAAGGTAATGACGGCCATGTTCTGGCGCCGTTTACCATGGCGCTGGCTGCCGGCACAAACCTGCATTGGGCGGAAAAGTATCCTTACAATCCTTTTAATGTGCCCTGGCTGCTGGCCGGTGATGATCCCGCGGCTGACCTGCGCGGCATGCAGGATGCCACCAATCGGCAGATGGGACAACTTTACGCACTGATGCAACAGGCCGAAGACGCGCTGCAGGATATTTTTGATGAACAGGATGATGCGCATCTCGTCCCGGCAAAATGGACGGAAAGGCAAAAGAGCCTGGTGCCGCCCGTCCTGCTGGTGTGTGAACGCTCCACGTTGGATCATATTTCTTCCGCGGGGCTGCAGGAGATGTTTGGCAAAGGGCAATCGGCAACGCTTGCTTTGATTGATGACCTGAACGGAAGTGGTGGCGACGCTTTGGTTTCGATGGCTTTGCAAAACAAGGCGCAATTTGTACAGGCCACGGCGGCCTATCCGGAGCACCTTTTGGAAAGCATCGCCAAGCTGGATACGCTGCAACCGGCCGTTTTGCGGCTTTACGCCTGTGAACCGCTGCAACTGGGTCTGCCCTCGTACGCCGCGCGGCAGATTGAAGAAAAGGCGGTGCGCAGCCGTGTCTTCCCGCTGATACATTTTGACGGCACGGAACTTAACCTGAAGGCTAATCCAGATCCTGAAAAACCATTCAGCGGGCCCGATGACAGGCCGTTCGGGCCGGGACAGTGGGCGCTTTACCATTTTGGCCCACAGCACTTCCGCCAGCCCACTGCCGCTGACAGCGACGGTATCACGCTGCTGGAGGATTATCTCTCGCGCCAGCCGGACAAGCGCGACGGGCTGATCGCGGCGGTAAGCGTGCAGGAAGACGGCAAACGCCAAACCTGGATCGTGGATGACGATGTCATCACCCTGGCGGAAAATGCCGCGATACGCTGGCAGGCTCTGCAGGAAATGGCCGGCATTCGTGACCGCACACTTCCCTTCTGGCAGGAAAAATGGAATAAGGAAAAAGAAGAAGCCCTGGCCCGCCAGAAAAGCGATCTGGAAGAAAGCTGGCAGCAAAAGCTGAATACGCTGGACCAACAGCACTTTGATGTCTACCATAAAAGACTGAGCGAGCGGCTGGCAAAAATCTACCAAAATCAGGGTGGTGTGCCGGCGGCGGAAAACCTGGCCCAGTGGCTGCGGCAACAAGAAGAAAACGGAAAAGGCAATGATTGATATTCTGCGTAAATCACTGAAAAAAACATTTCGCCACGGCATTCATCCCGGGGACTTCAAGGACCTGACGCGGCACTTGCCGATTGAGCGCATGCCCTTTAGCGATGAGGTGGTCCTGCCGCTAAGCCAGCATGCCGGAGCGCCTTCGGAACCTTTGGTTAAAACCGGTGACAAGGTCTTTCGCGGGCAGATCATCGCCAGGCCGGTCGGTTTTGTTTCCACGGGCCTGCACGCTTCGATGACCGGGACGGTGAGCTCAATCGCCCTGAAAAACCATCCCGGCGGCAAGCTGGTTCAGTCGATCACGATCAAAAAGGACCCGCTTTCGCCGCAGCAGCTTTACAATTCGCACAGCACCGACTGGATGAACATGACGCCGGATGAGCTGATCGACATGATCCGTCACGCAGGATTTGTCGGTTTGGGCGGGGCTGCCTTCCCGACGCATGTCAAGCTTAAAGTGCCGGAAGGCAAAAAAGCGCGCTTTCTGATTGTGAACGGTGTGGAATGCGAACCTTACCTTACCAGCGACCATCGCGTGATGCTTGAGGAAGCCGACGATGTCTTTATGGGCATCCGCGTGTTGCAGCGTATTCTGGATGTGGAACGCGTTTACATCGGGATTGAGGATAACAAAGACGACGCTATCCGCTTTCTGCGCGAAAAGCTGCCGGATGACATGGCCGCCGAGGTGGTGGCCCTGAAAACCAAATATCCGCAGGGCGCCGAGAAAATGCTGATCGACGCGGTGCTGAAGCGCGAGGTTCCCAGCGGGCGGCTGCCCATTGATGTGGAAGTGGTGGTACAGAATGTGGGTACTATTTCCGGGATTGGCGCTTTGATGCGCGTGGGCCAGCCGCTGATCGAGAGGGTTGTAACCGTCACCGGCCCCGGCATTGAGCGTCCTGCCAACCTGATGGTGCCGCTGGGCACGGCGCTGCGTGATGTACTTGACTATTGCGGCGGTTTGAAAGACAATACGCGGCAGGTGCTTTTTGGCGGCCCGATGATGGGAATGCCGCAAAGCCATCTCGATGTACCGATCATGAAAGGCACGTCGGGTATTCTGTGTCTCACCGACCAGGAAAGCGGCTCGCGCGATGAATACCCCTGCATCCGCTGCCTGCGCTGCGTGGATGCCTGCCCGGTGTTTTTAAACCCCTGCCGTTTGGGCGCCCTGGCCAAATCCCGCGATTACGAAAGCATGCTCGATTTCCACGTATTAGATTGCGTGGAGTGCGGCTCCTGCTCCTACGTCTGCCCGTCCAACATTCCGCTGGTGCAGCGTTTCCGTGTAGCCAAGGCGCTGCTACGCGAACAGCAGGCCAGACAAAAAAAGGCAAGTTAAATGAAACCGGATTCTGTAAAGCTTCTACTGACGACATCGCCCTACCTGAAATACGACGCCGATACACCCTACGTAATGCGTCATGTTATCTATGCCCTGATCCCGGCGTCGGTTGCCGGTATGTGGGTTTTTGGTATTAACGCGATTGTTTTGATTGCCACCTGTGTTATAAGCGCGGTGCTGACGGAATACGTTGCCCAACGCTGGGTGCGGAGGGTAAGACCCACCCTGCATGACGGCAGCGCGGTGCTGACCGGTCTGCTTCTGGCCCTGATCGTGCCGCCGGGGCTTCCGCTGTGGATGGCGGCAATAGGCTCGGTAGTCTCCATCGTTTTAGGTAAACTGATCTTTGGCGGGCTGGGCGGCAACATATTTAATCCCGCGCTGGTAGGACGTGCCTTTCTGCAGGCCTCTTTCCCCGTGGCGCTGACCACCTGGAGCGAGGCCGGTAACTGGAGCACCTTCACCGCCATAAAAGGAACACCTTTCGCGCTGCCTTTTGTGTACTCTTCCGTGGACGGCATAAGCGGAGCCACGCCACTGGCAGCCATGAAATTTGAAGGCCAGCTCAGCGCCATCGGCGAGATGTTCTGGGGCAGCACATCGGGCTCGCTGGGAGAAACCGGCGCCGTCTGGCTTTTGCTGGGCGGTTTATACTTGGCCCTGCGCGGCTTTCTCAACTGGCGTATTCCCGTCGGCATATTTGCCACGGTTTTCCTTTTGTCGGCCGGGCTGCAGGCCATCGATCCGGTGAAATTCGCCCCGCCCCTGTTCCACCTGTTTGGCGGCGGCCTGATGCTGGGCGCCATTTACATGGCCACCGACCCGGTCAGTTCGCCGATTACCCAGAAGGGCTGCTGGTGGTTCGCCTTTGGCATAGGATTGCTGGTGGTGGTTATCCGCAATTTTGGCGGCCTGCCCGAGGGCGTGATGTACGCCATCCTGTTGATGAACGGGCTTACCCCGTTAATCAATCGCGTAACGCACCGCCGTATTTATGGTGAAAAAGTGAAAGGATTCAGTTCATGAGTACGCCCGTGCCGCAGCAGGCGCCCAAAACGGGTTCGTCGAAAATGCTTCTTACCATGGGCAGCGTGGGCCTGCTGGCCGGTCTGCTGATCGTGGTCACCTTCCAGCTTACCCTGCCCCATATCGAGGCCAACGAAGCGGCCTACCTGGAAAAATCAATCTTTGATATTATACCGGGCGCGGTCAGCAAACAGGCTTTTCGCGTAAACGGTGACAACACGCTGACCCCGGTAAAGGACGACAAACAGGGCGGCTGGATTGTTTATGCCGGCTATGACGACAAAGGCGATCTTGCCGGCGTTGCCATTGAAGCGCGCGACCAGGGTTTCCAGGATGTGATCCGTATTATCTACGCCTGGGCGCCGGACAAAGAAGACATCGTGGGTATGAAGGTTCTGCAAAGCACGGAAACGCCGGGCCTGGGCGACAAAATCGAAACCGATCCGGCATTCAGAGCAAACTTTGAAGCGCTGGATGCCCGCCTGAATGAGCAGGGTACGGGACTGATACAGCCCATCGTGATGGTAAAGGGAAACAAAACCGATGACTCGCAGATCAGCGCCATCACCGGGGCCACCATTTCATCCCGCGCCATCGCCAAAATGATCGGCCAAAGCGCGGAAGAGGCTCTGCCCATCCTAAACAACAATCTCGAAACATTGCGACAAACTAATGAAAGAAGCCAAGATCAATCCTGATATGGAGACCTTTGTAAAGGGTCTCTGGAAAGACAATCCCGTCTTCGTAATGCTGCTGGGCATGTGCCCCGTGCTGGCGGTAACCAACTCGGTAATTAACGCGCTGGTGATGGGCATCGCCACCACTTTCGTTTTGCTGATGTCCAACATCCTTGTTTCCTCGCTTCGCAAGGTAATCCCCAAGCAGGTACGCATCGCCACCTATATTCTGATTATCGCCACCTTTGTGACCGTGGCCGATTACACGATCAAAGCGGTCAGCCTGGAAGTTCACAAAAGCCTTGGCGCCTTTATCGCACTGATCGTGGTAAACTGCATGATCCTGGGACGCGCGGAAGCATTCGCCAGCAAAAATACGCTCGGCAAATCAATCCTGGATGCGCTGGGCATGGGCACCGGATTTACCTTCGCCGTGCTGTGCCTGGGCATCGTGCGCGAGGTATTGGGTAGCGGCAGTTTCGCCGGCGTCGATTTGTTCGGTCCCAGTTTCGAGCCGCTAACCATTATGATTTTGCCGGGTGGCGCTTTCTTTGTTCTGGGTGCCTACCTGATGTGGTTCAGCGCTATCAAAAACCGTAAGGAGCGCCAGCGCAAAGCCGTTGAAGAAAAGCCGTTGTGGCAGGAAATGGAGTAAGCATGGTTACGGAACAACTCTGGTTTATTTTTCTAAATGCCGCGCTGATTAACAACTTTGTGCTCAGCGCCTTTTTGGGTATTTGTCCTTTTCTCGGTGTTTCCGGCAAACTCGCCACCGCGGCACGTATGGGCATGGCTGTTTCTTTCGTGATGGTTGTCGCTTCCCTTTGCGCCTTCGGCATCCACCATGTTCTGGTGGCCATTGAGGCCGAGTATCTGCAGCTCATCTCGTATATCGTGGTGATTGCCTCCACGGTACAGCTCGTGGAAATGGTTATCAAGAAAGTGAGTCCCGCGCTGTTCCGTGCTTTGGGGATTTTTCTCCCGCTGATCACGACAAATTGCGCCATCCTGGGGCTAGCCCTGTTTCAAACCAACCGTGGCTACGACTTTTTTCAGTCGATTGTCTTTGCCCTCGGCGCGGGGGCCGGTTTTACGCTGGCACTGGTACTGATGGCCGGCATCCGTGAAGAGCTGCAACTGGCCCAAATTCCCGATGCCGTAAAGGGCGCGGCGCTTACACTGATGGTGGCCGGAATCTTGAGTATGGCCTTTATGGGCTTTGCCGGTCTCGGCGGACAATAGAGGATGTGTTAAGGTGTTCATGATAATCTAAAAGCCGGTGACTATGCAATTCCCCTCCAGGGAGGGGTTAGGGGTGGGTCCGTCGGCCCACTAATTCAAGCAACTCTGCAACCCTTGGTAATATAAAAGCCAGGAGGAAGGGAACTATGAATAAGGTAGATAAGAAAATCGCGCAGGCCATTCATGATGAGCATGAAGCCATTAAAACAGAAATGGACAAGTTGCGCGAGATGATCGCCACATCCCCCGCGCAGGAGGCTTTTGCCGAATGGAAGCTGGAGCTGCTAATGCTGCTGCGCGATTTCGAGAGCGACCTGCAGAAACATTTTGACCTGGAAGAAGAAGGCGGTTTTATGAAAGATGTGCTGGACAAAGCGCCGCAAAAATGGCACGCCGTTTCACAGCTAAAAACGGAGCATGAAGCAATCAACGAAGAAATGAGCAATATTCTGAAAGAACTGAAAGCGGCTGAGAACGCAAAGGACCTTAAAGTGGACTATGTCCGCGACAAGCTCAACGAAGTCCTTGATCTGATCGTAGCCCACGAAATGGCCGAAAACGATTTGCTTAACAGTACCTACCTGCAGGATGACGGAATGGGGGATTAGACAATTGAATTGTTGAAGTAATATATCTGTTTTTAATGCTGTAGAGACGCACGGCCGTGCGTCTCTACACCTACCTTAACACCCTAACACATAAACACCTTAACGCACCATCACCTCAACCCAGGATCGTCCTTTAACGCGTCCTGCAGAACGTTTTGCGCGTCCTGTGTGCGGCGCATGCTAAACAGAAACTGCGCCAGGATATATTTGGCCCGGCCACGCTGCTTTTGCGTCATCTCCGGAGCAACGATTGCTTTTTGGATGGTGTTAACAGCGTCCACAAATTTGCCTCTGTTCCATTGGGCTACAGCCATATCCTGAAAAATCAGGCCCTGGTCCGGTGTTAAATCGAGCATGCGCGAGGCGGTTTGTTCCACCCGGCTCCAGTTTTCCTCTTCCCGGTAGCAGTCGAGCAGCTTGCGCAATGGCTCAATCCTGTCATCATAAACCCGGCTTACCGCTTGGTATTCGGCACAGGCCAGCGCTTCAGCGCCTCTCGCGGCATAGGCATCTGCCATAAAATAGTGGCTCTTAACCCAGTTGTGATGTTCAAAAATAAAGCGGCGTGCTTCTTCAGCTGCCAGTGAATCGGCGTAAGGTTGATAGGCACGGGGCTTGCTGCCGGCCGGCCGGAAAGGTGGACGCTGCTTCAGGCGGTGAACACGCAGCAAACCGATTTCATGATCGACGGGTGTGACGTACAAGGCGGAATCGAGTACGGCGCGCGTGTCTGCCGATGCGCTGATCCATTGGTACCGGTGTATCTTTTCATAAAAGGCGCGCGCCATCAAATAATAACCATGAATATTAGGGTGTAAATGATCGCAGAAAAGATCATCACCTGCTACACCAACACGGCTTTCAGCTGAAAAAACGCTGTCCATTGCCACAACGGGCAGCGCATTGGCCAAAGCCAGTTCTTTCACTATCTCATTTAACTCTCCGGCTGCCCGAAAGCGCACCAGATCGTAATCCCTGGCTTGCTCCAAAAAGCTCCGCGAAGCAGCCACATCTCCCTGGAAAGCCAGTTCCCTGCCCTGCAGCCACAAGTCAAAAGCACTGATACTGTCGCCGCCGTTAAACCAGCTTCCGTCAAAGGGCCGCTGATCCAGCATATTGCTGACGAGCGTGGAAATAACAATCCGGCTGTTGTTCTCCTTAAAAACATCAATGATGTCCTGCAGATTATCGCGGTAGGCGGAATGCGTTCTGTGAAAAATATCCGAACCGAAGGGAATACTGGCATCGGCAATCACCTGCTCCATCAGGGTCATATCTCCTTCAGGGCCGCGTTTTTCGCCGCCGCCAAGAATACGATCGAACATATTAACGAGGTGCCAGCTTTTGGCCTTTAAAACCAGCCTTGTAAGCCATGGAAAGCTGCCGCCGGCAATGGAAGATGCGCTGCCGTAAGCGCCATAAAATTCATTGTGCCCCATGTAGATCAGCACGATGTCGGGATTGGCCTTTTCAGCAATCTCTTCCGCCCAGTCCCAGACGGTGAAACTGTTTACCGCCGATAGCCCCAGGTTGATCACCTCAAAATCAAAACCCGGATGCAAGTCTTGCAAAAGAAAGCGCAGCTGCTCCGGAAAAGTGGCGTTATACTCAAAAGGAAATCCGGCCGTGGTGGAGCCGCCCAGGCAAACAATGCGTATGGTATTGCGTGATTTTTTAACGGGGAATGTTTGCGGATAGAGCCG
This sequence comes from Calditrichales bacterium, assembly GCA_965267575.1. Taxonomy (GTDB): domain Bacteria; phylum Calditrichota; class Calditrichia; order Calditrichales; family J004. The sequence continues at coordinate 126,354 of OZ254086.1, forward strand.
CGGCATGCTGGCGTCTGAGGCGCTGAAATAGCGCTGAGCGGCGTCAGGATTAACCTGGTAGTGGGCGACGCCGTTTTGCGTTGCGGGCAAAAACAGCGCTACCGGCGTGAAGGCATCTGACAAGCGCAGAATAGTTTCCACAGCCGCCAGAACCAAAAACGGCAACAGTAAGGCCGTCATCCGGAAAAGGTATTTTTTGACGTTTGAAGTCATTAAATCTTATCGCCAAGGATTTCTTTGCGTGGGCTTGGGATAACTACTTTGCTCACCAGCAGTCCTTTGCTTTTGATGTAATCCGCTCCCGCTTCAACCGCCGCAGTAACGGCTGCCACATCACCGGTGAGCGTCAGATAGCCTTTACCGCCAATGGCCATGGCCAGGTGGATCTCCATAAGCTGTACGTTGGCTGCTTTCACCGCCGCGTCGGCCGCTTCGATGATCGATGCCACCGAGAATGTCTCAATTATGCCGAGTGCACCCGTCTCCTCAATAACGCGGGTGCCGCTGATGGCCGGGAAAACGTCGGGATGCACATTGGGAATGATCAGATCATCAACGCCGGTTTCGCCCGCTATTTCCAGACCCGCCGCCATACTGCTTTTTACGGCATCAATGTCTCCGGCAATCATTACCATAAACTTGCCCGGACAAATGGTGCGGTTTGTTAAAATCTGAACTTCTGCTGTCTTCAGCAGCGTATCGGCCACCTCAAATCCTTTGGCAATACTGGTTAATTCGATCATTCCTATGGCTGTTATCATTTTTTAAATATCCTGTAAAGTTTTTGCTATCTCATTTATTCAATTTTGTTTTGGCGTATAAAAGAAGGATCTACAGAATTGTCATTCCCGCGCAGGCGGGAATCCAGGATGAGATGCTTTATTCATAAAACTCGTATTCCTTTACCAAAGGCGCAATGGATTCCCACTTTCGTGGGAATAACAATAAAGCTGCTTGTTGCAACAACATTGCTCTTTCCATGCCTTTTAACAGGGAATCACGTTTCAATCAAAATCGATTCGCCTGTGGCCTGCACTGTGCCGTCGATGCTGGCGTGCAGGGTTATGCTAAAAGCTCCGTTGGCCGGACGCGCAATGACATCTCCGCGCCTTACTTTATCTCCTTTGTTAACTACAACCTGCGGCAGTGCGCCGATATGCTGCCTTAATGGTATTTCCACCCGCGACGGTTTGAACGGTTCTTCCAGGACAAGCGCCCTGCCCTTGTAGACATTCAGCCCCAAACGCTGCGCCAGCCGGGCCGTTGGTACATTGCGGTAATCTTTCAGCGGATGCGGCTCAGTGGTCAGTTCCTGCAGTTGCTGCGGGGAAAGCCAGCGATCTTCATTGCGCAGATCGCGCTTTGTGGTGGCGCAGATATTTCGCGGATCCAGCTCTTCCGGGCAGGCCCACAGCGAACAGATATTGCACTCGCAGCAGGCCTGTGCCCAGTGCGTCAGTGTTTTACTCATCTCACCGGTGGTAAGCAGCGAGCGCATTACCAGGTGCGGCTTGATCGGATAACCCATCAGGTAGCGCGGGCACATTTCGGTACACAAGCTGCACTGATCGCACACGGACTTGCCCACCCGGCGGTAGGCTTTTTCCGGCTGCGACTTGCGCACGGCAACATGCGACTCACGCGGGACCACGATAAAGCCGGCGGAAGTGCGGGTAACGGGCGTATTCAGATCATCCACTACTTTGCCCATCATCGGGCCGCCATCCAGCAACACATAATCATCAATTGTGGCGCCGCCCGCTTCCGCAAGTACGTCTTTGTACGGCGTCCCTACGGGAAACCACCCTACGATCGGCTGCTTCACCGCGCCATGGGCCGATATCATGCTGTTCAGAACGGGTCTGCCCAGCGTGGCCTGGTGTATGTTGTAGAAGGTTTCCACGTTCTGCACCACGATGCCGATCTCATGCGGGTAACCACCGGCGGGAATCCGTTTTCCCGTGCCGTGAAAGACTACTTCGTACTCATCACCGGCGGGATAGACATCTTCCATTTCAAACAGGCGGATATCATCAGGCAGGTGTTCGCGCACGGCGGCTACGGCCGTTTTGTTTTTGCCCTTAATGGCAAACAGCCCCTTGCCGGCGCCCGTATGTTTCATAACAGCGCGCATACCGGCCACAATTTCACGGGGATAGCGCTCCATCAACGTCACGTCTTTGAAGAGCAGCGGCTCGCACTCGGCGCCGTTGGCAATCACGGTATCTACTTTTACATCGATTTTTTTCCAGGTCGGGAAACCGGCGCCTCCGGCACCGACAACGCCTGCATCGCGCACTATTTCAACCAGATCTCGCGGCATGTGATCATCCATAAGTAAAAACGAACAATGTTTAATTATACAATTCTTTCAGCTATTTTTCATCTTTATCCGGTATGCAGCCGGGACTATTTTTTGCAGATAATCTTTGTCATTCTGATTATCTTTGATCCATCACTAAACACTGCACTATCTGAAAAGAAAGCCTTATGCGAACACTCTATTCCGTTTTCATAACATTGTTCCTGGTTGTCAAATTATTGCCCGGCGCTGCCCCGGACAGTTCCAAGATTGGTCCGGGCGTGGTTTTTTACCATGATTACAGGGCCGAAGGACCGTGGCACATCTACATCACGAAAGTAGATTTAAGCGAGCGCTGGATCGACGTAATCGCGCATAAAGCACATGGTGAGCTAAACGGCCGCTTGCCCGTAAGTGAACAGATGGCTGAAGCAGACAACGACTCCATCCGCGTTGTGGCGGCTATAAATGGCGATTTCTATGAAGCCGACGGCAGCCCTACGGGTATCCACGTGCAAAACGGTAACATACTCTCAAAGCCAACAGGACGATCCGTGTTTTTCCTGGACGAAAATGAAGACCCGCATATAGAAGTGCTGGAATTCCCCTATTCATACCGTGTCATTCACGCCATCGGCGGAGGCCCCCGGATTGTGCGCGACGGGCAGGTAAGCGTAGAAAACAAAGTGGAAAGCATCGGTGACAGTTTCGCAACGGCCCGGCACCCGCGCACGGCGCTGGGGTTTTCGGCCGACTCAACTACGCTGTTCTTGTTTGCCGTGGATGGCCGTCAGCCCGGTTACAGCGTAGGCATGTCGCTGTATGAGCTGGCCGGCTATATGCTGAAGTGGGGCATCTGGCAGGGCATGAATCTCGATGGCGGCGGTTCCACAACCATGGTCATCGGCGATAATGTGGCCAACCGCCCCTCCGACGCGACCGGGGAACGTCCCGTTTCCAACAGCCTGATGGTCATCAGCAAAGCACCGCAAAGCGCGCCGGTAGAAATCGATCTAATGGCGGATTCGCTGGTGGTTTTAACTGCTTCCGAAACGGTATTGAATTATCACGCGCGGGACCGCTACTACAACCCGGTTGTACCGCACGAAATAACCTGGAACGTTTCCGGCAGTGAAGCAGGAAAAATCGACACCTACGGCACATTCCGGTCGGTGGCGCAGGAAGCCGAAGGCTGGATTTACGTTGAAACTGCCCGTCTCCGGGATTCCATGTATGTTGAAGTGCTGAAACCGGACAGTCTCTATTTCGCAAAACCGGCCATGCGCCTTATGCCGGGGGAGCAACAGCCGCTGCAGCTTTTCGCTACGGATAAAAAAGGAAATGTCTACAAACTTGACGCTGCCCGGATTACATTCAAAAAAGAAACCGATTTATTAACTGTTTCCGGCGATACATTAACGGCGGCGCAAGCCGGCCGGACGAACCTTTCTGCACATTATCAGGGTCTGAGTGCCAAACTTAATGTGAAAATCACCGAGCCTTTGGCACAGCAGATTGCGGGTTTTGCGGACACATCAAACTACAGCAGCGGCGGCCTATATGTGGAAAGTAAGCGGCTTTTGCCGGATGCGGTAAATGGCAGGGAGGCGCTGTCCCTTGAGTACGCGCTTACAGGCGGTGGCACAAGCGCGCTTTACCTGGAATGCGCTTTTGAGCTGCCGGGTGTGGTAAAGCGATTGTTCATGAATGTATATGGGGATGGTCGCGGCCATTGGCTGCGCAGCGAGTTTGAAGATGCCGACGGCGAGACTTTTATCGCCAACTGGACGGCGGAAAGCGGCGTTACATGGGAAGGCTGGCGGGAACTTATGCTAAGCCATGGAGAAATTCAGCCGCACTGGCGTAACATTACAGCTACGCTGGACTGGCCGTTGAAGCTTACAAGAATCTATCTTGTGGAGAGGGATCCTGAAAAAAAAGGCAGCGGTCGATTGCTGTTTTCGAACCTGAAAGCATTTTACCTAAACCCGTAGTCACGTTTTGGGCTTGTTTTCTTCATCATCACGATCTTCCGGGCGCACATAATCTTCCGGATGTTCTTCCATCTTTCTGAATTCATCGATGGTTAAGGCGGCGCCGATCGCCAGCAGTAAAAATACGAAAATACCTACTATTAAAATGGTGCTTTGGTCCATGCTATCCTCCAGTTGTCCTGATAGTTTTCCTGTTTACCGTTGATGCTTTTTGGACCGGGAACTCATCATCCGGAAATACAAACCCAGGGCGAGATTGGAAGGTACCCAGATACCCACAAACGTTCCGAACTCTTTATTCACAAAAAACCACAGATAATTGGCAAAAATAAAGGAAATGATGGCAGCGGCGAGAAAAAAGTAATCCGATTTGCGGAAATGCTTTAGGCGCACTTCACGCAGGGTAAAGCTAATACCGCCCACCAGAAAAATGAAGCTTATCAATCCGAATAATAATACAGTTGTCTGACTCATTGTTTTCCCCTCTTTTTATTGTTCCGAACGCAGTCTCTTAAAGTAGACCGCGAGAATGAGATTGGAGGGTACCCACGTCATAACAAAAAAAGCGGTTTTGATATCTCCCGTAAAAAAGAGATAATTTGTAAAAATAAAGGCAACCGCTGCCGCAAAAAGAAAAAATACATCTGCTCTGTTAATCATAACTGCCTCTCTGTTTTTACAGACTAGACTCAATGAAAATATTGCTGATATTCGAAGGCCGAAGAATTAATCCTGTGAACAAATCGATAAAATAGTAATGAAATACGTTTTCCGTCGCAAATATAAGAGGGATTTTATAAGCCATTTAACACCCGGACATTGGAAGCTTATTCCATCCTATTTCAAGGGAGATACTTTCAAAAAGGTTGTTTGCCAGCCGTCCGCGTTTGCAGATGTCTTTAGCGGCGCCGGTCCGTATTGGCTAGAAATTTATCCAACTGATCGGCGAATTTCTTGCGATCGCTTTTTTGCATGGCGGCGGGGCCACCTGTCTCCACACCTCCGGCCCGCAAGGACTCCATAAAATCCCGAATGCTCAGGCGCTCCCTGATGGAATCGGCCTCAAAAAATTCTCCCCTGGGGCTCAGGGCGTGTCCGCCCTTTGCGATGACTTCGGCTGCCAAAGGAATATCAGCGGTAATAACCAGATCGCCTTTTTCCATGGCTCGCGCGATTTCGTTATCCGCCACGTCCATTCCCGGGCGCACCAGAACAAAGCGGATATTTTCTGCTTTTGGCGTATGCATGGGTTGGTTGGCAACAAATGTCATGCGGCCGTTTATGCGATTTGCCGCCTTAAACAGAATATTTTTTATAACAACCGGACAGGCATCGGCATCTACCCAGATATTCATCGGTCGGCCTTAAGCATCTGCCGTTTAATGCGCTTTACAAGCATGGGCCCGTCATAAATAAGTCCCGTGTAAATCTGGATGAGATCGGCCCCGCCATTTATCTTTTGCAAAGCATCCGCGGCGTCCATAATACCGCCTGCCCCGATGAGCGGGAAACCGTTGGGGAGGTTTTTTCTGAGTTGACGTACAATCTCGTTGGCGTGTTTTTTTAGCGGAGCGCCACTCAGGCCACCGGCGCCAATGGCCTGCACTTTTTGTTGAGAGCTAAACAAGGCGTCACGGGAAACCGTTGTATTGGTGGCCACAATTCCGTCCAGTTTGACTTCACCGGCAATAGCCACAATGTCATCAAGCTGCGCTTCATTCAGGTCCGGAGCAATTTTTAGCAGAAGCGGCTTGCGGCGCGTTTTTGACGCATTGCGATCCTGAAGGGTAGACAGCAGCTTTTTGAGCGGTTCCTTGTCCTGCAATTCGCGCAGACCGGGCGTATTGGGGGAGCTGACGTTGACTACAAAATAATCCACATAATCGTGCAGCCGGTCCAGGCAAACCAGGTAATCATCCACGGCTTTTTCATTGGGTGTGGTTTTGTTTTTGCCGATATTCCCACCGATAATCACAGCACTTTTGCGCGCGCAAATATTTTTTACTACCGCATCAACACCGGCATTATTAAAGCCCATGCGGTTGATGATGGCGCGGTCCCGCGGCAGGCGGAAAAGTCTTGGCCGCGGATTGCCCGGCTGCGGGCGGGGTGTTACCGTTCCAATCTCAATAAAGCCAAATCCCAGCGCGGCAAAAGCGTCGATATGGGCCGCGTTTTTGTCAAAACCGGCCGCCAGGCCAACGGGATTGGGAAAATCGATTCCCATTATGTTTTTGCTTAAAGCGGAGTCACTTTGGGCCGCTAGGGCGGCCAGTGCCGGTTTGCTCCAATCCATCATCTTCATAACAACATTGTGCACCCGTTCGGGATCAAAGCGAAAAAAGATCGGGCGGATCAGAGATTTATACATGGCAGGCTTTTATATGTTATTAAACCACCCAAAGTTAGCATATGCTGATTTAAGGTGCGAAATCTTTTGAGCAGATTCGGAAATGATAAAGTCAGAAGAAAGATAACAATCATAAACGATAAAGCATGAGGTATATGATCACACCTGTTACGGAGACATACATCCAAACAGGCCATACCCAGCGCACGATTTTACGGTGCTTATCAAATTTTTCACGCAGGGCAAAGGCCACAGCAATGATAATAAAAGGCGTCATAATACCGGCCAGAATAATATGCGGGACGAGAATAATGAAGTAAACAGGCCTGGTCCAGTCATAATGGGGATATGGCACCGATCCAACGTAGTAATGGTAAATAAGATAACTGGTAAGAAACAGGGCCGATGTTAGCAATGCGGCAATCATGAACTTTTTATGTTTTTCACGATTGCCTTTTTTAATCTGGATAAAACCAAGGACTAAAAAAACAGTCGCTATTCCATTTAGAATGGCATTGAGCGAGGAAAGATCGGTCACGCTCATGAGCTTTGCCTGAGAAGCGCATTGATATGGGTTTTTAAAACACTGAGGCTGATATCGTCGTCGCTGCTGTAGTAGCCGCGGATGAAGCCGTCACGATCCACCAGTACAAATTTTAGGCTATGCCCGTAAGGCAAATCGCCGCCCAGCTTAAAGCCCTGCTCGTAAAGCTGCTGCGTTTCCGTCGAATCGTTGCGAACGAATTTCCAGCGCCTGTCATAAATACCGTATTCTTCAGCGTAGGCTTCCAGCGCCGCCAGCGAATCGCGTGCCGGATCGATACTGACACTTAAAAAACGCACCTGCGGATGCTCCTCGTAGTGCTCATAAAATTCGGACATGCGTCGCGTCATCATCGGGCAAATGCCGGGACAATTGGTAAAGATAAAATCCACGATGGTTATGTTTCCCAAAAGGCTGTCACGCGAGACAGTTGTACCGTCGAAATTGGAGAATGCAAACTGCGGCACTTCATATAGCCGAGGGATGTCCTGGCTGGAATCCTGAGCCAGGTTAATAATGCGCCAGCCACCATAAATAACCAAAATAAGCAGTGCGGCCAGCGGGACAAGTATCTTAAACTTCTTCATTTTTTGTAAATCCTGTTGCGTTAAAAATTATTAAAACTGTTGACAGAATAAATGTTGATATCCAAAGGTGTAGCACCTGTATCAATGGCGCCAGTGCCACGGATGACATAATCACGCCCAGAACAATCTGTCCAAATGAGGCCGACAAAGCCACTATAAACAACCAGCCGGGCACGTGATCCATTTTGCGCAAAGCCCAGAAGGCGAAGACGATCACAGCCAGGCTGATCAGGAAACCGAGGACGGCGTGCACATTAAAGGTAACTCCCAAACGTTGCACAAGCATGGAAACTTCCATCAAAGGGCTGCGGTCTACGAGCATTTTGAGTTCGCTGCGTATTTGTGTTCCGGTAATAATTTGCAGTGCCAGAAAGGCAATCAGCACGGCGGCCAGCCATTTAATATTAGTATGTATGTTGCTTTTGGTGTAGCCTTTATAAACAAAATAGCTGCGTTGCGTGATCCACAATAAAAGCGAGAAGATCAGCAGGGCCAAAACAAGATGCACCGTGATCATGTAAGGCGCCAGCGCCGAGCTTACCACCACACTGCCCTGCCAGCCCTGAAATGCCACCATGAACAACGCCAGCACCGAAGAGACAACAATTGATGGATAGTTCCGCATGCGCAGGACGGCCATTACCGCTGTCGCCAAAATAAGCATGCCGACAAAAACGCCCACCAGGCGGTTGCCATACTCTATCCAGGCCAGGGTAAAATTAAAAAGATTGGGATCGAAGTCAGGTGGTAACTGCTCTACGGATGTGGGCGGGATCCAGCGGCCAAAGCACTTGGGCCAGTCCGGACAACCAAGCCCTGCGCCGCTTACGCGTACAAGCCCGCCGATAAAAATCAAAAAGTAGGTAGCAGATGTGGCCGCAAAGGCCATCTTCCAAAAGCGTTTCATTATAAAAAAAACACCCCATAACGGGGTGTTATTTCAAAATTTAACTAATTTCCTTGTGTCGGCGCCGGGGATGATTGATCGTAAATACGGGCATTTTCATTTATCGAGCCCGCCTCTTCGCGGCTAAGTTCGCCACGCCGCAACGTATCGAACATGGTTAAGCCGATGAAGACGGACAAAAAGACCAGTGACAGAACAAAAATCGTAAGGTAAAACTTGTTGTCATATTTCAGGTGCATAAAATAGAGTGCCACCAGCGAGCCTTTAATTGTTGCTACCAGCATAGCCACAACAAGGTTAAAAGCGCCAAAATGAAAGAATGAGACCCAAACCGTAATGGCGGTCAGCACAAGCAGGGCAGCACCTACGCCCAGATAAACTTTTAATGGTAGTATGTGATGTTTATGTTCAGACATATCTTTCCTCTAACCTATTAGATAAAGTAACGGGAACAGGTAAATCCAGATCAGGTCAACCAGGTGCCAGTACAAACCCGACAGCTCCACCGGCGTGTAATATTCCGGTGAAAAGTGTCCTTTGATCGTACGGATCATCACCCAGCCGATAACAATCATACCAATAACAACATGGATACCATGCAGCCCGGTCATGGCAAAATAGATACTGAAAAAGACGTGCGGATTGGTGCCTTCCAGTCCGGTATAGGTGTAATATTCTCCGGGCAACTGACCCAGGTGTATTTTATGCGTGTACTCAAAATATTTAACCACCAGGAACGCGGCAGCCAGCAAGAGTGTGGCCGCCATAAGCCAGATGGCCTGCTTGTTTTTGGCAAGCTGAACCGAACGTATGGCCAGCGCGATCGTCACCGAACTTGTAATCAGGACCACGGTATTCAGCGTTCCAAGCTCTACATCAAGTGCCAGGTGGGCGTTGTAAAACATATCGGGAAACCAGGCCCGGAAAATGGCATAGGCCGTAAACAGGCCGCCAAAAAGTAAAATTTCGGTCAACAAAAAGAGCCACATCCCCAGCTTGGACGATTCCGCCTGCTGCTCGGGGTCGGCAAAATGATGCTGCAAAAATTTAGGATGCGATTCTGCGTGTTCCATTATACCTCGCGCTGATTTTCAATCTTTTATTTCGTTTCAATATGCTCGGGATGATAGCCTTCTTTCCAGACATATTTATCATCCACAACTTTAATGCGATCGTAATCGTACGGATCGTGATCCATTTCGGGCTGACCTTCAAAGTTGTGCTTATCCGGCGGCGAATCGGTCTGCCATTCCAGGGTTAATGCGCCCCACGGGTTTTTACCTGCACGCTTTCCTTTGAACAGTGAGTGCGTCAGGTAAACCATCATGATCAGAAAACCAAGGCCCAAAATCCAGGAGCCGTAAGAGCTGAAAGCGTGCAGCGGCTGGAACTGATCCAGGTAATTGAAATAACGCCGCGGCATACCCTGAGAGCCCATGATAAACTGAGTAAAGAAAGTGACATTGAAGCCAATAAAGATCAGTATAGCCGAGATGGCGCCCCAAAGTTCGTTGTACATGCGGCCCCATATTTTTGGCCACCAGAAGTGAATACCTCCCAACAGCGCCATAACCGTTCCGCCCATCATAACATAGTGGAAGTGCGCCACAACAAAATAGGTGTCATGCAGATGAATATCCACCGATAACGCGCCTAAAAATATGCCGGTAAAGCCGCCAATGGCGAAGAGGAACATAAAGCTAAGCGCGTACAGCATAGGCGTCTGGAACGTGACATGCCCTTTATAGAGCGTGGCCATCCAGTTAAACATTTTAATTCCCGAGGGGATACCGACCAGGAAGGTCAGGAAAGAGAAGATCATCGCTGCCAGTTCGGACTGTCCACTTGTAAACATGTGGTGGCCCCACACGAGAAAACTTACCAGGGCGATGCCCAGACTGGAATAAGCGATCAATTTGTAGCCAAAGATTTTTTTCTTGGAAAATGTAGCAATCAGTTCGCTGATGATACCCATACCCGGCAGGATCATGATATAAACGGCGGGGTGCGAGTAGAACCAGAAAAAGTGCTGGAAAAGCACCGGGTCACCACCCATGGCCGGATCGAAAATACCAATACCAAAGGCTTTTTCCAGGGCAAGTAATACAAGCGTAATACCGATTACCGGCGTTGCCAGAACCTGAATTACAGCCGTGGCGTAAAGTGCCCATACAAACAGCGGCATCTTGAACCAGGTCATTCCGGGCGCGCGCAGTTTGTGGATGGTTACAATGAAATTTATCCCGGTAAAGATGGAAGAGAAGCCCAGGATAAATATGGCCATGGTCATGGAGATGACGGCACCGGAGGCCTGACTGCTGTAGGGTGTGTAAAAGGTCCAGCCCGTATCCACGCCACCGTTCACAATCGAATAAACGGCAAAGACGGCGCCCAGCACATATATGTACCAACTGGCCAGGTTAAGCCGCGGAAAGGCCACGTCTTTTGCGCCGATCATCAGCGGCAGCGTAAAGTTACCCAAAGCCGCGGGAATTGAGGGGATTATGAACAGGAAGATCATAATGGCCCCGTGCAGGGTAAAAAACTGATTGTAGGTATCGGCACTCATGAAATCGGCGCCGGGTGTAAAAAGCTCCATGCGAATCAGCAGAGCCAATACGCCGCCAACCAAAAACGACAGCATGATACCGAAAAAGTACAACACGCCGATACGTTTGTGATCCAGCGTAAACAGCCAGGACTTAAGACCTTTATCCTGATTAAGGTAGTTTACGGTGGTACTAATACTCATACTTTTCTCTCACTATTTAAGTGTTTTCAGGTAAGCGATAATGGCGTCAATTTCATCATTTGTCATAACGCCCTGATACGTCGGCATAACGGGCTGATAACCTTCAACAATCTGTGCCTGCGGCTCAAGGATTGACTTGCGGATATAATTTTCATCAACCGTAATAGACGATCCGTCCGTCATATTTTCCTGGCGGCCGAAAATGCCTTTAAACGTCGGGCCCACGTTAGGCGAGCCGTCGATGGAGTGGCAGGTTACACAGGCTTTGCTTGTGTAAAGCTTCTCGCCCCACTCTTCCGGCGCCAGTCCTTCACCGCCGACAGCGTTGTCCGCCAACCAGTCATTATAGGCCTGGTCGGTAACAACACGCACTTTGCCAATCATGTCGGAGTGGCTTTTGCCGCAATACTCTGTACAGAAAAGATCGTAGGTACCTTCCTGTGTCGCTTCGAACCAGGTTTGCGAATAGCGGTTTGGCAATACATCCATCTTAATACGGAAATTAGGTACAAAAAAACTGTGAATGACATCCTGGGATGACATGAGCAATTTAACCGGTTGATTGACCGGCACCACCAGCTCATTTGTGGAGGTCGCCCCATCCGGATAATTAAAAGACCAGAACCATTTTTGGCCCGTGACTTTAATCTCAATGGCATCGCCCGGCGGCACATTCATTTTAAGAAATGTCTGGAATCCCCAAACAAATATGATGAACACCAAAATCGTAGGGATCACCGTCCAGAAAATTTCAAGCTTGGTGTTGTGCGAAATGTTAGCCGTATAGGGCGTCTGCGCCGCCTTTTTAGCCCGGTAGCGCCAGGCAAAATAAAAGCTACCACCCGTCACCAGAATAAAAAAGAAAATGGACAGGTACAGAATAAAGTTGAACAACGCATCTACTTCGGAAGCGATCGTAGAGTTGGCGCCCGGTAAAAATAATGTTCCGTTCGGATCCATTTACACGTATTCCTTTAAACTTTTTTGTTTTTTTCGTTTTTCTTTTATCCAAAGCGTACCCAGGAAAAGACCAAGCACCGCAATGGTAAGCACGCCGCCGAGACGCATTACATTGCCGGCAAACAACACGTAGCTGTTGGCATTGGCATCGTAATGGTAGCAATAGAGCAGAATGCGTTCAAAAGTATTGCCCACTTTTCCGTCCGATGCTTCCAACAAGCCCAGTTTGACATCATTCGGAGTATATTGAATGCCATAGAGGTGTCGGGCAATCTTTCCTTCCGGCGTCAGAATAAAAAGCACCGCCGGATGGGCAAATTCATCACGTTCTTCGTCGTAAAAGTATTCAAAACCCATTGCCGTCGTCAGTGAATCTATGCTGGGCTGATCCGCCGTAAGAAAATGCCAGCGATCCCGCAGGGTCGTATCGGAAACGCTGCCCGTATAAGTCTCCTTTTTCTGCCGCGCCAAAGCCGGCGTCTCAGCGGAATCTATCGAGACGGTAACGATGCTGTAGCGTTCACCCGCCGGCCAGTTCATTGCATTGATCGCATCACTCAGGCCGTTTAAGACCAGGGTGCAAAGCATCGGGCATTCGTAATAGGCAAACACAAAAATTACCGGCGTATCCTGATTGAAATAGTCTTCCAACAGAACTTTCTCGCCCTGCTCGTTGTAAAGAACCGTTTTTCCGGGAACGTACTCACCCAAATGCTCGGAAACGTTTATCCGGCTAAGCTGCGGATCGTTCTCTTTTGCAACCTGGCCAAAAAGCAGAAGGGGTACTAAAAAAAGTATAAATGCACTAAAACGCATAATTTATCGGGCATTCTCCTGAACATATAATTCCATGGCACGCTCCAGCGGGATACGGTAAACGCCTTTTTCGGCATCCAAAACTTCGTAATTATTCAGCTTTTGCTGCTCAGCAGCGCGTATCTCTCGCAGTTGATTGGACTCAACATTGTACACCCGCTCATAAAGCGCCTTTTCTTTTGAAAACGTGTAGTAGTCATTCAGAATAACCAGAACAACTGCCACAAAAACAATCGATATAATTGAAACTAAAACAATTACGCGGGTATTCACATCCCGCTTCTCGTATCCGATATGTTCCGACATGCGTGAAACCCTTAAATATTTTTAAAATTCAGAGAGAATTCCAGACGACGGTCGCTGACCGGCACCAGCGGGTGCGCCGTAAACGTATTCCAGAAGTTCCAGAAAAACAAACCGCCTATGCCCAGCAACAGTGTAATATCCATCCAGCTCAAATGGAAACTGTGCGGCATGAAATAGGGAAATACCAGCCAATACAGGTCAATAAAGTGCATAACAAACACCCAGGCGGCAACAACCGTCAGCCAGGTAAGATTACGCTTTGCCGCGCGGAAAGAGAGTGCTATAAACGGAAGCGCAAAATGGCCGAAAACTAGCGTCATGGTTATGATTTTCCAGTTGCCCGTCCAGCGGTGGTAGTACCAGACTGTTTCTTCCGGAATGTTGGCATACCAGATCAGGAAGTACTGTGAAAACTGCATGTAGCCCCAGAAAACAAGAAAGGCAAAAATCATTTTGGCCAGATCGTGGTAGTGCTCAACGCTAATCGCGTTGGTCAGAACGCCTTTTTTGCGCAGCCAGAAGGAAACCATCACCGAGAAAACGATAATGGCGAGCAATGATCCGCTAAACAGGTAAACGCCAAAAATCGTCGAGAACCAGTGCGGATCCAGCGACATCAGCCAGTCAAAAGATGCGAAGGTAATGGTCAGCGCAAAAATGACAGTACCCGGCGCGCTGATCTGGCGCATCTTTACAATCAGCCGCTCATCCGGTTCTTTATCCTGCTTCAGGGAAAGACGGTAAAGTACACGGCTCAGGATGATCCAGGCGGCAAAATAGATTACAGCCCGTACAATAAAGAAAGGCACATTCAGATAGCCCTGTTTCCAGGCCAGAATCGGATCTTTGGCAACTTCTTCGGGATGAGTCCAGTGGAATAAATCGTGCATACCAAACAGGATCGGGATAAACAGGATGGCCAGAATGGGAAAACTCTGCATGGTGGCTTCGCTTATGCGGCGCAACACGATGTTCCATTCCGAGCCAAACAGGTGATTAACCATCGTAAAAAAGAGTCCGCCCCAGGCCAGCGTAAGCCAGAACATGTAGCCCAGCAGGTACGAATGGAAAAAGTGCTTTGAATTGGTGAAGTAACCGGCCGCGCTGATAAGCAGCATCACCACACCAACAATAAGCGCAATCTTCCCGGCAGAGCCTTTATCCGATAAAGTGTAAGTTGAACTGTCGTATTTCATGAGCACCGTCTCTTAATTAAGGTCTTTCAGAATTTCTTCGGGAACATCTTCGGCCGTGGCATTCTGGCTGCGCTGCAACGCACGTACAAAAGCCACAATCGCCCAGCGATCTTCCACTTGTATCTGTTTTTTATAGCCCGGCATATTACGGATACCGTTGGCTATTACGTCATAAATCTGCCCATCCGGGTATTCGCGGATATAGTCCTGATGAAAAGAAGGGGGCGGCAGATAACCACGTTCCACAACGATCCCCTTGCCGTCACCGGCGCCGCCATGGCAAGGCGTGCAATAGATGCCGTATCGCTCTTTCCCTCTTTGCAGCAATTCGGGTGTAATTTCAATCGGGATATTTTGCGTAAATTGCCCGGAAGCCGTTTTACCGTAATAGTATTCTTCGTCCGCTCTCAGGTCACCGCGGGCGATTGTACCGGCAACAGGAACGCGCATGGCAGAACCATCTTCAAAGAATTCGCTTTCTTCATACGCCTCGTAGCGTGGCTGGTCATCCATATTGGGGTTAATATGAATGGGCGGTTTTTCCGAAGGAGATCCGCGCAAACAGGCATTTAAAAAGAATGCCGCCCCGGCCAGAAATATCCACTTTGTTGTTTTAAAATGATTTCTGTTCATGCCTTGTTACTCTTCATCATTTGGGATTAATTTTTCAATGTCTTTGCCGCCGATCGACTGCAAAAACCTGGTTGTCTCATCAAGATCGAATTTACCGTCCTGCGCTTCAATGCTAACAAAAAAGGCGTCGTCTGTTACCTTGGAAAACTGATCCGAATAAAAGACCGGATGATGAAACCTGGGCAATCCGGTTAAAATAAGCATACCCACAAGGGCAACCAGCGCGGATAGCAAAACCATCACAGCCCAGGAAGCAACTCCATAAGCCTGGTAGCTAAAAAGCGGCTTGCCGGAAAGAACCAGCGGATAATCAATAGCCGAGGTCCAGCCCTGAAAGGCAAACATGCCGATAAACGAAACCGTTGCCACCCCGCCAACCACGTAACCAAGCGGCGATCGTTTTTCGCCCATGGCGTCATCCATGCCGTGGATAGGAAAAGGTGAATGGCAATCGTAATGCTTATAGCCGGCCTCTTTTGTTTTTTCAGCGGCCTTGAGTAAATCGCCCGACGTTTCGAAGCGGGCCAAAAGCCCTAAAACTTTTTCAGATGCGCTCATTGTGCTTTCTCCCCGCTTTTATGTTCTTCATCGTGATGTTCGTGATGATGCGGATCGGCCTGGGGTAGAATATTTTTCACTTCGGACATGGCGACAATCGGCAGATGCTTAATGAACAGCAGGAACAGGGTAAAAAACAATCCGAAGGATCCGATCAACAAAGAGATATCCCAGAATGTCGGTGAATAATAGTCCCAGCTTGAAGGCAGAAAATCGCGCGATAGCGACGTTACCGTAATCACGAAACGCTCGAACCACATACCGATATTTACGATGATGGAAACCACAAACATAACCGGTACACTGCGGCGTAGCTTGCGCGACCAGAAAATCTGCGGCGCGATTACGTTACAACTCACCATAATCCAGTAGGCCCAGGCATAGGGTCCGAAAGCACGGTTTATAAAGGCAAACGCTTCATAAGGATTGCCACTGTACCAGGCGATAAAAAATTCCATACCATAAGCGTAACCCACCATCATGCCGGTTACCATAATGATCTTGTTCATGTTTTCCAGGTGCGTCATCGTAATGATGTGCTCAAGGTGATAAATGCGTCTGGCAATAAGCGCCAGCGTCATCACCATGGCAAACCCGGAAAAAATGGCCCCGGCAACGAAATAGGGTGGAAAGATCGTTGTGTGCCATCCCGGTATTACAGACGTCGCAAAGTCCGTACTTACAACAGAGTGAACCGAAAGGACCAGCGGCGTGGACAATCCGGCCAGCAGCAAATAAGCCAGTTCATAGTGTTTCCACTGCTTGTTTCCGCCTCTCCAGCCCAGCGAGAAAATGCCCAGCAGTACTTTGCGGATACCGCTCTTGGCACGATCACGCAGCGTAGCCAGGTCGGGAATAAGCCCCACGTACCAGAACATGAAGGAAACCGAAAAATAGGTTCCTACGGCAAAGAAGTCCCACAACAGCGGACTGCGGAAGTTGGGCCACATGGCCATCTGGTTTGGAACCGGGAACATGTAATAAACCACCCACACCCGGCCGATGTGAATACCCGGAAAAATCAAAGCGCAGATAACGGCAAAAATGGTCATCGCTTCGGCAAAGCGGTTGATTGACGTACGCCACTTCTGCCGGAACAGGTAAAGGATGGCAGAGATCAGCGTTCCGGCGTGACCAATACCTACCCAGAATACAAAGTTTACGATTGCCCAGCCCCAGCCAACGGGAACATTCAGGCCCCAGATACCAATACCTTCCCAGAACAGGTAGCCAATGGCACCCAGTAATACCAGGGACAGAGAGCCCGCCGTGCCGAAAAGCAACAGCCATTCAATACTGGTTTTACTCTCCGCTATCGATGATATCTTTTCCGTGATCGTATGGAATGTCTGATTCCCCGTGATCAGCGGGACTTTATATTCTTCAACAACATCGAGGTCTTTGTTTATCGCACTCACTTTATTCTCGCTCTTTTATTAACTGTTGCTGATTTGCTCAATTTCAGGATTCGGATTGCGCAGTTTGGCCAGGTAAGTTGTCCGCGGTTTCACGTTCAGTTCGGCCAGAACGGCGTAGTCCTTGTTTTGCTTCTTAAGCTGGCTCACGCGGCTTTCCGGGTCGTTGATGTTACCAAAAACAATAGAGTCAGTGGGACAGGCTTGCTGACATGCCGACAAAACATCTCCGTCTTCCACGCGGCGGCCTTCATTCCTGGCTTTGATCTTGGCCTTCTGCAAACGCTGCGTGCAGTAGGTGCATTTTTCCATCACACCGCGGAAGCGTACCGTCACATCCGGGTTCTGCGCCATCTTCTGCATCTCACCGTAGGAGTTGGTGTAGTTGAAAAAGTTGAAACGGCGAACCTTATAAGGACAGTTGTTGGAACAATAGCGCGTTCCGATGCAGCGGTTATAGGTCATCACGTTCAGACCTTCTTCATCATGAAGCGTGGCCTGTACCGGGCAAACCTGTTCGCAAGGCGCGTTTTCGCAATGTTGGCAGGCCATCGGCTGATAAACCATTTCCGGTTCTTCAATATCACCGGCAAAGTAGCGGTCCAGGCGTATCCAATGCATTTCACGGCCTTTCTCCACCTGCTCTTTACCGATAATTGGAATGTTGTTCTCACTCTGGCAGGCAATAACACAGGCGTTGCAGCCGGAACAGGTATTGAGATCAATCACCATGCCCCACTGATAGCCCTTGCTGTAATCAAACTCTGTCCAGAGCGAACGCAGCGGCGGATGCTGAACCATTTCCTTGGCGAAGTTGGGATTTTCACGGTACTCTTCAAGAGTAGCTTCGCGAACCAGCGGCCGCCCTTCCATGGAGTTGTGATCCTGCGTATTGGCCAGAACATAGGTTTCGCCTGTTTTACGCAGGGTAACGCCATTCATGTAATGAGGCGTGCGGCTGTCCTTAAGCGCGAACACGTTAAAGCCGACATCATCGGCGATCCGGCCCAGGTTTTTGCGGCCATAGCCCATTTCCAGCGAAATAACATAATCGGCCTGGCCGGGCAGTACGCTTACGACTGTGCGCAGCTCTTTGCCGCCGGCGTTCAGCACCACTACATCACGTGATTGCAGGCCCAGTTCTTCCGCCGTGCGCGGACTGATCAGAGCCGCGTTGTCCCAGCATATCTTGGTGACGGGGTCGGGCATTTCCTGCAGCCAGCCGTTGTTGGAAAATCGGCCGTCATGAACAGAGTAAGATGGACGGAAAATAATCTGCAGGCTTTCCGCACTGCGCTGTCCCGTGCTGTAGTTGGTTGCGTTTACCAGTGATGCTACGGCACTCATATTCAGGCTAGTGGACGCCGGCTTCCGCTGCGTATTGGCGGCCAGTCCGTCATGCAGGGTGCGTTCCCATGCCGACTTCGAGATACCCCGATCGGTCCAGGTTTGCCGTACAATCTCATAACCGCGGACGTCTTTGCCCGTGGTCAGCAGATTCAAAAATTCAAAAATAGATTTGGAACCAAAAAGCGGTTCGATGACCGGCTGGACAACACTCAGGTGTCCCTGAACCCCGGCTGCATCGCCCCAAGACTCGATGAAGTGGGCCTGCGGAACGTGCCATCCGGCAAGCATGCCCGTTTCGTCACGGTGCGATGAAAAGGAGATAAACGTTTCCGCTTTGCTCAGCGCATCCGCCATGTTCAGGTTGGCCGGCGTATCGTAAGCCAGGTTGCGATCCAGGGCAACCAGGGTTTTTACGGAACCGCCCTGCAAGGCATTCACAAGCTCGTTCATATCGCCCTGCTGCAGCACGGCGTTATCCGGGGCAAAATAGGAAATCGTTTTATTATTGTTTTTCAGGATTTCATTAATGGCAAAAACAAGGGCGTGGGTCGCCGCGCTCTGGCGGTAACCGGCTACAACGATCGAATTGCCGGAAGCACCTTTCAAATCTTTCACCAAAGCCGCAAACCATTTTTGGTCGATTCCGGTTTGGGCGAGATCGGCGTTAGCGCCGCTTATGCCAAGTTCAGCAGCCAAAACGCGCGTAAATGCTTCGAGCTGGTCCTGGTTCATGCGTTTTCTGTGGTCGGCCATACCACCTGTGATAGAGTAGGAAGACTCAACCACATAAAGGCGGTTCATATCTTCTTTTTCCGAAGCGACGCGGCGGCGTGACGCAAAGGTCCAGCTTGCATCGACCGCTTCCGGTTCAACACCCATAAAATCGGCATCGATGGAGAGAACCACACGCGCTTTATCATAATGGTGTAACGCGCGGAGTGTCTGGCCAGTGGCGGCTCTTAGACCATCATACTTATTTTTCTGGGAAACCGGCTCATCAACAACCCAAAACGCATTCGGAAAGGTCTTTTGAAAAGCCTGATAAAGCCTGTATAACGTCGGCGAAGAAAACTCTCCCGAGACAATGGCCAGCCCCTCGCCGCCGTTTTCCGCAAACGTGCTGTATTGCTCCTGCCAGAAAGTGACAAAATCATTCCAGCGCCGGCGGTTGCCGTTTTCGGTCACATCCTGGGCGCGGTCCGGGTCGTACAGGTTAAGCGTTTCCGCCTGCATAATCGCGTTGGTGCGTCCATGGGACGTAGGATGCTTATCATTACCCTCAATCTTGGTCGGGCGTCCTTCATGGCTTTCCACCAGGAGGCCATGGGCATGCGCACCGTAATTAACCGTCGTGGCGTAAAATTGCGCATTACCCGGCACAAGTGCTTCGGGCGCTTTTACATAGGGTACGATTTTTTCGACGGGTTTGCGGCAGGAAGTCAGTCCGGCCAGCGCGATCGAAGCGCTCATGATGCTGAGAAACTTGCGCCTCGTCAGGGGATTTGTCATTTCCGAAGCGTTCTCCGGAAACTCACGGTGTAAAAACTCTTTAAACTCCGGCGTATCGGCCAGCTGGTCCAGGCTGCGCCAATACTCTTTTCCGGTAATCTCTTTTTTTATTTCTTTCATCGATGACATCCTGAACAATCTACTGGGGGTGAAATTTGCTTTTCATGGATCAACTGCATCGCGAATTCCTGATGATTTGCAGGAGGCGTCCAGTTCATTTTAGTAATTTGGTCTTTGGGGCGCAGATGCGGAGCGGGATTACGGTGGCAATCCAGGCACCAGCCCATGCTCAAGGGCTCTTTTAATTCCACCACTTCCATTGCGGCAACATTTCCGTGGCAGCTCTCGCAGCCCACGCCCACGTTTACGTGCGCGCTGTGGTTAAAGTAAGAATAATCCGGCAGGTCGTGCACGCGCACCCACTCGATGGGTGTGCCGTTGGCCCAGCTTTCGCGCACCGGCAAAAGCTTGGGATTGTCCGTTCCGATCAGCGTGTGGCAGTTCATACACGTCTCTGTCGGCGGAACGCCCGCTTTGGCGGACTTATCAACGCTGGTATGACAATAGCGGCAATCCATTCCTAAATCACCGGCATGCAACTTGTGGCTGTAGTCAACGGGCTGAGAAGGCCTGTATCCAACATCCGTATACTGCGGAGAGCCAAAGTACCAAAAGAACCCGACCACTCCGACAAGCGCCGCTACGACGACGATCCCAACATAGATCGGCCAGCGGTTGGCGCCTTTCTTAAAAATCTGAGCCAATGCTTACTCCTTGTTGCGGTTTCAACTCAAAATGATAAATCACCCAAGCTTCGCATCGATTTATAGACGTGATTTTGCCCAAAAAGGCCTGCAATATAAAAATCGTCAATATCGAATTCAATAAATTTGGTGCATTAATTCACATAGAAATGCACTAAATCAGACCATCAATTGCTATGGCCGCGAACAACCCGAACAGATATATTATGGAATATCCGAATAGTCCGCGTATCGCCTTCACTTCCCGGCTGCGTCCGGCGGCGTAACTTTTTCGGATAAATTGCCAGCCAAGGGTGCCGGCAATTAAAAGATATATCCAGCTTATGCTGGCGTTAACTACAAGCAGGAAACTTACTCCCACCAATAACCAGCTGTATAGAATTATTTGTTGAAAAGTGCTGTCATCGCCTTTAACAACGGGCATCATGGGCAAATTGGCCACGCGGTAATCATCCTTGTAGACCAGTGCCAGCGCCCAAAAATGCGGTGGTGTCCACAAAAAAATAATCAGGAACAAAATCCACGGCTCAACGGCCATGGCCCCCGTGGCAGCCACCCACGCGCCAACCGGCGCCATGCTCCCGGCAATACCGCCAATAACGATATTCTGCGGCGTAGTCGGTTTAAGATAGAGCGTGTAAAAAAGGCTGTAAAAAAGGATAGTGGCCAGGGCCAGTAAAGCACTATACCAGTTAAATAATAAACCAAGGATCAGAACACCGGCAACCCCGATCGCTATGGAAAAAGTAAACGCGGCCAAAGGACTCAGCCTTTTCATCGGCAAAGGACGGCGGCCTGCCGTTCTTTTCATTTTCGCGTCTATTTCCCGTTCAAAACACTGATTAAGAGCGTTGGCTGAACCGCCGCTTAAATAGATCCCCAGCAGGGCAAGAGCAAAATAGAGGGGATTGCTCAACAAGCTGCCTTCCAGAACCAGGGCCGTTGCTCCCGTTATAATCACCAGAAGCATGATCGTCGGCTTGGTGAGCGCAAAAAAAGCTTTCAGAATAGATGTCATTCCTGTCTTTGATAACCTTCCTTTACTTGGACGCTTTGGATTCTGATTTGGCAGATTTGTTTTTAGATGATTCCGCTTTTGCAGACTCGCTGCCCTCTTCTTCTTTTTCCCCGGAGTCGTGAAGGTCGACAAGGTATCCGAATTGTTCGCGAAATTCTTCCAGAGACATATTTGCCGTAGCGGCATATTTAGCAAGTTCATGCGGATCATCAAAATCTTCCGGCTTGAGGCGGATCATGTAGCGATACGCTATCTGATACCATTCCGAGTTGATGTCCACCATGCGCACTTTCATTTTGTGCGTTTTACGATCCAGAATATCCTTGAAATAGAGCGGTACAAAATTGTGCTCCTGCATGGAGATCAGAGCACCGTTGCCCCCTTCGAACAGGAACTTGGCGGCCATGTAGCCTAAGTCACGGCAATACTCCATATCGAAAGGAATGGGATCGGCACAGCGCAATTCATAGCCAATATTCTTGGCAACGATCGTAGTTTTCAGGTCAAACTGCTTCAGGCGCTGCTGGACATGGTATTTCAAAATTTCAGGGAAATTTATTTCGGCAAAACGCAGGTTGTCATGAGCATCACGCTCTATATTTAAAAGCTGGCTGAAAGTTTTTGGGTCAAGCTTGTCGATCAAACCTTCGGCAATAACGGCCACGCCGTCGCTGCGCCCGTAGCTGATGCGCTTGATGATCGCGCCAACCAGCGTATCCACGAGGTGATTGAGGCTGATCTTTCCCGGGCGGAATTCTTCGGGAACGATGGTGAGTGTTGCGCCCGCGGCTTTACCGATACCCAGCGCCAGGTGCCCGGCTTTGCGACCCATCGTCACAACAAAATACCAGCGCGATGTGGTTTTGGCATCGGTCATAATGTTTTTTATGATCTCCACGCCTATATGTCGTGCGGTCTGATATCCGAAGGTCGGGATGCCGTGCGGTAAATCCAGGTCGTTATCGATGGTTTTGGGAACGTGTGCCACGCGGATGCGTCCCGCGGCAACCTGCTCCACGCGATAAGCGGAATAGGCCGTGTCATCGCCACCGATGGTAATAAGCTTATCTACATTCAGGCGTAACAGCGAAGAGACCGTGTTTTCGAGATATTTGGGATCTTTGGTGGGATTGTCGCGCGCGATGCCGAGATGTGATCCGCCGCGAAAGTGAATTCTGCTTACTTCTTCAATGGAGAGATTTTTTATATGGCTGATATCACCGCGCATCAGCCACTTGAAGCCATCCATAATTCCGATAACTTCTGCTCCGGAAATTATCGCCCTGATCGTTGCCGCGCCTATAACACTGTTGATGCCCGGTGCAGGTCCACCGCCAACAAGAATCGCGGTTCTTTTAGGAAACATTTATTACCCCTTATTTGCAGAATTGACTTAGCTGCCGAATTTAAGCGGCATGCTACTACTTATCAAATTTAAATGACTTTATTTTTAATGCTTTTGTGTCGTACATTTATATTTGATGTGTCAGTCAAAGGAAAACGCAGCGGACATGCCGTTTATTTTGTCCGGCTGGTATTTTTATGCTAATAAAAGATTTAAATCTTACGGGTTTTAAGAAAAGCGACGAGCGCGGGCTTGACCTGCAGGCGTTGTCTGCCGGTGATATTGCCGGCGCCCGGGCGGAAAACAAACGTTTCCTGTTTCATGCCATTCTTGGCATTATTTACGGTCTCTCCGCGCGCGAGCAGGAAAATTTCCGGGCGGAAGACGGGGCCAAAGTATTAACGGGCCGTTTAACCATTGTTTTTGGCGATTCCTTTCTGCACATAGAACGCGATTTTGGCACAGGCATCGTTGCCGTTTTATCCCAACGCCAGGGCAAATACAAGCCCGTATTCCAGGGCAAGGATCTGCCCGGCAGGCAAAGTTCAAGACCCTACCTCGATATCCTCAGTTCCTTTTTTACCATTACGGACAAATACTTCATCACCGAATTATGCGGAGACGAGATTGCCAGCAATCAAAACAGCCTGGAAGACCTGCTGGACCTGCTACATCTGTTTCTGCGGCCGCGCTTTAAAATAGCCACGGTGCGCCGGCTTATTGGCAAGTGCGAAAAGATATTGAACCGGGAAGAAGACCTGACCCTGCCGCAAAGCGTGGATGAAAAAATTGATCTGCTAAAAAATTTCGAGAAACTGCAACAAAGTGAAAAGAGCGTTAAAGAGGATATTTCGCGCTATCACCATTTTTGGAACACCCTGAATAAAAATTACGACCTGCGCAGTAATACCAACGAGAGACTGAAACAGCGCTTTCCGCTCATTTATCATATGGATGCCAGGGAGGTCAGACAGGAAGTAAAGCAACTGCTCACCTTCCGTAACGAAGAACAGCAGCTCAAAAACCAGCTTGACAAAATCCGCCAGCGCATAAAAAAAGTGGATGATACTATCCAGAATAAGCTCATCGTTTATGCCGATTTACCGGACAGCTTTGAACAGGACTTTCACCATTACCAGCGTCTCTCCATGGATGTGGCACAGGTTAAAAACGAGTACGACCGTTATACCATCGAAGCGGGTAAGACCAATGCCGAACTGCGCCGCTGGCGAAGATGGGAAAAATCGTATTACATCGCGGCCGTTGCGCTCGGCCTGCTGAGCGGTTTGATTTTCTTTACGGCCTCGCCCTTGTGGAGCCTGCCTGTGCTGGCTGTTCTGGGGGCAGGCGGCTTCGTCTTTTTCCGCAAAATGAAAAACGACCGTATTTCCCACATGGATTATATCCACAGCCGCCAGGACGCACTGCGCAAACAAATACAGGAGCAGGAAGGTGAGATCAACGAACTGCGCCACAAGTCTTTTCTGCTGGATGACCTGGACCTTATTGACGAGCACATTGAAAAGTTTAAGCAGTATCGTAAGATATTGAATTATAAAGAGGAGCTGGAAAAACAGAAAACGCAACTAAAGCGTCAGCTCAACGCGCCGCGTTTTATGGATGACCAGGCGCAGCTGGAAAAGAAATACAGCCGTCTTATAAACCTGCAGCGGGATGATTTGCTAAAATACCTGGAAGATTTTGAAGCGGCCCAGGAAGCAATCCATGATAATATTGAATTTAAGGAAAACTCAGCCAGGCTGGACCCGGTAAGGCAAACAATTAACATGTACGACCATCTGCTGACGCAAA
Source organism: Calditrichales bacterium (assembly GCA_965267575.1). Taxonomy (GTDB): domain Bacteria; phylum Calditrichota; class Calditrichia; order Calditrichales; family J004. The sequence goes on from OZ254086.1 coordinate 151,472, forward strand.
TTGTGCATGCCCGTGAAGAGATAAAAAAGCATCTGGATATGCCGGACCTGGATAATAATACAGAGGGCTATCTGAAACGTGCTTACGAAGAGCGCGATCTGTTGGAGAGCAACCGCAAAATGCGCAATACGCTGATTAACAACTGACTCCCGTGGAACTCTCACTCAACACTATTCTCATTTTATTTGGCGTGGGCGCAATTGCCGGCTTTATCAACACCAATGCAGGCGGCGGCTCCACCCTTACCCTGCCCGCACTGATCTTTGCCGGCCTGGATACGGCAACGGCCAACGGCACCAACCGCATCGCCATCCTGCTGCAAAATATGTCGGGTGTAGCCAGCTTCCGTAACCAAAAAGTGTATGGCCTTAGGCTGGCCCTGATGTATGGCCTGTTCACCATTCCCGGTGCCATTGCCGGCGCGTTTTTTTCCATCAAGCTGAGCGATATCTGGTTTCAGCGTATCCTCGGCATCATCATGATTGCCATCGTTCTGTCGCTGATTGTTAGCCCGCAGAGGAAAACAGGCGCGGGACAGGAGGTTAAGAATCCGGGCTGGGGATTTTATCTTTCACTGCTTGGTGTGGGTTTCTACGGCGGCTTTATACAGGTGGGCGTGGGCTTTGTACTCATGGCGGCGCTTTTTGGCTTTTTGAAGACATCGCTGGTGCGGGTCAATTTCTACAAATTAACCATCGTGTTTGTTTACACCATCCCTACCCTGGCCTTTTTCGTACTAACCGGAAACGTGGACTGGCCCGCGGGACTGAGCCTGGCAACGGGCAATATTGCCGGTGCGTGGATCGGCGCCCATATGTCCGTAAAAAAGGGTGACGCATTTATCCGCTACGTCCTGATTGTAACCATCCTGATCCTGGCGGCCAAACTGCTGATGGGCTAAACAGGACATTTGAAAAATTTTGATGTTATGAAAAACGCATTCCCTTTGTTAAATTTCCCTGATGTGAACATTGAACTGGATAAGGATGACGACGGCCCGCAGATTTTTGACCCGTTCCGCAAAAAATGGCTGGTCTGCACACCCGAAGAGTGGGTACGCCAACACCTGCTGGCTTACCTTTACGAATACAAAAAATATCCGCGCAGCCTGTTAAAAGTGGAAGGCAGCGTTGAGGCATTCGGACAAAAAAGGCGTTTTGACGCGGTTGTTTACTCACGGGAGATCAGCCCGTTGATGATTGTGGAGTGCAAAGCGCCGACAGTAAAAATCAGCGATAAAACACTGCAGCAGATTGCCGTTTACCACAGCAGCTTAAAAACGCCGTACCTGCTGATTAGCAACGGCATCAAACACTTTTGCTGCAAAATGAAGACGGACGGCAGATACGCGTTTTTGGACGATATACCCGATTATGAAATGCTGCTAAAAAATTCAAAGTATTGAAGTCGCGAAGTCAAGAAGTTTTATAGTCTTGAAGTCCGGGAATACAGCCGGGCCTTTTGACTTCCGGACACCCTGACTCCGGGACTTCCGGACATTACATAGAAATTTGCATCGATTGAAAGCATTTGCTACAATCGCCACCTTTAAAAAGCAGACGAGTTTATGATTCCGATAAAGAACAAAAAAGAAATTGAGAAAATCCGCGCCGCTGCCCTGCTGGTGTCGCGCACATTGGGGCTGATTGCCGAGCATATTGAGCCCGGCGTTACAACAGCCTCGCTGGACAAAATGGCCGAGGAGTTTATCCGCGATCACGGCGGCATCCCTGCCTTTAAAGGATACAACGGCACCTTCCCGGCCACGCTCTGCATGTCACGCAACGAGGAGGTTGTACACGGCTTTCCGTCCGAAACGCCTCTCAATGAGGGCGATATCATCAGCGTGGATTGCGGCGTTAAGCTGGACGGCTGGTATGGCGACCACGCTTACACCTTCCCCATAGGCGCGGTTAGCATGCCGGTGCTACGACTTTTAAAAGTGACCCGCGAGTGCCTGGATATTGGTATTGAGCAGGCGCGCAGGGGCAAAAAGATCGGTGATATCGGCCACCACATTCAACAACATGCCGAAGGCAACGGTTATGGCGTTGTGCGCGAACTGGTGGGTCACGGTTTGGGCCGCAAGCTGCATGAAGAGCCGCAGGTGCCCAACTACGGGCGTAAAGGCAGCGGGCCGCGCATTCAAGACGGCATGGTAATAGCTATCGAGCCGATGATCAATATGGGTACGGGTGCCGTGCTGCAGCTGGACGACGGCTGGACCATCATCACCGCCGACAAAATGCCATCGGCCCATTATGAGCACAACGTCGCTATCGTAAACGGCAGACCGGAAGTGCTTTCCACCTTTGATTACGTGGAAGAGGCGCTGAACAAAAAGGGCGTGACAGTTATTTAAAAATGTGTCATCTCGAACCCGCGACAGCGGTGAGAGATCCAGGATGCATAAGTCACCATACTATTGCGAGCTGAAGCCACAGCGCACTCCCGGATCTCTCACATATATTCGAGATGACAGCAGCGAAATTGTCATCCCGGCCTCCGAGCCGGGATCTATGGCCGGGAATGATCACAGGATTCCGGGTCGATGCCCGGAATGACAGGTGCAGGAAAGGGTTGGGGATGGGTTGTCCCCCGATCAGGATCAAGAACATGAGCAAGATCACGATCAAGATTTACATGAACACATGAACACCTGAATACCTGAATACACATTAACACTTTAACACAACAACACATCAGCACATAAAATGATCATTGCAGTAGATTTTGACGGAACCATTGTAGAACACCGCTATCCTGAAATCGGCAAGCCTATATTGTTTGCCTTTGAAGCCTTAAAAGAACTCCAAAAACGCGACCACCGTCTGATCCTGTGGACCTACCGCGCGGGCAAGGAACTGCAGGAAGCGATCGATTTTTGCCGTGAGAATGGGGTTGAGTTTCACGCCCATAATGCCAACCACCCCAATGAACAATTCGACCCCAAAACGATGAGCCGCAAAATACACGCGGACCTGTTTATCGATGACCGCAACGTGGGCGGCTTCCCCGGCTGGACCGCCATCCTGCAAATGATCCACCCGGAGGAATTTGGCCTGGATGAAGAACAAGGCGTGCTGGATAAGGCCAGGCAATGGTGGCGCGACATAACACGGGGATAAGGCGGCAAAACTGTCACCTCGAAGCCACAGCACATTCTTAGATCTCTCACATGCGTTCGAGATGACAGCCAGCATTGTTGGCAATCAGCCACACCGGGATCTATGGCCGGGGATAATCTCAGGATCCCGGCGCGGAGGCCAGGATGACAGGCGTGTTTGGGCCCCTTCCATTGGGACAAGGGAAGGGGTTTGGGGATGGGTTCAAAAGATCACGATCGTGAGCATGATCACGATCAAGAATACTTGAACACATTAACACCCTAACACTTCAACACCTTAACACTATCCCCTATTTTTCATCCTCCACACATCATAAAAATCCTGGATGGCCTGGATGTCGTCTTTTATGCGCTCAAAAGAGTGGTCTTTGGTCCAGTCCTCCATCAGGTACTGGTCGGGATGGCTGAGCGCCAGGTGGATGATGTTGGAAAGCGGGATCATGTAGTATTCATAGAGCTGATCGATCTTGCTGCATTGCACCTCAAAATTGATCGTTGACTCGTTTTGAGGATTGGTCTTAACGACGAACTCATTTTCCAGCCGGCCTTTATGACGGATGGTTTGAATGGCCATGTGCAGATTGCCGACCCAACTGCCGACGCGGTCAAAATTAAGGGCGCGGTTGGCTTCCAGGCTGGTGATACTGAGGCCGGACTGAAAATCGGCTTTTTGCTCCAGCGCCTTCAGGTCGGACAGCATGTATATGTACAGATTTTCCAGGTCTTCCATAGCCCAGCGGTTAATAGGATAATCTTCGGAATCGAGGCTGCGCCGTTCACGCCGGGGATAGGTAATCACCATTTCCCCGCTTTTGGTGACGGAACGGTGAAAATCATAGGCACGGCGGATTTCTTCATAGGGCATCTGGAAATCGGAGTCGCTTACGGCCACATTTTCAAACTCCATCAGCCGGCCTATGCGCACCAGCAGTTCCAGCGGATAGGTGAGGCCCATGGGCAATTCATTATAATAAAGCACCTGCACGCGATCGGGATGGAAAAAGCTTTTTTTATAGACTTCACTCACCCGTTTGGCGCTCTCTTCCCAGGGCGCAAAATCATAAAAAGCCACTTGCGGCATCAAACCTTTCTCTTCCAGGAAAGCGCGCGGATTTTTGCCGCATAACGCCACGATGGTCACAAAGCCATCGCTGTAGGAAAAATGCTTTGACTGGCCTTTAATGATATGAGCGAGATCGTCAAAGGAAGCAGTTGAATTGAGATACTGGCGGAATCCGATTATATCCATGAACTTCTTTCGTATTTGCTGCGGGTTGTCTAATTTTTTTTACATTGTCGATTGTTGCGCGGATTGCTTGAGCCGCACAGCCCGGCAAGAAATTAAAACAGCACTTAATGTAATCAAAAAGGAAATACCATGAAGCCCAAAGAGTTTCGCGAAGAAGCCCACCGTTTGGTTGACTGGATGGCCGACTACCTGGAAAATATTGAACAATACCCGGTAAAATCGCAGGTCGCCCCGCGTGCTGTGATCGATCAACTGCCGGACGCGCCACCGCAGGCGGCACAGGGCATGGAAACAATCATGAAAGATTTTGAAAAAATTATCATGCCCGGCGTAACCCACTGGCAAAGCCCCAACTTTTTCGCCTACTTCCCGGCCAACAGCAGCCCGCCCTCTGTTTTGGCAGAAATGCTGACCGCCGCGCTGGGCGCGCAGTGCATGATCTGGGAAACATCGCCGGCGGCCGCGGAGCTGGAAGAACAGATGATGAACTGGCTGAAGCTGATGACCGGTCTGCCCGCGGAGTGGCACGGCGTTATCCAGCCCACGGCATCGGACGCCACGCTGGCCGCCTTGCTCACCGCACGCGAGAAGGCCACATCCGGCGCGATTAACAAAGAGGGCTTCAACGGCGATGAAAAATTCCGCATTTACGCCTCCACTGAAACGCATTCTTCCATTGAAAAGGGAGTTAAGATCGCCGGCTTTGGAGCGCAAAACCTGGTGAAGGTGGACGTTACGGATGCCTTGGCTATGGACCCGTCCGCCCTTGAAAGCGCCATCGCGGATGATATGAAAAACGGCTACCGGCCTTTGAGTATCGTCGCCACGTTGGGTACCACCGGCAGCACGGCCATCGATCCGCTGAAGCCCATTGCCGAAATCGCCGCGAAGCACAAACTATGGCTGCACGTGGATGCTGCTTATGCCGGGTCAGCGCTGCTGCTGGAAGAATACCGCTCCATGATCGATGGCGTCAAAATGGCAGACAGCTTTGTCTTTAATCCCCACAAATGGCTGTTTACAAACTTCGACTGTTCGGCGTATTTTGTGAAGGACAAAGAGGCCCTGCTGCACACCTTCGAGATTACGCCCGAGTATTTGAAAACCGATGTGGACAAAACGGTGAATAATTACCGCGACTGGGGCATCCCGCTGGGCCGCCGTTTCCGTGCGTTGAAGCTGTGGTTTGTAATCCGCTCTTACGGTGTGGAGAGTCTGAAGGCGATGCTGCGTGAACACATCCGCATTGCCAACCAACTGGCCGACGCGATCGACGCCCACCGTTATTTTGAATTGGCCGCGCCGGTGACGCTGAACCTGGTCTGCTTCCGGCTGCGCCCTTCCAAAAACACGCCGCCGGACGAATTGAACGCGCTCAACGCCGAGCTGCTGAAACGCATCAACGCCACGGGCAAGGTCTATTTAACGCACACCAAAATCGGCGATAATTACACACTGCGCCTGGTTTGCGGCCAAACACGCGTGACGGAACAGCATGTGCAAAACGCCTGGCGGCTTATTCAGGAAACGGCGGACAAATTGCTTGGGTAAAAGGAAAAATGAAAGTAGTGTCATCCCGGCCTGTCCCGATGTTTTTTATCGGGGTTGGCATCTTTTGCCAGACCGGGATCTATCGCCGGGATAATCTCAGGATCCCGGCGCGGAGGCCGGGATGACAGGCGCGGGCTAGATGACAGCACTTGTCTTAAGCCCCTTCCATTGGAACAAGGGAAGGGGTTTGGGGATGGGTTCACTCTTCGGATGTCATCTCGAATCCGCCTTAGCGGTGAGAGATCCGGGATGGAGCCTCAGGAAGCCCGCACGTACGCCAGCTATATGAAAGGCAGGGAATCTTGTATTCAAGCCTGTTGTTATTTATGTTCATTAGAAAGTAAAATCGGATAAAAATATGAGACAGGTTATAGTGAAAATCCCGGACAAAAAATTTGATTTTTTTATGGAGTTGTTAAAGCAACTAGGTATTGCTGTACAATATGAAGAGGATATCCCTGAAAGTCATAAGGAGATAGTTAGAGAGCGTATAAAAAGTGATAATCAAAATCCTGAAAATGTGCAGGATTGGGAGAAAGTTCAGGATACTTTTAAATCATAGCGTATGGCCTTTAAAATAAAAATCGGTACCGCAGCTATTGACGATATCCAGGCTGGTATTGACTGGTATAACCAACAGCAAGATTTATTAGGTCGCACATTTCTTAAAGAAGTAAAAACCCACATCAAGATTCTTGAGAGCAATCCGTATTTGCAGGTACGTTATGATAACGAGAAATTATGTTACTAGAAAGCAGCACCGACACCCCTCCGCTCCCTCTCCCGATGGGAGAATGACGCGGAAAAAGACAACGCCCCAAATGATGGCGGCACCGGTGATCAGGAGAAGGTTGATGTGTTTTTTAAGCAAAAGTGCAAATTTGCGATCATAACAAGTAATACGTTAGTCCAACACTAAAATAAAAAGGACTATAATCATAGTCCTTTCCGGTTTTGCCTTTTTTAAGGATAGAATTCTTATAATTCCAGGAGTTGAAACCTGCTTCAAGATGACCGCCCAAATAATTCAAATTAAGTAGTTTCGTTTCAAACCAGCGCAGCCCTGCAAAAAAATGCACTCCTTCTATTAAACCATTGCCAGTGAACCCAAGAACGGATTGCTTTTCTTTTATCTGACTATACCCAAATCCAGCATATAATGGATCGGTAGATCCTATGTTTCAAGATATGCAAGATCGTAACATAATTTAAATTGATAACTCCTATCAACCTGCAAAATAAACCCAGATTTATTATTATTTTCTCTTGATAGGCCGTACTCTGCTTGCAAAGTAAAACCTTTATAATAGGTCATTATATTAAAGCCATGCAGAAACACAAATGTACCTATCCCAACTCCCAATTTAAATTCCGGGATTTGTTTAGTTTTCGTTGAGTCATTGATAATAGCTGCATCAATTCTACTGAAAATGATCATTACTAAAATAAACGCAATTTTCATAGTATACTCTTTTACTAATCTGGTTTAAAAAACAAACTAATTTTATGATTATTTACTTTTTAATAAATGATTACTGGAGGCGAAAGGCTTCCTTGCGTAAACCAAAATTTATAACCATAGCACACTCCCCGATCTCTCACATGCGTTCGAGATGACAGGGTGTGTGTCACAAGCCCTTTCCATTGGTACAAGGGAAGGGGTTTGGGGATGGGTTGCAGGGATCATGATCAAGATCAAGAGCACGATCAAGATTTATGAACACGTGAACACTTGAATACATTAACACTTTAACACCCTAACACGCCAACACGTTTAGCACTCTACTCCACTTCTTTCTCTTCCGGCCAGTCCAGGCAGACCAGTTTCTCCTCGCTTTCCAGCTTGTAGCGCCAGTTGCTTTTGGGGCAGGTCATAATGCCGTCCGAGTCCGGTTTGGGCAGGCGGGCGCCGTGACGGCTCATCCAGCCGATGCGTTTGGCGGGAACTCCGGCCATCAGCGCGTAGTCCGGCACATCTTTGGCCACAACCGCGCCGGCGGCGATAAAAGCAAAGCGGCCGATGTCGTTGCCGCAGACGATGGTGGCGTTGGCGCCGATGGAAGCGCCGTGGCCGACGTGCGTCTTCAGGTAAAACTCTGTGCCACGCTGGGGAAACTCGCAGCGCGGCTCGATGATATTGGTAAACACCATCGACGGGCCGCAGAAAACGTAATCGGCCAGCTCCACGCCTTCGTAAATGGAGACGTTATTCTGCACCTTGCAGAAGTTGCCGATGCGCACGTTGTTGCCCACGTTCACATTCTGCCCGAAGACACACTTTTTGCCAATCACCGATCCGCCCTGGATATGGCTGAAATGCCAGATTTTGGTGCCTGCGCCAATCTGCACGTTGTCATCCACGTAAGATGATTCATGTACAAAAAAATCGTTGCTCATATCTTTTATCCTCACAAATTATTTGCCTGCCATCATCGGGTGCGCCGTATCCAGCGATGCCTTCTCCGGTGTTGCGTGGCGGATGTCATAAGCCAGCCGGATGGAATTGCGCGCGTCTTCAATGCCATAGCCGCCGCCGCCAAGAATATCCTTGTAAACGATCGTGTGCAGATCGGCGAATCCCCCGCTGAACTCAACTTCCTCGCCGTCAACCGTAATCGATCGGTAGGTGGGTTTGCCTTCTTTTACCGCGCTGTCCGGCAGATCGCTTTTTTCCAGCGAGAGATACCAGCGCACACGGGCATTCTGCAACTCGATAAAACCCGAAGCACGCCTGTGCTCGGACAGGTAAACCTTCTGCATTTGCACCGGCCCGAAAATCCAGGCCAGCATATCAAAAAAGTGGATGCCGATATTGGTGGCCACACCGCCCGACTTGTTGACGTCGCCTTTCCAGGAGTAATCATACCAACGGCCGCGGGTGGTAATATAGGTCAGATCGATTTCATGCTTGCTGTCGCGCTTTTCGGCCTGCACTTGTTGTTTAAGGGCGATAATCGAGGGGTGCACACGCAGCTGCAAAATGTTATAAACGCGCATTTTGGATTGCTGCTCCAGCTCGCTCAGCGCGTCCACATTCCAGGGATTAAGCACCAGCGGTTTTTCGCAAATGGCATGAGCGCCCACGCGCAGCGCGAAACGGATATGTGCATCATGAAAGTAGTTGGGCGAACAGATGCTGACATAGTGGATCTCGTCACCCGCGGAACGCATGCGGCGCATTTCAACGTAACGGTCAAAACGCTCGAACTCGGTAAAGAAATCAACCTGGTCAAAATAACGATCCAGGATGCCGACGGAATCGCTTTTGTCAAGCGCGCAGACAAGGTTATTGTCCGTATCGCGGATGGCCTGCATGTGCCGTGGCGCGATATAGCCGGCGGCGCCAATCAAAGCAAAGTTTTTAGACATGGGTTATTCTCTGTTTAATAAATGACAAACTTACGCAATGTTAAAAAACGATCAAACAACAAACCAAAATATAACAATGAGCGATCATACCGCTCTATAAGATGACGTTTGTCACGAAGAGATTTTTCACTTGTCTTATTATTGCTGCGTGCAGTTGAAAAACACAGAGCGGAAATGTTATCTTAAGCGCTCGCTAAATCAGAGCAGGGACATGTATTTGGCATGAAAGCCAGCAATATTCATCCGGTTTTTGATCGTATTCTGCAGAGGGCAGACAAACAATCCCTTTTAGAGCAAAATGGTTGCTGTATTTGGCTTACCGGACTTTCCGGTTCGGGCAAATCCACCATCGCCATAGGCCTGGAACGCATGCTGCACGAGCACGGCATTCTGACCCAGATACTGGACGGCGATAATATCCGCAGCGGCATTAACAATAATCTCGGTTTTTCCGAAGATGACAGGCGGGAAAATATCCGCAGAATTGCCGAAGTTTCGAAGCTTTTTGTGGATTGCGGTATCGTGACCATCAACAGTTTTGTAAGCCCGACACGCGCCATGCGCAACATGGCCCGCGAGATTATCGGCGCGGACGATTTTGTGGAAGTGTATGTGAACGCCCCCCTGGAGGTGTGTGAGCAGCGTGATGTAAAGGGCTTGTATGCCAAAGCCCGGCGCGGTGAGATTAAGGATTTTACCGGTATCCACCAGGCTTTTGAAGCGCCGGAGCAACCCGCCCTGGAGCTGCGTACCGATCAGCTAAACATCGAACAGGCAACCGAAAACCTTTTTAAACATGTAGTACCAATCATAAAGAAATAGAATTATGCAGTCTTATACTCTAAATCATTTACAGGAACTGGAAGCGGAATCGGTTTATGTTATCCGTGAAGTGGCCGCGCAGTTTGAGCGCCCGGTGATGCTTTTCTCGGGTGGCAAGGATTCGATCGTCATGTTCCACCTGGCGCGCAAAGCTTTTTATCCGGCCAAGCTGCCCTTTCCCCTTTTGCATATCGATACGGGGCACAATTTTGATGAAACGCTGAAATTCCGAGACGAGCTGATGGAAGAAACAGGCACCGAGCTGATCGTGCGCTATGTGGAGGATACAATCAAGGCAGGCCGCGCCGCTGAAGAGTCCGGCCCCAATCCCAGCCGCAACCGCCAGCAGACGGTGACACTGCTGGACGCCATCGAAGAGTTTAAATTTGACGCGGCCATGGGCGGCGGGAGGCGCGACGAAGAGAAAGCACGGGCCAAAGAGCGCTTCTTCTCACACCGTGATGAATTCGGCCAGTGGGACCCCAAAAACCAGCGCCCCGAACTGTGGAACCTGTTTAACGGGCGACGCAACATGGGCGAACATTTTCGTGTTTTCCCCATCAGCAACTGGACCGAGCTGGATGTCTGGGAGTACATCAAAATGGAAAACATAGAAATCCCCAGCCTCTACTTCACCCATGAGCGCGAGATCGTTAACCGTGACGGGACGCTGCTGGCAAAAAATCCGTTCATCACGCTGATCAAAAACGAAAAATGGGAAAAGCGTAAGATTCGCTTCCGCACCATCGGCGATATGACCTGCACCGGCGCGGTGGAATCACCGGCGCAAAACCTCGATGACATCATCGCCGAAATAGCCACCAGCCGCGTAACCGAACGTGGCGCCCGCTTCGACGACAAACGTTCCGAGGCCGCTATGGAAGACCGCAAAAAAGAAGGATACTTTTAAGCTATGACTGAAAATGCCATTTTAAGCCACGCCCAGGGAGAAATGCTGCGCTTTACGACAGCGGGCAGCGTGGATGACGGAAAGAGCACACTGATAGGCCGCCTGCTGTACGACAGCAAGGCCATTTTTGAAGACCAGATGGAAGCCATCGAGCAGGCCAGCAAAAAGACCGGCCTGGAAGAGGTGAACCTGGCTTTGTTGACCGACGGCCTGCGCGCCGAACGCGAACAGGGCATCACCATCGATGTGGCCTACCGCTACTTTGCCACGCCCAAGCGCAAGTTTATCATCGCCGACACACCCGGCCACGTGCAGTACACGCGCAATATGGTCACCGGCGCTTCCACGGCCAACGCGGCAATCATTTTAATAGACGCGCGCCACGGTGTGATTGAACAGACACTGCGTCACGCCTTTATCGCTTCGCTGCTGCAGATTCCCCATGTGATCGTCTGTGTCAACAAGATGGATTTAGTGGATTACAAAGAAGAAGTATTTGAAAAAATCCGCAATGATTTTATGGGTTTTGCCGGCAAGCTCGATATCCAGGATATCCGCTTTGTGCCGATCAGCGCACTGAAAGGCGATAACGTTGTGCTGCGTTCGGAGAAAATGAGCTGGTTTATGGGGCCGACGCTGATGTACCTGCTGGAGCATATCTACATTGCCAGCGACAATAATCATATCGATCCGCGTTTCCCCGTGCAATACGTGGTACGCCCGCAGTCGAAGGAATTTCCGGATTACAGGGGCTACGCCGGACGCATCGCCAGCGGCACTTTCCGCAAGGGTGACAAGGTGATGGTGCTGCCATCGGGATTCGCCTCAACCATTGAATCGATCGACTTTTTCAACAAGCAGTTCGATACGGCATACGCGCCGCAATCGGTGATCATGACGCTTGAAGATGAAATCGATATCAGCCGCGGTGACATGATCGTGCGTGAAAACAATCAACCCACTGTCTCCCAGGACCTGGACATAATGATCTGCTGGCTGGGCGAAAAGCCGATGATGGCGGGTGGAAAATACACGCTGCGCCATACCACGAATGAAGTGCGCTGCATGATCAAGGACGTCAAATACAAAATTGATATCAATACGCTGGACCGTAATATGGATGAAAAAAATATCGGGCTGAATGATATTGGGCGTATTTCCATCCGTACCACCAAGCCGCTCTATTTTGACAGCTACCGCAAGAACCGCCAGACCGGAAGCGTTGTCCTCGTTGATGAAGCAACGAATATTACGGTCTGCGCCGGCATGATTGTTTAAAAGAACAGAGTATTCTGGCAGGCGGGTCGTTTGGCCCGCCTTTTTTGTTTAAAAAAAAGTGATCCCGCCTTAAATTACCCTTTCAGCCACTTTCCGGGAGAAAGCCATGTCTGCGCAACAGGATGACCTGTTCATCAAGGGCAAAAAAACCTATTTGCGATCGTATCAACCGGGCGACGAAACGATGATCGCCCGCCTGGAAAACCACCCCGATCCGCGCGCCACGCTGTTTTACGCCCTGCCCACAACCTTGGAACAACAACGCCAAAAGATGGAACGTCTGCTTGCCGATCCCAACGCCGTCGTGCTGACAATCTGCGGTAAAGACAGCGGCGAAGCGGTAGGACAAACGTCGCTGCTGCGCATAGACTGGATCGGCCGGATGGCCATATTCTACATTGGTATTGCCGACAAGAGCAATTGGTCCAAGGGTTACGGCTCGGAAGCGACCCAACTTATGCTGGAATACGCTTTCGATACGCTAAACCTGAATCGCGTGCAGTTGCATGTGGCCGTGGAGAACGAAGCAGCCGTAAGCGTCTACAAGCGCTGTGGTTTCAGCATAGAGGGCACCCTGCGCGAAGCCATGTATCACCGGGGCCGCTACTGCGATTTTTACGTGATGGGCATCCTGCGCCGGGAGTGGGAGACAAAGCGGTCCAATGGATAACAAAAACCGTTTTCTCCTGCTGCCGCTAATTTTCGCCTTGCTGGCGGCACCCTGTTTTTCGCAGCTTCTGTTTAACGGCGAGCCATCCGTGCGCGTGCGTATTCTCAAAACGGTCGCTGCCATCCATCTTACCCCCAACGGAGATTGGCAGATTAAAACGGATGATGGCTTTTCAAACATCGCGGCGGGCACCCCTTTATCCATTTCCGCGCAGGATGGGCTACTGCTGTTGGAAAATGAAGAAGGCTTGATCAACACATTTGGAGACAGCCTCGTTTTCAGGGCAAAAACGGACAGTTCCACTTTGCTCATCAAAGAGGTACCCTATGGTGTCGGCTGGTGGTGGGAAGGGAAAGAAGATCGTATTTACGAGGGCGTGATCGCCTTTTATGCCGCGGGTACGGACAGCGTTGAAGCGGTGGTTAAGCTGCCCCTGGAACAATACCTGCTCGGCGTTGTCCCCTACGAGATCGGTGGCGACTCTCCGCTGGAAGCGCTTAAGGCGCAGGCTGTGGCCGCACGTTCCGAAGCTGTGATGGCCTTACGCTCCGGCCTGTACAGCGGACCACACCATGACCTGACCTCCGACGTGGAGTGCCAGGTGTTCAGCGGCAACCACAAGCGCACCGCAGCCAGCGACCGCGCCGTGCGCGAAACAAGCAGACTAATACTTTGGGAAAACGATACGCCCATCCACGCCTATTACGCGTCCAACTGCGGCGGACATTCGGAGCTGATTCAAAATGTCTGGCCGGAACGACCCCGGCCGCAGAGCTATCAGCTGGCGCTCATTGATGACAGCACGCGGCACGCGCCGGACCTGAGCAGTGAAAGCGCCGCCCGTGAATGGATAGATTCGTCCCCTGCTGTATTCTGCAATCCCGCCGGGCATCCCGGTTTGCCGCCGTGGAGCCGCAAAAACTTCCGCTGGCAGCGCGCATATCTCTTTGAAGAATTGACTTCCATGATCGACACAACCGGAGCCAGGGGTATGCTGAGCGGAATAAAGGCGCTTGAGCGCGGACCTTCCGGAAGGATATACCGGGCGCATTTTATTTTTGAAAAAGATAGCATCGAGGTGAAAGGCGAATTAAGCATCCGCATGATGTGGAAGCCCGCTTTGCGCAGCGCCAATTTTTATGTGCAGAAAACAGATAGCGGCTTTGTGCTAAAGGGCGCGGGCTGGGGACATGGGGTCGGCATGTGTCAATCGGGTGCCGTAGCGCAGGCGCTGCAGGGCAAAGATTTCAAGGCAATCTTAAAACACTACTACCCCGCGGCAGAAGCAGGGCCGGCTTACTTTAGGGGAGTTCGCTAGTTCTTATCAAAATAATCTTTGTCGGCAAGGTTCTTTTCGGGATCAAACCATTTTTTGTAAGGGCCCAGCAGCAGGAAGAAAGGTTTGACCAAAACGGGGACCCATAGCGCACCGGTCAAAAAATACATCATGGCCAGAACCAGCAGCGGCAACGAAGGCCAGTTTTTTACAAGCGCAACAACTGAGACCACAAGAATAATCGCGGAGATAACATAACCGAAACGGCGCACCGGTAGATCTTCGGGCTTCGAAATACCTTCCAGAAATTTGTTCATAGCGCCTCCTCGGGTTCTTCCACCGGCTCCACCTGCTCGCGGTTTATCTCCACGGAAACCGTTTGCATGATACCGTCAATCGTGATGATCAGCCGGGTCTCCCCTTTAATGTTGGTTATCGTTCCCTTGAGACCGCGGAACGGCCCATCGGTCACCTCAACAAGGTCGCCCTGGCGCAGATAGCTTTCCATGCGCAGGCTGTCCGGATCCATTTCCAGCAACGTTTTCAGTGAATCAATCTGCCAATCGGGTATGCTGGCCGGCGTGCCTTTAAACGTAATAATGCGCATCACGCCGTGTGTTTCAAGAACGCGAAAGCGGTTTTTGTAATCGAAGCGGCAAAAGACATAGCTGGGAAACAACGGCAATTCCACTTCTTTTTTGCGGCTTTTAAACTGGCGGGTAACCGGCAGCAACGGCAGATAGGCCTCTTCGCCTTTTTCCAGCAACAGTTCAAAGGCCTTCTTCTCGTGCCGGGGACGCGTATACAATGCGTACCATTTTTTCATACTATTAACCTGTTTTTCTCAGTGAGCTAATGAATTTACAAGATGATGGCGGACCATCAAAATCATATAAAACACAACGCCGTTTAAAGTTCCGGTACTCCCAGAAAACGGCATAAGTGCCCGGCAATATCCGTAATGGCGGTTAGTTTTTCTTGTGTGATTGCCGTATCGGCGGCGAGAAATGCATTGTCAAACGTGTGCATCCCGTTAAAAACGGACTTATCAAAGAGCGTCTCATGCCACAGGCTGCCTTTCAGGTCATAGCCGGGACGGGCCATAACAAAAAGATCAGCGATATCGGGGTGGGCAATGTCAGGTTTGCCCGCCAGCAGGCCGGGATAAACATCCGTGGCGCGTTTGACATCCGCTACTACTGCACGCCCCTGCGGATCCCGTAAAGTTTTAAGCTCTGCGGCAATACGATCGCACCACATGGTATATTGCGCCGCTGTAACGCTGCCACTTTTTTCGCGGCCCTGCAGATTTATAAAAACACGCCCGGGGTAGAGCGCATAGGCAATGCTTCGCGGATGAACGTCCTGCAGGGATTGCGGAACAGGCCGCGTGAAACGCAGCCAGCCTTTTTCCCAGAGCCAGCGGTTGAGATAGACTTCCTGTTTAAGGCTGCCAAAACCATGGTCGGACAGCAGCATAAGCGCCACATCGTCATCCAGCGCATCCACAATTTCCCCGATCAGCCTATCCAGCCGTCCGTAAAACGAACGGTAAAGCGCCACGGCCTCAGGTAAGCCCTGTTCGTAATATTCGAAAGTAAAATGCTGCAACCGGTCTGGCTCCATAATATGGGCCATAAAAAGGTCCCATTTTTCCTGCCGCAAAAAATGCCGCATAGTCTCAATACGTTTTTCCAGAACCTCCTTCAGGTCTGCGATAAACGCCTTGAGGTCGCTTTTGGCCAAAGATGTATCCGCGTCAATGCGGTAGCCTTGCGCCGCGAGATAATCACCTGCTTCAGGCGGCCAGGTGCCCGAGCGCACGTCGTCATGCAAAAAGCCGCAGATTGAGATACCATTGAGCGGTTTGGGCGGATAGGTCACCGGTACGTTCATAACAAAAACCCGCTTCCCATGGCCGGAAAGGTGCTCGAAAATGGTGGCGGACTTCAGTTTGTCGGCCTGCGGCGTAAACCATTCCATCGTCGCCGGGTCGCGCTCGGTGAAGCTGTAGATGCCGTGCTCATGGGGCAATTTGCCGGTCATAAAGCTGGCCCAGGCGCTGCTGGAAACGGGCGGCACAATGGAGTTTATAGCCTGCACATTAACGCCGTTTTGCTCCAGCCAGGCTGCAAAGCGGGGCATCCAGCCCCGGTTCAGCCACATTTGCAAATGGCTGCAGGGCACGCCGTCCAGGGCCAAAACAAACAATCGCTTTTTCAAAACAGTATGCTCCCGCTGAGATTTTGAGCCCCGTTTAAGCCCATGCGATTAAGCCACGTCGGCAGCAAATCATAAATCGATACTTCATCATGGAAGCCGGGCTTGATGGCCGCGCCGCGCTGCGCGAAGACACCATAAAAACTGTGGTTGGCACCGTCCGGACCGGTATCGTTTTCCGTGGTAAAAAGCGACGCGCCAAAAGAAGCGGACGCCCGGATCGCCAGCTCATCGAAGTAAACAAACAGGTCCGGCGCGACGTCCCGCACGACGGGATAACGCTCCTGCGGCGTAAAGGCCTCCGTTGGGATATCCAGAGCTGTAAGGGCCTTTTTGATCTCAGCAATGAAAACAGGTGCCTGTTCGGCGGGAAGAATGCCTTTTGGCTCACGGTCGCGGATATTCAGGTAGATGCGCGCGTAGTAGCCGCCATCGGCCCAGGCCTTTGTGCGCGACCAATCGACGCGCTCGGCAAAGGGCGCGTCCCGCGGCACATCCCGCCTGAGAAAAAGCCAGCCCTTTTCTACCAGCCACTGATTTATGCGGAAAAGCTTTTTCATGGTCTGCGCGCCATGATCGCTGACGATGGCGATATCGCAATCGCTGCCGCCTAAGGCGATCAACCGTCCCACTTCTTCATCCAGGTAGCGGTAATAATTGAGTACGGCGTTTTTATAGGGCGAACGCGGATCATAAAACGGGCTCTCCTGCGCCAAAAACTGCCAGAAGCCGTGCTGCAGACGATCCGGGCCAATCTCAACCAGCACAAACAGCTCCCAGGGGTAATTTTGCATCATGTGTCGCGCCAGGCGGAAGCGGGCATCGCTCATGCGGTAAATGCGCTGCAAAAGCTGCTTTTTATCCAGGTGCCGAAAACCGCTCACATCAAATTCATAGCTGGGGGCGATTGCTTTTATTCTGGCTGAAAGATTTCCGGGAAAAGTGGGGCCCTGCTCCGAGGATGCAAGAATGCCGCTGACCATATAGCCGTTCAGCGCTTTAGCCGGATAAGTCTGCGGCACGCCGATTACGATATTGCGCCGCCCGCTTCGCGAAGCTATTTCCCAGAGACGTGGCTCTTTAATAAAACGCGCATCGGCTACGGTCTTGTCCTCATAGCCAAAACCGCTGCGGTTGCGGAAACCGTACACGCCCAGTTCGCCAGGTGTCTTGCCGCTGAACATACAGCTCCAGGCAGGTACCGTAATGGGCGGGTCGCAGGAGCGCATGCGGGCACAATAGGCTTCACTAAAAAACGAGGAAAGATGAGGAAGCTGGTCGCGCCAGCGGTCAAAAACGAGCGAGGGTTCAAGACAATCCAGACCAATTACGAGAAGTTTTTTCGCGCTCATTGCCTTTTGTTTAAAGCGTTTTTGAGGGAAATAAGGACATCGTCCGGCACCTGCAGGCGGCCCTTGCCGCTGCCTATTTCCACGTCGGGCTTTACCGTTCCGTGAAAATCCGAACCGCCGGAAACGACCATACCATGGCGGCGGGCGACATTAAGCAAAAAGTTTGTAAAATTGCGCGTATGCCCGGAGTAGTAAGCCTCAACGCCATCCATGCCCATTTCACGCATTTCGCGGATGTGGGCTTCGCAATCTTTATAGCGGCGGTGTTTCAGGCTCACCGGGTGGGCCAGAATAGCCAGGCCGCCGGCCTCATGAATAAGGTCTATGGCTTGTTGCAGTTTCAGCTTTTTTTTGGCGACATAACCGGGCCGCCCTTTGGAGAGCCATTTATGAAAAGCGTCCCAGACATTGCTAACAACGCCTTTTTCAATCAGCAGACGCGCGATGTGCGGTCTTCCTGCGCTGCCGGGGCCTATCACCCTCTCCAGTTCTTCGCGGGAAATATCAATGCCTTCGGAACGCAGGCGGTCGCTGATATCAAATACACGCTTTTGCCTTGCTTCGCGCAGCTCGCTCAGTGTTTCATTTAACCTGTCGTTTTCCACATCAAGAAAAAGACCCAGCATGTGCAGGTGCGCGCTGCCCGGCATCGGCTCGTCAATGCTGAACTCGCAGCCAGGCACCAACTCGATGAATTTGCTTTTTGCCGCTTTCAGGGCCGGTCTGTTGCCGGCGATTTCATCGTGGTCGGTCAGGGCGATCGCTTTAAGTTTGTTGTTTGCCGCATGGGTAACAAGTTCTTCCGGCGTCATGGTGCCGTCGGAAAAGGTGCTGTGCGTATGAAGATCTACGGACACTAAAAATAACCCAGGTCTTTCAGGCGGTCGTTGATATCCTGGTCGTCCGTGTTGCGGCCGGTTTCTTCCTGCGCCCTTAGATAATCTTGCAGTATAAATCGCAACAGTTCATCAAGATCGCTGAAGCTGCTTTTTTCCAGATGCTGTTGCAGGCGTTGGACGAGATTTTCATCTATTTCGATCGTCATCTGTCTCCCTCAAACAAAAAAGGCGGAACATGTCCGCCTTTTCTGTAAGCAATTTAATGTTTACGCTTTTACGATCTTGTCGCGGTTTTCCGTAACATTTTCGGTTGCGTTGCGCGTATCAACGATGAGCCTGGCATGCTTGACAATAAAATCCCACTCATAAGCGGAGTGATCCGTCGAGATCAGCACGCAATCGTATGAGGCCAGGTTTTCCGGCGTCAGTTCAACGCTTTTACGCTTGATATCATAATGGCGCATGCTGGGCAATTCGGGCACAAAAGGATCGTTATAATCAACAACGGCGCCTTTGTCCAGCATGATCTCCATCAGCTTGAACGAAGGTGATTCGCGCGGATCATCAATATCCTTTTTATAGGCCGCGCCCAGAACAAGCACGTTGCTGCCCTTAAGGCTTTTGCCATGCTCATTAAGCGCGTCCATCACTTTGTTGACCACCCAGAACGGCATGGAGGTGTTTACCTCACCGGCCAATTCAATAAAACGGGTATTCATTTCATATTCACGCGCTTTCCAGGTCAGGTAAAACGGATCGATCGGAATACAGTGACCGCCCAATCCCGGGCCCGGATAAAACGGCATGTAGCCAAAAGGCTTGGTCTTAGCCGCGTTGATCACTTCCCACACATCGATGCCCATGCGGTCCAGGATCATTTTCATTTCGTTTACCAGGGCGATGTTCACGCTGCGGAAAATATTCTCAAGCAGCTTTGTCGCCTCGGCAGCCTGGCTGCTGGAAACCGGTACGGTCTGAACGATAACCTGGTTGTAAAGCGCCACAACAAGCTGACGGGCATATTCCGTATTGGCGCCAACCACTTTGGGAATCGTACGCGTGTTGAAATTGGGGTTATTGGGATCTTCACGCTCGGGCGAAAAAGCCACCCAGAAATCGGTGTCCGCTTTCAGGCCCGATTCTTCCAGGATCGGTTTAAGCACCTCTTCGGTGGTTCCGGGATAGGTGCTGCTTTCCAGAACGATGAGCTGGCCTTTGCGAATGTTGGGCGCGAGCGTTTTTGCCGTATTGATGATATAGGACATATCCGGCTCACGATGCTTTGTGAG
This sequence comes from Calditrichales bacterium, assembly GCA_965267575.1. Lineage (GTDB taxonomy): Bacteria > Calditrichota > Calditrichia > Calditrichales > J004. Next base: position 171,424 of record OZ254086.1, read on the forward strand.
CGGTGTCGGCACGGCGATCAAAATGCAATCCGCTTCTTTAATGCGGGTAAAATCGGCCGTTGCTTCAAAAATTTTTGTGTCGCGCACAGCCTGCACACGCTTTTCATTGATGTGCTTGATGTAGGACCTGCCGTTGTTGAGCAAATCCACCTTGCGCTGGTCAATATCGAATCCAATCGTTTTAAAGCCCTGCTCCACAAACTCCATCAGCAGGGGCAATCCAACATAACCAAGTCCAACAACACCAACTATGGCCTTCTTGTCCTCGATATGCTTTACTAAATCCATTTTTCCTCCGGAAAGTTTTTAATTTTTATTGTTCGGTCTGCCAATGGAGAAATAATCCAGACCATATTTTTGCATGCGTTTGGTATCGTAAATATTACGGCCGTCAAAAATGGCCGGTGATTTCAATGTTTCCTTGATCAGGAAGAAATCGGGCTCGCGGAATTCGTTCCACTCGGTCATGATGACCAGCGCGTCGGCACCTTCAAGGGCGTCATAACGCTTGTCGTGAAGCGTAAGGCCGTTATTGATACGATCGCCTAGAACGCGTTTCGCTTCATTCATCGCTTCGGGGTCGTGCGCCTGCACTTTTGCTCCGGCGGCATTCAGCGATTTGATCATCTCAATGGCCGGTGCTTCGCGCATGTCGTCTGTTTTCGGCTTAAAGGAAAGACCCCACATGGCGATCGTTTTGCCTTTCAGATCACCTTTGAAATATTTCTTGATGTCATTGAACAATACGGTTTTCTGCTCTGCATTAACCTCTTCGACGGCCTTGAGAATGCGGAAATCCATATCATACTCGGACGCCGTCTTAATAATCGCTTTTACATCTTTGGGGAAGCAGGAACCGCCGTAACCGGTACCGGGAAAAATAAAGTATGGCCCGATACGCACATCGGAACCGATGCCCTTACGCACCCAGTCCACGTTGGCGCCCACGCGGTTACACAGGTTGGCAATTTCGTTTATAAAGGAAATCTTGGTGGCCAGAAGCGCATTGGCAGCATATTTGGTAAGCTCGGCACTGCGCTCATCCATTACAATAATGGGTTTGCCGGTGCGCACAAAAGGCGCGTACAGATTGCGCATAATCTCGGCGGCTTCTTCATTGCTTGTGCCGATAACCACGCGGTCCGGCTTCATGAAATCGGCGATAGCGGCACCTTCTTTTAAAAACTCGGGATTGGAAACAACCGCGAAATCATGATCGGTGTGCTTTTGGATTTCCGCTTGAACTTTGTCCGCGGTACCAACGGGCACGGTGCTTTTATCCACCACGACCTTAAAACCGTTCATGTGCTTTCCGATATCACGGGCCACGGCGAGAACGTGCTTCAAATCGGCGGAGCCGTCTTCATCGGGGGGTGTGCCCACAGCGATAAAAATAATCTGTGATTTTTGCACTGAACTGGCGATATCCGTGGTGAAGGTAAGGCGCTCCTCGCGTGCATTGCGTTTAATCATCTCTTCCAGGCCGGGTTCATATATCGGTACTTCCCCGCGCTTGAGCATATCTATCTTGTTTTGGTCTATATCGACGCAAACAACTTCATTACCGGTGTCGGCAAAACAGGTGCCGGCGACGAGTCCAACGTAGCCGGTTCCAACAACCGCGACTTTCATTAGCTAACTCCTTGCTATATCGGTTAAAGTTTTAATAAGCCCGCGCCCTGCTTTTTTTACCGGGACGCGAATAGTAATTGTGGTAGTAATAGTAGTAGTACGATCCATACATACCGCCAACTTCCACGTTATTTAACAAAGCTCCAATAATACGGGCATCCACATTATCTAAAAGTGATTTAGCGCGCAGTACAGCGTCATAATTGGTTTGATTAGCTGAGACGACCAATATGGTGCCGTCTACCCTCGTGGAAATAATCGCCGCGTCGGTCACCGCGATAATCGGCGGCGTATCGAGAATCACCATATCGTATTCTTTTCGCAAGCGCGCCAGCAGGTCCTGCATCTGCTTGCTGGATAGCAGTTCCGACGGGTTGGGCGGCAACACGCCGCTGGGTACCACGTCAAGGTTTTCGATGATCGTCTTTTTGATCATTTTTTCGAAAGGAATATCGCTGAGCAGGTAATTTGTAAGCCCTTCGTCTTTTTCCATACCAAAGATGGAATGGACCACGGGGCGGCGCAGGTCGGCATCGACCAGGACAACTTTTTTGCCGCTTTGCGCATTGGCGATTGCCAGGTTTGCCGAAGTGGTCGATTTACCTTCCTTTGGGCCCGAACTGGTAACAATAATGCTGCGAATATCATGCTGCACTTTGCTGAACTGCAGGTTGGTGCGCAATGTGCGATAGGCTTCGGAGACCGGCGATTTTGGGTCGAGGTGCGTGATAAGCCGTGCTTCTATGCGCTTGCCTTCGATGGGACCAAGCTTGCTGAGACGGCTTTCCAGCTTCTGCTCCATTTTGGACATCTCGATCCTGGGAATACTGGCAAGGATGTTGAAACCCAGCATTTCCATATCTTCATGGGATTTAATCGTGTTGTCAAAGTATTCCCGCAAAAAGGTGATGCCAACACCCAGGCCCAGACCAAGCACCATACCCAGGGCCAGATTCAACCGCTTGTTCGGTTTGGTTGGCTGCAGCGGCTCAATCGCTTCATCCACAATACGCACATCGCGCGGACGGCCGGCTTCCTGGATTTTGGTTTCCTCCAGTTTCTTGGTCATCATAATATAGGTCTGCTCATCTACTTCGCGGCGGCGCTGCAGGCGGGCCAGTTCCAGCACTTTCTCCGGCAGCGTCTGCAGTTGATTGTCATACTGACTGACCACTTCCTGCAGGGCGTTTATCTTGGCTGTCGATGCCTTGATTTCCGCATCTACCGTTAAAAGCCGGGTGACAAGTTGTTGTGAGAATTCCCAGGGATCGCTCACCAGGCTGGACTGTGAGATTTTCTTGGCTTCTTCGGTCAGCTTTGCCCGCAATGAATTAATCTTATCATCATAGGTCTTAATATTTCGCTGGAAGAACTGGCGGTTTACGCCTTCCGGCTGCGATTCGATTGCCGTGATATACTTTGTTTTTTCGGCCACCGCTGAAGCCAGCTCGGCCTGCAGGGTTTCCAGATAAGGCGTGGAAATTTCCGGCATTTCCGTAGCAATGGTTTCGCGCCGCTCGGCAAGCTGCTTTTCCAGGGATGTCTTCAGTTCCTGGTTGGCTTCCAGCGTTACCTGCGCCTCCTGCAATTGTGCTTCCACGGTAGAAAGACGCGTTACAAGCTCGGATGTCTCTTCATCCAGACTGGCCACGCGTTCCTGTTCCTGGTAATCGCGCAACAACTCTTCGGATGCCCGTAGCTCTTCGCCCTTTTTGCGCAGCTGATCTTCCAGGAATGAGCGCAGGTCCGAAATCTCACCACGGTTGAATTCGGCGCTGCTGTTGCTGAATTCCTCAGCCACGGTATTCACGATATATGCAGCCTCAAACGGGCTGGGAGCCGAATAGGTAATCTCAATGATATCCGTATCTTTTTTATTGACCACCTCCAGGTTCCCGCGGATGCTGTTCACCATGGCGCGCATGGTCATATATTCACCGTCATCGTTGGGCTGGAACAGGGCCAGCGAATCGCGCACATCGGAAAGCTCCAGGCGGCGCACAACACGTTCGGCCAGCGACCGGCTTTTGATGATCTCAATCTGGTTGGATATGTGGGTATTTTGGTTGCTGAATGTGTTGAAGTCGAACAGCGTACGTTCCATGGCTCCGCTACGATCAATAATTATTGAATTGGAAGCGGTATAGACAGGACTGGTGGTGAAGGTATAATACACCGTTGCCGTAAAAACAGCCAGGAAAGCAAACAGAATAATCCAGCGGCCCCGGTAAAGTATGCGGATATAATCTGTTACGGTAACATTCCGCTCAGGGGCTTGTCCCATTAAGGGATTGCCATTTTGATTCACGGGATAATAACTCCTATTTCCTTAAAAAAAGCAGGTTTTTTAACAAGCAAGATTGCACTTTCGGTATCTTTTATAAAATCCTAAATTAAGCAATTTCTTTTGTTGGGGTAAATAAAATTCGGGCGGCTATTGACGCATATCAACAACCTGCACGCCTTCTTCCGGCTGAAAGGTGAACATGCTGTCATCCAGTTTCTTCTTGCTGTCCAGGTCCTTTATTTCGTAAGTGGTCGTGTTGCCGTTCAGGTCGGTCACCTCGATTTTGTGAATAAGCCATTCGTCGTCGTCCACCCACAGCTTCATGCTCTTTACAAAACCGTGCACGTTTTCGCGGGGGTCAAGCTTTACCTCATACATCTTTTTATTGTCGATTGTCTCACTGCCGATAAGGGTGGAGTAGTACTCTTTCGGGTAGACAAACAGCATATCACGGGGCAATAGCGCGCCGGAATTCTTACGCACGTTGTCTATGATCAGCTGATTGGAAATGCGGTTATAGGTCCATACCGTTTTACCGTTGGTTACCACAACCTGGTCATCGGATTCAAAACGATAGCTGGTGCCGTCCTTAACATAAATTTTACCTGCCGTCTCGTTGCGGCTACCGGTCAGTTTGAATGTTTCCACCTGACGGAAGGTGGCAGTAAGGTTATCCATATCTTCGTAGGTTTCCTGCACCTCTTCGATGATATCTTCAATGTCTTGCGCCAGCAGCGGCAAAGCCGATACAAGCAGTAACGCAATCATATATTTTAACATGATTTTTCCTCTGTTTGTCAATTTTCAGGATAGGCCGGAACAGTCCGGCAGGTGTAAGCAAAACGATATTTAAGTGATAGTGTTCCGGGGTCAGGATATGTTATTCAGCTCCTGTAAAGTCATTAAAACCTCGCGGGGTTTTCCGCCCATGGCCGCGCCTACAACACCTTCATCTTCCATCTCGTCTATCAGCCGGGCGGCGCGCGAATAGCCGATTTTCAGCCGGCGCTGTAAAAGGGAGATGGAGCCCTGCTGGCTCTGCACAACGATGGCGCGGGCGTCTTCATACAACGGGTCGCGGTCATCACCATCATCGCCAAAACCGAGACTGTCGCCACGCGTAGAGCTTGGCTGGGGCAGGCTGTAATATGGCAATTTAGGCTGTTTGCTGATGTGACGAATCACAGTTTCCACCTCTTCGGTGGCCACAAACGGATTTTGCAGGCGGATGGGTTTGGCCGTCCCCGTAATCTTGAACAACAGGTCGCCGTTGCCCAAAAGCTGCTCGGCGCCGTTGATGTCGAGAATAGTGCGTGAGTCGACTTTCGTAGCCACCTGGTAGGCCAATCGCGCCGGCAGGTTGGCCTTTATCAAACCCGTGATCACATCAACGCTGGGTCGTTGTGTGGCCACTATCATGTGGATGCCCCCGGCCCTGGCCATTTGCGCCAGACGTGCGATCGGCGTCTCCACTTCCTTGGCGGCCACCATCATCAGGTCGGCCAGCTCATCTATAATCACCACGATGTAGGGCATTTGCTGATGTTCCGTGCCACGATACAGCCTGGGATTTTTGGCCACTTTGCGGTTGTATTCGCGGATATTGCGTACCCCCATCTGGTGCATGCGTTCCTGGCGCCGCTCCATCTCCAGCACCATGGTGTTAAGCATGCTAACGGCGTTATTGGGCTTGGTAATCACGTCTTCATCCAGGTCGGGCCGATAAAGTAGGTAATGCTCGCGCAGATCGCGGTAAAGCGACAACTCCAGCTTTTTGGGATCAACCATAACAAATTTAACACGCCCCGGATCAACGCTGTAAAGCAGCGAGCAAATGATGGTGTTGATGCCAACGCTCTTTCCAGCACCCGTGGCTCCGGCAATCAGCAGGTGCGGCATTTTCACAAGATCGACGATGAATGATTCGCCGTTGATGGCCTTGCCCACGGCCAGCGGCAGTTCGAACTCGCCCTGGCTGAATTTTTCAGAACGGATCAGCGATTTGAGATAGACCATCTGCGGGTTGCGGTTGGGAATTTCGATACCAACGGCGGCTTTACCGGGAATAGGCGCGATAATGCGGATGCCGCGCGCTTCCATGGCCAGCGCAAGGTCGTTTTCCAGGCTGACGATGGAGCTGACCTTTACACCGGGCGCCGGCTCCAGTTCGTACAGGGTTATTACCGGTCCCGCTGTTACCCGCACCACGCGCGCCTTTACACCGTAATCGCCCAGTTTGGCTTCCAGCAGCGCGGCATTGGCTTTCAACTCATCCTTGCTGATACGCGGACGGTCCTTGGGCGGGCTGTTTAACAAATCAATGGAAGGAAACTCAAAACGGGAAATACTCTCTTTTACAAGATCGTCATAATCGAGCTGTTTCTCTTTTACCTCTTCGCGCAACTCAAAGTCCATCTCGGCCTGCCCGCCGGATGTATTTTGTGCCGTCTCTTCATCTTCCGCAAACAGATCCTCTTCTTCCCGCGGCTGGAAATCCTCTTCTTCGTCTTCGGTCGCAAAGGTGTCATCGGAGGTGCTGATCTGCGCTTCATCGAGCGTCATCTCTTCGGCAGGGCCTTCATCCGCGAATTCCTCTTCCGCTTCCTGCGTAACAGGTTCGGCGGGCTGTTCGACAATCTCTGTTTCAGGCTTTTTCTTTTTCTCGCGTTTGATCATCGCTTTGCGCTGCGCTTTTTCTTCACGGCGCAGGGCACGTTCGGCCAGCCAGTCGCCCAGACGTTGCTTCAGACTTGCAAAAAACTCACGGATAGCCCGTCCGGCAACCATGACAGTTTCCAGCATATCAAAACGGACGGTTACAACGAGCAGCACAACCAGCAACAGCGCGCTTACCAGCAAAGCACCAATATCGCTGAGATACAGAACAAGTTTGGCCGCCAGCCAGCCGCTGATCAGTCCGCTGGGATAATACTCCTTCAAAAGCCCGTCCGTTGCCAGTGCCTCGGGCAACGCCAGGACAATACCTCCAAACACAGCCCAGGCCAGCAGCTTAAGCGAGGGCACAATCAGCGTGGAAACGTTTTCTTTGCGGTAAAGCGTAAAGCCGGACATAAACAGCAGCAGCGGAAAAACCAGTGCCGCGTAACCAAATGTCCACTGCATAATGGCGTTGGAGATTACCGCGCCGAGAGGTCCCATCCAGTTGTTGACCGGGATCGGTTCGTCACCGATATCCATGCTCACCGGATCGTCGATACGGAAGGAGACGATGGCCAGAAAAAGCAGAAAGGCGCCGCCCATTAACAAAACGGCTGACGCCTTGCGAAGTCCTTGATTTTGCTCGGTTTGTCGTTTTTTAGACATAGAGAATTTTTTACCTTTAAAAACGCCTGAAAATATAAACAAACAAAGAAATCAATCCAAATGCGGACTATTTGCCAAACGCTTCTTTACATAACTGTTTAACAATCGTAATGGCGTTGGATTGATCCATAAAAAAGGGGCTGGTGGCGATGGTGACGGCTTCGGCATCTTGCAGCCATTGTACAACCCGGCGCTGCTTTTTTTCCATACCCATGTAATCCAGCTCCGGCGCGAAAAAATCGATGTCCAAATCCAGGATAAAGGGCGGCTCATATTCCTGCTCCAGCGTGGCACTGCTATCAACGATCTTCACATCCGGGATAAGGCCGCTTTCCAGGGCGGGGATGATAAAGTTGCCCACATTGAGTTGGTAATTGCAGTAATCAAAAGCGCTTTGCAGATTGCTTAAAAGGTCGGCAGGCGGCTTGTTTTCAGGCTCGCGCATATCGCGGTGCTGATCGACGTGCAGGATAAATGGCAGACTGCCCCACTTTTGATACAGCCAGCACCAGAAGAAAAAAGCGTGGTTGTGGTTATCGAAAATGAAAATGTCTTTTTCCGCCACCTGCCAATGCACAAAATGCTTCAGCCCGCGACAGGCTTTTTCCACACCCTCTTCTATCTCACAAAAAACGATTTCATTGCCGGGCTGCAGATCATCCGCTGTACCTTCCCGCAACGGCGGCACCCAGATGGCTTTGTGCTTGCGTTGCGCGTGACTAAAGGCGTTGTTGCCGGTGGGGGTGGTTATGGGGAAACCCTGATAAAGTTTTCTTAATTGGGCTTTTATCAAATTAGTTAATTGTAGTCAGTTTTTAAGATTCAAGGGTTTCGGTCAAAAACATCCTGACACTTAGATGGTTCGTTCTGGCTTTTTCTCTTATTTGGTCAAGCAGTTTTTTCTTAGATCAATCCTGTTTATTATATTTGACCATCCTCTAATTGAAGGTATGTTTTTGAAAACATATATTCCAAAGAATATTATAGGTTATGGGAATAGATAATAGTAGAAATCTTATTTTTGGATATTATACAGAATGATCTTCAATAACATATAATTAGAAGCTTAAAAAACAGGAAGATATAAAATCGAAGAAATTTCAGTCGGCTCACTTACAAGTTATATGCTTAAAAACCTCTCAGAAATATTTAGATAAGAAAAGCGAAGGAATAATGCTCTAGAAATATTCCTTCGCTAATCGTCTCGATAAATCCAGTATAAAATAGTATCTTGCTGTTAGACAGAATTATTAAATATCAGAAGTACTTCTATCAAATCCAAAAGCATGAGTACTAAATTCAGCTCCCATATTCATTCCAATAGCTGCTTGTTTTAATTGCTCAGGAACATCTCCGCAAAAGAAAAAGGGCCCGGGTACCGCAATCTCAGTTAATTGAGAAAAATGTTTTGCCGCAGTACCCATCAAATGAAGACCCAACGCTTCACCATCTTTAAAGAGATCGTGTACAATGATCGCATTCTCTTCATCTGAAAAATAACATCCCATTTTTAGACTATCCGGCTCATTTTCTTCCATAGTCTTATAGACCTCTTTATAGATCTCTTTAAGCTGGTCTAATTTACCGGGCTTTGCTGTCCACTTATAAAATACAGTTATTTGCTTGTCCTTCATGATACATCTCCTTTTTATAGGTTAAGTGAGTTTTCGATACCTTTATCTGTCACAATCAATATATGGCATAAATATGTGTCTGCAAGGTGTCTTTTACGACATTTTCAAGGGTTGTTTTCGCCATTCTATATTTTTATATTGACATTACTATGAAACATATAAGTATACTTATTCCAATTGGTAACTCAATAGTAGATACCATAATTGCACCCTATAACCTGTTGCGGATGGCGAATACCCAATACAAATATTTAAAGCGGATCGATGAAGACCATTTAAAAATTGATTTGGTTAGTTTAAATCTCGAACCAGTACTTTACAACCGCTTATTTCAGGTTAGTCCTACAAAAACAATTAATGATATTTTTAAAACAGATTTAATCATTGTTAGCGCGATCGATGGAAATCTAGAAAAGGCTGTGGAAAGAAATAGGGATTATATACCCTGGATACGAAAGCAACGAATTGAAAACGAATCCGAAATTGCAAGCTTGTGTAAAGGTGCCATATTACTTGCTGAAACCGGTTTATTAAACGGTAAATCGTGTGCAACACATTGGACGGCTCACGATTTTTTTAAAAAAAAATATCCCAAAATAAATTTAATACCGGAAAAGATAATCAGTGAGGATAATGGAATATACTCAAGTGGGGGAGCCTACTCATTCTTGAACTTCATTATATATTTAATCGAAAGGCTATGCGGAAGAGAAACGGCTATTTGGTGCTCAAAGGTTTCGGAAGTTGATTTTGACCGAGAAGATCAGAGCCATTTTTTTATCTTTAAAGGGCAGAAAGAACATAATGATGATTCTATAAAACAAGCCCAAATTTTCATAGAAAATAATTTTGAGGATAAACTTAATATTGATGACATTGCTCGGATGGTTAATATAAGCAATCGTAATTTTCTAAGAAGATTTAAAAAGGCCACATCAGATACACCCTTGGTTTACATTCAACGTGTAAAAATAGAGGCGGCTAAAAAGAAACTTGAATCTTCTACATTAAATATTCAAGAGGTCATGTATGGGGTTGGTTATAACGATGAAAAAGCCTTTAGAAACACTTTTAGAAAATATACCGGTTTATCACCTTTGGAATATCGCAGCAAATATAATCGGGAAATGGCTCTTTTATAATTTACCTTAAATAGTAAAACGCAAATAACAAAATACTGTAGCTGACCCGACACGTAGACGATGATTTTCGCAAAATGCATTGGTAAACGTCTATCTTTAGGCCGGCGTCTAAGTATTAACCGTTAGCCTCCTTATACGACAGTCTTTTGTCCCTCCAAAAATGGTCTCCACATAATCAACCAATTTTTCAAGTCAATTGTTGCCTTGGCAATCTCACACAAACGGCGGCTTGATGATTTCCGCTTTGACGCGCCGGTTGCGGATTTCGACTTCGATTTCCGTGCCGGACTTGAAGTGCGGCCGTTTCACATAGCCCAGGCCGATACCCTTTTCCAGAATCGGTGAGACCGTACCACTGGTGACGATGCCCACTTCTTCATCATCTTTGTAGATTTTGTAGCCCTTGCGCGGGAAGCCGCTTTCCTGCAGTGTAAAAGCCACCAGGCGCCGACTGACACCTTCTTCCTTCACTTTGCGCAAAACGTCCGCGCCGTTAAAATCGCCTTTGTCCAGTTTGGTAATCCAGCCCAGGCCGGCCTCCAGCGGGTTGGTGCTTTCGTCGATATCGTTGCCATACAGACACATTTTCTTTTCCATACGCAGGGAGTCGCGCGCGCCCAGCCCGATGGGTTCAATGTCAAACTCTGCCCCGGCTTCAAACACGGCCTTCCAGGTTTGCTCGGCGTACTGGTTTTCCATGTACAGCTCAAAGCCGGACTCGCCGGTGTAGCCGGTTCGTGAGATCACCATCGGCGCGCCGGCCAATTCACCTTCAATGAACCAGTAAAAGGGGATTTCTCCCAGTTTGACGTTGGTCAGCTTTTGCAAGGTGGCTTCAGCTTTTTTGCCCTGTACGGCCAGCTGGCTGATACTATCGCTGATGTCCTTGACTTCGCTGCCATCGATCTTGTTCTTCATCATCCAGGCCACATCTTTTTCGCGGTTGGCGGCGTTAATCACCAGCCAAAATTTGTCGGCAAAGCGGTAAACGATCAGGTCATCGACGATACCGCCGTCTTCATAGCACATGGCGGAATATTGGGCCTGGTTTACAGCCAGCGTAGATGCATCGTTTATGGTCAGCTTTTGCACCAGGTCCAGGGCTTTGGGGCCGCTTATCTCCACCTCGCCCATATGCGATACATCGAACACACCGACTGTTTCACGCACACGGCGGTGTTCATCGCGGATGCCGCGGTACTGGATGGGCATGTGGAAACCGGCAAACTCAACCATCTTGGCGCCGGCCTTTTCGTGCAAGTCATGAAAAGCTGTCTTTTTCAAAGCCATTGTTGTGCTCCTTGGATTTTAAAATTTATGCCGCGTCCACCGGGCGGCTAAACAGATCGGGGATACGCACCAGGTGCCGCATGATGATCAGCAGGCATATGGGTAAAAGCATAAGCAAAGTCTCGTCCCCGAACAACCAGCCCGGTGTAAAAAAGACCACAATGGGCAACAGGAACGTGGCGATCAGATTAGCGATTATATGCTTGCGTATCAGGATGTAATAGATCAGCCAGATGCCCAGCCACAGTCCCACTAATACGGGCTGATACAGCAGCAAGGCCCCGGCCGTGGCCGCCAGCCCTCGGCCACCGTGGAAACGCAGCCACACCGGATAACAATGCCCCAGCAGAACACCGCCCACCAGCGCCAGCAAAATCAGGAAATCGCCATTGAGGTATTCGCGGAAAAGAAATACCGGCGCAGCGCCTTTCAGGACATCCAGGATCAGCGCGGTAACGCCCAGCCATTTTTTCTGCGTGGAGCGCCAGGCATTCAGCGCACCCACATTGCCGCTGCCCTCCTCGCGGATGTCTTTCTTTTGCGTCGCGCGTACCAAAAGCCAGCTGACCGGAATCGATCCGAACAGGTAGGCGATAACAAACATGATGGCATAAAAATAAGGCTGCATATCCGCGGGCTCCGGCTAAAAGTCTTTAATTTAAGAAAAAGGTTAAATGTGAGAAAGTGCTCGTGTTTTAAAGTGCTAAGGTGTTCAGGTTGATGGAAAAAATTCGTAATTAAAGTTGATTTTTCATATTCTTGAAACCGTCATCGCGATTTCTGACACAACACTCTCAAACACCATAACACATCAACACTCTAACAAAGCACATGCAGCAAGCGCGTCAAATTCTAAAAGAGGTTTTCGGCTACAGCCAGTTCCGCCCATTGCAGGAAGAAGTCATCAAAAATATTCTGGACAAAAAGGACACTCTGGCCATTATGCCCACGGGTGGCGGCAAGTCGCTTTGTTATCAGATTCCCGCATTGCTGTTTGAAGGCATCACGGTGGTGGTTTCGCCGCTTATTTCGCTGATGAAGGACCAGGTGGAGCAGCTTAATGCCAGCGGTGTCGAGGCAGTGTTCCTGAACAGCTCCCTGGCGCGGAGTGAGTATGAACGAAATGTCCGGCGTATTTTAGCCGGTGAGGTCAAGCTGCTCTATGTGGCCCCGGAAACACTCTTGAGCGCGCGGTTGATTGCCTTGCTGGAATCACTGCAGGTGGACTGCCTGACAATCGACGAAGCACACTGTATTTCCGAATGGGGGCACGACTTCCGTCCCGACTACCGCCAACTGATCGGGCTGCGCGAACGTTTTCCCAAAGCCGTCTGTGTCGCCCTGACCGCCACAGCCACACCACGCGTGCAGCAGGATATCCGCAACGCCCTCGGTTTTCAGAGCGATAACCAGTTCATCGCCAGTTTTGACCGCAAGAATTTATTGATCCGGGTTGTCGCCAAAAGCGATCCGTTGCGTCAGACGGTAGAGTTCCTTCGCAGCTTTCCCGAACAGTCCGGCATCATTTACTGTTTTTCGCGCAGGCAGGTAGATGAGCTGGCCGAAGCCCTGCGCGCCAATGGCTTTTCCGCGCTGCCCTACCACGCCGGCCTCAGCGATGACGACCGCCGCTACAACCAGGAGCTGTTCATCCGCGACGATGTTCAGATCATTGTGGCTACCATCGCCTTTGGCATGGGCATCAATAAGCCCAATGTGCGCTTTGTGGTGCATTACGATCTGCCCAAAAACATTGAGGGCTATTACCAGGAAATCGGCCGTGCGGGGCGCGATGGTCTGCGTTCCGAATGCCTGCTGCTGTTTGGCTACGGTGACCGCCAGAAGATTCAATACTTCATAGATCAGAAAGAGGGCCAGGAGCGGCGCGTAGCCCAGCAGCATCTGGATGCCATGATCGACTATGCCGAGTCCATGACCTGCCGCCGCAAGCCCCTGCTGGCCTACTTTGGTGAACAATATGACGATGACAAGTGCGACATGTGCGACAACTGCCACAACGGTGAAACCAAATGGGACGACCTGACCATCGCGGCGCAGATGTTTCTCTCCTGTGTAAAGCGCACCGGCGAAATGTTTGGCGCCGGGCACGTGGTAAAGGTGCTACGCGGCTCCACGGCGCAAAAGGTGCTTAAATTCGGACACGATAAGCTGAGCACCTACGGCATCGGTAAGGAGTTCAGCGAAAAGCAATGGCTGCATATGTCGCGGCAGTTTCTGCGCCAGGGGCTGCTGGAAAAAGACAGGGAGGTTGGCAGTCTGCAGCTTACGGCCGCCGCTTATGAGGTGCTTAAAAAGGGCGTAAAGGTCTATGGCAAAATCGAGGAAGAAGCGATCAGCGCTACACGCAAAAAGGCGCCTACGGAGTATGACGAAAACCTGTTCCGCATTCTGCGCAGAGAACGCAAGGACATCGCCGACCGCGAAAACGTGCCGCCATACATCATTTTTGCCGACCGCTCATTGATGGAGATGGCCGCAAGCTTCCCGCGTTCGGAGGAAGAGATGCTGCAGTTGCACGGCGTGGGTAAAGCGCGCTACGCCCGTTACGGCAAAAACTTCCGGAGCCTGATTGAGGATTATTGCCACAGGCATAATATTTCAGAAGCACCGTCACCTGCCATCATTAAAAAGGGAAGAACTTCCCGGGAACAGCGGCGCGAGAGAATCGCCCGCGGCATTGAACGCGGCCACAGCATAGAAGAAATGGCGCAGGAAGAGGGCATCAAACCGTCGACGGTGATGAACCACCTGTATCACTATTACAGTGAAAACCCGGTTGCCAATGGCAAAATTGCCGCTCACCTTTTGCGTGGCTGCACGCTTCCGCCAAAAAAACAAAGCGCCGTGTTGAATGCCTTCGACAGCCATGGATGCGACATGCTGCGCCCCGTATTTGAAGCGCTGAATGAGACAATCGCTTATGACGATTTGCACCTGATGCGGTTGGTTTATCTGGCACGGCAAAAAGCCACGGAACAGAAAATAAATTCATAGTGTTAAGCTGCCTTTGATAAATTGCGTCACACCCCGCCACTTTTTACTTTCCCGGAGTTTTTAAGGAGGAAATAATGAACAAGAACCTGAGTGCCATCGTCTTTGCCATTGCCATTGTCGTTTTTGGCATCATTTTGTCCGTAACGTTTCTGGCCCGCAACAACGCGTTGAAAACCATTTCCGTTACCGGGCTGGGCAGCAAGGATTTCACGTCCGACCTGATTGTCTGGCGCGGCAGCTTTAAAAGGCAGGACATGAACCTGAAAGCAGCCTACAGCGGGCTGGAAAAAGATCGCGAGATCATCCGCAATTACCTCAAGGAAAAAGGCCTTTCAGAGCAGGATTTCATTTTTTCTTCGGTCAACATGATCGAGCGCCAGGAGGCTGAATACAGCGACGGCAAATACATCGGGACGCGTTTTGCCGGCTACGAGCTGAACCAGGACCTGGAAATCGAATCCACCGACGTGGAGAAGATCGAGAAACTGTCGCGCTCTATCACCGAGGTGATCAACCTGGGTATCGCTTTTTACAGCCAGCCCCCGCAATACTATTACACAAAGCTTTCCGAGCTTAAGATTGAAATGATTGCCCGGGCCACGGAAGACGCGCGGGTGCGGGCCGAGCAGATTGCCGCCAATGCCGGTGCCGGTCTGGGCGGATTGAAGCAGGCGCGCATGGGCGTTTTCCAGATCACCGGCCAGAACTCCGATGAAGAGTATTCCTGGGGCGGTGTGTACAACACGATGGAAAAACACAAAACGGCGCGCATCACCATGCGCCTGGAATTTGAGGTGGATTGATGCCCGAGGGCGTGGAGCTCACCGGCTGGATTATTGCCAGCCTGTGCGGAATCCCCTGTAACCCCCTAAATCTCAGGGGGATGAAGAACCGGTACTGATTATACCTGCGGGATAAACTGTAGCTGCCACGTTTTGAAAAACGCCAAAGGCGTGGAACGATTATAGCAAAAAACCATTCCTAAAAAATATTAATCCCGAAGGGATGATATGATGGCCGTTGCTCTAAAAACGGAGAACGATAAAGAGAAAGAGAAAGAAAAAGACTGGAACGACCCTTATGCGCCAGGGGCCTTTACTTTGGATTCACTCGCTTCCTTTATCAGGCGCAGCATTTCGCGGCGTATCCAACCGCTGAACGGGCCAATGAAAAACCAGTATATGCGAAACATACGGCGGGCCCTGGCATTGGTGGCGTAAACGCGGGTTTCCGTGGTCAGGCGGGTTTGCTCTTTCCCGACGGGCTCAAGAAAAAAATTCCAGGCGGTTTTGGCATAGCCGCCCTGTGAAAACCCGATGAAATGATCGCGGTTGGTTTCCAGCAGTCCGCCGCCGGCCGTCCAGAAACGACCGATCAGGCCCCAGACGATCTCGCGGTTCTCCTCCACTTCCAGCAAAGTAAAACGCATCGATTGCAGCCCATCCATAGAAAAAGCCGATGCCGGCATGCCACGAAGGCGGAAGAGAAAACGAATCACCGCGGAGCGGCCCATGTTGACCTTAAAGGTATTATCCGCCACAACCGGCGGCGGCGCATCAATCATCACTGAGTATTTTTTAGCCACCTGGTAGCGGGGTAAAAACATGTCTATCAGCATAAGCCAATCTCCGGTGTGAAGACAATCGGACCAAAAATATTAAATAAACGCAATATGTGAGAACAGAGCTTTGTTAAAAGTAAAAATTTGCTTCACATTTATTTGATTTATGTCGAGCAAATGGGCAATTTTAAGGAACGGAATTATATTTTGAGCGTCCTTACACAATTCAAAACTAAAAATGGAATTTAACGTATGTCCCATACCCATTCACGCGTCTCCCTGATCGAAGAGTTCAAGCATACAAAAATCGATTGGGTTACCACGCTGTTCATTACAATCTACCACGTTTTACTTTTCATTGCACTACCGATTTATTTAATGGCAACATCCCCGGGATGGCCGCTGATCGGTTTTACATTGTTTCTCATGGCCGGCTCACTGCTTAGTATTACGACGGGTTACCATCGCCTGTACGCGCACCGCACCTACCGCACCCGGAAACCGGTGGAGTGGATACTTGTATTTTTCGGCACCCTGGCCACCCAGGGCAGCGTGATCCGCTGGTCGCATGATCACCGTTTGCATCACAGCCACCTTGACAGTGAAAAAGACCCCTACGGCACCGATAAAGGCTTTTGGCATTCGCACCTGCTGTGGATGTTTAAGGACCATGTGCCGCTGGAAGAGCGCTATTACCGCGATCTGAAAGAAAACAAACTGCTGATGTTCCAGCATAAATATTACGGCTGGCTGATGGCCGCCACTAACATTTTGATGATTATTCGCCGGCTTTTTGACCGGAGACTGGTTCGGCGCGGTTGTGATTTCTTTTCTGCTGCGTCTTTTCCTGGTGCATCATTCCACCTGGTTCATCAACTCGCTGGCACACATGTGGGGAACAAAGCCTTACTCCACCGAGCATTCCGCGGTGAATAACTTCATCCTGGCCATCCTCACCTACGGCGAAGGTTATCACAATTACCACCACACCTTTGCCAGCGATTACCGCAACGGCATCCGCTGGTGGCAGTTTGACCCGCCCAAGTATATCATCTGGGGATTGAGCAAGCTGGGGCTGGCCAGCGACCTGAAACGCGCCGACGCACTGATGATTAAGAAAAAACTGGTGCAGGCAGACCGCAAGCTGCTGATCGAACACCTGGAACAGGTACCCAACCCCGAAGCCGGGGCATTTAAGCACGCGGTGGAAAATCTCGCTGAAAAAGTATCTGAGACTATCGTTAACGCGAAGACCCAGCTTGAAGCCTACCGCGCGCTGAAGCGTGAGGGCCGCCGCGAAGACATCAAAAAGCTGCGCCGCGAAATCCGCCGCATGAAAAACAACGTGCGCCAGGATATGAAAACATGGCGTCGCCTGACCAGGCTGATCCTGAAACTGCAGCCCGCCACAGCCTAGAAAAACTATTTTTAAACACCAAAGCCGGTCCCTTGGGCCGGCTTTTTTTATTGTTTGATTTTTTTAAAGCATTCAGTAAAATAGTTAGAGTTTTCTAAAAATACTAAGGGAGTAAATATGAAACTTCAGAAGGTCTTGGAAAATCTTAATTCGTTCGAAAAAAATTCGTTTTTAAAAATACTCGATATATTGATTGGGCAAAACCCGGCAAACATCAAGGAAATTGAAAGAATTCTTACGAATCAGGACAAGGATCTAAAAAATGTAGATAATAACAATATTTCTGAAGTTTTTCGTTTGCTTGAAAAAGAGTTTGAAAAATATGTTCGCGACGAATTCATAGACACAGCAAGTCAGCTAGACATTTTAACAGACATTTTAATACGTGATGGTAACTGCATCATGAAGCATGAATGGTTTTCGAGACTCTATGAGATCGAACTGAAAAACCTAAGAGCAAAGCTTGGCCAATTAAAAAAGAACTTTGAATCTGAAAAATCAGAAATTGAAGATATTAGAAGAAGAGATTATGAGATTTATAAGGAATGTCTTAGAACCGCGTTTTTTAATGATGAAATGAATAATCAAGAATTTAAAATTACAAAAGACGAACTGTCTATTTTGCAGACTTTATCCAATAGCCTTGATTTAAGCCAGGAAGAAATAAAACTAATTAATTATTCTATTATTGAGCCCGAGCGTAAAGATACTGATCACCTGATAAACGACCTAAAAAATATTGGAGTTCTTTTTTATTCGAAAAAGCTAAATACCGTTTTCGTGCCAGATGAGGTGGTTAGGGTATTAAGAAGAATTCGAGGAAAAGATGTTGCAGATAAATTCTTCAGACGAGTTTTACGAAAACTAAAAGATTCTCAAATCAATTATATATGTCGTAAGCATTCCATTGATTGGAAGCAGGAAAAAGAAGAAAAAATAAAAGATATACTCAAACAAGGTCTATCTTTATCATCCATTCTTGAAAACGATATCTATAAAAACGGAGCAAGTTTAACTGAACGAAAAAATTATATAAACAGCTTAATTGAAAAAGAGCTCAAAATCGAATTGGAAGCTAAAGGAGTAACTCTTGAAGAAAAGATCAATAATCTGGTAGAATACTTCAATGATTTAGATAAAGAAGATAAAATTGCGATTTCTCTCGATGGTTATGAAAAGTTGTTAATAGATATCAACAAAACGATTAGCGAGTCAAAAAAGATTTTACAATCTGAATTTGAGTTTCAAGAAAGCGATATTTTAAAAAGTGAATTTTTGCTGGACTTTAATATCAAACCAAGAGACGTACTTGAAGTAATCGGGGAAAATAATCTCAATAAATTTTGCGAAATACGGCAAATAAGCACTCGCGGTGATATAGTAAACAACATACTTAGCTCATATAAAGATTTAGAAAATCTATACTTAGAAAATTATGTTAGCTTTAGTTATAGGGATTTAAAGGCTTTAAAAGAAAACGGAATTGACATCAAGGAAGCTGAGATATGTCTTAAGTTTGAATATCTTACAAAAAAGATTTTCGAAAAGCTGGGCTTTTTAGTAGATGAAAAACTGAGAAAAAAACTTAACACTAAAAAAGACAAAGTTGACATCGTAATTAACCTTGGCAATGATAATATTATCCTAATTGAGTGTAAGACAATAAAAGAAAGCGGTTTTAATAAATTCTCTTCCGTTTCACGACAATTAAAATCATATTTCGATTTGGCAAAGAAAAATCAACTGTCTGTTGTAAAATCTCTTTTGGTTGCTCCAGAATTTAGCGATGAGTTTGTAAATGAATGTGGCCTGGAATATGATCTGAATCTTTCACTAATAACTGCAGAGTCTTTACTTAATATATATCAGGCGTTTAAAGATACATCATTTAAGTCATTTCCATATAAGCTGTTAATGCGGGACGTCGTTATACAAGATGATAGAATAATAAAAGCTTTAAAAAAATAAGTATTACTCAGTGCAGTTTATTACCAAAGCCGGTCCCTTGGGCCGGCTTTTTTTGTGCGCGCAAATGGAAACCGATAAACCGGTTGGAGCCCCCGGTGGTGAGGTAGCATCTAAATCCCATGACTGAAGTCATAGGTTAAAAGACCCGGGCAAAACTATTACTTTATAAAACTAAATGTTAACCCACGACTTCAGTCGTGGGGCAGGTAGGCTGCACATTCCGGCCAACCGATTCATCGGTTTTATTGTGATGAACCGCCCAACTCCCGCTTCAAAAACTGCCCGGTAAACGAATGCTCTATCTCTGCCACCTGCTCCGGTGTGCCTTCAGCCACAATGGTGCCGCCGGCGTCGCCGCCCTCGGGACCAATATCGATGATCCAGTCGGCGGTTTTAATCACATCGAGGTTGTGTTCGATCACCACGACCGTATTGCCCTTTTCCACCAGGCTGTTTAAAACATTCAGAAGCATGCGGATATCTTCAAAATGCAGGCCTGTGGTGGGTTCGTCCAAAATGTAAAAAGTATTGCCGGTACCGACTTTGGAAAGTTCCGTGGCCAGTTTCACGCGCTGCGCCTCACCGCCGGAAAGCGTGGTGGCAGCCTGCCCCAAATGGATATAGCCCAGCCCCACGTCGGACAGGGTTTGCAGGCGCCGCTGCACTGTGGGAATGTTGGACATAAACTCCAGCGCCTGGTCCACGGTCATATCCAGCACCTCTGCAATCGACTTGCTCTTGTATTTGATCTCCAGAGTCTCGCGGTTGTAGCGCGTGCCCTTACAGACCTCGCATTGCACGTAGACATCGGGCAAAAAGTGCATCTCGATCTTTTTGAGACCGTCGCCCTCGCAGGCCTCGCAGCGGCCGCCCTTGACGTTAAAACTAAAGCGTCCCGGTTTGTAGCCGCGTATCTTGGCTTCCGGCAGTTGGCTGAACAGGTCGCGGATGGGCGTAAACAGGCCGGTGTAGGTGGCCGGATTGGAACGCGGCGTGCGCCCGATCGGCGACTGGTCCAGGTCGATCACTTTATCCAGGTGATTCAGGCCTTTGATGTCGCCGTGCTTCAGCGGGTTTTTCTTGCTACCGTAAAAGTGTCGCGCCAGCGCGGCAAACAGTGTTTCGTTTACAAGCGAGCTTTTACCGGAGCCGGAGACACCGGTGACGCAGATAAATTTTCCCAGCGGGAAGCGGCCCGTTACACCTTTCAGATTGTTACCTTCCGCTTTAACAATTTCCAGGAATTTGCCGTTGCCCGGGCGTCGCGTTTTCGGAACGGGGATATGCGCTTTTCCGGCCAGGTAATGCCCGGTGAGGCTTTTGGCGCTGCGTGCCACCTGCTTCGGCGTTCCTGCCACCACCACTTCGCCACCGTGACGTCCGGCGCGTGGCCCCAGGTCGACGATAAAATCGGCGGCTTCCATGGTTTCCTTGTCATGCTCCACCACCAGCACCGTGTTTCCCAGGTCGCGTAGCTTTTTCAATGTGCGGATCAGCTTGGCGTTGTCGCGCTGGTGTAAACCGATGCTGGGCTCATCCAGGATGTAAAGCACTCCCACGAGCTGTGCCCCGATCTGCGTGGCCAGCCGGATGCGCTGGGCCTCTCCCCCGGACAAAGTGCCTGCCGCGCGGTTCAGCGTCAGGTATTCCAGACCCACGTTGACCAGGAACTCAAGACGTTCGCGCACCTCTTTTAAAATCTGGTGGGCGATCTTTTTTTGCTGAGCCGTCAGTTTAAGCTCTTTAAAAAAGCGCATGCTTTGGCCAATTGACAGCGAGGTCAGTTCATCGATGTTTTGGCCGCTGAGGGTTACGGCCAGGGCCTCCGGCTTAAGGCGGGCGCCTTTACATTCGTGGCAGGGGATATTATTCATGAAGCTTTCAATCCAGCGCCGCACATGCATTGACGAGGTCTGCTTGTAGCGCCTCTCCAGGTTGGGGATGATGCCTTCATAGGTGCTTTCCCATTCCACGTAGCCGTTCTTGCGTTTGTAGATGAATTTAACTTTTTCATCCACGCCGTACATGATCATGTGGCGCGCGTTTTCAGGCAGCTTTTTCCAGGATTTGTCCATGGCAAAGTTGTATTGCCGGGCCAGGTTCTGAATCATCTCATACTGCCAGCCCTCGTTACGGGCATTTAGCACTTTGATTGCACCCTGCCGAATGGAAAGATTGTCATCAGGCACGATCAGCCTCGGGTCGATTTGCGTCAATACGCCCAGGCCGTCGCACTGCGGGCAGGCGCCAAACGGGCTGTTAAATGAAAACAATCGCGGCGCCGGCTCATCATAGGATTTGCCCGTGGCCGGATCGTAATAGTGCTCACTGAACATGACGTCCTCACCGCCGTCCACCTTGTTGATAAACAAAATGCCCTCGGCCTGTTTCAGCGCCAGCTCCACCGATTCGGTCAAACGCTTCTGGATTGACGGATCGATCACCAGACGGTCGATGACAAGATCGACGTCATGCTTTTTCTTTTTGTCCAGCTCGATCTCTTCATCCAACATGCGCATTTCACCATCCACACGCACACGTACAAAGCCGTCACGCCGGAACTGGTTAAATAACTCCTTGTATTCACCCTTGCGTCCGCTCACCACTGGTGCCAGCACCTGGATGCGCGTCTTTTCCGGCCATTTCAGGATTGTATCCACGATTTGCTGGACGGTCTGCTTTTGCAGCGGTTTGCCGGTTACAGGGGAATGCAGCTGCCCGATGCGGGCAAAAAGCAGGCGGTAATAGTCATAAATTTCCGTAACCGTGCCAACTGTGGAGCGCGGGTTGCGGCTTGTCGATTTCTGCTCGATTGAAACAGCGGGTGACAGCCCGTCAATATAATCCACATCGGGCTTTTCCATAAGGCCCAGAAACTGCCGGGCATACGCGGAAAGTGATTCCACATAGCGTCTTTGCCCTTCGGCGTAGATTGTATCAAAGGCAAGGCTCGACTTACCCGACCCTGACAATCCGGTGATCACCACCAGCCTGTCGCGGGGAATTTCCACATCAATATTGCGCAGATTGTGCTCGCGCGCGCCCTTTACAAGGATCGTATTTTTCCTGGCCATTACTCACTCATATCACAAAAATATTGTCCGGATTTTAGACATTCAGGATTACTTCCGCCCCTCAATGTCGTTACTTAGTCACTCAAAGCGATGATTTTTTGCTTAAAAACAGTAGACCGGTAATATACGTTTTTCCCCGCTGCTCTTCCACACGCAACAGCGCGCGGAAGGCTTAAAATTGAGAAAAGGCCTTTTAAT
The DNA here is from genome assembly GCA_965267575.1 of Calditrichales bacterium. Taxonomy (GTDB): domain Bacteria; phylum Calditrichota; class Calditrichia; order Calditrichales; family J004. The sequence goes on from OZ254086.1 coordinate 193,966, forward strand.
GCGCCTTATCACACTGCCATGCACGGGGCATCTTTTATATTGCCGAACCAACGATCAACCTGTTTTTAAGGAAAGCTCACAACACAAGGAGTAGACATGCGCAAAAGTGTACAACTTTTCGTCATTCATTTTCTGTTTTTCGGCATTGCCTTTTCTGCCGACCTGCCATCGAAGCGCATCAGCCAGGTAAACGGCGGCGATTTCGTCGGCTGGAAAAATAATGAGATCGTCGTCAAGTTTGATCTCAACTTGCTGGAGGAGATTGATATTCCACGCGCTCAGAACGAAGGACGTACAGGCGTCAGCCGTATTGATTCGTTTGCCGTTGAGCGTGGTATCAGCAAACTGAAACAACGCTACCCCAATGCCCCGCTGGAAGATATTTATGGCGAAGTCATGAACCTGCGCGGTTGGTTTAAAGCCCGTTTCAAGGATTCCGTCAACGCGGAATTGGTGGCCCGTGATTTTAAAAAGATTGCCGGCGTTGTAGACGCACAGCCCATTGGCATCCACGAACTGAGCGTGGTTCATCCCAATGACCCGCGGTATACCGGCGGAGATATGTGGTATATGGATCAGCTCAACGACAGTGACGTGGACGCGCCTGAAGCATGGGATTTTACGCGCGGCACCAGCGACATCATTGTAGCCCCGATGGATAGCGGCGTACGCTACTATCATAAAGATCTGGGCGGTGCCAACGCCTCTTCCAGCAACCCGGAAAACGCCCGTGGCAACATGTGGATCAATGAAACCGAGCTTAACGGTACAAATGGCGTGGATGATGACGGCAACGGCTACATTGATGACTGGGTTGGCTGGGATTTTGTAACGGGTAACCCGCAAAGTTTTGATGTAGGCGATGATTATGATGTGGAAGATAACGACCCGCGTGATCACAATGGCCACGGTACGCACACAGCCGGTACAGTAGGCGCCATTAGCAATAATGGCTATGGCGTGCCTTCCATGGCCGGCGGCAATGGTGAAAGCGGAGGTGTTGGCAACGGCGTAAAGGTAATGGGTTTAAGGATTGGCTGGAATGACATTTTTGATCTTGGTTTCGTGGGTATGGACTATGCAGCCAATGCTTTAATTTATGCTGCTGACAATGGCGCGCACATCGCCTCCTGTAGCTGGGGCTCTTCAAATTCCGGCGGGCTGGAAGACGCGCTCAATTATTTTCTTTACGGTACAACGACACCAACCGGCAGCGATCCGCAATTGCGCCTGGTATTTAAAGCAGCCGGTAACGCCGATGACGAAGGCAGTGACTTTATGCTGGACCGTTCTGACGTCATCGGTGTTGCCGCTACGGACAGTAACGATGTTAAAGCTGATTTTTCCACATACGGCACCTTTGTTGATATATCCGCTCCCGGTACCCAGATATGGAGCACGTATCACAACAACAGTGATCCGGGTCCGGATTATGTGGCCGCACTGGACGGAACATCTATGGCCACGCCGCTGGTTGCTTCCATTGCCGCAATGGTGTGGGCGCACAACCAGGCGCTGACAGCCGATGAAGTCGAATCCATCTTGCTAAGCACCGCAGATGATATCGAAGGCATATCAGGCAACTCTGCCTATATCGGCAAGCTTGGTTCCGGCCGTGTTAATGCCTATGCCGCTATCCAGCAGGCCGATGCCGCGCTTCCGGTAAGTCTCTCCTCCTTCGCCGTAAGGATGCACCTGGGTAATGTTAAGCTTAGCTGGTCTACGGCCAGCGAGGTTAACAACAGCGGTTTTGCCATCAAGCGCAGCACTTCCGAGAATGGCGAGTATGAGCTGCTTGCCGACTTTACGCAGGACAACAAACTGCGCGGCCAGGGCAATTCATCCTCCGGCAAAAGCTACAGCTACACCGATTTCAGCGTGCAGGAAGGTCAGGATTACTGGTACCTGCTGGAAGATATCGACTTTAACGGAAGACGCACGCAGCACGGGCCTTTGCATATCTTTGTTTCCGGTTCAGCGGACCTAACCAAGACCGACGGGCTGATTCCCAGGGAATACGCTTTGGGTGAAAACTACCCCAACCCGTTTAACCCAACCACGCGTTTTGCGCTGGATATTCCGGCACTGAAAGACGGTAACACGCAGATTACCGTCCACGTGTATGATCTGCTGGGCAAGCGTGTCCGCACCTTGTACGACGGCACGATCGCACCGGGTAATTACACATTCGAGTGGGATGGCCGCAATGAATCGGGCCGGGTTCTGCCCAGCGGCATGTATATTTACCGTGTCAGCACCGAGCAATTTTCGCAGGCCCGCAAAATGGTCTTGATGAAATAGGAAAAGCAAGCTGCTGTTTATGCCCTGTCCACTACGGACGGGGCATTTTTGATTTAAACCGACAACCAACCAGAAGAGGCTCTAATGCGAACAGTGTATGTTTTCCTGCTGGCTGCGCTGTTTTGTAGTTCCGGCTACAGCCAAACTTATACCAACACGGATCGTCTACAGCAACTGGAAGAGCTTTTCCGCCAGCGTTATGAGCAACAAAAGGAAAAGGCTATTCAGTGGGCCATCGACAATAATTTCCCGATCCGCCGGGTCTACGATGACGGGACGATCATCGAAATCCAGCGCATAACTCCCAATGGCAAACCGATTTATTACAGCACCGAAAACGTTGATGCCGCGGGCACAATCTCCAGCGACGATGTCTGGAGCGGTGGTTCGGCCGGACTTAATCTCACCGGCAGCGGACAAACATTAGGCGAATGGGATGGCGGTCAAATCCGCTATACACACCAGGACCTGACCGGACGCGTGACCTGGGAGGACAGCGCCAGTCCCTCCAGCAGTCAGCATAGTACGCATGTGGCCGGCACGATGATCGGCAGCGGTGTAAACAGCAATGCCCAGGGCATGGCCGAAGGCGCAAACCTGCGCGCCTGGGATTACAATAATGATACGGCGGAGATGTCCGGAGCCGCGGCAAGCTTATATGTTTCCAATCACTCGTATGGCATTATTTGTGGTTGGGACAGTTTTGGTATCAATTGGTACGGTGATGATTCGATTGATCCAAACGAAGATTGGAAATTCGGCTACTACACATCCAGCGAAAGTCAGGCTTATGATGACATCGCCTATAACGCACCCTATTACCTGATCTGTGCCAGCGCTGGTAACGATCGCGGCAACTCACCGCTCTTTGGTGGTCCGCCGCCCGCAGATGCCGCCAATGACGGTGGATACGATACAGTCGGACCGGCCAAATGCGCCAAAAATATTCTTACCGTGGGCGCGGTGGAAGATATTCCGGCCGGCTGGACACAAGCCAGCGATGTGGTAATGAGCAGCTTCAGCAGCTGGGGGCCTACTGATGACGGACGCATCAAACCGGATGTTGTTGGCAACGGGGTCAGCCTTTTCTCCTGCGACGATGACAGTGACGCGGATTATGCAACGTTAAGCGGCACCAGCATGGCCACACCAAGCATCAGCGGTTCGATTGCTTTACTGCATCAGCACTATAATACCCTCAGCAGTGGTTCAATGATGCGCGCGGCAACCGTAAAAGCGCTGCTGATCCATACCGCGGATGAGGCCGGTAGCAATCCAGGCCCGGATTACCGTTTTGGCTGGGGCCTGGTTAATATCAGGAAAGCTGCCGAACTGCTTTCCGATGTATTCGTGAGCCAGGATGAACATACCCTGCAGGAACGCACCCTGACCAATGGCGGCTCCTACAGCTTCCAGGTTACTTCAGACGGCACGCAACCGCTGCGCGTAACGATTGTCTGGACCGACGTCCCGGGCACGCCGGTCGAGCCTGTCACGCAAATCGATCCGCCCGACCTGATGCTTGTAAACGATCTTGACCTGCGCGTGACCGGCAACAGCACCACCTATTATCCCTGGACACTCGATCCGGCCAACGTGGCAAACGCCGCCCTGCGCAGCACCGACAACTTCCGAGACAACGTGGAACAGGTGCTGATCGACAATCCGGGTTCAGGCACCTATACCATCACCGTGAATCATAAAGGCACACTAACCAATGGTCCACAGGCTTTTTCTTTGCTGATGAGCGGCGCCTATTATTCGGACAACTCGCTGCCCGTCCAACTCAGCAGCTTTAGCGCATTGCAGCAGGCGGACCGCGTGAAGCTGTACTGGGTCAGTGAAAGCGAGGAAAACAATCTGGGTTATGAAATATATAAGGCCGCCTCTGAAGGGCCGTGGCAGCTTCTGGCCGATTACCGCACACATGATCAGCTGGAAGGCGCCGGCAATACATCGGCTAAAAGCGAATACAGCTTTGAAGATACCGACGTTTTACCCGGGGAAAGCTACCGCTACCGCCTGGCAGATGTCGATTACAGCGGAACGCGCACATTTCATCCGGCGGTTTCGGTCTTTATCGATCCTGCTAAATACGAAGGACAAAAAGCAACGGGTATCGCTGAAGGGTTCATGCTCTATCCCAACTATCCCAACCCCTTCAATCCGCAAACAAAGATTGCGTTTCAGCTGCCGCAAGCCACACAGGTTAGTCTGTCAATCTATGATGAGGCAGGCCGCCTTGTGGCAAACCTGATTGATGAAGAAATGGCGGAAGGATCGTATTCTGTATCGTGGAACGCTGCCAACATGCCGTCAGGTATCTATTTTTACCGTCTCAGCACCCCGGCATGGACGCAAAGCAGGAAAATGCTGCTCATCAAGTAAATCCGTAATCGACACGATTTTTATCCATTGAAGATTGTGCAGTTTGGCATAAAAAAAGGGAAGACCGCATGGCCTTCCCTTTTCTTTTTCTGCGCATCCCTGCAAACTTAGTTGATGCCGTATTTTTTGAGCTTGGACATAAAGGTGCTGCGGTTAACCTGCAGCTCTTTTGCTGTTTGCACTTTGTTGTTCTTATTCTTTTCCAGGGCGTCCAGAATAATCTTTTTCTCAAAACTTTCCACGGCATGCACCAGGCCCTTATCCAGTTCAACCATTCCCGCTTCGGCTGATCCCTTGATATCTCCGGGCAAATCTTCCGGATGGATAACGCCATTCTTGTTAAGCACAACCGTTCTTTCGATCATATTTTCCAGTTCACGGATATTACCCGGATAATCGTAGGATTTAAACATGGCCATTGCACGGTTGTCGATATCACGGATGTTCTTTCCGTAAATCTTGCTGAATTTTTCGATAAAATGGTTTACGAGATAAGGAATGTCCTCGCGGCGCTCGCGTAACGGCGGAACCTGGATCGGTATGACATTCAGGCGGTAAAACAGGTCGCTGCGGAAAGATCCCTTTTCCATGGCATCTTCGAGGTTTTTATTTGTAGCGGTAATTATGCGCACATCCACCTTGATGGTTTCCGTTCCGCCAACCCTTTCAAATTCCCCTTCCTGCAAAACCCGCAACAGTTTCAACTGCATATTCAAAGATATGTCGCCGATCTCATCCAGAAATAGCGTGCCGCCATTGGCCAGTTCAAAGCGCCCCACACGATCCTTAATGGCACCCGTAAAGGCGCCGCGTACATGGCCAAACAACTCGCTTTCCAACAAGCTTTCAGCAAACACGCCGCAGTTAACCTTGATAAAGGGACGCTTCATGCGCTGGCTGTTGTAATGTATGGCGTTGGCGATCAGTTCCTTGCCTGTGCCGCTTTCGCCGCGTATAAGGACGGTGGTATTGGTAGCGGCCACATCGCGCACCAGCGAGAAAAGCTCTTTGATCTTGTCCGTCTTACCGATGATATTTGTAAAATCATATTTCTGCTGCAGCTTGTTTAGCAGAAATTCGTTTTCCTTTATCAGGGAGCTCAGTTGAGAAATGCGCTCAACCTTGGCATGCAACTCTTCGAAGCGCAGCGGCTTGGTGATGTAATCCTTGGCACCGATCTTCATAGCTTCGACAGCATTATCTATGGTGCCGTACGCGGTCATCATCAAAACCGGAATGTGCGGATAATCCTTGGTGATGTTTTTGAGCAGTTCCATGCCGTCCATACCGGGCATGTAAATATCGGACAAAATGATATCCGGCTCGCTTTGTTTCACCTGACGCAATGCCTCTATGCCGTTTGAAGCTTTGTCAACTTCGTACCCTTTGCTGACAAATACTTCCGCCATGAGTTCCAGAGCGTCCTTTTCGTCATCTACAACCAAGATTCGGGTTTTCATCCGCTTTGCCTCCCTAGTGATGCGGGATTAGAATTAAAAATGGGGCTAATGAGTTAAGATTGGCATTGTTAAATTTAAAGGGGTTAATAGTTTAAGGCAAATTCAAACATCAATTATTGAGATAGTCTTCAAGCATCTTTTGCAACATTTGGGCATTACGCACAGCTTTGGCCGTGGGGTGGTTATTAAAGAATACATAATTCTTATAGGCTGTCTTTAAGAGCTCGCTGATGCGAATCATCCACGGCTCCAGTTCTTCGCCGCTATACTCATAATTGTAGCGCGCCGATCCTTCTCCCTCCCACCAATCCTTCGCATTGCGGCCATGTAAACGGAAGTAACTGTTTTCGCCGGTCATAATGTTTTGCGCCGGAAGCAGGCCCTTCAACTTCGGCTGGTCAACATTTACAAAGTCCAGATGCAATCCACGCATGAAATCGTACATTGCCGGTTTCAGCCAGCTGTCATGGCGAAACTCCACAAAAACCGCCGAAGCATCCGCCAGCCTATCTTGGACCAAACTTAGATAATGTCTGTTTTGCTGATTGTTTTTAAACGAGAACGGAAATTGCGCCAGGTAGCCGCCCAGTTTGTTACTTTCGGCGAGCGGCGCTGTGGCTTCTTTCAGGTAATCGATGTAGGTTAATCCGTCTTTGCGTGTGTGCGTTGTCTCCCTGTTGAGCTTTATGACAAAGGAAAAATCATCCGGGGTTTGGCGGGCCATTCGCTCAAAAGTTGAAGCCGCCGGAATAGTGTAATAGCTCACATTGATTTCAACACAATTGAAATAGCGGGCGTAATACGACAGCATGTCGCGGTTGGCCATGTTTTCAGGGTAAAACGGCCCCTTCCAGTCAGCATAGCTGAATCCGCTCGTTCCGATGTAAAGTGTCATGAATTACATTATGCCAATCTTTTTGCAGTTGAGATCATGAACCTTTCAGCAATTCATTAACGCAGTTTACAGGATAAAATTTTCCATGACAAAAATATTAATTATAGGTGCTTCATCGGGGATTGGTTTAAGCCTTGCAAAGTATTATCTGGCCCGTGGTAGTTCCGTGGCGGCAACGGCAAGAAGTACGGATGCATTTGAAAAACTGCTTAAACGATACCCTGAAAATTTTCAATTTCGAGCGGCTGACATTAGCGATCAGGCGAATAACGAAAAGGCCTGCCGCGACATGATAGAACAAATGGGCGGACTAGACGTGGCCGTGATTTCCGCCGGTGTCAGTTTACAGAATCTGTCGCTAACCATTGACAAAGAGCAGCTTACGGTAGATATAAATGTAAGAGGATTCGTTTATGCCGCGATTTGGCTGGCGCACTTTTTTGAAGAACAGGGTTACGGTCATCTGGCGGCAACCTCATCCATGGCGCAGTTTTATGGCAGCCCGCAAAGACCTTCCTACAACGCATCTAAAGCTTTTATTTCCACCTTTGCGGAAGGGCTTGCCATCAAATACCATGGCAGCGGCATATTCATCAGCGATATCAGACCCGGCCTGATTGACACGCCGATGACGGTCGGTCTGGGTTATGACAAGTTGAAGATCAGCAGCGAACAAGCGGCATTGATCATCGCTAAAGGTTTGGCACGCCGCAAGCGTAAAATTATTATCGGAAAAGGATGGATGTTCCTGGCGCGGTTGTCGGCCTTGCTGCCGTTGCGGCTATTCCGGAAAATTTATTACTCCGCGTCACCCAAAAGAAGCTGATCGCCGCCAATCAGAAAATTGTTATTGAGGACTTTGTAGGCCCAGTAATTTTTCATCACCTTGCGCACATAGTCGCGCGTTTCGGAGTATTCCACATTCTCAATAAAGACGTCGATTTGCCGGGAGCCGGGCAATTTAAGCCAGCGCTTAACGCGATGCGGACCGGCGTTATAGGCGGCAAGCACGTGTTCCTTGCGCTCCAGGCTGCCCAGCAGTCGTTTAACATAATATGTGCCCAGGCGGATGTTAATTTCCGGGTTAAACAGGCGGTTTACATCACTCAGATCAACCTTCTGGTAAGTGGCCATTTCCCTGCCCGTTGCCGGAACAAGCTGCATTAATCCGTAGGCGTTGGCCCAGCTGTGCGCCTTATTATCAAACACGCTTTCCTGCTTCATAATCGCCAGTACCAACTCGGGCTCAACGCCAAAGCGTGATGCGTATTCCTGCACATGGCTGTCATAATAATAGGGGAAGCGTTCGCGCAGGATAACCAGCTTATCATTATAAGAAATATTGGAATAATATTTACGATCAATATAATCATAAGCGCGGTAGGCGCGGGCATAAGCGCCAAGCTTTTTATAAATCTCAGCCAGTGCCATCCACTCATCGCGATCCGAGGCCCTGGCTTTTATGTTTTCAAGGGCGACAAAAGCGTAATGCTCGCCCAGAACGTCTTTTACTTCAAAAGCTTCTTCAAACGGACCCATCAACTTCTGGAAGCCAGTGGCATAATGCACCAGTTCATCACGCTGAGCGCTGAATTTTTCGCGGAAGTTCCACAGACTGTCGGCCTGCTCCTTTTCCATCAGGTAGCTTTTCATCGTGTAGTAGTCATCCCACGGCTCACGGGCCAGTTCCACCCGCAGCCTTTTCGCCGTTTGGTAATCGCCGCGGTTTTCGCTGCACAGTGAAGCCCAGAAGGTAGCACGGTTCTTGTCCACATCAGGCCAGCGCTTAAAGCGGATAGCGTTAAATATATCCTCTGCTTCCTTGATCTCTCCCTGGCGGAAATGGGTAAAACCTTCCCTGAACATGGCTTCGCGGGCGTAGCCGCTGGAGGGCCAGCGTTTTCTTACCGTCTTGTAAAGTTCCTGCGCCTTGTCCAGGTCGCCGCTTTCTTCGGCAATCCAGGCCGCTTTCCACATCGCTTCCGGCGCAATGCGGCGGCGCGGGTAGCGGTCGGCATAATCGCTGTAGGCGTCAACGGACTGGTTGCGATAGCCTTTGCGCCAGTAAATACGCGCAATATGAAGACGGATATAGGGCTCCAGCGTCTTATTGGTCAGTTCGCTCAGCATATTTTTAAAGCCGTACAGGGCCGTGCTGTATTCGCCTTTGGCGTAATAGATCTTGATAAGCTGGTAACGCGCTTTTTCTTTTTTGGCAGGATCGCTTTCAGCTTTGGCGTACTCTTCCAGCATATCCCGTAGTTCGTCAAAGCGCCCGTTGGAATGATAGACATCAACTACCTTAAAGAAATTTTCCCGGTAAAAAGATGCCTCGGGCTTCTCCAGCCAGCGAACAAGTTCAAGGGTTTCTTCATTACCCGTGTAAACATTCATGGCACGACTGAATTCGTCCAGCGCGGCCAGGCGCCGCCCCTGGTAATAAAGAGCGTGTGCCGCACGAATATAGCTGTAGGCAAATCTGGATTTATCCACCTTGCGTGAGCGAAAAGCCTGATAATACTGGCGTGCCTTGCTGAAATTGCGCCTGTCAAAATGATAATCGGCCAGGGTGAGGTAAAGGGAATCTTTAAGGCTGCTGTTGCTGCTGTTTGCGATGTAGGCCTCCGATTCACGGGCGGCAGCGCTACTGTCTGTTTGCCACAGGCTGCGAATGCGGAAATAGCGGGCGTATTCTTTCAGGTAGCCCTTTTTTTCAAGTTCACGGAATTCGCTGAGCGCATCGGTATAATGCCCGGCGCGAAAGGCGGATACGGCAAACTTAAAGTGGGTCGACAAAGGCAGCGGATCACTGCTGCCATTGAGGGCTTCGGCGTAGTGGTTGCGCGCGCTACCGAAATCTCGCTGGAAGTAGGCACTGTCGGCGCGGGACAATTGCTTCAGGATGCCGGAAAAACCGGAAGAGACGTTGCGGCTGTTTCCGGTGGGCAACAATCCGAACAAGACCAAGCTTATTACCGACAGATAGAGTGTGTATCGCATGCAACAACATCCTTATCATTTATCCATTTCTTCGGATAAGATAGACATCACCTGAAATATATATATGATATCACCAAATTTCGGGCATCCAAATCACAATTCAATCAGGGTTGCCTAAAAAATATAAACGAATTTGTAAAATGTGCGTTCCGGCGGTTGAGTGGTTACAAATAGGAGAGGGCTTGCTCTGCATCCTGCAGAAGGTCTTCCTCATCTTCCACACCAACGGAAAGGCGTACAAGGCCGTCGCTTATGCCCAGTTTTTTGCGGTCTTCCCGGGGTACAGACGCATGCGTCATGATCGCCGGATGGTCAACCAGGCTCTCAACGCCGCCAAGGCTTTCGGCCAGCGCAAAGATCTTCAGGTTTTCCGCAAAAAGCTTCGCCGCTTTCAGATTGCCCAGTTCCAGGCTCACAATTCCGCCAAAACCGCGCATTTGCTGTTTGGCGAGCTCATGCTGCGGGTGACTTTCCAGTCCGGGATAGTAAACACGGCCAACCTTCGGATGCTCACTTAAAAAGCGGGCAATGGCATTGGCGTTTTTTTCATGTTCGCGCATACGCAAGGCCAATGTTTTAGTAGCCCGTAAAATCAAAAAGCAATCCTGCGGTCCGGGCACGGCACCAACCGCATTTTGCAGATAGCGCAGCTTTCCGGCCAGGTCATCGCTTTTGGTCACAATAATGCCCCCTACCACATCACTATGCCCGTTGATGTATTTCGTGGAGCTGTGTATCACCATGTCAATGCCGTAGTCCAGCGGGTTTTGAAAATAGGGGCTCATAAAGGTGTTGTCGACAACGGAGAGCAGTTTATGTTTCTTGGCAAAATCGGCCAGTTCCTGCAGCGAGGTAAGCGTTAACATGGGATTTGTCGGCGTTTCCACAAAGATCAGACGCGTTTCCGGACGAACGGCTTTTTCTACGGCGCCGAAATCCGCGGTGTTTACAAAACTGAAGGAGACACCAAATTTTTTAAACACAGCGTCAAAAACACGGAAGGTTCCGCCATAAACGTTGTCGGTACAGATAATATGATCGCCCTGCTGCAACAGTTGCACAATAGACGAAATCGCCGCCATCCCGCTGGCGTAGGCGATGCCATGCCTGCCTTTTTCCAGTGCCGCGATATTGGCCTCCATGGCGCCGCGGGTGGGGTTTTGTGTGCGCGAATATTCGTATCCCTTGTGCTTTCCGATTTCTTCCTGCACATAGGTGGATGTTTGAAAAACCGGAGTCATGATTGCGCCTGTTGCCGGATCCGGTTTCTGCCCGGCATGGATGGCATCCGTCTGAAAACCCATCTGTTAACCTTCGTGTTGTACTGTTTTTTCCACTGTTTTTTCAATCGCGTTTGTTAAAATTTTTACGATAGATTTTTCGTCATTCCTGTTGTATACAAAAAGATGCGAGTCGTTTTCCACGATCATCGGCTCGTTGTTGAAACGCAGATGCCTGCCTTCCTCATCCTTTGGAGCAATAAAATAAGCCGGCGTACTGTAGCGTTGCAGGTATGTCTCAAACAAATGTCCCAGCCGCGTCTTGTCAAAACCCTCGTCCAAATCCAGCACAAAAAGGCTGAATGGTACCTTGGGAATGATCTGATCGATAAGCGTAAAGTTGCCAAAATCGGGCAGCGTATGAATCACATAAATATATACCGAATAGGTCTCGTCAAGATCGATCTCCAGCAGCTTAAAGTCGCCATAAACCTTTGAATAAAGCTGTTCTTCGCCGGGGAAAACGCTCTCTATGTGGGCATCGCGCAGGGCAAATACCGGTATTTCCAGAATCCGCCTCATAGCTTCTCCAGACGCTGGCGAAAATCGTGCAGCAAGGTCAGGTCCTCAAAAAGATGCGGTTTGCGTTTTAGTTGAACTTCTTCCTGCAGACTCTCTTCGGTTTCACCTTTTGCAGCGTTCTGTCCGCGCATATGCCGCTCCACTTCGCTGCTGCGGGCAAACAACTTGTTTACCACTTTGCGTATGGGCGACGTGTTCTCGCGCTCTTTAAGCAAGGCCAGCTGGTCCTTATAATCCATACGCTGTACAAGCCATTTTTTGTCGATCCAGGTCTCCAGGTCTTCCAGCATGCGCAGGCTTCCGTCCGCATTTTGCTCGATGAAACTCATCAGTGTTTTGCCTTCCTTGAAGAACAACAGGTTTTTGCGCGCCGCCGGTCCGATCTCTTCATAATCCAATAGCGGTGCGGCATAAAAAACAACATTGCGATCCGGTAAAGATTGCAGCAGCTTTTCCCTTTTCTGTAAATGGTTCTGGCACTCTTTGATAACCTGCTGGTTATCCAGCAGAATACGTTCATTATGACGCATATTATCCAGATTGACCTTGAAAGCACCGCTCATCCATGTAGCCATGGCCAGAATCGCCTCAAGCGGGTCTTTATTATCCAGCCGGGCGTTCACAACCTTGCCGCGGTTGAACTGAATCTCACCGCGTTTTTCCTGATGTTTCAATTCCACGCTGCCATTTTTGCGGCCGTCCTCAAATGTCTGGATCAGGTCGATTACATTAAACACATTCAGGCTGCCGCTCAGATCGCTTTCCTGCTTGCGTCCGGCTGTGCGGGCGACCATCAGCGTTTCGATTATTTTGTGGAATTCGTTGCGGATCATCGGCAGCTGGATGATATCGGCGGCCCCGGCCATCCACAGCAGTTCGCGTTTTTCCCAGGAAATACGCGGCGTAAAACAGAGAAAAGGAATGTCCAGCTTGAACTTTTTATAACGGGCAATCCAGTTATGTAAAATGGTAACGCGGCGAACGGCAAAAAAGACGAAATCCGGCTTTTCCGTTCGCAGCTGACCTTCCGCGGCATCCATGTCTCCGGCCCAGGAGAGGTGAATCGGCAAATGATTCAGGTTGTCCGAAAAAATGGAGAAGACATCGCGGTTCTCGCAGATAACAAATACTTCTCTCATTGTTCACCCTCTTCCTGCTCTTCCTGTCCGGTCTCTTCTTCCTCTTCCCGCGGCTTCTCGTAAACTCTCAGCATCAGCATGGCGTGCTTCACATCTTCCGCCTCGCCGGGCTCGCATTGAATAAACGGCACCTCGCGGCGCAGAGAAAGCTTCTCGCTTATCCACTCCATATCCTGATCCGCGCGCAGGTTAAAAACGCCGGCAATCCACGGTAATGAATAAATCGTCAAAATCTGATTGATCGCGTAATTGATATATTCAAAACGGTCTTCCATCCCGGCATCGATCAGAAAGACAAAACCGGCAAGGCCTTCTACAAGCTTTTCGATGCTCATCAGAATGTTTTTGTCCATAGAAAGGCTGAAACACATCAGGCTGGTTTCGTCATTCAGCTTTATGTGGGCCAGTGACACACGGCTCAGATCGTGGGAGGGGACATTCACGCCGGCCATTTTACAAATAAAACCCAGGCTGCCTTTCCCGGCAGAAGAAATAACGGCGATTTTGGCGTTGTCCTGCCCGCCGATGCCAAGCTGTCCTATAATCTGGCTGCTTTCCTCCGCATTAAACAACGGACTTTTAATGTTGCTGGCCACCAGTTGCGATTCATATTCTTTCAACACGGGCTGCGCCGGCTGGCGCACACTTAAAAATCCGCCCGCTTTAAGCTTGCGCAGTAAGGACGCTGTTTCAAAAGAGGTGTAAACGGGGTTTTCCAGAATCCGGTTAAGCCTTACCGGGTGTTCGATCAACCGGATAAAAGCCGTGTCCACTTCGATCGAAGAATGGGCCAGGTCGCCGGCATATTGCAGCCTTACGACGCTATGCATGGGGCCAATGTTTTCAAGATCATCAATATATGCGATGCGCAGTTTTTCTGCTTCGATCAGCAATGCCACATTACTGATATGAACGCTGTACGCGCCATCCACTCCGGCGGTGGAAATAAACTGGAACGTGCCCTGATGCCAGAACAGCATATGCAGCAGAGCCCTTTCGCCACGATGCACGCCTACCTGGGCGTGTGTGGCCTGCCCTTCCTTAAAATAAATCTTACCGCTGTTTTCGGATGTCACCATTTTCAAAATACCGGTGCGCTCTTCGCGGGCCAGGTTGTTAAGCAGCGTTTTAAGTGATACATCTTCGAGGTTGCCGGCGGAGAAAAGGGTCGCCTTATCCAGGTCGCCACGCAGGTTTTTCAACGGCCAGGCCAGCGCGTAGTAGATCTCTTCTCCCGGCTGCGAGGCATCGAAAACGCGGCGCGCTCCCAGTTCGTAAAAAGCCAGACGTTTATTGGCGTTATCAGGCACGTTATACACAAACAGATTGTGTCCCCTGTACCTTGAAAAAAAGGCTACCACGTCGGCGCGCTCCTCATCAACGAGGGTGCCGTATTCAACAAGAACGGCGTTTATATCATTTTGGGCATTGGTTTGAGGCAGGCTTTTCAGGGAATCGAAAACGGACACTTTATAGTCATCCCTCATAAAAAGGCTTTCAAAAAAATCGGAGCGTTTTTCGTTTGCATCCAGGATAATTATTGAATATGAGGCCATGTCTGAGGTTATACCCGCGCTTGTGTCTTAATCCACTGTCAATTTAGACGTGCGCTATCAATGTGTCAAGTTTTAAGCCAATATTTACAAGTACTTAGCAAGCAAATCATAAACGATTACGGCATAGGCCACGGAAACATTCAGCGAGTGTTTAACCCCCAGCATTGGAATCTCCACAGCCATATCTGCCATGGATACGATCTCCGCTGAAACGCCCTCCACTTCGTTGCCAAAAACAAGACAAACGGGGAAATCATATTTAGCCCTGTAATAGGGCACACTGTCGGTCGTATGTTCCACCGTCACAATCTGATAACCTTTTTGCCGGAATTCTTTTATGGCATCGATTGCTGATTTAGCATAGCTCCACGGTACCGTCTCCGTTGCGCCCAGGGCGGTTTTGTTTATTTCGGGCCGCGGCGGACGGGCGGTAAAGCCGCATAAGACCAGCTCCTGCAGACGCACGCCATCCGATGTGCGGAAAATGCTGCCCACATTATGCATGCTGCGGATGTTTTCGATAACCGCGCAAACCGGTGTGCGTTTCAGCTTTTTCAGATCTTCTTCAGCGGGTCGCTGACTGAAGATTTCATCATAATTAAGCTTACGGCGCATTAGCGGCGCTCCAGGAGAGCCACGCACTCGATGTGGTAGGTCTGCGGAAACATGTCCACGGGCTGCACTTTTTCCAGGCGATAGTCGTTTTCCATTAGCTTGATGTCCCGCGCCATGGTGGTGGGATTACAGGAAACATAAACCACACGCCGCGGTGCCGTTTCAAGTATCGCTTTCACCACATCCTCGTGCATGCCGGCGCGCGGTGGGTCGGTCAAAATGATATCCGGTCGCGTGCGATTGTGCAGCATATTATCACGGACATCTCCGGCGATGAAGGTGCAATTGTCAAAGCCGTGTTCGGTGGCATTCTCGCGGGCATCGGCTACGGCGCTTTCCACCAGCTCAAAGCCGGTTACGTGACGCGCCTTGCCGGCCAGGAAAAGACTGATTGTGCCGGTGCCGGAGTAGAGATCCCATACCTCATCCTTTCCGCTGATGGCGGCGAAATCGAGCGCCGTGTCATAGAGCTTTTCGGCCTGCGCCGTATTGGTCTGAAAAAAAGAGTTGGCCGAGATCCGAAACTCAAAAGACCCGATCTTGTCCTTAATAAACGGTTCACCGTAAAGAAGATGCTCTTCTTCGCCCTGGGCGATCTGTGCCTTGCGGCTGTTTATGTTATTGACAATAGACGTGACCGCCGGAAAACGCTGCGCCAAGGATTCCGCCATCGGCTTAAGCCGCTTATCTGCGGCGGAGGTCACGATGTTGACCATCACTTCCCCGGACGAATGACTTTTACGGAGCACCAGGAAACGCAACAATCCTTCATGACTGCGAATGCCGTAGGGCGGCATGCCCTGTTCCCGGGCATAGTCGCTTACAAAACGCAAAACCTCATTGCAGACGTCGTCCTGCAGCAGGCAATGTTCTATATGGATAATTTTGTCGAAGGTGCCCGGCACATGCAGGCCCAATGCAAAGTCTTTGGAAATATCGGGGTTGCCCAGGTCTTCGGGGAAAAGCCACTTCCTGTCGGCAAAGGAAAATTCCATCTTGTTGCGGTAGGCAAAAGGTTTGTCGGAGGCAAGGACCGGCAGAACGGTGGCGGACCCAAGACCGGCAATATGCTTGACGGAATCGGCAACGATCTTTTGTTTCTGTACAAGCTGTTCGGCGTAGGTCATATTTTGCCAGGTGCAGCCGCCGCAATAACGGAAATAGGGACAAGGCGCATCCACGCGCAAAGCGGAAGGCTCAACTATTTCCAGCACTGCGGCTTCGGCGTAGCTCTTCTTGCGCTTGCGGATGCGTACTTTAACGGTGTCGCCGGGTAAGGCTCTTTTTACAAAAAGTACATAATCTTCAATGCGCGCAACACCATGGCCGCCAAAGGCCAGGGAATCCACACGCACCGTGTACTCGCCGTTTTTTTTAACGGGATATACGCGTTGTTCCATGCTCTAAATCAGTATCGGATCGAAGGTGTATGAGTTATATCAGTTGGTCTGCTTTTCTTCCTCAGTCAGGCGCTCTTCATGCGTTTTGTAAGTTTGACTATCCAAATTAAAGCGATTATTCAGCTTTGTCCAGCAATCCAGTTCTTCTTTTACAAAACGGATTGTGCCTTTGTCTTCGTCAAAATAACAGGGTAAGCTCTCATTAAATGCTTTACGGGTCAAATCAAACGGACGTTCAAACCCCAGATAACGCGCGGCGGTGGCCGCATTCCACATATTTTTTTCATCCAAGGATGGCAGTTTGTATTCCCAGTCGTCTCGTACTTTTGCCGCTGTCCAGGCAGGGTCTTCATTGTCCGCCGCCTCCAGGTAAGGCATGTAGTCGGCGCCTTTTTTATAGGCAATCTGCGCACGCCCGAAGTTGGCGGTTAACGAATCACCAAAATTTTCTGCAATCTGCTGATATATCGCATCGGCTTTGTCATACTCTTCAAGATTGATGTAGGCCATTGCCAGGGCGGCCAGGGCTTCGGCGCTGTTTTCGGCGTCAGCGTATTTTTGCAATGGTTCCACGGCATCCTGAAAACGGCCGGCCTTATTATAAGCCATGGCCAAAAACTTATTCACGGTAATATCTTCGGAATCATATTTTAAAGCATGTTTAAAGTCTTCTATAGCCTGGTCCCACAAATCACCGCTCACCTTATTCATGCCGCGGTTCAGGTGCACAAAAAAGCGGATCGTGTCATCAAGCTGCTCATAGTCATGGTCATTATAGAAAAAGTCGATGCTGCGCGTGGAGATCATACGCGTTTTACGGTTCTGCTTATTGTTGCGAAACTCCTTAACAATCTTTTTAAAAAAATGATCAAGTTTCTGCTTGAGATCATTCTCATTATAAATAGTAAAGGATTCGGAGGCGTTGTTTTCACGTGCCTGCTGTACCACGTCATTTAAGAGCTGGCTAACCAGCACATCGGAGCGACCGATGCGTAAATCCACATGATGACGGTAATATGAGCCGTTAAAGCAAAAAGTGTAATTAACCGTAAAACGGTTATCTTTATAAGACCATTTTCTTAAATAGGCCGATAAGACATACAGATATTCGGAAGACATAAAAACTCCAGAAAAAGAATAAAAGATTTAACGATATTTTAAGGGAGATGGTTAAAAAAGACCATTCATCCCGCGTTTGAAAAACCACAATAAAAGTATTGGGGAAAATCAGGACGGCTTTTACAGCGGATGCCGTTCCAAATATAGCAGTCCCCAATTATATCAATCAAGGCGTTATTAAGAGTATTCGGAGGAGCGAGAGCACGCTTAATATAATCTGCTAAACGTTGTCAGTTTTTGGCAAGTTCCGTTTATTTGAGATGATATTGAATCTCGAGGCTGAAAAAGGAGCTGACCACATCATTGGAGTCATTATCGATATCCTTATCGTTGTCGTACGAGGCCAGCAGATCTATGCTCCAGCGATCGGACAGTGGCAGATGCCCGAATGCCAGCAATGTAATGATATTGCGGCTGGAATAGATACTCAGCACATCCTGGCCGCTGGCTTGCGGGTAGCGCCGCGCCGTATAGGAAAGCTCCGCGCTTAGAATGAAACCCGACAGAGAGCTGTGGTCCACCCCAACAGAAAACCCGTTGGCAAAATAATCCTGCTCCAGGATATATTGATCCTGCAGGCCGGCAGACGTCTCGTGGGTGCGTTCTTCGTAAATGTAACCGGTGGAAAGCACAGTCATTTCGGAGAGATCGTAGTAGAGGCGGGGATGCAGTGTATGCCAGGTATAATCGGCATCCTGCTCTGTCTTTTTTCCGAAGGTTTTAAACTGACCGGAATAGCTCATCGAAACCGACCAGGACGAGGAGAGACGCCATTTCAGGTACGGTTCGGCGCCCCTTACAAAACTGCTGTTTTGAAAAACGCTATCGCCCAGAAGATAATTAAAGCGGTTAGTGCGATAGAAAAAACGCATGTCCGCCTGCAACCGGCTGAAATCCAGAAAATGATATCCCAACGCCGCCTGCCGCTCATCCTGATCGTTTGTGCTTCTGTCGATTCCGCGCAGATAATCCCAATCATACGTGGCTTCCAGCGTATGACCCTGCCCGGGGCTGTGGCTGGCCAGCGCATACATCGTGTTACGTCGGAAATCGGGCAGCGTAGATGACGGTGACTTATAGCTCTTGATTCGTGTAATATTGCTAAGGCTAAAACGGCTGCCAGCAACACGCAGATCGGCATCCGCATCCACGTTTACTTCGTTGTAGCATTGATTTTCATAGGTAAAATTACGATCGAGAATATGCGAAGCTTTTACACCCGCGTGAAGGTTTGGTGACTGCCAGCGCAGACCGGCACTGAAGCGGTTGCTGAGATTTTCTTTATCATAACGTATATCGTTGTAAAGACTGAAAGGACTATCCTGCTGCCTGTAAGAGGCGGTCAGGCCGATAAACGGTTTATGGATTTCATCCAGCAGCACACTGTCACTTTGTTCAAAGCCCAGTTCAAACTCCTGGCGGTTATAGTCCACCCCGCTTTTAAACGCCAACGACCAGGGGCTTTGCGTGGGCGGGACGGCCGGCTTGCCGGTTTGAACCTGTGGCGCGTTTTCTTCCAGCGCTTGCTGCAGAAATATGGTGGCCAGCAGATAATCCTGCCGCGCTTCGTAGGCTTCTGCCGAATCTATCAGGCTTTTGGCCCGCGCTGACAGTCCTTCAAGGCTTTGCTGAAGCTGAATTTGAAGTTGGAGGTTTTCGAAAGCTTCCTTGTCATCCTGCGCGCATAGGGGAAATAAACCCATAAACAGCAGCACGCAAATGGCCGGCATGAAGGTGGACGTTCGGTTAAGCATATGAGTCAGCGTACAATTCGTTCTATCTGATCGCGAACAAGCCGGTTGAGCTCCTGCACCAGCGACCAGTTTCCTTTCCGGCTCTCTTCACGCGCCTGCGCCAACATCTCCCCGGCGCTTTCCAGCCGCGCCTGCTGCATTTCATCTAGCTCGTTGTTTTGCGACAAACGGGAAACTATGGTTTCCAGCCGCGATAACTCGTTTTCTACCGATTGTTGATCCGGTTTTTGCGGCTTCTGAATCTTGCGCATTTTCTCAACGTGGTTAAGTGTTTGCAGGCTCAGGTTTATCATAATAGAGGCGCGGCGCGGATTGCCGCCGGAAACCGCCTGTTGGGCGTTGCGAAAGAAGTGCCCGGCCTGTTCGTGCAACATATCCAGCTGCGCGTCTGATAGTTGCTGCAACTGGTTTTTCTGGAGCGTCAGGAAACGTTCGATGTCATTAAGCTGGGCATTAAGCGCGCTGTCATCGGCAACGGAACGATCATCCTGATTCAGCCTGAAAGCTTTTTGCGCCACTTTTTGCGCCAGGTCCAAATTGAGGCGGGCCTGCGTAAGATCACCGTCGCGCAGGCTGTTTTCGGCTTTTTGCAGAAGCTGTTCCGATTTTGTGAGAAGCTGGCGCGGCTGGCCGTCTTCCCCGACATCGTCGGAAAGAGAGCGAACATAGCGCTGCAGCGACTGCAGATTATTTTCCAGGCGCTCCCGGCCACCCATTCCTTCATTCTGCGCCATATCTATTACACGGTACAACAACCGTTCGGCAATACGCATCATGGAGAGGGCCTGGCGCTGCTGATTGCCGCCGTAAAGATTGCGCGCCTGCTGCAGATATTGTCCGGCTTCCTGCAGCAATTCGGAAGCCTGGTCGTTTTCTTCCACCAGGGATTCGGCGCGCCCGTAAAGGGTTGTTAATCCGGAAAAATATTGTTCAAACCGCTGCGGGCTGTTTCCCCGGGCATCAGAGAATAAAGAAATGCCCTTGTCCGCGAAATGGCGGGCTACGCGCATAAGTTCGTGACCGCGCAGATATTCGCCGCGTTCAAAAGCCTGCTCGGCTTGCTGTTTAAAGGCCCGTGCTTTATTCAGAAAATAAAAAAGATCGCTGTTGTCGCTGCGTCCGCTTAATTGTTCGAGACGCTGGATCAGCTGTTCCAGCTCATTTTTAAGGTTGGCAGCGGGCTTCAGCAAAACCAGCCTCGCGGCACGGTCAGCCAGGGCATTGGCCTGCATAAGCTGCTGCCTGGCCTGGAAAAAGCGCGGCGGTTCTTCACGCAAAAGGTCCTTTGCCCGCTGCAGGCCGCTTTCGGCTTCATTCAACAGGCTCAGAGCCACATCGTTCTGGTAGCGCTGCGCCATCTGCCGCACCTGCTCGATCTTGCGCTCCAGCAGGCGGAAGGTCCGTTGAATTCTCTCGCGGGAATCCTGTTGCTGCGCAAACCCCGCCGCTACAAAGAACAGAGTGGCAAGGATTACCAGGATCGTTTTTCCGTAAGGTCTTTTTGCGCTTTTCATTTTACGATTTTACACCTTAAAAGTATGTGAATCAAAAAAAGGAAACGCGCCACGAGCGGCGCGCTTCCCATCCGGGCTTAGTTGGAAGGCAGCACCAGATATGGTGTACCCCACGTGGCAGAGTTGTAAGGATAAGCCTGGTCATCATCATCCAGAATGGTGCCGTTGTCGATCACGTCGATAACCGCGTGATGAAATCCGGGGAATTGCTGGATACGCCAGGTTCCTTCGTAGATATTCTGGCCCGTGTCTGTTTGACCAACCCAATCAAAGCGTGCCTTGGCATGGTGCCCGCGGCGATTGCGGCCGTAGTGCAAACGCACGTTTTCGGTTGCCCGTGTATCTTCCGGGAAAACGATCGGATCAGGCGTGCTGTTCTGCACATATACCCTTACCGTTACTTCGTCAAAGCGGCGGAACTGGAACATGTTCTGGCGGGTCATGCGGAAGGCCAGCGGGTCTTCGATTACGATGCTGTCAGCATTATGCGGAATTACAACAACTTTGCTGATCGCAATGCGGTTTGGATCGGATTTTCCTGAAGCAAGGCTAACCGCGTCGATCTTCCAGTTGCGTCCTGGCGTTGTACTGTCGGCACCGGCTCTTTTCTTAAGGCTGATAATGCGCTCCAGGGTGTGGCGCATCCGTTTCTCAAAGCGATTCAGTGAAAGCGTGTCACCGCGCAGCTCGCCCGTTGCAGAGACAAAACGTCCGTTAAAAGTACGGAAAACGTAAGCGGTAGCGGTGGAATCGGATGTACGGATGATCTCAATATTTCTCTCCATGGAGCGATTCCAGATGCGGCCAAAACGCATACGCAGGTAGCCGTCTTTCTCCATGCCGCCACCCGTCCAGTTGGGATCGTAATCGCCAAACTCATTTTCGTTGGAATCGGTAAAATCATCATAAAGAATATCCATCTCATCGTTCTCAAGAACGTATTTGATGGCCTGCTCGTCGGCAGTCTGGTCATCGTTGGCGTTATCCACAACGCTGTCGCTGCAAGATGCCAGGATCATCATCCCGGCCAGTGTAAAAGCAAAAATCGACTTCTTCATTTTATCCTCCTGTTGGACTTAAAAGTTGTTTTACAGTTTTAGGGCCCTGTATTTCTGGTGCGTTTTAATGCACAGGCCGTGCCAAAGGAGAATGCGATCACTTAAAATGTTGTATTTATTTAATTTACATAAATATAGAAATTAACAGGCGGGTGTACGCAGCCGTACGATTACCTGTACCAAATGGTACGTTTGTACGGATCAGGACAGTTTTTGCAACTGTTTGGAGATTTCGTTAAGCAGCCGTGAAAGCAGTGTGTCATAAGTGCCGGAATAACGGCAGCCAGAGGCGTGAAAGTGGCCGCCGCCGTTAAAAGCCTGGGCGACCTCACGCACATTAACACGGTCCCGCGAGCGCAGACTGATCTTAAAAAAGCCCGGCTCAATTTCACGGATATATGCGCCCACCTCCGTACCATTAACGGAAACGGTGTAATTGGCCAGTTCCTCAATCTCGTTTTGCTCAACTCCGTCCAGCTCATTGTTATGAAGCGCGATTACGGTAACCTTGTCATTCAAATGGCGTTGCACAGATTGCAGGCCCCGCCCAATGACGCGCAAGGCTTCCGGGCGGTGATTGAGAAATACATTGCGGGTGATAACGGCGGGTTCCACGCCATATTTCATCAACCGGGCACAGGCTTCCAGGTCGCGCGTGTGCGTGTTGGAGTAAGATAAACGGCCGGTGTCATAAACAATACCGGTATAAAGCGCCTCAGCCAGCTCTTTGTCCAGGGCAATATCGCTCTCTTCAATGATCTCAAATAACAGAGACGCCGCGGAGGAGACATCTACTTCCACAAAATCCAAATCGCTGAAATCGTCTTCGCTGGGGTGATGGTCGATCTTCATCGCCGGCATATCCTCAGAAATCAACGCGCTGATATCACCGATACGTTTGCGACCGGGCGCGTCCAGTATCAGGGCAGCATCAAACGGCTGCTTATCTTTGAAATCTTTCAGGGAGGTAATCGCAGAAAAGTTTTTTAAGAAGGCGTAACGCGGGTCTATATGCTGGTCATGGACCACAATGCGCCAGCTTTTACCCAGCTTATCAAGAAAAACAGAAGCCGCCAGCACGGAAGCTATTGCGTCGCCATCGGCATTAAGGTGCGTGGTTATCAGGTAATGATCGTATTGACGCAAAAACGCCAGTCTTTTGCTATGGCTCATGTTCCGTCCTCAGCATTTGCAATGGCAAGCAAGGGCCATTTTCGGGCAAGAATGTACCAGATGTATATCATCAAAAAAGCCAGGATTGTTCCAACGGCAGCGCCGGCAAGGGCATCCAGCGGATAGTGTACGCCCACGGCAATGCGTGAGTAGGCGACCAGCGCGGCGAGGCTGTAAAACAATCCCCTGAAACGACGATAATAAAACGAAAAAACCGTTGCCAGGGCAAAAAAATTTGCAGCATGGTTGGATGGCATTGAGTAGGAGGAGGTTTTATTTACGGTCAGATGGACGTTTTCCAACGCATTGCAGGGCCGGATGCGCTGAATGTTTTTCTTTAGCACGCGGTGTGAAATCGCGTCCGCGCTGCCAACGGATAGTATTGCTATTACCAGGGCTATGCGTCCCCGTTTGCCGCCTTTCCACAGCAGGCCGAAAATGACGGCGAGCCAGACCGGCAGCCAGGTCCATTTATTTGTAATGATGGGCATGATAACATCAAAAACGGGATTGGCCAGAGTGACATTAAAGAAATAAAAAAGCGCAACATCCCATCCTACCAGCGTTTCAATCATGTTTATTCTCCGGATAAAAAAAAAGCATCCCGTTTCCGGAATGCTCTCAAGTGCTGAGGGCGGGACTCGAACCCGCACGGGCATCTCGCCCACTACCCCCTCAAGATAGCGTGTCTACCAATTCCACCACCCCAGCGCTTTTAAGTTTTTTTAATTGCCTTGTGGTTGCTGCTGATCTTGCTGGTCACCGGCGGGTGCCTGGGTTGGTGCCTCTTCAAGCGGTGCAACAGGCAGCGTGGATTCCGGTATGGACTGCTGCTCTTCCTGCATGCGCTGCTCGATCAGACTTTGCTGAGCTTCCTCGGATTCGCTTTTGTACAGCACACCCATAATGATTGCCAGGATCATGTAGCCTGCCGCGATATACGTGGTAGTTTTGCTGAGAAAGTCTGCCGCACCGCGCGCGCCAAACATGGTTTGACCGGCCATACCGCCACCGATGCTTCCGGACAGGCCCTGGCCTTTACCGGCTTGAAGCAGGATTACGACGACCATCAGAAAACTTAACAGAACAAATAAAATCACCAAAAAAGTATACATCTAAAAATCAGCTCCTTTTTCAACCAAAGACGGGTAATTTAGTTAGTGGAAATAATGCCTGCAACTATTTTTGTGCGCTTTGAATAATCGGTACGAAGCTCTCTGCCTTCAGACAGGCACCGCCAACCAGCGCGCCGTCTATATCCGGCTGTCCCAACAAACTCTGTGCGTTTTCCGGTTTCACGCTGCCGCCGTATTGAATACGGATCTCTTCGGCCCTTTCTACGCCGAACTGCTTTTCAATCAGGCCGCGGATGTGGGCGTGCACTTCCTGCGCCTGCTCCGGCGTGGCCGTCTTGCCCGTCCCAATGGCCCAGACCGGTTCATAAGCAATGACGACATTGGCCATTTCATCCGGTGTAAGACCTTCAAAAGCACCTTCCACCTGGCGGGCAACCACCTTGTTTGTAACGCCTGATTCACGTTCTTCCAGCACCTCGCCCACACAGACAATCGGCTTAAGACCCGCATTAAGCGCGGCACGGATGCGCTTGTTAACCGTTTCGTCGCTCTCGCCAAAATACTGGCGCCTTTCAGAGTGACCAATGATAACGTATTCCGCGCCGGTGCTTTTTATCATCCCGGCACTCACTTCACCGGTAAAAGCCCCGCTGTCTTCCCAGTATACATTCTGCGCGCCAAGGGCCAGCGGACTATCCTTTATTACATCCTGCACCACGGAAAGCGCCGTAAACGGCGGGCACAGCACAATATCCACATCATCGATACCGGTTGTCTTTATTTTTATCTGATTGGCCAGTTGCTGCGCTTCTTTATTGTCCTTGTGCAGCTTCCAGTTGCCGGCGATAATCGGCCTGCGTTTCATAAATCCTCCTATATTTCACCACAACAAATTCATGATCAGAATTCTAGAGCCTGATCAGCTGAGAAATTCTTCACGCCTTTCAGAACAACAAACAGCGGCATGTCATCCCGTGCCTGCGAAGAATCTGCTTTTTCATGCCCATTATGGTGATTGTTTTCTATTTAGCGTCTGTTA
Organism: Calditrichales bacterium; assembly: GCA_965267575.1. GTDB lineage: Bacteria > Calditrichota > Calditrichia > Calditrichales > J004. The sequence goes on from OZ254086.1 coordinate 219,255, forward strand.
ATGCGGCTATGCCCGGAAGTTCCTTACCTTCCAAAAATTCCAGAGATGCGCCGCCGCCGGTTGAAATATGCGAAAAGCCGTCTTCCAGATTAAACTTTACCACCGCCGCGGCACTGTCTCCGCCGCCTACAATACTGATGGCGCCGTTGGTGGTGGCTTCAACCATGGCCTCGGCGACACGCCGCGTGCCGTGCGCAAAATTGGGCATTTCAAAAACGCCCATCGGGCCATTCCAGACAATCGTGTTGGCTTTGCTGATTATCTCACCAAAGTGCTCGGCTGTTTTGGGGCCTATATCAAGGCCCATCATAAACGGCGCGATACTGTCCACATTAAAAATTTCCGTGCGCGTGTTGTTGTCGAACTCTTCCCCGGCAACGACATCAAGCGGCAGGTGTAGTTTTGATTCGCTGGATTCGGCCTTTTTCATGATCGATCCAGCCAGCTCGATTTTATCTTCTTCGAGAAGCGATTTACCAATCTCATACCCTTTAGCCTTAAAAAAAGTGTAGGCCATGCCACCTCCGATGATCAGATCATCCACCTTATCCAGCAGATTGGTGATCACATCAATCTTGCCGGAGATTTTAGCGCCGCCCAAAACGGCCACCAACGGGCGCTTCGGTTTTTCGATCGCTTCGCCGAGATAGGCCAGTTCTTTTTCTATCAGGTAGCCGGCCAGCGACTTGTCAAAAAATTCGGTAACGCCGTGTGTGCTGGCATGAGCGCGGTGCGCTGTCCCGAATGCATCGTTTACAAAAATGTCACAACCCTGCGCCAGATCACGGGCAAAATTTTCATCATTGTCCGTTTCTTCGTTGTGGAAACGCAGGTTTTCCAGCAGCATTATGTTGCCGGCCTTGAGGTTCTTTTTTTGCTTCAACACCTCCTGGCCAATACAATCAGAGGCCATAAAAACGTCTTTTTTCAATAATTGCCCCAGACGCTCCGCAACCGGTTTCAGACGCATTTCTTCTACTACTTTGCCCTTGGGCCGGCCGAGGTGGCTGCACAAAACCGCTTTGCCGCCATCGCCAATAATTTTCTGTATGGTTTTCAGCGACATCACGATGCGGCGGTCGTCGGTTATCTGCTGATGCTCATCCAGCGGCACATTAAAATCACAGCGCACCAGTACCGTTTTGTCTTTAAAATTTTCATTTGCCACGGACAATTTGGCCATGGTTATTCCTCCTTATAATCAACAAAGGGCTACCCCTTAGGATAGCCCTTGCGGCGTTTTACAGGTTTGCCATTTTCTTAATCAGATCCTTGGTGCGGCAGGAGTAACCCCATTCGTTGTCGTACCAGGAAATCACTTTCACAAAATTGCCGTCCAGAACGGACGTGGAAAGCGAATCAAAAATGCTGGAGTGCGGGTTATCGATTATATCCACCGATACCAGCGGCTCATCACTGTACTCTAGAACACCTTTCATGGGACCCTCGGCTGCTTTTTTCATCGCGGCGTTGATCTCTTCGGCCGTGGCGTTTTTATTCAGCTCAACCACAAGGTCAACCACGGAACCGTCACTTACCGGAACGCGCATGGCCATGCCATCCAGTTTGCCGTTCAGTTCAGGGATCACTTTACCAACGGCACGGGCGGCACCCGTTGTTGTAGGAATAATACTTACGGCGGCAGCACGTGCACGGCGCAGGTCGCTGTGCGGCAAATCGAGGATTTGCTGGTCATTTGTGTAAGCGTGCGTTGTTGTCATCAGGCCGCGCTTGATGCCGAATGTCTCGTGCAGCACTTTGGCAACAGGAGCCAGACAGTTGGTTGTACAGGAAGCGTTGGAAACAATGCGGTCGGAAGCTTTAAGCGTATCATCGTTAACACCAAGAACAACGGTATTATCAATTTCGTCTTTGGCCGGTACGGTCAAGATCACTTTTTTTGCACCTGCGTTGAGGTGGTTCTCAATCTGCGATCTTTTTCTGAACACGCCGGTTGACTCCACAACCACATCTACATTAAGATCTTTCCACGGCAGGTTGGCCGGATCACGCTCGGCCATTACTTTCACTTTCCAGTCGCCGGCTATCAGGCTGTCGCCTTCATGGCGTACAGGATGCGGGTAGCGGCCGTGAACGGAGTCATATTTTAAAAGATGGGCCAGTGTTTTTGCATCGGTAAGGTCGTTGATGGCAACAACCTGCATATCTTTGTCTTCCTGGCAGGCCTTAAAAACCAGACGACCGATACGTCCAAAACCGTTAATGGCAACGCGAATACTCATGTGTAAGCTCCTTCATATTTAGGATTTTTAATGTCGTTTATTCCTCGTCTAAAAGAACGATAAATTAACTACTCCAAAAAGTTAAAGCAAGCAATCATTCGCTTTGTTTACAACAATCCAATGCCTTATCTTTCGGCATGCCTAACTTCAATAAAAATTGAGTTTTAAGGCACCAAAATCAAAGGGAACACATGTCACAACTCATTCTTCGCAACGCGCTGATCGTAACCATGAATAAAAATGGTGATGTTTTCAGCGGCGACATACTTGTTAATAACGATCGCATTGCAGATGTTGCGCCAAACATCCGTGTGCCCGGTGCAGCCATTTTTAACGCACAGAATTTGCTGGTGCTTCCCGGATTCGTACAAACACACATCCATTTGTGCCAGACACTTTTCCGCAACCTGGCCGATGACCTTTCGCTGCTGGACTGGCTGCGGCAAAAAATATGGCCCTACGAGGCGGCGCATACACCGGAAACGCTGCGCTTGAGTGCCCGACTGGGTCTGGCAGAACTCATTCGCTGCGGAACCACCAGCATCATGGATATGGGAACGGTGCATCACCAGGATGTTATTTTTGAAGAGCTGGCCCAAAGCGGCATGCGCGCTTTTGCCGGCAAAACGATGATGGATTACGGACGCAGCGTAGCGGCGCTGGAAGAAAGTACAAAGTTCAGCCTGGATGAAAGCAATCGCCTGCAAAAAACATGGGATGGTTTTGACAACGGCCGTTTACGCTATGCCTACGCGCCGCGCTTTGCGCTTTCCTGCTCGGAAGAGTTGCTGCAGGAAGTAACCCGTCTGTGCCGCAGTCACAATACCCGTTTTCATACGCATGCCTCGGAAAACAGGCAGGAAATCGAATTGGTGCACAAGCGCTTTGGCAAACGCAACATCGAGGTGTTTGAAGGCCTGGGGGCGGCGGCGGACAATCTCTGCCTCGCGCATTGTATCTGGCTCAACGAAGCCGAAAAGGAGATCATGCGCGAGCGCGGCGTGCATGTGCTGCACTGCCCTTCCTCCAACCTTAAGCTGGCTTCGGGGATCGCGACCATCCCGGAATTACAGAAAATGGGCATCAATGTGTCGTTGGGTGCGGACGGTGCCCCCTGCAACAACAACCTCAATATTTTCCAGGAAATGCGGCTGGCGGCGCTGATACAAAAACCGCAACACGGGGCGGATTGCATGCCGGCAGAACAGGTGCTGCGTATGGCGACGATCGCAGGGGCCAAAGCGTTAGGCCTGGAAGGCGAAACGGGAAGCATCGAAAGCGGCAAAAAGGCCGATCTAACTTTTCTCAAATTAAATCAAGTTCATTCAATTCCATTCGACAATGTGTACTCAAAAATTGTATATTCCGCAAGCGCTCACGACGTATCGCACGTAATGATAAACGGCACATGGGTCATGCAGGACAGAAAGCTGCTAACCATTGATGAGCCCGCGATCTATCGCGATATTGAAAAAAGCGTGCGCGCGGTAACCGGCACATAAAAACGGAGATCTCTATGCCAAAGCTAAAAACCGCTATTTTGTTAGCCGCAATATTTGGCCTTATTTCCTGCGGAGGTACCAAAAAAGACGAAATCGATCTGGCAACGATTACCGATCAGGAACTGTTGGAAAAAAGTCGCACGGCCCTGCAGCAGGGGAACTACAAACGTGCTGTTGAACTGGACAGTCTTTTGCTTACCAATTTCCCCACTTCCAACCTGCATATCGAAGCCCAGCTGAACATGGCTGAAGCTTACGGTTATTTGGAAAAATGGGAAAAGCAGTATGGATTGCTGCACAGGCTGGTTAAGGAAAACATTATCCCGGAGCAAGTACCACGTATCTACGTTCAGATGGGTAAATTCTACGAAAAGGCCGCGCGTTTCAATCCCGGAACGGTAAGCAGCGACACGGTGGATTATAAAAACGCGCTGAAATACTATGAACTGGCCCGTGTCTACCAGGACAGCGAAGACGCACAGGCCAAAGCCAGCGCTTTGTATCGAAAAGCCCTGGTTCACGCCAAGCTTGGACAGACAACGGAAGCTATCGAATTATACCAGGAACTGGAACGCGTCTATCCCAGCACGAATTACTCTGTTCTGGCAAAGATCAAATTACAGGATCCCGCCGATACGGGCGAGCTGGCAATGACCGATTCGGCCATGACGGTTTACCGTGACCGCCTTGGTCTCGAAGAAAGCACCGCGGTTGAAGCAGAACAGCCTGTTGTTGAAGAAGCAGGGCCGCAGCAACCCGCCGCACAGGACGATGAGAACCTGGAGGGTTTGATAGAACAAACCGCGCCCGGCGCAGCACAAGATGTTCCGGCTGACACAACGGCCGACACACCTTCTGAAACACCGGATGAAATGCCTGCGGAATCACCGGAAGAATTGCCAACGGAAGAAGCGCCTGCCGATACCGGCGCAACCCAGCCGCCCACAGCCGCACCGGATACCAGCGGAACATTTTAAAACAGAACAGGAATGTTGATCGCCGTCGGAACCAAAAATAAAGCCAAACTAAAGGCCTGTCGCAATGCGCTTAATAAATTAAGCGACGTATTTCCTGAGCTGCCTGATCCGGATGAAATTGAGATTAATGCTTTTAGTGCAGAATCCGGTGTTGCCGACATGCCTCTCACACTTGACGAATTAAAAACAGGAGCCCGTAACAGGGCTCTTTTTGTTTTAAAACAGCCGGAACTGGCAAACCGCGACATTGATTTTGCCATCGGGATGGAGGGCGGCGTCTATCGGATAGGAGAAGATGGGAGCGCCTTTTTACAAAGTTGGGTATATGCCTGGCATAATGGTCGCGGCTTTTACGGATGCTCCGCCGGACTGCCCATTCCCGCCGCCATCGCCCGCGAGCTGTTCGAAAATAAAAGGGAGCTGGCTGATGTAATTGACGCCTTCTCCGGCAAAAAGGATGTGCGCTCCAAAGAAGGGGCCTACGGCATCCTGAGCCGCAACATCTATACACGCAGTCACGCCTTCGAAAGCGCCATCGTAAACGCCATGGTGCCCTTTCTCAACCAAACATATTACGGAAATGATTATGAGACCGGACCTTGAAACAATCAAAAAAATGCCCAAAACCGACCTGCACGTGCACCTCGACGGCAGCCTGCGTATAGACACGGTTCTGGAGCTGGCCGAGCAGCAAAAGATAAAACTGCCGGAAGAAAACCCCGATAAGCTCAAAAAGATACTGGTACCCGGCATTCACTGTAAAAGCCTGGTGGAATACCTGAAGCCTTTCGACATCACCCTCTCCGTATTGCAGCAGGAAGACGCCCTGCGCCGTGTGGCCTTTGAACTGGCCGAAGACGCGGCAAAGGAAAACGTGTGGCATCTGGAGGTGCGTTACTCCCCTATTCTGCATACACAAAAAGGCCTAAAAATGCCGCAGATTGTGGAAGCGGTTAAAGCCGGACTGAACGAAGCGGAAAAGAAATATCCCATTCAATGCGGGATCATTATCTGCGGCATGCGCAATATCAATCCGCAAACATCAATGGCACTGGCCGAACTGACGGTAGCCTACAAACACAAAGGGGTTGTCGCTTTTGACCTTGCCGGCGCCGAGGAAAATTTCCCCGCCAAGGACCACCGCGAAGCTTTTTACCTGACGCTCAATAATAATATCAACTGTACGGCCCATGCCGGCGAAGCTTTCGGCCCGGAAAGCATTCACCAGGCGATCCATTACTGCGGTGCCCACCGTATAGGCCACGGCACGCGCCTAAAGGAAGACGGCGATCTGCTGAATTACGTAAACGACCATCGCATCCCCCTGGAAGTCTGCCTGACCAGCAATATCCAGACCAAGGCCGCCATGAGTTTTGAATCGCATCCGTTAAAATTTTACTACGATTACGGCTTGCGCATCACCATCAACACGGACAGCCGGCTTATCTCCGACACAACGGTCTCGCAAGAACTTTACCGCGCGGCCAAATACGCCGATCTGGGCATGGATGATATCAAAAAGATTATAATAAGCGGATTTAAAAGTGCCTTTATCCCGATTCGGGAAAAGAAGATTTTGCTAAAGAAGGTACGCGCGGAACTGGAAAAATTTTAGCTTTTCCACAGCTCCTTCAGGCGCTTACGGATACGCGCCATCCAGCCCGGTTTGAACAAAGCGATGGCCAGCAGAAGGAATAAGAAGCCCGGCAGGATCGGGATAACAAAGCCCAAAAGCGCCAAAAGCAGCAACAGAAAGGCCCAGCTGTATTTTTTGCGGGAGAAAGAACGGATGTCTTCAGATAGGGGCTTTTTCCAGGATTGCATGGATTGATTATTATTCATATGGTTTCGTCTCGGTTTTCACAACTGTACGCATTGATGCTTCGAAAAGTTCTCCATATTTAGCTGCTGTTGCAGTGTTTCGATAAAGCCCCTGCCATATTTATTAAAAAAGTAAACAGCGCCCAAAACACGCTCCTGTGGCGCGTTGCCCGGCAGCAAGGCTTCATGTAAGGCGCGCAGGTGTTTTTGGGTCTGCTTTTCCTTTTCTTCAACCCGTTGTAACAGACGCCCCTGAAATTTCTCCAGATTGTGCTGCATGCTCTGAAACGTTTTTTCCAGCGGCTTTTGCATAGTGGGGTCAATCTCATCCACAAAGGCGGACAATTTTTCCTGCGTCTCGCCGGCCATTCTATTGTATTCATCAAACAGACGGGTTAAGCCGGAGTAGGCCCGTTTACTGAAATAGTCCTGCAGAAACTCTTCCACATCCGCGGGTATCTCCATCACATCAAGATCGTATTTTTCCAGCAGACGCTCGGTCTTTGGCTCCAGGAGTGTTACACTATGGCGCGGCTGAATGTGCGGCATCTCCAGTCCAAAAAGATCAAAAGCCGGTTTAAGCTGCGCCCAGTATGCCACTTCAGCAGGACCGGCCACATACGAAATCGTCGGCAACAGGTAAGATTGCCATAAGGGTCGCGTCAGCACCGTCGAGGAAAACCACTGCGGATTCTCGTCAAGCATTTTCAGCATGTCCGATTGCGAAAACGCTTTGTCGTGGTCTTTGAGACGGAAACCGTCCTCCCGGCGAAGAAGCGCCTCGCGGCCACCGCCCTGATAGCTTACAAAAAGCCAGGCTCGGTCCTCGAGGAAATGGACCTGGTTGTCATACCCCGCATCCTGCACTTTTTGTGATTGCTCGCGGAAGGCGGCGCACATGGCATCATTTTCCGCAAGTGTTCCGGCGAAGAAATCCCTGCTAGATTGCTTGATAGATGTGCTGCCGTTATTAAAGTGCAACAAACCGCTGCCGCGCAGGATGTAGTGTAAAAGTTCCGAAAACGCCTGCAGCCAGTTTTTGCCCGGCTGCCAGGCATCGCGCAGTTTTTGCAAAAGCTCCGCTTTGAAATCCGTCTCCTGAAGGCTGTTTTCAATTTCATCAAGGACCGCTTTTATTTCTTCCGGCACCTCGCGGCGGTTCAGCGAATAGCCTTTGTGACGCGTATCTTCTTCAAGTTGCCAGCGACGCAGTTCATTTTTTTCATCCCAAAGCGCCATTTTGGCCACTTCCTCAAAATCGTGATCTTCACCTTCCAGCCAGAACATCGGTAGAACCGTGTAGCCATTCAGTTCTTTATCCAGCTTTGCTGCCAGCTTTACGGCGGTAAGTGCCTTGTAAATCACGTAAAGCGGCGATACAGTCATGCCCAGTTGCTGTCCGCTGACGACAAAAAGAGTCTTGCCCTTTTCAATGCGCTCAAGGTTTTCTTTTAAGGCGGGATCGTTTTCTGCGGCCGCCTCGTTCTGCCTGATCACCTCGTCCAACACTTCGTTCTTTTTATGCTTGTCCAAAACGCCTTTGGCTAACTCCGTCCATTGCGGTCGGAGCGGTTGCGCGTAAAGCCTGCGTACTTTTTCCTTTTGATCAATATAATCCTGGTTTTGTTCGTTTTGGCCGTAAAATGCGGGATTCATTATGCTTTCTCTTTCCGCGCAAACAGGATCATGCGCTTGCTTTCTTTTTTAAAAGGTGAGCCGTCGTATGAGCCGCAGACCTTATTTACCTTCAGGTGATTGCGCGCCAGCATCTCCTGTAATTCCTGCAGTTCAAACATGCGTACAGATTCGTGGAAGTCCCGGATCTCCCCGCTGTCTTCAATGCGTATATTTTTATGAACGCGTCCACCGGATATCCAGCGCTCCTCTTGCACTTCCACCTCTCCCACCAGGCGCGCGCCTTGAGAAACCAAATTCGAACGTACATATTCCGGATTGAAGTAATCGATCACAAACTCTCCGCCCTCTTTCAAACTGCGCGCAATTTCCCCGGCCACCAGTGTATGCTGGCTGTCATCTTCAAAGTAGCCAAACGAGGTGAATAAACTGACAATGGCATCAAAATGAATATCGAAGGGGAAAAAACGCATATCGGCGCAGACAAAAGCAGGGTTTTTTTGAGAGGCATCCATGTTTTGGCGGGCTTCCAGCAGCAGGCGCAGCGACAGATCCAGCCCAAGGACGCGACAGCCTCTTTCGGCCAGGGCAAAAGCGTGGCGCCCGGTGCCGCAGGCTAGGTCCAATACAAACGCCCCCGGCCCGATATCCGAACCATCGAGAATCAGCTTTATCAGTCGGCGGGCATCATCGGCATCACGGTGCTTGTAAACCGTAAGATAATCTTCGCCAAACCACTCTTTGTACCAGTTTTTTTTATAGCCAGCCATGCTGCTTATACCAGGCCAGTGTCTCTTTAATGCCCTGTTCCAGGCTGATTGTCTCGTCGAAATCCAGCAGCACACGGGCTTTACGGCTGCTGCAAATCCAGAAATCGGGTTCCATCTCCAAAACCTTCTGGCGGTTAATGATCGTGCTGCTGCCGCTGATTTTCGCAATGCCTTCAGAAATCCCTGCTATGGCGCGTACCAGGGGCATCGGCACAGGAACTTCTATGGCTTTTTTGCCCAGCACCTGCATGACAATGTGCGCGATTTCGCGCCAGGCCACCGGCCTTTTATTGGCGACAAAAAATATCTCCCCTGCTGCCTTATCGTTTGTAGCCGCCAGCATTAGCCCTTTAACCAGGTCATCAACATGGATAATGCTGGTATATTTGTCCTGTCCTCCCACTTTCGGGACAATGCCCATTTTGACCGTTTTAAAAAATTCCAAAACATCTGTGTCCCTCGGTCCGTAGACAACGGGTGGCAAAACAACCGTCCAGGAAAGTTTTTTTCCTTCGGATTGCAGATAGCGCTGCGCCTTCAGTTTGCTGTGGCCGTAGTCCGTCAGCGGTCGGGGAATACTTTCTTCGTCGATGGGCTCCAATCCGGCGCTTGGGCCGTAGGCAGCCTGCGTGCCGGTAAAAACAAGGCGCTTCAGTTTACGATTGTTTTGCAACAGCGCGTCAACAAGGTTCTTTGTGGCTGTAAAATTGCCTTCTTCGTAGGCGCTGCTGTCGCGGCCCTTGGTAATACCGGCAAGGTGATAGACAACATCCATATCCTTAACAAGCGGATCAAGCGTTTCACGGCGGGTCAGTTCCCCGTAAACGAGTCGCACGTTAAGATCGGAAATCCAGCGCAGGTTACTGGAAGAGCGGACCAGGCAAAATACTTCGTGTTTCTGGCCGGAAAGCTGTTCGGCAAGGGCGCTGCCGATAAAGCCGGTGGCGCCTGTAATTAAAATTTTCATTATATTTTATTTTTCCATTATCTTAGGGCTTGAAAATCGTGGAAAGTATCAATATATCAAAGCTCTACGTTAGCATTTGAGTTTAAAAAAGTTTGCACATTTTGGCAAACGCTTTTCGTAAATTGATGCGTTTCCCGAACGACCAAACTCGACCGACTATTTATAAGGAAATAGACGTTATACCGCGGAGGCTTTGTGGATATATTCACCAAGTGCAAGGAATACACGCGTGCTAAAGAAGCGATAGAGTCGGGGAATTTCCCCTATTTCATTCCGATTTCCGGTAATGATGGTCCTGTTGTAAAAATGAACGGTCACGAAGTAATTATGATTGGTTCCAATAATTACCTCGGCCTTACGCAGGATCCACGTGTAATTGAAGCAGCAACAGAAGCTACACGAAAGTATGGCACCAGTTGCTCCGGATCGCGCTTTCTGAACGGTACGCTGGACTTACATATCAAGCTGGAAGAAGAGATCGCCCGTGTGATGAAGCGCGAAAAAGCGCTCATTTTCAGTACCGGCTACCAGACCAACCTGGGCGCCATCTCTACGCTGGCCGGCAAAGACGACATAATCATCATCGATAAGTCCGACCACTCATCGATTTATACGGGAACCCGCGCCAGTTTCGGCGCCACTGTTAAACGCTATCGACATAACGACATGGAAGACCTGGAAAGGGTGATGTCCCAGCTTGAGCCGGACAAGGGCAAGCTGATCGTGAGCGACGGTGTTTTCAGCATGGAAGGCGACCTGGTGCATCTTGGCGACCTGACGCGTATCGCCAAAAAATATAATGCCCGCGTCTACATAGATGAAGCCCACGGCGTTGGCGTCATGGGCAAAAACGGGCGTGGCAGCTGCGAATACCTTGGTCATGAGGAAGAAGTCGACCTGATCATGAGCACGTTCAGTAAATCGTTCGCGTCACTCGGCGGCTTTGTAGCTGGCCCGGCCGTCGTTATTGATTATTTGAAACACACCGCCAGTTCATTGATCTTCAGCGCCGCGCCGACACCGGCAGCCACGGCCGCTGCCATGACATCATTAAAGATCATCGAGACCGAGCCGGAGCGCCGCGAACGCCTGCTGCAGATTGGCCACTATATGCGTAAGGAGCTGCAAAACCTGGGCTTCGATACCGGTGAAAGCAATAGCACGCCCATCGTTCCGATTTATATTGGCGATGATGGTAAAACCTTTTACTTCTGGCGCCGATTGTTTGAAGAAGGCATCTATGTTAACGCCGTTGTAAGCCCTGCCGTGGCACCGGATAAAGCCTTGTTGCGAACAAGCTACATGGCCGTGCATACCGATGACCTTTTGGACAAGTGCCTCGAAATGATGAACAAAATCGGCAAAGAGATCGGTGTCATCTGATGGCAGTAACCGTAAAGCAGGTTTCCGGTAAAAAGGGGAAAAAGGCCTTCATTGATTATGAATGGACGGCCAACAAAAAGACTGAGAACTGGGTAAGCCCCCTGCGCATGGACAGGCAAAAAACGCTGGACACGGACAAAAACCCCTTTTTTGAGCATGCCGAGATTGCCTTATTCCTCGCTTATAAAGAAGATCGCATTTGCGGTCGGATCGCTGCAATCGTAAATAGAAACCACAATGTTTTCCACAACGATGATGCCGGCTTTTGGGGTTTTTTTGACTGCGAGAACGACCAGCAGACGGCCGATGCCCTTTTTGATGCCGCAGGCCAGTGGCTGGAGAATAACAATAAAAGCGAGATGATCGGACCTGTCGACCCTTCCACAAACGATCCTGCCGGCATGCTGATAGACGGATTTGACAGCCCGCCGTTTGTATTGATGCGCCATAACCCGCCCTACTATCCTGAGCTTTGTGAAAACTACGGCATGGCCAAAGCCAAAGATCTTTACGCCTGGTATCTTGGTACGGAAGAAGCGTTTAACAACATCACGGAAAAGATGGAACGCGTTGCCGGCAAGATCATGGATAAGTACAATCTGACGATCCGCAATATCAAGCTCAAAGAATTAGACCAGGAGATCCTGAAAGTTAAAGAAGTATACAACAACGCCTGGAGCAAAAACTGGGGCTTTGTACCTTTCACCGATGCCGAGATAAACCACATCGCCGACGACTTGAAGCAGATCGCCGACGAAGATTTGCTGTTCATGGCCGAAAAAGAAGGCAAGCCAATCGGCTTTAGCATCACACTGCCAAATATCAATGAAGTCCTGGCACGTATTCCGGATGGCAAATTGTTTCCTTCCGGCATCTTTAAGCTGCTTACCGGCCTCAAAAAGATCGAAACCGTTCGGGTTTTGATTTTAGGGGTTAACAAAGAATATCAGTTTCTGGGGCTGGGTTCTATATTCTACATACGCACGATTAAGAGAGCCTACGAAAAGGGCTACAAGGCCGGCGAAATGTCCTGGATCCTGGAAGACAATCTTACCATGAACCGGGCGATAGAATCTTTGGGTTCCAAACTCTATAAAAAATACCGTATCTACGGCTATTCGCTGAAATAAAAAAGCCCGGCATTCAACCGGGCTTTTTATGTCAGTTATAATTCTCTTTATCGTGCTCGCGTAAATAGCGGCTACCTTCATCAAGCAAGCGCTTTTCCTCATCCGACAAGTTCAAATATCCCACGCGATTGATCTTGTCCAGCAATTCATCAATCACTTTACGGTAGTATTCATATTTGTCATCATCGCCGCCGCCTTTGGTGAATTTCATATTCGACGAAGACGATTTGCTACTGCCCGTGTTCTGCAAAAATGACTTCAATTTATAATGGATTTGCCAGTATTTGAGATAGACAAAACCGACCACGGCGCCGCCAAGGTGCGCGGCATGGGCGATGTTGGAGGCCGATGAGCCGACCGTCATGAACAACGAGAGCAGCACCAGAAAACCCATCAGATACTTCACCTTAACCGGGAAAAGAAAATAAAGATATACCAGGCGATCCGGATACTTGATAGCGTAAGCTGCCATTACCCCGTAAACCGCGGCCGATGCACCGACTGTGGGCGCGCCAGAGAGGAACAGGTTAAAAACACCGCCACCAATACCGGTGATAAAATAGTATTTCAGAAAATCCTTGGTGCCCCATTCATATTCCAGCTCGGTGCCAAACATCCACAAAATGAACATGTTGAAAAAAATGTGGGTGAAGTTACCATGCAAAAACATGTAGGTAACAATCTGCCAGATTTTGAAGTCCCCGAAAACACCCTCTGAGCTTAGCGCGAACTGTTCAAGAATAACAGAACCGATAGGCATGAAGTAGGTGATAATGAAGAGCACGCCATTGGCATAAAGCAAATTCTTGATGGCCGGTGTTAGCCTGCCGCCCATGCCTAAACGATGTTGATCCATAAAAATTACCTGTTAAAACACTTTCATAAAGTAAAAGATAGAAGCATTACCTCTGTTATGATATTCCCGCCGCGCTTAGTATGCCTTGGCGAAAATCACCCTTCCGTCGGATTCTTTTCCGCAACAGATACATTTTCCTTTTTCCTGCGGCCGGTCAAAAGGGATACAACGGATTGTCGCTTTTGTTTCTTCTTTTATTTTTGTTTCACATTCGGCGCTGCCACACCAATGGCAATTGAGAAAACCACCCTCGCTGTCGACCCGTTTTTTAAACTCGTTATAATCATCGATATCATAAGTATGATCTTCACGAAATTTGCGTGCTTTTTCCAGCATATCGGTTTGCATTTGCTTTAATTCCCGCTCTACGCGATCGGCAATTCCTTCGCGGGGCACAAATTGCTTCTCTTTGGTGTCGCGCCGTGCCAGAACAAGCTGGTCTTTTTCCACGTCTTTGGGGCCGATTTCTATGCGGATCGGTATGCCTTGTATTTCCCATTCGGCAAATTTATAGCCCGGCTTGTATTGCTCACGATCGTCAAAGATGACCGTATGCTTTTCCTTAAGCTGAGCGTGGATCGAATCGGCAAATTCCAGAACGCGCTTTTTGTCTTCATCCCCGCGGTAGATAGGCACGATCACTACCTGGCGCTGGGCCAGTTTGGGAGGAATCACCAGCCCGTCGTCATCACTGTGCGTCATGATCAGCGCGCCGATCAGCCGTGTGCTTACACCCCACGATGTGGCGTAAACATATTTGCGCTCGCCATCCTGGTCCTGATACTGCACATCAAAAGCTTTGGCAAAATTCTGGCCCAGGTTATGCGATGTGCCGGCCTGGAGTGCTTTTTTATCCTGCATCATCGCTTCAATGCAGTAAGTATGCAGCGCGCCGGCAAATTTTTCGGAATCGGATTTTTTACCGGCAATAACGGGGATGGCCAGGTAATCTTCAGCAAATTTTTTATACACATTGAGCATGCGGACGGTTTCTTCTTCGGCCTCTTCGGGCGTGGCGTGGGCCGTGTGCCCTTCCTGCCACAAGAACTCCGATGTGCGCAAAAAAAGACGCGTGCGCATTTCCCAGCGCATCACATTGGCCCACTGGTTAATCAATATAGGCAGGTCACGATAGCTCATGATCCATTTTTTGTACATGCTCCAGATGATCGTTTCTGAAGTAGGACGAATATAGAGGTTCTCCTCCAGTTTCTGCCCGCCACCATGGGTAACAACGGCACACTCCGGCGCAAAGCCTTCCACGTGCTCAGCCTCTTTCTGCATAAAGCTTTCAGGGATCAGCAAGGGGAAATAGGCATTTACGTGCCCCGTTTCCTTAAACATGCGATCCAGGTTTTGCTGGATTTTTTCCCAGATGGCGTAGCCGTTGGGCCGGATGACCATCGAGCCTTTAACGGGTGAATAATCCGCCATCTGTGCCTGGATGACGACATCCGTGTACCATCTGGAATAGTCTTCTGAGCGTTTGGTAATATTTTTGGCCATTACAAAAATCCGTTTGTTTTAAAATGATTGTTTAACATGTAAGCGGTGCATTTCCGGCGGAGCGGGAAGCTCGCATGGCGTGACGCCCAAGTTTAGAGTAGTACGCCCGGAGGGAATCGAACCCCCAACCTTTGGAACCGGAATCCAACGCTCTATCCAATTGAGCTACGGGCGCATTTTTTGGTTTCAATCGAACTGTGTAATTTATTGGCTTCCTCGTTTTATGTCAAGCAAGATCGGGGGCTTAACAGACGGGCAAAAAGGTCTGACTTATCCATCTCTAGAAATGCGGCTAGGCGCTTTGCTGAGACGCAAAATCTTGCGTCTCTATGTTTCATATTTTACGAACAATGGTAAACAGCGGGCCACTATACAAAAAGGCCCACACACAAACCTCGCAACTTCAAGACTTCAAGACTTCAAGACTTCAAGACCTCAAGACCTCAAGACCAAATATGATAAAGATAATGAGAACGATAATGAAAAAGATTATTTAAAAGCGATTCACAATTCCAAAGTGTATTTTGGCTTGCGAGAAGCTGTCTCCCTCACCCAGGCCAAAGTCCACGCCAAGCACGCCCAGGCCGGTATCAAGGCGCAGACCTATCCCGTAGCCGGGCTTGATTTCCTCAATGGTTTCAGTGGCCGTGGGGAAGCGCCAGGCGCCCCAATCGTTAAAGACAAAAAGCCGTGAATTGCGGCCCAGTAGAAAACGGTATTCCAGGTTTATCCAGGCGGCGATGTCCCCGCGGAACTGGTTTTCACGATAACCGCGCAGGGTACGCGCGCCGCCAAACCAGAAAAAATCGGTAAGTTGCAGACGTTCTCCACGGATGCTGTTGCCTGTAAAATGAAACGCCAGCACCTGGTTGCGGAACAGTTCGTAATACCAGCGGAATTGCAGGCGGATGGTTTCCACCGTTTCCGATTGCCTGACGCTGTCTTCGCGGAAAAGGTAGGAGGGTCCGAAGTTTTCTTTAAAACCGCTGCTATAGGTAGTGTGGTAAAAGACGCCCGCGCGCGGATTCAACAGATAGTCGCGTGTGTCATATTCAATGCCCACTTCGATATTGTTCTGGGCGTAACGCAGCAACCGCAAATCGCGGCTGGCGACGGAATCCGGCAAAACCACCAGGCGTGAGAATCCGGCCAGGAAGCTGAGATTTTCACTGTAACGATAGCGGCCGTTGACGGCGCTGCGCCACTCCAGGTAGGTGCTGTCGCGTAAGGTGCGCTGCAAACCAAACTGCGTGTCCAGCGGGATGCCCCCTATCCAGGGCTCAGTATATTGCAGCGAGAAAAATTCGGAGAGGCGGTCGGTTTTTTCCCAATGCACATCAAAGGCACGGGCGGTACCAAACAGGTTTTTAAAGGAAATATCAATCAGGCCGGTAAAAAAGCCGTCACCTTTAGCCTGCGGGCCGGTTTCGGGGATATAGCCGATCACACCGTCGAATGTGGTGGCGTTGCCCTCCTCCACCTGCAGCAGCAAAATATGCCGGCCCTGCGGGTCAAGCTGCAGCTGCGGCGCTTTGACATCCCTGAAAATATTCAAGCGCTCCAGGCGGCGCGGCACGGACTCCACACGACGCCGGTTAAAGCGCGCGCCTTCGGAAAAAGGCAGCTCACGCAGGATTACATTCTCGCGGGTGTAGCTGTTGCCGCGCACCTCGATGCGGTCAATGGTCACCTGCTCTCCTTCACGGATGCGGATGAGCACATCAGCCAGCACGCCATCATCTTCGTGCAGTTGCGCGTTACCGATAAGTGCGCTGGCAAAAACATGCCCGGAATCAGCGGCCATCTTCAGCATCTGCTCCAGATCGCTTTCCAAGCGGCCGCGGTTGAACGGATCGAATCGACGGACGCTCAAAATTCTTTCATAGTTGGACGCGGCAATGCTGTCGCTAACAACCTTTACATCGCCAAAAAGCACATGCGCACCGAGACTGCCATACACAAAAATATCAGCACGCTGCGCCTCGTTTGGAGTGTGGATCAGACTGTCAATGCGTACAAAAAGATAGCCCTGTTCGTAAAGCAGGTTTTGCAGCTCCCGGCGTTGCTGCTCCAGCCGGCTGCTGTCCAGAAGGGCGTTTTCGCTGATGCCCATGTCATCAAGCGCCTCAACAACAACCTCCTCCTGCAAGGGCTCGTCCAGTTGGACACGCTCAATGCTGAGCTGGGCGTAAAGACGATCGCAAAACAAAAAAAATAAAAGGGAGGTGATGAACAGAAACTTCATGATCGGGATTTTCTACGATCGCCGGAAGGCCGGGTAAACGGCGTCGTATTGCTCGGCGGAGATGTATTTGTATTGTTTCAGCTTGCCCAGAATCCAGCGCGATTTCCACTTGAGCCAGCGGCTGTCCCCGTTGGCGCGGATGCTGAGCGGGCGCGGGATAACTGCGGTAAGCCGGATGATTTCCTCCAGGTTCAGGTCGTCCACGTTTTTGCCAAAATAATAGAGCGACGCCGCCTGCACGCCGTAAACGCCGGGTCCGAATTCAATCACATTCAGGTAAATATGAAAAATGCGCGCCTTGGAAAGATGCTTCTCCAGCTGCATGGTTATCAGCAATTCCTTCAGCTTGCGCCATAAGGATTTTTCCGTTGACAGATAGAGGTTTTTAGCGAGTTGCTGCGTTATGGTGCTTGCCCCGCGCACAAATCCGCCTTCTTCCCAGTTGGCCTTTATCGATTCCTGAAGCTCATGCCAGTCCAGACCCTCGTGGTCAAAAAAGGACGCGTCCTCGGTGATGCGCACGGCCTTTTTCATCAGATCAGGAATGCGGTTGTAAGTGACCCAGGTCTGGCGCACGCGCAGTCTCTGGCCTTTCTCCGTGGCTTCGGCTTTGCGTTGCTCGATGAGCGATGTGGTTTGCGGGTTACTGTTTGCCAGCGGCTCCACATCCGGCAGCGTGGCATAGAGATAAAGCGCCACAAACAGGGGTAAAAGAAGCAAGGCAACCAGAATGTACTGCCATTTAAGATACTGTTTCATTGAAGACTGAATTGGTGAATTATTGAATTAATGGATTGGTGAATTTAGGCCTTTAAGTTTCTATTGCCACTGTCCTACAACCTGAACACTTGAACACCCGGACACTTCAATACACGCACTACAGATACTCCACAAATTCCGGCCAGAACGGCAGCAAGCCGAAAATACCGCCGGTATGGATAAACGCTGCATCGGGACCACGAAGCTGCCGGCGCTGAACCAGGTCTTCAAACCCCAGAAAGGCTTTGGCCGAATAGACCGGGTCGAGCACGAGGCCGCTTTGGCGGGCAATCTTTAAAATGGCCTTTTGCTGATTGCCATCCACCTGCGCGTAGCCTTTTCCCACAAAACCGTCATGCACTTTGATATCGCTTTTGTTCCATGAAATATTTTTCCCGTAGCGATCGCGAAAATCCGTCAAAATGGTGTCGATTTTATCCACGAACGTTTGCGCGTCATCGGACACATTCACGGAAACTATATCCACATCCGCGTCGAGCAGCAACTTACCGATCAGCAGCCCGGCGTGGGTGCCCCCGCTGCCACTGGCCACAACGATCGATTTGAGCTGCGGCTTCTGGCGCATCAGCTCATCAAAGCAACGCGCGTAACCCCAGGCCCCTACGGCGTTGGAACCGCCCTCCGGAATCACGTAGACCGTCCCGGCATAGTTGGAGGCATGGGTCAGCATCAGGTCATCCACCTGTTTGTACTGCTCCGGTGTAATAAAAATAATATCGCAACCGCTAAGACGATCGAGAAAATAGTTGCCGTGCAGTTCATCGGGTTCCGTGCCGCGCAGAACCAGTGTGCATTTGAGGCCCAGACGCAGGGCTGCAAAAGCCGTGGCCCGGCAATGGTTGGATTGCAATCCTCCACAGGTCATTACACGGTTGGCGCCGCGGTCCAGGGCATCCTGCAGCAAAAAATCGAGCTTGCGGATTTTGTTGCCGCTTAGTTCCATGCCGGTCAGGTCATCGCGCTTTACCCACAGGTTATAGCCGTTATCCTTTTCCAGCCCAAGCGGTTCAAGCGGTGTTGGCAGATGGCTGAGCGATACGTGGGGCGGCAGGTGCATTTGCTTGTTCATGATATCTTTCACAGTGAATGTTTAATGTATATGTTAAGATAATTGTTCTGATATGTGGAAATATATCTCTTCCGTACGATAATGCGAAACAGGTTTCAAAACCGGAAAGCAGATTTATTGAAAGAAACATACCAGCCCGAACGAGACAAAACAACCCGGGAAAAAACGCCGAATACCTCCGTCGCTCTTGAAGTACATTTCCCCAACAGCAGCGATAAGGGTTTACTGCGTCATGTTTTTGATTTTGCCAAAGGCTGCGGCCTTAGCCGGATTTACTGTGCCTTTCCGGCCCATGCCGGCGAAGATCCTCCCAACCTGCCCGATGTAAGCAAAAGCGGACAGCAAGCTTTTTTTATGCACACGCCATTGCTGCAGGCCGCTATGCTCAAGGAAGTGCATCAGTTTCCGCAGATTTTTCAACCGTTGCTTTTTTGCCGCAAAAACTATTTTAAAAAGCACCGCTCATGGGGCCTGCCTGTTTTTCATTTTATTGATGACCAGCCGGAAATATACACCGTGGAGGCGCGCAAACGCCCGGCCCTTTTACGTTTGGATAATCCCGAGGATGTATGTGCCGTTTACATGTTCAAACGCGGTTCCGGCGCTCTGCAGTCGGACAATCTGATCCACGGGCTGGACCGGGAGAGCGGCGCGCTGGAAATACAGCCGCTGGACGAAACCGCGGAGATCGTGGTTATCCGTCGCTGCTACCTTTTTTACAAAAACGGGCTTTCCTACCGGCTCAACCTGCACGATGACTTTATTCTTAAGAGGCACCGCCCCATTTTGCCCGAGGAAGGCAGCGGCTACCATGGCGCGCTGATCAATGCCGATGCGCTGTTTGGCAGCAGCAGCCTGGTTTCCGCCGGCCCCGAGATCACGCGTATTTATTCACACCTGTCGCCGCATCATTTCCGGCACGACCTGGCGTTGTTCTGGCTGCGCTTTGGCAATAAAACCGGTGTCACCAACCCGGCGCTGGTACGGATGATCAATCATTATATCAGCGGCGTTTTCTGGCCCAAGACCAAGCTCATTGCCAAAGAGGTGCGCCTGCAGGCCGATGTGCTGAACCCTTACTTTATAAACAATCTGGCCGCGCTTTACTGTGACTACCGCGTGGATGAAGACCGTTTTTTGCACGACCGCTCCTACTACCTGCGCGCCCTGGTCAACCTGAAACGGTCAGCCACATACCGGGCGTCCAAAGATGTGTTTAAGACAAGTGTCATTTGCGATTATTTTTTGTGTGACAAGTTCGGCTTTCATGAAAAAAGGGAGATTGTTTCGGCACTGGCGGCAGCGGGAGCGGGCAATTTTGTTTTTCCCCTGCATGTGCCCCCTTCATCCACGCCGACACTGATACACGAGCTGCTGCGTGATGGAGAGCAGCAGTTGCTTTACCGTAAATGGGCCGAGACGATCCAAAAGCTGACCTCTTTCCTGAATGACGGCACAAACGGCACGGAAATCGCCATTCTCTATCCCGGGCTGGATGCCGATGATGATACCTTTTTACAGGCTTTGAATACCCTCGACGCAGCGGGCTATGACCCGGATGTGCTGGACTTTGAGTCTTTTCTGGATAAAGAGTGTCGCATAGAGGACAAGCGCCTTGTCTTTAAAGGGCGGCGATACGCCCTGCTGATACTGGCAGGCATCAAGCTGGTAACGATTGACGTGATGCGTAAGGTGGAACGTTTTCTTGCGTCCGGCGGTTGCGTGGCCGGGCTAAAAAACCTGCCGGTAAAATGCGCCGATGAAGCCAACAACAGCATTCTCAAGCGTATTCTCAAAGAGGGTTGGGTAACCACCTCGCGGCTGAACGCGACCACCTTCCGCGCCCATCCCGGGGGCGGCCTGGCCTATTTCCAATCGGACGCGCGCCAGATCATTGATATATTGGGTGAAATCGATGAGCGTTTTGTGCATTCCGTGGCACCACCGGCGAAGGGTGTTAAAACCATCACCCGGATTGCGGGCGATACACGCTATGTTTTTCTCTTTAACAACACAACCACAACCTATGAGCGCCTTCCGGTGAGCTATCCCGTCGAAAGCCTTGTTTCCGTTTACAGCGATAACCAGCACCATTTTGAGCCGCTGTATGAAAAGGCCGTGACGCTAAAGCCGCTGCAATCGGTTTTGCTGAAGGTTGAAGAAAAACAACAGCAACTGCAGGCGCCCGGCCGGCAATGGATAAAATACCGCGATGTAGAAATTGAAAGCAGCGACTGGCACCTGGATGACGGCGAGCTGGAATACCGTATCTCACTGGGTGACCGCAGCCGAACAACGCCTTTTAACTGGCGGCGACAGATCTATACCAAAATGGTGGTGCTGCCGGAAAAGCCCGGCGAAGATGTGCGCATCCTGCTTAATCTGGGGGATTTACGCGACTGGTGCACGCTGTACTGGAACAATCTGCCGGTGGAAACGCGCCTTTTTGAACCGTGGCTGTTTGATATTACGGGCCGTGTATTAAAAGGCAAAAACGTTCTGGCCGTGGAAATCGGCTACAGGCTGTCCAATTATTACGCCGGGGTGAATGGTACGACGGAGCGGCTGCATCCCGTTGTGGCCTATGGCCTGCTGGGACCGGTAAAGATCGAGATGTACAGTCCGGCATAGAACCCGGAAAATTCCAAAAAACAAAATTCAAATCTCAAATAACGGCGGTTTGTTTTTTGGAGTTTGATATTTGTTTTTTCCGGCTTGTCCGGCTCAGGGTTTGGCGCCCTCAGCGATCCATTGTTTGATGCCGTTGATCTGGTTTTGGGTAAGCGGTTCGCGGCCCATGGAAAGCGGCGGCATGCGTTCAATGCCGGCATAATTTTCGGTAACAATCTGGTAAAGCACGGACAATTCGGGCGCCTCGCGATCCACCAGCGGGCGGACGAGGGGCAGACCGGTGATGGAAACGGTGTAATTTATAAAAGCATCGCGGTCAGTGAAGTTGATATAGAGTTCGGAATTGTCCGGGGCGTGGCACTGCGAGCCAAAGCCGCATTTGCCGTTGAACATGGGTTGCAGGTCATCATAATAGCTTAAATTTTTATCCGGCAGAACGTATTCGCGCTGATCCGGCGCTGTACCGCTGTCGCCGCAGTAGATAAGCAGAAACAGCAAGGTGAGAATAAAAGTGCCTTTTAACAGGGTATGTTTCAAAATAAGACTCCTTAAAACTAACAAAAGCCAGTTAAAACACCGACAAAAGCTACTGTGCTTTTTGTTTAACATCAATTTTCCGTGGTTGTTTTAAAACATAATTTTAGTTAAAGTTGAAATTTACAAGTGTCCGGCATAGGGATATGAACCAACCCAAGCACAATAAAGTTCTGATAGTGGAAGATCATCGCGATATGCTGATGGTTTTGCGCAAATATCTGGAAGATCAGGAGTTCACCGTTTTTGAAGCAGAAAGCGGTGAAAAGGGCATTGAGCTTTACCAAAAACATCTGCCCGATCTGGTTTTGCTGGACATTATGCTGCCCGGCATATCCGGCCTGGATGTGCTGAACCAGATAAAAAACCACAAGAGAAACAACGGTTACATCCCTGTTATCATCATCACCGCCAAAAACGACATCAGCGACATCGTGCGCGGTTTAAGCACCGGTGCCGATGATTATATCACCAAGCCTTTTCATTTTGACGAACTGATCGCGCGCATCAAATCGGCTCTGCGCCTGAAGGAATTGAACGAAATGCTGGTTGATCAGTCACGCCGGCTGGAAGGGGCCAATAACGAGATCAAGGGGCTTAACAGCGCGCTGCTGAAAAAAAACCGCGAACTGCGCAAAAATATTTACGGCCTGCATTCGCTTTTTGAAGTCTCAATGGACCTCAGTTCTATCCTCGAGCTGGACAATCTGATCAACTCGGCTTTGCTGACTATCATCGGGCAATATTCCTGCAAGAACGCGCTCTTTTTGCTGCGCGATGAACGGGAGCAGGACCGTCTGCATGTTTTCGGCCACAAGGGTTTCGGTGAAGAGATTGTTGAAAAAATCGCCCT
This sequence comes from Calditrichales bacterium, assembly GCA_965267575.1. Lineage (GTDB taxonomy): Bacteria > Calditrichota > Calditrichia > Calditrichales > J004. The sequence continues at coordinate 242,157 of OZ254086.1, forward strand.
GCCGGCGGACGATCCGATGGTCAGCTTCTTTTTAACGCACCCGGCGCCGATACACCTGCCGGATCTGGAAAAGCAAATTGTAACCACCCAGGCCTTTACGGATCTGCAAAACAATGAAATCGAGCTGGTGATGCCGGTCATCAGCAGCCAAAAAGTGAATGGCGTTTTATGTTTCGGCCCGCGGGTAAAAAAGGGACAATACGAGGAACGCGAGCTGCAGCAGATCACCATTCTTGGCAATATTATTTCCATTGCCGTGAACAACGCGCTGCTTTATGAAGAGGTGGAACAGCTTTCTTACACCGACGGCATGACTGATCTGCACAATTACCGCTACTTCGAGCTGCGTCTCAAGGAAGAAGTGATGCGCCATAACCGGACGCGCGCCGGGCTCTCGCTGCTGATCCTCGATGTGGACCATTTTAAAAATTTTAACGACACCTTGGGTCACCAGGCCGGCGACCGCGTGCTGCGCAAACTGGCCGGCATCCTCAAGGAAACAGTGCGCGAAAACGATATCGTGGCCCGTTACGGCGGCGAAGAGTTTGCCGTGATTTTACCGGCCGTGGACCGCGCCGGGGCCAAGATACTGGCCGAGCGGATACGCCAGCGCGTGGAAGAAAGCTTCTTTGAAGGCGAGCATGTGCAGCCTTTGGGCAAAGTGACCGTAAGCGTCGGCGAAGCCAATCTGCCGCATGACTCAGACAACTTTATGGACCTGATACGCAAAGCCGACACGGCGCTCTATGCCGCCAAGAAAAACGGCCGCAACCAGGTTAAAACATTCAGCCCGGATGTGACGGGCCAAAAACAATGAAAATTGGAATTACCTGTTATCCCACATATGGCGGAAGTGGCGTTGTAGCCACGGAACTGGGCAAGAAAATGGCCACACTGGGCCATGAGATTCACTTTATCTCCTACCAGCTTCCTTACCGCCTCAGTCGTTTTACACCCAACATCTATTTCCACGAAGTGGATGTGCTGCACTACCCGCTTTTTGAATATCCGCCCTACTCGCTTTCGCTGGCCTCAAAAATGGTCGAGGTGATCGACAACGCCAAGCTGGATATTCTGCATGTGCACTACGCCATCCCCCATGCCACCAGCGCTTTCCTGGCACGGGAGATGACCAACGGCAGCTTTAAATTTGTAACCACCCTGCACGGCACGGACATCACGCTGATCGGCTCGGATCCGTCCTATCTGAATATTGTGAAATTTTCCATCGATAAGAGCGACGGCGTAACAGCGGTATCCGATTACCTGCGCCGCGAAACCTACGATACGTTCCATGTCAAAAACGACATTCGCGTAATTCCCAACTTTATACCGGACCAGTTTTTGGAAGTGGATGTGACCAGCAAGCGCGATTCCTGCCTGCGTGAAAAAGATGAGCTGATCATCACCCATATCTCCAATTTCCGCCCGCTCAAACGGGTGATGGACCTCGTCTATGTTATGGAAAAGCTGGTCGATCGTTTTGATTTCAAGCTGTACATGGTGGGCGACGGGCCGGACCGTTACAAGATGGAACAGCTCTGCCGTGAACGCAATCTGTGCGACCGCATTATTTTCCTGGGCAAGCAGCAAAGTGTGGAAGAAGTGCTGGCCTGCAGCGACGTATTTGTCCTGCCCAGCGAAGAAGAGAGCTTTGGCCTGGCCGTACTGGAAGCGCTTGCCTGCGGCGTGCCTTGTGTAACCACCAACGCCGGCGGTCTGCCCGAGGTAAACGTGGACGGCGAAACCGGCTACACCGTGGACATCGGCGACATCGACGCTTTTGCCGACCGCATTGGCCGGCTGCTGGAAGACAAAGAGCTGCGCCTGAAAATGGGCATCAGCGCCCGTGATATCTCGCGCGCCCGTTTCCGCTCCGACAACGTGGTCCCCAAATACATTCAATACTATGAAGACGTTCTGAATTCGTGAAGACTCCAACGATCATCTCCCACCGCGGCAGGGGAGATCACTCCCTTCCCGAAAATACAATCGAAGCGTGCGAAGAAGCGCTGAAACAAGGTGCCGAAGCACTGGAAGTGGATGTGCGCTTTTGCGGCAGCGGCGAACTGGTGGTATTTCACGATCTTTATTTGAAACGGCTTACCGGCAAAAGCGGTCGCATCTGGGCCACCACACTGGGAGAACTGAAGCGCCGGCCGCTGGTACAGTCGCCGCAGGACAAGCCGCTGTACATCCCCACTCTGGCGGAATTTATCGATCACTTCAAGGGCACCGTGCCCATCAACCTGGATGCCAAGGTATTTACGCCGCTGGCCGGGCAATTTGCCAAGTACCTGGTGCGGGCCATCAAAGCCTCCGGCTACCGCGAGCAGTTCTGGGTCTCTTCTTTTAACCCCATTTTTCTGCGCACCGTAAAAGTGTGCGGCATGGACATAAAAACCGGCTACCTTTTTCAGCATTTCAACAAGTTGCGGCATTGGACGGAATCTTTGTGGTACACGGAATACTGGCACCCGCACGTGGATATGGTGGATGATAAATTTCTGCAGCTCGCCGAAAGGGAAGACAAACCGCTTTACGTGTGGACGGTGAACGACGAAACGAATGTCCGCCGTCTTATAAACGAGCCGATGGTTGCCGGTATTATTTCCGATGTACCGCAACACGTACATACAATTATCAACAGGCATTCCTGATTGCATTTTTGTCAAATCAAAGCTGATTGCCTATAATGGGGCAGGAGTTGAGCTATGGCTAAAAAAGAAGTACCTGTCCTGCCGGAAATTGAAACCGAAGAGCAGGAAGAGACAAGCACGGGACACGTTCCGCAATACAACGTGGTCCTTCATGACGATGACGATCACACCTACGATTATGTCATCGAAATGCTGCGCGGTTTGTTTGGGCATGATTTTGATACGGCCTTCCAAATGGCTGTGGAGGTGGACACCATGGGCCGCGTGATTGTTTTTACCACCCACAAAGAGCAGGCCGAGTTTAAGCGCGACCAGATAAAAAGCTACGGCCCCGATCCGCGGCTGGATCGCTCCAAAACCTCCATGCGCGCCACCATCGAACCGGTTTCCGGGGATAAGAAATAAAACATCAATACAAGGACGTATCATGAACCAGAAAACCCCGCTCATTCTCCTGGCCATTTACATCATCCTTTTTACCGTGCTGGCCATTGACCCCTATGACCGTCCCGTGTGGTGGGCCGAGAACCTGCCGATCATGATGATTGTGGTCACTTTGATTATCCTGCAGCGTTGGTTTGTTTTTTCCCCGCTGGCTTATGGCCTGATGTTTGTGCTGATCGTCCTGCACACCATCGGCGGGCATTATACTTTCAGCCGCGTACCGTTTGGCTTTGTAACCGACCTGTTTGGCTTTGAGCGCAACCATTACGACCGCATGGCCCACTTCACCGTTGGTTTTTACGCCTACCCGATTGCCGAGATGGTGCTGCGCAAACGGGCGGTTAACTCCAAATGGCTGCTTTTTCTTTTTCCCCTATTCAGTATTATTTCCGTCGCCGCGGTCTATGAATTGTTCGAATGGCAATTCGCCATCCTGGCCGACCCGCAGGCCGGGGCCGAGGTCCTTGGCTCACAGGGTGATGTCTGGGATGCCCAAAAAGATATTCTTGCCGACACGCTGGGCGCCTTGGCCGTTATGGCGCTCTTTTTCTGGCGAAATGCAGGGGAGATTAAAGAGGGGATAAGGAAGCAAAAGGTCTAAAACATTACGGGTTAAAGACTGTAATAACATTTGAAAACACATATACCACTGTAGCCCCCATCTGACGCTAGTCCAGCCCGGAGTAGTCGATGCGCTCCCCGGCGTAGACGTACTGATCTATAGGGCTGATGATAGAAACGGGATTCTTAAAGCCGCCAAACGCCGTTGAACAAAAAATTAAAAGCAGAGAACATACGATTGCGGTTTTCATTGTTCTTCCACGTCAGTATTTTCTTTTAAGGCAATATTTTAAAAATAACTGTCTTTTTATTATTTGAACCCATTAAATAAATCTGTTCATTTTGATATTTTATATCATAGTTAAAGCCACCAAACACAACCATAAAGTCTTTTCCATATTTGCCCCCAAAGATATTTTCCAAATATGGAACCATATTAATAGAGTTAAAAACTCCATTATCCAGATCAAATTCTCTTAAGATCAAAGGTCCGTCCAGGGGCACAGCTATGCCACAATCGTTTTCAAAATGCAATATACCAGAAAAATTCTCTAAACCATTGACTACTGTTTTTTTACGGAGTTCTCCATTTAAATCAATAAAATAAATAAGGCTATCAGAAGGTAGAATAAAATAACCGTTATTATATGCAATCGTCGGCTCAAAAATTAGTGGCTTATTAAAGTTCTTTATGTCGATTTTTTTTTCTATCCTCAGATGACCATTGCTTAGACTAAAAGATCTTAAAACCAAGTTGTAACGTTTCTCAAAAAAAGCAAAAAGTAGGCTATCAACCACGTGATAATCGATAATATTTCCTGATCCGATAGAAAAATTACTTAAAAGAACACCGTTAGTGTTAAATTCGCTTATTTCATTTTTTGGGACAGTGAAAAGGAATATTGATTTTCTATTCTGATCATATTTTATCTTGCGGATATCCTCAGGTACCTTGAACGTTCTATACAAAGAGTCATTTTTAAACACGATGATTTTGTTTTTATAATTATCAGGCAAATAGATGAATCCTTTTTCATCAATAGCAAAAGAATAAGGCACGGATTCACTACCTGAGCTTATATAGACTTCACTCTTGTTACTATCTTCAAAAGGCACCTCTGAGAAGACGGAAATCTTCTCATTTTGTGAGAAGCATTTCGTGAAAATTATCATAAGAAAAAAGAACACGCGTAATTTATTTATCACAGTATATCCTTTCCACTGACTACTTACTTAGGATTGGTTTAATGTTGGACGGTTTTTTAGGAAAGGCAATTATACTATAGCCTGCATCTACAACATCACGTCTATTAACTCTTCCAATGCCTGCCATATTGTTATTTAAATATTTACCTTCATTTGTTGAGAATTGCGATTTCTTTACTCTTTTTGCGGAAGAACTGGCACTTGATAGTGTAATCTGACCATTATTTGGATTGTCTATGGCAACCATTACGTGTGTTATATTGCCAGCGCCATTACCAATAAAGACGTAATCTCCTCCTTTTATTTGAGACGCATCATTTGTTTCTATATAGCTTCCAGCTTCGCCCGAATTAATTTCCTCAACTGACATACCAGATGGATCTACAAAAATTAAAGGATTATTAAATACATAATGATAGGGGGTTTGAGATAGATATTTCCTGCTAAGCGGATCAACAGATAAAAACCTTCCAATCACGGGGTCATAATACCGTGCCCCAAAATAATAAAGCCCCAGCCCATTCTCATCATCCAGTTCCTTGCCGGAGAATTTGTAGATATCATTACCGGCGCCGGATGTGTGGCTGCGTCCGGGCATCCGTAAGCCAAAGGGATAGTAATCATCCTTGCTGACGATTTCGCCCTGTTCGTCCACCGTAACCACGCCAAAGGCGGGCAGGCGCGGATGTTGCCCAGATGGTCCTTCACATAATTGGTATTCCGGTTTACGCTTGATGGCGATCTGGAAGCTGTAGTAATTTCTATCGTTTACTTTTTTGCCGCTTTTTACCGCCTCCTCGTGCTAAGAAGCAGAAAAAAATATAATTTCACCAAGATGTTCTGAAATTAATCGTAGCCCCCAAGTGAATCTGATAATATAAATAAAAATTCGTTTCTTGGATTGACCGATAAATCAATATAAATATCTTCGCTGAACATAAAACCGTGACTAACCTCTTTATCTCGCCAAACGGATTTAACTCTGACTAAGTTATATTTTCCCTTCTCTAAATTAATTTCAAAAACATTTATGTCCTCATGATTAATGCGTGTTAATCCTTCAGAGAAAATTAATTTCTCGAATCCGTTATTGTTAACGACAAATATGTTTATTACTTCATCAGGCAAAAATCCATCTGACAGAATCAAATTCAAAGTGATACTGTCTGGTTTAGAATTAATATCTTGTGCTAAAGAAACAAGAGCTAATAGCACAACAAATAGAACTGACGATATGGTATTATTCATTTTTTCTTTGCTCCATACCAAAAATTAACTAATTCGTGTAAGCTTTTAATTTGCTTTAAAGTCGTTTTAGTGCCTATTGAGTACTTGGATTGTTGCATAATATTACCAATATCCTTTCGAATTAATTCGCCTATGCTATTTCGAGGATGTTCAAGCCCTGCACCGTGTCCAAATTCGTGGGCCCCTGTTCTGGCTAATTGGTTATTCTCGCCAGAACTTGCAAGCTGCGCAGATACTTTTTGTACAGAACCTAAACGATGGGAAGAACCTAACTTTCCAGGCGCGGTATCGACAAGCTTAATTATGTTATCTCCTTCTCTTGGTTTCCCACTAGCTATATCAACATTTGCCTGCCATTTAGTTTTTCCATCTTTTGAATGTCCATTAAAAGAAGATTCAATCTGATCTTTAATGGTAGCTGCAATATTATCTAATTGCTCTTAAGTAAAGCTTTCTGAACTTTCATTAACTATTGTAGCAGTATACGTAATAGTATAAGTTACATTGCCATCCTTATCTTCTTCCTTAGTAGAGGATATATCTTTTCCGTCTGGATCAATATATATAATAGGATTATTGGCCACATAGACATAAGGACTTAGGTTACGATATGAATCGTAGTGCGGATCAACAGAAATAAACCTTCCTATCTCCGCATCATAGTACCGTGCCCCAAAATAATAAAGTCCCAGCCCATTCTCATCATCAAGCTCTTTACCGGAGAATTTGTAGATATCATTCCCGGCACCGGATGTGTGGCTGCGGCCGGGCATCCGTAAGCCAAAGGGATAGTAATCATCCTTGCTTACGATTTCGCCCTGTTCGTCCACCGTAACCCGGATATTGCCCAGGTGGTCCTTCACATAAAAATGGTATTCCGGTTTGCGCTTGATGGCAATCTGGTAGCTGTAATAGTCTATCGCGCCTTCGTTGTCTTTTACTTTTAGCTTGATGCTGATGACGCGGTGGGTTTCCGTTTTGTCCAGCATGTAGGTTTGGGAAAAGCCGGAGCCCGTACCCGCCTGTTGGTCATCTATGTACCAGGTGTATTGGGTAATACTGCCGCCATCAGGATCGTAGCTGTCCAGCCCGGAGTAGTCGATGCGCTCCCCGGCGTAAACGTACTGATCTATCGGACTGATGATGGAAACGGGATTCTTAAAGCCGCCAATTGCCGTTGAGCAAAAAATTAAAAGCAGAGAACATACGATTGCGGTTTTCAATACTCTTCCCTTAGACTTCCAATTATTCCCATCCCATTATTTCATAAAATTGTTTTTTAAATGATGATATTTGCGAATTTGAATACAATTTTTTGATGACTTCTAAAGCTTCCTTAAATCCCCAATAATCTGCAATCTCTTCGTCTTTGCTTTTTCTTCTATTTTTTTTCCCATTTAAAAAATGTTTATGATGATAAAGTTCATGCAAAAGAATACGGGATAATTCAAAAACAATGGTGATTTCTTTTTCAAGCATCGAAGATGGATATATATCTAATGTGTCAAACATTATTTCTATTTCAAATACGCCACCGTCTTTCTTAATCCACCTTCCTGCACTATTTTTTGAAGAATAATCTTTATCTAATAATATAATTTTGTTTATTCCATGAAAATTTTCTTTTCCATAAGTATCAATTATCTTTTGTAATAATTCTGCTCCATTCCAACTTGTATATTTTTCTTTTCTTAAGTCAACTATATTCATAACAATAACTAATTACCTCCACTATTTGGGTCTTCTAAATTCCCAACTGCATCCATCAAATCTTTCAACCTTTGATTTTTAGGACTTAGCTTTTTTGCTTCTTCTTGGAGTTTAAATTTCTCAGCTTCTTTTTGTTCAGCAGTTCTTGTGTCTGCACCCTCTTTTTTTCTGGATGCTTCAGCTTTGCTTTTTGCCTTTTTTCCCTGGTTCGCTTGGTCAGCAGTTTTAGTCTTCGAATTATTACTCGATCTTTCAGTAGGCTGCTCTATTGGATTCGAATCAATTCCCTCGCATTTAAAGGCGTATTAAGCGTATAATTATAAGGAGACCACGCCGGATACTTATTTGCCAACGGATCAACCGCTACCCACCTTCCAATCACGGGGTCATAATACCGTGCCCCAAAATAATAAAGTCCCAGCCCATTCTCGTCATCCAATTCCTTCCCCGAATACTTATAAATATCATTATCCGTGCCGGCATTAAAGGAGCGGCCCGCCATCTGCAGCCCAAAGGGGTAATAGTCATCATGGCTGACCACGTCGCCGTTTTCATCCACGGTGACGCGGATATTGCCAAGGTGGTCCCACAGGTAGTAGTTGGCCGTGTATTCGATCTTGTATTTAACTTCCAGGTAGGGCCGGTTGCTGCTCGCTTCCGAGCTGCGGAAACGGACGTGGCAGATGTCAAAGAACTAAAAACCCAATCGCGCCCCAAGCGCGACGACGCATTATAGAGCCCCTATCCCCGGCCATAATCTTGCACGGAAGCCTGAAAGAAGCAAGACCCAATGCGTCAGGTCTTTTTGGTTCTTTTTGGACAGGCAAAAAGAACAATGTGCCTTGACTTAAAATCCCAGGCCAAAAGAAAAATTCTAAATGAGTCTGTCTGACCATTCTCAAGACAATTAGTCAGGCGGGAATATGAATGTTCTTTTTGTTTAGCCAAAAAGAACCAAAAAGCATATGCGCTTTCAGAGCGTATTTTGGGCCTGGCGGAGTTGTGTTCGCTGCCTTCCCCGCTCTACAAATGCGCAGTTCACGCCTCAGGGCGTGATTAGGTTTAAAGATTCCCTTTTACATTCTTATAGTTGATGACCGCCGCGGAGATACGCGCCGTGTAGCTGCTGTCTTCTTCATTGAAGTAGATGTTGGCGTAGTTGCTGCGCTTTACCGGTTCTTCCTGGCCAAACAGTGGTAGGGAGAGAATGAAGGTGGAAAGGAGAAGGGTGGTGAATTTTGTTTGCATGTGCTTTATGCTTAGGCTATAAAAACCATATAAAAAATATGCTTAAGATTACAGCTGAGATTTTCTTAACTACAGTCTTATTACTAACTGTTGATACCAAACCAATTAATCGAAGACATACAGATCTATGTCTATTGACGAATCTAATTCATAAATATTTTTAATTGTTGCTTTTTTCAAATTAATAGCCGGCGTTTCATTACCATGCAAATTAACAACACATGATATTTCAGATTCGATCTGATATTTTTCGCAAATTTCCACAATCTTTTTTTTAGCAGGCAAAATGATATTAATTAGTTTTTCTATTTCATAATTTAGATCTATCGATTCTGTCTCTTTTGAAGAGAGACACCACCCGTCTTGTTTTCTTTTTAGGGAAGAGTTCTGAATTTTCTCTCCCATTCTCCAAGTTTTTGTAGGAATTATTCCAATAAACTTAGTTATTTTATCAGGCTTTACACCAATACCTGTCAATATAAATGAAACCTTTATTGTAGTTTGCATCTTCGTTCCTATTAAAAATTATTAATGTTTAGTCCAGTGGGTTCCCCCGGTCCAGTGGCACTTTTTGGTTTTATTTTGATATTTCCTTTCGGGTCTTTGTACAAATCATATTTACTGGCACTTTTTCCGCCTTTAAGATCATGCACATCGACACCCCCATCTTTGAGTTTCTTTATCTCCCCTTTTGATAGTTTCTTGTCTTGTGCAGAATCACTGTCTTCCTCTTCTTTATCATTTTCGTTTTCATTATTTGAATCCGAGTCTTTAACTTTCTTATATAAATGGTACCCCAAAATTCCGCCAAGTATTAGATCGCCTAGCGGAAGTGGCCCATCAATAGCTGCTGCACTTATGCCTACTGCGACAGCAGCGGCTTCCGCTGCTTCTTCTGGTTCATCCCCTTTATTTTCATCTTCATCTGAGTTTTTATCTTGTGTATCCGTGCTATCCATTCCTGTTGGGTCAATAAACCTAAGTGGGTTATTACCAACATAATTATAAGGAGTCAAGCTTAAGTAAGAGTCTGAATGCGGATCTGAGGTTGTAAACCGCCCCAAAGCCGGATCATAATATCTTCCAGGATTAAACCAATACAACCCCAGCCCATTCTCATCATCCAGTTCCTTGCCGGAAAATTTGTAGATATCATTCCCGGCACCGGATGTGTGGCTGCGGCCGGGCATCCGTAAGCCAAAGGGATAGTAATCATCCTTACTGACGATTTCGCCCTGTTCGTCCACCGTAACCCGGATATTGCCCAGGTGGTCTTTCACATAAAAATGGTATTCCGGCTTACGCTTGATGGCGATCTGGTAGCTGTAATAATCTATCGCGCCTTCGTTGTCTTTTACTTTTAGCTTGATGCTGATGACGCGGTGGGTTTCCGTTTTGTCCAGGATGTAAGTTTGGGAAAAGCCGGAGCCCGTGCCCGCCTGCTGGTCATCTATGTACCAGGTGTATTGCGTAATACTGCCGCCATCAGGATCGTAGCTGTCCAGCCCGGAGTAGTCGATGCGCTCTCCGGCGTAAACATACTGATCTATTGGGCTGATGATGGAGACGGGATTCTTAAAGCCGCCAATTGCCGTTGTACAAAAAATTAAAAGCAGGGAACATACGATTGTGGTTTTCATAGGCACATTTCTAAAGCGGCAAATTATTCACAACAAAAAACATACCGTTACATCCCCAGATAATTAACTCACCGGATTTGGCCAAAAAGGCAGAATAACAACTATTTAAGGTTGCTAGTTCAGGTAAATGTTTATTTAAATTTATTTTATAACTTCCGTCTTTATGTACAATAAAATCGCTAAATTCTTCATCTTCGGTTATTATAAATATGGAGTCATTTAAGCTCACAAAAGCGCCATCAAGTGCCAGAAAATCAAAAATCGTATATGTTGTATCCTGATTAATATTAAATTCTAAAACTTTACCCACATAATCGTAAGCACCGCGGCTGGCGTTATACGTGTCAAATAGATATACTATACTATCTCTGGCGTTTTTAAACTGTCCTATTAAACTTCCTTCGGCATTTAGAGAATCATCACTGGCAACATAGGTATTGTATTTCTCGGTAGTATAAAATAATCTTTTATTTGCTGTATAATAGATATCTCGAACATCCTTGGCTAAAAAACGAAAAACTTCTTCATGATCATCAAATGTGATAGCAATTATGCTGTCACGAGTATTTAAAAATATTTTATTGTCCTCAATGCTAACATATTGAATATTCCATCCTTTAGGGAATAGGGCTATTTTCTGCAAGGATCTTAGTTTAAAATTAAAATGAAACAATTCGTTTGTTTTATCCCCAAACAACCCAGCTAAATATAATGAGGAGGTATCGATTCCCACGATTGATAGTATTTTTATATTAAAATCACCATACAAATATGAAATGGATGAATCTAAAAGAGATTCTTTTTTATATAGTGTATCCGGGACAACTGTAATTGTTGAATCTAATTTGTAATTGGGATTATCTTTAGCGCTTGGTTTCGCGTTTTTGTTTCCGCAGCTTAAGATAATTAAAATAAAAATTAATATTGTCGATTTCACAAGAAGCTCCCATCATAAAGTCTATACTCTTTTTAATTGGAATCAAGCCGAAATGCACGCCCACTATTTAAGCCTCTTAGCCACGATTCATAAATTGCCCGGCCAATTGGACTATCTGTATTTCTTTTTCTGCTGTCATACGACCTTTTATCTTTGGCCAAAATAAAAGCCTTGGGTTGATTATCACGATCAAAGGCCCAATTTGCTCCTATCTTACCATTGTTTTTTCCAATATTATACACAATTGGAACCATTTTGCCCCACTCTGTACTTGGTATCATATCTTCAGGAGCTACAATAGCCACATGTCCCGAACCATTTTCGTTAAAAGATGCCAATATTGTTGTTATCCCTTCCTTCGCGTAATTAGCCGCCTGTTCATAGCTAATTTCTATTGCATTTGGCTCGTCTAGCGGAACAGACATTAAAAAACTATACATGTCATTTGCGCGCATACCATCTAGTGAATGGTCTTGTCCTTCATTTAAGATATCCCTTACTCCAAAATTACAAAACGTAGTAAGATTTATATTTATCATTTCGAAGCCATCGTCAAGCGTAGTAACAGAACCGCTAAACCAATACCTGGGCTGAAGATTGCTGTCATTTACTATCTTCATTCCTGCCTCATTCAGTTTTGCGGCTGTGCCAAAATCAGCTTTCCCATCGGGATCAACTCTATTTATAGCATTGTTATGAGTGTATTGAAAAGGACTGTCACTTAAAAATTTATCCGCCAACGGATCAACCGCTACCCATCTGCCAATCATGGGGTCATAATACCGTGCCCCAAAATAATAAAGTCCCAGCCCATTCTCATCATCCAGTTCCTTGCCGGAGAATTTGTAGATATTATTGCCGGCACCGGATGTGTGGCTGCGGCCGGGCATCCGTAAGCCAAAGGGATAGTAATCATCCTTGCTTACGATTTCGCCCTGTTCGTCCACCGTAACCCGGATATTGCCCAGGTGGTCCTTCACATAAAAATGGTATTCCGGTTTACGCTTGATGGCGATCTGGTAGCTGTAATAGTCTATGGCGCCTTCGTTGTCTTTTACTTTTAGCTTGATGCTGATGACACGGTGGGTTTCCGTTTTGTCCAGCATGTAGGTTTGGGAAAAGCCGGAGCCCGTGCCGACCTGCTGGTCATCTATGTACCAGGTGTATTGGGTAATACTGCCGCCATCCGGATCGTAGCTGTCCAGCCCTGAGTAGTCGATGCGCTCCCCGGCGTAAACGTACTGATCTATCGGGCTGATGATGGAGACGGGATTCTTAAAACCGCCAAACGCCGTTGAGCAAAAAATTAAAAGCAGAGAACATACGATTGCGGTTTTCATTGTTCTTCCTCCGCGGCTTCGCGTTTCTCCAGCCAGGCCAGTTCGTCTTCGCAGATAGCGGCTTCTTCACTCTCCGGCCAGCCGCTCTTTATTTCCGTAAATAGCGTACGTGCTTCTTCCCACTGTCCGTCGCATTGTCGCTACTACTTTTGGGACATGACCCTTAATAAAATACGACAAACTACAAAACTTGTAGTTACTCTAAGAGCCTAAATAGTAATTGTTCTTCTATATCAAATTGGTTGTTCTCATATTTGTACAATAAAACATAATAGCTTATAACATTGCCCTTTTGTGTTTTAAAAAATTGTTCATAGTAATAGTTGCCATCTTCCATAACAATTTGATTATTTGGCTCTATCTTATATTCATTAATGAGATAATTAAACTCGTCTTTATTTTCGGCGGCAAAAATAGTAGCTTCACTGCCTATAAAAATCTCACTCATTATATTTATTATTTTATTAAAACTTGCCTTAGTAACATCTTCTAAAAAAAACCTATTTACGAAATCAATAATATTATTTTTATTTAGGTCATAGGTCTCATAATCATATTCCCGAATGTGTATGGCAAAAATAACCTCGCTATCTATAAATATACTCTGAATGTCGTGTTCAGCTTTATAAAATCTAACATCATCAACTTTTTCGAGTAAAGTTAAAAGTATAGCGGTATCTGAAAGGCTTGTAACCTTATTAATTAGTGTAAACATCTCATTAACGTCTTTTTTGTTAACCTGTTCGTGATGTTTCACGATTGAACGAACAAAATAAAACCTAGAAAAATCTTTAACTTCTTCTACGCTTAGTACGGTTTGTCCCTTACAAAAAAGCACTGTACTGAATACGAAAAGAATTTGTATTAAGTAAGACATGCCCATTTTACTCATTCTTTTTTTCCTCGGTTGGCGTGAATATTAATTCATCTAGTTCCTCATTAGACAAATCCTGATAATTATTATCTTCTTCTGTTTCTTCGTAATATTCACTTGTTGCTTGTGATTCGTTTGCCTTAGCTTCTTCTGTACAAACCCCACTCGATGACTTTATTAAATGCGAATTATCAGGATTATTAACATTATAAAAGTTTGCTTGGTCTTCTGCAGAATTTAAATTTCCTTGCTCTATAGCATGCGTTGCTTCATTTGTAAGCGTACCTACTGCTTGTGAACCTGCAGGATAAAGCTTAGATGAATTATCTAAACTTATAGTGGTAATTGTTGTTACTTTCTTTTCGCTAAATTTGGAATAATTAGATATTGTATTTGCGCGTGCATTCATCTTGCTTTTCGTTCTAAATAGCCACCGCTGATTTTTATTTTTAAGTACCTTATTGTGAAGAGCACGATATTTTGCCGACGTTCTATATGCTTTTCTTACTGCCCATAGAACTTTATTATTTTTAGGTTTAATTACATCTTTTCCATTAGGATCGATAAATTTTAGTGGATTATTTGCAACATAACTGTATGTTGATAGCCTAGGATAAGAACCAGCATGGGGATCAACTGAGCCAAACCGACACACCGCCGCATCATAGTACCGTGCCCCAAAATAATAAAGTCCCAGCCCATTCTCATCATCAAGCTCTTTACCGGAGAATTTGTAGATATCATTGCCGGCACCGGATGTGTGGCTGCGGCCGGGCATCCGTAAGCCAAAGGGATAGTAATCATCCTTACTGACGATTTCGCCCTGTTCGTCCACCGTAACCCGGATATTGCCCAGGTGGTCTTTCACAGAAAAATGGTATTCCGGCTTACGCTTGATGGCGATCTGGTAGCTGTAATAATCTATCGCGCCTTCGTTGTCTTTTACTTTTAGCTTGATGGTGATGACGCAGTGGGTTTCCGTTTTGTCAAGCATGTAAGTTTGGGAAAAGCCGGAGCCCGTGCCGACCTGCTGGTCATCTATGTACCAGGTGTATTGGGTAATACTGCCGCCATCGGGATCGTAGCTGTCCAGCCCGGAGTAGTCGATGCGCTCCCCGGCGTAAACATACTGATCTATCGGGCTGATGATGGAAACGGGAGAGGCAGCAAGACTAAAGGCAAGAGTTGTTAAGACCAGTAAAATAGCTTTTTTCATTTTTAATCATCCGCAAAGGGATTATTTCTTAGATTTTTCCAAAAGCTTGTTAAATAAGGGCAGCTGTTTAAAGGCTTCAGTCTTTATTTTTAAAGCCATATTATAGTCTTGAGCATCTTGGCTAAAATGCCTTGATGTTTCATATATTTTTAGGTTTTTGGATAAGAGCGTATATGCAGATTGATATTCTCTTTTGGCTAGCAATATCCTTGCTTTAACACGTACCGGAAAGATTAAATTCACCTCGCCCCAATCATATTTTTCTATGAGGTCAGAGCAGATACTTTCGGCGATATCATTATTTCGTAGTCCAGCATTGGCCTGTGCTACCCAGGTTTTAAGGTAAATATATCTCTGGTCATAATCAGGATCGTCTTTATTTAATTCATTAAGCGCATACTCGAAGTGTTTGATACCTTCTTTTTCTTTTCGCCAGAGACAATATAATATTCCATAATCTTCGTGTATTTCATGTAGGGTAATAGCCTCAGGTGCGTATTTAAACAAAGCTTTTATATAAGATTCTGCTGTTTCAAAAGCCTTTTTTTTGGTAAAAACATGACGCAGGATTCGTAAATTAGAAACTATGTTTATTTTATCCTTTAAGTATTTATTGGCTTTCAGCCCGTATTTTATAGCTTTATCATATTCTTCAAGCTCAAAAGCATATAAACTGGCGAGATAATAATTAGCTAATCCTGTGCCGGTCGAAAGGCCGTCTGCCTTTTTGTAGTATTCTTTGGCTTTCTCGTAGCCCCCCGTTTCTTCATAATTAGAACCGATATTTATATAACATCGTTCCTGATATTCAACACCTTCAGGGTCGGAAATACTCTCATAAATATTTAAACACTTGAAATAGAAATCGTTTGATTTACTAAAATCTTTTAAGTCACTATACAAGCCGCCGAGACAATAATATATCTCTCCTAGTATTTCATCATCATTACCAGATATATTTTCTAATGCCGCCAAAAAATATTTTTCGCTTTTGCTGTCCTCATCTAATTGATGGTGCAAAATTTTGCCGACTTCAAAATCAAAAAGATACCCAAAGGGCGCATAGTCACCCTTAATTCGTAATAGACCTTCGCAGGCTTTTAACAACGCGTTTTGCTGTTCAGGAACATCTTTAATATAGTTTTCAATAACCTCTTTTGTCTTCTTTTTTGTTATTTTTTTATTCATCTTCTTTGATCTCAGTCTCGTCTTTTTCTTCCTTCCTTTTTCTCTTTTTCAATATACCCTCAACCCCAAATACTCTTCCATGGGATTAAAATCCTTGTCGGAGTGCAAAAGAGAAAAACCCTTTTCGATACAAAAAGTCCCGATAATAACATCAATCGTCTTTCTGATGGTGACACCCTTTTTGCGCAAATAGCGGAAGTTTGTCGCGCTTTTTATGGCAAGCTCTTTTCCAAGCATATCGTAGCACTCCAGATGTTCAAATAAGGATTTGGCTTTTTCGAAATCCTTGTCCTTGTTAAAGCCCTGCAACACTTCCGTCAAAATAATATCGCCGGTTACGATATACTCCTGCCCGAGAATTGCCTCAAGCCGTGCCACCTGCGTTGTCTCCACGCCGTTGAAAAAATCAATCCAAACCGATGAATCCACCAGGATCATGAATCTGTCCTGAGCTCATCCAGATCGCCGGTCCATTTCAGTTTGCCTTTGTATTTGCGCAAGGATTCCTGTTTTTTCAGACGCACCAGAAGTTTCAGCGCTTCTTCAACGGCCTCCTTTTTAGTCTTATAGCCGCCAAGCTTTAAAGCCTGTTCGATAAGCTGGTCGTTTAATACAATATTTGTTCGCATCACAAACCCCTATGTGTATGAATTTTGAATATATACACATGCACGGGTAAACGCCAATTTTAGTGCGTGAGCACTATGGGTTAAAGATTATGGTAAGCATAAATAATGAGGATATTTAAAAGCGGTAATTATTTAGGAAAGTTTCGCAAAACTCTTATCAATTCTGATATTCATTTGCGCAGTTTGTTGAGAAATGAATCCGTGTCCACTCTTTGACCGGTGCGGCCTTTTTTTATGGCATTTGCCAAACCGATATCCTCCATTTCTTTGTCCGAAATAAGCCTAGCTTTAATGCCCATTTGAGCTATTTCTATCAAAAGCTTCAAATCTTCATCTGAATCGCTTTTCAGTATTGCTGTTTGCATATTCATACTCTCGTGATTTTGATGTTTAAAATTTATTCTAAAAACGGGTGATGTCAAATAATGGTTTCAATCTTACAACACAGTCTGTAAACTATCACATTTCTCCAAAGGCCTTTTCAAAAACACCGTAATCTTTCTTTGAATAAAGCACAAAATGGATTTCCAGCCCGGCGTTGCTTTCATTTAAAAAATCAGCCGCGGTAGAAAGCATCAGCGGGGCGGCGCGCTCTATGGGGTAGCCAAAAATGCCCGTGCTGATGGCCGGAAAGGCGATGCTGTGCAAATCGTTTTCGACCAATACCTCCAGGCTACGGCGCGTGGCCGACGCCAGCTTGTTGTCCTCATCGCCCTCACCCATACGCGGTCCCACAGCGTGGATCACGTGGCGCGCCTTCAGCTTGCCGCCACCGGTAATCACCGCGTCACCGGTTTTAACGGGCTTCAGCTTATTGCTCTCTTCCTGGATGCTTTGGCCGCCCTTGGAGACGATCGCTCCGGCCACACCGCCACCGTGAGCCAGCTGGTTATTGGCCGCGTTGACGATGGCGTCGCAATCCATTTCCGTCAAATCACCCTGCTCGATAATGATTTTTCCTTTATTGACAGCGCCTTCTTTCATTATCACACCTCCGGACGTTGATAGACGATAGCGCCTTTTTTGATGGTCATATGCACATTGTTCATGCCGTAGTGGTAGGGCAGGTAGTCCAGATTAGGGATATCCCAGATGACCACGTCGGCCTGTCGGCCCGTTTCTATGCAGCCAATCTTGTCCTCTTCGGCGATGGCTTTGGCGGCGCCATAGGTCGTGGCCCATAACAGCTCCGCCGGCGTCATGCCCATCTTCAGCGCGGCGATGGTCCAGACAAGCGCCATGTTGTGCGTATGCGAGCTGCCGGGATTGTAGTCCGTTGCCACAGCCACCATGCATCCTTTGTCGATCATCTTACGGGCAGGGGCAAACTTATCCTTGCCCAGGAAAAACGTGGTGCCGGGCAGCAACACCGCGATGACACCGGCAGCGGCCATTTCTTCGATACCCTTGTCGGAAATTTCCACCAGGTGGTCGGCGGAGATTGCCTTCACTTCCGCGCTCAACTCGGCGCCGCCCAGGGCGTACAATTCGTCGGCGTGCAGCTTGGGCGTCATGCCGTATTTTTGCGCCGTCTTCAAAATCTTGCGGCTTTGCTCCACGCTAAACACGCCTTTTTCACAAAATACATCGCAAAAACGGGCCAGCTGCTTATCGGCCACTTCGGGAATCATTTCGTTGCAGACCAGGTCCACGTAGCCGTTGCGGTCATCCTGATATTCATCCGGTATTTCGTGCGCGCCCAAAAAGGTGGGCACCATTTCCAGCGGCTGTTCGCGGTTCAGCCGGGCAATGATCTCCAGCGAACGCAGCTCGTCTTTGCGGCTTAACCCGTAGCCCGATTTAGCTTCGATCGTCGTCGTGCCATGGGTCAAAAAAGGCTTCAGGCGTTTACGGGTCAGGACTGTAATTTCATCATCGCTCATCTCGCGGAAACGACGAACGCTGTTGCGGATACCGCCTCCCGCTTCGGCGATCTCTTCATAGCTTTTGCCCTGCACGCGCATGATAAATTCGCTCTCGCGCGTCGGTCCAAAAACGGGATGCGTGTGGCAATCCACAAAACCGGGCAGCACCGTTTTGCCGCGGCAGTCGATTGTTTTATCGGCCGGCGGCAGGTCTTCATTTGCGCCGATCATACGGCTGATACGACCATTTTCAAGCAGCAGATGTATGCCGCCCAATTCACGGATTTCGCCAAAAGCGCTGCCGCTGAACGGCGTGTACAATCGCCCGATGTCTTTTAGCAGTAATGTTTCCATCAGCTTTTCTCCTTCCAGGTCGGAACCGTTTTTTCGTCCACAAAGGCGATGGGGTTACCAAAGGGATCGGCGGCGTGAAACAGCCTTTCACCGTTGGGCGCTTCGCTTATCCCGGTATCGATGTTGGTAGCGCCGGCATTCTTTACGCGCACATAAGCGCCTTCCAGGTTAGGCACCGAAAAATAGAAATACTGCTTTTTCAGGTGCATCCAGCCCTGCCCCAGTTTGTCACCTTCGGCAAGCGGATCGTAGCACACCAGCGCGGTGCCTCCGCAGTTGAAATAATGGCGCCCCTTGGAGATGCGCTCCCCCTTCAGGTTCAGCGCCTTGCCATAAAATGCCGCAGCCTCATCGATGTCCGAAACAGGCAGCACAACGCGGTACAGGCGTACCATCGCTACACCTCCTTCAGCGCCGTGGAGAGCTTTTCATAGCTTTGCTCCAGGGCTTCGGAAATCACTTTGGTACCGCTGATCACCGGCATAAAATTGGTATCGCCGTTCCAGCGGGGCAGCAGATGATAATGCAAATGCTCCTCAATGCCGGCGCCGGCGGGACGTCCCATATTCATGCCCATGTTCATCGCATCAGGATTGTAAACCTTGCGAAATGCTTTTACCGTTTTTTGAATAACATTCTGGCAATCCAGCAGCTCTTTTTCGGTAAGCGCGGTAAAATCGTGCGTGTGCCGGTTGGGGACAATCATAACATGTCCGTTGTTGTATGGGTAACGGTTCAAAATAACGTAGCAATACTCAGAACGATGCACGATCAGGCTTTTGGAATCATCTTTCCATTTCGGCAATTCACAAAAAATGCAGCCTTTGATTTCTTCTTCGTCACCCATGATATAGCTCATGCGCCAGGGTGCCCACATTACATCCATAATATTATTTCCTCCGGATTTCATCCAAAATTCCAATCAACAATTATTTGCTTTCCGGGATGTAGAAATTTGCAATAATTTCCATAAAAAAGCCCGGCATACTAAAACATACCGGGCCAAATATAGCAATAAATAACGATTTATGCGGAATAGCGGATTTCTACTCCTCCTCGTCCTTCGAAGCGGCGATGATCTTTTGGGCTACGTCGGACGGGACCTCCTCATAGTGCGAGAAAGCGCGTTTGTGAATCCCCCTGCCCTGCGTCATCGAGCGCAGCGTGGTGGAATACTTGTATAATTCCGCCAGCGGCACACTTGCCTTGATCACCTGGAACTTGCCGTCAGCGTCCATACCAAGAATCTTGCCGCGGCGTCCGCTGATATCGCCCATCACGTCACCCATGTATTCATCGGGCACACGCACTTCGATTTCATAGATCGGCTCCAGCAGCATTGGTTTGGCCTGCTCAAAACATTTCTTAAAAGCCATCGACGCGGCCACCTTAAAGGCCATCTCGGAAGAATCCACGTTGTGATAGCTGCCGTCAAAGACTGTTGCCTTTAAATCCACGACAGGATATTTAGCAAGCACTCCCTTGTTCATCGTTTCAATAACGCCCTTTTCAACGGCGGGGATAAATTTATTTGGTATCACACCGCCCACAATACCATCAACAAACTCAAAACCTTCCCCGCGTCCCTTCGGTTCAATGCGCAGGTGACAGTCGCCGTACTGCCCGCGGCCGCCGGTCTGCTTCTTGTACTTGCCCTGCGCTTCGGCCTTGCCTTTGATTGTTTCACGGTAGGGGATGCGCGGTTCTTCTTCAATCACCTCTACGCCAAAGCGCTGTTTCAGGCGGTTGAGAATAGTCACCAGGTGCAGCTCGCCCTGCCCGGAGATGATCGTCTGGTGCAGTTCAGCATCATTGGTATAAACAAAAGTGGGATCTTCCTGGTGCAGCGTGTGCAGACCCTGCGCGATCTTATCTTCATCACCCTTGGCCTTGGGCCGGATAGCTTCACGAATTTTTGGCTCCGGAAAATCGATCGGCGGGAATTCGATCTGGTTGCTTTTGGTGCAGAGGGAGTCACCTGTGTGCGTGGCTTTCATTTTTACCAGCGCGCCTATATCGCCGGCCATCAGCGTGTCCACAGGTGTTTTATTTTTGCCGTTAAGAACAAAAATACCGGCGATGCGCTCGGGGTGGTCGTCTGTGGCGTTATATGTTTCATCACCGTTCTTGATCTTCCCTGAGAAAACCTTTACAAAGGAGAGTTCGCCCACATGCTGCTCGCCCAACGTCTTAAAAATTAGCGCGGACATAGGGTCGTTGGCATCTATTTCAATTTCCTTGCCATCCTTGGTTTTGTTCTTACCGTGTTCGTTTGGCGCGGGGCAGAAATTCAGGATCACGTCCAGCAGGCGCATCACGCCCACGTTTGTTTGCGCCGATGTACAGAAAACGGGATAGACCAGGTCGTGGGCCATGGCTTCCTTCAAACCCTTGCGGAAATCGTCTTCATTCAGCCCGCTGTCGAAATATTTTTCCATTAAACTGTCGTCCGATTCCGCCACGGCCTCCACCAGCTTCAGGTGCAAATCGTCGGCTTGATCCTTCAGATCGGCAGGGATCTCTTCTTCGCTGAATTCGCCGCTGCCGTCGGTTTTAAACTTAAGCAGCTTCATGCGGATAAGGTCAACGACGCTGTCAAAACCTGGCCCGGGGTTCACCGGGAACTGCGCCAGCACCACGCGGCGATCCAGGTCTTCCTGCAGATCGTTATAAATTTTGTCAAAATCCAGGTTTTCCTTGTCCAGCTTATTGATGATCAGCAGACGCGGCACATCATTTTTCTCGGCTTCCTGCCAGACCATCTCCGTACCTACTTCCACCCCGGATGATGCGGAAACAACCAGAAACACCGTATCAACAGCGCGGATGGCGCCAACAACTTCACCGTAAAAATCGGAATAGCCCGGTGTGTCGATGAGATTTATCTTGTTCTCTTTGTAAACGCCATGCAGAAGTGAGGCATTGATGGAGATCTGGCGTTCGATCTCGTCCGCGTTGTAGTCGGACGTGGTGGAACCCTGCTCTATGCTGCCGATGCGCGTAATCTGTTTGAGGTTATACAGCATAGCCTCGGCCAGGATGGTCTTACCCACACCTCCATGGCCACATACTCCTATATTTCTTATATGGTCCGTTTCAAAAACTTTCACGGCACCCTCCTTAAAAGGTCACTATGGTTTTGGGATATAGTTGTTTGTCGGCTCGTCCATGTGTTAAATGGGGACTTGCAGTCTTTAAGATACTACTAAAATTAGTATTCTTTTTCAAGCAAAGCGGCATGCTAAAATCCACGTTTTGACAACTTGCCGAGATGTCTTTTTATCCAGCTGTTGGCCTGCTCCAGTTGCGGGAATCCGGCTTCGTCTTTGCGGAATTCCCGGCTGTGAATAACCCGCCTTTTACCGGGCCTTCGCGTAACCGGATGCACCATGTGCAGCATCTCGTGGTAAACGATGTATTCCAGCACATAGCGCGGTGTTTTGGGATTATCCAGGAGACGCGTAACAACAAGCAGGTCGCGCATGGCGTCATAAAAGCCCAGGCGGCGGTAGCTGTTCTGCAGGCTCCAGCCCAGTTGAGGCCTTTGCAGCCCGCCCTTAAAAAAGCGCTGGTTCATCGAATCAAACAATTCTGTCAGATGGTAATGCTTTCCTTCGGGCGTATAGGCTTCCACGGA
The DNA here is from genome assembly GCA_965267575.1 of Calditrichales bacterium. GTDB lineage: Bacteria > Calditrichota > Calditrichia > Calditrichales > J004. Next base: position 264,914 of record OZ254086.1, read on the forward strand.
ACGTTCCGCGGGAGGCGCCGCCTCAAGCTGTTCGGTGTCTACGTAACTGTGATACGTTTTCTGCAGGTGCGATTGCGCCCGGCGGTAAAAAAGCTTTTGCAGCAGGATATGTCCAAGGCATTCCAGAATGTGCGGAGGTGCCTGGGCCAGCAGATGGGAAAAGCGGATAAAAATAGTTTGCCCACGCAAACGGATGGTATGTTTTAATCCCTTGTACGGATAGAAAGAAGCCCGCAGACGCAAAGAGCGCGCGGGCTCATAATGCAGCATCAGCGGCTGAAGATGGCTGGTCAGCTGGCGTTCGTTCATCATCAGATGCTGATATCTTCTCCCGGATCGACAACTTTTACTTCATAGCCCTGCAGATTTGCTTTTTGGGCAAATTCAGTAGGATCGGCTTTGATCAGGTCCCATGTGTTGTAGTGCATGGGGATGGCCAGTTTGGGCCTTACAAGATCAACGGCTTCCACGGCATCATCGATGCCCATGGTAAAATTATCACCAATACACACCAGCATAACATCCACGCGGGCATGCTTGCCAATAAGCCCCATGTCGCTGAACAATGCGGTGTCACCGGTATGGTAGATTGTCTTGCCGCCTATTGTCAGCAAAATGCCGCCGGGCATGCCGCCATATTTGCCATCCGGAAAAGACGATCCGTGAAAGGCAGGCGTAAGCTTAACCGAGCCGAATGGAAAATCGTGTTTACCCCCAAGGTGCATCGGATGCACTTTACAATCTTTGGCGCCATAATGATTGGCTATTTCGAAGTTTGCGATAATGGTTGCGGAATTGGCTTTTGCAATGGGTTCGGCATCCGCGGTGTGGTCGCCGTGCGCGTGCGACAGTATAACAAAATCGGCCTTTATGTCTTTGGCCTTATGTCTGGCAACCGGATTGTCCGTCAGAAAAGGATCGATAACAATGCTGTGGCCTCCACCTTCAACCAACCAGCCGGATTGACCCAAAAAAGTAAGTTTAGACATATCATACCTCCTTTGCTTGGCGTTGAATAACTTAGTAATTATTCACGTACATGCAAAGCAAAACGGGGCCTTTTTACAAAGGATGATACACGTCCTGTTCCGGTAAAAAAAGCGGTGGATTTTTTATCACATCAAAGCAACCGGGGTACTGCGGAACGTTCTGGTAAAAAAGAAACAGGGGGACAAAAAAGGCGGTCGTGCGAAAGACGATAATCCGAGAACAAGACATCACGACCCCAAGACTTCAAGACGGGACCTATTAACTAAACTGCAGCAAGTCTTTTTTGTTAAGCTCTTTGGCAATGGCTTTGAACAACTCTTCTTTCTGGATGGGCTTGGACACGTATCCTTCCATTCCGGCGCTTAGACAACGCTCCTTGTCGCCTTTCATAGCGTGGGCGGTCATAGCGATGATGGGAATATGTCCACCGTTTTCCTTCTCGTGTGCACGGATCGCGCGGGTAGCTTCCAGGCCGTCCATTTCCGGCATCTGAATATCCATCAGGATCAGATCATAAAGCCCGGTTTTGGCATGCTGCAGCGCTTTGCGGCCATCCGGCACATGCGTAACATCGGCGTTGATTTTTTCAAGCAGGCGCAGGGCAAGCTTACGGTTAATCGGGTTGTCTTCTGCCAGTAGTATCCTGGCCCTTTCGCTGATCTCACCGGGTTCAACTTTCTCGGCTTCTTTTTCGGGGCGCTCCGTCTGTTCAGGTATGTCGAGGGCCAGACTGAAATAGAAACGGCTTCCCTTTTTATCCTCGCTGTCCAGCTCGATTTTTCCACCCATTAAAGAGACAAGCTGCGATGAAATGGTTAAACCAAGACCCGTGCCGCCGTAGCGCCGTGTCGTGGAATCATCCGCCTGGCGGAATGCTTCAAATATCACTTTGCGCTTTTCGGGCGGTATACCCGGGCCCGTGTCCGAAACGCTGAATGATACAACGGCCTGATCGCCGCGCTGCTTTTCGACGCCTATTTCAAGCCGCACCTCGCCGGTAGGCGGCGTAAACTTGATGGCGTTGTTGGTCAGGTTTATAAGCACCTGGCGCAGGCGCGTGGGATCGCCTGTAAGAAAACGCGGCAACCCGGGATCACTGTTAATGCGGAAGTGGACGTTTCTATCGCTGGCCATTGTGGTCATTATTTTGCCTAATTGGCTAACCAGGACATGGGCGTCAAAATCAATCGACTCGATCTGGATATTACCGGCTTCAATCTTGGAGAAGTCCAGAATTTCGTTAATTACTTTAAGCAGGGCTTCCCCGGAAGCTTTAACCGTGGCAATATAATCGCGCTGTGCATCATCCAGGTCGGTTTCCAGTGCCAGCTCAGTCATGCCTATTACGGCATTCATCGGCGTGCGGATCTCATGGCTCATATTGGCCAGGAACTGCGATTTGGATTTGCTGGCCTGTTCCGCCTCTTCCTTCGCTACCTTCAGCTGCTCCTGCGTAAGAATATTTTCGGTAATATCAAGTGCTACGGCTATTACGCTTTTAAATTTTTTAAATCCGTCAAACTGCGGATAAAACCATACTTTAAAAAAACTTCTGTCCAGCGGGCATACGCAACTGAACGATTCCTGCAGCAGGGACCGGTTCACATAATGCTGCAGCTCGGGCCAGTGCCTGGTAACGTCAAAAATGTTTTTTCCTGCCAGCTTATCGGTATCAATATCGGAAACGTTTTTTACGGCGCTGCCTTCGGAAAGCGTTATCCAGCCTGTTCTGGTATAGGAGATAACATAAACCGGGGCAGCCTCCAGGACGGTATTAAGGTTTGTCTCCGTGGATTTCAAAGCAGTCTTCGCTTCACTGTGACCGCGGCTTTCCTGCACCAGCCTGTAAATGGTAAAGCCAATCGTTGAAGCCACAAAGACATAGACAAAAAAGGCCCACCAGGTTCGGTAAAACGGCACCAATATCGTAAACGATACATGCGCCGGTGTGCTCCAGTGCTTGCCGGGCTCCTTGGCCCGCACCTGCCAGGTGTATTCGCCCGGTGACAAGCCGGAAAGTATATAGTGGCTTTCCCTCTTCAGATCGGTCCACTGCTCATCGTGGCCATTAAGGCGCGACTGGTAGGTAATCTTATCAGCGGGAAAACTGAGGGCTCCATATTTCAGCAAAATGACAGCATCATAGGGCAACACCATTTTATCACTGCGCCATGCGGCCGAAACGCTTTCCACCTCCATTTCGAGAATCGTAGGAGAAACCGTGCGTCCGGCATCGAAAATATCTTCAACCTGGGCATAGATTCCGTCGAAGGCGCCAATAATCAGCCTGTCGTCCAGCATCTCGGCGGAGCGAAAAGGAAAGGTAAGATTTCCCAGCCCGTTCTGACTCTCATAACGGACCAGCTCGCCATTCTGATATTGAAAAAGGCCATAATCCGTCCCGATCCAGACACCGCTTTTTTCGCTCAGGGTAATGGATTTGCCGACGTTCTTGCCACCCAGCGATATTACGCTAAGCTTTTCATTGTCATGGCGCAGCAAGCCTTTGTCGGAGGCAATCCAGACGACGCCCTTGCCATCCACGGCAAGGTCATAGGTTTTCAAGGTGCCAAATTCAGCAATCGGATAGCTGATATTTACAAAGCGCTCCTTTTCCGGGTCATAACGAAGAAGATAATTCGAGTCGTTTCCGCTGGCATAAAGCGCGCCATCCGGTGCCTGCTTTATCGCGTTTAGCTCGCTGCGTACCCCCCTGCTGGAATCATACCGGACTGTCTGCCCGTCCGGCATAATTTTAAAGGCGCATTGCAGGTCGTTTACAAGCACCCACATATTTTTATCGCGGTCGCTAAACAGATCAAAAATGGAATGATAGTTGGTCAGGTTTTGCGTCGAGACGCGTCCGCGATGGACACGGGTGAGCGAGCCTTCTATGTGCCCCAGGTAAAGCGTTTCGTCAACGGCGGAAAGCGCCGCGATTGTTGATGGGCAATTTTCGTAGACCGTTTCATATCGAAAGCCGTTTTTACTTTGGATTATTTTATAGACATTCGATCCGTCGGTGGCGTAGATGCTGCCATCGCTGCCGCGGGTCAGGTTCTTTATGGCAAAATTGCTGAATCTGATCACCGGCTCAAAAAGCGGGTTATACAATACGGCAATGCCCTGGTCGCTGCACAGCCAATTGCGTCCATCCACCGGCGCGCTTATGTCGTTTATTACTTTTAACTCCACGTTTTCCACATGCTGCAAATCCAGGCTCTGCGGATAGGCCATTTCAAAAAGTCCGTCACCTCCCGTTCCGATAAGCAGCTGCCCCTCCGCGCCTTTTTGCAATACCTGCACACGCGCCATAGAGGCGATCCTACTGTAAACCGCTTCCCCCTTTTTAATCTTCAGCCTGTAAATACCATCCGCGCCGCCCACCAGCCATTCATCATCGCCGGTATTTAAAACGGTTTCTATGGTCGGAGAACTTTTCGTTCCGCCCGGACGCACTTCGACGAAGCGGTCCTGGCGGCTGTCATATTTTAAAATCTGGCCGGGCTGAGCAAGCAAAAACAAACCGCCCGCGCTGCTTTCAATCAGATGAAACGAACTGAGATAACCGCGTGTGGAGTACGATGCATCAAACAGGTAACGCTTGAGCGTTGTGCCGTCATAGCAAGAAACGGAGCGCGGCTCACTTATCCAAAGACGACCGGCCCGGTCTGTAAAAACATCTTTCGGGTAATGCACTTTGTCCTGAGTCATCTCCTGCGCGGCCACAAGAAACGGTTTTATCTGCGGATTGTTTACGTGGGGTTTTATCCTGGAAAGACCAAGGTCGGTAACAACGATCAGACTGCCGTCATCGGCAGGAACGATCTTTTTAACATAATTGCTGTGCAGGCTGTCGCTGAAATCGCGAAAAGTTTGTCCGTCATAACGCACCAGCCCGGCATCGGTCGCAATCCAGATAAAGCCGAGGGAGTCCTGATAAGCCGCTTTGACGAGATTGGTGGGGAGACCGTCTTCAAAAAGATACGTGCGGCTTTTATACTGATGACCCGACGAATATGCGATCAATATCAATAATAGAATGAGGATGTGTCGCATAGATTTTTGCTTGTTACGTTTCAATAAACTTAAAATCGGTGGGGAAGCTTATAACTGTATAATAAAGTAGCCTTCGGCAAGATTTTGGGCATAAAAAAACGGGCGCCGGAAACGACGCCCGCTGAACCCCGGAGGTTGGTGCGTGCTCTGGGGTGGGGGGTAGGTTATTTCAAGGCCCAAATAGCCTCGTAATCGGCATCCCGTTCCATCTCGGCCATCTTATCAAAGCCTGTTTGCAGCGCCATCATCAGGTCATCTTTGCGAATGATTTCCGGCAATACATCCATCACATGGTCGGCGTTCATCTTAGCCTCTTCCAGTTCCACGCCGTTGCCAAAAATTACGCCCTGCGTATAAATCGTCGGGCCCTGGATATAGCCGTTGGGCGGCCCGGAAATGCGGATGCTCATACGGGGCGACAAAGTGAACTCTTCCCAGGGCATCTCCAGATCGATCGTCACGGCGATAATACCGTCCACACCCAGCTCGCGTATCAGCCGGCTGTCGATACGGTCGGAGGCGTAGGTGGAGGAAATGTTGTTCATGATTGCACTCATCGTCGTAGGGATAAGATTGCGCGTGCCTTTGTAGCTCTTTTCAACTTCCACGACTGTAATGTTGTCATCGATCGGCTCCAGGTCGCTGTAGGATTGTGCCTGCAATACCTGCTCCACCGGGATCAAATCGATGTTGTAATTGTCCAGCAGCGTTTTCTCAAAATCGGCATAGAGAGAATTCACCAGCTCTTCCCAGTATGAATCGGGCAGCTTGGGAAATTGACGCGTTTGGGTCGTGGTGGTTGTGGTGGTTACCCGCGTGTTGCCATAAGTTGCTTCGGATGTGCTGGTGGACGAGCGCGATTGCTTCAGTTTTGTGGCACGCACGGTAAAAGAAACCATCGCAAACTTTTTGCCGCTGGAGAAAGGGCGCCCCAAGAAGGCGTTGGGCTTATTCATGTCGATTGTCAGTTTGCCCCGTTCGTTTTCGATCTCTTCATTCACGCGGATACCGCTGTTTGCGATCGTCCCAACCCAGGATTCTTCCGCTTCACCGGAAATATTGACCGGTACGCAATCCATTGACTGGGCGATAACCTGCGCCGCGCCGACGCCTTCCACATTATAGGGCGCCAGTTCAAAGCGCTCCACTAGCAGATAGTTTTCACCGTCGTTGGGCGATACCGCCGTACCCGGATTACGGAATACAGCGGCAGGAATTGTAATATCATCCGCCGAACGGAATACGCCGACTTCCTGGAAACTGCGCGTACCCATGATGTCGCTCAGAAAGGCAACGCGGAACTCCGTATTTTCGCTGCCCTGCGGATTATTGATTTTTAATTGCAGGTCCTGTTCAAGATTCACTTCCCCGCCACGCTCCGTTCCGTTGACTTCGGCAATCTCAATGGGATGGGTCGGTGCCACTGTAAATTCCGCCCGCTGTCCGCTGGTTGTTTCCACAACAATCTTTTTGGGAGACAGGTCTTCGGCTTCGATGATTTTGCCGTAGAAGCCATTGGCGGTATGCGGGACCTCTTCGCCATCGATGAACACCTTGCCATCAATGCTGTACATGCCGATGCCTTCACGCTTCTGGAAGTTTATAACCACCATATTACCGCCTTCCGGCCACATATCCTTCAGGTACTTCACTTCGGTGGTTTGCGTCGCGGCCGGATAAAGATTGCGAATAAAGCGCACCTGAACGGCGGCCGTCGACAGATCGTTTGTCTTTTGCGTCATCATTTTAGCCACCATAGAGCCAACGGCCACGCAGCCGCTGATAAACAGCAGGGCCAGCAAGGCGGTAAGAACCCGGCTTATGGCTAAAGATTTACGAAACATAATACCTCCTATTTGGATGAAGACTTTAATGAAAGAAAATCCGTGCTGGACAGAATAAATGAGACCGTAACTTTTTTGCATATCCGCAGGGCTGTTTCACGATCCATGGCCGTCATGATATTGTAACCTTCGCGTGACAGGATTTCGCGCAGCCGTCTGAGCTCTTCGGTATCATTGTCCACAATCAGAATGTGTTTTTGCATGTCCGTCAGCCTCTGTTTTAGCTCTATTTACACAAAGGCCGTGCCACACATATCCCGGGAGGTCTAATCACATATAAAACAAAGACTTAGAAAAAAGAATAGAAACAGGTTTGTTGGTAAAAGGCAACATTTAGGGTAAAGCGGTTGTCGCGTGGCTGCGACAATCTTTGCATCACGCGTCAATGTTAAGTTGCGAAAGAATACGGTAAAAATGCGTTCGGTTTATGCCCAGCTTTTTAGCCGCTTCGGCTTTGGAACCGGTTTCACGCATGGTACGCAGAATGTACATCCGGCGGAATTCGGCCTCGGCCTCGGAGAGCGTGCTGCCCACATCCACCATGGGCTTTTCTTCGGTATGGCGGTGCAACTCCTCGGGCAGGTCATCGGCTTCGATCGTCTTGCCGTTTGCCAAAACAATGCCGCGCAGAATAACATTTTCCAGCTCGCGGATGTTGCCCGGCCAGTCGTACTCCTCGAGGATCATCATCGCCGCCGGAGAAATATCCATCTGCTGGTCTTCCGTTGCGTGCCTGGAAAGGAAGTAGCGTGTAAGCTCTTCGATATCCTCTTTGCGGTCACGCAGAGCGGGCATCGTCAACTGCACAACCTTGAGCCTGTAATACAGGTCTTCGCGGAACTGGCCGTCTTTGATAAGTTGCTTGAGATTGCGGTTTGTGGCGCAGATAACACGCACGTCAATCTTTTGCGGTTTTACTCCCCCCAGCCTCTCGATCTCGCGGGTCTGCAGCACACGCAGGAGCTTGGCCTGCAGGTTTATGCTCATATCACCAATTTCATCAAGAAAAATGGTTCCGCCGTCGGCCAGTTCAAATTTGCCGGGTTTTGATTTGGTGGCGCCGGTAAAAGCGCCGCTTTCATAGCCAAATAGTTCGCTTTCCAGCAAATCTTTCGGAATAGCCGAGCAGTTGATCGCCACAAAAGGACCTTCGGCGCGGCGGCTGTTCTCATGGATGGCGTGTGCCAGCAGCTCTTTGCCCGTGCCGTTTTCGCCAAGCAATACCACCGACGCCGGCGTGGGGGCAATCTTGGCGGCAACTTTTAATACTTCAAACAATTTGCGGCTGTTACCGACAATATTATCACAATCAAATTTTTTGCGCAGATCGTCAATGCTTTCAACGGCTTCGTCAAGCAGGCGCTGTTCCAGTGTATCTATTTCGCGACTGATGCGAATACCGTTTACAATCTGCCGGGCAAAGGATAGAAGGAAGGTCAGGTCGGCTTCGCAGAACGATTTTTCGCTGCGCGCGCGGCGGTCAATATAAACGGCGCCCAACACGGTTTTGTCCAGGATAAGCGGTACGCACAATACCGAGTTTATGCCCAGGCGAATGATACTCTGCGCCTTCAGCAAGTCGATCGAAGAGTCGGACTTGCCGCTGCTTTTATGCAGCTGAATAGTTTTGTTCTTAGAGACGGCATCGCGGATCACGGAGGTGCTCATCTCGCGGGCGCTTTCATCTTCGCCGGGGTCAATATTGCGGCTGATTGTATGGGTCGGCTTGCCGGCGGCATCACAGAGCACGATAAAACCCGCATCAGCATCCAGCTCACGCACGATAATCGAAATAGCCTTCTCCATCAGGCTGTGCATTTCCGTCTGCGACGCAAAAACTATTCCCGATGTATAGAGAACTTCCAGTCGTCTTTTTTCCTCGCGCAGGTTGCGGCAGGCCTTTTCGCTATCCTCTATTGTTTTGATCACGTTGCGCGTTTCGGCGCTTATCTCGCGGCTGATTTTTAACCACTGCTTAAACAGTGCGGAGAGCTGCTTGCCGGCTTCCGCCGATATTTTTTCTGATGAAAGCTGTGCCTGGAGCTCGCTGAACATGCCGGAGAAGTCGCTCATACCGCGCGACAGCAAATCGTTCAGCCGTTGTTTTATTTCTTCGGTAGTCAATTTTCCCCTCTGAAGATGTCTTCACTTACCCCTGTGCCGACATATATACAATTGTTAATAATAGCCAATTGACAACTTTCGCACAATTTTTAGTATCTTTTTGCGTAACCTTCGCGCCCATGAGCGATTAACCGGTCTAAATGGGCAGCAGGTGAAATTGCCCGTAACAGCAATCTTGCATAACTTTATATTTATGAGTGCAAACAAAAAATCCGTATCCTTACCCGAGACAGACATGAGCTCCAAAAAAGAGGACAATACCATGGCCCGATTTCTTAAAAACATGCAGGCCAACGAAGGCCAGGCGCCCGGATCGGTTGTCTTTATAGGCAAAAAAAAGGTTGAAAATATTCGCATAAGGCTGATCGATTTTGACCAGAGCACGCTGAATGAGGATGAACTGCGCGACATTGCCGAAGGCGTAAAATATACGGAAACGGATACCGTTACCTGGATAAATGTAGATGGTCTTCATGACGTCGACGTCATGAAAAAAATAGGTAACGCCTTTGATTTACATCCTTTGTTAATGGAGGATGTGGCCAACACGGCACAGCGGCCAAAAATGGAAGAGTTTGATAACTGTCTCTTTATCGTATTGAAGATGCTGCGTTATGACCGGGAGAAACACGAAGTATCCGCCGAGCAGCTTTCTATCGTTTTGGGACGCCATTTTCTGATCACCTTCCAGGAGCAGGCCGGTGATGTCTTTGAACCGGTACGTGAGCGTATCCGCAAAGGCAAAGGCCGCATCCGTGCCTCAGGTATCGATTACCTGGCTTACGCTCTGCTCGATACGGTAGTGGACAATTACATCTACCTTGTTTCACGGTTGGGTGAGGATATTGAAGAACTGGAGCTGGAAATTCTTAAAGACACATCGGCAAAAACGCTGGAAAATATCAACGATTATAAACAGGAGATTGCCTTTCTGCGCAAGGCGGTCCGGCCGGCAAAGGAGTTCATCGCGCGCCTGCCGCGGCTGGAGTCTGAATTTTTAAACGAAGAGACCAAGCCCTTTTTAAACGACCTCAATGACCTTGCAACACAAGCCATTGAAACAATTGACACCTACCGCGAAATGCTGTCTGACCAGCTCAATATCTATAACAGCAATGTCAGCAATAAGATGAACGATATCATGCGCATCCTGACCATTTTCGCAGCCATCTTTATTCCCCTAACCTTTATCGCCGGTATTTACGGCACCAACTTCGAATACCTGCCGGAGCTGCATTTCAGGTACAGCTATTTTATTTTTTGGGGTGTTATGATTGTAGTCGCGCTGAGTTTGCTTTATTATTTTAAAAGAAAAGGCTGGCTGTAAGCGGCGATAAATTCTACCTGTAAAAAAGCCGTGCTTCAGTGAAACACGGCTTTGAGTAAGGTCGGGTTACATTTACGATGTCATTTTCACAACTTCGTCGCTGGTGGCTCGAACCGAAGCGACGGACTTCTTGAACAGCTCTTTTTCATCGGCGGTCAGATCCATTTCAATGATCTGCTCAATGCCTTTTTTGCCAAGAATTGCCGGCACGCCGATAAATAATCCCTCCACGCCGTATTCACCGTTCAATAATGTACAAACCGGGATAATCTTGCGCGTATCATAAATGATGGCTTCGGCCATTTGCAGCGCGCTCCACGCCGGAGACACAAATGCCGATCCGGAACCGAGCAGGCTTACCACTTCACCGCCGGCCTTACGCGTACGCGCTTCGATCGCTTCCAGTTTATCCGCCGAGACAAATTTCTCAACCGGCATGCCGGCTATGCGGCAGGCCGAACGGATCGGCAGCATGTCGTCACCGTGGCCGCCAAGCACCATCGCTTCCACATTATCCACACTTACGCCGGCTTCCTGGGCAATAAACAGGCGGTAACGGGCGCTGTCCAGCACACCGGCCATACCCATAATTTTGGTGCGGTCTTTTTTCAGGTTCATCTGCAGGCGGTAAACGATCGCGTCCAGCGGGTTGGCGATGGAGATAACAATGGCATTTTTGGCATAACGATCAATACCATCGCTTACGGCATCGGTAATTTTGAGGTTCGTGGACAACAACTCTTCACGCGTCGGCAGAGAACCGTCGGGTCTGCGTGTACGCGGCACACCGGCCGTATTGATAACCATATCCGCGCCTTCGATCACATCATAGGTTTTGGCGCCAACGGCCTTCACATCGGAACCGATTACGGGAGAGCCTTCGGCGATATCGAGGCATTTACCCTTGGCAAAATCCGGCTCCTTGATATCCACCAAAGCCACTTCGCGGGCCAGCTTGCGCGTGACGATTTCCTGCACAAGCACGCCGCCGATATTTCCGCCGCCAATCACGGCAATCTTGTTTAGCATTGTATTTCTCCTCTCCTTTTAAAAGCGTAGAATAACGCTTAAAAATTACACACAGCGAACAAGTAAAGCAAACCTGTCGTATGCTTCTTTTTGCGGATTATGTTTTGCATTTATCCGGTTAAATGATCAAGTTTTGCGGCTTATTTACTACTATCTAAAAAGGACTTGTATGCGTTTTTACGGATTATCTTTTTTGTTTTTTCTATTTACGATTGTTGCAACGGCAGCGGGCCAAAATCCGGCCGTGCGTGAAGATATGTCCGCGATTCAGGGCGTGGTTGCCAGCGAGACCGGCGAGCCCGTAAGCGATGCCCATATTTACCTGGCCGACGGCAATAAAAATGATGTAAGCGATATTAACGGCTTTTTTGAGATTGCCCCCTTGGCGGCGGGAAAATATACCCTGCTCGTCGAACATGTATCCTATGAAAAGCAAAAAGTGGTGGCCGTTACGGTTCCGCCCGGCGCCATCGCCGTGGTGGATACCATTTACCTGAAGCCCACCGTGCGCGAAACCGAAAGTGTGGTGGTCACCGCGCGGCGCGAGGGACGCGGTGAAATGGAGATTGCCAGCGCGTTGAATATGGTAAGCCGCATCGACCTGGAGCGGCGCCAGGTAAAAACCTCCGCCGAGGCATTGCGCGAAGAGAGCGGTGTATTTGTGCAGAAAACCAACCATGGCGGCGGATCGGCCATTATTAGAGGGCTGAGCAGTAACCAGATCCTGCTGCTGGTAGACGGCATCAGACTGAACAACTCCACCTACCGCCTGGGCAACCACCAGTATCTCACCACGGTGGATTACAACAGCCTTAGCCGCATCGAAGTACTGCGCGGGCCGGGCGCGGTGTTACACGGCAGCGATGCTCTTGGCGGCACCATCAACCTGATAACGCAAAAGCCGGATTTTGAAACACAACGGTGGCAATGGAACGGATCGATCACTTCGCGTTATGCCAGCGCTGATGAGGAAAAAGCCGGCAACATCCGCTTAAGCGGCGGTAACCGCGAATGGGCTTTCAGCACCACCTACAGTTACAAAGATTTCGGTGACCTGCGCCAGGGCAGCAATGCCGACTATCAGCGTCTTTTGCGCGGACGCAACGGCGATGTGCAGCAACCGACCGCCTTTAAGGCCTTGGACGCTTCGGCCAAGCTGCTGTGGGAAGCAGACGGCAGCGGCAGGCAATGGGTGCTCGCCTGGCAACACAGCGATCAGCAGGATGTGCCGCGTTACGATAAATACGCCTACGACAACAACGATCTCTGGACCTACGATCCGCAAAAACGCGACCTGCTCTATCTGAAGCTGCGCCAAAAAACGAGTCTGGCGCTTGCCCACACGCTGGAAGCCACAGTGTCGCGCCAGGTGCAGGAAGAGGGTCGCAACACACGCAACGCCCCTGGCGATCCGCTGCAGGAAGAGCGCGATGAAACAGAGACACTGGGCTTCTCCATGCAGGCAGGCGGCGCCTGGGGGAAACATCTGCTCAGTTATGGAATCGACCTGTACCGTGACGATGTCTCCAGCCTGGCGCGCAGCATAACCGCTGAAGGTATCCAGCCGGAAGTGCGTGGCCGCTACCCGGACGGGGCGCGTTATACAAGCCTCGGTATCTTCCTGGAAGACGAATACCACCCGGCTGCGCGCTGGATCATCACCGGCGGCCTGCGATATTCACGCTTTAACACCACTTTTGATATTGTGGAAGATCCCGCTATCGGGCAGGTGGAACAGACATTTCAGTCGCTTACCGCAAGTGGGTCGCTGATTTACAAGCTCAGTGACGGCTGGAACTTGATTGCCGCCGTCAGCCAGGGTTTCCGCGCGCCCAACCTGAGCGATCTGACCAAGCTGGGTGAGTCCAAAGGCAATGTGTACGAAGTGCCCAACTTTGACCTCGAGCCGGAAAAGGCGCTCAATTTTGAGGCCGGCGTTAAGGCCGAAACGGATGATTACCGCGTTGAACTGAGCGCCTGGTATATGACGATCAGCGACCTGATTGGCAGCGCCGATGACAGCTACCGCGGCAGCGGTCAAATAGACATTAACGGTGAGACCTTTCGGATAAAGAGCAAGCAAAATATCGGTGAAGCGTTTATCAGCGGGATTGAAGCGGCTTTGCGCAAAAAGCTGACGAACTACTGGCAGGTTAGCGGCAACGTCGCTTACGCCTATGGCCGGAACAGCACACTCGATGAACCGATCGGCGGTATTCCCCCGCTTTTCGGACGGTTGGGGATCAACTGGCAGAAAAGGGATTGGGACGCTGAAGTATATAGCCGTTTTGCCAGCAGCCAGACGCGCCTTTCCGCCGATGATAAAGACGATCCTCGCATTCCGGTAGAAGGCACACCGGGCTGGTACACGATCAACCTGCGCGCCGCAAAGGATTTTGGAAAAAGAGTTACAGTGCGCGCGGCCGTGGAAAACATTCTCGATACTTTATACCGTGAACACGGTTCAGGCATCAACGGCCCGGGACGCAATTTTATTGTTGGTTTAAAGCTCTCTTTTTAAATTTGGCTTTTCCCCAACAAACGAACAGGAAACTTATGCGTTACATCCCGATCATTTTATCATCGTTGATTTTTGCCGCTCATTTTTTGCGTGACGGCGATTTGGCTATCACCGTTATTATTGCGCTTATGCCGCTGTTGTTGCTGCTCCGTAAAGCCTGGGTGCCCGTCGTGCTGCAGGTGCTGGCCTACGCGGCCACAATTACCTGGCTGTACACGGCCTACGACATTATGCAGACACGCATCGCGATGGGTATGCCTTATGTGCGCATGCTGGCCATTCTTATTGCCGTGGCGTTATTCAGCGCCTGGTCAGGCTGGTTGCTCAACACCCGGCGGGTAAAGGAGCGCTTTGGGGCAGGCGGAGATAGTGAATTGTTGAATTAACGGATTATTGAATTAATGAGAGGGCATGCGTTATTCGGGTAGTGAGTAGCCATCCGGAAGCCATGTGTCGCCGAACCCATCCCTAACCCTTCCCAGGAAGGGAACTGTAAAGTCAAATATCTAAAGCCTTGATAAAAAAAATGGGCAGGCACTTGGCACTGCCCTTTGCTTTTATTGGAATACCGCAAGCGTTAACACATTAACACGATAACACCCTAGCACAATCTTCATGATCTTTTCTTGCGTGTTTTTCTGGCTGGCGGGCCAAAGGAGCGGCGGCGGGCCTGATTACGTGGGCGGCTGGAAATGCCGTCTTCATTTTCTTCGGCGGGCCACACACTGATCTCACGGCGATTGTATTCTACCCCGCTGAAACCGTTCATGATATCCTTGCCGTGGCGTGAATCCACCTCAAACCAGGAAACATTTTTCATCAGGTTGATGCGGCCGATCTCCACATGACGCCCGCGGGTACAGCGGTTTATCAGGCCGATAAGGTCGCGCGGGTTGACGCTGTCGCGGTGGCCCAGGTTGATCATAAAGCGGATAAAGCCGGCCTCCACGCCCCGCTCGCGGGTACGCTCGCGCTTGCCCGGTTTTTCATCGCGGTCACGGCCCTTTTTGCCTTCCACAGGCGCGTTGAGATCTTCAGCATCCTTGTAATAATCCAGGAAGCGGTTAAACTCCAGCGCCACAAAATGCTTGATCAGCTCTTCGCGGCTCAGCCATTCCAGCTTTTCATATATCTCGGGCAGAAAGCTGTCGATTTCCTTATGGTCGATCTCGATTTTTTCCAGGCGGTCGGCCATGTGCAGCAACTGGCGCTGGCAGATCTCGCGGCCACCGGGCACGGGCTGGCGTTCAAAATCGTGACCCAGCTGCTTTTCTATCTCACGGATACGCGATTTCTCACGCAGGTTAACGATTGCAATAGAAATGCCTTTACGGCCGGCGCGACCGGTGCGGCCGCTGCGGTGCTTGTACACGGCGCTGTCGTCGGGCAGATTATAGTTGATGATATGCGTGATGTCCTGAACATCGATGCCGCGGGCGGCAACATCCGTGGCTACCAGCATCTGGATGTGTTTGATGCGGAATTTGTGCATGATCTGTTCGCGCTGGCCCTGGTTCAGGTCGCCGTGCAGCGCCTCGGCATTGTAGCCGTCCTGGATCAGCTTTTGTGCTACTTCCTTGGTTTCCTGGCGTGTGCGGCAAAAAATGATGCCGTAAATATCGGGGTTGTAATCAACGACACGCTTTAAAGCGCTGTAGCGGTCTTTGGAACGCACCACATAGCAAATATGATGTATCAGCTCCGTGCCGCTTTCCCAACTGCCTGTCTTTACCTGCTCGGGGTTGTGCATGTAGGTTTTGGCGATCTTCGATACCTCGGGGGGCATGGTGGCCGAGAACAGCCAGGTATTGCGGTCCGTCGGCGTGCTATCCAGAATGGCATCAAGCTCATCTTTAAAACCCATATTCAGCATCTCGTCCGCCTCATCCAGCACCACGGTATGGATTGAGCGGAAATCCACCAGGCGGCGGTCCAGCAAATCTTTCATGCGGCCGGGCGTGGCAACGATGACAGGCGCACCGCCCTGCAACGCCTTTACCTGACGCGACATATCAGCGCCACCGTAAACAGGCACCACATCGATACCCGGCAGGTATTTGGCAAAGTTCTTCAGA
Organism: Calditrichales bacterium; assembly: GCA_965267575.1. Lineage (GTDB taxonomy): Bacteria > Calditrichota > Calditrichia > Calditrichales > J004. Next base: position 280,883 of record OZ254086.1, read on the forward strand.
TCGCCGGCGATTTGCAGACACAGCTCGCGGGTCGGCGCAAGGATCAGTCCCTGCGGCAATCGCACATCACGGTTGATGTACTGCAGCAAAGGCAGGCCAAAAGCGGCGGTTTTGCCGGTACCGGTCTGGGCCAGGCCCATCAAATCGCGGTTACCCTGCAGCAGCAATGGAATCACCTGCTCCTGGACAGGCATCGGCGATTCAAATCCAAGATCTTTTACAGCGTTCAATAATTCCGGGGAAAGCCCCAGCTCTTCAAAAGTCGACATTAGTCTATTTCCCTCTTTAAATGACACCGCGCGGATGGGTGCAGGGCCTCATACAATCGGGCAATAGGCGTAAAAACGAAATACCGGATAGCTGACGGCGGGAAGAAAAGATGTACTCAAAAATCCATCAATCCACTGCGCTTTCTCTCGCGCAGCACACATCCACACAAATTATGATTTATACTGTTTTCCAACAGCCGCGTAAGATACGACATTTTGCGGGCGTTACCTAATAATTATTTGGAGAAGTTTTTCATGAATTTATTAGGCGACTCTCCACCAATCCGTCATCCTGAATTCATTTCAGGATCTTTTTACAGGAGTTAAAGCCCGCAGGCTCGAAGGCTCTGACGGAAAAAAGGGCCGCTTTTTTCCTGTTTTGAAGACAATATTGTTGGTATATTGATTCAAAGTTTTTGCCGGACGGAGGATATATTATGTTGCGCCTATTAAGCTGGATTATTACTTACCTTTTTGCACTCTCTTTGGTTAGCTCCTGCCAGTTTGCGACCACTATAGAGGAGGACGATGCATATTATCGAATCAATATCCCCATTAACCAAAAAGCGGTTTACGCAATTTTACATTATGAAGAATTTGCGGACAATGATTCTTTGGTTTTGAGCGGTATCTCAATAGGCTCGCTGATATTCAATAATCAAAGGCAATCCGGCGATACGCTGTTTTTAATGGGCACATGCGAGATCCTGGAAATTTATAACGACGTAATCGTTGCAACTGAGAGCGAACCTATCAGGATAGCATTAACCAGTGATTGGGTGTTTCTTGATGACTCAAATGGCCCCTATGGCTATAATTTTCTCTTGAAAAATTCCGCGGACACTACCGCCATTCCCACCATAAATCATGAACAGTTTCCAATACTTCCAAGGGTGCTGACTGCAAATGCTCACCAAATAATTTACAGACCGGCGAGTTCGGACTACACTTTTCTTGGTGTACGCAGGGAGTTCTATGCAATGTCTCCGCAAACCTGGAAAGATGAAATTGGCACAGAGCAAGGTATCTTTCTAAAAATAAAGCATGTGCTTGATGGAATTGGTGATGAGCTTAATTTTGAAATACTCGCCGACGACCACGGCATTATTCGCTCATTCTGGTCATTTCCGACGATATATATTGACCCCCAAACAGGCGACGATGAGAGCTTAACCGTCCACCGCATTAACCGCCGTATTGTCGATTACACGGACCCACGGCAGATACAATCGCTGGAGCATTATTATAACCTGGTAAACGAGAGCGGCCTGCGCCGTTGATACTTCTGCCGGTGATCCCGGTGTGGAAAAAACACCAACCGGGATGACGGGGACCCGTGCTTCTCTTTCTACTCTCCCCCAAACAGTTCCTTTGCGACGCGGCGATAGGCTTCGCGGAAAGAAATACCCTTTTGCACCAGTTCGTACACTTTGTCCGTGGCAAACAGCTCGTCGGTCATCTGCTTCTTTGCGGCCGACGCATCCACCTTCAGTTCACCCACCAGACCGGTCATGATCTGCAGTGCGTCGCGGGTAGTTTCCAGGCTCTTTAGGACGGGCTCTTTGGTCAGCTGCAAATCGCGGTGGTAGCCGCTAATCAGGTTGGCGGTGGTGGTTTTTAACTGTGTCTCAAAACCAAGCACACGGTGGTAGCTGGCGCGCACCAGTTCCAGCACATCGGGGTTGACTTTTTGCGGCATGATCGAGCTGCCGGTTGCATATTTATCGGGCATCTTAAAAAAGCCCCACTCCGGCATGCTGAACAGGATCAGGTCGGCGGCGCAACGATTGAGGTCCAGCAGGATCTGCGAAAGTGCGCTCAGCAGCATGGTTTCAAACTTGCCGCGGCTGAGCTGTGTGTAAACAGGATTCTTCTGCACGCGGTCGAAGCCCAGCTCCCTGGCCGTAAATTCTCGGTCCAGCAGCAGCGGCACGCCATAACCGGCAGCAGTGCCCAATGGCGACTGGTTGACGATTTTGCGCACGCCCTTCAACAGCTCACGGTCGTCGGCCAGGGCGTCAATGAAAGCGCCGGCCCACATCTTTACGGAAGAGGGCATTGCCTTGCGTGTATGCGTCAACCCGGGGATGGCTGTTTTGCCGTGCCTTTTTTGCAGCCCTTTGAAAGCCGCGGCCAGTTCCCGCGCCAGTTCGTCGATGGCATCAATGGCGTCGCGGTAAAGCAGGCGCAGGGCCGTCAATACCTGGTCATTGCGCGAGCGACCGGTGTGGATTTTCTTTCCGGTTTCGCCGTATTTCTTCGTCAGCCAATTTTCGATCGCCGTGTGGCAGTCTTCATCGCTGACCTTTATTTCAAATGTGCCCTGCTCGTCCAGCCGGATAATCTCATCAAGCCCATGCAGCAGGTTGTCGCGCTCTTTTTCACTCAGCAGACCGATTTTGTGCAGCATACGCGCGTGCGCTTTGGAAGCGATGCAATCGTAATACACAAGCTGCCGGTCCAGCCACCAGTCGTCGCCCACTGTGAAGCGTTCTACGGCACTGTCCGCCTCTTTACCTTTGTGCCACAGCTTCATGATTTATCTCCCGCCGGGCCGCGTTTGCCACGCCAGGCATAAGGGCTTTCCTTGCGCAGCACAATGTTATGCGCCTTGAGCCGCAGCGCGTTGATATTGATAAAGCCACGGGCATCTTCCTGATTATAGCCGCCTTCAATGTCCATGCTGGCCAGCTCCTGGTCGTACAGCGATGTGGGCGAGGTGCGCCCGATGACGTAGCAGTTGCCCTTGTACAGCGAAAGGGTCACCGTGCCGTCCACCGCCTCCTGGCTTTTCTCAAACGAAGCCAGCAGAAAATCCATCTCCGGTGAAAACCAGAAGCCGTTGTAGATCAGCTCGGAGAATTTGGGCACCAGCATGTTGCGCAGCCGCATCACCTCTTTGTCCATGGCGATCGCTTCGATGTCCTCGTGCGCCTTCCACAGGATTGTGCCGCCGGGCGTTTCGTAAATGCCGCGCGACTTGATACCGACAAAGCGGTTCTCCACGATATCGATGCGCCCGATGCCGTTTTCCCGGCCCAGGTCGTTGAGGTACAAAAACATCTCCAGCGGATCGCTTTTAACGGTGCCGTTACTTTTGTTGACCACCCGCACGGGGAAGCCGTCTTTAAATTCTATTTCAACGATTGTCTCCTCGTCCGGCGCGTCTTTGGGGGCTTTAGACATGCTGTAGATATCTTCGCCGGCCACAAAATTGGGGTCTTCCAGGATACCCGCCTCATGGCTGATGTGGAACAGGTTCTCGTCCTCGCTGTAGGGCTTTTTCAGCGTGGCTTTTACGGGGATGTTCTCAGCCTCGGCATATTCGATCATGTCGCTGCGTCCCTGGAAACGGTCCAGGAATTCGCGCTCCTTCCAGGGGGCGATTATTTTCACGGTGGGGTGCAGCGCGTAGTAGGCCAGTTCAAATCGTACCTGATCGTTGCCTTTCCCGGTCGCACCGTGGGCCACATAGTCCGTACCCTCCTCCAGCGCGATCTCAATCTGCTTTTTAGCGATCAACGGACGCGCCAGGGCCGTGCCCAGCAGATAGCGCCCCTCATAAACGGCATGACCGCGCATGGCCGGAAAAACGTAATCGGTTATAAACTCGCGTTTAAGATCGGCAACAACGGTTTTTATGGCGCCGGTCTTTTGGGCTTTGTCGCGCACTTGTTCAAAATCCTCACGCTGTCCCACATCGGCCACATAGCAGACCACGTCAAAGCCCTTGTGTATCAGCCATTTCAAAATCACCGACGTATCCAGCCCGCCGCTGTAGGCCAGGATCACCTTCTCTTTTGCCATATCTTACCCCCATTAATCTTGATCATGATCCTGATCTTGTTCTTGATCAGAGATTCTTCAGGTCTTTTGTTTAACCAATCCACCCGGCAGGCAATATATTTGGAGTTGCCCAAAATGTAAAAAATAATTCAGCCGCGCTTTCAGCAGTTTCTTTTGGCTTCACTTTAACGGAAGGTTTTGTTAGAATAGAAATAATCTTTTTTTTACCGTCATTCTGAATTCATTTCAGGATCTCACCGCGGGGAGAAGATTCTGAAACAAGTTCAGAGTGACGTAATCAGCATCGCAACCGTGAAAGGCTTGCAAGCGACAAAACAGTTCCCCTCCGGGGAGGGGTTAGGGGTGGGTTTTTTCTTGCCCGGGAAAATTGATACCTGATCAGGAAACCCATCCCTAACCCTTCCCAAGAAGGGAACCGGCAGGTTGCCAAATCAAGATTGACCTGAACACCTGAACACATGAAAACCTGAACACTAACACACTAACACCATAACACTTTAACACATCACCGAGGAACTATGAAACCAATCCGCTGGGGTATACTGGCCACAGGCATCATCGCCCATGCCATGGCCGAAGCCCTCCATAACCGTGACGACGCCGACCTGATTGCCGTAGGCTCGCGCACGCTGGAAGCGGCGGACGCTTTCGCCGACCGCTGGAACATTCCGCACCGCCACCCGAGCTACGCTTCGCTGGTGCAGGACCCGGATGTGGACGTGATCTACATCGCCACGCCGCACAGCCACCATTACGATAACATGAAACTGTGCCTCAACGCCGGCAAGCATGTGCTCTGCGAAAAGGCCTTTACGCTGAATGCCGCCCAGGCCCGCGAATGCACCGAACTGGCCAAAAGCAAAAACCTGTTCCTGATGGAGGCCATGTGGACGCGCTTTAACCCGGCTATCCTGCACACACGCAAACTGATCGACGAAGGCGCCATCGGCGAAGTGCGGCTGGTGCAGGCTGATTTCTGCATCAACCGCAAATTCGATCCGCAGCACCGCCTGTTCAATCCTGAATTGGGTGGCGGCGCCCTGCTGGACCTGGGCATCTACCCGCTCACGTTTGCCGACCTATGGCTTGGTCCACCCGACGAGATCCAGAGTCACGCCCATTTGGGTAAAACCGGTGTGGATGAACTGGCAGCCATCACCCTGCGCTACAAAAGCGGCGCGTCGGCCCAGCTCAGCACATCGTCGCGCGTGGGCAAACCGATCGAAGGCTGGATTGTCGGCACAAAGGGATCGATCCATGTGCAGCACATGATGCACCGCCCCGATACACTGACGCTGACACAGGAAGGCAGCGACCCGCAAGAAATCAAAATCCCCTACGACGGCAACGGCTACATCCACGAGGCTTTGGAAGTCCACGCCTGCCTGCGCGCGGGCAAAACCGAAAGCAGCGTAATGCCCTGGAGCAAGACCATTGAAATGATGGAGCTGATGGACAGCCTGCGCCGCGATTGGGGTGTACGCTACCCGGGGGAGTGAGAGTGTGCTAAGGTGTTAAGGTGTTAAGGTGTTATAGTGTTAATGTGCGTCCCACCCTGTCATCTCGAGCGGCCGATCCGGGGCCACGCTCATATATCCAATGAATCGGCCGGGCTTTTTATTTTATCGATGGCGCGGGATGAAACGTGGGTATAAACCTGTGTGGTCTCCAGGCGAACATGCCCCAGCAGTTCCTGGATAAAGCGAATATCGGTGCCATCATCCAGCAGATGTGTAGCAAAGCTGTGGCGCAGGGTATGCACGGTCGCTTTCTTTTTTATGCCTGCTTTTTGCAGTGCCTGTTTCATAATACTTTGCACGCTTTTATCCGAATAGCGGCCGCCTTTGGCACCTTCCACCAGGTAATCCTGCGGCTTATATTCTTTAAAGTAGGCACGCAACACGGCAAGGGTTTTCTCCGATAAAACCACATACCTGTCTTTTTTGCCCTTACCCTGCACCACGTGGATCTTCATGCGTCTGGAATCGATATCAGCAACTTTAAGGTTAAGCAGTTCGCTTAGTCTTAGTCCGGCGGAGTAGATAAGCAGCAGGATGGTTTTATGTTTGAGGTTATTGGTTACGGTAAGCAGACGTTTTACCTCTTCTTTGGAGAGCACCACCGGCAATTTTTGCGGTTTTTTCATTTTAATGTTCAGGGCAGCCGGCACAGGTTTATTAAGAACTTTTTGATACAGGAAGCGGATAGAAGCGATGACTTGTTTCATCGATGAAAACGAATATTTTCTTTTCGATTTACAGTGTAACAAATATTCTTCAATCAACATATCTGTCACTTCATCCACTTTTTTAGATGCTACAAATTCCAGAAACAAGGCTAATGCTGAAAGATAATTTTTAATGGTTTGCTCAGAATAATTTGCTATGGTAAGTTTGCTCTCAAACGCGCTAAGTATGATTTGTCTTTTCATTTTTAACAAGATATATTTCGTACTATAAGAAACTAAAACTAGTACATATTCGCGCTATACGCAATCGTATAGCAAGATGTTGCCACACATATAAATGAAGAACTTAACGACACCATTAGGACTATTTGGACTTGCTTACCTGATTTACGGGTTAGTAATGAATATTCGAATGTTTACAGAACAAATGTGGCCGACTTATCTGTTCTTCATTTCAATGGGTATTGGAGTTTTCTTCTTAGCCATAAATAAGTTGACCAAAAGACTTCCTAAGTTTCAATTTTGGCAAATAATAATCGGACTTCTTCCTGTGACAGCTTTCTATCTACATATGAAAGTTTGGAATCAAACTCACCCGACTGAGATAGCTGAAAATAGTTTAACAGAAACAAATCACAACTATCATAATGGCGACATAATTTTTCAAACGTCAAAGTCTAGCCAAAGTAAAGCCATACAATTAGCGACAAACTCCAAATACAGTCATATGGGAATCATTTACGAAAATGATGGGCAGTTTTTCGTTTATGAAGCAGTTAAACCCGTGAAATTGTCACCACTCTCAGAATGGATAAATCGTGGAGAAAATGGACATTACGTAATTAAACGACTTGAAAACGCTGACCAGCTCTTGACCAATTCGACCTTGACCAAAATGAAGCAAATTGGAGAGCAATTTAAAGGGAAACCATATGACATTTACTTTGAGTGGTCAGACGACAAAATCTATTGCTCTGAACTCGTTTGGAAAATTTACAAGCAAGCAACAGACATTGAAATCGGAGAACTTGAGCAACTATCAGACTTTGACTTAACAAATGATATTGTGAAAGCTAAAATGAAAGAAAGATATGGAGACAGTATCCCAATGGACGAAAAAGTGATTTCTCCGGCTGCTATGTTCAATTCAGACAAACTCGTAACAGTCAAAACCAACTGACAATGAAAAAATGGGTTTTCAGAATATCGATTTTGCTCAACATAGCCTTACTAATTGGCTGGGGTTTAAGCAGTCTAAATAGACCTTCATACAAATTAGGCCGTTTAGAAAAGGATATTACAGTTGGCAACTTTATGGGAGACTCTCTCTTATTTACGTTACCAAAAGGACTGACAGTAAGAAATGCTTCAGAGCGCGGACTAAATGCAATTGGACAGTTTGAAAATAAAAGATTTCAAATCGTAATTTCTTCAGATGATGAACTTGTAAATTATGATTTACCACTTGACAGTTTAGGTCCGAATGGCAATTACTATTCGGCTGACTTTGACAAGTATAACAATGAAAAATAAAAAATACGTGTGGCAACAACGGCTATAGCACATGCCCTTCGGGACACGTGCCATAGCCAAACCGTTGTGCGTCACCCTGAAAACCCACCGCACATTTAACACATTTGGTTTTTTGCCGACACAAAAGCCATCCCTAAAAAACCAAAAGAGCTAAATCACCCACCGCTGACAAAGACGAACTGTTAAAAACTATATTTAAGAATTTGCTTAAATAAGAAACAATTTGTATCTTTGCTGCGTTATTAAATCCTAAACAGGAAACCGCAAGGTTCAATCTGACTGATTAAAACAATTAAAAAAACAGATTAATATTATGGAAAACAATCAATCGTGTATCAGAGTGTTTGCCGACAAGGTTCAAATAGACAATTGTAGAGAAATACTTCAAACCAATGACAAGGCATTCAGCCAACTGAGTGGACTTTTAGCATTGGCAGGAAACGAAGTAAGGTTGAAAATCTTATTTCTCTTAGAAGAAGAAAACGAGCTTTGTCCTTGCGACCTTTCAGACATTCTCGGAATGAGCATCCCTGCCGTTTCGCAACACCTCAGAAAACTAAAAGACGGAAACGTCATTGAAGGAAGAAGAGAAGGACAGACCATTTTCTACTCTTTGAAACAAGAGCAACTGACTTTACTTCGACCATTTTTTAAACACATCATAAACAATTCAAAAAAGGAAACAGTATGAACAAGAAAAACAACAGACTTGTCGGAGCGGGAGTACTTTCGGCAGTAGCAGCATCACTTTGCTGCATTACACCTGTATTGGCTCTTATTTCAGGAGCATCAGGCGTGGCATCTACATTTTCGTGGATGGAACCAGCAAGACCTTATCTTATCGGTATCACCGTTTTGGTGTTAGGCTTTGCTTGGTATCAGAAACTCAAACCACGAACAGCCGAAGAAATCCAATGTGATTGCGAAGATGACGAAAAGAAACCCTTTATGCAGACCAAAACATTTTTGGGAATTGTAACCGTGTTTGCAGCCTTGATGCTCGCTTTTCCAAACTATGCACATATTTTCTATCCTTCAAACGACAATAAGGAAGTTGTAATCGTCAATGCCTCTGACATCCAAACAGTAACTTTTGATGTAAAAGGAATGACTTGCACTGGTTGTGCTTCACACGTAGAAAATGACGTTAACAAATTACCAAGCATTGTTAAGGTAGATGCGATTTATGAAGAAGCGACTGCCAAAGTAGAATTTGACCAAACTAAAGTGAGTGTTGCTCAAATTGAAGAAGCCATCAACGGTACAGGTTACAAAGTGGTTGGCAAGAAATAGTATTTTTTTGCCTCTCGTATTTAAGAACTTAATTAAATAATTACGCAATGAAAAAGAATAATTTGATTCTATTATGTGCTTTGTTCCTTATTCGAATTAGTCAGGTCAATGCTCAATGTTGCAAACCGACTGACAATAAAGCACAAACAACAAGTTCGATCCAGCAAGAAGGAAAAACCCTGATAGTGAAAATCACGGGAATGACTTGTGCAGGTTGTTCCAACCATATCTCAAATGCCCTCAAAGAAGTGGAGGGAATTATGTAACACAAAGTGGAATATCCGGGCGATTTGGCAATTATTCAATACGACCCGAAGAAAACAAATCCTGATGCTATCATCAAGGTTATTGAACAGACAGGCTATAAAGCCGAAATCATAAAAGAAACTCAAAAAAAGAAATCATTATGAACAAAGAAACCATAAAACTTGACATCACAGGTATGACCTGCGACCACTGTGCCACAAGCATTGAAAAACTACTTTCTAAAAATGAAGGTGTAAAAGAAGCTAATGTGAGCTATCCAAAAGCCACTTGTGAATGTTCTTTTGACCCTGCCAAAACCAGCAAAGAAGAAATCATCAACACCATCAACGGCACGAAAAACTATCGTGTAAAAAGTGAAATCCCAGAAAATGGAAGCAGTGGCAAAAACCAATTTGACCTTATAATAATAGGTGGCGGTTCGGCTGCATTTTCGGCAGCTATCAAAGCGGAAAGTTTAGGTCTATCGACTTTAATGGTAAACGGTGGATTGGACTTTGGCGGGACTTGCGTCAATGTGGGTTGTGTACCTTCTAAAAACCTAATCCGTGCAGGTGAAACTGCTCATCACGCTACGCATTCCAACTTTGAAGGCATCAAACCAATAGGAGTTGACATTGATTTTGCTCAAATCATCAAAGACAAGAAAAAATTAGTAGCCACACTTCAAGAGAAAAAATATATGGATGTGGTGAGCGATTTTGAAAACCTGACTATGTTAAAAGGTTGGGCAAAATTCAAAGACCCAAAAACCATTGTAGTGGACGGCAAGGAATATAAAGCCATCAAATTTTTAATAGCCACGGGAGCTACTACCAACATCCCGACTATTGAAAGATTGGACAAAATTGACTATTTGACAAATGTTTCTCTTTTCGATTTGGAAGAAAAACCCGAAAGCCTGACCATTATGGGAGCAGGTTACATCGGCTTGGAAATCGCAATGGCTTACAATCGTTTAGGCGTAAAAGTCCGCATCATTGAATTTACCGACCGAGTATTACGGACACAAACCCCCGACATCAGCGAAGCATTGGAAACCCAAATGCGAAAAGAAGGTATTGAAATCTTACCAAATTTCAGAGCCGTAAAATTCGAGAAACAAGGAAATGAAACCATCATTCACTGTAAATGTCCTGACGGTTCATTTACGCAAATAGTAGAAAATGGGAAGGTCGTAATTGCCACAGGAACAAAAGCCAATACAAACCAATTAGGAATAGAAAACATTGGTTTGGAACTCACCAAAAGCGGACATATCGCTGTAAATGAAAAGATGGAAACTAATCTATCCCACATTTACGCAGCAGGTGACGTAACCAACACCCCTGCATTTGTTTACACAGCCGCCTTTGAAGGAAAAATAGCCATTGAAAATGCTTTTTCAGGAACAGAAAACAAAGCCGATTATTCCTCTTTACCTTGGGTAGTTTTTACTGACCCACAAGTTGCAGGTGCAGGTTTAGACGAAGCACAGGCAGAAGTCAAAGGCATTCCGTTTGAAGTTTCAAAATTGGAACTGAAAGACGTGCCAAGAGCAATTGCAGCAAATGACACAAGGGGATTTATCAAACTCATTCGCAACACCGAAACGGACAAATTGATAGGAGCGAGAGTGGTCGCACCCGAAGGCGGAGAACTTATCCAACAATTAAGTATGGCAATCAAATACGGAATAACGGTGAAAGACTTAGCAGACAGTTTCTACCCTTATTTGACTTTGGGAGAAGGCATAAAATTAGCAGCCATAACTTTCGGAAAAGACGTATCGAAATTAAGTTGCTGTGCCAGTTAATCCGACCCAAAGGCACACACTCTTGCAACTCGCACCAGCCAACGCTTGACCAAAAATTGCAAGAGAGAGTGCCTTCCCTACCCCAAAAAATCCTACCTTTGAAAATTGACTAAACCGACTTAAAATAAAGGGCGAACGCACAACATTGTGTATAAGCAATAGCGGGTGAAGTGGTAAATCGAAGGTCTGTGTCTTTTATAAACATTGTGCTAAACTGAAAGTTTTGTACTTTTAAATCCGCTACTGCTCATACACTTGACCGTTAAACTAAAATAAACAACCCAATCATATCCCCCTTCCCCCACACAACTTTCAATAAAATCCGTTATGCCGTCACGAACCGCCAGGGACATATGAATAATGCCGCGTTTAACCTTCCGGTCAGAACGGCAAAACCACACTGCTGACAGAATGATGCTAAAAGAAGCTGTCACTGGTTCCTCACGGGTGGCAAATCCTGAACCCACGGGCAACTCTTCCATTCGTAATTTTCACATTCCTAATTCGTAATTGAATACACTTGTATGTTTCCTGTGGCGCAGATATTTTCGGTTTAATTAAATAGCCCATAACTACAGGCCGGCTACACGGAAAGCATTCTCATCATGTCCGAAGAAAATAATCTTATGAAAGCCTTTAGATTTAAGAAATACGGGTTGCCCACTGTGCTTGAGATTGAAGAAGTTGCAAAACCGGTACCGGGCGACGAGGAGGTGCTGGTGAAAATCCACGCCGCTGCCATCAATGACTCGGATTGGGGACTGGTAAGGGGCAAGCCATTTGTGATTCGTCTGTTCTACGGTCTTAAAAAACCAAAAATAAATATTCCGGGCGTGGATATTTCAGGCAAAGTAGAAGCGCTGGGCAGTAACGTGAATTCCTTCAAAGTCGGTGATGAGATTTACTGCGACTTGTCGGAATGCGGCTTTGGCGGGTTTGCCGAATATGTGTGTGTTCCGGAAAAAGTATTATCCAAAAAGCCTTCCAACATTAGTTTTAATGATGCCGCTGCTCTGCCCCACGCCAGTCTGCTGGCACTTCAGGGACTGGTGGAAAAGGGAAAGGTCAAATCCGGACAGAGTGTCCTCATCAACGGTGCCGGGGGAGGTGTGGGCACCCTGGGACTGCAAATCTTAAAATCATACGAGCTCAAAACTACAGGCGTCGACAGCGACGAAAAACTTGATATGATGAAAGCGTTGGGATTTGACAACGTGATCGATTATAAAAAGGTGGACTTCACCGAAACCGGAGAAAAGTATGACCTGATCCTTGATGCAAAATCAAACAGGTCCGTATTTAAATACGCTCGCTCGCTCAAAAAGAACGGCACTTACGTCACAGTCGGTGGATCGATGTACCGGTTGTTCGAAATACTATTGCTGGGGTCACTCATTTCGCTTTTCAGCAGCAAGAAGCTGAGCGTACTGGGCCTTAAACCCAATAAGGGACTGGACCGGATTTCCGATCTTGTGGAAAAGGGACAAATAAAACCTGTTGTTGACGGCCCCTATAAGTTTGATGAAATCCCGCGGCTGCTTCAATACTTTGGTGAAGGCAGGCACAAGGGAAAGATTGTGGTTGAAATAAAAAAATAATGTCACAAAAAACGATATACTCCGATGAATTATCCAGGCTTAAATACCTTCCCTGTTAAAACCTTCGATAAAATCCGCTATGCCGATACGGACTGCCAGGGGCATGTGAACAATGCCGCTTTTTTGACCTTCCTGGAAACGGGCCGCGTGGAGATTTTATACAACCCCGAAAACGCCCTTCTCGCGCAAGGGGCCAGCTTTGTCATTGCCTCTCTGAAGCTGGATTTTCTGAAAGAGATCAACTGGCCCGGCCGGGTGGATATCGGCACGGGGATTTCCAAAATCGGCAACAGCTCGATCACCTTTTACCAGCAGCTGTTTCAAAACGGAGCCTGTGTCGCAAGTGCTGAAACGGTTATTGTGCAGGTAGATGACAATAATGGCAAAAGCAAGCCTTTAACGGAGGGCGCAAAGAAAAGGCTGGCCGCTTGGCTGTTGGCCGAGAGCAAAGCCTGAATGGGTAGAGTAATCTTCAAACGCATCAGGTATGATTTGTTTTTTATTTTTAACAAGATATATTCCGTGTCACACGAAACTAAAACCAATACATATTCGCGTTATACGCATTCGTATAGCAAGACGTTGGGGGCAATGTAGAAACGAACGACACAGAACAAGGTAAGCCGACAAATTAGAAGTAAATTAGCAGCATGGAAAATGAAGTACAAGAACCTCAATTAGAACTCTTCAAAAGAGAGACAAATAATAACGGAAAGGCAGATTTGACTTCAACCTTTGCAGACAACATGAAACTGCCTATTCATAGGTGGTACAGGTATACAGCAGGCTTCTCAGGACCTTGGGTAAGAGAATTGATTGAAAGTGAAAATGGACAAAACGTACTCGACCCTTTCGGTGGCTCGGGTACAGTGATGCTTGAAGGTGAATACGCAGGAATTAATTCAATTGGAATTGAAGCTCATCCTTACGTTTATAGAATCGCAAAGGCAAAACTATCTTGGCAAATAGACCCTAAAGATTTCAAAGAATCTGCAAAACAGCTACTCGAAAAAGCTAAGTCAAAGAGAATCGATAAAAAGGAGTATCCTAAACTTATTGAGAAGTGCTATCCCATTGAAATACTCGAAAAACTTGAAGCATTAAAAGTAGCTTGGATCGAATCAACAGATGACACAATTCTCAAAGAACTCAATTGGTTTGTTATCACAGCCATTCTCAGAACAACTTCGCCAGTTGGAACTGCACAATGGCAATATATTCAACCTTCAAAGACCAAAGGAAAAGTCATTGATGTGTTTCATGCTTTTGAAGCTAAGGTGTACGAAATGGCTCAGGACATGCAAAATATGCAAAGACGTTTTCCCAACGCAACAAAGAGCGAAATTTTCATGGAAGATGCCAGACATATGCCTTCCGTTGCAGACAATTGGGCCGATCTTGTAATAACGTCTCCACCTTACGCTAACAATTATGACTATGCAGATGCGACAAGACTTGAAATGACTTTTTGGGGAGACATTGATGGATGGGGAGATCTGCAAGAGAAGGTTAGAAAATTTCTTGTAACTGCTTGCACACAACATGTTACTAGCTTAAAGGATAAAGCGTCCGAGATATTAGAATCGCCATTGTTGACACCAATTAGACAAGAGATTACTGATGTGTTTAATGAATTGGCTGAAACAAGGTTAACTCGGGGTGGCAAAAAGAATTATCACTTAATGATAATTGCATATTTCAAAGACCTTGCGGAAGTATTTCACGAGTTAAGAAGAGTAACAAAGAAGGGATGTAAGGTATGTTTTGTCGTTGGCGACAGTGCTCCATACGGAGTTTATGTGCCAGTCGATAAATGGTTAGGTGAACTTGCAGTTTATGCAGGTTTTGAATCATACGAATTTGAAAAACTTCGTGATCGTAATACAAAATGGAAAAACAGAAAACATAGAGTCCCTTTGCATGAAGGAAGACTTTGGATAAAAGGATAATGGCAAAATCACCAGCACATAAATGGGGGCAAATAATAGGAGACTTTCTTGAAGAAGTCTTTGCTACTGAACTTTCAAAGTTTGCCCGAAAACATAAGTTATACTTAGACACTCAAGGCGACCGTCCGGCTCGATCAGGGAAAAAGGTGAGTTGGATTGACACATTTGAAAATTCTCATGACTTGGATTTTGTTCTTGAAAGAAATGGAACGAAAAACAAAATTGGAGACCCAGTTGCATTCATTGAAAGTGCTTGGAGAAGGTACACCAAGCATTCAAGAAATAAAGCTCAAGAAATCCAAGGTGCTATTTTACCATTAGTAGCTACACATAAGAATTTTGCTCCTTTTATGGGAGTTATGTTAGCAGGAGAATTTACAGGCGGAGCATTGAATCAATTAAGATCATTAGGCTTCCATGTTCTTTACTTCCCTTATGATTTGATTCTTCAGGCATATAAAAAGTATGGCATAGATGCAAGCACTGAAGAAAACACGACTGAGAAAGATTTTCAAAATAAAATTGACAAGTGGGAGAAATTTGATGATAAAAAGAAGTTGGCCAATTACCTTCTGAGACTGAATAAGGTTGAAGTAGAAACTTTTTTTGAAAGTCTTGAAAAGGCCGTATCAAGGTATATCGAATCAATTAGTGTTTTGCCTTTGCATGGAGCTTCAAATACTTTGACAACGGTTAAAGAAGCGATAGACTTTATTGAAAGCTACCAAAACGAAAATGGAAGCCTTCCTGTTTTGAAATACGAAATTGTAGTTCGATACAATAACAAGGACAAGGTTGAAGGTATTTTCAATTCAAAAGAATCTGCAATTGAGTTTCTTGAGTCGTATGCTGCTCCTAAACCTAAGGACAAAAAATAAAAAAACACTGCCCCCAACAATGGGTATAAAACATAGGGCGGATAGTGGTTTCCGCAAATTTCGGGTTCTTAGCAAGCTTAGTCTCGGTGGACAAGTTCGCAGCTCCGAAATGCCCTACGTTTCATACCCGAGACCGTTGTGGCTAATTTAAAACCTGTCGTTCCAGAATTTTATGACAAAGAAAAAAAAGACCTTAATAATCAGAATCCTATTGTTCAGTGGAACGGCAATCTCAATGTTTTTTGTACCGTGGATATTGGTAAAGGCTTGGATTTTACCCCTACCTGATACAATTCAAGAACAAGTAGATGAAGCAATTGGGCATGGGTTTGATGGAATGGTTGTCTACATAGACCAAGCGGGAAAACAACCCCAATTTTATACAGGCGGGTGGAAAGATAGAATAAAGAAAATTCCAGCCGACCCAAATTCGCTATTCAAAATTGCCAGCATAAGCAAACTTTATACAGCAGTGGCGGCCACCAAGTTGGTCAAAGAAAACCGCTTGTCATTTGACAAAAAACTAACAGATTATCTACCGGAACTAAAAGGCAGAATAGAAAATGCTGAAGAAATCACTTTGAAAATGATGATTCAACATCGGTCCGGGATTCCTAATTATACAGATAATCCAGAGTATTGGTTAGATGAACAAGAGAATGGTAAAAATGCCTTAGATTTTGCCTTAGATTTACCTGCCAGCTTTAAACCAGACAAGGACTATGAATATTCTAACACCAATTATTTGTTGCTGCGCAAGATTATGGATAAGGTTTTAGGATACAATCATAACGAATATATCAAAGAAAAAATTTTGAGACCCCTTAACCTTAAAAACACCTTTTTTTCAATTAACGAAGTGGATTTAGAAGATGTGATGAGTGGTTACTATGTGGGGTATAACGAAGATTTTAAAGCTCGTGAATATGGAATGCTGGCTACAGCAGAAGATGCTGGTATTTTCTTGCGAGCCTTAAACGAGGGTTCGGTGTTTGACGAGGGAGAAAAGGAAATCTATCCTTATGAATATAATCATGGAGGTTTGGTAGTCGGCTATCAAAGCCTTGCAGAATATCACCAAGATATTGATGCTGTAATTGTTCAATTTATCAACACTACGGATTTTGAAGGTTATGAATGGAATTTATCGGAAATTACAATTAACCGAATTGTGAAAATTTTAAGAAAGAAAAACTAGCCACAACACGGTGTGTGTAATTTTGTCTACCTTATGAAAAAGCAAAAATTAATTATTGTACTACTTTTTGGACTTTCAAATTTATCTATCATTGAAAATTCAATGTCAGTTCGTAGAAGCCCCGATAAAACATAGTAGAAAATGAGCACCCACATACCCATATCATCCAATAAATCCATTGCGGTTCTCCCCTTTGTTAATATGAGTGCCGACCCAGATAATGAATACTTCAGCGATGGGATTACCGAAGAAATAATCAACGCCCTAACCACCGTGAAGGGCTTGAAAGTCATTGCCCGCACATCCTCTTTTGCGTTTAAGAATAAAAATATAGATGTGCGAACCATTGGTGATCTGTTAGGAGTAAGTACGGTTTTGGAGGGGAGCATCCGGAAAGTCAAAAACAGGGTACGCATTACAGCGCAGTTAATCAGTACGAATGACGGCACTCACTTCTGGTCGAAAAATTTTGATCGGGATTTGGAGGACATATTTGCACTACAAGATGAAATAAGTTTAAACATTGCAGACCAGATCCGGGAAAATTTTGGTCATCTCCATATTCGGGAACATCTGATTGAAGCGCCTACACAAAATATGGAGGCCTACAACCTTTATCTTAAAGGTCGCTACCATCATTTAATGTGGGACGGACAAGGAATCGCAAATGCAATAGAACTCTATGAACAGTGTGTAGCGATAGACCCCTCATTTGCTTTGCCTTACTTTGGTTTGGCTTATTGTTATGCAATGGCCGGATCCTGGGGAAATAATAAAGGCTTATTACAGATGTCAGAAGAGGATCTCAGCAAAGGTTTTAATTTAGACAAACAATCCTACGTAGGGTATTTCAGTAAAGCGACATTGTCCTTTTGGGGGCAATGGGATTTCATCAAGGGGCATAAATTTTTTCAAAAATCAATAGAGCTGAATCCATCCTATACGGAAGCAGAAGAAGGTTTATGCGAATTGTATACAGCAGTAGGTTATTTTGAAAAAGCGCACCGGCATACTGATAATATTTTAAAAATAAATCCTTTATCTCCGAACCATTATTTTACCAAAGCAAATATTTATTATCTAAACGAAGACTACACGAAAGCTTTAGAATGTATAGAGACCTCTTTGAGCATCAATCCGGATTTCACACATTCCATCGCATTAAAACAACTTTGTTTAATTCTTTCGAAAGATTACGAAAAGCTAAATGACTTCTTAGGTCAAACCCCTTTGGCCGAGAGACCAGAAGAATGCAGAGTATTGTACAAGTTGGTCAATCCGGAAGAAAAGATCGATGTTGATATCAGCAGGGTTAGCTTAATGATAAAAGAAGATTCCGGGGGAACGCTTTTTCCCTGGCAACTTTTTTTGTTGGTCTATTTGGACAAACACGAAATGGCATTGGACTTTTTGGAAGAAAACATCAGGATGCGTACCGGTCAAATCATAAACTTTATGAATATTCCGTTCCTTAAACCCTTGCGCCGGCATAAGCGATTTCAAGATTTAGTACAAGCTGCTTTCGGGGTAGAACTCTTGCCACCTAATCCCGAAAAACAAATACGAATTGACCCTCCCAAGACATTGATGTCAGTTACTGAAATCGACAAGCTTTTAGAAATATTAGGAAAGGGAATGAAGGAAGAAAAGTGGTTTCAAAAGCCATCTTTAACTTTACGCGAGCTGGCCGAAAACCTGACTATTAGCAGTAACCAGCTTTCCTGGTTGCTAAATGAACAAATTGGCCAAAATTTCAATGAATACATCAATAGTTTTCGTTTGGAGAACTTCAAAGAGAAGGCCCTAAATCCTGCCAATAGCCACCTTACCCTTTTAGCGCTAGCTTATGAAAGCGGCTTCACTTCTAAATCGGTATTCAATACCTACTTTAAAAAAACCGAAGGGATGACACCGAAAGCCTGGCTGCGGTCTAATCAAATTTAAGCTGGTTTAAAAGGTGTCAAATCTCACTATAAAGTCCGAAATTACATTTCAGGACGATTCATCTTTCTTTTAACTCCACTTTTGCATCCATCAATTCAGTAAAGCAGAGTAAATAATCATCGGATGATGATTTCTTTCCTCTTTATCAGATGAACTATCGATAACGGGAGGGGCTTTGTAGAAATCGGAATTTCAAAAAAAGGAGTCGTATTATCATGAAAAGTCTATTTACAATTTTTTTGTTTTTTTGCACACTTAGTGCTTTTGCTCAGGTTAAATCACCGGAGAGTAATGCAACTGAAGTTGCCCATGAGTACAGGGTAAGTTTACCTTATTTTGTTCCGGAAGGGCTTATCGTGGATTCCTGGGACGATCGAACAAGTACACGACACTTAGAGCTTCATATAAAACGTAACCTGGATAATAAAAATATCATAGGTTTGAAGTTTACCTCCTGGCGATTGTTTCAACCAATGGGAATCACATGGTGGGATGGTCTTTTAGATAAGCTCGAGACAGAAAGTGAATTCTATCCAGGACATGTGCGAGAAATAGGAATAGGTATAACATACCAGCGTATGCTATGGAAAGGACTATTTGCAACTGTTGAAGTTCTACCGCAATTTCAAACCTACTTGGATCTAGACGGTAAAAAAATTGGAAATGATTTTAAACTTTATACGTCGTATCATCTTGGCTACCATATCGCATTTGGTGAGGAAAAACGATTTTTTATAGAACCACAAATTAATTGTATGTACTGGATGTTTGACAACAATGCTCCTGATGGATTTAAGCAGCTGGATGATAAATGGAGAAACTACTTTCTTTTTGAGCCGCAGATTTACTTAGGGATAACATTTTAAACTTAGTCTAACCAACCAGGATTCATAATATGAAAACAATTTTAACAGTATTATCTATCTGCATTTTCCTAAGCAGTAATGTAGCTGCTCAAGTAGAAGAAGAATTTTCTTCATCCAAATCACATTCCCCACTCGGTGCATTCAAGCATTCTGTTAATATATGTCCTATCGCCCCGGTTTTCGGATTTTATTCGATTAACTATGAATACCTGATTAGTCCGCAGGATGGAATTGTTGCTCGCTTCGACTATGAAGATGTTCCTGAGACTTACACGGACGCTTCGATAGAGTCAAGTGGTATAGGTTTTACAGTGAATTACCGGAGGTATTTGTATGGGGAAATAAATTCTATATTTCTTGGAGCTTACACCAGATATAGAATCTACGAAGGAAGTGGTAAGCTAAATTCAAAAAAGTTCGATCTTACCCTAAAATCTTTTTCTATTGGACTGAACGCAGGAAAACGTTGGGTCTGGAATAGTGGTTTTAATATAGTCTTTTCATTGGGCTATGGAATTGATATAAATAACAGGGAGGCAAATCCGACTGACAACTCTATTGAATCGATACTTGACCAATTTGAAAAGGAATATGAATTCATGTCCCCGTTTTATGGAGAATTCTCAATCGGTTATACATTCTAACTCATAAAATCCAATCTTATGGACAAAAAACTACAGAAAGCCGCCTTTTTAAAAATTTGTACATTACCTTTTGCGCGGATATTTTCACTTAAACAAAATCCTTAATCCGCGAGGGGATGCACGCCATACGCGCCATACACGCATAGTCCCCATAAAATGGCAGGAAGCATCAGAATGAATCAACAAAAGAGCACCATGCGAGCGGTCGTCTGTCCGAAATACGGACCGCCGGAGATTTTGGAAATAAGGAACATACAAAGGCCGATCCCAAAAAAAAATGAGGTTTTGGTAAAGATAATTGCCGCATCTGTAAATACGGGAGATGTCAGAATCAGGGGGCTAAAGGTAAAAGGGTTCTTAAAAATCATTATGCGTGTTGTACTGGGATTTTCAAAGCCCAGAAAACCCGTTTTGGGGGTCGTTTTTTCTGGCATCGTTGAACAAGCGGGAGAGGAAGCGACACAGTTCAAGGCAGGTGACGAGGTTTATGGTACAACCGGCTTTAAACAAGGCTGCCATGCCGAGTATGTTTGTATTCCGGAAAATAAAACAATTACAACCAAGCCTGAAAACGCTTCATTCGAAGAGGCCGCAGCCCTTCCTTTTGGCGGTCAGACCGCCATATATTTTTTAAGAAAAGGCAAAATAGAAGAGTTAAACAGTCCACAGGTGCTGGTATATGGTGCAACCGGGTCCGTGGGTGCTGCTGCCGTACAAATTGCCAGGCATTATGGAGCAACGGTAACGGCTGTGTGCAGTTCAAGAGGAAAAGAACTTGCACAAAAACTGCAAGCAGATCATATCATCCTGTATGACCAGGAAGATTTCACAAAAGCGTCAAGCAAATTCGACATCATCCTGGATGCGGTTGGGAAAACCAATAAAAAGCAATGCGGTTCGCTTTTAAAACCCCATGGTAAGTTTTTTACGGTGGAAGGAAATGACATTGCGGCTGAACGGAAAGAGTACCTTGAATTTTTGTCCGGGCTTTTTAAAAACAGGCATTACGCCGCGATCATTGATAAAGTGTATCCTATGGAACAGGTTCAAGAAGCCCACAGGTATGTGGACACAGGGAGAAAAAAAGGTAATGTGGTTCTAAAAATTTCATCCTGAAAGCTAAATGCTGTGCCCAAATCCGAATAGAAACTTTATAAAACTTTACTAATCAAAATGATTTATGTATAAAAAAATATTTCTAATTATAAGTGTTGTGCTACTTCAATGTATTGGTGGGACTACACAAAACCGGTTTAACAGCGAAACCCTCAAAACTCGAATTGATAGTTTCTTAAGCATTAGCGTGGAAAATGGGTACTCCGGTAGTATTCTTGTGGCGAAGGATGGTAAAATCCTCCTGGCAAAAGGATATGGTTGGGCTGACAGGGATAAAAAAATACCCAACGGGTCAGCGACCGTATTCAATATCGGTTCAGTCACCAAGCAGTTTACCGCTGCTGCCATTCTGAAGCTTAAGGAAATGAACAAGCTGGATGTTTCTGATAAGCTTTCAAAATACTTCCCCCGGATGCCCCCTGACAAACAAGACATTACAATACATCATTTGCTAACTCATACGTCCGGTATATCACCCTGGACAGGTGGTTTTAGGTATACGGAAGCAAGTAAAGGACAATTTTTGAACGAATTTTTTCAATCTGAACTAATGCACGCGCCGGGTACAAAACATATTTATGCAAATGCCAATTATATTTTATTGGCTGCCATAATTGAAAAAGTCGCGCAACAAGAATACGAGACCTTTTTGCGGGAAAATATTTGGATTCCCCTAAACATGATTCACACCGGTTATAAACGTATTGATTTCAACAGCGAACAACTCGCTCATGGCTACTTTTATCATTATACGAATGGCGAGTGGAGAGATTGGGGCATAACCCAGGAATATCTGCCTTTTACTTCAAAACATTGGTACAGCATCGGTAAGGGAGATATTTATTCTACGGTTGAAGATTTATACAAATGGCATCTTGCACTGGAACAAAACAAAATATTAACGGAAGAAACAAAGCGTTTAATGGAAATGCCGCACGTTCCGGAGAATGACTCAAAAACTTCATTTTATGGATATGGCTGGGCAATATTTAATTCGTCAAACGATAGAAAAATTGTAACACATAATGGCAGCAACGGAATATACTTTGCTGATTTTATTCGATATGTGGATGATGACATTGTAGTAATAGCACTGTCCAACGTTATCTTAAACCGTCAATCAGAGAAAGTGGCATGGGAAATTGCCGCAATGATTTCTGATGTGAATTATGCCCCTAAAGCAATTCCAAAAAATAGCTATGAGCTGGTTTTTGATTTTGTCAGAAGCCATACACCCAATAACGCGCACCAATTACAGGAATATATTAAAGATAAAACAGGAACATCCATTAACGAAAAGGCAATCTTAAATAGAATTGGATATAAGCAGATAACTGAAAATAAAGATACAGAGTGGGGAATTGCCTTACTAAAAATAAATGTCGCGCTTTTCCCCGACGACGGAAATCTATGGGATTCATTGGGCGAGGGCTATTACCTGCTCAATGATAAGGATAATGCGATTGAGAGTTTTAAAAAAGCAATTGAATTAGGTTCCGGCAATGACTGCCACTGGTGCGCACATTCAAAAAAGCGTTTAATGGAATTATTGGGTGAGTAACCGATTGCACATATTTTAGACACGTCTAAAAAAATCACTAACAATTAAACAATCAAAGGTACATTGTATGGACAACTCAAGAGTATTTAAAATGTCATTTGCCGGCATATACCCGCATTATATTACCAAGGCGGAGAAAAAGGGACGCACCAAAGAAGACGTGGATACGGTGATCTGCTGGCTTACCGGGTACAACCAAAAAACGCTTCAGCAGCAAATTGATAAAAAGGTCGATTTAGAAACCTTCTTTACCGAAGCGCCGCAAATCCATCCCAATGTTTCCAAGATCACCGGCGTTATCTGCGGCCACCGCGTCGAGGACATCGAAGATCCGCTGATGCAGAAAATCCGCTACATGGATAAGCTTGTGGACGAAGTGGGACGCGGTAAAGCCATGGAAAAGATTTTGAGGAAGTAAGCGAATATAAAAGGCTGATTATTTTTACCTTATTTTAAAAAAGCTTTATGAAAAAAATAAACTTCACTGTATTAATTTTATTAATAATTTTTATTTTCAATTGGTCTCAAACTAGTCATTTTGACAATAGAGAAGTGTTCTTAAATGATTCTGATACATCTGGAACCATTATTTGTGAGACGCCAAATGGAAAGATTTTATACACAATAAAAAATAATCCTAATGACGAGCTTTTTATTATGTTTAACGTCTTGGAAGTAAATCAAGAATGGTTCAGAATTGAAACGCTTAATTATCCTGAAACAATTTCGGGCTGGATATATGGCTCAGTAACTGCTGCAAGGATAGGAAATCTCGACAACTCAATGAATATTTATCAGAAACCCGATAGCAATTCAACAATAGCTGCTTCTTGGACAGGAATGAAAATCATACAGTTGGTAACTTTTAAAGGGGATTGGGCGAAGGTGAAGCTTACTTTAGATAATGATGAGCTTGTAATTGGTTGGATAAGATCCAATCTACTTTGTGGCAATCCCTATACTTATTGTAATTAGCATAAACACACAATGGCAAAGGACAGACAATCTCATAAAATCCAATGCGAAAGCTACGCGTAAAAACACACCCCGAAATTAAATCTGTATTCAACAACTACCCCGATGCCGCGCGCGAAAAAATTGAAAACCTGCGCCGGCTGATACTGGAAGCCGCACAGGCGATCGCCGGACTGTCCGTGCTGGAAGAGACGCTGAAATGGGGCGAACCCAGTTATTTGGCCAAGCACGGCAGCACCGTCCGCATCGACTGGAAGAAAAAGACGCCCGGACAATACGCCATCTATTTCAAGTGCACCAGCAAACTGGTACCCACCTTCAAAGAGGTCTATGGCGACCTGTTTACGTTTGAAGGCGACCGCGCCATTATCTTCCAGATGGAGGACGCCGTTCCCGAAACTGAGCTAAAAAAGTGCATCACCGCGGCTTTGAGTTATCATAAGGTTAAAACGCTGCCGCTGCTGGGGATGTGATCACCCATAATAAAAAAGAGACGCAAGATGTTGCGTCTCTACGTTTAATGCTGTCATCTCGAACCTCCGAAGGAGTGAGAGATCCAGGATGTAACCGGTGCCAACTAAAGCCACGGCGCACTCCCAGATCTCTCACATCCGGTCGAGATGACAGCTATATTTCGTTTCTACTTTTCTTCCCTTCAAGCTCTTCATGTTCTTCATGGTGAAATCTTTTTGATGTGTCTCTTCAGCCAATGGCAACTTCGCCGGTTTCCCCAGTGCGGATACGGATACACTCCTGCAACTCGGAGATGAAAATCTTACCGTCACCTACCGATTCGGTGCGCGCCCCTTCAATGATGCCTTCAACAGCCTTTTCCACAAAAGCCTCGTTTACGGCGATCTCCAGACGCACTTTTTTCAGCAGGTCCACCTCCATACCGGCGCCGCGGTAATCTTCGTGGTAGCCGTGTTCCTGCCCGCAGCCCAGCGCGTTGGTCACGGACATTTTGAAGACATTGCGCTCAAACAACGACTTTTTCACCAGGTTAAGGCGCTCCGGCTTTATGTAAGCTACAATCAATTTCATTTTAGATTTCTCCTCTGCTATTCAGTGGTAAATACCTGGAATCCGGCGTAAGCTTCCATCCCGTGCTCGCCGATGTCCAGACCCTGCATCTCTTCCATTTCGCTTACACGCAGGCCCATTGTCTTTTTAATACTCCAAAACAATACAAAGGCCGCCAGGAATGCCACGACGCCAACGGAAGCAATCCCGGTGAGCTGCGTCAAAATGGTGTGTTCGGCACTGCTGCTGAAAATGCCTACCGCCAGCGTTCCCCAGACACCGCAAACCAGGTGCACGGAGATAGCGCCCACGGGATCATCCAAATGAAGCTTATCGATGGCGATAACCGAGAGCACCACCAGTACCCCGGCCACCAGCCCGATAAACATGGCCGCGTTCACGCTCACCACATCGGCCCCGGCGGTGATGCCAACCAAACCTGCCAGGCAGCCGTTAAGCACCATGGAAAGATCGGGCTTTTTTTGCACCGACCAGGTAGTGATCATCGCGCCGATAATGCCCGAAGCACCGGCCAGCGTTGTCGTTACAAACACCAATGAAACCAGCCCGGGATCGGCGGAAAGCACCGAACCGCCGTTAAAGCCAAACCACCCGAGCCACAGCAAAAACACGCCAATCGTGGCCAGCGGCATGCTGTGACCCATGATCGGGCGGATCTTGCCATTCATGTATTTGCCCAGCCGCGGCCCCAGAACGATCACACCGGCCAGCGCGGCCCAGCCGCCAACGGAATGCACCAGCGTCGACCCGGCGAAATCATAAAAATTGAGTCCGTCCAGCCAGCCGCCGCCCCACTTCCAGGAACCAAGAAAGGGATAGACCAGCGCCACGTAAATCAACGTAAAAAGCAGAAAACTCTCCAGCTTGATGCGCTCGGCGACAGCCCCGGAAACAATCGTGGCCGCCGTGGCGGCGAACATGCCCTGGAAAAGAAAATCCGTCCAATAGGTGTAGCCGGGATTGTAGGCGGCGGTTATGCCCAATGCGTCCGTGGCGATGCCAAAACCGGCAAAGCCAAACCATTGCCCCAAAATGAAATCACCCGGGTACATCAGGTTAAAACCCATCACCGCGTAGGTCAGCAGGCCAATGGCCACAATGGCCGTATTTTTAAACAGGATGTTGACCGTATTTTTTTGTCGCGTCAGTCCGATCTCCAGCGTGGCAAAGCCCAGGTGCATGATAAACACCAGGAAAGTGGCCACCAGCATCCATGTGTTATTGACGGCGAACATCTCCGCCGATACTTCCGCGTCCTGCGCCCAACCGGCCACGGGCATAAGCATAATTAAGAGAAAGAACCAACGAAGCATATAACCTCCATTTTTAAAGCATACAATCCGGAATACTTAAAGAATTGCGGATAAAGCCATGAAATGTATTATTTAATTACGTAAGTGAGCGCTGATTATAAATATTATTTAGAGGTTTGTCAAATATTATTTACCTATTTAGGTCTCCCGGCTGTTTTAGCATAATTTTTTACTCTGCAAAGATTCGTTTATAAGCTTAAAACATAGCGAAAGTTTTTGCAGTATGATCGGGCCGTGCTAAATTACCTTTGAGAAACCGTTAACCCTTCACTGAAAAGCAGGTAGCCATGCATCGCGACAAAATTGACAAGATCGATATTACGATTATGGAAGTGTTACAGGAACGCGGCCGAGCCAAGCGCAACGAGCTGGCTGAAATGGTCGGTGCTTCCCTGCCCACCATCAGCGAGCGGCTGATCAAGCTGGAAGAACTCGGTTACATCAAGGGCATCCATGCCGCGCTGGATAACCGCCGACTGGGTTTGGAGATCACCGCATTTGTCACCGTCACAACGGACCTGCAAACCAAACAGGAAGAAATCGGGAAACTGACAGGGAAAAATCCGTTCATCCAGGAGTGCCATTACATAACAGGGGAGGGCACCTACCTGCTTAAAGTACGTGCCGGCAGCATGGAGCAGTTGGAAAAGACCATCCGCGAAGTGCACGAATGGAAAGGCGCTATCAACACCACTACCAGCATCGCCCTTTCCACGCTAAAAGAGACCACCTATCTGCCGTTAACGCATTTGGCAAAAAACGCCGAGGACGAATAGGCCGCCCACCATGCGAAATTGTGCTGCCTGCCTTATATTTAAGCATGCAAAAATTTACGATCGTCTTTAAACGCTGTACGCTTTTTTTCGCTGTTAGCGCGCTGCTGCTGAGCTGCTCCTACCGTCCGCACGCCGTAACCGGAGATGCCTCCCGCGACGATTCGCTGCAAGCCACGCAAAAAGCCTGGGTCGCCGACAACGGCTGGCATACCAGTATCATCGTAAGGGCCGCCGGGCTGGACAGCCTGATTCCCGGTCTGAAAAAGCATTTGGGTGAATTTGATTATTATGAGCTGGGTTGGGGCGATGAGGAGTTTTACCGCGCCCGGCAGACCACCTTCTGGATGAAAGCAAAAGCCGTGCTCTGGCCCACCTCCGCCGTGATGCACGTTGTAGGAATTGAGAAAAACCCGATGACATTCTTCCCGGCCAACGCCATCGTGGAGCTTGAACTGACCACAAATGAACACCAACGGCTGCTACGTTTCCTGGCCGACAGTTTCCAGATTGCAGATTCGGGCATCGCCGATCTGGGCAAAGGGTTGTACGGCCGCAGCCGCTTTTTCAGAGCCACCGGCGATTATTACGCCTGCAACACCTGCAACACGTGGACGGCTAAAGGCCTCGCCAGCGCAGGATACGACATCTGGCCCCTGTTTAATCCCACTGCCGGCGGCGTAATGGATAATTTGAAGAATGAGTAAGTCATATTAGCAACGCAAAATTCATGTGATGCGCCGGCCGCCAACCCGCAGAATAAGATCACGATCAGGAGCACGATCATGACCCAAGCTCATGAACACATTAACACTCTAACACACAAACACTTTAACACACTCTTCTATTGCCCCTTTGGAAAAACTTTATATAATTGATCCATCCCATAAATCAACGAGCCGCCCATGACGCCTGAACGCTACAAAAAATTGAAACGCATGCTCAGCTATCGCCAGCCGGATTTGACCGTGTTGATGGAAAACGTGCACAAAGCCCACAACCTGGCGGCCATTGCCCGCACCTGCGACGCGGTGGGTATCCCGGGTATTCACGCCATTACGACGCTGGAAAAACTTACGTTGCGTTCCGGTGCGGCCAGCGGCAGCGGGCGCTGGGTGCCGGTAAAAATCCATGAAAATATCGAGGAGGCTTACGGATATCTGCGCCGCGAAGGATTCCGCCTGCTGACCGCGCATTTTTCAAAGGCAGCCCTCGACTTCCGCGCCATTGATTACACACAGCCCACAGCGATTGTCGTTGGCCAGGAGCTGGATGGCATCAGCGCCGAAGCAGTCAGCCGGGCTGATGACAGCATCATTATCCCCATGTACGGCATGGTGCAATCGTTAAACGTTTCCGTCGCCACGGCGATCGTTTTGTACGAAGCACAACGCCAACGCTTTGAAGCGGGCCTCTACACCAAGCCGCGCTTTGACGGTGAAACAATCGACCGAATGATTTTTGAAATGGGCTACCCGCGTCTCGCCGCCGAATACCGCAGGAAAGGCCTGCCCTATCCGCGCCTGGATGAAAACGGACGGATAAAAGGATAAATGTGTAAGATGTGTTATTGTGTTATTGTGTTCAGGTGTTCAAGTAATCGAAATCGCTTTCGCTATCGTGATCGAAAATCATACTTTTGCTCTTAACCTCTCACTCCTTCGGAGATTCGAGATAACATACGGTTTCTTCTCTTTCATCTTTTAATCTTTCAATTTACATGTTGTTTTCTGCAAAAACGCTTTTTATATTACCGACCAGTCGGTCAAAATAAAACATTATGCCAAAACTTGTAGACAAAGAGCAGCGCCGCCGCGAAATACTTGAAACCGCGATCACCGTGTTCGGGAAAAAAGGCTACCGTAACACCAAAGCCAGCGATCTGGCGGAAGCCGCGGGTATCGGCAAAGGCACCCTGTACGAATATTTCCGCAGCAAGGAAGAGATATTTGCCGGCGCTTTCCACCTCTACTTTGAACACTACGAGCGGGAACTGCAAAACGTTCTGACCCGCGAAAGCGATCCTGAAAGACAAATGCATTTGCTGATCAAAGCATCTTTTGAAATGTTTTTGCAAGGCTCTTCAGAATTTGCAACCGTCATAATGGACTTTTGGGCGGAGGGCGCCCGCAAGGACAGCAACTTTGTCGAACAACTCGACCTGAAATCGGTCTACGGCACCTTCCGCGATGAGATCGCCGCAATTATTACAACGGGTATTGAACAGGGCAGGTTCAGGCAGGTAAATACGCAGGCGGTGGCCGGTATCCTTATCGCCGCCATGGACGGGCTGGCTTTGCAATGGTTAATGGACCCCTCCCTTTTTGATATTGAGCAAACGGCCCAAACACTTTTTGAAACCATCATAAATGGAATCCGCAAGGAGTGATATGAAACGAATTATCCTTTCAATTTTTTTAAGTGCGATTGCCTTACAGGCACAGGAAAGCGCAAAGGAGATTGTCGAAAAATCGGACCAGCTGATGCGTGCCAACAGCAGCTACTCCGAGCTGACCATGAAAGTCATCAAACCGGACTGGTCGCGTGAGATGCAGATGAAGGTGTGGGCGCTGGAACCGGATTACGCCCTGGTACTGATCACTGCGCCGGCACGCGATAAAGGCACGGTGACCCTTAAACGTAAGCAGGAAGTTTGGAACTACCTGCCGCAGGTGGACCGTGTCATCAAAATACCCCCATCGATGATGCTTCAGTCGTGGATGGGTTCGGATTTTACCAACGATGACCTGGTCCGGCAATCGTCCATAGTGCAGGACTATGAGCACACATTGCAGGGCAAAGAAGAATTTAACGGCTATGAATGCTACGTGATCCATATGAAACCCAAACCGGAGGCCGGCGTCGTCTGGGGGAAAGTACTCATGTGGATCAGCGTGGACGGCTACATCCAGCTTAAGGCAGAGTACTATGACGAGTATGGTGACAAGGTTAAAATGATGGTCGGCAAGGAGGTGCAGACGCTCGGCGGCCGGCGTATTGCCACGCACTGGGAGATGATACCGCTGGATGAACCGGACCAGAAAACGGTGATGATTTACAACGAAATTGAGTTCAACATAGAGATTGAACCGTCGTTTTTCTCGCAGCAAAACATGAAGCGGGTGAGGTGAGAGTTCTATGAATATTGTCTTATGTCATATCGAATCCGCGCAGCGGTGAGATATCCGGGAGCGTCATGTGCCCGGGTCTCTCCTGCATTCGCCGTTCGAGATGGCAGTTTTAAAACAGAAAGAGACCTTGGTGCCATGGGTAAGAGTGTCATCCCGGCCTGTCCCGATGCTTTTGTATCGGGGTTGGCGCTTTTAACAGCGGGATCTCTGCCGCTGATCAAGAACAAGAGCATGATCATGATCATGATTACCCCGAATACTTTTCTCGATCACGATAGCGAAAGCGATTTCGATTACCTGAACACCTGAACACCTGAACACAATAACACTTTAGCACAAAAGCACGCACATGTACTTATCATTCGCATGGCGCAATATATGGCGCAACAAAAAACGCACGGTCATCGTGGCGGCATCGATCTTCTTTGGCGTCATCCTGGCCTGCCTGATGCGGTCGTCGCAACTCGGTTCCTATAGCTATATGATCCATTCGGCGGCGAAAATGCAAACCGGTTACCTGCAGATACAGGATGAAGAATATTGGGAAAACCGCTCGCTGAACAACAGCATTGTCATCGCGGACACCCTCTGGCAGGCCTGGCAGGAGGTCGGCGCCATTTCGTCGCTCACACCGCGTCTGGAAAGCTACGCGCTTATCTCCACGGACTCTATCACCAAAGTATCGCCGGTCGTTGGCACGCGGCCAAATTTGGAAGCGCAAATGACGGAAGTGGATAAAAAGCTGGTCGCCGGTGAATGGATCGCCGACGGTGACAGCAGCGCCATTCTTGCGGAAGGACTGGCCGACCGTCTGAACGTTGCAATCGGCGATACGGTAGTCCTTTATGGCAGCGGCTACCAGGGAATGACCGCGGCCGCCAAAGTACCGGTAAAGGGGCTGGTAAAACTACCCTTCCCGCAGCTTAACAACGCTATGGTTTTTCTGCCGCTGGATTACGCCCAGTGGGTTTTTGTAGCGCCGGGACGCGTGACAAGCGTGGCCGTCATGCTGGACAACATTCGTGACCTGGAAGCCGCGCGAGCCGCTTTGCAGCAGCACATGGCCCAAAACATGGTTTTGAAAAGCTGGGACGAACTGATGCCCGAAATGGAGCAAAGCATCGAGATCGATAACGCCAGTGGCATCATCATGATCGGCATTCTCTACCTGGTGATCGCGTTTGGCGTATTCGGCACCATTATGATGATGACCGCCGAGCGTGAAAAAGAATGGGGCATTCTAAACGCCGTGGGCATGCGCAAATCCCGCATGGTGGCCATCTCCATCCTGGAATCGATCGCTATTTCTTTTCTGGGCACCCTGCTGGGTATAGCGGGCAGCATCCCGATCACCGTCTATTTTAAAAACAATCCTATCCGGCTCTCCGGCGATATGGCCTTCCAGTGGGAAGTGCTGGGCCTGGAACCGATTCTGCCGTTCAGCGCCGATCCCGGTATTTTTCTTTACCAGTCGCTGGTGGTGCTGGGAATTGCCCTGCTCTGCTCCATCTATCCGCTGCTGTTCATAAACCGTTTGCAGCCTGTAAAAGCGCTGCGCAAATAGGAGATTGCAATGTTGCTTAGTCTGGCCTGGAAAAATATCTGGCGCAATAAAAAGCGCAGTGTCGTTGTGCTGATGGCAATCGCCAGCGGGATGTGGGGCGGCCTCTTTTCCGGCGCCTTCATGATGGGCATGGGTGAATCGATGGTCAATTCGGCGATCGACCGCAACATGGGCCATTTTCAGATTCATGACCCGCAGTACATGGACGATCCGCTTTTAAAACATTCTTTAAACAAACCATTTGCCATTCTCGATTCTCTCGCCGGCGACGACCGCATCAAGGCGGCTACGGCTCGCACGGTGCTTGAAGGGATGGCTTCATCACCTGCCAATGCTTATGGTGTACAAATCTTTGGAGTAGACGCAGAGGCGGAATCGCTTGCCACGCAGCTTACTGCTTATATCCGCGAGGGGGGATTTTTTAAGGAGCAGAAGCGCAACGCCCTGGTGATGGGCGCCAAACTGGCCGGGCGGCTCAATCTGCGTCTGCGCTCCAAAGTTGTGCTCAGTTTCCAGGGCACCGATGGTGAAATTGTTTACCTGGCCGGGCGTATCGTCGGGTTGTTTCATACGGAGTCCACCATGTTTGATGAGACCAGCGTTTTTATAAAGCGCGATGATCTGACGCGCGTGTTGGGACTTTCGGAGCCGGCTATACACGAGATTGCCGTAAGGTTGCACAGCGCCCGCGATGTAGAAGAAATGGTCCCCGCCTGGCAGGCACGGCTGGAACACTTGTCCGTAAAAAGCTGGAAGGAACTGGAACCGGGGCTGGCGTTTATGGCCACATCGGTCAAGGCGTTTACCTACCTGTTTGTGGCGATCATTCTGTTTGCCCTGCTCTTCGGCATCACCAACAATATGCTGATGTCGGTTATGGAGCGCATCCGCGAGCTGGGTATTCTCAGCGCCATCGGTATGAGCAAGCTGCGGCTGTTCGGATTGATCCTCGTTGAAACAATCCTGCTTGCCATCAGCGGCGGCATCATCGGCATGACGCTTGGTTCGCTAACCATCGTCTGGTTCAACACCTACGGCCTGCCGTTAACGGCCTTTGCCGCGGGCATGGAAAGCTTTGGCATCGCCAGCACATTGTACCCCTATTTGCCGGCCAATATGTATGCCGGTGTAGGCGTAATGATCTTTGTAGCGGCATTGATCTCCTCACTGATGCCGGCCTGGAAAGCCACGCACCTGCGCCCCGCCGAAGCGATAAGGATGTATTGATGTGTTGGAGTTTTGGAGTGTTAAAGTGTTAAAGTGTTAAAGTGTTAAAGTGTTAAAGTGTTAAGGTATTCAAGTTTTCAGATGTTCAGGTTCAAGTGATCGAAATCGCTTTCGCTATCGTGATCGGAAAAGGTGTTCGGGGCAATCATGCTCATGTTCTTGATCAGCGGCAGAGATCCCTCTGTTAAAAATGCCAACCCCGATAAAAAAGCATCGGGACAGGCCGGGAAGACAAGTAGCATACCTGTCATCTCGACCGGTGTATGCCGGAGAGATCCCAGCACATGACGCTCCAGGATATCTCATCCCTGCGGGAATTCGATATGACAGGCTGGGATTTGGCTATAACAATAAACTAATCCCAAAGGAATAAAATGATTATAGCAAACAGCAGCACATAAAAAAGTACAACCCCGAAGGGGTGTCACATGTTGCCGCTTAAGATCCCGGTGTGGAAAAAACACCAACCGGGATGACAACGCTCCTTGTCACCCCGGTCTCGCGCCGGGGTCTAGAGCGATGATAATAAAGATGAAAAATTTAAAACGGAGTCAACACAATGGCCCTGATTGATATAAACAGCATTACAAAAACCTACAACACCACGGCGGTACCGGTGCACGCCCTGCGCGGCATCGACCTGCATGTG
The DNA here is from genome assembly GCA_965267575.1 of Calditrichales bacterium. Lineage (GTDB taxonomy): Bacteria > Calditrichota > Calditrichia > Calditrichales > J004. Next base: position 314,462 of record OZ254086.1, read on the forward strand.
GAAAAGGGGGAGTTCACCTCCATCGTCGGTCCTTCGGGTTCGGGAAAAACAACACTGCTCAACATCATCGGTGGTCTGGACGGCTCGACGGAAGGCAACGTCGCCATAGCCGGGAAAAACATCAGCTCCATGTCGTCCTCAAAGCTGGTTGATTTCCGGCTGCAGAACATCGGTTTTGTTTTCCAGGCCTTTAACCTGATCCCGGTTCTGACGGCGCTGGAAAACGTGGAATTCATCATGCTGCTGCAGGGGGTTTCCAAGGAAGAGCGCCGTAAACGCGCCACCCAACTGCTGGAGGATGTGGGTCTGGGAGAACGGCTACACAACCGGCCCTCACAGCTTTCCGGCGGGCAGCAACAGCGGGTGGCCGTTGCCCGGGCGCTGGCATCCAAACCTGCTTTTGTGCTGGCCGATGAACCCACCGCCAACCTCGATACGGAATCGGCGGAAGCGCTGCTGGACATTATGGAAGAGCTGAACCAAAAACACGACATCACCTTCATTTTCAGTACGCACGATCCGCGTGTCATCAAACGGGCCCGGCGCGTGGTAACGCTGGAAGACGGCAAAATTAAGCAGGATAAAACCCAAAACTGATGCGCACCCTGAAAACAATCGCCCTGCTTTTATTTTTACAAACGGCGGCATGGGGACAACTGGCCGCGTGGGAAAGCTACGGCTACATCAAGTACCTTTACTCTTACACGGAAGCACCACTTTTTACCGCCGAAAAGCTGAGCGACCACACCCTGCACGCGCGGCTCAACAACCGCTGGTATCCGCTTGACGGACTGACCGGTGCCCTGGAACTGCGCGCCCGCGCGTTTTATGGCGGCTCGGTGGAAAATATCCCCGGCTATGAAAATTTCATTGCCACAAGCTACCCGTTTGACGATTTCGATGCCCGACTGTGGAAGTCATCCTCGTCTCTTGGCCATGCCCAAATAGACCGGCTTTATTTTGATTACATCCATGGCAACTGGCAGGTAACGGCCGGACGGCAGCGCGTGGCCTGGGGTACGGCCCTGGTCTGGAACATCACTGACCTGTTTAACCCCTACTCTGTTCTGGATTTTGATTACGAGGAGAGACCGGGCAGCGACGCCCTGCGCCTGCAGTATTTCACCTCGCCGGTAAGCCGGCTGGAGGCGGTGGCTGTACCCGCGCCGGACGAACAGCAGCGCGCCTTCGCTTTAATGTGGTCAAGCAATTTTAATGCTTATGATTTTTATGCGATCGGCGGCAAGCAACGCGGGCAGCCGTTTGCAGGCGGCGCCTTCAGCGGGGATATTGCCGGGGCCGGGTTCCGCGGCGAGCTGCTATGGACCAAAAGCGATGCCGCGCAGGCTTTCCCCGGGTTAAAGCGCGGCAGCAAGGACAACGTACGCGCCGTACTTTCTGCCGATTACACCTGGAGCAGCGGACTCTATATCCACGCCGAAGCCCTTTACAACAGCCTCGGCGTAACCAAAAATGCCGCGCTCTACGCGTTCACGGCGCCAGCGGTGGGCCTGCTTTCCCCGGCACGGGCGTCGTTCTATTATGAAATCTCCTACCCTCCGCACCCTTTGTGGCGTCTTTCACTCTTCGCGCTGCATAATCCGTATGATGGTTCTTTCATTGCCGTTCCATCGGTCACCTGGTCCGTGGCCACCAACCTGGACCTGTTTTTTATAGCTTTTACCACGGATGGGGCAAAGACCAGCGAGTTCGGCAGCACGGGCAACGGCATCTGGTTAAGGCTTTCTTATGCTTTTACGCTGTAGGATGGAAGCGGTGCAGAAACATTTTAAAGGTCAGCAAGCTACTCATGATGGACACGTTTAGAGACTCTTCCATCAACTGTTTCTCTAATACATCACGTTCAAATAAGTCGAAAAACAATGTATGCGGCTGAAGCAAAACTTCATTTACAAAATCCGCGTGCATCGAAAAGAAAAGATCGTAATTGCTTACAAAACGGCGCAATGTCAATTTCTTATGGATAGTTTCCGGCAAATATGAAAGTGCTTTTTCCCAGGCCATGGGTCCATAGCGCCAAAACGTAAAACCGCGATACGGTGCCGGCAGACCCATATTTTCCAAACCGAAATTTTTCAATTCCGGCCAAAAATCACTGATCATCCGGCGATAAATGAGCTGTCGTTTTTTGCTTTTATCATCCAGGCGGTTTAGTTCCAAAACAGAGCGATCGCTTAAAAAAGGATGTTCAAAATGTATATAACGGGTTTGTACGGCCGCGGCTGCACTATATTTATGTACGCTGATCTGGTCGCGATAGAAAGCATCGATGGTCTGGCCGATATCGCTCAAAGCAAGCTTTTGTTGTAAGAACTCTTCCAACTCAGGCAGGCAGGCTTGTTTCATTTTTTGGGCGATTGTCTTACTGGTAACAGTGCTTTTTTCCAGTCCCGTGCTAAACCAGGGCAAAAATTGCGGTGCCAGGGGAACTCGCATGTCAATAAAGCGGGCAGCGCCTTTCATTACCTGCCTGCGGTAGAGCGCACCGCCATGGCTGTCAAGGATCGTATTTGCGTTTTTGGCCACAGTTCGCCAGGTATGCAGGGCATGGGCCAATGCGGCAGGCAAGAGGCCTTCACCTTCTTCCACCGTTTGTTGCCATAACATTGGCAAACTGTCAAGCAATGCCTCGTCAAAAGGGATCGTCAGGTGTTCAAGCCCAAAGCGCCTGCATATTTTTGCAGCTATTGTCATATCGCGCGAATCCTTTAAACCATGCGTATGAGCCAATGCCCGGTGCTGCATACCACAATGCTTCAAAATGGCCCATGTCACACGGCTATCGTATCCCCCCGTCAAAGCGCTCGCGACCTTCTTAGCGTTTTTTGCTTTTCCTTGAACCGAGCATCTTAAATCATCACGAATAATCTGGTAAACATTTGAAAATGATTGCTTTTCCCTTTTCTGCGTATATGATCGATACCCGATCAACCGGAGCCCTTCGACATCAAAGCTTAACAGGGTTGCACCGGGAATACGCCTAATGTCGCGATAAAATGTCCGTCCGTTTATCCCGAAGCCCAGCGTCAAATACTGAAGCAGTCCCGTTTCATCCCAATCGCTACCGCTCAAATTTTCTCGCAGAGGTTGAGAATAGCACGAAAAATACAGGGAGTTTTGGTTGACATTGTAATAAATCGGCAAGTTGCCAAATGGATCAGTAAACAGAAAAAGCCGGTCTTTTTGAATATTAAACAGAGCGCCACAAAAGCACCCGTTCAATCCGGCTAATGCTTCACTTGGCTTATGAGCGCCTGAAAGCCTTTTTATTAACTGAATCGTATTAAGTTGTCGATGCTGTTCGTCGTAAGCGGCGCCATACACAGCAATCGCAAATCGGCCGTCAACGCTTTTTATCAACTCACCATAATTGAGTCGTGAAAGGCCGAGACAAGTTTTTCTTTCTTTAAATGTTTCAAAGGACAAAATATGCTTTGGCGGCAAGCTCATTTCGTATTGTTTAAGCAGGTCGGCTTTTCCTGCCCGACTCTCTTTTTCATACCAGCCAAATAATCCGTTCATTAGCGCTCCCACATTATGGAAATAATCTAAACCATTTAATATTTTTATCCAGCACAAAAAGGACGGGTTATGCAAAATATTTTCGACAGGGCCTACGCCGAAAAACGTGATAATGAAGATCCGCTGGCGCCGTTCCGGCGTCGTTTTTTTCACGGCGAGGAGAAGCTGATCTACCTGGACGGCAACAGTCTGGGGCGCATGCCTTTGGAGGCCCATCGCAGGCTGCAGCAGGTGGCCGGTATCGAATGGGCCGAACGGCTGATCCGTGGCTGGAATGAAGGCTGGATCGACCTTCCGCAACGCACGGCGGCAAAAATCGCAAAGCTTGTTGGCGCACAGGAGAACGAGGTGCTGGTGGCCGATTCCACGTCGGTTAACCTTTACAAATTGATCGTGGCTGCGCTGGGTCTGCAAAAGGGTCGTCACAAAATCGTGAGTGATACGCTCAACTTTCCTTCCGATCTGTATGTGTTACAGGGCGCCGCGGAAACGCTGAACGCCGGGCATACAATCCACCTTGTTGACTCGAAAGACGGACTTTCCGTTGATAGCCGCGCGGTGGTAGAAGCTTTGGATGAAGACACGGCTCTACTTACGCTGAGCCACGTGGCCTTCAAAAGCGCTTTCCGGCATGATATGCAAAAGCTAACCGAAGCAGCCCATCGAAAAGGAGTCCTCGTGCTTTGGGATCTCAGCCATTCGGCCGGTGCTGTGCCCGTCGATTTAAATGGCTGTAATACCGATATGGCCGTGGGCTGCACCTATAAATACCTGAACGGCGGACCGGGTGCGCCGGCGTTTCTTTTTGTGCGACACGATCTGCAGGAAAAAATACTGTCGCCGATTTGGGGTTGGTTTGGAGATGCCCGTCCGTTTGCCTTTGAACGGGATTACAAGCCTGCACCAGGCATCGATCGGTTTGCCGCCGGAACACCTGGCATACTCAGCTTATGCACGGTAGAAACAGCGGTCGATATTATTCTGGAAGCAGGCATAAAAAATATCTGGCGGAAAGCAAAGCTGCAGATGGAATACGCACGTGCATTATGCGAAGAATGGTTAATAAAAGAGGGCTTTGAAATCGCCACGGCAGCGGACCACCATGGCTCGCACCTGGCATTGCGCCACAAAGAAGGTTACCGCATCAACAAAGCGATGATCGATGGGCTGGGCGGGGAGTACAGGTTTATACCGGATTTTCGGGAACCGGACATTATTCGTCTGGGGATTGCGCCGCTTTATACACGCTTTAGCGACATATATCTGGCCATCAGTCAGATAAAAACGATCGTTACAAAAAAGCTTTATGAACAGATTGACGGCCGGCGCGATACGGTTACCTGAGATCAGCTGTATTGCAGATCTTCTGCTTTTGCCTCAACGATGATTTTGATTTTTCCGGTGATGAAACCTGCCTCATAAAAATTGCGCAGACGCATCTTCTGGATCGGCGTTATTTCCTGGTTCTCCGGTATCAGCAGTGACCCCTTGTTGGTGTAAACATCCTGTGCCAGGACCATACCTTCCTGAATCTCGTCAACAGTAACGACGTGGGCACGCTTTTCAACATCGTTATTCATCACAACAGCCTTCAGCGCGCTTAACACATCCGGGTCGTACCAGTAACTCTGGAACTGCATGGCCTGGAAAGCCTGCTTTTCATTTTTTCCGGTAGCCAGCTGCGAATCAAAGTCATCGGCTACTTTAAGAATGCGGGCAATCAACGGCATTTCTTTGCCTTGCAGCGGCATGTTGCTCTTTTCCCGCGCGAAAGGCTGCTCGGCGTACAGTAAAATATTGGAGATCTCTTCCAGACGCGGTATGTTGCCCAAAAGCTCCAGTGCCGTTTTATGCTGCTTGTTAAGCAACAGCCGATCGTTATTGAGCAGCGGTGTGCCGGCCAGCTTTTTGTCCAGCAAATCTTTGGGCACCGCCAGGAAAGCAATCTGTGACATCATCGCTGAAACATCCATTCTCCAGTCTTTGGGTGCTTTCATGCGGCGGGCGATCTTATTCACCATATTACGGATGCGGATGGCACGGTTGAAGGCATCGGGATTAACGATGGACAGAATATCCACGATCATTTTGATGCTGCCCTTAAGCGTCTGTTCCAGCAGCGTCTTTTCCGCGGTGATCAGTTCGTATTGGCGGATGGCGTCATTTAGCACATTTTCCAGCATTTCGGCGGGAGCCGGTTTGGTCAGAAAGCGATAGATATGCCCGTCATTCACCGCCGCTATGGCATCCTGAAAATCGGCCTGGCCGGTTAGCAAAACGCGCACGGTTTCAGGCGCCATCCCACGCGCTTTGGCCAGGAACTGCGCGCCGTTCATCCCAGGCATACGCATATCGGAAACAATAACCGGAAAGGGTCCTTTTTCTTCAATAACCTTTAAACCTTCGTCACCGCTCAAAGCGGTATGTACTCTGAACGATTGGCGCAGACTTCTTTTTATACCCTGTAACAGGTTGGCATCATCGTCTACAAATAATACATTCTTGTTCAAGATTCGATTTCCTCCGGGTTGGCATTCATACATAATTCAATCCACTGCTCCAGGCGGTCGTGTTTCCCGGTACCGCTTAAATAGTCATGATTAAGCCGTTGCGCACATTCCTGTGCCTCAAGCTCATCTTTGCAGTAGCTGATCGCGCTGGCCACGTAAACGGCCGTCAGCGGCCCAAACGTGCCATGAAAACATTTTGAAGGCTCATGATGAAAAGCCAGAGCCTCCACAATATGATTGGGGAAACCCCACAAACCGATCAGGTAAGCACCTACATGCGCATGGTCGGCGCCGAACACGTCTTTTTCCGCCAGCCAGATATCGCGACCGTTTTGCTGAACATCTCTCATCACCTCGCTGTATTTTTCCGGCAGATGCTCGGCCAGAACCAGCTTTCCCGCATCATGGATCATGCCGGCAATAAAGGCGCTGCCGGCAAGCAGCTTGTCATTACTTTCCGCTTCTACAATCAGCTTTGCAAAATGGGCTGTTTTCAGGCTGTGGCTGAAAATGGCGTCAAAAGAGAGGCCGTGGGCTTTTTTCTGGTCAAACTGTGAAAACAACTGTACCGATAAAACGAGGCTTTTTATAATGTCCAGCCCAAGATAGCTCACCGCCTCCGCGGCTGTGTTTATCTTGCGCGAAATACCGAAATAAGCCGAATTCACAACTTTGAGAATTTTCAGCGTCATCCCGATGTCTTTGGAAATTATTTTACCGATCGTATGGATCGAAACGTCGGGATCTTTGATGGCATCCATAAGCTCCATAAACAGACGCGGGGCGCTGGGCAACTGCCTAACCTGCGAGGTCAACCGCCGCAGGTTCTCGTCCGCCAAGTAATCGCGCAGCTTAAAGGCGCGGTCCAGGATAAGCTTCAGCGAATCCGTATCGCAGGGTTTGCTCAGATACTGGTGCGAAGGCCCGATGGTTTTAAGGATATCTTCCTGGTCGGCCTGTCCGGAAAGAATAATCCGGACGGTTTCGGGATAGGTATTGGAAATGCTACGCAAAAGCTCGGCGCCATTCATGTTGGGCATACGCATATCCGATACGACAGCATCGAACGGTTTTTGCTGTAAAACAGCCAGCGCATCTTTTCCGCTTTCCACAAAATGCATATCCCACTTGTGGCGCATCGGCCGGAAGGTACGCTTAAGGCCTTCCAGCGTGTTGGGCTCGTCGTCCACAAAAAGAATCGACAAATTGCTCATTTACTTTCCTTCCAGTGGTAAACGAATTACAAAAGTAGATCCGGCACCCACCTTTGAATTGACCGTTAACTCACCGCTATGTTTTTTTACAATAACATTATAGGAAATCGCCAGACCCTGGCCGGAACCACGGCCCACTTCCTTTGTCGTGAAAAAAGGGTTGAAAATTTTATCCAGGTTTTGGACGGGAATGCCGCAGCCGTCATCGCTGATACGGATTTCAGCGTGCTTTCTTCTTACCGCGGTTTCAATGCGGATTTTCCCTTTTTCTTCCGACTTCTCGCCTTTTTTTGCGGCAATGGCATGGGCGGCGTTAACGATCATGTTTACAAATACCTGGTTCAGTTCGCCAATAAGCGCCGGTACGGGCGGCATATCATTCTTTAAATCCAGCTCCATATCTGCCACGTACTTCCATTCGTTGCGCGTAACGGTGACGGTATTTTCTATTGCCTTATTTATGTCGCTAAGCGTTTTTTCATTCGTACCCGGATGGGAAAACTCCTTCATTGCCTTTACGATATGGGCAACGCGATCCACGCCCTCCAGCGTCTGCTCAAGGGCAAGGGGTATCTCTTCCATCAGGTAGCTCACATCCAGTTCTTCCCGCAAGGTTTCGATTTTTTCAACGGCGGCGGTGCAGTTTCCCTGCACGTCAAAATCCTCTTTTAGCCGGGTACAGGCGGAAATCAGTTTTGTCAGATCGCCAAAAGCATCCTTGATAAAACGCGTATTATCACCGACATATTGTATGGGCGTATTGATCTCGTGCGCTATGCCCGCTGCCAGTTCGCCAATTGATTCTAGCTTGCTGCTGGTATTAAGCTGGCTTTCAAGGTGTTTTTTCTGGGTAATATCCTGGGCCAGCAGAAAAAAGCCGTTATGGCCCTTGTCATCAATCTGCACCGGGTTGACCGTAACGATCAAGAAGCCGTCGGTGCCGGTAATGGCATTCTTAAAACGAATATCTTCCCAGCGCGTGGGCATGGCGAAATCGCGGCACTCATCAATGCGCGTTAATATTTCAACCCAGTTCCAGTCGATGCCGCAAGCCAGGAAAGGTTTTCCGATTGTTTTGCCGGCGGGAATTCCAAAAATATGTTCAGCCGCGGGATTCCAGCGCTGGATAATGTCATTTGCATCAACCCTGATCAGCGCTGAAGACAAGGAGGCAAGTAAAATGTCTAGTTCGTCAAAAGCCTGTGTAACAATCATAAAAGGCTGTCCTGTTTATAATTACTCCTTATAGGGTTATCGGACAGCCCGGATACAGATTAAAAGACACAAAAAAGTGTGTTAAGAATAGGCCAGATGTAGGTAAAATTCCTACTTGATATATATGAGTTTTTTGATTTGGGTAACCGGTGCCCGTGAACGGTCGTCGAATTGCATGTACAACCGGTAAAAGTAAACCCCTGCTGTTACATCCGAGCCGTGGGCGTCCACCGCATCCCAGCCAATGGTATAGCGCCCGGGATTTTGCTGGCGGTCAACAAGCTGGTTCAGACGATGTCCGAGGATATCGTAGATTTCCAGTTTTACACGTGCCAGCGCGGGTACCGTGTAGCTGATTTGCGTGGTGGGGTTGAAAGGATTGGGCGATGCCGTCAATTCGACCATGTCGGGCAAAGACGCCGATGGTCTGGCTATAACCCGTGTCGGCAAAAGGCTGGTGATCCACTCGCTTATGACCGATGCCCCGGCGGTATCGACGCGGTTACTTGCCAGCGGCGGCATGCGGTATTCAGCCAGGTTGATCATGCGCAGATATACGACGGAGCTGTCTGGGTGGCCGGGCTTGATCCGGTCCGCACCTTCCACGCCAAGGTCGCCTAACTCAGGCGTTTCGTTTATTGTATTGGTAGCTTCCAGCATGGTGGCGTAGCGCAGGTCCATGTTGCTGCGGCCGGTGCCCTCCGGCTGGTGGCAGTAAGCACAGTTGCTGGCCAGGTAGGAGCGCGCTCTTTTTTCCAGGGGCTCTTCCGGGTCAAACGGATTGGGCCATTTCGGGAAATCACTGTAATCTTCACCAATATCCATTGTAAACAAATCGATGTGATTGTAGCTGCGCAGTTGGTTATCGCTTACACCATTCTCGTACACATGTTGTTTGTTGATTTGGGCCGTGCGCACACCGAGCACATAACCGGCCGCAGGTGTATGGCACTTCGAACACTCGTTGCGGCTGGGGTAGTAGTGGCTGTGCGTATAGGAACCGCCTTCCGCGCTGGAATCAATGATGGTGTAATCCTTGGTGAGGCTGGTTTCCAGCAAGGAGGCGTCGGTGCCCTCCTCGTTCCAGAGATAGCTGTAGCCGTCCCACAGCTCGCCTTCCGATTGCTTCACAAGAAAGCGCGTTTCAATCAGCTTTTTGCTTTCGGGATTACCGCGCTCCAACTCCAGGTAAAAATTCTTCACAATAATAGCTTCCTGGGGAAACTCCCAGTGACCGTCTTCCGAAAAAGCGATCTGCGTAGTGCCGGGCAGGGCCAGAACACGTTCCTTATCAGCGCCATCGGACCAGAAAGGTGAGTTTATGGAATAGGGTATCAGACCGGGCGAAAGCTCGCGGGTTTGCATATCTGTATATAAACCCGATTCGGAAATGGTCTGCGGAACTGATGATGTCGTATCACCAATGGCTTCCTGGATGAACTTATAAATCTCGCCGCTAAGACTGACAATGTAGAGTTCGCCCTCTTCGTCTTCGGCAAAACTGGCAATGGAGTTAGGCGCAGTCAGCACCTTTTCATTGCTCTTCACTTCTCCATCGCGATAGTCCAGCGCCCAGACACTGCGCGAAACATAATCGCCGTAAAAATAAATGCCGTAGAAATCCGTCAGGTCATCCCCGCGGTAGACGTAGCCCCCCGTGATGGACTGCCCCTCATCATGGTCGTATTCGACAATCGGATCGATCAGCGGCTCGCCGGTGTCCTGGCAGTCATCGGAATAATAATGGAATCCTTCGCGGTGGTTCCAGCCGTAGTTTTTGCCGCTTTCGATGATATTTACCTCTTCCCACTTGCTTTGGCCCACGTCCGCGGCCCACAGCGTACCACTCACTCGATCAAAACTGAAGCGCCAGGGGTTGCGCAATCCGTAAGCGTAAATCTCCTCACGCCATTCGTTCTGGTTATCCGCATAAGGATTGTCCTGCGGGATGGCGTATTCCAGGTTGGCGTCTTTATTATTTACATCAATGCGCAAAATTGAGCCCAGCAGCGTTGTCCGGTCCTGCCCGTTGCAATCGGGGTCGCCGCCACTGCCACCATCGCCCAGGGCGATATACAAATAGTCATCCTGCCCGAATGCGATCATGCCGCCATTGTGATTGCTGTAAGGCTGAGGTGTGGTAAGCAGCACGCGCTCGCTTTCGGGATCGGCGGAGTCGGGATTATTGGAAACGAGAAACTCTGAAATAATACTGATCAACGGGTCAGCGTCGATATTATAGTGTACATAAAATTTGCCATTTTCTTTAAAATCCGGATGAAATGCAAGACCGAGCAGGCCTGCTTCACTGGGACCGTCATCCACTTTTCCGCTTATATCAAGAAATTCGCTGGCTTCGCCTTCGGACACATCGGCTTTGTTGGGAAAAACAAGGATACGCCCTTCTTTAAGAACAACAAATAAACGATCGCTCCCATCCGAGGCATGGGTCATAAAAATGGGCCGGCGCAAGTCCAGGTCGGCGAAAACGCGCTCCACCTTTAGCTGCGTTTGCACATCGCCGCTGCTGCTGATGAGCAGCGAAGTATTGGCCACGCGCTCTTCCAGCCCGTATGGCTGTGCAGAAACACTGTTATATGAGAAAGATATAAAAAGAAATAGAATAAGGGCCGGTATCGTTTTTGTCATATATCCCCCTGATTGTTGTCCTTATCTTCGTAACAAAAAACATTCCATAAAAATTCGGGAAAGGAATTTGAGGAACAAAAGAATAGTGAAAGTGTACGTTGCAAATCATCATAGCTCAACAACAATCCGCACAAAATAAAGCAAAGATTGTATTGCTAAACGAAAATGTCTATTATTGCACGTTTTATTTATAACGGAGGAACAAGGATGTATATCCTTAGATTTTTTTTGCTGGGCCTTTTTCTGGCCGTTTCCGCTTACGCCACCTCCTCCCCCAAGGATGGCAAAGTCCCCGATCATGTAAAGAAATTTCTCAAAGAAGCGCAGGAGGATTATGCCAAAGGCAACCTGCCGGAGCTGATGCGCGCCTATCGCGAGCAGCGCGTTCACAACACCTCGTTGCAGAAAGCATCTGCCGTCTCAATGCAATTTCCTGTTCTCGTGGGCAAGTTTTCCGATTCGGGTGCGGGTGAACCTTACCCGGTAAGCAATCTGCAAAAACAGCTTTTTGACGGCCCCTGGCCCACGGGCACTATGACCGACCATTACGCGGAAATGTCCTACGGCCAGTTTGACCTGTCCGGTGATGTACTGGGCTGGTACACGGCGCCCAAAACAAAGAGCTATTATGCCGGTGAATCCAACGGACTGGAGCGCTTTGACGCCAACACCGGTGAATTTATCCGTGAGCTTATCCTGGCCGCGGATGACAGCGTCGACTTCAGCCAATATGACAATGATGGCGATGGCCGCCTGGAGACAATCTTTATTGTGCATGACGGTGAAGGCGGCGAATGCGGCAATAACCCCAATATCTGGTCGCACCGCTGGCGTCTTTCGGCCTGGCCCACCGGCTCCATCACCGTGGATGGCGTTACCATTGACGACTACATCATTCAGCCGGCCTGGAACTGCGACGAACGCGGTATGATCGAAATCGGCGTTTTCAGCCATGAATTTGGCCACGCGCTGGGCCTGCCCGACTTGTATGACCGCGACGGCAGCAGCGACGGCGTGGGGACCTGGTGCCTGATGGCTTCCGGCAGTTGGGGCGGCGACAACAGCCACCCGGCGCGGCCCAGCCACATGAACGCCTGGTGCAAAGAACAGCTGGGTTGGGTGGTTCCGGAAGTGCTAACAGAACACCAATTCAATCGCGCTGTTCAGGCAGGCGCCCTGGCGGAGGATGTAATTAAGGTTTGGAAGAATGCCGAGATCGCGCCCTGGACAAGCCGCTATGGCGAGGACCTGAGCGTGGGCCGAGAATATTTCCTGATAGAAAACCGTACGGCGCTGGGTTTTGACAACTACCTGCATGGCGGCGGCGGCATGCTCATCTGGCATGTGGACAACAGCGTCTCCTCGCAAAACGACAACGAGGAGCACCCGCTGGTGGACCTGGAAGAAGCCGATGGCAGCATGAGTTCGCGTGGTGACGGCAGCGATCCTTTCCCGGGTTTCCTGGGCAAGCGCCTTTTTGACCACACAACATTCCCCTCCAGCCACGATTATGACGGCATAAATACTTATGTCAGCGTCTCCAACATCAGTGACGCGGACAGCATTATGTATGCCGATTTTCAATTCAACGAACGCATTATCCTGAAGCTGCGCGGCAGCTGGTGGGAAGAAACTGCCGGTAACGGCAACAATGTCCCCGAAAGCGGCGAGACACATAATATTTATTTCTCATTCATCAATAGCGGCAAAGGCGAAACAGCGGGCACCGCCACATTAAGCTCGGGCAGTGAAGACGTGACCGTTGAAACGGCCGAAGTCCAGCTAAATGATCTGCAGAACGGCGTGGATCTGACTGCCGCGGAGCCGTTTACAGTCTCCTTTGCGCCCGCTGCTATGTCTCAAATCGTGGATTTCGAGATTGTGATCCAGGCCGGTGAGACAGTTGATTCACTGCTGTTCAGCGCCGGGCTAAACCCGGATTTGCTGCTTGTGGATGATGACTACGGCGCGGATGAAGAAGAAGTGACGATCGACGTGGAAGAGTACTATTTTGATGTGGCAACGGCCAACGGTCATGTGTATCATCACCTGAACCTGGCTTCTCCCGCCAAATTTGACAGCAGCTTCGCCGATTACTTTCAAACCGTTGTCTGGTTCAGCGGCTCCCGTGAAAACACGCTGATTGACAGCAGCATGCTGGACGCGCTGACCTACTTTCTGGATAACGGCGGCCACCTGCTGCTGAGCGGACAAAATCTGCTGGGCAACCACGCCGATCATCCGCTGATGAGCGAATACGCCCGTGTTGCGCTTAAAAAAGAAGACAATAACAACTACCGCATCAACGGGATGGAAGAAGATATTATTGGCCAAAACTATCCTGAGTTCTATATCTCGGGCAAAGAGGGCGCGGATAACCAAAGCGTGCAAAATTCAATTACCCTGCTTTTTGGCGCTTCTCCAATCTTCCGTTACTGGAATCCCCGTTTTGACGACCTGTACGCGGCCTCGCGCATGGAAAGCAGCCAGAAGCAGTATAAGATGGTATTGTTCGCCTTTGGGCTGGAGGCCATCACCGACCGCGACGAGCCGGAGAACAGCGCCAACCTGCGCCGTGAACTGCTGCATGACGTCATGAACTGGTTCGATCTGCCCGTGGGTATTGAGGAATCGGAACCGGCTTTACAGCAACCGCGCAGCTACAGTCTGCAACATAACTATCCCAATCCGTTCAACCCGTCCACAACCATAGAATACAATCTGGCGCAGGCCGGATTTACGGAGTTGACCGTATTTGACGCCAGCGGACGCAAGGTTGCCACACTTGTAAGTGGTCAGCAGCAGGCAGGTCCTCACAAGGCCACGTTCAATGCCGCGCAGCTTGCCTCAGGCGTCTACTACTACCGCCTGACCAGCGGCCGTTTCGAACAAACCCAAAAAATGTTGTTAATCAAGTAACCAAGAGGACAACGTATGAGATATTCACGCTTTATTCTTATTTGCCTTTCTTTTCTGTTTCTGGTTTCGGCCACTGTGCAGGCTTCGGACGCTTTTAAAGAAGCGCGTCTGCAATACATCAAAGACCGTGAACTGCCGGCGCAGATTGAGTTTAAGCAGCAGGCGCCCACGGCGGATACTTTTTTTGATGGTTTCCGCAGCCGGTTTAAGGTTAGTGAGGAAAACAGTTTCAGGGTGACTGCTGAACAGCGGGACAACCTGGGCCAGACACACCTGCGTTACAAGCAGTATTACAAAAATGTCGAAGTGGACGCGGTCCAATACATTCTTCACACGCAGAATGAGCGGGTCATGAAAGCCAACGGCCATCTTGTGCGCGGCCTTGATCTGGATGTGACGCCAAAGCTCAATGAGCAGCGGGCCCTGGAGCGGGCGCTGAATCATGTAAGCGCCGAGACCTACATGTGGGAAAGCAAAAAGAATGAAGCGGCGCTTAAGCGCGAACAAAACGATCCCCAGGCTACCTTTTACCCCAAAGCGCAGCTGCTGGTTAGTGCCGGACGCAATACCCTGAAAGCTGAAAACTTCCGCCTGGTTTACCGTTTTGACATCTATGCTCAAGAACCCTTTGGGCGCTATTACGTGGATGTGGACGCACACACAGGTGAAGTGGTCGATCAGCTTACGCGCATTCACACCGGCGATGTGGACCTGTTGGGTGAATCCCTTTACAACGGCCGCGTGGACATGACCGGTTCCGATGAGTCCTTTCCTTCGATTTTGCCGGCGGTGTGGCACCTGGATGACTTTAACGCCTACGGCGGCGAAGGCTTTAGCTGGTGGATGGGCGATGAAGGCATCGGCGGTTATGACAATGACTGGTATAAGGTGCTGGATACCGATCCCGTTTACCTGGAAAACGGCGGCACGCTGACCTTTGTGCACCGCTACGGTTTGGAAGAGCCGGGTGGCGAGCCCGCGGGCTATAATGGCTGGGACGGCATCAACGTGCGCATCTCCACGGACGGCGGCTATACCTGGGAAGTTTTGACCAATCCTTCCGTGGCCTACAGCCGCAGCAGTTTGTACAGCTTTGGATTCCAGCACGGTGAAGGCGAAGGCGTACCCGGCTGGACCGGCGTGCAAAACAGCTGGACCGAAGTATCGTTCGACCTCTCCGCTTATGCCAACCAGAACGCGCGCATCCGCTTTGCGTTTGCTTCCGACCCGGGCTATGCCACGGCGGATAACAGCGCCCTGTTCGGCTGGCAGGTAGATAATATTGAGATAAAGGATGGCAATGACGCTTCCGTTTTGAGCAACAGCGGCGTGGCCGATTTTGTCACCGCGCGCAATAAAGAAGAGATTGTACCCGGAAAATACCGCCTGCGTTCGGTGGCACGAAGCGGCGTTTACACCTTCGATGCCCTGAACGGCACTAGCTATTCCCTTGCCGTGGATGTGGTTGACAACGATTCGCTCTTTGCCGACAGCCGTCACGGAGCAGGCGTAAGCGCGCACTGGGGCAGTGAGAAATCGTACGACTATTTTTATATTTACCACGGGCGTGACAGCTACGACGACAACGGCTCGCCGATCCTGAGCTATGTCCATTTCGACGACGGCTATTTCAACGCTTTTTGGGATGGACAGCGCATGACGTTTGGCGACGGCACCAGCAACGCTTCCCCGCTTACCAGCGTGGATGTGGTGGCCCATGAATTGACACACGGCGTTACCGGCAATTCGGCTGGCCTCATTTACCGTGATGAGTCCGGCGCCCTGAACGAATCATTCAGCGATATTTTTGGAACGGCGGTGGAGTGGTACGCGGAAGGCGAAAGCTTTGATTACCTCATAGGCGAGGATTTTCAGACATTGCGCAGCATGAGCAGCCCCAACCAGTTTGGCGATCCCGATACATACCAGGGCCAGAACTGGAACTTTGATCCCAACTTTGACAACGGTGGCGTACACATCAACAGCGGCGTGCAGAACAAGTGGTTCCACCTGCTGGTTGAAGGGGGCAGCGGAACAGACGATAACGGACGGAGCTACACTGTTTCCGGCATCGGTATGGAAAAAGCGCTGCAAATCTCATATCGCAACCTTACCGTTTACCTGACGCCCTCATCCGAGTATTTTGACGCGCGGCTGGGCGCGATCAATTCAGCGGCCGATATTTACGGCGGCGATTCCCCTGAGTACCAGGCCGTGATCGATGCCTGGGATGCCGTGGGTGTTTACTATCCGACATTTGAGCCCAATATCGTGGCCGATGCCGATACGCTGAATTTCCTGGCAGAAGCCGGCGTAGGCGTGGACAACGGTAAAGTCTCCTTCACCAATTATGGTTTGGATACGCTTGAAATTACTTCGGTGGAGCTGGTGAATAACAACGGCTTTACAATTGAAGCCGAGCTGAACCTGCCGCTGGAACTGACCTACGAGCAGAGCCTGACGTTAAACCTGCTTTTCGCCCCGGTTGAAGCAGGCAGCCAGGTTACCGAGCTTACCATGCAAACAAACGATCCCGCCAATCCAACCATGGTGATTGCCCTGAACGGTAAAGGCTACGCCATCAGCGCCGCCCAGGAAGGAACAATCTACGCGGTCTCTTCTGCTTCGGCGGTTTACAACGTGGACGCAAGCGGCGCGGCGAGCAAGCTGGGCGACAGCGGCTTTGAAGAGATCACCGGGATGGCCGTGCGCACCTCCAACAAGGAGCTGATCGGCTTTATGCTGGATAACAGCAGCACGCGTCTTGTACGCATCAACAGTGCCGGTGGCGATGCCTACCTGTTCCGTGATGTGGATGAGACACAGCTGCGCGCCATGGCCTTTGATTCGGACAGCGATTCGTTGTTTGCCATGCGCTACACCAGCGGGCAGCTTTACCATGTGGACATCAACAGCGGCGCGGCAACGGCTATCGCTTCAACCGGCATACGCCGCGTGGAGAGCATGACGCTTGATCCGATATCCGGTAAACTGTATGCCGTAACGCAGCAAAACGCCCTGTATGTCATCGACCGCACGGATGGCTCCAACAGCAACATCGGCGCGATTAGCATGGACAACGTGCGCGCCCTGGCCATGGATGAAAACGGCCAGCTTTTGGGTATCGCCAGCGGCGAAAGCGAAGATCAGCTTGTGGTGATCAATCCGGCCAACGCGGTAGCCACGGTGATTGGCGGCGCGGGTGTGAGCGGCTTAAACGGCCTGGCGGTTTATGGCACCAGCCCGGTCACTTCCCTTGAGGATGAAGCTTTGGCGCAACAGCCCAATGTATTTGCCCTGGAGCAGAATTATCCCAACCCGTTCAACCCGTCCACGGTGATAAGCTATGCCTTGCCCAAAGCCAGCACGGTATCGCTTTCCGTTTTTGATGTAACGGGCCGTGAAGTGGCGCGACTTGCCGAAGGCAGCCAGCCGGCGGGCATCTACAGCGTCACCTTTGATGCGTCGGGTCTCTCCAGCGGACTCTATTTCTACAAGCTGCAGGCCGGTAGTTTTGTGCAAACCCGCAAAATGTTGCTTGTACGATAAACGGACTTTAAAAAGTCCACTCTCGGAAGGCCGTCCATTGGGCGGCCTTTTTTGTTTGCGTGGAATAAAAGAAAGGTTTGAAGTTAATGGTCTTGGGGTTATTAACGACCTTCAGGATAAGCGGCGCAATGCGCTCTCCATGTTAGTGATGAATTAAATGGTAACTCAAATCTATAAACCAAGCAAGGCCAGTGAGTTGCGTCCGCTTGATGCCGTGGTTATGCGACAATGAGTCGTGATGGAAACACTTCCCTCTGTTTAGATTATTCAGTTCTAAAATTGCGACAAAGCGTTTAAAACTCAACAGTTGGTTCCGGTTGATACAAAACATTAGTGTATTCACCCATAGCTGCGAGGCCCTGATTAA
Source organism: Calditrichales bacterium (assembly GCA_965267575.1). GTDB lineage: Bacteria > Calditrichota > Calditrichia > Calditrichales > J004. The sequence continues at coordinate 332,428 of OZ254086.1, forward strand.
TCCATTCGACCAAGCCGCTGTTGACTTGCGGCAATAGCGAAACTTCCACGACAAGCATCGTAAAGAGGCCTATCCAATATACCCGATGAACGGCTCCGTGAGAAAACCAGTCATATAGGATCCCGATAATTATAAATAAACTACAACTGAGGGCGCCTATTGGCAGGGACAAGGGATGAAAACCGCTTAGGAACAGAATCAATCGAAAGAAACCAGCTCCAAGACCTATTGCGCTGGCAATAATAATCAGTCTCTTGTGAGCCTGAAGACGGTTCTTTATGGCCATATAAATACCGGCAGAGTAGAATAAAACGAAAAGAACCAGATTCGAAAGTATCAGCGCACCATAAAGTAACCACACCTGGGGCTCTCCTGTACGCATTGCCTCTTCTACACGGACGGTCAGTACAAGGATGCCGGTCAGCGTCATTATAATAACTAACACAATACTAAACCGACCCAGGGTCATATGCAGGGTATCCTTTCCCTTGGCCATCAATATTGCTTGGAGGGGAAACAGCAGATACCAAAGAAAAAAGGACCAACCATGCAGGTGTAAGGGAAACCCCGCCGGTGCATATGTGCCACTAATAATTGGTCCAAAATACGTGAAAGAGAATCCCGCAAAACCGGTTATACTGATCAGAATGGCAAGCGCTGGATAAAAGAGGTAATCTCTATTTGTTTGTATTGTGCTTAGATTCATTTTTCCCAGAATACTCATCCGTAATCCCAAATATCTTTAATATACTGATTTTGAATAGCATGAGCCGCATAACGCTGCATTTCAGCCGCCGCCTCGACGGACTATCGCGCATTAACTAACTTCATATTAACTACCTAATATTCCAAGACCACCATGCTTCGCTCGGTCGGCTGCAAATGTTTTGTTAGGGCCCTTGGATCTTTACGCATTTTTAAAACTAAAATAAAAATGTTTATCACCTATTGGTATACCACTTTTTTGAAGCATCAATTCTTTCATTAATTCTGGGCTTATACCAAAAATATATTTTTTATCTTTTTTTAGCTGTATTTTAAAATATTTATTAGTAGGGGTTAAATTAGGATTCTTTATTAAAATACAATTTCCTTCTTTTTTAGAAATAAATGCAAAATACTTTGATTTGCACAAATTAAAATACTTTCTCAATTCATTATTCCACTTATTTTCCCACTCTTGACGCCCTAAAATCATACTTTCTGAATTCATCAATATTTTGGGATGTTTCGTTATACTAGATGAAGTAACCCAAACATTATCCCTAACTAAACATGTTATAATATCAATAAATTCATATTCTTTTAAATCCCGTGTTATTTCTTCTTTGTTCGAAAATTGTATTGTAAAATTTGATAAATCAGGTGGATATAAGATATAAGTTATATCTTTGTGCCAAAAAAATCCCTCCTTATCAATACCTGCTCCAAATATGCCCCCACCTACATTCGATTTCATTAAAGGATTATGAATGCCTAAATATTGCATAAAGCATAGCATGGATTGTAGCAAATGTTCAGAATCTATATTGCCGCTCTTCATATAATTCAAAAGGCCTTCTATAATAATTCTTATCTCATTATTCAAACTTCCCATTGATGCTAAAGAATCAAAAGAATGAAAAATTTCTGGCTCCTTATTAAACCATCCCATAAGAAAGGAATCTTTTTCACTATTATATCCCATTAATATAAATTTTGTGGGTTGTTCAATTAAGGTTGGATTTGATTTAGATATTTCTACTAATGATTCTTGAATGTCCATATAGGATAGTTTTATCTTTAATTCGGAAACAATTTTTTGTGCTGTAGTAACATCTCCACTATAGGATACAGCTATGTAATTTGTTAAAGGAATAATTTTTACGCCAGTTTCTTCGACAACTTCGCCTTTAATATTTCTCTCTTGGAGTTCTCCGAATGACGAGAATGACTCAGTTGGTTCTTTGTAGTGAGTTATAGCTGTATCGCTTATACAGAATACTGAATTTTGATGTTTCCATGCCAAAACGTATGTCATAATATTAACCTATTATATTATGTGCCCTAACGCTGGGCATAACGCGCTGGGCAATACACTGTCTAAGCCCATGCACTTCTCGAATTGGCTAAAGGCGTGATCCAGTCGCCGTTGATGCCCTTGTTATAAGCTACAAAAGTTAAATTAAATGCCACCATTTTCAGTTTTGTAGTATTTCCATTTTTTGGTTTTACAATTGAACTTAAAAAATATAGTAGTCCAATCACTTAAAGAAATGGAATAGTTAAGATTGATCTGATTCTTGGAAACATTTTTAACTAATTTCCCATGATATGGAATAACAGTAATTTCAATCAGATCATTTTTGACTTTTAGTGGAAATATTTTCACTTGAATTAACGTGTTACCATTTTTATTGTAAATATATTCTTTATTTGTATCGGTTAAAATTGTGATCTCTTTTCCATTTACTAAGTCTGGTATATTTTTAAAAAGACTAGTTTCTTCAAGATAGATAGTTTCATATTTAAATGGATTGACAGAATATCTTGAATAAAATGAATCTATTTCGACTGTGTATTTTTCCAATGCAATTAAATAAAGGGAATCATTTTCACTCACAGATTGTGCCTTGATGAAAATCATTGGCAGAAATATAATAACTAGTATTAATTGTGATTTTTTCATTCTATCATTTCACAGTTAAAGCTTATAACAAGTATTAGACGTACTAAAATCCATGTTATAACATTCCTAATTATGAAAATTTATATGTGGAAAAAATTCCATATAAGACGCCTATAGCGTGGTATAGATGGAAAATTTTCCATATAAAAACACGGTTTTAGTAACCCTATTTTATTTTACACTAATATAACCACGAATATCTGAAATAACAGCTTTTTCTGCACCGTTTAACAAATATCCCAGCCTTTAATATTGGCGTTTGATTTTGTCTTTCAGGCAACTTTGTTTGCGGAAACCGATGAATCGGTTTGGAGAGTATTATGTGCGTTTGTACCCACGTCTGAAGTCGTGGGATAAGGGTTTCAGAGGCAGATCATTAACCCATGACTTAAGTCATGGGTAGGAAAAAAAGACAAGACAGCAGGATGGGCAGGATTTATTATATGGCAAATTCGGCGCGAAATCATGTCCCCCTTAGAAAAGGGGGCAAGGGGGTTGTCCTTCACCTATAATGGCAAAAGCCGCATTTACAACCCCTCAATCCCCTTTGTTAAGGGGAAAGCAGGTACTCAGGTTATTTATAAAACTTAATTTCTTTTATCCTGCCCATCCCGTTAATCCTGTCAAAACATACTACCTAAGCAAGATCATCTTGCGCACGGCGCGGTAGCCCTGGGCCTCTATGCGGTAGAAGTATGTGCCGGAAGCTACCTCTCGGCCCAGATGGTCACGGCCGTCCCAGACCACTTCATGCCTCACGCCGGCGGAGTATTTACGGGCATCCAGCAGACGCCGCACGATGGCGCCGCGGATATCGTAGATAGTCAGATTCACCGGCGCGTTTTCCGCCAGGCTAAAGGCGATCCGCGTAGTGGGGTTAAAGGGATTGGGGTAATTGGGCATAAGGTTAAACCGCGCGGGCCCCTTCACAAAGGATTTCTCCAGCGTGGTCAGCGTTCCCTGGATCTCGATATTGTCGATGGCCCAGCCCCAACCGTTCACAAACGGGTCGGCAAAGAGACGGAAACGGATCAGGATCGTATCACCGGCGCTGAAATGATCCAGTAAATTCAGCTCGTGGTCCACGTAGAGATCAAATTCGCCATCCTGGTCGTTTGTGTAGGCATCCAGCCAGGCCTGATCGTAACGGGCATCGTAGCCGTCGGCCAGCGGAATCCAGTCCGCCGCGTTCTTCGTGGCCTCCACAACCACGTAATCCCAGAAATCTTCATCACCAAACTGGCTGCCGGATTCACCCGGTTCAATCAGCGCGATGTCGCGGTAGCGCATAAAGGCGTTATCGGCGCTAACCTTGATCGGGCTGGACAACGTATAGGTAATGCCGCGGTCGTTTTCATAAGGGTGATCGCTGTGAATGGCCCAGTCGCGGTTAAACTTATTGACCAGTTTGCGTTGAAAGCCCTCGCCGAAGAAATCCTCATCGCCGCCATCGCTGAAGTCATTGGTATAGGTATCGCGCGGGGCGGCCAGAATGTAAAATTCCGCGTCGCGTTCTTCACTGCGCAAAGGGCGATCGTCTTCATACGAAACCAGCTTCAGGGTGACCGTTTGCGATTCCTGCCCGTCAAAAGGCGCCACGAACGTGGTATCCCCTTCGGCGGAAGCGCCCAGCGAATAAATCCATACATCATTGGCATACACGCGCGTGGAGTCGTAATTGCCGCGCAGCGAAGCATTGATTTCAAAACCGGGTAGAGGGTTGTATTGCGCGCTGTTGAAGCGCGGAGATAAAGCTACTTTGGGAGGCTCATAACCGGAAAGCTGCCCCAGGCTGATCGTCCAGATGCCGCGGCCGTGTGTCGCCGCCACCACCTGGTCATTGACAATCTTCAGCTCAAAAACCGAAACGTTGGGCAGGTTGCCGGCCAGCGGGTGCCAGCTCGCGCCATCATCGCTGGATTCAAAAATGCCGATATCCGTTCCCGCCCACAGGATGTCCGTATCGGGGATATCCACCAACGAATAGACCGCCACATCGGGGAAGCCATTGTTGCTGCTGCTGCCGGAGCCGAAGCCGCTGATGTCTTCCCAGCTGCCGCCCCAGTTGGTCGTGCGCAGAATTTTTGGCCCCTGGGCGTAAGAGAATAAGGCATAGGCCGTCTGCTCATCCGTGGAGTGCGTGGCAATACCGCTGATGCGTCCCAGCGGGTTTTCGTTGTAGCCGCTTACCGTGCTAAAGGTGTAGCCGCCGTCCGTGGACAGATAGAGGCGATCGTTGCTGTTAAAGTTGCGCCCTGCCCAAATGGTTTGCGGGTTGGCCGTAGAGATTTCGATATGGGTAAAACTGCTGGTGCCGACCCAGCCGGCGGGACTGGCCACAAGCTCCCAGCTGCTGCCAAAATCGGCCGAGCGGTAAATGCCGGAAGCCCCCGCCGCAAAAACCACATCCGGGTCCTGCTGCGATCCGGCGATCTTGGTGTAAAAAGGCGCGTTGCCGCTGCCCGTTTCAAGGCCAATCGTGGCGGAACTAAACGACTGCCCGCCATCGCTGGATTTGGAGATGCCGTTAAACTGGCTGGAGGCCAGGATCAGGTCGGGGTTCGTGTAATGCCAGACGGTCTGGAATCCATCGCCGCCTTTGCGCACAATCCAGTTGGAGCCGGCATCCGCATCAACACCGGCCGGCGACTGGTACGTATTGTTGTCCTGCATGCCGCCAATGTATTCGCTGGCGCCGTTTTTCTTATCCACGCCGTAAAACTGCGAGGTGTTGTAGCCGTTTTCCGTGTGGCTGAATGTGCTGCCGCCATTATCCGAGTAAGAGACGCCACCGTCATTACAAACAATCATGCGGTAGCTTTGCGATGCCGAATCGGTTACGACCATGACGATATTATGCTGGTCAACATGCACGCCCTTGCTGCTGCCGCCAAATTGCCCGTATCCGTCGGTTACAACCGTTGTTTCAATTTTGTCATCATTCTCCACATCGATGCGCCACAGGTTTATGCCCCCAACAAAAACGATGTCTTCATCAAAGGGATGCACATTGATGGTATTGTCGTACCAGCCCTGGCCGCCCAGCCAGTTGTAGGCGCTGCCGGTTTTTTCCGAGGCTGCCGCCCAGGTCTGACCATAGTCGCGCGAGATGTAGAGCGTAGCTCCGGTGCCTGACGCACCTCCATCAGCTGAAATATAAAGCCGTGATGGATCGGTGGGCGCCACAGCAATCTCCATCCGCCCAACGCCGCTGAACGGCGCGGAAACGAGGCTCCAGCTTTCACCGCCGTCCTCAGAGCGCGCCACGCCCGTGCCCTTAACCGTGGCATATTGCCGGCTGAAATCGGTCGGGTCGGCGATAAGGTGCTCTATGCGACTGCTGTTGCTGTATTCTTTGCTCCAGTTTGCACCGCCATCTGTGCTTTTCCAGATACCGGAAGAAGAGGCCGTGGAGCTGTTGTGGTTAAATCCGGCGGCCGTGGAAGCCAGAATGATATTTTCATTATCCGGGTCGATGGCCAGCCGCGTCACATTCTGGAAATCCAGATTGGAGGTGCTTTGCAGCAGTTGCCAGCTGGCGCCGCGATCCGTTGTTTTCCAGATGCCGCTGCCGTCAACCTGGTCCACGTTGCCAAAGCCCTCGCCTGTTCCCACGTACATCACATCGGGATTGGATGGCGCCTGCACGATCGCACTGGTGGCAAAATTGCCCAGATCCGGCGTCATTAGCGTCCAGCTTTGGCCGGCATCCGTTGTTTTCCACACCCCGCCGCCAACCGAACCGGCATAAAAGGTGCCGGCCGTCGGATCATCGGCATCCACAACCAGGCCGCGCGTGCGTCCCGAAACATTGCCCGGTCCGCGCTCCACCCACGTAGCCAATCCGCTGCTTTTTTGCAGTGTGCTTTTGCGCTGCTGCCACTCGGCGATGCTGCTCACATTATAGGCCTTCAGCAACTCGCTAACGCGATAATTGAAAGGATATGCCGGCCCGCCCTCGCGGTAACGAATGCCATAAAGGTATTCATAAAATTTATCCGGGGCATCCATCCGCAGCATGCCTTTTACGCGCTGCTTGCGTTGGGCAACTGCCTCATCCGCCTGCGCTTTCTTTTCGATCGCCGCCTTGCGGATAGTGGCATCATCGCTAATAACCGGTGCTTTGGTCAGAATATGCTGCAGGCCGGTAAAAGCCGCGGCAAGGATGATCAGCGTGATAAACAGACGCTTGGCCATGGTATGTCCTTTCAATGTTACAGGGATTTCTTTTTAAGACTATTGCAATCGAAAATATAGCCGTGGGCTTTTGACTCTTTTGCCTCAGATACAATGCCGGGCGTCGTGCTTACCCGCAGACGGGTGGCGTCAAGCCATTCGACGTTTGCGGAAGCCAGGTTGTCTTCAAAAATGACTTCTCCATTCTCGTGGCTGTAAACGAAAAACTTAAGAAACGGGTGTGGATTCATTGCGTCCGGTTGCGGCTGTTCAATCACGATGGAAAAGCTGCTGTCGGCATTGGGCATAATCGTGGTTGGCTGCATGGAGCGTGCCGCGGCTGATTGCTCAATAGCCCCGCGGGCATCTGTTTGGACCTGCCGCGTGCAGCAAGCGGCAATCACAAAAACGATGACAACAAAAAGCACATGACGGTGCATGATATCTTCTCCGTAAAAAAAGGCAATATCTTTAATTTTTAAGAATATGCCAATTCTTTTTATATTCTGCGCTTCGCCAAAAAAGGACCTGCTCATGTTTCCCTATGCCGGAGAAATCGGCGCGCTCACATCGGCCCTGTTCTGGGCATCCGCTTCCGCTGTTTACGGCGTCTACGTGCGACGCATTCACCCGCTGGTTTTAAATTTTGCCAAAGGCATGCTGGCAGCGCTTATGCTGGCCGCGACGGCCTGGCTGCTGGGTATGCCGCTGTACAGCTGGAACGATGCCTACCGTCCTGTTTTGCTGCTTATCAGCGGTATGCTTGGTCTTGGCATTGGCGATACCATTTACTTTGCGGCGCTTAAACACGTCAGCGCCCGAATTTCTTTATTGATCCAGATGCTGACCCCGCCGCTTACGGCTCTTATCGCCTGGATCTTTATCGGCGAAGCGCTGAGCTGGCAGGCGTGGCTGGGTATTTTCATCACCATCGCCGGCATAAGCTGGGTGGTGAATGAACGCGCCCCGCAGCAGCAGCAACAGGGCTCAAAAGCCCGCGGGGTGGTTTACAACATCATCGCCTCGGTTGCCGCGGCCGTCGGCACCGTGCTGGCCCGCGTCGCCATGAGCGACATGAGCTCCGACCCGATGCAGGCCACGTTCCTGCGGCTGATCGGCGGCAATGTGTTTTTGGTTGCCGGTTTTGTCTGGTTGTGGCGCCGGAACAAGAGCGCGGCCTTTCCCGCCATCCCGGCCAAAACCGGCTGGATCATTACCGCCGCCGTCTTCTTTGGCACCTTCCTCAGCATTTGGTTGCAGCAGATTGCCCTGCAGCGTGTGGAAGCAGGCCTGGCCCAAACGTTGTTCAGCACCAGCCCGTTGTTTGTAATACCTATAAGCGCGATGATGGGTGAAAAAGTGACCTGGCGCGCGGTAGCCGGAGCATTGGTCGCCATCGGTGGGATTGCGTTGCTTTTTTAGAGATAGAAGATTGTGTTCAGGTGTTCAGGTGTTCAGGTGTTCAGGTAGAATTTGCAGCGGCTCAATTCCCAATTCCCAACTATCAATTCCAAATTTAGCTAAAGGCGCGTAAACATTTTGCCGGCCATTTGACGCACCAGTCCGTTCAGCTCCAGCATCAGCAAAGCGCTCAGGGCTTCGGATGTGGAGATGCCGGCTTTCAAGGCCAGCTGGTCAATGTGCAGGGCTTCGCCATCCAGAAGCCCGTAGAGGGTTTTGGCGGGTTCATCCAGTTTGGGTTTGGGCTTTACGGGTTCGCTGTTTTGCGCAATCCTGCCGGATAGTTCACTCATGATATCCGCGGGTCCCTGTACCAGTTTTGCCCCCTGCTTGATCAGTTCGTTGCAGCCGGCGCTTTTGCTGGCATGGATTGGACCGGGCACGGCAAAAATATCGCGGTTTTGGTCGAGGGCGTACATGGCCGTTAGCAGTGCGCCGCTTTTGGCGCCCGCTTCGGTGATCAGAATGCCCAGACTCAATCCGCTGATGATGCGGTTACGCTTGGGAAAGTTTCCGGCATCCGGCTTGGTGCCAAAGGGATACTCCGTTACAAACAGGCCGCGTTCCAGCACGCGCTCATAAAGCTTTTTGTTTTCCGCAGGATAAATGATGTCCAGCCCGTTGCCCAGCACGGCTAATGTTGCCCCGCCCGCATCAACAGTGGCCTGGTGCGCCAGCGTATCCACGCCCCGGGCAAACCCGCTGAAGACCGCCAGGCCGCCGGCCACCATCTCCCGCGCCATGGTTACGGTAACATTCTTGCCATAAGGTGAGGGCGTACGCGTGCCGACAATGCCAATGGCATCCAGCAGCATTGTGTTGTAGTGGCCCTTTACAAAAAGAAAAGCGGGCGGATCGTAAATGCTCTTAAGGCGTTCGGGATAGGCGTCATCCCAGTAGCTGATCAGGTCGGCGTCGTGCAGTTTCAGTAAATCGGTCTGCGATTTCACAAACGCCTCATTCACATCATTCTTAATCTTTGAAGCGATTGTCTGGGTGACGCCCCGTATATCCATCAGCTGGCGGACGGGGGCATCCAGCACATTCTGCGCGCTGCCAAAGCGGGAGATCAGGCTACGCATACGTGCCGGACCTATACCGGGAATAGAATAGAGAGAAAGTAGTGCTTCGCGATCGTTGGGGTTCATTCAGAATTTTCCGCTGTCGGTTCTTCCAGTGCTTCGGCCTTTTGGATCAGGCTGAACAAAGCGTCTTTAAGACGATCCAGATTGTGGCCCGTGGCGGCGGATATTTTTACAACCGTTTCCGCTTTGTCGTCTTTAATCTCAAGCTCATCGCCGGCGATATCGGTTTTGTTGAGAATAACCAACGAAGGTTTTTGCGCCAGTAGCGCGCTGTAGTTTTTAAGCTCATCACGCAGGGTTTCCAGCTGTTGCTGAGGCTCTTCTTCGGTTATGTCCAGAATAAAGGCCAGCGCGCGTGTTCTCTCGATGTGCCGCAAGAACTGGTGCCCTAGCCCCTTGCCCTCCGACGCGCCCTCAATAAGGCCGGGTATATCGGCCAGGATAAAGCTTTTAAAATCGCGGTAGCTGACGATGCCCAGGTTGGGTTCCAGCGTCGTGAACGGGTAGTCGGCAATTTTGGGCCGCGCCGCCGAGAGCCTTGAAAGCAGCGTTGATTTACCTGCGTTTGGAAAGCCTACCAACCCGATATCGGCGATGCTTTTCAGTTCCAGTTCCAGTTCGCGTTGCTGCCCCTCTTCGCCCACTTCCCATTCGCGCGGGCTGCGGTGTGTCGACGTGGCAAAACGGGCATTTCCCCTGCCACCGCGGCCGCCCTTTGCCACAACGCAGCTCTGGCCGTCTTTTGTAAAATCAGCCAGGATTTCCCCACTCTCCGCGTCACGGAGAACGGTTCCTACGGGCACTTCCAGTTCGATATCCTCTCCTGATTTGCCGTGTCTGTTGGAGCCCATGCCGTGCTGGCCCCGTTTGGCTTTGTACTCACGGCGATAGGTGAAATCGCGCAGGGTATGCAAATTCTTGTTGGCCTTTATAATAATGCTGCCGCCCCGGCCGCCGTCGCCACCGTCGGGACCGCCTTTTTCAACAAATTTTTCCCTGTGAAAACTCATGCAGCCGCTGCCGCCGTTTCCGGCGATCACACGTACTTTTACAAAATCTATAAACATTGGAATGTCTCAAAATGTCAGCGTTAAATAACCGGGGCTTAAGATACGATTTTCAAAAGCCCCGTCAAAGAGGAAGGAAGGAGCGTCTAGTTGATAGACCCCTGTAAACCAAAACGATGCGTATTGCCTAGCAAGGTGTAATTGGAATAAGCATAGTCAAAACGGATATCACCAAATTCGATGCCCAGCCCGCCGGACAATCCGCCGAATTCACTTTCCTGCAACGTGCTTAAATCCTGGTGCAGTTTATTATCATAACCCAGCCGCAAACGCAGCGATTCGCTGAGCCGGAATTCCCCGCCTATGGAAAAGCGCTTTAAACGGTCGATTTCATTCTCGGCGTCGATGTTTATGTCGGTTAAACTGAGGCTGATTTCCAGCGGCAGATGCGCCAGCTGCTTGGAAACACCCAGACGCATGCTCAGCGGCAGGCTCTCTTTGGTGCTGTTGTAGTAGCTTACCATTTGGCCCACGTTCTGCAAGGCGAAACCAAAATAGAGATCTTCCTGGAAGGGGGCCTTGTAAAGCAGACCAAAGTCGAAAGCAACCGCCGAAGCGTTGACGTTTTCTATTTTGGAGAAGGCATACTTGAGCGTAACACCATAGCTGAATTGTTCACTCAGGTGGCTGCCGAGACTTACGGACAACGCCACGTCATTGGCGCTGAAAGATCCCGTTTCCTGGGCATACTCGTCGGTGGCCTTAAAATTCCCATAGTCAACGTAGGTAATGGCGCCGGTCAGATAGCCGTCGAAAAAAGGCAGCCTTTGGCCATAGGCCACATAGCCACCAGAGATATCCAGCAGGTAGCTGGTGTAATTGGCCACATAGCGCCGGCCTTCGGCATAGGCCATCCCCGCGGGATTAACGTGGATTGAGCCAATATCGCCGCGCAGCGTGGTGAAAGCATTGGAAGCGCCTGCCGTACGCGGGTTAAAGTCGGTTTGTAAAAACGGAAAAGCACTTGTTAGTCCGTTTACGGCCCACAGCGGGCAACTGGCTAAAAGTAGCAGGAAAATAGCTTTTCTCATATTCCCTTCCATTAAAAAGATGGTCCCGGTGCAGCGCTGTGCTGAACCAGAAACTGCTCAAAGTCAACGCGCTGGACGCTGCTAAGTTTCTCACCCAGAAAACGCGATCCTATCTCGGCAAATTTCTGCGGGATGTCGCTGACGAAGAAGTAATCGTCAGCAAGGCGCGGACCTTTATGTAACAGGTCATGCTGTTGCAGCGCTTCCTTAACATAAACGGCGGTTTCATGCCCGGAATCGATCAGCGCCACCTGCTCCCCGGCCAGCTTGCGTATGGCCGGTTTAAGCAAGGGATAGTGCGTACAGCCAAGAACCAGCGTATCCACCGGTATGTTTAGCAAATCACCCAGATAGCGTTTCAGTGTGAGATCGGTTATGTCGTCTTCCAACCAGCCTTCTTCCACTAGCGGCACAAGCAACGGGCAGGCCTGCTGGTCCACCAGTACATCACGGCCTGCGGCTTTTTCAACGATCGTTTTTTTGTAAGCCTTGCTGTTAATGGTAGCCGTAGTGCCGATAACGCCGATCTTGCCGCTGCGGCTTTCACGCAGGGCGGCCAGCGCACCGGGCAGAACAACGCCTACAACCGGAACGGGCAGCTCTTTTTGCAGGGTATCGATGGCCAGGGCTGAGGCCGTGTTACAGGCAACAACGATCAGCTTTACCTTGTACTGCATCAGGAAAGCGGCATCTTCCAGGGCGTACTGCGTTACCAGTGCCGCCGATTTTGTGCCATAGGGAATGCGCGCCGTGTCGCCGAAGTAGATAAGCTGCTCATCGGGTAAAACGCGGCGCAGCTCTTTTAAAACGGTCAATCCGCCAATGCCCGAATCAAAAATACCAATGGGTTTATCCTTATTCATCAAATGGCCGCCTCAATATCGGCTTTGTATTTCTTTATGCCTTCAAAAACTGCCTGGGCCACCTTTTGCTGCGTGCTTGTTTTCTTAAGCAGATTGGCTTCAATCTTGTTTGAGATAAATCCCATTTCCACGAGGATGTTGGGCATGGTCGCTCCCACCATCACCCAGAAACGGCCCTGCTTAACGCCACGATCCTTCATCCCCAGCGGTTTTAGTGTGCGGGCAAAGGAGTTCTGTACCGTGGACGCCAGGTACTGGCTTTGCCGAATGAACGCACTTTGCGCCATCGTGGCAAGGATAAAATTTATACCCTCATACCGCTTCTGGTCTTGTTCATCCTCGAAACGGATGGAGGCGTTTTCCTTAAGCACCACTTCCTGGGCCTGCTGATTTTTATCTTTATCGGCACTCAGGAAATAGGTCTCAAATCCTTTGGCGGAGCGGCTTTTGTTGCTGTTACAATGCAGGCTGATAAAAAGCTTGCCTTTTTGCTCATTGGCAATCTTGGTGCGCTGCCACAGCGGGATAAACTTGTCTGTCCGGCGTGTAAACACGACTTTTACGTCAGGCATCTGTTTGGCCATTATTTTTTCCAGCAGCAAGCCTACGGACAAAACGATTTCCTTTTCTTTTAAACCGCCATAACCGACGGCACCGGGGTCTTTACCGCCATGGCCGGGATCAATAACGATGGTGTCGATCAGCCATTCCTTTTTCTGCTCGGCCAGCTCTTCCTGCACATCTTCGCGGTCATGGTCGATTTTATCATCCGTGCGCAGGTTTACGTAGAAATCATTGGAAGAAGGATCAAAAACCAGGTCGCGCGAGAGGATACTGGTGCGCAGGCGAAACGCCAGCGAGATGAGCTGGTCAAATTCGATCACTTGAATATCGGAGACGATGCCGGCCGTCTGTACCGCTTCAATGGCCGACTTATCGGCTTTTCCGCCAAACACATCGATATGCAGCCAGCCGTTGGCGACTTTTAACGACACATCCTGTTTGCGGAATTTTTTATTGCTGTTTACCCGGATGAGCGTCCCGTTCTCCATGGTATCCACCTTGACGCCGGTGATATTCACATTTTTCATGCCCAGCGTCAGGATCATCTCTTTTTCGTCAAAGCTGAAGGAGTGCGATGTAAAGCTGTTGAAAAGCGCCATCAAAGTCTGCGGCGTTATCAGCAGCTCATTGTGTTCCCAACGGGGAAGGTGTGTTAGCTGATAAGTGCGATCGTTTAATACCACGAACGGGTTGCCCGCGGTAAAAGTGGCTTTGTCGGATCCGATATAAAGCACGCTTTTCTGCCGCGCTTCGTTGGTGTAAATGCCCAGGCCGATAGCGTTGACAAAATCCGCCATCGAAAAATAAACCGATCCGTCTATTCTTTTAAAAGTAATCTCTTTCAGAATAGACTGGCCGCCACGATAGCTTTCAACCATCAGGCCACGGGTCTGCGGCAGAAGGCGCGTTGAAGCAGGCAGCATTATGGGGAGGCTGATGATGCTACCAAAGGTGCTTAACAGCAGATCAATGAATTTTCTACGCTGCATAGGGTGCTATAAATGCTTAATTTACGTACTTTTAAATATTGCTGCTGAAATTAACAAAACAGCCTGTTTTATTCAACTTTTGACAGCGGTAAAAGCACAAACCATAAATAGGAGAATAGATGGCCGTTTTAGAAGTCAGCCATATCACCAAACGGTATGGCGATTATGTCGCGGTAGATGATGTCTCTTTTCAGGTAGAAAGCGGACATATTTACGGCATGCTCGGGCCAAATGGCGCGGGCAAAACCACAACAATCCGTATGATCATGAATATCCTGGCCCCCGATGAGGGACATATCGCTCTGTTCGGATCAACCATGTCCGACGAGCTAAAGGCAAAAATCGGGTATTTGCCGGAGGAAAGGGGCCTTTATCCCAAAATGAACGTCACTGATATGCTTGTCTTTCTCGGCGAACTGCATGGTATGAAGGCGGCGGACGCGCGCCAAAAGGCCAATGAATGGATGCAGCGGCTCAAAATAGCTGAGAAGGCCGGGAACAAGGTGGAAGAGCTATCCAAGGGTATGCAGCAAAAACTGCAGATCATCGGCACCATTCTGCACAATCCCGATCTGATCATTCTGGACGAGCCTTTTTCAGGACTGGATCCGGTTAACGTAAATCTTATTAAAAACCTGATGATTGAACTGAAGGAATCCGGCAAATCGATCATGCTTTCCACGCACATGATGGACGCCGCCGAAAAGCTGTGCGATGAAGTGCTGATGATAAACAAAGGCGTAAAGGTGCTGGACGGGAACCTGAACGATGTGCTGAGCGAGTACGGCAAAAACAAGGTACATATCGAGTTTTCCGGCAACGGCCGTGTTCTGGAAAACATGGACGCCGTGAAGCGTGCCGACATCTATGCCAACTATGCCGAACTTGAGCTGAATGACGGCCAGAAGCCTGCACAGTTATTAAAGGATGCGGTACAGCAGTTGGAAGTACATGGACTGCGCAGCCACCGCTCCAGCCTGAATGATATCTTTATAGCTCACGCGGGAGAGGAGGCCGAACATGCATAAGATATGGACTATCATAAAACGCGAATACAAAGAGACCGTTTTTAAAAAGAGCTTTATTATTCTGACATTGCTGACGCCTTTACTGATGGTAGCCATTGGCATTGTACCCTCGCTTCTGATCATGATGGAGAGCGAGGAGCCGAGCGTTATTTCCGTATATGACGAAAGCGGGGTTGTTAAAGGTAATCTTGAAGAGGCGCTGAGCGACACACTCAAAAACGGCCAGCCACGTTTTATCGTCAGTATTGTACAAGGCGCTTCAGGCGATGAGGCTGTAGAAAATCAAAAAAGCCAGGTTGAACAAGAGGTGGTGGACGGGTTTCTGTACATCCCGGAAAATATCGCTTCCGAAGGCGAGCTGACTTTCTATTCTAAAAACGTGGCCAATTTTGACCTTAACAGGCGCATAAGGTCTGCCGTTAACGATATTGTTGTGGAGCAGCGTATCCAGGAATCCGGTTTGGACCCCGATAAAATAAAAGCGCTTACCGCGCGGGTAGGTCTGAAAACGGTGAAAATAAGTGCCGGCGGCCAGGAATCGGAAAGGGATTTTGGTGATGAGTACTTTTCCACTTTTATATTCGTGCTCATTCTTTACGTCACGCTGATCATTTACGGCAATGCCATCATGCGCAGCATCATACAGGAGAAAACCAGCCGCATCATTGAAGTTATGCTTTCGTCGGTCAACCCTTTTCAAATGATGGCAGGTAAAATCCTGGGGCAGGGATCGGTTGGTCTTACGCAGTACGTTTTGTGGGCGCTTATTGGTATTGGCTTTTTTGTATACGGCGTAAAAGCGCTGCCGGTAAACGAAGATGCTTTCAGCTTTGGTCCGTCAATTTTCGTTTATTTCGTGCTGTTCTATATCCTGGGTTATTTCCTGTTTGCCACGCTTTACGCGGCTATCGGTGCCGTAACCAACAACGATCAGGAAGCGCAGCAGATGTCAACGCCGCTGGTGCTTATGCTGGTTGTACCCCTGTTAATGCTTGGTTTTCTGGTCAAAAACCCGGACAGCACCGTGGTTGCGGTCATTTCGCAGATTCCCTTTTTCTCGCCGATTATCATGTTTGCCCGGATCAATCTGGCCACACCGCCATTCTGGGAAATCGCTTTATCGATTGTCATTCTGGTGGTATCGATTATTGCTTCGATTGCTCTGGTAGCAAAGATCTACCGTGTGGGGATTTTGATGTACGGTAAGAGGCCGACACTTCCGGAAATACTCACCTGGATTAGAAAATAAAAAAAAGCCCCGGCATAACCGGGGCTTTCTGTTTTACTTAATAAAAAGCATCTTTTTCGTAAACACCCTTTCGCCTCCGCTGTTCAGTACAGCGGTCATCCTGTAAATATAGAACCCGCTGGACAGCACAACGCCATTTCCGTTCTGTGCCTGCCAGTCGATCTTATATGTACCCGGTGCGTGATTCTCGTTTTTCATCAGTGTAACTACTTTCTGCCCCAGCGTGTTGAATACTTCCAGGGTCAGTTCGGCAGTTTCCGCCACGCTGTATTCAATGCGCGTAGACGGGTTAAACGGATTGGGATAATTCTGAGCCAGGCTGAATTTGCGCGGAACAGCATCGGCAAAATCTTCCAGATCAGACACGACGTCTTCGCTAACATGCAGCGAGATGTCGTCTATGTTCATCCCGGATTTATCTCCGCTTGCATCCGTGATCATTCGGAAGCGAAAGGTGAAGGTGCTGTTGCCGGCATACTCATTCAGATAAACCGTTTCTTTTTTGAAACGAGGCAGTTCCGTACCGGTATAAGACTTTATTTGCTTCCACGTTTCACCTTCATCAACAGACACCTCGAGGAGGCAGCTGTCTTTATTCTCTTCGATATTATAACGCACATAATACTCCAGCCACATCGACTTATACGGCTCAAGATCAAAGTTATATTCGTATGTCAACGGGTTATTGGCGTTATTTTCGTAGTTGCCGGACGGACTGTCATCGATGGACGCGTCGCCGCTATTTTTGAGGCCGGAAAGTCCCCAACCCTGTCCGAGGTCCCACTTGAACGTCCCGGTTTCAAAACCATCAACAACTTCAACGGTATCGATCATAAAAGAGAAAGTGTCTGAAAGAGTCGTGTTTGACATGCTGGAAGAATCTGCCACGCTAAAGAAATAAGACACCTTATCACCTTTGTCCAGCAGATTTTCGCCCGAGGCATATTCAAAACTTCCGGCATAATTGTCATCGCCCTCCGGGTTTAGCACAACGGGCATAAAAGCGCCGTCATTTACACTGTAATTGATTGTAACGTCGTCACTGCGAATACCAATGTTATCCTGTGCTTTTACCCGGAATTGGTAGCCTTCAGGGCGCTGGCGGTTCACCGTGTTCCAATACGGTTCGCTCAAAACGGTTAACGAAGGCGGCACGGCATCCGCTCCGCTGTAGAAAGAGACGGTGCCGAAAGGTGCGGCAGAACCGTCGGCCAGCAGAGCCTGGATGAAATAGTATATTCTCTGCTCATCCTCGCGCGCCGGAATCTGTCCGGTGTAGGTATCGGTTTCGACGCCCGGCTCCATCGTCACCGGCTGGAAAGGATGGAGGCTATCGCTGTTCCAGTATAGCGTAACGCCGGCCAGATCGCTTTCGCTGCTAACGGTAACGTTTACATCAATTGGATCAAGACTCTCTGTATCCGTAAGCGTTTCATGCTGTACGTTAAGGCCGATAAGCCAGGCAAGTGTGCGCTCCGCCAGAACTTTGCGCGGATCATCTTCCACGACTGATTCCAGGCCGCCAAAGGCGAAATAAACCAACTTATATTCGCCATCATAACGAACGGCGCCGCTCCGGCCATTACCATAACGCAGCAGGGATTCTGATCCGTCACGCGGGATAACTTCATCCGGATATTGTTGGTCACCGGCCCGCAGATTCAGGAAAACGCTAAATTCAAGACCATCTCCAATTGGGTCACCTTCAACGCCTGTTAAGGTATTAAATGAAGAAACGTCAGCCTGGTAATCGGCTTTAAGATAGTTCTGGTAAAATGTTCTGGACGCTCCACCGGATTCCTGGAATTCACCGCCGCCATCATCGGCGAGGTCCCAACCGATATCCTGGCCGGATATAAAAAGACGTCCACCGGCATCAAGGTAGTTGGAAATCAATGTACGGTCCAGGCCATTAAGCGAAGGGAATGTCCATTCGCAGCTCCAGATAACAGCCGCAAATCGTTGCATTTCGCTTAAAGACAATGTGTCCAAGGACGTCTTGTTAATAAGCTTGTACGCCACATTGCCTTGTTGTAAAAAGTCTGTATAAAAACTCAGATTGCTATTCGCAATAGGGTCGCCTTCATGGTCTGCCACAACCAACACAGACGGTGAAACTGCAAAATCAAACATTATTGGTTGATTATACCCGTTGCCGTCTGAAAAAGTAACTTCAAGCTTTGTGTTGTAAGCATAGGCAGACTCATCCGCGGAAATAGTAAAATCCACAGATGTCGTATTGTTTTCCTGGTTTAAAATACCACCAACGGACGTGATCATATCCGTATTATCGTCAAGGTTAATGGGCCAATTTTCGGTCGTATTCAGGGTTGCGATAACGTTCTCCGCGTCAGCCCAGTTATTTTTCAAATAGACGCGCAGGATTGCGGTTTCACCTGGATCCAGTTTGCCGTTGTCTAAAGTTTTTCCAGCCAAATCAGTGTCAATAACACTGATGCTGTCAATGACAAATTCCGGATAACTCTGCACTGTTTCGGTTACTGCCCGGAAAGCATTTACGCGACCGGTGCCCAGTTTCTCGCGATACTGGAAATTAATACCATCTATATCATCGGCCGTTTTGCGCACTTGATCAAACAATTCGATCACACCCAGCTCTGGCATGTGCGCCTTGACCAATCCCGCCACACTGGCCACCAGCGGTGCAGCCATGGAAGTACCCTGAAATTCTACATACTTGTTATCGCTGTAAAAATCCGAAGGATGTACTACACTGCTCAAAATTCCTTCCTGATTCCCGTTTTGAAAATCGCCGCCGGGAGCCGATACGGTTACAAAATCTCCATATGTTGAATAATATGCCTTCTTATCTTCATTGCTTAGCGAAGCGACCGTCATAACCCACGGTTGTATGCCAAGGGCGCTCGGATTTTCATTATCACCGTTCCCAGCCGACTCAACAATAAGGACGCCTTTCAGAAAGGCATAAAAGGCCGCGTCAACGATTGCCCTGCCGGAATTGCCGGAGCTTTGGTTTGTAATATCGGCGCCATTGTCGGCCGCATAAACGTAAGCCTCGGCGGCAAAATCGCTTCTTACAAAACCAGTGCCCCCGGAAGAACGCCAGCCAATGCGCAAAGGCATAACCCGCGCACCGGAAGAAACGGAAGCAATACCAAGATTGTTATTGGTATGTCCCGCGGCAATACCGGCCACATGCGTACCATGACCGCCAAAATCCATGGGGTCATTGTCCTGCTCATCAGCATCTTCCTTCGGATCTGCGCCGCTAATACCACGCACAAAGTCCCAGCCTCGAATATCATCAACGAAACCGTTTTCATCATCATCAATGCCGTTCCCGGCGATTTCATCATCGTTTACCCAAATGACGCCGCTCAAATCTTCATGGTCCCAATCGACCCCGGAATCAATTATGCCGATTACCACATCCGACGAGCCGAAACCGCTATCCCAGGCTTCTGGCGCTTTTACCTGTGGCAGGTGAAACAGCGAAGAATATCGCGTATCGTTCGGCTCGGCATCGAATTCGTCAATGTAAACAGGTTCCGCATATTCAACATCAGGCCGCTTGTTCAAATCATTTACGATTCTTTCAATATCCTCAGTCTCAGAGACAGTCATCACTTTTACATTTTCGAGGTTAAGACGAAAAGCCAGCTCTTTATCTTTAACATCCTTAAATACTTGTTCCGTTTGCTGTACGCCATATTGTGCCTGAACTTCACTCTGGGCCTGATTGTTACTTTTCTGCAGAAAATGGTCTCGCTTAAATTTTACAATAAATTTGCCCGGCACGTACTTCTTACCGTCTGCCGTAACACCCGCATCTGAGTTTTGTGCGGAAGCACCAAAAACAAACAAAGGCAGCATTAAAACGATAAAGTAAAGAACTAACTTTCTCATAAGGGACTCCTTATCTATGAACCTGAATTTTTTCTTCCCACGAGGGATCCTGTAATTCACCTATCTTTGTTGAGTGCAGAAGTGTCATTTCGGAGTAGCTATATAGTTCGGCAAATACAAAAATAACACCGCCTTCGATATTGAAATAATTCCATATCTCATATGGCTTTCTAAATGAACGATTGGGATATCTTTCAACTTCATTGGGCTCACCATAGATGCAAAAAACGCGTCCACGATCTGTTTGCCAACCCTCTTTACCCATGGTGTTAAACCGTTTATTAGCGATTTCTATTCTCTGAAAATATTCATATTTAAACCTGTTAATCGCAGGATCGCCGTCATTATCTCTTCTTTTCCAGAATTCGTCTAGAAAAGATCGCTTAGCCTCGACGCCTTGCAATCCTTTCCACACTGAAATTTCAGCAGAAGTGGCGATATAAACGCACATACTAAAAACTTCATCAAGCTGGTTTTCCGTCATTTGTGAATATTCAGAATGGAAGGCGTATTTTTGTTGGTTTCCCGTCGTGTCAACAACGCCGGGATTATAGATGGTAAAACGCTTAAAGCTCGTAGCCTGTTTGTTTGCTTCTTCGTCTTTTAACGATATCTTCATTTGGTAGCTGCCGGTTTCAAAACCGGAAACGTTAATGGCCTGCACAAACGGAACGGCCGTCAGTTTTGATGACACCTTTCTTTCGCGTTTGTAAACACTTATCCCAAACTGATTTTCAATACTGTAGCCGACCGTAAGATACTCGGATTTGCTGCCGCGACTGAGGTTATAAAGCTCCGTATAAAAATAGAGGACAGGCAGGTCCTGCCCGTAAATACCACTGGTATTGGGAACTACTTCATAATTGTTTTTACTAAAGATCGTTTTACTGGCTGGATTGGATTTGTCCAGGGATGAGGCAAATTGAATGTCACTTACAGAAAAGAGCTTTTCGTTAAGACCATCGATATTAAATACAAAAGAAATACTATCTGTTGCCCCTTTTGAATTTAAGTCTTCCGCCCTGAGCTCACAGATATACTGCCCTTCGGGAAAAGAAAACTTCAGAATCCCGGTTAGAGCATCGCTTTCATTCTTCGACTGTGAAAAAACATATTTTTTATTAAGAAGAGCGATTTTGTCATTTCTGGAAAAAAACTTTACCAGAAGACCACCCTCAATAAGTGTATCATTTTCGGAAATTTCGGAAGTCATTCCTTCATGGTAAAACGTAAAGTATAATTCCAGTCTGCCGGTCGAATCACTCTCCCCAAAGCGGGCAGCATCAAAATCCGCATCAAAATTCTGAGCGCTAAGCTGATGCGCAAACAATGATAGCATGCAAGCTATTATACAATAAGACAGTTTATTCATCGTGCTTTCGTTAAAGTAATCCCTAAAAAAAAATAGCCCCACGTGGGGGCTATTTTCAATATCACCAATAGATTAATATGATAATTTCAACGAAAAGATGTTGTTATTATCAAAATAATCCGTAACCTGGCGGAAGGCGTAATCGATATAAAGATTGAAATCGCCTATACCGTATTTAATACCGGCACCGGCCGAGAAACCGTAAATACTTTCTGCATCAAGATCGGTAACCGTATTGTAACCGGCTCTTAAAAAGACCATATCATTATAGCCAAATTCTAAGCCACCCAGAATCTCATCATAATAATCATTATTATTTGAAAACGCTGCGTTTGCCCGTACGTTGGCTACTTCAGACAGGTCATACTTATAGCTAAGGCCGAATCCAAACACGGACGGTATCTCAGAGTCTTGTGCTATTGCACGGAAATAACCATTCTCCGCATTAGGTCCCGCGTTGGGTATGCGAGCTTCCCTTTCAAGGTTGCGGCCGTCATACTGAAGCTTGGTACCAACGTTTTTCATGGCTACGCCAAAACGGAAATTCTCGTTAAAGATATACTGAACCCCAAAATCGATGGCCATTGCCGTACCGCCTGTCTGCATGATTTCTTCACTGACATACTTACCGGTAACACCAGCGATAATCCTGTCAGTAAGGAATCTTGAGTAGGTCAAACCAACAACAAAAAACGTTGGTGAATATGTACGGCCTGTTCCATCGGGCTGATCAACGGTCGTTTCTTCAATATCTCCGAAGTCGAGACTTTGGATATGAAAACCGAATGTTCCTAATCCCGTTGAAGCAAGTGTAGCACCCAGGTAGTTTTGCTTAATGTCCGCAATATACGCGGTATTACTAAACATCACTTCAGAGTTGGTAGAAGCTGCAATACCCGCGGGATTCCAGTGAATGGCCTCAACACCTTGTGCAGAGGCTATAGCGCTGTTACCCATAGAGATAGAACGGGCGCCAATTGGCAAAAGCAACTGGGTCGCCGCGGTCGTACCAACGCGGTCAATGTCTCCGGCATGGCCAACAGCTATCATTAAAAATGATAACGAAAGGCACGCCAATACTTTTTTATACTTTTTCATAGTCTTTCCCTCACATATATGACTTATGTAGATGTTCATGATTAGTAACGATCGATTCGTTCTTCTCTTTGAACAATACCGAACTTAAGAACCTTGTTACCTACTCCCGGTACTTCAATATGCGCAATATACATGCCCGACGATACTTTCAGTCCGGCTTCATTGCGAAGATCCCAGGAGACCTCATTACGTTCACCGTTTTTCTTGATCGTTTTAACCAACTGACCGGCCAGGTTAAATATCCGGATCGTGGCGACCTGATCAATATGAGTGAATTTGATTACAGGTGTGTCATAGCTCGATTCATAAGAACTGTATGCGAAATAAGGATTAGGAACTACTCGAGCGCTCTCAAGAACATCTTTTCTTTGCTGAACCGACAATTCTTCGCCAAGGACAGCAGATGAAAAGCTGAATACATCAGCATCTGAATTAACGAAAGTAGGAGTAATCGTTAATTCGTTTACGTTCGTTTGTGGTTCCTTACCCTCTGCAGCTACAAGGTTAAGAGCAAGATAGGCATCGTTAATACCATTGCTTGCGTAATCAATAGTCGTATCATAGCTGGTGGTCGTTAAAAGCATTACAGTATTATTACCGGAAGAGAAAGGTATATCTCCCCTGATAGAGTTGAAAATGATATTCAACTTGCGAGGATTGTCCGGATCAGATATGTCAAAAGCGCTGACAGGAATCTGAGCAATATCCTGGAATCTGTTATAGTTCGGAGAAGCAGACCTATACCAGAATCCTTTGGATGTTAACGAGGTGTCGATAACAACCCGTACTGGGAAATAATCGTCACGCATGACAGAGTCTGCCAGATCAGGAAAGGCATATTTGGCATAGTTTACGCCACCATTAAAGGTTTTAAACTCACCAAGCGGACTTGTATCAGCCCCACGACCTTCAACCCAAACCGAGTCTGCTGCAGAGGCTTCAACATTTTTGATGCTGTCTATCTGGTTATAAACGCGAACAGACATTCCATCAACGATTGGGAAGTTCCACTCATCACCTTCCGTACCTTGTACAAAGATGCTGTCGAGAACAACCATATTGTCCGTGGTATTTGTAATTTTCCAGAATTCGCCGTTACCGAAGAATGAAATTTCATAATTATCACCGGTTAGCGCTTCATGGTCGACAACAGATACCTGAACAAATCCTTCACTATTACCGGAAGGATGATCTATACCAGCCTGACTGCTATTGATATCGCGGAAAGGCTTGAACGTTGACCCACCAGGTCTTGCGGTGAAGAACCCGGAAGTTCTGCTGGGCTGTAAGAAGCCACCTGCTAATGTAAAATACCAATCATTTTCAACACTGGTAGTAAGCGTATTCTTCGCAACGTGATTTACATCCATACTAAATGGAATAACGGCAAAATAATACTCTTTGCCATTTACCAGCGGACCGCCATCCGGATCAAATGCGTCTGTTTCAACCGTGTAACGGAAGTTTCGCGAATTTTCGTCTGCATATTTCGCAGGATCCAGATTATTCTGACCTGTCCATACACGAATCCGGCCCTGCTTGGTATCCTCGTATAAATCACCATACTGGTTCTTAAGGTCAAACTGAGCAATAGCTTTAGCGTTTTCGATACCATTCACCTGGTTACTTACGTTGGGTGAGTTAAACTGGTAGATCGTAAAACCTTCCCAAACCTGACGATTTAAGAGCTTATCTGTTACATCATAATCAAACCAGGGTTTAAGGTCGAGAACGATATCAACTTTATTATCCAGATTACGCACTTCGTAGCTTGCTGCTGGCGGCGGACCTGCAACAAAGAAGTTAGCATTATATGCTGTTTGAGCAATAAGGTCTTCTTCTTTAAGCAAACTAACACTATTAAGAGCGTTATTACCCTGTGCAACGATATAAGCAATAACGACGTCTTGTGTATCATTAGCAGCCAACTGGAAAGGGCCGGAGTTGACCATAAAGCGCTTGTCATCAGGCGGATCATCAAGCCAACCGGTACCAGTTACAGGGTCACCGCTGTAAAGAAATCTCGGATCCGTATCGGCTGTAGCACCCGTTCCGAAACCAAAGGTTACAGGATTAATACGCGCCCCGGTACGATCAACACCACCAACCTGGTAGTTACGCGCTTCAGAGGCATCATTCGGGTCACCAATTGTTGGGTGACTTTGAATGTAATACATGAAAGACGTCAAGCCCAGGTTACGCATATCAGGAAGCGTGTCGATACCCAGGAAAGGTCCACGATACAAAAAGGCTGTATCACCAGGAGCGTCAACAACAGGACCCTGGAAAAAGTCCAGCCCAAAAGCGGGTGGGTTAGGGCCGTAGTTGCCATCGTCACCATCATTATAAATAAAGCCAAGGCTAAGCAACGTATCGCAGCCAATTAGATCATCACGATAGTCGCCGAGGTCAGGGTCCATAACGGCGGAAAAGATAAAATCTTCGATATCAGTTCCACCCTGGTTAATTAAGCGGTAACGAATAAACACTACATCACCAAGGGCATCACCTCGGTCAAAACCCCAAAGCTGCTGATGAACTTCAATACCCATTGGTTGTGTTTGCAACCGCTGACGTTCGTTAGCTGTACTTCCGTCATTAAAAACAGTCCAAATTATCTTATCACCAATCAAGTCAGGGCGGTCGACATTAGGATCATATTGTCCGTCACCATTCAGATCCTGAAAATCCGCGCCAAGCTCAACGGCGGTCGCCCAGTCCTGATAGGCAGCGCTGCCAAAATCATCATCCTTAGTAACGATGTAGAATTTCGCCCTGGCATCATCAGGATCCATGCCCCATTTACCAGGCACAAACTCTTCGATCCTTGAAGCCGAAATGGTCCAAGCGGTACGCAAGTCACCATCAACGTAACCGGACGCACCAATACCACCGGCAAAAAGGAAGGAGAGGCCTGAGCCTTTGGGATAAAAGCTATCTCCATCCTGGCCCGTGCTTCCTGCGTTATTCAAGGCCAAGTCTACTTTATTCACATCCATCCTTGTCACCAGGCCGATTGTACCTGGCTTTTGCAAAGCCACAACGTTATCGATAACAGCATCTGCGCCGAAACCGAAATGCAGCAATAGCAATGTTACCACAATTGATTTTAAAAAGTTTTTCATGAATATCACCTCTTCAAGATTCGACTAAATTTAGAACCTTACCTTCATACCCAAACGAATAATCCTGGGAAGGCCGTATTGACCCGGATTTCTTTCGAAAGCCTCGTAGTCTGAAGCAAAAGCTTCGGGATCGCTGGAGCTGTTGGTAAACGCTTCACCAACCGGTGTATCAAGGAAGCCCGAGTCACCGGCTTTACCAGTAGAAGCGTAAACCGCGTTGCTGTTTTCCCTGTCAAACAGGTTTTGTACAACGAGATAAGGCTGCAGCGATATACCCTGGGTTATATTAACATTTCTTTCCAGTTTAAGGTCAACACGAAACACCCCGTCGCCACGCGCGGAATTTATATACTGCGTCAAGTCACCAAGGTTCGAACCGGCACCCGGCAGCACATTTACAAATTCCAGCGGTGTATAAGGACGTCCACTGTTATATGTAACAAGCATATTCAAACCGGTATTTTCAAAAAGGTAAAAATTGCCGAGTTGAGGACCTTCGTTTTCAAACGCTCTAATATCGATAGAAGCTGTCAACGTATGACGTTGATCGAAACTCAGAGGAGCGATTGACTTCGGTGTTTCACCGTCCGTATTTCTGAAGGCAGCGGTAAATGAGCTCGTTTGGCTTGAACCGGTACCCTGAGCATCAGACAGTGTATAATCCAAACGTGCGCTCAATGGTCCTAAGCGACGCAGGTTAAAACTAAACGCCAATCCTTTTACCGTACCAAAGTCAGTATTTGCAGTGGTAAGATAAGGAATGGTATCCTGGCCAAGCTTTGTCAGTTCACGAACGATATTGGTAAGGCCCTTGACGTTCTTATAAAAAGCGGTCACATCGAGGCTGGCAAAATCACCAATCTGGTGCTTTAAGCCAAACTCATACTGTGTTGTAGTTTCAGACTGCAGATTTGAATGGTATGCGGTTCTGTTATCATCTGTTTCCAGAGTCTCAAGCGCAAACCAGTCGGTATAAATATCAAATAACCTGGGTGACTGACGGAAAACACCATATTGAGCATGGAAAACCGTTTTTTCTGATACGGGAAAAGCAAAGCCAAAACGTGGGCTAAAATACGTTTCTGCCGGAGCGTCTTCCCAATCTTCGGGATCTAATCTATTCGGATTAGGCCCAAAACGAAACATATCATTCACGTCACGAATCCGCTTTGTGTTCGGGTCAAAATAATCCCAGCGTATACCAAAATTCAAGATAAAATCTTCAAATTCGTATTTGTCCTGAATATAGAAGGCGGCTGTAATCGGGCTTTTAGGCCCATCATTTCTCCAGAAATTACCATCATAAGCTGTCAGGCCCTGATCGGAGTCAATCTCATTACCACGATTATCATAACCAAACATAAATGGTCGTACATCATAATAAGGATCAGTCAGCGAAGGAATTTGGAGCCCAACGGGTGCGATATTATAGTAGCGAACGGAACTTTGCTCCGCCGTAGCGCCCATTTCGATAAAGTGGTTATCCCACTGTTTCGAGAAATTCAGGTCCAAACCATAGGTCATAACATTGGATTTTGTATAACCGTTATTTACGCGGCCTTGATCATAAAAAACACCAATTTCATCCTGCAGTACTCGATTACCTTGTCTCCAATAACCATCTCTGGTAAACATGGGATCACTCGGGTCAACGCGGCCACGATAATAATTTAAATTCGCAGTGGTATCACCGTAAGCTTCCAGGTTATCAAACCACACGCCGTCACCGGATTCTGTATCCGTATTACGTACTCGGGCCGTGACATCCCAGAAAGTGTTTTCATCAAGGAAATGAGTAAAGCGCAGAGAACCGCCTAAAACGTCTTCCGTATTTAGGGTATTATGCTCACTGTTATTTTTGGCATAAGAGTGAACATAACCATTCCACTCGCGCAGAGAACCATTTGCACTAAGCGTTACCTTAAAGTCATCATAGTTAGCATCAAATTTACTGCTAAAACGGATAACTTCACCACCGGTATTCGGCAATGACCTCGAGTCAATACCAACAGTAGGTATTTTTAACCCGATTGCACGAGGATTCTCGTCACCTGTGGAGATATATTCACCGGATAAGAAGAAGGACAGGTTTTTACTATCCGGCACGATAGGTCCGCTTACATAGCCACTAACCGAATTATAGCCGAAATCGTCGGTAAGTTCGGAGCTTACACCTTCAAAACCACCTGTATATTCACGAGCACCGCTCTTTGTAACAATATTTACGATACCGGACTGAGCACTACCGTATTTGGCAGAAAAACCACCGAGCTGTGTGGATATCTGTTCAATAGCGTTATCAGGAATAGTACCCTGAGCGCCACCGCCCAGCAAGTCGTTATAAGGAATACCATCAACGACAACCAGCGTCTCATTTCCACGACCGCCACGAACGTTAATTGTGGCGTTACCCGTTTCACCACCGCTACCATCCGCCATTACAACACCGGCGTTCAAGGAAACAACCTGATTAACACCTTTTACAGGAATCCGCTCAATTTCCTCAGAGTCGATTACCTTTACGGTGTTTGTAGCAGATACTTCGAAAAACGGCTTTTCAGCCACAATGACGATTTGCTCGTCCAGTTCCAGCGTACTGGGCGTCATTTGCATATCAAGACGCTTGGTGATGTCAGGTACAATCCGCACGTTTTCTACCTTCACTTCACCATAACCAATATAGCTAAAGACAACGTTATACGTACCGGCCGGTACGTGAAGAATAACATACGAACCGTCAAGGTCCGTAGAGGCACCTAGCAGGGTTCCTTCTACAATAACGTTAACACCCGGCAAGGGATCACCAGTTTCGCTGTCAGTAATCACACCACTGATCTTACCGGTAGTACCGGCAGACGCAAAGAAAACTGACAACAGAACAAGTGACAGTATTTTGACTAACTTAAACATGTAAATCCTCCTGAGCCATGTAATGTTAAGTGAGTTAATAACGATTTTTGAAGTTCTTTTCAGGCTTCCCCCTAAACGTAAAAGAAAACTCTCTTAACACGAGGCCAATTTATCTAACTGACACTTCTTCTACTTTATAGAATAATAAAATAAAGAGGGGGAAATTCACCCCCTCTTTAGTAACAAATCAATTACTTAACAAGAAGCATTTTCTTGGTTGCTTCAAAACCATCAGCATTGAGCTTGTAGAAATAAACACCGGAAGCCAGATTTTCAGCGTTGAATTCAACTGTCTGAGGACCGGCACTCATTTTCTTACCATCAATCAGCGTGGCTACTTTCTGACCCAGAGCATTGAATACTTCAACATTTACAGTAGCAGCTTTTTTCAAATTAAAAGCAATTTGCGTACTTGGGTTGAAAGGATTCGGATAATTCTGGAACAGTTCAAAAGAAGTAGCTGCTTGCAGATCGTCTTCGATCGAAGTGGCAATATCTACCTGAACGCGCTGATATACCCATGGAATAAGAGGCGTGCTGCCTTCACCGAACAGACTTACGCCCGGTGCATAATCAACGAGATAAGCAACATCAATATAGTACATGCCATTATCTTCAAGAAGGTTCTGGCTCATCTGCGGATGAACATCGGAGTAACTTGGCATACCCGCTACTTTAAAAGGCTCACCCCAGGTTGCACCACCGTCACCGGAAGTTGCACCATAAATATCAGTAGCATACAGACCGGAAACAGAGTCGCCGGTAGCATCATATGCACCAACCAGGGCGTTGCCTTCAACTTCAGGCTGCTGCCAGATAGCGGCCAGCTTCATGCCATCTGCACTTACAGCAATGTTCGGATAAGCGCTGCCTATACCGTTGCCAGGATAACCGGCAGAGATTGCATCGGACAGATCTGCGTTGCGGCCTACATCTGCGCTCGTCAGGTCAATCAACTGACCATCAGCCTCATTCCAGTAAACAACAGGGAAAATCAGGTGCGTAATTGAGTCAGGATCGGCTGCATCCACAACACCACCATAGCCGTTAAATACCAGGTGTACATTGTCATTGTTGTCAAGAACAAAGTTTACCTGACCAAAGTTTTCCGGCCAATGGAAGCTGTTATCTCCCAGAATAGTAGCATCAGCATAAAGCAGCGTGTTTGTCCAGGAAGCGCCGTTGTCCGAAGAACGTGCCAGCCACATACCTTCCTGATCGCCACCGGCACCCATATAAACAGAAACGAGATTACCGTTGCTGTCATACATGACTACGTTTTCAGCGTTTCCAAGAGCAAGAGCTGTATCCGGGTTCTGCGG
This sequence comes from Calditrichales bacterium, assembly GCA_965267575.1. GTDB lineage: Bacteria > Calditrichota > Calditrichia > Calditrichales > J004. Next base: position 362,324 of record OZ254086.1, read on the forward strand.
ATAATCATTGTGGATCGGGAAAGTAGCACCGAGATCGCTGGAAATAGAAACACCATACGTTCCAGGACCCTGGTCACCGGAAACAACTACATTATTTCCACTTGCATCTACACGCGGAAAAACGCCGGCGAGCTCAGCAATGGCTGTTTCAGTAAAGCTATAGAATGCTTCGCCATCATCTTTCCAGAATGCGATACCGCCACCGTGCATAACACCGAGTACTTCATCATTCGGGCCATTGGCAACGTTACCCCAACCTGTGGAGCGCTCTTCCGTAACCGACTGGTTACCAAAGAAACCAAAAGGCTCCTGGCTGAAGTCAAAGAAGTCATAAGTAACAAAACGGGCTCCACCGGCTTCCTGGCGATTCATGTAAGTAATATGAACACCATTGGCGCTATTAACGAGCTGACGGCCGGTTACACTGTTTGTTGAATAGTCATAAACAGTTACACCAAGTGTATCACCCGCTTCAGCAGCTACTTTATTCATTTGCGGCAGCTGATAGATAGGACCCGTGTAGGGCTTTACGTCGATATTTTCGTCACCGGTGATAACGCGAGCTTTTTGCTCGGTAATCTTGCCCGCAAACGAAAGCGCGACGAAAGCAAGAAGTAAAGTAGCAGTAAGGAATTTTGACATAACAAAAACCTCCAAATAGGTAAAACGTGAGAGTTAAACAGTTAGACGACGAAAGTGCGAGAGTTTCTGCGCCACCTCCTTTCTAAGTTTCGCTATGTGTAAGTTTTACAAAGATGAACAAATTAAAGGTACTTTCCCGGGCTCGGTTTCAAGTATAATACTTTGATAAAAATGTGTCAAGTGTTTTTAATTAAAGCATTTACGAGCAAAATAAGCTGTAGATTTTGGCACTTTAAAGGTAATCCCTTTCGGGATAAACAGGATTAACGCAACAATAAAAGCCTGCTAAATATAGCCTTTTTACCCGCCTTCACCCTCACAATATAGACACCGGAAGCAACCCTTTCGCCGAAACTGGATTGACCGTCCCACTGGAAAAGACCGTTTAACGATGAGGACGCGGAATACACCTTGCGGCCGCTTATATCGAAAATATCAAGTTCTGCAATACCGCTTCCCAGCGCGGAATATTCTATATTAAACATTGTACCGTTGCCCGCGGGATACGGATTGGGAAAAAGGGCCAGGCTGCTGATTGCCGGTTCCTGCGGCACTTTACTGCCACCGGGAGCGCTAACCTCCACGTTCATCATCCAGACACCATTTAAGGTATTGCCACCCGACGTAAACTGCGTCAATGGCCTGAAACGTCCGTTGGTTATCGTGCCCTTAATAAACGACCGGCCACTGTTCCCATCGTCGCTGTCATAGCCCATTGCGCCTTCGGTTAAGAATTCAACGCCGACGGCAATCTCGTCATCCTCATCATAGCTGATTTCAAAATCCTCCAGGTCAAAACGCACCCATCCCGAGGCTACAACGTTGGGCACCGTAATCGCGACGGAAGAAGGTACAGAACCGTCACTTAGCCTGGAAGTGTACACATGCAAGCGAATATCCGAGCTTGATGTCGATTTGTAAAATGAAAGAGATTTCAGAATAACCGCGTTCTCCGGGGCAAAATATTTAATAGCATTTGTGTTATTGTCCGATGTCAGGGAAACGTCTGGTTCACCGCCGGCGTAGCTAAGTTCTAAAATACGCCCGGCAGGAGATGCATCAAATGTAAGCCCGTAGGATTCATTACGTGATGTGTTGTTAGCGAAGAAAATCTGCCGCGTATGGTGCGTACGGCCAAAATCATTATCGCTAAACATGGTTGTGGAAAGCGGCACAAGCCTCTCGGACAACCCAAAACCCAGCCTGGACTGCCAGACATTTCCGGCAAAAGAACTGTTAGAGGAAAAAATAAGCGAGTCGCCGTTCGTCACCTCGATAAAGGTGAGTGAATATGGTTTTACGCTATAGCTCTTGGAAAATGGGAAAGTTGTAACGCGTGACAGGGGTTGTGGCTGTATATACTGCAAAGCCTCCCAGGTAAAAACATTGCCGTCACTTTCCCCGGGAACATTCGAAGACAATATTTTAAAAAACTCCCTCACCAGATCTGAAAAGGCTTTATTAACACCCGCGCTCTGCAACCCCTGGTTAAAACCGCTTATGCCCGGCTGCGGTGCCCGGACGATCTGCCGAACGGCCTCCAAACCATATTTCTCATATACAAAATATTGCCATAGCGCGACACGCGCATAATGCGGCAATGAATTATCCCGGTCCCAGTCGGTAAGCGAAAGCGATATGCTTTGCAGATAACGGTCCGGCGAGCGCAACCCATAGCCGCAGAAAAAAGAAGCGACTTCAGAGAAACCCTCATTGGCCCAGGTTTCTTCATCGGGGTCATTGCGAAATTGGATCAAATGCTGAAATTCGTGGGCAACCGTTCCCAGTACACCGTTTACGTTATAAGTAGGATCGCCGTTCTGGTCTTCGCCGTAAATACCGGGATAGGTGTCCATGTAAATGATATCGGAGCGGTTAGAGCCCGGCTGCGTGGTCTGGTCGTGTTCATAGAAAAATCCGCCTATGAATGTATCCCCGGCATCTTCCCAGCCATCCTGGATGTCAGTGAGCAGGAAATTAACATGGCCGTTTCCATCCACGTCCGGTGGAGCACCAAAAATATCTACGCTGATTTCATAAATGCCCCGCGAAGGATCAAGGCTTGAAGCGGGCGTCGACTCAATGATGGCGTCATATACCTGATCAATAACGGCATCCGTCACATGATTATTGTCAATCTCCGCCTTCTCCACCCAGATATTTACGCGGCTGTCCTGCTTTTTTAATACAAACACCTTTTCGTCAAAGCTCATCTTATCGGGGTTTACAAGATTCAGCACCTGGAATGTGCGCTCTTCCAAAAGCCCTGCCGGTTTGCGCAGCGGCGAAAGCTGCAATTGCCTGTAGCGTTCAGGATTGTTTTTGCGCAGGTTTTCAATGTATGCTTCAAACTGCTCCTGTGTGGGCGTAAGCGGTGTACCGGAAACACGCGGTTCATGAAACAAGTACTGGGCGTTTACGATTTGGGCAGAAAGGAATAAAAAAAGAAATAGTTGCCGCATATTATTTTGCGATATCCGGATAAACAGTTGCCAGCTTATCCAGGTCTTCATCGGAAAGGAAATCGAACTCAATGCCTACCTGGTAATCTGTGTCGCTGTTTTTTTTCTGGTTTCGCACTTTGCCGATCGTCTTAACCAGTTCATCACCAACGGCAACCGATAGCTCAATTTTCAGGCCCGTCTCCATCGGCCTGGATGAACGGATCGCCGTCCCCGTACGGCTGATATCGAGTGTGGTGACCATTCCCTCGTCAAAAACGCGTCCTTCGGCATCGTACAAACGGTAGGAAATAAAATTTTCCGTGTCGATTCTTTTTGACTCACGGCCTTCGAATTCCATAACGTTTCCCTTTATTAATGTGCGCTTTCGCTCTTTTTATACTCGGCGAGGATTTCGCTGATTTCCTCATCGATGTCGGCGGGGTCGAGATCCAGTTTCGAAATTTCTTCCAAAATCAGGTTGATTCGTGCTTCAATATCAAGACGGCGGTTCAGATAAAAATAGTGGTCATCGTAATATCTTACCAAACCGCCCTTAAAATTACCGCGGTCCGATTTTACCGAAACACCGCGAGCCTCCAAAAAAGCAATCAGCTTTTGCAGCTTCTTTTCACTCTCTTTATCTGCTTTGTTCACGGCTTTATAAATACTCTTCCATATTTCTCAAACGCAATTTATCCACAACCTCTTTCACGCGCTGCGATTTGTCTTTGCGGCAGACAAGGATCGTATCGTCCGTCTCCACAACAATAAGGTCATCCACATCAACGGCAGCTATCAGCTTGCCGGACCTGGAATGAAAATAATTATTCGTAGCATCTATGACAATAGAACGATCACATAACAGGGCGTTCTGGTATTTGTCTTTTTCGGACAGGTTGTACACAGCCTCCCAGGAGCCTACATCGCTCCAGCGGAAATCCGCTTCGATAACTTTTACATTTCGCGCACCTTCCATAACCGCATAATCAATCGATATGGAACGCGTCGACGAGTAGGCTTTGAGGATTGCTTCCGTCATGTCCGGCGTGTCGATCTTTTCTTTTAGCGCGGGCAGTAAATAGTATAAATCCGAAACCTGGCGCTCAAATTCCGACAAAATACTCTGGACGGTCCAGATGAAGATGCCGCTGTTCCAATAGAAATCGCCGCTTTTCAGAAAACGGTCCGCCGTTTCCAGGTTGGGTTTTTCAGCAAATGTTTTCACCTTATGGATCTTATGCTGCTCCACCACTTCGCCAATCTCGGCGCGCTGTATGTAACCGTAACCCGTTTCGGGGTAAGACGGTGTAATGCCAAGCGTGATCAGTGCGTCGGTTTGTCTGGCGTGTCCGGCAGCCACGTTCAGCGTTTCACGAAATTTTTCCTCGTCATAAACCAGGTGGTCGGCGGGTAAAACGGCCATAACCTCGTCGCGTCCTTTTTCCCTTTTTTCAATAATCGTCGATGCCAGGGCAATGCACGGCGCTGTATTGCGGGCAATCGGTTCGGCAATGATGTTTTCCGCGGGAATTTCAGGAAGCTGTTGGGCAACAGCATCCACCAGGTTTTCACCGGTTATTATAAGAACTTTTTCGGGAGAAGTAAGCTCGCGTATTCTCTCGTATGTCAGTTGCAGCATCGTTTTATCTGTAAACAGGTTCAGCAATTGTTTGGGAGAATCTTTACGGCTTAGCGGCCAGAATCGCGTACCGGCACCTCCGGCCATCAAAACAATATACATCAATTTTCCTTTTCGTTAGCAGGTATCAGGTTTAAATACTTCCCGGCGTAGGCATTATCCTCGTCTAAATGTTTCAATGCGAGAAACACACGGCGCGCGTTCACTTCGTCGCCGGCCAGATAATAGGTTTCACCGAGATTTTGCAATGCGATCACATAGCGGGGTTTCAGGCTTAACGCCCTTATAAAAAACCGGATCGCCGGATCGTAATCTCCGGCAATTTTATACAAATAACCCATGTTATGCAGGGCTTCGGGATAATCCGGATCGATGCGCAACGCCTGTTCCAAGTGAAAACTGGCACTGTCGTTGCGGCCTTCAAAATACAAAGCTACGGCCAGATTGTTGTGCGCCTTGGCATAGCCGGGGTCCAGATTCAGCGCCCTTTGGTACACCGGGATCTGTTCGCTGTAATCCTCTTTTTCGGCCGCCTGTTCGGACAGTTCAAAGGCGCGGATATCCAGGCTGCCGCCCATTATTTCACGTACAAGCTGCAGGTTTTTTTGCGCCGCCTCATATTCACCGTAAACGTCCAGCGCGCGCAGGAAAGATTTCTCGGCCTCGGGATAGCGCTTTTCCAGAAAATACATATAGCCAAGATTATTGGCCGCCTGGTAGTAGAGCGAATCCAGCTGCAGCGCCTTGCTGAAATAGCGGATGGCCTTGCCTGTTTCGCCCTGCCTGTACAGAGCCAGTCCGATAAAATTATGGACCTCCGCATCATCGGGTATAATCGTCAGCGCCTGTCGCCACTGTTCGATCGCCAGGCTGTCCCGTCCGGCATCAAAATGATCTATGCCGCGCGTTACCATATTTTCAGCGACGAGGTATTTATCAATCTCTTTTTCCTCTTTGCCAAGCCCCAGCCAGGCGCAGCTTTGAAGCAACAGCAAAAGGAAAAGAAAAAACAGTTTTTTTACGATTGTATTCATGGTAGTTCTATTTCTCCCCTAAAAACGAATCGTGCAGGTCCTGTAATATATAAAGATTTATTCTTTTTGCGAATGTTTACGCGCCCCCCGGCACTGATAACATTGATGCCATCCCGCGTCATGTCGGAATCGGCGGCAAAGACATAAGCCGAGGCGCACATACCTGTTCCGCAGGACAAAGTTTCAGCCTCAACACCCCGTTCATATGTACGTATTTCGATTGTATCCCCGGCAACGCGCTTAAGCAGGTTAACATTCGTGCCCTTTGGAAAGTGCTGTTTGTCATAACGGATTTTGCGGGCCCATTCAATGAAGTCCGGCTTGTTAAGGTCGTCGCTAAAAAAGACGACGTGCGGCACGCCCGTATTTATGGCATAACCCGCCGTTAATTCACCTGAAATATCCAGCGTAATTGGTTGAGGCTTGCTGTTAACATGCACTTCCACGCGAATGGTGTCGCCCTCGATATAGCCCTCGTGCGCTCCGTCATCGGCGAGAAAAGTAAACGGCTTACCAGGCGCAACCCAGCCCCGCCGTGATGCAAATAAGACGGCGGCACGGCAACCGTTGGCGCACATCTCACCGCGCGAACCGTCACTGTTAAAATAATTGAAGCGGAAAGCGTGTGAACCGGCATCAGGCTGCAGGACAATCACCCCGTCTGCGCCAATGCCCAGATGGCGGTCGCAAAGGCGCTTAATCTGCGTGCTGTCCGGACCGATCGTGTTACTGTAAATAATAAAATCGTTGCCCGTGGCCTCGATTTTTTCAAATTGCAGGGTTGTCATGGCTGGATGATCTGCACTCCCGACGTTTCCCAGCGTTTGCGCACCGTCAGCGTATCCGTTGAAACGGCAAATGGTTCGCTGAAGCGGAAAGGGTTTAAAGAGCCATGACTGAAAACGGCGTTGCTGTCCTGATCCCAGAAGGCGCGCCAGGTGTATTGGCCGTCGGGGATGTTTTGAATTGTGAAGTTGTTGTTGTTTGTCGTTTGCGTGCGGTAGTTGCGGGCGCCGCGTCCCAGGGAAGAAAAGGTGATATAAACGGGATACAAGGTTGTATCTGTACCGGAAACGCTACCGCTGATTGAACCATACTCGTCGCCGTTGTGGATTTTGAAACGTGCCCGTGTAATGGAATCGCCCAGCGCGCTGCCCCACACATCGGTCAGCAAGTTCCAGGAAAGGGTGAAGTAATACTCTTTGTCTAAAATTAATTGCCGTTTCGGTCGCACCGAAAATTCATAGACACTTGGTCGCTCGGTGACCGTTTGCAGCGTATCGCCTTCTTTTGAATATAGCCCGAAAGCCTTTTTAAAAACGGTGGAATCGACAGGTCGGGTAAACTCAAAATAAAGCTCCGTTAAAGGATGCTCGTTCCAACTGCTGTCTCGCGGTGTAAATGTCTTTAGTTGAAAACTGTCGAGCTTGGTCTCACCACGGACGCTAAAAAACTGTCCTGCCTGCTCCAGAACGTTGCCGCTGCTGTCTCGCATGGAATTAATATTCAGACCGTAGACGCGATCCACATCCAGGGGCGGCGTAAACAATTCCACGTTGTTCTCTTCTTCACTGCCCGGTGATACGGCCAATATCTCAAGCCCCTCATTGTTCAGGCTGTCGAACAGGAATATCTGCTCACGCGAAGGCAAGACGACTTTCTCGGTAAAGCGCATATCGACGCGCCGGTTACCGACAGCCCGTGCATTGATCAGTTCGGGAGCCGTCGTATCGAAACTGGTGAAGCGGAAATTCAAGCCCTGGTAAGCCAGAGAAGCTGAATCCAGCACAACATCGCGCAGCGGCAGGCCAACGCGCTCATTCTGCGCATCAATCGTACCATTGTTATTCTGATCAATGAGAGCAAAAACGCGGTACGTATCCGGCCGCAGGTAGTTAAGAAGGTAACTGCCGTCATCGCCGCTTTGTGAAATGTAGGAAGCCCTTTTCTGCAGATCGATGGCCGGCGTATCTGCGGGCACGCGGTAGGCCAGCAATGTAGCAGCTTTGTTCCGCGACACGCCAAATACGCGTCCGGCAATCCGTCCGCGATCGATCACATCGCCGCTGGAAAAAGCCAGCTGAAAACTTTGCTTGAGATTATTGCCCGCGCGCAGGTCTTTAATTTCACTGCCCAGAACCAGCACATACGTCTGTGCCGCTTCCAGCGTATCTTTTAAGATTATATGCAGCTCATCGGAGCTTTCCCATTCCTGCTCGTACTCCAGCGGAGGAGAAAAAAAGATATTACCGCCGGATGATCCCTCATTCATCCTTTCGGAAAAACGGATCCTGATACGATCAAGTTTTTTAACACCAGTGGAATCGGGAGGAGGGTAACTATAGACTATCTCCGGAGGTGTGCGATCGATCGGACCGCCACCCGGAGGCGCCTGCACAGCGCAGGAAAAAAGAAAAAAAAGGACCGCCGGCAGAAATCGTTTTAAGCGCGGACGGTCCTTAACAGAGGAGAAAAGGTACGCCACTTAGCGGGTGACGGCTTTTTCCTTAATACGTGCAGCTTTTCCGCGCAGGTCGCGCAGATAGTAAAGCTTGGATCGGCGAATATGTCCTTTGCGAACCAGCTTCAATTCGGCGATGCGCGGTGAGTGAAACGGGAAAATACGCTCAACACCAACGCCATGCGTTACTTTACGGACGGTAAATGTCTTACTGATACCGGAACCGTTGAATTTGATGCAAACGCCTTCAAAAACCTGAATACGCTCTTTGTCACCTTCGATAACGCGTACATGCACAGCGACTGTATCACCAACGCGGAACTCAGGAATTTCAGAGACGAATTGTTCTGCCGTTGCCTGATGTACTATGTCCATTTTTTCCAGCCTTATTTTATTGATTTCAAATACTTTTTATACAGATCGGGTCTGTTGTTTTTTGTTACTTCGATTTTTTCCTGCTCACGCCAGGCATTTATTTTTTCATGATTACCTGTCAGCAAAACGTCCGGCACTTTGCTACCCTTGTATTCATCGGGCCTCGTGTAATACGGCGCGTCGAGCAGGTGTTCGGAAAACGAATCGGTCCAGGCCGAATCGATATCCCGGATAACGCCGGGCATCAATCTTACCAGCGAATCAATTATCACCAAAGCGCCGATTTCTCCCGAGCTGATGATGTAATCACCAATCGAGATTTCCTGCACGTCATAAAATTCTTTAATGCGCTCATCAATGCCTTTGTAGTGTCCGCACAAAAAAACCAGGTGATCAACCAGGCTTAGCTTTGTGGCCATCTCCTGGCTGTATGTTTGGCCCCGGGGAGAAGGCATTACGATGCGTGCTTCATCCAGGCGACTTTGCGCATCAATGTGCCGCAGGCACCGGTCAAAAGGCTCGATCTTTAAAACCATGCCCGGTCCGCCGCCATACGGATAATCGTCGATTGTCTTATGCTTGTCATCCGTATAATCACGCAGATTATGCAGGAAGACATCAACGGCTCCCTTTTCCCGCCCTTTGCGGATGATGCTCTGCTGCAAAGGCAGATCGAGAATATCAGGAAACCCGGTGACTATATCGATTCGCATGTCATAGAACGTTTAATCAAAAAGGCCATCCATCACTCGGATGACGATTTTTCTGTTTTCAACATCAACCTGCCGTACAAACTCTTTTACCGCCGGGACCATCTGCTCTTTTCCAAACCGGTCCTCAACAACAAGTATGTCGTTGGCAGGATAATTTTCTACGCGTTTTACTACTCCGAGCAATACACCCTGCTCGTCAAACACCTGCAACCCCTCCAGCTCATGCTGGTAGAATTCATCTTCTTCCAGCTCATACAGCTCGTCTTCGGGGATACACAGATCATGACCTCGCAAAAGCTCGGCCTGGTTTCTGTCGTTAATCTCGGAGAATTTTATAAAAGCAAAACGGTTCGAAAAGCGGGTCGCTTCGACGGTAAGAGCCTTGTAATCTTCGCCTTTAAGATAAAGCGTTTCAATTTCTTCCAGGTGCTCGGGGAAAGATGTCAGCACTTCAACCTTCACTTCTCCCTTTATGCCCTGGGGCTTTAAAACCGTTGCTACCGCATACATACCGGGTGACTTATTCCAGGATCTCCAGAACGGCGCGTTTGCCCGCTTTGGCAGAAGCAGCGGCCAACAGCGTCCGTATGGATTTTGCCGTTTGTCCGCGTTTACCGATCACCTTGCCCAGATCACCATCTCCCACGCGCAGTTCATATACTGTCACGCGCTCACCTTCAACTTCGGTGACTTCCACCTCTTCAGGCTTATCCACAAGATGCTTGGCGATGAATTCGACAAATTCCTTCATATCGGTGCCTCCCGTTAGTTAGTAGTAACCGTATTCGCTTAGAACACCCGAAGGGAGCTTATTCGTCCTTGGAATCGTCACTGGAAGCGGCGTCAGCCTGTTCTTCAGCCGGCTCTTCCGCTTCTGCTTCAGCAGCGGGAGCAGCAGCTTTTTTAGGCTCCTCGGCCTCTTCAGCTTTCGCTTCCTCTTTTTGCTTCTCTTCAGCCTTCTTCTTGGCTTCTTCGGCAGCTTTTTTCTCTTTTTCAACTAAGCGCTTGGATTTCTCTTCCTGCGCTTTTTGCCAGTTTTCCATCTCCTGGGCAATTTTTGCTTCATCAGCGCCCTGTTTAATCAGGGTCCACTTAAGCCAAAGCCCTTCGCGACGCAGCAGACTGCGCACCGTATCCGACGGCTGGGCTCCGTTATTCAGCCAGTAAAACACACGCTCCTCTTCACAATTAACCAGATGCGGTGAAGCGATGGGATCGTATGTACCTACCATTTCGATAAAACGTCCATCACGTGGTGACCGACTATCGGCCGCTACTATACGATAATAGGGACGTTTTTTGCGACCCATGCGGCGAAGTCTCAACTTAACAGCCAAAATTTACCTCCAACTTAATTCTCAGCATTTTAATTAAACGGTAAGCCACGCATACCCTTCATCGGTTTTCCGCGCAGCTGTTTTATCATCTTTTTCATCTGATCGTATTGCTTGATCAGTTGGTTTACATCCTGAACACGGGTTCCACTGCCACGTGCAATACGCTTGCGCCGGCTCCCGTTTAAAATCTGCGGCTTGCGCCTCTCTTCGCGCGTCATCGAATGGATGATCGCTTCCGTGCGGGTGAACGCACCCTGATCCACTTTGGCGTTCTTAAGCTGACCCCCCATGCCGGGAATCATGCCCAGCAGATTTTCAAGCGGCCCCATCTTCTTGATCTGTTGCAACTGGTCAAGAAAATCTTCCAGCGAAAACTCGTTCTTTCTGAGCCGCTCTTCAAGTTTCGCCGCTTTGTCCTCATCGTATGACTCCTGCGCCTTCTCCACAAAGCTGACAATGTCACCCATGCCCAATATACGCGAAGCCATGCGATCAGGAAAAAATTGTTCAAGGGCTTCCGGTTTTTCTCCCGTGCCGATAAACTTGATCGGCTTGCCTGTCACAGCACGCACCGAAAGCGCAGCACCGCCGCGGGTATCGCCGTCCATTTTGGTAAGGACGACGCCATCATACTCCAGGCGCTCACGGAAGGCCTGCGCCGTATTGACAGCATCCTGGCCCGTCATCCCGTCCGCAACAAACAGAATTTCGTGCGGCCGCACACGATTCTTGACATTTGCCAGTTCACGCATCATTTCTTCATCGACGTGCAGGCGGCCGGCCGTGTCAAGTATTACCGTGTCGCACATTTTGCGGCGCGATTCGGCAACAGCATTTAAACCAATTTTCAATGGGTCGCCAATGCCCTCTTCGTAAACGGGCACATTGAGATTCTGACCCAACACTTTAAGCTGCTGAATGGCAGCCGGACGATAGACGTCCAGGGCGGCCAGCATCGGTTTGCGGCCGCGCTTTTGCAGAAAATAAGCCAGCTTGGCTGCGAATGTCGTTTTACCCGAACCCTGAAGCCCGGCAATCATAATGATTGTGGGGGGTATTCCGGCAGTCTTTAACTGCGTAGTTGATGTGCCCAGCAATTTGATGAGCTCATCATTAACGATTTTAACGATCAGCTGGCCGGGGGTTACGCTCTTGAGCACTTCCTCGCCAATGGCCTTTTCGCGAACCGATTCGATAAAATCTTTAGCAACCTTATAGTTAACGTCCGCTTCCAGCAAGGCCCGTCTGATCTCTTTCAAAGAATCAGCGATATTCTCTTCGGTAAGCTTTCCGTAACCGCGCAGTTTCCGTAATGTCGATTCCAGCCTGGAGCTTAATTCTTCAAGCATCTCTTTGTCATTCCGATACAAAAGGTTATGACCGGCAAATTTACAACCCGCCTATTGTTTTAGCAAATTTATAATATAAGGCTTTTACACTCTCTTAAGCAAGGCGTAAAAGCCCCCATCACAGTTATTTAAATGTGAAAAAGTACGTATAAATTTCTCTCCGGCACTATAGAACGGAAAGTCATTTGGCGGCTCCTTAAGTTCAAGCCCGGCATTCTCGTTTATAAGCGCTGTAATCGTCTCCTCATTTTCCAGCGGATCGATCGTACAGGTGCTATAGACCATGCGTCCGCCCGGCTTGAGTGTTTTACTCAGACTGCTAACAATCTCAATTTGAAGCTTGCTGAATTTCTTTACGTCTTCAAAGGTCCTGCGCCACTTTATATCCGGATGCTTCTGTATAACGCCGAGACCGCTGCAGGGCGCGTCGCACAAAACCGCATCAAAAGATTTTCGGAAAGGCAAATGCCGGGCATCGCCGATGATCACGTGGGCCTTCAGGCCCAGCCTGCGCAGATTGGCCTGAATCGTTATTGCCCGCGTTGCATCACTTTCCAGGGCCAGTGCGTTGCAGGATGGCTGTTGCTCGAGAACATGCGTTAGTTTGCCACCCGGGGCGGCGCAGGCGTCCAGAAACCAATCATCCGCCTCCACGTCAAGAAGCAGCCCGGGCAGGGCCGCCGACTCATCCTGAATGCTGCACAGGCCCTGCTCAAATAAACCCGCCGCCAGCAACGGCTGAACCTGCTTCAGGCGGACAAAACTCTCGCCCAGCCGCGACTCTTCAAACTCGACGTTTTCTTGACTCAGACGTTCCCTGAAGTCCCGCGGACTTATTTTTGTAAGATTGATGCGCACATCGAAATCGGGTAGTTTATTCAGCGCGACACACAGCGCTTCGCAAAACTCGCCGCCCCACAACTTCATCCAGCGCTTTACCATCCACAACGGCATCGACTGTTCCGTGGCTATACGTTCTTCAATCGAATTGTACTTTTCCGGCAACTTGTTTCCGGGCAAGCGCAGAAAGCTGCGCAGAATGGCGTTCACCAGCCCGGCACTGCGCCTGTTCAGCAACGTGCGCGTGAGGTTGACGTAGGCGTTTACAGGACCGTGCGGCGCGCTTTGCATGAAATCCAGCTCATAAAGCCCCATGCGCAGCAGAACGCGTGTTTTGCCCTGCATTTTTTTGAAATTGCCATCATATAGTTTTTTTATATACGCGTCCAGGCGGGCTTGCCAGCGCACCACACCGGCGTAAAGGTTTTTAAGATGACGCTGTTGCTGCGGGTCCAGCGCCATGTTTTTAAAATGGCGCCTTTCCAGAACATCAAGTCGTTCTCGATTTTGCTCAAAATCCCACAGGATTTTGAAAGCGATGTGGCGTTCGGTGCTCATTGTTGAATTGTTGAATTGTTGAATTGTTGAAAATAGCCAATTTTTTGGGGTGCCGGCAATGATGGACGATGATTTAATCACGCTTCAATTATCCCGGGTTCAATATTTGCGCGATCGTTTTGCTAATGGCCGGAAGTATGAGTGCGCGGTGAATTTCTTCGCGGCGGCTTATCATGGTTGTGTCCGCCGGACGCGCCGGGCCACCAACATCTTTTAGCGAGATCGCCTTTAACCTGTCCCGACTGTATTGCAAAGTATCGCATATTTTTTGGCCCAATTGCAGACGGTTGATCCGCTCTCCGCCGGGCAAATGCAAGATGCCTGTTGTATTTTTATCTGCCAGATCCCAAATAGCCCCGGCAGCAAAAGAGGCAGCCAGTGGTGTGCGCCATTCATCAATAAAGAGCGGCACCTCCTGATTGCTTTTCAGCCGTGTGATGAGCCAATCTACAAAATTTTTATGCCTGCCGAGACCGGCGCACAGCAAAAGCGGCAATCGAACGACCAGCACATTGTCCTGTGTTTGAAGAACTTCCCTCTCTGCTTCCAGTTTTGAGCGGCCGTAAACGTTGACGGGCATACAAACGCTACCTTCGGAATAAGGGGCGTTGTCCCCGTCAAAAACGATGTCCGTGGAGAGAAAAACGAAACGAGCTCCCTGTACTGCGGCCCAGCCGGCCAGTTCAGCGGAGGCATCGCGGTTGATTTGAAAGGCCTGTCGTGGGTGCTTTTCACATTCGGCCAGGGATGACATGGCAGCGGTGTGTATCACAAGGTCGAAGCGGAGTGTTTTTAGCTGCGGCGCAATCTCACTTGCCAAATCAAGGTTGACCAGGCGCTCTGGTGCAAGATTGGTTGAATGAGGTTTTGCGCGGACGGTCCCGAAAAGCTCCGCACCGGGCGGTACATGCTTTTGAAGGTATTGAGCCAGGTAGCCGTCAGCGCCGGTAAGCAGGACGCGCATGTTAAAAGCGGTGGCTTAAACGCAGACCCCAGACCGGGGCATTATAATAATCATCCACGAAAAAGCGGTATTCTGTTTTGGCGGCAAGCGCTTTGTTGTGTTTTCGCGCCAGACGCATAGCGTTAATACCGCTGACCAGGTGATTGACCAGAATACCCGTGATAATATAGACTTCACGGCTTTCCACGTTAACCGCATCAAGCCTTTTGGCATCGTACTTCAGGCGGTTTTGGCGACTGTCCCATTCCCAGTAAAACGCTTCGGTGTTGGTGTAAAGCGCGTCCACATTGCGGTCGCGCAATCGCTGTTCATTATAGGCATAAATGTCATCAAACTTGCCGATGTTGATCCAGTACTGCTTGTCCTTGCCCGCCCGGCTTACGTCGGCATGCTGGGCGGCAAAGGTGCGGTAATTATCGCGCAGATTGTTAAAGTGGTAATCGTTTAAAATAAGCGCGGACCAGGCCAGCACTTCCATGCCCAGAAAAAAACCGGCGTGGCCTTTTTCGCCAACATAGTATTCTCCTGCCCCGGGCAGCAGCAGGCTAAAAAGCAAGGCGCGGCCTACAGATTTTTTTTCGGCAGCCACATCGAAGCTATAAGGAGACGGAATCCCGTTTTCCGTTTGCAGATTGTATTCACTGTTCAACATATCGCGGCCCTCGCTAAAAGGCAGCACCTGCACATCCTGGGCCTGCAATGAAGCAAAAGTCAGAAAAAAAGCAATCGCAAAAAAACGTATTAAAAAAGCCGAATTTACCATGCCACACTCACTCCCAGGGTGTTTACCGCCTCGCCGGCGTAGATCTTCTGCCCGCCGTAAAAAGAAGCCTGTACCCTTTTGTTGTAGCTGCGCGCTGTGAACGCGGCGTCAAAAGCGCTGACCAGGTGATTGAGCATGATGACGGTGGCCATGTTTGTAGCCATTTGATAAAGATCGTTGCTCTTGTTGCGCAGACTGCGGTAGTGCTGAATATTGGGCGTAAGATTGCCGCTGTTGGCACCGGCATCATAGTAGGTCCAGCTCGGCACATCATCCCAGCCGGAGCCGAACTGACTGAGGTATTTGTAAATCATCTCGTAATATTGCTGGGTTTTGGTATTGGGCAGCGTGTGGGTAAAACCGGGGTATCCGGCGCTGCTTTCCAGGTCGCGCAGGCGGTTGATATTCGTGCTGGTATAGTCAGCATCGCTGATAACGCCGCTGCCTTGAGTTTGCAGCTGATCGTATTGCCAGTCATCGTTTTCCAGGGCCAGCATATAAACCTTGCTCCAATAGCGCTGTTCGCTCCAGTGCTCGTCACCGAAGTCTCTCATCTGCGCGTCCTTGTCGTCTCCGCGTGCATCGTAGCTGAAATAACCGGCGATGGCAGCCACTTCCACCACGGCGAACAGCGCGGCTTTCCAGTAGCTCTCGGCGTAGAATTCACCGGCACCCGGTATCACGGCGGAAAAGAGCGCGGCCTTTAGCGGCGATTTCTCCTGCGCGCGGGCTTCTTCCTGCGTCTGCAGTCGCACGTCGTTAAGCAGCTTCTGTTTCTCGGCGTTAAACATATGCCGGGAAACTGCAGCGGGCTCTCCGGCCCAGGATGTTGCAGCCAGTAATAAAACGATCAAAATTAAATTACGCATCATACATCAAACCTCTTTTTAGGCAAAGATAAGGCGGCGGCGCAAAAATAAAAGCACCAATTTGCGACCCTACCGGCGAATCGTCCTCAAAAGGGCCGAGGGCGACAGCCTTTCGCGCAGATC
Source organism: Calditrichales bacterium (assembly GCA_965267575.1). Taxonomy (GTDB): domain Bacteria; phylum Calditrichota; class Calditrichia; order Calditrichales; family J004. Next base: position 378,435 of record OZ254086.1, read on the forward strand.
AAACTCAAACAGAACGCCGCCATAAAAACGCCACTCCTTGGGATAAACTACGTCGGCATTGGTCACCTCATCCAGCGGATAGGCAGCCTGCACAAAAATGCGCGTCGGGAACAGGTTATACGAAAACGTATCCAGTCGCAGTTCCACGCCGACGTCTCTCTTAAATTCCGCGGGATCAATATCGGAAAATTTTGAGGCATTAAAAGCGTTGCCGATTTCATAAAAAGCGCCCAGATAGGCTTTGTCAAAAATGATATGCCCCAACTTCCAGTCCAGATTCCGGCTCAACGGAAGGCGGTAAGTCAATCCACCGATCAGCATCTGGCGCCCTTCGATGCTGTAGTAGGGATAGCCGCGCAATCCAAGCAGACCGCCGGCGAAAAAGTTGAAGAAGCTGTCCACCGGCTTATCGATGAAACCGCCGCTGAGCTTAAGACCCAGCGCGTGCGAAGAAAAAAGCGGATTCTTGAAGTAGGCTTCTCCGCTGAATTCAAGCTGGTGGTATTCGTATAATTTGAAATCTTCCAGCCCAAGCTGGCGGTCCGTGGCAAAGCCCTGGATAAAATCGTTGCGCTGATAGCGGTAGCGCGCGAAATAGTAATAACCGCCGGAGGGGCTGATCTCCCTGAATCGGTCCAGGCGCAAAGCATCCTGTGAAATCGTTGCCTGAATCTCATGGCCGCGCAGATAGTCGTAGCGAATCGTCGGGATCTGGACAATGTCACCGTTTGTATCGCGCGATGTGGCAGGGTCCAGCTTTGCACTGTACAGGCTGCGCACGTAGGACAAAGAGACGTCCCATGCATTCCAAAGCTTAAAAGCCGCCCCGGCACGGAATTGCAGCAGGTTAAAATTCACGTTTCGCTTAAAGCGCAAAAACCTGTTTTCCCCGCGCTTGATGCTCAGCGTATCGCTGATATTGGCGGTGGAATTATACGCTTCCAGAAACAACTCAGGACCCAACTCGCGGTAGGAAAAATAACCGTAGAGATCGTAATCCAGGTCGCTGTTGACCGCTGCTCCGGCCACCAGGCTCATTTCATCCAGCACATCGGAAGAGACAACGTAAAAGCCGGGCTTGATCGTGCCATAATCGATCAGCAGGCGCGGCAGAATTTGGGTGCCGGTAAATGTGCGTTGATGCGGGCGTGTATCAAATTGTTTGATCGTGCTGTCATCAAAGTTTTTGTCGGGTACATTGTCGGGATAAGCGGGATCGTATTGCGCCAGTTGCGGATCGACCGGCTGCGGGTTTTCCAGCAGGTAAATGTGGTAACCGATGCTGTCATAACAGCTATAGACGATCTCGCCGTTGGAGGCAATCGCAGGCATGAAAGCGCCGCCGGTCACGTTGGTCAGCAGTTCTGTCTGGCCGCTGTTTAAATCGCGCTTATACAGATTGTAGATGCCTGTGCTGCTGGCGCTGTAATAAAGCGTATTAGGCTCGTCCTTGCGGAATGCCGGGTAGCGCAGTTCCTCTTCGCCTTCCAGGAGCAGGTCGAATGTACCGCTCTCCAGGCTGTAACGGCCGATGTTGCGGCCATACTCGGTGCTGGTATCAAAAACGATTTCCATATCTCCGGGTCGCCAGCGCGGGTGGTATACCTGCCGGCCATCCTGAAAGGCGACCAGCTGCGAAAAGCTGCTGCCCAGGTACGATGCTGGACGCAGGGTGTTTTTGCTTTTGTTTGTCACAACGCCGGTTTCAATATCGAATTTTATCTCCGTTTTGTTTTCATCGTCAGAGGGGTTTTCCGGCAATGTCAAAATATTTAGGGCGTGCAGGCCGTTTGTTGAGCTTACAAACACCAGCTTTTTACCGTCGTTGCTGAATGCAGGATTGGAAGCGCGCATGCCCCAGGTGATGCGATGCGTCTCATCTGCCTGCGTATCAAGCAGATAAAGATCATTTCTCAAAGACCTGTTTTTATTGTAATCCTGTTTGGAAAATGCAATGTACCGACCATCGGGCGACCAGCTCAGGCTGGATGAAATCTTTGAAGCGAATTCTTTTGTTTCGCCCGTGCCACGATCGTAAACCAGCAAAAAATTCTGACCGAAATAATCTTCGCCGCGGTTGGAGACATAGGCAATCTTGCGCGCGTCCGGCGAAAAGACCGGGTAGAGATTACCAAAACCCTCTTTCTCAATCGCCGTACCTTTCACTGGATTGGCGCGGATCGTTTCCGTGCGGTTGAGATAAACGGTTGTCAGAGAATCTTTCCAATTGGCGTAAAGAGTATCCGTCGGCACACCACTGGCTTCCTCCAGCACACCGTCAAAAGTATAGCTGTTCCAGCGGCCGGAGATAGCCGTGATATCGGAAAATATCTTTTCGCCAAAACGGTCGGCCAGGTATTTGCTGAAGGAAAACCCCAGGTTGTAGCTGGATTCGTTGCCGTGGCTGGTTTTGCCGAATACGGACATTTCGTTGTAGGTCAGCATCTGCTCATTCAAAATGCGGTCGCGGATGATCATCTCGCGGTGCGGATCGCGGTAATCGAAACGTTTGGCGTCACTCTGATATTGGGAAACACCTTCGGCAAACCACACCGGCATATTGATAGAGCTGACCGGGTAAGAGACCAGCACGTTGGGAAAACCACGCACCACATCCTTGCGGCGTTCTTCTTCATAACCAAAAAGCTGGAAAAAGCCATAGGGAAAAGTGAGATTAGATTTCACCGTTTTCTGGATCGAAACCATGTGCACAAATTCGTGGGTGATCACATCGCGCAGCCAGTTTTTGGTTCCGCGCATTACATAATCCAGGTTGGTGGCCCAGATCTCCATCTTGTTGTTGAAAAAATAAGCGGCGCCGTTGGAGTAATCGTCCGTATCCTTGATGATCACGTGGATGCGCTCGACCGGCTCGTAATCATAAAGGCCGGTAACCGCGGGATAGATATCTTCGATGATTTGGGCAGCCAAAAAGGCGGTGCGCTCCGTGCCCTGGTGGAAATGAAAGGTAAAGTGCTCGGTATCGAAGCTTTTCCACTCCAGTTCGGGGTGGCTGTAATCAAAATATTGCGCAAATACCGTATGGGCCGACAGGAAAAGCAGCGCCGTAAAAATCCATTTTTTCATCAATGCACAACCAGTATCTTAATCCGTTTACGTTCCGTTGTTTGCGCCGATTTGGCTTCGATCTGGCACAGGTAAATACCCGATGCGATGTCGTTCAGGTCCAGCCGCACTTCATTATCGGCATCGCCCTGCCCCGGCCCGCTGAATGTCTTGACCAGATCGCCCGCCGCGTCAAAGAGGCGCAGCGTCACCTTGGCGTCATCATTCAGGTAGTAGCGGATGATGGTAAAGTCTTCCGTGTTGGGATTGGGATAGTTGTAAAAGCGCTTGTTCGCGAGCAGGCCCCCGCCAAGATCCATGGATTCCAATACCTGCGGATTATAGTTGTAATTGTCAGCCGTGGGCATGCCCCACACTTTCGCGCCGATAAAGTCAATAGTAGCCGGCCAGGCGCTAACCCTGCCGCTGTTGGATACAACCGCCCAATCCGGCGCAACGCGGGTATCATCTCCACTCAGGGTAATCAAAACAGGCCCCGCGCTGTGGTTGCCCCCTGCCGCCAGGGGAAAGCCATCCACAATCTCACCATTTTGGTTAAGCAACAGCAGGCGCCCCAGGTTTGTGCTGATGGCGACAAACAAATCATCCCGGTTATTTTTGATTACAGTGGGGGAACCGGTAAAAGCTTCGTCAATTTCCAGGTGTGGCGTAAAAGGAAAGGCGTCCAAAAGAAACCCCTGCTGATTCCGGGCTACAATTTTTTCCCCGGTATTATAAATAATGTCATACGATCCGTTTTGATCAAAGTCGGTCAAAGTAAACGGTGCGATAAGGCTGTTTTTAGCCTGGAACAGCTTGGATACGCTGCTGCCATCGTAAATGCTGAAGGTGTTGCTCCCGGCGGAATAGATAATTTCACGCGGTCCGGCGGCGGTCAGAAAGCCGGCGCTGTAGGTTTGCTCTATGCCGCTGAAAGACGCAAAAAGACCCGGCACAAAACGGTGTACAGGTTCGGACAATTCTTCGGTAGACAAAACCGCGCCGTCAAAAGACATGTTGATCAGTCGCGTGTCATCAACGGTAAACCACAAGGTGCCGCCGCTTACCACCAACGGTGATGACACCGTGCCACCTGCGGGCACAGCAAAAACTTCGCTGTAAAAAGCGGGGCCCGCATAAAAACTGAAAAGGGAGTCCTGCCCCGAGACAAAAAGCTGCTCATAGCGGTCGTCCTCATCAACAGCCGCAAAGGCCATGGAAGGGAGCCCTGCTCCACCCGGCTGCACTTTCGCAAGCAAGGTCTGGTTGTCCGACAGAAGGCTCGTGGCGTTTGCCCCGACGGCATGCACTTCGCCATTGGCGCTAAGGGCAAAAAGAAACCCCGGAAGACCGCCCGGGAAAGAGGAACGCCATACAGCGGGACCATTCCAATTCGATAATTGCGCCGGAAAACCGGGCAGGTAAAAATTACGGCTATAATTAAAGGTAATCTGGCTGCCGGCATCGCGGCTAAAATTGCTGATGTTGATGCCGCTGCGCGCGCGGCCGCGGTTGGACCGGGCGTTGGGGATGGTGGAATCGGAAAAAGTGTTTTTATAAAGTGGTGTGGGATTGTCACGATGCCAGAAGTCAAAAATAGTGCCCAGCTCGGAATTGAATCCGGCCTGCAGAATGCTGTACTCCTCTCCGATGTCCTGGCTGCCATCCGCTTCCTCGAGGTCAACAGCGCGATGTTCCGGATCGTTGTTGATGTTGCGGCCGCCCGTTTCACGGATCACGCCCTCGTCAATATGCCAGATCAGAACACCGGATCCGGGTAGTCCCCAGTCATAATTCTCCACGCTCAACAATACGCCGCTGGAATCGGAAATCTCAATGCGGTCCGGCAGATAAGTCTTTAGCACCTCCATGTAAGATGGCACCTGCTGGCGCCCTTCGGACAGTTCAAACAGCAGGCTGTCGATGTACACGTCGGGGTCACCGCGGTACTCCAGCAGGAAATGCTCATCCTCGTTCAACGGCGCCTTAAATACCTGGCGGCCGGACGCCCCGGCGGGATTAAAACGATCCAGCGTGACAGACATGTTATCGGCGCTTGGGAGTAACGGTGCTTCCCAGCCTAATTGCAGCCGGTGGAAGGCGTTGGGCGGCGCCGGTATCAAACCGCTTAGGTTAAACAAACCCGCGTCCATCAGCGAAAAACGGCCCGTACCGGAGCGCTGCTCTTCCGCGCTGAACAGATCGTACAGTCCCAGATAGCTGCCGATGTTTGACACGAAAATCCCGGTTAAAGCGGCCTCAAAACCGGCCTGGTTTTCCGTCTCCGGCAAAACAATCGCCTTATTGATGGGCACACCATCCAAAACGATATTCTGCAGCGAATCCGGGGCGTTCAGTTCAAGGAATTCCTCTGAAATATAAAGAGATGGGATGTCCTGCGGCGTCTCGTCAAAGCCAACGTTGATATCACCGCCCACCCCGGCGTGAAAAATCACCACCAGGTCATACTTGCTAAAATCGAGAGCCGGGTCTTCGTCTGCCGCCAAAACGGAATGCGCCACCAATGTGGCCAGGCCACGGTCGGTATCCTCATCGCCGGTGTTAGGGTTGTAAAAGCCCATTTTCTGTGGCAGCTTGTACGCGTCGTTCAGGCCCTGCGGGAAAACGTCGCCTTCAATTTGCAGGCGCCCGTCAGATACCCAGTTGAAATAGTTTGCCGCAGCGATGATCTGATCTTTGAAGTAGGTGCGGTCGTGTGGCGCGGGGTCAATAGCAAACGGCTCGGTAGTCACCGTATCAATCATGAATAAGCCGTTGCCGGTGGTCAGTTCATTGCTGTCTTCCTGAAATTCCACGCGCAAAGCGGCAATGCGCAATGTGGTTGGAGTCTGGGCAAACAGGGACGGGACGAACGAAAAGAGCAGGAGCAGGAGCAGGTATTTTTTTATCATCAGAAAATCTGTTTAATCCTAATAGTACTTCCGCAAAATAAGAAAGGGAAGTCCGGCGGGCGGGCTTCCCTTAAACGGTTTTTAGAATTTGATGGATAACGAAAAACGCATTGTATCGGCCAGCGGGCTCTCTTCGTTGTCAGAGATATAGCCGAAGTCAAAGCCAAAAATATCATAAACGAGACCGGCGCCAAAGGTCAGGAACTGGCGTCCGCCGTTGAAGGGCGGGTCGGCTTCATAAAAATAACCGGTACGCAGCGCGATCAGGTTGCCGTACCAGTATTCGGCGCCAAAGCTGTGTGTTACTTCTTTCCAGCGTCTTTCCGCGTCACCTTTAACCCAGCTACTCCAGAGAGCGGCGGTCACAAAGTTCTCGGCCTTTGTGCCTTCACGTCTGTAAAGCGGCTTTGTGGCGTCATAAATAAGTGTTATGCGATTGAATTCATCGTCCAGCACTTTATAGGCCAGACCTACACGCAGGTTGGTTGGCAGCGGGTCGGCCTGAGCATCATCGTTATAAGCGACAGCCGGTCCAAAGTTGGAAAGGTTCGCGCCAACGCGCAGTTTGTTCTGAAAAATATCATAGTCCGGTTGCCACAATACGCCCAAATCAAGGGCGAAAGCCGTTGCCTGTCCGTTGGTCTGTTCGGCGCCCACCTGGATGTTTTGCGGTGCCAGGTTACTCTGGATGATTTTAAGATTGACACCAAGACCTAGGTTTTCCTGCATCTTTGTAGAGTATGATAAGGTTATGGCGTATTCCTTCGCTTCAAAGTCGCCAAGGATATTGCCGTTTTCGTCGGTATTAGTAATTTTGCCAAGGTTGAGGTAGGTAAGACTTGCGCCAAGCATACCCACATCTTCTACATAATAACGGGCAGCCAGGTAATCATAAAACAGATCGTCAAAATTAAACTGGGGCAGCCATTTGGCATGCATCAGTGAAATTTCACCGGGCTTGTCCGTTTCGGGATCTTCATACTGGAATGCCAGGCCTGCCGGGTTCCAGTAAATTGCTGTCGCGTCTGTGGCCAAAGCAACGCCGCCTTCGCCCATGCCGCCGGCTTTTGCGCCAGGGGCAATTTGCAGAAACTGGACCGCTGCCGTGCTCTGTGCCAATAGATTGGCGGAAAATGCCAATACAACTGCCATCGCCAATGATAAACGCTTCATTTTCTAACCTCCTTAAAAATAAAAAACCGGTTAAATGGAAAGGCACCTTTCACACTTAACCGGTTAATTCTCGGGCAGACATATTAAGCCGTTTGCTAAAGGTAGCGCTTTCCGCTATCGATTTTCAAAAATTCAACAGTAAAAACAATTCCTTTAACAAATGACTTATATGCTATGCTCCCAGTTTTTTGCAGGCCTTGAATATATAGATGCCTATTTTGTATGTCAAGTCCTAAAAACGACGTCCCGCCTTTATAGTTCCGCTCTTCAAACGCCGCGTAAATGTCTTAATAATGCGCGTGGCGGACGTATCGCTTTATTCTCGGTATTCATAAATGTATGAAGTGAAAATCCTTCGCAGATTTTTTCATCCTTTTCATTCAAAACCACATACTCAAAACGAAATTTCGCACCGGACCCGGTCAGCTTCACTTCGATGGTCAGCAGATCATCGAACTGCGCGTAACGTATAAAACGCGCAAATACTTCCAGCACGGGCATCAGGTAGCCGTCTTTCTCTAGCCTGGCGTAAGAAAAGCCCTGCGCCTTCAGCAAATCTATGCGTGCATGTTCAAACCAGACAATGTAAGCCGAGTGATGAGCAAACTGCATCTGATCCGTTTCGGCATAGCGAACACGAATCTGGCAGCGGTGAGTGATCATGCCGTCTATTCTTCCCAGGCGCCCATGACACTGAATTTTTTGTGGCGCTGTTCTATCAGCTTGTCCGGTGAAAGCGGCATAAGCTGCTTTAGTTGCTTTACAATCGCTTCTTTGACGTGTTTGGCGGACATCTCGTAGTCAACATGTGCCCCGCCCTGCGGTTCCTTGATCACCTCGTCGACGATCTTAAGTTTTTGCAGATCCGGCGCTGTTACCTTCATGGCCTCTGCGGCCTGCGGTGCTTTGGCGGCATCGCGCCATAAAATCGCGGCACAACCTTCCGGACTGATTACCGAATACCATGAATTTTCCATCATCAGGATACGGTCGCCAACCCCGATACCAAGCGCGCCACCGGAAGCCCCTTCACCAATGATTACGCAAATGATTGGTACCGGAAGCCGGGCCATTTCCAGCAGGTTACGGGCAATAGCTTCCGCCTGACCGCGCTCTTCCGCACCAAGGCCCGGATAAGCGCCCGGCGTATCGATTAGCGTAAGTACCGGCTTGTTAAATTTCGCGGCCAGCTTCATAACACGCAGCGCTTTACGGTAACCCTCGGGATTCGACATCCCGAAATTGCGCATTAAATTGCTTTTAGTGTCGCGACCTTTTTGCTGGCCCACAACCACCAGAGAATATTTATCAATGCGTGCCAAGCCTGTAATTACGGCGTTGTCATTGGCAAAACAACGATCGCCATACAATTCTTCAAAATAATCCGTTATACGGTGGATATAGTCCAACGTGTAGGGGCGCTGGGGATGACGCGCCAGTTGCACGCGCTGCCATCGGGTAAGATTGGCATAGATCTGCTTGCGCAGCTCAGCCGCTTTGCGCTCCAGCCTTTTAATGTCGTCATCCATGTTGATGCCGGTTTTGGCCGTGTAATCACGCATCTCGCTGATCTTTTCTTCCAGCTCAACAACCGGTTTCTCAAATTCCAGTACAAATCGGGTTTGTGCCATCGGATATCCTTACAGTTTTCCTGTCATTCCCATGAAACGAAGTTTCCAGATCATGAATACCGCCTCCCACATAATTTTTTTGGAAAGCTTGGAAACTCCATATACGCGGTCTATAAAAATAATAGGTATTTCCCGGATACGAAAACCTTTTTTCCAGGCGCGGTAACTCATCTCGATCTGGAAGGCGTAGCCGTTTGAACCAACCTGGCTGAAATCCAGCGCTTCCAGGACTTCGCGACGGAAGCATTTAAAGCCGCCCGTGGCATCCTGCACGGGCATACCGGTTATAACCCGCGTGTACACATTCGCAAAATAGCTGAGCAACAACCGCCGTAAAGGCCAGTTTACCACGTTTACGCCTTTAATGTAGCGCGATCCCAGTACAAGGTCATAGTTCTCAATAGCCTCAAGAAACTTGGGAATTTCCTTGGGATCATGGGAAAAGTCAGCATCCATTTCAAAGATAAATTCATAGCCGCGGGCCAGCGCGTATTTAAATCCTGCCAAATAGGCACTGCCCAGCCCCATTTTGCCGGGACGCTCCAATAAATGAATATGCGGATTGTTTTCCTGCAAACCTTTAACGATCTGCCCGGTCCCGTCAGGTGAATTATCATCCACAAACAGGATATGAACGTCCTTCTGGTAGCGGGCAATCTCCTGCACCAGCCGCGGAACGTTTTCTTTTTCGTTATAAGTGGGGACTATTATCAGGGCTTTGGATGCGTCAACCATTCTGGGCTTCACTCAATTTCTTTTTTAATCGTGTTAATCCGGATCCGATATCGCCCGGCTCCCAGTTGATCCTGTTAACCAGCTTATCTATCACAAATGTGGAGATCATCGGGCGCGGGGCTTTTTGCTGAAGACCGGAAGACATAATGCGTTCAATCAGGTTTTTATCCAGGTTAAATACTTCTGCTACCTTTCGCGCAAAATCGTAGCGGCTGGCCGTCTCCGACCCGCTGATGTGGAACAGCCCGTACTCCCTGTTTTGGATGAGCTTGAGCAGGCTGACGCTCACGTCCTCGGCGTATGTGGGATTACCTATCTGATCGGCCACAACGCGAATCGGTTTTTTCTGGCTGAGCCGGCTTATCACCCAGGTGGCAAAATTAAGCCGCACATCGCGTGCAAAGCCATATAAAACCTGCGTGCGCGCTATAATGTGCTCCAGGGCTGATGAACTGACAATGTTTTCAGCAGCCATTTTACTGCGCGCGTAGTAGCCCAGCGGGTTAACATCATCCTGCTCGCGATAGTCCCCTTTTGTGCCATCAAAGACATAGTCCGTTGAAATTTGCACAAACAACGGCTTAAAATCCTGCACCACGTCTACAATATTCTCAACCCCGCGGACGTTGGTGTTCCAGCATAACTCTTTTTCTTCTTCACTGCCGTCCACATTCGTATAGGCGGCGGCGTTGATAATAATTTCCGGTTGCACATCCGTAAGCAGATCGCTCATCTGCTGGCGGCTTATCATATCCACCTGGCGGTATTCCACCTCTTTCTGCAAAAATTTTGGCCCGGCCGAACGTGACGAGGCGATCACCGAAAAATGCGGTGCAAAGTGTTCCACCAGGTTTTGCCCCAGCAGACCATTGGCACCAAATATCAGCAGCTTCTTCATGTGAGATTAAGTCCATCCATGTTGAAAAATTTTAAATTTAAAGAAATAGCCAAAACAGCGCAATGAAGTCCAAAAACGCTTTTGCCCTGACCTAATTTTCTTCAGCCTCGTCAGCAAAGCGAAAAGTTGATGCAATCACTTCAAGCTGGTCGAGAAAAGGCTTTTTCTTTTTGTCGGGCGCCATTACCGCTATATCGAGCATATAAAAAGCGTTTTCATCCGGCTTGTGGATGGCGTACATACGAAAAGGTCCGCCCACAAACAGAGAATCGTTTTTCCAGGTGCCCACCATTTTGCGTGTTCTTTCACCGTGAAAATCAACGATCGATACATAGCTTTCTTCGGTTACTACGGAATCACCGGCATAATATTTATAGGTCATAGCATTCCTGATGGCTATCAGGCTGTCCTTGGTCAGCATACTGCTGTCTGCCTCCACACGCCAGATAGAAAGCCAGCGGTCCGGGTTTATGCGCCTTAGCCAGACATACTTGTTCTCCGGGTTTTGTGTAGCCAGAAAATAGTCGTGTTGTACGCGCACGGCGTAGCCGTATTCGGAGGCCAGGTACTCTTCCATATCTTCCTGTTCGGCCCTTTCGTACATGCTTTTCTTCAGCCGGGCAAAATACTTTTCTTCAAATGTATTGTAGATTTCATCCTTGACCCGTTGAAAATTGCCGTTGAACTCTGCGGCTGTCGGCGCCATCATGAACATGGCAATCTGCCCGCGGGCAAAAAGGTCATCCTGGAAAAAATAGAAAGCGCGGTTTTGATTTACCTGGTCGATAAACTGCTGCGGCAGGCTTTGCAACAGGTAGTCATTCACTTCAGTGCCGGGCTGCGTAGTGCCTACAAACAAAATATTCATGCGCTCATTAAGCCCGTTAAGATCGGATAAGGGATGCCATTGCAGCTCAAAGCGCCTTTCCGCGCGCGGGGTGTAGATAAAATTGTTAAAGGTAAGTTCCACATCTTTGCCCACCTGCTCCCACAAAACAGAGTCGGCAAACACATAAATGCCATCAGGCACACCGAGTGCCTCAGGTTTATAATCGCACGCGAAGCCGGTTAACAGTATGAGCAGCAGGCCGGTTAGGCCGGTTTTAGAAATCTTCTTTAATGGCTTTAACATCTTTAAGTCCTTTGCTTTTACGTTGTACTGCAAAAAGCACCGCTCCCCACAAAGAAATGACCATGGGGACAATCACATTCAATAAAGCCAGGCTGATTGAGGCCGCGGAAGAGACGCCCATTTTACCCAGCAAAAACACAAAGCCACCGTCACGCAAACCCAGCCCGTTGATGGATGGCAGCATGGTTAAAAGAAACGTAACCGGCACCACAAGAAAAAGATAGAGCAGCTCCACTTCGATGCGCAAGGCCAGGCACAGCGCGTAATTCATCAGCACGATGGCGGCCTGCGAGAGCACGGAAAGAAAAAAGACCCAAACGAAAACGCGGCGCCGGTCGCGCAGAAAATGCATCGCTTCAATCAGTTTGTTGATTTTTTCGCCCAGGTTGAGCAGGGTAAATTTGTCAAAAATGCGCAGCAGCCACAAAACCGGACGTTCCCGCGTTATCATCACAAAAAAAGTAATAATGGCAATTAACAAAAAGACAGAGACGAGGAGAATGCGCTGATCCTGGAAATAATGCGAGACGTAATAAAGTGATGTGATTGCCAGAAACAGGGTGGCCGCAATACCCATGATGCGTTCGATGATCACGGAAGCGAAAGCAGCGGTTCGATTGTCCGAATCGGCGGCGGCGCTATATATGCGGACAATATCACCGCCGATACTGGTGGGCAGAAAGTTGTTAAAAAACAATCCGACGAGGTAAAAGCCATAAAGCCGGGAGGATGAAATCCCCACTTCATATTGATGTAGCAGACTTCGCCAGCGCACGGTCATCAGACCAATACTGACCATGGTTATCGCTATCGCCAGCAACAGGAAGGGCAGGCCCTCGCTGCGGATGACATTACCAAGCACATTTACAATCTGCTGCGGATCCGACGTGATAACCAGGTAGCCAAGCAACCCGACCGATATGAGCACCTTGGCCAGATTTTTTAACCAACGCATCTGCTTATTCTTCTTGGTTCATCCGCCTTTTCAACATCTGCAGCATTCTGTTTGCTTCGCTGTCCGCAGGATTCATCTTAAGCCATCTTTCAAGTGCGCTGATTGCCTTTTCGGTCTCGCCGCTCATTTCGTAGGCGGTGATCATTCCGCCCAAAAGATCGGGATTGTCGGGCATGTTTCCGGCGGCCTTTTCAAATAGCTGGGCGGCCCGGTCAAATTCATTTATACCCAACAAATACCGCCCAATGGACGCAATATGCCGCTGGTTGGAGGGATTGTCGATTACGGTCCCGATGTGGCTGGTATCAACGGCGATCTTAAAAGCGTTGTAATAGTTGCGTAAAACGCTGTTGGTCCATGGAATGGTTTCCGCGGGCATTTGGGCATCCAGGCTATCCAGAACCGTCGCCAGTTTGTCTTTATTGCGCTCGAAGCGGGCATAATATTCTGCTAGTTGTATAAAGCCTGTGCGGTAATTCTGCAATAAACCGACGATACTGGGATTAAAATAAACATCCGGATTGTCAAGGTTGCGATATTGATAGCGCTCCAGGAGATTCAGTTGCAGCATATCGGGGCCGACATCCCAGTTTTTAAACGGCACCAGTCTCAGAACCAGCCCTTCCATGCGCATGTAATTGGAGAGCTCACCCACCAGGTTGGATTGCGGAACGGTTGTGGCAAAATAAACCGGCTTCGTCCAGCGGTTGGCGGTAAGAATATTAAGAATCATGTAATCCTGCGTGCGCAGCAGATTGTATTGCTGGAAGCGGATGGTAGGCGGCACCTTAAAGGTAATTTCCGTCGGGAGATTCATGATATTGACGCTGCTGAAATTTTCCTTGTACTGGCGCAGCGCGCTGTCCGCGACGGACTGCGGCACTTTCAGCGAAACCTCCTGCTCCTGCCAGGGCACGGGACGGATTTGTCCCAGCATGGCGTCGCTGACGCGCATAGGCACTTTGGGCTCCATATCACGCAACTGTTCGATATACCAGTCGGTGTTGAGCAGGCTAAGGTTGACGATGCGGATATCCGTACGGATGCCTTCTACTTCCTGCAGGTACCAGAGCGGGAAGGTATCGTTATCACCATTCGTGAACAGAATGGCGTTGGGCTCACAGGATTGCAGCATATTGTAGGAATAATCCCAGGCTACGAAATTGCCGCTGCGATCGTGAATTTCATAATTCTTGGCCATCATGTTGACCGGGCTGATAACAAGCAGCACAACGAGCACTCCTGCCATGACCGGGGCTGCCAGTGCTTTTGTCTTGTCTTTCATAAAATCGCGAATCAGGTCAATGGTGCCGGCAAAACCTAAACCGATCCAGATGGAGAAGGCGAAGAAGCTTCCCACATAACTGTAGTCCCTTTCACGCGGCTGTGGATCGGGTTGGTTCAGATACAAAATAATTGCGAGGCCCGTGGCAAAGAATAAGGCCAGCACCGAGAGCGCGTGCTTGGGATCGCGCCTGAAATGAAAGATCATACCAATCAGACCCAGCAAAAAAGGAATCCCGTAAAAATTAAAATTATGCCAGCTGCCGGTGTCCTCGTTAAAGCCGACAAACTGCCACATGAAGTAGCGGATGTACATGTGGTTAACCTGATAGCTCCAGAAGAAGTCCCAGGTGGAGCTGTACTGATTGCCGTTTGGCGAGCTTTGCCATACACCGCGACGATCCATGAAGTCGTGTTCGCCGTACTGCTCGCGGTTGATATACTTCATGAAATTTTCAACGTTCTCGGGATTGTTTTCGTCGATGTTGGGATCCAGGCCGGAACGGATATAGATGGTGCCGTAGCTGGAATAGCCGATCATGATCAGTGTGATGGAGAGAAAAATAAAGCTAAGCAGGTGGCGGTGGTTGGCAACGGCCCACCAGGCAACGCCGGCAAAAAGGGCAAAAACAAGAAACAACGCGAAAAAGCTGATTTCTGCGACATGCGGCAAATGCTTTACAATACCGGGATATATGGTAAACATTATCACAACTGTGATGGCCACCATGATGCCAAAGGTGCGCGGTGTAAAGGTATAGCGCTTGTAATAATAGATCATCGCTACGAACGGCAGCGCCAGTACGTTGAGCAGGTGCACGGCAATGGCCAGACCGATCAGGTAGGAGATCATCAGCAGGTATTTTTCGTTGTTTGTTTCGTTGGATTTTTCAGCCCATTTGAGAGACAGCCAAACCAGCAAAGCGGTAAACAGCATAGAGGGTGCATACACTTCCGCTTCCGAAGAGTTAAACCAGAAGCTGCGGGTAAAAGCGTAAGTAAGCGAACCAAGAATGCCGGAAAACACGGCCAGCATCCAGTCTTCTTTTGTTTCCAGCTTGCCCTTCCATTCACGCACCAGATGTACAATGACCAGGTAAAGCAGCATGATCGTGATAGAGCTGGAAAGAACGGAAATCATGTTGACACGGAAAGCTATATCTTCATGGAAAGGCAACATCGAGAAAATACGGCCCACAAGCAGGTATAGCGGCGCTCCCGGAGGATGGGGTACTGCCATTTTGAAGCTGGTGGCAATAAACTCGCCGCAGTCCCAGAACGAAACCGTGGGAGCTACCGTCATTGTGTAGATAATCGTTGTAAATACAAAAATGGCCGCGGCCGTCACGCGGTTAATCTGATTCCAATTCATGAACGGGTATTCCTTTTAGAATAATACATCAGGTTCGTTGGTAAAAGAAGATAAAGCTACAGCATCCGCTAAATCATAGCAACCTTTTTAGGTTTACTTACCGTCAAAACACCATAAACAGCGCCGACTCAAAAAGGTTGCTTTTTTTCAGGGTAACGCCGGAAGCGGCGCACACAACTGTATGGCATCTGGCGCCGCGCAAAATGATCGATGACGATGCTGCCGCGGTACATGTTTTTTATGATCGCGCGGTCGGAAACGGTTCGCATTTTTTGCACGGCACGGCGCTTTTTCATTATAAACAGCGGGTGGGAAAAGACAAACCACAAGGCGTCCAGTACAGCCCTCGCGCGTTTGCCGCTCCAGACGATCGTGTCGGCCAGAACGGTGGCCATTTCGAAAAGGACACGCAGCGGAAAAAACACAAAAAGCAGCGGGAATGAATAATTCTTTAGCATCATAATCAGGTTGTTGCGGTGATTCAGGTACATTTTGCGCTGGTTGTCGCTGCGCAGCGTGTAGCCGGAATAGTGATATATCCAGGTGTCGTAGGTTACCACGTTGCGGTACCCGGCAATCTGGGCCCGCCAGTTCAGATCGATCTCTTCCTGGTGTGCAAAAAAGTCTTCATCCAGCAAGCCGATTTTGTCGGTTACGCTTTTGCGCAAAAGCAGCGCGCAGCCGGAAGTCCAGAAGACCGTTTTTTCAAGGTTGTCATATTGCCGCTTGTCTTTTTCCACGGTATCAAAAATGCGCCCGCGGGCAAAGGGATAACCAAACAGGTCCATCTCGCCGCCGGCGCCGCCGGAGTAGTCAAAATAGCTGTGGTCCTGAATGGAAAGGATTTTGGGCTGCACGCAGGCAATACGCTCGTCGGCAGCTATAACCCGGTGCATCACCTCCATAAAAGCCGGCGGCATCACGGTGTCGTTGTTCAACAGCAGCACAAAAGGCGTTTTGGCGATGCGGATGCCCTGGTTACAGGCGCCGGCATAGCCCAGGTTGTCAGCGTTTTCGATCAGCTCCACATCGGGGAAATTTTCCAGTACCATGCGCTGGCTGCCATCCGTTGAGCCGTTGTCGATGACGATGGTGTGGAAACGCGGCGTCTTGTTCTTCAGCAAGGATTGCAGGCAATCCCGCAAAATATCAAGCCCGTTGTAATGCGGTATAATGACGGTAATTTCTGTTTTCATTTTTTGCGTTCATCTATCCAGGTTTCATGTGTTAAAATCTGTATAGTCCCGTCCGGTACGCGGGATTCGACCTCTCCCGTCGGCAGATCCCGGTGTTGGCTTGTTCGCCAAACCGGGATAACACGTATGCAAAAGCCAGGACACAGGAAAGTCATTCGTAATTCCTTAATTCGTAATTTGTAATTGATTAATCAGCTAATGTTGAACATGGCCAGTCGGTCACGGTATTCACGGCTGATCGTTTTGCGTATGCCGGCATTTTCAGCGGCACGCAGCTGCGGGTCATGATCGACCAGCTCAAAGGCATCACGGCGGGCCTGCTCCAGAATGTGCCGGTCACGCACGGGATGCGCCAGACGGAAAAGCGGCACACCACTTTGTCGCGTTCCAAACAGGTCGCCCCAGCCGCGCAGCTCCAGGTCTTTTTCGGAGATCACAAAGCCGTCGTTGGTCTCGGTCATCGTGCGGATGCGCGCCCGGGCCTGCTCGCCCACGTTGGCCGGCGTTTTCAGTATACAGTACGATTGCTTCGCTCCACGGCCCACACGACCCCGCAATTGGTGCAGCTGCGAGAGCCCGAAACGCTCGGCGTGCTCGATCAGCATGATGGTAGCATTGGCCACATCCACGCCCACTTCCACCACCGTTGTGGTTATAAGCATGTGGATATCGCCATTGGCGAAGGCGCGCATAACGGCCTCTTTGTCTTCGCTTTTCATGCGCCCGTGCAGCAATCCCAACTTGTACTTTTTAAAAGGCCCGGCCGATAAACTGTTAAAGGCATCGGTTGCCGCCTTAAGATCGCTCTTTTCACTCTCTTCCACCAGCGGAAAAACCATGTAGACCTGCTCGCCGGCATCAAGGCGTTCGCGCAAAAAAGCATATATACGCTGCGCCTGATCGTCCTTGCGCCAGACCGTTCGTACAGGCTTGCGGTTTTTGGGCAGCTCATCAATCACCGAAACCTCAAGTGAGCCGTAGGCGGTAAGGGCCAGCGTTCGCGGGATGGGCGTGGCCGTCATCACCAGCACGTCCGGTTGTTCGCCTTTACCCATCAGCACGCCGCGCTGCAATACGCCAAAACGGTGCTGCTCATCGATGATCACCAGGCCGAGCCGCGCAAACTGAACCGTTTCTTCCAGCAGGGCGTGTGTGCCCACCACCAGGTTTACCTGCTCGTCACGGATCTGCGCTTGCAGATAGGCGCGTTCCTTTTTGCTTTTGCCGCCGGTTACCAGTGCTATTTTTACTCCGAGCTGCCCCAGGAAACGCGATGTATTGATAAAGTGCTGCTCGGCCAGAATTTCCGTCGGCGCCATCAGCGCCACCTGGTAGCCATTGTCAATGCAGACCAATGCCGCCATCATCGCCACCAGTGTTTTACCCGCGCCCACATCACCCTGCAGCAGACGGTTCATCGGCGAACTTTCTTTCATATCCCGGCGGATTTCGCGCATAACGTTTTTTTGCGACTGCGTCATTTCAAAAGGCAATTTTTTGTAGAGCTCGTTTAACCGCGGACTCTGTTTATCAAAGGAAATGCCCAGCGGTTTATTGCGCACATGATAACGCTGAAGGGCAAACAGCAGCTGCAGGTAAAAAAATTCTTCGTATATAAAACGGTAGCGCGCCCGCTCCAGCATATCGACGCTTTCGGGCAGGTGCATCTGGCGATAAGCCTCATGAAGGCCCAAAAAGTGGCGCTCCCGGATAAGCGAATCCGGAAGTACCTCTTTGCATACCTGCGGTACTGTTTTAAATAAATCACGGAAAATGCGCCGGAAGACATAGGAGTTTACCCCGGCCTTTTTCAACGCATCGCTGCCGGGGTAAAGCGGCAGCACCTTGCCGGTGTTGACCATTCCGTCGAGGTCACCGTGATCAAGTATGTCAAAATCGGGGTGCGTCATCTGGTAGCCGCGGTAGAAGGTGACTTTGCCGGAAAGCGCCACCCAATCGCCCACTTTGAAAATATTTTTAAAAATGTGGATCGCATTGAACCAGACAGCCTCGAGCATGCCTTTGCCATCGCTGATGACGATATAAAACAGGGCTTTACGCAGACGCTTGATGCCGGCGGCTTCCACCTTGCCGACGACGGTCACTTCTTCATCGGTGGCCTGCAGGGCGTCCAATCCGATAATTGTGCTGCGGTCCAGGTAGCGGCGCGGGCAATAGTTTAACAGCGCGTCAAAGCTGTCAATGCCTGCTTTTTTCAGGGCTTCGGCGCGCTTGGGGCCAATGCCTTTGAGATAGGTGATCTCAGGTTGCGGCTGCTCGTTTGCGGACATGCCTCAGGAGGGATTGGTTTTGGTTTTCTGGCCGGCAATGCGACCGTCATCCAGTTCGATGATGCGATGCGCCTGCTCGGTCATATGCTCGTTGTGCGTTACGATCAACAGCGTATGTTCAAGCTCTTTGTTTAACTGTAACAGCAGATTGTATAGCGCCTCGCCGTTGCGTTTATCGAGGTTGCCGGTAGGCTCATCGGCCATAACAATTTTGGGTTTGTTGACGACGGCACGGGCTACGGCTACGCGTTGCTGCTCGCCGCCGCTCATTTCGCGCGGTTTGTGGTCCAGCCGGTGCGACAATCCGACAAGATCCAGTATATGCCGGGCGTATTCCTGTTTTTCCCGTTCCTTTCCGTTGGGCCAGATCATCGTCGGGATCAGCACGTTTTCCAGCGCCGTAAACTCCGGCAGCAAATGATGAAACTGGAAAACAAAGCCCACGGTCAGATTGCGCACACGGGCTTTTTCCACCTGGTTAAGCTGCGCCACATCCTGTCCGCCGATGGAAATCGCGCCGCTGTCGGCCTCATCCAGCAGGCCCAGCACATGCAGCAGAGTACTTTTACCCACGCCGGACGGCCCCATGATAACCGCCACATCGCCCTGCGGAATGGTCAGATCGATGCCTTTGAGCACTTCCACCGCCTGCGGTCCGTTGCGATAGCTTTTGCGCAGATTCTCGGCCTTAATAGCCCATTGATTGTTATTCATATCGGATGGCCTCCACCGGAATCAGGCGCGAAGCTTTGTACGCAGGATAAACCGAAGCAACCAGGCTGAGCGCCATGGAGATGCTGCCAATGGAAATAAAGTCCAGCAGCCGCAGCTTAACAGGCAGCGCATCGATCAGGTAAACATCCGAGGGCAGCGATATCAGGTGATACTCCAGTTGTAGCCAGGCCACGCCATAGCCGATGGCGCACCCAAGCACTGTGCCAATAATGCCCACCAAAAGGCCTTCGAACAGAAATATCTTCATAATACTCGCAGAGGTAGCGCCCATTGATTTCAGGATGCCGATTTCACGGGTCTTGTCCATCACCACCATCACCAGCGAGCTTATAATGTTAAAAGCGGCCACCATGATAATCAGGCTGAGAATTACAAATGCGCCCCACTTCTCGATCTCCATCCAAGAGAAGAGTGAGCGGTGCATCTCAAACCAGGAGAGCGCCACATAGGGATAGCCCAGTTGCTCGGCGATGGCATTGCCTACTTCACCGGCCTTTTCATAATCATTCAGCTTGATCTCAATCCAGGTTACGCCGTCCATACCAAACAGCTTTTGCGCGTCTTCGATAGAGACATAGGCAAAAACCTTGTCATACTCGTAATAGCCAAACTCCACCAGCCCGGCCACATAAAACTGCATGATGCGCGGCTGCGTGAAAAAACCGCCTTCCTTCGGCATGGACCAGACCGAGACGATATCACCGATGCCCATGGCTAAAAGCCCATCAGCCAGGTAGCGCCCAAGTACGATGCCCGGCAACTTGCGCCCCTCGATCATCTTCTCCGAGAAGTCCAGCTCACCGGATACTATGTTAGCGGTAATTTCGGTTACCTCATCCGCCGTATTTTTGTCGATTGCTTTGATGCCTGCGGGACGCTGGTAGCTGGATGATTTGATCATCGCCTGCTCGTTAATGGCGGGCGAAGCGCCAACGACCTCTTTGTGAGAACGGATTATGTTCAAAACAGAATCGGGCTTTTCGATCGGTTTGTTGAAATACTTGCGGATACGCACATGGGCGTCAGCCCCGATCAGCCGCGAGCGCACTTCCTGTTCAAAGCCGTTCATCACCGAAAGCACCAGGATCAGCGCCGTCACACCAATCATGATGCCCGCAATCGAAACATAGGTAATAATGGAGATAAAGCCGGTTTTACGCTTGGCTCCGAGATAACGGCGGGCTATAAAATATTCAAAAGATGCCATCTATTTTTCCTGGTGCTCCGGTCGCATCTGCGGGAACAAAATCACATCGCGAATGCTGGGCTGGTTGGTCAGAAGCATGGTTAGCCTGTCCACGCCGATGCCCAAACCGGCCGTTGGCGGCATACCGATTTCAAGCGCGCGCAGGAAATCCTCATCCAGCATCTGCGCTTCTTCATCACCGCGCTCGGCCATTATCATCTGTTCCATAAATCGCTCGCGCTGGTCCTGCGGATCGTTCAGCTCGGAGAAGGCATTACCCACTTCCTTGCCACCGATAACAGGCTCAAAACGTTCTACAAGCCGCGAATTGTCGCGGTGCTTCTTGGCCAACGGCGACATCTCCAGCGGATGATCTGTGATAAACGTCGGCTGGATCAGTTTTGGTTCCACATATTCGCCAAATATCTCATCGATGATTTTGCTGCCGGACATGTCCGGCGTAACTTCCACATTTAGTTTTTTGGCCACCTTACGCAGCCCTACTTCATCCAGCTCACCAACGTCTTCGCCGGTGTATTCTCTTATGCCTTCAAGAATCGGCAACCGCCTCCAGGGTGTTTTAAGATCGATTTCATGTTCGTTGAATTTTATCTTTGTACTGCCCAACACCTCTTTGGCCACCTGGATGATCATCTGCTCCACAAACTCCATCATCCAGTTGTAGTCCTTGTAGGCCACGTACACTTCCACCTGGGTAAATTCAGGGTTGTGAAAACGGCTCATCCCCTCGTTGCGGAAATCCTTGGCGAATTCATACACACGGTCAAAACCGCCCACGATCAAACGCTTCAGATAGAGCTCGTTGGCAATGCGCAGGTACAGCTTCACATCCAGCGTGTTATGATGCGTCGTAAAGGGACGGGCCGCAGCACCGCCGTAAAGCGGCTGTAGTACCGGTGTTTCCACTTCAAGGCATTGCGCATTATCCAGAAAGCGGCGCATGGCGGAGATAATCCTGCTGCGCTTGATAAATACATCGCGTACTTCCGGGTTTACCACCAAATCGATATAACGCTGGCGGTAGCGCAGTTCCTTGTCGGCAAACTGATCGTAGACAACCTTTTCACCTTCGACCTCTTTTTCCTTGGCAATCGGCAAAGGACGTATCGATTTATTGAGCAGCTCAAGGCTGTTTGCAAACACGGAAACTTCGCCTGTTTTGGTTTTCTTAACTTCACCCATCACGCCGATATGGTCACCGATGTCCAGCATTTTGAACATTTTGTAGCGCTCTTCACCGATGGAATCACGCGCCACATAAAGCTGCAGGCGGCCCTGCATATCCTGGATGTGGCAAAATGACGCTTTGCCCATAACGCGTACGGCCATAATGCGGCCTGCAACGGACACTTCTTGGCCTTCCAGCTTATCAAAGGCGTCTTTTACCTCGCGCGTTTGGTGCGATCGTTCAAACCCATAGGGATAAGGATTAATGCCCATTTCCCTTATTTTTTCGAGCTTCTCTTCCCGGATTTTTATAAGCTGATTGTGTTCTTCCAACATAAACTCCTAATTGTTTTCGGAAAAATTGACCAGGTATTCTTCAATAAACTCATCCAGATCGCCGTCCATCACCTGCTGCACATTGCTTGTTTCCACATCCGTCCGGTGGTCCTTAACCATGTTATAAGGGTGAAAAACATAAGAACGTATCTGGCTGCCCCAGGCGATGTCTTTTTTGCTGTCTTCGATTTCCTGGGTTTTTTCGCGCTTCTCTTCCAGCTTTTTCTGGTATAAACGCGCCCCGAGTATTTTAAGCGCGCTGGCCTTGTTTTTGTGCTGCGAGCGCTCATTCTGGCACTGGACAACGATACCGGTAGGCAGGTGCGTTATGCGAATGGCCGAATCGGTTTTATTAACATGCTGCCCGCCCGCGCCGCTGGCCCGGTAGGTATCAATACGCAGATCATTGGGATTGATTTCGATATCAATATTTTCGTCTATTTCGGGAAGAACGAAGACCGAGGCAAATGACGTATGGCGGCGCTTGTTGGAATCAAACGGTGATATGCGCACAAGGCGGTGCACACCCGCTTCTGCTTTCATGTAACCGTAGGCGTAGTTTCCTTCAACGTTGATTGTTACGCTCTTTATGCCGGCTTCATCACCGCCCTGCAGGTCCAGAATTTCCGTTTTAAAACCGCGTCTTTCCGCGTATCGCAGGTACATACGCATCAGCATTTCTGCCCAATCCTGGCTTTCGGTGCCGCCGGCGCCGGGGTGTATGGTTAAGATTGCATTACGCTTATCGTTCTCTCCACCCAGCATGCGCCGGAATTCCAGCGCGTTCAGTTTTTTATCAAGCTTTTGCCTGTTCTGCTGCAACTCTTTGTCAAAAGCCGGGTCATCCGATTCTTCGCTCAAGGCCAGAATGACATCTATTTCCTCAACAAGCTCATGGCATTCATTCCAGGCATCGATCCACTCTTTACGCTTATTGATCTCGTCAAAAACGTGCTGCACGTTTTTCTGATCATCATAGAAGCCCGCTTCAGTGGTTTGCTCTTCCAGTTTTTTTACTTCTTCTTCTTTTTTGTCCAGGTCAAAGATAACCTCGTAAATCATCGAGGCGTTCTTTGTATTCAGCCAGGTCAAATGAATTTTGGATTTCTTCAGACATATATCACTCCATTTACAACTTTGGGATTTTGCAAAAGCATTAAATTTACGAGGATATTAAAGGGCAGGCAAGAAAAGGAACACGCTATAACAGGATAAAAAAAATCCCCCGGTAAAACCCGGGGGATTTGAAATCAGATCAACCTTCTTCTTCGAGAATTTGTTTGAGCTCTTCCAGCTCTTTCTCAGCAGCTTTGCGCTCTTCTTTCAGCTTATTCAGCTCTTCCTGAATTTCTTCAGTGCGCTCGCGGTCTTCGATAATGTCTTCAAAAAACTCTACGCGCTTATTGAACTGATTGCGTTCAATTTCGCCGGCACCGGCTTCGGCCGTAAGCGGCAATACGGTTATGTTAAAGCCCAGATGCGCTTTCCATGTGGAGTAATTGGGAATATCAACGTTTTCATAATCCGGCAGGCCAACACTCTCATCATCCGTACCGCTTACCCTGATATCGAGGCCCAGTATAAGGTCCAGCCAGGCCATCGGCTTGTATTTGATGCTGGGTGTAACATAGGTATAGTCTTCACGGGAAAATACAAACGGATCCGGTTGCTCAATATAGCTGATTCCATAAACCTCTAGCTGGAAATCAAACAATTCTGTTGGATAAAGCAAACCCAGTGCATACTGTAATTCGGTAGAGTTCGTAGTTGCAGCGTTGCCGGTAGGCTGGAGTTCTTCGCCGGCTTCATTGTGATTCCAGAACCCAACATTAAGGTGAGCACTAAAGGAACGATCTGGCAAGTACGGATCTACGTAATAAGATAACATACCCATAATTCCGTATTCCAAAGCACCACTTGCATAGCGTGTAAAAGGATAGTTATGGTCTTCACCCAACGGGAAGAGAACATCCACTCCAAAACCACCGTACATCTTGCGATCCATAAAAGCAAAAGAACCCAGTTTTAAACCAAGACGCAGATCATCGGGCAAGTTATATTCGTTGCGAGTATGCGTATCCTGGTAGATTCCCGGAGCTAGCGTAATATCAAAATGCTCGACAGCTCCGTAGGTCAGGGCAAAAGCACTATTTACAAGCCAGTAATTGTTGGCCTGAAAGTCAGCGGGCTTTAGAGAAGGATCCCCTACAAAATCAGACAGTTTGGTGAAGAAGTTCATGTTACCACGAATTTCAAAACGGCCCTGATCGAACGTCCTGGCTGTTTGGGTGTAGAGCAGGCTGTTGCTTCCCTGTGGCGTCTGGGCCCATAATGCAGTTGTCAGGAACAGCAGTATCAGCGTTATCTGGCTGAACCGATTCATTTCATCCCTCCTAACATATGTTAAGGTCGTATCTTTATCTTCGTATTTTCTATTAATCATCTTCCAGCAGCTTTTTCAGCTCTTCGATCTCTTTTTCAGCTTCCTTACGTACTTTTTTCAAATTCTCGATCTCATCCTGTACAGACTCTGCTTTTTCTCGCTCTTCTACTATCGTTTCAAACATTTCGATTTTCTTTTTTGCCTCGCGCTGTTCATAGCTTAAATCACTTGTTTTCTGCTCGGCAAGAAGGTTGAAATTAAAATCAACACCCAGTTGCACGGTCCAGTCCGTGTAGTTCATTGGAAGATCAACCCTGTCGCTGGGTTGCGGGATTCCGCTTGTATTATTTCTTTCGGCAGGTGAAACGCGGAAATCGATACCCAAATCCATAGCTACCCAATCAGCCGGCTTATAGCGGAAACTGGGCGTTAAGAAGGCCCATTCTTCAGCACTGTAAACAAACGGGTCCGGATCCTCTAAAAAAAGCATACCGGTTAGCTCCAGGCGGAAATCGAACAACCCCGTGGGATAGACAAAAGCAAGCGCCATGCGGTATTCGCTTGAATTGCGTGTAGCCTTAAGCTCATTACCGTTGGGGAAAGTATAAAGGACCGTTCCCGCTTCATTATGGTTCCACCATCCGGCATTGAAATGCGCGTTAAAACCACGATCCGGCAGATACGGATCAGAATAGTAGGAAACAGCATACATCAATCCGTATTCAAAAGCACCACTGGCATATTTTACAAAGGGATAATTATGTTGCTCCCCAGTCGGAATTCGAAAACTGGCCATAAAGCCCTGCGAAAAGCGGTTGCGGGCAAATTTGTAAGAACCTGTTTTTAAAGTAACAAAAATATCATCCGGTACATTAAACTCGTTTTCGTAGTGCGTATCCTGGTAAAGGCGGATACCAACGGATGCGTCCAAATGCTCCATGATACCATACGTTAATATGGCGTTTCCGGCAACCACCCACCAACTGACAGCTTGAAAATTAGAAGGCGTAACGTCTCCAAGGAAATCACCTACTTTGGAGTAAAAATTCATGTTGCTGTATAAGCCGATTTTACCCGGATTATATGTATTTGCTGTCTGAGTATGTATAAGCGTCTTCTCCGCGTTTTCCAACTGTGCGAAAACCGGCCGCGAAAGGAAGGCGGTTAGTAATATTAAAACTGTAATAATCTTTTTCATCGACAACTCCTAACGCTCGCTTTGGTTAAACCCAAACCTGTAAGTACATGAAAGGCATAAAATTTAGTTAAAAGCCCGTTGAAAGTGAAATAAAAATAGTTAAAACAGCTAGTTAACACGTGACGCAAGTACAAAAACGTTCATTATAATGGCTATATCGCGCATAATTCCCACAATGCGCGTAAATACATCCTGAATACTGCCCGCAACTATAATAGTGTCTCCCGGCTGCAACACAGGCAATACCGAATTATCTCCTGTTTTTAAGAAACTTTCAATATCGACTTTTATAACTTCCTGATTCTTACGGACAACCCGTACATCATTCAGGCGTGCCGTATTAAGCGGTCCGCCGGCCGAAGAGATCAGGTCGATCAACGTGTAGGCACTGGGGATGCTGTAAATCCCCGGTCGCTGTACGTGTCCCCACAAGTTGACATTGACTAGAAGTATATCGCCCGATCCCAGAATATATTGAGCCGGACGGTCAGAAAATTGTGACGGTGTTGTAGGCAAATTCTGCAAATTATCAAAATTTTGGCTAAACGCGGGTACGCTAAGCAATATAACAAAAACAAACGTATATACTTTTTTCATCAAATGCCCCAATCTATTGTAAAAAATTGCCAATTGGACTCTGAGCCGCTATGCACTTGGTCTCCCGGCAGAAGATCAATGCGCCAGCGATACTGGACATCATCCTCGAAAACGTTAAACAGCGAATCGCCTTCCAGGACGTGCGTAATTTGCTGATCGCCAAAATTGCCGGTGAAAGGATCAACCACATCAAGTAATATTAATTCTCTAATAGTCGAACCAATCTCACGCTCGATACGCAAAATATAGCCGTTTGCCAGAGCACTTGTGGGCACACGAAAGGTAAACTCGACGCGCGGCTGTCCAGGCCTGATGGTGCCGGACGGCGTTGATGGCTCAGCTTTATCAATCAGGCTGTACCATACGGTATCTGAGGGTTCGCTTTCCGTTCCGCCCTCCGTTAATGCAGTGACATAGTAGTAATAAGGCCTGTCGGTTTCAAGGAACGGGTCCTGAAAAACCGTATCCTGGTTAAAGCGATTTGGCACATCAATTGTCGCTATGGGCACAAAGTTCACCCGGCCCTGCGGGTCTTCACTGCGATAAAGGCGAAAACGGTCGATGCGTTCATCGGGCGTGGCAAACCACATGACTTCTATGATGTTATTGCTGGGAGTGCCCGGTACCGCGTCAATGCCTCTTTCGATTTCCTGGCGGTCTGACAAGGCCGTTTTCGGCACCATGCGCAACGGCTCGATGGGATCGGAGGTAGCCGTACCGACTTCGCTGCATTGCAGCAAAATCAGCGATAAAAACAATCCGCCAAACAGTTTTTTAGAAATTGAATAAAAGTGAAACACGATGTGTATTACCTAAAACGTGACTTTGATATGCGTAATCTACTTTAAATTTCCAGATGTAAACACCCGCGCCTGTCGTAAAATCGCCCTGGTTAAGACCTACGCGCACCGCCAAAAGCTGGTCGTATACAAACTCCGTGCCCAGATGACTGCCGCCATTGTAGCGCGAATCCAGGTCGTAGGCGAGAGCCAAGCTGCTGTTGATGCCGTTGAATGGCTGAACATAAGCAAAACCATATTTAAAATTGCGCTCGATGTCGTCTTTCTGCTTGCTGTCCGTGTCCCAGGTGATACGGGTATTGGCGATATCCTGCACATTTAAACCAAAAGTCAGATCGCCGTAATTGTCGTTATCGAATACGTTTTTCAAAGCGATTTTAAGAATCAGCCCGATGTCTAAGCCGACGCCACTTCCGGTATTGTCCTTAAGATTCTGTTGCAGTACCTTTACATTTGCGCCATAACCAAAGTCAATCGGGAACTCAAAATATTGCCAGCCCAGATCTACAATAATCTGCTGGTATTTGGCAAAGCTGAAAATAAAGGCGTCGTTAGTGTTGCTGAAAAACCCGTTTGGGTCGCCTATCAATGGAGCCGCTCCGCCAAAAACCCTTTGTCCGGAAGTAGTGGTTTTGTCAAACACATATTCCGGTATATCATCGACGCTCATCCTGACCCAGGATGCGGCAATTGTAGCACCGCCAAAAATGGGCATGGCCGCACTTACAAAGCTCTGCTTCGAAAGCGAATTAAACATTTCCGAATACATCGTTCCGGCCTGAAAATTACTTAGAAAAGCCAGGCCTGCCGGGTTCCAGTGGAAGCCGTAAACGTCTTCACTTAACGCCACATGGGCACTGCCCATACCGAGCGCGCGTGCGCCTACCCCCACTTCGAGGTAAGCTCCGGCGTATTTTGTCTGGGAAAAAGCAAACTGAATGCCCAGCAAAAGAATTACAACTGCTTTCAAATTTCTCATCTCAATCGCGCTACTTTAAGTTTGCGGGTTATAACCTGGCCTTTGTATTTCGCCTTAAGCACCATGAAATAAACACCATTGGCAACCTGGTTGCCGTCATCGTCCGTGCCATCCCAGACCAGTTCATGATAACCGACGTTTTTGATATCGTCATTTATGGCTGTCTCATCCAGCTCCAGCATGCGTTTTCTGATCAACCTGCCGGAGAGTGTGTAAATGCGTACGCTCAGGTCGTCGATCACGTTGTCCGCCAGCAGGTCATAAGATACGAATGTCTCATCGGCAAAGGGATTGGGATAGTTGCCGTGTACAATCAAATCAAAATTGGCAACCACATTGAAGGTTATCGTCTGCGTAGAGGTGTTGTTACTTATATCCGATATCTCCACTTCCAGGCTGTGCTCGCCGCTGGCAAGCGTCGGCGATGTCAAAATAGAAACGGAGTTGGCATTGGTAATGCTGTCCGGAAAGGTCATTTCCGATTGCGGCACTTCGTTGCCGTCAAGCTTAAGCTTAAACCCGGATGCCAGGTTTATGCCATTTTCATCCTGCATCAGCAGCGCCAACGCCGGTGTGGAGCGAACCAGCATACCGTCACGCAGCGGCCGTCCGTTGGCCGTAATTTCTATAACCGGGTCATCATTGTCGCGGAAACTGAACACGCCGAAGAGTCCGCTTCCGTCTACAGTTGTCGTCAGCAGCGTTCCGTTTAAGGTTGATTCCTTTTTAACCCACAGGCCCAGGAATGAATCAAAACGGAAAAAGGAGACGGCGCTAAGCTCAAACTGCGAATATTTAGCCGTATCCAGTTGCACGGAAAGAAGCGCCGGCTGCTGAAACGACGTGACCGTGTTTTTAACTTCAATGCGCAATAAAGCGGAATCCTGCTGATTGTGTGTGCGGATATATTTCAAATCTTTTTGCTTGCTGTTGCGCAGCCTTTCCTGGGCGTCCAGCTCTTCGAAGCGAAATACGCTGCTGGCGGTAAGAGCCTGCGCGGCAAGGAAAAAGCGCCAGTCATTATACACTACAATCGTGTCGTTTTCCGTGCCATTGGAGGATGTACCTGTCCGATAATCCACCCAGATATGACTGCCGGCCAGCGTTTTATCTACCACATTATTATTCTCATCACGTTCCGCCAGGGTATTAAGCGGATCGATACTGACACGATATGTTTCAAAACTTTGATAATCCTGAACGATAATCGGCGCCTTTAAACTTTTCTTTTCATTGGCGGCAAAGCTCAGTGTGTCCCTGTAAAAAGGCACACCGCTGGAAATACCGCTTTGGTCATAAACATCAACGACCACGCCGGCAGCGGCAATCTCCGTATCATTGATGACATCAAAATGGAGCTGCAGCTCATCATTGCCGCCGTATGCGATTGATTCGCTGTCAACGCGCAGATCTGGCCGGTCATCGGTGATATCGATTTCCTGCAGATCGAAACGGTGCAGACCGTTGTCATCCTGGATTACAATCTCAAAATATTTTAATCCCGCGCTCGTGAATCCCGGATAATCCGCCGTTGAGCGGTACAATGTATCGCTAACCTTTTCCATGGGGACGGAGATGCCCGTGTTGCCAACGCTGTTGTAGGCGCGGAATTTATTCAGACCCATCGACTGTATCGACTGATCGCCGGCCACGCCGATTTCAAAGGAGATGCTGTCACCTACCTGCGGCGCCGCGGGGATCGTTTTTACGGATGTGACAATCACATTGCCGACCGAAATAGCAAGGCTGCCATTGGCGTCGTTGCCGCCATCCGAAGCGTAAGCCTTGATGTTCAGAATATTTCCATTGATAGAATCGGGCACATTAAACGAGAGCGGGGCCTGCCCGCCGTTAAACACGATATTTTCAGAGAAATATTTTCTGTTTTGCCGATCGCTTACCTCCACCTGCCCGGAAGCGCTGCTTAACGTGGACTGAAACGTCAGCTGCACGGTTTCGCCGGGCGCGGGGGCACGGTTAGAGCTTGCAATAGTGATCCGGCCCGCCGGCTTTTGCAGTTCAAGCGTGGGATCGCCCAACAAGTTATACTGATTTACCATCGAATTTTTCAGCGTAAAATAGCCGCGTGTAAAGCCGGAGCCCTCCTCCGTATAGTACACGGGGTTCAGCAGGTAAGATATTTTCATCAGGTCCACAGCCTGCCCAAAGGTCACGTTTTCTTCCCACAAATGGTCATGAAGCCCCCACTGGATGGAAAAATCGTTGTATTTCCAA
This sequence comes from Calditrichales bacterium, assembly GCA_965267575.1. Taxonomy (GTDB): domain Bacteria; phylum Calditrichota; class Calditrichia; order Calditrichales; family J004. The sequence goes on from OZ254086.1 coordinate 408,717, forward strand.
CCCACGCTGGAACTGGAGAGCACAGCGATCGCACCCTTTTCTTCCACCATCAGGACGCTCTCGGCAAGGCCTTCCTTATTGGGATTTTCGAAAGCTCCGGTAAAGCAGGTCATGCTAGAGATGAAAGGATAGAGATTACGGTTATTCAGATTGGCTATGTCACTCAGGATAAAGAGCTGCTCATCGGCCCAGACGGCGCCGCCACCGTGCCCGAAAAAGTTAATGAAAGTAACCCCTTCATCGATATAGTCAATCAATTCGCGCGTACTGCCAAAATCGGGGTCATTTTCCAAATCGGGGTTTCTTTGCGTATTAAGCTTATAGGCAAAAACGCTTTCCGGCAGCTTCAAATTTATCAGACGCAGGTTTTGTGCGCGGAATACAGGCTCATTGGTAAAATCTTCAAGGTCCCCGGAACCTGCGTCAAAACCACTGATGAACAAGCTGGAGTTGCGCCAGGCATTTGCCGGCACGTTGCCGTTCTGATAGCTTTCCACCTTGTCCAGATAATGGCCAAGCTCCACGCTGCCGGAGGCCGGAATCCGTCCCACGACGATATCCGGAATCAGGTCATCACCGGAAAGCAGGGCGTATTGCAGGTCACTGGGCGCCGCACCGTATGTATCCGTCGTGAACATAATTGAAGGCACAATATCGTTGCTGCCCTGTATGCGTCCTTTATAATCCCAGGAAGCGTCGCCCGCCAGAATCACGTATTGGAGCGGGTTATTTTGATCCCAATTTTCAAAAGCATATTTCAGGAATGTCTTGATGGCCAGCGGGGATTTGATACCATAATTGAAGTCATCATAAATCTGCCCGACTGTCACGGTTTCAACTTCAAAACCCTGCTGCTCTTTCAGCCTTTTCAGGCGATCCACCTGCTCCAGCAGCAGGTCACCGGTAATAATAATAAGGCTGGCGCGATTGTCAGATTGCGTAAGGCGCCGCAAGGGGTTGTCCTGTTTCCAGGGCTCATAAGGCTTTATCGAGAGCGGTTTTTTCTTGGCACTTTCCGTAACGGCCACATACTCAACGGACTGGTCAAAAATCTGATCCTGGAAAGTAAGCTTGTAGGATGAGAAGCGGCTGTCATCGGTGAAATATTCAATCTGACCATTTACAACTTTGCTTATGCCCAGTTTATAAAGCTCAATTTTGTTTGTTTCGAATCCATCCACCTCAAATTGAATAATGCGGTCTGTTGTGGGGATGCCCTGCTGCAGGCGAAAACGGATGTAGTTTTCATCGGCGCGGTATTTACGCTGATAGGTCACATCAAACCAGTTTAGCAGCGTGATGTCTGTAACACCCACCTGCTCCATATCAACACGCAGCGTATTTGTGCCATTTTGCAGGTTAAGCTGGGACAAACCGGGGCCGCCGGCGTTGGTTATCGTGGCCATCGTCTGGCCCTGCCACTTCTGATCGGGGGTGATTTCACCTACTTTTTCTTCGTTCAGCCAAATGGCAACCTGGTGCCCTTCAATCGGGTTAGTACGATTGTCGCGTATGGAGGCGCCGCGCATCATCACCTTTATAAAAACATTGGAGCCAAACTCGAGTGGATGCGGCAGGTCAAAGTCAAACGAACGGCTTTCGACCGCATTGATAACGCCGCCCCAAAACCAATGGTCAAATTCATGCGAAGGCCTGTTCAGCTTCTCGGGATCATGTCCAAAAAGCTCGCGGTGCGTATCCTGCTCATAATGGATTGTTTCTTCGTAGGCAAACGGCACAATGTAGCGGTTGGGACGTGTCTCAACGATCCCGCCGCTCTCTTCAACCAAACGACGGCCCTGTCTTCCTTTATCCACCAGCCAGTAGACATTTTTATCACTAAACGGATCGGCATACATGTCGGGGAAACTGGATAAAAACGTTTTTTCATTGCGCTCGCCAAAAAATTCCAGGTAATCATTCTGGTTAAAGCGTTCATCTTCAGCGCCTTTTACAAAAATGGCTACTTCTTTGCCTTTGTTAAAAAGGGCCAGGTTCTGCGGGTTGATGTTATCCACGGGATAGTCCGCATCAAGAAGGTCTTGGTAGGTGAGCTTATAAATGCCGGTCTGTTCAATCACGATCTTATAAACATGATCGAAACTTTCAGGAAGACGATTATAGCTTATTTCGGCGGCATTCAGGGCGCTCGATTGTTTTTTATATAATGCCCCGCCGCTGAGAATTTTACCGCTTAACGGATCGGCCGTTACGGTTTTTCTACTTTGACGTACAAACTCTTCTTCTTTTTGGAAATCAAGTGTTACGACAATTTCATCATACCAGACCAGCGTATTTTGTGTCGCGTTATAATCACACGCAACAAACTGGATTTTACCAACGGCTATATCGCGATATAGTCCGGCAAATTCAAACTGGTCTGTGGCGCGTTCCAGGGCAGGGTTGTTATCAACTATATAGTTTTCCACGGCAATCTCCCGAGCACCGTTTCTCTGAATCGATATCCGCGCTTTTTGAGCGGGAATATTAACAAGATCGGTAACCACTGGCAGCAAAGCACCGCCGGGAGTAAACGCCATCGCCGTCCCGTCCAGATAGGCTGCAACCTTATCGCCGCTTCGGTTTATCTGCGGCTCCGCAAAAGTATAGCGAATGGAGATATGATTATCGGATTGACTGATGACATGAGTGCTGTAGCTTTTACCCGAAAACGCGAAAGCCTGACAGAATAAAAGCAGAATTAAAAAAAACAGAGTCCTCGGGGAGAGGACTCTGTGATTAAATATTTCAACCATAAAAACGTATGCGATGTCCTTAATGCAGTGTTTTACTTGATGAGAATCATACGTCCCATTTTATTGAATGATCCGGCCGTAAAGCGATAGAAGTACATACCGCTGGAAACCTTTTCACCAAAATCATTTGTGGCGTTCCAGTTCACAACAAACTCACCGGCATCGTAGTTGGCCTGATCGATCAATTTCTTAACGACGCGACCATTCACGTCATATATCGTAATAGTGACGCTACTGTATTCCGGTAACTGGAATTTGATGTTGGTCGAAGGGTTGAACGGATTCGGATAATTTTTGAACAGAACGAATTGATCCGGAACCGGAACCGTTATTTCGAGCTCCTCTTCTATCTCCGAGCCGCCGGAATAGTTAACTGATTCGAGCTGGTAGCGGTAGACATCGCCGGAGCGCACCGAGTTGTCTTCAAATGTGTAATCTGTTTCACCGGAGAATGTACCTTTACCGGGTATCAGCTGCGTATTCACTTTTTGCCACTCACTGTCACCGGCTTTCTGGCGGTAAACGTTGAAACCAAGGTTATTGGTTTCAGAAGCCGTTTGCCAGTTCAGGATGACTTTGTTGAATTCAGCGTTGGCTTCAAACAGAGCCAATGAAACTGGCAGCGAGTTGTCCTGGCCGCCGGCGGCGTCATCACCAAAGGTGTAGAAATTACCAGGTGTACTAAATGCGGACGATTGAATTGTACCACTCGTTGCATCGCCACTTCCGTCACCACCGATGCTGGTCCACTCCCCGGTTGTCGTATTAAGCTGGGCTACATCAAGTGCAGTAAGGTTGGAAATGGCATCATTGGAATTCCAGGTGAGGGTGATAGTCGGGAAAGCACTTAAAGTACCTCCGGACCCAATCCTCGGAATATTCCAATAACGCACGGTGGAGACAGCGGAAAGAGTCGTTGCATCTACATCAGGATCAAGATCAAGAGCACTGGAATTAATCTGTTCTACCATGCGTGCATACCCGGCTGCACTGGCAGAGATCGACAACGTAACGGGCAGATATTCACCACCTTTACCCGTAGGATAAGTAAAAGACTGGCCGGCGCCTGAAGGGAAGATCTTTGAAACCTTGCCGCTTACATAGCGTGCCGAAGAAGCACCGGAGAAACCGCCGCTTTGGCCAATGATCAACGTATCGGATCCGGAGACAAGACCATTTGAAAAGGTGAATGTTCCTTCCACGCGTGCGCTCTGGCTCAGGCTCAATCCACTGGCATTATTGAGGTTCAGATTGTTGAATGTAACCTGGCTGGCGCCACTGAGTGTCTGGGCGCTGCCGCCGGCCATAGTGACTGTTCCGGCGCCGGAAGCAAAGTTACCGCCGCCACCAACGATATCACCATTGATATTCGTGGATGCGTTCGGCGTAAACGTACCACCGTTCAAAGTGGTCGTTCCGCTGATTGTAACGGAACCGGAAGTATTTACGTTGACATTCGCACTTGTCGTAAACGCACCACTGAAAGTTGAAGAAGCTGTACCATCCAGATTAAGAACGGCGCTGTTGGAGACAGAACCCGTAACATTTAAAGTATTGTTTGCGGTAAATGCCGCAGATCCGCTATTGGTAAAGCTGCCGTTTACGGTAATAGCACCATTTGACCCTGTACCACTGCTAACACTTACAGTTAAATTATGGTAAGTATCCGCCTGGATATTGTTCGCTGCTCCAACATTATATCTTACCGTAGAACCGGACTGATAGTCTGTATTGGCGCTACTGTATCCTGTAATGTTTGTACCATTAAATGTGACCTGGTCAAAATCACCAACTGTCAGATTCGTCGCGGAAAGATCGAGCGAGCTGCCCGAGAAGGTGAGCGTAATTCCGTTGCCTGATGTAGACCCGGAAAGCGTAATGCTTTGATATGAAGAAGCAGCTATACCGGAGTTATAAACCACCGTGTAGGCTCCGGTTACGGTAGAATGATTTAGCTGTACTACATCACCTTCACCAGGAACGGCGTCGTTGTTCCAGTTTGTGGCGGTATTCCAAAGGCCATCACCGCCGCCGCCATCCCATACGAAAGTATCGGCAAGGTTGGCCACGGCAAAGTCACTAAAGCCGCCGCTGAAAGAAGCGGTAACCTGGTCCGTACCACTGCTTTCGCTGCTGCCAAGTTCATCGTTATATGTTGGATTAGTACCACGCACCATTGTCACATTTGACGAACCTGTGATGGCAGGACTGAAGTTCGTTGTCGTAAAGGTTGCCGTATAGGACGGTGGTGTCACCTCGGTAGACGTTATTGTCCAGTAACCATCGTCTTCAACGGTTGCAACGCCTGCAAGGTTTGATGTGGGACTGCCCGCATTACCGTTGGCCGTCACGGTAATCGTATTGCTTGTAGCAGGAGCCGAGTCAAAAGTTATGCTTACATTACGCAAGCTATTGCTGACGCCTGTTGGAAAGGCAAATGTTGTAGCCGCTCCGTTTGTGGAACGGGCTACCGGTCCAACTACAAAGCTTGTGGCTGTCGGCGTAGCAGTAGCACTTACACCGAGGGTTAATACATTACCGGAACTTGAAGTAATCTTACCGTTTGTAAAAGTCACCGTTCCGTTAACTGTAGACCCTCCGCTAAGAACAAGACCATCACTATTGTTTGTAACCAGGTTATTATATGTAGCAGAAGGCATCGTTTCCGATCCGGTTCCTTCGCCATTAAACCTTACCGTGCCGCTGAAAGTATAACTGCTGAATCCGCTAATGTCGGTGCCTTCAGTGTAAAGGCTAGCACCGCTGTTAACAACAAGAGCGTCACTGGCTCCGCCGGCGTGGGTAATCGTCTGATTGCCCAAATTTAAACGGCGAGAGGCAGCAACAGTAACGGTTGAATTTGTCTGCAGTGTGATGCCACCTGTCAGAGAAACACCATTAGCGGAAGTATTGTTGGCCGTTATATTACCGTACGTCGCGGTAGGTACGTTTTCTGCGCTTGTACCGGTAAACTCAATAGTACTGTTGTCAGCCATGGTAAAGGTGCTGAATCCACTAATATCCGTACCACCTGTACGCAGAGTACCCGTAGCATCCACCTGTAATGTAATGTTGTTATCATCAATTACGTCGCCACCGGTATCAAGCACCTGCGCCGTAGAGGAAAATTGCAGGATACCTTGCTGAACATAAAGCGTTCCGTTATCGTTGAAGCGCAATTGTGAGCCACTCGCTGTGGAGACAAGAACAGACGAGCCGCCAGTCTTGTTAACAGTAAAATTAAATACCGTCACCGTACCGTCAATCGATACAGTTGCCGTGCTGCTGCCGTTCATTACAAGCGTACCGGCAGCGGCCTGTCCGACGGTGGCTCCGCCGGATATTGTAAAGTCGCTATTAAAGGTTGCCGTGGAGGATGTGCTTATCTGCGACGAAAAACTCATAGTCACATCACCTTCACTCGTGAAAGCTCCGGAACCGAGTGTTATCGTTGCATTGCTCCCCAGGTCAGTTGTACCCGCAACCGTTACGGCTACGTTCGTTGTGGTTAACGTACCATTTACAGTCAGGTTGTTATCAACATCGACCGCGTTATCATTGGTTGTAAGAGCGCTACCACTTGCAACAGTTAAGTTGTTCGAAATCGTACGATCGCCGGAAGCAGCGGCCAAAGTAACTGTTGAAGAAGATTGAACAGAGACATTGGGAACTGTAGCAGGCCATTCATCACCGGCCGTTTGCGTAGCAGTGTACTGCAAAGTAGCAGAGCCGCCGTAGGCTAATGTTCCGCCATTTAAGCTAAACGTACCTGTGCCTTTGGAGAGAGTGCCATTAACCGTAAGCGTTCCGCCGGTAACGTCAAGTGTTCCACCGCCGGTTTGTGTTAGCGTGCCACCCACAGTTCTCGAAGCGCCCAACGTAAATGTACCGGAGGAGTTAAAGGTCACATTAGTTGGGGAGTTTGTGGCTGGCCATTCGTTACCGATGGCAAAACTGTTGCCGGTTGTATACGAAAGCGTGGTCGTTCCGGAGTATGCAATCGAGGCACCATTTAAAAAGCCAACACCATCTGAGTTCGGTTCTAATGTAAGAGAATTGGTGATCGTATATGCAGCATCGCCCGCCGCGGTTTCGTCTAAAGTAAGCGTCCGTGAACCCGTTGGCGGTGCATGAACAATTGCGTAAAATGAAGTCGCAGCATCTATGCTCATTCTGATATTGGTAGTGGCAACTATTTCGAATGTTGATGTTTCCGCATTGAATGTGCCGCCTGTTTTATCAAAAGTATTTCCATTTAATACAGCGTAACCCAGAGTATAGGTACCAGAACCTGCATTAAAAGTACCTGCCTGCAAAAGAAACTGTCCGCTGACGATAATATCTGTGGACAGGTTATTATCAACCGTCCCGCTGGAGTTGATGTCAAAATCATTGAATTCTACGGAAGGAGCTGCATAGGTTCCGCTAATTGTTTGCGTTCCCGTTCCTGTAAATGAAACCGAGATACCATTACCGGTGTCATTAAAAGTAGCTCCGGAGTTGATCGTAAAGTCTCCATCGAGGGTAATTGAGCTGGAGCCGACTGTATCATCAATGTCACCGTTTACAGTTACAGTACCGGTTACATCCAGGGAATTCGCAGCCATATCCAATTCTGTTCCCGTACCGGCATCTACAGTTAAGGAGCCGATGGAAGCAGCAGGCGTAAGATCGAGGACAACTGCAACGCCGCCGTTAATAATTACCACATCTGCACCATCAGCTGACTGATTGACAGCGCTTTCTCCGGGATAAGTATTGGAGCCAGCATTATCACCGTCCCGAACTACAGACCATGTTCCAGGTGTGCTCCAATCTCCTGATGTCGTCGCCGTAAAAACATCCTGGGCAATCGCACTTGTGGAAAAAACCACTAAAAATGCCCAAAATGATATCCATGTAGCTTTTTTAGCAAAGGACATGTTGAACTCCTCCTTAACTGACAAATCTTTTCTGTCTTATCATTAACTGTTTGTTAAAATGCTGAAACGCCAACCGGCTTTTTCTTCATTTTGCTGTGGCGTAAATATTTCGTTTAGTTTTTTACGAAGTAAATTTTCGGTTAAACCGCGCATAAGTTTGCCGTTTTCCGCGTAGGAAACCATGCCGGTTTCTTCCGATACAACAATCACAAATGCGTCGGATTGCTCGGATAAACCTATGGCCGCACGATGCCGTGTTCCCAGCGATTGATCAATCTCGGGATTTGTGGACAAAGGCAGCAAACATTTGGCAGCGGCTATTATTTCATTTTGTATCAAAACGGCTCCGTCGTGTAACGGTGAGCGGGGGTTAAATATGGAAGTCAAAAGTTGTTCGGACAGCTTCGCCTGAATCGAAACGCCTGTTTCCATTATGCTTTTCAAACTCATGTCCCTTAGAATCACTATCAGCGCACCGTAGTTTTTTTTCGACAACTCCTGGGTTGTGGAGACAATCTGATCAATAAACTGAAGCTCTCCCACCCTTACTATTCGTCTAATCAAGCGGTTCTGACCGAGATAAACCAGAATTCTTCTCAATTCCGGCTGAAAAATTATCACGAATGCCAAAACCCATACTGTTTTCAAACTGGACATTATCCAGGATAATGCGCTCATTTTGAGCAATTCGCCGATAAAAGAGAGCACCAAAATCAGCACAAGGCCAAGAAACATGCGGATTGCAACGCCGCCCTTAAGAAACTGATACAGCTTAAAAACAATCGCCGTTACAATCAGCACATCTACAATATCTATCAGCGTTATCGGCAAAAAGCCAATCTTGAACAGCATAAATTAGATGCTACATTCGTTTATATTTAATTTATCTTTAACTTCTTTTTCATCTTTGAATCACCTACTGTTCAGCTATTAACCATGAAATGACGGTCATCACACGGTTACGCCGTCTACAGCAGCTAAAACACGCCAGATTTGAGCAGCCGACTCCACATCATGTGTACGCACAACCGAGGCATTTTTCATGGCGCCGATTGTCTGCGTGATAACGGTGGCGGTTTCCCGATCCGAAGTTTCTTTTTTTAAGAGAACTCCCAAAAAGGATTTTCGGGATACACCAAGCAAAACTGGATATCCCAGATAACTGAAATCTTTAAGATGACTTATAAGGCGCAAATTATGATTAGCTGTCTTTCCAAAACCGATACCCGGATCAATCATTACGCGGCCTTTTGTAATAGAGGCTAATCGTCCTGCTGTTTTCTCAAGAAATTCGTAAACAGCTTCGACTACATCCTTGTAAGAAGGCATTTTCTGCATTGTTTGTGGTCTCCCACCGGTGTGCATTGCGACGTACGGACATCCATGCCGTTTAACTGTTGTCTCCATAGCGGGGTCAAAAAGTGTGCCACTAATATCATTAATGATATCTGCGCCATTGTTCAAAGCCGCGTCGGCGACGGCAGCCTTGTATGTATCAACAGAAATAAATATATCGCTGCTCTGCCTTATTCTTTCAATTACCGGTATAACACGTTCCATTTCCTGTTCCGCGGAAACCGGTGCAGCGCCCGGCCTTGTAGATTCGCCGCCAACATCAACAATGTGCACGCCTTGCTCTATCATACGCATACTATGCTCATAGGCCGTCGCCGCGGAATAATATTTCCCGCCATCCGAAAAGGAATCCGGGGTCACATTCACAATCCCCATAACCAGAGGCCGCCTTTCGAAAGAAAGCGTCCGCCCCTTTATTTCCCAGGGGCTCGGAACAGGCTGTGTGAAATAATTAACCACTTGCCGGAAAAAAGCAGCAATACTCCTGTCTGTAAAAGAACGGTTAGCTAATTCCGAAATCAGTGAAGTTTCAGGAATTATCTTTAGGAATAAATCTTCTCCGTGAAAAACAGATATCAATGGCGCATATTCGGCGCCAATTTGGTTAAGGATTTCTCCCTGTAAGTTACTGAAAGTGCTTATTTTAAATAAATTATCGCTAATTCTCAAAAATTTTGAGGAAATAGCATATTTTTGATTGAGGTAAGATATCTGAGCGGGGCTTGCTATATAGATATAACGCGTCTTCATTGCTGTATTTATAAACTATCGCTTTGTTGCTTCTCAAGAATCTCACGGATGCCTTTCATCGCCTCCCGTGCATAGGGATCATCATCACTTGTTTTGCGTCTTACACGCTCACGAAAATAGTGCAATGCACTGGAGTCTTTCCCTAACCGCCGGTAAGCCAGGGCCATGTATAAATAGGCGTCCAGGTTTTCATCCATATGAATTGATGTTTTAAAGTAATCCAATGCCTTTGTGTAGTCGCCAATTGTATAATAGAGCGCACCGAGATTATACCAGGCGTTGGAATCATCAGGATATTCCTGCTGCAGCTCCGTGTAGATTTTTTCAGCCTTGTCAAATTTGCCTGTCTTCATATAAAGCGACCCCAGAAAGCTCTGTATCTCGGAATCGTAATGATTAATGCTCAGGTAATCTTCCAGCGTGGTCAGCGCCCGCTCCAGGCGGGTGCTGCCTTCCACACCGGTGCTGTGCAAATAGTATTGCCGGGACAATTCAAATACAGCTTTACGGTAGCCGGGATCTAACTCCACGGCTTTCTCAAGTACCTGGATTGTGCTTTCAAATCCGAGCTCTTCAAGTCTTGAGGGCAACAAAAAACTCATCAGGTAATAAACACGCGGATCTTTGGAATCATCCACCAGCGCTTTTTTAAGATAGATTTCCGCGTTTTCGTATTCTCTCTCACGCACGGCCATGCGCCCCAAAAGGTAAGCCACCGGGGCACGGTCACGTTTTTCGCGGACAAGACCAATCAATAAAATGCGTGCACGGTTAAAATCGGGATTGGTAATATCAACGAATTCCTTTTTTTCCCAGTTGTAATCAAATTCAAGACCCTTAAGCAGATGGGCATGGGCTTTTAATATAAGAGCGGTAACCGTCGTATCATCCTTCAGTTCATCAAAAACACGGTCCTCGTTTCCGATAACCAGATTATGGCGTGGCTCGTAATAACGGGCGTCGGCCGTATCCAGCCGGCCACCTTTAAATATATCCGCTTTGTCGTTAAGCACCTCAATATACTCACGGAGTGATCGTATCCCCTCCACGCGCTCCTTGTGCGACGACCCGTCTGTTTTGAAAACCTCAATTTCCAGTACCGTTTCGGTGGGAGTTACCAAAGGCGTAATAAGCATATGCGGGTCAAGCTTCAGGGCGGTCGAGTGCCATTTTTCAAATCGATCCGCGGAGTCTCTGCCGATTGTATTGTAGAGCCATTGCCATTGATGAATCAAATAGCCCTTTTTAAGCTGCTCATTATTTATTTGGACTGTTTCGGCAAACCTAAAATCGCCGGCGCTTATTTTGCCCGAATCCTTTGCCGGCAGAACAATTATGCGCTTTGGCGGTGGCACGGGCCGCGCGATAACCCAAATAAGACTATAAAGCCCCAGAATGATCACATAGGAGAATGTGATCGTTTTTTTGGCGGTATCTTTTGAAATAAGTTTTGAGGACTGAAAAAAAAGCGGGGCCAGTGTGGCTATAATCAATAAAGCGCCAAGCAGTAAAATGCCGCCCGGCACATTTCCGGAAAGGATATCTACAAGTTTTGCCATTATTGGTATGGATCGGTTTGCAATAGAAAATGCCGCCCGGAAAGGCGGCATATTCTGTCTTTACTTTTGTTCTTCTTCCGATTCGTCGTCAGGACCGGAGTCTTTAGGAGTATCCGGTTTCTGCTTATCGGATTTTGCTTTGTCTTCCACTTTCTTTTCGTCATCAGGATTGCCGTTTTTGGCGGAAAACGCAATACGGTCCAGCTTCTCGCCGCGCAGTACGGCATCAATCTGTTCGCCGTCCAGGATTTCATGTTCAAGCAGCGCGTTGGACAAAGCATGCAACTTATCGATATTGTCATTCAGCAATTTTTCAGCCCGTTTTTCGGCGGAAGAAACAATCTCACGAACCTCAAGATCAATCTCTTTAGCGATGTCTTCGCTGTAATCGCGGTGCTGTGATATCTCGCGGCCCAAAAATATTTCCTGTTCTTTTTTACCGAATGTAATCGGGCCAAGCTTTTCACTCATACCAAATTCGCAAACCATCTTCCGGGCCAGGTCGGAAGCACGTTCAATATCATTTCCGGCACCTGTTGTAAGCTGGCTGAAGACAATTTTTTCTGCGGCGCGTCCGCCAAGCAGCTGGGCAAGCACTCCCTCGAGGTAATCCTTGGAATAAGTGTGTTTTTCATCCAGCGGCAAATAGGCGGTAACACCCAGTGCCCGGCCACGCGGAATAATTGTTACCTTGTGTACCGGATCCATATCGGGGATCAGCTTGGCCACCAGTACGTGACCGGATTCGTGGTAAGCCGTAGTTTTCTTCTCTTTTTCGGAAATCAGCATGGACTTTCTTTCCATACCCATCATAATTTTATCCTTGGCCTCCTCAAAATCGTCCATGCCCACTTTTTTCTTGTCTTTGCGGGCGGCGAGGAGGGCGGCTTCGTTTACAAGGTTGGCCAGATCGGCACCGGAAAGACCCGGCGTGCCTTTGGCAACCGCTTCCAAATCAACACTGTCATCGATAGGTACATTGCTGGCATGCACTTTCAGAATGCCTGTACGGCCACGTACGTCAGGACGGTCGACAACGATCTGCCGGTCAAAACGACCGGGACGAAGCAGTGCGGCATCCAATACGTCCGGACGGTTTGTCGCGGCAATCAGGATAACACCCTCTTTTGTGTCAAAACCATCCATTTCAACCAGTAGCTGATTGAGGGTCTGCTCGCGTTCATCATGTCCCCCGCCCAAACCGGCGCCACGGTGGCGTCCTACTGCGTCAATCTCATCAATGAAAATAATACAAGGGGCGTGTTTGCGGCCCATTTCAAAAAGATCGCGTACACGGCTGGCGCCCACACCAACAAACATTTCAACAAAATCGGCGCCGCTCATACTGAAAAATGGTACGCCCGCTTCACCGGCAACGGCTTTGGCCAGCAAGGTCTTGCCTGTTCCCGGGGGGCCAAGCAGCAATGCTCCTTTGGGTATCTTTCCGCCCAGGCGCTGGAACTTTTCAGGAAACTTCAAAAACTCGATGATCTCCTGCAGTTCCATTTTAGCCTCATCGGCGCCGGCCACATCTTTAAAGGTGATCTTGGCCTTATCCGGCGTAAGCATCTTGGCTTTGCTTTTACCAAAGCTGAATATGCCGCGGCCGCTGCCTCCACCTCCCTGCATGCGGCGGGTAAAGAATATCCAGGCAGCAATCAAAATAATCCATGGCAGGGCATTTATCAGCAACAGCGACCACTCGCTGGAAGGCTCGACAAAGCGGTATTTCACGCCCATCTCATCCCATTTGGCTGTTACCGTTTCGTCAACATACGGTAAAATGGTCCGGAAATTTTTCGTCTTTACGGACTGGTCCGGTTCGCCAAATATCTCCGGCTCTTTAAGCTGACCGCGAAAGACATTTTCTTTAAGCGTCACCACGCCTTCATCGATTTTTCCATCATTCAGAAATTCGAGGTAACGCGTGTAGCCAATCTCAACCTCATTCGGTCGGTTGTCCGGCCAAAAGGTGCTGAACAAAAGAGCAAACAGCAGGATAACCACCCAAATCAATCCGGTTTTGGAAGCCTTTTTCCACTGAAATTCGTCGTCTTTTTTAGGGGGACGATCCTGTTGTTCTTTATCCTTGTTGTTTTTTTCTTCACTCATCAGACAGGTATTTCCTCTTCATTTATGATTGATTTTCGATGACATATATGGCGCGCAGGTTACGTTTTAGCTGGGCGTCGTCCAGTCCATAGCCTACCACGAATTTGTCATCAATGTCAAAACCGACATAATCAATGTTAATATCGGCGATTGTTTTTGTTGATTTATGTAAAAGCGTCACAAACTTTAAAGACGCGGGGCCAAAAGCGTTGAGCATATCTCGTAAAAATTTTACCGAAAGACCGGAATCAACAATATCCTCTACTACGATCACGTTGCGCCCGGCAATATCAGCGTTCAGCGGTTTTAATATTTTAATGTGGCCGGACGATTCACGCTGGTTTCCGTAACTGGAAATGCGGATAAAATCCATTTCCACATCAATACTTATATGACGGATCAGATCTGCAAGAAAAATGAAGGCGCCGTTCAATACGCCAATGAGGATGGGCTTCTTGGTCTCATAGTCCCGGCTGATCGCTGCGCCCAATTCGGCAAGCCGTTTTTCAATCGCTTCTTCCGAATAGAGTATTTTGTAATTTGATTCAACTAGTTTTACGTGTTCTGGCATGGTTTTCAGATTTCTTCAATGGTTAATTTAAATATCTTGTTACAACTTTTATTCCACTTATATCGATTATCAATTCTGTATGCGCCGATCCAAACGATTTCCCCGCCATTTAACAGTAGCGGAATGTTTTTTTTGCGATCTGTACTCACCTTGTTATTCACAAAAAAGTCACTGACTTTCTGGCGTGTATTCATGCCAAGCGGGTAAAAAAAGTCACCTTTTTGCCAGGTGCGCAGCCTTAACGGCCAGGAGAGATTATCACCGCAGATGTATTCAATATCCGGATTATTATCGATGCGAACCTCCGCCGCATCAACACTGTGTACTCCTATCCGGAAGCCGCCAAAATTGACGAACTGATCCGCGAAAAGTTCCGCAAACCCCGCATCTTTAGCGTCTCCGGAAAGAAAACGAAAGTGTGCCCTGTCTTTAACAACCCTGCACGCCATGCCCAAAAACCACTGCCCGCCTCCCTGAGATTTGTGTGCAAAGGCGTCAAAATCCAGGAATTGTTTTTCCGATAAACTCCAATTTAAACCCGTGCTCCTCAAAACACAATAATCCAGCAAGAGCCTTTGTCTCAGGCTGTTTTGCGACTTGTAATAGTTAACGGGCAAAAGCAGAACGTCTTTTTCCCACTCTACATTTTGCCGGAATTCGCCTTGCAATAGCAGGCGGTAATCTTCCAGGAAACGGATAAGCTTGCGGTGGCTCGTTTTGAAGTTTTCAAACGGCTGCACAAAAACATCTTCGATGGCAGGAAGAAGCACGCGCCGCATGGACGAACGCAGATTTGTCCCATGGAGATTACTTTTATCAACGCGGTAAGCGATAGCATTACGTGCCAGGTAGTGTTCAATCTGCCTGCGATCTGTAAAGAGCAGCGGGCGGATAAAGTGAGTGCGCTTAATCGGGATCCCCGCCAGGCCACGGGGGCCGCTGCCATGAAACAGGCGCATCAGGAAAGTCTCAAGCTGATCGCTAAGAGTGTGAGCGGTGGCGATCTTCAAACCGGGCGTGGAAGCCAGGTGTTTTTCAAAAAGACCGTAGCGGGCCTCGCGCAGAACTTCCTCGGATGCGTCCTTGTCAACGCCCTTAAGCCGGCTGGCATAGAACGGCACTCCCCGCTCACCACAGAGATCGCGGCAAAAACGCTCATCTTCATCGCTTTCCTTGCCACGCGTTCCATGATTGATATGCAGCGCGCTGATGCTCAGCTCATATGATTGTTTAATTTCAAGCAGGAGATGCAACAGGCAAACGGAATCGGCCCCGCCGGACAAGGCCACGCAGATTTTATCTCCGGTGGAGATAAGGTGGGAAGAATCAACAAAGTCGGTAAATTCTTGGATTAACACGATAGGCGGCATGCTAAAAAAGTAGCGGCGCAGGGACTCGAACCCCGGACACTCGGATTATGATTCCGATGCTCTAACCAACTGAGCTACGCCGCCATAAAAAATAGGTGGCCCTTTTAAGAACCACCTTATTTGTAGTAGCGGGGGTAGGATTTGAACCTACGACCTTTGGGTTATGAGCCCAACGAGCTACCAGACTGCTCCACCCCGCGATCAATAGGACAACTAATATAGGGGTGTCATACATTTATGTCAAGGAGTGATTTAAGTTTTTCGCGGAGAAAACGGGGCTCATCAACCACAACATTTCCGGACAGAGCATAGACTGGAATAGTTGCTTTTATCAGGGAAACGATCGTGTCGTCGGCTGCAAGTTTTACAAGGTCTTTTTCCGTGCAAACAAGCATCCGGCATCGGGCTTTTTCGGCCGCGCGTAATACGTGTTCGATTGCATCAACGGTATAGGCGGCATGGTCCCGGAAAAAGCGCAGGCCCGCAACTTTAGCTCCATGCCGGGACACAGCCTCTGCAAAAGAAGCCGGCTGTGCAATAGCCGCAAAAATGAAAACTGAAGCATCCCGCAAGATGTCTGGTTCATGGTGGCCAAATGAAATGTCGAGCAAATGGCTTGTTTCGAAACGGGACGGTACGGTCTGCCCGGCGGAAGAGTATACGCGCGGCCGGCCTTGATCGCTGTGCGTTTCCACGATGAGATCGGCACGTTTCAAGCGGTATTTCGGTTCGCGCAGCGTGCCTACGGGAAGAATAAAATTGCCACGCCAGGGCTGACGGCGGCTGATCAAAACAATGTCCAGATCACGGGCAGCGGCGCGGTGCTGAAAGCCATCGTCCAGGATGATTACATCCGCGTTTTTTTCGACGGCCTGTATCGCCTCCCGGCGCTTTTCGGCAACAACCACTACTGCATCCGGTAAGCGCCGCGCGATCAGCCAGGGTTCGTCGCCGCCTTGTTGGGGACTGACAAGAATCTTTTGCCCGTCGCTTACGCGAAGCAGGCCGCGCGACACACGGCCATAACCGCGGCTTACGACAGCAATACGCTTGCCGTGGCTTTGCAGCAATCGGCCTAAATAAATAACAAAGGGCGTTTTGCCCGTGCCACCGGCAGTAATGTTGCCAACGGAAATAACAGGCACTTTGGCCTTGTAGCTCCTGAACAATCCCAGATCGTACAGCAGATTGCGCAGCTCGATAATGGCCGCGTACAACAGGGAAAACGGCAACAACAGATAGCGCAGCGGGTTCATTTCAGTTTACCTGCCAGACGCTTTAACTGCAGCCATTCACCGCGGTCCAGGAAACCGCCCAGGAACAATAAAAGCGGCACAATAGCCAGAAACAGCAGTTTGTGCCAGAGCAACAAATCAATCCCGTAATACAATCCCAACGCGACCGAAAGCACAATCAGCAACAATGTGATGCGACGGTACTCATACGGCACGTGGTACAGCTTCTGGTTGGCAATATAGATGGTTACGGTCATTACAAGGTAGCTCAGCAGCGTGGCAACGGCAGCGCCCATCATGCCAAAAGCGGGCATCAGGTAGAAATTACTGGAAACATTAACCAGCGCTGCCAGACCGGTAAACAGAATCATCCAGCGTGTTTTTTTGGTAATGTATATGCCGACCGTGAAGTTAACGTAAAAGCCATACAGCATGTAAGACACCAGGATCACCGGAATGATGCCGATGCCGCCCCAATAATTTTCACCCATCAGCGTGCGGTTGCCGGGCAGAGGAAAACGCACCAGATCGCCGATGAAAAAGGTAACCACAATGGTGATCAGGGTGGCCATGAGTGTAAAATATGTTAAAACGCGGGCATAGATGCGTCTGGCATCTTCCTGTTTGGCGATCTTTAAAAAGAAGGGCTGCCATGCGGTGCGGAAAGCCATTACCAGCATCAGCAAAATGGTGCCGAAACGGTAGTTGGCGGAGTAGACGCCCAGGGTTTCCTTGTCCAGCAGAATGCGCATCAGGAATTTGTCGCTAACTTCAACAACCAGGTAGGCGATGCCGTTGGGGATCATCGGCAGGGCAAACAGCAGCATTTCGCGCAGTGCCGGTTTTTCGAATTGGCCTTTGAGGTAAGGTTTCTGGGCCGGAATTAAAACGATCAGATTAACGAGCGCCGACAACGCGTTGGCGTAAATAATGCCTTTTACCCCCTGCTTCAGCACAACCACAAAAACGATATTCAGGGCCAGCTCGACGACAAAGCGCGAAACACGGATGCCGGTGTAGGCAACGGAGCGCTCTTCGGCACGCAGGATGAGATAGGGCAGGTTGCAAAACGTGTCAAAGGTGAGGATCACTGCCGCCATCTGCACAAAGAAAATGTACTGATCGCTGCCAAAAATGACCACGGACAAAGGCTCGGCTGCCAGGAAAATGATCAGCGACATCAGCAGCGCGTTGCCGCCCACAAACAGGAATGCGGTTTTGTAGATATTTTCACGGCTGAAGCGGCCCAGAAAATAGTAGCGCATAAAGGCGGCATCCATCCCATATAGATAGATGATATTCATAAAAGCGATAAAGGTGTAAACCAGGGTATAGTCGCCGTAATCGCTGCTGGAGGCCAGGTAGGAGACGTCCGTATAAATGGGCAGCATGATCAGCCCCAGCGTACGTTGAATAAAAGTGCTGAAGGTGTAAATAAAAGAGTGACGGGAAAGATTTATCAGATTGGCTTTGAGCGACACGGCGTTTCTACTTGTTGCGCTTGTGTTGATGGGCCAGTGCCTGGACGGCCAAAACATAGCCGTATGGTCCAAGTCCGGTTATGGTGCCGCGTACGACACCGGAAACAACCGACTTGCGGCGGAACTCCTCGCGGCCGGCGGTATTACTGATATGCACCTCAATAACCGGCTTTGAGATGGAAGAGATCGCGTCGCGGATGGCGTAGGCGTAATGGGTAAACGCTCCGGGGTTGATCACAACGCCGTCATAGACCTCTTCGGCCTGCTGCAGGCGGTCAACTATTTCGCCTTCGTGGTTGGATTGAAAAAAATCCACCTGCACCTTTTTAAAATAGCCGGCGATAAATTTATTCATCTCTTCCAGCGTCATCCGTCCGTAAACATCGGGCTCGCGCTTGCCCAGCATATTCAGATTCGGTCCGTTGATGATCAGCACCTTCATTGCGTTTTGCCCTCCTCTGCGGAAAAGATCGTAAATGCGTCACGGATCAGTTGTTCATCGGCTTTGTCTTCCACCAGCCAGCTGCCAATTTGCGATACCAGCACCAGCCTGATGTTGCCGTCTTTTACTTTTTTGTCCAGCGCCATACGCTGCAGCAACTTTTGCGGATTGATACGCCGGGCATCGAACGTTACCGGCACCTGCCGCAGCAGCGCCACGCCGCGCCGGTAATCGGCTTCCTGCAACAGTTGGCGCTTGCGGGCATAATGCAGCGCGCAGCGCATGCCCAGAATGACCGCCTCCCCGTGTCGCAATCCGCTGAAAGCAAACTCCGCTTCCAGGGCATGCCCGAAAGTATGGCCAAAATTGAGGATCATGCGCAGGCCCTTTTCCTGCTCATCCTGCTCCACCACGCGCGCCTTCTGCTGAGAAGATAAGTAGACGATGTGATTTAAGGTTTCGGCATCGGAAGCCAGCGCCTTTTGCAGATTGTCTTCCAGGAAATTAAAAAGCCCGGGATTGCCGATAAAGCCGTATTTGATAACCTCACCCAGCCCACAGCGCAGTTCCTCTGCCGGCAGCGTCTTCAGCAGGCTGCAATCGCTTAATACAAAAAGCGGGTGCTTGAAGGCGCCGATGAGGTTTTTACCCATAGGATGGTTGATGCCGGTTTTCCCGCCAATACTGCTATCCACCTGGGCCAGCAAGGAAGTAGGGATTTGCACCAGTTTGACGCCACGCAGATAGGTGGCTGCCACATAACCGGCCAGGTCGCCCACCACCCCTCCGCCAAAGGCCAGTACCGTAGCGCTGCGTTCAAAATGCTGCTCCAGCATCTCCGTGTAAATGCGCTGCAACTCTTCGTTGGATTTGGCTTTTTCACTGTCCGGCACGAGCATGTAGCGGGCATCCGGCAATAGCCTGCGCATGGTGTCGCCATAGAGTTTCCAGACTGTGGGGTTGGAGATGATCAACAGTTGTTTATCCGCTTTATTTTCGCGCAACAGCCGCGGCAGTTCGCTTAAAATACCTTCGCCAATGTAGATGGGGTAACGGCTATGCGGCAGGTTCACGTCAACGGTTTTCATGTACCTTTATACCCTTCGATAAGGTTGAGCAATTCGGCGGCCACATTTTCCGCTTCCAGGCCGTCACGGTTAAAAACGATATGCGCCTGCTCGTAATCGCTCTGGCGCACATCCAGCAGGTTTTTAATTCTCTCCAGCATTTCATCCGGGCCGGAAGCATCGCGCAGCAGTGGGCGCGTTTGTTTGTGTTGCACGCGCTTCAAAATTTCTTCGGGCGCGCTCTTTAAATAAATAACGAGCCCGCTTTGCCTTAAAATCTCGCGGTTCGTTTTGGAAACCACCGCCCCTCCGCCCAGGGCGATCACAGCCTTTTGCTCTTTCCGGCTCATCTCGCGGATGGTAATCTCTTCCATCATGCGGAAATCATCTTCACCGTCTTCGGCAAAAATGCGGTCGATTGTTTTGTTTGCCCGCTGTTCAATAATGTGGTCAACATCGAAGAATTGCCGCTTCATTCTGCTGGCCAGCAGCGGGCCTATGCGACTTTTGCCGGCACCCATAAAACCGCTGAGGAAGATATGCTTTTCGTTCAGATTCATTCGAATAACACCATTTGTTTGCTACCTGTTTTTGAACCAAAGCGGCGCAGGAATGTTTTGCGGTGAATTTCGCAGGCGCCGTGCTTATCTATCGCCGCAAGGTGCTCCGCGGTGGCATAACCCTTGTGCTTGTCAAAACCGTATTGCGGCCACTGTTCGTGCCATTTTTCCATCAGCCTGTCGCGATGCACTTTAGCCAAAATGGAGGCCGCGGCAATGCTCAGCGATTTGCCGTCCCCCTTGATAACCGCCTGGCCTTTGAGCACTTCCGTGCCATCGCGGTAGAGAAACGAAGGAAAATCGCGTCCGTCCACGAGCACAAACTCCGGGCGCTGTTCCAGGGTGTTCAGACAACGCTTCATGGCCAGAAAGGTGGCTTTTATAATATTGTGGCGATCGATCTCCTCAACGCTTGCTTCGGCAACGGCGTAGCACAAGGCTTTTTCACGGATCAGCGGCTCCAGCTCCTGACGTTTTTTTTCATTAAGCTTTTTGGAATCATTGATGGCGGTAAGTCTTTGCGCCGGCGGCCAGATCACCGCAGCAGCCACCACCGGCCCGCCCAACGGACCGCGCCCTACCTCATCGACGCCCGCCAGCAGGCGCACGCCGTTTTTCCAGTACGTATTATCAAATCGGATAGTCATATTAGATGGGAAAAATTACTGCGTGACGGCTTAGGATACAAAAAAAAGGCTGCCCAGGGGACAGCCTTATTAGTCAAATGACACTTATATCATATTTGTTCTTAATGTTGGTTTTGAGCTTTTGCTCGAGATTATCGCAATCACCATTGCCATTATGGTCATTAATGACCAGGTCGCCATTTGTTTCAAGCTGCATAGCGCCATCGTCAAGACATTGCGTAATGTCGATATTTTCCAGCCACTCGCCCACGTTCAAATTCAGGATGACATTGTTGGTCTCGCCTTCCCGGATAACGATACCGTTCGGTTGCTCAAAACGCACATCTTCATTCAGCTTTAATATAATCGTAAATCCTCTTTCGGGGTTGCCGTTATAATCGAATGTCCCGCTAATCATGAGCGTATTGTCCAGCAGAGGATCGCTTATTGCGATCAGCCCGTCTTCGCTTTTTGTATCGTCCAGCCGTACATCAATGCGTTTATAGATGTCGGCGGGCACCTCAAAGGCGCCAATGGCAGGGACGGCAACACCGTCTATCAAATCTATAATGAACGGGCCGTCAAGACTAATCTGCCGGGTAGAGTCCTGCGTGCTGTCCGGAAGATCAAATTGAATATGCCGCACGTTGGCACGTGCCTCTGTTATAGTAAAAATCGTGCCGGAAGCATCGGTAATTTTAACTGACCCGTGTGAGGGAGCTTGGGCTTTATTCAAACCTGTCGAACTGAACCGCATACTAAAGGTGGCCAATGTATCACTTGAATCTGTTCCACTGTCACACGCTGTGAAAGAAAGAATGAGCAGACTTACAAAAAAGGTGCTCAAGAATTTCATAAATACTCCTATAGATGTTTCTTTTGTGATGGCTTTAAACAGCAACAAAATAAAGGGCTTCCCGCCGCTAAAGACGGGTAAGCCCCGCTAAAACTTATCGGATAAGTGTCATTTTACGTGCCAGCGATATATCGGCAGAGCGCAGCATATAGATGTACATACCGCTCGAAACCACGGCGCCAGCCTCATTTCGTCCATCCCATTTAAAGCTATAATCACCGCTGCCAAGAGTTCCGTTGAACAGCGTCCGTACTTTGCGGCCAGTAATATCGTATACCTCAAGAATGATTTTTCCGGAAAGACCGCTGTTTATAGAAAACTCGATAATCGTTTCCGGGTTGAACGGGTTGGGATAGTTTGCATGTAACCGTAAGCCCTCGGGCAACACGATTGTTTCATCGTTAACCGATGTAACACCGCTGCTCTTTTCCAGCTTGGCCTGCAGAACCGTGTTTTCCAGTTGTGATTGCAGTGCCCAGACAGTCACCCTGTCGCCGGTTTTGAGACTTGCGGAAGTCGTTGATTGATAGTTTTGATCCAAAATAAGAGAGTTCGCGTCTGTACGGAATTGGGGGCCTTCAATTTCTATTAGGTCGTCCGTGAGTGCCGTAATATCTCCGCTGACCATGATCAGGCCGGGCTTGTCTTCCAGCTTGATTCGCACTGCCAGTAACTTGCCGTCGGCCTGCACACGACCCTTAATTTCCACAACATCGTCCACCTTCAGATCACTGTAGGCCATGGTATTGCCCCGAAGATCCAGAACGACTGTCATGTCATTCACCAAAAAGTGTATACCGGATACCGTAATGGAATCGGCATGCAATGCTTCGATCAGTCCTGTGAACTCTACCTCATCATTATCGCGGTCTTCAATCTTAATACGTTGAGCATACAGCGAGCCGTCGGCATTAAAACGACCTTTCACCTCAACAAACAAGCCTGTGCTTACCTGCTGTAATTCAATAGGATTGTTATTATTATCAAGAATAACAGTAGCGTCATCTACTTGAAAAAGCGTGTTTTCAACGCCGATTGTATTTTCCGTTACCGAAGTCACCTGCCCGCTAAACTCCACCTCATTCTGATGAAAACGCTTTACCTTAATACGCTCTGCCGCTATCACCTTGTCAGCAACAAGTGTACCTTTCACCTCCACACGCTGGCCTTTTTCCAGGTCTGTGATTGTGACCGTATCTTTGGCGAAATTCATGATTAGCGTGCGCGGGTTTATCTCGACCCGGTAATCAAGAAGCTCAATAAAATTAACACCAACGGAATCTATGCGACCGGTGATTTCAATCTCGTTTTCATCGTCGTCTTCCACCTTGATACGTAACGCCGTCAGCAACCCGTCTTCTGCAATAGCGGCTTTCACTTCCACAAACAAGCCTACCGTCAGGTCGGAAAAACTGCCGGGTTGATCGTTTCGCAGCTCAATTAAGGTAGCATTTGTAACCCGTATATGGCGATTGTTAATCACGATCTCATCAACGAGCACCGAATCAATGTGCCCGGAGAATTCCAGCTCATTGTCAAAATCCGGCTCTTCCAGTTCGATCTCATCCGCCACAAGTGAGTCAGTGCCGATAAAATGGCCTTCAACTTCCACGAACATGCCGACTTTCAGCTGATCGAAGGTGACCTCCAAACCATGAGCACCCTCGATACGCGTGTGAGCTGTTACGGTAAAGAGGTAACCATTTACTTTAATGCTATTATCTGTAAGTGCGGCAATCAGGCCTTTGGTTTCCAATTCACGTTCATCATCATCGTCGTCCTTTCCTTCGCGTTCTATCTTTTCAGCATAGTAGCGATTTTCTGAAATAAGACGGCCTTCCACCTCAACGAAATCACCCACGGCCAGATCACTAAAAATGATCTCGCCTTCATCATCCTTGTATTCTGTATGGAAATCCACATCAAAGATAAAACCGTTTACCACGAGGCTGTCTTCTCCAATGCTCTGGATCGCTCCTTCAACTTCTATGTCATCGTCATCTGCGAGTAGCGCGGAACTCAATGAAAACAAAAAGATAGCTATAAAAAGTATCAGCCATCTGCTGAAAATGGATGTAGCGTTGAACATGTCCTTTCTCCTTCTATTAAAGTTTTTTGACGGACATATTCTATTCAACGTGTATGCCAAATATTTAAAGCATTAAAAAACAACGACTTACAAAAAAGTGCACATATTGTATATGTGAGCTATTTATGCTCACATAAATATTTTTGCGCATATATTGCGCTATGCGATCGTTGAGAGAGGTTATCTCCAATGTACAGGATACAGCTTCTTTCCGTCACTTTCAAAAATTACCGCTCCATGGCGGTCCGTGCGGAAGACGGTGGTGCCGTTGCGTGCCAGGCGGCGGATGGTGAGCGAACTGGGATGGTCAAACTTGTTTCTTTCACCCACGGAGATAACAGCGTATTGCGGCGTCAAAATGTCAATAAAAGATGGCGTGGATGAGGTGCGGCTGCCATGGTGCCCCACTTTCAGCAGATCGCAATCGAGAAAATCGCCAAAGATGTGCATACTGTGCTCGGCTGCCTCCTCGGCATCACCGGTGAGCAGAATGCTGTTATTGCCGTGCAGCAGCTTTATGACGATACTGCCATCGTTGATCTGGCCGCCGCCGGTTAATGCCTCGCTGCGCAAAAAGCGTTCGGAAGGATGCAAAACATACGCCCGCGTGGATGGATCAAAATGTATCATATCGCCTCTTTTGCGCTCTGAAATGGCTACGTTTTTAGCCTGCGCTTTCTGCAGAATACGCGCGTAGAATTTTGATTCCACGTCTTGACCGGAAAGGATCAGCGTATCCACCTCCATGTAATCGATAATTGTTTCAAAGCCGCCGATGTGATCGCTGTGCGGATGACTGCCAATCAGATAGTCCAGCTTATCAATCCCGGCGTAGTAGAGGTAAGGCAGTACGTGGCGCTCGGCTGCGTCAAAATGGAATTTCTTGTCTCCGCCATCAACCAGAGCGGTGCGACCATTGGGAAATTCCAGCAATACGGCATCACCCTGCCCCACGCTGATAAATGTAAGGCGCAGATTCTGCTGTGCCGGGCGCAGGGCCTGGCTTAAGACGAAGAGCAAAACAGTCACGAGAAAGGTCAGGCGCATTTTAGGTAAACGCCAGTTAAAAAAGGCAATTACCAGCATCAGGAAGAGTGCGATCTGCCACAGTGAAGGATGGGCCAGGTGCAGTTGGATAAATGGAAGATGCGAGAAACCGGTAATAACATAGATGATCCCGGCAAGCAGCCAATCTATTAAAATGCCGATACCAACGGCAGGGACAAAAGGAATAAAGGCTCCAATGGCAAGAGCAAAACTGAGCATCACCACCATGCCGATAACCGGGATAACAATAATATTAGCCATAATGGCGCCCAATTGCACTGTGTTAAAATAATACCAGGTCAGCGGCGTGGTGGCCAGTACAGCGCAAAAAGAAGCTATGGCGGGCTGCCGGAAGTAGCGTTCCAGCGCGGCGCCGCTTTTCCCACGCAGCGCCAGGCGTGGCATAAGAGAAGCCAGTTTAGGCGTGCCGTAAATTAATCCCCAGACAGCAAGGAAAGAATATTGAAAGCCGGGCAAAAGCAGCTCTTCCGGGCGGAATGCCAGTATCAGCAACCCGGCCAGAGCGATAGCCTGCAGAGGGTGCACGCGGCGTTGCAACAATCCCGAGGCCAGGTAAACAAGCGCCATGGTGGAAGCACGCACCACGGGCGCCTTAAAACCGACCAGGGCGGCAAACAGAAACAAAACCGAGCCGATGATAAAAGACCGGTAAAGCGGTCTGACTCCAAGCCAGCGCAATGGCAGGTAGATCATCAGCAGTAAAAAACCCACGTGCAAACCGGAAATGGCCAGCACATGCACTACGCCGCTGCGCTGAAAAGAGGCCAGCACGTCATCCTCAATATCCTGTTTCTCGCCAAGGATGAGGGCTTTAACAATGGCTGATGCGGACGGGGAAAGATGCGTTTCAATTTGTGCGCGGATTGTATGACGCAGATTCCCCAGAAAACGGGCATGCAGCGGCAACCTTTCGTGCCCGGCAATTTGGTATGACGGGTCTCTGGGAAAGCGGTAAACAAAAAAGCGATCGTGAAGCTGGAGATAGCGGCGATAATTAAATTCTCCCGGATTTGCCGGCAGGGTGGCTTCTTCCGGCGTATCCACAATCCAGATCAGATCGCCAGGCTGCAGGGCTTTGTTCAGACGTCCCTGAAACAGCCTTATTTCCCCGCGGGCAGCGATGACGGTATCACCCATAACCAGGCTGTCGCAGTACAAGGTGTAGCTGTGCGGCTCGCCGTTTTTGTCGCGTGCTTCGCCAATCTGGCCGTGAAAGGCATCGGCCTGCCCGGCATATTTTAAAAGCGCCGCCTCCTGCTCGTCGAATCTGTAAAAGGCCACATAACCGCGTAAAGCACCAAAAAGCAATACCGCCCAAAGAGCCACCACAATAGCGGAATGACGTTTTATGAAAAAAAACAATAGCAGAAACACAGCAGCTACTGCAATTAAATGGATCATCGGGAAAACCGGCAGCCACCAGGCCAGTAAAATGCCGGCGGCAAAAAAGCAAAATGCCCAAACAGCCGGGAAAGGTTTCGTCCATTCCGCTTTCATTCAAATCTCCACACTTTGCAGATCATAAGCTGTTTCAATGGTCCGGTTGTGTTTTTTTAAAGCGGGCGGATCGTTTTCCGGGTAGATGTGTGTGGCAAGGGTTCTTGCGGGTTTTGCCTGTTCCACAAAACGCTGCAGATCCGACGGTGTCATATGGCCTTCGCGCGGGCTGCTGTCCGGCACGGCACACTCGCAGATGGCCAGGTCGGCGCCCCGGGCCAACCTTACGATCGCCTCATTATATCCGCTATCGCCAGAATAGAAAAAACGCTTTTTGTTTTTGGAGAAGGCAAATGCCAGGCTGTTTTCCGTGTGCCCTGTCAGGCATGCTTCAATTTTCCAGCCGCGCCATTCTTTAACCATTTCAACGGATTGGACCCGGGGGCCTTTTTCATTCATCCAGCTGCCCTGCCAGGTGGCCTGCGCGGCAAACCATTCACGGATATCGCGCGGCCCGCTGATGGTTAACGCCCGGTTGCCGTTGTTGTCATGCACGTAGCGGTTGAGCAATAGGGGGAGCAGGTCGCTACAGTGGTCAACATGGTAATGCGACAGGAAAACAGCATCAATGGCTGACGGATCGATGTCGCAATCGTAGAGGCGTTTTAAAATACCCGGACCGCAATCCAGCAAAGCGCAGGCGCCGGATTGCAGGTCACGCAGAAGGTAACCGGCACAATTACGCTCTGCCGGGGCTTTAATCGTTCCAGAACCCAAAACAATTATTTGCATGTCGGACATATTAAATCTCCCGGAAATAAAAAAAGCACCGGCCTTGCGACCGATGCCTTTAAGATAATACGTGAGAGCGATTATTTCAGCATTAAAATCTTTTTACGCAGGACATGCTTATTGTCCACCGTAATCTGATAAATGTAGAAACCGCTGCTCACGGCACCGCCATGGACATTCTTGCCGTTCCAGACAACGGAGCGAACGCCGCCTTCAACCTGCTCGTTCAGCAACGTGTTAACGCGCTGGCCCAGTACGTTGAAAATTTCAACCTTCACTTGGGCCTGTTCCGGCAGCATGAAGGAGATCGTCGTAGTGGGGTTAAACGGATTAGGCGTGTTCTCCGCGAGGCGGAAGCCTAATTCACCTTCAATATCCTCAATGCTGACATCACCGGCTATTTGTTCAGCAGCGGTGCCGTCTGTGCTGCCACATGTTTCAACATTGGCGGAAGGATTGTAGGTGTAGTCGGTCTTAGTAACATTTTCAACGCAGAAAGTAAAGTCACCGTCACCATAAACAAAGCTGGAGGTGCTGGTCGCGATACCGTCTGAGTTTGTCGTAATCGTAACAGACGTATTTACACTGCCGGACCACTTCCCGTTAACCGTTGCACTGGCAACAGGGTTATCAGCGGCGTCAACGATCTTGACCTGGGCTTGACCGCGTGATATCACATAGCGGGTTTGCTTGGTTACATCTACATACTGAACGTGCATTTCGTTGGATGCGGGTTCAGTAACCGTGATGTAATCGGTCTTGGTTTCGCTGTCGCTGCCGCAGGAGTTAGTGGCTGTCATCGTTACCGTATAGGTGCCGGCGGCATTGTAGGTATGCGTCGGATTCTGAGCCGTAGAGCTGCCGCCATCACCAAAATCCCAATCCCAGCCGGTGGGGCTGTTGCTGGAATTATCGGTGAAGCTCACCTCAAGTGGCGCTGTTCCGGACTGCGGACTGCCTGTAAAAGCAGCTACCGGCGGATCACATGGGGGCTCATTGACCGTGATGTAATCGGTCTTGGTTTCCGTGTCACTGCCGCAGGAGTTTGTAGCGGTCATCGTTACGGTATAAGTACCTGCCGTATTGTAGGTATGCGTCGGATTCTGAGCCGTGGAGCTGCCACCATCACCAAAATCCCAATCCCAGCTGGTGGGGCTGTTAGTGGAATTATCGGTAAAGCTCACCTCAAGCGGTGCGTCACCGGAGGTTGGTGTCCCGGAGAAATCAGCCACAGGCGTATCGCAGGGAGGTTCCGTAACCGTGATGTAGTCAGTCTTGGTTTCACTGTCGCTGCCGCAGGAATTGGAAGACGTTAATGTGACCGAATAGGTACCGGCCGCATTATACGTATGTGTCGGGTTTTGTGTAGTGGAACTGTTTCCATCGCCAAAATCCCAATCCCAGCTTGTAACATCACCTGTTGATTCGTCCGTAAAAGATACTTCCAGCGGTGCGTCACCGGATGTCGGTGTTCCGGAGAAATCGGCGGTAATGGCGCCGTCTTCAACGGTGATGTAATCCGTCTTGGTTTCCGTGTCACTGCCACCCGGTCCAGTTACCGTAAGCGATACGGTATAGGTTCCGGCCGCATTGTATGTGTGGCTCGGGTTCTGGGCAGTGGATGTACCGCCGTCACCAAAATCCCAGCTCCAGCTGTCAACATCGCCGCTGGACTGGTCGGTGAATTGCACTGACTGTGGCGCACAGCCGCTGGTAACATCAGCCGCGAAATCGGCGCTTGGCGCAACCGGTCCGCCGCCATTGTTTACGGCATTAAACGCGTTTACACGTCCTGCGCCCAATTTACCGGCATACGCTTCATTACCGGCAACGCCGTAGATATCATCAGATGTGTCATACAGATGCTGTTCAACCTGGTCGGCAGTCCAGGTGGGATTCTGCGACCAGATGAGGGCCGCGACGCCGGCAGCCATAGGTGTAGCCATCGATGTACCACTCAGCGAAGCGACATAGTCATTCTGTGGATCGTTGTGGTCATGATAGGTGCTTAAAATGCTGGTTCCGGGAGCAGTAATGTCAACAAACGTACCGTAGGTTGAGAAATCCGATTTTACATCATTTTGATCTGAAGATGCTACACCAATAACGTCCGAACGGTCCAGCATATAATCGGAGCCTTCATCATCGTCGTTTCCGGCAGCCTTGAATACCATGCCGCCGCCGGCGATGAAGTAATCAAGCGCGTCGCCCAAACCACCACTATTGGAAGAACCCCAGCTGCAAGAGGCGATATGCGCGCCATTGTCTGACGCATAGTAGAACGCGTCAGCAGCAAAGTCCATCTGTACGTAGCCAACCTCAAAAATGAAAAGGCGTCCGGAATAACCGATTCGCATAGCCATAATTTTAACGCCGTTACCATCCACGGCCTGGCTGCCACTTAAACGACCGCCGGCAACGCCGCCAACCGCATAACCGTTGTTGTTGATAGCAGACGTAATACCGGAGCAATGTGTTCCGTGACCGTTGAAGTCACGCGGATCGTTATCGGGAGTCGTGTCGTCCTCATCACCGAAACCGGTAACGCCGTCAACAAAGTCCCAGCCAATCCAGTCATCCACGTATCCGTTGCCGTCATCGTCCACGCCATCAACACCGTTTTTCTCGGCTTCATTGATCCACATGTTACCGGCTGCGCCTTCCGGATTACTGTAAGATGCATTGGAGCCCCCAAGATCTTTATGGAAGTAGCGCACGCCCGTATCAAGAATGGCCACGATGATATCTTCGCTGCCGGTTTCGATGTCCCAGGCTTCGGGCGCATCAATATCGGCATCGTTGGACTGGCTTAAGTGCCACTGGTCCGTATAGCTGGGATCGTTGATATCCGCGTATGTACGGTGAATACCAACAGGCTGGGCGTCAACAACGCCTTTGAGCCGTTTATAGGCACGCACAACGTCTTCAACGTTTTCGCTGGCCTTAAAAGTAACAGAATACCACTGGCCCGGATTGATTGTCCGTCCCTGATAAACACGTGGCTTTAAATCGGGATACTTTTGAAGCAAACGATCCACCGCAAAGCGTTTGTTGAGATTGTCCAGCTCGCTAATGCCGGTTACGCCCTGCGCGGCGCTGGCGCTTTGACGGATACGTTCCATCATGTCGGTAGAAAACTTAACAACGATCTTGCCTTCAGCATATCCGGCAAAGGACGGGGCCTCGGCATTAAGATTGTCTACCTCTTTATGCTTGACGTCAGCCGCAAAAAGAAAGGTAGCAAAAATAAAAAGAAACAAAGCAATAGAACTTCGTTGAGTCATACTCTCCTCCAATTAAGGGTAAGTTATTTGGCAAAGTCTTAATGATATACCGCTAAACACCTCCTTTCGGAAAATTGTAATCGTTTAAGAACTATTATATGTCAGAATTGGGTGAAAAAGTCTTCTTCAACCGCATGAAAATCAGGACGTTGCAAAGCTTTTTGAAAAATATCAACAAGAACCGGGTCGAACTGCTTACCACTGTGCTTTTTAATTTCATCGATTGCGTGGTTTTCGTTGCGCGCCTGGCTGTATGTACGACGCGACACGATAGCTTCATATGTATCAACAATGGACAAAATGCGGGCCATAATGGGAATTGCCTGGCCCTGCAGCCCGTCCGGATATCCCGAACCATCCCAGCGCTCATGGTGATGACGAATAATTGCCGCCACCTCCGTGAGTTCTTCAATATGGCCAACAATGCGACTGCCAATCAGCGTATGTTCTTTGACCTCATTATACTCTTCAAAGCAGAGATCGCTCTCCTTTTTTAGGATCGTATCCGGCAGGCCGATTTTTCCGATGTCGTGAAGCACCGCGGATAGCTGCAGCGTAAAAAGCTGGTCATCATCCATATTAATGCATTGACCTACGACCTTGGCAAAATGGGCCACGCGTATGGAATGCCCTGATGTGTAACTGTCCTTTGCTTCCAAAGCACTGATAAGCGCCTTGATCGCGCGCAGCAAAACGCGTGCATTGCGCGGATTGTGACGCTGTTGTTCGATGCGTTGACGTTGTAGATTTCGATCTATAATGGTAGGAATGTTATCAAGATTAAAGGGTTTGGAGAGAAAATCGGCGGCTCCTTTTTCCAGGGCGTGCTGAACGAGTGTTTTGTTGTCGGACGCCGTAATCATTACAATCGGCGTTCTGATCAGGCAGCGGTGCACTTCGTCCAGCAAATCCAGGCCGCTGCCATCGGGGAGTGTGATGTCGGAAAAAATGATGTCAAAACGTTCGGTTTTAATCATCTTCATCGCCTCAGTCAGTGACATCACTCCCGTATAAGAGTACTCGTTTTGCTTAAATGCCTTACAGATTGCGTGGTGGGTTACCTTTTCATCTTCCACCAGCAAAATGTTCTTATTTAGCGTCGGGTTCATTTAAAAGCATTCTCACCTGTGATGTGCTCGCCGAGAATCAACGTATGAATTTCGTGTGTGCCTTCATACGTCAATACAGATTCCAGATTAAGGGCATGGCGCATGGATTGATACTCATCGGTGATGCCATTGGCCGCCAGAATAGTACGCGACATGCGCGCAATACGCAAGGCCTGATGCACATTATTGCGCTTGGCCAGGGACACGTGGTAGTGTTTGGCTTTGCCTTCATCTTTCAGACGCCCAAGTTGGTGACAAATCAGTTGGGCCTTTGTGATTTCTGATAACATTTCCACAAGTTTTTCCTGCGTTATCTGAAACCCTGCGATCGGCTTTCCGAACTGAATGCGGCCCTTGGAATAATTGAGGGCTTCTTCATAGCAGGCCATGGCCGCACCCACAACGCCCCAGGTAATTCCGTAGCGGGCTTCGTTGAGGCAGGACAACGGACCACGCAGGCCGCTTACGTTCGGCAGCCTGTTTTCCTCGGGCACAAGGCAATCGGAAAAAATAAGCTCTGATGTGTCCGAGGCCCGCAGGGAAAGCTTGCTTTCCAGTTTTTTGGTTGTAAAACCGGGCATACCCTTTTCGACGAGAAAGCCGTTGATACCGTCATCTGTTTTGGCCCACACTACCGCTACGTCTGCCGCGCTACCGTTGGTTATCCACATTTTGGCACCATTCAGCAGCCAGCCGTCGGAGACGCGCTTGGCTGTTGTCGACATGCCGCCCGGATCAGATCCGTGGTCGGGCTCAGTCAACCCAAAACAACCGATTTTTTTGCCGGATGCCAGTTGTGGCAGCCACTTCTTTTTTTGCTCTTCACTACCGTAGCTTTTTATGGGAAACATAACCAGGCTGCCCTGCACGGAAGCGAAAGAACGCAGACCGGTATCGCCTCGCTCCAGCTCCTGCATAACAATGCCATAAATAAAATTGGTCAGGCCCGGTCCGCCGTACTCTTCGGGAACCGTAACACCAAGCAAGCCCATTTCACCGAGTTCAGGTCCCAACTCCTGCGGAAACGTCCCGGCACGATAATGCTTTACAACAAGCGGCATAAACCGTTCATCTACCCATTCGCGAACGGTCTGGCGAATCATTTTTTCTTCTTCTGAATATTGGTCGGTCAGATTATAAAAGTCTGTTCCCTGAAACATTTACAGAGTCACTCCTTATGGATTTTGTGGTATACAGATGAGTATAAATGCTGAACGCGAATAATAATTCCTTAAAACATCCAGTTCAATTCGAGGCCGTAAATTAAGGCATTGTAGCTCTCATTGCCATTAAAAAACGTGGGGTCAATATCAGGATCTTCAATCACTGCTCTGGCCTGCGCGGTGCTGTAGCGCATGTTGCGGCTGTCCGTTCCGGCGATAGCCTTGAGGGAAATACTGGTATTGAAAAAATACTCCAAAGAAAGCTGCGCATTGATCTGATCGTAATCGCTGAGCAAATCATCGGTGCCGCCATTTTGCGCGTCATTCAGTGCATAGTTGGCGGTGGCTTCCATAACCAGCTTACCGCGCATAATATCCCAGCGGCTGGTTTGGTATACAAAATAGTTCCGATTGTCTTTACCGTCGCTGAGCAACAAGCGCGAATAAACGCCCCCGCCGGATAACGAGAAGGTGCTGAAACGCGTGTAAAAGTTGAAGCTGCCAATTACCTGCTCGGTGCCCAGTGGCGCGCCGCCGGCGATTTTGCTGAAGTCATCAAGATCAAGATAGATACCGGAAACGGAGAAGCGGTGCAGATCGATGCTGTGCGACAATCTTAATTCGTAGCGGTGCGAGATTTTATCGGTCTTTGTCTCTTCCATCTCTTCGTTAAAAACGCTGTTACTGAGATCGTCTCTGTAGCCATAAAGAACTGTCGTTTGCGGAAAGGAAGGCCATTGCGCGGTGAGCGACATTTCCGCGCGGCGTGTCTCGGTGGTCGGTACCTGGTTTATATCATCAAGATTGTCTTCATACTGCTCCAGATCCACACCCAGCAGTAAGCGGCTGTTAAAGCTGTATCCGGTCTGAACGCGGAAACCTTGCCGGTCATTCAGCAAAAACGGAAAACCGGCGCTGTAATAATCAAAACCTATGCGTTGATAAAAAGCGACAAAGTTAAAGCCTTTGTATTGAAAATCGACGCCGCCCTTATAAGCATTGTCCTCGCTTCCGCCGCCATCCAGCGTATCCTTGGTGCTGAAAAAACCCTCGCCAAACAATTTCAGATTGCGCTTCCAGACATATACGTCACCGTCCGCGCCGAGTACCGTATTGCTGAGAGGCTCGTTCAGCGATGCACTGATCGAATTCTCATCATCTTTGGCGTAGAGGTAATTCAATCCGACTTTGTAAAAATCCTGTTCCCCGCTGACCAGGCTGCCGGATGCATAAAAACGGCGGTAAAGTCCGGTACTTTCAAATTGTTTGTATATACCGTTGAGCCGGTCGCCCTGGTCCAGCTCGCGTTGCGAGATGCCGAAACTGCTGCGGATTTCAAAAAATGCGTCGTTGTTCCACAGCTCATCGAAATAGAGGTGTACTTTTCCTCCGCGCACTTCCCTGCTTTGAACAAAAAAACCGGAGGGTGAACCCGATTCGTAAAAATCACCAAGAATAATTTCGTGGCGGTCAAAGCGCAGGCTGAAACTGAGACGGTCTATTGAATTAGGATCTTGCGGATCCAGGCTGTTCCAGGTGTTATTGCGGATGTCGCCCAGCAGGCTCATATCCAGCGTTTTGGTACGCCCGAAAAGCGCCAGGTTCATGGTTTGCTGAAAACCGGGGATCAATGAGGTTTTGCCGTATTGGTCAGCGTCTATACTGTCCGGTTTTATATCGGATTGCTCGTCATAATCAACGTTGGTCGATTTAATGGAAATGCGCCCGGTCAGGTCAAAGGTCTTTTGAGCCGACAGAAGTGCAGGTAAGATCAGCAGCAGGCAGCAGGCTATTTTTTTCATCTGTTTCCGTAATAATTAGCGCACGATAATGCGTCTTGAATTGTCACGCGTTATGTTCCCCGCCAGGTCTTCCGCCAAAAACTGCAGGCGGTTTTCAGAGCGGGTCAGAAAAATCTCCGTTTCAAAAGAACCATCGGAATTGAGCTGTATTTCTTTACCATTCACAAGGAATCGCTTAATTCCCGATGACGGCTCCGGATCGATGATCACACCGCGTATTATCTGGCGAAACCTTTCCCGGTCATTGCGCTGTCCCGGCGGTGCCGGCGGCTCCAGGCGTACAAAATTAGGATTGGCCGGTTCGGTGATCGTAATAATCGGTTTGACCGTATCCAGGAAGATCTGCTCGGAGATATTATCGGTATTGTTGGAAAAATCGCGTGCTTCAATATTAATAACATTACGGCCTTCGTTCAAAATTACCGTGCGGTTAAAACTTCCGCGGCCTCTAATTTCAGCGATTTCATCACCGTTTATGAACACTTTTACCTTGTCCAGCGGGGTTTCATCAAATACGGCGCCGCTAAGGCTGTAATCGCGGCGGTTCAGGTAGCCGGTTACCAAAGGCGTGGATAAACGGATCTGCGGCTTACGCGTATTGACCAGAACGCGAACATTCTCGCGCTGAACTTCGCCTTCCATTTCTGCAATCACATCAAAATTATTAACGCCTTCCGTTACGGGCACATTACCTGTAAAACGACCGCTGGCATCCACTGTAAGCGGCTTGCCTTTGGCTGAAACGCGCGCTCCCGGCGTGGTCCTGCCGTTGATCTGCATACCGCGTGAGAGGACAACAGGGTCAATCTGGAAAAGCGCCGGCTTGTTGACATTTAAAACCAGTCCGTCCGTCGTCCCGGTTTCTTCGCGGTCCGTGCTGGAAGGCTGCGTGGGCGATTCGCCCTTGCGCACGATCGTTTCCTGGTTGGCACCAACGCTAACCTCGCCGCCTGTGTCCTTGGAACTAACCGATACCATCCCTTCGATAACCCTGACGTTGGTAGTCAGCGCATCATCCACAGCAACCTCAAAGGTGGTTCCGCGCACGGCCACCACTGCGCTGGGGCTTTCCACGGTACGGCTTTGGCGACTGCTTACGATCTTTTTAAAACTGGCCCAAAGGCTGCCGGCCCAAAGCGTGAAACTCATATCATCTTCACCGCTTTCCGGCGATTCGATTTCCTTCACGTCAAAAATACTGCTCTGGTCAATCTTGATAACCGACCCGTCGGGCATCTCCAGTTCAACCCGTGAATTCAAACCGGTTTTAAGACGATCGCCTTCAAAAACCTGGGCATTAAGGCGGGCACGCTGCCAGTTGGTCTGATTGGCTTTCAGATATTGCACATCACCAACCATAAAGCGCACTTTCGCCGATTCCTGCGCGAAAAGAGTTGTGGCGGCAAAAAGCAGCAAAAGCGTAAAGGGCATTGTCCTTCTAAGCATCTTTATTTCCTTAAAATTATCTGATTAAAACCATCTTGCGCGAAGCAGTAAACAGCCTGGAGCGCAGGCTGTAAAAATAGACGCCGCTGGCTACCTGTTTTCCGCTGTCGTTTTTTCCATCCCAGGTAATTTTTGCAGTCCCGCTGGGCTGAACACCGTCCAGCAGCGTTTTAACCTGACGACCCAGAACATCATAAATAACCAGCTTTACGTTTGTTCCGTCGGCAAAAAAGGGCACATCCAGCAAGATCGTTGTTTGTGGGTTAAAGGGATTCGGGTAATTCTGATGCAGCTCAAAACGGGTTGGAAGCACCTGCGGTTCGAAGGCAGCATCAGCACTGGCATACACCTTAAAATGCTGTGTCCCGGCAACGTCATCCAAAATAAAATTCTCACGCTCTTCCATGTTAAACCATTCCCCGCTTTCCAGATGATACAGGAAGAAGTACATATTTCCAGCGGGTTTGAGATTTTCCCAGGTCATAACCGCTTCACTCTGCGCATCACCGACTTCCAGAATCAGGTCCCAGATATAAGTATCGTCGCGCCCACTGTGCTTCTTTAACAACGTATTATAGATGCGACCGTTTTCGCTCGCAAAAAGACGCATGTTGTTTTCGATTGCCGGCGGTTCCAGAGATCCGCGCAGGTAAAACGGATAGCTTTCCGGCTGTGTGGTTACCCCGAAAATATTTTCCGTGTCGCTATATTTTCCATCATTTACGGCTATGCGAATGAGGGCATCCTCTTCCGGGCCGTACGAACCGGGTGCCGTCTTTTCAAGTGCGTCTTCTGAAGAAAGATAAGGTTGCGGATCATACCTCAGCGAAAGCTGCTGATCGGTTTCCACAAACAGCCAGTAACCAATGTGGTGCAGCATCAGATCATTCGTTACCTGTTCGTAGGGATCCTGCCCCGGAGGTGTGCCGGGCCGGTAGCGGTAAGTGCCGCCGTTTATCAATCCCTCGTTAAGGGCTTCTTCAAAGCTGTAGGAATTGCCGGCGGCCGTTTCAAACTGCGCGCGGCTCCAGCGAATCGACCAGGACCAGGGGCTGCCGATCATATTCCAGCCGCGCTGAAGTGCAATCGTGTATGGTTGTTCGCTGTTTAAAAAGTCAAAGCGGGACAAGTCTATCCGCTTTCGGTCGCGCGTAATTACCCAAAAGGCTTTGCCGGGTTTCAAGGAATCGATTGTCGCGTATTCATACATGCCGTTTTTCCAGAAACGCAGTTGCGTCTCCACATCCGGCGCGATGTCAACATCCGCAGACGTGACGCTGCGCGGAATCGTTCGCATCTGCCACAGGCGCCGCGCGATATTGAACTGCGAAGCATCCACGCGGAATTGCCAGGTCTGGCTGTTGGCGCCAAAGCCACCGTTAGCAGCGGTATCAAGCGCTGCCACTTCAAAAAAGTACCTGCCGTCTTCCAGCGGGAAAAAGTCAACGCCGTTCTGGTTCGTTGTATCCTGTTCTATCCAGGAAACATTATTATTTTCACCAACACGGCCAAAGCGATAGGCGTAGCTTAGAAGGCGCGTCGGCGTCCCGATACTGCTGAAGGTGCTGTCAAAACCTGTAAAGCGCATACTGGCGGCAGCCTGCAAAACCGTATCAGGTCTAAGGGAAGCAAAAATTGTCCTCGGCGCCATCAGGTCGCGGTAAGAAACAAACATATTCACGCTTAGTGCCTGCGTGATATCCTGATCTTCCACGGTGGAAAAAAGAACGTTTGTACTGTAGGTAGTGTCTCTTTCCAGGTCTTCACTGCTGAAACTCAGAAAGAAAACGGCATTCCCACCCACCTCAATTTCTCTCTGCGCCGGCGACACCGTCAGCCAGTCCGGGCCGCTAAATTGCTGACGCACGGTAACCGGCAGCGTACCCAGGTTGCTTACCGTAACCGGACGACGCAATGTATCGCCTTGCCCCAACTGAACGTTCAGGCTGTCGGCCGCAAGGCCAAGGGCCAGGAAATCAAGCCTGCCACGCAGCGATTCCGTGTAAGCAAACGCTCCGCCGCCGGTATCAATAAACGCAGCACGATAAAAATAATCACGGCCGAACTGGACCTGCTCATCCGTATAAGTCAGAACCTCTTTGCCAAGGATAGCAAGGATATTGGATGTATCCGGAGCAAAATCGTTGGTCTCGGATTTAAACAGAACGATACCGCTGCTCAGACTATCTTCCGCGGCAGCCTGCCAGTTAAAAACAATACTGCTGTCCACAACCGTGGTCTGGATTTCGGGAACGCTTTCTGGCACAAAGGGTAGGCCAAGGTTGCCGTAAAAACCAATGTCGGAGCGTGAACTGCCGCTGCCATTGGTGATCTGCGGGTCACCGGCATCGATCAGCGGCGAGCCCGGCGCCAGTTTGAGGTCGGCAAATCCGTCAATATCACTGCTTTCACCGATGGGATTGTACTGGAAGACAAAAAGCGGATTGGCATTAATGTTACCCGTTCCCGGTGTTACCCCTTGCGGGGCCTGGGCATTGGCAAAAAAGTTGTTGTACTCCAGCGTCACATTGCTGGATTGCGCGTCCAGCGGCGCGTTATTGCCCAGCAGGATCGTATTACGCACATCGGCAACAGCACCATTACGGAAAAAGAGCGCGCCGCCTCCAAGCTGTGCCAGCGAATCATTATTGGCGACAATGCTGTTCAGCACATTTACCTGGCTATCGTTGAAATAGCCGCCGTAGCGTGCGTTATCAAACAGGGCCGTATTCTCTATATCAAGGCGGGCTTTGTTTCGCGCAATAATACCCGCGCCGGAAAGATTGGTCACCTTAGGCCGGGCATTGGCCAGATAGACAAATTGCATTCCTGCGTAGCTGTCTTCCACGATTAAGTTGGCAAATAAATTACTGTCCACGGAACTGTAAAAGAGTGTCGCCTCGCTATTATCGCGCAGCGCCAATCCGCCGTTTTCTCCGAGTCCGCTCTGCCCGTTACGCGCCAGGCGGCTGTAATTCAGCGTCAGCTGGCTGTTAAAGGATTCAATACCAAAACTGCGGTTGCTGTCGGCAGAGACATCATTAAATTCTGCCAGCGCGTTTTCCAGCCGTACACCACGGTCATTGGCCGCAAAACGCGATCTTTCAAATATTGCGCCGCTGTTGATGACCTCGGCGCCCACGTTAAATTCGCGGCTTTCCAGGTCAAACGTGTACAGCGAATCGGTATTTTCTACCGCGAGTCCGCGTGCTTGCGGCAAAATACCGCGGTTGGCCAGATTGAGATAAGCCAATTGCACATTCGAAGCATTTTTTATATCCACAAGCCCGTCATAAACCAGCGCATCCGGTCCCGGAACCAGGAAAACGGAATTGCTGTCTTCGGCGCTTATGGTTATGTCATGGCGGATACGCAGGTTTTCTTCATAAACGCCCGGCCGCACGGAAATAAAATCACCGGGAAAACTGCGTTGCACGGCCTGGCCGATGGTCCCAAAAGGATTGGAAATTGTACCGTCACCGTCCTGCTGACCGGCTTCAACATAAAGTATGCTCTGGGGACGTGAAGCATTTTCAAAAAGCTGCCAGGAGGTCTGCCCCTGGTTATTGCTGTAAATCAAAATGTCCAGGTCATCGTCGCCGTCAAAATCGGCTGCCACTATTTTTTGCGGGGCCAGGGCGGTATTAAGTGTTTGCGTGGAGAAAGATCCATCCGCGTTACTAAGCAGAAGTTCAATGGTGTTGTTATCCAGGCCGGTCAGGATATCGGCACGACCGTCGGAGCTTATGTCGGCGGATTCCAGCGCGATCACATTGGCACCAAAGCTGCCACCGTCAAAGGTTTCAATCAATGCGCCTTCTTCATCCACATTATAGCCCTTCAGCAAGTCATTGCCGCCGTTGTTGCCGGCAA
Source organism: Calditrichales bacterium (assembly GCA_965267575.1). Classification (GTDB taxonomy): domain Bacteria; phylum Calditrichota; class Calditrichia; order Calditrichales; family J004. The sequence continues at coordinate 448,443 of OZ254086.1, forward strand.
TAATTATTTCTCTCCGATTGCTGAAAACGTCACTTTCCGCAATATTGGCGCTGATCATTTTTTTCTGCGTCGCCAGACCGCCGGGCATGGGAAAATCCAGCTCGTATGAACCCTTGCGATTATGGATTAAAGCCAGCGTGCCGGGCCCGTCACCGCGGGTGCTCACCAGGTCAAACAGTCCGTCGCCATCCCAATCCAGGCTGGCCAGGGCGTCGGCATTACCATTCAACGCGTCGGCCACAAAAGTATCCAGACTATAGCCGCCCTCGCTGCTGCCAAAAGCGAGATCAAACTGGCGGAAGCTGCCGAAATCGCGCAACAGCGCAAAATCGACAATGCCGTCATTGTTAAAATCGGCAATATACACATCACGCAACGTAGAACCGCCACCGAGGGCGCGGGTAAACAGAGGCGAAGCGGCAAACCCGCTCAGCGGGTCATAGCGGTAGGCGCGCATCTCATTGTCGCGCAATAAAACAGCCTCCATCGCTCCGTCATTGTCCAGATCGACGCTGCGCAGCATGGTGTATGCTTCGGTCAGGTTAAGTGCGTCAAGCGATTGAAAGCCGCTGTCGGTCCGTTTATAGGCCTGCAGCGAGTTGGGTTCCAGCGCCAGCAGCTCCACTTGCGCATCTTCATCGAGATTGGCTGTGGCATATTGTCGGGTGCCGCTGAGACCGGAACTCTGATCGACCGGGGCAAATCCGCCACTGCCGCGGAAAGCGCCGCGGTTAAGGCTCCAGCTGTAACCGTTTATAAAACTGGCACCCTCCGCCGTCTTAACCGAATCCGTCAGCGTCAGCTCGATGGTTTCGCCGGCTGCAAAGGCTTTTTGCCCCTCAATGTACAGAATGTCTTTCTGATCATCATAGCTCAGGTCTACCGCACTTTGCCCGCTCAGACGTCCGCGCATAAAAACACTGCCATCATTTAAGGTCGCCGGATTCATCTTCTGTTGAAAAAGAACACGTAGCGGCACGTTGGCGCCCAGGTCATAGCGGTTTGGTCGCGGATCAACCAGCACCAGCGTGTCTTCAGCCCCGAACAATAAGCCCAGTGAAAAAACGGCATTTTGAAAGCTGTCAACCGTCGTACTGAAGGCGTTTCCCTCGCTTCCAAACTGAGTGGTACTAACCTCATTCCAATTACCGTTCAGCCGAAAAACAGTGATATTTTCAGCCACCGGATTGCCCAGCCTGTCCAGTTCCGAACCGTCCAGGAAAAAGGTCAGCTCACTGCCATCAGGATCAAATCCGACGCCATCCATGCCGAACTGGTAATACTTGGGCAAATGGTCCTTTCCAGGAATGCTGAAATTGCTGTCAGGGTCAACGGTGAACGTAAACAGGCTGTCGCCGCGCGGCGAAAAAAAGCCGTCCTGCTGGGCCGACCGGATAAAGCCGTCGGCAAACCACAGCTTTTGCTGCCCGGCAAAAAGCTTCTGACTGATTTCCACAGGCTCGCTGGCAAAATTTGTCCAGGAATTATTTATGCTCGGTATATCAAGCTGATTACCGACCAGCGTCTGATCCGTGGATCCCCAGTAATTGTTTTCCAGCCGCAAGCTGCTGATGGACAGTTCTGAAAAAATATTATTCAACCCGTTGCGGGCGCGGTTATGAAAGAGGTTGTTTTGCGTACCGGAGCCACCACCCAGCGAGAAAGAGTTGGCGCCGTTAATATAAATAGCTCCGCCCTCGTCCGCGGCAGAGTTTCCGCTGATCTGGTTTGACCAGACATTAATCGCCGCCGTGCCCATGGTTGAAAAGGCAAATGCCCCGCCATGCTGCCCGGCGCGGTTGGCCAGTACGATGTTATCGGAGAGGATCAACGGTGAGGTTTGCATAGCGTAAACGGCCGCCCCGTCCAGTTGCGCTTCGTTTTCTGCAAAAACATTATCGCGGAATTGCGTAAAGGACGAGAGTGCATTTCCGTTATAGTACAAAGCCCCGCCCGAGGCGCCGGCGGAATTGCCGGCAAAAACATTATTGGCATAGGTATGATTGATATCTGTCTCAATACTCTGCGAGAGTATTTGCACAGCACCGCCGTCCTGGGCGCTGTTACCGTAAAAGCGGTTTTTGTCCACAAGTACGTCAAAGCAGTTTTTTAAGGCGATTGCGCCACCGCCAAGGGCCGCATTGTTGCCGGAAAAGTAGTTATTCTCCACGAGGATCGTGGCGTTCTCAGCAAAAATTGCTGCACCGCTTTGAGCGCTGTTGGAAAGAAAAAAGCTGTTGCGTATGCTGCTTCGTGCCACCGAGCCGAAATAATAAACAGCCCCGCCTTCTGCGCCCGGATTGTTGTTGTTTTCAAAACGGCAGCCGTCGATCAGCAGGTCACCATCCGATGAAAAATCGCAGTAAACGCCCGGACCGTCAACACCATTGGCGTGTGAAATTTTCAGATCTTTCAGCTCGATCAGTGCGGCGGGAGCGCCATCCTGGCCATTGGCCAACGGAATATTAAAGATATCGATGGCTGGACCTGCCGCCGGTGCTTCAATCAGAGCGCTGTCACCAATAGCCGCGTCGGCCGAGATTAAAGCACGGGGCCCGGTGAGGGCGGCATTGATCTGGATATTCTCGCTGTAGGTACCGCCGCGCAGCCACAGCGTGTCGGCGTTGCTCTGACCCAGCGCAAAACCGATGGTCTGATAAGGGTTAAGTTGCGTGCCGTCGCCGGTCTCGTCATCGCCCGAAGGGCTGACCCAAACGCTGCCGGCTAAGAGCGGAGTAAATCCGTTCACTCCAATAAGGCAGATGCATCCAAGCAAGAGACGGCAAAGTAATGATTTCATATGCATTGCCTTTCCTGGACTATGTCTATGGTAAACAACCTATTATGGAAGATTCCGGCTTCGCGCTCAATGACGGTTATCACAGTGTTTGTAAGGCCTTGAAGGGGACCGGAAATAAAACAAAATTATGTTATGGAAGCTGTGCAGATTCTTTACAGAATGTTACGGTATATGGTGTACATTTTCCAGATATTGTCAACATAGTTGATAGTTTCATTATAGCCGTAAAAATAGCCGTACCGTGGTTTGCCTTCGGGCCAGACCTGCAGATGCAGTTGCCAGTCGCTGCGTTTGAGCATGCTGAGATAGGGCTTAACGGTGCCCCAGCGGTTCAGTGGCTGACGGTTGTAATCGGCAATAGCCTGGGCATCCAGCACGCGGCCAACGCCGGCATTGTAGCTGGCCAGCGCCAGGCGCGTCCGTTCGGACCATGTCGCGTCAGGGAAATAGCGCATTTGTTTGTTAAGGTGGTAAATACCGGCCGTAATATTTTCGCGGGGATTTTTCATGATATACTGGATATCCAGTTCACGGCTGATCTCGCGGGCCGTATAAGGCATCAGTTGCATCAGGCCGCGGGCACCGGCATGGCTGCGCGCCTTTTCGCGGAAACCCGATTCCTGAACAATCTGTGCCGCTATCAGACGCCAGTCAAACCCGTAACGTTTAGCGTATTTTTTTATGATCGGCTTATATTTCTTAATGGACCGGCCCAGGTTGCTGCTGTATAGCTCGTGGCGAAGATTGTCGTACCTGCGCTTGTCCGCCAGGCGCTTCTCCACCTGAAGCAGCAGGCTGTCTTTCTCCCCGCCCGAAACCATCCCTTCCGGGGGCTTCACCTTGCACGCGCCAAGCATTACGGCGCAGATAAGAATTAAGACTATTCTCATTTAGTTCAGACTCATTCCAATAATCAAACCAACGATCAAACCGATCATTATAAAAATGCCCGAGACAACAACACCAACGGCCAGATTGCCTTTTTCCAGTTCGTTGGGGATATCAAAACGGGTCGCCCTGTTTACCAGCTTATATGTTGATATCGACGCAATTATTCCGATTATTACGCCCAGTACCGCGTAAATAAAATTGCGAATCATTATAAAATCGAGCCAATCCATCTCCATCATGCGTCCCCTGATTTTTGAATTATAAGAGAATGCAGTTTAGTTATTTTTGATTTTCTTGTCAATTTGTCCGCCCGGAATATGACCCAGCGGACAGCCCGCGCAACCGCCCAGGCGACAGTGATAACGATTGAGCTGCAAAAAGGCCTGGCCATGATGAAAAGCACGGTAGAGTTTTTCATATTGCGCCATCCAGCCGGCATCGCGCAGCTCGGCGTAAGCGGGACGCCCCGGCAGCCACAGATATAATGCTTTTAAATAGTCTTCGAAACCTTTACTGCCCCGGGCGCGGGCACGGGCCATAAAAAGCGGTATCCAGACATTGGCTAAGATTTCCGTAAAACGCCCCCGGCCGATAATGCTCCGCTGACCGGACGCGCCCCGCAGCAAGCCGGCCCGTTCCAGAAACGGCGGCGGCTCAAGGGCCATGTGGCTGTACAGGGACTTAAAAAGCTCACCATAGGCCATGCGCGCTTCCAACCCTCTTAGAACAGCGTGGTAAAGACCATCAAGGCCATACATGGCCGTCCAGGTAATCCAGCAGGCTAGCCGGCGCAAGGGATGATTGTGCGGCCTCTGGGCGGCAAAAACCCAGTCGTCAGAACTGAGCGATCCCTGGGTTAAATACGAACGGGCGGAGCGGTAGCGCCGGCGCAAAAGGGTTTTACAGGCACCGGAAGGCAGCTGTTCCAGCAAACCGGCCTGCCCAAGATAGAGGGCGGCTGCCGGCGCCGGCCCGGTGGCAGTGCGCACGGTATAGGCGGGAACGGCGCGGGCCAGACGGGCAAAGGCCTGCGTATTGGATGGAAACCCCAAAGCAGCCAGTGTTTTTTCATAAAAGAGTTGTTGCGGCCGGCTGCCGCAAAGCCCTTCGCTAAAATCGCGGATACGCCAGTGCAAACGCTGCAGGGCCAGCTTTTCCAGGCGGGAGCCGGTTTGCGCGGAACCCGGCGCAAAACGCGGTGTGCAGGAACGTACCGGCTGCATCGCCGAAAGCGGCAAAGCAAAACTGGGAATCGATCGTTTTGAGCCCTGGTGGTAGACCGGCTCTTCATTTTCGCCGGGCCCCACAATGTGCAACACAACATGACGATAGTGCCCGTCCAGGTGGTGGCCGTGGCTGTACCATTCGCGGGTGCGGCGGTGCATTTCCACCTGACCCACGTAGCGGATGCCGTCCAGCTCAAAACTGGCGTCGCTGAAATCCGGACCGTTCTGGCGGTTGAGCGCACCCGGATGAAGGATGCGCAGCGTACGCGGACCGCTCTTCAACAGGGTGGATTGGCGTGCGTGTGCAAGCCAGGCACCGTAAAGTTGTTCTTCTTGCACTATTTTTAACCGGCTTGTATATTCCGTTCAAAATAAACAATAACAATCGCGATAATATAACATATGGATTACCGCATTTCAAACACAATAGACGCGCAGCATGTGATCGCGGCACGCATAGACCGTTTGCGCGAAGAGAAGGGCATGACGCAGCTGCAACTGGCCCGGGCGTTGAATATCAGTCAGCCCGCGGTGAGCAAATACCTGGCCGACCGCCTGCCCCCGGCTGATGTGTTATGGAAGCTGGCAAAACTGGGTGATACGACGATAGAATGGTTGCTGACAGGCCGGCATACGCACATCGGGGACGGAACCGCGGAACCTGCAAGCCCATACGGCAATGATCCCGATCTGCGGCTGGCGCGACGCATCAGCGCCCTGCCCGCCCCGTTGAAGCAGGCCTTTGTAACGCTGCTAAATGCTTTCGATCAGCGCGGGTAACGTCGGGCGCCTGCATAATGCTCGGTGTAATACTCTTCTTCCAGCTTTGAGATGATAACGCCGTTGCTGCTGGAAGCGTGGGCAAACCTCCCGGCCCCGAGATAAATCCCGACATGGTCAATACCGCGGCCGCGTATATTGCGGAAAAACAGAAGATCGCCGCATTGCAGCCAGCCGCCGCGCACCCACGACCCCGAACCATACTGCTGCTCCGTGGTGCGGGGCAATTGAAAACCATAAACGTCGCCATAAACGATCTGCACAAAAGCGGAGCAATCCAGACCGTCCCGGTCATTTCCGCCATAACGATAAGGTGTGCCCAACCAGTGGCTGACGGCCTGCTCGAGGAGGCGGCATTCGTCGCGCGGGGTTTCGTTAAAACTGCGCCGCGGGGAAGATGCGGCACAGGAATAAAGGATAAAAAATACAGCAAACAGCGAAAACGATCTTACCATTGCCTGCCGCGGATAGAATTGCTTAACTCACGAAGCGCATCCGTATAGCTGTTGGCTTCCAGCGTATCCAGCATTTCGAACGCTTTGTTAAAATAGTCATCCGTCAGGCTATGCACCTTTTGCAAAACACCCTCTTCTTTTAGCGCTTCACGATAGCCTTTAAAGTCCAGCGCGTTAAATTCTTTTTCCGGCAGCTTTTCTTTCAACATAATAGTCAGGATGGTCTGTTTCTGCATTTCAAAATCGCTGCCCACTTTTTTGCCCAGCGCCTGCTCATCGGCGGTAATATCGAGAATATCGTCCTGCACCTGGAAGCCCATGCCCAGCGCGTAGCCGAAAGCTTTCATATTCTCCACCGTTTTCTCATCGGCGCCGGCGATACGCGCACCCAGCTCACAGGAAAGCCGGATCAGCGCCGCCGTCTTGCGATCGATCATATCCAGATAGGCCGGGGCGCTCACGCTCTGCTGCTGTTCAAACATTTTGTCCAGCGCCTGGCCTTCGCAAATTATGATCATCGCCTCGGTGAAGCGCCGCGCCAGCAGCGCCGTGTCGGTGCCTTCCGTTTGCAGCAGCTTCTGAAAAGCAAAGCCCAGCAACCCGTCTCCTGCAAGAATCGCCGTACTGTTGTCCCAGCGCGTATGGACGGTGGGCTTGCCGCGGCGCGTATTATCATTATCCATAATATCATCATGGACCAGCGTAAAGTTATGCAGCAACTCTACGGCGGCGGCGGCGTGGGAGGCTTTATCCGTGTTTCCGCCACAGGCGCCGCAGGAAAGCATAAGCAACAAAGGACGTATTTTTTTGCCAGCCAGATCCAGCACGTAGCGGATAGGGTCATAAAAAAGCGGCACCTCCTGGAAAGTCTCCAGGTTGCGCATCTCATGGTCGATCTTATTCAGCAGTTTTTCCGTAAGCTGTTTATCAAGCATATTACAATCCGTTTTTACTATTTTTACAGGCGCTGAAACAGAACGCCTGTAGACGTTTCAATTTAGCTCGCCCCCTTTTGCAAATCAATCAAATGGCGTGATTAGCATTTGGCAAAAATTGCCATTCTTCCTAAATTACGTCAAACCATTGGAGGAAAATTAATGCGCCTGACTGACCTTTTGCCTGCTGAAAGAGTGCGGATTCCGCTGGAAGCGGATACGCGCGATGAAGCCATCCATGAACTGATTGATGTTCTTGAAGCCCAGGTCAACGACAAGGAAGCAGCATATCAGGCGGTGTTGGAACGTGAAAAAATTATGACCACCGGTGTGGGAAACGGCATCGCCATTCCCCATTGCAAACACGCTTCGTGTCCCAATTTCGCCATCGCCATGGGCGTTTGCAGCGATGAGATCGACTTCAGCTCCATCGACAAAAAACCCGTAAGGATCATTTTTCTGCTTGTCGGCCCGGAAAACAATCCCGGCTTGCACATAAAACTGCTGAGCCGCATTTCACGGCTGATGAGCAACGAACAGTTGCGGGCACGCATCCTGGAATGTGAAACCCCCGCCGAAGCCCACAAATTGATTAGGGAGGAAGAAAACAATTTCTTCGAGATCGGTTAATTCAAACTCTGTCCTGATGGTGCTTGTGTTAAATAAAGAAGAGCAACTGGAAGAGTTGATGGAGGTTTTTGTGGAAATGGGTGTGGGCGGAGCCACCATTATCGACAGCATCGGCATGGGACGTATCGTATCTCACGATATACCCATTTTCGCCGGATTCCGCACGCTGATGCAGGACACCCGTCCCGGCAATAAAACCATTTTCACTGTGGTCCATGAAGAGATGCTGGAAGACCTGGTCGAGGCCGTCGAACAGGTTACGGGTACACTGGACAATCCCGGCAACGGCGTCTTATTTACCATTGCGCTTCACACTGTAAAAGGCATTGCCTGATCGCTCCCATGGCACAACTGGAACAAAACAGCAACGTCGGCAACTTTACCATCGTCAGCAAAATAGGTGAAGGCGGTATGGCCGAAATCTACAAAGCCATGCAGCCTGCGCTAAAACGCCCGGTGGTCATCAAAAAGCTCAAAGACCCCAACCGCGAAATCATTGCCCGCTTTAAAAAAGAAGCCCTGCTCTCGGCCTCCTTCAACCAGGAAAACGTGCTTTCCATTTACGATTTCATGTATCTCAACCGCTCTTATTACCTGGTTATGGAGTACGTGGACGGGGAAGACCTGCGCACTATCATTGATCACGCCTCGCCCATGCCGGTCAGCGTGGCCCTGCTGATGGCTACCGAGATTGCCCGCGGGCTGGAATATACGCACAACCAGAATATCATCCACCGGGACATTAAGCCCAGCAATGTGCTGATCTCTTTTGAAGGCACGGTCAAGCTGATCGATTTTGGCGTGGCCAAAGACGAGGACAACACCCGGCTGACGATGACCGGCCTGATCGTCGGCACGCCGTCCTATATGTCGCCCGAGCAAGCCCACGGCGACGCGCTTGGTCCGCCCAGCGATATATTCGGCCTAGGGGTATTGCTCTATGAAATGCTGACCGGCCTGAAACCTTTTTACGGCTCCAACAATACCGAAGTGCTGGCCCGTGTGGCGCGCGCCAAATATACCCCGCCGGAACGCATCAACCCGCGTATACCGCGCCGGGCACGTCGCGTAATCCGCAAAATGCTGCGCCGCGATACGCAAAAGCGCTACCAGGACGCGGCCACGCTGATACGTGATCTGGAAAAATGCGTGCCCTGGAATATCCGACGCCGCAAGAAAAATGTCATCGCACAGTTTTTAAAAAAGCTGGACAAAAGCAAGCGCACCACCTCCGAAGATACCCTGAAGGCGGCCTTTCTGGAGAAAAACCGGGTGTGGGGCTGGCGTGCCATACAGGCAACCATTCTGCTAAGCGCCGTTATTTTACTGGCTTCGGGCTACCGCCAGTTTACGCGCCACGAGCTGGGTTACCTGCAGCTTTTTGGCATTAACCCGGAGAACAGGCTGCGTGTAAACGGCGCCTTGCAAAAAGCTTCGGGAAACCCGCTGCTCGGACCTTTTTTAAGGGGCGAGCATGAGGTGGAAGTTTATGACGCGATGCAAAACAGCCGCTTCATCGCCCGTATCCCGATAGCGCCGGCCGATACCAGCGAGCTGAATGTGCGCTTTTCAAGCCGCATCATTCCAACCTCGCTTTCCGTTTCCGTGCTGCCCGAAGACGCCAGCGTGAGGCTGGACAATTTCAGCATCGAAAAAGGAGCGCAGCGCATCATCACCCTGCAGCCCGGCTGGCACAATATCGAGATCACGCGGCCGGGTTACGAGACATTCCGTGAACGGCGCTTTTTTAATGCCGGCGAAAATTACAGCCTGTTTTACAAGCTCTCCAACCCCTCCCGCTGACTTCTTCGCTGTTTCGTTTTTAAAATTAATTTTTGTATTTTTGTCACCTTTTCACGCTTACAAGAGGATCGTTATTTGAAACAGTTGAAACGCATTAAGGGAACGCAGGATATCCTGGCCACGGAAAGCCCGGCATGGGTGGCGCTGGAGCAGCAGGTGCGGCGCACAATGGCCCGTTATAATTACGCCGAAGTGCGCACACCGGTATTTGAACTGACCGAGCTTTTTGCCCGCGGCATCGGCGAATTGACCGACATTGTCTCCAAGGAAATGTACACGTTTACCGACCGCGCCAAAAAGAGCCTGACGCTGAAACCGGAAATGACGGCGCCGATCATGCGCGCCTTTCTGGAAAACAACCTGCAGGCCCTGGCGCCGCTGCAAAAGCTTTTTTATATCGCACCGCTCTTTCGCCAGGAAAACCCGCAGGCGGGCAGATTGCGCCAGTTCCACCAGTATGGCGCGGAGCTCATCGGCAGCCCTTCGCCGCTGGCAGATGCAGAGGTGATTGATCTTTCACTGGCCATTTTGAAAGAGCTGGGCCTGAACAATCTGAAGCTGCGCCTGAACACCGTGGGTGACCCCGAAAGCCGACAGAAATACCGGGCAGTCTTGCAGGAGTATCTGCGTCCGCGGCTGCAGGGTGCCGCTGAAGAGGTGCTGCGCCGGCTGGAGCAAAATCCGCTGCGTGTGCTGGACAGCAAAGATCCTCAGCTGCAGGATACAATCGCTTCCGCGCCGCGCATAACCGAATATTTGTCCGAAGAGGCGGCCGGCCACTACGATACGGTCAAACGCATTCTGACAGATAACAACCTGGAATTTGAAGAAGTGACTACACTGGTGCGAGGACTGGATTATTACACGCACACCGTTTTTGAGATCACCAGCGACGCGCTGGGCGCGCAGAACGCTTTGGTTGGCGGAGGGCGTTATGACCTGCTGGCCGAAGAGCTTTCCGGCAAGGCCGTGCCGGCTGTTGGATTTGCGGCAGGCATCGAACGCATTTTGATGGTGGCCGAGGCCCAGGATGTAAAGATTGGCGAAAGCGAACGGTTGCAGCTTTTCGTGGTCAGCATCGGTGACGGCGCGCGCGAGAAGGCCCAGACCTGGATGCACCGTCTGCGCGAAGCCGGTTTTTCGGTGGACGGCGATCTGCTGGAACGGAGTCCCAAAGCGCAGTTCCGCGAGGCCAACCGGCAAAACGCCCTGTTTACGCTGGTGCTGGGCGAAGAGGAACTGGCCCGCGGTGTCTGCAGCGTAAAGAACATGGATGAGGGCGCGCAGCAAGAGGTCGCTTTTGACGCACTGATTGAACACCTGCAAAAAACGATTCAATAAAGCGTGCTTAAAAGATGACGCATCCATACGCACTGAATCGATTCCCTCGTGGCAGGGATAAAGGGTGGGTCTTCGCACGGCAAATAAACAGTCAATAATTCTGCAATTCATTAATTCAATAATTAAGCGACCGGCAATGCAAAAAACGATAACCGCAACGCCCGCTCCCCTTTCCGGGGAACGCTTAAAGCAATACGCCAAGCTGCTGCAGAAAAAATACCGTCAGCAGTCTGGTCTTTACAGCATGAGCGGTTTGCGCGCGGTAAAAGGCGCGTTAAGCTGCGCGCCCCGACAACTGGAATGCCTGGTTGTTGAAAAAGGCCGTGAAGCGTTGTTGGAAGATTTGACCATACGCGGAAGCGATCGTCCTGTTTTTAGTGTCGACAGTCGCGGCATGGAGCGTCTGACGGAGGAGAAGACAGCACAGGGCATCGTCATGATCGGGCGGCGGCAGAGTATGGCCTTTAATGCAGATTCTTTCCGTGCCCCCCGCGCGCTCTATCTGGAGGCGATCAACGATCCGGGCAACCTGGGCACTGTGCTGCGCAGTGCGTCCTGGTTTGGCTACCGCCATGTCTTTTTGTCCCCGGACAGCGCGGACCCCTGGAACCCGAAGGCCCTGCGTGCCTCAGCCGGTTATGCCCCGGGCCTGCATCTTTACGAAAACGTCGCTGCCGGCAGCCTGGAGCGGCTGAGCAGGGAACAGGGCTATAAAATGTATGCTACAGCATTGGACGGCGATGATATCAACAACATCGTTTTTGAAAAAAAGCATATCCTGCTGTTCGGCTCGGAAGCACACGGCCTGTCCCGCGCGTTACAGGATAAGGCCGGTCAAAAGATAACCATCGCGCGCAACGGCGAGGGTGAATCGTTAAATCTATCGGTGGCCGCTTCCATTTGCATGTTTTGCGCCACACGTGCGGCAGACACCGGCTCATGAGTCGATTGGAATGACATAATAAGCAAACAATTCATCAATTCAGTAATTCAACAATTCAGCTATTCATTTATTCGAGGTTTCTCATGCTTGTAGTTATGAAAAAAAACGCCAGCGAAGCGGAAATCGCCGCGGTGGTAGACGCCATCGAGGAGATGGGTTTTAATGCCCGGCCGATTCCCGGCAGCAACCGCACGGCCATCGGCACCATCGGCAACACCGGCCCGGTGGACGACACATCGATCCGCGGCCTGAGCGGCATCAAAGAGATCGTCCACATCACCAAGGCTTACAAACTGGCCAGCCGCGATTTTCATCCCACGGATACGGTCGTGCACATCAATAAAGGCCACATCGGCGATAACAACTTTGAGATCATCGCCGGTCCCTGCTCGGTGGAATCACAGGAACAGATCGAGAAGACCGCCCACTTTCTGGCTTCGCGCGGCATAAAGCTCCTGCGCGGCGGGGCCTACAAACCGCGCACATCGCCCTACGCTTTCCAGGGTATGGGTAAACAAGGGCTCAAAATTATGCACAAGGCCGCACGCGAAGTGGGCATGGCCGTAGTCACGGAAGCCATGGACATGGTTACGTTGGGAGATGTAGTGGAATATTGTGACGTGATCCAGATCGGGGCGCGCAACATGCAGAATTTCCCGCTGCTTAAGGAAGTGGGAAAAACCTCCAAGCCGGTCTTGTTAAAGCGCGGTATCTCAGCCACGCTGGATGAGTTGCTGCTTTCCGCGGAATACATTCTCAACGCCGGCAACCAGAATGTGATTTTATGCGAGCGCGGCGTACGCACTTTCGACACGCACTCGCGCAACACTTTCGACATCACGGCTATACCGGTTCTGCAGGAGATCAGCCACCTGCCTGTGATCGTCGACCCCAGCCACGCCACGGGACACAGCGGGCGCGTTATCCCCATCTCGCGGGCGGCACTGGCTGTAAAAGCCCATGGTCTGATCGTGGAAGTGCATCCCGATCCGGGACACGCCATGTCGGACGGCGCGCAGTCACTAACCTTTGAGCAATTCGATACGCTGATGGATGAATTGGAAACGATCAGCAAAGCCATGCACATACCGCTGCGGGGTGTCGATGGATAAAAAGCAACCTTTTCCCGAGCCGGTGGAAGCGCTGGTACTTATCCTGATGATATTTGCCTCCATCCTGGTGCTTACTTTTATTGGCGCCGGCACGCTGCAATTTTTGTTTGGTGATATTTCGCTTGAAAACAATGTGCGATTGTGGTTTGTTTTTGGCGAGGCGCTGTTCCTGATCATCCCTTTGCTTTACTGCCGGCGTAAAGGCTATCCGATTGAAACGCTGTTCCGTTTCCGCAAGGTGGATTCTACGACGCTGCTGCTCAGTTTTCTGCTGGGCCTTGGTCTCATTGTATTAACCGACGAACTGGAGCGGCTTATCAATATGGTGGTGCCTCAGCCCGAACTGATCAAAGAGATGATGGCGCCGCTGATGGCATCAACGGCCACCGACTGGCTGCTGGTGATTTTGGGCAGTGTGATTCTGGCGGCCGTTGCCGAAGAGGGCCTGTTCCGCGGGTTTCTGCAGGTAACGCTGGAACAAAAAGGCGATGTGACGCGGGCGGTGATTCTGGCGGCGGTAAGCTGGACGATCATTCATATCAACCCCTACTGGGCGATACAGATTTTTGTGATGGGTGTGTTTCTGGGTTTTCTGGCCTGGCGCACGGGCTCAATTTGGCCGGCGGTAATTATCCATGCCAGCAACAATCTGCTGGCGCTGCTGATGCTCAATTTTAACTGGGAAGAAAAGGCCACCTGGTACAACAGCAACGGTCATGTATCACCGTTTTTGATTGTTTTGGCGGCGGGCGCCGTATACTGGACCATACGGCAAATACACCTGATACACGCGCGCTAAGGTGAGGTTTTTTGTTTTAAAAACTGCATAACGCTGTTTTCGGCCTGGATAACTTCCACCACATTGCCGTTGCGCATGGAGTCCCATACGGCCTGCGGCGAAACCCCTTCCAGGTCGGCCACCTTTTCATAGGTGCCCAGTTCCTTGTATTTCCAATAGCGCTGATAGACGCGGTCGCGCCAGTGGCTTTTAATAGCATTGATCAGCGTGTAGACGGAATTGATGTACATATCCAGCTGGCTATCGTTAGATTGAAAGATGACCCGGGTCTTGCGTTTTTTGGCCTGGTTAAGCGCGGCGTTGGCCCGGTGAAACGCCGGCCCGTCCATCTCAATCGGAATGTTGGCGCCCATTTTCTGAATGCGCCCCAGGCCGATGCCGTAACGCATCACCAGCGGATACAACAGGCGTTCGAACTCAATCATGATATCATGCACAACAGGAATATCGCGCACCACGCCCTGGAACTCATCGCCCTTGGTGATCATAAACGGCGCTTCAATGGCATCCTGCCAGTTCTCATTCACCTGCACAATGGCCGACTTGAGGAAAAGCTGCCATTCGTAACGCTCCATCTCCTTCATCTTTTTGGAACCCTTGATATCCGAAATTATCACCGCGTATTCTTGCATCTTATCTATTCCGCTTCAGGGTGGATTTCATCACCAGCAGCGGTAATTGCGATCCCGCCATTCTTTTTAGTCTGACTCCTCTTGTCAAGACAAATTCAGCTTATCTTAGCCTCACGCGGAAGAAAAAGCCGCATTGAGCTTTTCGATCAGTTGTTCTTCCCGCGCTTTATCATACACGCCCTGTATCAGTCCGGCAGGTCCGCCGCCGCGCATCCCGAACCCGGCGCCTTCAGCGTGAATGAAATCGCGCATATTAAAAGAGTTTTCATCGCCGGCGAAATAGAAACGCCCGTCACACAGCACGCAAACGCTCTTGCCGTCGGCGGCCCTGTTTTTGGCCAGTTGCATGGCCTGCCCGGCAAAATTTTCATCCAGCTGCAACACAAATCCTGCTTCTGTTTTGGCAAAAGCCTCCGCCCAGGCGCTGCCCAGGAAATTGTTTTGTTTTTGCAGATTCACCTTTTCGGCGATCAGCCCTTTTACGCGATCCGGCATTTCCGCCGGTGAACACTGCAACGATTGATTGAGCTCTTTTTCCAGCTCCCTTGCCGCTCTCGTCCAAGCATATGCGGCGCGGCCAAACAGCACCTGTAAACGCTGGTTTCCGCGTATCTTTTCCCGGCCCGTTATCAGGCAAAGACCGATTTCCGCGCTGTTGCGTACGTGCGTGCCGCCACAGGCCGAATAGTCAATCTCACCCAGCTGAACGATGCGCAGCCGTTCATGGCCCGGTGGTATCTTGCGCAGAGGTATTTTGGAAGCTTCATCGGCGGATAAGTAATAGGTTTTCACAGGCAGGGCGCTGCGTATCAGCTGATTGCATTCTTCCTCGATTACACGCATACGCTGATCCGGCAGATAGCTGCCGCTTACCTCCACCAGCGTATAATGCTCGCCCAAATGCACCGACTCGGTGGGACAACCGGCCTTGTCCAGAACGGCGGAAATTAGATGTTGTCCCGTGTGCTGCTGCATATTGTAATAACGGAAAGCGCCGTCAATCTTTATCTCAATGGAATCCCCTTCCTTTAACGACGCATTCTGATCAATACGGTATGCGGCATGACCGTATTGACGGATGTCGGAAACAGTATATCCGCCAAGCACGGCTCGATCAGCCTGTTGCCCGCCGCCACCGGGATAAACTATGGTAGCCTCGGGCTCCACCCACAGGGCATTCTCTTCCGAACGCACGCTTACAACACGCGTCCTTAACTTTGTTTGATAGGGATCGTCGTAATAACAGGTCTTCATTTTTCAGAAATGGCGGGGACTATTCTCCGGCGTTTATAGCACAAAATATTTGTCAAAAGGCATGCCGAATTCCTGTACTTCGTAGTCGCCCGTGCTGTGGTTCATCTTATAGGTACCGCGATACTCGCCGCGGGCGATACGCTGCAGCGCCTCAACGATGGCGTCGATCTCTTCTTCCACGTTGTACATGCCAAAGCTCATGCGCACGGCGCCCGGAATACTGGAGCGGTCATGCTGCAAAATGCGTGATTCCAGCAAATCGCTCTCTTCCTGCGTTACGTGCAGCAGGCATTTAATGTAGGGGTGGGCGCAGAAACAGCCGTTGCGCACGCCGATGCCGCTTTCATAGTTAAGCATGGCTGCCACCAGGGCGTGGTCCAGACCTTTCATGTTAAAGGAGATAACACCCAGTCTGTTTTCAACATCATGGGGGTCGGCAGAGCCGTAGACGGTCAGTCCCGGTACTTTGGCCAGTTTTTGCAGCGCGTAAGTGGTCAGCCGTGCTTCGTGTTCGGCAATGGCGTCCATCCCGATCTCGCTGCAGATCTGCAGGGCCTTGCCCAGCGCGATGGCGCCCGGCACATTGGGTGTTCCCGCTTCTTCCGATTCCGGCACATCTGCCCAGAAAACATGATCTATGGAAACGATACTGACCGTACCGCCGCCTACATAATCGGGCTCGCCGCCGGCAAAAGCCTTACGATTGGCGATCAGCACACCCAGGCCAAAAGGCGCGTAAATTTTGTGCGCCGAAAAAGCCAGGTAATCGATATGCCCGGGATCATCCTGGTCGCCCATATCAATTTTGCGGTGCGGAGCCAGCTGCGCGGCGTCCACCATGATCTCGGCGTCATGGCTGTGCACCAGCCGGGCAATCTCATGAACCGGGTTAACGTAGCCGGAGACATTGGAGGCGCCGGTGATAGCCACAAGCCGCACCTTGCCTCTGTATTTTTCTAGTTTGCTGCGCAGATCGTCCATATCCAGGCGTCCCATATCATCGATTTCCACATGCTTAACAGTGGCACGCATGCGCCAGGGCAGGTCGTTGGAATGGTGCTCCATTTTAGAACAAAGCACCACGTCCTCCTTGGTTAGCGGCATACGCCGCGCCAGCTTGTTAATTGCCTCAGTAGAGTTTTTGCCAAATATGATCGTATGCTCCTCATCGCGCACGTGGAAAAAATCGCGCACGATTTCGCGGCTCTGCTCATACAAATGTGTGCTTATCTGCGACTTAAATCCGGTGCCGCGGTGGATATTTGAGTACCAGGGCATAAAACGATTGATAGCATCCAGTACCGGTTGCAACGTCGGCGTGCTGGCGGCATTGTCAAAATTGATATAGCGTGCCGTAGTGCCGTCAATCAATGGCACATGCTCGTCTATGCCGACAACCTGCTCGCGGATATTGTCAATCGTCATCATGCCATTGGTAGTTTTTGTTTGCGGGTTTTGCATAACTTTTCCTTTAGATTTGTTTTCTCAGATACGATGCGGCTGATCCAGGCCACTAGCCGATCATCTTGCGGCGCTGTTTTTCAATCTGCTCCATAACCTGGTTGGCCAGCTTAAGCGCCTTCAGTCCGTCTTCGGCGGTTACGGCAGGCCGGCTGCGTTCACGCACACACTGGCAAAACGCCTTCAGCTCATTGAGCAGCGGATTTACTTCTCGCCGCTCCAACCGCGCGTACTTGATCTCCTTTTTCATGGCCCCGGCGTCAATCTGCCCCAGCGAGTAGGCCAGCGTACTGTCGGCAAAAGGCATCTGCCCGCCGTCCGGGATATAGAATATCTCGGAAAAACCTTCGGCCATATCCAGCGAAATATAGGCATTGCGCTGGAAAATCCGCATTTTGCGCATCTTCTTGGCCGAAATGCGGCTGGCCGTCACATTGGCCACGCAGCCATTCTCAAACTCGATACGCGCGTTGGCAATGTCCACGTTGTCTGAAACCACACCCACCCCGCTGGCATCAATCTTCGCCGGAGCCGAGTCCACCAGGTGCAGTATCAAATCCAGGTCGTGGATCATCAGGTCGAGAATAACGGCCACGTCTGTGCCGCGCGGGTTAAAAGAAGCCAGGCGATGGGCCTCTACAAAAACCGGCTGAATATCCACATCGCCCAGGGCCTGCAAAGCGGCGTTAAAACGTTCGATATGCCCCACCTGTATAAGGCGCTTTTTGCTGCCTGCCGTTTCAATCAGCTCGCGGGCTTCCTGCTCGGTACGTGTAACCGGCTTTTCTATAAACACGTCGCGATTCATGTTCAATGCCATTAAGGCAATCTCATGATGGCTTGTGGTTGGCGTTACGATATTAACAGCATCGCAAGATTCCATAAGCTGTTCCAGGGATTCAAAAGCGCGGCAGTCCAGCTCCCTGGACAAAGCCTGTGCTTTTTTCTGGTCCGTGTCAAATACTCCAACCAGATGCGCGTCCGCCACCTGCTTGTATAATGAGGCATGCAGCCTGCCCAGGTGCCCCACACCGATTACGCCGACATTAATTTTTTCGCTCACGGATTAATTCCTTTTTCTTTTTGCAGAATATATTCACCGTTGCGGTTTTCATCGACAAAAACGAAAGACGTTTCCCGCTCCGGGTAATACCACACTTCAAACGGCGGCTTGTCCGTCAAATAGCGCTGCTCGTCCTTGCGTTGCGGCTCACCGTAGAGAATGTAGACCATGCCACGGTCGGTTTCCCAGCCTTCTTTAAAACGCGTGGAATAATGGCGCAGCGTGTGTGTCACACGGCGGTAATATTCATGCTTTAGTTCATTATATGCGGTTTCAGGGTTTTTGTCACGCTCTTTCCAGTACGCGTCGAACCATTCGGAAAGCTGCTCCAGATCCAGCTCTTTCACCCGCTCAAGCTCATCGGCGGAAAGCAGGTATTTCATCGGCCGCACCGCCAGATCCACCTTGTAAAGATAGATCGGTTTTTCAAACCAGACCACCGAAAAATCGCGCTCAACCACCTGCTCTTTTTCGTCCGGTCCTTCGCCCACCATGCGCAGGGTATAGTCACCTTCTTCCATTTTTTCATAAGGCAGATTGTAATAAAGCCCAAGCACGCCCTGTTCTGAAGAAAGCGTATCGTACTGCTGGTGGACCAGTTTCCTGTCTTCGTTTATTTTCCTAAAAAGACGGTAATTGCTGTAATACTGCCCCGCCGAGTCGACCAAAAGGCGGCAGAATGCCCGGTAGGGGTTATTAAAATCGAGAATGGTGCGTGCAGAGCAAAGCGCAATAGTGCCGCTATCGGCAGGGGCTTCCGTTTTTAAAAATACGATCGTCTCCGCCGGACCGTCCGCTATTATCTCAAAGCGGCGCATAGCGGTATAAACACGGCTGCTGCGGTGATCGCTGAATTCGAAAACAACGTCGTAGCGCCCGGGCAGCAATTCGGCCACACCACTTTCCGTGTAAGGCTCCAGGTCAAAACTGTAATACTGGTATTGATCGTGGGCGTTCGTATCATCAAAATTTTTCAAGCGTGTTGTCAGCCGCCAGCTTTTGCCAAATTCGCTGCTTTCCTCCTCCTCACGGCGCACACTTACAGTTACCTGGTATTCGGAAACATAGACATCATTCTCTCGCACAAAAGTGAGATAATCATTCTGGATTGCAAAGCTTACGACGAATGCCGGCTGCGTACCCTGATGCGCTTTGCCGTACCAATAATTGAAATTAATGTAGGGCTTGCGGTACACCTCAAAGCCATAGCGCGATGTGATGTTACGGATATCTTTCTGTGCTTCAACCGCCTGCTGAAATGCGGATGAAGAGACAATGAAGGACGCTGTTAAAAAGAAAATAAGCGGACGAAATGCGCGCATTTTATCTCCCGTAAAAAGTTAAGCAATTTAAATGCCCCCTCACAGTAAATCAAGGCGCAAGGCCTGATATGAAAATCACCTGAACGCGCCAACGCCAAAACGGTTCGCTCGCTGCCGTAACTTGTCTTTTTTGGCAATAACCTGTAGCTTTAGCCCCTGTTTTTGCTCACCCCTATCCAACCGGAGATTCACATGATGCACCTGTCGAGGCGCCTGTACCTGGGACTGCTTACCGTATTATTTGCTTTTAATTTTTCATCAGCCGGTAGTGCACTAACCATTAGCAATCAAAAAACAGTTTATCTCAGCGGGCTGGAATATGAGCTGCTTTTTGATGCAGAAGACGGGCAGTTACCTACTGCAGTCAGCTTTAAAGGCGGCGATCGGACGATCGATGTGCGCCTGGACAGCACGGCAGAAGGCAGCTTCAAAACTACGGTTTCTTTTCCGGCGTGGGGCACATGGGAATTGTACATCAACGGTAAAGCCGGCAGCGTGGAGATATGGAGCGTCCCCGGCTGGTTCAGCCTCTTGCCGCCACTGGTGGCCATTGCCCTGGCGCTGATCACCCACCAGGTACTGATCGCCCTGTTTGCCGGTATTTTCATCGGCGCGCTTATCATTTACGGCTTCAACCCGCTGCAGGGCTTTGTTTACAGCCTAAGCGAATTTATAGCCAAAGCACCGGCGGATCCGGACAATATGGCTATCCTGGTTTTTAGCCTTACCCTTGGCGGCATGGTCGGCGTTGTTTCCAAAAACGGCGGCACCCAAGGCATCGTGGAAGCTTTGAGCAAATACGCCTCCGACACTCGCCGGGGACAGATCGTCACCTGGGCCATGGGCATTCTGATCTTTTTTGACGACTATGCCAACACGCTGATCGTTGGTAACACCATGCGCCCGCTTACTGACCGTCTGAAAATAAGCCGCGAAAAACTGGCCTACCTCGTGGATTCCACTGCTGCCCCCATCGCCACGCTGGCCGTAATTTCCACCTGGATCGGATATCAGCTCAGCCTGATTGATGAGGCTTTTGGCGCCACCGGCCTCGACATGAACGCTTTTGTTACGTTTCTGCAAACCATACCCTTCAACTTTTACCCGGCGCTGGCGCTCTTTTTTGGTTTTATGATCGCCTTTACAGGGCGTGATTTTTCAACAATGCGTGCCGCGGAAAAAAGGGCCTGGCACGAAAACAAAGTGCTGGCAGACGGGGCTACGCCGCTGGCCGATACGGGCAGTGAAGAGATCATGCCACGTGAGGGTGTACCGCTGCGCTGGTACAACGCGCTGGTGCCGGTTGTTATGGTTATTGCGGTCACCTTTCTTGGGCTGTGGTTTACGGGCCTGGAGAGCCTAAGCCAAAGCGACCGGAACGCCGGCCTGCTGCGCTACATAAGCGCTGTGTTCGGCAATGCCGATTCATTCAGTGTGTTGATCTGGGGCGCTTTCGCCGGTTCGTTCACGGCCATTATCATGAGCCTTTGGCAAAAGCTGCTTTCACTGAACGAAGCGATCAACGCCTGGGTGGGCGGCGTAAAGGCAATGCTCATCGCCGGATTGATCCTGACGCTGGCCTGGGCCATCGGCGACATCTGCGTGGAAGTCCAGACCGCCGGCTACGTCATCGAGCAAACCCGCGATCTTCTCTCTCCCGTCTGGATACCGACACTTACTTTTCTGATCGCCGGAGTGGTGGCCTTTTCCACTGGAACATCCTGGGCGACCATGGCCATCCTTACGCCCATCGTAGTGCCGCTGGCCTGGCACCTGCCGCTGGCCGACAGCGCAATCGGCGCAAGCCAGCAAAGCAGCATTTTTCTCAGCTCCGTCGCAGCCATCCTCGCCGGCGCCACGTTCGGGGACCATTGCTCACCCATTTCCGACACCACGATCATGTCGTCCATGGCCTCGGGCTCGGATCATGTGGACCACGTAAAAACACAGTTGCCCTACGCCCTGGTTGTTGGCACCGTTGCCGTGTTATTTGGTTTTATCCCGGCGGGGCTGGGCATGCACGGATTGTATTTGCTTCCTGTAGGCGCCATCGTACTGGCACTGTTTATACGTTTTGCCGGGAAAAAGACCAACTGACGGTTAGCGGTTGTCGCCCGGGCACCTGGCCGGGCCGGAGAAATGGAACAGGTACATTGGTGAATTAACCATCTACCTGAATACCCTAATACATTCCTTAAACCAATTCGCTTAAGGTATGCACATTTACACCGGGACTTGCCGGCGAGATATAGTTGGCGTTATAAGGATGTTCCATCACCTGGATGGCGTAGCGGTTGGAAACAAGTTGGTTGAAATGGCTTTCAAGGCGGCCACCGGGCGAAATATATAAAAACAGCACGCTGTTCACCTGACTGATCATAAGGTTGTCGCGGCGGTCAATATCTTCACGAGACGGCCTGTTGTTGCGCGTACCGGGTGAAACCAACAGCAGCTTGGACTCCGCGTTTATGGCTTTCAGGCGGTCTTTCATAACAAACTGGTTGATATCTTCTGCAAGATAGTAGATGATCCCGGCGCGCATGGCCGGATGCACCCGAGACAACAGGTGTTTTTCCAGCGGAGCCTGCCAGCCGCCGGCAAGAGCAATGGGCATGTCCAGCAGTTTTTTAAACAGAGCCTCCGCACGGGGATACAACTCTTTTGGCGTCTCGCGGGAGGCAAACAGCGCCACCACGCGACGGCTTAACAGTTCAATATTTCCGGTTGATTCAAATTGGGCGAAAGAGTCCATCAGGCCAGTTCGTTGTCTTTAAATGCCTTCACGGTTAAATCAAAATCATCAGCAAGCTCTTTTTCCACCTCTTTGCGGTCGGCAGACACCACAACCAGCAATTCATCAGGATGAAAATATTTTTGGGCAGCATCCTGAACCTGCTCAGCTGTTACGGCGGTCATACGCTCGCGGTAGGTGCGATAATAATCATCTTCCAGGCCATGCACAACAATGTTAGACAAGCCGGCAGCAATCTGCAAGCCGCTTTCAAAAGCGATAGGAAATATACCGGTCATATAGCCGAGGGCATTCTGCAGCTCCTTCTCCCCCACTTTTTCCTGCTGCAGCTTTTTCATTTCGCGGATGATCTCGCTGATGGCGCTTCCGGCATGCTGCGTATCCACCGCACTGGAGATCATGAACGGCCCTGCTCCCTTACGCATGATGAAGCGTGAGTTAATGCCGTAGGTCAATCCTTTTTCCTCACGCAGGTTCAGATTAAGCCGGGAAAGAAAATAACCACCCAAAATCTGATTGAGCACCACGCAGGCATAATAATCCTCGCTGTGCCGGTCTATCCCGATATGGCCCAGCCTTATCTCGGCCTGCCGGGCGCCGGGCCGGTCCACAAGATGCAGGTGCAGCGGTTGCTGATTGTAACTCTGCACATCACGTGCCTTGCGCTCCTGCTTTCCCTTCCAGTTTTCAAAATAGCGCCGTGAAAGCTCCTCCGCCTCCCCGCGGTTTAAATCACCCACGATGATCAGCGTGGCATCCTGCGGGCGGTAACCCTGCCGGAAAAATTCGCGCAGGGCTTTTGCGTCAATAGCGGCAATTTCTTTTTGTGTTCCGCTCAGCGGTTTACCGTAACGCGCGGCACCATATAAGCGGCTGTAAAAATACTCCGATGCAATTCGTCCCGGGCTGTCAATAACATGCAGACGCTGGTTCAACAACTGTTTGCGCGACCGCTCCACCTCGTCATCGGGAATCGTGGCATTAAACAAAATATCGCAAAAGAGATCGAGTGAGCTGTCGAGCTGGCGTTTTACACTGTTCAGTTCCAGGAAGCTGGCGTTCCAGTCAGCATGTCCGGCAATGTGCGTACCCAAGTGCTCCATCTCGCTGGAAATGGTATAGGCATCCCGCGATGGCGTGCCCTCCGTAAGCAGATCCGCGGCCACGGAAGCCAGACCTTCACCACCCTCAGGGTCATGATCGGCGCCGGCATTCAGACAAACCTGAATGCTGACCAGCGGCAACTTGGTATGCGGCACATGAATAACCTGCAGACCGTTCTTTAGCGTAAAACGATCAAATAATGGAAAATTAAAGGGACGCGGCTTTTGCGCTGCCGGTACTTTGGTGCGATCGAAATCAGCCATCGGCCCGTCCTTCCGGCAGGTAGTGCAGCACGATCCTGTTTTCGTTTTTGATGTAGATTTGTGCTATGTTTTCCACCTGCTTGCGTGTAATAGCGGCATAGATTTCAGGTTCGCGATTGATGTAACCGGGGTCTCTAAATTGAACCGCCGCCCGATTGAATGTGTCGGCCAGGCTTTCAATACTTTGCAGTTCCCTTACCTGTTGCGCTTCAATCTGGTTTTTCACGCGTTGCATCTCGTCTTCCCTAATGCCTTTTTCAATAACGCCTGCCAACTCTTCGTCCAGGGCTTTTTGCAGCTCTTCAACGGTTGTTCCCTGCTGAGCCGTCGCCACAACCACAAACAATGCCGTGCCTTCAGTGCCAAAGGTAAAGGCATAGGCGCTTTGGGCCACCTGCTTTGTATAAACAAGATCATAATAGAAACGGGCGCTCTTGCCGGAGGACAAAACATCGGCCAGGAAATCCGCGGCATACCAGCTATCGCTGCCGTAGGCCGGAATGTGATACGCCATGTATATGCGCGGAAGCTGAATATTGTCATGCACCACCTCGCGCTTTTCACCACGGAAAGCGCCTTCGAAGCGGCTGGAAACGGATGGTATCTCCTGCACGCCACGAATTGAGCCAAAGTAACGTTCGATCCACTCCGTTGCCTGGCGCCGGTTAAAATCACCCGCCACACACAGCGAGGCATTGGCCGGGCTGTAATAGGTTTTAAAAAAGGATTTAATATCGTCGAGTGTGGCAGCGTCCAAGTCATCCATATAACCGATTACGGGCCAGTGATAGGGGAAATCTTTGGGGTAAGCCAGGGCCAGCATCTTCTCCAGCCAGGTGCCGTAGGGCTGGTTATCGACACGCTGGCGACGCTCGTTTTTTACTACCTCGCGCTGATTGTCCAGCTTCTCCTGCGTCATGGAAGGAAGCAGAAATCCCATTCTGTCTGCTTCCAGCCAAAGGGCCAGCTCCAGGTGGTGCGAAGGGACCGTTTCAAAATAATTTGTACGGTTAAAAGACGTGGAACCGTTAACCGAACTGCCGATACTTTGCAGCAGGCGGAAATGCATTTCGCTGCCCACGTTTTCACTGCCCTGAAACATCATGTGCTCAAACAGGTGGGCAAAGCCGGTCTTGCCGGGCTTTTCATTCCAACTGCCAACATGGTACCATACGTTTACACTGGCAATCGGCGTGCTCGGATCATGATGAAGTATTACATTGAGGCCATTCTCAAGACGGTATTGTTCGTACTTTAGGTTTAGTCGCATAAGCAGGGCTTACAGCAGACTTTGTACGATTTTTTCGAATGTCTCGTAGGGGCGGGAGCCCTCTATCCTGCCAATGGCGCTGCCATCGCGCCCCACCACAAATGTTTGCGGGATGGACGAAATGCCGCCGTATGCAGCCACGACATTGCCGTTGGCTTTAAGTACAGGGTAGTTAATGTTGTAGGACTCCATAAAAGCCGGCACTTTGGGCAAATCGTCCGGATTGTCAACGGTGATTCCTAAAATCACGAAACCGTCATTACCATATTTCTCAATCAACTCCACAAAATGGGGGATCTCATTGCGGCAGGGTCCGCACCATGTTGCCCAAAAATTGACAAATACCAGCTTACCGCGGTAATCGGACAGCGACACCATATTGCCATCCATGTCCTGTAAGGCAAAATCCGGCGCCTGTGGAGCCTGCTCCTGGGTCGCCGCCTGCGGTGCCTGCGAAGATGCCTGTTGCGTTGCGGATGAATCATCATTTAAAAACACAAATCCAACCAAAACCGCTGCCACAATCACGGCAGCGCCATACCACAGTAAATTGGAATTATTTTTACTATTGCTCATTTCTTTTCCTTATCTCATTATTAATGTCCTTGAATTCGCCAAGACCCAGGCAATCGAAAAGACGCTCTTTTGTCTCTTCGGGCAGGGTCTCACTGCATTCGCATTCCTTGCACAAAACCACGGTCTTACGCATCGTATCATAATAAATGCGCACCTCGCGGCAATCGCTCAATGTTTTTTTCAATTCGGCGCAAGCCTCGCCATCCAGATCTTCGCAAAGATATTTGCGGATCAGCTTATATTGTTTTTTTAATTTTTTGTCATCCATTGGCATCAACCAGCCTTTCCTCAAAATAATCGGATAATTCCCTGCGTAATTTCTGGCGCGCCCTAAGCAGGCGAATTTTCACGTTCTCCTCCGTAATATTCAGCACCTCGCCCGTGTCCCGCGTCGAGAGCCCCTCGATGTCGCGCAGCACAAAAACGGTGCGATATTTATCATCCAGTTTATTTATGGCACTGTCGATTTTTGATCTTACTTCGTCATTATACAGATCAAACGTCGGGTCCTGGCTCCAGTCTACCATATTTTGAATATCACTGAATTCCATGTCCGAATCGCTTTCCACCATGTTGCTGCGTCTTACTTTTTTCTTGCGTATCAGCATCAGCGCGGAGTTTGTAGCGATGCGGTAAACCCAGGTAAAAAAACTGCTTCGCCCGTCAAAAGTGTGCAGCTTGCGGATGACGGTTAGAAACGTATCCTGCAGCACGTCTTCGGCTTCTTCACGGTTGCGTAGAATCCTTAAAGCCAGGTTATAAACCCGTTCGCTATAGCGATTTACCAGAACGCTCAGAGCGCGCTTGTCGCCTTGTTTGGCTTGCTCTATGGTTAAGGCTTCGTCCAAAATCGATCCTTTTGTTATGATGATTCCTGCTCTTTACGGTTACAGCTTTTAGAAAATACACAAATTCTTCTGTTTTGTCATAATTGATTCGTTCCATATTTATCACAAAAGTGCCGCTGATGGGAAAGCGCTGAATTGATGGATTGGTGCATTGACGAACTATTTGCCCGGCATGCCGGATTATGATTTGGACGGTACCAGGTTTAAGCGGCTACATCTTAACATCATAAGGCAAAATGTAAATCGAGTCGGTGAAGGGATTGATATCGATATACACTTTTACGCCATAGACCTCTTCGATAACGGGAAACTTCAGCACATCATGCGGCGAGCCGTAGCGCACAACGCGGCCCTCGTGCAGCATGATCAGCCGGTCGCAATACTGGGCGGCCAGGTTGATGTCGTGAGTAACCGTGATGACGGTTTTACCTTCGTCATGGCACAGACGGCGCACGGTGCGGTAAATATCCTGCTGGTGGCGTAAATCCAGCGCGGAGGTAGGTTCATCGAGTAACAACAGGCTGCTTTGCTGAGCCAGGGCGCTGGCAATCAGCACACGCTGTTTTTCGCCTCCGCTCAGGGCATTAAAACCTCGTGTGCGAAATTCGGCAAGATCCATCGCGGCAAGGGCTTCTTTAACGGCTTTGCGGCCCTGTTCATCCACACCCAGCAGCGTGCGCTTGTAAGGGTAGCGCCCCATTTGCACCACTTCATCCACGCTGAAATCAAAATGTACATCCACGTTTTGCGGTACATAAGCCAGCAAACGGGCGATATCGGCACGCCCCAGTTTGGCCAGCGGCTGCCCGTTTATCTGAATTCTTCCTGCCTGCGGCTGTAACAATCCCGCCACAACCTTTATGAGCGTGGTTTTGCCGGCACCGTTGGGACCGATTATCCCGCTGATTTTGCCTTCGGGAATCCGCAGCGAAATGTTATCCAGCAACGGCTCCGCGCCATAACTGAAACTAAGTGCTTCGATGTTTACCATAAATAAAAAAAGGTTGCCCCCTGCAGAGACAACCTTTCATTTAGTTTTTTCATCAGATTACTTGTCGCACTTACTATAACCGCACTCGGGGTTAACGCATGTCAGGCAGCCGTTTTCCATTTTGACGCTTCTTTCGCTGCAATCGGGGCAAATTTGAAATTCGGTATTGGCCGCAGCAGCAACGGGAACCGCTGGTTCTTTTACGGGTGTCACCTTGTCGGGCTGCGCTTCCATAATGCCGATCTCCGTAAACCAGCGCCGGATCACGTCGGCAATCTCGCTGTAGAAGCTGTGCACGTATTTGCCATTACGGTGATAGCCGCCGTTGGGATCGTGGATACTGCTCAGCTCTTCCAGGATAAATTCAGGATTGGCGCTTTTGCGGAAAATGGCCGAAAGCAGGCGCGTAAGCACAGCGTACTCGGCGTTTTTGGTCAGGTCTTTGCTGTTAATAAAAATCTCAATGGGACGCTTACGACCGTTTTGCTCAATCCAGCCCAGGGTTATATAGACGCTGTGCTTAACAAAGCCGCTGCGCAGTTTGTATACCTTGGCATCCACCACGTTCGGGCGTTCGACAATATGTTCTTCAACGTGATCAAGAGGTTCTTCGTTTTCTACCTCTCGGATCTCAAAATTATGATCTTCCAAACGGATCATGCTGCCCCCTTACGCTTTTACTTTTACAAATTCGTTCTTCTTTTTATAGCTGTGCAGATAGTGATAAACCGTGGTCAGCTCACCATCCGGCAGCGAAAGCAGATCGTCACCGCGCAGACCTACTTCTTTGTCACCGATCTTCAGCACAAATGTCTTGTCCTTGGCTTCCTGGAAATCGCTTTTTTCGTTTTCCACACTGAGGATCGGGAAGCGGCTGCCGTCGCGATAAATCGTAATCCCCTTAAGGCCTTTCTTCCAGGCACTTACATACACATCGGAGATTGTTTCAGGCTCAATCGCCTCAGGCAGGTTGACCGTCGACGAGATGCTGTGATCAACGTATTTCTGGCAGCGTCCCTGGACTTCCACGCGCTTCTTCGGATTTACGTGATGCGCGGTACGGAAGAAATATTTCGGTAGATACTCGGTCAACTCGGCTTCCGTTTGCGCTTTGGCAACTTTGTCCGATAACATGTTCATATCGATGTAGGCCTGCACCGTGGAGTGGAAGACCTTAAAGAATTTATTGCCGAATGATTCGCTGCGGCGTGTGTAGAACAGGGCGAAAATCGGCTCGATCCCGCTGCTGACACCCATATAGTTTTTATTGCCGTTGCGGAAGCTCATCACAATGTTGCTGATGGAGCCCGTTGGCGCAATGGCCAGAATAGCGATGTTGCGCAGGCCTTTTTCGGTGATCAGCTTGCGTGTTTCGCCGTTAAGGGCTTCCTGGAAGAAAGGCCCTTTTGTGTATTTTTCATTATCGTATATGGGCGATGCGCCTTTTTCTCCGGCCAGCAGCGCGGAAGCTTTGTAGGCTTCGTTGGCGATGGCTTCCATTACGGTTTCCATCAGGTTTATACCCTCTTCGGAATCGTAGGCAATTCCCAGCTGGTTGAGCATGTCCGCGGTGCCCATAATACCCAGACCCAGGCGGCGTGTTTCGGCAGCGGCCTGGCGCTGCTTTTTCAGCGGGTTGAGCGCTTCGTTCCAGCTTACCACGTTATCGAGAAAACGTACGGCGGTGTAAGTAACCTCGCGCAGGCGGTCCCAATTTACACGTGCCTGGGCGGTAAAGCCCTGCTCCACAAATCGGGAAAGATTAATCGAACCCAGGTTACAGGCACCACCATCTTCCAGCGGTACTTCGGCGCAGGGGTTGGTGCTGGCGATAGGCCGGTTGACGTAATTGGATGGCGAATACTTGCTC
This sequence comes from Calditrichales bacterium, assembly GCA_965267575.1. GTDB lineage: Bacteria > Calditrichota > Calditrichia > Calditrichales > J004. The sequence continues at coordinate 477,564 of OZ254086.1, forward strand.
ATCCGCGTCCAGAAGATCAGCCCCGGTTCGGCGGTTTTGTAGTTGCCTTCCACAAAAGCATCCCATACTTCACGGGCTTTGATCAGTTTGCGGATCTCACCGGATGGCTTTGAGCCAAAATAGAGCATGTAGTCACCGCTGTAACGCACAGCCAAATCAAACGGCTCGTTTTCCAGCTGAACGATCACATCACCAAATACATCGCGCAGCGCTGCGTCGTCAAAATCACCTTCATCGATACGCTGGCCCCAGTTTTTATTCAGAAAATCATTAAGGCCTGACACATTCTGGAAAACGTGCATCAGTTCATAATCTTCTATATCCTTGGCCGGTATCTGGTAAGAATAATGATAACCGTCATCCAGGTAAGCCTTGCGCACCAGTTCTTTATTGAACTTTTTGTAAACGAGGATTTTATCGGTGCCGTATTTCTTCTGCTCTTCCACCGCCTGCATAAATTCATCGGATACCTTAATACTGATATTGGCAAAGCGCACCTGGGTATTTTCCATTACCTGGCGCTCAATCTCTTTGAGCTGTTCCTGGTCAAACTTCCCGCTCCAGCTGGCCTGGTCAACAATCTGCTTAGTCACCCAGTTGGGGATCTTTTTAACTTTGATAAATTCAGTGATGTCGGGATGCTTCACGTCAATGGTCAGCATCAGCGCGCCACGGCGGCCGCTCTGTCCAATCAGTCCGGTGGTAAGGGAGTAAAGCTCCATAAAGGAAACGGCCCCGGTGGAACTGTCCGCGGCATTGTGAACCACGCTGTTCTTGGGCCGCAGCGGTGAAATATCGACACCGATGCCGCCACCATAGGAGTAGGTGCGCGCGCACTCGGCTGCCGTCTGATAAAGGGATTCTATGCTGTCTTCCTGAAGCTTGGAGACAAAGCAATTGGCAAGGGTTTTTAAGCGATACAGATCGCCGGCACCAGCCAGCACACGGCCACCCGGGACAAATTGCCCCTCATACAGAATATCATAAAACTTTTCCGTCCACTCATCGGCCTTCTTTGTATCCGGTTCCATGGCGGCGATAAACGAAGAGAGACGCGTAAAAACATCTTCAGGCGTTTTCTCAATCAGCTTATTGTTGAGATCTTTTACATAATATTTTTTTTCAAAAATGTTACGGGCCAGGTCATTATTGCCCAGGTAATCGTTTTCGGGGTGAACGGGGAGCTGACCCTCTTTCTGCATTTTCCGGACCTTATCATAGAGGGTCTTGTATCTTTTTATATATTTCTGATCGACAACATTCGCATATTTGCCCTTGTGTTCGAACATTTTATTAAACATGTGCTTACTCCCCTTGTGAGCGTACTTTTAAATTTTCAGGTTTCGATTTTCCTAATACACCGGACCAAAAAATGGACCCTTGTGATGGAGCATTTTTCGGAAATTTTGGGTAAACCCATGTACTTAAATGGCTTACGTCGTTGGTTATAACTTAGAAGTGTATTGCGTTTGGATGGATTACAATATCACTTTTTATGACTCCCATTTCAAGTAAAATTTGATTTTTTTGGTGTCCGATCGTAATGCTAAATTTTCGTCAGTCATGGTCAGTTTTTAGTCAGTTTGTGACGTCTTTTCATCTGCCTGCTTTTCGCGGACCGATTCAACAATCTGTTTAAAGGCGCCTGCTATCTGCGCCATCCGCGGACCGGGGATAAGGTGATGGTTGCCCTGTAAAACAAAAACATGCTCATCATTTACCGCGTCGAGGCGCTGCGCCAAAGGCTGCCAGCCCTGCACAACCATTTGGGCATCCTGCTCTTCACCGGTAAACTCGATAATGGCTTGCGGATTGCGGTACAAAATATCCTCACGGTTTACCTGGGCGAAAGTAGCGGGAAGATCATCAAAAGCATTCCTGCCGCCCACCCAACGCCACAGCTGGTCTATATAAGCACCGGGACCGATAACGGATATCCGGCGCAGCTCCGAACCATCGCGGCCCAGAACAAGCATGGCGGACACCCGTTCTTCCTGAGTCACGTCATTACGCAAAGCGGCCATCTCCTGCTTTATGGAGCGCACAACGCTGTCAGCGGCAGCTTTTCTTCCCAATAAAACACCCAGACTATCCAGCGATACAAAAACCGACTCCATCGTGGATTCCGGCAGATAAACAATACGGAAAGATTTATCCGGAAAACGGTTTTCCAGCCCACGGTAAGAGTGCGTCGCCAGGATAAGGTCCGGACGCAGCGCCGTTATTTTTTCCAGGTTGGGATTTACCAATCCGCCGACGGACTCTTTTTCTTTAGCTTGCGGCGGCCAGGCGCAATAGTCCGTGACAGCTGCCAGCTTCTGTTCCGCGCCAATGGCATACACCATCTCGGTGATCGACGGCGCCAGCGATATGACGCGCTGAACAGAGGAATCTTCTTTTTGTGCCTTTTTGCTGCAACCAAAAGCAAACAGGAACAGGGTGATGAAAAGGAGTATGAATCGCATCAGAGTTGCTCGTTGAACGCGTAGACGAACACGATCTCACCGGGGATAATTCCGGCCTGATACGTATTATGATCGCTACCGCTCAAACCGTATACGTGCAATATGCCGGCCTGTTGATAATCCAACGGGTCCACTGCAAAAAGCCGATCGCTGACGTCATCCACGGCGATATCGTAAAAATTGCCGTTGGCTACTACACCGAGCAATGCCAGATTTTGCAGCTTAAAGGCGACAACGGCGCCATCAACAAAGTAATACCCGTTGCCATTGCCAACGGTAAACCCGGAAGGGTGTCCCTCAATAACCAGGGAATCCTGCAAAACATCGGCGGTTGGGTCGATCACAAAAATACCCCCATCCGTATCATCCGAAGGATCGTTAAAATCGCTGCCAAAACTGCCGCCGCACTGCACATAGACCCGCGCCCCAAAATCCTTAATCGCCACCGGGTTATCACCCACGCGGATTGTAGCAATAACCTCGTCCCTGTTTATGTCGATCACCGAAACAGAATTTCCATAACCAAAACCGGAACAAGCCACATACGCCTTACCATTTGTGACGGTCAACTGCTCCGGATTTGCACCCACATCAATCGTGTTGGTTATTTCCAGTGAGTTCAGGTTAACCACAGAAACAGAGTTAGCCGCCAGGTTAGTTACGTATGCCCGGGAAGGACCTACCTGCGCCAGGTACCGCGGACCGCTGCCGGCGGGGAAAACAATCTCGCCCACCTTTTTCCAGTTTTTTACGCTGATCACCTTGATTACATCCGAGCCGTTGACGCAGATATAACCAAGCGTATCGATGAGGGTCATGCTGTGCACCACATCGCCGAGTTTTTCGCCGTTTACCGCTTCATAAATGTTGTTTTGAATGGTTTTGTTTTCAAAATCATAAAATGAGAGCGAACCGTTATTCTGGCCCCAGGCGCCTTCATTCAGGATAAACGCCCCGCTCAGCGAAGTTACAACCCCGCCATTGCTGTCGGTTGGCGATTCACTGCAGGAAAAAACAAAAGCCAGTAAAGCAATTAAAACAATCCGTTTAAACATGATTAATCTCCTCGTGATTGGTCCTGGTATTGTAAAGAAAATTTTAGCGAAAAAGTTTGTCCGGGCATGGGGTAGCCGTTCACCATGGCATAGGCTTCATCAGTGATGTTGCTTGCCGCGGGTGTGAGACTTACCTGCCAGGGGCCGCCGGAAAAAGCATAGCTGATCCAGGCGTCGAGCGTGGCCTGCGCGTCAAGCACATCGCGCGGGTTATTGTCCAGGTTGGCGTAACGGAAGCTCATAAACTGCCAGGTTGCTCCGGCGGAAAACGCGCCCCAGGCTGTGCCGGCCTGAAGCGAATATTGATGTTTCGGCACCAGGGGCAGCATGTTGCCGGCCGTCTGGTCCCCGCTGAAGTCACTGCTGGTTTTGCGGGCGTTCGTAAAGCTGTAGGCGCCTCTCAGCATGTGGCGATTGTTTTTGTCGCTGAGCGTGACGGCTGTTTCCAGCCCCTCGCTTTTTATGCGGGTCAGATTGCGTGGACTCCAGACGCTCCCCTGCGGCAGCCAGCGGATATTGTCTTTAACGCGGGTGTTGTAATAGACCGCGTTCCAGGCCAGGCGAAAAAATCCACCAACGTGATCACCCTGCAGTCCGGCTTCAAAGCTTTGCGACTTTTCCGGGGTCAAACCGGGGTTACCGCCCGGCTGCCAGTAGAGCGCGTTGAAATTGGGCTGGCGGAAATTGCGGCCCCACGATGCCCAGGCACTGAAATCGCCGTGAGAAAGATTAAGACCCGCGCCCGGCAGTAAAACCGCTTCGCCGGGTTGGGCCGTTTGCAGCCGCGCGGAAAGCTGGCTACTAAGTGCAGTGTGGCCGGATGCGGATTGCCAGAGCCGGGTACTGGCCAATAGGTAAACAGCCTGTACATCGCGTTGATGTTTCCCCGCCTCGCTGCTGCGGATATGTTGACGTATAATTTCGCTGCCCCCGAGAAGAAGCAGGCGCGGGTGCAGCGCAAAACGTCCGCGTAAAAGCAAACCGCTTTCGCTGTTAAAATGCAGGCTGTTTATTGCAAAAACGGGGGCGCGGTAGTTCTGCCACTCGTTGCGGCGGTAAATCTGCCCGCTGACCTGCCCTGTTTCAAAATTGGCATCAAATCGCAGGCGGCTAAGGGTTTGGTCCTCTTCGCGGCGCGAACGGTTGGCTAGCTCGGAATTAAAGCCAGTGAAAGGCTTTGGTGAGCCGCCGTCGAAAACATGCTGTCGCACAAGCAGATTGGCACGGATATTTCCGATTAAACCAAAATCGTATTGCCCCATCAGGATGCGGCGGAAGAAATCGCGGTTTTGCAGCTTTACATTTCCGCCGGGCGGGGTGTAGTTGTTTTGAGCGCCATCCCACGTACCCTGAAAAGCCAGGCCGCCATAAGCAACAGGCGCCGAGGCGCTGACACCGTGCCGAAGGCGTTCGAAGCTACCCAGGGTTGCGTCGTATTTCACCCGCGCACTTTCACCCGGACGTAGCGGACGGATATTGATGTTGCCACCGATGCTGCCGCTTCCGCCGAATAATGCTGAGCCTACACGGTAGATGTCCCACTCGCCGCGGGTGGCCAGCCCGCCAAAATCGTAGCTGCCCAGTTGCGGACTGTTAAGAGGAATGCCATCAAAAAGGAATTGCGTCTGTTCAGCGCCAAGACCGCGCAGGGCGATTTGCTGAAGCTGGCCTGCGGCCCCGTAGGATTTTACCAGGATACCTTCCTGCCGTTGCAGCAGTTGCGCCGGCTCAAGTGGTTCAGATGTGGTTTCGGGTGTCAATACGCTGAGTGAAGATGGCAGCAGCAGGCGCGCCGGTGAATCATCCTTACCGCTAACACTGATTTCGGCTGCCTGCTCTACAGGCTGCAAGTAAACGCGGCTGTCGTCACGCGGTGTTATCGTAATCGCAAAATAGCCGGGCGCCGATATTTCCCACTCGCCTGTGGTATTGCGAAAAATGATCTGACCGGCGCTATTTGCCCGCAACGAATCCGCACCTCTTTCAGCAAAAGCCTGCGGCAGCGGCCGCTCATTCCAGGCATCATACACACGGACGCTGATGGTTTGGGCCTGCAACGTAAAAACAATCGTAAAAAAAAGAAAAAGCACCTGCCTAAAGATACAAAACACCGGTTCCTCCGCAGCTATGGCGGAAGGGACGGATGACGTATGTGACAGGCAGATTGGGTCGGCTAAAAGGCCTGAGCAGAATGCGGGTCATGATCCGGTTCCTCCCACGAGAACGTTTTGTGGATGCGTCTTGCGGCCGGTCTCCTGACTTATGCGTCGTCCTACTTGCCCGCCTTCCCGTCTCCTGACAGTGGCATGTGTGGGCTTTCGTCGGCAATTACAGTTGCGGGGCAGTGGCGGATTTTCACCGCGCTTCCCGTCACCAACAAGCGTTTGGTTTAATTAAAAGCTATCCGCAAATTTAAGGGGCCCGATGCCCGGGTACAAATGAAAATTTTGATTACCGCGTAAAGGCACATTATCAGTGCTGCGCGCAAAACTGTACAACAAATATGCGTTTACAACGATCGTTTTATTGCCGCGATGATGTGGAATTGATTGCCCGTGAGTTGCTGGGCAAGATGCTGGTCACGGAGTTTGACGGTGTCCGGACATCCGGACGCATTGTGGAAACTGAAGCCTATGCCGGTAAAACGGACCGCGCATCGCATGCCTGGAACGGAAGGCGCACAAAGCGCACGGAGATTATGTATTGTGAAGGCGGCACCGCCTACGTTTACCTTATTTACGGTATCTATGCCCTGTTTAACGTGGTAACTAATAAAAAGGATATCCCCTACGCTGTGCTGGTGCGCGGGCTGGAACCGCTCCAGGGCATTGATGTGATGTTGCGGCGCCGCGGCCACGAAAAACTGACGCCCAAGCTGAGCGCCGGACCCGGCACGCTGACAATCGCCCTGGGCATAACAACAACACACCACGGTATTTCGCTACTGGGCAACAGCCCCATCTGGCTGGAAGATGACGGACATGAAGTTGATGCCGAAGACATTGCTGCCGGCCCGCGCATTGGCGTGGACTACGCCGGAAAAGACGCTCTGCTGCACCGCCGCTTTTGGGTAAAAGGAAACAGGTTTGTGAGTAAGGGGAAGTAAGTCTGATGACCTAAAACGTTTTAGTAGTTTCCTTGTTATATTTGTCTTTACCGCAAACGAACGGCCATTAACCATTATAAACCCGCCAAAATTAATTTTGCTGTTCAGCAGGGATCACAATATCATCATACCTATACCAATTACCGGTATACGCATCTACAAATGCAGGGTATAGACCAAAAACTGTATCCAGGACGAGCATGAACGGCTCAATCTTACCATGCAATTCAAAAATCTCTTTTTTGCCGCCATATTTCAAGACAAGAATATGATTCTCTTTGGCGCGCAGATTTATTTTAGCCGTTACCGTAGCTTTTTCTTTGCCGGTATAGGGTTCTTTAAATGATAAGCTTTCTCTTTGAACGGGAATAGCTACCCCTTCATAAGTTTCAACCGATAAATCCTTTGGCGCGTTAACAATCTCTACTTCTTTTTGATAGCCATGGATGATTGTTGCACAGCTGCCACAAGAGAAAACGACGATGAGCATACCTGTAAATATCCGTATCATTTCATTGACTCCTTTTAAATTTAGCGCCTGCTGATGGCCTGCGGGTTCTCTGCTACAAATACGCGGTAGCCCCAGGGCTCCAAATCAAAATCTTTCGATTGCCCCATCACCAGCGCCACATTGCTGAACATTTCCGTATAGGCACCCTCCAGCCAGGGCGATTCCATAACCAGCTGACGCCGTTCACCGCTCAGGTTCAACACAACGACAATCTTATCGTTCTCATGAACGCGAGCATAGGCGTAAACAGCCTCGTCACTTTCAGGCGAAATTTTGTGCATCTCGCCCCGGTACAATGCCGGATGCTGCCGATAGAGGTTGAACAGCTTGCTGTAAAATGGCCGCCACGTTTCACCATCGCTCCAGTCAATGGGATCCTTTTCAAAGAACTCCAGTCGCTTCTGCATACCCGCTTCCTGGCCGCTGTAAAGTAATGGCTTGCCGGGCAGTGTACTGTACAAGACGGCAAATGCCTTTAAGCCCTCGCCGTAAAGCTCAAAAACGGTTCCGTGCCAGGAATTCTCATCGTGGTTGGTAAGAAAACGCATGCGATAGGCATTTTCCGGGTATAGCTTTTTTTCTTTCATCAACAGGGAATCAATGCTGCCAGCCTGCTTTTCCCCGGCATAAATAGCCCTCATTGTATGATACAATTCCCAGCTGTAGGTCATGTCAAAGGCGCGGTTGTGCATATATGCGGCTTCAGATTCTGCAAGCATAAAAACCGGTTTGATCGCATCCAACTCACGGCGCGCCTGGTCCCAGAAATCAATCGGTACAAGCTCCGCCACGTCACAGCGGTAGCCGTCTATGTCAAATTCGCGCACCCAGTATTTCAGGGCGTCCAGCATAAAGCGGCGCATCTCCAGGTTGTCATAGTTTAAATCGATAACGTCGGTCCAGTTTTTATTAGGCGGGACAAAATTTCCCTGGTCATCACGGTTAAACCACTCCGGGTGCGTTTCGGTAAGCCCGATATCCCACGCGCTGTGGTTGGCCACCCAATCTATAATCACATACATCCCCCTGGCATGGATTGCATTCACCAGGTCGCGGAAATCCTGTTCCGTGCCGTACTCCGGGTTTACGGCCAGATAATCCTTTACCGAATAGGGGCTTCCCAGCGTGCCTTTGCGGTTTTTCTCGCCGATGGGATGGATCGGCATAAGCCAGATGAGTCCCACGCCCAGATCGGCAATCTCATCGAGTCGCTGTTCCACAGCTTTAAAGGTGCCCTCTTCGGAAAACTGCCGTATATTCAACTCGTAGATCGTAACGTTCTTGCTCCACTGCGGATGCTGAACAACGGAAACCGGCTTGCGGATCTCCTTCTCCTCGCGCCCGCAGGCAATAAACAGGCTAAAAACGGCAATTAAAATTAAGGCTTTGCGCAAATACATTCTTACCTCGCTGGATTCGTGATCAAATTGTTACGGGACCGACTCGCTCCGGTGATACGGCGCTGTAACGGTCACCGGCAGTTGGCATCAAATCGATGTCTTTGAAAATAAAAGAAAAGAGAAATCTAAAAAAATAAATCGATTGCACTTATGGAAAAGGAGCATAAAATGTCAGAAGCAAAACATTACAAAGTCATCATTCTTGGTTCCGGGCCTGCCGGCTTAACCGCCGCTCTTTATGCCGCCCGCGCCGACCTGAGTCCGCTGATACTGGAAGGCCACCAGCCCGGCGGCCAGCTCACCATCACCACCGACGTGGAAAATTATCCCGGTTTCCCCGACGGTATCATGGGACCACAGCTGATGGAGGATATGCGCAAGCAGGCGCAGCGTTTTGGCGCGGAAACCAAGTTCGAAATGGGTACGGTCGTCGACCTGAAAAAACGACCTTTCTACGTAAAAGCCGAAAGCGGCGAGTACACCGCGGACGCGCTGATCATTGCAACGGGCGCTTCTGCGCGGTTGTTGGGGCTGGAATCGGAATCCAAGCTTATGGGGCACGGGGTATCCGCCTGCGCCACCTGTGACGGATTCTTCTTCCGCGACAAGGAAGTTATTGTTGTCGGCGGGGGCGATTCGGCCATGGAAGAAGCAACATTTTTAACCAAATTTGCCAGCAAAGTTACCATCGTACACCGCCGTGAGGAATTCCGCGCGTCGAAGATCATGCTGCAGAAAGCCGAAAAAAATCAGAAAATACATTGGCTAACAAATAAAGTGGTAGAAGAAATTTTAGGGGATGGCTTGGTAACCGGTGTTCGCTTAAAAGATACAAACAGCGGTGAAACCATTGACATGAAGGCAGACGGCGTATTTATGGCCATCGGTCACGTGCCCAACACCAAGGTATTTAAAGGCCAGCTCAAAATGGATGAAAACGGCTACCTGATCACCGATGCCAAAAGCAGCAAAACAGAGATACCCGGTGTTTTTGCCTGCGGCGACGTGCAGGACCATGAATACCGTCAGGCCGTAACCGCGGCCGGTAGCGGCTGCATGGCGGCCATCGATGCCGAGCGCTATCTGGGCAGTTTGGAGTAACCCTTTGCGGCTTAAGGCAAGTCAGGCCTGCCTTTAAATAAATCAGATCATGATAGTGCTTATAAGAAAGCCCTTCCTTAAAAAACGGAAGGGCTTTTTTTATAGATTTCAATCCGGGTCAGCCTTAGCTGAAATCCACGTTGCGGATGGTATAATGCGCCATCACTATGCTATCCGGATCGATAAGCACGCCAAAGGCCTGGCCCTCGGGTAGCGACATAATTTTGTCGGCGGCGGCTTTGGCCTGCTCCATGCTCTCCCAGATCACCACATCGAGCCATTCGCCGTCCTCGTGCTGCGCCAGGTAGCGCGCCTTGTAACCACCCATCTCTTTCAGGATGGGATTAAGTGCCTCGGCACGATAGACAAACATATTTTCATCGCTTTGCGGTGCCAGCTTAAAGCGCACCAATTCCACGACGTTTTTGCTCATTCCATGTTCTCCGTTTTATTTAAATACCTCAATCCAATAATTCTACAATCCGCCAATTCAATCTACATGTACGGCATTGGTGGCACCTTGCCCAACAGCCGCGTATAAGTGGCCAGCGAACCGCGGTGATGCGCCGTGTGCTCCACGATCGCGCCAATAATCCCGAAGCGCGGCAAACCGCCCATCACAGGGCCTTGCGGCAGCGGCGCCATCCAATCTTCCTCACTCATATCGCGAATCATGGAACGGGCGCGGTCAAAGGCTTCCTTCAGTTCGCCGCGTGATTTTTTAAGCGAATTGGCATTATGCAGAATGGCTTCATGTTTTTCGAAATCCATATCAAAGCCGTCGGGACTAAAGGCGCCGTCCAGGTACCAGTGGATGGTTCCGGCGATGTGCTTTACCTGCTGCGCGGCGCTGTACATCTCTTCCTTGGGGCGAAAATTGGAATCATCTTCAGCAAGCATTTTGCTGCTGTTATTAAAAAACTGTTCGCTCACATCGAGCTCGGCAATAAGTTGCTGCTTTAACATAATTTGCTCCTATGGTTTGTGGTTGCAGAGAGATTATACGGGAGGGGGGTGACAACCCTATGTCAGCAGGAAATAGAATATTTGAAAATTGCGAGGAAGACTAACGCTTTTCTTTATCTTAATCTTTCTCTTATTCATAATCTTCACTGCAGTAAAGGGCAAACACAGGAGTCTGCGCCAACTGTCACGCTAGAGCAGCGTTTTGGCCAGCAGCCACAAAACCGCGATGGTGGTAAGGGCCGTTAAAAAGGGCACAACCAGGGGCAGTAATTTTGGTGGCACCCATAAATCAAAAAAACCTTTGTCGTCTCCATAACGCTCGTGCAAAAACGCCAACGGACAGCGCCCGCCGTTAAGCGCCATGGCCGCACCTTCAGCAATCAAAAGTATCACGGCAGCCCATACCGTCCAATCCGTCCGTCCCGCAATCAGCGCATAATAGAGGTAGCCAATAAGGAAGATAAAGAAAACGGCAAAGATGCCGTGCAGCGTGCGCACCACATAAATGGCGCGCTTATTTCGCGGGCTGTTCATAGCTGACATTTCGAGTGTGGTGCATGTAAGTTTTCATGGCTTCGGCGGCCAGCATATCGCGCAGTTCGGCGGGCTCCTGCACCACCACGGCGTCACGAAAGGCCAGCAGCCAGGGCATTATCCACTTCAGGTCGCCAACGATAAAAAGCATCTCCACACCGTTGAGCCCCTCTTTCTCCTCCATCAGGCCGTAGCTATATTTATCGCGGATAATCGGCGCTACCTGGCGCATCACCCACAGGCGCACTTCGCGGGCATCTTCCATGCGCTCAAACTCCTTCAGGTAATCGACGATTGAAAAATCGGGGCGCTTGCGGAAGGTGTGGTCGGTTGTGCGCAGACGTTTGATACGATCACTGCGAAAATCGCGGTAATCCGTGCGCAGGCGGCACCAGGCAATCAGGTGCCAGTGATCGGAGTAAAAAACCAGTCCCAACGGCTCCACGTAGCGCTGTGTGGTTTTATCGCTGGAAGGCGTGTAATAATCGATGTCCAGGACATGGTGCGAGACAACCGCTTTTTGGATTTCGGCCAGGTGCGCTGGGGCGTCATCCTGTTCAAAACGGTTAAACAGCGCGGTGCGATTGGATAGCTGCTCGATGAAGCTGCGCGTCTCTTCCGGCAACACCGAGCGAATCTTGAGCAGTGCCTCATGGGCGTGCTTTTTCAACGAATCGTCGGTCATTTTGTCCACGAACTGCGCGCCCATAAACAGCGCCGAGGCTTCTTCAGCTGTAAACATCACCGGCGGCAGATGATAGCCCTCCACCAGGCTGTAGCCTTCCCCCGCTTCCGCGGCCACCGGCACGCCGGCTTCACTCAAGGCGCCCATATCGCGGTACACCGTGCGCAGGGATATATTAAAATGCCGGGCAATCTCGCGACCCGTTACGCGCTTTTTGGCCTGCAGCATCACGATCATCGCCACCAGGCGGTCTACTCTGTTCATGGAGTGTGTTAGAGTGCTTGTGTGTTAAAGTGTTATTGTGCTCTCATCAAGATCATGGTCCTGCCATGATCTCGCTTGAAAGATATTAATCAAGGTATTCGAAGTTACCTGGATTTAAGCGGGTATTTTTCGGGATGCCTGATAATTTTTAGACTCAAATCCACATCAATATCGGGCCAAAAAAAATGTCCTGGAGAAACCTCTTCGACTTTTATGATAGCACTAACCGGTTTTTCCTTAAACCAGGGAAAATCTTCATATGATAAAAAATACTCTTTGTTATTGTGTAGCAACCAAATCCCATGAGAAGAAATATTGGTTACCTCAGTGGTCGAAGTGCTGACGCCATGCTTCAATAAGTCTGTCATAGTTCTCCTCTATTATAAACCTTATTTCTTTTAATTCTTTACTATTATAGCGATACTTTTTTGCAAGTCTTATTTCCGGTTCCAGCCAAAATTTTGCTTCGCCTGATGAGGAAACAACATGAATATGCATTCTTGGTTCCTCTCGTGAGAAAAAGAAGAAACGATAACCGCTCTTTATAAACACCGTCGGACTCAATAAAACTCCTAAAATCAGGGTGAAACCGGTTAGGTCTTTTATAGAATTAATCAGAGAATAGTTATTTTTTTTAGACTTTGCAAAGGGACAAAATAATTATCTGCTTAGAACGAAAGTACTTCAAGAGAAGATTAATTATTAAGATAAAGAACAATATTAAAAGAAGGCCCGTACTTCGGCCTGGCCTGTATGGATCACATCACGGAAACCGGCTTCGTCACGGCCGGTGTATTGCAGTGTAAACAGGATATTTTTTGCCACCGTGTATTCCGCACGCAGGTTCCACTTTTTGCTGACGCCTTCCTTTTTGCCCAGCGCCATCTCAAAGGGAACGGTTAAATCCAGCGGGTTGGAAAGCACACTCACCGACTGATATTCGTAGCGCAACTGGACGCGCCCTTTGCCCGCCACCTGGTAATTCACTTCCGGCGACAGCACGCCAAACCACAGCTCCAGCGGGTAGCTTGCGGCGCGATTGTTTTCACGCCCGTATTCCAGGTCGATACCCAGCTCCCAGCGTTGGAAAGGTCGCCAGGAAAACTGCTGCTCCAGAAACCAGGCGTTGATATCGCGGTTGCGCAACGGGTTTGTCGGCGTATCGCGGATGGTCAGTTTTTGGCGGATCTCGCTTTGGCTGCGCAAAGTATTCGTGATACGCCAGTCGGTGCGGAAGCCGCGCTCAATGGTCAAACGGTCCTCATTTTCATCGGGATCAAGAAACTGGTTGAACAGGTCATCGCGGTAGCGGAAAAGCAGGCGGAAATTCAAATCACGGTTGCGGCGGTTGATGTACAAGTCCTGGTCGTAAACGATGCTGCCGCGCAGCGTCTGCCCCTTTTGAAATTTGGATAAATCAAGCAGGTAGATGGCCAGCAGGTCGTCTTCGCGGGTCTCCTCTTCCACACGAAAATAGCTGCTGCCGCTGATATAGCTGAGCAACTTTTGCCATTCTTCGCTGGGCCGGCGCCAGAATCGCGAGGGGTCGTAATTCAGGCGTAACGCCGATTCCATTTTTGTAACCGGCGTAAACTGTCCCGTGGGCAGGACAAACAAAACAAAGTCACCATCCGGGTCGGGTACATATTCCTGCAAATCGTCATCAAAGCGGAAGCTGCCACGGCCCTGACCCACCTCCAGGTACACCTTTTCACGCAATGCCGTCTGCTCCGTGGAAATGCGGTATTGCAGATTGATGCCCAGCGCGTTATTCCAGCGGTTATGAGTCACGCGCAATTCCGCCAGGTTGGTCTCGCGGTCCTGCCAGACCGTGTCCTGAACGGCAGCATCGGCGTATTGCAATTTCAACGTATCGATGCGGATGTTCTCAAAGAAGGCGGTGAAATCTTTACTGCGCTGCACCAGCTCCAGGCTGGCCGAGGTATTGCTGATGTTGGTTAGCTCCAGTTTTAAGCGGGCCGTGCGCGATTCCGCCTGGGGCAGCAAAACACCTTTTTCCTCGATGTCATATACTTCGTCCCGTCGCAGGTTGTATTGCGTGTAGCCTTCCAGGTGCTGCCATTCGAACAGTGCCAGCCGCGCCCCGTAGTCGTTAAATCGAAAACCGCTTACACGCGTCGCTGTTTCGTTTCTGCGGCGTTCAAATTCATACAAAAACGCCGGTTTGAACCACCATATGGGCCGGGCAATTTCGCCGTTAAGCCTGCGCCAGGTGTTGCTGACGTCAGCCCGTTTCAGGTCACTGTTTACCTGTTCAAAACTCCATTGTGTCTCAAACCAGGAGCGCCGGTTAAATTGTAGGTTGCCCCCGGCACGCTGAGAATTCAACTGCTCTTTTTTTAGCACGCCGCCGTTAAAGCCGAGGTTCAGATCATCAAAAGGACGGTAACGACCGGTCAGTTGAGCGCTCTGCTCTTCCCGCGATTGTCGTGCCTGTTCCAGCACGTTCCAGTAGCGCTGAAAATCGGGCTGCTGCACGCGGTCGGCGCTCTGAAAGTCGGCGTTGATTGACTTTAGCTGCAGGCGCGTATCCAACTGACCCGCCGCGCCCAGGTCCAGGTTTTGCGCTTCCCCGCTGAAGGAAAAAGCCTGCCCGCGGTCGTCATCGCTATCCAGCGCGGAGAACGTATTGCGGTCAAAATCGCTGATCGCCCATTCGCTTTTAAAACGCCATATTTTGTCAGGATTCCATTCCAGGCTGATGTCGGTCAGATGCTGGTCCTGCGGCAATGGCACAAGGCGCAAATCGGTATAGGCGCCGCGGTTGGGTCCCACCCAGTTGTAACGCCCGATACGTGTGCGACTGTAATTCCCCTGCCCGCGTCCCACAAAAGTGAAGCTCACATTGTAATCGCCTTCGCCGGCTCCTACAAAACGGAAATAACTAAACGTGCTGTCATTGAACAAAGTGTCGCCCTTTACATAGCTGCCCTTACCTGCGCCCACAAAAGTGCCGCCGGGCAGCGTTGCTTCCAGGAAATCATCACCGGCTCCGCGCAGTACATCGCGCTCTTCGTCGGTAAGCGCTTCCCCTTCGCCCAGCACCTGGTCTGTATTGTCCTGCTCTCGGTAGTAGCTCACGCGGTAGGAGAGATTACCCTCTTTCCATTCGCCGCCGGTCAGGCCGCTGAGAGCGTTGCGGTTAAATTTCTGTATCGCGGGGAAGTACTCAAAATCCACCTCAATGCGCGATTCGCTGGTGATCAGCCGATTGTTGCTGAAAACAATCTGCCCGTTGCCGTACTCGATGATGTAATCGTTGCTTTCGCCGCGCGTCATCTGCTGGCCGTTAACGTACACGCGCTCCGTCCCCGCCAGCACGATGATCTCGCGCTCGCCGTTTTTTCCGGTTAGCTGATAAGGCCCCTGGTTGCCCTCCTGCCCGATAAAGGTGACGCGATGGAAAAAACCGCGCGTGGTGGCATACGTAGCCCCCGCGTATTGATCAGAATAACGCCCCAACAGGCTAAGCCCCTGCAGCTTGCGCGACAAATTGGCGAATTCCGTGCCCTTGTATTCCAGGTTAAGATCACCAACCGTGCCCTCCACGTTGGGGTGGCGAAACTGGATAAACACGCGATCCACCTCTTCCAGTGTTTGCGTGTTGCCCTCCGGCTGGATCGGCGTAGCCTCGTCCGTCAGCGCGGCGATAATCTCCACGTCGCGCGTAAGCTGCCCGCTCAGTTCCAGGTTCAACCCGGAATTGAGGGTCAGGTCGCGGTTTGTACCCACATTTACACCCCTGAAAATACTGCCGCTCTTTTGCAACCCGCCACCGATATCGGCAAAAGGATTTTCGATCCCTTTTGTGCGCAGGGCAACGCGCCCGCTGTCCTTAAACGAGCTGTCGGCAGAAAGCGTATCACGCTGGTAAAGGCTGTAACTGGGCTTGAAATTAAAGGGTAGGCGGCGGTAAGTAAGACGCAGGGTGTCACCGCTCTGCAAAGGCGGGAAAAAGCGTATCAGATTCTCTTCAAGCCGGTAGTCGCTGTTTTCCTTTAAAGGAGTTTGGTTTTGGTATACGCGCAGGCTTTGGCGTTGAAAAATATGGTTGGCCGGTATCTCAAACTGGCGCAGAGGTTTTGTTACAGCCATGAGGCTGTCCACCTGCCATTGCTGGGCATGAACACGCCCGGTTGGCAACAAATAAAAAAAACAGGCCGTCAAAAAAAAAAGAAGTCGCAAAAGTCTGTTCACGGAAGTTGAAGTCGTCCGCTTTTAACGAGGTTCCCGTCCAGTACAAAAATCCGGATATCATTGCCGCTTTGCATCAGGGCCACATCTTGCGGCGCAGAAAGGGAATCCGCGAAATGCAATGCTTTAATCTCTTTACCGTCTTTGGAAACCCTGAAAACACGGCCCGCGGCGGGATCAGCCACAAACAGGCCCTGATTCGGCCCCACAGCCAGCCCGCGAGGACGTTGGAATTCCGGAGCACTAATCTTGCGCAGAAAACTGCCAAAAAGATCAAACACGACAACAGCCTTTTGCGGCGGATCGGAAACAGCCAACCGGTCAGCACCCCACATATCAAGCTGTTCGGGCGTATCCAGCTCGCCGGCGCCGGAGTCAAAACGGCCAAAGGCCTGCTCCGCTTCCAGGTTGCGGTTAAATTTCACAATTTTATACTCTTCGTGGTCCAAAACGAAAAGGTCGTTCTGCGAAGTCACAACAGCGCTGGCCACTTCGCCAAATGTATATTGCTGCTCAATGGCCGGGTTACTGCCAAAGCTGGAAATCAGGTTCATCTGGCGATCGTAACGCTGCAGGCGGCGGTTATAATAATCGGAAACGTAAATATTATTCACGGAGCGCACCCAGATATCGCGCGGCGAATCAAACTGATCGGGCTGAAAACCAAAACCGCCAATACTTTTAATGTAGCTGCCATCCGCTTCAAAAAGCTGTATACGGTGATTACCCGTGTCCACGACATAAATTGTCCCCGAAGGTGAGACATCAATTGCCAGCGGTTCATTGAACTGTCCCGCCTTGTTGCCAAAACCGCCCCAACTGCGCATATCGGTCACGATCTGCGCAGCCGCTAAGCCAATGAAAATTATGAGGATAGATACAGTTTTGATCATGAAGCAATCTAAAAGGAGGGCATTTACAATTCAAGGCAATAATAAAGCCTGTTAAGCCCAATTGACGATAATGATTATGAAAAAGAAAAAGACAAGATAGCAATCGTGTAATGAGCACTTACAAACAGATCACGACGACCTCATAGACTCCCGGACTTCAGGACACCAGGACCGCCTGACAATTCTGGTCAATTCGGCAGCTCAAAGGCATTCAGCATTTTTCAGGATATAAAAAAAGGCCGCCTGAAAACAGACGGCCTTTAAACTTTTCGGCTAGCGTTAGTTCTTGGAATAAACGCTAACTTTCTTTTTATCACGTCCGGCACGTTCAAAAGCAACGACACCATCGATCTTTGCGAACAATGTATCATCACCACCACGACCAACGTTTTTGCCGGGGTGGAATTTTGTACCACGCTGACGAACAATTATGGAACCGGCGGTAACAAACGTTCCACCAAAGTTCTTTACACCGAGACGCTTGGCATTACTGTCGCGACCGTTCCGCGAACTACCAACACCTTTCTTATGTGCCATTTAGGACTCCTTTTTCTCTTTGGTGGTTTTGGAATCATCTGCTTTTTTGGGCGCCGCTTTAGGCTTGGCCGCTGTTTTTTTAGCGGGAGCTTTCTTGGCCGGAGCCTTCTTAGCTGTTTTTGCTGCCGGCTTTTTCTCGGCTGCTTTTTCAGCTTTTTCCTCTTTTGCGGCTTTCGGGGCAGGCTTCTCGGCTTTTTCTTCCGCTTTAGTCGCTTTGGCAGCCGTACCCGCGCCTATCTTATCAATCTGGACAAGTGAAAAATCCTGGCGGTGGCCGTTCTTTTTCTGGTATCCTTTACGACGCTTTTTCTTGAAAACGATGATCTTCTTTTCCCGCCCGTGTTCCAGGACAGTGGCCGAAACTTTTACCTTATCAAGTAAGGGCGAACCAAATTGCACCTTGTCTTTATCGTCATGCAGCAGCAGAACGCGGTCGAATTCCACTTTCTTGCCGCTTTCGGTTTGCAGCAAGGGTACGCGAATCCGGTCCTTTTCCGCAACACGGTATTGTTTTCCAGCTATTTCAACAATGGCATACATTAGGATCTGCTCCTGTTTGAGAATCAAAACGAGCCTTTAATATAAATTCCCGACAACGATTTATCAAGAGGAAAAATCGCCTTTTTTATGCGGCTTTATTTTCATCCGGCAAGCTTAATTCTTTTTTGTTTCTATGGTCGTATACTTTGAATTCCCCGATTTCCAGGTCGTCATTTTTATGCAACGTAATTTTCATCCAGTACTTCCACATCAACCTAAGGCGTTTGTTGTAGCGCCCTTTCAGCAGATGGTTATACATTTCCGGCGTAACGTGTATGGTAATGCGGCGATCGCCATTTAGCGCGCGGTAGCGTTGAATCCAGCGTTCCAGGCGCGATACGGCATTGGCCACCGTGGGAACAAGCCCTTTGCCCTCGCAATGCGGACATGGTTCGTACATGGAATGTATCACCCCGGAGCGTGATCGCTGACGGGTCATCTCCACCAGGCCAAAGCGGCTCATATCCTCTATTTTAGTGATCGCGCGGTCTTTGGCAAACTCCTTCTTAAGCTCCAGAACAATCTTACGCTTGTTCTCTTCCTCAAGCACATCGATGAAGTCAATTACCATCAGGCCGCCTATATCACGCAGACGTACCTGGCGGGCAATCTCCCGCGAGGCCTCCAGGTTGATCTTCAGCGAGTTGCTTTCATGGTCTTTGCGCCCGATAAATTTGCCGCTGTTAATGTCAATCGATATCAACGCCTCCGTCGGCTGGATGACAATGTAGCCGCCATTATTAAGCCATACTTTTGACTCGGTCAGTTTGGCGATCTCTTTTTCCACATCAAAATGGTCAAAGATAGGCATCTTGCCCTTGTAGTAATTGATCTTGTGAACCAGTTGTGGCGATACGTCTTTCACATAATCGCCAATCTCTTTCATCATGCGCCGTGAATCGACATGTATCTGGTTCACATCCGGGGTAAACAGATCGCGGATAACACTGGAAGCCATTGTCATGTCCTTGTAGATAAGACAGGGCCCCTGTTGCTCCTGGATATTCTCCTCCATTTTGCTCCATGTCTGAAGCAATTCCTGAAGGTCCTTTTTCAGGTCCTTCTCACTCTTGCCTTCGGCAACTGTACGGATAATAACCCCGAAATTGGGCGGCAAAAGCTGCCGTGCCAGATCTTTCAATCGGCGGCGTTCTTTGTGCTGGCTTATCTTGCGGGAAATCCCGATATGCTTTTGGTTGGGGATTAAAACGACAAATCGTCCGGCCACTGTAATGTCACTGGTTACGCGGCACCCTTTGGAGCTGATTGGCTCCTTAACAATCTGCACCAGGATGTCCTGGCCTTTTTTCAACTCGCGCTCAACATCAAATCCGCGACGGTGAAATTTTTTCTTTTTACCGTTGCGGCGATCTCCGCGCTTATTGTTTTGGCCATTGTCATCATCATCTTCATCATCTTCCTCGTCCGCAAAAAAATCCTGAAAACCGGCGCTAACGTCCGAGAAATGCAGAAACGCGTTCTGCTCATGACCAATGTCGATAAAGGCGGCTTTCATCCCGGGTAAAACCCGGCTTACTTTTCCTTTATAGATGTCGCCCACCATGCGCTCGTGTTCCGGGGCTTCTACAAATAACTCAACAACCCGTCCGTCTTCACGGATTACAACACGCGTCTCTTCATTGGTCGCGTTAATAATAATATCCTTTTCCATGGGCTCTTTCCTAAATCATCATACTGTTAAAAACTGTCCGCAAAAGGAAACAGCAATCCGTAATAAGCTGTGAGCCATATTTTTAGAATAAGGAAAGTGGTAAGATTTTCAGGTGGGTCGTGAAAGGTTTATTGTTTTTCTTGTGCTTCAAAGATAAAAGAGAAACTTTCTATTACGCCAATTTGATTATCGGGGGCGCGATGCTCTGCCAGGCAGGACCGACGCTGCAATAATAAACCGGCTTTTTGCTTTTCAATCAACTGCGGGGTTGACACCTCTGACACGATCCGATCCACATTCACTTATTTTATGGCCCGCATTTTTCAACACTTATACCGGATTCAATTAATAATATGCTGCTTTAAACAGAACTCCTTTCTTTTTAAATTAAAAACCGTGCGGGAATTTTTAGAAAACTTCCGCTTTTATTGAATTGGTAAATGTAGTAAAAAGAATACTCAAAAGGCAACCAAATTATAATTGGTCAACAATCGAGGTTTTATGACGAAACAGGAATTACTTAATTCCGGCTTTAAGCACTTTGCTAAAAGGGAATATGAAAAAGCACGGGATTTCTTTGAGCAGGCCTTAAAAATGGATGATGGCTTTGAAGCGGCTTACAGCGCACTGGCCGAAAGCTATAACCGTGAAGGAAAAGTAGATGAAGCTATCGTGGTTGTAAAAAAGTGGATTGAGATTAGCCCAAAGGACGCACTTGCCCACACTGCCCTTTCACGCCTTTATGTGCAAAAAGGGATGATTCAGGAAGCCGAAGATGAAATGGCCATCTCCAACAGGCTGTCCCAGGAGAACTCCGGTTTATGACGCGCAGCGATCACTGGCATGAACGTTGTGCTGTTTTTAAAGCCGACAGCGTTAACCCGGCACGCTCTGTCTTCCTGGGTGATTCCATCACTGAAGAGTTTCCCTTACATACCTTTTTCCCAAATCAAAAACCGGCCAACCGCGGCATCTCCGGCGACCATATCGACGGGCTGATTGAACGGCTGGATTTGTCACTGGGGCAGATTGATCCGCAACGCGTCTTTATAATGATCGGCATAAACGACGTTGGTGAACGCCGCGGGGATACGATCATTACAGAGCGTTATTGCCGGCTTTTTGATTTGGTCCGCGCCAAGCTCCCGGCGGCTGACGTATTGGTCCAGGGCCTGCTTCCCGTTGATACACGCTACTTCCCGCACGATCCCGCCCAGATTTTGCGGCTCAATCTTTTTCTGGAGGACGAATGCAGAAACCGCGACTTTTCATTTATGAACATGTACCCTGTTTTTAAAGATAATGCCGGGCACCTGAATAACGATTATACGGAAGACGGGCTGCATCTGAATAATCGCGGATATGCCGTTTGGGCGCAGCAAATTGAGCACATTGTAGTATGAGCGATAAAACAATCAAACCTTTTAAAATAGTTTTTACGGATTCCGGGCTGGGTGGCATTTCCGTTATGGCCGACTTCTATAACAAGCTGCACTATGACAGCATTTATACGGGACGCCACCATTTTGATCTCGTTTTTTTCAACGCGCTGCCGGAAAACGGCAAGGGCTATAATACCATGCCTTCACAGGAGCAAAAGGTCAGCGTTTTTAACAACGCGCTTAAAGTACTTCAACGAAGGCACAGTGCGGATCTTATCGCCCTTGCCTGCAATACGCTTTCAGCCATTTACCCGCATACCGACTTTGCCGGCAGTAACCGCGTTTCTCTATTGGAGATCGTGTCCGTCGGGCGCGGCCAGATAGCGCTGCAACACGAAAAATACCCGGCCGATCCCATATGCATTATGGCTACGCCGACAACGATAGCTTCGGCTGCTTACCACACGGCGGATACAAATACGCTTCTGATCTCCGGTGAAAGGCTGGCATCGGAGATCGAACTGGATGACAAAAGCCCGGCCATTGCCGATATCCTGGCCCGCGTGTTTGATAAAATCGCCCAAAACCTGAACGGCAAAAGGGACATTACGCTGTTTTTGGGTTGCACGCATTACGGCTACATCCAGGAAGAAATGCTGCGTTTATCTTCGAAATACGATTTTAACATAACCCGCATAATTAACCCCAACCTCACCTTTACGCAGCAGCTTTTGCAAATGGCCCGGCTTCCAGAAGCGGAGCAGCAAGAATGGAGTGACCGGCCGCCGAAAATAGACATCCGGGTTGAGTCGCAAGCCGAGATCGATCCGCGCGAGCTTAGCAATATTTCACGGCTGATCGAGAAGAACGCGCCGCGGGTTGCCGAAGCACTGCAAAACTACACACGCCTGCCCAGAGAATTTTAGCCATTTGGATAAAACTTTCGGCCTTTTTAAGTTTGCGGCTTTGCACATTTTCACGGAGAAAATAATGTTTATGCGATTGTTTTTATTGCTGGCAGCGGGCCTGCTGCTGCACACGGCATGCACACCGAAGGTTGCTACGAAAGGCACGGAAGCTGAAAAGCCCGTTCCCGAAAAATCCTACTATTTTGAAGGCTTTGTCATCCGTGATGACGTACAACTTCGCCAGGCGCCAAGCGACGGAGCACCATCCATTGCAAGCCTGGATGACGGCAGCGCGGTCAATGTTATCCGCAATAAAAACGGCTGGTACGAAGTGCTTACCGTTAATAACCGCCAGGGCTGGGTGCGCAGCGATCTGATCGGGCCGGAAGAACTGAGTTTTGGACGCCGCGCAAGCACCTTCAGCGACAGTATCCTGCAGGAATACAACAGCACCATGTACATAGACGAAAACCGGCCCTATGAAGTGATCTACCTGGTGCTGCCGGAAGATTATTACCAAAGCAAGGGTATGGCCCGGCGCCACGCGCAAAAAATAGGCGAGCACTATCAAAACCATGTATACCCGGGCGAGGTGGAAATACGCATCCTGGAAGCCGACGGCAAGGAGCTTTATACAAGGGCCATTATGCAAAAGAAAGAATCCGCCGGCTACCGCGCGCCCTTTTTGCGTTTTGGCCGCCTGCATGATATCTCGCTGAACAACGTCTCGGAGCTGGAAATGACCGTGCTGATTCCGCCGACGGTTACTGATGAAATCCTGCTGGCCATGGCCCGCGAAATCAGCCAGGGTTACGATTTGTCGATCAGCAAAATCGAGATCTATTTTGTTAATGAAAATGAAGCCGGTATGGCTTTTCTGGAAAGAGGAACAACCACGGGCGAAGGTAACGCGCCCTGCCGTCTATATTATCTGGAAGACGCGGCGGGAGAAGATTTCAAGTTCGATTACTGCAGCGCGCTGTGATCTTTGCGGCGCACAAGCAGGTAAACAAAAAAGGGCCCGCCCAGCAACGCCGTTATGATGCCGACCGGTAACTCGGCGGGAGCGATCACGGTGCGCGCGGCGCTGTCGCACAGGGCCAGAAAAACACCGCCACCCACCAGGCAGGCTGTAAACAGAACTTTGTGATCCGGCCCGAAAAGCAATCGCATAACATGCGGCACCACCAGGCCGACAAAACCGATAGGGCCGGACAAAGCTACGATAAAACCCACCAGCACCGATCCGCCGATAAAACCTACTTTTTGGATACGCCGGCCCTCTACGCCTTTGCTGAGCGCCATTTCGTCGCCGGCCAGCAGGATGTTGAATGCCTTGTAATGCATCAGGAACCAGGCAAACAGTGGCAGCACCAGCAGCGCGAGAACAATCGGATAAGACCAGCCGGCCACATCCAGTGCGCCCATCATCCAGCGGATCATACGGTAGGTTTCTGTGAAATCGGCCATGTAATGGATAAACAGGTTCAGCGCGGAAAAGAAGAAGCTGATGGCCACGCCGGCAAGGATCAGCGTGTAAACGGAGATCATCCGGCCCCTGGCGGCGATGAAGTAGATGATGCCGATGGCCAGCAGGCTGCCGGCAATGGAAAAAAGGCTTACCGTGGAAAAGATAAACCAGCTGAACAGCAAATTGAGCTTCAAGGCGAGAACCGCCCCCAGCGCGCCGCCGGAAGAGACACCCAACGTGTAAGGCGTGGCCAGGTCGTTACGCAGCAGCGCCTGAAAAACGGCCCCGATCAAAGCCAGGCCCGCGCCTACCCAAAAGGCGAAAAATACGCGCGGAAGACGTATCTGCCAGAAAATCTCAGCGTCCAGCGAAGACGCGTCACCAAAGACTTTGGAAAGATTAAGCGGCTGGCTGCCGATGAACGGCAAAAACAGCATCAGCAATAAGGCGATCAGGAAAAAATAAGGAAGGCGGCGTTTTTGGGTTTGAGTCATACGTTTTCCGGACTTAAAATGACAATATAATTAAACCTTACAAAACAGAACAATCACGGCAAACGAAAAAGGGAGGCATGAATGCAACGGAGGGCGTTTATTCGCAATACGTTCTGGGCCGGTTTGCTGGCAGGTGCCGGACTTAAAGCTGCTCCATACAAACCGCAATCCAATCTGATAAAGCCGCCGGCGTTACGACATGGTGATACGGTAGGCCTGGTAACACCGGCGTCGTCGCTGTTTGAGCGCAAACGGACACTGATCGAAGCCACGGAGAAAATGGAAG
The DNA here is from genome assembly GCA_965267575.1 of Calditrichales bacterium. Classification (GTDB taxonomy): domain Bacteria; phylum Calditrichota; class Calditrichia; order Calditrichales; family J004. Next base: position 502,049 of record OZ254086.1, read on the forward strand.
GGCTTGGCTATAAGGTCAAAACCGGCAAACATATCTTCGCGCAGAACGGTTACCTGGCCGGAAGCATCAAACAGCGTGTGGACGATCTGCACGACATGTTCCGCGATCCCTTTGTCAAAGCGATCATCGCCATACGCGGGGGGTACGGCAGCGGGCAGCTTTTGCCTTACCTGGATTATGAACTCATCCGTCAAAACCCGAAGATCATTCTCGGTTACAGCGATATTACCTCGCTGCATATCGGTATTTACCAGAAAACGGGCCTGGTGACTTTTCACGGGCCGGTAGCCATCTCCACGTTTACCGATTACACCCGTGACCTGATGCAGCGGCTACTGAGTGAGGCAAAACCATTAGGGTTGATTGCCGATGCCCCCTACGAAGACAATCTGCAAAAAAGCGCGCGTATATTAACACTGCGCGGCGGCCGGTCCGAAGGAAAACTGATGGGCGGAAACATGACCCTGATGCAGGCCACGCTGGGAACACCATGGGAGTTCGACAGCGACGACTCTATTCTGTTTTTCGAGGAAGTGGGAGAGCAACCTTACGACATTGACCGCATTCTGAACCACATGAAAATGGCCGGCAAGTTTGATCGCTGTAAAGGCGTTATCTTCGACAAAATGCCTTCGGTGCGGCCGGGAGATGACGCGGCGTTTAACCGCAATCTCAGCCTGGAAGAAGTGCTCGAGTTTCATCTTGGAGAATATGATTTTCCGGTTTGCCTGGGCTTTTCGCTGGGCCACATAAAAAACAAGCCGACAATGCCGTTAGGCATCCGCGCTGAGCTGGACGCCGATAAGGCGACACTGAATATAACCGAATCCGCAGTGCTGGAATAAAGAAACAAATTTTGGCTTTGTCTATATAACAGTGTACATTTGCAATCGCAATTAACAGCGGAGAAAGCATGGAATTTTTACTTGTACCTTTATTTTTTGCAGCCGCCCTGATTTTGCTGAATATCGGCAAGTTTATAGGCGGCAGACAGCTTCAGAACAGCTGTTCGGCGGGTAAGCACCTGCACCAGAAGGGACATGATGATGCTTCTTGCGGCGCCTGTGACAATGAAGATGTAAAATTTTACCTGAGCAAAGATGACGACGGACTTGATAAAGTGGCCAGCCTGGGCTACCCGGGACGCGATAAGCGTTTTATCGACAAACTGGATTTCAAGCCGGACCGTTTTAAATAATCGGGTTCAGGAAATAATTTTAAAAAGAAAAGGCTCCTTTGCGGAGCCTTTTTTTATGGTCTGAATCTTTATGCGCTTTTCTCAGGCGAAGTAGTATTTTTATGCCAACAGCGTGGTTATCTTAAAGCAACAAAGGTGGTATATGCTAAAAATAATGTGCTTAATTTCGATCGCAACGGGGCTTGCAGCCCAGGATTTTGAACCGGAAGACTTTTTTCCTTTTCATATAGGGGATATTTGGGAATACTCAACGGACAGCGGACTAGAAAGACGAGAGCTTATCAGGGATTCAGTAGCAACTGAAGGCCATTATTTATTTATTAAAGGTCACACTTTTATTCCTGACGAGACATTGCCCGACTATTTAATTGATACGAGCCTATATGTTACAAGAAATCCATTTAACCCATTGTCCTGGGTCAATATCAAAAAGTATAAACTGGACGCGGATTCAGGTGATACCTGGCTGACGTATGCAGATACAAGTGGCCAGGAACGCGCGGTATTGAGAGACACCTATTGGTCATACGTTTTGGGCGCGATGACTGTGGTTAAGGAAATAGATTACTATGGGCAACAGTTGGGCGATACGAGCTTATGGGGCTCATTCATAGAAACAGATCATATTGCTGCCGGATTTGGCTTTATTTTTAGATATAAAGAAGCAGACCATTGGCCATCTTATATAATCAGCGGCAGCGTGATTAACGGAGACACATCGGGAACCATAACCTCGCTTGAACAAGTTTCTAAAGCTGTACCCAAAGCATTTACACTTAAACAAAACTATCCCAATCCGTTTAATCCATTAACGACGATCGAATTTGAATTAGCCCGGAAAGAACAGATTGAGCTGGGCGTGTTTAATATGCTTGGCCAAAAAGTGGCAATTCTTGCTTTGGGTGAATATCCTCCGGGCACATATAAATTTGAATTTGATTCAAGCTATCTGTCATCCGGTGAATATATTTATTACTTGAAGTCAAAAAGCCAAACGCTAACCGGGCGGATGATATTGATAAAATGATTTTTACAACTTTGTCTTGATCAGGTTCTGGGAAATTTATGTCTGGTAAGGGGCTAAGCCTCCGCGCCCTCAGTGGGCTTTTTACTGCTCTCGTAGGGAGATCCCGGTGTTGGCTGCCCACCAAACCCCATAAAAGACATCTGGACAGGCCGGATGACAGGCACTTGTTCCCGCCTTTTGCCGAGAATAATCACGGTCACCACCAAATCGTGCTTTTCCGGATTCCCCGATCGGAGCCGGGAATGCCATTGCGCTTGTACAATGGTTGCGCGACATGAATGTCGCGTAACACAATAATTTCTTACTCATCCGCCACAAACTTCATAAACCCGGAACTGACCACTTCGCGGAAGACGTCATCTTCGCGCAGGATGATCAGCGTCTCCACATCGGGTTTGGACTCCACCCAGGAGAGGCCGCGTTCTTCACCCATCACCATAATGGCGGTCGCCATGGCATCGGCCAGCGTGCAATTTTCCGCAAGGACGGTTACGGAAGTTACACCGTTGCGCACGGGCCGCCCGGTCTGCGGATCGAGCGTGTGTGAATAAAGTGTATCCTTTGCAATGAAGTAATTGCGGTAATCGCCGCTGGTGGCAATGGCCCTGTCAGATAAAGCAAGTATGTGCTGTAACTGACGCTCCAGCCCGGAAGACGGCCGGTCCACACCTACGCGCCAGGCGTCGCCAAAGCGCGTACCCGCCAGCACCATTTCCCCGCCGATCTCCACAAGGAAATCGCTGTAACCTCTTTTACGCAAAAGCTGCGCCACCGCGTCCACTCCGTAACCTTTAGCCACGGCGCTTAAATCCAATTCCAGTGCGGCGTGTTTTTTCAGGATCGTATTATTGGCGATTTCCAGTTTATCCATGCCGATGCTTTGCAGCAACAGGGCGATGCTGTCGGCAGGCGGCGGGTCAATCCGGTCACCTTTTTTGCCAAAGCCCCACAGGTCCACCAGCGGTGCAATCGTGGCATCAAATGCGCCGCCGGATTCCACGTAAACCTGGCGCGATACACGCAGCACATCGCGGAAGCCGTTGGATATTTTAAACGCGCTTTCGGCAGGCAGGCGGTTGAAGCGCGAGATCTCGCTCTCCCTGATGTAGGTCGACATCTGCCAATTGACGTCTTCCAAAAGGCTGTCAATGGATGATTGCAGGGCGGCTTTATCCGCATTGGTCGTTGTAGCGATCTTTATTGAGTAGGTGGTGCCCATGGTTTCGCCCTGCATGGCAAGCGGCTCCGGTCCGGAGCAACCAAGCATCCAGCCGAAAAGGGCAATCACCGCAAAACTAATTTTTTTCATCTTTATTCTCCACGGGGGTAAGGGTAGTTATAAAGGCCGTATTATTTTTAATGTGCGTTTTGTCCAGCGAAACACGGTGGTAATTTCCGGATTTCCAGTCATCAAACATATTCATAAAAAACGGGCTCTGTGGGTGGCCGGAATTGCCGGAAGGCAAAATCATCAGCGCCTCCTGCGGATTAATGAAATCTACAATGTAGCGCCAGCTCGGACCCATCATTACATTAAATTTTCCACTCTGCCGATTGTAACTGGAGAAGGAGGCGTTTAGCGTGTTTTCCGTACCCGGCCAGGGCCACGGGCCATACTCCAGGCTCAACAGAAATGCCAGCCCGGGCACCTGCGCCAAAGGATGTGCCATACGCAATTGCTGGATCTCGCCCCATTTCGCCGGCTCCCCGTCTGACCTAAGCGAATCAAAAACTGCCAGCAGCATATCCTCGCGTGATTCCTGAGAGGCAGTAGCCGTGTCATCATGGAACAGGCTTCCCGGCTGCCGGAAAACGTTGAGAGCCCAGCGCTGCGGAATGGATGTGGCGAAGCCGCCAAACTCATCTTCAAAGAGATCGCGGGTGTAGGTGCGCTCAAACAGGTTCATAAAAGCCGCCGCATAAGATTCCAGGTCCGATGTACCATCCCAGTTTTGAAGGCGGCTGCGTAAGAGCATCAAATCGGAACTGCTCTCATCCTTGGGCCAGGGCAGCTCTTTTTGCCAATCCCGCAACACCGCATCCACCACGTCGGCCTGCATCTTCTTAAAATCTTCCACTGTCATTTTATTGCTGTTGTCCAGCCATTCATACAAGCGGTTAATGCGGCCATTGAAATATTGCCCCGGGATATCATAGCCCAGTATTTCGGGAGATGCGGCTTTGTTGTTGGCCGTTGCCAGCCAGCCGCGCGCAGGATTTACCGAAAACGGCGTTTCCTCCAGCGGCCGGTAGCCAGTCCAATAATTTTCAATCGTCTTTCCCTCAACGGGCAGGTTCCGGTAGTCATGCGGACGTATGGGTAAAGGCGTACCCAGCTGGTAGCCGATATTGCCGGCGCTGTCCGCGTAAACCCAGTTGGCATTCAAGGCTCCGAACCGGCTTACAATTTTGCGGAACTGTTCGATTTCCTCGACATGCCATAATGCAAAGCCCGAGGAAACAGCGGCCGACAGATCGGCATCGAAACCGGCCCAGTGCATTGTGTAGGCTACCTGCTTTTCATTATGCCGGAACATCAGCGGGCCGTGGCGCGAAAGCAACACTGTATCCTTAACTACAGACTCGCCCGCCACAACTATCGTTTCTTCTATAAGCTCAAAGCGCTGCCAGCTATTACCCACACGATATTGCAGCGAATCTGCCGGGTTCAGCTGCTCTTCATAATATTCGCTGATGTCCACGCCGCCGGCCGTAAAAGCCCAGGCCGCCCTGCCATTATTGCCCATCACGATAAAGGGCAGGCCCGGCGTGGTCACACCCATGGCCCGGATGCTGTCGGCCACATGTATGCCGCAAAAAAACCAGAACTGCGGCAGCCGGTTTATTTGCAGATGCGGATCACTGGCCAGCATGGCTTTACCGCTGCCGCTTTTGGAAGGTGCCACCACCCAGGCGTTGCTGGCCCGCGTCATCAGGGGCGGCAAGAAACCATTGATAAATTTTTCGGCGAAATAGCGCCGCGGGTCCTGCAGCATGCTCAAAGCCTCGCGCGGCAGGGTATACGGCGCGTCTTCGGGGTAGAAAATGGGCAGTTGCCGCATGGTATCGGCGCCCACTTTGCGGTAAAGGTGCAACAGAAAATCATCTTTATTCTGCAGTGCGTCAGAGTACCAGGACTGGAAGCTCTGCACAGTCAGCAAGTCATAAACATTCCAGGGCTCCGTTTCAGCTCTCAGGATATAATATTCAAAAGGTGAAGATGCCGCGTTTTCCAGCCAGAAGTTGATACCGTCGGCGTAGGCTTGCAGGCGTTTTCTGTCATTGTCCTTTAAATTCGGCAGGGCCGCGCGCGCCAGACGGCTGTGACCTATGCGCCGCTGGTCTTTATCTGCACCAAGCGTCAGACTGCCCAGCAACTCACTTAACCTCCCCTGGGCAAAACGGCGTGTCAGATCCATCTGGAAAAAACGCTCCGAGGCATGCAGCCAGCCCAGGGCAAACAAAGCATCCATTTCGTGAGCAGCAAAAATATGGGGCACACCCCGTTGATCCCAGTGTATGTTTACGGAATCCGCCAACGCAGGTGCCAGCAGGCGAGCCTGATATTCGGGCACATTGCCGCGCGCCACGCTGTAGATAAAAACAGCCAAACCGCCAACAACAATCAACGCCAGCGCCACTAAAACCAAAAGTATGCGTTTCATAAAAGCCTCCGCGAATGGGTCCTTAATTTAGGTGCGGGGGAGTTTTGTTGAAACCCCGTAATTTTTTTATGCACCCGGCATGTTGACAGTGCGATGAAAAAAGGGCACCATTTTGTTTTGTCGATACTTTAATTCTGTCTGAATTTTTTTAAACTATTTAAAAAAACAATGGTTGTTTGCTGCCGGGCTATGCATTTATTGAAGGGATTGCCTGGCCAAAAGAGGATATTAATAACACTTAAAATTATTAATTCGTGTCAATTTTGTAAATCCCCTCTGATTTTTGGGACTGTTAAGAGGAAAGTTGTCGATGAAAATTATAAAGGTAATTCTGGGCGTTTTTGCGGTTTTGGCGGTTATTGTTATCGCGGCGATTGTTTTTATTGCCGGGCGTTACGGCAGCGGCACAGGCTACCCCGATCTGACATCGCAACCTCTGCTGCCCGATTCCGCGTTGCAGGCAGTGGTAACCAGCCCTGAGCCGGTTGGCAATGTGGCCGTTTCCGCCGATGGACGCGTTTTTTATACCATCCATCCCGAGGCACGCCCGCCGGGGCCAAAGGTTTACGAGTGGGCAAATGACGCCCCCAAGCCTTTCCCGGCGGCTGCTGTGCAGGATACATTGCTCGATACGCCGCTGGGCGTAATCATAGACAGGCAGCAAAGGCTCTGGCTGATTGATCACGGCATGCACGGATTGAAAACGCCGCAACTTGTGGCACTGGACCTGCCAAGCGGCGACATTGTTCACCGCTACCTTTTCCCGGACAGCATTGCCCCGCTGGGTTCTTTTCTGCAGGACTTGCAGATAGACAGCAGCGGTAACCATATCTTCATCGCGGATGCCGGTTTCTGGAATCAGCGGCCGGCCCTGGTCCACTACGATGTGCAGCAGCGCCGGGCAAAACGTCTTTTGGAAAAGCACCCTTCGGTGATGCCCCAGGAATGGATCATCAAAACCCCGATCAGGGAAATGCGCTTTTTGGGTGGCCTGGTTAATTTTCGTGTGGGCGTGGATGGAATCGCCATAACACCGGATAACCGCTTGCTGTTTTATGCCGCCCTGAACCATGACCGTATATACCAGATACCGCTAGCTGCTATTTTGCTTGCTCCGGAGCGCCTGAAACACCATGTGCAGAACATGGGGCCCAAGCCGCTAAATGACGGCATGAGCGCCGATACGCTGGGTCAGATTTACATAACCGACGTGGAACACGGGGCTGTTATCCGGCGCACACGTTCGGGCAAACTGGAAACGCTCGTAAAAAGTGATCGCATACGCTGGGCAGATGCCCTCTCTTTCGGGCCGGATGGCTATCTTTATATCGCCGACAGTGCTATACCGCACCTTGTGCTGCAAAGCCGCCAACATATCCGGGATCAGGCACCCTATTACATCTTCCGCATTAAAAATGATATTGGCGGCATAGCCGGGCAATGAGCCCTATAAAATTCTTCACAGAAGCGCCGAAAGCGTTTCCTTCTTTGTGTTCCTCTTCGTATGTTATACGTTGAAAATTTCAACAAACCGAAAATGCTAAGGAAGGACAAAAAATGACGCCTATAAAAGTCAATTCAGGCCTGGAAGCGGTCTCCATTATTGAATCCGGCGAGTGGATTTATACGCACTCTATGGCCGCGACACCTGTTTTATTGCTGGATTCTTTATACAAGCATGTTATTAAAAATGATAAAAAAGACGTGACGGTAATGCAGTTGCACACCGAGCAGCCCGGTGAGATCGACGCGGAAGAGCTCGAGGGTCATATTCGTAACCGTTGCTTTTTTGTAGGTTCTCCCACACGTAAACTGGTGCAGGCCGGCCAGGCCGATTATGTGCCGATTTTTCTTTCGGAAGTACCTAAGCTGTTCCGCCGCAATTATCAGCACGTGGACACGGTGCTGGTACATGTTTCACCACCTGACAAGCATGGCAACTGCACACTGGGCATTTCCGTGGAGGCCACAAAAGCCGCCATCGAAAAAGCAGACCGGGTAATCGCCCATATTAATCCAAACATGCCGCGCACGCATGGCGATTCCTTTGTGCACCTGGATTTATTTGACCGCTATGTGGAGCAGGAATGGCCCATCCACGAGCACGCGCCGGCAGAACAAGATGCCACCACCACCAAAATCGGCCAGCTGATCGCCGACCTGGTTCCGGACGGAGCCTGCCTGCAAATGGGCATCGGCGCGATACCTGATGCGGCACTGGCAGCCATGGGCAACCACAAGGATTTGGGTATTCACACGGAAATGTTCTCCGATGGCGTGCTGGACCTGCTGGATAAAGGCAACATTAATAACAGTCGCAAAAAGCTACACCCCGGCAAGGTAGTTACCAGTTTTGCCATGGGTACCAAGCGTCTTTATGAATTTATCGATGACAACCCGGAAGTGGTTTTCCTCGACGTGGAATATGTAAATGATACCAGCAATATCCGCCGCAATAAAAACGTCTGTGCCATAAACAGCGCCCTGCAGGTGGATATCACCGGCCAGGTCTGCGCCGATTCCATGGGTACAAAAATCTACTCCGGCGTGGGCGGCCAGATGGACTTTATCCGCGGCGCGGCCCTCTCAGAAGGTGGTAAAGCGATTATAGCCCTGCCGTCTACAGCGCGCAACGACAGCATCTCGCGTATTGCCCCGACACTCATGCCCGGCGCCGGCGTGGTTACTACCCGCGCCCACGTGCACTACATCGTTACCGAATACGGCGTGGCCGAACTGCACGGCAAAACCCTGCGTGAAAGGGCCAAGGCATTGATAGATATCGCCCATCCCAAATTCCGCGAAGACCTGGAAAAAGCGGCCCGTGAACAATGGGGTCTGAAACTGTAGGCTTGTATTGACTTTTCGAACCGATCTCAAGCCCTTCCTTTAATCTTCAGGGAAGGGCTTTTTTTCCTTTTCTTGATCTTTCTCTTTAATCTACGGCTAAAGCAAAATACCGTTTATAAAAAACGTTTTTACCCTACACGTCAGGGACCGATTTATCGGTGTTTACAGAGAAGTTAGCCGCCATAATAAACCGATGAATCGGTTGCCAGGCAGATCTTGTTTGCATCAAATCCCACGACTGAAGTCGTGGGTTAACGTGCTTGGCGTAATAGCTGCTTTGCCTGCACGCCAAACGCCGAAGGCGTGGCAGGATTATAGCCAGGAGCAGCACAAAATCCTTCAATCCCGAAGGGATGGCATTAACCCAAGCCCTTATTAAACCCATTCCAAACCCCTTCCCTAAATTTTAGGGAGGGCTTACTTTCCTCTTTTTCTCGTTTTCTTTCCTTTGGCATGGCAAGAAAGATCACGATAGTACAAACCTCAAGACCGCCTGACCTCAGGACATCAAGACTCTCCAAAAACAATCAAGAAAGTTGACATCCGACCGAAGATAAGGGGCTGAAATCAAACCGGTCTAACACGGAAAAGAAAATGAACATCCGCGGAAAACGCGTGCTGTTGCGCGCCATCGAAGAAGACGATTTACAACTGCTGCAAAAGTGGGCCAATGAGCCGGAGATCTGTTACCTGCTGGCAGGCTGGCATTTTCCCACTTCGGCAAAGGACCAGATGGAATGGTTCAACCGCCTGTCGGTTTCTTCCAACCATCAGCGCTTTGCCATTGAAACGCCGGATATGGGACTGATAGGCACAGCCAACCTGGTGGATATCAACTGGAAAGATCGTAATGCTTTCCACGGCATGATGCTGGGGGATAAAGACATCCGCGGCAAGGGCTATGGCACCGATACGATTCTGGCCGTGATGCGCTATGCCTTTGAAGAACTTGGTCTGCAGCGGCTGGATGGTTCTATGATCGAATACAACCAGGCCTCGCTGGGCGTCTACATTAAAAAATGCGGCTGGGTGGAAGAAGGACGCCAGCGCCAGTGGTATTTCCGCAAAAACAAATGGTGGGACAAAGTGGTCGTGGGTGTTACCCGCGGCGACTATGAAGCGCTGATCAAAAAAACAGGCTACTGGGATTGAAGTGACAGGCGACGAGAAAAAAATCTTGATTACCGGCGGTAGTGGCTACCTGGGCAGCGCCATAAGTCAGCAACTTTTACAAAGCGGCCATGGCGTCCACATCCTGGACATAATGCCCCCTGCCTTCAGTCACCCCGGGCAGCATTTTTTCCGCGGCGGCGTCGGCGACAGCACCGTTGTGAAGGAAAGCCTCGACGGTTGCGACTCCGTCATTTACCTGGCAGGTGTTTCCGATGGCCGGGCCGGACAGAAAGATCCCGAAGCCGCACGTAGCAGTAACGTCACGCACTTTAGAAGCTTTCTAGGTTCTCTTAACGGCAGTATAAAACGCTTTATTTTTGCCAGCACATTTGGCGTCTACGGCAACGATTACCGCGAGCCGCTGACTGAAACTCTGGCAGTGAACCCTCAAGAGCCTTATTCGGACAGCAAAGTTGAGGCTGAACGGTTGTTACGGGAAACAGTAAAGCGCATGCAGGTCATTGTTTTACGGTTGGCTATGGCTTTTGGTCCGGCCCCGCGTATGCGCTACGATTTTATCGTAAATACCATGTTGAAAGCTGCCTTGGAAAACGGCCGTATCGAAGTGTGGGGGGGGCGGCAGCGGAGACCGCAAATTGCCACCGGTGACGTCGCCATGGCCATACAGAAACTGCTCGATGCGCACCTGCCCGGAAATTATAACCTCTATAACCTTGGTGGAAGTAATCCCTCGTTAGTGGAGATGGCGCGACAAATCCGCGAAGCGGTGAACGACGTAGAGATCGTAAAAAAGCCGGGCCGGGAGAATGAAAACAGCTTTGAACTGGACTCAACAAAAATCGAGCGCGAGCTGGGCATCACCTGCCCGACAACAATCACGCAAGCCGCGGCGGAAATGGTAGCGTATTTGAATAAATGAAATAACATGATGAGAAGAATTTTACTTGTCATCCCGGTCGGCGCTCGAGCCGCGCCGGGATCCCCGGGTTTGGCAGGCTCCCGGATCTCTCACGTGCTTTCTGGAAGACAAAAATGGTTTTGATGGCGAATCGTTATTAAAGGAAAAAGTATGAACTGGAAAAAAATGGGCAATATCTACTGCCCTGATGAAAAACACCCGGTGGTAAAAAGTCACGCCGCCCTACCTGTGGCAGACCTTCTGAATGAAAAACGCGCCCGCATTTACTTTGCCGGCCGTGACGAAAAAGGCCGCAGCACACCCACATTTATTGACGTAGAGGCAAATAAGCCCTCAAACGTTTTATACCAGCACGACAAACCAATCATGGATTTGGGCGCCCGTGGTACATTTGATGACAACGGCATAATGCCTTCCTGCATCGTGAATAGCAGCGGCAAAAAATGGCTCTACTACATCGGCTGGAACCCGCAGGTGACCGTTTCCTATCGCCTAAGCATCGGGCTGGCCGTGAGCGAAGACGGCGGCGTTACTTTCAAGCGCGTTTCGCAGGGTCCGGTGCGCGACCGTTCCATCCATGAACCCTTTTTTAATACAGCCCCCTGGGTTTTGAAGGAGGGCGACAAATGGCACATGTGGTACGTCTCCTGCACCGGCTGGAAGATGATCCACGACTGGCCCGAGCCGCTCTACCTGATCCGCCACGTCACTTCGCCCGACGGCAAAGAGTGGCACCGTCCCGGCACCATCTGCATCGACTACGACGATTTCACCGAAGCCATCGGCAAGCCCTACGTTTACCGTGAAGGCAATCGCTACAAAATGATTTACAGCTACCGCAACAGCGTGGATTACCGCAAGGACCCGGCCAAAAGCTACCGCCTGGGCTACGCCGAATCGGACGACGGCGTGCACTGGCAACGCATGGATGACAAAATGAATCTAAAGTTTTCCGCCGACGGCTGGGACTCGGTGATGATGGAATATACGACCGGCTATACGTTAAACGGCAAACACTACCTTTTTTATAACGGCAACGGTTTTGGCGCCAGCGGCATCGGTTATGCCGTGGCTGACTTTGCGGGGGAATAATGGCAACACGCTACATCCACATCGGCTATCCCAAAAATCTTTCCACCGCGCTGCAGCGGGGTTTTTTTGAGCCGCACCCGCAACTGCTGCACCTGGGCATTGGTATTGGCAGCAATGTCGATTACATAGACGCCCACATCAGCCGTATCTGTGAAAACGACCTTATTTACGCCAAGGACTTTTACTACAGCCGCCGGCAAAAAGAAAACAAACGTCATTTTGAAAACTGGTTTGCCAAAGCGGAAAATGATTCTGAAAAGCGTGCGGTTGGTATATCGCTGGAGTTGCTCTCCTTTAGCTTTACACCGGACATGCGCGACGTGACCACCAAAGCCAAACGCGTGGCCGAATTGTTTGAAGGGGACGCGAAAATCATCGCCATTATCCGCAGCCAGGAAGCGCTGTTCCGGTCGCTGTACCGCGAGAGCGTGCGCCTGGGTTACCCCGGCAGCTACCAGCAATTTGCCGAAAGCGCCTGGTTGATGCAGGACCGCAATTTCCTGAGCGATTTTTGCTATGATCGCATGTACGAATTGTACGCCCAACACTTTGGCCGCGACAATCTTCTGTTTCTGCCCATTGAAGAGGTACGCGCCGCAAACGGCGAACTGGTCAAAAACGGCGACCGTCTTTTACTGATAGAAAAAGTAGCGCACTTCTTGGGCGTGGACTACCTACAGCACGAACTGCCCCGCCAAAACGATCCGCTAACCGACGCGGTGCTGATTGAAAAACGTGAACTCAACGCCCGGGTGCGCCACGAAATTGGCAACGACCTGCTGGGCCGCGGGGCCAACTTCCACCGCATCAAGCATCACATCACCGACGTTTTAGGCTGGCCCTGGGATGAAAAATTTATCCACCGCGATGTGATCCACAAAAGGCAAACCATCGCCTGGGCAGAGCAACTGGCAGGAAATGCCAAAGTGGATTACACCCTGCCCGACATGCTGCGCCAAAAGCTGGCCCAATTCTACGGCGAATCAAACAGGCGTTTCCAAAAGATTAGCGGCGTTAAAATCAGCGACGCTTACCATACGGTTTTTTCCGGCTAACCCCGGCCAAAGCTACAAGTCCAACGGCAATTCAAAACTGTAGAAGAAGCGGAAATCAAGACGATCTTCACCCGGGAAAGGATCGCTGATGTAAACGGGGAAAATCAACTGAAATGCTTCTCCGCCCAGCTTTACACCAGTCTCGGCAAAAAAGCGGGCGTCCGGTATCTCGTCCAACGTTGCAGCCAATGACCCAACCCGACCATACACTTTTGGGACAAGCGGCAGATCAAACTCCAGGCCGGCGGCAAAACCGGCATTGTTTTTGAGATAGGTACGCCTGTAACTGCTGTAACCCAGCATCTTCATCCCCTCATTCATAGAAAAATGACGCAAGGGACCGGCACTGCCGCGGTAGGCCGGAACAAATTCTTCATGCTTTGGATCAACCCCGCCGCCGGCAAAAATCATCTCCTGCGAAGGAATGGCATCTCCCGAAACCGACGCGGCATAGACATCCAGCGTAGCCACGATATTGCGGGCCAGGTCGACAGGCAGGTTTTGGGCATATTCAAATTTTGTAAAGTCCGCCGTGGAATTAAAGGCATCGATGCTTTTTTCAAGCGATATATCCAGGTCCGATTTCCAGAGCATGTAGCGCCAGCGGCCTTCATATTTGATTTTTGCCGTGGTATAGCGGCTTCTTTGGTAGATGCCGGGTTCGTGGTAAACCATATCGTGCAATTTAACCGTGGCCAGTTCAACACCCACGCGGGAACGGAAACGAAAACTTTCCGCAGAACGGATGGTAGTCTTCAGGCCGGTGCTGATACGCTTCAACCCGTCCTTGTCATAAATGCCCACATTAAAATCGCTGAAGTTAGCAATAAACCCGGGAAGCCGGTGCTCAAATGCCAGGCTGTATCCGATGGCTGATGAGCCCAACCCGTAATAAACGCTGCCCTTTGTAAAGTAATGTTTTAAAATGGGATTGCCGCCCCAGAAACCGCCGCCCAGGCGCATTTTGTCTTCAAAATATTCATAGCCCACATAAGGAAAAAAGACGACTTTGTATTTTTCAAAGCTGGGCATGGGCCGCAGAAAGGTAAACTCAAAATCGGGCAGGCCCGCGTTGTTCAGGTAATCCGATTCGTAAAAAAGGTAATTGAGATTAACGCCGACTTTTTTTAGCGACTGCTGATGCTCGAATACAACCGGTTCATCCTCGTTACCGCTCCAGCGTCCTTCCAGTGTGTCGCCGCTTTGGGTAACCAGGTGCACGGGGGCCGGCAAACCGCGCATAGTCCCGTTGTCCGAAACAAATACGGTGGTTTTATAGCCCTCCGCTGTTTTTTCGGTCTCATAATTTTCAATGGAAAAATCGGCGTAATGGGTGGTTTCCATCCATTCGTGGCGGAATTTTGCAAGGTCCATCCCGGAGACTTCTTCCATCACCTGCCAAAAGTCATCCAGCTCGGGGTGCCTAAAATGCCAGCGCTCAAAATAGGTGTGCATCGCTTTTACGAAGACGTGTTTGCCCATCATCCATTCCAAGGAACCGAGCATAAAGTAGGCTTTGGCGTAATTGGCCGCGCTGTAACTTTGCGGTGTGAATTTTTCTCCGCGCGTACTCATAGGCTGGATGGTATGTTGCAGCACCATTTGGCTGTACTGCAAATAATCCAGGTGCCATTGCCCGATATCATCCAGCACGTTCAGCGGGCCCAGCAGGCTATCGAATTTAGTGGTATTGTAGCGGCCGTAATAATGCTCCATGTAAAGGTGATCATGGTAATTGGTCAGCCCTTCATCCAAGAACACCGAAGCACGCTCATTGGAGCCCAGCATCCCCTGGAACCAGTTGTGCCCCACTTCGTGCGCGATTACACCCTCCAGCAGGTTGTGCCAGCTGGCGTAATCAATCGCGATAAGCGTAATCATCGGGTATTCCATGCCGCCAAATGTTTCCTGCGTCCCATCAATGACAACGGCTTTAGGCCACTTGTATTTACCGACACGCTCGCCAAAAAACCACAGGCTTTTTGCAATGTACTCCGGTGTGTCTTTCCAATCGTAGCCATTGGCCGGCAAAACACATGCTTTTGCTAAAACGCCGTCTTCCGTCACTTTTTGATGAATCATATAATCTTCGCCGACGAACCAGGCAAAGTCATGTACATTTTTTGCAATGAATCGAACCGTTTTCGTTTTGGCGTAATCCGTATTTTTACGACTCTCTTTTCTCCATCGTGCAATATAGTTGGCGCGCTGCTCTTCGTCGCTTATTTCCAAAAGTTTTTGTGTACCGGCAATAATCGAATCATTAAACGCTTTTTCCGCGGGATTGTCCTGCAACTCTCCGGTCGCTTCAATCACGAAATTTTCCGGAAGCGTTATACTCACGTCAAAAGTCCCGAACTCACCATAAAATTCACCCACATCGTAATATGAATCGGGATGCCAGCCGTATTTGTCGTACACCACCACCTTGGGATACCACTGTGTAAAATGGAAGTAGCTGTTGCCCCAATGCCCGGAGCGCGAAAACACCGCCGGCGATTTACCTTTAAAAACAAGATCGATTTCGATGCTCTCACCGGGTTTTAGCGGTTCCGGCAAATAAAGCTTTGCTTCATCGATGGCATCTTCCTTCAGCTCCCACTCTAAATCAACGCCGGCCGTTTTCACTTCTTCCAGGTCCAGGTAGCCGCGCTCGGCTTCATCGGAAAAATAAAAGTCATCGCGGCCAAGGGCCTTTTCCTGGCGGGCAAAAGGCGACGTTTCATTTTTGTAAGCATTGGGATAAAGGTGCATCCAGATAAAGGAAAGTTCATCGGGTGAGTTGTTGGTGTAGGTCAGTTTTTGTGAACCGTGATAGGTTTTTGACGGGACATCAAGGGTCACGTCGATTTTATACTCAACGTCCTGTTGAAAGTAGCCCTGTTTTTGGGCGACGAGGGGGATCGTTAAAATTAGAAGTAACCATATCAATCGCTTCATGAGCTGCTCCGTTTGATTTGTGATATTACCTTAGACAGGAAAATACGGATTTTAGTTTTTATGAGTCGCCTTTTTTATTATCGCATACTTTCTCGCCCGGCATACGCGTATAAAAATCTATTTTGATTTCTGGCAGAAATCTTTCAAATTTCTTGTGTTATCATTTCAGCAGGCGGAAAGCAAAGTGAACCCAGGTATAAAAACAGATACAATACTTCAGCGCCACGGCGTGCGGATTGCTTTTATTTACCTGGCGCTGATCGCCTGGCTGGGTGTATTGATGCGGGCGGTGCAGTCGGGGCTGCTCTCCCTGCCGCTGGATTTCAAGCACATTTTGCACACACATTCGCACAGCGCCTTTCAGGGCTGGCTGTATACCCTGCTATTTGTGGCGGCGGCCCTGCTTTTCCTGGATAAAGAAAAACGCAGTCGCTACCGCATTAAAACACAATTCATTGCTACGCAGGTTTTGCTGGCCGGCAGCTTTGTCGCTTTTTTGCTGCAAGGTTACGCATTCTGGTCCATTAAGCTGTCGTCGCTGTTCCAGCTTGTAAGCTATATTTTTGTCATCACAATCTGGCGCGGCGCGGACGGCTGGCACGGTCGGCTCTCTTTCAGATTCTGGAAGGTGGCCATTGTGGCCATGTTTCTATCCACCTTTGGGCCCTGGGCACTGGCCTACATCATGTCGCAGGGCCTGGGCGATACACCCGCGTATCCTGCGGCGATTTACTTTTTTCTGCACTTCCAGTACAACGGCTGGTTTTTGTTCGCCTTGCTTGGTCTCTATGTTTTGACGCTTGATGAATCAAAGATACCGTACAACTTTGTTCGCGCTGAGAAAGCCTTTTTCTGGCTGGCCGCAGCTTTGATCCCTTCTTACGCCATATCCGTTGTTGATCTATTCCCCGGGCCTGCGGTGCATGCAACGGCGGTGCTGGGCGCGCTGATGCAACTGGCCGGTTTGTACTGGCTTATCGCTGCCGGAGGCTGGAAAAGCCTTATTAAAGGAACGCCTTCCAATATGCAGGGCTGGTGGCTACGTCTGGCGGCTTTTGGTTTTGTGTTGAAAGTATTATCGCAGCTGGCGGTCATATTTCCCGGTCTGCACAACGTGGCCTACGAAAACCGCCACGTGGTGATCGCTTACCTGCATTTATCACTGCTTGGTGTTATAAGCGCGGGGTTGATTGCCCTATTGGCACGGCGAGGACTGCTGCGTCTGCGCGGCCACTGGGCGGAGATGGGCAGCTTCCTGTTCTGGACCGGTTTCCTGGCCACGGAATTGTCACTTGGTATGACGCCCTTTATGATAAGCCCCATGTTTTTTGACGGACTGCTGGCGGCTGCGGCAGCCATGGCCGTGGGCCTGACGATAATCGGGGTTATCCAGTTTGGGGGCGGGGAATCGGGGAAACCACAGAGTACGCAGAGTGTGGCACAGGGTACACAGAGTTAAAAGAAAGTTAATAGAAGGAGTCTATCCAGCGTGACCTGACCGATGTAAAGCGAGGTGGGCATACTCTGAGCTTTTTTTGGCCAAATGGCACGAGCATGGATTCCTGCATGCGCAGGAATGACAAGATTATTGCAAAAGTCCGGTCATCTGCCAATGCATTCGGGAAAGTCAAGAAGACCTCACGACCGCAAGACTACAAGACTGCTTGACTATTTGATAATGATTAAGATAATGAAAATGAAAAAGATGCTACCGCACCCTTTACTAATAAAGGAGACTTAATGGACAAAGCACAAAACATCGCCCAGCTCATCGACTACCAGGAAAACTCGGTGGTCAGTAAAACGCTGCTCAAACAAAAAAACGGCAACATCACGCTGTTTGCTTTTGACAAGGGCCAGGGCTTAAGCGAACACACGGCGCCGTTTGATGCCTGGTGCCAGATTGTGGATGGCCGGGCCGCGGTAAAGGTCGGTGATACAACCCATGACATGAAGGCCGGCGACGCCATCATCTTCCCGGCCAACATACCACACGCCCTGGACGGCAGCGAGCGTTTTAAAATGCTGCTGGTAATGATTAAGGAGTGATTGGGATACCCGCGCATTCATTAAACCCCACGACTGAAGTCGTGGGTTAGCACAGCTTAATCTGCAAATAAGTTCTGTGGTGATTTCCTGACGAGAAAATTAACCTACGACTGCAGTCATGGGCCTTATTAAGCATTTAAAAAAATGCAAACCATTTATCGGTTCTAACCCTGCGCCCATGTATCGATTAACCTTCGCATACGCTGGTAATGGCTGCCTTGCCAATAGACCTTGCCACATGAGCCGCATTGGTAAAATTTATCATAATATTTTTTGGTGAGCGGCTCGAGTCTGTGCAGGACATCCTTTTTAGCCACCTCCTCAATCAGACCGTTGCAGACCAGGCAGCGATGCATCGGCTGGATAAGGTTGCGCAGGTCGAAGCGGCGCAGAACTTCCTCCACCTGGTCACGGGGGTCGGGAGAACGCACCCAGTAGCCGTGCGTGATCACGCGGTGGTGCAGCAGTTTGCGGTCGTGGGTTAAAACCGCGCGACGGCCCTCCACAGAAAGCTCCACGATCTCGGCATCTCTGTAATCATTGCGATACAGGGTATCAAAACCGAGCATGCGCAGATAGCGGGCCAGCTTGCCCAGGTGCACATCGCAGATAAAGCGCGGGTCACGCAGCGGCATTTCGCGCAGTTTCACCAGCGAAGAGATATCCAGGCTTTCAAACATCGGGTAAACGGCCACGCGGTCTCCATCCTGCAAACGGTAATCAAAGCCCACGGACTCGCCATTAACGACAATCAGTTCCACCTCCGTATGCGGCACGCCCAGCGCCTCAATGGGGTCTTTTATGGAAGGGCTTTCTTCAAAAGTGTACTCAATGTCCTTTTTCTTTTGCTGTTGCGGCAGGAAATCATTGAGCTCTTCGTAAAAGCGGAAAGTAGCGTTAAACAAAGGTGCTAACGTGTTTGAGTGTTATTGTGTTAATGTGTTAATGTGTTAATGTTTTCAAGCCCTATCTTGATCTTGATCGTGCTCATGATCATGATCTGAGCTTGCGTCACTCTGCAGCTCAGATCCCGGTGCGGCTGGGTCGCCGACCGGGATGACAGTCAGGTCAACAATTCATCAATTCAATAATTTACCAATCCGCTCTTAGTCACGGTAGTTTTCGAATTGCAGGGGTATGTCCAGGTTAGCGCCTTTAAGCATTTGGATTACTTCCTGCAGGTCGTCGCGTTTTTTGCCGCTTACACGCACCTTATCACCCTGGATGGAAGCCTGAACCTTCATTTTCGTATCACGGATCATCTTGCTGATCTTTTTGCCCGTTTCGGTTTCGATGCCCTGCTGCAGGGTAAGCTCCTGGCGCGCGCCTTTGCCCGATTCATGGATTGGGCCGGGCTTGATGAACTTCAGGTCCACATTGCGTTTGCTCAGCTTGGAACGCAGGATGTCCAGCATTTGCTTCACCTGGAATTCACTGTCGGCCTGCAAATTGATGACACCATCGGCGATGCTGTATTCGGCGTTACTGCCTTTGAAATCAAAGCGGGTGGTCACTTCCCTGTTGGCCTGGTCCACGGCGTTGCTTACTTCGTGCATGTTCGGTTCGGAAGCGATGTCAAACGACGGCATTGTTATCCTCCTTTTTTGCGATCTTTTCAGCAAAATTAAAGCAGAGGCCGCACATGTACAAATCATGCACACTTAGTAATGTAACAATCCGACAATACTTTTGGCTATTTAGCCCTGTTTGACATTTATCAAGGTTTGGCATGTAAGTTGATGCTAAGGAGAGCCAAAAATTGCACAATGAGGGAGCAGGTATGATCCGTATGCTGGCAGCCGTGCTGACCATGTTTTGCTTTGTGGCAGCACAGTTTGCAACAGAAACGGAAAGGGTTGAGGCCACCGCAGATACAATCCGGATTGAAGACAGGCGTATATTCGCTTTTAAAAGCGCTGATTTCCGGGCCAGCTATATGGGGTTCGCCAACGTCCACGAGGAGATGCAGCTTATTTCGTTTAGAATTTTGACAACGGAGGTAGTTAACGATACGCTGACTTTTAGTTATGCGATGACCATGAACAGCGACCATTCGCAGGGTACGGGAAAAATCATTTTTGATGATGCCCGTATTGAGATTCCGCGTTTGCCCGAAGGGCGCGTTTCCCTGCCCGATGGCGGCAAAATAATTTTTGAATCCGTAGACAATACAAACCAATACTGGAAATTAAAGGAGATGTGAGATGAAGTTATTCATATTTATTTTTGCGGGCATGCTTGTCCTGTCGTCCTGCAATCAGCAGAAAATGACGGAGATGCAGCAGGAGATTGATCAGCTTAAAACGCAAAACGATGTATTGCAGCAGCAAAGCGCCAGCAAAGATACGTTTTTGCAGGATTACACTACTACGCTGAACGATGTGTACGAAAACCTGGAAAACATTCGCAAGCGCGAAGGCCTGATCACCCAATATTCCAAAACAATGGAAGAGGGCCAGGAAAACGACATTCGCAACAAGGTGCTTGATAACCTGAACAGCATCGACAGCTACATTATGAGCAGCAAAAAGAAGCTTAGCGCCCTGCGCCAAAAAGCCAGCCAGGCCGAAATGCAGAGCACCGCTTTTGAAGAAACCATCATGAAGCTGACCAACGAGCTGCAGGAAAAGGAGTTGTTCATAGCTCAATTACGTACGCAGGTAGATTCGCTGAACCAAGATCTGGATGAAGCCCTTTACGCGCTGCAGGAACGTGATGTACTGATCGACGAGCAAACTGAGCGTCTGCATACGGCCTACTACATCATAGGTAACGACGAAGAGCTGGAGCAGAGCGAAGTGATCACCTATGAAGGCGGTATCCTGGGCTTGGGTAAAACCGCTGTTGTATCACCCAGGCTGAAAGAGGAGATGTTTACCGTTGCTGACATCACCATGATGGATAGCATCGAAATTGACGCCGCCCGTGAAGATGTGCGCCTGGTAAGCACCCACGCGCCGGGCACCTACGAGCTGGTTCAGAAAGATGAGCAGAAAAGCGTATTAAAGATCACCAATCCGGACAGGTTCTGGAAAATGCGCTACCTGGTCATCGCTACCAAAAGCTAAGACCTCCATAGCCCCAAAAGAAAAAGGCGGGAAGAGCTTCCCGCCTTTTTTTATTATTAAGCCATTTGTGGGCTTGGAAACGGTTGGTTTAATGCAATTCAGGAAATTTAGAAACCGATTTGCCTGCAGATTGACATTATTTGATTAAGAGCATCTTTTCTGAAAGTCTTTGTATTCCATTTGATAAAACATAATAATAGACACCGCTGCTAACTTCCTCTCCGGCTTGATTGGTACCGCGCCAAATCAGCGCATGGTGACCTAAATTGTAGTGCCTTTTTCCAAAACTAAAGACTTCCCTTCCGATAACATCAAAAACAGCAACTTCTACTTCCTGAGGCTTTTGCACGCTAAATTTTATTTTTGTACTACTATTAAAAGGATTGGGGCTGTTTTGATACAATGCTATGCCAGATGGAACAGACTTAGAGTTCATGCTAATAGATGTTACAAAGGTGGTATCGCCAAATAGCTGACTATCGATATAAGCGCCTCTCAATGTTTCATATCCTCCAGCTTCGTAGTACTGTTCATAGATACCTAAATTCTCAACAAGCCAAATTCCGTGAGCCACTAAACCAATCTTATTGTAAATAATGTTTTTTTGATCATTTTCATTAAATACATCGCTTACTTCCCAATAGCCGCCCCATGGATCTTCAGGATCAGGAAAAGTGTCACCTTCAGCAACGTCAAGTTTTAGAAAAAAGCGCTCTTTTTCTTCGTAGAGACTTTTACTGTATACATCACTGCTCAAGCTATCGATTCTCCAAAATATGCTGTCTTCATCATACATATCATAAAAGATTTGCTTACGCTCAATAGTAAAATAATATCTATTGTTAATTATTGTATCACTTATAACCTTTTTATATTCAGTTGCCACTAAAACTCCGCCGGAGCTGCGCTCTTCATAGACCCATAAGTCTCCTTGATTAAGTGGGAACATTTTTTCCCATTCATTGCTCTGAGCCCATGCGCTTTTTAATAGGCCAACTATGCACAGTAAACATGCAAACAGTCTTAACATGATGCTTTTGCTAGAAACTTTTAGCTTTTATTCAAATAATTGCAAAAAAAAACGGAGACGATTCCCATCTGTGTCTCGTTAATCCCAATTCGGGTTTTCACAGCAAAACGAAGCCACAGGTTCTATCTTAAACCACTATCATTCACGAGAGTAGATCCCGGTGCGGCAAAACACAGCCGACCCCGATAAAAAATATCTGGACAGGCCGGGATGCCAGATGATGCAGGGTGCCTCTTTCTTTCATTCGTAATTCGTAATTCCCAAATTCGTAATTAAAGAATCCGGTTATCCTTTAAAGCGGGCGGCGTCTATTATGGACCAGATGTGGATGATCCAGCCCATGAAGATAAACCACAGCGCCCCCGCAGCCAGAAACATGATCAGGCCAATCAGAAAGCGCCCCTGCAGCCACTGGCCCAATCCGGGTATAAAAAAGCTGGCCAGCGCCGCGATTACATTGCCTGTTGATCCACGTCCCGCCATAGTGCAGCTCCTTCTTTTTCTTTGTTTAACGTTTTCCCGTTTCCGGGGGCAATTAATTTGTTAAGAACAGAGAGACGCAAAATTTTGCGTCTCTACATTCGTTGTCACCCCGGCCACTGCACCGGGTCTCTTCCATTCGTAATTCGTAATTCCCCAATTCGTAATTGATTACTCGTATTCTTCCATCGGGGGGCAGGCGCAAACCAGGTTGCGGTCGCCGTAGGTGTTATCCACACGGGCCACCGCCGGCCAGAATTTATTAAAGCGGATATAATCGGCCGGGAAGGCAGCCTGTTCGCGGCTGTATGCGTGGTCCCAATTATCCGACGTTACCTCTTCGGCGGTATGCGGCGCGTTTTTCAGCACATTGTCTTCCTTATCCGCCTTGCCCGCGGCGATTTCCTGCATCTCATTATAGATATGAATTAAGGCGTTGCAGAAGCGATCCAGCTCTTCGCGCGATTCACTTTCTGTGGGCTCGATCATCATCGTGCCGGGTACGGGCCAGGAAACGGTAGGCGCGTGGAAGCCGTAATCCATCAGCCGCTTGGCGATATCCTCCACCTCCACCCCGGCTTCCTTGCGGAAACGGCGCAGGTCAATGATCATCTCATGCCCCACGTGTCCGTTCCTGCCGGCATACAGCACATCGTAGTGGCCCTTCAGCCTTTCCTTAATATAATTGGCGTTTATGATGGCCTGTTCGGTCGCGGCACGCATACCGTCACCCCCCAGCATCAGCATGTAGGCGTAGGAGATCAGCAGGATGCTGCTGCTGCCAAAAGGCGTAGCGGAAATGGCACTGATCGCCTTTTCGCCCCCGGTTTTTATAACCGGGTGTCCCGGCAGGAATGGCGCCAGGTGCTTGGCCACGGCGATCGGTCCCATGCCGGGTCCGCCTCCGCCATGCGGTATGCTGAATGTTTTATGCAGATTGAGGTGGCAGACGTCCGCGCCGATCACGCCCGGGCTGGTCAAACCAACCTGCGCGTTCATGTTGGCGCCATCCATATAAACTTGCCCGCCGTGTGTATGGATAATGTCGCAGATCTCGCGAATATCCTCTTCAAACACACCGTGCGTGGAAGGATAGGTGATCATCAGCGCTGCCAGGTTTTCCATGTGTTTTTCTGCCTTGGCCTTCAAATCGGTTACATCAACGTTGCCATTCTCGTCGCATTTCACGCTTACGATCTGCATGCCGGCCATATTGGCGCTGGCCGGGTTGGTGCCGTGCGCGGAAGTGGGCACCAGCGTGATGTTGCGCTGCGTTTCGCCGCGGTCTTCAAAGTAGGCGCGGATTACCATAAGCCCGGCATATTCGCCCTGCGCGCCGGAATTAGGCTGCAACGAAACGTCATCCAGACCGGTAATTTCACGGATAATGCGGCGCATATCATCTATCACCTCGGTGTAGCCGGCGGCCTGGCTCTGCGGTATAAAGGGATGCAACTGCCCGAATTCCGGCCAGCTTATCGGCAGCATCGCCGTGGCGGGATTCAGCTTCATCGTGCAGGAACCCAGCGGTATCATCGATGTGGTCAGCGAAAGGTCGCGGCTCTCCAGGCTCTTTATGTAGCGCATCATCTGCGTTTCCGAGCGGTGCATGTGAAAAACGGGATGTGTAAGGTATTCAGACGAGCGCTGCAGATCGTGCGGCCAGCTTAGTTCAACATCTTTTTCAAATTCAGCATCGTCAACCTGTGGCGCAGTGGCAGACGCCGCTTCGGCAAAAACGGCAATCAAATCGCGCATGTCATTAAAGGAGACTGTTTCATCCAGTGACACGGTCAGATGCGTTTCATCCACGGTGCACAGGTTAATTTTATTGTCCGCGGCGATCTTGTGAACCTTTGAGATCACCAGCGGCTTTGCTTTGATATTGAGTGTATCAAAATAGTTATCATTAAGCTGCTCATAGCCCATTTCCTTAAGGGCCTTTTCCAGGATGACCGTGTACTGGTGTACGCGCGCGGCAATACGCTTCAGGCCGTCCGGGCCGTGGTAAACACCATACATGGAAGCCATAATCGCCAGCAACGATTGCGCTGTGCAGATGTTGGACGTGGCCCGCGCCCCGCGGATATGCTGCTCGCGTGTCTGCAGCGCCATGCGGTAGCCGTTGTTGCCCAGCCTGTCTTTGGAAACACCGATAATGCGTCCCGGCACTTGGCGCACAAAATCCTCGCGGGTGGCAAAAAATCCGGCATGGGGACCGCCGTATCCCGGTGGCACGCCAAAACGCTGCGAGCTGCCAACCACAACGTCGGCGTCCCACTCGCCCGGAGGCGTAAGCAGGGTCAGCGCCAGCAGATCGGCCGCAAGGGCAACGCGCGCTTCGCTCTTGTGTGCTTCTTTGATCAGATCCGCATAATTCTCAATGCGCCCGTCGCGGCAGGGGTATTGCACCATGGCGCCAAATACATCATCAGAAAACGAAAATTCCTTGTGCGGCATAACTTCAAGCTTAATGCCCAGCGGCACGGCGCGGGTTTTTAAAACAGCCAGTGTTTGCGGAAACAGATCTTCCGAAGCCAGGAAAATGAGCGCGTCGTTTTTAACCTGCTCGCTGGAGCGCAGGCGGTAAAGCATGGTCATTGCTTCGGCGGCGGCTGTGGCCTCATCCAGCAGCGAAGCATTGGCCACTTCCATGCCGGCCAGATCGATCACCATCGTCTGGTAATTGAGCAATGCTTCCAGCCGGCCCTGTGCTATTTCCGCCTGGTAGGGTGTGTACTGCGTGTACCAGCCGGGATTCTCAAGTATGTTTCTGAGGATAACGCTGGGCGTGATGGTATTGTAGTAGCCCAGCCCGATATACGATCGGAAAAGCTTGTTTTTAGCGGCGATTTCCCGCGCCTTTTTAAGAAATTCAAATTCAGTGATGCCCGGCTCCAGATCCAGTTCTTTTTTTAGCCTGATACCCGCCGGCACGGTCTCGTCGATAAGCTTTTCCATGGAAGACACACCGATCGCCTGCAGCATTTCGCGGCGCGTTGCCAGGTTGGGGCCCAGGTGCCTTTTCAGGTATTCATGATGTTCGGCAATATTGATGGCCATTACGATAGTCCCTTCGTTTTTTAGCGCTTACATTTTTGCTGTATAAAACACTATCTAATTTAACACGATCAACATTCTTTAGAAACTCCCGCACAAAATTCCCGCGCTTTTTTCTGTGCTTTGAATTCGTGTAAATCACATTATAACGTTTATAAAAATAAAATATTTTGAAGTTGGACAATCGGCCTGTATTTTTGCGACTATTCCTTTTGACTGCTTGGCGTATGGCAGGGAGCTTCCAAATTTAACCTGGCAATTACCCATGTTTAAACCTATTGCTAATCCGTACATCGTCGGTAACCCCATAAAAACGCAGGACATGTTTTATGGCCGTGAGGATGATTTTGAATTCATCCGGCGCAAGCTTGAGAGCGGCGGCAAAAGCTACATTATCGTTTTATGCGGAGAACGCCGGAGCGGCAAGACCTCCATTTTATTTCAAATTCTGAGCGGCCGTCTTGGTGATAATTTTGTACCGATCCTGATTGACATGCAGACCATGGCCGGGCTGAAGAACGAAATGGAGTTTTTCGAAAAGTTCGCCCAGGAAACCGCCAAATGCCTGAAAAGTGACAGCGGCGTTAATTCCGATATTTTCAGCACGTCCGAAGACAGCTCCTACAAAACATTCTCCGGATTCCTGGAGGACATTCACAAAGCCTACCCCGGCAAGCATATTCTTTTTCTGATCGATGAATACGAGATTATTGAGGCCAAAATCGAGGAAGGCAGCCTCAGCGAAAACTTTATCCCCTACCTGGCCGGCATTCTCGAAAGCGAAAAGCTAGTCTCGTTTATCTTTACCGGCTCCAGCCGGCTGGAAGACCGTAAAGTCAGTATCTGGCACATCCTGTTTGGCAAATCGCTGTTCCGCAATGTGAGCTTTCTGACGCGGCCCGATACGCTGCGCCTGATCACGGAGCCGGTTGAAGGCCAGATTACTTATGACGCGGAAGTGCTGAATACGATTTACCGTATTACATCCGGGCAGCCTTTTTACACGCAGGTGGTTTGCCAGAATATTGTTGATTACGTCAACCAGCAGCGCAAAACCCATATCCAGTTGGAAGACCTGGAAGTGATCGTCAACGAAATACTGGACAACCCGCTGCCGCAGATGATCTATTTCTGGAACAGCCTGAGCGACGACCGCAAACTGGTTTTATCGCTGCTGGCTGAGATCCTGGAAACGCAGGACTCCTATATCACCGCGGAAGAGATCATCAAAGAATCCAAACGCCGCAAGTTTGGATTGGAACTGACCCTAAAGGCGATCAACACTACGCTTGAGACGCTGTATCATAACAAACATGTTTCCAAGGGCCAGCACGGCTACAATTTCCAGATGGACCTTTTCCGGCGCTGGATTAAACGCGACCATGCCATCTGGAGGGTGATGAAGGAGGTCAGCAGCCTGGGCCAGGCATCGTCTGTAGTGAGTCAGGTTTATGAACCGGGCGCAGAAAAGCCGGCAGGCGGCGGGGCTAAAAAAATATTAATGATTGTATTGCCGCTGCTGCTCGTAGCGGTGGTTGCCGGCTGGTGGCTGATGCAGCCGGGAGACGACGCACAAAGCGAGCCTATTGGCCAGGCCGGCGAAACAGAAGAAATGAGCGCTTCAAATGATATGGATGCTCAACAGCAAGCGGAAACACCACCGCCACCACAAGAAACACAGCAACAGGAAGCTGAACAACAGCCCGAAGCCCAAAAGAAACCGCTGGCCACAGAAGCATCCGAAGTGAAACGTCCGGCAGAGCGGCAGCGCCAGACGGCACGCAATACGCAGCAGGAAGCACAGGCACGTCGCGACGCCCAGGCCCGTGAGGACGCGGTTTCTGCCAGGCAGGCCGCCCAGGATGCACGCACTAAGGCACAACAGGCCGGAGCCGACCAAAACGCAGCGGATGTGTTTGGACAAGCCCAAAGCCGCGAACGTCAGGGAGACGCCGCGCTCGGTTCGGCCCAATACGAATCGGCCATAAGCCAGTACAATGATGCAGCCCGATTGTATAACCAGGCTGTTAGCGGCGCCGCCCAGGCGCTTAACGATCTGCGCGCGCAGGCCGATCAGCTCAAACAACAGGTCAGCTCGGCCAAATCCGACGCCAGCGCCGACTACAACAACATCCCGGTATTCCGCCAGGCTTTAAAAGATGAGGCAAGCGCAGACAGGCAGTTGGAAAGCGGCAATCCGCAGGAGGCCATAAACAGCTACCGCTCGGCTTTACAGAGCCACGAGCAGGCCCGCTCCGAATACGCCGCCAAACGTCTTGGCATCACCAAAGCGATCACTGCCTACCTTAACGCCATTGAAGAAGAGAGCATTACCAAGATGAGAAACAATCATGCCAACTTTAATGAGAGCCTGGAGAGCGACTGGCAGCGATTGTTTGATTTTGCTAACAACATCCGTGTCGGCCGCACAATACAGTCTATAAAACTGCAGGCAGAAGACGCCGCCAGCGCCACCGTGGAGGTGGACCTCCTTTTTGACGGCGCTGACCGTAACCAATCCAAAAATATCTGGAAGATGGAGCTCAACGAACAGGGCTCACGCTGGGTTATCAGCAATATTTCTGAAAATCGCTGAACATAATAAATCCAAATTAGGGGGAGGTTTTTATGCGCGTGTTACGCTATTTCACGGGTTTTGTCATGCTGTTTGCAATCCCGGCATCCCTGCAGGGGCAAACGCTGCAAGACCAGTTGGAAGGTATTTTCGAAGAACTGCTGAGCGTAAGCCTGGAAGGCAGTCCCGGCGCCCACGGCGAACACTTCAAGCCATCTAACGTGGCCAACAGCGGGCGCATTATCAGCAGCCTGAATAATTTCATTAGCAGCAGTGTATCCAATTTCCCGCTAAGCTCCACGGTGGCCGGTGTTACGTTCGATTTTTCCAGCGGCCGTCCGGTCAGTACTTCTACAAGTCTGGGACCTATTTTTGCCGAGCGTGCGCAAACCATCGGGCGCAACCGCATTAACTTCGGCTTCAATTTCTCGCACATCGATTTTACAAAAATCCGCGGCCTGGACACGGAAGACGTGCGCCTCACTTTTATCCACCAGGATGTGGGCAACCCCGGCCTTGGCGATTCGCCGTTTGAGTTTGATACCATTGAGCTTTTCCTCAATCTTAAAATCCGGGCGACGGTGTTTGCTTTTTTTACCACCTACGGTATAACGGACAGGCTTGATGTTGGCGTGGCCATACCCTTTGTAAATGTGCGTCTGAAAGCGGACCCGCTGGCGATTATGGATAGCTACACCTATCTGGCAACAGGTCAGGCTTTCCATAATTTCGGGGGCACAAGTGAAGAACCGCAGCTAACAACCCGTCCCGCATCCATCGCCGATGACGCCACGGGAATCGGTGACATCGCGCTGCGCCTGAAATACAACATCCTGCGCGACAAAGGCGTGGATCTGGCAGCCCTGGCCGAATACCGTTTGGATACAGGCGAGGAGCCGGACTTCCTCGGCACCGGCGACGACCGTATTCGCCTGATGCTGGTGGCCTCCAGAGTGCTGGGCGATTTCGCGCCGCATATTAATCTTGGATATGAAATTAAGACAGGCGAACTGGACCGCGATGAAATCGATATTTTTATCGGCTATGACCAGAAGCTTTCCGAGTCCCTGACGCTGGCCGTTGATTTTCTTGGAGAATATCAGATTGGCGAAGCAAAAGCGGAGCGGGAATTCCCGGAGCCCATCACAATAGAACCGGACGGGCTTCCGACGACCAGTTACGTCAAGCGCGTTAGTTTTACCAATATTCCGGATTTTGAAAGCGACCATAATGTAAACGGCTCGGTGGGTTTTAAATTCAGTCCCAAGGAATCGCTGATGATCATCGGTAACGCCATTGTGCCGTTGAACGACGGCGGGTTGCGCGCGGATGTAATCCCCACGCTGGGCTTTGAATTCAGCTTCTGAGAAAGGCGAATGGAAAGCGCAATCCTGCAACCGATAAAAGAGCCGGCTCAGTTATTTGGCCGCGGCTCGCTGGTAAATAAAATCTATGCGCGCATCGGCGCCGCCCGTCCGCAATCGGTTTCGCTTGTGGGCGATTGCAAAGTGGGCAAAACCTCCCTCCTGCTTTGCCTGGCCGCGAAAGAGACGTGTGCGCGCATGCTGCGGCGGCCCGAAGATTATGCGATCGTTTTCCTCTCAATCAGTGAGCTGAAAATAAAAAGCGTGGATGCCTTTGTTCAAAATTTACATAAGGCCATGCAGCCGCATTTGCCGGGTTCGAATGAGCTTTCGGCAAACGACAATCGTTACGACTGGTTTAAAAAAGCCGCCGAGGAATTTACGCAGCAGGGCAAAAAGATTATCCTCTTTTTTGATGATTTTAACCTGATCACTCAAAACGAGGAATTTCCGCTTGAATTTTTTTCGTTTCTGCGCTCCGTGGCCAACAACTACAACGTGGCATACGTCACCACATCTTACCTTGATCTGCAGAAATTGTGCGTATCCAAAGACGTGGAAGAATCACCCTTTTTTAATATTTTTACCAACATGATGATTAAAGGACTGGACAAAAACGACGCCAACGATCTTATGCAGGCAAAGCTGGACGGAATCAGTGAAACGCAGCGCGACAAGCTGTGGGCGCTTTGCGGCGGATTCCCTTACCTGATCAAGTTGGCCTGCGCCGCTTCCCGCGAAAAAAACCTGCCACCCGATGACGAAGCATTTGAACGGGCTTTTTACAAACAGTCCAAGTCTTTTTTTGCGTTGCTTTGGGAGCGATTTGAAAGCGAGCACCGTCATATTCTGGAAAAAGTCGTGCGCGGCCAGAAGATCAATCCCCGGCAACATTATCTGCTGCATGATCTGGAACGCAAGGGTTACGTATACAGCAACGGCAAGCCAACGCTTTTCTCCCCGGCCTTTGCCAATTTTATAGCCGAGATCCGAAATATCGGCGTGCTTTCCGACTCTTCTCCCATGGGCCTGTTGAAGCGTATCTTTCAACGTATCCGTTCCACCTACAGGACGGCCTGATGATAGGCAAGCAGTTATCACACTACCGCGTTTTACAAAAGATCGGCGAGGGTGGCATGGGCGAAGTATATCTGGCCGAAGATGTCAACCTGATGCGCAAGGCCGCGGTTAAAGTTCTTTCCCAGAAAACGGGCTATAAGGAAGAATTTAAGCGCCGCTTTAAGCTGGAAGCGCAAGCCGTGGCCGCACTTAACCATCCCAATATCGTTACGATTTACGAGCTGGGCGAGGATAATGACACGCCCTTTATCGTAATGGAATATGTCGATGGCCGTTCACTACGTGAGATATTGCATAAGCGCAGCAAGCTGAGCCTGGACGAAGCGCTGAATTATGCCTGCCAGGTCTGCGAAGGACTTACCAAGGCGCATTTTGCCGGCATTATCCACCGTGACATAAAGCCTGAAAATATTCTCATTGACAAGGAAGACCGTGTCAAGATACTTGATTTTGGCCTGGCCAAACTGCGCGGCAGCAACAGTAACATCACCAGGGAAAGCACCCGCGTGGGCACGCTGAAATACATGTCGCCCGAGCAGGTGCAGGGCCATGAGCTTGACCCGCGCTCTGACATCTTTTCACTGGGCATCATCTTGTATGAATTGCTGACCGGCCACATTCCGTTCAAGGGTGACTATGATGTGGCCATCCTCTACTCCATTAGCCACGATCCGCCCGTGCCGCTGCGCGAACGTTTGGCCGACGCACCGGAGGTACTGGAGCAGATCATACAAAAGGCGCTGAAAAAAGACCCGGCTCAGCGCTTTCAGACGGTTGGCGAAATGCAGGACGAATTGATCCGTGTGCGCCAGGGCCGGGCGCAGGGTCGCGGCCAGGAAAGCAGCCTCAACTCGCCCAGCAAAGGCATTGAGGAATTGCTGGAACATCGTGAGAAAATCGACAAGCTCATTGAGACACGCTATAAACGCGAAGTAGTGATCATGTTTGCCGACATCGCCGGTTCCACGCAGTTTTTTGAGAAGCGCGGCGATATTGAAGGCCGGGCGATGGTACAGCGCTTTAACCGCCTCATGTTCCCGATCATTGAAGACCACCAGGGAGCCGTAATTAAAACCATGGGCGACGGCATTATGGCCTCTTTCGGCGACCCCGTCGCGTCCTGCCGCTGCGCCATCCGTATGCAACAATTGCTTTTTACGGACAACAGCGCCCGCCTGGAAGACGATCAGATCGCCATGCGCGTGGCCCTGCATTTTGGCCGTGGCGTGATCGAAAAGGGCGATGTCTACGGCGATGTGGTCAATGTGGCGGCGCGCGTTGAGAAACACACCGAAGCGGGCACGATTGTGATGTCGCAATCGCTGTACGAAAAGGTAGAAGATGATGAAGCTTTCCGCTGCGGCTATCAGGGCACGTTCAGCGTAAAGGGCAAATCGGAGCCGCTGGCACTGTACCGCCTAAGCTGGAGAACAGAAGAGAGTGGTGATGAGCCTGATGAAGGCCTAAAAGCAATCGCCGCAGAACCGGACAAAACAAGCCCGCCGCCACCGCCGCCGGCAAAAACAGAATCGTCCTATGAAGAAGTGGTACAGCCCGGTTTCCGGCTGACGCGTCCCTATAAAACGCCGCCCGCACCCGACGCCGAGACGCGCCACGACGCCATGCACGGCAACCCATACATGAATCGCGTCATGATCCGCAATGCCGATGAGTTTTACGGCAGGGAGCCGGAAGTAAGAAAAATTTACGCGCGCATCGGTTCTTCGCGTCCGCAATCAGTATCGGTTGTGGGCGAACGGCGCATTGGTAAGTCGTCCCTGTTGCACTATGTTTACAGCCACGAAAACCGGCGCCATTTTCTGCTAAATGCCGACGAGTATGTGATGGTCTTTGTCGATTTCCAGGAAAAGCGCGGCATCGGCATTCCGGAATTTTTTAAAACGATCCAGGAAAACCTGCTGAAAGAATTCCGCGGCACATTTACCATAAACCTTGATCCGGGCTATGAGACATTCAAGCGCACGGTGAGTTTTCTGGAAGAGCAGGAGCTGAAGCTTGTGCTGGTTTTCGATGAATTTGAGCTGGTAACGCGCAACGATCGCTTTGACGCCGAATTCTATTCGTTCCTGCGCTCGATGGCCAATAATCATAATGTGGCCTATCTGGTAGCATCGGGCCGCAATCTGCAGACCATGTGCCACAGCCGTGAAATTTCCGATTCACCGTTCTTTAATATTTTTTCCAACCTGACGCTGAGCCAGTTTACGCACAAGGAAGCCGCGGAACTGATCACCGAGCCGGCGCGAAAGGCCGGAGTAAACCTGGAAGCGGAAGTACCGTTTGTCATCGATCTGGCCGGATACCATCCCTTTTTTATCCAGATGGTGTGCGCCTCGCTGTTTGAGTATGTGCGCGATAAGCGGCCGCTGGACAAGGAAGTAAAAAGCAACGTGCAGGAAGAATTTCTCGATGAGGCGCGGGTGCATTTTCAGCAAATCTGGGAAGTGTGTGATGAAGACACGCGCGAAATCATGCTGCTCCTGGCCCAGGGCAAAAGGCCAGATCCCAGCCGCGAGTACCTGGTGCAGGAACTTAGCAAAGCGGGCTATATCCGCGAGGAAAAAGGCAAACCCTTGCTGTTCTCCTCGCTCTTTGCCGACTACATCAGTGAGCGCTATCTGCCCGGCGGCAAAAAGAAAAAGCGGCGCTTTTGGCCGTTTTAAAGTATTAGCATATCAAGATCGTCATCCCGGCCCAAGCGCCGGGATCTCTTTTCTTTGGAACTATAGATCCCGGTGTGACAAAAATGCCACCATGGATGACGCTTTTTTGTTTTTAGCGAAAGGCTTACTCCCTCTCAAAAACAATTTCCCCGCCAACTACCGTCATCAGCACATTTACATCACGTATTGTTTCCGGCGCTATCTCAAACAGGTTTTGATCCAGCATAACGAAATCGGCCAGTTTGCCCTTTTCCAGGCTGCCAAGGCGGTCCTCATCGCGAGCAGCATAGGCGGCATTGATGGTGTGGGCCTGAAGCGCCTGCTCTACGCTGATCTTTTGCTGCGGCAGCCAACCGCCGGGATTCTTATCGTCCAGTGTACGACGCGTAACGGCGGCATAGATCGTCTCCAGCGGTATGGGCGGCGCCACAAACCAGTCGCTGCCAAAAGCCAGTTTTGCGCCTCCATCCAGCAGGCTTTTCCAGGCAAACGATCCTTCAAGCTGCTTGTCGCTTAAAATCTTACCTGCCCAGCGCCCGTCATCGATGGCGTGATATGGCTGCACGCTGGCAATTACGCCAAGTTCTCCAAAACGCCCTGAATCAGCGGAGCCCACATGCTGGGCATGTTCTATGCGCATGCGCCTGTCACGCGGCGGATTTTCCTGCTGCACCTGCTCAAAAATATCCAGCAAAATGTGAATAGCACGGTCACCGATGGCGTGGATTACCGGCTGCAGCCCGGCGCGGTCACCGGCCATAATCCAGTCGCGCATGTTCGTTGTGTCGTTTACAAACAGACCCGTATTGTCGGGTTTACCCCGGTAAGCGTCAAAAAAAGCGGCCGTTTGCGAACCGAGGGAGCCATCCATAAAACCTTTTAAGCCTCCCCAGTGCAGCCATTCGTCACCGGAACCGTTTTCCGCCACAAACTGCTCCAGTCGCTGCCAGCCCAAAAGTGGCACGGAGGCGTAGATGCGCGTTTTCAGCAAACCTTTTTCCTGGGCGCGGCGGAAAAAATGCAGCTGGTCCCAGGAGCCCATATGATGCACCGCCGTTACGCCGTGGGAAGCGACATAATTCATGGCGGCTTTCAATGCGCGCTCGCGGTCCTCTTCCGTCGGGTTCGGTACGTGTGGCCAGATCAGGTCCATGGCGTTATCCTTTAATACGCCGGTTAAAGCGCCGTTCTTGTCGCGCACGATTGTTCCGCCCTCCACGTCGGGTGTTTGGGTGGTAACACCGGCCAGTTGCAAAGCGAGGCTGTTGGCCAGGGCCATATGTCCGTCGAGACGGCTTACAAAAACGGGGTGCTCCGGCGTCAGGCTGTCGATCCAAATGCGGTTGGGCAATTCGCCGCCCCAGCGTTCATGGTCCCAGTCACCCCCGGTAATCCAGGTGCCGGGCGGTACGGTTTTGGCAAAATCCGCAATGCGTTTGCTGAATTCTTCTGGTGTTGCCGCGTCGCGTAGCTGCACCGAGGCCAGACGAAACCCGCCTTCCATAAAGTGTACGTGGCTGTCAATAAAACCGGGCAGCAGCATCCGGTCCTGCGCCTCGATAATACGCGTACTGTCAGTTATCAGCGCGGAAATCTCTTCGTTGCTGCCCAGGGCGATTATGCTGTCACCACTCAAAGCCATGGCCTGCGCCTGCGGCTGCTGTGGGTTGCCCGTCCATATATTGGCGCTTAAAACAACCAGGTCCGCTTTTTGACCCATTGTGCATCCTCCAACTGCTAAAGCAATCGCTAAAAAAAGAAAAGAAACACGCATAACGGCCTCCTTTTCCGGCAAATTAGAGCCGCTTACGAAACGGTGCAAGCCTGTAGTGTATCGGGATTGTTTTTTAATATGTAACGATCGTATTATACCTGAGCTCTTGTTTGCTGAACACAAACCCAGGGGAGGTCATTATGGTAAATTTTGATGTTTCGATCAACTATGTGGCATGGGCTGTTGCCGTGGTTCTCTATTATGCAGGTGGCGCTTTATGGTACTCGCCGGCACTGTTTGGCAAAAGCTGGATGCAGCTTACCGGGCTGACGCCTGAAAAGATGGAAGAGGCTAAAAAAGATGCCTGGAAATCGTATGTAACGTCGCTGATCTCGGCGCTGATCATCGGTTACGGGCTGGCCCGCCTGATGGCTTATTTGCAGGTGGAGACACTCACGGGCGGCATCATCGCCGGGTTGTTTACGTGGATCTCTTTTGTGCTGACCACCATGGCCACCAACAGCAGCTTTTCGCGCCGGCCGGTAAAATTGCTGGTTATCGATTCGGGCTATCACCTCTATGGTTTCCTGGTGATGGGCGCTATTCTGGGTGCCTGGCAGTAAGCCCGCCGGAAAAAGAATGAGAATCATCACCCGGATTAAGGGAGGCCGCACTGCTGCGGCCTTTTTTATTTACCGCGCCATAACCGGGGATGATACTAAACATTATTTTTGTATCTTTTGCCGTATTAAAAAACAGGTTGGATATGTCTCATAATCACAGTCATTCGCACACGCCTGAAACCAGGGATTTTAATAAAGCCTTTATTATCGGTATTGCGCTGAATATAATCTACATCGTTGTAGAAGTTACTTACGGGATACTTGTTGATTCGCTGGCCCTGATTGCAGATGCCGGCCACAACCTGAGTGATGTGCTTGGACTGATTCTGGCCTGGGCCGCGAGTTACCTGGTCAAAAAATCGGCAACGGATAAATACACCTACGGATTTAAAAAGTCATCGGTGCTGGCTGCGTTTTTAAACGCCATGATTTTGCTGGTGGCCATCGGCGTCATTATTTGGGAAGCCATCAACCGGTTCTCCGAGCCGCGTGAAATCCCGGGCACGACCATTATGATCGTAGCCGGAGTCGGTGTTGTAATAAACGCGGTGACAGCATGGCTTTTCTTCTCGGGAAGAAAGCATGATCTAAACATCAAAGGCGCTTTTATGCATATGGCGGCTGACGCCGGTATCTCTCTGGGTGTTGTAATGGTGGGCCTGATCCTGACCTTTACGAATCTGTATTGGCTGGACCCCGTGGTAAGTATTGTCATCGCCCTGATAATTTTCTGGGGTACATGGGACCTGCTTAAAGATTCCACCAGCCTCGCCCTGGACGCTGTGCCCAGGGATGTTGATAAAGAGGGCGTGGAAAATTATCTGGACTCTCTTCCCGAGATTGACGGCTTTCACGATCTGCACATCTGGGCGATGAGCACAACCGAAACGGCCATGACGGTGCACGTGGTGGTACCTAAAAAAGATGACAGGAACAAACTTATCACAAAAATCAGCACTGATCTTCGCGAAAAGTTTGGTATTGTCCATACCACAATCCAGACAGAAGATGCCGGCGAGGAAGAGTGCACCCAAAATCCAATTTAGCGTGGCGGGAAAATCTTAGTCACCCGCAAAGGTGTATTGCATGTTTTTGATTTTTCCCCGCCAGTAAGGTAAGCGACCTTGGGGCAGCAGCCAGGCCACCTCTCCTTCCGTTGGCACCAGCATGCCGGCGTGTTCCTCATAGGCCCACCATCGTCCTTCCCATGGAACCGGAATAGATTTGCCATCCACGGTTCTGTCGCGCTGCGCCGCCGAGACGCGTTCCAGCAGATCATCCCCGTTGAAGTGGAAGGTAAGTGTTACTTCATTGAGGCCATCTTGAAAAACACATTTGGCAGATGTGCTGTCTATTGGCTGCCAGGATAGACCGTTGCCCGGTAATAATACGGTGGGATAGAGCGGCGCCTCAGCCACAAAACGCATCAGTTCGCCGCGGGCAATTTCCGCTGTGCCGCGCATTTCCATAACCGTGAATAAGCCAAGCAGCGAGGCTTCCAGGATGCCCTCACCGGCTACGTAAGCATCGTGCACATAAACGGATAAACCCGGCATCATGTTGATCTTCGCGTTCCAGACAAAGCCGGGCCGCGATGCCGTTACAGTTTGATCAGCGGAGAAAGGCTTCCACTGCTCGTCTTCCTGCGACATATTGAATGTGCCGCTTTGCTGCAAATTGAGCGAGGCTACAATCGGCTGACCGCTTTTGAGCACTTTGCCAAGATAGCGTTTCACCGGCTTGGGCAGCGAATCTGTCATCGATGAGTCATACGCTGAGCGGGTGTTTTGTTGAAGCGATTGGTCAAGCGTTTGAAAAAGCTCCGCGCTTTGGCTCTTCCAGCGCTGCGTGCCATACAGCACAAAAGTGGCAACAATCACAATCAGAATAAGAAGAATTTTCCACCACATAATATTACCTCATTACGGTATATCAAGAGTGGAATTTAAGCAGGCAAGAGGGAAGGATTCAAAAGAAAATTTGCTGTTTTTATACAATGTCGGAGTGTCATCTCAAAACCATACCAAGACTGAAGGAATCCGGGTTTTTCCCAAGGAAATCAGTAAGGGAGAATACAATCTCACGTGCGGTCGTGATAACAGTGTCATCCCGGTTGGCATGTTTGTGCCACACCGGGATCTTCCGGTGATCAAGTACAGGATCAAGATCATGATCATGAACAAAGACTTGAATACCTTAACACGCACTTTAACACCTTAACACACTAACACGTTAGTGCGATTCATATCCTTTCAACCCGCCTTTGGGCACAATTAATTTGAACGCATCGCTATTGAATTCAATCATCTTGCCCTGCACATTAAGGTATTCCGAGCCGTTCTTTTTGTACAACGGAATATTGGACAGGTCAAACATCTCGCGCAGGCGCGGCCGGAAATAATCCCATGTTTCATCGTCGATTGCTTCCACTTTGCCGTGCGTGTACTGGGCTTCGAGCAGGCGTTCCTCAGGATCAAAAAACAGGAAGCGTCCGCGTGAGGCGCCACCCAGCATTTTGGTTCCCAGGTATGGCCGCTCATTAAAGTTTAGCCGGCCCTTCTTGTTAAAATGCAAACCGCTAAAGATAAACTGGCCGCCCATCAGCGATTCGCCGGCATACTTGGTGGCAGACCCAAGAATGGTCACTTCCAGCGGCTGGCAGCGGCTGTCATTTACGGAGTTGGTCCAGCAGCGGTCGACCACGTTGCCCATAATGAACACCTTGCCGCCTTTGCTGGCATACCCGCACACTTTGCCGGCGTTGCCAAAGATATAGAGGTTGCCGTGATGCATGCACATAGCCGTAAAGTTCTGCGCGTTGCCGTGCAGGCGTATCGTACCGCCCTGCATGAAGGCGCCAAAATATTCACCCACCGAGCCGTAGACGTCCATTTCCACATCATCGGTGTTGCCTCTGCCCATTACCGCCGTGGAGATAAGACGCTGGCCGTGCAGCTTGAAAAGGATGAATCGCCGCCAGCCCAATTCATAGGCGCGGTTCAGAAAGGAAGCCAGCACAAAATCGGGATCGCTGCCCTCCGGCAGAAAACCCCTGGCATTTACGATCAGTGTTTC
This sequence comes from Calditrichales bacterium, assembly GCA_965267575.1. Taxonomy (GTDB): domain Bacteria; phylum Calditrichota; class Calditrichia; order Calditrichales; family J004. The sequence goes on from OZ254086.1 coordinate 540,731, forward strand.
ATCCTTCGCGGGCTTTTCGTTGAAGGTTACCCCCTGCTCCATGCTGAAATAGCGATAGCCGCGGTAGTCATGCTTCGCCGCCCGTTGCAGCAACCTGTTTATATAATACTGCGCCATATCCTGCAATGAGCTGATCGCCTTTTCGCCGGGATCAAGCGTGCACAGATAATCACGCAGCCAGGTGAGAATTTCCAGGTTGCGCATAAAAAGGCGGGCGTTTTCCGTTCCATCAACGAGCTGATGCAACAGCCAGTGCAGATCGTTGAAGCTGAGCGCGGCCAGGTTCTTGGTCATAAAACTGCGGTGATTGTCTTCCCAGCCGCTGAAGTCTTCCTGTGGTTTGTTGAGGATACGGGCACGGCGCACGCTGTAGTGCAGACCCGCTTCATCCAGTTGCATGCGGTTTCCGTAGCGGTCACAGAATTCGTAATCGTGGATTTTGCTTTTCTCGTCAAAACGGTAGCGGCTGATCATGCCGGGGCTGACCGTCGTATGGTCGGCCATTGCGCCATCGATAAGGCCCTCTTTGTCCATCAGGTGAAGCATACGCTGTACCGCCTGCTCTTCCGAAGCGATCATCGTAAAAGCACGCTTTTTACCGTTGTTCTGATCATGCCAGAATGCGGTCACGTTGGGCCGCAGGTCTGCCGGATCCTTAATGTCCACGCGTTCGCTGACTTTGCGGTAGGGATCGTGGCGCAGGCACAGGTACTGGTAAGGTCCGTCCGGCGAGCTGGCAAATTCCACGCGCTGCACCGCTTCAAGCTGGGCGCGCAGTTTTTCATCCACGAGCTCAAGGTCATCGCCGGTGGTAGGTGAAAGACTCTCGAAAATAGCCCAGTCCGGATAACCCCACTCATCAGCGATCAAATGGAATTTCAGCGCTGCCACCTCGGTATCGGTACTGGCAAGCGGGTAAAGATTAAACTGCTCCACACGTTGTTTGAGCGCCTCGAAATTGGTGGTTTCCCCGTTGTGCGTAAGTGCCGTATGCAGCTTGGCAAACGGATGCGAATTCATCTGTTCCACGACGGAGCCGGTGGCCAGACGCACGTGGATGATGTTGTTGGGCGCATCAGGCGTCTGCCAGGGGATCACGCGGCCGGCCGTTTTCCAGGTGGCGAAGTTTTTGCCGCAACTCATCACCGCGGCAATCTTGTAACTGCGGTCTTTGTAAAGCTGGCGGTTGCGCTCGTAGGGATAGGTGTTAATAAAGCGGCGCAGGTTGGTCAGCTCCTCTTCGCTGACATTGCCGTCATGGTGCGCGGGATGGCCGTCGTCTCCCATCAGGGATGTATCCGCGGCTTCGGAAACATACAAAACCCGCGTCAGGTTCAGTGAATGATCAAAGACATAAAGGTCTTCCGCTTTTTGAATAAACTCTTCCGACTTTTCATAATTTTCTTTGGTCACATCCGGGAACTGGTGCTCCAGGAATTTTGACCAGTCGTATTTGAGCAGCGTTTTCTCAATATAATTGTGAACAGCCTCTTTTTTGGCGCGCACAAAGAAACGGAAAATATCACCGGGATCCGTATCGGGATTGCCGAACTCGCGGTAATCCATTTCATTGCCCTGTTCATCGCGCTTGTAGGCATCGCGGGCCATCTCCACGCGCGTTTCGCCCACATAGTCAAAATAGGGGTCAAGAAAAACTTTTTTGATTCTTTCCATCAGCCGGGAGCGCATGAACAGCGTCATCTTGCGCGCTTCTTTGCGCAGATCGTCTTCGCTGAAATCCTGGCCGCTTGTTTGCCACTGCAGGCGCAGATTGTTTTCGATCTCCCTCTGTTGTACGCCCTTAACCATAATGCTGTAGGCATAAGCGTCGGGATACTCCGGGAAGCAGAGGGTTTTGGCGATGCCGACGCCGTCCATGCCGCGGTTTCGCATGGCCTCCAGCGCTTTGTCCAGAATGTAACCCGGAATGGGTTCGGTGCCGTTTACCGCCGCGACACCGCAGTTACTCTGACCCGTTTCATGTTCCAGGCGTTGCAGAAACAGCTCTTCATCCTTCATGATCGCTTTCTGGATTTCCTTGTTGATGCGGAAGCGGTGGTCCACGCGCTCCTTCAGGCCGATCCAGTGGATTTTATCAAAGCGCCCGCGCAGCTCACGGATATCTTTCATGCCCAGCGCCGCCAGCGCGCGCATCACCTGCATCTGCATCATGATAAAGGCGTTGATCATCTGCCGCGTGTTGCTGTCCACGTCGCGCAGTTTTTGCATGGTGAGATTGCTGGTGGCAATACCACGGCTGCAGCCGTCGTGACAGTTGCGGTTGCGGTCGCAGCCCACGCTCACCAGCGAAGCCGTTCCCCAGATAACGCCGTCAGCGCCCAAGGCTACCGCCTTAACCACATCTTCGTAGGTGCGGATACCGCCGGAGACGACGAACTTGACGTTATTGCGCAGCCCGTCGCGCACCAGCCGGTTGTGGATCAGCGGAATGGCGTATTCCAGGTGCATACCCATCTGGCCTTTGATGATGTTAGGGGATGCGCCGGTGCCGCCACGAGGACCATCCAGCCAGACTTCAATCTTCATGCCGTGCTTTTTGGCGTATTCGCGAATTTCCTGTGAACGCTCGTGGTCTTTGGTGGTGCCGAATTTGGCGCGCACGATTTCATCGGTGTTGTCGCGCGCGATACGAGCCAGGCCGGCGGCAATAAACTCAATGTCGATCGACGGTGACACCTTGACAGAAATAACCGCCCCGGGATTGATCATGTGCACCACATCGATGAACGCTTTTACATCTTCAATGGAATAGCAGTTGTGGAAGGGAAACGGCGATATAATGCTGCTGTAGCTATGTTTCACCACCGATTCGCAGGCCTGGATAATGTTTTCAAAATCGATTTCGTCAATGCTTTTTTCACCGTAAAGGCGATAGACCTCATCCTGGATAGCCAGCAGCGTTTCCTTCAGCTCATCGCTGACGGCGCCTTCCTGCTGCAGCGCGTCCAGCTTGCGGATGTGCGCCTCAGCCGCCTTTTTCAGGGCATGCTCTTTCTGCTTGCTGATATGGATCAGCCGCTTGATCAGTTTTTCCAGCTGGCTGTTGTCCAGCTGCTCCAGTCCCTCCACACCACGCAGGTAGGAGACCAGCTTGTTTACCTTTTGTGCCAGGATATGCCCGCCAATACCCATTTTGGCCCCTTGCGAATAGGCGATCACCACGCGGCGCGCCTTGCGGATGGTCTGCTTACTGACGCCAAACAGGCCGGTCTTCAGCTCGGTGGAGACAAACGGCTCGTCTTCCTTGTCAATCACCACCATGAAGGTGACAGGCTTCAGCGCCGGATAACTGGCAATCTTTTCAAATAATTGCGGGTGTTTCTGCTCGCTGATGCCGTTTTCCTTCAGCCGGCGGCGTATTTCATCCACGCTGCAGCTTTCACCGTCCTCAAACAACGGCGCAATCAGCTCGATCTCTTCTTCATTAAAGAACACCGGCTGGCCTTTGGAGTCCAGAAACATGCGCGTCGGGTAACCGCCTTCGCCGGTGTCGTACTGGATGCCCAGTTCGCGGGCGGCCACCACATGGGCGCGCCAGCTGTCCAGGCCAATAGAGCCGACGGATTTGCCGCCAAACATCCACGGTGCTTCCAGGACCAGGTCCTTGTCCAGCGGCAGCGCGCACTGCACCTCATCCAGCTCGCTCTCCTCCACATCCATCGGGTCTTTGTTGTAGAGAATTTTCATCACATCGAAACCGTCGCCCAGCAGGCCGGTCTGTTTCACCTTGTTGAGGTCCAGCATGCTGAGATCCCCGGCGCCCATACGGCCCATTGATTCAATCAGCATTCCGGGCCAGACGTAATCGCGCTTGTAGAGGGTCTGGTTGGTTTGCCCCAGCAGGTAAAAATTATGTGGAATCTCCAGCGGCACGATCTGTTTTTTAAGCTGCGAGTAGCGGCGAATCGATTTTTCTGGAATGTTTTCATTGGCCAGTTGCGCCGCATTTACCGCGGCGTAGGTGTCGATCCAGCTCTCTTTTTCAAACACGTTGCGTTGCAGCCGGTTTTCCAGCGCGTGGAAGTCGATCAATCGGCCTTCTTCGCCCACGGTCTTTTTGATGTCTTTAAAGCCCGAAGCACCCAGCACCTCGAGGATCTGCACCTTGCGTGATTCAGCCTGGTTGTTCAGCCGTTTGACCGCCTTCTCCAGATCGAGGCTGAGCAGCTTCTCGGTGGTTGCTTTATCCTCTTTGATGGCGCGGTAAGTCGATGGGTCCAGCGCCAGCAACGCCGCGAAATCGATCAGGGTCGCCTCCGCCCCGCGCTGGATGGTCTTTTGCGAATCAGAGGCCAGGCGGATACCGCCGGAAGCGATCAGGCTCACTTCATGGCGCCGCCCGATGCGCATCAAATAGTGGTGGATGGCGCGCACGGCGCTGCTGGTAACGAAATATTCGTCCTTGTTGCGCTTGCCGTGGATATGCAGCACATCGATGTTCTGATCCAGAAAATGGTTGACCATCTCTTTTATTTTCACCGTCGGGCTAAGTGAGCCGATCAGGTCATACTCCGATACCTCGACATAACCGGCAATCAGCGGCAGCGTTTGTCCGCTGGATTTAACGGAATCGCGAATGTAGGAAATGGTGCGCCCGATGTCCTTGTGATACTCCACCTCAAACATGGGCATGCGCCACAGGTCGGTGAGCAGCTCGCGGTTGGTGCGCGGGTTTACCTGCAGCCGGTCAATAAGCTCGTGGTCTGCGCGCGGCACCAGTACAGCCGGTAGTTTGTCGTAGTCGCCCTCGCGCAGGAAGGTGTTGTAATTTTGCAGGATACGCTCCAGCGGTACCACCACGAGGCTTTTCTGCTTTTCGGCCACCTTGATCAGCGCCAGCTCCGCCCGTCCGTTGCTCTCCAGGCGCAGAGCGTTGTACAGGATCGGCGTCATCAGCTTGATCGTGCGGTGGTCGTTGGGGATCAGGTTTTCCTGCTTGTCGAAACGGCAATAACTGTCACGCTTACCCAGGATCACGGAAAGCTCTTCCTCGGGATCGCCCTCGTGCAGGCGATTCTGCGCCGGCCCCACGATATGAAAATGAGCAAAACGCTCGGCGTCAAAACCGATACCCATGTGGCGGTCACCCTGGCCCATGCCGCTCACCGGGATCTGCCCCGTGGAAGCTTCTTTATCGATTTCCATGATGATATCTTCGGTGACGTACTTGTCGGCCATGTCGGTCAGCTTTGTGCTGCGGTGCACGGTAGTCGTATCATGAATGCGGCTCTGGCGGTTTACCCAGTAGCGCTTTTCTTCAAGGTCGGTGGCGTTGTAAATAAAATTATCAATGTACGATCGCTCTTCCTGGGCGACTTTGTTTTGCGGGCAGTAGTTGACGCAGGCATTGCACAGCGCGCAATTCAGATCGAGCAATTCCGGGATTTCACGCGGTTTGCCGTGGCGGGCGCCGTACATGCAGGCGTTCTCGTCGCTGCACATGCCACAATGGATACAGGTTTTGGGGTCGATGTAAAGCTGGCCGTATTCGAATCCGCGCGGGTAAACAATATTTAAACCATGCTGCAGGTGCGAGCGGTTGTCTTTCTGCTCGCTGTGCGTGTGCTCCGTATACAGCGGGCTTTCTTTCATGATCTGCCAGAAGCGCTCGATGTATTCGGCCTTTTCTTTTTGCTCAAGACCCAGCGCGCGCACAAAACGATTGTCTTCCTCGACCATGTCAAACAGACGGGTGAGCGGGATATCCGTGGGACAGACACGCACGCAGTTATCGCAGCGGGTGCAGGCCAGAAAACCAAGCGCCTCCTCGCGTGAGATGCTTTCACCTTCCACCAGGCGCTGCGCTGTTTTGCGGCGTGTTATCGGCGTGGCCGGACCGTACATGCCAAACACATCGCTGGTGGGACACACCCGCTCGCAGCTGTCACATTCGGCGCAGGGCGAAATGACGCTTTCCAGCGTTTCCGTGCGCTGCTTCTTCAAATCGCTGGGAACAACCCGCGGCACAAAAAAGCTGCTGACGTTCCAGGCCAGGCGCTGCAGGGGATAAGAGATAAGGTTCTTTTTGCCCTGCTGACGTTTATGGGTAGTGCGGACAAACCAGCCGTTTAAGGCCGGTGTCAGCGACGAAAACAATCGGAACGCCAAACGCCGCCCGCGCGGATGGAAATATTTGCCGCGGTTAAGCAGCAAGCCCGGGTCCCAGCTCCGTTTCAGGCGCAGCAGGTCGCGCACAAGGTTGCCGGTAACGCGTTTCCAGCGTTTAAAAAAGGGATAATTCCAAAGGCCGATGCCGTAGGGGATGGCGCCGAAAAACTGCGCGGCCTGGGTCATCAAAGGCACCAGCCCGAAGTAAATTTTGTGGCGCAGCGTGCGCGTATCGGCCAGCACGATGGATTGGATCAGCATGCGCCCTTCCTGCAGCAGGTGGCCTTCGCTTTTCAGATCGATGCCGAGCAGGCGCTGCAGCAGCTGGCGGGTCATGTTCTGGTAGCCGACGAAGGATTCCAGCGGCAGGATTGTTTCGCTTACCAGCATGGACGGGCCGCTCTGCTTCATCTGCACCGGCAGGAAGCGGTGTTCCCATAGCTTGTGTGAAAGCTCGGTGGAAAGCTGGCGGAACAGCAACTGCTCCACGCGGATATTTTCGCCGGCGCCGGCAAACAGCCGTGTTTTTAACGCCGCTTCAAAATCTTCCTGCGCGTCAAAATGCAGCACGAGAATATGGGCGCAGCCTTCCAGCTCACGGATGGTGCGTTTGTCGTCCTGCAGCTCGTTCAGCCGTTTTTGATCGTTGATCTCCAGGGCCTGGCGGGCGTCGTTTTCATTATGCTTGCGCTCGATGCGCGCGGTTTCGGCGATATAAGCCCTGTCAAAATAGATGACCGAGGTGGGCCGGATGCGGCGCTGACGCAGGCGCTCAATGTAGGAGGCCACGTCTTCGCTGCGTTCAAAGGAAAAGGCGTAGGGTTTGGAAACAAAAGACTCGCGGCGCACCTTGAGCGCGCCACCCACGACGATACCAAGTTGCCCTTCGGAGTTGAACAGCGCGTCAAATTCGCCGTCGCGGGGCAGCAGGGTCAGCAATTGACCGTCCGGCTTTACCACCAGCAGCATTTCCACGGAATCGCGCACGGGGCCGTATTTGTAGCTGCCCAGCCCCAGTCCGCCGGTTACTATCCAGCCGGCAATTGTGCCGCTGTGCGGATTGGTGATCTCCTGGCACAGGGTGTAGCCTGCCTGTTTCAGAAAGTCGCGCGCTTTGGGAAAAAGCAATCCGGCGCCAAAAAGCAGGGTGTCGTTATCTTCATCGAGCCGTTTAAAGTCCAGCCCGGAGAGATCGAGCACGATGTCATCGTCCAGCGGGACGCAGCCGCCAAAAGGCCAGGTACCGGCTCCGCGCACGGTGTAAGAAAGCTTATTCTGCGCGGCATAGCGCACAAAGGCTTGCACGTCTTCCACGCAACCCGGACGCAGTACAAAGGATAAACGCACGTTAAGCAGCAAATCCTTTACAAAACCGGGGATGATGTGCGTGCCCGTGTCGTTTTCGTAAACCATTTTCTGCACGGCGTTGGGCAGAAAGATTTCCGCGCCTTCGGACAATTCCGCGGCAAGCGCCTCCATATATTTGCGGAAGCGCGATGCTTTGCCGGACGCCACAGAGTGGTCTTCAAAAAGAAGGGCGCGCGCTTTGCGCTGGCTGTTTATGCGTGATGTGATGTTTTGGTTAAGAAAAAAATCGCGGTACTGCTCGAACAGTTCGGGGCCGGGCTGGGTCATAAGGCTGATCCTTTTGGTCGCGTAAAGCCATTAATATAATACCCGAATCGGCAGCATGTGTGACAAAGTTGAAAAACGGTGCGGATAATCTGCGGTGATGGAGTGAAAGTATATGCCGGTCTGTTTCAGGCCGCCCACAGGGATAAAAGCATTCGCCTGTCACCCCGGTCTTGCGCCGGGGTCTCTTCCTGAACCCCGGCAAAGCTCCCCGGCTCGGAAAAAGACCAGCCGGATTATTCCTGGCACCGTGACAATCCATTGCTTTACACTTACCCATTTCCTCATTCTGAACTCGTTTCAGAATCCCGCCCGTCCCGTGAAAAAGATCCTGAAATAAATTCAGGATGACGGTGCCAGATGTTAACAACATTTCTTAATCACCCCGCAACATCTTTCTATTTTCTCCTGCAACTCTTATATTTCCTCTAAACAAAAAAGCCCCCGGCTAAACCCGGGGGCCTTAATAAACCTGTCGGCGGTTCTGGGGCCTCTGCCAAAAGACCTTTACCAAAGACAGGTTTTTTATTTTACAAGAAGCATGCGTTTGGCCTGGGTAAAACGCTTGCCGCTTTCCATGCCCGTGGCGCTGATGCGGTAAATATAAATTCCACTTGGTAACGTGCCGCCGTCAAAAGTGGCATAATGCCAGCCCTGCTCCTGCGACTTCTTCACCACAACGGAAACCTTACGCCCGCTGACGTCAAACACCTCCAGCGTAACCGCGCTGGCTTCCGGCAAGGCATAGCTTATTTGTGTTGTGGGGTTGAAGGGGTTGGGATGGTTGGCTGCAAGAGCAAAATCATTTATAGAAATATTTTGCAAAGCTATTGATTCGCCCCAACTCGATAGTGGTTCACCCTGTACTTTTATTGATACTGTGCTCGAATGGCTGGATTCATTATCCTGGTAATCAACTGCGGTTACCCGGTAATCAACGTCATACTGGTTTGCGGCAGGTTCGCCGGCCACCTCTTCTTCGGTGTCTTCGTACGAAGTACTGGTCGTAGTCGCTAGGTATGAAAAATTCGGATAGCTGTCGGGGTCTCTTTTATAAACCTTATAGTGCTGCAAATCTGCGGCTTCACTGGCATCCCAGCTAATCAAAGGGTGATTATTTACACTTGATGTCACCAACGGCGAAGTAGGCGATTGTGGACTATGGGAATCATTAACGGAAAAATAATAATAAGAGGATTGGTCGGAGGCTGTTACGCATATAGCCAAGACTTTTACGCGATAATTGCCGTTACCATTGTCGGCAATTGCGTTTATATCTGTATAAGCATCATAATGAACCTGTCCATAGAATGGCGTTTGAGGCTCAAAAAACCGATTGTCAATTGCCCCTGAAGCAGCATTAACCCAGCCAGAGCCATCATTATATTCCACATCAAGCTCCATATAAGCAGGAGCTCCGGAGTAATGAGCATCCTGAAGATACCCATCCACATATACTTCTACGGCATTAAAATCATTAAAAGAGCTATAAATGTATACATTCTGTATAACTGCGTCCGCTGATTCTCCATCAGCATATAAAAATCCGATTAATACAAAAAAAATAAAAAATCTATACATAAATCCTCTTTTGAGTTGAGTTGGTCATTTTATATATAAAGCTTTTGATATCTTATAAAAGTCTTTTCCTTTTATTACGACAAAGTATGTACCTGCTGAGAAATTGCCGTTGTAGTTACTTAGATCCAAATTTAAACTATGTTCACCGGCAAAGTTGAAGCTGAGATCGTCTCGAACCAATTGCTGGCCATTGATATTATATATATATAAAAACAATACTTGCGGCTGAGACAAAGTAAAATTTATTTTTGTTGCAGAGTTAAATGGGTTAGGGAAAACATGCAATTTTTTATCTTGTTGCGTTTGTACTTCATGATCTTCAATAGAAACCGCTGCATCATAATAAAAAGCTGGAAAAACAAATCCTTCAAGGCTATTCCCATATTGATCAATAAATTCATATTTTATGTGGTAAAAACCAGTCATGAGATCAGGTACTTGAGAGACGTAAAAACCCTGGTGCTTAAATAAATTCACTTCCCTCCATTCCATTGATTCTTCGTGTTTTAAATATAGTGCACTCTTGAAAATACCATATTCGTCGTCAGCCAAAATCCTAATATTATTTTCCTCTGAGCTTTTTAGATAGGCGGACAATTGACCATTAGAAGTAATTTGAAATGCGCTTATAAACGGTGGGTTCTTATCTGGTACAGTTGTATTAAAATCGGCACTTACGCTACATATACCTGCTTTTCCAAAAACTTCATTCTTATAATGAATACACTCTAGATCATAGACACCCGGTCCATAACCAAATTCCAAAGAATCACTATCTACTCCTATTATCTTGTACCAAAATAAATCTCTCCCCCATGTACTCTTTTCAATAAGTTCATCATTTTTCTTTAGAGAATAGAAAAATGGAGAAACATTAAGATCGTCGTTTGTTTGGGAAAGAAACATATAATTGCCGTACCCAACATGGGCATGTGGGGCGCGAATAATAATGCTATCTGTAGAATTAAAAAAACGACCATTCCAGAATGTTGGCGTTAGGCCATACTTAAAACCCTCTTTGGGAATCGCATAGACATCGTTTTCATCTGTTCCATATTTTAAATAGATATGCTCAGCACCATAGTATGATTTGACGGTTCTGTATTCATAATCAAACGCCGTATTTAACCAATGTGTCATTTTTGAGGTTAGTAAATTTCTAGAAGCAAGGGTGTCCTGAACAATATCTAACGTAACAGGCACTTTTATCGTCCCGTCATTAGGATAATAGTGCCCGGATGGATAAGCTATTGAAACCTGAGCATTTGGAGATTCTTCTAATATCGAATCCGGTACGTGAAAGCTGATTTCTGCTTCTGAATAGTGGATAGGGTCGTTTGATATGAGACTATCATCCGGATTTGACTTCAGAGGACCATTAAGCAAATAGATTTTATTATCATTAAATGGGCGCTTTCCTTTTACCGACCATGTATTTTCAAGATAATCAGGGAAATTATTGTAAAAAAGATAAAAGGCGCTGCTGTCAAGAGAGTAATCAGACAATCCGAATCCAGACGTATGAGTATGTACGAAAAAAAATTGCATAGAATTGATCCTTAAATCAGAGCCGTCTTTTCTAACTAAAGAAATTTTTTTATAAAGATCCGCCTCATTCAGGGAAAAGGAAATTTCTGCTTCAGTTATATTTTTTTTATAAAGAATCATTTCCTTATGTTTTGACAGTTGCAGACCAGTCATAATATCAAACGTGTCTAAACCAACAGGAATAATAAAACTATTGGAGGGTTCGCTAACAAAAGTATCTGTTCCCACATTGTTAAAAATCCATATAAACTCCATATTAAAATCCGCCTCTACAAAAATTGCCCTTTTTGTTGCACCTGGCAACATTTCTCCTAAATGAAAATGCTTAGGACGATTTTTTGCAAATTGGGGGTATAATGATTGAGCAAAAACCGATAAAAAGAATAAGACGTAAATAAGAAGCTTTTTCGTCAGCAAATACTCACAATATATTTTCCTGGTAGGCCAATATTGCATGTACGCTATTACTGAAAGTATAATATTTGCCTCCCAAGCCATTGTTTTACTCTAACTATTTTAATATATACACTCGCTCACTAAAATATCAAGTTAAAAAATTGTTTATTTCACAAAGTAGATATAAACATTAGCTTTGGCCGGCATTGCTATTCTCGTCTGGCGCCCCCATTACTTTGCCACTTACCCGTTTCGTCATTCTGAACTCGGTTCAGAATCCCGCCGGCCCGTGAAGAAGATCCTGAAATAAATTCAGGATGACGATGCGGAGAAGGCGCGGATGTCAACCACGCCGTTTTGGCCTGATACATTAAACAAAAAAGGCCGCCCCGTTATGGAGCGGCCTTTATTTTGAACAATAAGCAACTACTTCTGTAACTGCTTTACCATATCTTTTTTCTCCCAGGTAAACTCGGCCAGCTCGCGGCCAAAGTGTCCGTAGGCGGCGGTTTTGCGGTAAATGGGTCGGCGCAGTTGCAGCGCCTCAATAATCCCCGCGGGAGTAAAGTCGAACAACTTGCCGATCTTGTCGGCCAGTTCTTCATCGGGCACTTTGCCGGTGCCAAAAGTATCCACCAGCAGCGAAACCGGTTCGGAGACACCGATGGCGTAGGCCACCTGCAAGCCGCATTTGTCGGCCAGCCCGGCTGCCACAATATTTTTGGCCACATAACGGGCGTAATAAGCCGCGGAACGATCCACCTTTGTGGGGTCTTTGCCGCTAAAGGCGCCACCGCCGTGGCTGTACATGCCACCGTAGGTGTCCACGATGATCTTTCGGCCGGTCAGCCCGGCATCACCCTGCGGCCCGCCGATCACAAAACGCCCCGTGGGGTTGATGAAATAATCCACCTTGCCATCCACCAGCAGCTCCTCGGGAATTACCGGCCTGATCACTTTTTCGATAATGCCGTTGCGCAGATCGTCGTTGCTTACCGTGTCGCTGTGCTGGGTTGATACGACTACTTTTTCCACGCCGACGGGCTTGCCGTCACGGTAGCGAACAGCCACCTGGGCTTTGCCGTCCGGGCGCAGAAAATCGAGAATGCCTTTTTTGCGTGTTTCGGCCAGCCGGGCGGTCAGCTTGTGTGCCAGGCTGATCGGCATGGGCATCAGCTCAGGTGTTTCATTACAGGCGTAGCCAAACATCATGCCCTGGTCGCCGGCGCCGGCGCGGTCTACACCCATGGCAATATCGGGTGATTGCTGATCGATGGTGGTCATGACGGCGCAGGTGGCGTAATCGAATCCGAACTCCGCTTTTGTATAGCCGATATCTTTGATTACTTCGCGCACCAGGGTGGGGATATCCACGTAGCATTCCGTAGTAATTTCCCCGCCTATCAGAGCCAGTCCGGTGTTGACAAATGTTTCGCAGGCCACGCGGCCAAAGGGATCATTTTTTAAGACTTCATCAAGAACCGCGTCCGAGATCTGATCCGCTACTTTGTCCGGATGTCCCTCGGTGACCGATTCTGAAGAAAACAGATATTCATTCATTTAAAAACTCTCCTTGAGATTGCATTTGGCATAAGCGCTGAATATAGCTAAAAACAATACTATACCCAAAAGAAAGGACTACCTGTTTACGCTTCGGCCTTCCGTGCCATTTCTTTTTTCAGAAAATCGATGTTTTTAATTTCGTACGGGTCCTGGCGGTTTAGCAAGGCTGTGTAATAGCTGACCCAGTCACCCATTACAATAAGCGAAAACACCTTCTCCATAACGCTGCTTCCGGAGGCGTAAATATCAACCACCTCGGCGCCGGCTTTCTTGATAAGCGTTTTGGATAGATCGATGCGCTGGCGGATGCGCTCGGGCAGATCTTCATTTTCAAGGAAGATTGCCACCATGTCTTTGTTCAGTTCAGACTGCATCTGCCATCCGACGATCTCGTTGTGGTTCATCTCCGGGATAACGTTGAAGAAGGCCAGATTTTTGCCGTTTTCGTGTAATTGATTGCTCCAGCGGCGCGAGACGGTTTGCAGGTAAGGCTCGGTGGAATAGATAACCGGGATGCGGTTGTGGATCTTTTTTGCCAGTTCCTGCGCCAGAACGTGGCCGTCATGTTTGCTGGTGTCATGCAGGCCGATCTCGTGGCGCACAAAATTAACCAGATCATTCAAATCTTCATGATATTCGGCAAGAAGGCCAGTCTGTCCAAGCGCATGGTATAAGGCGAAAAAAGCAAATCCCAGCGACTGCCGCGGCGGGTACCCTTCCGGCAATTGCATAAAGGGCCAGCCGTTCTTTTCGCACATCTCTTTCAGGCGGCCGCCGGTGGAGATGGCCATAACCTGCGCGCCACGCTTTTCTATACTCTGGGCGGCGCTCAGTGTCTCTTCGGTATTGCCGGAATAACTGGATACAATGACCAGGGAATGCTCACTTACAAAGCGCGGCGCCGTGTAGCCACGCACAATTTGCACCGGTACGGCAAGTTGATCATAAAGCACATCGCGCAACAGATCGCCGGCGATACCGGAACCGCCCATGCCCAGGTAAGCGATATTCTTAACACGGGAAGTGTCGATTTGCCTGCCCGTTTCAGCCGCTATTTCCCGTGCCCGGGTAATCTGCTTGTAAAAATTGCAGAGCATCTCCTTAAAGCCATGTTTATCCAAAGAATACATTATGATTTCTCCTCTAATGAAAGATTTAATTGTTCCATATTGTCATTAAAAAAGATCTGGCATTGTTGCTCCACCTGATCCGCGTAGGACAATTTAACAACTCGTTGATACAATTGCCCGCAATCTTTGCAATTCAGGTGGCGCACAATGTTTTTTATTAGCGGCACAAACTGCGGGGTCACGCTGAGCACACGCAAACCCATGCCAAGCAGCAGCGGTACCGCTGAGGGCACAGAGGCCATCTCTCCGCAAAGCGACACGGGAATTGAGGCTTTTTCAGCCGCCGCCACTGTTTGCGCCATAAGCCTGATTACCGCCGGGTCAAACGCGTTGTAGGTTTTCGCCACCTTATTGTTGGTACGGTCCACGGCCAGCACGTATTGCGTCAGATCGTTACTGCCGATGCTCAGAAAATCCGCTTTGGTAGCCAGCACATCGGCCATTACCGCGGCGGCTGGCGTTTCAATCATCACCCCCACGCGCACGGAGCAGGCCGTTTCCACACCTTCGCGCTGCAGTTCATCAAATACATTTTCGATAATTTTACGGGCGCTTTCAAGCTCTGAAACAGATGAAATCATTGGCAGCAAAAGGTCCAGCTCCTTGCCGCCTGCCGCTCGCATGGCTGCACGCAGCTGGGCACGGAAAACCAACGGGTTATCCAGGCAAAAACGGATCGCCCGCCAGCCCAGGAAAGGATTGGGCTCCCACTCGGCTTTGTAGCCGTCCAGCAGCTTGTCACCGCCCAGATCGATGGTGCGCAGGATAAGCGGTTTGCTGTCCAGCGCCTTGTAGAGTTGTTTGTAAATGAGATATTGTTCGTTTTCGTCGGGCAAAGCGCGCCGTTCCAGGAAGAGGGCTTCCGTTCTGTAAAGACCTATGCCATCAGCCTGAAAGCGTTCCACGTCCTCCACTTCGTGGGCAAATTCCACGTTAGCCATGACGCGTATCTCAACACCATCTGCAGAAACGCAATCTTTGCCAACGCCGGCCAACAGCATCCGGTCCCTGTGCTCGCGCCGCTTCTTCAGCTCGCGGTAATGCTGCAGTGTTACCTTGTCCGGGTTTATGACAATATCGCCGCTAAAGCCATCGACAATCACCATATCCCTGTTTTTTATGACGGTGGAGAGATTGTTACCGTTGACGATAGCCGGAATGTTCAAGCCCCGGGCCAAAATGGCGGTGTGTGACGTGGCGCCGCCATGGTCGGTTAACAATCCCAAAATAAGATTACGGTTGAAATTTACGGTATCTGTTGGTGAAAGATCTTCGGCAACCACCACGCCGGGGTAGTTGAGTTGATAATTTATCTCGCGCCCCAGCAAGGCCAGAACCAGCTTCTGTTTAAGGTCGATTATATCAAAGGCGCGATCACGGAAAAACTTGTTTTCCAGATTGATGAAGTGTTCCGATTTTGCCGACAGAACGGCATTGACGGCGTGGGCCGCGGAGATGTTTTTTTTGTCGATCTCATCGTGTATCTCATCTATCAGTGTCTGATCGGAAAGGAAAGCTTTCTGGCTCTCAAAGATGCCGCTAAATTCAACGCCGTAGGATTTTTCGCTGATACCGTTGGCATACTCCAGTTGCTCAAGCACTTTTTTTAGCGCCGCGGCAAAAAGCGTCTTTTCGCTTTTGCTGTCTATTTTGGCAGGATTGAATTCCTGAAGATTTATAGAGTAGGGTTTAAAAACATAAGCCGGTCCAATGGCGATACCGGGGGCTGTTGCACTGCCCCGTACCAGAATCATGCGCTTTTCCGGCACCGCCAGATTTGTTCCGCTTTTACTCTTCATAGAATCTTTTGCTGAATAATTCTTTCAAATCGTCAAAAGCTTCCTGCTCATCCTCTCCATCCACCTGTAAGGTTACCTCGCTGCCCGGTTCCGCGGCCAGCATCATAACACCCATAATGCTTTTGGCATTTACCTCAAGGCCGTCTTTAAACAGCTTTACTTCAGATTTATATTTGCCCGCAACCTTTACCAGGTGTGCGGCGGGACGCGCGTGTAATCCGTGTTTATTGTCAATTTTCAATGTAGCTTCAATCATAATCCGTATACCATACCCGCTAATATGGCCAACGCCAGCGGCAGCAACATCGCATGATAGCTCATCGACTTACGCCTCTTGAGAAACGCTGCGATCAGTGCGCTGCCGGCAAAGACAATCGGCCCCATAATATTTGTTTGATAAGATTCCAAAATAACGATACCGCCAATGATGCCCAGAGAAACCGCCCCGAGCCAGCGATATAACCCCAATTTCGAAAAGTGTTCGCTCTTTAATGCGCGACTAACCCCAAAGCCCAGTTCATACCCCTGAGAGAGACCCTGCCAGCGTGTGTGGAGGTGCGGCAGATTGTAAAGAATAAACAAAAGGGCCAGAAAAATCAAACGCCATTTTGCATCTTCGAAAAGAAGCAGTCCGGCCACGGCAAATGCCAGCGTCGCCGGCCTGATAATCGCCCAGTAATAGCCGTCGCCCAAAGCACCCAGCGGCCCGATCAGCGCTGATTTTAGTTTCTCTATTTTCTCCGGTGATAATGCAGGGTCCTCCTGGCGGTCTGTTTCCAAGCGGCTTACCGAGCCCAGCGCGAAGGCGGCAAAATAAGGATGCGCGTTAAAAAAATTGAGCTGCCGGCGCATGAACGCATTGTACTTTTCAATATCGCCGCCGTATAACCTGCGCGCCAGGGGCACAAGCGCAAAACAAAACCCTAACGAGATCAGGCTTTTAAAATTCCAGCCATTCTGAATAAAGAACGAACGCAGGAAAACAGCCAGCTTTAAGTGTAAAGGCATTTTCATACTAAACTCTTCATGATCAGGATTGTCAGGATAACCGATAACAGGAAGACACCGCGATATTTGTTTGCCCGCCACAAAATGATAATAAGACCAACTCCGGTCCCCCAAATTGCAGGTTCCACAAATGCCCACAGGTGATTATAGTTGCTGTCGGCGAATGTGCCAATCCAGTTTAGAAGCGCGTGGCCGGCAAAGATGGCAACAATAAGCATCAGAACATTCGTTATAAACTGTGTAAACAAAGCAGCGGCAAACGGCCCGTTTACCGAGATCTTTTTTGTGTTGTCCATCGGTTTGTCCAGGATAGCATTTACAAAGTGGAGATTTGCTTTAAAGACCACATGGTTTACATCGGTCATTACATGGCTTAGTAAAATGATGTAAAGCGTACACAGCAAAAGCAGCAAATGCCCAAAAACGCTGAACGCATCGTGGTGTACCGTAAACAGCACGCCGCCCGCCACGGCCGCCAGTTCACTGTCCGGAACGCGGGTGGTGCCCACGGGAAGGTGCCCGGGCCACAGCAATTGGATCGTCATGCCGAAATAGAGCGCCGGTATTAGTGCATCATACCATAGACCTATAAAGGCGCAGGTGAATACGGGCTGACTGATATTAAATTGAAAAACCTGCTTTTGGTCGAGACAAATGAGACCAAAAAGCAGGCTGATGCTTACGATTTCCCACATAGTCTAAAACTTATTCAGGCGATCCGTTTAATCCAGTTTAACAGGTACAACAGTTTGCAAGCCGCTGTTACCGATATTGTTGAGAATGAATGAACCAAATAATTGAAAGCCATCCGGGGTGCGTGGAATTTCCTTATCAAAGAAAAAGTAGACATCCTTTTCCACATTGGGATAGAAATTTACATATTGCCGTTGTATACGCGGCTGATCAAAAAAGATGTGCTTTTCTTCCAGGCCGGCCTGCCAGCTCAGGTCCTCGTCGTTTACAAAGGCGGGCACCATCTCCAGGATGAAACTCCCGGAATAGGGCGGCGAAAACTCCATGTCGATTTCATTATAGGTCAGCGCGTCTTTTTCAAGGCTGTTTCCCTCAAAATCTTTTATGTTCAGCGAAAAATCGGTGATACGCTGAAAATCCGCCTCATCCAGGGCGAAATGAAACTTAACCGTTTTGATACTGCTGCCCACTGTAAAACTATACTGATAAATACTTTCGTCACTCGTAATAGATTGTTCCTTTACAATGCCTTCCAAGGCCCCCTGCATCAGCGCCTTGTATGGCACACCAAACAGGTTATTGACCAAAACATGGCCGCTGGCGTCCTGCCCCACCGGTATCTGGATATCTCGGATTACAGGCGGGTTGCTTTCGAGGCCGCCGCTGGAAACGGAAATATCGCAGCGCGCATCCCGGCTGTTTTGAAAAGAGGCATACAGCACGATTTCCCAGATTCCGGGCATCAGCTCCTCGTCGTTCAGTCGCAGCAGCGCCTCATCGCGGTAACGCGTGTCCAGCGTAACGGCATCGTTTACCTGGCGCCCATAGGGATCAAAGCTGTAAGCGGTTATGGAAATATTATCACTTTTGCTGCGCAGTTCGGCAGCAAAGGAACTGGCCGCCGGCGGCACATCAACAAAAATCCGTCTGATCTCTCCCGGCGCGAGCGGCACATCCGGCAAACTGGTTTGATAGCCGTTTTCAGCGTTATGCCGGTAAGGAATAATAACCGTGTAGGAGAGATCAAAGGCGGCGTTCTCCGGACTGTTTGATGAAAACAGGCCGCCTTTTTCGTAGCCGGTGATGGTCGCGCTGTATAGCCCCGGTTCAGTAAGCGCCCCGGGCAGGCAATAGGCATCGAACACGGCCGGCGAAGTGCCTTTCATATAAACATTTTTCTGGATTGTTTTTAGCCACGGTGCGCTGCTTTCCAGGCGGAAGGCACGATAGAAATCTTTTTTGCTGTCCACGGTGAGCGCCTGCCGGAACTGCGGATTGATGTAAAGAGTCTGCGGATCGTCTTTTTGCGGGAAATAGCCACCCAACCTCCAGTACCCGGCTGGGCCGCTCTCATCCCTAAAAAAGGGGCTGAGCGTACGAACCGAATAGCCGCTATGCATAGTATCCTTTTGTGATACATAAGCCCGCAATAACCGATAAGCCGCGGGCACATCCACAACGCCGCGTCCCTGGTCCAGCACGGTGACATCTGTTAACGGTTTGGCGGAGAAGCGCAGCGCTTTTTTCACCTGCCAGGCGAGTATATCCGAGGCATCATCGAAGGCGGAAAGTATTAGCGCTGCTGCACCCGCTACCTGCGGCGAGGCCATGCTTGTGCCCCACTTGTTCTCACGGTAGGAATAGGGCGGCACTGCCGAAGAAGCTGCACCCGGCGCCAACACGTCCGGCTTAAAAACCTCTCCGCCGCGTGAGCTGAATTGGAAAACGACATCCCTGTCCAGGGCCGGGGCCCCGTAAATATCGCGCGCGTTGTCCGCCGTGTTCAACGCGCCAACGGTGATTGCCCGTTCAGCTGCGGCAGGCAGGCCAACCGTGGAAAGACCGGGTCCTTCGTTGGCGGCACTGATGCACATCACGATATTGGGGTTGTCTTCCAGCATGGCGTTAATGCGGTACTCCATCAGCGCGCGGCCTTCCTCCGCAGAACCAATGCCGTAGCTCATATTCAGAATAACCGGTCCGTCAAAATCACGGGCGTATTCCATGGCATGCTCCAGCGCGTCGTTCATGCTGCCGGTAATTGTGGAGCCGCCGGAAAGACTGTTATCTCCGATTTTAAGGCTTAAAAGCTGAGCACCAGGCGCGATACCGTCCAAACCCTCCTGCCCGTTGATGCGATAACCGGCGGCTATACCGGCTACATGTGTACCGTGGCCGTTTGCGTCGAAGTGGAAATTAACTTTTTGTTTTTCGGGATAAATTTTGAGAGCAAAGTTTAGCGGATATTGGCTGTAGCGTTTTCCGGAGGAGCGGAATGTAAAAGCTTCGCGGCTGATACTGTAATCACTCATGATACTTTCATCGTGCAGCTGGCCGTCGGCATCCAGGTCAACCAACGCCTGCCACACGCCGCTTTCGTCATTTTGAAAAATGACTACTCCAAAGCGGTCGTCGTTTCTGTTATTGAGATTGATATCGGTAACGTTGGTATTGCGAAAGCGCTTTTCATCCAAAGCACCAATGTAAAAAACCGAATCACGCACGGGCAGGGCGAGCAAATCGATACCGTAAAGCCTTAAACCGTCCCCGGTTTCCAGGTATTTTTCTTCATTCTCCGATTGCTGTTCAGCAAAATCCAAATAAACATCGCCCTCACCGCTGAAATCCTCTACGTCAATGATCTTCTTGCTGCTGTCCGGCAACATGACCAGGCCGGGGGCTCCGCAATCAATGCCGCTATCAAGAATAACGATAAGCGTTCCGCGGCCGTCGCCATTGGGGTTTTGACGCAGAAAATCCTGCGCGCCGATGCGTGATGTGTTTAAAAAGCTCCAGCCCGGCTTCTGGGCAGAGCAAACGGAAAAAACAATCAAAAAAATGAATAATACGCGAGCAGGCATAGTGCTTCTGTTCCGGAGTTAGATTGTCAGCAAGAATATACGGAAGAGAGGATAAAGATATTAGTTTTTTGCCAGATTTTGCGACGCGGCATCGCGGGCACAACGAAAGCCCAGAAAATCGAAACGAACACCCCGGTCGTAATACGTGCGGTGTGATACACGCATATATTTGCCGCTGCGGTTCCAGGAAGCACCACGCACA
Source organism: Calditrichales bacterium (assembly GCA_965267575.1). GTDB lineage: Bacteria > Calditrichota > Calditrichia > Calditrichales > J004. The sequence continues at coordinate 561,273 of OZ254086.1, forward strand.
ACCTTGTAACGACCTTCATCAGGCCCTTCAGGATCTCTTTCGGCAATTTGCGAATAATTATCGGCGTACCAGTCCGCGCACCACTCCAACACGTTGCCGTTCATATCGTGGATGCCGAATGTATTGGGCCGAAACATGGCAACGGGACAGGTGAAAATATAGCCGTCGTCATAGCCCTTAACCACCGGGAAATGGAATTTATAGCGTTTCATCGATTCGTCGGCGATGTTTTCGTAGTTGCGGGTGTACATATCGTTGCCGCTGTTTTCGAATGTAAAAGTGTAGGGATTGTCTCCACCTCGCGCGGCGTATTCCCACTCGGCTTCCGTGGGCAGTCGCTTGCCGGCCCAGCGCGCGTAAGCATCAGCGTCTTTCCAGGAAACATTCACCACGGGATGGTGGGGCCGGTTCCAGTCCGGCTGCTTGGGCATCTTGTAGCCGGTGGCATCGCAAAAAGCGCCAAACTCGGCAACCGTTACTTCCGTTTTATCCAGAAAGAATGATTTTACATACACGCGTTTCACGGGTCGCTCATTGGCCACTTGCTTGGAGCCCAGGTTGAACCAGCCGCCGGGAATAAGCATCATACCGTCTTCTTCAACAAAGACGGGGCTTTGGTTTTCCTGCTGCTCAGATTCGGCTTTATCAAAGAGGCTCCACTGGCAGGAAGATACGATCAATAATGTGCAGATAAGAAAAATTATGCGCATTTGAGATGTTTCTTGTTATTCCTTTAGTCAGGCTATCGGAAAAAAAACCGGGCCGTTAAGCCCGGCTATCTCAAACGCAGAAATCTGAACAGCTTTTTATTTTGCGGATTCCAGGGCTTCCAGTTTTTTCTTAACCGTAGCGGCCGCATCCATAAAGGCCTTGCTTTGCGCGCTATCCGGATCGCCGGCAACGATGGGCACACCTTTGTCCCCGCCAACACGGATCGCCGTATCGAGCGGTATTTCGCCCAGCAGCTCGGTGTTAAGGCTTTCGCAGGTCTTGCGCACACCACCGTGATCGAAGATATCGCTGCGCTCGCCGCAATGCGGGCAGGAGAAATAGCTCATATTTTCGATGATACCCATAATGGGCACGTTGACTTTGCGGAACATCTGCACGCCTTTCACCGCATCGAGCAGGGCCACATTCTGCGGCGTTGAGACAATGATGGCACCGTCCAGCGCGACAGTTTGGGAAAGAGTTAACTGGGCGTCTCCTGTTCCCGGCGGCATGTCAAATACGATAACATCCAGACCGTCCCAGTTCACATCGTTCATAAGCTGCTGCAACGCCCGTGTAACCAGCGCTCCCCGCCAAATGACAGGATCATTCTGGTCTACCAAAAAGCCCAGCGACATCAGGTTAACACCATATTTGTGAATGGGATGCAGCTTGCGACCGTCAAAAGCGGGCTGTTCTTTAATGTCAAACATCACGGGAATGCTGGGTCCGTAAATGTCGGCATCGAGCAGGCCGGTTTTCATGCCCATTTTGGCCAGGGCCAGGGCCAGATTTACCGCCACCGTCGATTTGCCAACACCACCTTTTCCGGAGGCCACGGCAATCTTGTACTTCACGTTGGGCAGAAGCATTTGCCGCTGCTGGCCGCCCTGAATCTGACCGGGCGCCTGCACCTGCACATCCACGGAAACCTGCGCACCGGAAAAATCCTTGCCCAACACACTTTCAATTTCACTTTGCAGCGCCTGGCTCACCTTGGGATCCTGACTTTTAAGGACAAGCCCCACGTGAATGGCGTTGCCTTCAACTTCAAGTTGCTGGACAATCCCAAACGATACAATGTCCCTGCTGAAACCGGGGTAGTTTATTTTTTTCAACGATTCTAAGATTTGCTCTTTGCTGGCCATCTTGTATGTCCTTTCCTTTATAAACAAAAAATGCCTGACGAAAAAATCGTCAAGCATTTAAATTAACAAAAAAAACAATCAGATAAAGTATTTAGAGAAACGCAGAGATCAGATCACAACTTCCAGGTCCAGAACAGTATCGTGATTCAGGTCCAGCTTGATCTCTTTGGGCACGTCCAGCTCAATATCGTTTATCAGGTTGAGCTGCACTTTGAAAGTTTTATTTTCCACATCCTTTTCAATCAACTTTCCGGAGCCATTAATCACGCCGCCTTTCTGACGATCATAGTAACTGATCAGAATAGCTTCGTTTAAATCCAGCGCATCGAGGATTTCCAGCAATTCGCCCTGGTTTTTTTGCTCAATGATGCTTTCATCGATGTCTTCTTCAACGCTGGATACGTCACCCTCATTGTAATAAAAATCGATCACACCGCCGCCACCTTTTACATAAACCACTTTCTCGTCCATATCCTCCTTGATGTCGCGTTCGAGATTGATCACACGGCCGGTAAAATATTCCTCCCGGATATCAACGATCTGCACGGTAATGGGTTTTGGCTCGGGCGTGCCGTCGTATTCCACACGGGTTATGTTAACTTTTTTTCCTTTTCCGATTTCCTTTACGCGATTGCGCAGGGCTTCCGGCGTTAGAGCGCCCGGCCGGACGGTGCTTTTCTTTTTGGATTTAAAAAGATTTAAGAAGTGTCGTTTTAAGCGACTTTCCCCGGAGAGCGCAGCAGGCGCGTCAAAGTGGATAAATCGGTGCATATTGTGGCCTCCAAATAATTTAGGGAATATTAGGTATCGTATTAAAAAAAATCAACTTAGCCGCTTATTTTGTTCGTCCGGCTTCTTTTAAAAGCTGTGATGCATTGGCCAGCGCCTGTTCGGTAATGTTCATGCCGCCAAGCAAATGGGCAATTTCAGAAATCTGTTCATCCAGGTTTAATGATGATATTTCGACAGTCGTCGCATTTTCATGAGCGGTTTTTGACACTTTATAATGGTGATCCGCAAAGGCGGCGATCTGCGGCAGGTGGGTTACGCAGATGAGCTGATGGAAGCGGGCCAGTTCGTTGATCTTTCGGCCCACGATTTGCGCCGTTTTGCCCGAGATGCCGCTGTCGATTTCATCAAACACAAGCACGGGAATGTGGTCTTTTTCGGCCAGGATAGTCTTCAGGGCCAGCATCAGCCGCGACAGCTCACCTCCGGAAGCAATTTTGTGAATGGGCTTTTCCCTTTCACCGGGATTCGCGCTGAACGAAAATTGAACGCGATCGAAACCGCTTTCGGCCGGCACGGCGTTTTTGCCCTTAAAGAAGAATGGTGAAGCCGCATCTTCATCAACGTTAAACTCCACCACAAACCGTCCGTCCGCCATGCCTATTTCATGTATGATTTCATCGATCCGCGCACAAAACCGGTCCGCGGCTTCGCGTCTCTTGCTGTGCAGTGCTTCTCCCATTTCCTGCAGGCGGGTCGTATGTTTCTTCTTTTCGGCGCGAATTTCCTCCAGGCGCCGGTCAAAATTTTCGATGTCATCAAGCTTCGCGGCAAGGTCTTCGCGCAACTGAAGCAAGCCGCTTATATTTTCCTGGCGGTATTTTTTCAGCAAAAACTCAAGCTGCGCGATACGCTGGCGCAAAAACTCGGCTCTTTCCGGGTCAAATTCCATACTGCCCAGGTAGCGCTCCGTCTCCCGCCCGATCTCTTCAATCGTGTCGCGCGCGGTAGCCATATTGCTTAGCATTTCCGCAAACTGCGGATCAAATCGGGCCATTTCCTGCAGTTGATCTTCCGCGCGGTTTACAAGTTCTGTAGCATTGGGCTCACCGGAATAGAGCAATTCGGTAATGGCCTGTGCCGCCTGATGTAATTTTTCATAATTATTTAATATCCTGGATTCGTCCTTTAGTTGTTCCAGCTCGTCTTCGCGTAATTCTGCTTTATCCAGCTCGCCAATTTGAAAACTATACAGGTCTTTTTGCTGAAGCGCCTGGGACTGGCTGTTTTGCAATTCTCTTTCCCGTTGCAATAACGCTTTGTATTGCCGCCATTCATCAGCAAAGGCTGCGGTGGCTTTCTGTGTACCGGCAAAGGCATCCAGGTAGCGCAGGTGATTTTCCGGATGCAACAAAGCCTGGTGTTGATGCTGCCCGTGCAAATCAAAAAGCAGCGGGCTCAAATCATTGAGGTCATTCAGGGTTACGGGTGAATCGTTGATAAAAATGCGCGACGTGCCGCTTGCGGCAATTTCCTTGCGGATAATAAGGATGTTATCAGCGGATGGCTCAAAACGTTCTTTTACAAATGCGCTGATATCCGGACGTGCGCCAAGATCGAGATGTGCTTCAATGACAGCTTTCTGCGCCCCGTCGGCAATCCATTCCAGGCGGCTGCGCTCTCCGCACAGCTGGCTGATGGCGTTTACCAATATCGACTTGCCGGCGCCGCTTTCCCCGGTGATGATATTCAAACCGGGCTGAAAACGAATCTCGCTCTTCTCGATAAGCGCGAAGTTCTTAATAAGAAGATATGTGATCATAAAGGTTTATCGAATAACAGCAAACTTTCCGGCTTTGGCTTTGCCTTCCTCGGTAAAGGCCATGAAAAGATATATGCCGGAAGCTACTTTGTTGCCCAGAAGGTCGCGGCCATCCCACTGCGCGCGTGATCCGTCTACAGAACGGTTATCCACCGAAAGCTCACGCACGAGTGTGCCGTTGAGGTCAAATATCTTAACTGTGGAGTTATTCATCAAGTTGGTAATAGTAAAATTTGCGTTTTCATCCGCATAATAAGGATTCGGTCCAAAGCTCACAGAGGAAAAATCGGAACGTATTTCGGCAAAGGTGCCGCGAAAAACGGAGATTCCGCTTTCGGTTCCTATATAGGCAGCACCCTCATCGTTGTCCACAAAAACGCTGTGCACATTGTTATCCAGCAAACCGCTGTTGGTAGAAGTGTATCCAACCCAGCTGCCGGCTTCGAAGGCACTTAGACCGCCGCGTAAAATACTTACGCCGCCGGCAGTAGCAATCCATTTATTGTTAAAACGGTCCACCACAATCTGGCTGATGCTGTTGCTAAGCGGACCATCCAAGCCGTTTTCATCACCGGCGTGGCGATAAAGGTTTTGACCGTCGAAAGAGTTGAGCCCGGCCGTTGTCCCGATCCACATGATGCCATCGTCATCATAGGCCAGACTGCGGATGGAGTTGCCGTAAAGATTGTCATTTATGTCGAGATTAAACACCTGATCATCGCTTTTGTCGCTGAGCGTGTTGTTGTAATCAAGAATGTAAACCCCGTCGCGTTGCGTACCAATCCACACGCGGCCGAAGTCATCAATTTCAATACAGGAAAGCCCCTCATCCTCAGGAAGGCTTATGCCATCATTTCTGCCAAAATAGGTCCACGCGGACGGGTTTAGTTCAAGAAATCCGTCGTTGTTGTAAGGCGCAACCGCAATAAACTGACCGTTATTGGCGTAAGCATTCACAATCCACAATCGCCCGAAGTCATCTTCAGTCATCGCCGTAATGACTAGGTAGTCCAGAATATTGTTTGGCGCCGGACTGAAATATCCGCGGAATTGAGGCTCAACCGGCTGCAATGTTTCAATCTTTGTTGTTGAATCGGTTATTATGAGCTGGCCGCTTTTGTCGTGATTATGCAAAAATTCGAAATCATTGTTTTTAAGGCCCATCAATCCACCACCCCAGGAGCCAAACCAAACTGTGCCAAAACGATCTTCATAAATATAATCTGTATTACCCAGGTTATTCCAACCCTCTCCGCCAAAATCATAATGGGTCCAGATATCGTTTTCTAACAAAAAGAAACCCAGGTTGGGAGTAAGTTTGTATTTGCCGCTGCTGGCCCAAAGGCGCCCTTTTGAATCTGTCAAAACAAAACGAACGGCATTTCGGGCAGGCCCCGGAAGTGCGTTAACGATTTCGTTTTCTGCGTCATATAGTCCCGTATTCGCCAAACCCAAATAGAGGCCTTCTTGCGTGGTTTGCGCTGCATTGATTATTGCCGGAGCCGAGTACACCTCTTCGTTCCCGTCAACCGGATCGTATAAACGGTAGGTTCTGCCAGAGACGATCACCAGACGCCCGTACCGCCGCCCCAAACCATTTATGGAATAGTTGCGGTAGCGGTCAATCTGCGTGACCTGGCCTGAGTTATCCAGCCTGAACAGACCATTGGCGTTAGCCATCCATAAGCTACCTGACATGACATAAAAGGCCCGTATTCCATTATTAAATTCGGGACGCTCGCTGTGTACTTTCCAGTTCTGCGGGTCTGTCAGGTTGAATCTTGTAAAATCGGCCTTTGCGGAAAAAAGCCCCACCTCAGTAGCAAGCCACAATCTCCCGTTAAAGAGGGCAATGTCATTCAGCGTATTAAAAAGTTCCGGAAAATTAATGAGATAGTCGTTGAAGGAATACTCTTGGTCACGCCTGAGAAAAACACCGACGCCACTTCCTGCCGAAACGTAAAGCGAGTCACCGCTGGTAATAATTTTTCCGATCGTCAGGCCATCGAAGTCGTAGAGGGTTTGCCACGCATCTAGCTGAGGGGCATACAACTGCAAAAAACCTTCCGAGCTGCCTACGATCACCTCGCCGAAGGAAGAAACCGTAACAGAGGTCAAGTCCACGGAAAGCAATCCGTTCAGGTTGTCAAAGCGCTTTTTCACACCATCATCAGGATCGTATTGAAACAGACCGCCATCGCTGGCAACCCAAATCGTGCCATCGCTTTCAACCATATCGGTAATGTTATTCAGGCTTGTAATGGACTGCCAGTCAGGATTTTGGGCAAACAGACCCGCAGTCATCAGGAAGGATGCAATCAGCAAAAATTTTTTGTACATAAACCGTTAGATTTTATCCAGTAAATGGGCCATTTCCATTGCACTTAACGCCGCATCCCAGCCCTTGTTTCCGGCCTTTGTGCCGGCGCGCTCCAAAGCCTGTTCGATTGTGTCCGTCGTAAGCACACCAAATATGACCGGCACATCGGAGTCCGTGGATAAATGCCCGATTCCACGGGCCGCTTGTCCGGCAACGTAATCAAAATGCGATGTGGCGCCACGGATAACACAACCCAGGCAGATAACGGCATCATACTTTTTTGATTGTACCAGGGCGCGCGCTACCTGCGACAACTCAAAGGCACCGGGACACCAGGCTACAGTCACATCATCCTCTTTGCCTTCATGGCGCACAATACAGTCCAGCGCTCCCTGCAACAGTTTGGATGTAATTAAATCGTTAAAACGACTCACTACAATGGCAAATTTTTTCCCTTTTGCAGAAAAATGCCCTTCGATAATTTTAGCCACTTTTTTCTCCGTTAATCTTTTGTTTTGCCGAACAAATGGCCCATCTTTTCGGCCTTGGTTTGCAAATATCGCAGATTATTTTCATTGGGACAAATTTCAATCGGCACACGCTCAACCACTTCCAGGCCATAGCCCTTCAATCCCACTATTTTTTTTGGATTGTTGGTCATTAGTCGCAATTTTTTAACACCGACATCACTGAGTATTTGCGCACCGATGCCGTAATCGCGCAGGTCCGGCTTAAAGCCCAGAATTTCATTGGCCTCCACTGTATCTTTGCCTTTCTCCTGCAGCGAATAGGCCAGCAGCTTGTTAACCAGCCCAATGCCGCGACCCTCCTGGCGCATATACAGGATGACACCTTTGCCCACTTTTTCGATCATCTGCATGGCTGTAGCCAGCTGTTCGCCGCAATCGCAGCGCAAAGAGCCAAACACATCGCCGGTCAGACATTCCGAATGCACGCGCACAAGTGTCGGCTCATCGGAATGGATTTCGCCTTTTACGAGCGCCACATGGTGTTCCAGCGGATTAACCTTGCTTTCGTAACTGTAGAGCTTGAAATCACCATAACGGGTGGGCATATCCACAACCACCTTGCGTGTAACCAGCTTTTCCCGATGGCGGCGGTAAGCAATCAGATCGGCAATAGTAATCAACTTAAGATCATGCTTTTTGCAGAAATTGGAGAGCTGTTCCACGCGGGCCATGCTGCCGTCTTCGGACATGATCTCACACAGAACGCCACTGGCCTGCAAACCGGCCAGTCTTGCCAGGTCCACAGCCGCTTCGGTGTGGCCGGCCCGACGCAGCACGCCTCCACGCCGCGCTACCAGCGGAAAAATGTGTCCCGGGCGCGCCAGATCTTCAGGGCGCGTTGCCGGATCTACCATGGACTGAATGGTGCTGGCACGGTCATGCGCGGAGATGCCCGTCGTTGTACCATATTTGTAATCCACCGTTACCGTAAACGGCGTTTGGTGCAAAGCGGTATTCTGGCTAACCATAAAATCCAGCTCCAGCTCGTGGGCGCGTTCCTCGGTAATGGCCACACAAAGCATACCCCGTGCTTCGCGCGTGATAAAATTGACATCCTGCGGTTTCACCATCTCCGAGGCCATGATCAGATCGCCTTCGTTTTCGCGATCGGCATCATCCACAACCACAACCATTTTGCCATTGCGGATCTCTTCCAGCGCTTCGGCTATCGTGGCAAATTTTCTGCTGTCCGCTTTTTCAACCATTATTCAAATCCCATTTGCTTTATTTTTTCCATAGAGAGTGGTGAACCCTGCCCGCCATAGGCGCTTAACATTTTAGACACGTACTTGGCAATCAGGTCCACCTCTACATTCATCAAATCGCCTATCCGCAAAGAAGCCAGATTAGTGTTTTTCCACGTATGCGGAATGATGTTGATCCCGACATCGCTGCCGTGGAGGCGGGCGATGGTCAGGCTGATACCATCCAGCGCAATCGAACCTTCACCAATTAAGAAAGGTTGCAGGGCATCGGGCACTTTTACGTCCAGCGCCCAGTTTTCGCCAAGCTGCTCTATGCGTGTGATCGGGGCCGTGGTACTTACGTGTCCCTGAACAAGGTGACCACCCAGGCGATCCTGCAGACGCATGGCACGCTCCAGGTTGACCGGGCTGCCTTCTTTTTTCTGACCAATGCTGCTTTTCTGCAACGTTTCCGCTACCGCGTCCACCCAGAAACCGGCGGATTCCACCTTCGTGGCGGTAAGGCACACGCCGTTTACGGCAACACTGTCATCAACGGTAAGATCATCGGTGATCGTTTTGCAGGAGATAAAAATACGCTTACCCCCGGCAATCGGATTGATCCGGGTTATTTTTCCTACTTCTTCAATAAGTCCTGTAAACATACGCTAATCTACAAATTAAAAATGACGATTTCTGCCCGTTTTTATGCTTTTTTCGGATAATATCGTAACCAGATGTCTTCACCGCAAAGACACTGCTCCTGCAGATGGAGAATTTTGCGCTCAGCCGGCGGCCATGTGGACAGCCCTTTTCCCATAAGCCGCGGCGCCATAAAAACGTCAAGAGAGTTAAAACAGTCACCACTCAGAAAAGAGCCAAACACCTTTGCTCCTCCTTCAACAAGGACGGAATTTATATTATTTTGCGCCAGCAGGCTCAGGGCGGCAGCCAGATCAACGCGTCCCGATTTCTCGGCTTCTGTCTCCAGGCACCTTACACCGGCGTGTTCAAATGTTCGTATTTTGTTTTTATCGGCAAGCGCGCCATGCATAATCCAGGTTTCTCCGGGCAGCTCGCCGCTAAAAATGCGTGATCGCGGATTGCTGCTAAGCTCACTGTCCAGAACGATGCGCAAAGGTGAACGGCCGGGAAACGCGCGCACCGTCAATTGCGGGTTGTCGGCATTTACCGTGCCCCGCCCTACCAAAACAGCCATGTGCTCCAGCCGTAATCTCTGCACCTGCTCGCGCGCTGCTGCACCGGTGATGACCGTCGGGCGGTCCGGCATCTCGCTGATTTTCCCATCCAGCGTAAGGGCAATTTTCAGCGTCACCCACGGTGATCGCTTTTCCATCCAGTGAAAAAAGAAACGGTTCAGCTTGCGGCCTTCTTCACTAAGCACGTTCGCCACAACCTCAATGCCCGCTTTGCGCATTTCCCCGATCGATTTGCCGGCCACCGCCGGATTTGGGTCGCTGTTGGATAAAACCACGCGCCGTATTGGGCTTTGCAGCACAAGCGGCAGACAGGGAGGTGTCTTTTTGTTACGGTGGCAGCAGGGTTCCAGGTTACAGTAAAGGGTGGCGCCCGTAAGGTTAACATTTTTTTCCGCGGCCAAACGGAAAGCGTTGGCCTCGGCATGGGCCTCTCCATAGCTTTCATGCCAGCCCTCCGCCAATATTTCATCGCCGCGGGCTATAACACAGCCGACAAGGGGATTGGGATCCACGCGACCGATGCCCTGCCTGGCCAGCTCGAAACAGCGCCGCATAAAGCGCTCATCCCGCGACCGGCTCATTGTTCTACCTTTTCCGCATCCGGCACGAAAATGCGATCCAAACCGAAAATAAGCGACAAAAAGTTGCTGAGCAGAAAGCCGGTTACCCCCCAGATGATGTCATCGTTAAAATAATAATAGTGTATTTTCCAGCGGTAGCCGTGGCGCGTAAGCTGTTGGATACGGAAGGAGTCTTCGCGCAAAAGATGCAGGAGCGGCACTTCTATCAAGCGCTCGATTTCCGCTTCGTTAACGACGTAGGGGAAAGGATGCTCAAAAAGGCCCACGTAGGGTGTAACCAGAAAATGGGTATTGGTAAGGTAGGTGTCGGTTTCGCCCAGGATGTGCAGTTTTCTGATTCCGACTTCTTCCTCTGTTTCGCGTAATGCGGTGTGCAAGAGGTTTTCGTCTTCTGGATCGCGCCTGCCCCCGGGAAAAGAGATCTGCCCTTTGTGCGTGCCCACGCTGTCCGTGCGTTTTGTAAAAAGCAGGTGTGCCTCTCCTTCTTTAAAAAAAAGCGGGATCAGAACCGCGGCGGGCGTACCGCGCACTTCGCGAAAAACATATTTTTGCGGATTGTGGTCGTTGAGAGTGGAAGTGATATGTTGAATGAGTTGGTCGCGGTTACGGCAGAGGGTTTCCCAATGCTTTATATCATTTTCACCATTAGCTGAATTCTTCATCTCGGATGTCATAGTCATCGATCTTATTGTACAGCGAGCGCCTTGAGATACCGAGCATTTCGGCGGCGCGTAGTTTGTTGCCCTTGGCCATGCGCAGCGTTTTGATGATGGACTCGCGCTCGATTTCCGGTAAAGGCGTTCCGGCCGGAAAACGTATTTCGTGGCCGGGCAGCATCCCCTTGTGCAGCGTTTCGGGTAAATTCTTTTTCTGGATTGTCTCCCTGGCCGAGATCATGGAACGCAAAACGGCGTTACGTAATTCTCGAATGTTGCCGGGCCATGGAAACTCCTGCAAAACCTGCATCGCATCATCACTGAAATTGCGCACATTCTTGCCATACTGGCGGTTAAAGCGGTCGAGGAAATAATTGGCGATTAGCGGGATGTCTTCTTTTCGTTCGTTCAGCGGCGGCAGTTCGATGCTGTAGACATTAAGCCTGTAATAAAGGTCTTCGCGGAATTTTCCGGCCGTGATCATATCCTGCATGTTTTCGTTGGTGGCCGTCAGCACGCGCACATCCACCTTTATTTCACTGCCGCCCCCTACGCGCTGGATGGTGTTTGTTTCCAAAACACGCAGCAGAGCAATCTGCACCTGCTCGCTCATCGAGCTGATTTCGTCAAGGAACAGCGTACCGCCGTCGGCTTCTTCAAATTTGCCTTTTTTGCGTTCTACGGCCCCGGTAAAGGCGCCCTTCTCATGCCCGAACAGCTCGGAGCTGATAAGGTCTTTGGGTATGGCCCCGGTGTTTACAGCAACAAAACCGTTTTCCTTCCGGCCGGAGGCGTGGTGAATAGCCCGCGCCACTAACTCTTTGCCCGTGCCGCTGGCGCCGTAGATCAGAACCGGCACATCAATTTTTGCGATCTCGTTAATTTTCTTTACCACGTTGCGGATAGGACGCGACTTGCCCACGATCTCATCAAAATGGACATAACGGCCGGGCACGGCAGCCATTTCTGCGTTGGCCGAGGGGCGATCGAGCACGCGGGCGATTATTTCTTTAAGCTTTACGGGGTCCACCGGCTTGGGCACATAGTCCACAGCGCCAAGGTGCACCGCTTCCACGGCGTGCTCAATGGAGCTGAAGCCGGTTACCATGATAACTTTCAGAAGCGGATCGAAGTCATTGATCATTTTCAACAACTCCATGCCATCCACTTCCTGCATTTTAAAATCGGTAATAATCAGATCGTAATTATGCTGGCGGATCATTTCCATGGCGGGCATGGCGGCCTCGGCTTCATCCACGTTGTAGCCGTGGGCCTGCAGCAGAAGCACCATCCCTTCACGGTGCGAGCGGTCATCATCAATTACAAGAATTCGTGCTTTCATAAAATTTGTGTTTTTTCTCCCTGATGCGTTTTCGGCGCAAAAGCCTTTAAGTTAAATGCAAATAATGTGTTAAGTAAAGGCCGGCCCGGCTGGCAAAGCACCAATATTAAGCGCGCCGGATGCGGTAAATGGTGACCCGTATCTCATGTCCGTCCTGCAAAACATGTATGTCGTTGCTGCGATAGCAAAATCCGCTCAGGCTTAATTTGCCAAAAAAGCTCCGCGCAACCGTGCGGTTGGGTTCAGCCAGCAATACTTCCCCACCTTCACTGAGGTGGCGCCGGAAAAGATCAACAAGCGGCTCAAAAAAGCGCTGCTCATAGGCCACGTCGCTGGCCACGATAAGCGGGAAGCGGCGTTCCAGCTCAGGCAGGCGCCAATCCAGCAGGCGCAGCTCCGGCACGGGCAATTTGTTATGTTCAAAATTACGCGCCGTTACATCCAGGGCTGCTTGCTCGTAATCGGTTGCAATTACAGAAGAGGGATTGCAGCGTGCCAGCGCCATCGTGGTGAGGCCGAGGCCGCACCCCAGTTCCAATACATCGCGGCCGTTGATGAGCTGCGGATTTTGCAAAACAAAAAGGCTCATGGCCCGTGCGCAGGGCCACAGCTCCGCCCAGTATGGCAGGCGCTCGTCCTCGTTAAACAGGTCATCGCTAACCTCGTCAACCAGTTCGTCCAGGTTTTTGGCGCGCTCAACGCGAAAATGACGCCCGCCAATATCCACGGTATCAATGTATGACTTCACATTATTTCCCGTTGTCTAAAAAGGCGATTATTTCTCCGGCGGCGCGGTCGCTGGCACCGGGCTCGCCGAGTTTACGGCGTATGGTTTTTAGCTGCTGACGCGCTTCTTTATTGGCTTGAGGCTGCAGCAACCTGTGCAGTTCATCCGCGAGTGACGCTGCGTAGAGATCATCCTGGATAAGCTCTTTGGCTACCTGCTGCTCGGCAACAATATTGGCCAGACCGATAAACGGTACTTTAACCAGCATGCGCCCCAGCCAGTAGGTGAGCAGACTGACATGATAAACGATCACCATGGGCACGGCATAAAAAGCGCACTCCAGCGTGGCGGTGCCGGAGGCGACGGCCACAGCATCATAATGCGGCAGCACCTCGCGCAGGTTGGCCTTTTTCAAGGTTATAAATTCATCGTCGCCGCTGCTAAAAAACGAGCGGTAAAAGCTTTCTTCTATGTGCTCTACCCGGATGATCTCAACACGGTCCAGGTCGGAGGCGTTGCGCAGGCGGCGGACACTTTCCAGCATGGTAGGCAACAGCAGGCGCACTTCCTGCTTGCGGCTGCCGGGCAACAGCCCGACGATTACGTTGCCGGGTTGAGGTGTTTTCGTCTGTTCCGGCAAATGGCGGGTATGTTTGTCAACCAGCGGGTGTCCCACATAGTGCGCTTCGATGCCGTAATCTGCGTAAAATTTTTGTTCAAAGGGAAAAAGGACCAGCATAAGGTCCACGTCACGTTGGATTTTGTGGATGCGGCCGCGCCCCCAGGCCCACAATTGCGGACTAATGTAATACACCACCGGGATACCGATTTTTTTCAGCCGTGCAGCCAGGCGCAGGTTGAAGCCGGGGTAGTCAACAAGGATGACGCAGGCAGGACGCTCTTTGCGGGCCCATTCCACAATCGTACGCATTACGCGGCGAATAAACGGCAGATGTCGCAACACCTCGGCGATACCCAGAAAAGCCATATCGCGCACATGGTAAAACAGCTCCATGCCGCATTCCTGCAGGTCATCGCCGCCAATACCGTGAAAAGTAAATGCCTTTTCGGATTGTTGCATGGCCTTCACCAGTTCCGCGGCGTGATGGTCGCCGGAGACTTCGCCGGCAATAATTAAAATTTTATCGGACACCCTATGCTCCACAGACAGAAAGAGGTAAAGTTAGGAGATAAAATGCTGGCAGGCAACGCGGCGGGCGCAGGAATTATTCGTAAAGCAGACCGGCAACGTAGCCGCTAACGGACTCTTTGCTGCCGCCGGTATCACCGGAGTTACGGTATAGTAAAACTTTAGATTTTGTGGCGCCCAGGTTGCGGCAAACACGCATAGCTGTTACCACGGCGCCGCCGCCGTCCATTTCCAGCTGGCCCTTCTGGAAGTCATCATTCAGGCCTTCATCGTCAAAATGGTTGATATAGTTGATGGCGGCTTTATCTTCGCTGTTGGCTTTGCCGTAGCTCAATCCGGACGAGAGGTTAGATGAGGCTACGATAAATACGTTCTTCTTTTGGCACGCTTTAGTAAGAGCATCGCTCAGAATTTCAATATTTTCGGTGTCCTGGTTGCCCATAATGATCGGAACGACGGAAAAATCGTAGAGTACATGTTGCAGGAAAGGAAGCTGCACTTCCACGCCCTGCTCCTCCGCTTCGTGACCAAGTGAAGATGAGATTAATTTTGGGTGATGCTGGGTTATTTCACGCACCAGCTCTTTATCCACGCGGACTTCGCCCAAAGGCGTGCTGTATGCTTCACCTTTGAAAAAGGAGATTTCCTCAAAGTAGGTATGACGACTGGTGCCAAGAATAATGACCCGCTCAATATCCTGATCCATCAGCGGTCGGTAGGCTCGGGCGGCGACTCCACCACTGTAAATGAAGGGATCGTTCGGCACTATAATGCCGTGCAGACGACGGGGAATTTTAATCTCAGGCGAACTTTCCAGAAAAACGGCGACTTCGCGCTCTAGGATATCTTTTTTGGCCGGATAAAATTTACCCGATACTCCGGGTCTCCGGATCAGATCTTGCATAGGAAACAGTGTCCTGGTCTGTACGAACATTGGCGTTAAGCCTTTGAATATACTTTAGTTTAGGAATTTGAACAAACGAAAAACAAGTGATCGTTGTATAGCCTATTTTCGATAGAATAACATGCCGATTTAGTTGTAAATGTGCCGCTGGTAAATTGTTTTCCGTTCAAACATATTTACAGGGCAAATGCCATACCATTGATAGAATAGCGTTGTTGCGGAGATTGTTTTGGTCGGCGATTAAAGGGTGTGCATTATTTTCACTAAAAGCAGTGCATTACTTCAAAACCAGCATCTTTTTCGTTTGCACAAACCCGCCTGCGCTTAAGCGGTAGTAGTACACACCGCTGGCCAGATGCGCCGCGTTGAAATTCAACTCATGGCGCCCGGCATTTTGCGGCCCATTCAGAAGGGTTGCCACCTTTCTGCCCGCGCTGTCAAAAATCTCGATGGTCACTTGCTGCTGTCGGGGCAGCTCATAGACGATGGTTGTGGACGGGTTGAAGGGGTTGGGGTAATTCTGCTCAAGGTGAAAATTGCCGGCCGTTTGTTCATCGCTGTCCAGGCCGGAAGGTCCGTCGGTGGCATAAAGCGTTTTGTAGATTGTGTCCGTTTCTCCACCCTTGTGAGTAAGCAAGGCTTTAATCGTATAGGCGCCCGGACGGTAAGCTTGAAACACGGCTTTGAGACTATCAAGAGCCAACAAAACTGCCACACCATCCTGCGGTTTTTGATCGACGGACCACTCTATCTTCGTATCAACGGGCAATTGCGATGCTTTGGTCAGTCCCATGGCCTGCGCCTCAAGATGGACGGCAAAATCCATATCGAAACTGTCCTGTTTGCAATAAATCCGCAATTCACGTGCGTCTTCATGAAGCATTCTTTGCAGAAAGCGGGCACGTTTTCGTACTTCCGTAATGCTGTCCAGCGCGTCATTGCCGCGGGCCACGATCATTGCCAGAAGAATATCCATCGTATCTCCCGCCGCCAGATCGAACTGACCGGAGTTTACCATGAAATTTTTGTCTTCCGCAAAGCTGTTAATCCACCCTTGACCGCTTACCGGATCACCACTAAAAAGATATTTGGGGTCGGTCGAAGCCGTCGCGCCGTTACCATAATCAAAGTTGAGTGGATCAAGGGGGCTCCCGTTTGCCAGCAATCCGCCTATTTGAAAATAGCGCAATTCTTCAGCATCCGGCCTGACCAGATACCAGAGATAGCCCGGGTACATAAAAGAAGACATATTAACATCACGCATATTCTGCTTTTGGATGGTAGCGCCTGTTGCAATATCCCAATGGGTGGACGTAACATTTTGTTCGGAGGTCAAAATACCGTTGAGTATCTGGATTGCCATTGATGGTGGTTTATCTAGATAAAATTCATCAGTCCCATAGTTGTAAAAATAGCCCATCTGCAATATAGAGTCGCAACCAATCAAATCATCATTATAATCACCAATATCACCTTCCTGAACAGAAGAAAATATCAGGTCTTGCATATCTGTATAAGATCTGTTTATAAACCGATAATGAATAAATACGATGTCACCAAGGTAATCTTTTGAATTATATGCCCATAATGTTTGCTGAACTTCCACATCCAATGGTTTTTCACTGCCCTGGAAGCTATATCCCTGTTCAACAAATTCACCATGAAAAACGCACCAGACGAGCTTATCTCCGTGTTGTGGTGGCGAATCAATCGTTGGGTCGTAATGTCCGTCTTGATTCAGGTCTTCGAACGGGGCTCCAAATGCCACCGCAGTTTTCCATTCCCTGAACGCTTCACTGCTCTTACCATCTTGAGAATTAACCATGAAAAAGCGGTCCGGGACATCATGGCTTTCTACGCCCGCTATGCCTTCCACAAATTCCCTGATGCGCCATGCATCAAAAATACCTGCGGTTCTCAATGAATCATTTACGTATCCGCTTAATAATATCCCCCCGGTGAAAAGGAAAGACAATTCCGTGCCCTTTGGATAATAGGCTTTTCCGTTTTCTCCAAGACTTCCCTGGTTACTGAACTCCAATGATATGAGATTAATATCCATCCCAATAGTGTGTTTTGCTTGCGGAAAAAGTGCGGCCTGCTTCTCAATGTTTCCTGCCATCAGGGCACATACGAGCAAATAAACGATTGAATAGACGCTACTTTGCATGGAGCCCTCCACATGGCTACTTGATAAGCAACATTTTTCTTGTTTGCACAAACCGTCCTGCAGTTAAGCGGTAGTAGTACACACCGCTGGCCAGATGCGCCGCTTTGAAATCCAACTCATGGCGCCCGGCGTTTTGTGGCCCGTCCAGTAGGGTCGCCACCTTTCTCCCGGCGCTGTCATAAATCTGGATATTCACCTTTTCCCTTCGGGGCAGTTCATACACAATCGTTGTGGATGGGTTGAAGGGATTGGGGTAGTTCTGCCGCAGGTGAAAATTGCCGGCCGTTTGTTCGTCGCTGTCCAGGCCGGAAGGTCCGTCGGTGGCGTAAAGCGTTTTGTAGATTGTGTCCGTTTCTCCGCCCTCGTGCGTAAGCAAGGCCTTAATCGTATAGGCGCCTGGATGGTAAGCTTGAAATACGGCTTTGAGGCTATCAAGAGCCAACAAAACTGCCACTCCATCCTGCGGCTTTTGATCGATCGACCATTCGACCTGCGTATCAAACGGTAATCGCGATGCTTTGGTCAATCCCATGGCTTCCGCCTTGAGATGGGCGGCAAAATCCATATCAAAACTGTCCTGCTTGCAATAAATCCTCAATTCACGCGCGTCTTCATGAAGCATTCTTTGCAGAAAGCGGGCACGTTTTCGTACTTCCGTAATGCTGTCCAGCGCGTCATTGCCGCGGGCCACGATCATTGCCAGCAAAATGTCTGATGTATCCCCCGGGCTCATTTCAAAAGGGCCGCTGTTGATAAAAAAGCGCTTATCGCTGGGCGGATCATCAAGCCATCCCGTTCCTGCAACCGGATCGCCATTATAGAGATATTTCGGGTTCGTGCCCGGCACAGCCCCCGTGCCGAATCCAAATGAAACAGGATCGATCGGCTCACCAAGCCTGTTTTGGCCGCCAACCTGGTAACGGCGTGCTTCAACGGGATTATTGGGATCGCCAAGGGTGGGATGAGAATGAAAAAAATATATAAAAGAGGAAAACCCCGGCGCATAAATATTTTCAAGCGTTTTGGTCGTTAGATTATCAATATTCCAAAAAACAGTTTGTGCGTGCGGTTGATTTGTCTGAGGACCCTGAAGAATCTTCATGGCAAATGCGGGCGGATTATCCCCGTAGCCCGGCCAGGGCAAGTAACCGTAATCCGGGTCAGGCCCGTCATTATATACGTAACCCATCTGCAAAATTGTATCGCAACCAATCAGGTCATCATTGTGGTAGCCGAGATCTGGATCCACCAGGGAGCTGAAGATCATCTCTTCCAACGCCTTACCTGATCTATTAATAATCCTGTAGTGAAAAAATACAATTTCGCCAAGAAAACCTTCGGAGTTGTAAGCCCATAATGTTTGTTGTATTTCAACGCCCAGTGGTTCGGTTCTGATATTATCATTTTCTTGCGGCAAGGTATTATCATTAAAAACAGTCCAGACAAGCTTGTCGCCCAGATCCGGCGGAGTGTCAATCTGCGCCTCATATTGCCCGTCTCCATCTACGTCATTAAACGGAGCACCGAGGCTTACTGCATTCGCCCAATCGAGGTAGGCAGAACTTCCCTGTTCATCAGCTGCATTGACTGAATAAAACCTGGCCAGTGGATCTTCCGGCGTCATACCCCATATCCCGGGGGCATATGCCTCTGCATAGTTATCATAATAAGTCCAGGCCGTTCTTAATGAATCATTAACATAACCACTGAGCCCCAGACCGGCCCCCTGTAAAAAAGTCAGTTGTGAACCTTTGGGATAATATGTTTTGTGTGTCCATCCAATATCCCCATTGTTGTGAAAAGCCAGGTCGATCTTGTTTACGTCCATGCGTATAGTCAGGCCTTCTGTGTCCAGCGGTTCTTCACCCGCTTTGTCTGTGCGGCCGGCAAGCAATAGCGTAAATGCCAGCATTAACAGTATCGATTGCTTTTTCATCAGGGCTCCTTCGCTACTTGATTAGTAACATCTTCCTTGTTTGCACAAACCGTCCTGCAGTTAAGCGGTAGTAGTACACACCGCTGGCCAGATGCGACGCGTTGAAGGTAAGCTTATGGCGCCCTCCGTTTTGCCGGCCATCCAAAAGGGTTGCCACTTTTCGTCCGGCACTGTCAAAAATATCTATCGTCACCTGTTCCCGTCGCGGCAGCTCATACACAATCGTAGTAGAGGGATTGAAGGGGTTGGGGTAATTTTGACGAAGGCGAAAACTGCCGGCAGTTTGTTTGTCACTGTCCAGGCTTAAAGGGTCATCCGTGGCGTAAAGCGTTTTGTAGATTGTATCCACTTCACCGCTTTTGTGAGCTAGCATGGCCTTTATTTTATGGGTGCCCGGACGGTAAGCCTTAAACACCGCTCTGAGACTGTCAAGAGCCAAAAGTATAGCCACTCCGTCTTCCGGCTTTTCATCAATTGACCATTCAATCTCCGTATCAACTGGTAATTGCGATGCTACGGTCAGCCCCATGGCCTGGGCTTCAAGGTGAGCGGCAAAATCCATATCGAAGCTATCCTGCGCGCAATAAATCTTTAATTCTCGCGCGTCCTCATGAAGCATTCTTTGCAGAAAGCGGGCGCGTTTTCGTACTTCAGTAATGCTGTCCAGCGCGTCTTTGCCCCGGGCTACGATCATCGCCAGCAGAACATCCATCGTGTCTCCCGCAGCCAGGTCGAATGGACCGGAATTGATCATGAAATTTTTGTCATCCGGAGGATCATCCAACCAGCCATCACCTGATATGGGGTCTCCGCTGAAAAGGAAATAAGGATTAGTCTGGTCGGATGCTCCTGAACCGAATGGGTAGTTAACCGGATCAATAGGATGCCCAGAAGGAGTAAGGCCTAGCTGCAAATTACGCACTTCCTGGTCCCTGTTTGTCCAGTGCAGATCTTCAAAATACTTAATAAAGGAGGAAAAACCGCAAGACTTCTTACCTTTTATTATTACTTGTGCTTTGTTTTCATAATCAAAAACGACGGCTTTACTGCCGGATTGAGTAGAATAAGGGCTGCTTAATAGCTGTATACCAAAAGCAGGTACATTTAAGCCATACTCTGAATCTGACCCATTGTCATAACAAAAACCCAGATTAAGCAAAGTATCGCACCCGATCAGATCATTATTATACGCGCCCAAGTCAGGATCATGAATCGAAGTAAATATGAGTTCTTTTTGAAGGCTGTTCGACCGATTAATTATGCGGTAATGTATAAATACGACATCTCCGAGATACTTTTCGCTGTCGTATGCCCAGATTGATTGCTGCACTTCAATACCCAATACTTTGGACCGCAACGCCGTTCGATCAGATGGGGAAGTATTGTCGTTAAAAGCAGACCAAAACAGTCTGTCACCGATTTGCAGCGGTTTGTCAAATGTTGGGTCGTATCTACCGTTTAGATTGATATCTTGGTAAGGTGCTCCCATTTCTACTGCTTTCGCCCAATCCTGAAATGCGCGGCTGTCAGGCGTATCAATATGACTTACGCTGTAAATCCGGGCGTCCGGGTTTTCGCTATCCATACCCCAAATACCAGGTTGAAATTCGCTTATTCGACGCGCATGAAAAATCCAGGCTGTTTTTAACGTATCGTTAACATAGCCACTCAGTGCTATTCCACCGGCCCACAAAAACGATATACCTCCTCCTGAGGGATAATAAGAAGTTCCCCTCTGTCCCAAATCACCATAATTACTAAAAGCAAGGTCAATACGATTTACATTTATTCTTTCGCTCTGCCAAATAGAATAGGAAGATGTTTCCTCGTTGGCTGCACCACTTGCCACAACAACAATAAGCAGACATAATCCAGCCATTATTATAAAAAAAGATTGCTTTTTCATCTGGTCTCGTTTCGCTACTTAATAAGCAACATCTTCTTAGTTTGCACAAACCCGCCTGCGCTTAAGCGGTAGTAGTACACGCCGCTGGCCAGATGCGCCGCGTTAAAATCCAGCTCATGGCGCCCGGCATTTTTTGGGCCATCAAGAAGGGTTGCCACCTTTCTGCCTGAGCTGTCAAAAATATCTACGCTCACCTGCTCCCTTCGGGGCAGTTCATACACTATGGTTGTGGACGGGTTAAAGGGGTTGGGGTAATTCTGGCCAAGATGAAATGATATGGGGTGGCCGCTTCCCTTTTCGATTGCCGTGATGCCTTCTACATGAATGGAAACAGTATCCCGACTTACAGTATCATTGGACCATTCCGATTCCAAACTAAAACGGTAAAGTCCGCTAACGTCAGGTACAAATAGAACGCTGTCCTGATCAAATGCTTCGAAGTTCCATTCGCTGGAATCCGGTTTTTGCGCCAAGGTCCAGCTGCGGCTTTGTACGGACAAGCTCGCATCAAAAACAGCATCCCGGGCCACAAGCATGGTGCTGTCATCCCGCGCCAGCAAAGTATCCGCCATGATATAACTGACGGCATTCGAGGGGAAAAGACTTTGCAGCTTGCGGGCGTGGCTCCGGGTTACTGTTATACTGTTTAACTCATCACTGCCGCGTCCAACAATTAAAGCGACCAACACATCCATCGTATCATTTACATTCATATCAAACGGGCCGCTGTTTATCATTATACGCTTATCGTCGGGCGGCTCGTCTCTCCAGCCGCTGCCGGTTACCGGATCACCACTATACATGTAAAGAGGATTTGTCCCGGCATCCGCCCCGGTTCCAAAGCCAAAAGTAAGGGGGTTGATGGACTGGCCTGTTCTGTCTTGTCCACCTATCTGGTAACGACGCGCTTCTAAAGCAAAATTTGGGTCCCCAATTGTAGGATGCGAGGAGATATAATATGAAAATGATGTCAGCTCGCGCACATGACGGTTTATATAATGGTTGATAGTTTTTGATGAGATATCCCAAACGCTGGCCTGGGCATGAGGCTGCTCTATTTGGGGCCCCTGCAAAAGCTGAACGGCCACGGCAGGAGGATTTACGCCATAATCGCCGTCGGCACCATCGTTATAGCAATAGCCCATTTGCAGGAGCGTATCACACCCTACCAGATCATCCCTGTAGTCCCCGAGATCGGGGTCGTGTACCGAAGTAAAAATAACATCTTTCTGGGCAGAGCCCGAGCGATTGATAATGCGGTAATGGATAAAAACAACATCACCCAGGAAATTCTGCGCGCTGTAGGCCCAGACGGTTTGCTGCACCTCCACGCCGAGAGGCGCCGTGCCCAGCCGCGCTCTGTCATCGGGGGTTGTGTCATCGTTGAAAACACACCAGACCAATTTGTCGCCAAGCTGCAGGGGCTTATCCACCTGCGGATCGTATATGCCATCGCCGTTCACATCCTCAAAAGGCGCGCCGCTGCTTACGGCATCCTGCCAATTCAGGTAAGCCGCACTGCCCGGCCCATCCGCGGAGGTAATAGCATAAAAACGGGCCAGCGGATCTTCGGGGCTTGTCCCCCAGGCGCCTTCAGCAAACTCCTCTATACGCGATGTGGAAATTGTCCAGGCTGTGCGCAGCGAATCCTGCACATAACCGCTAAGCGCTATTCCGCCACTAAAAAGAAAAGTGAGGTCAGAGCCGGCAGGATAATAAGAATCGGCATCCTGTCCCAGACCACCGGCATTATCAAAAGCAAGGTCAATGCGGTTTACGTCCATCCTTGCGTTAAGGGCAACAGTTTCTACCGCTTGCGGTTTGTTTTCCTGACTCTCGGAAGCAGGAATTACGAATGCAACCGAAATAAAGCATAACACCAGCGAATGTGGCCATTTCATAAACACCCCCAGATTTTTATGTCGTTCGCAGCGGAGAATCACCCGAGCGGGCAACGCGAACATCAAAAGGAAGGACTTTTGGCAGATCCGCAAGGCGGATTTTCCCGTTGCCAAAGTTTCAATTAAAGATAAAAAGCAATACATTAACCACCAATCCGAATACAAACCTGTTTATACCTCTTAATGGTTAGAAACTACATTTCACAGGAAAGACAAAAAATCGTTATGAAAAAAGAACAGATTGACGAGGTTTTACGCGAGATGATCGCGGACTACAGTCAAAAAGCCTTGGCTTACATGCTGCACTTCGAGACCGGTGAACGGCGACTGGAGCAGGATAAGCGCAAAGAATTGCAGGAAAAATACGGCAAAGAAGCATTTAGCCCGGTGCTGGACTGGAGCGGGCATTTTGGTGAACTGGCCGATTCCGATATTCTGGATGAGCGCATTAATGCCCTGCTGCAAAATGAAGGCTATGACAAGGAAGAGTTTGTCATTCCGCGCGACCGCCTTAAAAATAAGCTTTGGAACGAAGCGCGCCGCCAGGCCCATGACATTCTAAATCAAATACAAAAGGAACAATGAGCGATAAAACAGAAAAACAACTTGCTGAACTATTTAAAACCTGGAGCGGCAAAGAAGCGGCAAAGATAGAACGCATGCCGGCGCACGGATCGGACCGTAAATATTTTCGCATTCATGGCCCGGGCAAAACCAGCGCCATTGGCGTGCACAACCGTGATTACAAGGAAAACGTCGCCTTTCTCTCCTTCTCCAAGCATTTCCGCAACAACGGCCTTAACGTGCCGGAGATATACGCCCAGGAGCTGGACAAAAATATCTATCTTGAACAAGACCTGGGTGATGAGACGCTTTTTTCCTTCCTGACCGCAGAGCGGGAAAAAGAGAATACGTTCAACGATCGGATTGTCGCCCAATATAAAAAAGTGGTGCGCGACCTGCCCCGTTTCCAGGTGGAGGCCGGTAAGGATATCGATTACAGCGTCTGCTACCCGCGGCACAGCTTTGACCGGCAATCAATGATGTGGGATCTGAACTATTTCAAATATTACTTTCTCAAGCTCGCTAAAATCCCTTTTGATGAACAGCACCTGGAGGATGATTTCCGCACTTTTACCGATTTCCTCCTGGAAAGTCCGCGCGACTATTTTCTCTACCGCGATTTCCAGAGCCGCAATGTTATGATTCACGACAACGATGTCTGGTTCATTGATTACCAGGGCGGGCGCAAAGGCGCGCTGCAATACGACCTGGCTTCACTGCTCTACGACGCCAAGGCCGACATCCCGGCCAAGGTGCGCCAGATGCTGCTCGAAGAATACCTGGATGTGCTCTCGCAACATATCTCCGTGGACCGTGACCGCTTTCTGCAATTCTTCCAGGGCTTTGTGCTTATCCGCATTATGCAGGCGCTGGGCGCATACGGCTTCCGCGGTTTTTACGAACGCAAATCCCATTTCCTGAAAAGCGTGCCCTACGCCATCCAGAACCTGGAGCAGCTGCTGCACAACATCCAGTTGCCCATTGAAATACCCGCCCTGATCGAAGCGTGGAACGGCCTGGTGCGCTCCAGCTTTCTGCGCCAGCTCAGCGACCAGCAGCTGCGCATGACGGTGCGTATCCAGAGCTTCTCCTACAAGCGCGGCATTCCCTGGGACGAAAAAGGCCACGGCGGCGGCTTTGTGTTCGATTGCCGCTCGCTCCCCAATCCCGGCCGCGAAGAAAAATATATGGACATGACCGGGCTCGACGCGCCGGTTATTGAATACCTTGAGAAAGAGCCCTCAGTAGATCAATTCCTTGAAAATATTTTTAGTCTTGTAGACGGCGCTGTAGAAAATTACCGCAAACGCAATTTCACGGATCTGATGATCGCCTTTGGCTGCACCGGCGGCCAGCACCGCTCCGTTTATTGCGCCAGCCGCCTGGCCCAGCATCTCAACGACAAATACGACATAGATGTGCAGCTGCGTCACCGTGAGCAGGAAATGCGCCAGCCATGAAGGCAATGATCTTCGCGGCGGGCCTTGGTACCCGTTTGCGCCCGCTGACAAGCCATACCCCGAAAGCGCTGATTGAAGTACAAGGCCATCCCATGCTGGAATGGGTAATACGGAAACTGGCCGGTCACGGGGTTAGCGACATCATCATCAATACCCACCATTTCGCGGAGCAGATCGAAGCCTTTGTAAAAAGCCTACCGGACTCCTTTCCAGCTATCAGCTTGTCGCATGAGCCACAGCTTCTGGATACGGGCGGCGGTCTTAAAAAAGCGGCCTGGTTTTTTGATGACGGTAAGCCCTTCATTCTGCATAACAGCGACGTGCTTTCGGATATTGATCTTACACAAATGGTAGAGGAACATCGCAGATCAGATGCAGTGATTTCCCTGGCCGTGAGAGAGCGGAAAACATCA
The DNA here is from genome assembly GCA_965267575.1 of Calditrichales bacterium. Classification (GTDB taxonomy): domain Bacteria; phylum Calditrichota; class Calditrichia; order Calditrichales; family J004. Next base: position 586,647 of record OZ254086.1, read on the forward strand.
CGCTACCTTCTTTTTGATGAAGATAGCAGACTTTGCGGTCACCGGGACCTCAACAAAGGAAAAACGATCTGGATAAACGATAGAGAAAAGCCAAAAGCCAATTCCCTTTCTTTTTGTGGGATCCATGTGATTACGCCGGCGGTCCTTAAGCAATTACCGCCGGTTTCGACCTATCCCATATTGCCGGCCTACCTGGAGCTTGCCGAAGCCGGCCACCTGATCCGCGGCTACGATACATCCCCCTGCCGCTGGGTTGATCTGGGCAAAATTGAAAGCCTTAAAAAAGTTGAGGAAAGCCTTCCTGAAAGCTATTTTGAAGAGTTGCTGAAAAACCCCGCACTTTGACGATGCTCACATACTTCAGGCGCGTATGATGGGTATAATGATTGTCAACAATGAACTCACTATCTACTCAAGAAATCATGACCTCCAAGAAAAATGAGCGGCGTATGCTCAACCGGGTTGAATTGCCCGGAACGCAGGTGCGCTACAAGCTCTCAACCGGCCTTACGCTGATCAAAAACTTTTCCAATGCAGGTGAAGCCCTTAACGTTTCCAAGAGCGGCATTGCCTTTAAAGTTAAAGAGAAAGTTAAATTCGGCACGCCCGTGCAAATGAAGCTCAGCTTTCCCGATGGAAAGGATTTTAACCTCAAAGGGCGTATTCGCTGGCAAAACTCCAACACCAATAACGGCCGTTCCATAATTGGCGTGCAGTTCAATGCGTTCGGCCAAAAAAGCGACTACAATCCGCTCAGCGCACTGGAATATCTGCGGCAAATAAAAGAGCTCAGTCTCACCAAAACCCCCCGGAATGAATCCGACGAAGAGAACTAATCCTCTCCTGCCCCTTGTCGGGAATCAATTTAAATAGTATTCTTGGCACCTACATACCCTATTCACTTACAATCATCAGGAAGATACTATGAAGCTGAAGCTGCATTGGCAGATTATCATTGGCATGATCCTGGGGCTTATTTATGGAGTTCTGGCTGCTTACATGGGTTGGGGCAAATTTACCAGCCATTGGATTGCTCCGTTCGGGACCATTTTTATAAACCTGTTAAAGCTGATTGCCATACCGCTTATCCTCGGTTCGCTGGTGGCCGGTGTGGCCTCGCTTTCCGATATCCGCAAGCTGTCGCGCATTGGCGGCAAAACCATCGGCATTTACCTTATTACGACCACTATCTCCGTTACCATGGGGCTGGTATTTGTAAACGTGTTAATGCCCGGCAAAAACGTGCCGGTGGAGATGCGCGAAAAGCTTCAGCAAACCTACGAAGAAGAAGCTACCTCAAAGGAGTTGACGGCCCTCGAAGTAAAGCAGCGCGGGCCCTTGCAGCCGCTGGTTGATATGATTCCTGACAACGTGTTTGGCGCCGCCGGCAACAACCGCAACATGCTGCAGATCGTGTTCTTTGCCATATTTTTGGGTATCGGGATCGTGCTAACCCCAGGCGAAAGGAGTACCGCTCTTCTGCGGGTTTTTGAAGGCCTCAATGATGTGGTGATTAAACTGGTGGACATTATCATGCTGATGGCGCCGGTGGGTGTTTTCGCGCTTATTGCCGACACAATCAACGTTATTGCCCGCGACAACATGAGCCAGGTAGTTGAATTGCTGGGAGCGCTGGGTTTTTACGGCGCCGTCGTCGTGGCCGGGCTGGGCTTTCAGACCATGTTTGTATATCCCAGTATTCTGAAATTATTCACTAAAATGAAATTAAGTGATTTTATTAAGGGTATTGCGCCGGCACAGCTTTTGGCTTTTTCCACCAGTTCCAGCGGGGCCACGCTGCCGGTAACCATGGAGCGCTGCGAAAAAAACCTTGGTGTTTCGGAAGAGGTGTCATCATTTGTCTTGCCGCTTGGCGCCACCATCAATATGGACGGTACAGCGCTTTACCAGGCGGTGGCGGCGGTCTTTATCGCGCAGGTGTTGGGTTTGGGCCTTGATCTTGGCGCGCAGATTACCATCGTGCTGACGGCAGTGCTTGCTTCTATCGGTACGGCAGCCGTGCCGGGTGCCGGCATCATCATGCTGGTCATCATCCTGGAATCTGTTAACGTGCCCAGCGCAGGCATCGCCTTAATTCTTGGTATCGATCGTATTCTTGACATGTGCCGCACGGTGACCAACGTAACAGGCGACGCCACCGTAGCCATTACCGTTGCCGCGACGGAGGGCCAACTAGGAAGTCCCAATTTTGAAGACTAAACAGAGGTGTAACCGTGGAAAAGCCGGTCTTTTTTGAATCGAAAGAAAAGCTGCGCCGCTGGTTTGAGAAAAACCATAAAACAGCAGAGGTGCTGTGGCTTGGTTATTACAAAAAAGACAGCGGCCTGCCCAGCATCGACTGGCCGCAATCCGTGGAGCAAGCCCTATGCTTTGGCTGGATTGACGGCATCCGTAAATCGATTGACGAAAAGAGCTATAAAATACGCTTTACGCCACGACGGCCAAACAGCCACTGGAGCGCCGTAAACATAGAAATGGCCGAACGGCTGATAAAAGAAGACCAAATGGAGCCGGCCGGTTTGGCGGCTTTCAAAAAACGTTCCGAAAAGAACCAGAAAAAGGCTTCATACGAGCAGAAAGACATTCAGCTAGATAAAAAATATGAGGCGGAATTTAAGACACACCCGCAAGCCTGGCATTATTTCGTTAACGAACTTTCTCCATACAACCGCAAAACGTCCATCCATTGGGTGATGAGCGCCAAACGCGAGGAGACAAGGAAAAGACGCCTCAAAACACTAATCGATTCTTCCTCTAAAATGGAAAAAATCCCACCTCTACAGATTAGCAAGAAATAGGGCCGGGTTTCACCTCGAAAACTAACTAAATCTACACAGCAATCACACCACGTTATTTGTTCATTTGTGAATATATGGCAAACGCCACATGAAGGAGAAACCATGTTCAAACCAAAGAACGAAGTAAATAACAGCTTAAGCTTAAAAGCGCCCGTCGAAAAGGTATGGGAAGCTCTTACACAATCGGACAAAGTCGCTCAGTATATGTTTGGTTCAATGGTGCAAAGCAGCTGGGAAGCCGGTGCCCCAATCGAATATTATGTCGAAAAAGACGGCGAAAAGAAAGTAGTAGCCAAAGGCAAGATTGTAAAAATCGAGAAACCCAAAATTCTTGAACACACGCTCTTCCCGGCGCAATCAAAAATCGATGATAAACCCGAAAACTACATCACGGTCGCCTATTCTCTGCAAGAGAATGATGAAGGGTGCACGCTGGAGATCAGTCAAAAAGGGTTTCTATCCGTGGAGGAAGGCGCTTCACGCTATCGTGAGACAAAGCATGGCTGGAAGATAGTTTTGCCAAAACTGAAGAAGCTGGTTGAAAACTCCTGAGCAACCGCATTTCTAATCAAAGACAACGGTCTTTTTATCCAGAGTTAATACGCGTTTTTCCAGATGCGCCTTAACCGCGCGTGCCAAAACCACCCTCTCCAGGTCGCGCCCTTTGCGGATCATGTCTTTTATGCTGTCGCGGTGGCTTACGCGGATTACGTCCTGCTCGATAATCGGGCCTTCGTCCAGCTCTTCCGTAACGTAATGGCTGGTGGCGCCAATTATTTTCACGCCACGTTGATAGGCCTGTTTGTAAGGGCTGGCACCGATAAACGCAGGCAGGAAAGAGTGATGGATGTTGATCACATTGCGCGGGTAGGCTGCCACAAAATCTTCCGATAAAATCTGCATATAGCGCGCCAGTATAATGGTGCTGATCTCGTTTTCCCGTAAGAGCGCTATCTCCTTTTTCTCCTGTTCCGCTTTGTACTGCTTATGTATGGGAAATACATGAAAAGGAATGTTGTAGAACTTTGCCAATGGTTCCAGATCGGGGTGGTTGGAAATGATCACAGCGATATCGCAAAACAGCTCGCCCGCCTTGTGGCGCCATAACAAATCCTGCAGACAATGGTCGTATTTAGAAACAAAAATGGCTACACGATCGCGCCGGTCGCTAAAGTGGATATTCCAGTCGGCTTTAAACTCTCTCGCCAACGGCGCAAAGGCATCGTTAAGGTCTTTACGTGAGATAGAAAAATTGTTCATCTCCCATTCCACGCGGATGGAAAAAAGCCCTTCGTCCACGGCCACATGTTCATCCAGATCGACGATGTTGCCGCCGCGCTCGAAGATGAAGTTGGAGATGCGGGACACCAACCCCGAACGGTCCGGGCAGGAAAGAAGCAGAACAGCCGTACTATTATCCATTAAAGATCATCCTGTTTTTTTAAGGTCAGAACATATAAAAAAAGTCCGCATTGCTGCGGACTTTATATCACAAAAGCGGACTTCAGATCCTGTGTGCTCAGGCATTTTCCAGAACTTTTTTCACACGGTCAAAGGCCCAGTCGATTTCTTCCTTGCTGATCACCAGCGGCGGTGCAAGACGGATAACGTTTTCGTGTGTTTCTTTGCAGAGCAAGCCGTCTTTTTTCAGCGCTTCGCAAAAACGGCGCGCCTTTTCCTTCAGCTCAATACCGATGAAAAGTCCTTTACCGCGGATCTCTTTAATCACCGGTGAATCGATCGTCTTAAGTTTATCCATCAGATATTGGCCATACTCCGCGGAACGTTCGGTCAATTTTTCATCCACCAGAACGGCGAGGGCTTCGCGGGCAACGGCGCAGGCCAGCGGATTGCCGCCGAAAGTGCTGCCATGCTGTCCGGGTTTAAAAACGCCCAAGACCTCTTTGCTGCCCACCACGGCGGAAACGGGGTAAAAACCACCCGAAAGCGCCTTTCCGATAATCAGCATATCGGGCTTTTTCATATCTTCGTGCTGGTAGGCGAACATTTTGCCGGTGCGTCCGAGACCGCTTTGAATTTCATCGGCGATGAACAGCATATTGTTTTGCTCACAAATCTCGCGCGTCGCCGCCAGGTAGCCGTCTCCGGGCATAAGGATGCCTCCTTCACCCTGGATCGGTTCAAACAAAAAGGCAACTGTATTTTTGTTTATGGCGGCTTTAAACGCATCCATATCGCCAAAAGGCACAATGCGGAATCCGGGCGTAAAAGGACCAAAACCTTCCTTGTAAGATGCCTCTGTACTGAAACCGACGATGGTCGTTGTCCTGCCATGGAAATTATTGCCGCAAACAATAATCTCGGCCTTTTCTTTTTCCACGCCTTTCACGGTATAGCCCCATTTGCGCGCGGCCTTAATGGCTGTTTCTACGGCTTCCGCACCGGAGTTCATCGGCAATACCAGGTCCTGATCACACAACTCGGACAGTTGCTTGCAGAACAGGCCCAACTGATCGTTACGGAAGGCCCGCGACGTAAGCGTCACTTTTTGGGCTTGCTCGGTTAAAGCCTTGAGAATGCGCGGATGGCAGTGCCCCTGGTTCACCGCGGAATAGGCACTGAGAAAGTCCATATATTTGTTGCCTTCAACGTCATGGACCCACACGCCGCGGGCTTTTTCAATCACAATATCCAGCGGATGGTAGTTGTGTGTACCGAATGTGTCTTCAAGAGCGATGAAGTCCTGAGTTGTTTTCAGAGTCTTAACTTCTTTTTCAGCTAATGCTTCATGCACTGCGCTCATATTTCTCTCCTTAGATTAAGAGTAATCTGTTTAATTTATTTTGGATTTGATGGCCGGATGTCGATTTCACTTACCATGGCATTTTGCGGCAACTCGATCATATGAATTACGCTCATGGCGACATCCTGCGCGATTAACACTTTTTTTCTGTTTTTTGGTTCAAAACTTTTTGCCGGCCCGTCAAAAAACGAGGTATCCACGGAACCGGGACAAATAGCAAGTACGCGCACACCGTATTCGCGTTCCTCCAGCATCAGGCTGCGGCTAAAACCCATTACGGCATGCTTGCTGGCAACATAACCCGCCGCCTTTGGTATCGCGTTTTTGCCTGCCAGAGAAGCCACATTAACAATTACCGATTCACCCACCGCCCGCAGATGCGGTATGGCTTCACGCGTGGCAATAAACAATCCGCGCACATTGAGATTAAACATGGCGTCCCAGTCTTCCGTTTCCAGCTCGGCGACGGGCTTAAAGATACCGATGCCGGCATTATTGACCAGAATATCAATTCGGCCGAGACTTTTTGCGGATTCGGAAATAAATTTTTTGATCTCTTTTTCATCACTCATATCGCCGCTGTAGGCAAATGCGCGTACCCCCATTTGTTGGATCGCCTCCTCGACCTCGCGCAAATCATCCTTGCCACGTGCGGAAATTGCCAGGTGCGCGCCACGCTCCGCCAGCGCAAGGGCAATAGCCCGACCAATACCCTTACTTGCTCCCGTAACGACTGCAACTTTGTCTTTAATCAGCATAATTTCCCCATTCATACGTTTCAGCAATCAGACTGCTAAAGCTAAGGTCATAAAAATGTAAAAACAACACCGCGAAGTGTTTCATTACAGCGCTTTTGCAGGCTTGACAATCCCGCCCGAAACAGCCCACTTCAGACCCTCTTCGACGCTGATCTTAAGGGCGACCGTTTTGTTCTCCGGGGCAATAATAAATATCCCGGAGGAGGGGTTTAAGGACAGAAAAATCAATATGTTAAGATGCTTCTCATCGCTGCCGGGAATACGGGTATCCCCGTTTACAAACCCAAGCGTCCAGATCCCGGGAGAAGGGTACTCAACAAGCACCACGCGTTTAAACGATTGCTTGTCGCTTTGTGAAAATGTTTCCAGAATTTGTTTTACAGCGGAGTAAACCACCTTGGCCACCGGCAGACGGTAAATGAACTGTTCAAACAAATTGTAAATCCGCCGGAAAAGAATATTGCGCGCCAGAACACCCACCACCCAAATGGCCAGAAGCGTCAGAATAATGCCCAATCCGGGCGGCCAGAATCCCAGGCGTGGTTCAACAAAGGGCCGGGCGATATTATCCAACCCAAGAAACAGGGCGCGCACAACCAGAAATGTAATCACAAGCGGAATAACCACAATCAGACCGGAAAGGAAATGTCGCCTTATATGCATCATATTTTTTCTCCAAAAAAAAGCCCCGGCGGGTTGCCGGGGCCTGTTAGTTTATTCGGATTGAGATGTATCGGCAGGCACCGGAACAGGCGCCGGTTTGGCTTCTATGGTGACCGCTGCTTCGGCCGTCGCTTCGCCGTCGGAGACAATCACGGATACCGTGTAGCTGCCTTCCTGCCCGGCTTGCGGTGTCCAGCTTAAGGTGCCGCCGGAAATGGTCATACCGTCGGGAGCACCGGTTAGCTCGTAGCTCAGGTCGTCGTTGTCGGGATCTTCGCTGCGGAAGTTAAGCGACAGGGTCTGGCCCACCTGTACCGTACCGCGCGGCGGACCTGTAATCGAAGGCTCTCGGTTAAGATTATTTACCGTTACCGGTACCTGCAGCGTGCTTTCGATTGTCCCGTCAGAGACGCTGATATTTATGTTGTATTCTCCGGACTGATCATAACCCGGCGTCCAGCTGAACGAGCCATCGGCCGTAAATTCGGCACCTTGCGGCAGACCAGCGGCGCTGAAGGTCAGCTTACCCTCGTCTTCCTGGTCAGGATCACTGGCTGTTACGGCAAAGGTCAATGTTTCGGTTTCACCCACGGTTTGCGCGCCAGGGTCGTCTATCTGCGGCGGACGATTGACGTGGTTCACCGTTAAATCAAAACTTATCGAAGCAGACAATCCCGCAGGATCCGTTACAGTTGCCGTAATGCCGGGATACACACCGGAATCGTTGTAGCCGGGCGTCCAGCTTATCGTACGGCTGCCTTCGTCAAACGTGGCGCCCTCCGGCAGATTTTCCACAGTGACGGTTATAACGCCCTGGTCTTCGGCATCCAGATCGCTCTCATCAAGAGCTACCTGCCAGGGTGTGTTTTCATCAACAACCTGGTTTTGCACAGCACTGATCAGCGGCGCGCGGTTAACATGGTTTACGGTTATCTCCAGCGGCTGCTCCACCTGGAATTCGCCGTCGCTGACAACGATCGTCGTCGTATAGTTACCGGATTGATCGTATCCCGGCGTCCAGGTCAGTTGCAGGCTTGCTTCGTCAAAGACGGCACCTTGCGGCAGGTTAGTCGCCGTATATGTTAACTGGCCCTGGTCTTCGGCATCCGGGTCAGTGGCCGGCGGAATCGAAACCGTCAACTGGCTGTTTTCATCGACCGTTTGGGCCTGCAGTGCTTCGAACTGCGGCGTACGGTTTACATGGTTAACGGTAATGGGTACAGTTAATTCATCGGTTGCTCCGACAGGATCGGCAACCACGAATACAGGTGTGTAGCTGCCCGATTGCTCGAACTTGGGCGTCCACGTAAAGCCACCCGTGGCGGCATCAAAAACCGCACCTTCCGGCAGGTCGCGCACGCTCAGTTGCCACTGTCCTGCATCCTCTTCATCCGGGTCCGAAGCGCTGACCGAAAACTGCAGTGGCTGGTTTTCATCCACACTTTGCGCCACCAGTGAATCCAGTACCGGCGGTCGGTTTACGTGGTTCACGGTAATCGTTGTGCCTTGCGTAACAATGAATTCGTCATCTGTTACACTAAAAACAACAGGGTATTCGCCCGATTGTGTAAATCCCGGCGTCCAGGTAAACGTGCTGCCCTGCAGCTGAGCGCCGTCGGGAAGAGCATCTATGCTATATTGCAAATTACCCTGATCCTCAATGTCGGGATCGCTACCCTGCAATTCGATGGTAAGCAGACTGTTTTCATCCACGCTTTGGGCGGCGATCGCTGCCAGCGCGGGAGTGCGGTTCACATGGTCAACCGTGATGGTAAGAGTTTGGCTACTCTGCAATCCGGCGGGATCGCTTACCGTAAAGCCAACGTTGTCGTAGGTGCCGGACTGGTCAAAACCCGGCGTCCAGTTGAAAACGAGACTGTCCTGGTCAAAGGTTGCCCCCTGCGGCAGGTTTTGCGCCGTATAGACCAGCTTGCCCGCATCCTCAACATCCGGATCACTGCCCGAAATCGTAAAGGACAGCGGCGCGTTTTCATCTGTCTGCTGATTAGCGATAGCATCAAGAACAGGCGGGCGGTTTACATGATTAACCGTAACGGTCAGCGTACTGGAATCACTCAGCGCACCGGCCTGGAAAATAAAGAGAATATCTTCATAGGTGCCAGACTGATCATAGGTCGGCGTCCAGCTGAAGGTTGCCGTTTGCGCGTCAAAGGTAGCGCCTTCCGGCAGGTTTTCCGCGCGGTAGCTCAGTTTGTCCTGGTCTTCCTGATCCGGGTCTTGACCGGACAAGGTTAATTGAAGCTGCTCGGCTTCGTTGATCGTGGCATCGGCCAGCGGCTCCAGAACCGGCTTTCGGTCAACGTGGTCAACCGTAATAGTCGCGCCATCGCGATAAACACCGCCTGCCGGGTCATGGATCAAAAAATCCACCGTGTAAACACCGGATTGCTCAAAGGTCGGCGTCCAGCTAAATGTGCGCGTCTCCGGATTGAACGTAGCCCCCATCGGCATATTCTGGGCGCTGTAGGTCAAACGGCCCTTATCCTCAACATCCGGATCACTGCCCTCTTCAAGCGTAAATGATATCGCACTGTTTTCCGGTCCACCGGCATCGGCCACATCAGGCAAAACGGGGTTGCGGTTTACGTGATTGACCGTAATATCAAACGTGGTGCTTGTGCTCAGGGCACTGCCGGTTCGTTCAATAACACTAATTTTCACAGCGGGATAGCTGCCGGACTGGTCGTAGGTCGGCGTCCAGTTGAAAGCGCCACTCAGGCTGTCAAATACAGCCCCTTCGGGCAGGTTCTCAATCTCAAAATAATAGGCGTCACCATCGGGATCGTAGGCCTGGGCGCTGAAAATAAGCGGCGTATTTTCATCCACGGTCATATTATCAAGCTTTGTTATAACCGGCGGGTGGTTATGGCGCACGATGATGGTTTTGTTATCTGCGGCCACGAAAACATAAACATCGTTTTTCCAGCTGGAGAACACTTTACTCTCTGCCTGATAATCTCCCTCTTTGACCGGATTGGAAGGATTGGTTACATCAATAATATCAAGGCGGCGCTCCGTTTCATTAGCCAGGAAAGCCGTATTTCCGGTTTTAAATACATGGAACACATAACCGTCAACGGTAATGGAACTGAGCTTTTTGGGTAAAGCTTTATTGCTAACATCAATAATCCACAGACCATCCGCGCCGTTGGCCACATAGGCGATATCGTTATCTACCTGGACAACCTTGGCGTAGCGCATGCCGGGAAACTGACCGATGCGCTCGGGCTTTGCGGCGGAAGTAACATCAAGGATCTGTAAACCGTTGCTCTTGTCGGCCACATAAAGTGTCTTGTCCACAAGATACAGGCCCCAGGCCCAGTCGGCTGTATCGTAACGGCCCACTTCAATAGGCTTGGCAGGATTGCTTACATCATAAATGTGCACACCACGGGTTTCTTCAGCCACATATACATAAGGCTCGGAAGCAACGACCCAGAGGGCATCACCTTCGGTATTAATGCGTCCGATTTCCTTGATATTTGCGGGGTCCGAAACATCCAGTATGGTTACACCATATAGCTCGCTTGACAAGTAGGCCCTGTCGTTTTCAACAAAACAGTTATGCGAGCGGTCTTCGGTAAAAAAGGTGCCAAGCTCCACGGGGTTTTGCAGATCGGATACATCCACAACCTGAAGACCGGACCAGACATTGGTAATGTAAAGCTTATCGTCGTTAAAAAAGACATTGACAATACCGTCCTGCACCTGCTCTCCGGAAACGATGCGCATGGGTTCGATTTCACTTATGTATTCGGCGCTGGCCTGCTGCGCCTGCAAAGCCGTCACCGGTAAAAGCAGTAAGAACGCAAATAACGTTCTAAATCCGGTTTTTGCATGGACATTAAAAATAGACATTTTTTATGCTCCTGCTAAGGAAGTAGGTTGTTGGTTTTCAATTTGGGCAGCCAAAAATTTCTGCACCAAACCATCTCTGTTTTTGCGAGAACAAATCGTCCTGATTTTCGACAAACTGCGGTTACTCTTTAAAGATGACAATCATTAAAGTTATATAAGGTCAGGCAGCAAAGCTTATCCGTAAAGGTAAGAAATTCAATGACCGGATTCTACGATTTCGCTAAGAAAAGAGTGATACTGCTCAGCCAGGCGGCTGCGCTCGTATTTGGCGATTTCCGGCTGATCGGGCTTTGGAAGCGAGCGCTTTTCCATCCAGCCAATAATACAATCACAAATGGCCCGCGTGTTTTGCGGATCGATCACTTTGCCGGCATTGCAGGCGTTGATCAGATCGGCCGCTGCACCCCGTTCCGGCACAAGCGCCAAAACCGGCTTAGTAAGCCTTAAGTATTCATATACCTTACCGCCGATTGTATTCCCCGCATGGCGGTGGCGGCTATCCAAAATGAAACAGAAAGCGGACATGGCATTAAGGATTGACAACGCCCGTGGGTGCTCTTTATAACCCCACTCCACCAAGATGTCGCCCAGCCCGAAACGTTCCGCCGTTTTCCTGAGCGGATACGCCGAACTCCCGATGTGGTGAAAACGCAATCGTTTATATAAATGCGGGGCCTGCGTCTTGAGATATGCAAATGCCTTAAATAATGGTCGGGGATGATTCAGATGCGAATAAAACGTGCCTGAAAAAGCCAGATGAAAACAGTCTTTTTCAAGTTCCACATACTCCAGTCCGTCAAAGTCAGCTTCATCATAGCCGTTGGGTATAACCGCTATTTTATGTGAGGCGCTGTCCGCAAACGGGGCGACAGGCCCGCTATAAGCAGAGACAATGAAAGGCAGTTTCCGGAGCGTTCTTTTTTCCAGGTGCCGGTCTATTAACCTGTGCAAAGGTGTCGGGTGGATTTTGTAAGGATTGTCCGACCAGGGATCGCGCATGTCCAGCACAAGAGGCGCGGAAATATGCCCGGCCAGTTGCGCAGCACTAAGGGCCAGGCTATATGGCGGTATGCTGAACAAAACAATATCATACTTTTTATCGCTCAGCTTTTCACTTACGGCATCTATGGTATTAACCGACCATTTTTTTCGCGAATCGGGAAGGTAAAGCAGGGATGAAAGCCAGCGCAGTAAAAAACCGGGCCTGAACAGGCCAAGCATTTTTCCAGCCGGCGCCTTAAACGGTATACGGCGCACATCCAGGTCGCCGGGAAGCTCGGCCAGCAGCGTGGGGTCATGCGGCTGCAAGGCGTTTTTCTCGTCTGCGCAAATAACACTGAACTTCCAGCCCCGTCCTGAAAGGTATTTAATCAGTTTGGAAAGACGCTGAACACCTCCGCCACCGGTGGGCGGAAAGTAATATGTTACAATCAGGCACTTTCTATCCACGTCTGCTGTTCCAGGTCTTTGATAGGCTGATAAATCAACTGAAAATCATCTTCGTTATTTTCAAAATCGCGGCCAGCCGTCTCAATGGTGACGACATGAAAACCGGACTCTTTTGCCCTGTCGATCCAGTTGTCGTAAGCATCATTCAGGCGTTTAAGGTATACCGGATCGATGGTTTTTTCATACTCCCGGCCACGCATGGCGATGTGTTTTAACAGTCTGTCCACCGGTGAGCGCAGGTATAGTATAAGATCGGGCTGCCGCAGGTATTGTACCATGGTCGAAAAAAGCTCGCGGTAGTTGTTGTAATCGCGGTCGCTCATAAAGCCCTGCTTGTGCAGCGTATGCGCAAAAATCTCCACGTCTTCATAAATCGATCGGTCCTGGATGCAGGAATCCGGCCAGTCGGTAATTTCTTTCTGGCTTTTAAAACGGTTGGATAAAAAGAAAACCTGCAGGTGAAAGCTCCAACGCTTCATATCCCCGTAAAAATCGGAAAGATAGGGATTGTCGATTACTTTTTCGAAATAGGCGCGCCAGCCCAAACGCTCGCTCAGTTTTGCGGTAAGTGTGGTTTTTCCCACGCCAATATTGCCGGCTACGGCCACAAAAAGTTTTCGCTTCTTTGGCACTCCACTGTCTCCATATATAAAAAAAGCAATGTACTAAATGCGCAGGAAATGTAGCAACCGGCAGAAGAAACAATCAATTAAACTCAAATACGAGGTTGGTATAAAAGCGTACCGGCACCCCCTTGATCGTGCCGACCCGGAAGCGGAATTCGCGCGCCGATTCCATGGCAAGGCGATCAAGGTAGGGATTAATACCCCGTATCACCGATGCGTTTTCGACCCGCCCGTCCTTGCTAACCACCGCACGGATGATCACCTTGCCTTTAAACTGGCTTAAAGAGGGGTCCGTAACCTGAGGTACTCTTTTCCGCAGTACCTCACGCTTTTCGTCGAGGAAGGTCTCCAGGAATATCTGGTCGTAATTGATCGGCACATTCTCAACATCATTGTCTGCCTGTGCCAGAGCGTTTTCTGAAGCGGGGTTTTCCAGCCTGCTGGGAGGTGTATTGAGCAGTTGCGGATTGTTGTTCTGCCTCGCCGCGGATTGTTCCGTATTTGCCTCAGCAGGGACGTTTTCAGCATCTTCTGCGTCTTGCGGCGTAAGTGTGTTACCGTCTGTACCCGTTGTTCCTGCCGGATTGCTGCGGTTCTGAGCGGTGATCTCTTCTGCTGGCCCCGGCGGCGTTTGTGCAGTATTATTGCCTCCCTGCTGAGCTCCTGTTTCACCGGGCTGCGCGTTCTGCGACGCAAGCCGGTTGTCTTCAGGAGATGCCTGGGACAAACGGATCAGCTCATCGAGGTTGGTTTCACCAAGAATAGGTTCAACATCAATCTGGCCGTATCGCTGTTCATCATTACCGTCATAAATCCGCTCGGCGATAAGTTCCCGGTTGGCGCTGCCACCCCAGAAATTGTTTTCAGCCAGCAATGTCATGGAAGTATGGTTGTAGAGATCAAACTCGGCGTTATCAAATATGCGGTTTTTCCCCTCATTATAATCATCCCCTTCTGCGGTATTGCCCAGATTTGGCTGGGCCATGCTGAAAGCGATCACGCCAATCTGGTTCAATGAAATCAGATTCTGCGATAAAACCGGTTTGGCGCCCAGACTGGCAATTATCCCCGCATAGCCGTTTTCGGAAATAATATTTTTTAAAAGCCGCGGAGTGGCTTTTACCTCTGCTACGATGCCGGCATTGTAATTAAGGCGGATCTGGGAGTTGCGGATCATTGGGCTGCTTTTTTTAATGCTGATACCGTTAAAGGCATATTCCACGACGCAGAAATCCATAATCGACATCTGTTTGGGGCTCAGAAAAACGATACCATACCAGTCCCCCATCCGCCTGTCTTCGGAATATGAGGAGAAGAAAATATTATTGCCCAGCTCGCCCTTTGCCGTCAGGCGTCCTTTAACGATCAGTTCGCTGCGCGTTTTATCCTGTCCACTTTGACGGGCATCGGACTGAGGTTTGAATAGTATGCGTGTACCGGGCTCTATCGTCAGCAAAGCGTCCGGGGCAATTTCCACATCACCCTCAATTATGACGGTTCCGCTCCAGATCTCCTTGCTGGTGATCGTTTTACCGGTTATCACCTGGCGTTGCGCAAAAAGCTCTGCGCAGAACAGCAACAGCAGAGCGATGGTTATAACGTATTTCATAAATACTCTGCGGGGGTACCGCTTTTGGTCCGTCCTTAACAACATCAACGGCCGGTCTCAATAAACTCCGTTATCGCGTTAAGCAGGTCTTTTTCTTTAAAAGGTTTTACGAGAAAGTCATTTGCACCTAGATCGGTTCCGGCCTGGCGGTGTTTCATACCGGCCCTTCCCGTTAAAATAATAATCGGCAGATTTTTGTATTTCTCCTGGCTGCGAATACTGCCGATCAATTCAAATCCATGCATCTTGGGCATCTCAAGGTCGGTAATGACCAGATCGACTGTTTCTTCGCTGATCTTTTTCAGCGCTTCTTCACCATTTGTGGATTTAATTGTAGTAAAACCGTTCCGTTCCAGAATAGAACCCACAAAATTCCGCACGCTGTTGGAGTCATCCACAATCAGAATTGCCGGCTTGCGATCGCTGATCTCGCGCTTTCCGGCGGCAGCTTCACCCCTGCCTGCTTTCTTTTCTTTGGCCGGTTTCTCTTTTTCCGGAGCCGGGGCTACCGGGGCCACACTGCTCTTGCGCGAACTTAGACGCTCGGCCACTTTCCCGAAGAAATGCTTTTCAATTGTGCGGATTACTAACGCGTAGTCGAGTATCAGCGCAACTTCGCCATTGGCCATAATGGTACCGCCGGCAACGTAGTCCACATTTTGCAGATGGCTGCCCAGGCTCTTTATAACGATCTCACGCCGACCGATGATCTCATCGACGCCAAGCGCCATGCTGACACCGGCATCATAAATAACAATAGCCATGCGCTCTTCGAATTCGGCCTGTGGCGTATCTTCGCCAAAACGCAGCAAATCACCGAGAAAGACAAAGGGCAGCAATCTGCCACGCACACGGATATATTTTTTTCCGCCGTCTTCAACTATTTCGGCAGACTTATATTGCACAGATTCCTGAACAGCTATAACAGGTATCGCGATCGTCTGGAAATTGACCTTGACCATCAACGCCTGTGAGATAACCAGCGTCAGCGGCACCCTTAGACTGAAAGTGGTTCCGACATTCTTTTCGGTTTTTACACGGATATTGCCCTTTAATTTCTGAAGCTGATTGGCAACGGCATCCAGGCCGATTCCGCGGCCGGAAACATTACTTGCCTCCTCCCGTGTGCTAAAGCCGGGGTAGAAAATAAAATCCAGAATCTCTGCTTCGCTGAGATTGTCTATCTCCTGCGGATCGGCCAGGTTTTGCTCGATGGCTTTTTGCTTGACACTGTCAATATCAATACCGCAACCGTCATCCTCAATATTGATCACGATCTGGTTTTTATCCTGGTGCGCTTTAAGAACAAGCGTGCCCGTTTCCGACTTCTTGTTTTTTTTGCGCTCTTCCGGCAGTTCCAGGCCGTGGTCAATCGCGTTGCGGATAATGTGCAGAATCGGCTCGGAAAGACCCTCCACCATGGCCCTGTCCATCTCAGTATTGTTGTCCTCGATGATCAGGTTAACCTTTTTTTTCTGCTCTTTGGACATATCGCGAACAGCGCGGGGATATCGGTTAAACAGGTTTTCCACCGGCACCATACGTGTTTTAAGAATATCATTGTGCAATATCTTGCTGAGGCTGCCGATGCGGCTGATATTCTGCTCAAAACTTTCGGTGATCTTGTTAAGATCGGAATGGATCAGGTCTACGGTACGAACAACATCGCGGATATTCTGAGAAAGCTTTTTGACGTCCTGTTCACGGCCCGGCTTTTCCGCTTCCTCTATCGTTTTGCGCAGGCTATATTCCAGGGCATCCTCAATGGCGCTGTCGGCGCCGCGGATTTGTTTCTTTTCTCCTTCAATTTCCGACAGCATCTCTTTTAAAGCCTGCAGATGGTTGCCAAGCTGGCTCTGGTTTATCATCAGTTCGGAGGCCATATCCACAAGCTTGTCCATATACTCCGTGTTAATCCGCAGGATATTTTCGTCGTCGCTGCGCCTTTGTTTGGTAGGCCTTGGGGCGCTTGTTGCCGCGCTGCTCTCGGCCACTTCCTGAGTTGCTTCGCCCATGTCCTGGTATAAGAACATCTTATTGTCAATTTCTGCCAGGCGTGCCGTGTAATTGTCCACCTCCTCGCCGTCGCCCGCAGCAATCGAATCTACCATATCACTCATCAGGTCAAGGGCGGAAAAAACAGGATCGAGCATTTCGTTTTTACGGCTGCTCTCGCTTTGTTTAAACAGCTGCAGGTAATCTTCCAGCTTATGAGCCAGATCGCCCAGCCTGCTGAATTTGGAAATGTAGGCGCTGCCCTTTAACGTGTGCGTACGGCGTAGGATGTTGGCCAGAAGCATCTCACTTTCCGGCATTTTTTCCAGCTCCAGATAATCTTTGTCAAGACCGCTGAGCAGTTCCTTGGCCTCATCGACAAAAATCTCCAGCATGTTTTCGGGAAGCTCTTCTTCTTCGGGAGCTGCCGCTGCTTCGGGCTGCTTTTGCGGCTGGACACTTAAACTGCCCGGATCCAGCGATTGCGCTATTTGAGCAATCTGCTCTGAATCTATTTCTTGGCCCGTGCTTAACTGCTGCAGCACATCCAGAGCATCCGCCACGGCATCATGCACATCGCCGGAGAAAAGAAGACTTTTTGTCTCCAGGCCTTCTCCAAGTATTTCCAGCTTGTCGGCGATTTGCGTCACGTCGGTAAAGCCCAGCATCTTGGAAGCGGATTTCAGGGAATGGGCAGCGTGACTTAAATTCTTGATCGCTTCATCGTTGGAGCTGTCATCCAGCAATACACGGTTGGCTTCCTGAAGGGTGGTAATAAAATTGGCCGATTCCTCACGGAAGATCTCAAGCAGCTCTTCATCTTCTTCTTCACCGGCAAACAGAGGCTTTTCCTCGGGCCTGGCTTGTTTTTCGCCGGCTTTTTCCCTGCCTTCCCTGGCAATTTCAAAGGGCTTGTCGGCCTCAGCGCTTTTGGCCGTTTCCTCGAGCATGGCTTTGTCCAGCCAGGCGTCCATGCGCTCAACCATATCCTGGACATTCACATTTTCTTCTTCAACGCTTTTGCGAAGCAATTCGTAGGCATCGCGCAGGTCTGCGGACAACTCATCCGGCAACGGCAAATCACTCTGCCCGAAAAGCTCGGCAATGTCTTCAATGGAGGCGGCCAGCCTTGAAATATTGGAAAGGTTAAGAAGGTGTGCACCGGAACGAATGGAGTGGCAGGCGTTTTCAATTTTTTCCAGCTCAAAGCGATCGCCGTTTTCGGCAAAAGCATCTATACTTTGCTGAAACGTTTCCAGGTGCTCCGTAGCTTCCTGGCGGAACAGGGCACGATCGTCTTCTTCTTCACTTATCGTTTCTTCTTTTTCTTCAGCACTTTCCGCTACAAGCTCTTCCCCGGCTTCTTCTGCCGCTTCGCTCTCCTGAGCTTCTTCTTCAACAGGCTCAGCCGCCTGTTCAGCGGGTTGCCCGGCATCGCCAATCACCTCGCTCAGCACCTCAACGATGTCATCACCATTACCGGTGGCGCCCTGGTAACTGATACGATCGCATAATAGTTTGAAAGAACTGACAAACTCGGCAGCAATCTCCTGGTCAAAGGGCGACTGCGCCGCACGATGGAGGTTTTCGCTAAAGAAAGCCAGCGCATTCCCGTAACCCGTATAGCCCATGGAAGTGAGATTTGTCTCTATGTGCAGCACAATGTCAAGCGCCTCGTCGGTTGCCTCGCCGCGGAAACCTTCCTGCAAAGCGTTTTCGTTTTTCTGCAGCAGCCTGCGGATACTTTCATGCAGGGCCTTGCGCGCCTCTTCCGCTTCAAAGCCGTAGCCGGCGTCATCCAGCACACGCTGTATCAAAGCGGAAATACTGTCCTTCAGACCGTCTTCCAGAACCGCCGGATAACCGTCGGCCAGCTTTTGCCAGATTTCATTGATCTCGCTTTCGTAAATTTGCGGCTCCTCAGTATCGGCCAACACCTCGGCCAGGCGGCGCATGGGCACCGTAAAATGTGAAATAAGCTGCTCATCAAAAAAGATGCTGTTGCTGTCCAGCACATCCAGCCAGGAAGCCAGGTCGCGTTGTTGCGGATTTCGTGCTATATCAGCCAGAAAACCACCCAGCACTTCGTCAAAAGATTCATCTCCGGCAGCGAACAGCTCTTCCTGCGATTCTGCTTCCCGCTGCTCTTCAGCTGCTTCTTCAACAGCTTCTGCGGCATGCTCCTCAGCTTCTTCTTCCATGGTCTGTTCTTCGGGCACTGTCGCCTCTGCCGTTTCCGGCAGCGCCTCGCCGGGGCCGCTCATGGATTCGGCGAAAGAGCTTATTTTTAGCTTCAGCCGTTCAAGGCTTTCCTGGGTACTGTTTTCCTTGGAAAAATTCTCGGTATGACGGATCTCATCAAAGATGGAGCGCAACTGTCCCAGCGCGCTTTCATTCAAAACAGCGCCATCATCCACTTTTTCGCGGGCGGCATTGGCCAGGTGATGGGCAACAAGCTCAAGTCCGGTATATCCGTGGATCATACTCACTTCTTTCAGGTTCTTGAAAAAGCCCACAAGCTGCTTAAGCTGATCCTCACGGTTCAGGTCGCTCAGCGGGCGATCCAGAAAACGGCCCACGTCGGCCAGCCACTCATCCACTTCAGACTGAAAGTATTCCTGCAAAAGCGAATCGATGCTGGTTTTGGATTTTTCGGTTTTTTCAGCTTTAGCCGGCGCCAGAGACGCGCTATCCCGGGCAGCTTTTATCAGCTCCGGCTCCTGTTTGTTAAGATCGCTAATCTGGCCGCGCAGCTTTTTAAGCTGTTCATCAAGTTTGTCGTACTGCGATGCATGGGGCTGACCGTTTACCGTGATATGCGAGGCGTTTTCCACCAGCGGCTTAAAACGCTCGTCCACCTTTTGCGCGCCCTTACCCTGCGCCTGGTCAAGAATAATACCAACCAGCTTTTTATCCTGGTCATTTTCAAAGTGCTTATCGATCGACTTTTCCAGTTCCTGGCGGTAAAAGTCGTTGAACGAGATTTCCTCTGCTTCTTCCGCGGCAACACCCACAACGCGGCGAATGGCCTGCAGGTTAGGCTCTTCTTCAAGCAGCAATACATAGAGATCAACAAAATCATTGGCAAGCTCAGGCAGCGAATTGTAAACAACTTTCAGACCGTAATCGTTGGCCCGCTCTATCAGGTCGAAAAGGAAAATGGCCAGGTCATTGGTGTTCTGCTCGCGGGCCAGGCCTTCCAGCCCTTCCACAATGCTATCGTAATTGATCAGCTTGCTGGCCAGCTTATCCATCAGCTCATATTTTTCCTGATCCGTGCGGCCCTTCAGTTTTTCCAGTGCCAGGCCAAACAGCTCAATCATGTAAAAAATATTGAAGCTTAGCGCTTTCTCTTTCGGAATATTCATTTAAACCTCACTCCGCCAGGCGGAACTTCTCCACCGCCTGGTTTAGTTTTGTCGAAAGGTCATCCAGTTTGGAGGCAGATTCTCTTGATTGCTGCGCTCCTTCGGCCGTTTCTTTGGCGATGCCGGCAATATGCTCCAGCGATGCCACGATATCTTTACTGAATTTGGTTTGTTCTTCGGTAGCCTTGGAAATATCCAGGGTAGATTTGGCGGAGATTTCAACGGTACCCAGGATCTCCTTAAGCGCGCTTCCGGCACTGTCTACCAGCTTGGCGCCGTCGGATACTTCGCGTTCGCCGTTTTCGATGGCGTTCAGGGTTTGGGTCGTTCCGCTCTGGATATCATCAATGAGTTCAGAAATCTGGTCGGCCGCGCGGCTGGATCGTTCTGCAAGGTTACGTATCTCATCGGCTACAACGGTAAAACCGCGCCCCGCCTCGCCGGCCCGTGCCGCCTCGATCGAAGCATTAAGCGCCAGCAAATTGGTACGGCTGGCGATCTCGCTGATAAAATCAGTAATCTCCCCGATACGCACGGAGTTGTCTGTAAGCAGTTTCATCTGCCGCGACACTTCACGCACCGAGTCGCGAATCTTTTGCATACCGTCGGTGGAGCGCTTGACGATTTCGCCGCCTTTTTCGGCCAGTTCCCGCGCACGCTGCGCCGCTTCGGAAGCCATCTGCGCGTTCTTGTTTGTGTTGTTGATCAATTCAGCCATTTCCTTGGCCAAACCGCTGATATTTTCCGTCTGCGAAGCCTGAGATTCCGCGCCAACGGCCATGGCATCCGTGTTTTTGAGAATGCCCTGCGTGGAGGAGGCCACTTCTTCGGCCGCCTTTTTAACATCTTTGATCAGCTCACTCAAATCGCTGACCATCAGGTTGAAGGAGTCAGATAATGCGCCCAGGGCGTCGGCGGTAACTTCAGCCTTTTGGGTAAAATCGCCGTCGGCAGCCGAGCTTACAATGCGCAGCAATTCCTGGATCTGGTGCTGTATCTTCTCGCGCTCTTCCTCGGACTCGCGGTTGTCACGCATGCTGCTTGCCAGTTCTTTTAGCGCCGGGTGCAGCTCATCCACATAGCCTTCCTGCGCCGATGGCACAACCTGGTCGCCTTTTTTAAGCCGGGACAAATTTTCTTTAACATGATCCAGGCCGCCCGTCAGCTTATTAAATTCAATTACCAGAACCAGGATAGATAAGGCCACAAAAGACATCAGGATTATGATTGGCAGGGTGGCGACATCGAGAATACTGTCTGCAGCCGGTTGCCGTGGCACGCCGATTACCACAAGAGCTTCGGCTTCATTACGCTTATCCAGCACCGGGGCAACGGCAAAAAAACTGACGTCTTCCTCATTTTCGCCGGTCATTGTTTTGGAAAATACCTTTTTCTGATTCAGGGCATCGTTCATCTCCTGCCACAAATCATAAGATTCACCAATGACATTTTCTTCTTTATTGGTAACGATTTTTTCGGTCAGATTGCCTTTTCGTCTGAGTACCTGAATTTCAAGATCATCACGATCCAGCACTTCGCTCACAGCGTCAATCTGGCTTTTTACTTTATTGTACCACACAGATTGATAATCTTCCGCACCTTTGATCAGCGCCAGCGCTTCAGCGTCAACCAGCTTGGCGGTGGTCTGAGCCGTTTGTTCCAGGCCGTGCAGCTGCGTGTGCGTATCCCTGTTCTGCAAGGTTTCCCTTTCCAGGTACGCCCAGATCGCGATGAGTATCAGCGATGCCGGCAGCATATATTTCAGATAGGTCGTGAAGATTTTTATGCTTGTCTTGCCCATTATATCCCCGTTCTAGCTGTATGCGCCAATTTCACGGTTATCCAAAAGCGTCTCCAAATCCAGAAGGTAAACCTCACCCAGCGTTTTATGCTCAAAATAGCCGTTGCTGTAATTAACCAGCTCCTTTTTCATATCGCGTGTGGGTACCTGAATTTTCGAGGCATCTACAGAAATAACGTCCAATACTTTCTCTACCAGCAGACCAAATGACTTCTTGTTATACTCGATAACAACAACAAAACTGTCATGCTTTACGCCGCGGCTTTCCGACAAATGCAAAATGCCGCGCACATCGATTACAGAATGGATCTGTCCGCGCAGATTAAAAACGCCCAGTATCGAGCCGGATACATTTGGTACACGCGTGATGCTTGGCAGCA
This sequence comes from Calditrichales bacterium, assembly GCA_965267575.1. Classification (GTDB taxonomy): domain Bacteria; phylum Calditrichota; class Calditrichia; order Calditrichales; family J004. Next base: position 608,758 of record OZ254086.1, read on the forward strand.
ATAAAACTTCCTGTACAAAATCCACTTCAATACCGAAATAGGTCCCGGCTATATTAACAACGGAATAGCGATATTCCTTTAATGTCGTCCGTTCTTGCACCGTACAGATAACCGCTAACTTATAAGTTTCTTGACTTTGTCAACCAGGTCGTCGTCTTTAAATGGTTTGGGCAGAAACTCTTCGGCGCCCTCGGCCTTGGCATTTTCGATCATCTGCGGCGAGTCCTTGCCGGAAAGCATGATAACCGGGATACCTTTGGAAGCTTTTATCGTCTTCAGGATTTCAATGCCGTTGATATCCGGCAGCATCATATCCAGGATAACAAGGTCCGGATTGAGGCGGTCTATGATATCCAGTCCCTCTTTACCGCTTACAGCCGTTTCTATCTTAAGCTCTTCTTCCTCCAGGGCGATCTCCACCATCTTGCGGATCACAAGGCTGTCATCAATAACAAGGATCTTTTTGTAGTCGCTGGTGTCAATTTCGGGCTCTTCTTCTGCAGGCGGCTCTTCTTCAGCCACCTCCGCTTCACCCGCATCCGCTTCTTCTTCGTCACCAAGGTTAAAGTTAAATTCCATTTCCTGGGAAATATCATCCTGAGCGTCGTCCTCAGGAATATTTATCTCGATTTTTTCCTCATCTTCGCCGGCAACTTCCTCTTCCACCGGTTCTTCTTCCGCCGTTTCTACCGCTTCTTCCTGTGGTTCTTCTTCGGCGGGTTCTTCCTCGCCCAGACCTTCCTCTTCCGCTTCGGCAATCAATTCGTCCAAAGCCTCTTCACCTTCATCTTCAGCGCTTTCTTCCTCCACTTCAGCGGCTGCGGTTTCCGTGGCTTCCTCTTCTTCAACTACCTCCGGCTCTTCCTCGCTCTCCGCGGCTTCTTCAGCTTCTTCTTCCACTGCTTCTTCCTGTGGCTCTTCCGCGATGGTTTCGCCTTCGTCTTCCGCCGGCGCCGTTTCCGCTTCTTCTTTGTCTTCCTCATCCGCCGGAAGAATAAGACCCTTTTCCACCAGTTTGGATACGGCCGCATTTACAGCGTCATCATCGGCTTCGAGAACTTTACCAACCTCTTCGATCCGCGTATTTTTATTGACCATAAAAAGGACTTTCCAGGCCAGATAGGGCAACTTTACGGAACGGATGAGTTCGTCCAGATTGTCTACTCGGTTATACTGCTTATCCACGCCAGAACCCTTTCACGCTAAATTTTTACTTTTCTCTTTTTGTAAAAGCTCTTCCGCCAGGTTTAAATAACTCACGGCACCGGGCGAATTTACGTCAAACAGAAGAGCCGGCTTTCCAACAGCCGGTGCCTCGCTTAATTTTGAATTTCTCGGTATCTGTGTTTCGAAAACCAATCCCTTGAAGCTTTTGCGCAGCTCCGTTGCGATTTCGTCGCTCTTCTTGATACGGCGATCAAACATTGTAATTAAAATACCTTCAATTTCAAGATCATTATTATACTGCTTGCCCAGGTTGCGTATCGCCTGTAAAAATTTGCCCAAGGAACGCAGCGAATAATATTCGCATTGGACCGGAATAATCACGCTGTCGGCGCAGGCCAGTGCATTTCCGGTCAGTGTGCCCAGGTTCGGAGGACAATCAATTAATATATAATCGTACAATTCCGCGTAAGGCTTCAAAATATTGCTTAATAATCCCATGTCAAAGGCATTAGCAAACAATTCGATCTCTTCTTCGAAGCCTTTAACGTTAGAAGGCACTATTTCAAAATTTTCAAGCCCGATATCGGTTATTGCGCGGGCCAGCGGCACCTTTTTATGAAAAACATCAAAAATACCATACTTTACTTCATAAGCGTTCAAAAGAAAGGATTCCGCGATGCTGCCCTGCGGGTCCAGGTCCACCACCAGCGTTTTTTGCTGGAATATCGTAAGACTGGCGCCCAGGTTTATTGATGTGGTTGTCTTTCCAACCCCTCCTTTTTGACTGGCTATGGCAATAATCTTACCCATTTACGCCAGACTGATTTGAGCCTATTGGTATTTTAAGTGCGTTGCGCCGGGCACAATCAACGGCAATCTCATAACCGGCATCTGCGTGACGAAATACGCCAAGGGCCGGATCATTCGTTAAAACCGCGCGGATGCGTTCGTGCATCATATCACTGCCGTCGGCCACTACAACCTGGCCGGCATGTTGCGAAAGACCCATACCAACGCCGCCGCCATGGTGAAAAGAGACCCACGATGCGCCGGATGCCACGTTGGTCATTGCGTTAAGCAACGCCCAATCACTGATTGCATCACTGCCATCTTTCATGCTTTCTGTTTCACGGTTCGGCGAGGCAACGGAACCCGTATCCAAATGATCGCGCCCGATGGCGACCGGTGCCTTTATTTCGCCTTTCCTGACCAGCTCGTTAATGGCCAGTCCCATCTTTTCGCGTTCGCCGTAACCAAGCCAGCATATGCGCGAAGGCAGACCCTGAAAATGCACTCTTTCCCGCGCCATGGAAATCCAGCGTTTCAAAGCTCTGTTTTCAGGAAACAAATCCAGGATTAAATCATCGGTGACGGCGATATCATTCTTGTCCCCGGATAACGCCGCCCAGCGGAAAGGACCTTTACCTTCACAAAAAAGCGGCCGGATGTAAGCCGGAACAAATCCCGGATAGGAAAAGGCATTCTGCAAACCGGCTTTCTCTGCCTGCCCGCGCAGGTTATTACCGTAGTCAAAAGCGATCACACCACGCTCTTTCATATCAACCATTGCCCGGCAATGCACGGTCATCGCGCGGTAGGCTTCTTTTATATACTTATCAGGGTCAGATCGCCGCAGTTCCAAAGCAGCGGAAAGGGGCATTCCATTGGGTACGTAGCCGTTGAGCTCATCATGTGCGGAAGTCTGGTCGGTAACGATGTCGGGCATCAGGTTGCGCTTAACCATCTCCGGCAAAATATCGGCCGCATTACCCAGCAAACCAACGGATAAACCTTTTTTGTTTTGGACAGCTTTTCGGCAAGCGGCCATGGCCTCGTCCAGGTCAAACGCGATTTCATCCAGATACCCAAATTCCTTGCGCTTATGGATGCGTTTTTCGTCCACCTCTATGCACAATGCCACACCGTTGTTCATGGTAACAGCCAGCGGCTGGGCGCCGCCCATTCCGCCAAGCCCGGCGGTTAATACCAATTTTCCGGACAGATCGTCCCAGCCATTTTGAGCAGCAATGGCGGCAAAAGTCTCATATGTTCCCTGCAGAATACCCTGCGTGCCGATATATATCCAGCTGCCTGCTGTCATCTGTCCATACATGATGAGGCCTTTACGTTCAAGCTCACGGAATTTTTCCCAGGTGGCCCATTGCGGCACAAGGTTGGAGTTTGCAATCAGAACGGTGGGCGAATAGGCGTGCGTTTTTATAATACCTACAGGTTTGCCGCTCTGCACCAGCAGCGTCTGGTCGTCTTCAAGTTTTTTCAGAGAGGCCACAATTGCATCAAAAGCCTGCCAGTTGCGCGCCGCCTTGCCATTGCCACCGTATACAATAAGCTCGTCCGGATTTTCAGCAACATCGGGATCAAGGTTGTTCATTAGCATACGCATGGCGGCTTCCTGCTGCCATCCTTTACAGCTCAGCTGCGCGCCTCTTGGAGACCTGATTTCTCTTACCATTATTAACCTTTATGGCAATTTTCCAAGTAAATGAGAGTTTTTTCTTAACAAAGTAAATGAAAATACAGAATATCCGCCAAACTTGCTATTTTCAATAAATGCTATTCTTTTTTGAAATTCGCTGCTGGAAATGTTGTGCAATGAAGCACCCACCCAAATGCGGTCTTCCATATTCGTCGACCCGGCAAGCGTTAAACTTTGATAAAATTGTTCATTATCCGGTGCGTAGTTCATCAGCACAACAAAGTCACACAAATCTTCGCTCAGCCAGCGAACCCAGTGCTGGTAAAAGCGGATCTTTGACAGAACCGGATGGGCTTTAACGGCAATCGACAGTTTGTAATCTGGGTTCAGCGATTTTACTGACTTCCTGATCTCTGACAGGGACGCGGCTATTTCATCATGCAAAAAACCGCGATAAAAATCTATATTAGATTGCCCCGCGATTATTTGCGGATCGTATCCATAGCGAAGCATAAACCGACTGCGCAAAGTGCCCGAGAGTGGTAATTGGAATTCCGGGTAGCGGAAGTAGTCCAAATGGAAACCGTCCACTTTGTACTTGTCGCTTATCTCTTTCATAACATTTTGTATTTCAGCAAGATTAGCTTCATCATTAGGTTCAAGAAAAAGCCCTTCGGCCGCCCGGGCATTTAAATTCGCACGGTCCCGGACGTTGGCATACTCTGCTCTGTAAACAATATGATTATTTTCTGAGGGATTGCCTTTGCGCCCCCACACAAAGCATACGTTAAGCCAGGCATAGACTTTAATACCGCGTTCTCTGGCTTTTTCAATAACGGCTTTAATTACCCGTTCATCATCATTTTGTGAAAGATGGTTGCTATGCGGATAGAAAACATACCCGAGTGCGCGCATTTGCAAAAAAAGCGTATTACAACCGGATCGTTCGATTATGTCTACCAATTCATCCGGGTTTTTCTCGAACACAAAATCGCGCACAACCCAGATGGCTTTGCCTTTCTGATTGTCGGCGGGAAGGAGCCCGGGTAGGAATAACAGAGAAAAAAGAATTGCCCATAATTTTGTCTTCATAGGCTTGCCGGTTTTAATTAAGAGCAATAAAAATATAGGTTTAGCACAAACTGTATGCAAGGAGCAGCATAAACAAAAAAAGGGTTACCTCTAACGAGACAACCCTTAAATTATCAATTCAGAAAGAAGATTATTCTTCTTTTTTGCTTTCTGCTTTTTCAGCTTCAGCCGGAGCCGGCTCCTGCTCTTTGGCCTTACGGCTCTTCTTAGAAGACTGTGCCGGTTTTTCCTTAGTGGTCACACCGCTAAAATCCACAAGCTCAAGCCTGCTGATCGATGCAGCGTCGCCAGCGCGCAAGCCCAGTTTGGTGATGCGCGTATAACCGCCGTTGCGCTCGGCAATGGCCGGGGCAATTTCATCAAATAGGATTTTTACTGCTTCTTTGTTCTGGAGCAGCTTAAAAGCCAGGCGGCGATGATGAACGGAACCTTTCTTTGCGTAAGTCAAAACGCGCTCGGCAAAACGCCGCGACTCCATCGCTTTGGCATGCGTCGTCTTGATCGCCTTATGTTCGATAAGGCTTATAACCAGATTGCGCAGTAAAGCCTTTCTGTGACTCGTTGTGCGTCCTAAATGACTGCCTTTTTTATTGTGCCTCATTTTTTATCTATCCTTTGAATTGGGCCTATTTCTCTTCGGTCTTTACGTATTTATCAACGTTCATACCAAAGTGAAGACCTCTCTCTTCCAATATTTTGCCTAATTCCATTAAAGACTTGCGGCCAAAGTTTTTAAACTTCAACATTTCGGACTCTTCACGGCGTACAAGGTCACCGATGGTCTTGATATTTGCAGCTTTAAGACAGTTGTGCGAACGAACAGAAAGCTCAAGTTCGTCAACGCTCATCTTAAGCAGCTTCTTAATACGCAGCGTTTCCTCATCAATTTCCTGCTGTTCCTCATCTTCAGTATCAATATCAAAATTGATAAACAGCTGGATATGATCTTTAAGGATCTTACCACTATAGGTAAGTGCTTCGTCGGGCGTAATGCTTCCGTCGGTTTCGATCTCGAGAATAAGCTTTTCGAAATCCGTACGCTGACCCACACGTGTATTATCCACTTCATATCGCACATTCAGGATCGGCGAGAAAATCGCGTCTATCGGGATTACACCGATAGGCTGATCAGTCTCCTTGTTTTCCTCGGCAGTAGCATACCCGCGGCCTTTACCAATGCGCAGCTCGATGTCGAGATGGGCATCTTCATTCAGGCTGGCTATGTGCTGATCGGGATTAAGCACTTCAAAATCGTTGGTGTTATCCTGGATGACCTTGGCATTAAAATCCAGCGGGCCCTTCAAAGTCAGATTCACTTTGTCCGGTCGCTTATTTAAAAGCCGGATACGCACCTGTTTCAGGTTGAGGATAAATTCGGTCATATCCTCATAAACGCCATCGATTTGCGTAAATTCGTGCTGTATATCGTTTATTTTAACCGCAGTTATGGCAGAGCCATGCAGAGACGACAGCAAAACGCGTCTGAACATGTTACCAATCGTAACGCCATAACCCTTTTCGAGTGGTTGTATAATAAAACGCCCGAATGTATTGCTGTAACTGGCTTCATCCAGCTCAATTCTTTCAGGCATTGTCAAATTGGACCAGCTCATTATTCACCTTTTTTAATTATTCAAATTTACTTGGAGTACAACTCCACTATCATGCTTTCCTGAATGTTAACCGGAATTTCATCGCGGTTCGGAGCATACAGGTATTCTCCGGAAAGCTTGGCTTTATCAAGTTTAAGCCAGGGATACATATTGTCCGCCCTTACCTTTTTCAAAGATTCGTGAAATACCGAAAGACGACGGCTTTTTTCACGCACCTGAATACTGTCACCGGCGCTCAAAACGAAAGACGGTATGTTCACAACCTGGTTGTTAACCGTGATATGCTTATGTAAAACAAGCTGACGGGCCTGAGACCTTGATGTCGCCAAACCTAGCCTGAACACGGTATTATCAAGACGGCTTTCCAGAAGCAACAGAAGGTTTTCGCCGGTTACGCCCTTCATGCGTTCGGCTCTTTTGAAGTACCTGCGGAACTGCTTTTCCAAAAGGCCATACATGATTTTCAGTTTTTGCTTTTCCTTAAGCTGAATCCCGTAGTCAGATACTTTCTTCCGCGCCATGCCGTGTTGTCCCGGCGGATATGGCTTATTGTTCAGAAGCTTGTCAAACTTGGGATTACCAAAAATGTTTTCACCAAATTTACGGACTAATTTACCGCGTGGTCCTGTATATCGTGCCATTCAATTAAACTCCGATTCGTTTAAACACGTCTCTTTTTCGGCGGACGGCAGCCATTGTGAGGGATAGGAGTCACATCCTTAATGGAAATAACTTCGAGGCCGGCTGCCTGCAGCGAGCGAATAGCCGCTTCACGGCCGGAACCGGGTCCCTTCACCTCAATATCAATCGTCTTTAAACCCATGTCGATTGCTGTTTTGGCAGCATTCTCCGCAGCAACCTGCGCAGCGTAAGGCGTGTTTTTCCGGGATCCTTTAAAACCCACCTTACCGGCGGTCGCCCAGGAAACAACATTGCCATAGCTGTCGGACAGACTGACGGTCGTATTGTTAAAGGTCGATTTGATGTGCGCTTTGCCGTGTGGCTCAACGGTTTTCTTTTTAACTTTTTTTCTGGTTTGTTTTTTAGGTGCAGCCAAGGCTAACCTCCACTAAACTTATTTCTTTTTTCCACCGACTGCACGACGGCGTCCCTTGCGCGTACGTGCATTTGTTTTTGTGCGCTGACCGCGTACGGGAAGACCACGGTGATGGCGATATCCGCGGGTCGAGTTGATGTCCATCAGGCGCTTAATGTTCATCTGAACTTCGCTTTTGAGGGCACCCTCCACCTTAAACTCATCCTGGATCACTTTGCGAATTTTACTTACTTCTTCTTCGCTAAGATCGTTGACCCGGGTATTTACATCCACGGAACACTTATCACAGATAGCTTGCGCCGTCGCTTTCCCGATACCGTAAATGTAGGTTAAACCGATCAACACGCGCTTATTTTTTGGTAAATCTACACCTGCTATACGTGCCAACTTTTACTCCTAAACTTTAAAACTTTTAACCCTGGCGCTGCTTATGGCGCGGATTTTTTTTGCAAATTACCCGCACAACACCACGCCTGCGGATTATTTTACATCCGTCGCAGATACGCTTTACTGAAGGTTGTACTTTCATCATTTACCCTTGCTATTTATATCGGTAAACGATACGACCACGTGTCAAATCATAAGGAGAAAGCTCCATACTTACTTTGTCACCCGGAAGTATCTTGATAAAATGCATCCTCATTTTACCGGAAATATAGGCCAGGACTTCGTGGCCGTTTTCCAGTGTTACAATGAAAGACGCATTTGGTAACGTCTCTTTTATAATTCCGTCAACGCGAATTGCTTCTTGCTTTTTAGCCAAGAAAACCTCTTGTTTTATACTACTATCTTCTGCCCTTTATAGCACCGGATTTCATAAAGCCTTCATAGTGTCGCTCAAACAGCTGAGATTCGATCTGCTGCAGAAAGTCGAGCGCGACACCAACAATGATAAGCAGTCCGGTACCGCCGAAAAACTGTGCCAAACTAAAAGGCACGTTAGCCCATTTGTTTAGCATTGCCGGGATAATCGCAACAATCGCCAAAAATATGGAGGCAGGTAATGTAATACGTGTAAGAATATTATCCAAAAATTCTGCGGTCTTTTTACCTGGCCTCACACCCGGAATAAAACCACCCTGTTTTTTTAGATTGTCAGCCACATCCGTTGGGTTTAATGCAATCGCCGTGTAAAAATAGGTAAAGAAGACAATCATTAAACCGTATACGATCCAATAGACCCAGGAGTCCATGGAGAACCAGCCCTGAACCATGAGCATAAAATCATTCTCGGGCGCAAACGTTAGCACGGTGGTTGGCACAAACATCAATGCCTGTGCAAAAATAATGGGCATTACACCGGCTGTATTCACTTTCATCGGGAAGTGTGTCTGTACGCCACCGTAAACTTTACGGCCTACTACGCGCTTGGCGTACTGCACAGGAATTTTTCGCGTTCCTTGCGTGAGAAGAACAACCACGTAGATAATGCCAAATGCAACAGCCGCCAAAATCACCTCAAAAAGAAGCGTTCTTTGTCCGGAAGAGAATTGTACCCACTCCTCTGTAAGCGCCTGTGGCAGTGCCGCGATGATTCCGATAAAAATAATCAGTGAAATACCATTTCCTATACCGCGATCATCAATCTGTTCTCCAAGCCACATAATGAGCATCGTCCCGGATGCCATTGATATCATCGTTAACAGAATAAAGGGCACACCCGGGTCAGGAACAGCCAGTCTACCGTCGGGCAACTGTATACTCTGCAAAAAGATTGCGACCCCGGCCGCCTGCGCGAGAGAAATACCCAAAGTCCCATAACGCGTATACTGAATAATCTTTTTACGGCCTTCATCACCTTCTCTTTGCAGCTTTTGAAAATAAGGAAATACGGCACCCAGAAGCTGAATGATAATCGAAGCGCTGATGTAAGGCATTATGCCCAGTCCGAAAAGCGCCGCCTTGCTGAACGCGCCGCCTGCAAACAAGTCGTATAATCCAAAAAGCGTTCCCTGCAGGTTACGAAATCCTTCCGTAAGTGCTGCTGTGTCAATTCCAGGCGTTACAATGTGCGTACCAATACGCTCAATGCCCAAAATCATCAGGGTAAAAAGAATTCTTTTGCGCAGTTCCGCTATTTTGAAAACGTTTCGAAAGGTCTGGAAGATCATATCAGCGTTACCGAGCCTCCTGCTTTTTCAATCTTTTCCCTGGCAGATTTGCTGATGGCATTTACGGTTACATCAACTTTTTTGCTTATCTCACCTGTGCCAAGGACCTTAACCGGCCCGCGCTGGCGACGTATAAGCTTTTTTCCGTAAAGCACTTCAGGCGTAATTTCATTGACGTCGAGTTCGGCAAGCTCACTCACGTTAACAACCTGATAGACCACCTTGTTGATATTTGTAAATCCGAATTTGGGCAAGCGCCTTTGCAGAGGCATCTGTCCGCCTTCGAACCATGCGCGTTTTTTGGAACCGGCGCGCGAGCCATAACCTTTATGTCCGCGTCCTGCGGTTACTCCAAGACCGGAACCTTCACCGCGTCCGCGTCTTTTCCGGTTTTTTGTTGATCCCGGATTTGGCTTTAGTGTTTTTAAATCCATAATTCTGAAGCTTCCTGGTTCTAGTTAACCTCTTCAACGGATACCAAATGCTCCACCTTGCGGATCATGCCTTCGATCTGCGGTGTCGCATCATGTACTACCGTTTGATGCATTTTTTTTAATCCCAGGGCGACAAGCGTCTGTTTTTGGCTCTTGTGAAAACCAATGCCGCTCTTAACCTGGGTAATTTTCAATTGACCTTTTTTCTTTGCCATCTTCTTTTCCTTCGCCGTTAGCCGTGAAACAATTGACCGAGCGACAGCCCGCGATTTTTCGCTACGGTTTCAGCGCTCATCATGTCACGAAGCGCTTTAAAAGTAGCTTTGCTCAGGTTGTGCGGATTAGAAGACCCGTTCGACTTGGTCAGGATATTCTGCACACCGGCCATCTCGACGATAGCTCTTACAGCCCCGCCTGCGATAACACCTGTACCGGGCGCCGCGGGCTTTAGAACAACCTTTGCCGCTCCGAAACGTGCAATAACCGGGTAAGGTATTGTACCTTCCAGCAAAGCAATACGAACCAGGTTTTTCTTGGCCTGCTCCGTCGCCTTGGAAATGGCGTTGATCACCTCATTGGCTTTGCCCAGGCCCAATCCGACAATACCGTTCCCGTCTCCCACAACCACAATGGCGTTAAACGAGAAACGGCGGCCGCCTTTAAGCACCTTGGCAACACGGTTGATGTAAACGACTTTTTCCTTTAAATCCAATTCGCTTGGATTGATTCGTTCCAGCACGCTAAATACTCCTTCTTAGAACTTCAGTCCACCTTCGCGGGCACCATCGGCAAGTGCTTTAACCCGCCCATGGTATATATAGCCGTTACGATCAAAAACGACGGTGGAGATTTTTTTCTCTTTAGCTTTTTCAGCCAGCGCTTTACCAATCAAGGCTGCAGCTTCTGTTTTATTGGCTGCTTTCTTCAGCTTGGCTTTTACATCTTTGCTCACGTTGGACACACCAAACAAAACCTTGCCTTGGCTGTCGTCAACAATCTGCGCCTGGATATGGCGCAGGCTGCGGTAAATTACCAGCCGTGGTTTTTCCGCTGTGCCAAATACAGCTCTTTTTCTTTTCGATTTCATTTCTGCTAACCTTGCGCTTTTACTTATTTACCTGCTGTTTTGCCTGCTTTGCGGCGTACGTACTCATCCGCGTACTTTATACCCTTTCCTTTGTAGGGTTCGGGTGTGCGGTAGCTGCGTATCTTCGCGGCAATTTTACCCACTTTTTCCTTGTCGATGCCGCTAATGATAATCTCGTTGGGCGTAGGCGTCGTAACTGAAATATCATCGGTAAATGCCATCATGATGGCGTGCGAGTAGCCCACGTTCAGAATCAGTGTTTTGCCTTTTGTTTCCGCTTTGTAGCCGATGCCCACAATTTCCAGTTTTATGGAAAAGCCTTCGGAAACACCCTGAACCATGTTGGAAATCAGGGCACGGCTCAGCCCGTGCAAACTGCGATCGACTTTGCTGTCACTCTTACGCTGAACGATGACCTCACCGTTTTCCATGCTCAGCGTCATCCTGTCGCTGAACTTCCGGGTTAACTCACCCTTGGGTCCCTTTACCGTCAAAACGTTCTTATCGATGTTGGCGGTAACTGCACCCGGGATTTTTATTGGTAATTTTCCAATGCGTGACACGTTTAATTCCCCTATAATTTTACCAAATGTGACAGAGTACTTCTCCGCCCACATTCTGCCTTTCGGCTTCGCGCGCGGTTACCAAGCCGTTCGGCGTGGTTAAAATTGCAATACCCAGGTTATTTTTCACACGCGGTAAATTGTCAACATTAACATATCTTCTTCTGCCCGGCTTACTGATCCGCTTCATCTCATGAATAACGGATTCGCCTGTTTGCGTGTACTTTAACCAGATACGCACCAAGCCCTGTTTGCCGTCATCTATAACGATATATTTTTTGATATATCCCTGCTGAAGCAGGATTTTTGAAAGCTGTCTTTTAATATTGGAAGCCGGAATATCCACGTGTTTATGTTTGGCATGCAGTGCGTTGCGTACACGTGTTAGATAATCGGCTATAGGATCTGACATAGACATGAACTTTTTTACCTCCGAACTACCAGCTTGCTTTGGTTACACCCGGAATCTCTCCCTGCAGGGAAAGGTCCCGGAAACAAATGCGGCAAATTCCAAACTTGCGCATATACGCACGCGGACGACCACAGCGATTGCAGCGGTTGTATTCACGCACTTTAAATTTTTGTTTTCTTTTCGCTTTAACGACCAGGCATTTCTTAGCCAATTTTACCTCCCGTCCTAATTGACGCTTTTGCGAAACGGAAAGCCAAGCGCTTTCAACAATTCGTATGCTTCTTCATCAGTTTGCGCGGAGGTCACAATCGTGATATCGAATCCGCGGATTTTGTCAATCTTATCCATGTTGATTTCCGGAAAGATAATCTGCTCTTTAACGCCGATTGAATAGTTTCCGCGTCCGTCAAAAGATTTGTCGGAATAGCCGCGGAAGTCACGCACACGCGGTGTGGCAACGGCAATAAACCGATCCAGAAATTCATACATACGCTGACGCCGCATTGTAACCATGCAACCGACTTTCATGCCTTCGCGCAATTTGAAGTTAGATATGGATTTTCTGGCGGAGCGAACCGCAGGTTTCTGACCGGTAATCGTGGTCAGATCGTTTATCGATGCTTCCAGAAACTTGGCATCCTGTATGGCTTCTCCAACCCCCATATTTACGGAGATCTTTAACAGCCTTGGAACTTCGTGCTTATTGGTATAGCCAAACTTTTTTTCAAGATAGGGGATCACTTCTTCCCTGTATTTTTTGGCTAATCGTGGAATATATTCGGACATTTTTACCTCATCCACATCCATTAGTTTATGATTTCACCCTGGCAATCCGGATTCTTGCAATAACGTACTTTGCTTCCGTCTTCCAGTTTTTTATAACCAACACGCGTCGTGGTATTAAACTTTGTCGAATAATACATCACGTTGGATACGTGTATGGGTGCTTCTTTTTCTATGATTCCGCCTTGCGGATTTTTCTGGCTAGGACGTGTGTGTCTCTTGATCACATTTACGCCCTCTACAATAACCCGGCTTTCTTCAGGAAATACTTTCAGCACTTTGCTGATCTTTCCCTTATACTTCCCGGATATAATCATTACATTGTCATTTTTCTTAATATGCATCCTGACTCTCCCGACCTTTAAAGCACTTCAGGTGCCAGCGAAACAATCTTCATAAACCGCTTTTCGCGCAACTCCCGCGCAACCGGTCCGAAAATACGTGTTCCCCGTGGCTCGTTCTGGTTATCAAGAATCACGGCTGCGTTTTCGTCAAACCGGATATATGAACCGTCTTTACGGCGGATTTCTTTTTTGGTGCGTACCACAACGGCTTTGTGCACGCTGCCTTTCTTAACGTTGCCACCGGGTATAGCGCTTTTTACGGATATAACGATGATGTCACCGATAGTGGCATACTTTTTCCCGGACCCGCCGAGCACCCGGATACACATCATTTTTTGAGCGCCGGAGTTGTCTGCGGCAACAAGTCTTGTTTGCTCTTGAATCATTTTATCAACCCGTTACAAAAATCGTTATTTTACCTTTTCCACGACTTCAAGCAAACGCCATTTTTTGGATTTACTGAGAGGGCGTGTTTCCATTATTCTTACAAGATCGCCTTCCTGACAGGTATTCTCAGGGTCATGGGCATAAAGCTTCATGGTCTTCTTTACAAATTTTCCATAAACCGGATGCTGCAGGCGTCGAACAACGGCCACGGTGATGGTCTTGTCCATCTTGTTGCTGACAACCCGCCCGATACGGGTCTTTCTTACTTTACGTGTTGTCTCCATCTATCTGTCAACTTTCCGCTTTATTGCTCTGTTTTTGATGTAAGAATGTTTTGATACGCGCGATATCGCGGCGTACAAAGCGAATCCTTAAAGGATTTGTTATCTGGTGAGTGGCCTGCTGCAAGCGCAGATTTTCCATTTCTTCCAGGCGCTCCTGCAGCTTTTCGTTTAACTCTTCCAGCGTTTTTTCTTTATAATCTTCAACCGATTTCATTGCTGTGCCTTTTAGCTTTCAGTATGTACAAATTTTGTTTTAATCGGCAATTTATGAGATGCCAGGCGCATGGCCTCTTTGGCGATATCCATAGGTACGCCCTCAAGCTCAAACAGTACGCGTCCGGGGCGCACAACCGCTACCCAATATTCGGGTGAACCTTTTCCTTTACCCATACGCGTTTCAGCAGGCTTCTTCGTCACCGGCTTGTCCGGAAATATGCGGATCCAGACTTTACCGCCACGCTTGATATGTCGGGTGATGGCGATACGCGTCGCTTCAATCTGGCGGCTTGTAATCCAGCCCGACTCCAAAGCTTTAAGCCCGTAGGTTCCAAACGCGATGTAGTTTCCGCGCTGGGCATTGCCCTTCATTTTTCCGCGTTGCTTCTTACGGTATTTAACCCTTTTTGGCATCAACATGATTTTATTCTCCTAAACCTTTGCGAACCGTCTTATCTCTTGCCAATCACTTCGCCGTTGAATATCCACACTTTTACGCCGATACAGCCATAGGTGGTGTGAGACGTGAATGTGGCATAATCAATATCAGCCCGCAGTGTATGCAAAGGAATGCGTCCTTCCTTGTATTGTTCTGTGCGCGCCATCTCCGCACCGCCCAGACGCCCCGAACACATGATCTTGATACCTTCTGCCCCAAGACGCATAGTGGAGGTCATCGCTTTTTTCATTGCGCGGCGGAAACTAACCTTTCCGGCAAGCTGGCGACCGATGTTTTCTGCGACAAGATAGGCGTCCAGTTCCGGCTTCTTGATTTCATTAATATTGATCTGAACTTCCTTGCCGGTAAGCCTTTTCAGCTCTTCCTTAAGCTTGTCTACCTCGGAACCTTTTTTGCCGATCACAATGCCCGGACGGGCGGTGTGAATGGTCAATATTACGCGCTTGCTTGTGCGCTCAATTTCGATCTTGGAAACGGCTGCCTTACGCAAACGGTTGTTTATGTATTTGCGAAGCGTTAAATCTTCTTCCAGCTTTTCGGCAAAGTTTTTTTCGTCGAACCAACTGCTGTTCCAGGAACGAATAATTCCAAGACGTAATCCAACCGGATTAACCTTCTGACCCAAAACGTTTCTCCTTACCTTGGCTTATAACTCTACAACGATCGTAACATGCGACGTGCGCTTGCGAATCTTTCCCGCACGGCCCATAGACATGGGGCGAAAACGCTTGACGATGGGACCACCGTCAACGTAAGCGGTCTTGATCCGCACATCACTCATATCAAAACGTTCGTCTTCGTTTTGATTGGAGAGATTGGCGAACGCTGTCTGAATCGTTTTGTAAACAGGAAGTGCGGCATTTTTTCTGGTAAAATGCAATATATCCAGCGCTTCCTGAACTGATTTCCCCTTTATCATGCCGACAACGCGGCGCAACTTCCAGGGAGACATCCGCAGATATTTTGCATGCGCAACTGCTTCCATCGTATCCTCTTTATTTCACTCGTGACATTCTTTCGGCCAGCTTACCGCCGTGGCCGCGAAACGTATGCGTGGGTGCGAATTCACCGAGTTTATGCCCCACCATATTTTCCGATATATATACAGGAATAAATTTTATGCCATTATGCACAGCAATGGTATGTCCCACAAACTCCGGCGGTATCGTGCTGCGCCGGGCCCAGGTTTTTACCACTACTTTTTTATTTTCCTCATTAAGCTTATTGACCTTTGCTTCAAGGCTCTGGTCAATATAAGGTCCCTTCTTTACAGACCGTGCCATCCATTACTCCTTAAAACTTATTTGCGCCGCTTAACAATAAGATTGCTAGATACTTTTTTCTTCTTGCGGGTTTTAAGCCCTTTTGCCAGCTGTCCCCACGGTGAACACGGATGACGTCCGCCGGAAGTTTTACCTTCACCACCACCCATCGGGTGATCCACGGGGTTCATCGCTACGCCTCGTACATTCGGCCTGCGGCCAAGCCAGCGCGAACGACCGGCTTTACCAAGCGAAATATTGAAATGCTCGATATTAGAAACAGTACCGATTGTAGCGTAGCACACCGAAGGCACCTTGCGCACTTCGCCGGAAGGCAGCTTTAACAAAGCGTATTTCCCTTCCCGCGCCAGCACCTGTGCCGACGTACCTGCTCCCCGCGCCATTTGCGCGCCCTTCTTAGGACGAAGCTCTATGGCGTGAACGGTTAAACCGACCGGTATCTTCTCAAGCGGCAGGGTGTTCCCGGTACGGATCTCCACATCAGGCCCGCTCATCAGGCGATCACCCTGTTTCAACCCATCCGGTGCAAGAATGTAGCGCTTTTCTCCATCTTCGTAAGCCAAAAGCGCGATGCGTGCCGTCCTGTTCGGATCGTACTCGATGGACATAACCCTGGCTGCAATGCCATGTTTGTCACGCTTAAAATCAATTTTGCGATAGCGTCGCTTATGGCCACCACCTCTGTGCCAGATCGTAACACGACCCTGGCTGTTGCGGCCGCCGGATTTTTTCAGCGGCAGAAGAAGTGACTTTTCCGGTGTATCAGTCGTAACCTGTATAAAGTCACTAACCGTCTTAAACCTTTGTCCCGGCGTCATCGCCTTAAAACTTTTAATACCCATTTCTCATTCTCCGCAGGCTTTATGCGTTATCGAACAATTCGATGCTTTGATCCGGCTGCAGTGTCACGATTGCCTTTTTCCAATCGGGACGCCTTCCTTCAAAGCGTCCGGCACGTGTCAACTGAAAACGCTTTTTGCCGCGCACATTGAATGTTCTTACAGATTTTACCTTAACATCAAACTTCTGCTCAACGGCCTTCTTTATCTCAATCTTATTGGCGTGTGCTTCCACCTGAAAGGCATACTTATTGAGCGCTTCCTGCTGCATCGTCATTTTTTCCGTAAACAACGGCCTGATTAAAATCATACGCGGTTTCATTAGCTCAACACCTCTTTGATTTTCGCGAGAGCACCTTCCTGGATAACCAGCATTTGAGCGCTTATCACATCATAGCTGGAAAACGCTATGTTTTCTTTTACATTAACCCGATACATATTATGGGCCGCTTTAAATACATTGGGCGCATAATCTGCCGTAATCAGGAGCACCTTTTGTCCATCAAGCTTCAATCCGCCGATAAAATCTTTCATCAGACGGGTTTTTGGTTCATCGTAATTAAAATCTTCAACAACGATCAGCTGCTGGTTTTTAGCCTTATCCGCCAAAACAGAACGGCGGGCTACTTTTTTCAATTTACGATTCACTTTTTGCGTATAGTCGCGTGGCTCCGGCCCGAATACGCGTCCGCCGCCAACATGATGAGGCGCGCGAATGGTTCCCTGACGGGCACGGCCGGTTCCTTTCTGACGAAAAGGCTTGCGCCCGCCGCCCGAAACATAAGAGCGTCCTTTGGTGGCATGTGTACCCTGGCGACGATTGGCCATCAAGGCTTTCACGTCCAGCCAAACGGCGTGTTCGTTTATTTCAGACTCAAATATGCCCTTGTCCAAAGTGACGGATTTGCTAGTCTTCTTTCCGTCTTTGGAAAAAACTGGTAAGTTCATTGTACCGATTCCAAGTCAAACAGATTAGTTCTTGATTTCCAATAAAGAATTCTTGGCGCCCGGAACAGAGCCTTTGAGGAAAAGCAGGTTGTTCTCTGGGTCTACCTTCACTACTAAAACTTTTTTAAGTGTAACACGGCTGTTTCCCATCCGGCCGGCCATCTTGATGCCCTTGAAAACCCTGGACGGGTAGGAGCTTTGGCCCAATGAGCCGGGTGCACGCAAGCGGTCTGACTGACCATGCGTTTTGGGACCGCCTCTGAAAGAGTGCCTTTTTACAACACCCTGAAAGCCTTTACCTTTGCTCGTTCCGGATACCGTTACTTCTTCACCAACCCTGAAGCGATCAACTTTGATTTCCGCTCCCGGCTTTAACTCATTCTGGTCTGAAAAAGTGAACTCCCGGATAAAACGTTTCACATCAACGCCTGCTTTGGCAAAGTGTCCTTTGGCAGGTTTGTTCTGCCGGGATTCTTTCACATCCTGAAAAGCAATCTGTACGCTGTTGTAACCCTCTTTTTCACTGGTCTTAACCTGGGTTACAAAGCAAGGTCCCGCTTCAACAACCGTTACCGGAATGACTTCACCCGTTTCGGTAAAGTATTGCGTCATCCCTTTTTTTATTCCTAAAATGCCTTGCATTATACCAACTCCGGAAACTGTTTAATCAGGTTTTAATTTCTATGTCAACGCCAGCCGGTAATTCCAGCTTCATCAGCGCGTCTACAGTTTTACCGGTGGCATTCAGAATATCAATAAGTCTCTTGTGGATACGCGTCTCAAACTGCTCGCGTGATTTTTTGTCCACATGCGGGGAACGCAGCACCGTATATACACTACGATCGGTCGGCAGCGGTATGGGGCCCGAAATTACAGCGCCCGTAGAGCGTGCCGTGCGAATGATTTTGTCAGTCGATTTATCAATCAGACTGTGGTCGTATGCCTTCAGCCGAATACGAATATTCTGATTGGCCACTTTAATATTCCCCTGTTCTGTTATTCAATAATTTCCGCAACAACACCGGCGCCAACGGTACGGCCGCCTTCACGGATGGCGAAGCGCAGCTCTTTCTCCATGGCGATCTCTTTGATCAGCTCTACTTCTACCGAGATATTGTCGCCCGGCATAACCATCTCTACCCCGTCAGGCAGCTTGATGGAACCCGTCACGTCCGTCGTACGGAAGTAGAACTGCGGACGGTAACCGTCAAAGAACGGTGTGTGACGTCCACCTTCATCCTTGGTCAATACGTATACTTCACCCTTAAATTTGGTGTGCGGCGTAATTGAACCCGGCTTGGCCAATACCTGACCGCGCTCCAGGTCTTCCTTGTTTACACCACGCAGAAGAAGACCTACGTTGTCGCCTGCTTCACCGCGGTCCAGGAGCTTGCGGAACATCTCAACACCGGTAACAACCGTCTTGCGCTTGGCGCCAAGACCAACCAGCTCAACTTCTTCTCCAACCGCTACAACACCACGCTCGATACGGCCCGTGGCTACTGTACCACGACCGGTGATCGAAAAGACGTCTTCAACAGGCATCAGAAACGGCTTGTCTACGTCACGCTCGGGTGTCGGAATGTAATCATCAACGGCATCCATCAGCTCCAGGATCGGCTTGATCGCCGTCTCGTCGTTGGGATCGTTCAACGCGTTAAGCGCGCTGCCCTTGACGATCGGAATGTCATCACCCGGAAATTCGTAGCTGCTCAGAAGCTCGCGGATCTCAAGCTCTACAAGCTCCAGCAGTTCCGGGTCATCAACCTGGTCTACTTTGTTCAGAAATACCACGATGTAAGGTACGTTTACCTGGCGCGCCAGAAGAATGTGCTCGCGCGTCTGCGGCATCGGGCCGTCGGCGGCGCTTACAACCAGTATCGCGCCGTCCATTTGCGCCGCACCGGTGATCATGTTCTTTACATAGTCGGCGTGCCCCGGACAGTCCACGTGCGCATAGTGACGCTTCTGCGTCGTGTATTCCACGTGCGCCGTGGCGATGGTTATACCGCGCTCGCGCTCTTCAGGAGCGTTATCGATACTGTCAAAATCACGCTTCTCACTCAAACCCTGGTTGGCAAGCACCTGTGTGATCGCTGCCGTAAGGGTCGTCTTGCCATGGTCTACGTGACCAATTGTGCCTACGTTTACGTGGGGCTTACTTCTGTCAAATTTCTGTTTAGCCATTGTCCAACTCCTTTAGAATCGAGTTATTTATCTCCGCTTTGCGACTTTTCAATAATTTCCTTGGCGACACTTTCAGGTACTTTCTCGTAGTGTGAGAATTGCATGGAGTATATCGCCCTTCCCTGACTGACCGAACGAAGCGTTGTCGCATAACCAAACATTTCACTTAACGGCACATGCCCGCTTATAACCTGGGCATCCTTCCGTGGCAGGATACCGGAAATTTTTCCACGACGACTATTTAAATCGCCTATTACGTCGCCCATATATTCTTCCGGAACCACAACTTCAATCGAAAAAATGGGTTCCAGAATCACTGCACCTGCTTTTTTCGCGGCATTTTGCAAAGCCATCGAACCGGCAACTTTAAAAGCCATTTCCGATGAATCCACATCATGATAAGAGCCGTCGAACAGGCGCACTTTAATGTCTTCCAGAGGATAGCCGGCAATAACACCATTCTTCATTGCCTGAACCATACCCTCTTTTACCGGATTTATAAATTCTTTGGGTATAGTACCACCCACAATGTTATCTACAAATTCAAAGCCTTTGCCGGGTTCGTTAGGCTCAACTTCAACCACAACATGACCATATTGGCCGCGGCCACCGGACTGACGAACAAATTTGCCTTCTGCTTCAACTTTTTTGGTCAATGTTTCCTTGTAAGCAACCTGCGGTTTACCCACGTTGGCATCGACTTTAAATTCGCGTTTTAAGCGATCAACGATAATCTCCAGGTGCAACTCACCCATACCGGAAATGATTGTCTGCCCGGTCTCTTCATCGGTACGTACACGGAAAGTAGGATCTTCATCACCCAGCTTCATCAGCGACTGGCTCAGTTTATCCTGATCCGCCTTCGTTTTTGGCTCAACCGCCACGTGTATAACCGGCTCGGGAAATTTCATCGACTCCAGAACAACCTGGTTCGACTCATCGCACAATGTATCGCCGGTGCGTGTATCCTTTAAGCCAACTATCGCCGCAATGTCGCCCGTGGAAATAAAATCCAGGTCCTCGCGGTGGTTGGCGTGCATTTGCAGCAGCCGGCCAACGCGTTCCTTTTTACCGGAGATTGTATTATATGTGTATGATCCTTTGTTCAATTTTCCGGAATAAACACGGGCAAAGGTTAAACGACCAACATACGGGTCCACCATCACTTTAAATGCCAGTGCCGAGAAAGGCTCCTCATCGGTGGGACGGCGTATAATTTCTTTTTCATTATGCGGATGAATACCTTTTACGACACCCACATCGGACGGGGCCGGCAGATATTCTACAACCGCGTCAAGCAATCTTTGAACGCCCTTGTTTTTAAAGGCAGAACCGCACAACACGGGAGTGATTTTAAGGTCTAATGTCGCTTTTCTTACAGCGGCTCGAACCTGTGCTTCATCAATGTCTTCGCCTTCAAGATATTTAACCATCAGGTCTTCATCATAGTCAGCGATCGCTTCCAGCATGTGCGTACGATACTCTTCGGCTTTCGGCATCAAATCAGTGGGGATTTCGCCTTCTTCGAAAAGAGCACCCAGAGTGCTGTCGTTATACATCACAGCCTTCATGGAAATCAAGTCAATCAAGCCTGTAAACAACTCACCATCACCAATCGGAATTTGCAGCGGCACGGGCGTCGCACCAAGACGCTCTTTGATCATATTAAGAACGTTGTAAAAATCAGCTCCAACACGATCCATTTTATTAACAAACGCGATACGCGGAACTTTGTATTTGTCTGCCTGGCGCCAAACGGTTTCAGACTGCGGCTCTACACCGCCAACCGCGCAGAAAAGAGCAACGGCACCGTCAAGAACGCGCAGAGATCTTTCAACCTCAACTGTAAAGTCCACGTGGCCGGGTGTATCGATTATATTGATCGTATGCTTCCGCCACTCACAGGTGGTGGCCGCCGATGTAATCGTAATACCCCGTTCCTTCTCCTGTTCCATCCAGTCCATCGTGGCAGCACCCTCATGAACTTCGCCCATGCGGTGCAGACGACCGGTGTAAAAGAGTATCCTTTCCGTCGTTGTTGTTTTTCCGGCATCAATATGCGCCATGATGCCTATGTTTCTAATTTTTTCTAGAACTTTCTTAGCCATTTATAAAAATCAACCTTTTTACCACCTAAAATGCGCGAAAGCTTTGTTGGCTTCAGCCATCTTATGCGTGTCTTCTTTTTTCCTCACGGCAGAGCCTTCACTTTTGAAAGCCTGCATTAATTCTCCGGCCAGCTTCTCCGCCATGGTTTTTTCGGAACGCAGCCGCGAATAACGTACCAGCCAGCGAATCGCCAATGCCTGGCGGCGACTGTCACGCACCTCAACAGGCACCTGATATGTAGCACCACCAACCCGGCGCGACTTTACTTCCAGAAGCGGCGCCACGTTATCCATCGCCTTTTTAAAAACATCAAGCGGATTCTGCTTCAAACGGCTTTCAATAATGTCCATCGCATCATAAAAGCTCGTTTCTGCGGTGCTTTTTTTTCCGCTGTACATCATACCGTTGATGAATTTGGCGACAACCTTGTTTTTATATTTAGGGTCAGGCAAAATATCGCGTTTTTGCGGCCTTCTTCTTCTTGGCATTTTAACCTATCTCCAATTCAATATTGCTTAAGCTTTAGGCTTTTTTGTTCCGTACTTTGAACGGCCCTGCTTACGATCTTCAACACCGGTTGTGTCCAGCGTACCACGAACAATATGGTAACGTACACCCGGCAAATCTTTAACACGGCCACCGCGGATCAGAACGATCGAGTGTTCCTGCAGATTATGTCCCTCTCCGGGAATGTAAGCAGTTACTTCAATCGCGTTAGTAAGACGAACACGAGCCACTTTACGCAGCGCCGAGTTCGGCTTTTTTGGTGTAGTTGTATAAACCCGCGTACATACTCCGCGCTTCTGGGGGCAACTGCCCAACGCCGGAGCTTTGTTCTTTTTCAGTACTTCTTTTCTGCCTTTGCGGATCAACTGATTAATCGTCGGCAATGTCAACCTCCAAAAAGTTGCAGACTGATAATTTAAGGAATAAAACCTGGCAACACAACCGATTTATTCGCTTTTTTCGGCTTCTTCTTTTTCCGTAAGCGCTTCGTCTGTTTCGTTGTCAAGTACTTCTGTTTCGCTCTCGTCAACCTCTACCTCCATCCGCATGTAGTCATAGCGGGTTAAGCCGGTTCCGGCAGGTATCAGGTGACCCATGATTACGTTTTCTTTCAAGCCAACCAGCTCGTCTTCTTTTCCGGCTGCAGCGGCGTCGGTAAGTACTTGTGTTGTCTCCTGGAACGATGCCGCAGAGATAAAGCTCTTGGTCGTAAGAGCAGCCTGCGTGATACCCAGCAGCAACGGTACAAAACTCGCCGGCTTGGCCGGACGATATTTGGCCGCTTCTTTCTTGTTTTTCTTGAGATCGCGGTTAATCGCGTCTACGGATTTCTTATCCGAAATCTGTCCTTCACGGAACAACGAATCGCCCGGATCCTCAATAACGATCTTGTTGGCGATACGGTTATTCTCTTCAAAGAAATCACCGCGGTAAACCTGATCGCCATCCAGGAAGCGCGTGTCTCCGGATTCACGGACGCGGACTTTCTGCAGCATCTGGCGTACAATGATTCCAATGTGCTTATCATTGATCTTCACACCCTGCAGACGGTAGACTTCCTGTATTTCGTTCACCAGGTACTCCTGAACTTTACCCGGTCCTTTGATGGACAGGATATCATCCGGGGAGATGGCGCCGTCGGTCAAACGCTCGCCCGCTTCAACGAAATCGTTTTCGTGAACCAGAATATGCGTACCGTGCGGAACGGAATAGCTCTTCTTTTCCAGCTCGGATTCGACGATCAGCTCGCGGACACCTCGCTTGATTGAACCGAATTTCACGTAGCCGTCTATTTCGCTAACGATGGCACGCTGCTTGGGCTGACGCGCTTCAAAAAGCTCCGCCACCCGCGGCAAACCACCGGTGATGTCACGTGTTTTACCGATCTCACGCGGAATCTTGACGAGGATTTCACCGCCAAAAACTTCCTGGTTATGTGCAACCTGCAGAAACGCTTTTACCGGTATAATGAATTGGGCAATTTTTTCGCCCTTGTCATTAATAATGTGGATCTGCGGGTTGAGGTTTTTATTCTTGGACTCGATGACAACGCGTTGCTTCCGCCCGGTCTGCTCATCCAGCTCCTCGCGGTAGGTATGGTTTTCAATAAGATCTTTAAATTCAACCACACCGGCCTTGTCGGCCACAATAACCGAAGAGTAGGGGTCCCAGTCGAAAAGCACGTCGGCTTTTTCCACATCCTGGCCATCTTCCGTGCGCATAATGGCGCCGTAAGGCACATTGTAGGTGGCAATAGCGCGATTGTCTTCATCAAGAATCTCAATTTTGCCGTTTCTTCCAACAGCGATAACCTCACCGGCCTTGTTGGCTACGGTTTTCATATTCTGAAAACGCACCTTACCACTGGCCTTGGTTATCACGTTCGATTCCGCGGCCACACGGGCTGCCGTACCACCAATGTGGAACGTACGCAAAGTAAGCTGAGTACCGGGCTCGCCGATACTTTGGGCGGCCATTACGCCAACCGCTTCACCCACTTCGACCACCTGGCCCGAAGCAAGATTGCGTCCATAGCACATGGCGCAAATACCCTGCTTGGTTTCACAGGTAAGCTCCGTACGTACACGCACGGTGTTAAGCAGAGAGCCGTGTATAATCTGGGCGATACGCTCATCAATCACTTCGTTACGCTTGCAGATCACTTCATCCGTTTCCGGATCGATAATATCTACAGCGGCCACGCGGCCCAGAACACGCTCGGCCAAAGGTTCGATCACCTCTTCGCCTTCTTTCAGGTCAAAGATATCTTGCCCAAGAATCGTACCGCAGTCATGTTCCGTTACGATCACATCCTGGGCAACATCAACCAGGCGGCGGGTAAGGTAACCGGCGTCGGCTGTTTTAAGCGCCGTATCCGCAAGACCCTTACGGGCGCCGTGCGTGGAAATAAAGTATTCGATCACCGACAGACCTTCGATAAAGTTGGCCGTAATCGGGTTCTCGATGATTTCCCCGGTTTGTCCGGTAAGTGATTTTTGCGGCTTGGCCATAAGACCCCGCATACCAGCCAGCTGACGAATCTGCTCCTTGCTGCCCCGCGCGCCGGAATCAGACATCATGTAGAGAGGATTGAATCCGTGACGCTCCGTGCGCAGTTTCTGGAACATGGTCTCGGCAACGATCGATGTGGTACGCGTCCAGACGTCGATGATTTTGTTGTAGCGCTCGCCGTCCGTAATAAAGCCCATTTCGTATTGTTGGATAATCTCTTCCACTTCTTCCTGGGCCTCACGCACAAATTCATGTTTTTCATCGGGAATGATAACATCCACCAGACCGATGGACGAACCGGAACGCATGGCGTATTCGAAGCCAAGGTTTTTAAGGTCATCCAGGAAAATGGCCGTAGCTTTGTTACCGCAAACCCGGTATGTCTCGGAGATGATATTAGTCAGACTGCGCTTGGAGAGCAGCTCGTTGATAAAGCCCAATTCATCCGGAACAATTTTGTTAAAAACAACCCGTCCGGTGGTCGTTTCCAGCATTTTGCCTTCAATGCGCACTTTTATTTTGGAGTGAAGGCCAACTTTACCGGCGTCAAATGCAACGATCACCTCTTTGGTGTCGGAGAAGGTCATGCCTTCGCCAATACCACCGGGTCTCATTTTTGTCAGATAGTAGCATCCCAGCACGATGTCCTGGCTCGGAACGGTAATTGGTTTACCATTGGCCGGAGACAGAATGTTGTGGCTGGAAAGCATAAGCATCTTGGTTTCAACCTGCGCTTCGTAGGAGAGCGGAATATGCACAGCCATCTGGTCACCGTCGAAGTCGGCGTTAAAAGCCGCGCAAACGAGCGGATGGATGCGAATAGCTTTTCCTTCAATCAGCACGGGCTGAAAGGCCTGAATACCAAGCCTGTGCAGCGTAGGTGCGCGGTTCAGCAATACCGGATGATCTTCGATGATCTCTTCCAGGATATCCCAAACCTCCGGTCCGCGTCTTTCAACCAGTTTCTTGGCGCTTTTTACTGTTTTGACGTAACGGCGCTCCACCAATTTTCGGATGATGAACGGTTTGAACAGTTCAATCGCCATATCTTTTGGCAGACCGCATTCGTGCAGGTTAAGCTCCGGTCCAACAACAATAACCGAACGGCCGGAGTAGTCAACACGCTTCCCAAGCAGGTTTTGGCGGAAACGCCCCTGCTTGCCTTTCAGCATATCGGACAGGGATTTCAACGGCCTGTCACCATCGGAACGCATGGCCGCGGCGCGCTTGGAGTTATCAAACAGCGAGTCAACCGATTCCTGCAGCATACGCTTTTCGTTACGCAGAATCACTTCCGGAGCTTTGATTTCCAGAAGCTTTTTCAGACGATTGTTACGAATAATAACACGGCGGTACAGGTCGTTAAGGTCGCTTGTGGCGAAACGCCCGCCTTCCAGAGGCACCAACGGACGCAACTCCGGCGGAATAACCGGGATAACATCCAGGATCATCCATTCGGGACGGTTGCGGTATTCCGTATTCTTTTCCTTCACACGGAAAGCTTCTACCACCTTAAGCCGCTTGAGGGCTTCCATACGTTTCTGCTCGGACGTTTCCGTCTTCACCGCTTTGCGCAGCTGGATAGCCATGTCTTCAATATCAAGCATACGCAACAGGTGATGAATACCTTCACCACCAATTTTTGCGATGAATTTTTCCGGATTGTCGTCAGCCAGCTCGTCGTTGGCTTCACCGTGGGCATCAAGCTGATTGAAGTATTCCTCTTCGTTGATCAGCTCCTTGAACTTAAGGTCGCTTTTGCCCGGGTTAACAACCACATAGCTTTCATAATAGATGATGCGTTCCAGATCCTTTGGCGAAATATCCAGAAGATAGCCGATCTTGGAAGGCAGCGATCTGAAAAACCAGATGTGTACGACAGGAACTGCCAGGGAAATATGCCCCATACGTTCACGGCGGACGGCCTTTTGCGTTACCTCCACACCGCAGCGGTCACAAATAATTCCCTTGTAGCGAATACGCTTGTATTTGCCACAATGGCATTCCCAGTCCTTAACGGGACCAAATATTTTTTCACAGAAAAGACCATCTTTTTCCGGCTTGAACGACCGGTAATTGATCGTTTCCGGCTTGGTCACTTCGCCAAAGGATTGCTCCAGAATATCGTTAGGCGAAGAAAGACCAATGATAATCTTACTGAATTTGTTGGGGCTTCTTTTTATTTGCAAAGCTCACGCTCCTTTATTGCAATCGTTTAAGTGAGAAACCATCCGGATACAACTATTCAAGGCGTACCTTCAGGCCCAGACCCTGAAGTTCGCGCACCAGAACGTTAAACGATTCCGGCGTGCCCGGGTCAGGCAGGTTTTCGCCTTTTACGATGGCTTCGTAGGTCTTGGACCGGCCCGTCACATCGTCGCTTTTCACCGTGAGGATTTCCTGCAACGTGTAGGCGGCGCCGTAGGCTTCCAATGCCCATACTTCCATCTCACCAAAACGCTGGCCACCAAACTGTGCTTTACCGCCCAGTGGCTGCTGAGTAATCAGTGAGTAAGGCCCGATGGACCTTGCGTGGATCTTATCATCCACAAGGTGGGACAACTTTAACATATATATAATGCCCACCGTTACTTCCTGGTCAAAGCGGTCTCCGGTGCGTCCGTCAAACAGGTGCACTTTGCCGCTTTCCGGAAGCTTGGCATCCTTAAGCTCATTGAGGAGATCATCCATCCGGGCGCCGTCGAAAACCGGCGTCGAGTATTTCTTGCCCAGCCTGAAACCGGCCCAGCCAAGGGTCGTCTCAAAAATCTGGCCAAGGTTCATACGCGAGGGCACACCGAGCGGGTTAAGCACGATGTCTACCGGCGTTCCGTCGTCCAGAAAGGGCATATCTTCCATCGGAACAACTTTGGATACCACACCTTTGTTGCCGTGACGTCCGGCCATTTTATCACCAACAGCCAGTTTACGTTTTTCGGCGATGTATACTTTAGCCAGCTGCACGATGCCCGGAGGCAGTTCGTCACCAACCAGTATCTTATGCTTTTCTCGCTTCAGATCATTTTCGATATCGAGCATAACCTGGCGATAATCGGCATAAAGCTGCCGTACAAAGGTGTTTTTTGGATCGTCTTTAAACCACGTGGAATTGATATCCAGATTCTGGACATCCACCGCGGCAAACGTATCCTCTTTTATTTTCGTTCCCGCTTTGATGGCTGCTTTGCCATCTACGGTTTTAATCGCTTCGGAACTCATACCTTTGAAATGCTCGGAGAGATTGACAGCCAGGTTTTTCACAACCGACTTGCGCTTCTTCTCTGCTTCCATATCCAGCTTTTCAACGAGTTCCTTGTCTTCTTTTTTCGTGGTCGGATCTTTTTTCTTACGCGAGAACAACCGCGTCGCCACAACCACACCCTTCATTCCGGGAGGGGCTTTCAGCGAGGCGTCTTTTACATCACCCGCCTTGGATCCGAAAATAGCCTTGAGAAGTTTCTCTTCCGGCGTCGGATCGGTTTCGCCCTTTGGCGTCACTTTACCGATAATAATATCGCCGGCATTAACTTCCGCACCTACACGAATAATTCCGTTTTCATCAAGGTTCTTTGTTGCTTCTTCGCTGACGTTGGGGATTTCCCGGGTCAGCTCTTCTTCACCGCGCTTGGTATCGCGAACCTGCAGCTCAAATTCTTCGATGTGTATCGACGTATAAACGTCATCACGCACAACGCGCTCACTTACAATGATCGCGTCTTCGAAGTTGTACCCGTGCCAGGGCATAAAAGCTACAAGCACGTTATTGCCCAGCGCCAGCTCGCCATTGTCCGTGGCGCAGCCGTCTGCAAGGATAGCGCCTTTTTTAACCTTCTGACCCTTGGTTACCAGGGGACGCTGGTTAATACAGGTATCCTGATTGGTGCGCTGGAATTTCTGCAGCTCATAGACGATTTGCGTGTTTTCATCCAGCAGACGCTCTTTTCCGGCGCTGGCTTTGATGGGATTATCCAGCGTCAGGATGATTTTGTTGGCATCCACATAGGAGATGGTGCCGTCAAATTCGGCAAGGATCAGTGTTCCGGAGTCCAGGGCAACGCGCTCTTCCATGCCGGTTCCCACAATCGGGGAATCCGGAATCAACAGCGGCACAGCCTGGCGCTGCATGTTAGATCCCATCAACGCGCGGTTTGCATCATCGTGCTCCAGGAAGGGAATCAGCGAAGCGGCCGGAGAAACGATCTGGTTCGTGGCCACATCCATATAATCCACTTCTTCAGGCCCGACAACCGGGAAATCTCCCTTAAAGCGCGCCTTAACGCGGTCATTAACGAATTTACCTTTTTTGTCCAGCGGTGCGTTAACCTGGGCGATCGTGTAATCGTCTTCTTCCGTAGCGGAAAGGTAGACGATCTCATCCGAGGCCACGCCATCTTTTACTTTGCGGTAAGGCGTTTCAATAAAACCGAAACGGTTGATCGTTCCATGCACACACATGGAGGAAATCAGACCGATGTTCGGACCTTCCGGTGTTTCAATCGGACAAAGACGGCCATAATGTGTGTAATGCACGTCGCGCACCTCAAAGCCGGCACGTTCACGCGTTAAACCGCCCGGACCAAGGGCCGAGAGACGGCGTTTGTGCGTTAGCTCCGCAAGCGGATTTGTTTGATCCATAAACTGCGAAAGCTGGGACGTACCGAAAAAGGTGTTAATCACGGAGGAAATGGTACGCGCATTTACGAGGTCCTGTGGCGTCAGCTTGTCGGAATCACCGATATTCATGCGCTCTTTGATCGTACGCGCCATCCGCGAAAGACCGAGACTGAATTGCGCCGCAAGCTGTTCGCCCACTGTCCGCACGCGGCGGTTACCAAGGTGGTCAATATCATCCGTCGTCTTGGTGCCGTTGCGCAGTTCCAGCAGGTAATTAATGATCGCCGTAATGTCATCGCGCGTAAGCACCGTGGTATCGTAGGGGATGTCCAGGTGCAGTTTTTTATTGATCCTGTAACGGCCAACAGCGCCCATGTCATAGCGCTTTTCATTAAAAAACATCCGTTCGATCAATGCCCGTGCCGTATCAATATCTGGTGGCTCGCCCGAGCGCAACTGCCTGTAAATGGCCTCTATCGATTCAACATCGTTATTGGTCGGATCCTTACGCAGCGTATTCAGAACAACATTCGGTGCGTTGGCGTCACCCGGCGGAACGATGCGGATTTTCTTGATGCCCAGCTCGATACACTGGTTGAACAATTCTTCCGTTACATCTTTGCCCTGCTCGGCGATCACCTCACCGGTCTGCGTATCTACAATATCCGAAGCAAGCATCTGGCCGATAAGGGACGGCATGTTTTTCGGCTTGATCTCAACGTCTTTGCCAATGCCGAACAGATCGATAATCTCTTCATTGGAGGAAAAACCGATAGCCCTTAACAACATGGTTACCGGAAATTTCTTCTTGCGGTCTATGTACACGAACATCACGTCGTTCACATCGGTGGTAAACTCCACCCAGGAACCGCGGAAAGGTATAATCCGCGCCGAGAAAAGCTGCGTGCCGTTGGGGTGCAGCGATTCGGAGAAAAATACCCCCGGCGAACGATGCAGCTGCGATACGATAACGCGTTCGGCACCATTGATAATAAATGTACCCCGGCTGGTCATATAGGGCATATTGCCGAGGTAAACATCCTGTTCGATAAACTCCGTAAAGTTATCTGTTTCGCCCGTAGAGTCTTTGATAGCCAGACGCATCTTAGCCTTAATTGGCACGGCATAACTTACACCGCGCTCCTGGCACTCGCGTACGCTGTATTTTGGCTTATCAATAAAATACTCTACAAACTGTAACTCAAAATTCCCGGCACTGTCCGTGATGGGAAAAATGGTATTGAAAACAGCTTGTAAACCCTCACTCTTTCTTTTGTCGCCTTCCTCACGCGCCTGGATGAAGCTCTCAAAAGAGCGCGTCTGCATCTCAAGCAGGCTTGGATACTCCTTGGCCGGGGGAATGCGCATAAAAGAGTGTCTTTGGGTAAGTGCTTTGCTTTTCAAAAAAATACCCCGTTTTTTGGTTAAACGTGTTGACTTGCGCTAAAAAGCGCAGAAGCGCCGAACTACTTGAGTTCTACGCTTCCGCCAACTTCTTCGAGCTGCTTCTTTATATCTTCAGCTTCTGCTTTGGCAACACCTTCTTTAACAGGTTTCGGTGCACCGTCAACCAGGTCTTTGGCTTCTTTCAGACCAAGGCCGGTAAGGGCGCGAACAACTTTGATAACCTGAATTTTCTTGTCGCCGGCAGCGGTAAGAACAACATCGAATTCATCTTTTTCTTCTGCTGCAGCAGCGGCGTCACCACCACCGGCAACAGGTCCGGCAGCCATCGCTACAGGAGCAGCAGCCGTAACACCAAATTTGTCTTCGATTTCCTTAATCAGCTCGGATATCTCCAGCATCGAGGCCCCTTCAAGGTAAGCCATAACGTCGCTTCTTTTTATCTCTGCCATTTTTATATTCCTCCAGTGTGAAATATGAGTTTTGGTTTTATGCTTTTGTTTCTTTCAGTGCGTTCAGAACGCCAATCATTTTTTGCATCGGTGCCTGCAGGGTTCCGGCAAGCTTGGTCATCGGGGATTGTAACATTCCCACAAACTGACTAAGCAGCGCCTCCCGTGTAGGCAGCTTAGCTATCTTTTTGGCGTCTTCCGATTCAAACACTCTGCCCTCAAACAACACCGCTTTAAGCCTGAGGATTTCATCTTTTTTATTAAAATCTTCGAGAATTTTTGCAGGAGCCACCGGATCGTCATAACCTATAATAAAGGTATTAACACCCTTCAGATAGGGATCCAGCTCCTCAACGCCGGCACCGTTCAGCGACCTGCGCGCCAGTCTGTTTTTGAGAACTTTGTATTCAACATTCTGCTCTCTGAACTTGCGGCGCACCTCATTGACCGTCTCTACGTCAATTCCGCTGTAGTCGGCAATGAATACACTCTTGGCTTGTTTAAACTTTTCGGTGTATTCCTCAACAACCGCGATTTTTTCTGGAGTTGCCATTGTTACTTCCTGTCCTTTTTCTAGTTGCTGTAAACCGAGCTGTTTGTATCAAGATAGATGCCCGGTCCCATGGTGCTGGAAAGTGAAATAGACTTCAGATAAGTCCCTTTGGCAGCAACCGGTTTAAGCTTAATAACCGTATTTACAAACGCTTTTATATTGTCAACGATTTTGCCCTCTTCAAAGGACACCTTGCCGATTCCCGTGTGGATAATACCCGTTTTGTCAACCCGGAAATCAATTTTACCGGCTTTGATTTCGCTGACGGCGGTTTCCACATCCGGGGTTACCGTGCCGCTTTTCGGGTTGGGCATCAACCCGCGTGTACCGAGAATACGTCCCAGACGGCCCACCTGGCTCATTACGTCAGGCGTAGCCACGGCCACGTCAAATTCCAGCCAGCCGCCGTTTATCTTTTCAACGTACTCTTCCAGCCCGGCATGATCAGCACCGGCATCAAGCGCCTTTTGCACATTTTCACCCTTGGCGAAAACAAGTACTCTTATGGTCTTCCCTGTACCATGCGGCAGGGTGACCGTTCCTCTAACCATCTGGTCGGCGTGCCGCGGGTCTACGCCAAGGCGCATGGCGATTTCCACGGTTTCATCAAATTTCGCCGAAGCCGCTTCTTTAAGCAGCTTTACCGCATCTTCCGGCGCGTACCGTGTCGCCCGGTCAATTTTTGCGGCTCCATTTTGATATCTTTTACTGCGCTTCATTTTCACCTCTACCATATTATTCAACCACTATGCCCATGCTGCGAGCGGTACCCGCCACCATGCGCATGGCTGCTTCCACATCTGCTGCATTCAGGTCAGGCATCTTCATTTCAGCAATCTTGCGCACCTGGTCCTGCGTTACCCGGCCTACTTTTTCCGTATTAGGCGTAGATGAGCCTTTTTCCAGTCCCGATTCCTTTAATAACAACACCGCCGCCGGTGGCGTTTTGGTGATAAAAGAAAAAGACCGGTCCGCGTAAACGGTGATCTCAACGGGAATAACCAACCCCGCCTGATCCTGGGTTTTAGCGTTATAAGCTTTGCAAAACTCCATGATGTTTACACCGTGCTGACCCAAAGCCGGGCCAACGGGCGGAGCAGGCTTGGCCTGTCCGGCAGGCAGCTGCAACTTGATTTTACCTATCTCTTTTTTTGCCATTTTGATTAAACCTCAGACACTGATTTTATTTTTCAAGCTCTATTTGCAAAAAGTCCAGTTCAACCGGTGTTGGCCGGCCAAAAATACTGATATTTACCTTTACCTTATTTTTCTCTTCGTTGATCTCTTCAACGAATCCGGTAAAGTCATTGAACGGCCCGTCAACAACGCGTATAGCATCACCAACACTGAAAGGCACATCAACCTTACCGCGAATCTCTTTTTCGTGGCTTTTTTCAATTTTGCCCAGCACATCACGGATTTCGCTCTGACGCAACGGTACAGGCTCGTTTTTCGGCCCCACAAAACTAATCACCCCGGGCGAATTGGAAATCACATGCTGCGTCTGGTTGTCCAGCACCATCTCGATGAGCATATAGCCCGGGAAGAAAACCTTGTTTTTAACCCGCTTTTTCCCGTCCTTCATCTCAATGATGTTTTCGGAAGGGATAATAATATTGCCCACTTTATCTTCAATTTGCTGAAGCTCTATTTCATGCTCGATATGCGCCTTTACCTTTTGTTCCTTGCCGGAATAAATGCGCAGAGCATACCACTTTTTGTCAGCCACTTTAAATAGCCTCTTTGTTTTAATAGAAGAGTTCTACCACTCGGGAGATGATTACATCAGACAAGAAGATATAGATGGTGAAAATCAGACTCACTACCACAACTATTATCGATGAGTTCAACAACTCTTCCCGTGTCGGCCAGCTTACCTTGGCCATTTCCTTACGGACATTCTCTATGAACTCTTGCAGCTTTTTAATCATCGCTTTGAATTCCTCAGCTTTAAAAGAAAGCAGGCCTGGAGGGACTCGAACCCCCAACCCCCGGTTTTGGAGACCGGTGCTCTAGCCAATTGAGCTACAGGCCTAGCTTATTTCGATTCCCTGTGAATGACATGCTCGTTACAACGCGGACAGAATTTTTTAATCTCAAAACGCCCCGATTGGGTCTTTTTGTTTTTGTACGTTTTGTAATTTCTGTTTTTGCACTTGCTGCATTCCAGGTAAATAATTACACGCATGAGCGTGAGCTTTACTTATTCAATAATTTCCGCAACAACACCGGCGCCAACGGTACGGCCGCCTTCACGGATGGCGAAGCGCAGCTCTTTCTCCATGGCGATCTCTTTGATCAGCTCTACTTCTACCGAGATATTGTCGCCCGGCATAACCATCTCTACCCCGTCAGGCAGCTTGATGGAACCCGTCACGTCCGTCGTACGGAAGTAGAACTGCGGACGGTAACCGTCAAAGAACGGTGTGTGACGTCCACCTTCATCCTTGGTCAATACGTATACTTCACCCTTAAATTTGGTGTGCGGCGTAATTGAACCCGGCTTGGCCAATACCTGACCGCGCTCCAGGTCTTCCTTGTTTACACCACGCAGAAGAAGACCTACGTTGTCGCCTGCTTCACCGCGGTCCAGGAGCTTGCGGAACATCTCAACACCGGTAACAACCGTCTTGCGCTTGGCGCCAAGACCAACCAGCTCAACTTCTTCTCCAACCGCTACAACACCACGCTCGATACGGCCCGTGGCTACTGTACCACGACCGGTGATCGAAAAGACGTCTTCAACAGGCATCAGAAACGGCTTGTCTACGTCACGCTCGGGTGTCGGAATGTAATCATCAACGGCATCCATCAGCTCCAGGATCGGCTTGATCGCCGTCTCGTCGTTGGGATCGTTCAACGCGTTAAGCGCGCTGCCCTTGACGATCGGAATGTCATCACCCGGAAATTCGTAGCTGCTCAAAAGCTCGCGGATCTCAAGCTCTACAAGCTCCAGCAGTTCCGGGTCATCAACCTGGTCTACTTTGTTCAGAAATACCACGATGTAAGGTACGTTTACCTGGCGCGCCAGAAGAATGTGCTCGCGCGTCTGCGGCATCGGGCCGTCGGCGGCGCTTACAACCAGTATCGCGCCGTCCATCTGCGCCGCACCGGTGATCATGTTCTTTACATAGTCGGCGTGCCCCGGACAGTCCACGTGCGCATAGTGACGCTTCTGCGTCGTGTATTCCACGTGCGCCGTGGCGATGGTTATACCGCGCTCGCGCTCTTCAGGAGCGTTGTCGATACTGTCAAAATCACGCTTTTCACTCAAACCCTGGTTGGCAAGCACCTGTGTGATCGCTGCCGTAAGGGTCGTCTTGCCATGGTCTACGTGACCAATTGTGCCTACGTTTACGTGGGGCTTACTTCTGTCAAATTTCTGTTTAGCCATTGTCCAACACCCTCCAAATTGTGTGGCTACGTGGTTTATGAATTTGTATCACTTTACTGAGAGCCCACGACCAGGATTGAACTGGTGACCTCGTCCTTACCAAGGACGTGCTCTACCGACTGAGCTACGTGGGCCAACTTCAATGAAATAAAAGTGATTTTTAAAGATGAGGTTATGCAGAGCGGGAGACGGGACTCGAACCCGCGACCAACAGCTTGGAAGGCTGTGACTCTAGCCAACTGAGTTACTCCCGCTGGTAAATTATTGCGGTGCAAGCATAACCGTATCTGACTTGTCACTTTTATTTTACAAGTTCACCAGAGCTGGTGAAGGGACTCGAACCCCCAACCGGCTGATTACAAATCAGCTGCTCTACCAATTGAGCTACACCAGCACTCATAAAATGAAAAGTCGTATAATTTACAAACTTTTTTCGATCTGTCAAATAAAAAGGCGAGAAAATTACATATATTTATCGAGTCCTTCATTGACAGTGGTTTTTAATCTACTTATATTAAAAATCTTTGATAAAAAATTACCAGGAGTTTTTTGAATGGCACATCATAAGTCTGCTATTAAGCGCATTCGGAAATCGGCATCAGAGCGGGCCTATAACCGTGAATATAAAAGCCAGTTAAAAACCGCAACGCGTCAAATCATGGAAGAAAGCGATAAGAGCAAAGCACAGGAACTGTTAAACCAGATTTATAAATTGCTGGATAAGCTGGTTCACAAAAACATTATGCATAAAAACAGGGCCGCGCACAGAAAGGCACATCTCGCGCAGCATGTGAATAACCTGCCTTAAGTTTAAATCCGCTAATTACTAGCGGATTTTTTTTTGCCAAAAATTATATCAAAAATCTCATCATAGTGGCTTACGAAAATCAGCTCACTGTTCTCATAAACCTCTTTATCAATCTCGTTGATATTCTTTTTATTTTCTGCCGGTAGCAAAATACGCTTGATCCCCAATCGCCGCGCGGCCAGCAACTTCTCGTTTAAACCACCCACAGCCAGCACTTTGCCCCTAAGCGTAATCTCGCCCGTCATGGCCATACCTTTGGGAAATGCTTTATTAAGCAGGGCCAGCAGAATAGCCGTTGTAAGCGTAATACCCGCGGACGGCCCCTCCTTGGGCACCGCCCCTTCCGGAAGGTGCACGTGGATTTCATATTGCTGACTAAAATTGGGATCAATGTTGTAACGCCTGGAGCGCAGCCGCAAAAAGCTGATGGCAATCTGAGCCGATTCGCGCATAATCTCACCCAGCTTTCCCGTAAGCACCAGCTTGTCTTTTCCGCTTAACAGATTCACTTCAATGGGCAAAACATCGCCGCCGTAGGAAGTCCAGGCCAGGCCAAGGGCCACACCCTTCTCACCGCTACGGATAATGGGCTTAAGTGTATATTTTGGCTCACCAAGAAATTTGATCAGGTTTTTCTGACTGATGCTTACCTTTTTTAGTTTCGGATCTTTGGCCAGCTCAACTACCGCTTTGCGGCCGATTTTATTGATCTCACGTTCCAGGTTACGCACACCTGCTTCCGCCGTGTATCGTGAAATAATTGTGCGGATTGCCGATTCACTTATCC
Source organism: Calditrichales bacterium (assembly GCA_965267575.1). Lineage (GTDB taxonomy): Bacteria > Calditrichota > Calditrichia > Calditrichales > J004. The sequence continues at coordinate 645,601 of OZ254086.1, forward strand.
CGATATCACTGCGCGTGAGCCCGTGGTTGTTGAGCATCTTGCGAAATATGTAATCGCGCGCGATGTGCATTTTTTCTTCATCGTGATAGCCGGGAAGCTCAAGGATTTCCAAGCGGTCATACAAAGCCGCAGGTATGCCGGCTGTAGAATTCGCCGTCAATACAAACATCACCTTGGAAAGATCATATTCCACTTCGAGATAATGGTCAACAAAATGGCGGTTCTGCTCGGGATCAAGCACCTCCAGCAAAGCGGACGCGGGGTCGCCGCGAAAATCAGAACCAAGTTTATCGATTTCATCGAGAAGGAAAACCGGATTTACTGTACCGGCCCTTTTCATCCCCTGAATAATACGTCCCGGCATGGCACCGATATAGGTGCGGCGATGGCCGCGGATCTCAGCTTCATCACTGATACCACCCAGCGAAATACGGATATATTTGCGGTTGAGCGCCCGCGCGATAGAATTGCCAAGTGAAGTTTTGCCAACACCCGGAGGCCCGATCAGGCACAATATGCTGCCACTGATATGGCCAACGCGGTTGAGCGTCGCGATATATTCAACAATACGTTCCTTGGCTTTGCGCATACCATAATGGTCTTCATCCAGAATGCGCTTTACATCAGCGATATCACTGCGGTCTTCCGTTTCCTTATGCCAGGGCAGGTCGCAAATCCACTCAAGGTAAGTCCTGATAACACCGGACTCCGGCGACAAAACCGGAATACGCTCAAAACGGTGCAGCTCTTCCTGCGCCTTTTCCAGCGCTTCCTTGCTGGGGTTGCTCTCTTCAATGCGCTGCTTCAATAATTTATAATCAGGATTGCTGCCCTCTTCATCGCCCAACTCTTCGCGGATTACACGCAGTTGTTCCTGCAAATAATAGTTGCGTTGCGATTGTACCATCTGGTTACGCACCTTGTCGTCCAGATCGGCTTTGATCGACAGGATCTGGTTTTCAGCGCGCAGCAGATTCAGCAGGAATGTAATGCGTTCCTTAAGACTGTTTTTTTCGAGTATCTGCTGTTTTTGATCCACCGTGATATCCATGTAGGTGGCAATAAAATCGCTGATGCGCGAGAGATCTGATAACTGATTAAAGGAAAAAAGTATCTCTTCCGGTACTTCTTCATTAAGCTTTATATATTGTTTGAAAAGCGCGACCAACTGCCGCCTTTTTGCCTCATCTTCTTCATCCATATTTTCTGATTCAGATATGAACTGCAACGTGGCGCGCATCGATTTATCCCTGCTGCTAAAGCGCTTAACCTCTCCGCCGCTGACGCCTTCCACCAGAATTTTCACTAACCCGTTTGGCAATCTGACAAGCTGAAGAATACGTGCTATAACACCGACGCGATAAAGGTCTGCCGTTTTTACGCTCTCTTTACTGGCGTCTTTTTGGGCAACAAGGAAAATCATCTTGTCATCGCGCATGGCTGATTCAATCGCTTGCACCGATTTTTTGCGCCCGACGATTAGCGGCACAACCATATTGGGGAAAACGACCAGGTCTTTAAGGGGAAGTACGTTGTAAGATTTGAGAGATTTCTTTACGGCTTTTTTCATCTGGTATAGCTTGGTCTTGATAATAAAAAAAGCGAGGCAGAAGCCTCGCCCTGAATTTTAAGCGCTTTGCTTGGATGAGCCGAACTTCAAGTCGGCTTCTGCTTGCTCTTCCACTACGGATTCGGTTATCTCCACAGCCTTCAGATTGGGCAGCGATGGGATGCGGAACAGAATGTCCAGCATAACGCTTTCCATAATCGAGCGCAACGATCGCGCGCCGGTGCCCGTCTTTTTGGCTTTTCGCACAATGGCCATCAGTGCATCATCGGTAAAGGAGAGTTCAACATCTTCCATGCCCACCAGCTTTTGATACTGTTTGATCAAAGCGTTTTTGGGCTCGGTAAGCACTTTATACAAAGCCGATTCATCCAGCTCTTCCAGCGCGCCGATAACCGGCAACCGGCCAATCAGCTCAGGGATCAATCCAAACTGGATCAGGTCTTCCGGCTGTACTTTGGCATAAAGCTCGCTCTTGGTGAACTTGTGCCCTTTTACGACATCTTTTTCGAAGCCAATATTTTTTTCACCTACGCGACGACGGATAATATCTTCCAGTCCTTCAAAAGCTCCGCCACAAATAAACAAAATATTGCGCGTATCGATGTTTATCAGGTTTTGCTCAGGATGCTTACGCCCGCCTTTGGGTGGTATGCTGGAGGTCGTGCCTTCCAGTATTTTAAGGATGGCCTGCTGCACGCCTTCGCCGCTTACATCCCTCGTGATGGATGGGTTGCCGCTTTTTCGGGCAATCTTGTCAATCTCATCCACGTAGATGATACCGCGCTGCGTTTGCTCCAAATTAAAATTGGCCGCCTGGTAAAGGCGCACAAGGATGTTCTCAACATCTTCACCAACATAACCGGCTTCGGTAAGAACGGTGGCGTCGGCGATGGAGAAGGGTACGTTCAGGATGCGGGCCAGTGTTTGCGCCAAAAGCGTTTTGCCCGTACCGGTCGGACCTATCAGAAGAATATTGCTTTTTTCGATTTCAACATCATCGACAGCCGCGCCCTGACTGATACGCTTATAGTGATTGTATACAGCCACCGACAATATGCGCTTGGAATGCTCCTGACCAATGACATATTTATCCAGCTGCGACTTGATCTCCGCGGGAGGAACAAGACGCTGGCCAAGATCGGGCCGGCTTTCCTTTTTGTGACGGTCAATAATATCGGAAGCACTGCGGACGCAATCATTACAAATATGTACGTCCGGACCCGATATAAGGCTTTCCACTTCTTCAGCCGAACGGCCGCAAAAGGAACATCGATAAGTTGGCATACGCTGATTCTTTCTGCTCATTTATTTCTTTGGTGCACCGGAACGCGGTTCCAGTATTTTATCGATCAAACCATAGTCCAAAGCCTCCTTGGCGGACATAAAGCGGTTACGATCGGTGTCCTTGTTAATCTGTTCGATATCTTTGCCTGTGCTTTCGGACAGGATCTCATTCAATATCTTGCGGATACGCAAAATCTCATTTGCCGCAATCTCGATATCGGAAGCCTGGCCTTCTGCGCCACCCAGCGGCTGGTGGATCATAATCCGCGCGTTGGGCAGGGCGTAACGCTTACCCTTGGTGCCTGCCGCCAAAAGAACCGCGCCCATACTGGCCGCCTGGCCCATCACTGTCGTGACCACATCCGGCTTGATAAAGTTCATCGTATCAAAAATCCCCAAGCCTGAAGAAACAACGCCACCCGGCGAGTTGATGTACACGTAGATATCTTTGTCCGGATCTTCAGCTTCCAAAAATAAAAGCTGCGCGATCACCAGGCTGGCTATGTTATCATCAATGGGACTTCCAAGGAAAATAATTCTTTCTTTCAGCAGCCGCGAATAAATATCATAGGCGCGCTCGCCTCTTCCCGTCTGCTCAACCACCATCGGAACTAATGCCATTTCCGGACCTTTCGTCTTAATCTAATTTGATTTCGTTTTGTTTGACTTTGTTTTTCTTTTCCAGAAACTCAAGGATCTTTTTGTCTTTTAAAGATTCCTTGACGTTACCCATCATACCTTCGTTTTTCTCGTACAACTGCCGTACTTCATCATTCTCTATCTCGTCCAGGAATTTTTTAACGTCTTCCTCTTCAACCTTAATCCCTTCTGCGTCGGCAATCTTTTCCTTCAGGTAATACCATTTGATGTTAAACTCGGCATCGGTTCTGTAATGCTGCCGGATCTGCTCTTCCTTGGCATTGGGATCACGCTGGCGCACATCGCGCACAACATGGTTCAGGTAATTGTCGATCAACGCCTCGGGCACATCGAAATTATTTTCCTCAATCAGCTTTTGTGTCAGCTCGGTGCCAAAGCGGTTTTGAGCCTCGCGCTCATATTCTGCTTGCAGGTTGCGCCGCATCTGATCCCGAAATTCGTCTGCGGAGTTCACATTGGGGTTGATTTCCTTCACAAATTCATCGGTTAATTCCGGCAATTCCTCTTCTTCGATTTTCTTAACGGTGATGTTGTAGCTTTCTTTCTTGCCGGCATACTCTTTTTGCGGGAAATCCTTGGGATATTCTTTAGTAATTTTGGTTTCTTTACCTTTTTTCAGGCCAATCAGCTGTTTCTCCAGGTCGGGATCGAAGCGGCCATCACCCACGGTTACTGAAATGTCCTTATATTTTTTGCCGACCAGCGGCGCGCCGGATTCATCCAGCTCCTGCATATCCATCTGGATAATGTGTCCTTCGGCAACTGGACCATCCACTTCCTTGCGGCTGGCGCGCGACTTCAACAAGCGCTTGATCTGTTCTTCAACAAAAGAATCTTCAATGGTGTATTTGTCTTTAATGAAATCAAAACCCTGGTATTTTTTCAGTTCGACCTCAGGATAGGTATCCACTTCGATCGTCATAGCCAGGTTGCCGTCCTCGTTGAAATCAACTTTCTTGGGCTCCGGCATGCCCACCACTTCCAGGTTATTGTCGGCAACAGCTTTTTCAACGGCCTGCTGCACGGCGCTTTCCATGGTGTAGGCCTCAATCGCCTGACCGTAGCTGCGCTTTACCATGTGCAGGGGGGCTTTGCCTTTGCGAAATCCCGGGAATTGAACCTCTTTGCGCACGCGCTGCGTTTCCTGCTCGCGGATAGGATTCAGGTCGTCCTTTTCCATAACAATATGCAGCTCTTTGCGGCAATTTGAGATTGTTTTTATTTCACTCGTTATCATTCATCCTCCGAAAAATCCAAATAAAATGAGCCTTTAATTTAGGCCTGCCCCACTCTAAAAGCAACCAGCGAGCCTGCTCTTTTAGCGCCCTTTAATTCTCTTGTTCGATTAGTTCCGTGCCTAATGTTTTTCCCTTCTTGAGGGCCGGAACACCTTCGATGATCCAACGGGCGGGCGGCGCGTCTTTCAGGTAGTAATCAAAATACTGCTGTAAACGAATCGCCCAGTCTTTTTTATTAACAAACGTTATCGGCCAGTGCGGCTGATTGTTGTAATTGATCAGCCACGAGGGTTTACCCAGGCGGCGCAGTGCCGTAAACAGCTCTATGCCCTGGTACCAGGGTACATGCCCGTCCTGATCGTTGTGCATGATCAGCAGCGGCGTTTCAATCTGGTCCGCAAAAAAAAGCGGCGAGTTTTCGATATAAAGCAAGGGCTTTTCCCACAACGTGCCACCGATGCGGCTCTGGGTCATCTCGTACTGGAACATGCGGCTTTTGCCCGTGCCCCAGCGTATGCCGCCATAAGCGGATGTCATGTTGGCCACCGGGGCCCCTGCCTCCGCGACGCGGAAAAGATTAGTGCGCGTTATCATGTAGGCAATCTGATAACCACCCCAGCTATGACCCTGCACGCCGATGCGTTCGCGGTCAACGTAGCCTTTTTCAATCATATGGTTTACCCCGGCCATAACAGCATCGTATGCGCTTTCACCGGGAAAACCGGTTTTATAGGGGATGTCCGGAATAAAAATGACATAGCCGCGGCTGGCGTAAAAGCTGAAATTGATGATGGAACGGTGCGGCTCGGGCTCCCAGTGCCGGTAAAGATTGTGTGAGCTCTTTTCGTAAAAGTAAACCATCATCGGGTACTTTTGGGCCAGGTCAAAATTGGCCGGCTTATAAATAATGCCCTGCAGCTTTTGACCATCCAGCGAAACCCACTCAGCCTGTTCAGCCGTGCCCCATAAATATTCATCCTGCTGCGGATTGATATTGCTGATTTTGCGCGGGTCTTCAAATGAAGGATCGCTTACCCAGAAATCAGAAAACTCACGGAAATCTTCACGGGTATAGATCAGCACATCGGCGTTTTCGGCTTTTGTGGTCCTGGCAAAACGCTTTTCCGCCTTTACCAAAACTTTGAACGACTGCTCTTTTTGCGGATGGACCTGCGCGTACCCCGCACGCTTGTCGTCGTAGTCGAAAAGCTCGAGCAGCCACGGCTCATCTTCCGGCAGGGCCCTTTGATCCTTGTCCAGCTTAATATAGCGCAATTGTTCGCCACGCTCACGGCCCTTGCCGCCGGTAAGGTTTACAGGCTCCAGCGGTTTGGACGGATCAACCGCCCAGATATCGTATTGATCGTAAAGCACAAAACGCGCGTCATCTTCTGTCCAGCCGGCACTGCCTTCGGACCCTGCCGGAAAAGGCCAGTCATGAAGATGGTAAACCAGCGAAACGGCAATACCGCCCGAAAGACTGATTTCTTTGCCGCGCTCATTATCGTAAGCTCTCCATTCGCCAAGCTGGCGATCCCACCAGTAGATGTAGCGGCCCTGCGGCGAAATATCGGCGGCGGACTGCACCCGTTCGGCAACCATGCGCGAACGGCCGTTCTTCAAATCGATCAGGTAAAAATCATGGTATTCCGGGTAATCCCATGAAATCTCCATCCGGTATGGCAAATTGGAAAGCCCCAGCGCAAAACGGCCATCGCCCTGATCGCTTAATTTTATTTCGGGAATATCTTCACGGCCCAGCTGCAGGATTGTTTTTTTGCCGAGATCATAAACCGCCAGGTAGCTGCGCTTTTGTTCCTGCTTCAGCTGCTTAAGCTGCATCGGCTGTAGCAGAGGATCTTTCCAATGCCAGATGTCCAGAACCGCCTGTTCTTCTTTTTGCTCTTCTTCCGGCTCCGGCTCGGGACGCGGCGCGCTGCCAAACAGAATGCGCTTCCCGGCTTCGGAAAACTCCACTTTCGCGTGCGGACTTATCCACCAGCCTTCCGGCAAACCACGACTGCCCTGGCGCGCGATGGCCGTCGCTTTCATCGATTTTGTATCCGCCAGATAGAGCGCAAATGCTTTCTGCTTGGTATCAATGGAATCGCTGTTGGCAATAAAAGCCAGGTGGCTGCCGGGTGTGCTCCAGGCCAGCTTGCGGTAATCGCCCGGCGTTTGCATCAGTGTGCTGACCTTGCCGTTTTCCAGGCTTACAACCTGAACACCGTCGGCGCTACTGTCTTCGGAGGCCAGTGTCAGGGCAAGGAAACGCCCGTCCTCAGAAAAGCGGTAATCGCTTACATTGTTAAAAATTCGGCTGCTGTCACTTTCAAAATGATGCAGGGTAAGCTTCCTGCCGCGCGGCTTTTTGCCGTTGTCTTTTTTGGTTTCGCTTTCACTTTCCTGAAGTGTGTCGGCTATGGCAGCAGAGGTATCAGCTGTGGCTTTTTCCTCGGCGGGAAACTTGGTTAGCCAGGCCACCCAGCCGCCGGCCTTCTCCGGCATACGATAAGAGGCGGCTACGTCAACGACCTCTACATCCCCATTCTCCAGATCAATCATTCCCAGCGAATCTTGCGGAGCTTCCGTGCCTTTTTTCTTCGCCTGTTTTGCCTTCTTCACGCTGTCCAGCGGCGCCCTTTTCAAAAAAACCGCATACGGCGTTCCATAGCTAAAAGCGGCGGAATCACCCCTCGCAATCACATACTCTTTTTCTTCAACCAGCTTTTTAAACGTCAAGGAACCATCGCCGTTTTCGGGTCGCACCACGTATAAAAACAAGGAGCCGTCTTCCGAGATGGCGTGTTGTTTAGTCTTGTTCCAGAAGTCGTAAACATTGTGGTCCAGCGGTTTTTTGTCCTGCGCCGCAAGACTATTCGCCAAAAACAAAACCGTACTTAACAAAACGAGATAACGCATAATCGCTCCGAAATGATTTGTGAAAACAGAATCTCTGAAGTTAGCATAAAAAGAATATCAGGCAAGACCGGATCAGTGTGTTTTAGGAAAGCGTCGCAGTCCGCTCCAGGGCATGGTTTTAGAGATGGGCAGCGCGGGTGCGTCCACGTTTTTTTCCAACCGGAACCAGGCGGAACCGTTGGCGGCACGCAAAAGGTAGGGCTGGCAAGCAGGTGTGTCTCCCTGGGCAAATAACAGCACGGTCTCCCCGGAACCGCTCCTGGCCATATCAACAATCATAACGGCGTGGCCGCGGCTGCCTTTTTTAACTATAAAATCACCGGGCTGCAGATCGGCACGTTTTTGCGGCGGGTAGTGATGATAAAAAGTTTGTGTGCCGCTATACTCAAAGATCGTGCGGATATAATCTTCAAAAACGCTTTGCTTATGATCGCCTTTTTCCAGGATGAAGCGCAATCCTTTAAACCGCGGCCGCCAACCATCGCGCCAGGCTTTCCAGCTCAGGATTGTGCCCTCGGGCAAGGGGTATTGTATGCTGTCACTTAAGCCTTTGCTCCACAGCCAGTCGCTGTGCAGGCGGATGAGAATATCCATGCATTGTTCAAGCCTACAGCCTTTGATATCAACGGCAAAAACAGCCGCAAGGCTTGTGTCATCCGCCGCTTTGGCAACGGAACCGTCAAATTCCAGAACAGCTCTTTTTTCAAGGTAGAGGGGAAGTTTGCGCAGGTATTGGGCAAAGCTGCCTGGCGCGACATCGACACGGGTGAAGCCATCGGGAGCCTTAATCGCCTCTTGCAAGGCCGGATGTTCGCCGGGCTCAAAAAGAACGCGTTGTCCGCTTACAGCATTCGGAAGCAGCGCGAAAAAGAGGGTCAAAGCACAAATTAAAGGAAAAGAAAAAACAGGAGATCGTCTGATCACAACTCGAAAGCTTTTTGGATATTGGGCAGCAGCACATGCAGCGATGACCTGGCCATATCACCATCCAGCGGCAGGCAGATTACAACCGTCTGGCCGATTTTGCCTGCGGCCAGCCGTTGCGTGAACAGCCCCTTATGGTGCTCCCTTGCCACGCTGTAGAGAGACTGCTCAATACCCTCGATGCGAAAATCGAAGAACGGCTCCACCACGCCCAGCGTAATATCGCGGCGTCCAAGACCGTTTCCGCCGCAGGTCATGATCAATTCGACGCCCTCTTCCAGCCATTCCTGGAATTTCTCCACCAGCTTGTCCGAATCGTTGGAGATGATGCTGTAGTGGCGGGTATCAAAACCGGCTTCCTTAAACCCATCGCGCAGAACGGCGCCGGCTTCATCTTCTGCCAGGCCGGCCACCACGCGGTCAGAAACAACCACAATCCCAACTTTGATGGGCATCTTTGCCGTATTGATAATCTCTTTGGATTCCTTTTCGGGAATTATCTGCAGATCGCGCACAGAAACATTGGGGTCATACTTGCGGAAAGCGTTGAGCAGGGTTACGGCAGTGGCCGATGCGGCACTTAAGGCATGAGCATCTAGCGAGGCCCGGCTTACGGCACGCACGCGGGCGGTAATGGCAATCGTATTTTCCTCTACGCTGAGATCGACACTTACAAAATCAAGCGACTGGCTAAAGGGCAGCGGGATAAATTCATGGGCGCGTTTGGCCGCCTGCACACCGGCAACCCGCGCCTCGCTCAGGATATCGCCCTGCAGCAAACCGGCATTGGCCAGAAGTGAAGCGCCGTCATCTTCAAAAACGACGGTAGCTACGGCTCGGGCACAGACGATGCCGGCAGGCTTTATGGTTTCTTTTTCGCTTTCAGAATAGTAACCGTTATGTGGCTTAATCAAAGCTTTGTCCTCAGTCATGACAGACCATCCATGTTAAATGTGTCTCCGTCTTTCCAGACGGGAAATTTTTGGCGATACTCCTTCAGGCGTTGCGCCGAAAGAGTTACCGTTTTGACTTTCTCCGTATGGGCGTGCTCAAAAAGCGGCTCGCCCAGCGGGTCCAGCACCGCCGAATCACCGCGGTAGTAAATATCGTTACCATCGGTGCCGATGCGGTTTACGCCCACCACGTAGGCCTGGTTTTCTGCTGCCCGCGCCCGCAACAAAAGGCGCCAGTGGCTGGAACGTCTTTCCGGCCAGTTGGCTACAAAAATGGCCAGATCATACTTGTTGCCGTAATTGCGCAGCCAAACCGGAAAGCGCAGATCGTAGCAGACAAACGGGGCGATTTTCCAGCCCTTGCAGTTAACCACCAAATGCGTTTTACCGGCACTGTATACTTTATGCTCTCCGGCCATCCGAAATAAATGACGCTTGTCATAAAAATCGAAATGGCCGTCCGGCCTTACCCAGAACATCCGGTTGAAATAACGCCCGTCGTCTTTAATGACAACACTACCAGTAATGTCGACGGAATATGCCGCCGCTTTATCCCGCATCCATTGCACGGTCCGCCCATTCGGAGAATCGGCCACGCGCTGAGGGTTCATAGTAAAGCCCGTGCTGAACATTTCCGGTAAAACAAGGACATCGCCCCAATGGGTTACGCTGGCTAAAATCTGGTCAAAATGCGCCAGGTTGGCTTCCCTGTCTTCCCATCGCAACGCGGTTTGCACAACGGTTACTTTCAAATCCTGCATAAAACCTCCGCCGCCCTGTCAAGCGTCTCATCCTTTTTGGCAAAACAGAGGCGTATCACCTTATGGTCATCCCTGTTGCGGTAAAAGACCGATGTGGGAATGGTGGCAATCTTGTGTTCCCGCGTAAGTCTTTCACAAAATGCACGATCGTTTTCGTCGCTGATGCCGGCATAGCTGAGCAATTGGAAATAAGTTCCGGCACAGGGTAAAACCTTAAAGCGCGATTGCTGCAGCTGCCCGGCGATACGGTCGCGCTTTTGCTGGTAAAAGTGCGCCAGTTCGAGGTAGTGGTTTTCGTCTTTCAGCATTTCCGCGTAAGCGTGCTGGCTTGGCGCGTGTACGGAAAAAACTATGAACTGGTGAATTTTGCGCAGTTCTTTGGTCAATTCAACAGGGGCCAAGCAGTAGCCTACTTTCCAGCCGGTGGCATGGAACGTTTTGCCGAACGAGCTGATCACGAAACTGCGCTCAGCCAGCTCCGGGTAACGTGCCAGGCTGAGGTGTTTCTGCCCGTCAAAGACGATGTGTTCATAAACCTCGTCGGCGATCAGCACAATATTTGTATTGCGGGTGATCGCAATCAGTTGCCGGATGTCGCTATCGCCCAGCACGGCGCCTGCCGGATTGTGCGGATTGTTTAGAATAATGGCCCGTGTTTTTGGTGAGATTGCCTTTTTCAGGGCATCCCAATCAATGCCGTAGCGCGGCGGCATAAGCGGCACGGTTACCACTTTGCCAGCGCTGTATTCAACCGTAGGAATATAGATGTCATACCACGGCTCAAAAACAATCACTTCATCTCCCGGATGCACGGTTGCCGTTATGGCGGCATACAGTGCTTCGGTTGCGCCCGATGTTACGGTGACTTCAGTTTCCATGTCGTAACGCGCGCCGTACAGCTTTTCCGTTTTAATGGCAATTTGCTCGCGCAGTTGAGGAATGCCCGGCATGGGCGCGTATTGATTGTGCCCTTCCCTGATGGCCGCCGAAATCAACTCGCTCATCCGCCGATTTATGTCAAAATCGGGGAAGCCCTGGGAGAGATTCAAAGCATCGTGCTTGTGGGACAGCGCCGTCATAACGGCAAAAATGCTGGTTTGCAGGTTCGGCTGTTTGGATGTGATCATAAGGATGTGCTATGGTGTTTAGGTGTTAGTGTGTTAAAGTTGTGCCCGGCAAATATAACAATTCTTGATCATGATCATGCTCGTGATCATGCTCTTATTATTCTCTGTCAGAAGATCCCGGCGCGGTTGCCGGGATGACAGGAATCTGGAGCGAAATAAATTGCGCCTTAGTGGCAAAATGCTCCGGCTTGGCTTTTAATCCGCCGGTTCCTTTGCCAGCAGAAAAGTGCCTGCCTCAAATATATAAAACATCAGCCAAAAAGCGGAAACACCGCGCAGTTTTTTGTAGCCGGGGGTCAAATCAACCCAGCCGGAGCCTTCCGCGGATGTGGCAAGCACGTAGCCAAAATTGAGCACAGCATATACCGCGATAAAGACAATCAAATATTTAAACCATTGCGGCCAGAGACGCCAGGCGATTTTCCAGGGGTTAACGGCAGGTTCACTTTCGGCAAGTTCTTTAATGCGTTTGCTGCCATCCATCCAGGCCAGCAGCATGGCGATGGTGAGGGGGAAGGAAAGTGCCAAAGGCGGATGATAAAGATCCAAAGCAATCGACATATGAAAAAAAAGGCTGACTGCAGCTAAAACTACAGCCAGCCCCAAAAGCGGGTGTATCGACTTCATTACCCCTCTTCCACGGGATTTTGGGCTTCATGCCAATCGATGATCCCTCCGTGCAGGTTCATCAGGTTGCCGTAGCCGTGTGCCGACAATTGCGCCAGCAAATAGGCGCTGCGGCTGCCGCTGCGACAATAAACAACGGCATCGGTTTCCTTTGGCAACTCCTGCAGACGGCTGTTCATCTGGCTCATCGGGATAAGCCGCGCGCCGGGGATGCGTACCTGGTCAAACTCCTCCGGCTCGCGGATGTCGATGAACTCGATACCTTTGTCGAAGGCCTCACGGGCCTGCTCGACACTTATATTTTTAAACATATTTTGCGCTCCACATTTTCTTTAAACGCTTATTAAATGATAAAGCGCAAAAGAGGTTACAAATCTTTAACCTGTTTAACGAGATCGGTAACCATACCCTTGGCGTCGCCAAACAGCATCATCGTCTTTTCATCATAGAACAGCTCGTTGTCCTCTCCGGCAAAACCGGCAGAAAGGCTACGTTTGATGATCATGACGCGGCGCGCTTTATCCACGTTGAGGATCGGCATGCCGTAAAGGGCGCTGCCTTTTTTGTAACGCGCGGCCGGGTTGATAACATCGTTGGCACCGATAACCAGGGCCACGTCGGTCTCCTGGAATTCATCATTGATCTCGTCCATCTCTTTCAGCATTTCGTAAGGCACGTTGGCCTCTGCCAGAAGCACGTTCATGTGTCCCGGCATGCGTCCCGCCACCGGGTGGATGGCGTAACTGACTTTAACGCCCTGTTTCATCAGCAAGGTGGCCAGTTCCTGCAGCACGTGCTGGGCCTGGGCAACCGCCAGACCGTAACCCGGAACGATGATTACCGATTCACTGCCGTCAAATATCATGGCCGCGTCTTCGGCGGTGTAGCGCGTAACGCTGGCTTTATCACGGCCACCGGTGCCTGTGCTGTCATCGGAGCCAACCGCGCCGAACAGCACGTTGGCCAGCGAGCGGTTCATGGCCACACACATGATGTTGGTCAGGATCAATCCCGACGCACCTACCAGCGCACCGGCAATAATCAGAATGTTGTTGGACAGCACAAAACCGGTCGCGGCGGCAGCCAAACCGGAGTAGCTGTTAAGCAGTGAAATAACCACCGGCATATCTGCGCCGCCAATCGGAATAACCGAGGTAACACCCAGGATAGCGGCCAGGACAACGATGGCAATCAACAATTCCTGCTGTGTGGTATCCATGGCAAACAGACCAATTAAGGCGGCCATGACAATAACCACCAGCGCGTTAAACACGGTTTGACCCTTAAAGGTAATCGGCGCGCCGCGCATAATGCCCTGCAATTTTGCGAACGCAATAATGGAGCCGGTAAAGGTAAGTACACCGATCATCAAACTGAGGCCGGTGGAAACCGATACGTCTGTGCCAAAAATCTGGAAGCCGCCGTTAACATATTCGGCGTAAGCCACAAAGGCCGAAGCGATACCGCCGAAGCCATTAAATAAAGCAACCATCTGCGGCATATCGGTCATGGCTACTTTTTTGGCAGCAATAGCACCTACGCCGGCACCGACAATCAAACCGACAATGATATATGTAAAATCGAGGATCCCCTGGTCGAGCAGGGTAATTACGATGGCCAGCAGCATGGCGATCATGGCCAGCAGGTTACCGCGGCGGGCTGTTTTGGGCGAACCCAGGTTTTTAAGCCCAAGGATAAAAAGAATCGCCGCAACGAGATATACGATATTTGTAATAGCAGCCATTATTTAGCCTCCTTGCCTTTTTCTTTACCCTTAAACATGCCCAGCATGCGGTCCGTAACCATAAAGCCGCCCACCACGTTTATGGTAGCGGTAATAATGGCCAGCATACCAAGTATTATACCAAGATTTGTTTCACCCATGCCCGTACTCAGCAGCGCACCCACGATTGTAATACCGGAGATGGCGTTGGAGCCGGACATCAGCGGTGTGTGCAGCAAGGGAGGTACTTTTGTTATCACCTCAAAGCCGACAAAAATGGCCAGAACAAAAATATAAACCGAAACCAGAATCATATCATTCATGACATTTTTCCTTTTGTTTAATCCCGGAATCCATTGGACATATCAGGAATCAGGAGTTATTTGACAATATCCGCAACCACTTTATTTACGATTTCGCCGTCCTTTACAACACAGGCGCCTTTAGTCACTTCATCATCCCAGGTGACGCCTTCGTTGCCAAAGATATTCTGGAACAGATTGGTAATATTTTTGGAATACATCTGGCTGGAGTGAACGGGAAGCTTTGTGGCCAGGTTTACCGCGCCAATGACGGTTACACCGTGCTTCTCAACCGTCTTATCTTTTTCCGTGATAGCGGTGTTGCCGCCCTGTTCCGAGGCGATGTCCACGATGACCGATCCCGGTTTCATCTGTTGCAGCATTTCTTCCGTGATCAGGATGGGCGCTGCCTTGCCAAATACCTGTGCCGTGGTAATCACCACATCAATTTTGGGCAGGCGCCCGCCGATGGCCTCCTGCTCTTTATTCAGAAATTCATCGCTCATTTCCTTGGCATAACCGCCTTCGGTTTCGGCGTCTTCGGGCATTTCCATTTCAACAAATCGCGCGCCCAGCGACTCCACCTGTTCTTTAACAGCTGCGCGCGGGTCGAATGCCTCTACTTTGGCGCCCAGCCTTTTGGAGGTAGCGATGGCCTGCAATCCCGCAACACCGGCGCCCAGCACAAGCACGTTGGCCGGTGAAACGGTTCCCGCGGCCGTCATCAGCATCGGGAACATCTTTGGCAGGTGGTCCGCTGCGATGAGCACCGCCTTATACCCGGCAATGGTTGCCATGGAGCTTAACGCATCCATGCTTTGGGCGCGGGTAATACGCGGCACAAAACCCATATCGAAAGCGGTTACCTTCCGGCCGGTAAGCTTTTTGACATTGTCCGCATTTTGCGTGGGATGCAAAAATGTAATCAGGATAGCGCCCTCTTTCAGCGCTTCCGCTTCGTGCTTGCCCAGCGTGCTGTTCTCCTGCGGCGGCGCTACTTTCAGCACAACGTCACATTCGGCAAAAAGCTTTTTGGCATCGGAGACAATTTCCGCGCCGGCCTTTTTGTACTGGTCGTCGCCGAATCCGGAAGCGACGCCGGCACCGCTTTCCAGCAGCACCTGGTTGTTGTTCTCTTTGCCTGTTAAAACCTTGATCATGGATGGGACGACGGCAACCCGTGTCTCATTCGGAGCAATCTCGCGAGGTATGCCAATCTTCATGTGGCCTCCCTTAATACGTCCGTGGTTAAATTAGAGTACACTACAATGCGTAGTTTACGAAACATAAACCGTCATTTTCAAGGAAGATTTGATTTCTTTTTAAGAGGCAGAATGGAATTGGGCAGAATAGGTATTAAGAATAGTTGAATTATGGAATTATTGAAGCGGTGAGTTTCGTGGGGCGTCCGAGCTGTCTTGATGGTTTTAGTCGGTGGATCCCGGCGCACAGGCCGGGATGACAGGTAAGTGCCTAAGACGTCCAGACTCCAGGACACCATGACTTCAAGACCTTATTCTTAAACACTGTTCCTGATCGCCTCCACCGTCGCCGGGTTTTCAAGGCTGCTGACATCGCCGGTGGGCTGGCCGAGGTAGGCGGCGCGGATAAGGCGGCGCATCACCTTGGCGTTGCGGGTTTTGGGCAGGGCGGTAGTAAAACGTATCTCTTTGGGCTTCAGCGCTTTGCCCAGGCCGTCCGTAACGCGATCCATTAATGCCTTGCGCAGGTCTTCCGTAATTTCCACGCCTTCCTTCAGCACGCAAAAGCCCACAACGGCGTTGTCCTTTTTAGGGTCGGGGACGGCTATGGCAGCGGATTCCACCACGGAGGGATGGGCGTTCAGCAGCGCTTCCACTTCCGCCGGGCCCAGCCTTTTGCCGGCCACTTTGATCGTGTCATCGCTGCGGCCCAGGATGTACCACAAGCCGTCCTTGTCGATGGCGGCAAAGTCGCCGTGCAGCCATACGTTGTCAAAACGGCTCCAGTAAGTATCGATGTAGCGCTGCTCGTCTTTCCAGAAACCGCGGGTCATACCAATCCACGGTTGGCGGATCACCAGCTCGCCGACGGCGCCGCGCAAGGGTTTGCCATTCTCATCCACCACATCGGCGGCCATACCCGGCACCGGCCCGGAAAAGGCGCAGGGTTTCAGCGGTTTGAAAAAATTGCCGCAAACAATACCGCCGCTGATCTCCGTACCACCGGAGTAATTCAAAATAGGCTTGCGCTTTTCCAGCACATTCTCAAACAGCCACATCCACGATTCCGGATCCCAGGGGCTGCCGGTGCTGCCCACCATACGCAGGCTGCCCAGGTCGTGTTTGCGCAAAATGTCGCTGCCCTTGTCCTTCAACGCGCGTATCAGCGTGGGCGAAACACCGAGATGCGTCACCTTGTGTTTTTCGATAAGCTGCCACAGGCGGCTGTGGTGCGGGTGATCCGGAGCGCCGTCATAAAACAGCATCGATGCGCCAATCGACAGCGAGCCGAACACTTCCCACGGCCCCATCATCCAGCCCATATCGGTCATCCAGTACATCACCTCGCCGCGTTTCAGGTCCATGCAGTGGTACATGTCCTGTGCGCCTTTAATCGGAAATCCGCAGTGGGTGTGGACGGCGCCCTTGGGCTTGCCGGTGGTGCCGCTGGTATAAATAATCATGCAGACATCTTCGGCGGAGGTTTTCTCCGTTTCGGCCCGGTCGCTTTGTCCGGGCACCAGCTTATTCCAAAAATGGTCACGGTTATTTGTCATCGGGCAATCTTCACGTCCGGCGCGACGCACAACAACCTGGTGTTTCACTGTGGGACAATCGGCGAGCGCTTCATCTGCAGTTTCCTTCATCGGCACCAGCTTGCCGCGACGAAAGGCACCGTCGGCGGAGAACAACGCTTTGGCCCCGGCATCATTCAGCCGCGTGGCAATCGCCGAGGCGCCATAGCCACTGAAAAGGGGCAAAATGATTCCGCCAATTTTAATAATAGCCAAAAAGGCAATGGCGAGCTCGGGAATCATCGGCATGTACAAGCCCACCGCGTCGCCTTTTTTCAGGCCCAGTTCACGCAGGGCGTTGGCGCAGCGGCATACATCGCGATGCAATTCACGGTAAGTCCATGTTTTGCTGTTGCCCTCTTCACTTTCGTAGCGCAGGGCCACGGTATCAGCTACCTCGGTTTGCTGCCATTTGTCCAGAAGGTTGTGCACGATGTTCATGCGGCCGCCGACACACCACTCAGGCCGCTGAATGCCAATTTTCAGATCGACGATTTTTTTATAGGGCGTGTAAAATTCGATGTCCAGGTCTTTCAATGCCGCATCCCAGAACCAGGCGATATCATCGGTGCTGCGGCGCATCAGTTCGTCATAATCCTTTACGCCATTATTTTCCATAAAGCGCTGCAGATTGCTTTCCACTATCCACCGTTTATTGGGTTGCCACACGATTTTTTGTCCAAATGGAAAATTTTGGGGCATGAGTGATCCTTTGTTTTCGGTCTGGAAGTCTCGAGGTCGGGGAGTCCTGAGGTCGAGTAGTACTGAAGTCTTTTTGTCCGCCAGTCGCCATCTCGGCTTCAAAACCACAAGACTTCATGACCTCATGACTTTAAACTATTCTTCCGAAATTTTCATAGCTATAATTAGTATCGCTTACAAAATCATTATTTTTTAAATAATTGATCAATCCCAGTATTTTCGTGCTGCATAATTCAGCTTTTTCCTTTAGCCGCACAAATTCGTCTTGGCTGATATATTCACAATCCAAAACGATATAAAGAAGACTTCTAAACTCCATAAGGGAACCATCAGCAATAGTTAAAAACCGTTTAAACTCTTTATCGGAATAACGCCCAAAGCCTTCTCCAATATTGGCCATGACAGATATCGCCGCTCTGCGAACCTGATCGGATAAAGCAAAATCTGTTTTCAACTTTGTGCTATTGTTAATCGAATAAATATCTTGGACCAACTCTCTTGCGAGTTGCCAGCATTTCAGCTCTTCAAAGTTTTTAACTGTCGCCATTTAAGACCCCCAAATGTAATCCTGACTGCAAGACTCCAAGACCTCCGGACTTCAAGACTTCTCGACAGTTTCACGGCCTATACGGCTTACGAATCAGCTTAAATCTCTCACCTAATTTCGTGTACTCAGCACCGGCCAGGCGACCGATGGGACGCAGCTTACCAGTATCGATGCGGCCGTTTTCCAGCAGCTCATCGGCCACATGGAACATGACAATCTCACCGATTACCAGGAAGCCGCCACCGGCCTGGGGCTTACCTATTTCAACGATTTGATACAGCTTGCACTCAAAATGTATCGGCGACTCTTTGACCAACGGCGCTTTGACGACCTCAGCCTTTACCGGCGTTAAGCCGGATTGCTCAAACTCGTCAATCTCCGGGGGAAACTCCGTGGCGCAATCGTTCATTGGCTCGGCAATCTCTTCCGTTACGATGTTGACGACGAACTCACCGGTGGCTTCAATATTGCTCAGTGTGTCCTTACGTTCACCGTCCGTGCCGCGCCGCGTGGGGCAAAAACAAATCGTCGGCGGATCGGAGGTGATGCCGGTAAAAAAGGAGAAGGGCGCCAGGTTGTATTGCCCATTTTTGGAAACAGTAGAAACGAAGGCGATCGGTCGCGGCAAAATGCTGCCGATCATCAGTTTATAATTTTCTTTATAGGTTTGTTTTTTGGGATCTATTATCATTTTGTGCTTACCATTCAGTTCCACAGAATTAGTCTTCGAGCCAGCTGTAGGGGTAATTTCCATCCTCCACTTCTTCGGCGTCTTTGGCAATATTTAAGGGCCGGAATGTATCCAGCATCACCGCGTATTCATCGGTTTCCTTCGCGCCGATGGAGCCTTCATATTTTCCTGGATGCGGCCCGTGCGGCAACCCCGCGGGGTGTATGGTAATCGAGCCTTCGGAAACGCCTTTGCGGCTCATGAAATCGCCTTCCCAGTAGTAGAGCACCTCTTCGCTGTCCACGTTGCTGTGGGCGTAGGGCGCGGGGATCGATTTCTCGTGGTAGTCAAACAATCGCGGTACAAAGGAGCAAATGACAAAGCCGGGACCGGCAAAGGTTTGATGCACGGGTGGCGGCTGGTGAATCTTGCCCGTTATGGGCATAAAATCCCGGATGTTAAAAATCCAGGGATAGTAGAAGCCATCCCAGCCAACGACGTCGCAGGGGTTGTGGGCCAGCACATATTCCTGGATGCCCCGTTGCACACGCACCATGATGCGGAAGTCGCCTTTTTCATCTTTGGCAGCAGCAAAATCCGGCGTGCGGATATCGCGCTCGCAAAACGGGGCGTGCTCCATCAACTGGCCGAACTTGTTGAAATAACGCTTGGGCGGCGCCACCGGTCCAAAGGATTCGATGATCAGAAAGCGCGTGTCGCCGGTCTGGTAATGCAGCTTGTACAACGCCCCGCCGGGGATCATGATGTAGTCGCCTTCATGAAATGGCAACTGCCCGAACTGGCTTTCCAGCATACCCTTGCCTTTGTCCACAAAAATCACCTCGTCGGCGTGGGCGTTGCGGTAATAAAAGTCGGCTTCGTCCGCGGGCCGGCAGGTGGACATAATGACATCCTTGTTGTAGGCCAGAATGCGGCGCCCGCTGACCCAGTTGCCCTTGGGGTCAAATTTGTGCGTCTCCAAATGACGGTGGCGGTGGGTTTCATCGCTGCCGGGTAATATATGCACCGGGTGCAGCGGTCCCACTTTTTTCACCCGCGTTGGCGGATAAATATGGTACATATTGGAATAGGTGTCGGAAAAGCCCTCACGGCTCACCAGCTCTTCATAACGCAGATTATTTTTTTCATCGCGATGCTGCGTATGCCGTTTCTGCGGCACATCGCCCAGTTTTTTGTAGTAAGGCATGTCCTCTCCTCGTGTTAGGGTACTAGTGTGCTAAAGTGTTAATGTGCGCGGAGATTATTGCAACTCGTTTGCTTCGCTTGCATCATAAAACACTTCAACGTCACTTACACCGTCACTTTTACGATTTTTTAAATATTTTAATAGTCCGAGAATACGATTTCGGCAAAGGTCAATTTCATCAGAGAGCGATTCAAAATCGGCATCCGTTAATATTTTTAAATCTAAAACGATATAGGCCTGGCTTTTTAATTCTGATAATGAACTCTGCGCCATATTGAGGAAGTGAATAAATTCCTTGACGTTGTAGCGTGCAAAACCCTCCGCGATATTGCTCATAGCGGAAACAGCGGCTCGCCGCATTTGATCCGCCAGTGAATACTTCCTGTCAGTCATTAGTGGTTCAGTGATCATGTATATTCGTTTTGTTAAAAACCTACAGCCTTGCCAGGCCTTTAAATCTTCGAAACGCTTAACTATTGCCAACATAGCCTCCTATATGCACACTAACACATTAACACTCTAACACTATAACACAATAGCACTTTCTCACCTGCTCACCTTCTGCTCCAGTAGGCCCAGGCCTTCGATTTCAAGTGTGATGGTGTCGCCGGGTTCAAGCCAGCCGTTAGTGTTTTCGGGGCGCAGCTCCAAAATGCAGCCGCTGCCCACGGTGCCGGAACCGAGAAGGTCTCCGGGGTAAAGGTCCGCGTCCTGTGAGGCACGGGCAATCATTTCACCAAAAGAATAGTGTATTTCCGACCAGTTGCCGTCGGAGATCAGCTGACCGTTTTTACGGGCGGTCATGCGTAAATCGTAGCCTTTGTTTTTTTCCTTTCCTTTTAATTCATCGGCAGTCACAAGAAATGGCCCCAGACCCGTGGCAAAATCCTTGCCCTTAGCCGGACCCAAACCCACGCGCATTTCGCGGCGTTGCAGATCGCGTGCGGACCAGTCATTCAAAACGCAGTAGCCCGCAATATAATTGGCAGATTCTCCAGCTTTAATGTTGCGACCTCGCTTTCCAATGATACAGCCAATCTCAAGCTCAAAATCCAACTCCGCGGTTGCCTGCGGCTTTTTGATAGTCGCCTTGTGGCCATAAAGCGCATGGGGATTTGAAAAATAGAAAACCGGTATCTCGTACCATTCGGGCACTACGTCAAGGTCACGCAAAGCCCGGGCCGTTTTTACATGGCGCTCGAAAGCATAGAAGTCGCGAAAATTGGCCGGACGCAGGAGCGGTGGCAGGAAATGAATCTCGCTTTCATTGAGAAGCGCGTCTGCCACAGGCTGCGTTTGCAATTCTTCAAGTTCCTGAAAACCGGCCGGCCAGTCACGCAAAGCGTCGTCCACACTAAAAGGAACGGCCTGCCGGCCGGCAGCCAGTTTCATCGCATCGTATAGCTGCCCGCCGATCGCCAATCCAAGACGTACTTCCGCGTAATCGGGCAGCGCATAGTTAAATAACTTCATCTGCTGTCCTCATTTATCGGGTAATGGAATTGTCTAGAGGTTCCCGCGGCGTTCCTGCTCGCGCTCGATCGACTCAAACAGGGCCTTGAAATTGCCCTTGCCAAATCCGGACGCGCCTTTGCGCTGGATGATCTCATAAAACAGAGTCGGGCGATCCTGGATGGGTTTAGTGAATATCTGCAGCAGGTAGCCGAATTGATCCTTGTCCACCAAAATGCCCAGCTTGGCGAGATCTTCTATGTTCTCGTCGATTTCGGGCACCCGTTCCGGCAGTTCGTCATAGTAGGTCCTGGGAACTTCCAGAAACTCGACGCCATTTTCGGCCAGGCGGCCAACGGTGTGAACAATATTGTTGGTGTCAAAAGCGATATGCTGAATACCCGGTCCGCCGTAAAACTCTACAAATTCCTCGATTTGCGATTTGCGAAGACCGGCGGCAGGACGGTTTATCGGCATCTTCAAACGCTCGTTTTCGTTGGCCACAACAATGGAACGCAGGGCCGAATATTTTGTGGAAATGTCCTTGTCATCGGCGCTCCAGAAGCGGTGCCAGCCAAACACGTGCTCGTACCACTCTGCCGTTTTCTGCATTTGGTTTTCCGGTTGGTTGCCAACAAAGTGATCCACAAAATTTAGGCCGACAGGATTAATATTCAGAGGGCTGGTGCGTGGCTCATAGCCGGGCATGAAAGCGCCTTTGTAATTATCACGCTGTACAAAGCTGTGCACCGTATCTCCGTACGTTTTGATCGTCGCGATGATCACTTCGCCGTTTTCGTCTTTCAAGCGCTTTGGCTCCTGTACGGACTCAGCACCGCGTTCGGTAACATATTTCCAGGCGCCTTCCGCGTTATTGGTCCAGAAAGCCACATCGCGTACGCCGTCGCCGTGCTTTACCAGATGCTCGTTCAGCGGGGAATCGTCTTTATAGGGGGTACTTAAAACAATCCGTACTTTATTTTGCTGAAGCATGTAAGACGCATGATCACGGTTGCCCGTCTCAAGACCGGAATAAGCTTTCAGTTCAAATCCGAACTGCTGCATATAGTAAAAAGCGGACTGACGGGCATTGCCCACAATGAGGTGGATATGATCCGTCCCCATAAATTCAAAATCTGCCTTCATAGGTCATTCTCCTTCATTTTTCTTTCGCGCCTAATATACAAAAATGGCCGTTTCAGTCTAATTGCCCCACAGAACGTCCATTGCGGTAATTGCACGGACAGGTTGGGAATGCGCAAAACGACACCGAAAGTTTTTGTACCGGCCGGGCTTATTGGCAGAAAAAAATTTCATCCGCCTTGCAGCTTTGCGTTTTGTGCCTCGTGCATTACTCTCATCATCCGAAAAACCCGTTGGTAGGGCGGTTTTTCTTTTGTAAATTTCATGCTTGCTATTTAAACGGGTGTTTTAAATATGAAACGACTAAAACTGCTTATTTCAATCCTGCTGCCCCTTTTGCTTTTGGCGATACCAACCACCAGTATCCCTATTGACGGGCTTTCCGTGGTGGAACACCGTGTACTTGCCCTGTTTTTACTGGCTACGCTTTTCTGGGTGCTGGAACCGATCCCGATTTTCGCGACATCTATTCTGATCATTATGCTGGAATTATTGCTGATATCCGACAACAGTCTGGCTTTTTTGCAAACGGGCGAAAACCTGGGAACCCTGTTGAGCTACAAAGCAATCATGGGTACGCTGGCCTCACCGATCATTCTGCTATTCCTGGGTGGCTTTAGCCTGGCCATGGCAGCCACAAAATACAATCTTGATATAAACCTGGCGCGCGTTCTGTTAAGGCCCTTTGGCCGGAAACCGCGTTACCTGCTGCTGGGCCTGATGGCCATTACCGCGCTCTTTTCCATGTTTATGAGCAACACTGCCACCACGGCGATGATGCTGGCCATTCTGGCACCGGTACTGGGCGTCATTCAACGCGATGACCCGGGCAGGATTGCCTTCCTTCTTGGGATTCCATTTGCCGCTAACATCGGCGGTATCGGCACACCGATAGGCACGCCGCCCAACGCCGTGGCCATGAAATACCTGATCGGCGACAGCACCGTTTCTTTTTCGCAATGGATGGCCTTTGCCCTGCCCTACGCGCTGATCATGCTGGCCATTGTCTGGTTCTTGCTGCTCACCCTCTTTAAGCCAAAAACAGATAAGCTGGAGCTGGTAATCAAAAACCGTTTTATGTGCAGTCCGAAAGCGATCACCGTATACATTACTTTTGCCGCCACCGTTTTAATGTGGATTTTAACCGACCTGCACGGCATAAATTCCTACGTGGTGGCCATGGCGCCGTTAACGGTGTTTCTGGTCAGCGGTGTCATTAACGCAGAGGATATCAAAAAATTTAACTGGGATGTTTTATGGCTTATTGCCGGCGGTATCGCCCTCGGCATGGCGATGGAACAAAGCGGGCTCTCGGCCAACCTAATAGCCAGCATCCCCTTTGAAACATTCAGCCCTTATGTGATTGTTTTTACGGCCACGCTGCTGGCTGTGCTGATGGCCACGTTCATGTCCAACACGGCCACGGCCAACCTGCTGCTTCCGCTTATGGCCGCGCTGGGCGCCAACCTGGGTACGCTGAGCACATTGGGCGGCAGCAAAATGCTGATTATCGCGGTTACAATTTCATGTTCGATTGCCATGAGCCTGCCGGTAAGCACGCCGCCAAACGCTATGGCCTATGCCAGCGGCGGCATTAAAACAAGCCAGATGATGAAGGGCGGTGCAATCATTGGCGTGATTGCCCTTATTTTTGTGTATCTTTTAATGTGGATACTGAGAACGGTTAATTTTCTATGATCAATTACACGGAAGATCCCGATTACCGCTGGCTGATAGAAACCTATTTCTCCAGGCCGGACCGCATTATCGGCCTTAACAAAGGCGACATTTTGCTTGAGGAAGGCCAGCCAAATACGCGGCTCTACCTGATACGGGAAGGTCATTTTACCGGCTATGTTACGCTGGCTTCAGGTGAGCAGCAGGAGAAATTCCGCACTTCGGAAAACGTTTTCCTGGGGCTGCACTCCTTCTTTTCCGGCACTTACAAAAGCCTGACCACCGTGCGCGCTCTTACGGCAGCCGAGGTAGTCTACGTGGAAAAAGACGATCCCGTCATTCCTTATAAGAACAAGCACACGCTGGCCGAGCAGTTTATGCCGTTCGTGGTCAAAGAGATGGTTAACCGCCAGGAAAACGAACTTTCATTTTTTAAGGAAAAACAAAAGGCGCTGAAGCAACTGCTGGAGCGTGAAAAGCTGGCCTCGCTCGGGCACATGGCCGCCGGCATCGCCCACGAGCTGAACAACGCCGTCGCCGTCATCTACAGCAACGCCAACTGGCTGATCGAGAAAATGGCCGCCTACTGGCGCGAGGCCCGTGAAACGGCGCTGTTTGAAGCCGGCCTGCTGAAAGGACGCGATCTGAACAGCCGCCAAAAACGCGAACTGCAAAAAGTGTGGCAAAACAAGCATAAACTGGACGCTTCCGCAGCGCGGGCGCTGGCCCAAACCGGCCTGCCCGAGGAGCACATTATGCAGCTGGGCCGCAACCTGCAGCAAGATGCCCATTGGATCGGCAATCTGTGGGAGATAGGCGCCACACTGAATGATATGCGTCGCGCAGCCAAGCAGGCTTCGCATGTCGTAAAGTCAGTTAAACTGCTGGGCGCGCCACACAGCGAACGCATGCCGGGCCTCAATATCAACGAGAGCATTGAAAACGCCCTTAATCTGCTGCGCCAAAAGCTAACCGGCATCACGCTGGAACTGGATCTGAAAGAGGCTTTGCCGCCATTTAACGGCAATATGGGTGAGTTTGTGCAGGTCTGGACCAACCTGGTTAAAAATGCTATCGAGGCCATGAAAGCGGCACGCACGGAGAATCCGCACATTAAAATCAGCAGCAAATCCAATCGCAGCAGCATTCATATCAGCATCAGTGATAACGGTCCGGGCATACCGCCCGACATCCGCAAGGAGATATTTGAGCCCAATGTTACTACCAAAGTCAGCGGCATGTCTTTCGGGCTGGGCCTGGGACTTACCATAGTAAAGCGCATCGTGACGGCATATAAAGGCCGCATTAGTGTGAAAAGCAGCAAAGAAGGAACAACGTTTACCGTGACTATACCCATGGAGAAAGCGTCATGAAGAAACTGAATATCATCTGTGTGGATGATCAGCGTGATGTTCTGGCCGCCGTCCAGAAGGACCTGGCCATTTTTGATGAGATCGCCGATCTGACAGAGTGTGAATCGGCGCCGGAAGCGGAAGAGATCGTCGAGGAAATGTACGGCGAAGAGAAGCCGCTCGCCTTACTCATTTGCGATCATATCATGCCCGGGGAAAACGGCATCGATTTCCTGGCGCGGCTCAAAAGCGATCAACGTTTTGAAACGCTGCACACAATTTTGCTTACGGGACTGGCCACGCACACCGACACAATCGAAGCGATCAACCGTGCGCACATTGACCATTATATCGAAAAACCATGGAAAGCAGAAAACCTGCAACAAAAAGTACGTGTGCTTCTAACGCGCTATGTTCTTGAAAACGGCATGGATTACATGGATTACCAGCAGCATCTGGACCAGCCCACGCTACTGCGCGAGATGCACAAGAGAGGGTAAAAAAATAAAAGAGCGCAGAATGCCTTATATAATCTTGTACATCATGTTGATCCTGTCAAATGATAAAAATTACGCTGCCAACGATGTTTTTTTAGCCTTTCAACAAGGGCTTTAGAGAGTGGGCCCTTAAGAATACTCTTAACATTTTCTTGAACATGTTTCTCTCTTCGCATGCCCGGGATCACCGTGGTTACGGCATCAAAGCTGATCACAAAACGCAATGCGGCTTCAGCCAAAGAACCACATTCTTCGCCAATCTCTTCACGGATGCGATTAACCCGTTCCCAGACCTGCTGCTTACGCTCACCCTGAAAATATTTATTGCGCCAGTCTTTTTTAGGAAATGTTGTCTCAGGGGTGATCGCGCCCGTTAAGCCGCCTTCATCAAACGGAACACGCGCGATCACCGCGATATTATTCTCCTGGCAGTAAGGAAAAAGCCTCTCCGCAGGACTTTGGTCAAATATATTGAAAATAACCTGAACCGAATCGATCAGTCCCGTTTCCAGCGTTTCAAGCACATTGTCCGGCTCATGGTCGTTTACGGAAATTCCCCAAAAGCGCACCTTGCCGCTTCTCTTAAGCCTGTGCACGGCCTCTTTCCATTCATCGTCTCCCGCCCAGGCATCATTCCAGACGTGAAACTGCATCAGATCGAGATAATCGCGCCCAAAGTGGCGCAAGCTTTTTTCCGTCTGCTCAATGATGTAAGAAGCCGGGTAAGATTCCTCGATTGTGGAATCCGCAGATGCCGGCCACTCAAATTTTTTGGAAGGAATCTTAGATGTAAGAAAAAGTGGTTTTTTGGATTCCCGCTCGACTTCACCGATCAGGCGCTCGCTATGGCCATTGCCGTAAACCAAAGCCGAATCAAAGAGCGTAACGCCCAAGTCCACCGCTGTGTGCAAGGCACGCTTGGACATGGCGTCATCGCCGCCCTTCCAGATTTTTTTCCCAATGCCCCAGGCGCCAAAACCGAGCCTGGACACCTGCTGAGAGGATCGTGTGAATGTTCGGTATTTCATGTTTAGGCTAATAATGTGCTTTAGTGCTCAAACCATCATGATCATGCTATTGATCATGATCTTCCCGGCTCCAAGGCCAGGATGAACCAATAATCCGCATCTCACCCGCGCCGTTGAATCAGATCAGTATAAATACTCTTTAAAAGCTTCAAAATCCGCCGGCATTTTGTGGCTTGTCTTCTTACGGTCGAGGTATTTTTTTAATCTTTGCGGCATGTCCGGCTCTGTGCCCAGCGCCTTTTTTACGCTGTCTCCAAACTTAGCCGGATGAGCAGTTTCGAGGAAAATACCCTGACCCTCAAAAGAGAGCGATCTGCGCGCCTTTTGTAAAGCAAGGTAGCCTACAGCACCATGCGGATCAGACACATACCCATACCGGTCACGCATTTCCCGTATCGCCGCGAGCGTCGCATCATCATCAAAACTGAAGGCGCTGATATCCCCGCGCATTGCGGCAATATCATCCCAGTACATCTCACGTATCCGGCCCAGATTGCTGGGATCGCCCACATCCATGGCGTTGGAAAGCGTCGGCTTTGATGCCCGCGGATTGTAAACGCCCTTTCGCAAAAAAGCGCCAAAAACATCATTGCTATTCAGCGCCGAGACAAAGCCGGCCAGCGGCAGGCCCATCCTTTTTGCGATCAGCCCGGCGGTAAGATTACCCAGGTTTCCGCTTGGTACACACATAAGCGGTGCCGCGGCGCTTTCGGGCAATTGTGCCAAGGCATAAAAATAATAAAATGATTGCGGCAGCAGGCGCGCGATGTTAATGGAGTTTGCCGACGAGAGACGCCGCCGTTTGCGCAATTCCTTATCCAGAAAAGCGCCTTTCACCAATCTTTGGCAGTCATCAAAAGTGCCGTCCACTTCCAGAGCGCGGATATTTTTATCCAGCGTGGCGATTTGCTGCTCCTGGATGCGGCTGATTTTTCCCGACGGATAAAGTACAATCACCTCAATACCTTCTACGCCATAAAAGCCCTGGGCCACGGCACTGCCGGTATCACCGGATGTGGCCACAAGAATATGCAACGGATCATCCTGGTGGGCTATCAACTTCTGCATCATGCGCGCCATAAAGCGGGCGCCAACGTCCTTGAAAGCCAGCGTGGGACCGTGGAAAAGCTCCAGCACGGATAGATTTTCATCGAGGCGTTTCAGCGGTATGTCAAAGTTCAGCGCGTCCTCAACAATCTCGCGCAGTTCCCGTTCCTTCAGGTCCTCACCAAAAAAAGCATGACTTCCCGCCAGGGCAATCTCCACAAAGGAGAGGCCGGGCAAAGCAGAGAAAAAACCGGCGGGCAATTCAGGAATGCGCTGCGGCATGTAGAGACCATTATCCGGCGGGAGGCCCTGCAAAACGGCTTCCGTCAAAGAAACATGATGTGTTTTGTCGCGGGTGCTGTAATAATACATGGTCAGATTTGTTTGCGGTCGATCCACTTTTCGGCGTGCACGGGCGGGGCGGCGGCCAGTTTTTGCAACAGCGTTTCAGCATCCGAATCCACGTGCAGCATAGCTCGGTGTTCGCTGCGCACAAAACCGTTCTCAACAGCGCCATCCAGAAAGGCAATCAGATTGCTGAAATAGCCGTTTGTGTTAAGCAGCCCAACCGGTTTGCGGTGCAGGCCAAGCTGTGCCCAGGTCAGTGTTTCAAAAAGCTCGTCCAGGGTGCCCATGCCGCCGGGCATAGCGATAAAGGCATCGGAGAGATCGTAAATCATGGCTTTGCGCCGGTGCATGGTTTCGACTACATGCAATTCGGTGAGTTGTTCGTGACCTACCTCTTTTTCCAGCAAGGCGCGGGGAATAACCCCGTAAACGCGTCGATTGTTTTGCAGCATGGCGTCAGCCAGAACGCCCATCAGGCCGACTTTGCCGCCACCGTAAACAAGATCGTATCCCTGCCCCGCCAGGGCCTTGGCCATATCAACGGCGGCTTGTTTAAAAACCGGGAAACGCCCGGGACCGGATGCACAAAAGACGGCCACATTTTTCACGCGCCCTCGCCTTGTTGTGTGATCAGCGCGCCTCGGCTGCGAATCTGTCCAAAATAGTTTTCGGAAGGCGTTTTCTCTTTTTCATAAACTTCGGCCATGGCCCTAGCCACCTTGCGTGCCACGTGGTTGCCGCGGCAAAAGGCAAACATGGCCGGCCCGCTTCCGGAAATGGTAACAGCCAGCGCGCCGTTGGTCAGCGCGGCCTTTTTTACACGCTCGTAACAGGGTATAAACTGGGCACGCACCGGTTCCGCCACATGGTCGTGCACGGCACGGGCAAGCAGGTTAAGATTGCGCGTATGCAGGGCATGTACCACGGCGGCCGTATCGGCCCATTGGGCCACGGCATTTTTAAGCGTAATGCTTCCGGGCAGGGCAGCGCGCGCCTGGGCCGTGTTCACTTTTACATCCGGCCGCACAACGGCGTAGTATAAATTGGGCGGAACAGGCAAACGGAACACATCCGCTTCCTTGGCCCGGCGCACCAGCATAAAGCCGCCCAGAAGAGATGGCGCGGCGTTATCGGCATGGGCACTGCCGCTCACCTTTTTTTCCGCTGCAATAACAAACGGTAACAGCTGGCGCGGCGAGAGGCGTAAATTGAGCAGCCGGTTTACGGCAGTCACCGCGGCGGCGGCACTGGCAGCGCTGGAACCGAGGCCGCTGTTCAGCGGAACGTTTTTATGCAAAACCAGGTCAACGGACGTATCACTACGGCCGACGTTTTTAAGAAGCTCTGATACGGCAATCCCGGCGGTATTTTCCGCGCTGTCGCTGGTCAGTTCGCCACCGTCTCCTTCAATTGCGCTGATGTTTACGCCGCCGTTCTTACCCAGCCGGGCGGTTACTTCGTCTCCCGGTCCGTCGATGGCGAAACCGAACACATCAAAACCACAGCCCACGTTGGATACGCTGGCCGGGGCGAAAGCAGTTATGCTGTTCATGACGCGATTAGTCCTTTCTTTAGCAGCAGCTCGGCATTCAGCAAGGCGCCGCCCGCCGCTCCACGGATTGTATTATGTACCAGCAGGTTAAATTTATAATCCAGCAGCGGACATTCCTGCAAACGGCCGGTGCTAACCGCCATGCCACCTTCCAGGTTGCGATGAAGGCGTGGCTGCGGATACCAACGATTTTCAAAATATGTTACAGGCCGGCGTGGCGCGGAAGGCAATCCCAATTCCTGCGGCACACCGCGAAACTCATTCCAGGCGGCGATTATATCTTCCGCCGCTGCCCTTTTTTTCAACTTAACGGAGACACACTCCAGGTGACCGTCGCGCACACTTACGCGGTTGCACTGGGCGCTGATCTTCATGTCGGCCGGGACAAACGAATCACCCTGCAGTTTGCCAAAAATCTTGGCCGGTTCGATCTCCATTTTCTCTTCCTCGCCACCGATATGAGGGATGACATTATCCAGGATATCCAGCGAGGACACACCGGGATAACCGGCCCCGGAAAGGGCCTGCATGGTCACCACGTGCAGCGCTTCCACGCCGAAACGATCGACCAGCGGCTTGAGCGCCATAACCAGCCCAACCGTGCTGCAATTGGGATTGGTCACAATCGCGCCACGGCCATATTTTTGTTTTTTTATAATTTCTGCATGATCGCCGTTTACCTCCGGCACCAGCAGCGGCACATCTCCGCGCATGCGATGGTTGCGCGCGTTGGAAACGACGATGTATCCGGCCCAAGCAAATTCTTCTTCTATTTCGCCGGCCACGGATGAATCCAGACCGGAAAAGGCGATGCGCCCCTTTAAACCGGGAGCACAAGCCTGCACGGGCATCTGCGCGACGTGGCTGTCCAGCGGTGCATCACCCTGCCAGCGCGCGGCTTCACCGTAGCTCTTACCCGCCGAACGGTCGGACGCACCGAGGGAAGCTATCCGGAACCAGGGATGCTGCTGCAGCAGTTCCACGAACTTTTGCCCCACACTGCCTGTGGCGCCGAGAACCGTTACGTCTATTTTATCTGCCATTCAATTTGTCCATGATCGAAAGTATATCATTAAGAACCCCTTGCGCCGTTACCTCTTTGCCGGCACCCGTCCCACGGATAACCAGCGGCGAGTCGCTGTAGTAACGGCTGTAAATCGCCAGCATATTATCACTGCCGGAGAGCGTGTAAAAAGGATCGTCCTTTCCCACCTGTTGCAACGATGCCACGATACCCTTTTCATCGTAGCGGGCGATAAAGCGTAAACGCTTACCTTGCTTGCCGGCATCCTCGTGCAGGGCCCTAAAATAATCATCAGAAGCTTCAAGTGCCGTAAAAAAAGTAACGACGTCGGGCGCGGCCGTGCAGGCGGGCGGCAAAAAGCCTTCCAGGCGCACATTTTTCCAGCGTTTTTGTGCCCCCGCAAGCCTCGCCAGAATCAGTATTTTTCGGGCCGCGTCGATACCACTCAGGTCGATACGCGGGTCCGGTTCGGTAAAGCCCATTTTTTTTGCTTTTTTAACCAGCTTACTGAACGGCGCGCTGCCGTCGTACTGATTGAACAGCCAGCTAAGCGTTCCGGATAATACCCCCTCAATGCGCGTAACTTTATCGCCGCCGTTGGTTAAAAGCCGGATGGCATGCAGAGCGGGCAGCCCCGCTCCCGCAGTAGCCTCATAAGCCAGGTGTGCGTTGTTGTCTGAAGCCTGTTTTTTGAGCTTAGGCCATTCGTCGCCGGCAAAAGCGATTTTGTTGGCTGCCGCTATATGAACGCCCCGTTTTACAATCTCACCATAGCGTGAAGCCACCTCTTCGCTTGCGCTTACGTCAATAAAAATGTCATCTCTGCTCATGGCCGAAACAAATGCGCTGAGGTCTGCTTTTTTACCCTGTTTGTCGAGAAGCGTTATCGCGCCGTCATAGCCCAGAGCTTTTTCGGAAATAACCATCCTGCGGCTGTTGCAAATGGCGTGAAGTGTCAGGCGTTTGTCATTCTGGGCGTTGAGCTGGCGCAATAGCTCGCGACCGATTTGCCCGCTGCCGGCAATGAAAAGCCTGCCTTTTTGTGTTGTTTTGCCCTCTTCAAAAAAGGCGCGGTGCAGCACATTAAGCGCCTGCTTCTGGTCCTCTTTGCGGATCACCAGCGAAATATTGAGCTCTGATGAACCCTGGGCCATGGCCACCACGTTTATGCCGACGCTGCCCAGCGCGTGGAACAGACGCCCGGCAATTCCCGGTGTGTGACGCATACGTTGGCCCACAACAGCCACCGCGGACAGGCCCGTTTCCATCTTGACCGGATCAATTTCGTGGAGCTGGATTTCAGGCCGAAAGGTGCTTTCAATAACCTTGCGTGCCAGCACGGCATCTTCGGGCTTGAGGCCGACACAAATTGAATGCTCGGATGAGGCCTGCGTAATCAGGATAACGTTGATCTCTTTCTGGGCCAGCGCCTGGAACAAGCGCGCCGCGACTCCGGGCACGCCAACCATGCCGCTGCCCTGTATCGTGATCAGCGCCACCTGGTCAATCGCCGTAAGCCCCGTTAACGGACCGAGTGTAGCATCGGCTTCGGATGAGATGAGCGTACCTTCAAAGGCCAGATCGAATGTGTTGCGGATGCGGATGGGTATTTTCTTCTCCAGCGCCGGTTGAATGGTTGGCGGATGCAGCACCTTGGCGCCAAAATGAGAAAGCTCCATCGCCTCATCATAAGTCAGCTTGTGCAGGGAAAAGGCGTTCTTTACGAGGGCAGGATTGGTTGTCATAACACCGCTTACGTCCGTCCAGATCTCTATTTCCCGGGCATCGAGCGCGGCGCCCAGCAAAGAAGCCGTATAGTCCGAGCCACCGCGACCCAGCGTGGTTGTAACGCCGTTATGCGTTGAGGCAATAAACCCTGTAACCACGGGCATCTCCGGGCCATCGGCAAAATATTCGCGCATGTTGGAATAGCTGGTGGCAATATCCACGTGGGCTTCGCCAAACTGCTCATCTGTAAAGACAAGCTGCCGGGCATCCACCATGGCGGCATCTTTGCCCTCTTCGGCCAAAAAACCGGCAATAATGCTGGCCGATAAACGCTCGCCAAAACTGAGTATAAAATCGCGCGTCCGCGGCGAACATTCGCGCAACAAAAATGCGCCATGTATAATTTCAGAAAGCTCATTCAGCAGCGGGGCGATCGCTTCCTCGGTCTGTTTTGCCTTTTTGCTGAGTAAGGCGGCGATCATTTCTTTGTGCCGCGCCCGCAACAGCTCCAGCTCATCCTGGTAGGCTGCATCGCGCTTTACGGCAAGATCGCTGATACGCACAAGCTGGTTTGTAACACCACTGAAGGCGCTGACCACCAGAATAGCACGCCGGCCGCCAGCCAGGCGTTCGTTTACAATTTTATTAATGACGCGAATGCTCTCCGGTTTGCCGACAGACGTACCGCCAAACTTGAGAATATGTAATGAAGCCAATGCCATGGTATAAAACTAATCCCCCCTCTGGCGCCGGCATTGCGACGCTTATTTAAGACAATACCGCCGGAACGGCAGTAATTAAAAACCAGATTAATTCAATCGAGCAAGTTGTTTTAAAAATACATCCAGTAGATCAATCCGATACCAAGAATGCTTACAATAACCTGCAACGGTATGCCAACACGCAGAAAATCGCTGGTATGATAACGACCCGGACCCATCACCATCAGGTTGGTCTGGTAGCTTATCGGCGTCATAAAACTGGTTGACGCTGCTATGGTTAATGTAAGTATAAATGGCCTTGGGTCCAGACCCATTTCTCCCGCAACTGAAAAAGCGACAGGAAAAACCAGCGCTGCCGTGGCGTTGTTGGTCATAACGTTGGTATATAAACTGGCAACCAGAAAAATGCCGGCCATTACGCCGGGCACGCCAAAAACACTGCCCACCGCGATTACACCCCGTGCCAGTGTATCTGCCAGGCCGCTGGCCTGCATAGCTTCGGCAATACCAAAAGCGGAAGCGATGATCAGCAAAACCCGTACATCGATAGAGGCCTGCGCTTCTTCGCGCGTGATGGTTCCCGTTAACAGCAGGGCCACCACGGCAAGCGCCGCCGCCGGAAAAATATTCATCGCGCCGCTTACCACCAGCGCTATCATGGTCAGCATAAGGCCGATGGTCAGAATGCCCTGCCAGCGCGGACGTGATCCTATCGGTTCCGACTCCGAGATCAGATAAAAATCGCGCGAGTGGTACCACTTTTTCTGGAAACCTTTGTGGGCCAGCAGCAGCAGCGTATCGCCCTCCTGCAAAACGATATCCCCGATCTTGCGGCGCATGCGTTCGCCGTTGCGGTGAATGGCCACGATGACCGCGTCGTACTGCGCACGGAAGTTGCTGCGGCGGACGTTTTTGCCCACCAGCGGCGAGCTTTTGGAAATCACCGCCTCATAAGGGCGGATCATCGACGAATCATATTGTTTCAAATCGAAATGCGAGTCTTTCAGCAGCTCCAGCCCCGGTGTTTTCTGCAATTCAAGGATCGTTTTGGGCAGCCCGGTGAAATACAAGCGGTCACCCGGAAGGATCAATCCATCGGGACGCGCCGGCGCGATCACCCGGCCGTTGCGCTCAATCTGGAACAAAAACAATCCGTTCAGGTGGCGCAAACCGGCCTGTTCGATTGTTTTACCGACATGGGCGTATTCGTTGGCTACTTTCAGTTCAATTACAAATTCGCGCGTATCCTCTCCGACGCTTTCAATGAACTCACGATGATCCGGCAAACGGCGGTGGCCATAAAAAATAAGATAGAACAAGCCCACCAACGCGATGGGAATGCCGATTGGCGCCAGCTCAAACATTTTTAGGCCGGGCATACCAAAATCCAGCATCAAACCGTAAATAATCAGGTTGGTGGATGTGCCGATCAGCGTACACATGCCACCCAGAATCGCGGCGAAGCTGACCGGGATCAAAAGCTTGGAACTGGCCGCGCCCGTCCGCTCAGCCCAGGAACGCAACGCCGGGATAAGAATGGCCACCAGCGGCGTGTTGTTAATAAAGGCCGAAAAACCGGCCACCGGAAAAAGAACACGGCTGAGCGTGTAGCTCATGGAACGTTCGCTCGAGCCAAAAAGCGATGTGCTTATTTTGCGTACGAGGCCCGTACTCTGCAGCGCGCC
This sequence comes from Calditrichales bacterium, assembly GCA_965267575.1. Classification (GTDB taxonomy): domain Bacteria; phylum Calditrichota; class Calditrichia; order Calditrichales; family J004. The sequence continues at coordinate 680,849 of OZ254086.1, forward strand.
GGCCATGATGAACAGCAACGCGATGGAAAGCATACCCTCGTTGGAAAAACCGGAAATGGCCGTACGGATATCAATCACGCCACCCAGCATAAGCGCCAGCAAGGATGAAAAAATAATGATCTCTGTCGAAAGCCATTCACGCAACAATGCCGCGCTCATTAAAACAAGCACGGCCGCCGTAAACCAGAAGTCGAAGCCCATAAGTCTCTGTATTATTGGGTGAGATGGAAAATTAGGGGTTGTTGGGGAATGATGCTAAAAAATCTTATGGCGGCTGATTCTACTGTGCGACGTCGTTAACGCTGGTCAGCGAATGATTAGGAGAATGAGAAAAAAAATTAACTGACGGGGGTTGAGCGCAAATAGTAGACCTGCTCCGGCGGAACAATGCGATCAAATATCTCTTCGTTGTGGGAAATAAGCCAGATGCCTTTTCCTTCTTTCTGGCGCTGGCGGATCTTGTTGATCACTTTGTCGGCGCTGCGCAGATCGAGCCCGTTGAGCGGTTCATCGAGGATCAACACATCGGTATCGAGCACAAGACCGCGCAGAATGTTGACGCGCTGTTTTTGTCCACCGCTCAGCCTGCCAATCCGGCGTTCCAGGAAGTCTGCCGGCAGGTTATTGTCAAAGAGGTCCTGCAGGCGGCGCAGCACTTTGCCTTTATCAACACGGCCGTTACCGGACAGTGCGCGGAACGTGTCCAGCACGCTGGCTTTCTGGTTCAGCGCCTCATCGGCATGCTGGAAAACCATGGTGGCGCGTTTGCCCCAAATGTGCCTGCGCCAGAAATCTTCCGCGCTCTTTTCGGAGGCGGTCAAAGGCCCGTACGCCAAAGCCAGCTTCCGTGCGTTCAACAATCCCAAAGCGAGCTTGGCCACGGTGGTCTTGCCCATGCCGCTGGGCGCTTTCAGGTAAACCATCTCGCCGCGGTGAATGACAAAATCAGTCGGCTCGCTGTCCGGCTTTTCTTTGTGAAATGTTAGCCGACGGCCAAAAACCTCAATGCCCCCTGCCATGCGCAGCAGTTCCTGTTTTTCGTGAGCGGCACTCTGCGGCTTATGCTCCTGACGATCCAGCCACTGTAGGTAATCACCCGCCGAAAAATCAAACAGCTTCACCGCCCCGTTTTCTCTGCGCAGCTCCTTGTAAGTAACAATCTCTTCCAGGTCAGGATGGCTTTCGTGCATTTCGCTGATCATGGAATAGTCGTGGGTGATCAGCAACGCGGTAAACGGCTTGCGGCGATAGCAATCGGTTAAAAGCTTTAAAAAGCGATTGCGGTAAACATTGTCCAGATTGCCGCTGGGCTCATCAAAGATGAACAAAGCCCCGCGCGTATCTTCTTTGTGACGCAGATACTGGTAAATCTTCTTGAAGGCCATCACCAGCAGAACGCGCTGTTTTTCGCCGCCGCTGGGCCGGTGCGGACGCGGATAAACTTCCAGCAACTTGTCCAAAAATTGCGGATCGGCGTCTTTCCAGAGACGGGTTAGGATGGTCTTTTCGTCTTTTTGCGGATTGCGTTGCAGCCGGCCCTCGTTAAGCTGTGTGGAAAGCGGATCCAGGGGGTTAAGGTGCGTGGATGGTTCCTGGAACACGAAAAAGCCATCGCGCTTTAAGCGGCTTACGATATTGCCATTCAGCCACTCTTCATATGACTTGCCATTCAGAGAAGCCTCCAGCAGCTCCGGATCGAGCAGACCGAAAAGCGCCTTGCTGATCAGTGTTTTACCGATACCGGATTCGCCCAGAAGGATCGTGATATGGTTGCTGTCCAGTTCAAAGTTTTTTATATCCACAAGCGTCTGTTTGCCGCCGTGAATGGTGATGGAGAATTGCATTTTTGAGTGCTACAGTAATAGTGTGTTAGGGTGTTAAGGTGCTTTTTACTACAGGCATTTATCTTTTATTTGGAAATTGACGTTTGAAATTTGCTTGTTATTTGTGTTTTGTAATTTGTCCTTTGCTAAATATGATACCTTCGGCCAAAACCGTCGGATATCTTGTATATGCAAAGCAGGCTGAAGACAATCAGAAAAGCGACGCTGATACCCTGCAGGTGGCGGAAAAACAGCTTTGGCAAATAAAGCGGATTGCTCAGCGTGCGGCCAATGGCCAGAATGTCCTGTTTGCTGTCTATGCGCGCCAGCATGCTGCCCAGCGTTTCCGGCAAATTTACCGAACTCACCTCCGTCGAAAGGCCCACGGAGATGATAAAATCCACGCTGCACAGCAGAAAAATGGTCATCCCGAACAAGGCAATCAGCTTATTGAAAATATGTATCCAGCCGTTTTTCCAGAGAACGTCTATGTTGATGATGCGCCATTCCGGCACGTTGCAGACACGCATGGCGTTGTAAAAATCGGTGCGCTGAAAATGGGCAATGCGTTCCAGCATCAGGTCGGCAAGCTCCATAAAAACGAACAACCCCACAAAAGCGGCCATCAGCAAAACGATCGTGACCTGCGAAAGGCCGTCGCCTTGCAGCAGCCGGTTTACAAACACATAGCCGAACAAAATACCCAGTATCTGCGGGATGGAACGCAGCAGGTTGGCGGCAAAGTTGATCGGGATGTAGAGCCAGCCGTGCAGGTAGTGGCGGCTGTAGTGCAGCGCCATGGTCAAAAGCCAGGCAAGCAACAAGGCCACGGCCACGGCCAGAAAGCCAATCAGCAAGGTATTAAAAAAGGCCGCCTCCAGCCGCCCGCGCGCCGGGTCGTTAAGAAAAAAGAGATTCCACATCCACAGTGCCAGCAAGCCGCCCAGCCAGATCAGCGTCCAGAGTTTGTCGCGATCGTTGCGCAGCAGCGGCCACCATTTTTGCCACAGGTTTTGCAGCTTTTTAAACCAAGGCGCTTTTTTTAGTTTTTGTATCTGCCGCATCATACACGCACGTTCTTTAGGGCCTTGATCAGTGATTTGAACTGTTTTTCATCCAGCGCCTGCTCGGCGTCGCTAAGCGCGGTGGCGGGATTGAAGTGTACTTCCACCATAATGCCGTCAGCGCCCACGGCAAAGGCGGCTTTAGACACCGGCTCGATCAACGTGCTGATGCCGGTGGCGTGGCTGGGATCGACAATGACCGGAAGGTGCGTTTTCTGTTTCAGCAGCGGCACGGCGCTAATGTCCAGCGTGTTGCGCGTGGCCGTTTCGAATGTGCGGATGCCCCGCTCGCACAACACGACATGCGGATTGCCCTTGGCCAGAATATATTCCGCCGAGAGCAACAATTCTTTCACAGTCGCCATCATGCCGCGTTTCAACAGCACCGGCTTTTGCGTTTTGCCCACTTCTTGCAGCAGCACAAAATTCTGCATATTGCGCGCGCCGATTTGCAGCATATCCGCATATCGGGCCACTATTTCCACATCATCCGGTGAAATGACTTCGGTGATGACCGGCATGTTGAAAGCGTCGCCCGCTTCGCGCAGCAGCTTCAGCCCCTCCATGCCCAGGCCCTGGAAACTGTATGGACTGGTGCGCGGCTTAAAGGCTCCGCCACGCAGCATCTGCGCGCCCTGCTCCGATACGATCTTGGCCGATTCCATCATCTGGTGGCGTCCCTCCACGCTGCAGGGTCCGGCCATAACCACAAATCCGCCGCCGCCAATCGTCACATTCCCGATTTTTATTTTTGTTGGCGTGTTTTGTTTTTCCAAACTGTACAACGGCGCATTGTCGTCTTTGCGCGCTTTGGAGGAACCGGCACGCGTCTCAAAATCCTGCCCCGGCAGATACTTGGGGTAAGAGCCCAGCACGTGCAAAAAACCGGACATCTTTTTGACCTCGTTCAGCGCCACATGGATATTCTCGTCGTGGGCGTGCCCGTCCAGATCCACAAAGAAAATGTATTTCCAGGGCTCGGTCTTGTGCGGGCGCGAGGTCAGCATGGTCATGTTGACATCATGTTTTTCGAAAACGGCCAGCATTTTATAAAGCATGCCCGGCTGGTCCAGCGTGTTAAATACCGCCGTCACTTTCCACGGCGTGTACTCATCGTTTTCAAGCTGGATTGTTTCCGCCGTAACCAGTACAAAGCGGGTTTGATTGTGGGGGTAGTCCTCGATGCGCTCGTGCAGAACATTGAGCCCGTACAGCCCGGCGGATTCCGCGCTGGCAATCGCGGCCGTATCGGTCAGCTTTTTCTCGGCGATCAGCTTGGCGCTGCCGGCCGTGTCGTAGGTCGGGATGATCTCGGCCTTGTCATAGCGGCGCATGAAAACCTCGCATTGCGACAGCGCCGCGGGATGCGAAAAGATCTTGCGGATCGATTTAGCCGTTACCCCGGGATAGGCCAGCAAGTTGTGGTTAATCGGGATGATCACCTCTTTGAGTATGGTCAGCTTATTTTCCAGCAACAGGTCATAAGTATGCGTAATATTTCCGATGATGCTGTTATCGATCGGCAGCAAACCGTAGGTGACGGCGCCTTTCTTCATGGCATCCACAACATCATAAGAAGTGCGGAAGGGGATCTTCTCAATAGCCGTTTCGCCGTACAAATGATCCAGGGCCTTTTCGCTGTATGCGCCTTTCTCACCCTGGTAGCCAATTTTTTTAGGACTGTTGGACATGCTCTCCTCGGTGGAATGAATTGATGAATTAGTTACTGTCTCGGAGTCTGGAAGTCCGGAAGTCAAAAGTCGTAAAATCACTTGCGAGCGCATGACTCCCTGACCGCAAGAGCCCGGGACCTCATGACTTCAAGACCCAACTCCGTTTACTTTTCCATTTTTCTTGTATCGCGCAGCGTCCAGGCATCCACGGCTATTTCCGTAGCCTTGATCAGCCAGTAAATGCCCATCACGATGAGCGCGCTGAGCGCCCATTCATTGTACAGAATGTATTGCAGCAACTCATAGCAAAGATGGTCCTGGATATTCAGCGCCATCTCGATGATGATCAATCCGCTGATTAAAAATGAAGCCTGCTCTTTCAACGTGGCCCGGTATTGCCAGGCGGCGTTGCGGAAAATATGATCAAACACGTGACCGTGAAAGCGCTTGCGCCAGTGCAGCACATTTTTTTTGGCGATGCCTCCCGGTCTGTCCCAGCCCCAATCATGATCCATGTTTTTAACAAGCGCCGTTTCCACATAGCCGCGGCGGCTCTCGCCCTGCAGAAACGTGTAAAATTTATGGGCATAGGTGATCAGCATGGCATTGGAAACAACACCAAGCAAGATCATAAACAGCGCGAAATCGGTATCGAAGCGGGTGCGGAAACTGTATGCTATCACGTAGGCCGGTGCAAAAAGCAGTAAATAAGCCGCGCCTTTGGCGATTGCCTTTAGCCCCAGAATAGCGGCCGGCCGGTAGTGCAGCAGTAATTTTTTCCAGTCTGCCTTGCGGGGCCGCGCTTTTTGCCAGAAACGCACAAATTGTACGCTATAGGGCTGCGCTTTTTGACGATGCCGCAGAAAGCGCCACGTGCCCAACGTTTGCACGCCGTAGGTCGTTATAAGCAGCGTGATTATAAATATGATGGCAAATTTGATATACATGCCCAGCAACCGGCTTACTTTCCCGGCACTTACCACGCCGCTGCTCACTTCGCCCGAGGCGCTGCGCAACACCTGCTGCCGGCGGTACTGCTCAATCTCCGCCAGCAGATCGGCATGATCCGCTTTGTGGCCCGGTTCGTAGATGTCCATCATATCTTTCCACAGCGCGCGCTGAAAGGGGTCGTTCCAATCGATATACTCTTTGTCCAGCCACTCTTTTACGGCTTTGTTGGCGGTTTGCTGTTTATGAAGAGCTTCACTGTGAAACCAGCGCGCAAACAACAGTAAGACAAGCGTTACCAGCGCCAGTTGCAAAAGATGCTGTCCAAGCAGTTTCTTCACAGCTCCTCCCGCGCCACAACGATACGGCTTTGCTCGCTGTAAACATACCAGGGCCGGCCAATCAGCAGCGTCTCGATGGAGAGGATAAGTTGCCGCGTGCTGGCGCCAAGCTGCTCTGTGTACGAGGCCGGTTGCAACTCAATATCGATGCGACCTTCGCTTTCAGTTACGCTCCAGTGCGGCGCGTTTCTGTCCTGCCGGAAGCGGCTGTTGAAATGGTGCACGAAGCTCCCGTAAGCGTCGTTGGCTTTATCAATAGCTTCACGGATCTGATTAACAAGCATTGAATCTTCCACTGCGGCCGGGACAGTTTTTACACCTGTTTCTTTCGCCACGGGCTCGCCAAAAGAAGTTCCCGCAGCAAGCCAGCCGTAATCGCCGCTGTCCAGCCTTCGGGCAAACCAGTAGCCTTTCTCTTTCCAAAGCCGGACCACCTCCGTCCCCCCGGGCAGCAGGCGCCTTTGTTCTCCATCCGCCTCCTGAAAAAAATCACCGGCCGCAGCTACGTTCAGGGTGTCGTTCTGCATGGTCTGTTCTTCAACGAGGATGCCCGCTGCCGGCGGGGCGCCATTACCTTCAAGCTTCAGGAAAAAGTCGCGGTTTTGCCAGCGCAACCGCATCACCCGGGTAAAGCCGTCGGCCAGCGTCAGGTCGCGCTGCACAATGCGCCAGGGCGTGTTGCGGGGCAAAGCGGCTTTGTCCACATCGCTCATATTCTGTTGGTAGCGATCCAGAAAAGCGAACTGCAGCGGATCGGGGGTAATAAAAAAATCGGCCTTCTCCGCGGCGAAGACCGATTGAACAATCAGCAAAATAAAAAGCAGTTTTTTCAAAGGCATTAGGCTTCCCTGCGCATTTGGCTCAATCCTTTTTCTCCTGCCATTTCTCGATAGTGGAAAGCTGCGAAGCTACCCCGTACAGATCGATGGCTTGTTCATCAAACTGGCGCGAGAAATAGGCCGTACTGGGCAGCGAGAACAGCCAGCTTCCCAGTGCCAGGTCCTGGTCCAGCAAATCGATGCGTTGCGCGTAGACCTGGCGGTCGCCCACTTCGCGGGTGGACATAAAGCCGTAAATGTAGTCCAACAGCGTGTACACATCCTGATAGTCCGGCCCCTGGCGGCCAAGGTCGAGGCGGAAGAAATTGTTGTTCCCGCTGAACGACTGCGTATTGAAAGTGCGGCTGCCGCGCCCGTCGGAATCGGTAACCAGGTTGATCTGATGAATGGAGAGGTCGGGTTCGCGCAGGAAGACGTTATACAAATCGAAAAAGAAGTTGCTGCTGTAGCCGCTAAAGGCAATCAAAAGCGCATCATAATTTCCGTTTTTGATTACATCATTGGAAACGGCACGGGCGCGCAGCTTGCCGTTAAAAAGCGAGCGGTCATTCAAAATTTCCAGCAGCTCGCCATATTCCTCGCGGTAGCCGTAATTGAGGTTGGCCACCACCTGAACGGAATCGGGCAGTATCGCAAGATTGGCCTGGCCCTGGTCGCGCAGCGGCATAACAATGTCCTCTTCCACATAATACGAGGTCGAAGGGAAAATGCTGTGGTTCAGGTAATCGCCGTAGTTATCACGATTGCCTTTGTAGTCGCTGATGTGCCGTTGCTGCGGCGTACCCACCTTGTAAAAGCGCTCGATGATCGTGCGGTTGTTGATCAGTGCGCGCAAAGACTGGCGCTGTTCACGATCCAGGCGCTCCGTGTTAAAGAGCAGCGCGAAAAAGGTGTTGCTGATATTCGATTTGTGGAAGAAATCCGATGTGTCTTCGAGGATCGGGGACAGGGCGCCAAACGGCGTACTCAGCAAAACGTTGATATTATTGTTGCTCAGCTCGGTGGTGTAGGTGCTGTTGTCCACAAAGGGGCGCAAACGCACAAAATCAACAGCGGCCACACCTGCGGGATTTTTATAAAAATCGGTCACTTCCGCGGCCGGCTGAATGGCCATGTAGGGCCCGGTGCCGGTGCGATAGATACCACCGACCATCTCGGAGGTGTAAGGCAATATCTTGAAAGAGAGCATCTCCTTGATATCGTCGGTGCTCCAGTCGCGAATCGGCTTGAATTTAAACTTGATCTCGTTGTTGGCGTCCGGACCGCTGAAATCCAGCTGCTCCAGGGATTGGGTCAGCAGAAGGTAATCCGGCGAGAGGCTGCCCAGGCGTTGAATACGGCGCAGCGTAAAGCGCAGATCTTGTGCCGTAAACAAAACCTGCTTGGTATCGCTTATACTTACATTGCCATCTTCATCCACGTTTACCAGGTAGCTGTTGTGCCATTTTTGCTGCGGCTTCAAGCGTACCGTCACCACAAAATCCGGCGAAACATCAACCAACTCGCCCAGCCCGTCTTCATAGGTGATGCCGCTGGGGTTGGCCGATACATTAAACAGTCCGTCAAAAACCACTTCATCCAGTTTATCGGACAGCTCGATGGAACTGGGCAAATGCGGATCCACTTTAGGCGGCTGGTGGCTGATAAAAGGTATTACAATCTGATCATCAAGGTTTTTCCACGGTGCCCAAATGAACAGTACAACAGCGGCAATTACAACCACCGCGGCACCGCCGATTATCCAAATCTTCTTATTCATATTCGTCTCCTTCAGGCGGTTGTCAGGGATTTTTTCTCAGGATCGGTTTCTGTGCCATAACGCTTACTTCGAACACCTTGTAGCTGTTATGGTTAAAGCGCACTTCCAGCACGCTGTCGCCGTCCTTTTCCGTTTGCAACGGCGTAATCAGCGCGGTGTAATCGTTTTCCGCGTTGGGCGATGTGATCATAAAACGGCCCTCATTTTTAAGCACGTTTTTGTTCATCGTGATCTCTTCGTACCACTGCCGGCTGCCGGCCGATTGCGCCACGTCGCGCGGCAGCTTGATATTCACGTCATATACCGGGAAACGGGCATCGGTCGGTATGCGGATATTCACGCGGAAAACATAGGTGTTTGTGCCACCCGGATTGCTGGTTACGGGCAGCGCGTACATTTTGCGGTATTCGGTGGTTTTGGTAAGCCACTTGCTGGCATAGGGATCGCATTCCGCGACAAGGCGCTTTATGCTTTGATCGCTGCCTTTATAGTTATTGCCATGCACCACAATGGCGCGCGCTTTGGCCACGCCGTTTTCGTTAATATTAGCGCTGAAATCCTTATATAAAAACTGGATCGCTTTGGCCGGGAATTCCACCTCTTTGAGACGGGTGAGCCGCTGACGCAGCTGCTGTTTGCGCGCGGCCAGCTGGCTTTGGCTGCCCGAGGTGAAAGTAATATCCCACACCGGATCAAAAACCGGGCTCTGGTAAAGCGCTTCCACATTACTGAGCGTATTATATTGCTCGTTCACAAATTGATCTACGCGTTGGCGGGTCGCGCTCTCCACTTTGGAAAGCAGCGAATCTTCCAGCGTTTTAACTGTGCGTTGTTTTGTGCCCGAAATCGCGCCGGAATTTATGAAATTGCCCTGGTTATGAAGCTCGCGCAGGTTCGATTCGGCCTGTTGCCAGTTCTGGCTAGCCAGGGCGTTTTTCACAAGGCTTTCCTGGCGCTCAACATACTTGGTATCAAGGTCGCTGTAGATGCTTTTTAGAAAACCGAGGTTGCTGTTTCGATTGACCAAAACAATCATGTCACGGTAGTTTTTTGTCGCGGCCAGATTGTTTAATCGCGGTACAAGCTGCGCCGCATCGCGATAATCTTTTTCCATTTTCAGCAGATCACTGCGCAGGGCGTAGATGCCGTTATTCAGAGATTTGCTTGCCGCGCTGTTCCGGTATTTGGGCCAGGAGTCAAATCCGGCGGAAGGCAGGTCCCGCAGTAGTCCGGCCGAGCGCGACGCCATGGTGTTAAAAAAGCTGTTATCCGGCCAGCGCTTCAGGCCAACAACCTCTTTCTCTATTTTATCGGCCTCTTCGCGGATGCGCTGGTAGGCGCGCGCTTTCTGATTGTACTGCTCGCTGAAATTGAGCAACGCATCCAGCGATGGAAATACGTCTACACCGGCAGCACCGGCCAGCGAACGTACCAGCGCCGGATCAAGCATCAAAGGATCGTTATTGTTTTTACGGCTGATCACATCCTCAAAATAGGGACCAAGTTCATCCAGCCGTGCTTCCAGCATACGCCGCGCCTCATCGATAACATTGTTGGAGTAGCGCTGCTTCTGACCGAAAAAGGCATTCAGCTCCGGCAAAGCTTTAACAAACGCGGCCATATCATTCTCGGTCTTGTTCATGGTAGAGAAGAAAAGCAGCGCGTTGCGGAAATTTTCCTGAAAGGTCAGCTCTATCTCAATATCTTCCTTCAATCTCACATAATTGAGATAAGCCTCGTCACCGGAATTTAAAATGGATGGCGGAAAAAGGCGCTCGATGGAGGCCAGCTGATCCTGCAGCGTTTCCAGGTTGGCGGTTTTATCTTCCAATCGCGAAATGGCCTGGCCAAAGTTAAAATTACTCCAAGACAGGCTCACACCGATATTGTCGTAAACAGCCCGGTCACCACGGTTTTCTGCCAGGATGTTCGTAAAGGCCTCATATTGCGTTTCGAACTGGTAGCGCCACTGCGGCAGGTAGCGGTAATTCATCAGCAGCTTCATATCCCGCGGTACCCGCTCAATGACCCAGTAGTAGGTCTGACCGGTGCGGTTTACGGCATAAGCTTTTTCTTCGCTGCCCGCCGGTGCCTCGTTTGTGATGGGCTGCCCCGGACCTTCGTTTTTATCAAACATCGTGCTCATCACGGTCGTCAAGGCACCATCGTCCGACACCTTAATCAACAAATAAAAATTATTTTCCAGTGGCGACGGAAAGGCGATATAATACTTTTTACCTTCGTCCAGCTCAAAAAAGTCTTTGTCATCCTTTAATTCGATATAGTCGTTTTCTTCAGGACTTATTTCCGGTTCAGGCTCCAGGTGCTTGTAGGCGGCACAGGAGGCAAGAAGGAAAACGCTTATCAGCAAAAAACCGGTTTGTTTCATAATTTCCTCTGCTGGTTTTTGTTAAACGAGTAATTGAGTTTTTGTAAATGCCGTTTTTGATTATGATATTAGGCGACTGGCATGGCAATAATTTATGGTTTTTTTATGATAATCCTTAATTTTAACATAAAAATTGCGGGTTTAAAAATAGCATGACACTAATGTTTGTATACCTGGCTATCGCGCTGGGCTTTTCATTTTTGTGCTCTGTACTGGAAGCAATCCTGCTAAGTGTAACACCTTCATACATAAACATCAAAATTCAGGATGGCAAAAAAGCCGGAGAAGATCTGAAAATGCTGAAGGATGATATCGACCGGCCACTTTCAGCTATTCTCACACTGAACACGTTCGCCCATACGGCCGGTGCCGCGGGCGTCGGCGCGCAGGCGCAGTTAATCTGGGGCGTTGAGTACCTTACGCTTGTATCGATCATTCTCACCCTGCTGATACTTTTTCTCTCCGAGATTATACCCAAAACCATAGGAGCCATGTACTGGCGTACGCTGGCGCCTTTTGCCGCTCCGCTAACCAAGATATTGGTTTATACCCTTTATCCGGCGGTCTGGGTCAGCCAACTGGTTACAAAGCTGATCAAACGCGATGAAAAGAAAAGTGTTCTTTCGCGGGCGGACTTTAGAGCTATTGCCGAAATAGGCATAAAAGACGGCGTTTTCCGCGACAGCGAATCGGCCATAATCCGCAATCTGCTCAACTTTAATTCTATCCTTGTTAAAAATATTATGACGCCGCGAACGGTCGTCTTGGCAGCCGACGAAGAAATGAGCATTCAGGCATTTCATAAGAACCATCAGGATTTGCGTTTTTCGCGCATCCCGGTTTATAAGAACACCATAGACAGCGTAACGGGATTTGTGCTAAAAGATGAGATCCTCCTTAATATGATCAACCATAACGGCGAAAAGCCCCTGCGTGACATAAAGCGCAAGATTGAGATTGTTCCGGAGGTTGTGTCGATCCCCGAGCTGTTCAAGCTGCTGGTGGATAAAAACGTGCATATTGCCATGGTAGTGGATGAATACGGCGGGATGGCCGGTATCGTAACCATGGAAGATATTATTGAGACTCTGCTGGGACTGGAGATTACAGATGAGTACGATAGTGTGGACGACCTGCAGGCACTGGCCCGCGAAAACTGGGAAAAAAGGGCCAGGCGGCTGGGCCTGCTTGACAAATAGACTCAGCTCATGATCGAGCCGGCGAACTGCTCTACCTCCATCTGGACATCGCGTATTTCGGCCATAAGCAGCAAGAATTCCTTATCATCGATGTCCAGCGCCTTTATGATGGCATCTTTTATTTTGGTGTGTGTCTCTTTTTTCAGATTTAGCATGGAAAAACTGCTGCAGAGGCTGCCGATTGCTATCATCTTTTTAAAGTCGCTTTTGGAATCGGAAGTCAAAATATTCTGCAGGGCGGAAAGCGTGTGCGATTCGCAGGCGATTTTAACGCTTTCCGGCAGGCGCCAGTAGCGCGCCAGCAAACTGCCAAAGTGACCGGATGGAGGCAGCTTGAGCTGCGCTTCCGACTCTTCGTTAAGGCATCCGTTCTTCTCGGAATAGTTTAAAATCTCACTATAGTAATCAGGATAGAATTTAAGGTAGACAAGAGTGCCAATATCGTGAAGCAGCGATGGCACCCATAACTCCTCGCGGTCCAGGTAATTGGCAAAACGCGCCGCCAGCAGTTTGCTGTTGCGCGCCGTAAAATAGCTGTGATACCAGAAATCTTTTAATTGTTCTTTATTCTTAAGCTGAAAGGACGAGATTACCGAAAGGGAAAGGACGATACGGTAAATCTCGTTAATGCCCAGAAAAGCGATGGCGATGCGCAGATCGCCGATTTCGCGCTTAAGGCCGTAATAGGCAGAATTTATAACTTTTAGGATTTGTGCCGTCAGCGCGGCGTCACTGGAGACGAGCTTTGTAATTTCCTGCACGTTGAAGTCTTCATCCTGCACGGCTTGCTGGATGCGTGTTACGATTTGCGGCAGAGGGGGTAGTGTCTGGTACTGCTGTGCGAATTCATGCGATGTTAGGTCAATTCTGTAGGCCATTTCCGCTTAATCTGTATGTATCGTAATATGATTCCATGTATATTTGCGCCCACCCGAAAAATAAACCATAGGGGAACAAGACTTATCGACAGAATAGTCAATAATTTAGTCGATTAAATTAAATTCAGAAAGAAACATACTAAAATCTTGCATTTGCAAAAACAAAAATCACAAAAAGTCTATGTTTTTGTTGAGTTTACACTCGTCGTTTTAATCGTTTTAGGCTTTTTTGTACACTCCGCTTTCAGCTGGGCTGCCGGTGAGGGTGGCGGTACACGCGAAATACGCTATGACACATCCGATGCCGTTTATCTGATCGTTTATGAATTGACGATGCTGATACTGCTGACCCTCTATTTGCGCTGGCGCGGATACGGTTGGCGCGATTTCGGTATTTCCACGGGTCTATCGCATATTACGGCGGGGTTGGTGATGTTTATTGCCAACTACCTGGCCTACCTGCTGTTGTACCGCTGGTTTGGCGAATTCCTCATGTCGCTGAATATCTCCGTGGGCAATGCCAGTTTCGAATCGGCCGGAACATCCTATGTAATTGATATTGCCATTCCCGTTCTGGTTCTCTTCACCTGGATTAATGCCATGTTCGAGGAATTCGTTCTTGTCTCATACAGCACCAGCGCGTTGGGCCGTCATTTGCCCGGACTGGCCGTTCTGGTCATCAGCATAATTATGCGGCTCTCCTTTCATTTTTACCAGGGCCCGATAATCCTTATTTCCATTTTACCCATGGGCATTATTCACTTTGTGTTTTACTGGTATAAACGCAACCTGGTGGCCATAACGCTGAGCCATGCCATTATGGATTTTTTAAGCTTCTATGTTTATATGCTGATCAGCTGATTTTCCTGCTTTTATTGTTAAAGAATAAACCGCCCAATTCGAAAATGAGATGCCACTCACTTTGCTAACTTGAATACCGGGATCTTAGATGAAGTACGTTTTGTTGTTGGAGGATGAAGAACTTGTCATGGAAATTACGGCTGAAATCCTGGAAAATCTGGGCTATACCCCCGTGTTGGCTGAAAACGGCCGGGAAGCGCTGGACAAGACGCAAAAGCTTTATGATGAGGGAAAATCGCTTCATCTCTCTATTCTGGATCTTAATGTGCCCGGCGGTTTAAGCGGCAAAGACACTTTCCTGGAACTGCGCAAGATCGACCCCCGGCTGCGCGGCATCCTGACAACCGGCCACAACCCTTCAAAGACAGAGAACGAGTTTTTGGAGATGGGTTTTTCCAAAGTCCTTAACAAGCCCTTCCGTATTCAGGAACTGGCGGCACTGCTTAAAAAAATGGACAAGGACATCTAGCCGCTTTAATTATTTCCCATTATTGATTATACTCTGCAACCAACTGGCATTATTGCAGTATTAGCATACATTCATACATAAACATCCGGCCATGAAAAACGAAACGCGCACGCGCATCCTTTTTATTACCGCCACTTTGCTGCTTTTGCTTACAAGCGCCATCAGTCTTATTCGTTATGCCCGCTCAACAACAGACGAAAACTGGTTCCGCGATCCCCCTTCCCGCATAAGCATTACGAAAGATTTGCCCGCGGCCATACCCCATTTTAGTCAACAATATGGCATGATCGATTCCGTTAAAAACGGCGACCTGCTTCTGGGGCTGAACGACAAAAAAATAACCCGGCAGGAACAGATCGCCCGGCTGCGCGCCCAGTCCAGGGATACGGTTTATTTTCACATCTTCCGGCCGCAGCTGGATCAATCTTACAGATTGCCCGTGCTGGCTACACACGTACCCGACAGCTTTACGACGCGCCTGCCAAACTACGTTTATGTTTTCAGCGTATTGCCAGGTGGCGCCTCTGACCGCGCCGGCATGCAAAAAGGCGACCTGATCACTAAAATAAAAGGCAAATCCTTCCAGTCGACATTCCAGGCGGACCTCATCCTGCGCCAGAACAAGCCCGGTGAAACGATCGCCTATACCGTCCTGCGCCAAAACGAGGAAATCACACTTTATCTCACTCTGAGCGTTTTCGGGATTTTTGTTGCCAATATTATCGCGCTAATCGTCGGGCTCTTCTTTATCGCCTGCGGATTGTTTTATGTGCTGAACAGGCCTTCCTTTAAGGCCGCCAGGCTTATCGCCGGCACATTCATTTTAGTCGGCTTTATTATAACGGTGGCCTATACGCAGCGGGAGCCGCAGTTTGACGCCTTTTCGGTATTACGCGTCATTCTGCTGACCACTGCAGGTTATCTCAGTCTGGCCTTTTTTATTCACAGCCAGTTCTATTTTCCACGGCCCTTGGACATGCTTCCAAAGAAGAAGTTTCTGATTGTTCTTTATGTGCTGGCTTCCGTTTTTCTTACTGCCCAGATATATTTTCAGCTTGCCGCCTCTTCCGCCTCGGCGGCTGTGGGTGCCGGTATGCTGCTAATGATACTGATGTTCGGCATGTTCATGCTCTTCCACCACAAAAAAATACCCCAGGAAATAAAGGTGCTGCGCAGACCTATCAAATATAGTTTAATAGCTGCGCTGGCGGGAGCCTTTTTGTTCCTTTTTATATTGTCAAATATAGGCCAGGTATTTGTCGTAAATGCAGGCTATCTCACACTCTTTTTTCTGTTAATTCCGCTGGCCTACCTATACACCACCGGCCGCTATGCCTTAATGGGGTTGAATATCCGGTTGCGGCGAAATTTCCAGTATACACTGGTTTCATCTCTTTGGCGGCTGGCCATGCTGGTTTTAACGATATGGGTGCTTTTTGCCTTTGCCGGCAGCGAATTCGAACTGCCGAATCTTAGCATAAGCCCCACATCGATCGAGCTGCTCGAGCGCGAACTGCCGCAGCAGCAACGGCTTTTCCTGGACAGGATTATTTTTATTGTCTTCGCGGCGATCGTGATCTTTCTGGCCTGGAAAATTACGCAGTTGGTACAGCGCTTCATAAACCGGCGCTTTCATCAGTCGAAATTTGACTACCGCTACTCGATGGAGGAAATCAGCACAGCCTTATCCGGGACAACTGATCCGCAATCGCTGTGTACCGTATTTGTAAAAACGCTGCACGAAGTTATGCGCCTGAAGAAAACGGGCATCGGGGTTTTCGATAAGAACCATGAGATCGTACTGACCTTTCAGTTGCCGCAAAATGAGGCAAACGGCTGGAAGGCATTAATAGAAAAAAACCATGCCGGCCTCTATTATAATTTGTTAAGCGCAACGCGGCCACAACGTCCGTCAGACCTTAGCGGAAACCTTGCCGGACCATTCGAAAGCGCCGCGATAAACCTCTTTGTGCCCGCCAAAACTGCGCGCGGAGCCCTACAAGCCATCCTTCTTATCGGGGAAAAACAATCGGAATCCCCTTTCCACCAGGATGACTTTGATTTTCTCTCAGCCGCAGCGGCGAGGCTGGCTGTTGCCCTGGAAAACAGTTTTCTCTACCTGGACCTGGCGCAACAGGAGCGTATCAAGCACGAGCTGGCCATCGCCAGGGATATCCAGATGTCTTCGCTGCCGCAGAAGCTGCCTGCCGTCAGCGGGCTGGATGTAGCCGGCCTCTCTATCCCGGCGCTGGAGGTTGGCGGCGACTATTTTGATTACCTGAATGGCAGCAGCAACGCGCTTACGGTTGTGGTGGGAGACGTTAGCGGCAAAGGCACCTCCTCCGCGCTCTACATGTCAAAAATTCAGGGTATACTGCGCTCGCTGAACAGTTTCAGCCTGCAGCCTTCGGAACTGTTTATTCGCGCCAATACCATTCTCACTTCGGATATGAAAAAACAATATTTCATAACCGCGCTGGCAGGGTCCTTTGATGTAAATAATCATTTACTGAAATTGGCACGCGCCGGTCATTTGCCGCTGTACCACTACTGCGACGAAAAGCAAAGCATAAACTCCATCGCTCCGGAAGGACTTGGAATGGGCATCGGCAGTGGCGAAGCTTTCGCGGAAAACATGCGCCAGAGCGAGATCGTCTATAAAAAGGGTGATATCTTCGTTTTTCTTACCGATGGCATCACGGAAACGACCGATCCTGAGGGCCAGATGCTGGATGAATCCGGCATACTGGAAGAGTGTATCCTGCAAACACACCATCAGCCGGCAAAAGAGATATGCCGCAACATTATTGACGCGGCAGTCCGCTTTGCCCAGGGCCAAAACCAGGCCGATGACATGACTGTGGTAGTTGTGAAAATAATTGGCTAATTATCCACCCTCCTGTTCACATTTCTCCAAAGCTGCCGAAAGTTGACACAAATCACATTGCAGTTTATTTACCGGGAATGATTTATTGATGCAGGGGTTTAGTAAAAGCATTTTTTTTTGTCTTATTTTTGGCGCGCTTTCGCTGTTCGGCCAACAGTATCCCGTAAAAAATTATACCATTGATGAGGGTCTGCCATCACCGAATATCATGGATGTTGATCAGGACCCGTCCGGACGAATGTGGTTTGCCTCGCGGGCCGGCATAATCAGTTATGACGGATTTAGCTGGACGCATCATAAAAAGCTTTTTCTGGACCACGCCCGTTTTGTCTCCGCTGACCGGGGAAACGTCATTTGGGCAGCCTCCAGTCATCTAAGATATGGTATTGCTTATTTCTCTGACGAGAGCTGGCATATTCTGAATCCTGACGCAAGTATGCCGGACTATATTCTAACCGACCTGGTGCTCTCCGAAAAAAATGGTCATACAGAGATTTATCTCGCCACAAGCGTGGGCGTTGTGGTCCATTACAACGGCAGGGAGTGGAAGCGATACGACAACCGCCATGGCTTACCTGCCGCGCACATATATAAAATGAAAATGGCCGGAAATGCATTATACGTGCTTGCGAAAAACGGCATCTATCATCTGAACGGAGACCGCTTTGAGAAAATTGATATAAGCTTTGACAATATGCATCGTGTGCTGGGCTTTACCTTTGGTCTTCGCGGGCAGCTTATTGCCGTTGGCAGAGGCTGGATAGCGGTGCAAAAAGGTAACACGTTTGAGTATAAAGCGTTCGAACGGGTTTATAATATTTATGAGTTTAGCAATATCTTTCTCGATGACAGAAATCGCCTCTACATTCCCACCGCCTTCAGGCTGTTACAGTATGATCTTGACAGTGGCGATATTATGGAGCTGGGCAGGAGAAACGGTTTACTCATGGATGTGCCATCATCCGTTTTTCAGGATCGCGAAAAAAACCTATGGATGATCGCTTCCGTAGGCATCAGCAAAATATCATCCAGGCGCTTTATAACACTTAATAAAAATTCGGGATTGCTAAACGATGAGGTGAGCGCCATTGTAGAATATAAACCGGGCCATTTTGTTTTGGGACATAACACCGGATACACGTTCTACGACGGCGAGAACTTCACCAGGGTAGCGGTAACGGAAGAAACCGGCAGCCTGGAACATGGTGTTTCGAGGATATGGGATCTGGCCAGGCAGAATGACGGTACCATCTGGAGCGCTTCCATTTTCCACGGCATATCACGCATAAAGGGTAACGCCACTACCTGGTATTTCAAGCAGGACAGGCCCGGCCATGTATCCGTCTGTGTAGACGCGAAAGACCGGGTATGGGCGATGATCAAACGCGGTATTTATATGTTCACCGGAGATACTTTCAAGCTCTTCTTTACCATTCCCGAAGGCATCGGCAACGCCCGCAAGATTTTTGCAGGTACGGACGGTTCGCTGTTTCTTGCCAGCGATATCTCGGGTATTATCCATATTAAGAAGGACAAGACTTACAAGGTCTACCGTGTTACCGGCAATTCTTTTCGGAACAATACTTACGCGCTTTATGCCGAAGAAAACGGCAACCTGCTTGTCGGTACGGCTGCCGGTCTAAGCCGTGTTGAGGGCGACTCCCTGGCAGCGGCGCGCGGCTTTCCCCCAATCGATTATCCCGTTTATTCAATCATCCGTGATGACAGAGAAAATTTCTGGATTGGCACCGACCGTGGTGTTGTATTCTGGGATGGTGAAAAAAGCCGCCGTTTCACCCATGATGACGGGCTGGCCGGCAATGAGATGAACCGCAGCGCCGCCCTTCAGGACAGCAAAGGTCGCATCTGGCTGGGCAGCGATTTCGGGATTACCATATACGATTACAATTACGATCGCTCGGATATACCTGCACCGGTAGTGGAAATTGGTTCCGTGGTCCATAACGACGGGGAAATCGCACCCGCCGGCACTCAAAAGCTGCATTCCCCCGGTAATACGATCGACATTAACTTTGCTGTGATCTCCTTCCGTGATGAAAACGAAATCGAGGCGCAATATATGCTGGAAGGGTTTGACGCACAGTGGGTAACGCAAAAGCCGCTAAGGATAAGCGAAGCGCGATACAACCGACTTCCGCCGGGTGAGTACATTTTTAAATTACGAGCGCGCAGCCCGGAAAGCGCCTGGAGCAGTATCGTGCAATCGTCACCCATTGTTATAACCGTGCCTTTTTATAAAAGGTTGTGGTTCGCGCTTCTGGTAACGGCGCTGATGGTAACAATGGTATTCGTGAGCTACCTGGCAGTAAACCGCCAAAAGCAGGCCAGGATGCTGGAAGAAGAGGTGCAACGGCGCACGGATGAATTAAAGCTATCGGAAGAAAAATTCCGTGACTTTTTTCGGCATTCGCACGATTTACTCTTTTTTGCCGACGCTTCGGGCATAATAAATGAGATTAACGCGGCGGGCGCCAGTTTGCTGGACAAGGAAAACCCCGCGCAGGTTGCGGGCATCCCTCTGGATGCGTTTTTTGAAGCTGACCCGCAGTGGGCAGACACACGCAGCCGCCTTCTTGAAACGAGCTCCGTGCGTGATGTTACGCTGAACCTGCAAACGCGTTCGGGCCTGCGCATTGTGCTTTTCTCCGCCGACCTGGTGTTTGATAAAAAGGGCGATGTGAGCGGCTGGCGCGGTACGATCAAGGACATCACCGACCGCCAGAAAATGCATGAACAAAACAGCTACCTGGCAAAGATGGAAACGATCAGCCAGATGGCCGGCGGCATTGCTCACGATTTTAACAATCTGCTGGGAGCTATCCTTGGCTATGCTTCGTTGCTGAAACTTAAAAAAAGCAAGCAGGACGCGGACTACGGCGCCCTGGAAACAATCGAACAGAGCGCGCAACGAGGTTCTCTGCTTACCAAGCAAATGCTGGCTTTTGCCCGCCGCACGCGCACTGTGAGAACAGATTTTGACTTACGAGCACGCATTGAAAAAAGCATCGCCGAATTCACCGCTGATATAAAAAAGAACATCTCCGTTACCTTTAGCTGCCCGGATGGCGTTCTGCCCGTTCTGGCAGATGCGGGACAGCTTGATCAAATCCTGCAACAGGTGCTGCAAAATGCGGCGGATGCCATAGAACATGAAGGCCGCATTGAGGTGGACTGCGGTTTCCGGCAGCTGACGCGCAAAGAAATACCCGAAGCACACGGTCTGGAAGAGGGCACGTATGTATTCATATCCGTGCGCGATAATGGCCGTGGCATCAGTGAAGAAATCCGGGACAAAATTTTTGAGCCTTTTTACACCACAAAAGAGCGCGCCCGCGGCAGCGGTCTGGGCCTCTCCGTTGTACATGGCTATCTTAACAGCAACAAGGCGTTTGCCCGCGTCGATTCGGTCCCGGGGGAAGGCACGACATTTAGCCTCTTTTTTCCGGCAGGCAAGCTGCAGGAGCAGCCGGATAAGCGCAGCAATAAACCGCGGCAAACCGTCGAGGCAAAAGGAACCGTGCTAGTAATCGATGACGAAAGCAGTATGCGTGAAATGATAAAAGACGCCTTGCAGATGAAGGATTACACTGTGGACGGCGCGTCCGGCGGTGAAGAGGGTCTTGCCCTGATCCAAAGCGGCAAGAAATATAAGCTCATTATTCTCGACATGATCATGCCGGGTATGGGTGGTGACGAGGTTCTGCTCCACCTGCGTGAAATGGATTTCTGCGGCAAAGTTCTCGTCATATCGGGCTTTAGCAATAAGACACATTTTGAGCGCGGCGCTTCCATCAAACCGGACGGATTTCTGGAAAAGCCTTTCACGGTTGAACAGCTTCAGGAGAAAGCCGGCCGTTTACTGACCTCCGCGTAATACCTCCCACACCGATTCTTTTACAGCTTATTAACCCAAACAGCCACAAGCAAAAGCAACCTTGTGGGGGCCTGGCCGTACTCTTAGTTTTTGCGCCACCAAAACAAACGGAGCCAAAATCGTGCGAGCCATTCTTCTTGCGCTTACCATCAGTACCATTTTATCCGCAGGGTCGCTTTCCTTTCAGAACCTTTCTCCGCGAAACGGCCTTTCCGATATCTTTGTCTCCGACATTGTCCAGGATCCCAACGGCTTTATCTGGCTGGCCACGCACGACGGCCTGAACCGTTTTGACGGCCAAAACATCCGTATTTTCCGTCATGAGCCGGGCGACTCGTCAGCGATTGCCGGCAGCTGGATTAACCGGCTGTTGTGCGATAAGGAAGGACGCATCTACTGCCAGCTTGGTATTGGTGGCGTGGCCGTATATCACCCTGAGGATCAGCGCTTTAGCTGGCTCAATTCATCCAACGGCCTCAGCAGCAACCTGATACAGGATATGCAGGTCGATGATCAGGGCCGTGTCTGGCTGGCCACGCCCGCCGGCCTGGATATGATCCCGCCGGATTCCTCCAGACCATTGAGCATTACCTCCGCCGATGCTTACCGTATCGCTTTCGACGGCAGCGGCGGCATTTGGCTGGCTCTGAAAAACGGCGGTATTATGCGTCTTTTCCTTCAGCCCGACGGGCAGTTCAGCCAACAGCTTTTCGCGGAATTTGAGGCGCGCATCAGCACGATGCTGGCGCGCGGCAAAAATGTCTGGGTGGCCACGCAAAACGGCCAGATCATGGTGTTCCGGGTGGAAAAAGGGGACGCCTATTACGAGACAATCTATACCATTTCCGACCGGGCCCCGGTGCTACGCATGGCCCTGCACGAAAACACGCTGTTTGCCCTTACCGCCAACGGGCTCGCGCGGATCGAAGAAAATATTATCCCCGGCAAGACAGGCTACATCTGGCAACCGGACAATCAACCAAACAGGCTTAGCAGCATGCGCCTGCTGGAATCCACCCGCGAGATCTGGATTACGGCCAATGGCGCCGCTCATTTTTACAGATTCGACCTGGCAACATCCACAATTCAAAAAGACTCTTTCACTTCACGCGCCCGGGCGCTCTATCTCACACGGATGTTCAAGGACGATCGCGGCGGCCTCTGGATTGCCAGCGAGCATGAAGGCGCTTTTTACCATACGCCCTACAAAAACGGGTTTACAAAAGTGCTCAGCGCTGAAAACAACATCACGGCGACAGAGACGACGGGCAAAAATATTTACGCGGCGGCGGGCGGAAAACTGGCCATTCTGCGCGATAAAAAAATCATATGGCACGAAGATCCGGACGCCGGCCACATCAGTGCCCTGCATTATGACGAAAACAACGGGCTGTGGCTGGGAATGGCCGACGGCTCGTTAGCCCTTTGGGATACACTGGCGCGCACGATGATCTCTAAAAAACGCATAACCAAAAACGCGCCCATTCGCTGCATCACGGCTGAAGATGCCGACCATCTGTGGATCGGTACGGACAACAACGGGCTGGTACTTTTTAACCATCAAACAGGACACCGGCGTCTCTGGCATACCGGCAGCAGCCCGCAAAGCCTTTCGTCACCCTTTGTCTGGTCACTGTTGAACGAGGACAAATATCTGTGGATCGGGCTGGCGGCCGGCGGCCTGAACAGGCTGGACAAAAACAGCGGCCGCGTGGAGCGTTTTTTGCCCGGTGAGCCGCCATATCATCTAAACAATCTTACCGTTTCAGTGATGCATAAAGACAGCGCCGGCTACCTGTGGCTGGGCACATACAGCGGTGGTCTGAACCGCTACGATCCCGTAACCGGTCACTTTAAGGCGCTCACTGAAAAAGACGGCCTTAGCGGCAACATGATAAAAGGTATTCTGGAAGCAGAGGACGGCTTTTTGTGGATCAGCACCAACGGAGGCGTAACAAGGCTTAACACGGTCGATCTCTCCATGACCCATTTTGACCGCAACGACGGACTGCAGGCGGCCGCGCTGCTTACCCGTGGTGTGGCTTTACGTGATCACGAAGGACGGCTCTATTTTGGAGGGCAGCATGGCCTGGACCGCATTGACCCGGCAGAGCTGCGCAGCAATCCGCTGCCTCCGCGCACGGTAATCGAGCGTATGCGCGTGGTGAACAATCCAGGCGGAGAAGCTACACATATGGCGGCGTTCAGCGGAGAGCGCACAATGCAGCTTGCCTACGACCAGAACGTGCTTGAATTCAGCTTTGTGGCCCCGGATTACAGCCACCCGGCCAAGATAACCTACGCCTACAAACTGGATGGCGTGGACCGGGACTGGCAGTACACGCGGGAAAGGCGTTCGGCGGTTTACAGCAACCTGGGTCCCGGCAGCTATGTTTTCCAGGTAAGGGCGGCCAGCAATGACGGCCTGTGGAATCCGCGGCCGGCGCGGCTTTTTCTGACCATTACGCCGCCCTTCTGGCAAACCGGCTGGTTTTACGCGCTGGCTGTTTCCGTCGCTTTGCTGATTGTTGTTCTGGCCTATCGCCGGCATCTGTCGCATAAAACACGCCAGGCGGTAGAGCGCGAACGCATCCGCGTGCAGGAACAGGCCCGTGTGCGCAGCAAAACGGCGCACGATTTCCACGATGAGCTGGGACACCGTCTTACACGTATCGCCTTTCTTTGCCGCCAGATGGACCTTTTGCCCACGTTTTCCGAAGCCGAATTGCGCAAAATGATCAGCCAGATCCAGGATAACACCAATCAGCTTTACATGGGCGCGCGTGACTTTATCTGGGCCATCGATCCGCGCAACGACAGCTTTTATGAAATGGCCATCCGCATGAAAGATTTTGGTGATGAATTGTTTGACGGCAGCTCCGTACATTTCCAGGTGGATGGTTTTGATCAGCGCATGCAAAAGCTTTTTCTGGACATGGACCGCCGCCGCCATATTCCGCTGATCTTTAAGGAGGCGATGAACAATATTTTTAAATACGCCGGGGCCGCCCGCGTCAGCCTGCGTTTTGCCTGCAGCGGCAATGAGTTTTCAATAACACTGCGCGACGACGGCAACGGCTTTGATCCGCATAACGTTCGCCGCGGCATCGGACTGGAAAGTATGCGCATGCGCGCCGAAAAAAGCGATGTACTGCTAAAAATACATTCGGAACCGGGCGCCGGCACGGAAATAACCTGCCGCGGAAAAATCACCCAACAAGGGGGATTGCGCCGGATCGTGGCCGGGCGTATTCATAAGCAGGTTACAAATAACAAAGGAACGGAAGTACATGAAAGATGAAACGATGATCAGTGTGGCCGTTGTGGAAGACGATGAACTAATCCGCGATGGCTTAAGCAGTCTGCTCGCCTACACACCGGGCTTTTCGCTGATTGCTTCATACGAGGCCTGCGAGCCTCTGCTGGAAAACCTGCAAACGCTGGACCCGGACGTGATCCTGATGGACGTGGGGCTGCCGGGCATAAGCGGCATTGAGGGCACGCGGCAGGTGAAAAAACAGCGCCCGCAGCAGGATATCATCATCCTTACCGTGCAGGACAATGACGACCTGGTGTTCGAAGCGTTGTGCGCCGGTGCCTGCGGCTATCTCACCAAGAACGTGGAGCCGGCGCGGTTGATCGAATCAATCCGCGATGTGCATAACGGCGGCGCCCCGATGAGCACGGCCATTGCCCGCAAGGTGATCTCCTCCTTCCAGCGCAACCAGCAATCACCGCTTACCCCGCGCGAAACCGAGGTGCTGGAACTACTGACCAAAGGCAAAAGCTACACCATGATCGCCGATGATTTATACGTGGACAAGGAAACAATCCGCACACACATAAAAAATATTTACCGCAAACTGGAAGTACACTCCCGCGCCGAGGCCATCGAGAAGGCCCTTTCCCAAAAACTTGTCTGAAAAAATCACCCAAACGAGGGGATTTACCCGCCATACAGGCAGCGTATATTGCAGTCAATTGTCAAACCAAACATGGGGGAGCCATGAGACTGCAATCGATCATTCTACTGATCACGCTGCCTGTTTTTTTATGGGCGCAAACATTCACTAAAGTTACCGATGACAGCAATCCTGTTGTCAGCGCCAATTATCCGGGCAACTATTCCGGCACCGCGTTTATCGATTTTGACAACGATGGTGTGCTGGACCTTTACAACACCAACACCTTTCTGTTTCGCGGATTGGGCGGCGGTGACTTTGAACAACTGAACACGGTTATCGGCAGTAATATCAATATTCAGCTTGGTAACGGCACATCCTGGGCCGATGCCGACAATGACGGCGACCTGGATTGCTTTTACGCCGGCAATCCCAGCCTGGTATACCTCAATAACGGCGACGGCACATTTACGGAAAGCACGGGCGGCGACCTGAACCGCGACGTGGATAACCGCGGCTGGACCGGCGCCTGGGGCGATTATGACAACGACGGCTTCGTGGATGTGGTTATCGCTCACCCGGCCGGCTTTATCGGGCTGCCGACGCCGTCTCACCTGTTGCATAATGACGGCGACGGTCGCTTCACCAAAGTGGATACCTTTCACTTTACGCAGAACACCGCGCCATACACCGTTGCCACCTGGAACGATTTTGACCTGGACGGCGACATCGACCTGTTTATCGGCAGCGGTCCCGCCGGGACTTCGGCGCCGGACAATATTTACCGCAATATGCTGCAGGAAACGGGCACGGCCGACCTGGTGCGCATAACCGATCTGCCTTTTGCCACAGACGAACAGGACGGCCAGACCTGGAACTGGGTGGACTATGACAACGACGGCGATCTGGATGGTTTTATTACCAACTACGGCGGCGCGCCAAACCGTTTCTATGTCAATGAAAACGGTACCTACAACTCCGTGCAGAATGCCATGACCATTGCCGGCAACCACCTGGCCAACAGCTGGGGCGACCTGGACAATGACGGCGACCTGGATGTCATCATCAGCAGCGAAAGCGGCAATCTCTATTTCCGCAATGATGACGGCACCTTCGTTTCAGCATCCGCTGCTTTTGTTAAGACCGGCGCCACCCGCGGCGTTACGCTGGGCGATGTGGACAACGATGGCGACCTGGACGTCTTTATTTCCGGCGGCGGCGACGGAGCCGGCTATTACCTCAATGAAAGCGGCAACAGCAACAACTGGCTGATCGTCTCGCTGGAGGGTACGGTCTCCAACAAAGCAGCCATTGGCGCCAAAGTGCGTGTACGCGCTCAAATCGGCGATGAGACGGTCTGGCAGATGCGCGAGATTTCCGCACAGAACAGTTTTAACAGCCACAACAGCCTGCGCGCCCATTTCGGCCTGGCCCAGACATCCACGGTAGATTCGCTGATCGTGGAATGGCCATCGGGACAGAAAACAGAGATGGGCGAGCTTTCCGCCAACCAGTTTCTGTCTATCCGGGAAGAGGTGCCGGCAGGATTTCTGCGTGCCAACTTCAGAGCCGATAATGTCACCGGGCCGGACACGCTGACGGTGCAGTTTGAAGATCTCAGCATTGCCGATCCTGACCAGCCCGTTGTCTCTTATGCCTGGGATTTTAACGAAGACGGCATCACGGATTCCGAAGAGCAAAATCCGTCCTATGGTTTTAACGACGATGACAGCCTCTATTCGGTGACGCTGACCGTAAGAACGGCCACGGACAGCATGACTTTCACCCGGGAAAACTATATCCGCATGACAGGCGCCCTGCCGGACATTCAAATGTCCGAAGCCGGCTTTTCATTCGGACGCATTTTGAACGATGTTGCCGAAGTGGACACTTCATTCTATGTTTACAACTCGGGCACCGCGCCGGACACGCTGACGGCCTACCTGACCAACATCCGCTCGGAAACGGACAGCAGCGGCCAGAAGGTGGAGCCGGAAATGTTTGTAGTGGCGCCGATGGATTCGCATGAAGTCACTTTTACGTTTTATCCGCCGCAACTCTCTATCGGGCTGCACCGCACCGAGATCATCATCGAGGCGCGTAACAATCCGGAACAGCAAATGTGGGCCAAGCGCATGACCTTTAACATCGCCCTGGCCTCGTCAATCGGCGATGATACGCAAAAGCCGCTGCGTTTCGCCCTGCAGGGCAACTACCCCAATCCGTTTAATCCTTCTACGCGGATTGCCTTTTCGCTGGCGGCCAGGTCTGACGTGGAACTGGCGGTTTACAACAGCGCGGGGCAAAAGATCAGAACGCTGATACGCAACCCGATGAACGCCGGTGAGCATCACGTAACCTGGGACGGCCGCAATGAAAAAGGTGAAGCCGTCGCTTCGGGGCTCTATTTTTACCGTATCCGCGCCGGTGCTTTTGTAGCCACACGCAAAATGGTACTGATACGCTGACAATATTCGTAAAGCAGGCAGTCGAACAATCAGGAACAGAGGAAAAATTATGCAGAGCAACACAGAACTAAAAAAATGGATACAAATTGCTATCATCAGCGGCTTCGCGGCGGACGCCTGCTACCTGCTGGCCACACAGGTTTCCATATCACCCTCCGTGAACCGTCTTCTGTTCTTCGCCTTCGGCCCGTTTATGATTGTGTCCGTAACCGGTTTGTATAAGCTGCTTACACACGAACGCGGCAGCATAGCGGCGCAGCTGGGGACGCTCTTCCTGGTATTGTCCGGCGTCACCCATACGATCATGGCCACCATGCAGGGCGCCAACCGCGTGAGGATGCGTGAGCTGATTGCCGGGGCGGAAGGTCCGTCACAGGAAGAAATATACAAGGCGGTTTACCGCGGTGTTTTTTCCAGCCAGGCCGGCGTGGATATGGCCTTTGATATTTTTATCTCGCTGGGTGTGATCCTGGTGGCGCTGTCTATGTGGCATCGGCCGGGTTTCGGCCGTATCGTCAGCATACTGGGCATTGTGATAGCCGCGACCGGGCTTTCGTTTAACGTCATCGCTTTTCCGCATAATGCCGGCAATGTAGGTCTGGTTGACCCCGGGCCCTTTTTCGGCTTCTGGTTTCTGGTCGTTGTTATCCTGATGATCCGGGCGCTGCCTAAAGTTCCGGCACAGGCCTGAACCAATCACCACAGAAAAAGGAGTAACCGACATGATTCTTACATCCTTTCGCATCACGCTGCTGGCCTTAACGATGCTTTTCGCCATTGCCCAGCAGCAGCCCTGCCAGAGCGAGCAGGCGAGACAGTTCGACTTCTGGCTGGGTAACTGGGATGCCAGCTGGGAAGGCGGCAGCGGCAGCAACAGCGTCAGTAAAATACTGGGGAGCTGCGTAGTGTATGAGCAGTTTGAGGCCAACGATGAAAAGCCGCTGATCGGCAAGAGCGTTTCCGTTTACGACCCGCGGGCCAACGTCTGGCGGCAAACCTGGGTGGACAACAGCGGCGGCTATCTGGATTTTGAAGGCGGCTGGCAGAGTGACAGGATGGTCCTTTCGCGCAGCTTTGAGCGCAACGGCAAGACCATTATGCAGCGCATGGTGTGGTACAACATTAAACAGGATGCTTTTGACTGGAACTGGGAAAAATCGGAGGATGGCGGCGAAAGCTGGACAGTGAACTGGCAGATACATTACACGCGCCGCAAATAACCGAGGGGTAGCGCACCTTCCCCGGAAGCGTTGCTTTTTGCCAATTGGCAGGGGCAACGCTTTTTTTATAGTTCTAATGTCTTTGAACGATTGTCACAACGGCTTGATTTGATTTATATCCACAAACGGCAACTGTATTACCATTCACTGAGCACTGGGCATAGCCACCGCTGGATTCTCTTTTAAGTTGTTTCCACGTTTTGCCATTGAAATGGGAAATAAACAGAAAATCACCTACTACAAATATGTCGTTAATATCATTTCCGCGTATTTGATGTTTTAATTCATTTCCCTGAAAGCGTTGATCTTGCTTCCATTTTTCAGATCTATCATAAACCCAGATGCCGTCATCTGTTGCCGTATATATTTTATCTGTAGTCTTGCCCCATATTGAATAGGCCTTTAAAGCCTTTTTCCAATCAAAGACAGGGTTAGCGGAACTTGGGGTTACCTGAAGAAGCTCGCCTTCTGTAAGCTGATATTTGTTTCCAAGGGTAGCAAAAACATCCATCTTTTGCGTAAGCTCATTGTATATCCCATAGATATCGTTTACCGGCAGCTCAATAGTGTTGGGAATCAAATGATAGGTCTTGGAATTGGAATAGATCAAATTGCCATTTTTGGCCCCGAAATAAAAAGAAGTATCTGTTAGGGCAAAAAAAGTATACAGCAAACTATAGTCTGATGAATTTAGATATTCACGCATCAACAAAGAAGAGCGTACCGTTTCATTCCATCTATATAACGTTGCTCCACTTGATAGCCAAACGTCTTTTTTAAACTCAACGCCAGAAAAACCTGGATCATAGTCAAACCCAAAATACGGTACTATCAATGCTTCAAATTCCCAGTCACTGCCATCCCATCTGGCCATGTTATAACGATTGCCATTTACAAAAAACTCTCCAACGGCTATGACGAGATTATCATTGACAACTACGACATCATAAAATTCACTAATGTCTTCGGTGCCAAAAATATAATCAGTAATGATAAAGTCGTGGCTGGTGGTGTCCATGGTGGTTACGGTCAAGCTGCTGCGTTCGCTGCTGTCGCCACCTTTGCGGGCCCAGGCGCTGTAGCTATAGGTTGTGGCCGGCTGCAGGTCCGTGTCGTGGAGGAGGGTGTCGGCGCTTTGCAGCCTGCCTTCAAATAGAATGGTTGTATCGCGCTGCACTATATAGGTGGCGTCGCCCTTCAGCGGGTTGCTACTCAGGGTTATCCAGCATTCCGTTACTGCGGCGTCCACGTCCAGGGTTAATTCCTGGTCTTTGAAGATGGACGGGCTTTCAGAGCAGGCATAGCACAAGGCTATTAACATGATGCTTAGAAAAGGAATAAATTTTTGTCGCACGTCTTAACCGCAAAAGTTTAAGGTTAGAGCAATATACAAAAAGTACGATAAAGCGTGTTATGGTTATGGGGGATGCAGACTAATTGTTTTCCTGGAATGAACGTTTTTCCGGAGACCCTGAAACGAGTTCAGGGTGTTCGATTGTCAGAGGCGAAACTCCAGCTGATTATATCCTGTCCATCCTGAGTATCCTGTCAAAAAAAAAAACGGCCACTGAAAAACAGCAGCCGTTCCAAAAATGCAATCAGCGTTGTTAGCTGATTTTTAGTTCGAAGTCATATTCTTCGCGCAGCTTTTCGTAAGTCTCTTCAACAACGTTGCGCATGCGCATCTGGCGCAGTTCGTTGGCCAGGGCTTCACGCGGACGGTCTTCCTTTTTGCGGTCTATGATCTGCAGAATGTGGAAGCCGTAGCGCGTTTCCACGATGTCGCTGATTGTGCCGATGGGCAGGTTGAAGGCAGCGCTGTCAAACGGCGGTACCATTTGTCCGCGCGGGAAGTCTTCGTACAGTCCGCCCTTTTCTTTTGAGCCCGGATCTTCGGAATACTCTTTGGCCAGTTCGGCAAAGTCTTCACCTTCACGGGCCTGCTTCAGGATATCTTCCATTTTGTTTCTTACCTGGGCTTTTTCCTCTTCCGGCTTGCCCTGGGTCATCAGCAGCACGTGGCGCACCGTAGCATAGCGGTCCATGGCCTGCAGGCTATCGATGGCGCTTTCGCTCACTTCCAGCTTATCTTCATTCTTTTTCTGGATATACATGCGGCCTATTTCCTGCGCTTTGATTTCCTGATGCAGGTCTTCCAGTTTGATATTATGCTGATTCAGAAACTTCTCAAAGTTTTCGCGCCCGCCGGCCTGGGCAAACTGGCGCTCCATAATGTTATCGACGCTGCTGTCGGCTACCGTCACGCCCAGATCTTCCGCGTCATCCAGAACGATCTGACGATCGGCCAGGCGCGACGCGTATTCTTTTACCAGGCTCTTCAGGTTTTCCGCGTTCTGCTGCTTAAGCATCGCTGTCTGCGGCCCAAAGTTCAGGCGCATCTGGCGTACCACGTCACCGGCGGTTACATCGTAAATAGATGTTGTGGCCAAAACCATGTTTTTATCAGGATCGAGCCATTCAACTTTTTCTGAAAGTTCTTTGGCCAGTTCGTAATTTGGTGTTCCGGGCTCAAGTTTGGCGCCCTGCTGTTTTTGCGTGCAGGAAACGGCCATTAAAGCGATCAGAACAAAAAGCATTTTTCTCATTGCTATCTCCATAAATGATTGGTTAGTTATCAGGTACAGATCGCAGAACTTACGATTAATAACAGAGAAAGCAAAATTTTATGGAAGCTGTTTTGCAAGCGTTAAAGGCTTATTGGGAGAAGATAGGTTTACCGTCTCAAAGCCATCTTCTTCTGCATGCCGCCTTCCGCCGGATACGCGCGGCTTTCCCCGGGATTACGCCGCAGATTCTGCTGGAAAGCCTGCGATCGCGCCTGCTTCCTGAAGGCTCACTGATAATGCCTGCGTTCAGCTACACGTTTGAAAAGTCAAACGAAGCGGTCACGCCTTTTTCCCGGCAGGATACACCCTCTGCTGTGGGTGCTGTTTCCGAGTATTTCCGCCAAATGCCCGGCGTAGCGCGAACGGCCTCAGCCACGCATTCATTTGTCTTTTACGGCAGGATCGCTGAAGAATTCGATACTGGCAAAACGCCCTCCAGTCCGCTAGGTAAAGACAGCGTTTTGGACTGGCTGGCGCAACGTGATAACGCGTGGGTTCTGCTTCTGGGTTGTGATTTCACATCGCTGAGCTTTGGGCACTGGCTGGAGACACAGGCACCCGTACCCTGGTCCGATACCTTTTGCTGGCACTACCTCGATGTACGGCCGGCGGGCCTTTCCGAAAACGGACGCCAGAAGCTGCGTGAGGTGCCGGGCTGCAGCAAAAGCTTTATCCGCTTTGAAGAGTACCTGCTGGACAAGGACCTGATACAGCCTTTACCGGCGCCGATGCAAAAAGGCTACCTGGCTCGAACGTCAATGCTGGTGGAAGAAGGCTTGCCCTTTTTCCGCAATAACGCGCACCAGTTGCTCTGTAAACCTGGCAGCTGCGCCGCCTGTGATGAACGCTGGTTCAGCCACATCGACGAGCTGCGCGGCAGAATGGGTGGGGGATAGGTATTAAGGTGTTAAGGTGTTAAGGTGTTAAGGTGTTAAGGTGTTAAGGTGTTAAGGTGTTAAAAATTAATACTTATTTCAGATACACGGCAATCCATTGCGCAATTCAGGCTCTTTTTCCTTCTCATTATCGTTATCATTCTCACTTTTATACTTTTGCTCTTTAAGCCTGCCGGCGCGGGAAAATCCGCGCAATTTTTGACCCATGCCAAAAAAGAGAGAGATGTTTGGCTTATATTTGCTCTATCCAAAAACGACAACTCACTTTTGAAACGGTACGGAGAATCCTTATGCGTCGCTTTGCCTGCGTTGTATTTTTTATCGCTCTTATGGCTGCATCCGCCGTGGCCCGGCAGAATTACTATTACTATGACAACCGCCCGGTTAACCTCAACCTGGTCGATGACCAGATCAGTGTGCGCTTTGACCAGGCGGTGACGGACAGCGAGGCGCGTTCTTTGCTGCGGTCTGTCCTGGGCGCGGAACTGCGCGAGCTGCGATCACTTGCCGGCCCGGCAACACGACTGGTTGTGCTGCAAAACCGCTCGGGGGAAAGCCGCGTAAGCGACCTGATCAATAATCTACGCCGGTTACCTGCCGTCAAAATGGCCGCGCCTGTTTTTCAGCGCGGAGGCATCCGCAATATTATTCACGATCGTTTTATTGCCCGTTTTCAACCCGGTCTGGAGCGCGATGCCATTGAAGCAATCGCCACGCCGTATAATGTGGATGTTGTAGGCCAACTGGCCAAAGACACCTGGATTTTAAGCGCGCGCAAGCAGAGCGGGCTCGACGGCCTGAGCGGCGCCAACCTGTTCCATGAGTTGAGCGAAACCGTTTGGGCCAGCCCCGATTTCCTCTACGTGGACGGCGAGATCATGAACAGCAACGACACCTACTATGACCAGCAATGGGCGCTTAATAATGCGGGCCAGGAAGTTCCATCAGCCGCATCGGAAGGATTTCCGTCCACGGTTAAAGGCTTTGCCGGCGCGGACACGGATGCCGAACGGGCCTGGGAATTTGTGCGCACGCAGGGAACGGACCCGGGCGCGGGGATAATCGTCGGCGTGCTGGACAGCGGGATTGACCTGGACCACCCCGACCTCAGCGCCAACATCGTGGACCCGGGCAGGGATTTTACCTACGAGCAGAATGAAAACGGCAACGACTCCCACGGTCATGGTACGGCCGTCGCCGGAATTATCGCCGCCCAAACGGACAACGGCATCGGTGTGGCCGGTCTGGCTTACAAGGCAGGCCTGCTGCCGGCAAAGATGATGACCCGCGAAGGCGCCAGCAGCAGCGAAGATATCGCTGAAGCCATTGATTACGCCTGGCAGTTCGGCTGCGATATTCTCTCCAACAGCTGGAGCAGCGACACACCCGACGAAGTGGTGGCCGATGCGATTCGCCGCGCCTATACCCAGGGCCGCGACGGGAAAGGCTGCCTGATCGTTTTTTCCAGCGGCAACAAGGGCCACGGCATTGTGGACTGGCCCGGCGCGATGGAGGAAGTGGTTTCAGTGAGCGCCAGCAACATGTTCGATGAAAAGAAAAACCAGGGCAGCCGCGACAATAACCGTAAATGGGGCGGTAACTACGGCGATAACCTGGACCTGGTTGCGCCGACCGCCGTTTACACCACGGACATCACCGGTAAAGACGGTTTTGAAGAGGGCGATTACAATCCGACATTTGGCGGCACCTCCGCTTCCTGCCCCCATGTTTCCGCGGTAGCGGCGATTGCCCTGTCAGTAAATCCGTCGCTTTCCGCCGGCGACCTGGAACAGGTTTTATTTGAAAGCGCCGATCCCATAGAACGCTATCCCTACAACAGCAAAGGCTGGAACCGCCACGTGGGCTTTGGTCGGGTAAATGCTTACAACGCCGCGCGCAGTGCCGCCTCGCAGGATGGCAATACGCCCGTGCTCGCTTTTGAGCATCTTCCGACGACCACCAGCATCGACGAGGTTGTGCTGAATGTGGATGCCGCCGATGACAACGGCTTTGCTGAAATGGAGTTGTTCTTCCGGCCGACATTGGACGGTGAGGAAGGGGCCTGGCAAAATGTAACAGGTAAGCAAGGCGCCAGCGGCTGGGAGTTCAGAATCCCCGGCCAGCAATGGGGCACGGAAGTGGACTACTACCTGTCGGTTGAAGACGGCGGCGGCAACCGTCTGACCATGCCGGCCAACGGCGAGGGCGAATCACCGCCGCCTTTACACTACACCTACTTTGTGGGCGAAACTGAAAAACAGAATTTCAGCGCGCCCGATGTGCCGTTGAGCTGGGATGACTGGGGCATTTTTTACACTTCCACCATCTCCGTGGATGACAACGCCACGGTCACCGATGTGGAAGCCACCGTGACCATGAACGGCGCCGTCGACCAGTTTGCGGTAAACCTGGCGGCGCCTTCGCAAATTGGCGCGGGTATTCTGCAGCTAAACGAGGGTCGTGAATACAGCAACACCACCGTCGATGACGAAGCGACAACCCTGCTCGTCCAGGGCCAGGCGCCCTACAGCGGCACCTTTCTGCCGGACAACGCCATGTGGACCATGGACGGCGAAAACAGCAACGGCGACTGGACGCTGACCATTTACGACGACTATTATTTCAGCAACGGCGGTACGCTCAGCGACTGGACGCTTAGTCTGACCCTGTTGCAAAAAAATCCGGCGCCGGTTGTAAGCGGCATTCCCGGTGAAACCATTAACGAAGGCGGCAGCTTTAAGCAAATCTACCTGGGCGAATATGTAAGCGACGAAAACCACAGCTCGTCCGAGATGACCTGGACGTCGAGTGGCAACAGCGACCTGGTCGTCACCATAGACGCCGAACACGTTGCCACCATCGAAACGCCGGACGACGATTGGTACGGCAGCGAAACCATCACCTTTACAGCAACCGACCCGGGCGGCGCCAGCGGCAGCCAGGCGGTTACCTTTACCGTGAACAACGTCAACGATGCGCCGCAGGTAAGCCAGATTCCAAACCAGACCGTGGATGAAGGCACACCCTTCGCCACTATCAAGCTGGATGAATATGTAAGCGACGTGGACAACAGCGACGAGGAGATGCAATGGAGTTACAGCGGCAACAAGGAGTTGCTGGTTTCGATCAGCCCGGAGCGCGTTGCCACGGTCAGTGTGCCCGATGATGAATGGTCCGGCAGCGAACGCATCACCTTTACAGCCACGGACCCCGGCAACCTGGCCGACCAAACCACGGCTACTTTTACCGTTAACCCTGTAAACGATCCGCCCGCGGTGAGCGGCATTGCCGACCAGCAGATAGATGAAGGCGGCAGCTTTGTCACCATCGCGCTTAACGAGCATGTCAGCGATCCCGACAACGCCGATTCGGAGATTAGCTGGACCTACAGCGGCAACAACGAGCTCAACGTCAGCATTGATGAAAACAATGTAGCAACGGTCAGCATCCCCGGCGTAAACTGGAATGGCAGTGAAACGATTACCTTTACGGCAACAGACCCCGGCGGGCTTTCCGACAGTGACGCGGCCACATTCACCGTGAACGCCGTAAATGACGCACCGACAGTCAGCCGTATCGCCGATCAAACCATTGATGAAGGCGGCAGTTTTGCCACGATCGATCTGAACAACCATGTAAGCGATGTGGACAACGACGACAGTGAAATGACCTGGGAAGCCGGCGGACAAAAAGAGCTGATCGTGACCATCGACGCCAATAATATCGCCACCATCGAAACACCAAATGCCGACTGGAACGGCAGCGAAACCATCACCTTTACGGCCACCGATCCCGGCAATCTCAGCGACAGCGATGACGCCGTTTTTACGGTTAACAGCATTAACGACGCGCCGCAGGTGAGCGACATTCCCAACCAGGAAATTGACGAAGGTGAAAGTTTTGCTACCATCCCGCTCAATAATTACGTGGATGATGCGGACCATGACGACAGCGAAATCAGCTGGACTTACAGCGGTAATAGCGACCTTGGAGTAACAATCAACGAAAACAACATTGCCACGATTAGCGCCCCGCACGGGGAGTGGGCAGGCAGCGAAGCCATCACCTTTACGGCAACAGACCCCGAAGAGAGCGCCGACAGTGATGCGGCTACGTTCACGGTAATCGCCGTTAATGACGCGCCGGTTGTGAGCAACATCCCCAACCAATCCATTGCCGAGGGCGAGAACTTTGCCACGATTGCCCTGGACGGTTACGTGAGCGACGCCGACCACGGTGATGATCAAATGGAATGGAGCTACAGCGGCAACGAAGAACTGACCGTAACGATCGACGACAATCGCGTGGCGACCATAGGCATACCAGACGCCCAATGGAATGGTAGTGAAACGATCACTTTTACGGCGACGGACCCCGGCGGGCTCTCCGACAGTGACGCTGCCGTGTTCAGCGTGGGCGCCGAAAACGATCCGCCAACGGTGAGCAACATTCCCGGACAAACCATCAATGAAGGTCAAAGCTTTGTCACCATTTCCCTCGATGATTTTGTGGAAGACCCGGATAATGCCGACAGCGAAATGAGCTGGCAGGCGTCGGGCAATACAGACTTATCTGTAACGATTAACGCCGACCGCGTGGCGACCATCTCCGTGCCCGACGAAAACTGGAATGGCAGCGAGATGATTATGTTTACGGCCACTGACCCGGGCGGGCTATCCGACAGCGACGACGCCACCTTTACGGTGAACGCGGTCAATGACGCCCCGGTGGTTAGCGGTATTCCCGATCAGACAATCCTCGAAGGCGGCAGCTTTACCACCATCGCGCTTGATGATTATGTGAGCGATGTGGACAACGCCGACAGCGAGATGAGCTGGAAAGCATCGGGCAACACCGATTTGTCCGTAACGATTGACGCCAACCGCGTGGCAACTGTCTCCGTGCCCAACGCTAACTGGAATGGCAGCGAAACAATTACTTTTACCGCGAGCGACCCGGGCAAGCTGGAGGATAGTGACAACGCCACCTTTACCGTCAAGAGTGAAAACGATGCGCCGGTCGTCAGTGACATTCCCGACCAGAATATCACCGAGGGGCAGAGCTTTGCCACCATCCCGCTGGACAATTACGTGAGCGATAACGATGACCCGGACAGCGCCATCTCCTGGTTCTTCAGCGGCAACAGCGCTCTGGACGTCAGCATAGACGGCAACCGCGTGGCTACCATAAGCGCACCCAACGCCAACTGGAACGGCAGCGAGACGATTACTTTTACAGCTGAAGACCCGGGCGGTCTCAGTGACAGCGACGAGGCCACATTCAGCATCAGCGCCGAGAATGACGCTCCCGTGGTATCAGCCATTGCCGATCAGACTATCATGGAAGGTGCGGCATTCGCCACGATCAGCCTGGATAACTTTGTGAGTGATGTAGACAACGCCGACAGCGAGATCACCTGGACTTTTTATGGCCAAAGCGATTTGCAGGTTGACCTGAACGGGGAGCGCATGGCCACCATCATCATCCCTGATGAAGACTGGTTTGGCAGCGAGACCATCACCTTCCGTGCCGCCGATCCTTCCGGCCTTGCCGACAGCAGCACCGCCTTTTTCACGGTTACCCCCGTAAACGACCCGCCGGCGATCGTCGACTTCCCCGATACGCTGGCTTTTGATAACGACAAGGAACTGGCGTTGGACCTGCAGCCGCTAATGGAAGATGTGGACTCCGGAAGGCTGCTGTGGCATTTTGCCTTAAGCGACACCGCCGTTAAAGCCCTGTATGATTCATCGCTGCAAAAGCTGACCCTCAGCGCCCCCGGCTTTGACGGTCTGGCTCTCCTCTACAGCAGCCTGAGCGATGACAGCGGCGCCGTGGCCCATGATACCGCCATCGTTATGGTGGAAGATATTGTTTCAGACATGGAGGGAGACCGGACCGCTGTGCCCACAGCCTTTAGCCTGGAGCAGAACTATCCCAACCCCTTTAACCCCTCTACGACCATTCGCTACAACTTGCCACGTTCGGCAAAAGTGCTGCTCACACTATACGACATGCGCGGCCGCAAAATCATGGAACTGCAAAACAGCCGCCAACCGGCCGGTAGCCATAAAATTGTGCTTGATGCATCGGGACTATCCAGCGGCGTCTATTTTTACGTCTTTAAAGCGGAAGGTTTTATGCAGGCCCGGAAACTGGTGCTTTTGAGATAGCCGTTCTAGTCAGGAGGTCATAAAGTCCGGAAGTCTTGGAGTCAGGAAGTCAAGATCCTGCAAATGGCTCATACAAAGCCCCTTCTTTTAAATGGAAGGGGTTTTTATTTTTTTTTTTTTTAAACACACGTTTTACAAACCGAAGCGCACCCTTTCTAAAACAGCGATACTTATAACGTAAAAATTTACGCTTGATTTTATCCACAACAAAACCTAAGCTTTCGTATTAGCGACTGATTCTCTCACATGACCGCGGAGGAGCCATGCGTGAAACAAAACTTATTCTTCTTATCATAATTTTCTTTTCAACAGCTTGTACCGATTCGGACGGCACTATTAAGGTGATATTGGAGACATCTCCCGAATTTGGGCCTTTTGGTGTTTCGCAGGGGGTTACGGGTCCAATACAAT
The DNA here is from genome assembly GCA_965267575.1 of Calditrichales bacterium. Taxonomy (GTDB): domain Bacteria; phylum Calditrichota; class Calditrichia; order Calditrichales; family J004. The sequence goes on from OZ254086.1 coordinate 719,571, forward strand.
GGAATGTTAAGGCAGAGGGTATCCCGGAAAACATCAAAGAGTACGTTTTCAGAAGCAGGTCTATGCAACCTGTTCAAAGCGCATGGTACAAATACAAGAACGGTGAATTGAATAAAGAGCAGCTTTTATGGGTATTAAAACGTTGGAAGGGTGATACGACAAAATTATCCAATGAATATATTGATGACGAAATACTGTTTGTCATTGGTACGAACGATAAGGACCAAAGGACTATAATAGTTGACGCAAACAATAATGAAGATTTTAGCGATGACTCTGTGCTGGTATATGAATATCCGCTGGACATCCCTACTCAGCTTGGCATAAAGGATTCGGCTTTGCCTGTAATAGTTGCTCAATATGAAATATACAATGGTGAAAAACCGGAAACACGTCAGGTAGCCGTTCGGCCAACGCCCTATTTGGGAAATCTTAAAATCAATTACTCCATTAAAGATGAAATTGAAAACAAATATCATCTGTTGGTTCGCTTCCCCCAACATCACCGGGGAAAAGCCTGGCTGAATAATATGGAATATGATATATATCTTAGTAGCGTCCACAATCCCAGGCCCAGAGTAATCATTAGTGCATCCGGCGATTCCCTTGTCTCTGAAAATGAAGGCGCGATTCCTTACCTGGCCGGTGATGTTTTTAATGCGGACGGTGTGGACTATTTAATAGATTCAATCGATGCAAACCACGAATGGTTAACACTAAAATACCTGGGAGAAAACGATAGAGCCGTGGGAGTCAGCGAGGGATTTTATATGCCTGAATTCCAGGCCGTTGATCTCGACAGCCAGGCCTTCAGCCTGAAAGATCATCCCGGCAAATTTATTCTTTTAGACTTTTGGGGTACCTGGTGCGGACCGTGTATCGCACTTATACCGGAGCTAAAAAAGATTGACGATGCATTCGAAAACGATGCCTTTGAAATGGTAAGCGTCGCATATGATGCGGATGTCGAAAAAGTCCGGGAGTTTACTATAAAGGAAAATATGGATTGGATACATTTATTTGTTGATAGAAAAGAAAACGACCCCAATTCCCTCATAAATAAACTGAAAATCACGGCATATCCAACAACAGTTTTAATTAGTCCCGATGGAAAAATACTGGCCCGCGATAAAGAACCGGACGAACTGATTGATATTATTAGGGAAAATTTGGCAGGGATGAAAAAGCAGGCAGGCTGATTTTCAAAATCAGTTTAATTCGTAATTTCTAATTCCCAATTCTTAATTATTCAAGCTATTCCCAAAAGTAGCCGCACTCGCGGCAGTGCCAGTTGGCGTTGTCAAAATCACTGTGACCGCGCTGCTGGGCCAGGAAGCGTTTAAGCTGCTGCCACCAGGTGCGTTTGTAGCGTTCGATGCGGTTGGAAAAACAGACGGGGCAATGATCGGGTTGAACAAGATAGGCCGGCGCGTCGATCTCCAACACTTCCAGGGCATCGTTCACATAATTATGCGGCACCTGCAGTTGCATACCGCCCACCATCGTCGGCCCGTAAATATTGGCCATGTTTTCATCTTTCAGAAAGGCGGGAATCTTTTCGCCGTCCAGCTTGGACTTGGCAATCTGCGCGTCCACAGGGTTGATATAAGTGGCGATGGTAACAAGATGTTTAAATCGGCCGGCATCATTCATGATGGTGTTTCCTGTAGTGTTCCCTCAAATCGTCACGCCCGAAATCATTTTTCGGGTCGCGCCAGACGCTGTGGATGTGATTGGCGTTGTTTTGGGTGTTGTCATATTCGATCAGCAGGCGCGGGCCGTGAATACGGTAATAATGTTTTTCACCCGGCGCAAGCCCACCCGCCCAGGCAAAATAAATATTCTGCCAGCCGCTGCTATGCAGGCCCTCTTTAGCCCGCGCGGCGATCGTTTCATTCATGGCGTTAAAATAGACGTGCACAAGACGCTTTAACATCTCCTGCTGCGATTCGTTCATCGCGTTAAAAGGCAAACCTTCAAACGCATCCAGGTCAACGGTTTCATCATTGCCGGTCAGGATATCGGCCGGCGCGCTTTTACGTATCCAGGCGGCCTTCTTTTGGGCTTCATTCAGCGATTGCATCAACGCCCGGGCCAGGTCTTCTTCCTGTTTCAGCACACGCTTGCCTTTGTCCGGGCCCAGCGCGATGCGTGCCGGATTGGCGCCCCAGAATGAGGGAGTAGATGAAATCAGACCGATGACGCTGGTAAAATTGAGCGAGAGGTGATGGCCTTCCACACGCCAGCCCCACAGTTCATCTTTTTGAGGATCGCCAAAAACGGCGAAGTAATATCTTTCGGGGTCACGCCAGCTGCCGCCGCCCATCTGCCGCAAAACAGTTTCCAGGTCAATCACGTCCTGCGCCTTTTGAAAACCTGAATCGCTGAGGGCACTACGCATTAAGGTAAACGCCGCTTCCCGTTGCGCCGGATTCATCTCCTTCAACGGCAGACCTTCGCGCCCGCCTGGAAAATAGCTCCAGTCATAACGATCGGAATCATCAAACGACAAGCGTGCATCATCGCGCCGGTCACCCTCAAGGTTTTCAATAAAAGTGCGTGCCGCATCGCGCATGGCCTCATCGGGTAATGACTGGTAAGCCGGCAATAAGGCAATCGCTAAAAAAACGGCAAACACAAAACGCATTATACACCCCACTTTTTGCGGAATTTTTGCGAGGCCTGCTTCAAAATCGGATTACCATGCCCGAAACAGGCCACATCAAAGGATAAGGCCGACAGACGCGTGAGACTTTGTTCGCCCATGCGGAAATCTTCGTAGGCTACGCTGTAACCCAGGCCAAACACGTGGGCGCAGGCATCGGCGGTAAGCAGCACTTTGTCCTGCTCCTCCCACAAAAAAGCGCAATGCCCCTCGCTGTGTCCGGGGGTATGCAGTACCCTCAGCTTTAGCGGCAACCCGGCGACAAACTGCCCGTCGCGCAGATCTGTATCCGTTTGGCAAGCTTCCACGGTTTCCGGTATGTCCGCTATAAATTTGCGGAACAGCATGCCGGCCACCGGTCCCGGCGCGGGATAAAGCGTGCGCAACGCCAAACCCTTTTGCACCATGCGCGCATCCAGCGGATGCATGTGGACTTTTGCCCCGCTTAACCTTTTAATGGCGGCCAGACCGCCGCTGTGGTCCGGGTGGCAATGGCTCACAACAATATGGCCCAGGTCCTCCCAGCTTTTTCCGAAGGCCAGCAGCGCGCTTTCCACAATAGTTTCAGCCCCGGCAGAACCGCCATCCAGTAAAACAAGCGGTTCCGTGTTAAACAGAAACATATTTACCCAGCGGGCATCCAGCTGGTATAAACCCGGTACAACCTCTCTCATATTTTTTCCTTGATGTGTGGCGCCAAAAATAAGCGGTACCGGCCTATTTGGCAAAGAGTTCAGGTATCGTCCCGGTCTCCGCGCGGGATCTCCTGCTTATATCAAAGGATCCCGGTGTGGCAAAAACACCAACCGGGATGTCAAAAGCTGTATGTCATCCCGGCCTAGGCGCGGGGATCTCTCCCCGCTTGCGCCCGGATTTACTCAACGTGACTTTTTATTTTTACAATAGCAAAAAAAGTGCTACTTTTTCGATTGACTAAATCATGATTGATGGAGGTCTGACATGTTCATTGGTCACTACGCCGTGGGTTTTGCGGCGCGCCCGCTTACCAAAAAACTGTCGCTTGGCTGGCTTTTTTTCGCTGTGCAATGGGCCGATCTGCTCTGGCCGTTCCTGGTCTTTTTCGGCATTGAGCGCTTTGTTATCGATCCCGGAAATACAGCCGTAACTCCACTGAATTTTGAGCACTATCCCTGGTCGCACAGCCTGCTGATGAGCCTCATCTGGGCGCTGGTCTTTGCCGGGATCGTTTACCTGGTTACAAAACAGAAGCGCGATACGCTTATAGGCGGGATTGCCGTTTTCAGCCACTGGTTCCTGGATTGGCTGACGCACCGCCCCGACCTGCCCATCGCCCCCGGCGTCGAGAGCTTCATGGGGCTCGGCCTGTGGAACATCTTTGCTGCAGCCGTTATCCTGGAAATCTTCCTTTATGGCGGGGCGATTTACTATTACCTGAAACATACGCAAGCGCGCAACAAAACCGGAACCTGGGCTTTCTGGGGACTCGCTCTCGTTCTGTTTTTTATTTATATAGCCAATATTTTCGGTCCGCCACCGCCATCCGTGGAGATGGTAAATATTTCCACATTCGGATTGTGGCTGTTTGTGGCCTGGGCATTTTGGGTAGACCGAAATCGCGTGGCGCGAATAAAGCACACATAAACAACGGGGCTGCCAGATGAAAAACTACTTAAAAAAAATGCTTGTTTACGACCTGTGGGCCAATCGCAAAATTATGCAGATGCTGCGTGACATGAACGAACCGGCGGATGACACAATGAAACTGCTGGCTCACCTGTTGCGGGCGCAGGAACTGTGGTATTGCCGCATCAAAGGCTATAGCCCCTGTAAAATGGAAATCTGGCCACAGCTGAACCAGGAAGAGTGCGCCGCGCTGATCGAGCAAAACCACAAAAACCTGGCGGCGCTGCTGGAAGCGCAGGATGACCACAGCCTGGGTCAGATCATCGCTTACAAAAACAGCCGCGGGGAAGAATTTAGTAATCCGCTGGGTGACATTCTGCTGCACCTGTTTAACCACGGCACCCACCATCGCGCGCAGATTGCCCGCAGCATCCGCCAGGCAGGCACCGCCCCACAGGCCCTCGATTACATCTTTTATGTCCGCACAAAGGAAAAATAAATGAAACTTTTACTGATACTGCTCTTGCTGGCGGGCTATGTAACGGCCCGGGATGAAGCACTGCAAAAAGAGGTTCTCGATTATGCCGCCTCGCAAAAGCTGCCACAGGACACAAGCGGCTTTAACGTAATTGCGCATCTGCCTCCGATAAACCAGGATACCACGTCAAGCTGCTGGAGTTTTTCCACGCTCAGCTTTATGGAATCGGAAATGCTGCGGGTAGGCAAGACCGCGCCCCGCCTGGCGATGATGTATCCCGTCTACCAGGGCTTTATCGAAAAAGCCCGGCGCTATGTCCGCACACGCGGCGAATCCCGTTTTGCCGGTGGCGATCTGTTCAGCGGTGTGCTGGATGTTGTGACCCAGCATGGCATCGTTCCCCTTTCCGCCTACCAGGGCGATAACCGTCCGCACTGCTCCACCTACAACCACGATGCGCTTTACGACGAGCTTGACGCATTGATGAAAACAACCAAAGAACAGGGTCAATGGGATGAAAACCTGGTCCTGGAAAAAGTGCGCGCCATCCTCGACCGCCACATGGGAGCCGCACCGCGCCTGTTTGATTATGACGGCCAACGCCATACGCCGTTATCGTTTTTGAAGCTGACCGGCCTAAAGGTTGAAGATTTCCAGGCGGTTACATCGTTCAGCTATGCCCCGTTTGATGAGCTGGCCGTTTTGGACGTGCCGGACAACTGGGGCCGCCAGCAGGTTTATTACAATCTGCCGCTGGAACGTTTCTATAATTTGCTGATTGCTTCGCTGCAGGCCGGCTACTCCGCTGCCATCGACGCCGATATTTCCGAGACCGGACGCATACCCGAACTGGATACGCACCTGATTCCGCCGTTTGACATCCCGCAAGAGCACATTAATCAGCAGGCGCGCGATTTACGGTTTGCCAATGGCGCCACCACCGACGACCACCTGATGCATATAGTGGGCTACAAAAACATCGACGGTACGGACTGGTTTTTGGTAAAAGACAGCTGGCGCAACGCCTGGGATGGCAGTCATAAAGGCTACTTCTTCATGCGCGGCGATTACGTCAAGTTGAAAGTATTGGCCTTTATTGTACATAAAGATGCTTTGAAAACGGACCACGCGATTACATTATAATTGTAAGGAACCCTATTATGCCGAAGGAACGCTTGCTCTCGCTGGATTTTTTCCGTGGCGCCACCATCGCCGCGATGATACTTGTGAACAACCCCGGAACATGGAGCCATATTTACGCGCCGCTTAAGCACGCCGCCTGGCACGGCTGGACTCCGACTGATCTTATTTTCCCTTTCTTTTTATACATTGTGGGTGTAGCCATTTCGCTGGCGCTTTCCGGTAAAAAAGAGCGTGGAGAGTCCAAAAAAGAGATCTATAAAAAGGTGGTTCGCCGCACGTTGATTTTGTTTGGGCTGGGTTTGTTTCTTTCAGGCTTCCCGTTTTTTGATTTCAGCACGATTCGAATCCCGGGCGTCTTGCAGCGTATCGCGGTCTGCTACTTTATCAGCACGGTTATTTTCCTGCACAGCAGCATCCGCACACAGGCCGTTTGGACGGGCGGGTTTTTGCTGGTCTACTGGGCGTTGATGGAATGGGTGCCGGTTCCCGGCGTCGGCGCTGGTTCCTATGAAGTCGGCTCCAACTTTGCAGCCTGGATAGATAGTCTATTGCTTGAAGGCCACATGTGGTCGGCTACAAAAACCTGGGATCCGGAGGGCATCGTCAGCACGTTGCCGGCCATCTCAACCACCCTGTTCGGCGTGCTGAACGGACACCTTCTGCGTAGCAAAAAGAGCGGCGTAGAAAAAGCCACGATCATGCTGGTTGCCGGTAATATCGCCATCGCCGTTGGAATGGCCTGGGATGCGGTCCTGCCCATCAACAAGAGTTTGTGGACCAGTTCTTACAGCGTTTTCATGGCCGGCATGGCCGCCGTCTGTCTCGGCATTTCCTACTACCTGATCGACGTAAAAGGGTGGCGCAAAGGCATTCAACCCTTTATTGTTTATGGCATGAACGCGATAACGGTATTTGTGCTTTCCGGGTTGGTGGCTAAAACGCTCTACCTGGTAAAATGGGACACCGCGTCGGGTGCTACGCAAACGCTCAAGGGCTGGATCGTGGATACGCTTTTTAATAGCTGGCTAAGCCCGATAAACGCATCGCTGGGGTTCGCGCTGGTGTTCATTTTTGTCTCTTATCTGGCAATGCTCTGGCTATATAAAAAGAATATTTTCATCAAGATATAGGTAAAGGGCTTAATTTTGTTGTGTCGAATTGATTTTTTACATAGAATTAAAACCGAATTTCTTCACAGGGGGAAATTTCAGTTAGTATTTCATTTTTAAGGAGTCTTGTTATGTCAGATCGTGTTACCGGCACCGTTAAGTGGTTCGACGTAAAGAAGGGATACGGCTTCATCGTCGGCGATGTCGAGAAGGATATATTTGTTCACTATACCTCCATCCAGGGTGATGGCTTCCGCAAACTGGAAGATGGTCAGCAGGTGGAGTTTACCCTTAAGGAAGGACCAAAAGGGTTTGAAGCGACGGAATGCACGGTGGTTGAACAATTAAGTTAAAATGGATTTGACAAGACGAGGCGTGCCCACAAACGGTACGCCTTTTTTATTGTCCTAATAGGTATACTTGATTTAATACTCTTCATTTTGCAACTTAGTTGCAACTTTTGACCATTGTGGGCATATAACTGCCCAAAGAAATTAACAACCATATCAAATGATTCGCTTAAACCAGATCGCAAAAATATCCTTGGCCAGATGGGTTGGGGTTATCCTGATCCTGTTTTTTGCCGGCACCGCTGTGATTGCTTCAGAGCAGCACAACCACAATATCGGCGAAAAAGCGGTCGATTGCCCCGCGCATATCTTAAGCGTGGCTCTTTCAGCCTGGCAGCCCGTTGGTGGGTTTTCCCTTCCGCCATTGACGGCTTCAGCTTTTGCGGGCGAATCATTCACGACTTCCTATTTTGGTGAAACAGCTACTCCCTATTTTAATAAAGCTCCGCCACTCTTCTCCTAAGTAGTTTCAAACAACCGGATCATTTCGCCCAAAAGCCGCTCTAAAGGCGGCACGGCGATTTATACATAAACTTATCAGGAGAAGAATATCATGTTGAAGAATGTTCTTAAGATTTCTGTTATCGTTTTTGCTTTTCTTTTTGTCTATGCCTGTTCAGAGGATGATAACCCGGTCAGCGGAGGCGACGATCATGCCGATGCTATCGGGATGCGCATCGTTTCTTCGGGTGTAACGCTTGTTTCCTATATTGGTGATGAGGCCGTGCAAGGCTCTATCACGGTAGAAGAGGGCGTTCTTTCCGCCGGTATGGACATCGAGTTTTATAATGATGAGGACGAAAGCTGGTTTACACCGCATGAAGACGAAAACTCATTGGGTATTGAAGTTGCAGATACGAACATCGCCCAATACTGGCAGCATGAAGGCGAAGAAGGCGGTTTTGAATTTCACATCCGGGGAAAGCAGCAGGGTCAGACATCCGTTGTTTTTAGTATTCTGCACGATGAGCATGCTGACTTTGTTTCCAAAGCAATTCCCGTAGTAGTTACGGCTGATGAATGAGTCTGACATACATTAGAACTGCATTAGTAACGACATTTTGTCTTTTTACAGTTTTGGCTGCACGGTCCACCATGCCGCGCAGCCAAAGCTATTTATCCGGCAAAGTAATTGACGTTTCCACGCAACTGCCGGTACCTTACGCCGATATTGTCATTTCAGAGATAAACCGCTCCGCACAAACGGACAGCGACGGCAATTTCATGCTGCCCAATCTTCCTGAAGGCACTTTTACAGCTAAGGTATTGCACGTGGCCTACCGCGAAGGACGCTTTTCAGTTATGCTTACCGCCAGGGACACCACGAACGTCCTGTTTACGCTACGCCCCAATTCGCTTTCCACGGAGGATATTGTTGTAGTTGGAGAACGCGAGGATATATCCGAATTGGAGAAGGCGGCTGTGGACGTGAGCGGGGAAAAGCTGCGCAAAAACCTGGGTTTGACCATCGCCGAGACAATCGATCAGGAAGCAGGGCTGGCACAACGCACACTGGGTCCTGCTCCGGCGCGCCCCGTTATCCGCGGCCTTGACGGTGACCGCGTGCTGATCGTTCAGGATGGCGACCGCAATGGCGACTTGTCCGCGACAGCTTTTGACCATGCCGTGGCTATAGACCCGCTTACCTCAAACCGCATTGAAGTGATCCGCGGGCCGCGCGCGCTGACGCTGGGCTCGAACACGCTGGGCGGTGTTGTAAATGTAGTGCGCGAAACCGTGCCCAACAGCATGCCGCAAAAAATTACCGGTTCAGCGGGTTTAACCGGTGAGACTGTGAACAACGGCTACGCCGGAGGGCTAAGCTTAAAAGCGCCCGTACAGCCCTTTGTGCTGCACCTGGATGGCAGCTACCGCGAAGCAGGCGAGCTCCAGACTCCCGAAGGTACACTCAGAAATACATCGCTGTTGACGCAAAGCGCGGCAGCCGGCATCAGCTGGATTCAATCATGGGGACATCTTGGCGTGGCCGCTGACGTGTATCTCTCGGAGTATGGCATCCCGCCCGATGAGAACGGCCGGACCGGTATCCACAAAAACGGCATCGATATAAACATGGAGCGCAGCAAGTGGCAATCCACCGCGGAGCTGATAGCACCAGTTGACGGTATTCGCCGCATTGAAGCGGAGTATGATTACACCCGTTACCAGCACAAGGAATTTGAGCGACAGGATATTCTCGGTTCCGAATTTGGGCTGATCACACAAAATACCAAGCTGAACATTTATGCTGCCGACAACTCCTGGCTCAAAAACGCGCAAATCGGCCTGTGGCGTGAATTCCGTGATTTCGCTTCCGGCGCACGGGCCACCACACCTGCCACGGAAGAAATCTCATGGGCGGGCTATGCCTACAATGAGTTCAAGCTGGGCAGTCTGCAAAGCAGCGTAGCTCTGCGTTTCGAAAGCAAAAATGTGAACCCCGTGAAGCGCGATACTGTCTTTAATGTGGGCGTTATCCGTGAACGAAACTTCACCAACTGGGCCGCGGCCCTGAAAACCCGGCTGCCGCTCAATAAGCACTACTATGTTAGTGGCGGCATTATCCGTTCGTTCCGGGCGCCGAGCGTGGAGGAGCTTTTTTCCAACGGCCCGCACCTGGCCGCCTACTCTTTTGAGATCGGCAATCCCGACCTGGATGAAGAAGAAACCCTGGGCGCAGAAGTGACAGCCGGCTACAGCTCAGACGATCTGGATATAAATTTAACCCTTTTCCATAACCGTATTGACGGTTACCTCTACCCGGCATTTACCGGCAAGAAGAGCGGCCGCCGCGCCGACCTGGACCTCTACCGCGTCGTTGGGCAGGATGTGACCATGCAGGGTTTTGAGTCAACGGCCGATCTTAGACTCGGCCACCATTTCCAGGTCGACGGAACGCTGAGCTATGTCGAGGGCACAATCCGCAATAATGATGAACCGTTGCCCCGTATCCCTCCATTTACATATTCGTTGGGTTTAAACCACAAGTGGAACGGCCTCACCAGCGGCATTAAAATGCGCGGCGCTTCCAGCCAGCAAAGAACCGGTGAATTTGAGACATCCACACCAGCCTACGTTGTTTTCGATCTTTACGCGGAGTACCTGCTACAGGGAGGCGGTCTGCTGCACAGTTTCTCGCTGGCAGTGGAAAATACGCTCGACACGACCTACCGCCAGCACCTTAACCGCATAAAGGACATTACGCCGGAAGCCGGACGTGATTTTCGGCTGCTGTATAAAGTGTTTTTTTAGAAAAGTAAAAAAGCAATACATTTTCTTGAATTCATAATCCCGAAGCTTTAAATTAGGAACCTTTTCTAATTTCGGATTTATGCGCGAAACGCAGGAGATAAACAATGGCAAAGAAACAAACCTTTGGTGATAAGCTAAAAAAAACAGGCGGAGATCAGGGTAAATCGGTAAAAGTTGTTTTCAGCTATACGTCGCCAAAGAACGGTGAGATGAAATTTGCTGAGAAGATCATCAAAGTATTGCCCGGTGATAACGAGGACCAGCTTGTCAATCAGGAAATAAAGAACGGCCGTGCGCTTTTGGAAGCCAAAGCCTAATACAGGAGAATAGTAATGTCCAGAGTATGTAAACTTACCGGTAAAAGGCCGCTGGTTGGTAACAATGTGTCGCACTCGAACAACAAGACCAAAATGCGCCAACTGCCGAATCTGCAAACCAAGCGCATTTTTGTAAGCGAACTGAACCGCTTTGTGCGCATCAAGCTTTCTGCCCGCGCCCTAAAAACAATCAACCGTAAAGGTTTGATGACCTACTTGTCGCAAAAAGGACTGAAGCTTTCCGACGTGGAAGCCTAGTTAAAAAGAAAGGCAACGAAAAATGGCAAAAGCAGGAGCTCGCGAGATTATAAAGCTGAAAAGCACAGAAAGCTCTTTTATGTATTCCACAAAGAAAAATAAAAGAAACACGACGCAAAAACTGGAAATCAAAAAATACGATCCCATCGTGCGCAAACACGTGCTTTTTAAAGAATCCAAGTAATCTCCGTAATCTTTTTTTAAGAAGAATCCAACCGTCCTCGCGGATCGTTGGATTTTTTTTTGCCCGGATAACGAAAGGAGGGTCTTCATGGCACTCACGCAAAGCAACGAGATGAAAATCGGCAGCCAGGCGCCCTATTTTGAGCTGCATGATACCGTTACCGGTGACACCATTTCGCTGGAACAAATACGCGGCGAGCGGGGCACGCTGATCATGTTTATCTGCAACCACTGCCCCTATGTCATTCATACCTTACCGCAGATTATCAAAATACCGCGGGAGTACAAGGCAAGCGGCATCAACAGCGCGGCGATAAGCCCGAATGACCCCAACAAAGTGGCACAGGACCACCCGGAACGCATGACGGAGTTCGCGCTTAAAAACGATTTCGTTTTCCCATACCTGTTTGATGAAAGCCAGCAAACCGCGCGCGATTACGGTGCTGTCTGTACACCGGAATTTTATCTTTTCGATTCCAATCTGAAACTTTACTACCACGGCCGTTTGGATGAATCATCCCCGGGTAACAAAATGCCGCTTACCGGAAAGGAGCTGCGCGCGGCCCTGGACTCTATGTTAAAAAACGCGCCCGCCCCTCAGTCTCAGCACCCGTCGATGGGCTGCAGCATCAAGTGGAAATAGCTGCTTGCATCGTTTTGTATTTTTGCGTTTTATTATCTCCGTTCAAACTCACTACACAACCTGAAAGGTGACACATGGTTCGCGTATTTACATTTATTTTTGTTTTGCTGATTGCCGCGTTGCCGGCACAAAACCCGCTGTCGGATATGGAAAAATTCAAACAGGTCGAGCCGCGCGAGATTGGTCCCGCCGGGATGAGCGGCCGTGTTACCGCCATCGATGTGCAAATCAGCGAGCCGGATGTGATCTATGTCGGCGCCGCTTCCGGTGGTGTGTGGCGTTCCACGAACGGCGGCATCGACTGGCAGCCGCTTTTTGATGAGCAGCCCACGCAAAACATTGGCGCACTGGCGCTGGATCAGTCCAATCCTGATGTGATCTGGGTGGGCACGGGAGAAGGCAACCCGCGCAACAGCCAGAACAGCGGCAACGGCGTCTACAAAAGCCTGGATGGCGGCAAAAACTGGAAACACGTGGGTCTGGAAAATACGCACACCATCCACCGGCTGATCATTGACCCGCGTAACTCCGACGTGGTCTATGCCGCTTCGTTGGGCTCGGCCTGGGGCGAGAATGAAGAGCGCGGTGTATTCAAAACAAGCGATGGCGGCAAAACCTGGAAAAAGGTGCTCTACGTGGATGCCAAAACCGGTTGCGCCGACCTTGTGATGGATCCGGTGAATCCCAACAAGCTGATCGCGGCGATGTGGGAATACCGGCGCTGGCCCTGGTTTTTTAAGTCGGGCGGCCCCGGTTCGGGGTTATATGTTTCGTTTGACGGCGGCGAAACCTGGGAGAAGCGCACGGAAGATGACGGCCTTCCCAAGGGCGACCTGGGCCGGATGGGTCTGGCCATCGCGCCTTCCGAGCCGCAGATCGTTTACGCGCTGATCGAGGCTAAAAAGAACGGCCTGTACCGTTCCGAAGACGGCGGTTTTAAATGGAAGCTGGTAGCCGACAAAAACATCGGCAACCGCCCGTTTTACTACGCCGATATCTTCGTTGACCCGGTCAATGAAAACCGGCTGTATAACCTCCATTCGATTGTCACCGTCAGCAATGATGGCGGCAAAACCTTCGAAAACCTGGTACCCTGGAGTAAGGACATTCACCCCGACCATCACGCCTGGTGGGTACACCCGCAGGACCCCGATTACCTGATCGACGGTAATGACGGCGGCCTGGCTATCTCCCGTGACCGCGGCAAAACCTGGCGCTTTGTTGAAAACCTGCCCTTTGCCCAATTCTACCACATCGAGGTCGACCGTGGTCTGCCCTACAATTTATATGGCGGCATGCAGGATAACGGCTCCTGGGCCGGGCCAAGCTGGGTCTGGCGCAGAGACGGCATCCGCAACAGTTATTGGCAGGAAGTCTCTTTTGGCGACGGCTTTGATGTTGTCCCCGATCCACAGAATAACCGCTACGGCTACAGTATGTGGCAAGGCGGCAATCTGCTGCGCTACGATCGTGAAACGGGCGATAACGTTTATATCCGCCCGGCTCATCCTGAAAATGTAACTTTGCGTTTTAACTGGAATGCCGCCGTTGCCGTTGATCCGTTCGAGCCAAATACGGTTTATTACGGCAGCCAGTTTGTACATAAAAGCAGCGATCAGGGCATGAGCTGGACGATCATTTCCCCGGACCTGACCACGAATGATCCCGAAAAGCAGAAGCAGCTTGAAAGCGGCGGCCTGACCTATGACGTAACGGAAGCCGAGAACAATACGACCATCATCACCATTGAGCCAAGTCCGGTAGAGCAAGGCGTTGTCTGGGTGGGCACGGACGACGGATTTGTACAGTTAACCCGTGACGGCGGCAAAAGCTGGAGCAACCTCAGTGACGCTCTTCCCGGCGCACCGAAAGAAGCCTGGATTCCGCACATCCACGCATCGCAGCACAATGCCGGCGAAGCGTTTGTGGTACTAAACAATTACCGCAACAACGACTGGCAACCTTATCTCTACCACACTAACGACTTTGGCAAAAGCTGGAAGCGTCTTGTGGATGAAGAAGACATGCCCGGCTATACGCTCTCCGTTGTACAGGACAGCGGGGTGCCCGGACTGATTTTCCTGGGGACCGAATACGGTCTTTACATCAGCATGGATTACGGCAAAAGCTGGCAGCAATGGACGCAGGGCTACCCCGCCGTTTCCACCATGGATTTGGCGCTGCAGCCCGACGAGCATGACCTGGTGATCGGAACATTTGGCCGTGCCGCCTATATTTTTGATGATATCCGCTATTTGCGCCATCTGGCCACAACCCCCGGGGCGCTAAAGACCCCGCTAAAAATGATGCCGGTTAACGATGCCTGGCTGGTGTCCTACCAGCAACCGGAGGGCACACGCTTCAAGGGGCAGGCCGAATTCAGCGGGCCCAACCAGCCTTTTGGCGCCATGCTCACTTTTATCGCCAACACGGACAGCAGCAAAGAAGACGGCAAAACCACCGGTGACAGCCTGATCATTGAAGTTTTTGATAATGAGAGCAAGCGTGTGCGTATGTTCTGCCGCAAAGCGGAAGAAGGCGTTAACCGAACCACCTGGGACCTGCGTCAGGCCGGAGTGCGCTGGCCGCAAACCAAAAAGCCGGAGAAAAGCGCCCAGGAACCTTCCGGGATTACCGTTTTGCCGGGCACTTATAAAATCCGCGTAACCTACGGCGACTACCGCGATTCGGCCATGGTAAACGTGAAGTTTGATCCGCGCGAGGAGCTGAACATGGAAGAGCTTCAAAAGCGTGAGGCCATCGTGAAGGAGTTTTATGGGCGTGTGGAAAAAGCCACCGAGATAGCCGATAAAATTCGCCTGGCAAAGGAGAATGTGGGGCGGATTGACGAGCGTTTGAAGAGCTTGCCGGCAGAACAGGCCGATTCGCTGAAAAAGCAGAGCAAGGCGCTCAGCGATACGCTGCAGGCATTGCTGGAAGATGTTATCGACAAGGAGTACAAGGGCATCAATGAAGACCCCGAAGCCCTGCGCAATGTAATGAGCTACGTAAACGCTTATACCACATGGGCCTGGGATGTGCCCTACCAGATGGCACACGTTTATATGCAGGAAACTGACCAAAAGCTGGAACGGATACGATCGACGCTGAACACTATTTTGCAGAGCGACTGGCCGGCCTTCCGCGAAGCCGTGGAAAAATCGGAGCTCTCCTTTTTTGATGAGATCAAACCTGTCGAAAAAAATGACGGCGGAGAATAATGAAGCCTCCCCGCCCCAAAAAAATCGTTCAGCCGCTGAAAGCCAACGGGCATGTCCGGCACGATCCCTATTTCTGGCTGCGACAGCGCGATGACAAGGAAGTGATCGCCCACCTGCACGAGGAAAACGCCTGGACCGAGCATGTAATGGCGCCGTGGAAAGAGCTGCGCGAAAGCCTGTTTGATGAGATCACCGGGCGCATCCCGCAGAAGGACCAGACCGCGCCCGTGCTGTACAACGGGTATCTTTATTACGCGCGTTATGAAGAGGACAAGGAGCATCCCATCCATTGCCGCAGGAAAGAGAGCACGGACTCCGAAGAAGAGATTTTGATCGATGTGAACGTGCTGGCGGAGGGCAAGGATTTCTGCCAGGTAAAGGGTCTGACGCCCAGCCCCGATAACCGCCTGCTGGCTTACAGCGCAGACTTTGTGGGCAACCGCGTTCATACAATTTTTATAAAAGACCTGCGTAGCGAAAAACTGCTGAGGGACCGTATCGACAACACCGATGTTAGCGTGGCCTGGGCCGCCGACAGCCAAACACTTTTCTACACAAAAAAAGACGAAACGCTGCGTCCGGCCTTTCTGATGAGGCATAGATTGGGGACAGATACGGCCAACGATGTGCAGGTTTACCACGAAGAGGGCAGTGCCTACTATCTTTATATTGGCAAAACGAAATCCGGCGCTTTTTTAACAGCCACATCGTGGAGCACGATGAGCAGCGAGGTGCGGCTGTTGCCCGCAGATAATCCCGCTGGAGAATGGCGCGTTGTGCATCCGCGCGAAGACGACCTGCTCTACGACGTGGCCCATGAGCCGGAAAACGACCGGCTGTTTATCCACACCAACGATCAGGCTAAAAACTTCCGCCTGATGACAGCGCCGCTGGTTGCACCGGGCAAAGAAAACTGGAAGGAATATTACGCCCACCGCCCGTACACGCTGTTGGAAAGTTTTGAGCTTTTCCGCGACTGGCTCGTTTTGCAGGAACGCCACAACGGGCTGACACGTCTCCGCGTTATCCGCAAAACCGATCGCCGGGAGCACCTGATTGAGTTTGATGACCCCGCTTACGTGGCCTGGTGCGGCAGCAACCTGCAGTACAACAGCGGCACTCTGCGCTATGGCTACACCTCGCTGACCACCCCGGTGAGTTCCTACGACTATGACATGGAAACGCGCAAACAAATGCTCGTAAAGCGGCAGGAGGTGATCGGCATTTTTGACCCCTCTGAATACGCAAGTGAGCGTATTTTCGCCAAAGCCCCAGACGGCACTGAAGTGCCCGTTTCGCTGGTTTACCGCAAGGGCCTGCAGCGGCGCGGCAAAAATCCCTGCCTGCTTTACGGCTACGGCTCCTACGGCATCAGCATGGACCCGGAGTTCAGTCCGGTACGGCTGAGTCTGCTGGACCGTGGTTTTATCTTTGCCATCGCCCACATCCGCGGCGGACAGGAGCTGGGCCGTCATTGGTACGAAGAGGGCAAACTGCTGCAAAAGAAAAATACCTTTTCCGATTTCATCGCCTGCGCGGAAACGCTCATCGCTAAAAAATATACATCGCCCGATTGCCTTTTTGCCTACGGCGGCAGCGCCGGTGGCATGCTGATGGGCGCCGTCCTAAATATGCGCCCTGATCTGTGGAAAGCGGTGGTGGCGGCCGTGCCTTTTGTTGATGTCGTTACAACCATGCTGGACGAAAGCATCCCGTTGACGACGGGCGAGTATGACGAATGGGGCAATCCCAACACAAAAAAATATTACGACTACATGCTCTCCTATTCACCATACGACAACGTGACCGATCACGCGTACCCTGCTATCCTCGTAACTACCGGTTTGCACGATTCCCAGGTGCAGTATTGGGAGCCGGCCAAATGGGTTGCGCGGCTGCGCGACTACAACCAAAGTGACAAACCCGTGCTGCTGCACACCGAAATGGAAGCCGGACACGGAGGCGCTTCCGGGCGTTTTGAGAAATACAAAACCACGGCGCTGCATTACGCCTTTCTGCTGGCCGCCTTAAGAGACTTCTTTCCGCCGGAAAAATAGACCTGTGGACGCGACAACCTATCGTCATCCTGAATTCATTTCAGGATCTGTTTCCCGCGATGAAAAGGCACCAAAATAAACCAGCCGCGTGTTTCGGGCTGGCCTGGCAGATGCAAAATCCCCTTAAGGAATAATGTCTTGACGGCACCAGTTTATCCCCGCAAATAACGGGAGACCATCTCACCTTAATGATGGCTTTATTGCTTATGCCGCAAGACAACACAATCATTATAAACTTTGAGAAAAAACCTGCCGACGGCTCATGGGAAATCGTCAATGACGGTGTTATGGGCGGTTTGTCGCAAAGCAGCATGCGCTGGTCG
Organism: Calditrichales bacterium; assembly: GCA_965267575.1. Classification (GTDB taxonomy): domain Bacteria; phylum Calditrichota; class Calditrichia; order Calditrichales; family J004. The sequence goes on from OZ254086.1 coordinate 737,175, forward strand.
GAAGATGGCTATGCCGTTTTTACCGGGCGTGTTTCGCTGGCCAACAACGGCGGTTTCGCCTCAACGCGCACACGCGGGCTGGATTTGAAGACAAAGGAATATAAAGGATTTAAGATCCGCATAAAGGGCGATGGCCGGGTTTACAAAATGCGCGCCCGGACGGACAACCAGTACGATGGTGTGACCTACAGCGCCGATTTCCAGACGGAAACCAACGCCTGGCAGGAAATCGCTATTCCCTTCGAAGATTTTAGGCCAACATTCCGCGGCCGCACATTAAAAGACCAACCGCCCCTTCAGGGTCTGCCCCTTCGCCAACTGGGCTTTCTTATCTCAGACAAACAGGAAGGTATATTTAAGCTGGAAATTGAGTGGATCGCCGTTTATTGAATCTGTTCAAGGCATAAAAAAGCCCGGCGGCATTTGGCTGTCGGGCTTTTTTATTATCTGTATTTTCATCAACTGAACGGGTCAAAGCAGGGCTGGAAACCACCGGGGACGCCCTTCACCAGAACGCTGATGGCGTCATGTGAATGAAGCGATTCCAGGTGCGCGGCATGAACGCGGAAATCAACGATCTGCGGATCACTGTTGAGGCCATTGTAAAGCAGACGCACGGCATCTTCAACAAACTTGAGGTAGGCGGCATTCAGTTCGGCAAAAGCCTGCTCATCTTCTCTTTTTACCATCACCTGTGTTTCCGTTTTCAGGCTGTCCCGGCAAATATCGATTACATCTTCAATCCAAAGATGCCCTACATATTCCAGCGAAATGCGCGCGACCGAACGCTGGCTGTGAGGAACTGCCGCGACACTGCGCTGGAGGTTGGCGTGCACGCTCAGCTCATAGCTGCAGGGACAGGCCGAGGAGTATTCAAATTTAAGATGCATGAACTGTCGCACTTTGTGGTCTGGCGTGATCACCGTTTCCAGAACAAGCGGGTAATACTGGTAGCCGCTTAAACCGCTGCGCAGGCTTTGCTGGCGCACAGGGTAATCAAACTTAATGGCAATGCGCGCCGACGACGTTTCCAGCTTTTCCAGGTAGGCCCGCACCACGCGTTGCAGGTTCTCGGGATGCAGCTCATCCTCGCCATACTCGTAAAAGGTGCGGATAATGCGGCTCATGTTGATGCCCTTTTTATGCGATTCCAGCGAAACCGTGCCCGTGACGCTGGCATGAACCTGCAATGAATCGCCACGCCGCGTTTTGATCATCAGCGGAATCTTGAAATTGCCGATCCCCACGTGCTGGATTTCAACGGCCGGGCTGTTGTTGCGCCCGTTCTGCAGGTCGGGCAGTGTCTGCCTGTAGCGCGCGTCCACGCGAAAATCGGGGTCATAATATTTTATCAGTTCATTAACCCGCGGTACTTCCCACTGCTCTGCCGAATTTTCGGGGCCGTTTTCAGCTACAACGTCAAAGTCGCTCATATCCATGTGTGCCATAAATTTCTCCGGATTTTTGATTATCAAAATAAAGCGTGTTACAACACGGGCTTGACCTGTTTCATTTCAATTTTTTCATTATTATTAAAAAGATTGTAATAATGGTTGGATTGTCTTCATGGCTGAACCACGCATCGTACTTGTCACCGGCGCTAATCGCGGAATTGGTTTTGAGATCTGCCGCCAGTTTGCCCGGCTGGAAAATTACCGCGTTGTGCTAAGCGCGCGCGAAGAGCAAAAAGGCAGGCAGGCGATTGCCGCACTGGCCGATGAAGGGCTTAAGGCACAATTCCTGCAGCTGGATGTGGCCAGTCCCGCTGCCATTAATCACGCCTCCGTCTGGTTGCAGCAGCACTACAGCCGCCTGGATGTGCTGATCAACAACGCCGGTGTTTACCCGGATGAAGGCGCCCGGCTGCGCGATGTAGACGAACAGGCTATCCGCAATACCTTTAACATCAACATCTGGGGGCCGCTGCGTCTTTGCCGCATGGCCATCCCGCTGATGGAGAAAAACGGCTACGGGCGGATTGTAAATGTCTCCTCCGGCATGGGCGCCATGAGCCAAATGCGCTCGCGAACAGGTTCTTACAAAATCTCCAAGCTTGCTCTCAATGGCATCACGCAAATCCTTGCCGATGAAGTCGACCGGCGTCGCATCAAGATCAATGCCGTTTGCCCGGGCTGGGTACGCACGGATATGGGGGGCTGGGCCGCACCCACTTCGGTGGAAAAGGCGGCCAGGGGGATCGTTTGGGCGGCAACGCTGGATGAGAACGGCCCAAGCGGTGGCTTTTTCCGCCACGGCAAACCTATCGAATGGTAATCCAAGCTAAAAAATCTACGTCTCCAAAACCCTACAGAAAGGACAACGCATGCGTAATTTGCCTACTGTATTCATCGTGCTGTTTTTATCCGCCATATTCTGCCTGGCGCAAACCGAAACGCTGACCATCGCCTATTCGGAATCGCCGCCGTTTATTATGGAAAACCCAGACGGCGAATTGGAAGGGATCAGCGTCTGGGCCTGGGAAAAAATAGCCAAAGACCTTAACATAAAATTCCGCTACGAAAAACGGGACCTGGAAGAGATCATCACGGGCCTCAAAAACGGAAGCATCGATATGAGCATGAACCCGCTCACCGTAACTGCCCAACGCAGCCAGTCGATTGACTTTTCACATCCCTTTTTTGTTTCCAATTCCACGGTTGCCATTCCGGAAACATCAACCCTGCAAAAAGGTCTTCAGTTTGTTACATCCTTTTTCTCACTCAATTTTTTCCGTTCTATTCTGGCCCTGTTTGTGGTTATTCTCATTTTTGGATTGCTGGCCTGGTTTTTCGAGAGAAAAGCAAATCCCGAGGAGTTTCAAACCGGCGTGAAAGGAATCTGGAGCGGCATCTGGTGGTCCGCCGTTACCATGACCACCGTGGGTTACGGCGACAAATCACCCAAATCGCTGGGCGGGCGCATTGTGGCGCTGGTCTGGATGTTCACCGCCATCATCATCATTTCCGGTTTCACTGCGGGGATTGCTTCTTCGCTGACGGTGAACCAACTGGGCTGGAGCAAGAACAGTATCTCCGATTTTAAGAAAGAGCAGATCGCGACCGTGGCCAATTCGGCTACCGCGCACTGGCTGGAGCGCCATTTTTTCCGTAAACATGAAGTGTTTCCAACGCTGCCCGAGGCCTTGCAGGCGCTTAACGAAAACCGGGCCAGCGGCGTAACCTACGATGAGCCTATTCTGAAATACCTGGTCAACAACGACGAGCGCTTCAACAGCCTGGAAATGCTGCCGATCAAATTCAACCCGCAGTTTTATTCCTTTGGCTTCAGCATGATGCTGGACGAACAGCTGAAATACAACATATCCAAAAAGATCATCAAATTGACCGAAGGCAGCGACTGGAAGAACCTGCTGGCAGAGTACGATCTTCAGGATATGTAAAGGTGGATGCCGAGCTGTCCGGAAAAATTTCATAACTACATGATAAAGAAAATCGATATCATGAATTGTTTGTGAACTCTTTGTTAAAATCAAAAGCTATTCTTCTTCAGAGGCAAAAAGAAAATACCAAAGAAGGAGGATTTCATGTATCGATTCATTTTAACGGCGCTGCTTGGCACCGCGCTTTTTCTCACCGCCTGCAGCCCGGATGACGACAACGGCACGGGGCCGGACCAGCTCACTGAGGTAAACCTCAGCTTTTCCGGATTGGAACCGCTGCAAAACGGTTACCATTATGAAGGCTGGGTTATTTTGGATGGTCAGCCGTTTTCCACGGGTAAATTTAATGTGGATGCCGGCGGCAATTTTACGGACCTGAATGGTAACAGCATCAACGGCACATTTTCTACCGCGCAGAATGATCCGCTGAGTGGCGCAACGGCTGTCGTAATTACGATAGAGCCTGCCGGTGACACAGATGCCATTCCGGCAGCCACCAAAATTCTCGGCGGCGATCTGTCCAATGAGAGCGCTTCGCTGACAACGGCGCATGGTGCTACCCTGGGCAGCGATTTCAGCTCAGCTGCCGGTAATTTTATCCTGGCCACACCAACAACATCAGCCACGGATGACGAAAACAGCGGCATCTGGTTTCTGGATCTTAGCAGCGGTTCTCCAGCCGTGGGACTTACCCTGCCAACACTTCCCGCGGGCTGGGCCTATGAAGGCTGGGCGGTTGTAAACGGTACGCCGGTAACGACAGGTCGTTTTACCGACGTGGCTGCAGCCGATCAATCAGCTCCCTATAGCGGACAGGATGCTTCAGGGCCGCCCTTTCCCGGTGAAGACCTGATAAATAGCGCGCCTTCCGGTCTGACTTTCCCTACAGACCTGGCCGGCGGTACGGCTGTAATATCCATCGAGCCGGAACCGGATGACAGTACGGCTCCTTTTACGCTTAAGCCGCTGGTACAAATGATCAGCGCTTCAGCCACGGATCATACTACTTACTCTATGGGCAATAACGCCGCCGCCTTCCCGACAGGCACGGCAACACTGCAATAAGTCCCTGCCCTGATCTCCCAAGTTAAAAGGGATTCTAAAAAACAAAGCCCCGGCCAAACTCGGGGCTTTTTTTGTCTAATAGTCAGCAAAAGTAAAAATTATTTCTTTCTCACTCTCATAATCATTATCATTTTCTCGTCTTCAGTCCATTGAAAACTTCCGGACCTCAAGACGTCGCGACTTCATGACTACTTTTGATAACGGGAAAGAGTATAACAATATGCTTAAACGCTGGAAAAAGCTTAGTTCAAAAATCGCTTTTCAAAATCCCTGGTGGAGCTACCGCATTGACCAATTTGAAATTCCGGACGGCCACAAGGGAGAATATCACTACACGCACACCAACGGCTCCAGCATGGTGATTCCCGTGATGGATGACGGGCGCATTATCCTGGTAAAGCAGTATCGCTATTTATGTGACAGGGAAAGTATAGAGTTTGCTGCGGGCAGCGCTAAGGACGGCCACAGTTATGAGGAAACCGCCGCACTCGAGCTGGCGGAGGAAACCGGCTACGGCGCCGATACATTTGAATTATGCGGCGAGTTCAATCCCTACAACGGTGTTACCGATGAGATATGCAAAGTTTTTATTGCCCGCCACCTGCACCCCGCCCCGCGCCAGCATGATGCCACGGAAGAGTTTGAGCTGCTCCGCCACACCCCTGAAGAGATTGATGATTTAATTTCCGGGAATATCATCTGGGACGGTATGACGATGGCGAGCTGGGTTTTGGCTAAGAAGTTACTGTAACAGCAAGCCCCTTGAATGATAACGGAGACGGCTTTCACCGAACTCCGCTACCTGTTCAGGGCTAAGCGACAGCTTATTTTATCAACAGCATTTTACGGCTTTGGCTTAAACCTTCAACACTTGTTAATCTATAAAAATAGACACCGCTCGGAAGATCAGCGGCATCAAATTTGGCTTCATATTCACCCGCGGGCAGGATGCCGTCAACCAAAGCCCGCACTTCTCTTCCGGCCATGTCATACACGTTCAACTTTACGTCAGAAGCTTTAGCCAATACAAATCGAATGGTGGTTTGCGGATTAAACGGATTGGGATAGTTTGCAAAAAGGTGCATGGATGTCGCCGCAACTGGGTACTGCTTTTCAACAGAAACAGGCACGCTATTGGTGAGAATATTATCAATCACATAAGCCGTATTGGATGAATCATCAAAAACGATATAGGCCACTGGTTCGGGAAATGCGATCGCAACGTGTTCAGGACTTGTACTGGTATACTGATATACCAAAACGCTATCACTGTTGTAGGCTTTAACATCAATGTAGTCAATTTCTGAATCAACAGGATTATCAAAAGACAATGATGTAACCGGCTGCGGCGTCAGAGAGGAATCACCCGGAACAATAAAAGTAATCTTAAGAGGACCAAACCAATCATAGCTATGAAGAACACGAGTATACACCGCCGGACCATAATCATGGATCACCGGATTTTGTCCTGATTCCACGCCACTGAAAAACATACCATGACTTATATACTGATCGGTAATAACCGTGCCCGTACCGTACTCTTCAAATGTGACCGTATCACCGGATGAAGAAAAAGCCGATTCAAGTGAAGTCACCGTTTTATCGGGACTCTTACCGGCAAAAACAAGGGCGACCAAAAGAACTATGAATTTAGCAGGCTTCATAATCCCTCCTTAGAGGTTGATGTTTGGTGAGATTTTGAGGTATAGAGAAAGACAGATTTGGGAAAATCTCAAAAATGATTTTCAAAAATATTCAGTGGCAAGAAAAAGGCAGTGATTATTCCCACTTAGGTTGGTTAAAAAAAAGCCCCGGCAAAACCGGGGCTTGTTGAGAAAATTAGTAAATCAGCTCCATCCAGCGTTTGCCGGCCTTGAGTTCGGCTTTACGCCGTTCCCATTTTTCCTGGCCGCCGGCCATTTCGCTGAAAGCGCTGTCTAACATATCGCGCATGGGCTCCAGTCCGGCAACAAAAACATGTGTATGGGGATCTTCCATCAGGCGCCAGACTTCTTCCTCGCGCTCCCGCAAAGCGTAATCCAACGCGATCGGGTCGGCCCAGTGCGGGCGCGGACTTAAAGCTTTGAAAGCTTCAAAGGTCTCTTCATCGTAATAATTAGTGAAGTCGTCTTTCTTGTCATTCATGTACAGCAATTCCAGGCCGGATTTGGCGCCATAAAAAAGGCGTACCTTACCCTTAAAACCGTTCTTCTGGTTGTATATCTTTTTAACCAGCGCACGGAAGGGTGCAATGCCCGTTCCCATGCCGATGAGCAGCAGGTTCGCCTTGTCATCATCCGGTATTTCAAAGGGCAGCCCAAACGGTCCGGTTATCATGATCTTGTCCCCGGCGGCGCGATTGCACAGGTAATGGCTGGCCACGCCGTCATAACGTTCGCCACTGTAATCGTCTATGTATGTGCAACGCTTAACAACGATCGTAACCAGCGGGTTTTTGCCGCTCTTTTTAGGCAGATCGGCTACGCTGTATAAACGGTGGTGGTATTCATTCCCGAATTCATGCGGCCCGGGCACAAGCACCCCAATGCTCTGACCCAGTTCGTAATCAAAGTCCGGGCGTTGTACTTCCAGCACGATCTCGCGGACCTCTTCATCGCTTGTTTCCGGTGTAATCCGCGTGCTTTTCTTTACAACAGCGCCAAACCTCTTTTCAACATCATAATCATCTAAACGCGCCATGGTATTCCTCCAACGTAAGTTTTAAAAATTGTATCTTCCAAAAATCTTTTTCTTTCTCATTATCTTAATCTATCACCCGGCATCCGCCCCTCGTGAATTCCCGATCGGGTCGGCAATAACATCAGGGCTCTTCCCGCAGGCAGCTTCCGCCGCTGCAGATACAGTTGCCACAGCGTGCCTTGCCGGCCAGCACATCGCCTTCGGGGTTGGCATCTTCCGGGAAATGGCGCCGAACCAAAGCCTGAACGCCAAACCACAGGGCCATTAGACCGACCAGCGCGGCAATCGTTAAAACATATTTTATTATCATTGCTGACCTCCCAAACCGGCAAAGCCCATAAATGTAAGTGAAAGCACACCCGCCAGTATCAGCGTAAGGGCCGTGCCTTTAACTACGCTGGGGATATCGGCCAGGTCCAGATTTTCGCGGATGCCTGCCATCAGAATGAGGGCCAGCGTAAATCCGGCACCGGCGCCCAGCGCGTAAAAAATGCTCTGTGTAAAATCATATCCTTTGTTTGTCTGGAACAGGGCCAAACCCAGGATCGCACAGTTGGTGGTAATAAGCGGCAGAAAAATACCGAGCTGGCGGAACAGCGTCGGGCTCATCTTCTTGATAAACATTTCCACAAGCTGCACCGTTGACGCGATTACAACGATATAAGAGATCAACTGCAGATAAGGCGCGTCTACCCAGACCAGCAGCGAGTGAATGCCAAAGGCGCTCATCGAAGCGATCAGCATTACGAAGGTGACGGCGCCGCCCATGCGCGTGGCCGTGGCCAGTTTTCCGGAAACACCGAGAAAAGGACAGATGCCCAGGAAGTAAGCCAGCACAAAATTGTTGATCAGGCTGGCGTTTATAAAAATGAACCATAAAGAATCGGAATTCATACAGCCACCTCCTTCTGCTCGGCACTGGGCAAGCTCTTTTTGGCTTTGCGTTGTTTGGCCGCGTTAAAGACCAGCAACCACAGACCCAGTGTAAAGAATCCGCCACCGGGCAAAATCATTATTACCCACTCCTGGAAAGAATCGGCCATGATCGGTATATCGAACAGTGTGCCGCTGCCCAAAACCTCACGCACAACACCCAGGCAGAGCAGCGCAAAAGTAAATCCGGCGCCCATACCCAAAGCATCCATAATCGAGTTGCCAAGTGTGTTTTTGCTGGCAAAGGCTTCGGCGCGTCCAAGGATAAGGCAGTTTACAACGATCAGCGCAATGAAGGCACCCAGGGCCTTGTGGATATCGAGACTGATCGCCTGGATAATGAAATCCACCATGGTCACGAACGTCGCGATGATCAGGATGTAGCTGGCGATACGCACCTGCTTGGGGATAAAGTTACGCAGCGATGAAACCAGGATATTGGACATCAGCATTACGAACGTTGTTGCCAGTCCCATGGAAAGCGCGTTGATAGCCGTGTTGGAAACCGCCAGCACCGGACACATGCCCAGCACCTGGACAAAAACGGGGTTTTCCCGCCACAGGCCTTTTATAAATTCATCCGTGCTTTGTATAGTTTTTTGCTCCATTAGTTTACCTTCGTCTGTTTAAAGTCGGCAAGGTGGGCGTTCAAAATCGGTAGCCATTTCGAGGTGCTCGAGCTGATAATATTGCCCACCGCCCGTGAAGTAATTGTGGCGCCGGTGATAGTGTCCACTTGCCAGGGCTCTGTTTTAGTACCGCTTTTTACCGATTCTACGGGATGTAAAAGCGTTTTTCCATCCGCAGCCAGGGAAACATCCAGTGCTTCAAAATTTTTCAGATATGCTTCATCTTTTTCGATTTTATCACCGAGGCCCGGTGTTTCGCGGCTTTCCAGCACCTGGAAGCCAATAACGGTTTGAGCCAGGTGGTCGTAGCCGTATAGAATGCGAATTACATCCTGAAAGCCCACGCCCGACGCTTCGATGGCAAAACCAACCAGGTCGCCTGCATCGTTATAGCCGGCATATACCAGCGGCAGCTTATCCGTGTTGGGCCCGTTAAGCGGCTCAAAGCCGTTGCCGGTATAACCAAAAGTCTGTTTCGATTGCGCCGTTGGCAGCACGTTAAATATGGCTTTTTCCAGCGCCTCAGCCTTGTTTACGTTAATCACCGGAAGTGTAAACTGAAAAGTGAAAACAATCAGCAAAGAACACATAATGCCGATGCCCACCATGGCCCTGAACATGTGCAGAGGGTTCCAGCTTTCCGCTGCCGGTTTCATCTCTTTATTTTCCATTCGTCGATTTCCTTAAAGTGCCATACACGCGCGGCCGTATCAGGTTATCGATATGCGGCGAAATGGCGTTGCCCAGCAGGATGGCGTACATCACACCCTCCGGCAGGCCGCCCCAGATGCGGATGGCAAAAGTTACAGCTCCGATTAAAAACCCGTATAGGATCACGCCGCCGGTGGTCATCGGTGATGCCACCATGTCCGTGGCCATATAAACGGCGCCCAGCATCAAACCGCCGGAGAACAGCATAAAAACGGCATCGGGATAGCGCCCGGGATCAATGCTGTGGAAGATGGTGCTCAGCAGCGCCACCGTTGCCAGGATCGCCACCGGGATGCGCCAGTTCAGAAAATTCCTGGCTGCCAGGTAGAGACCGCCCAGCAGAATGATTACGGCGCTGGTTTCGCCAACCGAACCGCTGGTATAGCCCATCACCAGATCAACGGACTGCGCTACCTTGCCCTCAAACTTCATCGCCGAGAGCGGTGTGGCACCGGAGATGGCGTCGTAAACAGGCTCCAGAAACGGAAGTGTAAACGTTGACGAGGGAATCTCGCTGAAACGGTTAGCGGCGAAAGCGGGCGTCCACGTGGTTAAAGCCACCGGGAAGGCAGCCTGTATAACCGCGCGACCCACAAGCGCCGGATTAAAGGCGTTGTAGCCCAACCCGCCAAACAGATATTTTCCCATGGCCACGCCGACAAATCCGCCCACGGCCACCATCCACAGCGGCAGGGCCGGAGGCAGCGTCAGCCCGAAAAGCAATCCCGTAATAACAACCGACCAGTCGCCGATGGTGCTGCGGCCACCGTGATACTTGCTGAGCAGATGCTCGGTAAGGACGCAGGAAATAACCGCCACGCTGAGGTTAAGCAGCGCCGACAGGCCAAAGGCGTAAATAGCCCAGGCTGACACCGGCAAAAGCGCGTAAACCACATGGCGCATAATCGTATCCGTGGAACTGCCACTGACAATATGCGGCGATGTGTGAATTTCAAAAGTTTTGCTGATCGTTTTCATGAGGCCACCGCCTTTGCCTGCAGTTCGCGGTATTGTGATTTAGCGATGCGGAAATACTGCACCAGCGGGATATGCGACGGGCAGACGTATGAACACGACCCGCATTCAAAACAATCCATTAAATTGTATTCTTCTACCATGCGTGTGTATTCGCGTTTCTTGGCCAGTATGCCCATTTGCGATGGATTGAGAAAAATCGGGCAGGCGTCCACGCAGTAGGCGCAGCGGATACAGGGATATTCATCGTTCAGCAATATCTTGCCCGTCTCGCGCTCCGTAAACACCGTTACGCCGGACGTACCCTTTGTGATCGGTATATCAAGATTGGATGCAGCCACACCCATCATCGGGCCGCCCATGAACACGCGTGTGATGTCGTCTTCAACACCAACGGTATTGAGTAAAAAGCGCAGGGGGGTGCCGATCGGTACACGATAATTGCCTTTGCGTTTCACTCCCGGCCCGGCAACTGTTATTACCCGTTCCTGAATGCCCCTGCCGTACGGCAGCAGGCGTCCGATTTCCGCGGTCGTCGCTACGTTTATACATACCACATGCACGTCTACCGGCAAACCGCCGCTTGGCACCTCGCGGTTCAGCAGCGATTTTATCAGCATCTTTTCTGCCCCCTGCGGATATTTCACTTCCACCGTTTCCACCGTTACCGGCAAATCCGGCGGCAGGTGCTTGCGCAAATGTTGGGCAGCATCTTTTTTGTTTTCTTCGATTCCGATAATGGCCCGTTTGGCCCCGCTCACCTTTAGCACGTAGCGGATACCGTGATAAATATCCTTTTCCTGCTCCAGCATCACTCGATGGTCGGTGGTCAGGTAGGGCTCGCATTCCGCGCCATTGATGATCACCGTATCGGCCCATTTGCCTTCCGGCATGGAGAGCTTTACATGCGTGGGAAATGCCGCGCCGCCAAGCCCGACAATCCCCGCTTCCTGTATGGCCTTAAGGATCTCTTCAGGCGTACCCGTATCCGGATGGACCGGCGTGCCTTCCATTACCTCCTGGCCCGATGCCGGAAAGGGCTTGATATAAATACCCTGAACCATTTTGCCGCTGATGCCCGGTACCAACCCGATGCGCTGGACAATGCCGCTGGCCGGCGCATGCATGGCAACGGACATATAGCCGTCGGCCCTGGCAATAAGCTGGCCGCGCACTACTTCCTGGTCTTCGCGCACAACCGGTATGGCCGGTTTGCCCAGGTGCTGATGCAGCGGCATAACCATTACCGGCGCAAACTCAAACTGGCGGATAGGCTTATCGCGCGTATCCTCCTTCATTTCCGGCGGATGAATACCGTGATCAAATGTTTTTTTATGATTAAATAGGTTCATTCCAAATCCGTTTTATGCAATGTAAAGGGGTGGCGGGGCGCAGCATTTGGCAGCGCCCCGTTCCCCTGCTGAAAGCTAACCCGTTTACTTGTTGTACTTTTCAGCACGTTTAATCCACTTATCGATATCCTTCTCAGATCTGTCCTTGGGCAGTCCCGGATGGATGACCTGTGCCGTGCATTTCTCGGCGGCTTTCACGATATCCTTGTAAGGCCCGGCATTCGGATTTTTGATGAAGGCCTTTTTCTTATCGTTGTAAGCGAAGATGGCCGAATTGATGTTTATGCATTCGTCACAGGAAGTACACTCCTCCGTATCCAGCCAGGGCGCCATATAGCCGTTGTCGCCCTGCTCGGCGGGAGCGGCTGCCGATGGTTCCGCTGCTTGCGCTGCCGGAGCTTCCACCAGGCTGGTCAAACCCTGTCCGTTGCCGCCGGCCAGTTGCATCAGGCCGGAAGCAATCTTGCTTACCACTTCACTGCGTACTTTGTTTTCGATATCACCAACCGATATCTCTTCTTTTTCCACACCAGCAATGGCTTTCAGCATGATCCAGAAATCGCGGCGCTCCTCACAGGATTGCACGATTGGCTCGGCCACCAGCAGACGGCTGAGATGCTGCTTTTTATCCATGGTCCAGATGTAGGGGAATTTACCCTCGCGCTCGTCCGCGTCCATCTCGAGAAATTCGGCCAGCGGCACCATGTTTTCGTTCCAGGTGTCGGCCGGCGCTTTACGGAAGTGCTTGCGGAAACGTGCCTCGGTCACGGCGAAGTCGGCAAAGGTCATGGCCACATCCAGCTTGCGCTCGCGGCCTCCGTCCTTGTACTTCAGCTCGTAGGTCGGCCAGTCTTTATCCATCTGCGGATTGCCTTCCAGATCGAAGCATTCCTGCGGTGTCTTGCCGTTTTCGGGATTGTAACGGAACAGCGGGTAAGCGCGTGATTCCACAGCCAGCTTGGCTTGCTCTGCACCCATATCATCCCCGATGCCGTGTTCGGGCTGGCACGAGGTGTAAAGGTTGAACAGCGCCGGCCTGCGGGCCATCAATCCTTCAATGAAGCCTTCGATCATGTGGTTGGGATTGGAGATGGCGCTTTGCATAACATAAGTCGTGCGGTGCGCCATGGCGATCAGGCCGATCTCCTTGCGTGATTCTTCCTTACCTTTGATCGCTTTACCGTACTGGGCCATATCGGAAATTTGTCCCATAAAGCCCGATGTACAAGCCTGGCCGCCGGTGTTGGAATACACCTGCGTATCCACGACGATCACTTTAACCGGCTTGCCCGATGCCATCAGGCGGGACAGGTTCTGGAAGCCGATATCGTACATGGCGCCGTCACCTCCCACAGCAACAACAGGCGGGCAGAGCAACCACTCTTCATCCGTAAACTGATGCCAGTTAAAGTAGGTGAAGGACTCATTGTGCAGAGCCGGGTTGTATTTTCCTTCAAGTTCCATTTCCGCCATGCGGATCGCCTTAAAGCCTTCCGCCATTTTTGCCATGTGGCCTTCGAATACACCCATGGCCATGGACGGGCTGTCCTGGAACAGGTGGTTGGCCCATGGGAACGGATAGGGGTTAAACGGATAGGTGCTGCCCCAAACCGACGTACAGCCGGTAGCGTTGAGCATACCCATCTTGGCGCGACCCTTGCCCGTAGTGCCTTCCGTATATTTCCATTTCAGGTTTTTCAGCTTGGCAATCAGTTGCGTAACGCGGCGCAGCCATTCCTGGTCGATCGGCTGCGTGCCCTGCGATTTTTCCATCTTCTCAGCAATGGCCGCCAGCGTCATATCGCCGGACTGCATATCCGTCAAAACGCGGTTCAGGGCATCGGTATCGCCCACATCCATATTCTGTACAAGCTTCATCTGGATGTGTTTTTCCAGCTTAACAATAAGTTCTTCCACTTTTTCCACATGCTTCTTAATGCGCGGTTGCATCAATGCTTCGATTGTGGCAATAAACAGGTGAACAACCGTCTTTTCGGAGCAGCCGAGGCAGGCGCCGTCGCCGCTGGCAAAGGAGAGATAATTCTGTTTATCCAGCAAGATCGTCTCCAACGCGCCGATGCGTTCTTCCAGGTTATCCACGCGGATAAATTTCTGCGGTGTTGTCGGCAGATCCATCCATAAATCCCACTCATCGCGCAGGCGCTGAACGGATTCCTCTGTTTGCGGAATAGGACGCAGGGCATCGTCATCGCAAACGGCCACGCATTCCATACAACCTTTACAGGTATAGGGGTTAACCGTAATGCTCAGCAAGCCGCCGCTGTTCTTCTCCTGCTTTTCCATGTTTGTGTAGTAGGGACGTGAAAGCGCGAAGCGGAAGTCGCCAAGTTCCTGCTGAAAGAGATCGAACTCTTTTTGCAGTTGCTTGCGCCCGTCGCCTTCCAGACCGCTCTGCTTGATGGTCAGCTCGATGGCTTCATCCATCATGCCGCGCACATTGTCGGTCTCCGCGGCCTCGGCGAAACTGTTGCGTAAAATGCTTTCCATCTGGCGTACGGCTTTGGGCAGGTGCTCAACCTTGTACCCCGCCTTTTTAACACGCTTAACGACTGTTTCCATTACTTCGGACACATCGTTCACCAAACCGGGGATGGCCGTGTCCGGACACACCGTGTAGCAATTGCCACAGGCGGTACAGTTTTCGGCGATCCACTGGGGATGCTCAAAACGGATACCGGTCATATCGCGGAACAGCGACGTAACGGCCGGCATAACACTCAGCCCGATAAACGGATCCGTGATCACATCATTACCCAGCCCGCGCGCGTAGAAGTTGCCGGTCTGCTCCCAGAAGCGATGGATGTCCGTTGCTTTGGCCTGGCTTTGCGGCATGTTCTTAACCATCATCGGCAGCGGCGGCTCTTTCAAAGCGGCCTTGCCATTACCGTTTTCAGCGGTTGTTAAAGTCTTTTCTTTGATTTCCTTGATCTCGTCGAAGCCACGCTTTACAACCCGCATGTTGTCTTCCACAACGCGCGCGCCCTTGTGACCGAATTTTTTCTGCAGCTGGTCACGGATGGCGGCGATCAGCGCTTCCTCGCTCAACCCGGCCTGTTTCATCACAGGCGAAACGGCAAAGAAAGCACCCTGGAAAGCAATACCCTGCATGCGCAATTGCAAATCAGAATCGGTTGCTTCCTCACGGGCAATCTTAAAAGCATCCAGGTAATACATTTTGATCTCATTATCGATGATCATTTTCTGGTAGTGCAGCGGGATTCGAGCCCAGACTTTCTCCGGCGAATCCTGGTCGCTCTGGATAATAAATACACCGCCTTTTTTCAAGCCGGCCAAAGCGTTTGTATGCTTAAACACGTTGGGGTCCGGGGAAAGAACCACGTCCACGTAGTAGTATTCGCAGTTCACACGTATGGGCTCGGGAGCCGCAGCCAGGTAATAGGTAGTCGGCTGGCCTTTTTTCTCGGAGCCATACTTGGGATTGGCTTTGATGTTGAAGTCCAAAAGCTCGAATAGCGTCATGGCCAGGTTTTTACCGGTGGTCATGGCGCCCCATCCACCAACAGAGTGGAAGCGTACGGTGATGGCGTCTTTAGGCATCAGGTTGGGATTTTCCGATCCGCGCAGAGCCAGCTCTTTTACGTGCGGGTATTTGTCAAGAATTTCCTGCTGGTAGATTTCCTGCTTGGGCGTCATCGGCGTCTCGCGGATAAAATCGATCGACAGGTAGAACAGTTTCTTATGCTTGCCGTCCGGCAGCATGTTTTCAACGGCAGCGATCAGGCCTTCCGGCTGCAAATCGCGTGATCCCATACCAAACGATCCGCTGTAAAGTGCCGGCGAATCACCATTCTTGTAGCTTTCCAGTGTCGGGTAAGGCTTCTCTTTTTTGGCAAGGCCGTTTTCCTGGCACTTGGCGATCGTTGCACGGACTTCGCGCATGATCGGCAGGTCTACCGCGAGCGGTTGATCCAGGCGTTCAAGAATGGCAACACCTTTTTTGCCCTTGATGATCTTACTGATCAGATCCGATGGGAACGGGCGGTACATGATCAGGTTAACAACGCCCACCTTAAGTTTGCGTGTTTCGCGCAGGTAATCGGCAACAACTTCCGCCGAAGGCACCATGCTGCCCTGACCAAAAATGAGATAATCGGCGTCTTCCACGCGGTAGGTTTCCACACGCGTATACGAACGTCCGGTCAACTTACTGAATTCAGTAAAAGCCTTGTCCGCCAGCTCCTGAACATGATCAAAAAAGAAAGGACGCTGCGCGGCAACGCTCTGCATATAGGAATCCTGGTTCTGCACAATACCGGCCATTACCGGATTGTCCACATCCCAAAGCTCGGGAATGCGGCGGCGCGTATCACCATAAATTATGCGTTGTGCTTCAGTCGGAGTTTTGATGATGTCGTCGGGTTTGCCGAGGTACTCTTCAATCAGCGCGCGCTCCGGCACCTGCAGCGATTCGATCAGGTGCGTGGTCAGGAAGCCGTCCTGCGCAACAATGCCGGGCGTGAGAGCCAATTCGGCCACACGGTGGGCAATAATATTCAGGTCCGCCGCCTGTTGCGCGTTCTTGGCAAACAGCTGGAAAAAGCCGGTATCATCTACACAATGGTAGTCATCGTGTCCGGCGTGTACGTTCAGCGTTGCTTTGGTCATAGCCCGCGCGCCGATGTTAAGGACATAGGTCAGGCGCTTACCGACCGCCGCGTAAAGCGATTCGTGCATGTAAGCAATACCCTGCCCCGACGAAAAGTTGGCGGCGCGTAAACCGGTCATGGAGAGCCCGGCCGTCACAGCGGCGGCCGCGTGCTCTCCCTCCGGCTCTATGAAAATCAGGGGGCGCCCTGAAACATTGATATGTCCCTTTGCGGTCTCTTCCGCCCAGTATTCGCCCATCTGGGTGGAAGGCGTAATCGGGTAAGCTCCGGCGGCATCCGTAGACTCACGTTCACACATAATAACGGCTGTATTGCCGTCCATGGCCGCCCGCGTACCCGGGTATTTTGCTTTTTTCTCTTCTCGTGCCATAATAAAACCCTTTTTATATTATATAGATTGTTTCATTTCTTAATTTGTTAACTTTTCTTCCCTGGCTATGTTGGTAAATCCGGCAAACTCGCTTTCCTGATAACTTTTTTAGAATAAGCACCATATTCAACGGTACTGTCCTCATTAATCCAGACAATAGCGCCGGTGGGGCAACGTTGTATAGGTACTTTCGTATTGTGGTTTTGGGAGTAATTTACAACCGGCAGGTTGTTTTTCATTTCAATGAGGCCATCGGGGGCATCCATGGCGCAACGCGCGCAGGCCGTACAGGCCACTTCACATTCGCTAAGGATCTCGTCACCTGCTTCGAGGTTTTTGCAGGCAACCCATAAACGATGGCTGACAGGATGTAATTCGAATAATCCTTTCGGGCAGGCATCCACACAATCACCGCAGGCAGTGCATTTGTCTTCATCCACCACCGGCAGCGAAAACGGGTTCATATGGATAGCATCAAAGTCGCAGGCTACTTCACAATCGGCCAGGCCGAGGCATCCCCAGAAGCATCCTTTGCCGCCCCCGGCCACTTGCGAAGCGGCACGGCAGGTTTGAAGACCGACATAATGAGCTTTATTACGGGCAACGTTTATACCGCCCTGGCAGGCCAGTCGGGCAACAATCTTTTCCTGACTGCCAACATCGACACCCAGAAAACGGGCGATATCGACGCGGCCTTGTTCCGAACTGACCGTACATTTCCCGGGAAGCGTTTCGCCTTTTACCAAAGCTTCGGCAAAGGGGCGGCAGCCCGGGTATCCACATGCGCCGCAATTCGCGTGCGGCAACATTTCCTCTACAACGTCGATGCGGGGATCTTCAGCTACAAAGAGTTTTTTGTTCGCAAAGACCAGCAAAAGTGCAAGGACGATTGTGAGCCCACCGAGAATTGAAACGGCTGTGACTACAATCATATTATTCTCCGATTTATGACGTTAAATCGGAGGACTATTTATAGAATCGCTTTTCAACGATCCTGAATGACGCGGGTATTACAGTATTAAATATCAATATCTATAATCGTATATGCAAACGTTTTTTTTACTATTTTGATAAAATATTCACAACAACAAATGCACAAACATCTGATCGAAAGAAATTTATGTTTAAATTCAGGAGACTTGAGGCCGAAAAACCTCAAATGTATAAAAGGACTCTAATATGTGTGGAATCGCCGGCTGTTTTAACCTTACAACACAAATAACTCCCCGGCAAGCTGCGATGAAAGCCATGATCTCGGCGATGTATCATCGGGGGCCGGACGAATACGGTCTTTTTTTTGATGGCCCCTTTGCGATGGGCATGTCCCGCCTGAGCATTATTGATCTTTCCGGTGGCAGCCAACCCATCTCTAACGAAGATGAGACGTTATGGATTACGTTTAACGGCGAAATTTTTAATTACGTTGAATTGCAGGAGCAGCTGCGCGCAGCAGGCCATCACTTTAAAACCGGTTCCGATACGGAATGTATAATTCACTTGTATGAAGAGTTTGGAGAGGACTTTGTCCAACACTTAAACGGCCAGTTTGCGATTGCCATTTGGGATACACAAAAGCAGGAACTGCTGCTGGCGCGCGATCGTGTAGGTATCCGTCCGCTATATTACGGCTTTACCGATGGTGTCTTTCTTTTTGCCTCGGAAGCAAAAGCCCTGTTCGCTTCAGACGCTATTTCAGCCGCTTTTGACACGGAAGGTTTGAGACACATTTTCAGCTATTGGGTTAACCTGCCCGGCACAACCTGCTACAAAAACATTAAAGAGGTACAACCCGGTCACCTTTTGAAAGTATCGCCCGCCGGTATCAATGAACGGTCATACTGGTCGTTGCCCTTCCCCGAAGACAAACATTTTCACAACGTCAGTACATCAGAGTTAAAGCAACAATTAAATGATCTTTTGATCGACGCAACGCGTCTGCGTCTGCGCGCCGATGTACCCGTGGCTGCCTATCTCAGCGGCGGACTGGACTCGTCGATCATCTGTGCCCTGGTCAAAAAATACCACGTCAATGATCTGCTTACTTTTTCCGTGGCGTTTAAAGATGCCGGTTATGATGAGCGTTCCTATCAAAAAATGATGGCCGATCATCTGGGCACACACCACACCATGATTGAAGTAGACAACAACGATATTGCCGAGGCTTTTATAAAAGCGGTTTGGTTTTCCGAAAAGCCGATGATCCGCACGGCGCCTGCCCCGTTGCTGGCGCTTTCCGGCCTTGTGCGCCAAAACAATATCAAAGTGGTTCTTACAGGTGAAGGCGCCGACGAGATGTTTGGCGGATATAACATTTTCAAGGAGGACAAAATCCGCCGCTTCTGGGCACGGCATCCGGAATCGCAATGGCGACCGCTTTTGCTGGCCCGGCTCTATCCCTACGTTTTGGGCGACAACAGCCGCTTGAACGGATTCTGGCAGGCGTTTTTTAAGAAGAATCTTGAAGAGACAGATTTGCCGTGGTATTCGCACAGTCTGCGCTGGACCAACATGCAGCAAATGCGGCTTTTTATAAGCGATGGCCTTAAAGAGCAGTTCAATGAAAAAACGGCTGAGGACCTCGCCCCGTTTCTGCCCAAAAATTTCAAAAACTGGCACCCCCTGAACAAAGCCCAATTTCTGGAGATAACTCTCTTTATGAGCGGCTACCTGCTTTCATCCCAGGGAGACCGGATGATGATGGGCAATTCCGTGGAAGGACGCTTTCCCTTCCTGGACTACCGGGTTATGGAATGGGCGGCCAAGCTGCCACCGCAACTTAAAATCAACGGGCTGGATGAAAAGCACCTGCTGAAAAAAACATTCGCGGACATAATTCCCGAAGCTATTGCGAAACGCCCCAAACAACCTTACCGCGCACCGATCCGTGATGTATTTCTTACACCCGGTACGCCTGAACAGATTTGTTATGTTTTGGATGAACAGCGCTTGCGTTCTTACGGCTATTTTAACCCGTCTGCGGTTAAGCGCCTTGTGCAAAAACTTAAGAAGCCGGGAGTCCCTGCGGCCGCCCGCGATGAAATGGCGCTTACGGCAATAGTTTCCCAGCAGCTTCTGCATTACCAGATGATAGAAAACAGGCAAATGCATCACTTTCGTTTGCCGGAAAAATGTAAATTAATTGATCTGAACAAAAAGAAGATTCCATCTTAACGAGGATAACACTATGGCTGACTTACGTGAAATGATGCGCATTGACGCCGCAAAGGAAACGGAAAATATATGCCGGCAGATGCGTGAAATTACAGCAAAGGAGATGCATAAAAGAGGAGCGGTTGTTGGTATCAGCGGTGGTATTGATTCCAGCGTTTGCCTGGCACTGGCCGCCAAGGCATTCGGCCCCAAAAAGGTTTTGGGCATTGCCATGCCGGAAGCAGACTCCAATCCGGACAGCGCTGTTCTGGCACGACAACTGGCACACACCTATGGCGTCGATTATATCGTTGAAAACATCACACCGGCTTTGGCTGGATTTGGCACCTACCAAAGACGCGATGAAGCCATAAAACGCGTATTCCCGGAATTTGATGAAACCTATAAAGCAAAGATCGTGCTGCCCACCAACGTGCTGGAAAAGGATACGCTGAATGTATTTTACCTGACGATCATTTCGCCGGAAGGAGATGAAAAGACCGAACGTATTCCGCTGAAAGAGTATTTGCAGATTGTGGCCGCTTCCAACTTCAAACAGCGCAGCCGCATGTCCATGCTCTACTACCACGCCGACCGGCTGAACTATATCGTTGTGGGAACAGGCAACAAAAACGAGCACGATCAGGGATTTTTTGTTAAATATGGCGATGGTGGCGCTGACATCAAGGCGATCGCCCACCTTTATAAAACGCAGGTGTACCAGCTGGCCGAATACCTCGGCGTACCAAAGGAAATCCGCGAGCGCACGCCAACCACCGATACCTACAGCGCCGAATGTACGCAGGAAGAATTCTTTTTCCGCGTCTCCTTTGAGGTTGGCGACCTGGTTACGCTGGCAATGGAAAAAGGAATCTCCAATGAAGAAACGGCGCGCCAGCTTGAGTTGAGCGTTGAGCAGGTTGAAAACATTCAAAACGATGTAAAAAGAAAAATGAAAACAGCGGAATACCTGAAAGCCGCGCCCGTACATTTAGATCTCGCATAAGGAGGAAAAAAACATGGAAGATATTAAACAAGTCGTACGTGAATTCATTGTTGAAAATTTTTTGTTCGGCGATGACAGTGTTAATTTTTCAGAAGAGGAATCGCTGATGGATCGCGGATTGATTGATTCAACCGGCATTCTGGAATTGATCACCTTTCTGGAAGAAAAATACAATATTAAGGTCGATAATGACGAGATCTATCCGGAAAACCTCGATTCCCTGAACAATATTGAACATTTCATGAAGGACAAAATCAAAGCGGTTACGGCCTGAAATTATGTTTAAGAGGCGCGATTTTTTAAAAGCCATGGGTATTCTGGGGGGTACCGTTTTTCTTAAAAAAGCTGAAGCTTTCAGTGATACGATCAAAACGGGACAGCAGCGGCCGTTTCCGCCACAAAACGAAACGGACCTTTATCACGTTCATGGCACCTCCCCGGAAAAGCTTACCGCGGCGCTGCTTGAAATGCAGGGTGGGCTGGATCGTCTTATTGATAAAAACGATATCGTTGTTCTTAAGGTGAACAGCCAGTGGTGGTACCAGGGCATGACCAACACCGATGTGCTGGCTGCTTTTATTCAACAGGTACTGGATATGCCGGGCTTTGACGGCGAGATCATCATCGCCGATAACCACCAGGCCGGTACGCCGGATGCCCGTGCCTGGACCACCGATAAACGCAACGGCCGTTTTAATTACAACGAGTTGATAGAATACTTCCAGCAAAAGGGCCATAAAAACGTCACCAAATATCACTGGCACCCGGCCGGGCCAAATCCTTCGCCCCTGCAATTTGACGGCAGCGGTAACGCCATCCGCCGCGACGTGTCCGAAGGTGACGGTTATATCTGGGACGAGTCTTTGTTTTACGAATGTCCCCACGGCAACCGCACTGTTCTGGCCTGGCCCGTGTTTACATCGGCTTATAGCGGCACACGCGTGGACCTTAAAAACGGCGCCTGGAAAGAGGGTGAATTCACAGGACAACCTGTCAAACTGATAAATTTTTCGGCTATTAATCATCACAGCGGTTATGCGGGCATAACCGCATCAATAAAGAACTTTATGGGCGTGGTGGACATGAGCTGCGGCTACCCCGGCCCCACTCCGGCGGGCACATTCAACACACACCATGTGGGGGCCTCCTGGCTTTTCCGTCAGCTGGCGCCTTACAAGGACGTGCTGAAAAAGATACCCGGATTCTACGCCGTTTATCTGCATCCGGATGTGTTCCGTTTCCGCTATACCGGCGGCGTTTTGGGCCGCTACATGCGCGAGGTACGCCGGGCGGACCTCAACATCATCACGGCGATACGCATTGGCTGGGGCGCGCGGATTGAAACTGACAAAGCGTCGGAAACCAACGCGCTCATCGCATCGACAGACCCTGTTGCCCTGGATTATTGGGGCGCCAAACACTTGCTGTTGAAGGCAACCGTGGAAGCCGGCGCCGGAGAGCAGCTTAGGCAACTGAACGATCCGGACAATGCGGACGGCCCGTTCCACAGTTTTCTGCAGGAATGTCGCCGCGAACTGGGCGGAACAATCGACGAGAGATTAATAAAGGTTCAATAGAAACGGGTTTCTTAAATGATGGAGGGATCATGGTGCAAAAGATAAGGAAGTTTTTTGCCATGCCCTGGCCGGCAATGCTCAAACAGATTTTTGGCTTCCTGCCGCTGAGCTGCCTGGCCTGGCTTTATATTGTGGAAATTGACGATCCGGGCAAGAAGAAACTGCGTTCCCGTTTTGACGGGCAGCTTAGCTGGGCCACGCCGGCGGAACTGCCCATTTTGGATAAGATCCAGGATAAGCACAGGATTTTTGAAGAGCGCTTCCGCCATGGCGACCTGTGCCTGCTTGTGCGCGACAAAGAGGGAAACCCCCTGGCTTATGAATGGTTCTGTGACGGGCGCCGTTACCACGAATCAAAATATGACTTTGACATTGATATCCCGCAGGATGCGCTGTACGCCTATGATGCGTTTGTTAAACCGGAAGCGCGGATGATGGGCATTTGGTATGAAATCCGTCATTATATGGGCGACTGGATGAAGGAACACGAGAAAAAGCGCCTGATCAGTTTTGTGGAATTTGGCAACTGGAACAGCCTGAACGTCCATCTGCGTTATGGATTTACACTGAAAGAGCGTATGCGAATCTTTAAGCTTCTGGGAATGAAAAAAATAACCCACGAACAAATAAAGCATTCACCGGAGATTGTGCGCGCCCTGCTTAACGAACATAAGCTGGTCTAAAGAAGCAAGTGCTCCAGCTCGCGGCTGTCTTTTACAATGACCGCGGCACCGGCTTTTTCCAGTTCTTTACGACTTCGAAATCCCCATAAAACACCAATGGGATGCATACCGGCATTAACGGCCGTTTGCATGTCAACGGAAGTATCTCCGACAAAAGCAATTTCTTCAGGCTTCAGGCCCCATTCGCCGGCCATCTCCAAGGCAGCAGACGGATCGGGCTTTGCCGGCCGGCCCTCAATCAAACCATGCACCCGCGAAAAGCGCGCGGGGAAATAATGCTCCACGCAATGCTGCGAAAAGTCGTGCGGCTTGTTGGACAGAATGGCCAGGGGCAGGCCGTGGTTTTTTAATTTATCCAACAGCGCCGGTATGCCATCGTAGGGCTGCGTGCGGTTATTCCAGTTTTTGTTGTAATGCTCGCGGAAATCTTCCACCAGCGCGTCCACCTGTGGATCGGAATCATCAAGACCGGAGCAGCGCTGCATTAAAACTCTTACACCGTTGCCTACAAAGTTCTTGTAGAATTTTTCCGAATAATCATCAAAGCCGTGGTCGCGCAGAACGGCGTTGGCCGAACCGGCGATATCCGTCAATGTATTCAGAAGCGTTCCGTCCAGATCGAATATTACCGCTTTTGGCTTGTTCATTTTTGTGTGCTCACGTAAGTCAGGATGTCGAGGACCTGTTGCTCGTTGCGGGCCACGGCCATTGCCGCGGCATCCACCTCTTTCAGCGCGTGGTCGAATTCTTCGGGATGAATGACAATTATCTTGGCGCCAAGCGCCGCGGCATATCCGGCATCAAAAGCGGCATTCCACTGGCGGTATTTTTCGCCAAACTTGACAATGACAATATCGGCACGCTCGATGGCACTGCGGATGCGCATGGCATTTATTTTGGCCGCTTTGTGGTCTTTCCAGAAGCTGTCGCTCTCCTCACCCAGAATATTGACGCCCACGGTATCGCTGGCATCATGCTCGGTGACCGGTGCCAGCACATCGACCGGCAGCTCTTTTTGCCGGATGCCGTCGATCAGCTCGTTGCGCCAGTTGGAATGAATCTCTCCGGAAAGGTAAACAGTGAAATGCATAATACTCCTTCATCAATCAGGTTGTAAAAAAGGCGACAAAAAACAAAATCGCCCTGTAAGCGATCAATATATAATAAAATGTGAGTGTTAAAAGAAACGCCTTTAATGCCGCGGAAATTTTCCCCTGGTTGAACGCCCTTCGTAAAGCCGCAAACAGGTAGAAAAGTAAAAGCATAAACGCGGTAAATGTGAGAACGGATTCGTTTGACAGATAAAAGCGAGTGCGCATTCCGCTTAAAGAATTCCAGAAAACAGAAATACTTTCCAAAAAGGAAAGCCCGAAAATTGCATGCCAGATATTAATCAAAATGCTTAAAAAAACTATAGCCACAATGACGGCTGTTAAGGTGTATGCAAAAAAATGCGAAGAAAAAACCAGTGAGCGGATGAAGAACTCGCTTTTGCGGCGGACCAGTATATGAAGCGCAAAAGCGAACGGGGGCACCATGATGAAAATCAGCGTTTTTGATTGGGTATCGGCCACGCGGTTAAACAAAGCCGAATAGTCCGAAAAACTCGTTTCACGGCTTTCGATTTCCTCGCTAACCATCTCACCAGCCAGCTCTTTGTGCCAGAAATTGCCACTGCTTAGGTGCGACTGAAGTGGTGTATTAAAGGTTTGGACAATACCGAAGCTGGCCAGCAAAAAATAAAACACGTTGGCAATCAGAAAAACCTGTACCGGCTTAAGATAGTTTTTGCGTCGTCCGGCCATATACTCCGAAGTAAGAGTACCGGGCTTTGTGTAAAGCAATCTGCATGTGCTAAAAAAATTGCCATTGAGGTTGGTCATTCCCTCGAAAATATGCTTAAAAAAGTGGCTGATCGTATAGTCGGAGCGTTGAAGTCTTTTTTCTCCGCAATGGTGACAATAATATCCCTTTAGGGCGCGGCCACAGCTGGCACAGTGCATTTCCTCCAAAGCGGTACTCCTTTAGGCCTGAACTTGGAGAAAGCTATGACGTCCACTCATTCAACGCAATAAAAGCAGTTTTTGGGTAGCAATAAACCCGCCGCTGCGCAGGTGCAGATAGTAAACACCGCTGGCAAGATCTTCGGCATTCAGCGAAAGGGTGTGCTCGCCCGCCGCCATGTCGCCGCTGTGCAGCTCCTTAACCCGGCTGCCGCGGTTGTCAAAAACGGATATACGGGTAAACTGCTGCCGCGGCAAAAAAAAACGTATCCGCGTTTGCGGGTTAAATGGATTGGGATAAGCGGGATAAAGCATGGTCTTGCGTGGTACCCGTGGAGTCTCTTTCTCCAGGGAAGTAACAAAGCGGTTGTTTAAGTTGTAGCGGGCAGACGCATCAATGAAGTGCAGACGCGCCCCTGCTATGCCGCAATAGTTGGTGGGCTCGAAGCCGTTAACACCAAACCAGGCGGCGCCGTATGTCTCCAGAACGTAGAGAATTTTGTCGCTTTTAATGTCACCATTGGGCGATACCGCGATGCTGTTATTGTTATCGGCCCAGATAACGGTCAAGCCCGGGTTTTCTGTTGCCGCCCACATGCCGCCCACGAAGCGGTTTTCGTAGTAGTCATTATCATCATACAACTGTGGGATGATTACCGTACCGGGGATGGTGCTGTTACCCTCCTGCCAGCGCAGATTGCCGTTCCAGGCATTCAGCTCGCTGCCGGTCAGGCGGCGCACATCCACGTCTCCCAGCGCCGTTAGCGATGCATCCGATCCATTCAATACCGTATCAGGATAGGTAAACGTTGGCGGCTCAACCCAGGCATAGGCATCCATGTACTCTCCGCCATCCAACACCTGGCGGCTGTTCAAATCATACACGGCGCCGTGCACCAACTGGTCAAAACCGATATGTGTGAAAAGCACAGGCTTACCGGCTTCGGCTTTAACCACAGAGTTTTCCGTTTTATAAAGGATTGTGACCGTGCCGTGACCCCAGGCGGTTGCTCTGCCATCCGGCTCAATGCACAGGGCGGTTTTATCAGCCACACCTATGCCGGTGATGTTGTCGTCGCCATCGTCCTGGATGCGCTGGGCCAGCATAGGCACAAGTCGACCCATCCGTCCGCGTGAGTGAAAATGCGAGTCGGTCAGGATATCCGGCAGGATGTGCAGAAAGTCATCTTCCAGGTGGATGTCAGGATGGTAGGCATTATAGGCCGCCTGCTCGGGATAAGAAGATCCGAATTTTGCATCGAACACCACGTCGCCCAAAACGGCCAGTCCGGCGCTGGTGCCGCCAATAGCGCCTCCTTTGCTGAATACATAATGGATGGCCTCTCCGACAAGCGTGCCTTTCCAGTTGCTCACATAATCATACTGGTCCCCGCCTTCCATAAAAATGCCGCCGGCTTCGATCAGCTTTTTGTAAACCGAAGAATCATTGGCCTCCGTGCGGTTGCTTATCTGCAGGGCTTCGGCATCGGACGCGCCCAGCGATTTGAAATAGGACGGGTACCAGTCGCTGGCACTGCTGGCATCAATGTTGATGATCTTGCCGGAATCGGCCTGCTGCACAAACCAGCCATACGGTATGTCCGACCAGCTGCCATAATCCTCCGCGCCGCCGCCAACCAGCAAAGCCGAACCCTGCGCCCATAGCTGAGATGTGCCCAATAAAGCGATCAGAAATAATTTTTTAAACATAACTATACTCCACTTCAACGATCTCTCAATTCCCCGTGACGCGGTAAACGGGCAGCGCCCGGCCCGGCAACGCCAGTTCGCGGAAAGGCTGCCACTCGTAAATGCCGTACAACATCGCCGGTTCCAGCAGCAGCGGCACGCGCAGGGCATGCGGCTGGCTCATGGGCACGTAAAGGCTGCCTTTGCCAAAAGTGATCAGGCTGTCTTTTTGCAGGGTGACAATCTGCCGGCCGTCATAGCGATTATAGATAGCATCGAACTCTGTTTCCAGGCGCTCAAAACGGGCGGCTTGTACGAGAATGTCACGTTCACCTTCCAAGACTTCAAACTGCAGCGCCTGCCGCTCCAGCCAGGCTTTAAAAACGGCGGCAGCCGAAGCATCGATGAGGTAGCCCTGCGGCGCGGGCACGCTGCGTTTTATCACGCGTGTTTTCATAAAGTTGGGCGTGGCGATTGTTTTGACGGTCCCGGAAGCTTTATCGATCACCTTCACATCATACAGCGTCGGGCCCGTGTTGGCCCAAAAGTAGTTAACCGGAATAAAAGCGGGTGGTTGCGCGGCGTGGGCCTGTTCAATTAAGCGACGTTCTTCCGCGCGGTGCGTATCATCATGCAGCAGCCTGTCAAAGATCGCCAGGTAGGCCTCAACGCGTTTTATCAGGTCAGCCTGCGGATCGGGCGCGTTACGCTTAATACCGGATTCGATGATAAATGACAGACCGCCGTATGCCCCAAGGCCGTTACGTCCGTCATCAGCCTCCAACGTGCTAAAACGCTGTTCCTGCAGCGGCGGCACCCCGCCCACATAGTAGCGCGTATAGTTGATTCCTTTCGCGGCCATGAACGGTTCTATCTTTTCACACCAGCGCTGGCCGGCCATGAACAGTTCTTTGCTGTAGAGCGGATTATTGGCGCAATCCATCATAATGATCGGCCACTCGCTCCAGCCATTTTCGGCATAGTCGCGGCTATCGCGCCCAAACTCGTGGCAGTCCACGGCCACGTGCGGCAAGATGCGGCGAAACGTTTCGTGCAATATGCGCGTCTCCGGCTGTTGCATCACGATATGGTCGCGGTTCAGATCGGCATCGTTGGCATTGCGCCGGCGGTCGGCACTGTTGCCGTCCGGGTTAACCGAGGGGATGATCCACAGCTCCACGTCATCCGGTAAATAGCCGGGGTCCGTGGCGATTTTTTTAATAAGCGCCGCCAGGGCGTCTTTGCCGGCGTGTTCGTTGCCGTGCTGCTGGCCGTATAAAAATACCTTCCATGGTTGTTTGTCCCGGCCTCCATGATACAGATGTACAAGAAACAGCGGATTGTTATTTACGCTGTATCCGGCGGTATCCACGCTGATAAACGATTGTCGGGCCGCCGTATTCAGGACTTCGCCGATCTGTTCATTGCTGAGCGTTTGTGCCTGGATATGGCAAAAGGCCAGAAATATAAACAGGAAAAGTTGTCTCATCATCAGCTCCCCACAATGGTTTCATCTTCGCGTACGCGCGGGGCTATGGCGATACCGGTGAACCCGTAAAGTATGGCAAAAACAATCCCAAGATAACACATAAAAGACCAGGGTGCGTAGCTTAAAACCGGTACTCCCAGCGTTGCCGACATAAAAATGCCGGCCATGCTCCACGGTACCAGCGGCACCACCACCGTGCCGGAGTCTTCCGTGGTACGTGACAGGTTTTTAGCAGCCAGATTGCGGGCGCGAAAGGCCGGCGCAAACAGCTCGCCCGGGATCAATATGGCCAAAAAAGAGCTGCCGGTAATAAAAGCGATTACCGCGCTGCCCAGCGCCGAACTGGTTATCAGCATACCGACGGATGAAACAAATTGCAGCAGTTTATCGAGAATGGCCTGCAGCATGCCCGTGGCCTGCACGATGCCGGCAAAGGCAAAAGCGCAAAAAGCGATCAGCGTAACATCCATCATGCTCATCATGCCGCCGCGGTTAAGCAGGGTATCGGTCAGCTCAAAGCCGGTACTGATGCTGTAGCCGTTGGTCAGCGCGTTGAACACGTCCACAAAGCCCATGCCCTGGATGGTGCCGGCAAAAACCACGGCAAGCGCCGTCGCGGCAATCATGCCCGGGATGGTGGGCAGCTTGCGCACGGCAAAAAATAGGATCAGCACGGGCGGCGTAAACAACCACCAGCTAAACGTAAAATTGGCCGAGAGGTTATCCAGAATCAGATTGATCTGATCGACCGGCAGAACGCGGTCGCCGTAGCCCAGGCCGATGAAAAAGTAGATAACCATGCCGATAAGCCAGGCCGGGACGGTTGTCCACAAAAGATGGCGGATATGGTCGAACAGGTTGCTGCCCGCGGCAATGGGCGCCAGGTTGGTCGTATCGGAAAAAGGCGACAGTTTATCGCCAAAATAGGCGCCGGTGATAATGGCGCCGGCAGCAGGGGCCAATGGAATACCCAGCCCCTGGGCTATGCCGATAAAGGCAATCCCGATAGTGCCTACGGTGCCCCACGAGGTACCTATAAAAAGCGAAACCACGCTGCACACCAGGCAGGCGGTGATCAGAAAATAGTCCGGTGAGATAAGCTTAAGGCCGTACCAGATCAGCATGGGGATGGTGCCGCTGGCAATCCATGAACTGATAAGGAAGCCGACGCAGATGACGATCAGCATGGCCGGCAGCGCCTGGCGCACTGATTCGACAATACCCTGTTCCATCTGCTTCCAGCTATAGCCCAGCCACAGCCCGATGAGCCCGGCAACAGCGGCGGCGGCAATAAGCAGCACTTCGGCGCGGACACGGAAAAAGCCGTAACCTACACCCAGCAGCAAGCCCATCACCAGTAAGGGAATCAGGCTAAGGCCAAAAGACGGTTTGCGTGGTTCTTTCAAAACGGTTTTCCTAAAGTTAAAAAGGCGGGGAAAAGACCCCGCCTTTTTGTCCAACTCCATTTGTCGTGTTCCTTACTTAACGAGCAGCATTTTGCCGCTAAGACTGATGCCGGAGCCGTGCAGGCGGTAAAAGTAGACACCTGACGAAACGTTGTTGCCATTATCGTCCAGGCCATTCCATACAGCTTGGTTGTCGCCGGCCGGTGTGCTGCCGGAAACAAGCGTCCGTACTCTCTTGCCGCTGATGTCATAGACAGCCAGCGTAATATCGCGTGCTTTGTCCAGTGAGAATTCGATAGTGGTACTGGGGTTGAACGGGTTCGGGTAATTTTTGTCCAGACGAACCGTTTGCGGCGCGCGGATCACTTCATCTTCCAGACCGGTAATCAGACCGGTAATGTGAACAATACCTTCAGATTCCGTGGAAACCCAGATTTCGTTGTCCTTGATCTCCAGATGGGTCAAAACATCCTGCGGGATCTTGTCGGCTGTTGAAGCTGAATCGTATTGCGTAAATGAGCCGTCATCCTGCAGGGCGATCAACCCGCCGCCGTTTGTGGCCAGCCACAAGGTGCCGTTTACATCCGCTTCCAGATCGTTGATGTCGTATTGCAGAGCATCGCTCCACTCGGAATCATAAAAGGTCACGGTACCATTGTTTTCGATTTTTACCAGTTCCAGGTTGCCATTGATCGGCACCCACAGATTGTCGTTGGGATCGATGGTCATGGCGTAGGTCCAGTCACCTTCGATTTCCGAGATCAGGTTCCAGTCGCCGTTGGTGTCGCGGTAGCTTACACCGTACCAGGTCAAAACCCAAAGCTGACCCTGGGTGTCTTCACGCAGGTCATAAATCTCGGGGCGGGCATCCTGCTGTGTAAGCGTATAACCCAAATCAGCCATGGACCAGCCTTCCCAGTTTTCGCCATGGTCGCTGCTTACCCAAACGCGGGCGTTTTCACGATCGTCTTCACGCTGGCTGATGTAGATGTTGCCTTTAGAGTCAGTTTCAACAGTACGTGTGTATTTGTCAAAAGTAAAATCCACGTAGCCGCTGGTGCCATCGCTCTTTTTGTAAGACACGCCGTAGTGTGTGCACATCCACATAGTGTTTTCGTCATCGACGGCCATGTAGAATACGCGGTCCTCCAGATCACTAAGTCCAAGATCGCTCTGCTCCCAGATCGTCCAGCCGGAAAGGTCAGCGGCCAGCGTGGAAACAGTCGCCACACCGGTGGCAGCGTCTTTTTGTCCGCCAAACCAGATATCGCCGTCAAGATCAAAATCGATGCAGTAAATGGCGTTGTATGGTAATTCGCTGTTATCGTGCGTATACAGCGTGTATTCCTGCGCCGACGAAAAAGCGGCGAAAAGGAACAAACTTAAAACGGTCACTAAACGGGTCATAATGACTCCTCCTTATTATGAAACTTTACAGTGAAATGCCAAGAGCAAAGCGGTGCACATCACCAAGCACACCGTGTTCGGCAAAAGCGTAATCCAGCCTCGAAGCGGCGCCAAACATGCCAAGCGCCAGTCCCCCGCCAAAAGAGAATTCTCCGATATCGTAGTTCATTTTGTAGGCGGCGCGCAAAAAGGCCAGGTTGTTAAGGCCGTATTCCGTGGCAAAAGTGATGCGTTGTTCATTATCGCTGGGCACGTTTACATCGGCCATTACAAGCCAGGTCGATGATTCAAACTCCATCGGTTCAAAGGCCACGCCCATCTGAAAAATCTGTGGCAGGCGAAACTCCTTGCTCAGCCTCTCAATACGCGGATTGTTGTCCGTGCTGATCGCTTTTTCTTCGGCGATCTTTCTGTCTATATCATCACCGGAGAAACTGAGTTTACCGGCCACGTTGCGGATGGCCATACCCAGGCGGATGTTGAGAAATTCCGCTTTGTAAACGGAGCCCACGTCAAAAGCAACCTGGTCGGCTGTCTCATTCCAGATAAATTCCTGCACGTATTTAACCGTAATGCCAAAAGAAAAGCTGGAAGTAAGCGAGCGCGCGTAGGTGGCGCCAATGGCAATGTCGCCGGCGCTGTAATATTCGCCGGTGCCGTCCTGATCAAATACGGTTGTTATCTCCTCATCATCCATGTAGAACGAGGTTACCGAAAGCCCAATGCTGCCCAGGTCTTGCCCCAGGTTATGAACGATGCCGCCATAAGCCAGCTTGGTATCCAGGAACCAGTCGGTGTGCGCCAGAAGCAGATCGGTATTCTCTACCTGCGCGGCCCCGGCAGGATTCCAGTAGAGGGCTTCGGCGCCGTTGGTAAGGGCCGTAAGCGCGCCACCCAGAGAAGCGCCGCGCGGGTCTACGGCAATCTGCAGAAAGTTTGCGCCGCTTTGCCCCAGGTTACCCTGCGCCAACAGGGGTGTGCCTGCGCAAAAGACGAGTAATAAAATTACAATACGTTTCATGGGCTTTTCACTCCTGTTTTATCGAATTATGGCAAAACGGCCTACTTTTTCGCCGAGGTCCGATTTGACGTGGTAAAAATAGATGCCCGATACAACCGGTCGCTGCTCGGACGACAACATGTTCCACTCCAGCCGGCCGGAAGGACCGCTATGCTGCAGCGTCTGTACCAGATCGCCGTCGACCGTGTATATTTTTACGGTGGATTGCGCCGGCAGGTTGGTAAAGCTGACGTTGCGTACCGGCTCGCCGAAGGCGTAATTGCCCAGGCGCTCTTCGTCCCAGCGCGCCGAGATAACAAAAGGATTGGGCACAACGCGTATCTTGTCCATATCCGCTTTGGTTTGCGCAGGATTGCTAACGGGTTGCACGATAGCGGCATTCTTTACGTTATCAATATTATCCAGCGAGCCAAGCCGGTTGGATTCCTCGATCAGTCCGGCGGCATTCTCGCGGTATGCGGATACATTATAGATGTAGCTGAATCCATTATAAACGGCGTCGGTGTCCTGGTACTGGTAGGCGTTTTCAACATAAACGGAATCACCGGTATAAGTTGCTGGGATGGTATCGAGCGCTTCCCATTGCTTTAGTGCCACCTGGTCCGTGGTGCGATAGACAATGTAGCCTTGCAGATCGGGGTCATCCAGTTCCACCTGGTTGTCCCAGGAAAGATCAACGGCGTGGTCATTGGCGGTGGCTTTTACGGTTGGCGCGCCCACAACCGGAATATTAAAGTCAGGATAGTAATCCCAGAGCTGATCGATATTAGCCATAAGGTCTTCGATGTTGTCACCTACGGAAACAGCGACCCAGAACTCGGCACGTTCACCGGGCTGGATATCAAAGGGGCCGTTGGCAATATATGCGACCATGGCGCCGCCGACTAGATTGCCGTCTTCATCGGTGATGCGTGTCGTCTCGGGGTCGTCGTAACGGGTCCCGTTAATCGGATTGTCGCCAAGATGGAAATAATCGCTTACTTCCACATCCGGGTGATCGTGGAACCAGGTGGTATCCGAGCGCATCAGGTTGTAGCTGAGGCTGTCCCAGAAAGCGGCATTAACGCGCACTTCATCCACGGCCACGTCAATCCAGTGCCAGTCGGTTATACCGTTATTATTGGGCGTCTGCAGAAAGGTGATGCCAACCGGGAAGGGGTAATTGTTTTCGTCGTTGATCCATTCGTCGCTGACACCATCGGAATCATAAAAATAGATCGTTTCACGGTCTTTGTCGAAACCGATGCAATCATCCGCCCATTCGCGGGCGTCGTTGGCGTTTCCGCCCACATCGATGTCAGAGTAGAAGTTAAAATACATATCTTGCAGCGGCCGGGCAGAGGCGTTTTCGATTTCAAATTTCAAAACGATAAAACGATCCGCTGTCGGAACACCCCAGGCGTAGGTGGTCTGGTGAACGCGAATGCCCATCAGCGCGTCCTGCTCGCCATTATTGGCATAGCGCCAGTTGGTGGAATCGCTGAAAACACAATAGCTGTCCTGCTGCGACAAAATGATCGGATTGCCGTTTTCATCCTGCACGGGCCATCCCCATGTGGGCCAGGTGCTGGGATCATCGCTGATGGCGATTTCTGCATTGCCGGCATCGTAACCGCCGATGGCGTCAAATTCCTCGTAGCGGCCGTCTGCAGCACTGATGACATTGTAGGGAACGCCGATCATCAGGCATTGGCGGTACATGGCGATATGCCCGCTGTTGATCGGGTATTCCAGCGTTTTTTCAAATTGCCCGCCATAGGGATAAAACTGGCCGATATTGGTTGTAAACCATCCCAGACGCCCCACGTTATGCGTGGCGAAGGCACGGTCTTCAAGCCCGGCATAAGAAAAGGCAACGGAAAGCAAAATTGCCGAAATGAGCGTTTTAAAAAGCTTCAAGAGCGCCTCCTTATGGAATTAATAGTCAAACCTGAAACCAAGGTAGATTAAACGGGGACTACCGTAGTTAAGCGGGTTGTTGGCCCAGTCGCGCGTACGGCCTTCGATGTAATCCGGTTGGCCGGTAAACGGATCGACATAGAGCACGTTTTCGCGGTCGGTCAGATTGAACACCTCGAGATAACCGGTCAGGTCAAAGGCATCCATTTGAAATTTGCGATCCAGCTTCAGATCAATAGTCCAGTACTCCGGCAGGCGGCGATTGTTTACTTCGTAAGGTTCCACAATACTGCGCGTGCCTTTGGTATAAGGCAGGCCGCTCCCATACTGGAAAAGCAATGTGGTGCGTATATTCTCCAGCAAGGCGAAACCGCCAACTTCAGGCCCTTCATTTTCCAGGAAACGGTAGCTGAGGTAGCCGTTTATGGTATGGCGCTGGTCAAAATCCAGCGGGAAAAATTTCAGGCTCTGGCGGTTGGCCTCTTCCGAGCCAACGCGCTCCAGCGGACCGGAGCTGCTGCCTTCGGCAACAGAGTAGGTGTAGCTGAGCTCGCCAAACAGGTTTTTTCCGCGCGACTTCTTGATCTGCAGTTCGAGACCGTTGTTGTAGGCGAAATCCTCATTCACAAGCGCCGTCCATGTTTCCCAGTAAGGCACGCCGTCGCGGGATACATCGCCGGCAAAGAAGGTGCGCGCACCGGTCAGGTTAGTGATCTTTTTGCTATAAACGGACACATTAACCAGGTAATCTTCCATAAACTGGTGGCTCAGGCCAAACTCATACGCCACTGTTTTTTCGGGCTTCAGGTTGGGATTGCCAAAACGGCCGTTTCCGGCGCGCAGATTCATCACGATGTTTTGATCGTAATTGTCATCGCTCAGCGCTTTATAGATAAACTGGTATTCCGGGCGCTGAAAATAGTGGCCGTAGCCAAAATGAAATACGGTCTTTTCGCTAACCGGGTAACTAATACCAAGCCGCGGACTGAGCTGCGTGTGCGTTTCCGCGGATTTAAAGTTTTCCGTATTGTTTTGGAAAGCGTCATAGGGTGATTCCCAGAAATCGGTATTGGGATTGGTGAGATCAAAACGCAATCCGGCGCTTAACAGAATATTTGAGAAATTAATTTTATCCTGGATATATGCGGAAAACTCATAAGGCTCTACACTGTAATTATCCAGAGTGTGGTCATCATAATAAGGCGATACGATCAGATATTCGTCCAGGTAATGCTGCCTTACTTCAACGCCGGCTTTTATCTCATTATAGTTGTTGGCCTGCCACAAACCATCTGCCTTAATACCAAAAGTAAGCTGATCCGTCTCTTCAAAACTGCTGACGGTGGCGGAGGTATAAAACTCTTTATTATTGTCCAATGTATAGGCCGGGGTTAAATCTCCGGGTCCGTATTCGCCGGAATCATAATGGAACGAATTGGCATAGGCCGCAGCCGTATAATACATGTTATCGGACAACGTATGGGTCATTGAAAAATTGACCATGCCCGAGTTTGTGCGTGGTTCGGGAAAATACTGCTCTTCGATATATTTAAAGCTGTGGCGATAACTTTTGCGCTGGCGGTCGGAGATGTTGCCGGATACGGACAGCTTAATGTTATTCATATGCCGCGATGTGATCTTGCCAAATATGTTGTATTGCGTGTTGTAGCCCCAGGGCAAATAGGTATCGCGGTCATCAAAACTGCCGGAAACGAAAAAGCCCAGATTGGGGTCGAACAGCGAGCCACTGAAATTGGAGCGCACAATAGTTCTGTTGTAATCGGTACTGGCCTGTTCAAAACCTGCTGCCGTCGATCTCACATCCACATCAAAACCGAACTCGCCGCGCCCTTCCTGCGTGGTGATGTTGATAATCCCGCTCATGGCGTTACCGTATTCGGCGCTGTACGTACCGCTGATCACCTGCATTTCGCTGATGATATCTTTATTAATAATCTCCGTGGAGTTGATTTCGCTGAACAGCGGGTTAACCATAGGCACACCGTCCACGTAGTAGACAACCTCTCCGGAGCGGCCGCCGCGGAAATGTAACCCTCCGCTGTTTACCACTCCGGGCTGTATGGCCAGTACTTCATTGACACTATTGGCGGGCACCAGCTCCATCTCCTCGGAAGAGAGGCTGCGCGTGGTGGCTGAAATATCTTTTTCAACAAGCGGGCGCTCGGCCACAACGGTGACCGCTTCACTCTCCAGAACACCGGAAGAAAGTGCAATATCCACCACGGCAATACGGTTACTGCGCACGCGCACATCGGCGATTGTCTTGCTGACATAGCCCACGTAATCAATTTGCAGGTCATATGTACCGGGCGGCACCTGGAGAATGACAAAATAGCCTTCGATGTCTGTTGCGGCGCCCTGCTTCAGTTCCTCGATGTAAACATTGGCGCCGGGCAGCACTTCCCCGGTCTGGGCATCTGTGACCACACCGGATATTTTTCCGAAGTTGCCGGCGTGGGCCGCAACGCAAGCAATTAAAAACCATAAAGCTGCTCGCAATGAAATCTTTAGCATAAGGCTCTCCGCGTGAAGGTGAATACGAAAATAAAGTTACACAAAGATATATTCACGTAATTTTTTTGTCAAGTTGAATTTTAAGAATCGGCATCCCATTAACTGGAAAAGGCACGTAAATTACTGTTAATATTAGATTTAATGCCATATATATAAATTTATGCATCTGATAATCGTGTTATTTTTCTGCTTATTTCCACAAATTGAACCAAATGAGTAATGAAAAAAAAGCATATTGTTTTTGTAATTATTTTTTCATATGATTAGAAAAATGATTTTTAAGTTTCAGGCTTATCATGACAACTTCTCAAGATAGTATTATTGAACTGTTCCTGCAGTTGGTAGCCATAGATGCCGTTTCCAAAGCGGAAAAACCTGTCGCCGATTTTATCCGCAATTATCTTAATAAAAGAGAGATTGAAGTTTTTGAAGACAAAAGCGGATCGATCGTCGGTGGTAACAGCGGCAACATCATAGCACGGGTAGGAAATGGCACGGCGCCCAAAATAGCCTTCACCGCACACATGGATACGGTTAAATCCACCAGGGGCATTAAACCGCAGCAGGTAGACGGTATGATACGCACAGACGGTCATACGATTCTAGGTGCGGACAACCGGGCAGGCATCGCCATAATCCTGCACAGCATCGATCGTCTTCTGCAATCGCGCAAAGAATTCCCTTCCTTTGAAATAATTTTTACAATCGGCGAAGAAACGGGCCTGTTCGGTTCCATGAATTTGGACCTGAGCATCCTGCAATCGCGCATTGCCTATACGCTGGATTCTTCCGCCGATCCCGGCAAATATGTGCTGGCCGCTCCCTCCGCCTGGGAGTTTAAAATCCGTCTTACGGGAAAAGGCAGCCATGCGGCCGTAAATCCCGGTGCCGGCATAAACGCAATCACCATGGCAAGAGATCTTTTAGGCGAAATAAATACAGGCCAGGTCGACCCGCATACCACCGTTAATGTCGGTGTCATTAAAGGCGGCGAAGCCAATAACATTGTGCCCGAGTCGGTCTTTATGAGCGGCGAAGTACGCTCTTTCCGTGAAGAGAGTCTCAAAAAATATCTGAAACAGATTGAAGAGTGCTGCCGCCAGATCAGCGGACGTTACAACGGGCGTTGCGGGTATGAGCAGGAACGGGCTTTCCCCGGATTTCATCTGGACAGTAACACGCCCGCCATTCGCCTGCTGGAAGAAGCTTACCAGACTAACAACCTGACACCCGATCCGCTGGTTTATCACGGCGCTTCCGATGCCAATATTCTCAACGGCCGTGGCATCACCTGTATCGATGTCGGTATCGGCGCCAAGAACCCGCACAGCTTTGACGAATACATAGCGGTTGCAGATCTGGTTAAAATGTCCGATGTTGTGCTCACTTTGGTACAAAATCAGGCATGTTTAGAATGAAGGACATCCAGCAAACCATTGTTGAAAAGGCGGGGAGTTTCTCCAAAAACCAGAAAGCGCTGGCCAACTACCTGCTGGAAAACCTGGAAACGGTGCCCCTGCTTTCGGTGAACGAAGTGGCCCGCAATGTAGGATGCAGCACGGCCACCGTTGTACGCTTTACCCGCGTTCTTGGTTTTGACGGCTACCTCGATTTTCGCAATCACCTGCTGAAACTGCTTAAAACAAAACTTTCACCACTGGAACGATACAAGGAAACTCTGTCCCAAAAAGCGGAGATGCCCAATACCCTGGAAAAGGTCTCCGATCAGGTGATCGAGAATCTTAAATACAGTGTAAAACACAACGATCTGAATGAATTCAAACAAATCGTTGAACATATACGCAAGGCGGAAAATATCTTTTGCGCGGGGCTGGGCATCAGCAAACACATGTCCGAGATCCTGACTTACCTGCTGAAACTGTACATGAAAAAAGCATTTACGCTGACCAACGATTCACCTTCTTTTCAGGAGCAGGTAATTCTGCTAAACCCAAAAGATCTGCTTTTTGTGTTCAGCTTTCCGCCCTACAGCCGGCCGACGGTGGACCTGGCCAGGGAAGCCAGCGAGATGGGCATCACGGTCATCGCCTTCACAGATAAGCGCACAGCACCCGTAATGGAGTTTTGCGAACACGCCCTGCTGGCGCGCAGTGACAATATTCTGTTTACAAACTCACTCGGCGCCATTGCCGCCCTGATGAACGCGCTCATCACCGAGCTGGCCTTGTGCGAAGAAACCACGGTGATCAGCGGCCTGGAAAAAGTGGAAAACTATCTTAACGACAAGCGCTACTTTTATTAAACACAAACCGGTTCAGGTATAACATGAAGATTTTCTGGTTAATTCTGCTATCTCTCACCCTGCTTTTTTGCACCCAACAACAACCCGAACCCACAAAGGGCAACCTGCTGATTATCGGTGGTGGCAAGCGCCCGGATTACGTGATGAAAAAATTCGTTGATCTGGCCGGTGGCCCTGAGGCGCGTATCGCAATTATCCCCACGGCAAGCTCATACTACCTGGAATCGGGTAAGCGCTATAAAGAGACATTTCTGGAGCTGGGCGCTGCAGAAGCCGCTTCCTTTAATATTCTTACCACGGAAATTGCCAACAGCGACAGCATTGCGGAAGCGCTTAAAAGCTACGACGGCTTTTTCTTTGGCGGCGGTAACCAGAACAAGCTGACAGAATTTATGCTGGGCACGCGGGCATTGCAGATCATTAAAGATGCTCATGCCAATGGCGCAGCGATTGGCGGTACCAGCGCGGGCGCGGCCATTATGAGCGATATCATGATTACCGGTGACGGCAACTGGGAGATTGCCGTTCGCGACAGCGTTGTGACAACGCAGGGTTTCGGCTTTGTGCAAAACACCGTCATCGATCAGCACTTTTTCGCGCGGCGGCGCTTTAACCGGCTGCTGGCCGTATGTGTGCAAAACAGGGTAAACGGCCTGGGCATAGACGAGAGCACGGCCATTTGGGTAAAGCCGGATAATACAATGGAAGTAATTGGCGAGAGCATTGTCATCGCCCTGGATACGCAGCAGGCGCGCTGGCCGGAAAAAAGCGATTCGCTGTTAACGGCCCGAGATCTCAGGCTGGGCATATACAAACACGGCGACACACTTCCCTAAAAAGAAAGGCGGCTCGCTGGCCGCCTTTTTAGTTCCTGCTTACTTCAAAAGCATCATCTTGTGGGTTTTTATAAAACCGCCGGCCTGCATACGCACAAAGTAAATGCCGCTTGGCAGAACCTGACCGGTCGCATCACGGCCATGCCATTTTACTTTATGACGGCCCGCTTCCTGGCGCTCGTTGCGCAGAGTCTGCACTTTTTGGCCGCGCACGTTAAATACGGCAAGCTGTACCTCGCCGGCTTCTTTCAGATCATATAAAATCACGGTGCTGGGGTTAAAGGGATTGGGCCGGTTGGGATAAAGATTATAAGCTGTCGGCAGCACGGCAACCCGCTCATCAGCCAGGCCGGTGGCGATGGGTGTTTCCAGCATGAATGTGTCGCTGAAGGCCTGCTTAAAGCCATCACTGACCTTTACCGTCCAGCGATATACCGTTTCATAATCAAAGAAGGCCGTATCGCTAAACGCAAGGCTTGTATCCTGTACGGTGATGCTGGTGTCGCTGCTGTCGCTGAACAGCGTCCAGGTGTAATCGAGCACATCGCCGTCAACATCCGCAGAGCGGCTCCAGGCAAAGGCGATAACCTGGTCCAGGGAATCCAGCATTAAGCCATCCTGTGGTTGCAGCAGCACGAAAGCGGCGGGCGGGTCATTTACTGGGTTGACGGTAATATGCACCACCGCCGTGTCACTTCCGCTAACGCTGTCTGTAATCACATAACTGAAGGAGTCGCTTCCCCAGAAATCGGGATTGGGCGTGTAGCTGAACAGGCTATCGGAAAGACGAAGCAATTCGCCGTGTTCCGTGGAGTCGTAACTTGTGATGTAAATCGGATTGTCATCTGGGTCACTGTCGTTTGCCAGCGGCAGAATATGGATGCTGCTGTCTTCGGGGACCTCCACCAGGTCGCGTTTAGCCCGCGGGTATTGGTTTTGTGAAAAACCCTGGTAGCGCACCTGCGCCTGCGAATAATTGTAGAAGCCGAAGCGTCCGGCCGGAAAGGTGCCGGTGGTATCAAAAACCACCATAGAATCAATCATGATCTGGATGCGGTTTTCTTCATAAAGTACATCGACGTCGTACCAGGTATTATCTCCCCAGCCATACTGATTGCCATAAAGACTGTCAATAACCACAAAACTATCTGCAGATTGGTGCGCCCAGAACTGAGGCCCGATCTGGTCAAACGTTCCGTCCACGCGGGAAAGCGCCCAGCCTTCCTTGGCAAGCCGGCCGTCAAAAACCTGGTCTGCCTGTTTCCAGTCAAACAAAATATATTTATAGCGATTGTCTGCATCACCGTTGGCGCGGATGGGGCTTTCGTAACCCAGCACGATACCGATATAGTCATTGTCGCTGGATGTTTCCACACGGATCTCACCGTGAAATGTGGTGTTGATAAGCGTGTCCGGGCTTACAAAAAACGTCGGCGCGCCGTTCTGCGTCTGTTTCACGGAAAAGCCGTCGTCGGAAACATTCCAGGTGCCGTTGCTCAAATCACCTTCCTGTGTCCATGTACGCAGATCAATCGGCGAAAGCTGCGCCCAGCCCAGCGCAATACTCAGAAAGAGAAATGTTACAACCCTATGCATATTACCTCCAATAAATTTATAAAAATTTCCAGTGCGTGAAAGGCCGGTAAAACAATCGGCAAAACCTGGCAAAAAACAATGCCTTTATAGTAACCACCGATTGCAGCGACCGCAATTCAGCATTTATCTTCGGCAGGAATCTCATATAATTTTGGATAAGGGCTTCGAAACTTTATTTTTGCGCATCAAGAATATATCAAATGAACTAACAGTTTAGGTAACCATGACTATCTTATATGTTTTTCCACATCCCGACGATGAATCGTTTGGTCCCGCTCCGGTGATGCATAAAATGCTGCGGCAAGGTCATAACGTTCACCTGTTGACATTGACCAAGGGCGGAGCAACCAAACAGCGCCATAAATTCAATTACACGGTTGAAGAAATGGGAGAGGTGCGCCACAAGGAGATGCTGTGCGTGGAAAAGGTACTGGGCCTGACATCCATGACCGTTTTAGACCTGCCCGACAGCGGATTGAAGGAGATGGATCCCCGTACGATCGAGAACGTGGTACGTCATTATGTTGAGCAGATAAAGCCGGAAGTGATTGTTTCCTATCCTGTTCACGGCATCAGCGGCTTTTATGATCATTTGGTGATGCACGCCGTGGCCAAGCGCGTGTTCGTCGAGTTACGCGAACAGGTGCACTACCTGAAGCGTCTGGCGTTTACATCGCCCACCATGGAAATGGCCACTAAAAATGAACATTTCCGGCTCAAAGGACTGACGGAAAAAGAAATCGACTGTATCGTTGAGGTTGAAGATCAGGATATCGAAGCAACGCAAAAGGCGCTGGACTGCTACACCACCTACAAGGAAACAATCGACAACTCCGGCATCCGCGACATGATCATTCATAAACAATATTTTGAGTTTTTTGACGAATCGTTCAGCCCGCCGCTGAGCGATTTGTTGGAGCGTCTGCCGAAATAGCCGGGCGCAAACAGAAAGGAGACCAATATGTCAGCCAATGTAAAAGGTATTCATCATATAACAGCTATCTGCGGAGACGCGCAGACCAATGTCGATTTTTACAGCAAAGTGCTCGGTATGCGTTTTTTAAAGCAGACCGTTAATTACGATGATCCGGGTACTTACCATCTTTATTACGGCGATGGAGACGGTAATCCCGGAAGTGTGCTCACCTTTTTCCCCTGGGGCAGCGGAAGCATTCGCGGCCGCGCCGGCAACGGGCAGGTTAACATCATCGGCTTTGCCGTGCCGTCGGGAAGCCTTAGTTACTGGAGCGAGCGGCTCGGCGAGAACAACATAGACTTCAGGGGGCCGGACAAACGCTTCGATGAAAGCTATATTTCATTCCGCGACCCGGACGGCATTATGTTGGAGCTGGTTGAAACCAACATCAAGGAATCGTCCTGGAAAGACGGTCCCGTGCCGCCGCAATACGGTGTTATCGGTTTTTACGGCGCCCTGCTTCACGTGAACGATCCCGGACCTACGGGTGCCCTTTTGGAATCACTGGGCTTTAAAAAGCTGTCGCGCAAGGACAACAACTATATCCGCTTCGCGATTGATGAAG
Organism: Calditrichales bacterium; assembly: GCA_965267575.1. Taxonomy (GTDB): domain Bacteria; phylum Calditrichota; class Calditrichia; order Calditrichales; family J004. The sequence continues at coordinate 780,060 of OZ254086.1, forward strand.
GTGGCGCTTCGCGCTTTGTTGATCTGATCCACGCTTCGGAAGCGCCGCGCGGCTCGATGGGCGTGGGTGTCGTGCACCATATCGCCTTCCGCGCCCAGGATGATGACGCGCAGGTGCAGTTACGCAACAAACTGACCGGGGAAGGCTTTGATGTTACGCCGGTAATCGACCGTAAATATTTTCACTCCATCTACTTCCGCGAGCCGGCCGGTGTCATCTGTGAAATCGCCACTGACCCGCCCGGATTTACCGTGGACGAAAAGCCGGAGGAACTGGGCAAAAAACTGCAGCTGCCGCCATGGCTGGAAGAACGCCGCGAAGAGATAGAAGGCAAGCTGAAAAAACTGGAGATTGATTAATTGCAAAACCACGATAACAGCAATATTGTCCTGGCCGGTGCCAAGCCGGATGAAGCCAAACGGGCGATGATCATGCTGCACGGACGCGGCGCCACGGCCGAAGGAATTATTGACCTGGCCGCTGAATTTAATCAGCCCGATATGTTGTATATAGCTCCGCAAGCCAGCGCCAATAGCTGGTACCCGTTCAGCTTTATGAGCCCCATTGAGAAAAATGAACCCGGCCTAACATCGGCCTTGAACCTGATCCAAAAGCTTGTGGAAAGCCTTAAGGCCAAAGGCATTACGGAGAAAAATATCTTTTTGCTGGGCTTTTCCCAGGGTGCTTGCCTGGCACTGGAATATGCTGCGCGCAACGCTACACGCTATGCCGGCGTTATCGGTCTCAGCGGCGGCCTGGTAGGGCCAGAGGATATCCGGTGGAATTACGACGGTTCATTTGCCGGAACACCGGTTTTCCTGGGCTGCGACGTTCAGGATGCCCACATTCCGGCACAGCGCGTAAACGCCAGCGCGGAAAAAATGAAACAAATGGGCGCCAATGTCATCTTACGCTTTTACAGGGATTTGGGCCATACAATTGCCCGCGATGAAATCGAAAGCATAAACGAAATACTGAAAAAGGGTATCGAAGCCTGAAACAATTCGTACCTGCCATAGTCGCGGCCCAACCCGGTTATGGCAGGCATTTTCTTAAATCACTCAATTCCCGGGATTATCCAAAATGAAACATATTAAATGGATTGCACCCCTTGCGATCATTTTAAGCGGCGCCGTTTTGGCTATGCTTCTTGCCTCCATGCGCGAGGAACCGCCAAAGCGTAAACCCCAGGTCCGCCCCAAAATTGTAGACGCCCGTGTTGTGGACCTGGTAACCACCTATCCCGAAATCAAAGCCTTCGGAACACTTACGACAACGCAGCCGCTGCAGCTTATCAGCGAGGTGAACGGCATCCTGGAGCGCGGCAGCATTCCTTTCCAATCCGGACGTTCATTTAAAAAAGGCGACCTATTGATAAAGGTGGATGAGCGCCAGGCAGAACTGAACATCAAAAGTCTTAAAAGCGATTTCCTCAACGCCATGGCCGCCGTATTGCCGGAAATCAAAATCGATTTCCCCGATAGATTCCAGCGCTGGCAAAATTACTTTAACAGCGTCAGGTTTGAAGAAGAGCTGCCGCCCATGCCGGAAGTGAATGACCAGAAACTCAAGCTTTACCTGGCCCGCTTCAATATTTACAAGCTTTATTATGCCATCCGCCAGGCGGAAATCAATCTGGAAAAGCACTTTTTCCATGCCCCCTTCAATGGCACCATCCAAAGCGCCGATCTGCACGTTGGCTCGGCGGCGCGTAACGGCAGCCGCCTGGGCACTATCCTCAACCTGGAAAAAATGGAAGTGCGCATCCCCATCCCTGTCAATCAACTGGCTTTTGTGGACAAGGAGCGTCCGGTAAAGCTGCGTTCCGCGGAAACCGGGCAAAGCTGGCAGGGAAAACTTTCACGCATCTCCCAAAGCATTGATGAGCGCACGCAGAGCATCGATGCCTTTATCGAGATTGACACGCCGCGGGCGGATGGACTCTACGAGGGTATTTTTCTTAATGCGGGCATTCCCGTCAGACCTATCCCGGGCAGCAGCGAGGTGCCGCGCTACGCCCTGTATGATGACAACAAGGTCTATCTTATCCGCGACGGCAAACTTTTTTACCAGACCGTGGATGTCGCCATTCGTCTCACCAATTCGGCCATTGTAAACGGCGGCTTGAACAGCGGCGATACACTAGTGACGGAACTGCTTCAGGGTGTGGCTCCGGGCATGCCGGCCACTGCCCGTTTTCTCGGTCTCGCTGAAGGGGCCGGCCAATGAAAAAAATCATCGCTTATTTTATACGCTATCCGGTCTGGACAAATGTGCTGCTGGCCAGCGTGATATTGTTTGGCGCGCTCAGCCTGTGGAACATGAAGTACTCCTTTTTTCCTGAAATCCCGCCATCGGTCATCACCATCCAGGTGCCTTACCCGGGTGCTTCACCGGAGGAAGTGGAAGAGGGTGTTATCCTGAAAATTGAGGAAAACCTGGACGGCCTTGAAGGCGTGGAACGCATCACTTCGGTGTCGCGCGAGAACTTTGGCGTGATCAACGTGGAAGGAACCAAAAGCGCCGATCTTGAAAAGCTGCTTACCGATGTCAAAAACGCCGTGGACCGCATCAATTCCTTCCCGCTGGACGCCGAGAAGCCGGTGATTTTCGAGCAGCGCTTTATGTCTCGGGCCGTGACGGTAATTATTTACGGGCAAACCGATTTATACAATCTTAAATACATAGTGGAAAATCTGCGCGATGAGCTTCTGGCCGCGCCGGAAATTTCCCAGGTTATGATTGACGGCCTGCCCGACCTGGAGATATCGATCGAGGTTTCCGAAGCCGACATGCGCCGCTACGGCCTGCGCTTTGATGAAGTGGCCCGCGCCGTCTCCACCAGCAATGTTAACATTTCCGGCGGTAAATTTGAGACCGGCGAAGAAGAAATCCTGATCCGTTCCTGGGGCCGCAGCTATTATCCGGACGCCATTAAAAATATCCCTGTCCGCAGCAACCCCGACGGTAGTATCATCGTGCTTTCCGATGTAGCGCGGGTTGTTGAAAAGTGGGCCGATGTGCCGGACAAAACCTATTTCAACGGCCGTACCGCGCTGGTGTTAAATGTAGATAAGACGGAAGAGGAAGACATCATCGCAGTGGCCGATAAGGCGCGCGAACTGGTGCAGCAATTTAACGATGAAAACAGCCGCATAGAAGCCTTTATACTTGATGACCGCACCATTGCCCTGCGTCAACGTCTGCAGCTTTTAATGAACAACGGTTTGATCGGCCTGGGCCTGGTGCTGATCACGCTGGGCTTTTTTCTCAATTTGCGTCTCTCTTTCTGGGTGTCGCTGGGCATCCCCTTTTCCTTTGGCGGCATGTTCATTGTGGCCAACCTGGTGGGCATCACTATAAATGTAATTTCGCTGTTCGGCATGATTGTGGTGATCGGTATCCTGGTGGATGACGCCATTGTGGTTGGCGAGAATATTTTTGCCCATTATGAACGGGGCAAACCTGCGCTCAAGGCGGCCATCGACGGCACCATGGAGATGGTCGGTCCGGTTACCACTTCGGTCACCACCACTATCATCGCCTTTACGCCGTTTTTTTTCCTGGATGGTTTTATTGGCAAGTTTATCTGGCATATGGCGCTGGTGGTCGTGGCCACGCTCTTCTTCTCGCTGATTGAAGCATTTCTGGTTTTGCCGGCGCACCTGGCGCACTCCAAAGGCCTGCACCCGCATGCCGAAGATCCGCCCATGCGCAAACGCATCGAAAGGGCGATCGGATTTTTAACATATAAAATTTACGCGCCCCTGCTGCGTCTGGCACTGCGCCATAAATGGACCACCATGGCCGTGCCATTGTTCGGGGTCTTAATTACGATCGGATTGATCCGCGGCGGCTTCATCGGCTTTACATTTTTCCCCTTTATCGATGGCGACCAGCTGCCGGTAAACCTAACCCTTGTAGCCGGTAAGCAGGAGGCCGAAACCGATTCCATCCTCGCCGGCATCGAGCGCCATGCCTGGGACCTGAACAACGAGCTGCGTGACGAACGGGCCGACAGCCTGGACGTGATCATCGGTATCAAGCGCGATATCGGCAGCAACGATTTTGGCGAATCGGGCAGCCACATCGGGCGGCTAACCCTGCAACTGCTGGATGGCGAGATTCGCAACATGGACAGCTACATTATCGCCAACCGGCTGCGCGAAAAAGTAGGAGCGGTGCCCAAGGCGCGGCAAATTTCCTACGGCCGCACCAGCTTCTTTGGCAAGCCGGTAAGCGTAAGTTTGCTGGGTAACGATCTGGAAAACCTGAACCGCGCCCGCGACCTGATGGTACAGGAACTGGAGAGCTTCAGTACATTGCGCGACGTAACCGACTCCAACCAGGAAGGGCGCCGCGAACTGGACATCACGCTGAAGCCACGCGCTTATGCCCTCGGGCTCTCTTTACGGGATGTGGCCGGGCAGGTGCGTCAGGGCTTCTTTGGCCAAGAGATCCAGCGTATTCAGCGCGGCGAGGACGAAATACGCGTCTGGGTGCGCTACCGCGAGGACAACCGTGAGGCGCTGGGCTTCCTGGATCAGATGCGTATCCGCACGCCCGATGGGGCCGAGTACCCGTTCAGCGAATTGGCCACCTACTCAATCGCCCGTGGCATTACGGCAATAAACCACCTGGACCGCAAACGTGAAATTAAGGTAGAAGCCAGCCTGGCCAGCGAGGAGCTGGATTTGCCGCCGATCCTGGAAGAAGTGGAAACCCAGGTGGTGCCTAAAGTACTGGCGCAGGTTCCGGGTGTGCTGGCCTCGTTCGAGGGACAATCGCGTGACCAGCAAAAAACGGCCAACAGTATGCAGCAGGCTTTTCCGCTGGCGCTGCTGCTCATGTTCATACTGGTGATTTTGATATTCCGCTCATACGCACAGGCGGTGGTAATATTCGGCCTGATACCACTGGGTATCGTCGGCGCTTTCTGGGGACACGGCATCCAGGGCATCCAGGTCAATACGCTTTCCATTTACGGCATCATCGCCCTGTCCGGCATCATCATCAACGACAGCATCGTGCTCACCGACCAGTTCAACCGCTTTTTGCGTGAAGGCATGAATGTATTTGAGGCTGTGTATAACGCCGGTGTAGCCCGTTTGCGACCGATCCTTTTAACGACCATCACGACCTCTGTCGGTTTGGCGCCGCTTATACTTGAGAAAAGCCGCCAGGCCCAGTTCCTGATCCCGATGGCTGTCTCCGTGGCGTATGGCCTGATTTTCGGCACGATCATTCTGCTGTTTGTGCTGCCCGGAGCGCTGCTCATCCTCAACCGCATCCGCCTGGGTTGGGCGCGTCTGCGCGGGGACAAGGAGTCGGATGCCGAAATGGTTGAGCCGGCACGCAAGGAGCTTATCGAAGCAAGGGTGGAAGCCTGATGAGAAACGTAACTTTTTATACATTAAAAATAGTTTTTTTGGCGATTTCCTTATTGCCGGCTCAGCAACCCATGACCGCGGAGGAAGCGATTCGGCTGGGGCTGGAAAATAACTATGCCATTCGTATTGCCCGCAACAACGCAGAGATCGCCGGCAACAACCGCGGACTGGGCACGGCGGGTTTTCTGCCGCGGCTCGATGCCGGCGGCGGCGCCAGCTATAGCGAAAGCAAGCAGGAAACCAATTCCCCGTTCAGCTTTGGCGACAGTGAAAGCGAGCAATATAACGGCCGTATTGAGCTGACCTGGACGCTATTTGACGGGTTTTCCATGTTTGCATCCAAGGGACGCTTTGACGCTTTGGCCACTGCCGGGGAAGCGTCGGCCAGGCTGGCCATCGAGAACAGCGTGGTATCTATTCTGAGCGCCTATTTTAACGTGGTACAACAACAGCAGCTATACGATGTCGCCCGGGAAAACCTGGCCATTTCCGAAGACCGGCTCTCCAAAGAAGAAGTGCGCCGCGATATCGGCGGAGCCTCTTCCACGGATCTGCTCCGAGCGCAGGTGGCCTTTAATGCCGACCAGTCGACGTTGCTTCAGCAGGAGCTGGCTTTGCAGACAGCCCGCCAGAGCCTTAACACCCTGCTGGCCCGCGATCCCGCCACGGAATTTGAAATCGTCACTGAAATACAGGTGGCGCCGCTGGGACTTTCCGCCGCTGAATTAAACGATCTGGCCGGTAAACGTAACGCCGCGTTGCAAGCCGCCCGGGCAAGCCTGCAAGCCGCCGATGACAATATTACGATCAACAGCGCCAATTTTTACCCGCGCCTGACTTTTAACGGCAGCTACAGCTACACAGATCGTTCTACGCCGCTTAACAGTGAGAACCCGCAATTCCCGTCAACCATCACCTCCAAAACACAGGATACATTTTTCGGGCTTTCCCTCTCCTGGAACCTGTTTAACGGCATGCGCGACAAGCTGGCGCGCCAAAACGCGGTATTGACCTACCGCAACAGCCTGCTTGAAAAGGAAAACAGCGAACTGCAGCTAAAGGCCAATCTGGCCCTGGCTATCACCACATTTGAAAAACGCATGGAACTTTTGCAGCTTGAACAGCAGAATCTACAAGCGGCACAGCAAAATTTTGCGCTGCAAAAGGAGCGCTACGCTGTGGGCAGTGTAAGCTCACTTGAATTCCGCGATGCGCAGATTAACCTGAACCGGGCGCAAATAGCCCTGATTGCCGCACGTTACCAGGCTCGTGTGGCCCGTCTTAATGTGGAACAATTAACCGGTCAAATCGCCATAAAATAGTATGGAAAGTATCATAAAATTTAGCCGCGGCGTTATCCGGCCCTTGCGGCAGGAAGATGCTGAAAGCATAGCCCGGCATGCCAACAATATCCAGATTGCCAACCAACTGCGGGACGCATTTCCGCACCCTTACAGCCGTGAAGACGCCGAAGCGTTTATTGCCATCTGCAATGGCCAGATACCCGCGCAAAATTTTGCCATCGTGGTGGATGGCGAAGCGGCAGGGGTTATTGGCGTAAAGCTGAATAATGATATCGAACGTTTCTCCGCGGAGATCGGCTACTGGCTTGGAGCGGCGTACTGGGGCCGCGGCATCAGCACGGAGGTTTTAAAACGATTCAGTAGTTTTGCCATGGAGCATTTCAGTCTCAATCGTTTGTACGCCCTGCCTTTCAGCGATAATATGCCTTCCGTACGCGTTCTGGAAAAAGCGGGCTACGTACGTGAAGGTGTTCTTGCCAGGAGCGCTTACAAAAACGGCACATTTAAAGACCAGTGCCTCTACGCCCTTGTACAGCAATAAATGACTTCAAAACCCCGGGACTCCCGAACCCCACGACCATTAGCGGGTGTTGACGGCTGCCCCGACGGCTGGATTGCAGTCTACGACGACGGCAGTACCATCAGCGGCACTGTAAGGCACTCATTTAACGCACTCATCGATTTCCTGCCCGATGACACCCTTATTGCCATTGACATCCCCATCGGCCTGCCTGAAAAAGGTCCTCGCGAATGTGACCGTGCAGCGCGTCGTTTTTTGGGCAGCCTGCGCAATGCCAGCGTTTTTTCCGCCCCTATCCGGCCAGTGCTGCACGCTAAAAACTATAAAGAGGCCCTGGCTCTCCACAGGCAAGCAGATGGTCGCGGCATGTCAAAACAGGCTTACCACATCATGCCTAAAATCCGTGAAGTTGATAACGCCCTGCGGAAAAATCCGTTGTTGAAAAAGCAGGTTTTTGAAGTACATCCGGAAATCGGCTTTGCTCTGTGGAACGAGGGACGGCCCATGCTTCACAACAAAAAAACCAAAGCCGGGAAGGCTGCACGGCAGTTTTTTATAGACCGCCTTTGGCCCACGGCCCGTAAAGAGATCACCGCGCAATTAAAAGGTTTCCGCTATGGCGAAGATGATCTGCACGATGCCTTTGCCTGCCTGTGGAGCGCCCGGCGCATTGCCGCGGGAAACGCATTGTGCCTGCCTGAAAAAATACCCTGCGATAACCACGGTTTGCCCATGGCCATAAGAGCATAAGCTGTTTTCGATTACACGATAAATTCTGTATTATCTACAGTGGTTTTTAATATTCACCAAAACCGGGCCCGGCATTCTTTTTCATGATAACAACTATTTTGGGACTGCTGACTTTATTTCTTCTTTTAGTTACGCTGTTGCCGCTATCCCGAGCGACATGGTGGTGGGTGCGCATCTGGGATTTTCCGAGGCTGCAGCTATCCCTGTTGCTTTTTGCCGTACTTATCGCGGGCTTATTATTACTTGATCTCTCCGAGACCGTAAGTCTGCTCATTCTCATCACGTCGGCGATTTGTTTTATCTATCAGCTCTGGTGGATCGTGCCTTACACACAACTCTTTCCGGCGGAAGTAAAAAAAGATGCCGGTGTCAATGCTGGTCCGTCCATAAGCATAATGGCGGCCAACGTGCTCAGGGAAAACCGCAATGTGTCCGCCCTGATTGATATTACATTAAGAAATGAGCCCGATATTCTGGTTACAATGGAATCAGACCAAAGGTGGGAAGAGCAACTGCAAATGCTGGAAAAAGAGTACCCCTACACAGTAAAGTGCCCGTTGGACAACCGCTATGGCATGCACGTTTATTCGAGGCTCAAGCTGAATAACAGCACAATTAACTTTCTGGTGGAGCCCGATATACCTTCCGTACATACCGAAGTGACGCTTCAATTGGGCGAGGTGATTCGCATGCATTTTCTGCACCCTACGCCACCGAGCCCCACTGAGAAGGAAGAATCCGATGAACGCGACGCGGAATTGCTGTTGGTGGGTAAAAGTATCGCCAATACGGATGAACCCGTTATTGTAACCGGTGACCTGAATGATGTAGCATGGTCCGAAACGACGCGTCTATTCCGTAAAATTAGCGGCCTGCTCGATCCGCGCGTGGGTCGCGGCATGTACAACACTTTTCACGCCGGTTACTGGTTTTTACGCTGGCCGCTGGATCACCTTTTTCACAGCAGCCACTTCAAACTTCGGCGCATTGAGCGTCTGCCGGCCTTTGGCTCAGACCATTTCCCGATCCTTGTGGAGCTTCTGTACTGTGGCAAAGCTTTACGCGATCAAAACGGTCTGGAAGCTGAAAAAGAAGACAAACAGCTGGCTGATAAAAAGATAAAGGGATACAAAACCAAATAGAGCTAACAAAAAAGGGCGCCATAAAGACGCCCTTTCCTTCTTGCCTGCCTGCTTCCCTGCACCAAGCTTTTCATCCGTGATAAATCGCTGCTTCCCTGCCGCGTTTATTTTTCATACACCTTGATTTTCGATTGTGGCAGTGGCAACTTGACGCAATTATTGATTAGCTCGGAAATCTGACCAACGTTTTCTCGAATATGAAACCAACTGCCTGTTCAACACGCCTACGGAGCCGTCATGAAACGTACCATTCTTCTGTCCGCCCTATTGATCTTAATTTCAACATGTACGCCGCCTAAGCAGTTGGAGTCGCAAAACATGATCGAGCAACTGCTGCAATCGCACCCGCAATGGTTCAACAAGGTTCTGGAAAACAAGGAGCTTTACGAGCCTCAAATTATTTACACGCAAATCGATCGTGACGAAAACAACCGGCCGCATTTTACGACATACACTTATAATGTAGACGCACAACGCTATTTCTATCCGGCCAGTACTGTGAAGTTTCCGGCCGCCCTGCTGGCGCTGGAGAAATTGAACGGACTGAAAATCGATGGTCTTAATCGTGAAACCCCGCTGATTATAGACAGCAGCGCCAGCCAAAGCGGCGTTAATACTGACGAAAGTGCGCCGGACAGCCTGCCGACCATAGGGCACTATATCCGCAAGATTTTTCTCGTAAGCGATAATGACGCTTTCAACCGTCTTTATGAGTTCCTTGGGCAAAAAACAATCAACAAAAATTTGTGGGAAAAAGGTTATAAAAAGTTGCGCATTAACCATCGTCTTTCCATCGCGATGAGCGCCGAAGAAAATCGCCACACCAACGCCTTCACTTTTTTTGACGGCGATATGGCAATTTACCGGCAGGAAGCGCAATACAACAAAGAGACCTTTCCGCTGGACCTGCCCAACCTGCAGCGCGGCAAGGGGTACTGGAACGGCGAGCGCGTGGTTGAGGAACCATTCGACTTTTCCGGTAAGAATTACTTTGCGCTGCAAGAGCAGCAAGCTATGCTGCGCGCCATTATTTTCCCCGATGCCGTGCCGGAGGGACAACGCTTTAATTTAACACCAGAAGACTACCGCTTTCTTTATAAAACCATGAGCATGCTGCCGCGTGAGTCGCAGTATCCGTCTTATGACCCTGAAAAATACTGGGACAGCTATGTGAAGTTTGTTATGTTTGGGGACAATAAGGAGCGGATGTCACATCAAATCCGCGTCTTCAACAAGGTGGGGGACGCCTACGGTTTTCTGACCGATAACGCATATGTGGCCGATTTTGAGAACAATGTGGAGTTTTTTCTCAGCGTAACCATCCACGTAAACGAAAACGGGATTTACAACGACAATAATTACGCTTACGACGAGGTGGGTTTTCCCTTTATTGCCAACCTTGGCCGGGTGATCCACGATTATGAGTTAGAACGCCAACGGCCTTATAAAGCGGATTTGTCGCGATTGAAACAAGCTATCGAGTAAACACGGTTATTTATATTTTTTGGGCCATTCATAGCAGGCAAAACTGCCCAGGTCTCTGTCTACAATGCGCCAGTCTTCAACCGGGAAGGTGACGCCGAATAACGCGCAGGTGGGCATATTGGCAAGGCCGTAATCGCAAAAATAATTTACGGCTTCGGTAAACGTGGGGTTATGCCCAACCAGCATAACCGTGTCATAGCGGCCGTTGAGATCCTGCAGAATAGCCAGTATGTTATTCATACCCTGATCGTAGATGCGCATATCGGTTTGAATGCTGCTTTCGGCAAGGCCCATTTCTTTAGCGACTGTTTTGGCGGTTGTAAGCGCCCTTTTCGCCGGACTGCTGATAATGATGTCCGGCTTTATATTTTTTTGATGGAAGATTTGGCCCATCATTGGCGCGTCGGTTTTTCCCCGCTTGTTGAGCGAACGGTCAAAGTCACTGATTCCGTGTTCATCCCAACTGGATTTGGCATGGCGCAGCAGGTAAAGCGTTTTCATATTCAGGCATCCTTATAAAATGTTACGGCTGATGAAATTTACATCAGCGGTTGAACGTTCTCTGCTAAAAATAAAAACAAACATGAAAAGATGCATATAACGATTATAAGCAGCAGCCTGAATAAAAAAAGCCGTGGCCGTGTAATGGCAGATTTTGCCGGAAACGAGCTTAGTAAAAAAGGCATAGATTTTACGCTGATCGATCTTCGGGAGTACGACATCCCGTTTTGTGACGGAGCCGACTCTTACAATCATCCTCACGTAAAAGAAGTCAAGAAAATTCTGAAGGACAGCCAGGCGGTCATTATCGCTACACCGATCTACAACTACGCCGCCAATGCAGCCATTAAAAACCTGATCGAGCTTACGGGAAGCGCCTGGAAAGACAAGCCCGTCGGTTTTCTGTGCAAAGCCGGTGGCCAGCGCAGTTATATGTCGGTAATGGGCCTGGCCAACAGCCTGATGTTCGATTTTCGCTGTATCATTGTGCCGCGCTTTGTCTATGCCTTAAGCAGTGACTTTCACAAAAACGAAACTATTACGGACAATGAAATTGCGCGGCGTATCAGCGAGCTGGTCAACAAAACGGTCAGGCTGGCGGAGGCACTCGCCGGGTAAATTTAGAGGTTTTCCACGTCACCGGCTATCTTAAAGTCGGCGTCGGTAAGTCCGCCCGCGTCATGCGAACTAAAACTAAGTTTCACCTGGTTATAAACATTAAACAATTCCGGATGGTGGTTATGCTTTTCCGCCAAAAGCGCCACGCGTCCGATAAATCCAAAGGCCTCGTTGAAGTCGGCAAATTTCCATTCTTTGGTAATCGCGTCACCGTCTCGGCTCCAGCCGTTCAGTTTTTCCAGTTTTTGCTTGATCGCATCATCGGAAAGTTTTGTCATGGTTCTCCTCCTTTGTTTGAGTCACAAAAAGTAAGGTAGGCAAATGAAAAAGTATGTCAAGCAGGCAACACCTTTTGTGGTCCCGACCGATGATAATAAAGTCATCCGAGAGCATTTTGGCATGGCTTCGACGGGCGACGCATCAATAAGCGTGGCCCACATGATCGCTCCGCCCGGATGGAGTGAACCGCACCAGCAGCCGGAGTTTGATGAAATCACATTTATGATCCGTGGCCGCAAAAGAATTGAAATAGACGGTGAGATTGTGGAAGTAAGCAGTGGAGAATCAATCTTGATAAAAAAGGGAGCACGCATCCGCTACAGCAATCCATTTGAAGAGGAGGCCGAGTATATTGCCATTTGCCAACCGGCATTTGACCCGAAAAAAGTCCACCGGGAAAACAGCTAATCCTGTTGTAGTTTTTGGGGCAGTTTGAGCCCCATTTTCTTTATCGCGCCGAAAAACTGAATGCGGTTGATCGGTTTGAGCATATAGGCGTCACAATTTAACTTCTTCGCTTCAACAACATACTGGGCGTCACTAACGCCTGTCAGCATCATAATAGGCGTGTGCCGGTATTCATGCTTTTGCTCCAGCATACGGATATGCTTAAGCGCACTTATACCGTCGATATTGGGCATGAGAATATCAAGGATTATCAGATCAAAAGGCTGGCTTTTTTGCATGGCCTTCGTAAAGGCTTCAATAGCGGTGCGTCCCGAATCGGCATAAACGAAGTCTGCTGTGTCCTTAAAAAAATTCTTTAATATCTTCTCCGTCATTCGGACATCATCCGCAACCAATATGCGCATTTTTTTCGCGCCCTCTAATTTTTCATTCTAGCGGGGAAGTGCTGTCCTGAAATGTAACTGTATTTTATCGACACTTCTAACTTTTTTATAAGTTTTTTATTTTTCCTGAATCAAAGCGGTTTTAAATATTTTTTGACCGACATTATTTAGTGTTACGTGAACCACATAAATACCGCTTGCTACCTTTCTATTTGCCTCATTACGCAAATCCCAATCTAAATAGGGTTGGGCTGAATCATGGGTCATACTGCGCACTAAACGTCCGGCCACATCGAATATGCGGATGACGGCACCCTGCGGAAGGTGAATAAAACGCACAGCACCATTATACCCCTGCCCCGGAAAGTATGGATTCGGAACCGCTTTGACCGATGCAAGCTGACTGCGCAGATCCGGTAAAAGGTCGGTCTCATAAAAACGGGATGTGGAAAAATTAAACACATCCAGATCACTCAACGGGTAATTTGGCGTTACGGTCATTTCAAACGCACCCTCTTTATAAGCAAAAGTAGAATCACCGCGTGCCCGCAGTTGCAAAAACAGGGTCAGGTAGGCGTCACTGATTCCGCCCGATGTATCGGGATAGGCGTCTTCTTTTTTATAATCGCTGTAAGTAACTATAATGGCTGTCTGATTATTTTTTATAAGCGCCGGTTCATCGCGTACGGAGTTAAAAAGTATATTGAGACGCCGTGGGGCATCAGGTTTACTGATATCATAAGCGCGTATAAAGGAATTAACCTCCCCGTAAAATCTCCTAAAGTCAAGTGAACCTGAGCGGAACCAATAGGCAACGGAGGTGTCCGCCGTATCAAAGTAGATCTTTACCGGCACATGTTTTTCCTTTGCCAGAACTGACAGGTCCTGAAAAACATGTTTGGCTAACAAAGCCCCGTTATTGGGATAGATAAGTTCGTTTGGCTCCAGCCATACGGTACCACTTTTATCTATTTGCGCTATGCTGTCCGGTACATCCACGATGCGGAACTGCATACCGTCAATAATGGGAAATGTGTTCAGGGTATCCTCTCTGAAACTGCGAACTGTAAGGCTGTCTCTTAAGATCATTCCGTCCTTTTCGATCCGCCAGTAACGGGCATTATCAAAAAACGAAACAGTATAGTTCTCCAGCGGAATGTCAGCCGGTCTGAGCGGCAAAATATTTAAGCTTCCCTGACCTGCGCCACGGGTATGCCGCGCGCGGAAACCGGTATACTCGTTCTTCACATCGCTGCCCGGTACAACCGTTATCGAGGTTGCTTCGCTGTATTGAAAATCAAAAGGTCGCGGCAAAAACCAGTCGTCATGTATGGTGCGGGTCAGGTCGTACTCCTGAAGAGTGGCGTGATTGATGCTGAAGCTTTTAACAGCGAAGTGATATTTGCTGAAATTGTTAAGCGGTTCACCACTAAAAGCATCATGGTTGATTTGATGGCGAACAACCGGCGCATTACCTATATGGCGTGAAAGATTGTTTTTGCCGGACCAGTAAAGCTGCTGCTCACCGTTGTCACCGGGTCCGAAAATAATACGGTAAAGGTTGTTTAGATCGTAGCGCGCGATAAGGCGGCTTTGTTCGGGGTTTCCGGCTTCGGCATCGGCATGGGCCAGTTGGTAGAGCGCGAAGCCTTCAAACAGGTAGTGGTTGCCCAACACATCTTCTTCTTCATAGTCATAACAGTTCGAAAGGTCGATCATAAGGTCAACGCTTTTGTCGCCGGGAATCGCTTCCAGTTTGGCAGCGGGCGGCGGGTCTACCCGTTTAAATCCTCCACGGATAGCTTGTAAAGCTTTGGCGGCATTTTCTTTCATTACGCTGACGCTGTTTAGGGGACTATTGCCTTGTCCATAAACAATAGCTCCATAAAACTCAAAGCTTTCTCCTGAATCAATGGTTTTTGCATTAATCGTTGTAATAAATACTTTGTTATGATAAATAGTGTCCAGCCATCCTGTGCCGGAAATCGGGTCACCACTAAAAATATAAACAGGATTTGTCTGTTCATCACCACCAGACCCTGTAATAAGCGGGTCAATTCGGTATCCCAGGTCAGTTGTTCCATGTTGTAAGTTACGCATAAGGTACTCATACGCCGGATCACATAACGGGTTGAGGTGGCAGGTTAGAAAGTACATATTAACAGAAAAGAGCTTTCCGAGAAGAGGATCAGTTACAATGCAGCCAATGGAAGGAGGCTTATCTTTCAAATAATCATCGGGCCCGTCATTATACGAAAAACCGAGATGCAACAGGGTATCGCTTCCAATCAAATCATCAACATAATCACCTATGTCCGGATCTACGACCATCGAAATCAAAGTGGAGTCTATTGGAGAATCTGATTTGTTAGTTACTTTATATTTATAAAACAAGATATTTGTGAGTGGTCCATATAAATACATCCAACATGTTTGTTGAACTTCCAACGGAACCGGAACGTAATTTCCCGGATCTTCCGCATTGTAATATATCATCCATTTCTGTATATCTCCGAATACTTCAGGCTTGTCAATATCAGGATCGTAAACCTCGTTGTTATCAACATCCTGGTAAGGAGCGCCCAACTCAACGGCATCTGACCAGTCTTTATAAGGTTCACTGCCTTGCCGATCAATGCTGCTTAAGCTATATATTCTAATGCGCGGATCACCCGGATCAAGATTATACTTTCCCGGAACGGTCCCCTCGAATCTCTTTGAAGGAAAAAGGAGCAAAGCTTTTGTTTTATTATCATTAATTCCTGTTATCATCAAGCCTCCATTATAGACAAGATTATTATCCAATGTGTGGAAAAAACCGTCAGCATAGAGGCGGAATTTAAGACTATCGTTTGATATAATAGTCGACATAACATTTCTTTGGGCCCAAACAACAGTTACAAACAAAAGACATAGTAACAATGACTTGATAAAGGTCTTCATAACAGCCTCATTTCTTTTCGCCAACGACGGCCAGCTTTAGAATCCGGCTGCCGCTCGCGGATTTTGAAACGTGGATAAGATATATGCCGCCGGCTACCCTTCTGCCGGCATCATTACGCAAATCCCAGTCCCAAAAAGGTTGCTCCAGGGTGTGAGTCATGCTCCGTACCGGGCGACCGGCCACATCAAATATGCGGATGACGGCACCCTGCGGAAGATGAATAAAACGCACAGCACCATTATACCCCTGCCCGGGGAAGTATGGATTCGGTACGGCTTCTACACGATCCAGTACCGCTTCGGTGTCATCACCTGCAAGCACTGCAACTTGAACCGCCACTGGGCTAAATTGAATATCAAAGGAGCGAGGAGCGTACCAGTCATTTTCAATTTCATCCGTTTGGTCAAAGGGCTGCAACGCAGCATAGTTGAGACTAAACGTGCGAACGGTAAAATGATAGCGGCTGAAGTTGTTTATGGGTTTACCGCTGAACGCATCCATGTTAACGGTATGGGTTACAATGTTGCTGTCTGCGCTAAGTCCACCGATGTTGTTTTGGCCGTCCCAAACCTGTTCCGATATACCTACATCATTCAGGCGATATATGTCTTTGTAGGTATTATCAAGATCGTAGCGCGCGATAAGGCGGCTTTGTTCGGGGTCCCCAACTTCAGCATCGGCATGGGCCAGTTGGTAGAGCGCGAAGCCTTCAAACAGGTAGTGGTTTCCCAACACATCTTCTTCTTCATAGTCATAACAGTCCGAAAGGTCGATCATAAGGTCAACGCTTTTGTCGCCGGGAATAGCCTCCAGCCCGGCAGCGGGCGGCGGGTCTGCCCGTTTAAAGCCGCCACGGATGGCCTGCAAGGCCTTGGCGGCATTTTCTCTCATTAAGCTGACGCTGTTAAGAGGACTATTTCCCTTGCCAAGGACCAATGCCGCGTAAAATTCAAAGCTTTCCTCAGGTAGCAAAGCTTTGGCAAAAACAGAGGCTAACATTCTTTTGTCATTCGCGATATCATCCAACCAGCCACTGCCTGATAAGGGATCTCCGCTAAATAAATATAATGGATTTGTGTGTTCATCTGCCCCGACACCAAAACTTGTAGGGTCAAAGGTCTCACCAAATCGGGTCCGCCCCGACTGAAGGTTTCTGATAAGATCATCATAATAATTGTAGTGAAGAGCAAAATAGAAAAATGTTGCAGAAAAAAGTCTTTGCAGGTCTGCAGACATTACAATACAGCCCAATGCAGGGGGAGCACCACCATATTGAGAATCGTCACCAGAATTATAAACATACTGCATATTCAGCAGGGTGTCGCTGCCCAGCAGATCATCCCCATAATCACCAATGTCCGGATCCATTGCGAGCGAGAATAAAGCTGAATCAATAGGCGCGTCGCTTTTATTGGTAACGATATATTTAAAAAACAAGACATCCCTCAGTTTTCCAAAACGATACATCCAATTAAATTGCTGCACTTCGAGCGCCAATGGATTGTTTACCCTCTGTTCACTTTCATCGGTGCTATAAACCATCCACGTTTGTAAGTCGCCAAACAAGAGCG
Source organism: Calditrichales bacterium (assembly GCA_965267575.1). Lineage (GTDB taxonomy): Bacteria > Calditrichota > Calditrichia > Calditrichales > J004. The sequence goes on from OZ254086.1 coordinate 797,355, forward strand.
GTAGATCAATATCAGGATCGTAAATGCCGTCATCATTGAAATCGTGATAAGGAGCCCCTAATAAAACGGCGTCTCTCCATGCTTCATAGCTTGCGGTTCCACTCCCTTCAGTACTATATGCTACATATATTCCGGCTGGGGGATCATCTTGCGAAGTTTCATATTTCCCTGGTTTGACGCCATTTAATCGGAGGCCGGGATTATATTCAAAAAAGGCCTTGACCTCGTTACCCTGCAGGCCAGTAATCATTATACCACCGTAAAACAGCGGATTATTCTCAACCGATTCATATGACCCATTGGAATGCAATATATATGCAATACTATCGTTAGAGATGGTCCACTTTTCATTAACGAACTGTGAGCAAACAATAGTTACAAAAAAGAGACTTAGTATCAGTGATCTCTCAAAGGTCTTCATAACAGCCTCATTTCTTTTCGCCAACGACGGCCAGCTTTAGAATCCGGCTGCCGCTCGCGGATTTTGAAACGTGGATAAGATATATGCCGCCGGCTACCCTTCTGCCGGCATCATTACGCAAATCCCAGTCCCAAAAAGGTTGCTCCAGGGTGTGAGTCATGCTCCGTACCGGGCGACCGGCCACATCAAATATGCGGATGACGGCACCCTGCGGAAGATGAATAAAACGCACAGCACCATTATACCCCTGCCCGGGGAAGTATGGATTCGGTACGGCTTCTACACGATCCAGTACCGCTTCGGTGTCATCACCTGCAAGCACTGCAACTTGAACCGCCACCGGGCTAAACTGAATATCAAAGGAGCGAGGAGCGTACCAGTCATTTTCAATTTCATCCGTTTGGTTGAAGGGCTGCAGCGCAGCATAGTTGAGACTAAACGTGCGAACGGTAAAATGATAGCGGCTGAAGTTGTTTATGGGTTTACCGCTGAACGCATCCATGTTAACGGTATGGGTTACAATGTTGCTGTCTGCGCTAAGTCCACCGATGTTGTTTTGGCCGTCCCAAACCTGTTCCGATATACCTACATCATTCAGGCGATATATGTCTTTGTAGGTATTATCAAGATCGTAGCGCGCGATAAGGCGGCTTTGTTCGGGGTCCCCAACTTCAGCATCGGCATGGGCCAGTTGGTAGAGCGCGAAGCCTTCAAACAGGTAGTGGTTTCCCAACACATCTTCTTCTTCATAGTCATAACAGTCCGAAAGGTCGATCATAAGGTCAACGCTTTTGTCGCCGGGAATAGCCTCCAGCCCGGCAGCGGGCGGCGGGTCTGCCCGTTTAAAGCCGCCACGGATGGCCTGCAAGACTTTGGCTGCATTTTCTTTCATTACGCTGACGCTGTTTAGGGCGCTATTGCCCTTGCCGTAAACTATGGCACCATAAATAGTATGGGAAGCCCCGGGAGCCAGATCGAATTTCTGTAGCGTGTGAGTATATTTCTTATCCTCTTGACTTTTGTCCAGCCAGCCATGCTGCGATAGGGGGTCGCCACTAAAAATGTAACGAGCATTACTCGTCGAATCCGCGCCTTTCCCAAATTTAAATTTTTGAGGATTTATATATGTATAGTCAGCACTGATTTTTGCTTGCTGATAAAATCTGAAAGGCATATACCAATGGAAGTGAGGAAGAGGCGGAAAAAGAGCCGGAGCGAAGGCTTCTAATTGCAAATCCCGGTTATCTGCGATAACCGTACCCAATGCATAAGGCGGACCTTCTAAATCTTTATCAGCGCCATTATTATAAGAATAACCGAGATTTAACAATGTATCACAACCAACAAGGTCATCGCTGTAATGGCCTAGGTCTATATCCATATTGAAAGAGACCAAAATATCCTCAACCTTCGACACTGTTGGATTCGAAATAACTTGCCTAATAAAAATGATATCTTGTAATGCAAAAAAATAGCGCCATAGAGTTTGTTGTATTTCAAGAATCATTGAAGGCCCGTAACCGTCACCACCTGAGGATTTTAGCCGCAGCGAATCGTTGAATACACACCAGAACATTTCATCACCATACATATCCGGCAAATCTTCGTCCGGCTCATAACTGCCGTTCATGTTTCGATCCACAAAAGGTGCACCCTGAGCAACCGCATTTTGATATTCATTGTAGGCCTTACTGTTAGCGGAATCATAAACAGAGACCAGGTAGAAGCGATTTGTTGAATCAGCGGGATTTGAATAAAGCTGTCCGGGCTTTGCCTGATTGCCCAAAAGCCAACCAATGGCAGCTTGAACAACTTTACCCTCGCGAATACCGCTATAACCAATTCCGCCTCTATAAACTGGGTTGTAGTATCCTTCAGCTATCTCCCCATCGTTTCTAAATTGGATGGTAATAATACTATCCAAACTCAAAGAAATATGGTCATAATGATAGTTATCGTGGTGGTCGGACTTCTGCTGACCATAGACAAAGCATAAAACAGAAAACAAAACAATAAGAATCGTTTTCATGGGCAGTCCGTTATTTTATAAGAATTCCCGGCGGGGCATTATAACATAACACAGATAAACTTAAAATACAGCACTTTTGAGTAATCCGTGGCTTTGGGATTGTAGACGGTTAATATTTTGCAGTAAAAGTATTAATACTGATAATGAAAAAGATTAAGAAAATGAAAAAGACATAGGCAAAGGAGTAAAACGGGGAACCTAAAAGCTCGCGATGGCCAGCGGCGTTAACAACAAGGGGTGCTGCGGCAGGAGAATCTCGTAGTTTGGAAGCTCGCGGCGGAAGATGTCGGCGCTGCCGGGGAAAAGAAATGTGCCGCCGGTGAGATAGATTTTCTCCACAGGATGTGGCTTAACATGGATGCGGGCGATATCGCTTAGCTTTTCAAATACCGGAGTGACCACATTCAGGTAGTCGCCGTTTTGAGTGCTGCGTTTCAGCTGTTCGGCCTCATCAAAAGGGATGCGCAGGTTGCCGGCCAGCGTCAGCGTAACATGCTCGCCGCCACCCGGCTCATCCGCGGAATAAATGACTTTTCCGTCCTCAAGAATAGCCACGCCGGTGGTGCCGCCACCCACATCCACTACTGCGGCGCGCGCATCGGGCAGCAGCCGCGCCACGCAGGACGGCTCATCTTCCACATGCAGCACATCGCGTCCGGCAGATTCTATGACATTGGTGGAAAGCCTGGCGTCCGTACCGGGCGGGTAGCTGGTGGCAACGGACGTAATCTCAACAGCGCATTTTTGCTCAATCTTTCCCAGCAGTTTCTTCACAATTTGCGTAGCGCCATGATAATCCACAACGACGCCATCGCGCACTACGCGTGCCCATTCCAGAAAAGCCGCATACGGATGGCTTTTTTCGTCAACGAGCATCGCCACGATACTGGCCGTGCCTAAATCAACGCCAACACGCCAGTTTTCCGGCGCCTTGACGGGATCTTCTTTATTTAAAATGGAAGTGGCTGTTTTGAGATGGGCGTTTATCTGCTGCCAGGGGTCCATGCCGCTCATACAATACGGAAATTATCAACAAGCACGCAGCGCCGCAGCCGCACAAATGTGCGCGCGGAGGTAACGCCTTCACCGGTGGGTGTGGTGATGGTCATCGAGGTGGAGCCTTCGCCGCCAAAACCGAGCCCGGCATAGTTGGGGCCGTTTTTAACAAAGATGCTGCAGTTGATTTCGTTGGCCATGCGGTCCAGGTTATCCAGGTTTTTGGAGTACATCACTGCCGTGTGGCGATTGCCTTTTTCCAGCTCTACGGCCACGTCGATGGCCGTATCGGCGTCGGGGACGCGCACCAGCGAAATCACCGGCATCATCAGCTCTTTTACGGCAAAAGGATGGTCCTTGTCGGTTTCCACGAAAAGGAGACGGGTACCTTCGGGTACTTTCAGGTCAATTTGTTTGGCGATCAGGTCGGCGTTTTTTCCGATCCAGTCACGGTGTGGTGTGGCATCGCGGTTGGGATAATTGTTCATGATAATGGTACCGAGGCGATCGGCCTGGTCCGCCGTCAGCTCATAAGCGCCGTTTTTGACCATCTCTTCTTTCAGCCTGTCAGCAATCGAATCAACCGCAATGATCTCTTTCTCGCAGGTGCACATAATGTTGTTGTCAAAGGAGCTGCCATCGACGATGCCTTTTCCGGCGCGGGCCAGGTCGGCGGTTTCATCAACCACTACTGGGGGGTTACCCGGTCCGGCGGCCATCAGGCGTTTGTCGGTCACCTTTCTCGCGGCCTTAACCACCCCGCCGCCACCGGTCACCACAAGCAAATCGATGCCGGGATAAACAAACAGCTCCTGTGCCGCCTCAATGGAAGGTTCTTCGATAGTGGTCAGTACGGAATCCGGACCACCCGCCGAAGCGATCGCCTCATTAAGAATAGTAATGGCCCGCTGGCACACCCGTTTGGCGCTGGGATGCACGGCAAAAAGAACCGCGTTGCCGGCCGCAACCATGCTGATCGAGTTATTGATGATAGTCGCCCCGGGATTAGTGGACGGCGTCACCGAAGCAATCACGCCCCAGGCGGCGTTTTCAACCAGCGTCAAACCGTGATCGCCGGTCATAGCCAGCGGCTGCAGATCCTCGAGGCCCGGCGTTTTATGGGCCTGTACGAGATTCTTTTGCGTCTTTGTCTCCACGCGCCCCAGGCCTGTTTCGGCCACGGCGATTTCGGCCAGCTCTTTGGCATGCTTTACGGAAGCATCACGCATGGCCTGGATCGCTTTGGCGCGGAATTCCAGGTTGCGCAGGCTCTTTTGGGCGTTCTTTGCCGCTTCAAAAGCCTGGTCCAGCGTGGGGAAAATACCGGCGGGCAGACTGCCCGTGGAACTGCCGCGACGGGCATCCGTGCTTTCCAGGCGCTGAACGACTTTTTCAACGATATTGTTGATTTCGTTGGCCGATAGACTCATGAGGATTTCCCGGAGTTAGTCCGTGAAGTTTACTTTTTCTTTGCAGCCGGCAGCTTGATTGGGAAAATATCTTCCAGATCGCCGTGCGGGCGCGGGATAACGTGTACCGCAACCAGCTCACCAACGCGTTCGGCTGCAGCAGCTCCGGCATCGGTGGCCGCTTTACAGGCAGCAACGTCGCCGCGTACCAGGGCCGTTACATAACCGGCGCCGATCTGGGCGTAGCCAACCAATTGTACACGGGCCGCTTTAACCATGGCATCCGAAGCTTCGATCAAGCCAACCAGACCCTTGGTTTCAATCATTCCTAATGCTTCCATTTCCGTCTCCTTATTCGATCTCACCGGTTAATTTAATGGGATACATATCTTCCAGTTCGCCATGCGGGCGCGGAATAACATGCACGGATACCAGCTCACCGACACGTTCGGCAGCAGCAGCTCCGGCATCGGTGGCCGCTTTGCAGGCAGCCACATCGCCGCGCACAAGAGCCGTTACGTAACCGGCGCCGATCTGCTTGTACCCCACAAGCTTCACACGGGCCGCTTTAACCATGGCGTCCGATGCTTCAATCAGCGCAACAAGACCCTTGGTTTCAATCATGCCTAATGCTTCCATAGAAGTCTCCTTTTGTCAGGCCTGTACATTTTCAGAATTAATTTTAAGATACGACGCAGCCAACACCTGCCGCACAATACTCTCCGGCGTACTCTGAACCGGCAGCAGCTGCCAGGAATGACGCAAGCCCACGGTCAGCGGCCCGATGGATGTATACCCGGCCAGATGCTCCGTCATTTTCTGGGCAATGTTGGCGGATTCTAAAGTTGGAAAAATAAACACATTAGCATTGCCTTTCAAGCGCGCAGCCGGGGCTTTTTTTTGGGCGACGCTTTGCAGCAGGGCCGTATCAAACTGCAATTCACCGTCGGCCAGCAGGCCGGGGTGATTGTTTTGCAGCCAGCGAGCGGCCTGTTGCACTTTTTCAACACGGGGATGCTGCGCGCTGCCTTTGCTGGAAAAACTCAGTAACGCCACACGTGGGTCTTCATCCGTAATTTGGCGAAAAGCTTTGGCCGTGTTGATGGCGATGTGTCCCAGCGCCGGAGGATCGGGATTGACATTCAGGCTGCAGTCACCAAAAGCGTAACTGCGTTGCCCGTCGGGTGAAATCATCAGGTAGAAAGCACTGGCCAGCCCGGAAGCAGGATCCACCTCCAACTGCTTCAAGCCATAACGAAACACTTTTTGTGGCTTCGACTGATTCCCGCCTAAAACGACATCGCAATGCCCGTGGCGCAGGCTGGCGGCGGCCACATTCCAGGGATCGCTGAAAAGACGCTCTGCATCCTGGCGGGTAGCGCCTTTATGGCGGTTTTCACGCAGGTACTGCTCGATGTAAGGCTGTACGTGGCGCGGTTGCCTGGAGTGAATCACTTTGAGCCCGCGTGTATTTATGCCCAGATCGCGTAATTCATAGGGACCGCCCAGAAGTTCCGGCTGTGCCAGACCTTCATCGGCAAGCAAGCGCGCGGCCTGTAAAACACGGATATCTGCTGCTTCGGCAAACAACACGCGCTGCGGCTTCTGGCGGCAGGTGTTCTCGATACGGTTCCAGTAGGCGGGCAGCACAGTCTATTCGCGCTCCTTCAAAATATCGCGCACCGCTTTTTCTACTTTGACCCGGCTCATGTTGGGACTCTTTAAACGGACCAATACCTCATCGACGATCCTTTGCATGTCACGGTAGCCCACTTTTTCCGTGGCCGATTCCAGCAGCTCCACACCCAGTTGTTCAGCGCGCTCACGGGCCTGCGGCGTCACGATCTGCCCGGCAGCAACCTCCAGCTTCAGTTGATGCGCGGCATGCACCTGCTCAATCGTTTCCGCTGATATCAGTTTTTTCATGTCATTTCCCTTTTTCAACCACAGGGCACACAGAGTACGTCACAGAGGGCACGGAGAAAGAAAAATTATTTCAAAATAAAAACCTGTGTTTGCTCTGTATCCCCCGTGATTTCTCTGCAAAGCCGCGATTCTATTCTTTAAAAATTTTTATCTCTTTTTATCTCAGTGTCCTCTGTGCAGCACTCTGAGTCCTCTGCGGTTTCCGACGGTTTGCCCCTACAGGATGATCCGCTTAATGCCGCTTTTCAATCGTTCCACTTTAAAATTTATTAATAATCCGATCTTACACCCTGTGGCTCTAAGATATGTTAAAATCTGCGCATCATAAACCGGATGCAGATTTTCAACACATTTTAGTTCAAGCACTACGGAATTCTCAACCAAAAAATCCAGGCGATGTTCTCCTACCATGTGTCCTTTGTAACTCAAAGGAATAGGCATTTGTTGTTTATATCCAATTTGTTGAATCTCGAATTCGCGGGCAAGAGCGTTCTCATAAACACTCTCCAAAAGCCCCGGACCCAAAGTCGAGTGCACTTCTATGGCACATCCGATAATTCTGTGAGTCAATTCTTTTAAAGGATATTTTTCTTCTGCCATCTTTTTTTTAGCCACAGAGGGCGCAGAGTACAGCACAGAGAACACAGAGCAAATACAAAGAAAAGTTTATTTAAAAAAAAGAAACCTATTTCTCTGTGGCCTCTGTGAAAATCCTCTGTGCCCTCTGTGGTTTTCCGTTACCTCAGCCCCAGACGAGACATTATCTCCAGAGCCAGTTCGGCATACTCTTTGGCGCCGCTGGCCGACGGGTTTTTATGGATGATCGGTTTTTGTGCGTCGAAGGCCTCTACCAGTTTGCTGTTCACACCAATGGCCGTTTCGAACACATCCTTGCCAAAGCGCTCACGCAGGTGGTTCAACACATCGTGCGCCACTCGGGTACGCCGGTCGAATTGCGTGCCGAAGTAGCCCAGGATCTTGAGCCGTGGATTTAACCGCCGCTGTACCTTGGCGACAGACTTCAGCGTCAGCTCCAACCCGGTTAAGGCGAGGTACTGCGTCTGCACGGGTATCAGCACAAACTGCGCGATGGCCAGCGCGTTGAGTCCCAGCGAGCCCATATTGGGCGGGCTGTCAAATAAAATGATATCATAGCCCCGCGGCAAATTGTTTTTAGTCAGGAAAAATTCGCTCTCCTGTTCTTGCAGCATCTCATCGTAAAAATCGCTCAACGAAGGTTCAGACGGCAGGCAAAACAGGTTATCGTAACGGGTGGGATAAATGAATTCACCCAACGGTTTTGTTTTGGTTACGATGAAATCGCATAGTGTGGCAATGCCGCTTTCGGCATGGTTAAAACCCAGGTGAATGGATGCGCTCGCCGCGGGATCGAGATCAATCACCAGCGTTTTATAGCCGGCCTGGGCAAAGCAGGCCGCCAGGTTTACGACGCTGGTGGTTTTGCCGACGCCGCCTTTGTTGTTTAGCACCACGACGGTTTTCATATCAACCTCGCTGCGGTAACGGGTAATAAAGCTGCTTCACTTTTTCCACGCGCCCCTCGTCAATCAACCCTTTAAGCACAACACGCGCCTTTGCCGAATCGAGATTCGTTTCAGTAGCGATTTCTTCCAGTGTCGCGCCATCTTTGCCTGCCCCGAGAAACGCCATGATCGCGTCAGCGTTTTCAGTGGGTGTCTCTTGTTTGGGCGGCATTACCGGCGGACCTTTTATGGCTTTTTTCTTTTTGGGCGATCGTTTTTTGGGTGGACTTTTTTTTGCGGGTTTTGCGGGAGGCGCCGTCTTCCGCGCGGGTGTTACAGGTGGCTTCTTCTCGGTGCCGTCTACCGGGCCTGTCGATACGGGACCAAGTGTCCCGGCCACAAGCCCCTCCGTATCATCAAATGGTCGCGGGATTACATGTGAGGTCACAAACTGGCCCAGTCTTTCGGCGGCGGCGCGTCCGGCATCCACGGCGGCCTGAACCGCGCCCAGCTCACCTTCCACGACCACGGTCACCAAACCGGCGCCAACTTCCCGGCGCTGCACGATATGCACTTTGGCCGCCTTCAACATCGCGTCCGCTGCTTCCAGCGATCCGGTGAGACCCAGCGTTTCCACAAAACCGTAAGATAAAGCCATAGGAATTTCCGTAATAAAAGGGTGTTAATCTACACAGCCGGATGCATTGCAGGCAAGAACAGGGCTTCTTTTATCCTTCGCCGCCCGGCAACGATTGCAGAAAGGCCTCACGGAACGATTCACCGACAGGCAGTTTACTCTTCCCGATTACAACGTGGCTGCTGCTGTAAGAGCTGATCTTACGGGTGTTGACAATGTAGGATTTATGGATTCGCCGGAACCAGGACGGCAGTTTGGCCAGGGCCTGGGACGTCGATTCACGGGCCAGAATTTCCTGCCCCACAGCATGGTAAATCATATAGTTGCCGTCCTTTTGCAGGAAAAGGACCTCATCGATCTTCACGATATGGCTCTGCGGCCCGCTCTTTATAATAAGCGTTTGGCCGGCTTCTCCCTGCCACGCCTGCAAAGCCTTGCCAACGGCTTTTGTAAATCTCTCCAGGCTGATGGGTTTAAGCAGGTAGTCCAGCGCCTGCACATCATAACTATCCACGGCGAACTCGGCATGGGCGGTAGTAAAAATGATTTTCGTCTCCGAAGCAATCATCTGCGACAGCGCCAGGCCCGAAATATCCGGCATGTTGATGTCCAGGAACACCAGGTCGACCGGATGCTTTCCGAGGTAGTCGAACGCCTTCAAACCGTTGCGGAAAGTGGCGCTTAGTTCGATGGTGTCAAAATGCTGCAGGTAGCTTTTAAGCAGCTCGATGGCCCGCGGTTCGTCATCAACGATGATCGCTTGCATCGGTCACAATCTCCAGTTTTACGCTAAACGTGTTATTCGCCTCAATCTCCAGGCGGTGTCGCCCGGGATAGATTAACGTCAGCCGCTTGCGTGTCGCGGCAATCCCCTCACCGCCGCGTTCCGCCGGCAGCGCATCGTGACGGCTGTTTTCCACGGCAAAAACGATGGCATTCGCGGAAGAGAGGTCAAAATCAATCCTGATAAACGATTTCTTCTCTGGGCGCGCGCCATGTTTGAAAGCATTTTCGACGAAGGGAACAAACAGTCCGGGCTCCACCCGCTGTTGATCGTATTCTCCGGTAATGTGCAGCTTAAAATCAATCTCGCTTTCTTCAAAGCGCAGCTGCTGCAGGGCAGCATAGTTGCGGATAAAGTCAATTTCTCCGGCAACCGGCACCTCGCCATCGCGGGTTTCGTAAACCACGTAACGCAGCAAGGCAGAGAGCCGGTCGATGGAATCGGCCAAAGCAGGGTTTTGAAGCGGATCGACCATTGACAAAAGGTTATTAAGCACGTTAAAGAGAAAGTGCGGTTGTAGCTGCATGCGCAACAGGGACAACTCGGCTTCTCTTTTTTGCAAAGTCAGCATCTGCAATTGTTGCTGACCACGCAGCCAGCTTTTACCGATGCCGTAAGTGGACGACACCGCGTAATAGAAAAAGACAATGCCGCCCAAAACCGGCGCTGACAAAACAGGCCCCTCGGCGACAACCCGCAGTTCTATCAAAGCCAGTGCGATAATCAATACGATAAAAAACAATGAAACGGATTGAGCAACGGTTTTTAGCCGTCGTCCGGTATCGTCGAGACGGGCCAGCAGGGCGCGATTGAGATAGAAGAGTACCATCGATAAAACAACGGTGAGCAAAAGCTGGTAAACAAGTTCCGCGCTGCGGCTAATCCATACCCGTTCCTCGCCGTTGATGATCTCCACTTCATGCGCTTCAATAGAAAAAGTTGCTAAAATCAGCCAGGCGCTGCCCGCCCAAAACACAATATTGAAGGCAATCTCAATCCATTTTCGGTTCATGCCGCTTTCCCTAAATAGAATTGTTCAATGCAGATTAAGCACTGCGCCCGTCTGTTTCAAACCATTTGTCGCCTATTTGTACCAGCACGGGCCGGTTAATAACAATCCCAAAACTTTTTCTTTTGCCCGACCTATATTGGCGCACATATTCAATTGAGGAGCATATCATGAAACATTTTAGCATGATTCTGATTTTGGCATTTTGCGCTATGCTTTATGGGCGGGAAAATTTACATGAGCGTCCGCAACTGGAGGACAAAATCGACCGGCTCGCCAGCCAATATACAGAGCTGGATATTTTTTCCGGCGTGGTGTTGGTAGCGCAGGAAGGGAAACCGGTTTACCACAAGGCGTTTGGCCTGGCCAATCGCGAAAAAAACATCCCCAACACGCTGCGTACGCGTTTTGACATCGGTTCAATGAACAAGACCTTTACCAAGGTAGTCATCCTGCAGCTGGCGGATGAAGGTAAGCTCGATTTGTCTGATAAGCTTGTGGATTACCTGCCCGGTTTTACGCAAAAAGGCACCGAAAAAATCACCATTGAACACTTGCTAACGCATCAATCCGGATTTGGTGACTATCATTCGCCGGAATATATGCAGACACCTCCGGCTGAGCGCACCATCAACTGGATTGTTGAGCGCGTACAAAACATGCCGCTGATGTTTGAGCCGGGAACAGAGCAGGAATACAGCAACGCCGGCTTCGTGCTGCTGGGCGCGATCATCGAAAAAGTAACCGGCACATCGTACCACCGGAATGTGGTGGAGAGGATCATCGAACCTCTGGGTTTGCAGCAGACGCACGTGGAGAATAAAAGCACGGTGCCGCAAAAGGCGATCGGCTATTTTAAAACAGCCACGGGCGAGCTGCGTGATAACAACAATTTTTCGGAGCTGCCCAATCCCGATGGCGGTTTTCATTCCACGACTAGCGATATAATGACTTTTTACCGCGAATACTTTTATGGCAACACTTTGCTGGATAATGAAACAAGAAAACTTGATCCCATGTTTGGCTTTGTGCAAGAGCACCGTAACAGCGGGGGCGCCATTCCGCTGGCGGGAGGTTTTCCCGGTGCCAATACGGTTTTATATGAAATCCTGCGCGACCGCATAACCGTCGTTGTGTTCGCCAACATGGATGAACCGGTTGCCGAACAGCTTGGCGCGGGAATCCTGGCGATCATTCGCGGGCAGCAGCCGCGAGAACCGCAACTGCCGGCCATCCAGAATGTGTACAACGCCTACAAAACACACGGGACGACCTACGTAAAAGAGAACTGGGACAAGCTGATCATCAATTTCCACCCCGGCGATCCCCATGATATGATCCTGAACCAGGTGGGTTATGAGCTTTTGTTTAGTGGAAAAACCGACCAAGCGATTGAGATTTTCACACTCAATACGGAGATGTTTCCCGAGGTGGCCAACGTGTGGGACAGCCTGGGCGAGGCCTGGCGTAAAAAAGGCGATAATGCCAAAGCATTGAAATTTTACAAAAGGGCCCTGTCCATTAGGCCGGATATGCCCAGCGCGAAACAGGCAGTTGAGGAGTTGGAAGGGAATTCCGAATAGTAACCCCTCAATAATTGTCTCAATTAAATGTTCTTGCCCCGTTTTATACATCCTTCTAACTTTGGGCCTTCTAACCTTGGAGGCCCATTGTGTTTCACAGCAATTTTAAACTGATCTACCTGGTAATCATCGTTCTGATTGGTCTGGCCGGCTATTACTGGCTTTGGCCGATGGTGCGCGGCTACAATGCCCGCGGGAATTCTGCCGACCTCTATAATCAAATGCGTGAGGATGCGGTGCCCTGGGAAGTGCTGCACCGGTCACCAAACGGCAATCCCATCTATATCTGGCAAACCGGCGGTGGCGACGATGTCACGCTCATCTTTGGCGGTTTTCACGGCAATGAATTTGGCGGCTTTGACCTGGTTCTGCGCCTGGCACGCTATATTCATGAAAATCCGGACGTCGTAAAAAGTAAAGTGGTGATCGTTCCGGTGCTTAATCCGGATGGCCTTTTAGCCGGCACGCGCACCAACAGCAACGAGGTTGACGTTAACCGCAACTTCCCGACCGAAAACTGGTCGCCGGCCTATGAGAGCAAGCGCAACTACCCCGGCCAGGAACCGGCTTCCGAGGTAGAAACGCTGCTGGCCATGAAACTGGTGGAAGACCATCAGCCGGACAAGATCATCAGCGTGCACGCGCCGTTGGAGGTTGTAAACTACGACGGACCTGCCGGCGATCTGGCCAGGGCCATGGCCCGTCATAACGGCTATCCCACCAGCGGCGATATCGGCTATGCCACGCCGGGCAGCTTTGGCACCTGGGCCGGCAAAGAGCTCAACATCCCCACCATCACGCTGGAGCTGCCGCCTTACGACCCGGATGAAGCCTGGGAAGAAAATCGCGACGCCCTGATCACCGCGATCAATTATTGAATTTTTTTTGCGTCACCAGCGGGAGAGCCTGATGCGTAGAATATCTATTCTGCTGCTTATTTGGGGTGCATTCGTTTTTGCCGCCACGCCAAAAGTAGGCGTTGTGTTGTCCGGGGGAGGCGCACGCGGTTTTGCCCATATTCCAGTGTTGCAGGCGCTGGATAGTCTGCAAATTCCGGTCTCATTCATCGCCGGAACCAGCATGGGCGGCATAGCCTCCGGCCTTTATTCCATAGGTTACAGCGGCGATTCGATTCGTGCCCTGGTACAATCTATCGACTGGAACGAGATCTTCAGCGATACGCCGCCCCGCTCCGTTGTGCCTTATCTGCAGAAATTCGACGACGGCTGGTACCAGCTTTCTTTTGAACTTAAAGACTTCACGCCCAAACCACCTCAAAGCTTTGTGCGCGGCCAGAAGATAAGTCAGTTGCTTTCACGCATGACGCTGCATGCGGGCAGCTATTCGGATTTTGATAATTTCACGATCCCCTTCCGCTGCGTGGCCGTAGACCTCGTAAGCGGCAACGAGGTGGTGCTTAAGGAAGGTTCCCTGGCCCGGGCATTACGTGCCACCATGTCCGTACCTACTGTTTTCAGCCCGGTGGAATGGGGCGATTCGCTGCTGGTGGATGGCGGCATTCTTAACAACCTGCCTGTAGATGTTGTGCGCGAAATGGGTGCCGACTTCATTATTGCCGTCAATGTTGGCGAATACCTGAAACCACGGGATGAGCTGGACAACATCGCCGGGGTGGCCGAGCAAATGTTCAACATTCCGCTCTATCCGCGGATAGAGGAAAACCGCCGCCAAAGCGATATTTTTATCCAGCCAAACCTTGAAGGCCTCTCTTCTGCCAGCTTCAACGCCCAGGAAATAGACAGCATCATCAGCCGGGGAAAGATTGCCGCAAACGCCGCTCTGCCCCAGCTGCAAAAACTGGCAGACAGACTGCGCCGACGGAGCACGGTGACCGACAGCATTGTTACCATAGGGAAAATTCGTCTCAGCGGATCCTATTATCTGCCGGACAGCGCCATGCGCCGGGACTTAAAATTGACGTCCGGGCAAAGCGGTCCCCTGCACGATTTTGAAAAACGCCTGCAGGCACTTAAAACGGAAGGCCCTTTTGACTCTCTAAGCTGGACGTGGCAGGCGGCCCAGGATGGAAAAAACGACCTGCTGGTAAAAATAAAAGACTCCCGTCGTCCGATTGTCTTCAGGGTATTGATAGACGGAAACTACTCCGTTTCCTTTGGGCTTATTTACAATCTGCTGGATATTGAGCCGGGCGACACGCTAAACATTAACAACCTCGAAAAACAGATTGACCTGATCTACGGGCTGGGCTACTTCGAGCAGATTTCTTACCTGATCAGCCCGGTAAAAAACGAAAAAGTTGAGCTGCGCCTTAAGGTAAAGGAAGGCGCGCGCCGCCAGTTGCTGCTGGGTCTGCATTATGACAATCTCTATAAACTTGTGGGCCTTGTGGGCATTAAGGGCGACGGCCTGCTGATACCCGATCTGCGCCAGCATGTTTTCGTCCAGTTCTCCGGTCTGACGCGCATCGGCAGCGAAGTCTCCTATCCTTCACAGAGCCTGCGCCGGCCACTGATACCATTTGTCCGCTGGATGTATCGCGATATTCCGATTGACATTTTTGATGTCCCCACTGCCCGGAAGCTGGCCTCTTACAACGACCGCGGTTTTACGGCCGGTTTTGGTCTGGCTACACTGATCGGTCTTTCCGCCCGGCTGGAGGGCGAGCTGCGCCAGGAATGGCTGGACATCAATCCCAGCGTGGCCTCACTTCCGGATTCCGTTTTTCCCGCCTGGCGAAACAATCTGCGTCAACTGCGCCTGCGCTTTCATTATGACGGCCTGGATGACATAGCGCTGCCGCGGCACGGGATGGAACTGCGCGCCACCTATGAAGGCAGCCTGCGCAGTCTGGATACGGACCTCGCCTACTACAGCTTAACCGCAGATGCCAGGGTGGTAAAAACCCTGTATCAGAATCACACCTTTATCACATCGCTTTTTTTCGGCTGGAGCGGTGATACGCTGCCCGTCTACAAATGGCATTACCGCGGGGGCGGCGAATCTTTTGTCGGCGCCGATTATAACCAGCTCATCGGGCGGCGCTACGCCACGGCACGCCTGGACTACCGTTTTGAGTACAAAAAAGATATTTTTCTTAAACTGATCGCCAATGCCGGATTTAACCTGGACAGGGAGTTTGTGCCGCGGCCTACGCGGGATGTTATCTGGGGTGGTGGTATTGGCGTGCAATTTCTTTCTTTATTGGGTCCTCTGGAGTTTGTTGCTGCAAGAGGCCGGGCGGCATTCTATAAAGAGGCGCCGCTCAGTACACATTTTTACCTGACATTGGGGGCGCGCCTGGAAATGCTCATAGGCCGCCATTACGCCAACCCTTAAAAGGAGAAGATATGGAACTGCTAATTCGCTGGATTCTTTTCAGCTTGTCTGTTTTTATTGTTGCCCGCGTCTTGCCGGGCATCAGGATCAAGGGCTTCGCAACAGCGCTGTGGGTGGCATTTGTCTATGGCGTAATTAAAGTCGTGTTTGGCTGGCTATTAACGCTAATAACGCTGCCGGCGGTCATATTGACCTTCGGGCTGTTCCTTTTTGTCATCAACGCCGTATTGCTGTGGATTACCGATAAGCTGATTGACGGCTTTGAGATCCGCAGCTTTGGAATGACGTTGCTTGCGGCCTTCCTGATCACATTACTGGACTCACTTTTCCGGGCAGTGATATTCTAAATAAAAAAAGGGAGCCGCAAGCGGCTCCCTTTTATTCATTGAATGAATTATGGTTATTCAGGGCAGGTTAAATAATCACCTGTTATTTCCCCATCGACGAAATTTTCGTTAACTGCCGCAAGAGCGTCCGTAAGTTCGCTCTCATCATAATCATCACGGCAGCCACCCAACACATCGCTGGAAACGTCAAATAGTTCCCCTACGGTCCAGCCTGCAAAATCACCGGATACAATAACAAGGTTTTCCAAAGGTGTATCGGAAGAACCGAAGTCGCTATCGTACGCATCAAAGCCGATACTCAGAGCGAGCGCCGTCAACTGGCTAACCATTGTATTCTTTAGCTGATTTGTGCTAGGATCGGTATAGCTTCTCTTCAGATATGTTGGTTTACCACCGGCCGGCAAATAATCGGTAATGGCCTGTGCGCTAGTAAAATGGACCGTATGTTCATCAGTGCAACCAACTGTTAAGCCGGACGGGAACGCGCCTGTAAAGTTTGCATGCAGATAAGCACCGGGATTATCGCCT
The DNA here is from genome assembly GCA_965267575.1 of Calditrichales bacterium. GTDB lineage: Bacteria > Calditrichota > Calditrichia > Calditrichales > J004. The sequence goes on from OZ254086.1 coordinate 813,826, forward strand.
TCCGGAGGTGCGCCCCAGCCGCCCGGTGTTTGCGTACGGTGGCCTAATTCGCACTCATCATCATCTGGCTGATAGATTCCGGCATCCCAGGTTAAATCATTTTCGCCGGCGTCAAGTGTGGTACAGGCCGCTTCACCACTTGTTGGATCGGCGTCGCTGTCAACATCGTCCGCGGTCGCGTCCTGACTTGTAAATACATAACCACCCGGCAAGATGAATTTAACGTTGTAATCACCGGAATCGAGGTTATCAAAGAGGTAATTACCATTGCCGTCTGTGGTTGTGGTGGCAAGAAGATTACCGTCGCAATCATATAATTCAACTGTAACGCCGCTTACCCCCGCTTCGCCGTTATCCTGAACGCCATTCATATTGGCATCCAACCATACGCGGTCTCCCAAAGATGCAGGCTCTTCCTGGGGCTGATAGATTCCGGCATCCCAGGTCAGGTCATTCTCGCCTTCATCGAGTGTCGTACAAGCTGCTTCACCGCTCGATGGGTCGGCGTCACTGTCCACATCGTCTGCAGCAGCATCCTGTTGAGTAAATACGTATCCGTCAGGAAGGATAAATTTTACGTTGTAATCACCGGCATCGAGGTTATCAAAGAGGTAATTACCATTTGCATCCGTAGTTGTTGTGGCAAGCAGATTTCCGGCACAATCATACAGTTCAACGGTAACCCCGCCAACTCCGGCCTCTCCGTCATCCTGGACACCATTCATATTGGCATCCAGCCATACACGATCACCCAAAGAAGCAGGTTGCGGCTCGGGGTCATCACACTTGGCCACAGAATATTCAAGCTCAGTGCGTCCTGTATCATCGCCCACATTTTGATTAATGCCGTCAACAACAATCGCTATGCAAAAGGAATCGCCCAGACCGTCCAAAGACATCTGAAATTCGTAAAATTCATCGTCCATACCCGGAGTATGAGTATGCTGAATTGGAAAATCGTTTTTGTCAGCCGGGATATGGTCACAAGGGCCCACATAAATATAGCTGACAGCGAGTTTTGTATAGTTTTTACCCTGAATCTGGAAAAACAGTGAGTCCGAAGAATTGGCAATACTAATTGTGGCGATCTTGTGACCCGACACTTCGCCGTCAATATTAACCGTTATCGGATCCGCGCAGATGCTTGTTGAAAAATGGTAAAGCGCATAGCGATCTCCCGTATCCGTGCTTTGGGTCGGTATTACCTGTTGATCTCCGCTACAATGCCACAGCATCAGGGACAACGGCAGCAAAAGCCAGAACCTTGCTAATATTCTTTGAGTCATAGTTGACCTCCTATATAGGGTTTGAGTGGAACAGCTAAAATGATGCAGTAAGATGCTCTACAGAAAAAAATTATGTTTGACAGATGTCAACTAATCAAAGAACAAAAAATAATATCTAACAAATTGTCAATAAGAGGTAAAAGAAAATGTGCAGCCCCGTCCGGATAGTTTTTCTTAAGAAGGGTTATCTGCTAAAGGCAAGCTGATTGTAAAAGTGGTATGATCGTTTTCTTTGCTTTCGAACGTAATGCTGCCACCGTGCGCTTTTATGATATCGTGGCTTATCGATAGCCCCAACCCGGTACCGGAGCCGGTGGGTTTGCTTGTATGGAAAGGTGTAAAAATCTTGTCGCGCATCTCTTTGGAAATACCGGTGCCGTTGTCATAAACATGAACAAGGATGGCATTATCCTTCAGCTCGCTGCTTAGCTTTACAATAGCTCCGCCGCCTTTTTCCTTATGGCGTTCCCAAGCGGCATAACAGGCATTGTTGATCGTGTTCAGGAAAACCCGGCTAAGGTCCTGCGGCAGTGCGCGTATCTGCGGCAGCTTGTCATCCAGCTCACTTTGCAGGTCTACATTAAATTCCGGTATTTGCGCGCGCAGGCCATGATAGACAAGATTCATTGCTTCGCGCACCAGCCTGTTAATATCCGTCTCTTCCTGCTGGCCGCTGCTGCCCCGGGCGTGAAGCATCATGCTGCGGATAATACCGTCGGCGCGCTTACTGTGGGAGCTTATTTTTTCCATGTTACCGCGCAGGAAGCCGGTCAGGTCGCGAACCTCCTCAGCGGCCTCTTCCGTCAGGCTTTCTTTTTGTAACAGATCCTCCAGCTCCGCCACATACTCGGCGCTCACCTCCGAAAAATTGGCCACAAAGTTAAGCGGGTTCTTCAGCTCATGGGCGATACCGGCGGTTAGCTGGCCCAGCGAGACCAGCTTTTCGGACTGCACCAGCTGATCCTGGGTCTGGCGCAAGCGGGACAGCGTATCCTGAAGCTGGCTGTTAGCCTGTGCCAGATCTTCGGAGCGGCGCTGCAGGTCTTCGGTGCGTTTCTGCACTTTTTCTTCCAGTGACTTGCTGTATTCGGCAAGCTGCTTGTTGGCATCCTGCAGTTCCGTGTACAGCAAGGCGTTTTCAATGGAAATGGCCATTTCGTTGCTTAACATTTCCAGCAGCTCAATGCGCTGGCGGCTAAAGGCATGCGTGGTGAGATTGTTTTCAAGGTAAAGAACGCCCTTCAGGCTGCCCTTGTAACGCACAGCCATAGCCAGCATCGACTTAACGCGGTTCTCCTTGATATAGGCATCGGATGTAAAATCGCCTTCATTGCCGGCATCTGCCAGCAGCACGCTTTCAGCGGTATTTTGCACAAATCGCACCACGGATTGCGGAATCTCGTTAAAACGGGTTACCGGCATATTCTGCAATGTCTCGATGGCCTCATCCTTTGCGCGGCAGGTAGCTTTTACCAGCAGGGCCTCTTTTTCCAGCAACAGGAAAACCGCCCGTTCCGCGCCGGCGTTGGCCAGCACAATACGCATGATATTTTCCAGCAATCGCTCCAGGCGTATTTCGCTGGAAAGGGTTTGCGATGCTTTTAAAATGGTGTCAATATCCAAAGCACTGGAAATAGAGCCCTGACCTTTTGCGGCGGTCCCGGCCTCCTCGAGCCCGCTGCTGATGGCCGGCGCCATGTCCAGCAGGTCTTTATATTTTTCCTTAAAACGCTCCTGCACGATGCCGGCGCCCCATTGCCCGCAAAACCGCAGGCATTCCAACAGATACATAAAAGCCACACGCTGCTGCCTGCGCTCCAGGTACCAGGAAACGGCCCTTTCACATGCCAGCGCGGCCACAGGATAGTTTTGCTGAGATGCGGCCGCGGAAATTGCCTCATCGTAATGCCGGGCATCAAAACGATCGTTTCCGCTTACGCGGGCATACTCATTGCGCACAAGCTGGTAATGGTGCTTATAATTCTCGGGACAATTTTCCGCCCACGCTTTAAGCTTTTTCAGATGCGCTTTAATCGTGCGGTGCTGTTTGCGACTGCCTTGCCGGAAAAGAAAGATCAGCGTCAACGCGGTATAAAAACGGTATTCCAGCTCCATGAGCTGTCCAAAAGCGCCATGCTGCACCTTCTCCGCATCCTCGGCAAATGCCCGTGCCTGCTCATAATCACCGCGGAAAAACGCGTTCTTAAGACGACAGATAAAAAACTGCACCTCCGCAGATAGGTCACGCGCTTCACGGATCTCGGCAAGCAGGCCTTCATCCTCAAAATCGTAGCTGTCCTGTTCACCGGGACCGGTCAACTCGCTGATCATTTTATGGTAAGCCAGCAGATCCAGACTGGTATGGCGTATCTTCTGGCTGTAATCAAGGAAACGTTCAATTTCTTTCTGAAGGCCTTTCAACTCCACGCCCATGGAAACTTTACTGTGAATGGTAAAGCTATTGGCATAAAGCGCGTAAAGCAGATCGCCGCTTTCCTGAGCACTGTGCCACGCTTCCCGCAGAATGGGCAGGTTATCGGCCATGGGCCGCCGCCAATGGTTTATGATTGCTCCCATGGCCAGGTAGGTCTTGCTCTTCCAGTAAGGCATGTTCTTTTCATCGGCCAGGCGCAGGGCCAGTTGGCCAAACTGATAGGCTTCTTCGTATTGTCCGCTGCCGGCTCCCACCAGCAAACCGTATTGCGAATAGACATGCGATGCGCTATCCGGATTGCCGTGCTTCAGCACCAGGCGCATCATCTTCAGGTTCAGCAGGCCAATCATCTCCGGTCCCGTGAAATAGGCCGCCGTCAGCATATGGCTAATAAGATCGATCGCCGCGCGGGCGCCCGGGTTTGTCATCTCAGGCAGATTATACAAGTCGGCCGGTTTGCGGCCAAACAGGCGGATTTTAGCAAGCACAAATTCCCGCGCCACCTGCAGGCGCGTCGGGTTGGCAGGTATATTAATATCCAGCAGCCGTGCGGCAAACCGTCCTGTGGTGAGCGCCTCATCCACCTTGTTTATATGCGTATAGAGACGCACCTTGGTAATATAAATGCGGGCTTTTTCAACATTGGATTCCGTATTACGGATGACGAGATCGAAATGGCTTTCAGCATCATCAAAGCGCCCGGTGATGTATTCCGTCTCGCTCAGTTCCCTGTACAATTTCCAGCACAATTCGTATGCAGTTTGCCAGGCATCGCCCAAAAGCCGGGCGGCGGTTGTAAAATACTGGTAGGCCGCCTCAAAAGCCGCCGATCGTTTGGCCTTTTCACCGGCCTGCAGATTGAGAGCAGCCAGCTTCATTTTGTCGGTCGATTCTTCCGCCCGCTTGCCGCTCAGATTGAGGTGGTGAATGATATCGTAAATGTGCTCGGCGGTCTGCTCTTCGTTCATGCTTTCCAGGAATTGCCGGCCAATTTTGTAATGCACTTCTTCCCTGTCCGCCAGAGGCAGCATATCATAGGCCGCCTGCTGCACGCGGTCATGCAAAAAGCGGTAACTGACAGTTGTGTCAACACCGGCCGGCTCGCTGTCTGCGCCACTTTCAAAAATAAACTTGTAGGAATCATCAAGCGCCATCAGCAGGCCCTGCTTCAAAGGCACCCACAGGTGCGTAGCTACGCGCGTAACGGGCATTCCGGCAATCAAGCCCAGCGTTTTAAGGTCAAACGTGTTGCCGATGCACGAGGCCAGAAGAATCACGCGGCGTGATTCCCCGGGCAGGGCTTTCAGCTTTCCGGCCATCAGTTCAACCACGTTTTCAGAAATGCCCAGCTTGCGGATCGCCTCGCTGTTCCAGCTCCAGCCGGGACCCTTGTCGTTGCGGTAGAGCCATTTTTTCTCATAAATGTCGGTCATAAACTGCCGCACGAAAAAAGGATTCCCCTGCGTTTTTTCAAAAACCAGGGCAGCCAGCGGCGCCGTTTTTTCCGGTTCACTGTAGAGGGCGTCAGCCACAAGTTGCGTCACATCTTTTTGCAGTAACGGCTTCAAACGCAGCGGAGTAACGGAAAAGCCCCTCTTTTCCAGGTCATTCAGCAGCAGGCTCAGGGGATGATGCGCGTCCACGTGATTATCGCGGTAAGCGCAGATAAGCAGCAACGAAAGATTGTTGTAGTCTTCCACGATCTGCCGGATAATTTCGAGCGAGGCGCGGTCGGCCCACTGCACATCGTCGAGAAAAAGCACCAGCGGATGCTCGCTGCCTTCTGCAAAAATTTCCAGGAAATTTTTAAAAACGCGGTTAAAACGGTTGCGCGATTCCTGTGCCGGAAGAGGCTGCAAAGGAGGCTGCGGTCCGGTAATAAATTCAAGCTCCGGTATCACGTCGATAATTACACGGATGTTTGAGCCCAGCTTTTTCTCAAAGCTGCTTTTCCAACCGGCGATGCGGCTCTCTTTTTCGGTAAGTATCTGTTTCAGCAAACGCCGGAAAGCTTCCAGGATGGAAAAGTACGGTGTCTCACGATTGAGCTGGTCGAACTTGCCGGAGGTAAAATAACCGCGGTATTGCGTCAGCGGCTTGTAGATCTCATTTACCAGGGCGGTCTTGCCAATGCCGGAATAACCGCTGACGGTTACAAAACGTGTATGTCCGCTAACAACATCGTCAAAAACTTTGCTGAGAATTTTGATCTCCTCTTCCCGGCCGTAAAGCTTTTGCGGCAAATTAAACACATCATGCTCATCGTGCCTGCCCACCGGAAAAGAATCGATGCGCTCCTTTTTGGTCCATTGCAGCAGGCATTCTTCCAGGTCCGCCTTAAGCCCGTTGATGCTTTGATAGCGGTCCTCGGCGTTTTTGGCCAGCAGCTTCATTACGATTTCGGAGATCATTTCCGGGATTTCACCGTTCTTCTGTGTCGGTGAAGGCGGAATGCGCGCAATATGGCTGTGCACCATTTCCAGCGGATCGCGCGAGCGGAATGGCGGGTGGCCGATCAGGATTTCATAAAGCACGGCGCCGAGGGCATAGAAGTCGGAGCGATAATCCACGGAGCGGTTCATGCGGCCGGTTTGCTCCGGCGAGATGTAAGGCAGTGACGAATCAAGATACGTGCTGTTAAACAGGCGCGGTGCTTCCACGCTCAGCAAGGACGCATTACCAAAATTGAGGATTTTCACTTCACCGCGGGCCAGGTTTACGAGGATGTTTTCCGGGTTCAAAGCATTGTGGATAATCTGCGCGCGGTGGATAGCGGCAATGCTCTCGGCCAGCTTTATGCCCAGCCTTAAAAAAGAGGGTATGTCAATGCGCGCATCACGAATAGCCTCAGCCAGCCAGATGCCGTCAAAGTCGGACAAAACCAGCATCTGGCTTTCGCCATCATAAAACTTGTCCATGGCCTCCGGCACGGCAGGCGTGTGCATGCTTTTAAGCAGATTGTATTCATGGATAAGGCGGTTGTTGACCGAACCGTTGCCTTGCGCGGCCAGCGCCTTCTTAAGCAGCACCGGCCGGCCGTCTTCTTCTTTGCGCGCCCTGTACAGATTATGGTCACGACGCTTTTGGATCAGTTGCAGTTCACTAAAACCGGAAATCGAGGGCATTTACAATCCTTAAGCGATTTTAATTTTTCCTTTACGACGCATGGTGAACAGCGTGATGTAAAACATGTCCAGTATAAAGGCGATGATGCCCATGGCGTGCAGGAAGTGGTTTTCCGGATAGTGCAGCAGCATAAAAACCGTATTGGCACCGGTACCGAAAGTGCGCAGATAAGCCACCCACGTCGAAAAACCGGTGATGTTAGGCTGACGCAGAATCAGCAGAATATAGAGCGTTGAGATAAAAAGCTGACAGATATAAGCCGAGTTCGCGCCGATGGATGTATCGAATCCCTGCTTTGTAAATAAATAGTATAACAGCGTCATAGCCAGCATGGCAATCACAATAAGATAGCGATAGTGCTGATGCAGGTAGGGCGTAAATACGTTTTTGATACCGTACTTGATAACCATGTAAAAAATAAAGATATCCAGCACCAGCCAGGAGCGATAGGTCCAGACCAGCAGCTGACCCATGTCCGTTTCAAAAAACGTGGACCACAAAAACTCCCAGGCAAAGTTGGACGCCGCCGCAAAAACGGGCATTTCTATTACTTTATACTTGATGCCGTTGCGCACGATAATGGCGTAGGCAACCACCCACATCAGGCATCCTCCGAAAAACAAGACCATCTCATGCGGCGGATACTGGCTAAGATTTAATAAGCTGCTGCTGTCTGTCATAAGGCCTCCATTATGAAAACAGGATTACCGGTTCACCATTTCGCGTACGTCTTTTAGCGTAACGGGAACGGTAAACGTAATTTCGTGTCCGAATTTTTTGTTAATCATGCGCCGGAAAACGCCTTCACTGAGGAAATGATGGCTGCTGGGAAAGTGCCGCGTTTCCGGGTTGAACAGGGTGTAAACAGCCATGTAGGCTTTAGGCATGTTAAACAGCAGCCACTTGAAAAGCGGAAAGCCGGGAAGCGGCCGGATGCCCACGCGGCGGCAGGCCTCTCTGCCGATCAGGTGTTGTGTGTAAATGCGCGGCGCCAAACCAAAACCCAGCAGCCGCAGCCAGAACGGTACCAGTTTTTTCAACATTTTCAGGTTGGCCCGCGAAAGCTGCACACCATCCGGATTTTTATCGGCGCTGGTGTAATGGCGGCGGGCGTATTCGTTGTACAGGGTACGGGCGTCATCCACGTTGTCCGGCAAATAGTCCATGGAAGCCGGTTCTCCGGGCGGGTGAATTCCGATCATCAGCGCGTAGACATTCCACATATAAAGATAATCTTCGGCCTCCTGCCTGCTGAAGGGAAATTCCAGAATTTCCATCCCATCTATCACCAGCAGAGAAAATCCGAGAATGGTTGCCAGCATATCTTCATGATTGATGGCCACGCCGTATCTTTTGGCGTAATCCGGTACATGCCTGTGTGCCACATGGCGGATTCCGGCGTGCAGCAGGCGCAGTTTCTGGGCCGTGATCACCGCCTTGCCCTCATGTTCAAAGCCGCGACCGGCGCCCACGTTCAGCACCATCTGCAGAACCTGCAGCAGGCGGCGGTAGGGCTTACGCTCGAGGTTTCCGGACATGTTAAGAATTTTGGCAAGGCCGGGCGATGCGTAGCCCTCATTAAGGCTCTTAACAAGCAGAACAAGCGCGGCAGGAAAGGCGTGGCGCCCAAATGCTTCCTCGGCACGGGCAATGCGCTGCAGGTCCACTGTTTCGGGGAGGCGGCTGGTTAAATCATAAAATTCTGTAAAAGCCGGGTGCATCTCCGGGGCGGGCCGGTGGTCGTTGGTATTCAGCTCTTTGAACAGAAAGCGCAGGTCTTCGATTTCTTTATCGGCGATGAGGCGCTGCAGGTAATCATCGGCCAGGGCGTCTCCCTGATCGCGCAGCGTGTTGAGAAAGTCGTCGTTCCAGCGATGTGCCATGGCACCCTCCGTGCATAAAGGGCAAGAAATATCAGTCTTTGTATTGTACAGCCAGCATGGTGATGTCGTCCGACTGTTCCGTGCCCCGGGTAAACTGCTCAATCTGCTCCTGCAAATCGTGGATCAGTTTTTCCGGGTTTTTGGTTTCAGCTTTGGACAAACTCTCTTCCAGCCGCTGCTCGGAGAACTCATTCTCCTCTTCATCCATGGCTTCGTTAACGCCGTCCGTGTAAAAAAATACAGTCTGCCCGGGCTGCAGCGCGATCGTTCCGCTGACATAGCTGAAATCGGGCATAAAACTAAGCGGTATGCCGCCGTTGGCGGGTATTTCCTTCAGCTCGCCGTTCGTGCTTACAATGTAAAACGGGTTATGCCCGCCATTGCAGAAGGTGAGCTGGCCGTTGGTCAAATCGAGGATGCCGTAAATCAGGGTAACAAATACGGCAGGATCGCTTTGCTGGTGCAGGATATTGTTTACGCTGCGCAGGCATTTGCCCGGATCCATACCCGTTATGGCATGGGCCTTAAGCAGGCTTTTGCATAACACCATAAACAACGCAGCCGGCACTCCCTTGCCGGAAACATCACCGATGCAAAAACCAAGCTTTTGATTTTCCACCATAAAGAAATCGTAAAAATCTCCGCCGACGGCACGGGCCGGTTTCATGCTGGCTTCTATGGCAAAATGGGGTTTATCGTGGAATTCGGGTCGCACGGGTGGCAGCATGCGGCGCTGAATGTCACGCGCCACTTTCAGCTCATTTTCGAAAGAGAGAACGCGGTTGCGGTCATCCATCGCCTGGCGCATTTGCTCCACTTCACGCAGCGTTTTGTTGATCGTAATTTCCAGGTCTTCGAAATCGATGGGCTTGGTGATGAAGTCGAAGGCGCCGCGGTTAAGCGCCGTACGGATATTTTTCATGTCACCATAAGCGGAAATGATGACGGGACGCAAATCCGGAAATAATTCATTTATTTCGCTTAGCAGCGTAAGGCCGTCCATACGGGGCATATTGATATCGGTAAGCACAACGTCAATGCGCCGGCCCTGTTTTAGAATATCAAGGGCTTCAACGCCATCCGCGGCAAATGAAAAATAAAATTCCTTTGCCTTGATGTGTTTACGGAATCGTTGTTCAATCAACGAAGAAAGGTCCGGTTCGTCGTCAACGACCAAGATATGGGCAGGCATGCTCCCCTCCGATCAGCCTGTAGTCAAGTCGTTTAGAAATACGTGTTTAAGTGGCGCAATATAAACCAAAGAGTGAGAGAATCAAAAAAATGATAAGAAAAAAGGCGGCCCATGAAAAGAAAGACCGCCTTTCTATTAATCGCTATGCAAACCTGTTTTTTGCGGCAACGATGGTGCCCAGCGTCAGCAAGATCGTTCCCAGCCAAAGGACGTTCATGAATGGCTTTTTGCTCACTTCCACCAGAAGCTGCTTTTGAGGAGCAGCCTGGGCTGATTTGGAGCCCGCACCTTCCAGGGCAATTTCCACGCGACCGGAGCCGGCATCGATCCCGTGCAGATCAATCATTATTTCCTGGCCGCCCGCAGAGGTAAAGGTTGCCGGCTGCGACGTGCGCTGGCCGTTTTCCATCAGAACGGCGGGTGTAATATCATATTCATTACCGTCGCGACTAACTTTCAGCCTGGCGCCAACATGGAAGGCATTGGTGTTTTCGTGGCTGGACATATCAAAATCTATAAATGTGATTTGATAGCCGGACATCTCAACCGTCTGCCCTTTGCTGATCACTTTATGCTCATGATCGTGACCCGTGGCCGCACCGCCCTGCCGCACCACTTGCAATGGAGATATATAAGTATCGCTGAAAAGAGAGCGCTCAACGTGCGGCTCGTGCATTTCGCTGCGTGTATAATCGTTCATGTAAAGACGCGGACGGGCCTCATAGCTGTCGCCGCCCTCCATCACTTTTATAATCAGGCCGTCTTTACCGTCGGGGCTTTGGAAATCGCCGCTGTAGGTCATGGTCAGATCAAAGACATTTTGCGGCTGTTCCAGCGGCAGCAGCACACGCTGGTCTTCGGCAAAACGCCCGGCCATTATGATACCGATGAACATCATACCAAGACCGATATGTCCCAGCGGCGCGGCTGTATTGCTGAAACCGAAACGCAGCTTCTGGAAAAAGACAATCAGATTGCTGGTAAAAGCGATGGCGCTTACGATCAGAAAGAGCAGCAGCCAGACGTCTGTAAGCCCAAAGACAAAGCCCAGCACGCCAACGATCAATCCGCTGGCGACGGTGGGTGTCAGTTTGCGCATAAGGTCGGGGAAGTCGTGCCCGCGCCAGGACAGAAAAGGCGCGACAGAAAGCAGCAAGGCAATCAGAATACCGATGGGCAGGTTCACATCATTATAAAAGGAGATGTCCACCTGCGAAGGCTGCCCGGCTATGCCCGTAAGGATAGGAGAAGAGGTGCCGATGAGCGTGAGAAACGCCGAAAGCAGCAGCACGACCATCGAATAGAACAGAACGCTTTCTTTAGTAAACTTGGAAAAGTCGATTTTTTCACCGGGTATGGCGTCGCGCCTGCTGTAAAAAAAGCCCAGCCCGCCAACAAATGCCAGCAGCATAAAAATTATCAGGTAAATATCAATGCCGCGGTCGGCGAAGGAGTGTACGGAAAAATCGGCCAACACCCCGCTGCGTGTCAGGTAAGTGGCGTAAATTACAAGTGTGAATGAAACAATCGACAAAGCGATATTGCTTTTATGCAGCGCGTTGGTTGTGCGCGTAATGAGCATGCCATGGAACAAGGCCAGAACTGCCAGCCAGGCGATCAGTGAAGAGTTTTCCACCGGGTCCCAGCCCCAGTAACCACCCCAGCCCAGCACTTCGTAGGCCCAGAAACCACCGATGATAATACCGGCGCCGAGTGTTACGGAAGCGAACAGCGTCCAGGGTAATGCGATGTGTACCCACTCTTTAAAATCCTTTTGCCACAGGGTAGCCAGGGCCAGCGCAAAAGGCACGCTGACGGCGGCATAACCAATAAACAGGATCGGCGGATGGATCACCATCCAGGGGTTTTGCAACAGCGGATTAAGACCGGCACCATCGGGAGGATTGCCCTGCTGAATCTCGAAGGGACTGGCTTTTATAAGCAGAATAAGAAAAGCCGCCTGTACCAGATTGTAAAACAGCATGGAGCGCGCTTCGAACTGCCGTGAGCTTCGGATCAGCCATAAGCCGATCAGAGCAATCATCAATGCCCAGAACAGGAAGGAGCCTTCCTGGCCGGCCCAAAAAGATGAGAACAGATAGCCAAAGCCCAGATCGCGGGATGAGTATTGATAAACGTATAGTACCTTAAACTGGTGTGAAAAAAGCAGGTACCAAAGATAAACAGAGGCCAGAACAACCAGCGTGGTCATAGTGTAGTAGGCGAAGCGGGCACGTTTTAAGGTATCCGCCAGGATTTTGTCGGCACGCTTTTTCTTTGGATCCACCCATGTGGCCTGAAGATAAGCCCAGGCGGAGAAAAGTGTTGCAGCCAAAGCCAGGTAAATAGCCAGAAAACCCAATTTCATTTTCGATTCCTTTCTTAGGGATTACGGGGTACGGAATTAAGATATAAATATACACATAATATTTAACGGCGCAAACGACTTTAGACGCTTTCTGTACGATTTTGCATCGCATAAGCAGGACGGCAAAAACCAGATGTTTTAATAGCTTGAAGAAGAAAACTACGGCCCAGGGTGCCGTTTACTTATTTCGTAGTATTCACCGCGCATCAGTATCGCTTCATTCATTGTGATCAAAAACAAAAATACTTGCTTATTTTCTTTATCAGCGAAATTTCGCTTGACAACCGATTTTCACGTCCTATATTTTTCCCGCAAACAAAAAAAGGCCTGGTAATGAACTTTACGATCCGCAATAATCTGCAAACGCACTACAGTGACATCTATACCCCTGAAGCGCTGGAGGTTCTGAACAGCCTGCAACATCTTAATGAAGAGCGTCTGCACCTGATGCGGAAACGTGTCAACCGGCGCACAGAACGTTTTAACAAAAAACAGCGCATTGATTTCCTGAATCCGAGCGAAAAAATCCCCGGCACCAGCATCACCGTGCAACAGGCCCGTGAAGGAAAATTTGAAGGCTCCGACATACCACATGACCTGCAGCGTCAATGGATACAGGGCACGGGTCCCGCGGCCAAACCCAACAGCAGCGTGGAAAAGTCAATCCGCAACGTGGCTTACGCCCTGCTCTCCGGCGCCGACGGCTGGATGTTTGACGGCGAAGACGCCTTGGGACAAATCAACAGCATGTCGCTGGACAACCAGCGTAATCTTAAACTGGCTATCAGCCGCAACGTGATTTTTCTGGAAGCAGCCAAAACCGTGGCCACGGAAATGAACGCCTGGGCGCGTAATTTTTTTGGCCGCTCCATCATCGCCGACTGGCGCGAGCAGCTGGATTTTACCACTGTCATTTTCCGCGCGCGCGGCCTGCACCTGGACGATCGCCATACGCGCGACGCGAAAGGCAACGGTCTATCAGCATCGCTCGTAGATGCCGTGCTTTACGTGGTAAATAACTACGAGGCGCTACAACAGCAAAAGCGCTCCGTTGTACTTTACCTGCCCAAAATTCAAACCGCGGAAGAGGCCGCTTTTTGGCATAAAATGCTTGGTGCCTTGGAGCAGCATCTTGGTCTGGAGGTTGGCACCATCAAAGTATATGTGCTGGTAGAACAATTGGAAGCCACCTTTCAGCTTATGGAAATCCGCGCCGCGCTGGGTGTGCGCTTTGTGGGCTACAACACCGGCCGATGGGACTATATCAACTCCGTTTCCGATGCCATGGCCTGGGACGAGGAATTCATCAATCCCAATATCGAAGAAATAGTAATGACGTATGGCTATATGCGCCACTACGAAGACCGCGTGCGGCGCTGCGTGAACACACCGGACCAAAACGGCAACTTCGCTTTGTGGCAGGGCGGCATGGAGCCCAACATCCCTGTCGGTTCGGAAGTGGGTATTAAAAACAGCATGGAAAAAGCCGTGGCCGGGGCCAGGCGTGAGCAGCAGGAAGGCGCCAGCGGCAAGTGGGTGGCGCATTGGCGCATGGTACACATTGTACGTCCCGTGTGGGAAGAGGCGGGTGAAGACAATCAGCTTGGACGCAATTTTCCCGCGTTGACCTACACGCAGCACGATGCCGACAACCTGTTGTTGCTTGAGCCGGCTGAGCGCAGCATTCGTGGTGCGCGCAATTTGCTAAGCGTGGCCCTGCAATACGGCAACGCTTTTGGTCAGGGTATGCAGGCGGCGGCGTTGAAGCCGGCCGACTATTTTGGCAATGATGATATTCTTTACCTGATGGAAGACATGGCCACGGGTGAAATCCGTATGAGCATTTTGTGGGAGTGGATTCACAAAAAGGCAAAGCTCAACAAGGATGATGAGGAAACAGGCTTAAAGGCCGGCGACCTGTTCAGCATAGAGATTTTTGAAAGGTTGCTACAGGAAGAATACGATAAACTACTGCAGGCCCGTGATAAAGATGTGTTTGATCATTCCAAGAAAACCACCCTGCCCATTGCCAGGGAAATCGTTAAAGCCTACATCAACGAAGAGATCAAAATACCGTGGTACATTGATCTGCTGAATATAAATCTGAACAACATGAATATGGATACGGCCCGCAAACGCATTCAAAACTATTTAAAAGCTTTTAAAAAGGACGGCACCAGGATTACGGAGAACCTGGACTTCTCGGCAACACTGTCATCCTGAATACATTTCAGGATCCAAAGGCAGGCGGAAGAAGATGCTGAAACGAGTTCAGCATGACGTTTAATCGCCAGCGTGGTCCGAAATAAAGAATGAAACTTTCATAAAAGCAGGAGAGCCTCATGGACAGATTTGAAAAAGATGTGCTGCAAACCAGGGAGTGGTTTAAAGGCCCGCGTTTTAAGGGCATCAACCGGCTGTACAGCGCCCGCCAGATTGCGGAACAGCGTGGTACTATTACCAACAGCTACCCGGTTGCCCAAAACGCCGCCGCGGAATTTTACGATCTCCTGCGTGAGCTGTTTGCCAAAGGTGAATCGATAACAACCTTTGGACCCTATTCGCCGGGGCAGGCGGTTATGATGAAGCGTCTGGGGATAAAAGGTATCTACCTGGGCGGCTGGGCTACATCGGCCAAAGGCTCCGTAAGCGAAGATCCCGGCGCCGACCTGGCCAGCTATCCCCTGAGCCAGGTGCCCAACGAAGCGGCACCCATTGTCCGTGCTTTGCTGGCAGCCGATAAAAATCAGCAATACCTGCGCTCGCGCATGACCGAAGCGGAACGTAAAAAAACACCCGAGTATGACTACCGTCCGTTCATTATTGCCGACGCCGATACCGGTCATGGCGGCGACGCCCATGTACGCAACCTGATCCGCCGTTTCGTGGAGGCCGGTGTGACCGGTTACCACATCGAAGACCAGCGCGCGGGCACCAAAAAATGCGGCCACCAGGGCGGTAAAGTGCTCGTTTCCATCGACGAACAGATCAAGCGGCTCAACTCGGCGCGTTTCCAACTGGACGTGATGAACGTGCCGGGCATCATCGTGGCCCGCACCGATGCCGAAGCGGCCACGCTTTTGGACAACAACGGCGATGATCGCGACCATCCGTTTATCCTCGGGGTGACCAACCTGGAAATCCCCAGTTACAAAACCTGTATGCTCGCCATCATGAAGCGTTTTTACGACAAAGGCGTGGAAGAAATCAACGGCCACCAGCTATACGATCTAAGCGAGAGCAGCTATAAAAAGGCGTTGCACTGGTTTGAAAGCGCCGCTATCCTTGAAAAAATCGATGCTGAAATCAAGGCTTACAGCGATGGCAGCCAGCACCTGGTGGATCGCGCTTTAAACGCCGCGCAAGACCTGTTTGTTGAAGCCTGGGAAGTGGAATCGGGTTTGACCACATACCCCGAAGCGGTGGCTGAAGCGATGCGTTTTCAGCAGGAGGAAGGCACGGAGTTCCCGATGAGCGCCGACGAATGGCTGGAATATGCCGGTTCGGTTTCTCTGGAAGAGGCTCGCGCCAAAACATTGGAAATGGACCTTGATGAAGTGCCCTGGAGCGCCGAGCTTTCGCGCACACCTGAAGGCTACTACCAGGTACGCGGCGGCATTCCTTACGCCATCGCCAAGTCACTTGCCGTGGCTCCCTATTGTGATATCCTGTGGATGGAAACAAAAACGGCCAAACTGGAAGATGCCAAAAAGTTTGCCGATGCCATCCACGCCGTTTACCCGGACAAAATGCTGGCCTACAACCTGTCTCCTTCCTTTAACTGGGATAC
This sequence comes from Calditrichales bacterium, assembly GCA_965267575.1. Classification (GTDB taxonomy): domain Bacteria; phylum Calditrichota; class Calditrichia; order Calditrichales; family J004. The sequence goes on from OZ254086.1 coordinate 829,905, forward strand.
TACCGGCATGAACGACGAGGAGATGCGCGCCTTCCCGATCGAGTTGGGCAAGATGGGTTTTGTGTTCAATTTTATCACCTACGGCGGGCACCAGATCGACGGGTTGGTGGCCGAGGAATTTGCCACATCGCTACAGCAAAACGGCATGCTGGCGCTGGCCCGGTTGCAGCGCAAACTGCGTCTGCTGGAATCGCCCTACAAAACCCCGCAAACCCACGTCGGCGGCCCCAGGCTGGATGGCGCGTTGGCCGCTTCGTCGGGTCGCACCGCCACCACCAAGGCCATGGGCAAAGGTTCCACCCAATTCCAGCATCTGGTACAAACCGAAGTGCCGGTACAATTGCTGGACGGCTGGCTGGAGCTGTGGAGCAAACACTACAACATCACCGGCACACTAACCGCGAAATTGCGTCCGCACCACGCCGGCTCGGAATTGTTGGAACTGCGCGTACAGGATGAGTTTGGCAACAAAATGTCGGACATCGTATTTGCCGTCATTCAGGACCGCCGTAACAAGAACATCCTGTCCGTGCGCGACCAGAACAATCACAATGAAAATTTCCGCATGAAGCGTTTTATGACGTTGAACCAGATCTTTTTACTGCACCGCTACAAGGCGCACTCCATCCATTACGTGACGCCCAACGAGGACAACCGCCGCCAGACGGAGGGTATGAAAAAGCTGGGCATCTTCAGCGAGGTGAGCAAGGAGATCGGCGACATCATCGTGGCCACGGTTAACCGCGACAAGGTGCTGGAGCTGCTGAAGGAAGACCGAGTGAAGCTGAAGAAGCTGATCGCCAAGGAAGAGTGAAAGATGTGCTAGTGTGTAAAGTATTATTGTGTTAATGCTGGGGCGCTGGGGATGCGCCCTTTCTTTATTTTCAGGATTTAGATTCTAAAAGTGCGGTAACCACATACCCATGGTTGTGGCAAATATGCCGACTGCCATAATGCCGGTCAGCAAGAAAATAAACGCGGCCACCAGCGAAGAGCCTGTTTGGCCCGCGCGTGATTCGGCCCAAAAGAATAATTCCAATACTGCAAGCGGCAGCAGGTATTGGGCAAAAGCGAGGATATCCAAAAACGGGCCGCGGAAAGTGGCCATATCAAAACCCACCGGACCCCCGTGGATAAACAGCCACAACATCAACCCGATCCGGAAAAACCAAACCCCGCTGACGGCCATAAACAACCGCAATATCCAACGCCGGTGACGTGTAATACGCCGCGCCATAGCGTGGCGCAGGGCGATATACCCAAAAACCATAATTAAAACAGCGTTGATACTGATGCTGACGGCGCCAAGGGGTCCACTGGCCGACCCTCGAATAAATATCATGTAAAGACCGTCGAGACTGATGGCAAAAGCGGTAAACATGTATATTCTGCCATTAATGCGGTGCAGCAATGGAAGGCGGGCTCGCAGCTGTGCGGAAAATTGTAGGGGAGCCAATACAAGAATAATAAAGGCAAGCAGAATGTGCACAGCCACGGCCAGATTGCCCATCGTATCGCCAGACACGTATCCATGAGGCATAAAAGTATTCCATGCTTCAAACTCCCCGCGTACGGCGGAGCGGCCATATAAGGCGATGAGATAATAGGCGAAGATCCACTGACCGACTACAGCCACGCTGAACCAGGCCAGGGCCGCTTTAGCCAGCAGGCCGCTTCCACGCTGAGCCGGTGGCGCGATAATTTGGTTTCCTGCACTTACGGTATCTTTTATGTTCATGGCTTTTCCCGGGGATGTTGCTGATGTGCCTGATACGGGCTTTCGCGATGCTTGTTACATAAGTGTATTCACGCGGCAACGCTCTGACCGGTTATATTTATAACACGGCTTTTTGTGACGCGCTTGGGTTGTGTCGAAAGAACAAAGTTTAAATTGACCCACAATTTATTTCTATAAACACACCTAGCTTCATTCTACAACTTTTTAAATGAAAGGAGCCCGGTCCGGTAATTACCTTTTATTTTTTGTACCTGATATACAACCCACCACAACCAGGAGGATATTTGATGAAGAGATCAAATAGGCTATTCACTCTCGTTTTGCTTCTTTCCGTTTTTATGCTTGTACAGTGCAGTAATGAACCGGTGCTCGAACCGAATGACAGCATGAATTCAAACGCCGCGTTGTTTAAAAGCAATTTGCCCAACAACGAATATATAAAGGTTTTTCATACAACACGCACCATCGAAATTGATGGTACGGACAAAGAGTGGGTGAACGCTCCCAAGCATGTCATGCGCGTTTATTATAATCTGCCCGATCCCATTGACGATAAATCCGATTTATACTCCTATTTCAGGATGGCCTGGGACGACCAGAATGTTTACGTGTTTGTAAACGTGCAGGATAACGTGATCAGCGTGGATGCTGTGGATGATTTTAATAAAGACAGTTTTGAGCTGTTTTTAGATGGTGACAACAGCAAAAACGGTCCAGCCGATGCCAATATACCTCATCCCTACCCGGGTTCTTATGACTTTAATGACGAACAAATGCGCTTTATCTGGCAGCAGGCGCCTACGCGTTTCCCCTGGTTTTATGATCCAAGCCCGATTGATTACGCCTATCTTGAGACCGAAAAAGGCTGGAATGTGGAAATAAAGATTCCTTTTAGTACCCTGAATGATTTTCCGGCTGAACCGGGCCATGTGTTTGGTGTTGAGTTCCACGTGAACGATAACGACGGCACGGGAAGAGAGAATTTTGTGAAATGGAATTCTGAGAGTGATTTTACCTTTTTGTATCCGAGCCTGTTTGGATCGGCCTACCTGTTTAAAAGCAACGGCAATAATTGATCTAACAAGGCGCGTCCTTCAGGCCGCGCCTTTTTTATTTCTTTTTACTTAATAATAAATGCTAACGAATTAATCGGCCGGCCGGCATTGTCTCCGGGGCAACGTGCTTTGACGTCCGTAAAAAGATAGATATCTCCCGGTTTGGCCTGGTTGACAAGACGCCTGGCAACATCGTTGTAGCGGGCACCCGCGTTTTGAACCGTAATAGCGTCCTGGCGCCTGGGGATGTAGGTCAGTGTAAATCCCTGGATGGCACATGCGGCATCAAAATCAAAATTATCAAGAAAAGCGCCCAACCCACCCTGTGCTTTGAATTCGCCATTGCCCATTTCGTCGCCACTGCTGCTGGAAAGCCGCGCAACCGGGTCGGGGATGCGTTTTGCCCGGAACGTAAAACTTGTCCTGACTTCCGCGCCCGAAACATTGATGCGTACTTCTCCCGGCGATGAGACCGTCACATTGTAAGAGTTCGCGCCCGTTTTGCGGATTTGGGCACCGCCACCCGTTACGGAAACATTCAAATCGTTGGGATCTACTCCGTTGGCCTGTATCCGTACGGGATTGTCCACACCTATGTAGAATACGTTCATTTTCTCCGCGTTTACCGAAACATGCGGTCGCGTAGTGCCCGGCCCTTCAGGAACATAGACAGTGTCCCGCACGGTGATCGTATCGTGTACAACTACCGTATCGACAGTGCCGTCGCCGCCGGTTTTGTCTTTGGAATTACAGTGAAAAAGAAGCAGACTCAAGCCAAACAGCATCAGGATGGGGAACACGCGTTTCATAGCGATCTCCTTTAGATTGTAACAGCGCCACACCATTGCACTGAGCTAAGCCGGAAACGCGGAGGGGAAAGCAGCAGTGCGCCGCAAACATAACTATTTTGGGTAGATAAAGCGAATTACACATTTCTGCTGACTTTCAAAAAATACAGCCATTCATCCCACCCAAACGACCACCCGTCGGAAACTGCTTCGCTATATATAAAAGAGTGGCGATCTTGCCTGCAACAAAAAAAACTAACCGATGGAGGTAAGCAATGAGAATTCTTTATTTGATAACTGCCATGGTTCTGTTAGCTGCCGGTACCCTGCCCGCATCCGAGTACCGTGCCCAGGAGACCGTCCACATCATCGAGGGCGATACACTGTCAAACAACCTGTTTGCCACCGGCAACCGCATTGATGTGGAGGGTGTCGTAAAGGGCAGTCTTTTTTCTGCCGGCGAACGCAGTGAGATGCAGGGCCGCGTAATGGGCAACATGTTCAGCGGCAGCCGCGATGTCATGGTGCGCGGAACCGTTGAAGGCCTGGTGGCTGTTGCCGGGGAGAATATCACCATCGACGGCGTTGTGCTGGACGATGTGCTGGCTTTTGGCGGGCGCGTTATTGTGACGGAGCGTGCAGATATCCGCGGCAACCTTTTCGCCGGCACAGGAAACATCATCCTGGAAGAAGGCAGCCGCGTGGGCGGTAACTTGCGTGGCGGCGCGGGATGGGCTACGCTGAACGGCAGTATCGCAGGTGAAGTTGAGTTCCAGGCCGACTTCATTGCTTTTGGCGATGACTTTGCCGCAAGCGGACCTGTGGCGCTAAAACTGCACAAAAGATGGATGGAGCGCGAGATCGAAAATCTACCCGATAACGCGACAATTGCCTACACGGAAACAGAGCGCTTTTTCCTATCCGGTTTTTTCTACTGGTCCCTTTTATCCATGTTTGTGTTGGGCATTATTTACCTACTTCTCTTTAAAAACGCCTCGCGTGATCAGCTTGTCTACGCAAAAGAAAATCCGGGCATGAGCCTGCTAAGCGGTCTCGGTGTGCTTGTGGGTATACCTGTGGCAGTTGTTATTCTTGCCGTAATGGTAATTACCATACCGGTTGCGTTGATCCTGCTGCTGCTGTACGGCATTGCGGTGTATGTCAGCACCATTTTTGCATCATTGTATGTGGGCCGTCTTATTCTCGCCCGCAACAACGGCCTGCGGTCGGCCGGCAGCTACATAGGCGCACTGGCGCTGGGTCTGCTTATCATTTTCCTGGTAACGGAGATTCCGTTCCTTGGCGGATTGATTCAACTGGCGGTTATCTGTTTTGGCCTGGGTGGATTTGTATCCTATTTGTGGTATCATTATAAAAGCAACAGGGAACAAGCGGCAGGCGCGTGAACACATTTCTTAAATCAACAATAATTATAAGCGCCATCGGTTTAGGTGGCGCTTTTTTAAGTTATTTTTTCTGGAACGATAACGGGAAGCTTGCAGCATCCGTTTTGCTGGGTTTTTATTACCCCGTCGCCTTGCTGGCGCTTTTTGCGTTTTTGAATAAACTGCTGGCTAACCGGCTCAGCGTTTTTTCCGGTGGCCAACAGTGGCTGTTGCGGGCCGTGCTCTACCTGATGGTTTTTACCCTGGTTTACCTCGCCGGACTGATGCTGCAAATCGTGCTGCTGTATCCCGTTTCGGTGGAGGATTTGCGCCTGGCCACCTGGAGCATGCTGGCCGACGTGATAACCGCCACCGCCGAAGAAAAGGATCTGCGTCAACTGCTTTCGCCGGAATTCCGCAGTTTTATTTTTAGCTTTATTGCGCTGATTGTTTTGGTGGGCCTGGCCAGCGTGGTGGGCAGCTGGATCGAGATTCGCTGGAAGGAAAACCGCAACCGCGCGGCCCTGCAGCGCGCCGAACTGAACGCATTGCGCTCGCAGATTGAACCGCACTTTCTGTTCAACGCGCTTAACACCATCACCAGCCTGATACAAAGCGAGCCCGCCAAAGCTGAAAAACTGCTTATTGATCTGAGCGACCTGCTGCGCTACGTCTTTCGCAATTCCAATGAAGAGCGCGTGCCGCTGTCCCGTGAGCTGGAGTTTGCGCGGCGTTACCTGGCGCTGCTACAGGAACGTTTTGGCGATGCCCTTTCCGTTAACTGGCACATTTCCGCGGATGTGGAGCAGATCGAAGTGCCTGTATTTTTGCTGCAGCCGCTCATCGAAAATGCTATCAACCACGGCTGGAGCGACAAGACAAAAACACTGCAACTGCAGATAAGCCTGGCCAGGGAAAAGAACGCGCTCAAAATCAAGATCAGTGACAATGGTGCCGGTATAAGGCAAAGCCGTCTCAGCCGTTTGCCGCAATCGGGCCACGCTTTGGGCAACATTGCCGAACGCCTGTTTTTATACTATCACCGTAATGATTTGCTCGCGATCGTTTCGCAGCACGGGCAGGGCACACAGGTAACCATAACCATTCCCGTGGATAAAAAATGATGATACAAACCTACATCGTAGAAGACGAAAAACCGGCATTAAAGCGGCTGCGCGAAATGCTCGAGGAGCTGGAAGACATCGAGATCATCGGCCACAGCGCCAGCGGCAAACAGGCTGTCGCGGAAATCGACGCCCTGAAACCGCAACTGCTTTTCCTGGACATCCACCTGCCCGACATCTCCGGCATTGACGTGCTGCATGTCTGCGAACACACCCCGGCGATTATTTTTACCACCGCCTATGACCAATACGCCATCGAAGCGTTCGAACTGCGGGCGCTGGATTACCTGCTGAAGCCTTTCTCCAAAGAACGTCTGCATGAAGCCGTGGAACGGGCGCGGGAGTCGATTACCAAACCGGCTCCCGATGCGTCGCTGCAGCAGTTGTTGGCGCAATGGCAGCCGCCGGCTCACCGCCTCAAACGCATCGCTTCCAAAATCGGCGACCGCATCTATGTGTTTAACGATGATGATGTGGTTTATTTTGCCAGCGATAACAAGCTGGTTTTCGCCCACCTGCAAAATGAAAAACACCTGATCAACTACACGCTGGATCAACTGGAAACACGGCTGGACCACCAGAAGTTTTTCCGCATCCACCGCTCCACCATTGTCAACCTCAACTATGTCGATAAAATCGAAGCCTGGTTCAGCGGTGGTTATAAAATGACTGTCCGCGATAAAGAGAAAACCGAGCTTAATATCAGTCGCAACGCCGGCAGAGCGCTGCGCGAAAAACTGGGCTGGTGAAAGAGTGTACTAAGGTGTTAAGGTGTTAAGGTGCGGGAATGTGTCCCGGGAAAAGGCAGAGACGCAAGATTCTTGCGCCTCTGCATAAAAAAATTACCATTTCTGCGCGGCTCGTTCGGATGCTTCTTTTTGTTTGGCCAGTTGCTTGTCGCTTTCAGCGATAACCTGTGCCAGTATGATGCGTCTTTCGTCGGGTGTCTTATTTTCAAAATTGTAATACTGGTCGGCATTAAGACCGCTGGCCGTGGCCGCGCCCACTATGCCGCCGGCAATGGCTCCAAGTAATGTTCCATACATTTGGCCCGGCGCGTAAAAAAATCCGCCACCGCCGGAACCTTTCGCAAGCTGATTGCCGATAATGCCGCCGCCAATGGCACCGGCAACCGCCCCTACACCGGCGTACGATTTTTGCTCATGACGCATATATTTTATGGAATCTATAGCAACAGGATAGTTCTGGCCCAGTGTTTTTACAAAAAGCGTATCTCCATTTATGGCCTTTAAAACAACATCCTTATAGGGCTGGTTATCCTTTGTAACAATTTCCCAGATGGGTGTCTGACAAAAGGCGAGGTTTGTAATGGACATCATGAAAATAATAGCAGCAAAACTCTTTTTCATCTTTACTTCCTCCGCAAAGAGAACCCGTAGAGAATATACTTTTTATGTTAGCAGGCTACAAGTTTCCTTATTGCAATAATTTTGGCAATACACAATTACTATCTCAAACTAACGTCGCCGCCTTTTGATCGTTTTATGTTGCTTTTGCCTTTAACCATAAATAATATTGAATCATAACAGTAAGGCCCCGCACTAAAACTTATTGTCCGGAAAAACGTTCTTTTTAACAGGCCCCGCCCAATACCATAAATGGGGAATACCGTTATGCGCACCCTACTGCCTGTTTTTATCGCTATTATTACTGTGCTAATCGTCCTTTTCTTTGTCAAAACCAAACCTTGGCCGGAGATGTCTACCACCGAAAAAGTGCTTGTAGTACTGATCCTGATCGTAGGTATTGTGTTGTTCATTTTAATGATCTGACAAGTATCGCATAACGCGGCAGAGTCATGGCACGATGTCCTTTTTTACTGTTTAAAATAGAGCAAAGATTTTTTTTGATTTTGCGATTTGCTAAGTTTGCAGCATCGCAGATTTTGCTATCGATTATAAAACCGGAAGGACATGATGAAAAGAGGATATATTTTGCTGTTTTTGGCCGTGTGGTTTTTTTTGAGTTCGTTGTCGTTCGGCGCAGAAGATTATTATTTCATCATCCGCGTCGATGACATTCAATCACGCATAAACTGGGAGCCGCGGCGCATTATTGATTTTGAAGAGGCGCTTGAAGCACGCGGCGCAAAAATATCCTGGGCGGTCATCCCGCACCGGCTAATTGAATCACAAAACGCCGATGGCGTCCTGGCGGAAGATCTGCGCCAATCCATTGCTGACGGGCATGAAATTGTTCTGCACGGTTATGTCCATATCTGCCCGCTGTGCAGCCAATCCAGCCACGAGATGTATTGCACCTTTTACAACACGGCGCATTCGTACGAAACCCAGTCCGGCATGATCCGGGATGGCCTGCAGCTTTTGACGGACAGCGTTGGTTATACGCCGCTTGCCTTTGTACCGCCCGGCCACCACGCCGACACGACCACCTATCAGGTGCTGCTGGACAGCGAATTCAAGTGGATCTCAACCACGGGAGCAACCAAAGATACAATCTACAAAAACCTGTTTAACCTGGCGCCGCACAATGAGTACACCTGGTATCTGACCGACGCCGACTACGACAACAAGCTTAACCAGGCGCTGGCCGATATCGATTCCAAATTCGAAAGCCAGGGTTACTACTGCTTGCTGTTGCACGATCCCTTTACCCGTTCCGGCTACGAAGAGGGTCTGGTGATCGACTGGACGGCAGAGCTGCTGGATTCGCTGAATGCGCGTTATGGTGAGAAGCTGAAGTATAAGACGCTAAGTGAAACGGCCGCGATCTTTGCAGACAGCGTGGCTACTTTTGTAAATGCGCCGCAAACCGTGCCGCAATCGGCGCAGCTATTCCAGAATTATCCCAACCCGTTTAACCCGCAAACCACCATTCGCTACGCGCTTCACCAAGCGGCGAATGTTGAACTGGCCGTATATAACCTGTTGGGCCAGAAAGTGGCTGTATTGGTATCGGGCAGGCAACCGGCGGGAGTCTACACGGCTGTTTTTGACGGCGCGTCCTTGTCGAGCGGGGTCTACATTTATGAATTGAAGACCGCTGAATCGATATCTCGAAAACGGATGCTTTTGTTAAGGTAGAACAAAAAAAGCCCGTTATCATTTATGCGGCCGGGCTTTTAATTTTTTGGCGGATATTTTCAAGCTTCCAAAGCAGCTTTCCTTTTCTTCAACCAGTCTTTGATGTATTTAATCCAGGCAAAACTAAACACATAGGCATAGACATAGGTACCTATAATAATTATCACAAAGGTTTTAGCGATATCCCAAACATCGCCCTGCAGCGTAAAGCCCGGCACATAGCCAAAAAGGAACGGTCCGAGGTACAGGAACTTGCCAAACTTGAAAGCCGAAAAGGCCGTTCGCCACATATTGGCCTTGGCGATCGTAGCACCGGCAAAAGCGGCGATACAGACCGGCGGGGAGATGTTGGAATCCTGAGAGAGCCAGTAAACGATCATATGCGCGGCCAGCTCATTGACACCCAGGTGCGTGAGCGCGGGAACAGCCACGACAGCGGTGATAAGGTAAGCCGCCGTTACGGGGACGCCCATTCCCAAAATAAGAGAAGCCAGCGCGATAAAGAGAATCGTTAACACAAGATTGCCCGAAGCCAGCTCAATTACGATGTCGGCAAAGGTCAGGATCAGACCGCTGAAGGTGAGCATGGAGATGATGATACCGATGATACCGACCGTGGCGCCGATTTTTAGGCTGGCTTCGGTGCCCATGCGCGCCGCTTCCACGAAACGCATCGGGGTCATCCGTGTATCTTTTTTAAAGTAGCTCACCGCGATACTGCTAACAATACCCATCACAGCCGCAAAGCCCGCGGAATAACCGAAAAGCATCAGTACGGTGATTATCACCAGCGGCGCTATGTAATACCACTCTTTCTTTAAAATTTCCCAGGCCGTGAATTTCGATTTTTCACCTTTGATATTATGCACCTTGGCCTCGTAATGCACCATCACAAACACGCTGAAGAAGTACATTAAAGCGGGGAAAATGGCCACAAGCATGATGTACGAATAGGGTAATCCGGTAAGCTCAGCCATGATAAAGCCACCGGCACCCATGATAGGCGGCATAAACATACCGCCAATGGAAGCCGCCGGTTCAACAGCCCCGGCTATATGCGGACGGAAGCCCACTTTTTTCATCAGGGGAATTGTGAATGCGCCGGTCGATACCGTGTTGGCAATGGCGCTGCCTGAAATGGAACCGAACAATCCGGACGCGATAACAGCCACTTTAGCCGGTCCACCGGTTTTATGGCCCACGGCGGCAATGGGGAAATCTATAAAAAACTTTTGCGCCCCGGAGCGTTCCAGGAAGGCGCCAAATAACACGAACAGCAGAACATAGGTAGCCAGAACGTTGGCCATAATGCCGAAGACACCGTCTTCTTTGAAAAAAATTGTCGTACATATCCCGAAAAAAGAATCGCCGAAATGCGCGATCATGCCGGGAAAATGCTGACCGTATACGCCGTAAAAAAGCATAAACGCGCCAATCAGCACAAAGACCGTTCCCACAGCGCGTCGCGCCACTTCAATTCCAATAAGCACACCGATGACGGAAACCCATTGATCAAGCAATGTTTCGGCGCCCGCACGGTAGTTGATATCCTCAAAATTCAGCATCCAGTAAACTACCGTTACTGCAGAGGCGGTCATCAGTACATAGTCCAGAATACGCAGGTATTTGTTTTCCGATTTGTAGAGCATAAAAACCAGGATGTACGTGATAAAAACGTAAACCCCACGATGGTATTGCGTCGCTGCCGGAATCCATACAGCGGAGAGCGAATAAAAAAGAACCAGAAATACCGACAATGCACTGAAGACTATTTTTTCATATTTATTTAATCTGTCAAACACGAACGCCTCCGTTCTGCGCTAAATAAGCCGGACCCGACAGAGACGGGCCCGGCGGGAAATGGGGCTTTACTTAATTACACCCTTTTCTTTCCAGAATTTTACAGCACCCGGATGCATTTCCGTTACAATGCCTTTCGTGCCGTTTTCAATGCTCATGGCCTTGGCCGATTTATGCACCTCAACCATGTACTTTAAACCCTCTTCGCTATATACGGTTTGTAAGAGCTTATACACATCGTCTTCGGAAACCTTGCTACTGGCAACCCACAACGCCGCGTCCTGAAATGTGTTGACGGGTTCGGTCTGGCCGGAGTATGTGTTGGCAGGAATGGTCACCTTGTTAAAGTAAGGATAGTCATTGAACAAGCCCGCTTCTTCGCCGGCTTTATAGGTGTCCAGTAAACGGATGTCCGTCTGCAAGGCTGCTTCAATAACCGAAGCATTGGGATAGCCTACGAATACCCAAAAGGCATCCAGTTGGTTGTTCTTGAAAGCGTCGGCGGCCTGGCGATAGCCCAGGTTTTCACGGGACATTTGTTCCCAAATGCCCAGTTGACGGAAGAACAGTTCGGCATTGGCCGCTGCACCGGAACCGGCGTTACCCACACCCACGCGCTTATCGGCAAGCTCCTTGGGATGCGTAATGCCTGATTTTTCTTTTACAACGAGCTGGGCAGGCGCGCCATAGAGATAGGCCACGGCCAGAACATTATCATATTTCTTGCCATCGTTGCGTAGTTTACCGTTGGAAGCTGCCCATACGTGTCCGGAATAGGTAACGGCGAAAGACGATTTGTTGTTGTCTATAAGACGAATGTTTTCGATGGCGCCACCGGAAGAGCTGGCCAATACTTTCATGCCGGCTTTTTTGGATAAGGTGGAAATGGCGCTGGCGTAGTATTGGAATGTACCGCCGGACGGGCCGCCGGAAAATTTATAAACCTGCGCGGAAAGTCCGCTAAATGCGCAGAAAAGCGCGCTTGCCAGTAAAATGATAAATAGTCTGCTTTTTAACATGATATTACTCCTCGTTTTGAGTTTAAAAAACCCGAAAGACTAGTCCCGGTCCGTCACTTTTCTGACTACCAGGACATTGCACGTGGCGCGGCGTACCACTTTTTCGGTGGTGCTTCCGTAAAAGAAGTCCTGTAATCCGCTTAAACCGCGGGTAGCAATGGAGATCAGGTCAACCCCGGATTCTTTTTCCTGCTTTAAAATTTCATCATAAGGTACGCCTTCGCGGATCTTCACCTGGTATTTAACCCGGCGCTCGCCAATATATTTTTTAGCGAATTCCTGCAGCTCAGATATGGCCTGTTCGCGCATTTTCTTTTTCAACTCATCCATCTTGACATCGTCAAGAAAGAAGAGCGGCTTTTTGTATACATCTTCCGTGATCACATGCAGAAATATGAGCTGGGAATTATTCTGCTCGGCAAGCAATACGGCCTGCTTCACAGCGATCCGCGAGCTTTGTGCGCCCAGTTCGGAAAAGTCGGTCGGGACTAAGATCTTTTCGGGTTTAAACATAGTGCGGCCTCACTATTTGAATTTGATATCGAAACGGAATTCGATTTTGTGGCGTGTTTCAACCGTTTCACCTTCAAACGTTTTCTGAATCATACGCCACTCCGGCGAAACCGAAAAATCGCCATACTCGCCTTTATGCAGCGTAATGGTGTAGCTCAGCCAGTGGTAGTAGAAATCCCACACAACGTCGGCAGCCAGTTCATCAGTGCGCGAGCCATAATCAATCCAGAACAGCAAGCTTCCCGGACCCAGTTTTCCTTTAACCTTTCCGCGAGCCAGCCAGCCGCTGTATTTATTGTTGGGCATGCCAGGGATTTTATCACCACCCATAGCAATATTTTCTTCACCCTGCATCGTGTAACCAAAAAACAGGCTTGGGCTCAGCGTGGAAATATTTGGCAGCGAAGCTTCAGCACCAAAGGTTATCGGCGCGGCCGAAGAATCATCGGCAATAACGGACGCCAGAACCATCGGCGCAACGCTGATGTTTTCCGATAACGGCAGGTTATAATGCAGATACAAGGTATAGTTATCGTTGGAGTCGGACAGTTCGTTGCCATCCACATCTTCCCTGTAGATTCCGGCATTGTCATCTATAAGTAACGCGCCTGTGAGTTTGCCCGGGCCAAACTTATGATAGCCCCAAAAGCCGTAAGCGCCGTCGGTATTAAATATGAAATAGGGTATATCAATCATACCGGCCGGATAAAAGTGCAAATCAAATATGGGATTGTTATATGCCCCCATGAGAAACAAACCGATCTTAAAGCCACTGTTTTCCCCCAGCTGGCCCATATACATTTCCATAAAGTAAAGCGCTGTGCGGCCGGCACTTAAGTTAGAACTGCCGCTGGGCTTCGCTTCATTTGAGGAAATCGAATAATAGCCAAGCTCATTGCCGGAAACCATCGTCTGGAACAGCCAGCCTTCACCTATATCTGCTTTCATGCGCAGGCGGGCACGATATTGGTGATACAGAGTTTGTGTAAGTTCACCACCACCGCCGGTGCGGTCGCGTACATCATAGCGCGGCCGGAAACGGGCATCGCCGGAAAACGAAACCTGGCTATAGGCTTCGCCGATTCCGCTAACCAGTAAAACGAGAAACAGTAAACGTATGTACTTGAACATACAGCCCCCTTTTGTGAGAGTTATGAGTGAATGAAGCTTCGTGAAGTATTTAGCAAGGGCTGTGCCAGCCGGTTTTCCGGCACTCAGGCCGCAGAAAAGGGGTATTATACAGAAAACAATTATTTTTATAAGGAAAGCAATTCGGCCAAAATTCACCAAAAGCGGTCAATTTTCACCATCATTGAAGCCCATCTTGGAGAGTTTATAACGCAGGGTTTCACGAGGAATTTTCAGCAGGCGCGCGGTTTGGCTGACGTTGTAGTTGGCTATGGTGCGGGCTTTTTTAATCAATTCCAATTCGACGTTGAACATAATTTCATCAAGCGGCATCTGGCCCAGGTTTTTGTCGGGACTGTCAGGCATCATGGCAGCTGACGGATTAAGGATTTCACCGGGCAGGTTTTCAACCGAAACCATGCTGCCTTTTTGTAAAATGCAAATCCGCTCAACCACGTTTTTGAGTTCACGAATATTGCCGGGCCAGCTATACATCATTAATTGCCCGGAGGCCTCTTTGGAGAAGCCTTCTATCTTTTTATTAAACTTTTTATTAAACAACTCCAGAAAGTGCCTGGCCAGTATCAGGATGTCCTGCCCGCGTTCCCGCAGGGGCGGCATTTCCACGCGCAATACATTCAAACGGTAATAGAGGTCTTCGCGAAACTGTTTTTCGCGGATAGCGTCCTGCAGGTCTCTGTTGGTCGCGGCCACGATGCGAAGGTCCACCTGGATATCCTGTGTGCCACCCAGGCGCCGGAATTTCTTGTTTTCCAGTACACGCAAAAGCTTGGCCTGCAAACCGGCGGACATCTCGCCAATTTCATCCAAAAAAAGCGTGCCCCCGTTGGCTTTTTCAAACAGACCCTTCTTGCGCTGCTTCGCGTCTGTAAAGGCTCCCTTCTCGTAACCGAACAACTCACTTTCCAGTAGACTTTCCGGTATTGAGGCGCAGTTGATTTCAATAAATTCGTTACTGCGGCGCCGGCTGAGTTCATGCAGGGCCAGGGCGGCCAATTCCTTACCGGAGCCACTTTCGCCGGTAACAAGCACAGTTTCGGAATCGTGCTTGGCGAATTCTTCAATCTGGTGTTTCACTTTGTGGATGGCATCGCTTTCGCCCAGCATGGTCCTGGCGCCTGCATTGCTTTGGGAATCTTTAAGTTCCTTTACCCTTTCTTTAAGAGATTGTGTTTCCAGGGCCAGTCGCACGATCAGCTTTATGGCGTCCGCCTTAAAGGGTTTCCGCATGTAATCGTATGCCCCGAGCTTTAACGCTTCAACCGCCGATTCCACGGAGGCGTAGCCGGTAATTATAATCACCAGCAAGTCAGGCTGCATCACCTTTAGCTCTTTCAGCACCTTAATCCCGTTGGTGTCGGGAAGATTCAAATCCAGCAGAGCCAGATCGATTTGTTCCTTCTTAACGATCTCGCGGGCCTGTCTGCCGTTTTCGGCCAGATACAGCTTATAGCTTTCACCGGAAAAGATGTTTTTAAGGTTCATGCGGATGAACTCTTCATCATCCACAGCCAGGATATTATAAATCGCCATATAAACTCTCTCTTTTCGCCAATTCTGCTTTTTTACCCGGCCGCGTCCTGGGCAGCAACACGGTAATCAGCGTGCCGCGCTTACGCATGGAATCCACGCGAATGATGCCTTTGTGATCGGAAATGATATTATACGTTGTGGAAAGCCCCAGCCCGGTGCCCTTCTTTTTAGATGAATAGAAAGGTTCGAATATCTTGCCCAGTTCCGCCGTCTTGATACCTATGCCCGTGTCACGGACGTCTATACGTATCCATTCTCCTTTTTCCTTTTCTTGCAATTTACTGCTTACCGATAACATCCCGCCTTCCGGCATAGCCTCGACGGCGTTAAGCATAATGTTTAGCAGCGCCTGCTTCATGCGATCCGGATTAAAAAGCGATTCTCCGATATTTTCATCAAGGTCCATTTCGATTTGAACATGTGCTTTCTTGCACTGTATGGACAGAAAATCCATTATGGTTTTTATTACTTCGTTTATATCACCGGCGTGGTGACCGCCACTGGCCGGATGCGTAAATACAAGGATCTCGTGGGTCAGCTTTTCCAGACGCTCTATTTCCTTTTGCGCCTTTTCCAGCAGCGGCAGAATATCAGGCTTATCGTTCAGATGATTAACCAGGTCATCAATAAAAAGGCTGATCCCCGTAAGAGGATTGCGTATTTCGTGGGCCACCTTCGCCGCGAACCGGCCCAACGAAGCGAGCTTTTCCAACTGCTGTACCTGTTCGTCCAGTTGCTTTTTGTCGGTAACATCTTCCAGGATAATCACACTGTCCGGATTTGCCCCCTGCTCTGATTTGAACTGGGATGCATGTACGTTTAAAAATTTTGTTTTGCCCGCAATGGAAAACTCCAGGTTATAACCGCTAAAAAAGCCGCGGTGCAGAATCTGCTGCCGGATGCGTTCAACCATCTGGCTGTTATCCCGGAACAATTCGGTAATATTTTGATATGGTCGAAAATCTTTTATCTCCAGCACCTCCATAGCCGCCTTGTTCATGCTGGTAATCTGCCCCTCGCTGCTTACCGTGATCAGGCCATTGAGCATATATTTGAAAACGTTTTCAACAAAATTGCGCTGGTCAATGATCTCTCCGTAAAGACGCGTATTTTCGATAACGCGTGACGCCTGGTTGGCCAGGATTTGCAGTGAATTGATGTCGGCGCTGCTGATATCCTTTTGCGAACGGATCTTATCGGCGCCCATGATGCCGATAATCTTTTCCTGTACACGCAGGGGCACAAATACAAAAGAGTTGCTCTTGGTATATTCCCGTATTTTTTTATCAAGTTTGGTTTGCTGGCTATAGCTGTTAAAGTCTTCCACGAAAATTATACGACCTTCTTTAACAACCCGGGTTTCAATGCAATCGAAACGTTGCAGATGGTACCTGGAACGTCGCGCAACGCGTTCATTTTCGGCGGAGAAGCCGTACGTTTCGCGGCATGCTAAATATTTTTGGCGGTCATCTATGAGGTAAAGAATAGCGCGATCAAAACCGATGCTTTTTACGCATTTTTCCAGAATCAGGCGGATAACCGTATTTACATCAAAAGTAGAGCCAAGAATATTGCTGATGCTTTGAATGCTTTTAAAAATCTCGATCTGATATTCCAGTTCACGGGCGTACTCTTCGGCTTTGCCTTTACTGGTCTTTAGCTCGTCTATGGTGCTTAGCAGGCGCGAGCGGTTCTTCTTCAGTTCCCCGGCCATTGAGTTAAAAACGCGGGCCAGCGTCCCGATTTCATCACTGCGATTGACGTTGATCTCCTTGCCAAGATCACCACGGGCGATTTTGCCGGCACCTTCCGTTAAGCTCACAATCGGCTTGGTAAGCTGGCGGGAAAAAAACCAAGCCGTCATCATTGCTGTCAAAAGGGCCAGCAGCATAAACAGAAAATAGTCGCTCTTCACCTGGGCGATCAGGCTTTCGATTTCGCGGCTTACAAACGCCGCTGATGTATTGAAGCCTATCAACTCCGCGCCAACGGTTACGCCCCCAAAAACGCCATGTTCGGCATACACTCCGCCGGAATATAAAACGGGTGCGTAAGCCATGATTTTAGTGATACCGCCGACATTTGTTGTAATGAGCGTGCCGGTATGTTTTTGGCGAACCTTTTGCGCTACGATCGGATAGTTGGGATGTACGAATCCGGTGCTGTCCAGATTAAACGGAATATAGCCCCGGTCTATCTGCTCCTGCGTGCTTGTTTCCGTGTAGGCGGGTATCCAGTTTCCCTGCCGATCAACACCTTTAATATCCCACAACTTGGGATGCGTGATAATCCAGCCCTGGTCATCAAACAAAAAGGCGTAGTTGCCGGAATTGTAACTTGGGAAGAGCACTTTTTCTTTGCTAAGCGGAAGCAGGTGTTGCGTAAACCCCATCAGATGGCGCTGATCCAGGGCCAGGGTAACCATGCCCGCAAGCTTATTGCCTTCATACACAGGAGCACAAAAACGAATGACGCCGTCATAGTAGACGCCGCCGGGCGCGTCATCCAGATTTTGCGCCCCTTGAAGCTGCTCTTTCTTATCTACAAAAAACCCAACCAAACGGCTGACATAAATTTCACCGGGTTGCAATGATTTTGTGCGTGCAAAATATTCTTCCACGCCGTAGCGCGTTTGCCGGGGATCAGAAACATTCTTTAGCCTTTCTCCCCGGGCCACGGTACCATCCTCAACCTTTATCAGCTCCCGGCCTGAAGGCGCAATAAATGCAATTTCTTTATATAAAGGAAGATCGACGGTTTGGTGATGGTGGCCTCGTTCCCAAACGGGTGCGGTTTGGTTTTGCAGAAAGGTGAGGTAAAAACCGGCTGATGGTTGGGCCTCTTTGATCGTCTGCAGGTCCGCTTCTATGTTTTTTAAAAAAACACCTATTTGCGTGGCCGTCTCGCTGGCCTGCAACTCCAGCATATCGATGGTTTTTTCGTTCAGGCTGACAGTGGTCTTTTCATTGATCTCATCACCCACGTCGTGGATGGTTGACACCATATAAACGGTAATCAGCAGAACAGGCACCAGTACAAAAACTATCAACAGAACAAATACGCGCTGGAAAATTCCAAAGCGCGGGCCGGACAAAGGGACGGTTGTTTTTTCTACGGCATCAGCCATCACGAATTGCCTTGATAGTAAATCGGGATAACCTATTATGAATAAATAAGCGGCCTACTGCAAATTTAAATGCGCGATGTGTCAGTTGGCGTCTTTTCTGGTAATTAAAACCACATCGTCGTCATATTGGCCACGGGAAAGCAGCAAATCGCCATTGGCGGCCCAATCAAAAGCCATAATATAGTGGTTGCTTTCACCCACTTTAAAAAATGTAATTTGTCTGGGAGCGCTTCCGTCCATCGGGTAATTCCAAAGGTTAGAAATATCCTGATCGTCAATGATCAGGGTGATAGCTTTGCCATCGCTTGTCCAGCGCAGATAGCGCGAATAAACACCCTCCGGCAGGTCTTCAAGAAACACGACGGGTTCTCCCCCTTCAAGCGGTGCCAATATAAGGCTTGATTTACCATCCACGCGCTGGAAAAAAGCGACCGTTTTCCCATCGGGAGAGACGGCCGGAGCGAAGCCCTCCCCGGTGCTCAGTATTTCATAATCACCACCTGTAACAGGTATTTTAGCTACATGGGAAAACGCGTTGGAAGTCATCTCACACACAACCCAGTCATTTGCAGGAGAAATCTGAGGATTGCGCATATCGAATGGCGCGTTATCGTTTATTGGGGTTGCTTTTCCACCGCTCAGGTTCAGCCGGTAAATCATAGTCTTTTTTTCATTACGCCAGGATTCAAAAATGATATATTTTCCATCGGAAGACACATCGGGCCAGCGGTTTGTTTTGTTGTCGCCGGTAAGAAGACGTCCGTTGGTGCCGTCCTTATTTATTAACCAGATACTCCAATCCCTGGTGCCGTGAACGATATGTCCGTCGGGTGTCCAGGCCAATCCGGCAAAGCCATCAAATTTGCCTTTGCTGACCTGTTCCAGTTTTTTGAAATCCCCGCCGGGCGCAACCCAAATGTTTGATGTCCAGTCTGATTTTACGGTAATAAAACTTTTGTCGCTGCCGGTAATACTGATGCCATTGTAGTTATTGGGATCGTTTGTGACGCGCCGCTCTTTTCCGCCGGGATAAGAAACATACCAGATTTGATAAAAATAGTCCGTTTCCCTGTGTGCGGCGGAAATCAGCAAACCGCGTCCGTCATTGGTCCAGGCCAATTGGTCAATCGCCCCCCAGAAGACGTCGTTTAGCATACTTTGCTCTCCCGATTGGGAATCAACCAAAATAATGCCTTCTTTTAAACTATCCAGCACCCCGTGGTAAGCGATGTGCACTCCATCCGGTGACCAGGCGATAACATCATTTGTCCAGGGCTGTTTCTCCCTTTTCAGGAGTACGCGTTCACTTCCACTCAAATCAGAAATGATCAGCTCTGTCGCGCTGTTGCCTGGGTCAAAACGGAAAAAAGCAAACTCTTTTCCTGTCGGTGAAAAAGAGACAGGGCCGCTAACGTCTTCGGCTATTTTCTCGGGCTCGCCGCCCAAAACCGGCACTCTAAAAAGTCTGCTCCTCCTCCAATCCCCGCCATGATAATCCCTAAAAAAAATATGATTTCCGTCAGATGAAAAAATTATATTTCTGATGCTCTTTCGCGGCGGAATTATCTGGACGTTGCTGCGCGTAGCTATCGAATTAAGCCACAGGCTGCGTTTCCCGCGATCTTCCAGAACATAGGCGATGTACTTACCATCCGGTGAAATGGCCGCGCTGCCCGTACGCCCGTGTGTCGTAAAATGGGTAATGCTCATATTCTGAAAAGGTGAACTGTCCGTATTGTCATTTGTAAGCACAAACCAGGCGGCTATCGTCAAAGCAGCGAAAGCCGCGGCAATCCAGAGTGTTGGCTTCTTAATGCTAATAATATTGCCGTTTCGGTTACCTTTGTTCTCTTTATTCTTTTTATCAGACCGTTGAGGATTTTCGGGCAGAATCTCGCTACTCACAGAAGGTTTGGCCTTTGAAGACCCTGTAATTGAGGCAGGCTCGGCTTTCTCAGAAGACGACTGATTTAAAGAATGTATAATTTCACGGATAGTTTGAATGCGCTGAGATATCTCTTTTTTTAAGCAGCGTTCACAGATATCCTTCAATCGTTCCGGTACATCCGGGCGCAGCGCAGAAAGCGATTGTGCCTCTTCATTGACTATAGCGTAGACAACGGCTTGCTCATACTCACCCGGAAAAGGGAGTTGGCCGGCAAGCATTTCAAACAATAAAACGCCAAATGACCAGATGTCTGAACGACTGTCCACCTCTTCCCCGCGCACCTGTTCAGGTGACATGTAGGGAGCCGTGCCGAGGGTTGATTGCTCTTTTGTAAGCTGTATGCCCGCGCCCACTTTGGCCAATCCAAAATCCATAATCTTGACCATGCCGCTCTTGGTAATCATAATATTTGAAGACTTTATATCACGATGAACAATCTCTTTTTGGTGCGCAGCCTCCAGACCTTGCGCTATCTGCAGCGCAATATCTTCCACTTCTTCAAATCGCAGCGCACCGTCTTTTAGGCTGGCGGCCAGTTCCTGCCCCTCGACATATTCCATGACCAGGAAAACGTCATCATCGGTCTCTTCGATGGCGTGGATAGTGGCAATATTCGGATGGTTTAAAGCTGCAGCCGCCCTGGCTTCGATCTCAAAGCGTTTGCGCTCATCGGAATTAGCCGCAATGTGGCGCGGTAAAAATTTTATGGCGACCTGCCGCTCCAGTTTGGTGTCTTCGGCCAGGTAGACCACACCCATGCCGCCTTCGCCCAGCTTCTGTTTTATTTTATAATGAAGGATAGTTTTACCAATCACGTGACCAAGCCTTTATCTATTTTGGCTTTTAAATCTATTAATTTGCGATAAAAGGCTGAATCCTTATCTCCGTTTTTCCAGGCCTCCAGCAAGTCGTTGCAAATCTCAAGTGCCTTTTTTTTGTTTCCCATAAGGCGGTATACATCTGCAATTTCATACATAAAATAGGGATAAAAGACACGGTAAAAGGTTACATCTGTCATGGGCGATTCATTTATGGCAATAGCATCTTCGTATCTTCCCGCTTTTTTGTAAGCCATAACAAGCGGTAGCTGGTATTTATAACCCCATGATGATTGTTCCAGCAATTTAATGGCCCGTGTATACTCTTTTTCTGCCAGAGCAATGTACCCGGCGGGGTGATAGTAATAACGGTTGGGTTTATTGTTTAGCTTTTCCAGCAATTCTTCCGTTAATGATTTTGCCTTTTCCAAAGTGCCGAATTGAGCATGCCAGGCCGCTATATCCCGCAAAACGCGCAGATGTCCGGAGCTTTCATATACCGCGTTGTACTCGTCCAGGGCTTTGTCATGCTCTCCGCTTAATTCATACATAAAGGCCAGGCCCAGGCGAATCATGTCATAAACAAACCGATCGTGATCTGTTTCCATCGGGAGCGTTTTAAGATAGTTGCGCCAACCTCTTTTTGCGCGCTCTTTCTGCCCGATTTGGAAAAGCAGGCTGTACTTGCTGGTATGGGGGTTCTCCATATAATCTATTTTGTCGTAATGGGCAATGGAAGAATCATAATAAGCCAGGGCTTGATTGTAGTTCTTGGTTAGCATGGCGAGATTGCCCACGTTCAGATAGTTCCGGAAATTACCGGGTTCAAGTTTAATCTGTTGCAGTGCCTGCGCCCGCGCTTTTTCATATTGACGGGCATTGAAATAGGCATCAAACAGGTGCGCCATTCCCAATCTAAAATCAGGGTCAAGCTCCAGTAAAGATTCCATGACTGTAATGGCTTCATTATACTTTCCGCTGTGAAAATAGCTTTCGCTAAGCTGGTACAGGGCCTCTTTATCGTTTGGATAATCTTCAACGACCTTTTTAAAAAGAGGAATGGTCTCCGCAAACCCCTTTTCTTCTCTTTCGATGATAGCCTCAGTCAGCCGGTAATTTACCTTGCTGAGCTGATCACCGTATTTAAGCGCCTTTTTGTAGAATGCTGCAAGCTCTGCCGTGTTATCCCTCTCCCAGCCAATAGCCGTTGCATATTTGTAGTAAGCCAGAGCGAAGGTGGAATCCAGCGTAAAGGCCTTTTCGAATTGTTCTGCCGCCGCAATCCAATTGTACTTATTCAGCAGTTTATCGCCTTCAAATATGTACCTGTAGGCTTCAAGGTTGTCAGTTGCTTTACCGGATTTGGAAGCTTTCGGGGCTATCGTTATAAAGTTGGTTACGATTTCAGAACTCAACCGATCAACCAGTTGAAGCACTTCTTCTCCGCTGACATGGTTAGCCAGGACAATCTTTTTGTCTTTGAGATCTTCCAGTTGAAAATCAATACGCACCTGCGTACCGATTTTAAAAATGCTGCCATACAGAATATTCCTAACCCCGGCTTTTCCGGCCACCTCCGATGCCGTTGAGCGATCGATATTTTCAATATTTTCCAGGTTCATCTTTTTTAAGATATCATACATGCGCTGGTAACCGAGCACATCAATCCCGTCTACTCTTTCCAGGTCGGTTATGAGCATATGCGGCAACCCGCGGCTGAACCATTTCATCTCTTCGTCGGCGGAGTTGTTCTCAAAATACATTACGGCGATACTGTTTTTATTGGTGGAGCTGCTTAATGCTGCTTCCTGTTCGCTGCCCCAAAAGCTATTGGTAATTATGACAAGAGCTGTAAGCAGCAATACCACAGCACCTGCAATGATAAAGGGTTTTTTGGATCGTTTTGACAAAGCTGCTTTATTGCCGGTTACTGTTTTATCACCATCATTTTTGTGTGCCAGGTCGCTCAAAATTTCCGACATATCCTGGTAACGATTATCAGGCTCTTTTTCCAGGCATTTGTTCACAATGGATATTACTTCCCCCGGTACGTCCGGATTTACCGAGGAAATATTTTCCGGCGCTTCGTTTAAAACCGAATAAATAATCGCTTGCTCATAATCGCCTTTAAAGGGCAATTTCCCGGTTAATAACTCGTAAAGAACAATCCCGAAACTCCAGATATCCGTGCGCTGGTCTACGTCAGCTCCTCGGGCCTGCTCCGGGGACATAAAAGCGGCAGTACCGACGGTGGTGCCCACTTGTGTAAGCTGCGCCGAGCCCCGGAATTTAGCCAGGCCAAAATCCATAATCTTCACCTCACCATCCGGGCTGCTCATAATATTAGCCGATTTTATATCGCGGTGAACGATGCCTTTCTGGTGCGCCGCCCAAAGTCCTTTGGCAACTTGCCGCGCAATGTCAACCGCCTCTTCAACCGGCAACGCTTTGCCCTGAATGTGGTCCTTCAGGTGCTTGCCGGGAATATACTCCATAACCAAAAAAAGCTCATCGTCGGCCTCTTCAATAGCATGGATGGTGGCAATGTTGGGATGATTTAAGGCGGCTGCCGCTTTGGCTTCAATCTCAAAACGCTTGCGCTCATCGGAATTGGCGGTAATGTGGCGCGGTAAAAACTTGATGGCTACCTGGCGCTCCAGCTTCGTATCCTCGGCAAGATATACCACGCCCATACCGCCTTCGCCCAGCTTTTCAATAATATTATAGTGTAATATATGTTTTCCGATCATTTGTCTTTTTCTGCGTGTTTTTCGATAAGCTTCTTATATCCCTGTTCGCCGCGTATAGGGTCCCAAACCGGGTCAAGTTTTAGCGGCCAAATTCCCAACGCATCGGTAGGGAGAGAAAGCAGTTTATCAATGGCTTGTAAGGCAGGCTTGTGCTCTCCCACCATCACATAAATCTGGGCCAAATCCAGCAAACGGAAAGTCCCTCTCCAGGCTTCCTTTTCAATGGGCAAAAGAGCAACGCCCCTTTTTCCATTGCTTAAGGCTTTTTCTTTTTGCCCAAGGCCCGCATAGGCAAGTCCCAGGGATGTATACAGGCGTGAGTCGTCCGGGTATTGTCTAATTTTTTCCTGCAGGTTTTCCACAGCGGAAGAAAAACTTCTTCTAGCCTGTTGCTTGTTGTCCAGATATAGGTATACAAAACCCCGCAGTAAATCACCGGGCTTATAGTTAAATTGAGCGTCAAGGTCTCCGAATCCTTCGAGCTTTGTCAACGCCTCCGCGAAGTTTCGTTCGTAAAGATCCAGGTTCACCAGCTGTAAATTACTCGGCCCATAGTCTAACCCAATATTGTTTGCATGGGCGTTTTGCAACAATTCCCGGGCAGTGGATATATCGCCATTATCAAGAATCTTACCCTTTGCTTTTGTGAAAATGGGCGCGCCAGCGTTGGGGGCAAGGGAAATAGCCTTGTTTAAAAACTCTGTCCCCTTATCATATTCTCTCAGCAGATTATAGGTTTCGCCCACGGAAAAGACGGTTGTGTAATTTCGCGGATCCAGCTTAAACGTTTTCACAAAATAGCCAATGGCTTCCCTCATTTTTCCTTGTCTGCGGTATACGAAACCGATGCCATTATTAGCAGCCACATTATCCGGCTGCAATTTTAACGCCTGGTTGTACTGCTCTAAAGCAGATTCATAATTAAGTTTTCCATGATAATAATAGTGTGCCAGGGCCACATGGGCCATTGGAAGATCGGGGTCAATTTCCAATGCTTTTAGAGCATTAGTTTTGGAATTGTCTAAATTTTCCCTGGTGCGTTCGGCATATTCCCAATACAGGTTGGATTGCATAATGGATAGACCGGCGTATGCCGCGGCGAAATTATTATCGAGGCCAACCGCCTCAAGAAAAAGCTTTTCGGCAAGTCGGGTATTCTGCACGTTTGTTATATCTTCGCCCAGCAAGACCGCCCGCAAATAAAGATCATATGCGGCGGGATTGTCGGTTATTTTTTGTTCCAGGGTTTTCTTTTCCGATTTCAGCAGCTTTAAGTTAAGGGCTTCGGCCACGGTTGAAGCAATTTTTGCCTGCAGCTCAAAGACGTTGGAAAAATCAGCTTCGTATGGTTTAGACCAAATCTGTGTTGCATTATTGATTTCAATAAGCTCAGGATTTACACGCACGCGTTTTGAGCCGTCCGCGATTTGTTCCCATTGCACCGTACCTTCAAGTATGTAGTCAACGCCGAGTTCGCCGGCTATTTGCTGTAGGTCTTTTTCGCTATTTTTATACTGCATGGCGCTGGATCTGGCGATGACTCCCAGGCCGGAGAGCCCCGATAGCTTGCTGGTAATCTCTCCTGTTATTCCATCCGCAAAATATTCATCCTCGGTATTGCCCAGGTTTTCGAAGGGTAGTATGGCCAGCATTTTTTTTGTGGTTCGCGCGTTTTCCGCTCCCGGTTTGAGGATATACCAACCGGCGAATATCAAAACCAACAGGGCAGCCAAAATAGCCGGCCATTTTATGTTAAAGCTTTTTTCTTGCTTCAGGCTGCCGCCGCTCTTTGCCTCGGAACTATAAACCGGTGTTTTTGAATCCGAACCGCTTTTAAGCTCAGATAAAACTTCGTCCATGGACCGGTAACGGTCGTGCCTCTCTTTTTGCAGGCACTTCTCAACAATGGCGCATATTTCTCCGGGAATGGCGGGATTTGTATCCTTAAGCGGGGGTGCTTCTTCATTTAGCAGGTTGTAGATCAACGCCTGTTCGTATTCGCCTTTAAAAGGCGGCTGGCCTGTCAGCATCTCGTAAAAAACGATGCCGAAACTCCAGATATCGGAGCGCTGGTCTGCCTCTTCACCACGCGCCTGCTCCGGGCTCATATAAGCGGCCGTTCCAAGAGTTGTCCCCACCTGCGTAAGCTGCGCAGAGCCGCGAAATTTAGCCAGGCCGAAATCCATAATGCGTACATGGCCATCGTCCGTGCTCATGATATTGGCAGATTTAATATCGCGGTGCACGATGCCCTTTTTGTGTGCCGCCTGCAGGCCCTTGGCAATCTGTATCGCTATATCAACGGCCTCTTCCACGGGCAAAGGTTTGTTGTTTATATGATCTTTCAAATGCTTGCCGAAGATATATTCCATGACCAGAAAAAGTTCGTTATCTGCTTCTTCAATGGCATGGATGGTGGCAATGTTGGGGTGGTTCAGCGCGGCGGCCGCTTTGGCTTCAATTTCAAAGCGTTTGCGCTCATCGGAATTGGCAGCAATATGGCGCGGTAAAAACTTTATCGCGACCTGCCGTTCCAGCTTCGTGTCTTCGGCCAGGTAGACCACGCCCATACCGCCCTCGCCAAGCTTCTCGATGATTTTATAATGAAGGATTTTTTGACCTGTCATTTTGATAGTCGGAATAAGTTAGGTGTGGTTTTATTTGCCAAGCTGCAAATGAAGCAAAGAAAAAGGGCATCCGCAAGTTTTTCGCGAATGCCCGGAAAACGTTAAGGTTTAATGGCCGACGTGGCTGTTGGCCTCAACTCATAATCATAAGATGAACGCTTTGGGAAGTCCTGTATCTTTTCGGAGGTACCGTCACTATCGTGAAAAACACGACCATCCCCGTTAGCTATAAAATAGCCGCTGGGGTTGCCCAGGTTGTCCAGCATAAAGAGGGCGATATGCATACCGGCTATCGCCTGCTGCTGCATTTTCCCGGAAAAGACAACAAGAATGTACGCACTGTCCGTACCTACGGTGACCGTCAGCCGTGAAAAAACGGAAAAACTATCGGCTTTTCCAACTACAAAGCTGCCCAGACCATTGCCCATTTCGCTTGCATTCTGGTAATCGATATTAACCGTGAGCTGAGAATTGTTTTGATCATAAAAGTGAACATAGTAATCCGCAAATTGCGCTCCGGGAGAGTCACCGGTGCGATTGCTGCTTAACAAAATAAAGGGCGCTGCATGATAGTATCCGCCGATAGCCGGAGGTGAATCCCCACCATTGATCGGCATGCCAAGCGAATCCATAATACGTAACAATGAATCGGGAACAATATCATTAATGTCACGGGAAAGACCATTATCTTCAACGCGCGCCTTCTTTTCTCCATCATCTGTGGGAGAACTGCACGCCACAAAAATTGCCAGGGACAGAATAAAAAACATTAGTGGCACTAAATGCCGGATCTTGTTACGCATAATTCGACTCCTGTTATAGGTTTACTATTATACCACCAACGTAATGATGGTAGTGGCTAAAAAGACCGGCTATATATTATTTATCAATTAAAGACCCGTCTGTGACCACCAACCCAAAAAAGCAGCTTGGACAAAAAAAACCACAGCTACAAACGTACTTTCAGGATTGTAATGCTTCCAAAGCTTCCTTTGCGCTGGAATAAGTTTTAAATACTTTGTTAAGCTGCATCAACACCAGCACACTGCTGACCTTGCCCGTGATTGAGGAAAGCACAAATTGCCCTTCCTGATTTTTTACCGTGGCATAGCTACGCATGATGGCGCCCACACCGACACTGTTAACCCAATCCACGCCTTCCATGTCCAAGACTATTTTTTTAACCTTCTGCCCCAGCATGGCGCGCACTTCATCGTGCAGCGTTTCCGTATCCGGCATGCCCATTAATTTTCCCTTAAGCGTAATAACGCCTACGTCACCGTGGATTTTGTCCTTGAACTTCATTGCGACCTCCGAAAAAAAAGATTCTGAACCAAATGTGTTAATTTTTTCCTAACCATACAGCAGCGGGCGTCATCAGCAAACCCCGATCTGCCTGTGGACAAATTACTCCGGACTGTGATTTATAAAGTGAGTTAAAAAGCAAAAACGCGCTATACGATACGACAAAGGAAGTCAAAAAGAAAGTGCAATTTGTCGCAAATATGATTGAAAAAAACAGACCCTTTAAGCCGATTTTAGGGGTGCCCTCAGCGAACCGGTTTGCTTCCTGATTACGGCCATCGCGACACCGCCCAGTATCAGGATGCTGGCAACGATGAGTCTTGCGGAAACTACCTCCGCCAGTAAAAGAACGCCGCCGAAAGCAGCGATAACGGGTACCAGCAGCTGGACAATCGCCGCCAACGTTGTACTAAGCCCCTTAAGCGCTTTGTACCACAGTACGTATCCCAGCCCGGATGTAACCGAACCGGAGATGACAGCCAGTAAAATACCGCCCGCGTGGATTTGATCGATTTGAATAAACGGAAAGGCGATGATAATGGCGAGCAATGCCAGCGGCAGGGTGCCTGTGAAGTTTGCCGCGGTGGCTGCTACGGGGGCATACGCCTTTCTGCCACGCACAGAATAAATGCCCCAGGCTATCCCGGAAACAACCATCAGCAGCGCGCCGAGAGGATCGGGAGCAGTTAATCCCGGAAAGACCAGAAAAATGAGTCCGCCCAGGGCAAGGGACAAACCCAGCCATTGCAGCGGATGTGGCCGTTCACCGGAGATCAGCCCGCTGCCTATCATGGTAGCCTGTACGGCGCCGAACAATATCAGGGCGCCAACGCCCGTATCCAGCGTTACATAGGCCAGCGAAAAGGCCGCGGCATAAACAAAGAGGGCCAGGGCAGAGGCGGCGATTCTTTTTTTGGGTATAGTCTTTATGGGTCCGGCCCTGAAACGTGCTATCGGTATGAGGATAAGCGCGCCGCTGAGCAGTCGCAGCGTTGTGAAGGAAACGGGATCGATAAGGGCGCCACCCAGGGCCATGCGGCACAAAAGCGAATTGGCGGCAAAAGCAATCAACGTAAATAACGTGAGAACGAATATCAGCATAACACCCCCGGTGCGGGAAACGGAAAACTCATATTGAATCAATGGCGAAAAAGATAGATTGCTACGATTTCCGGGGCAATTAAATCAACAGGGCCGCTCTTTATGGCACAGCGTTGAATTGGTAGATAATTATTCATTTAATAATAATACCCAGATTGTAGTTTGGCGTCAACTTACAATAATGAGTCCCTTTGCAAGACGTATTAAATAACCTTATAAAACAGTTTATTCATATCTTCTGAATGCCTATCTTTTCTTTAAAGCACTATTACCTTGCTCGGACGACCTATGAAAAAGGCTATTTTCTGTTTACTGCTAACGATGCTAACGATTTCATGCGGCCCTGTTATAACCAGGATTGGCTATGAAAGACCTGCCGTCATGGACAAAAAGGAGTATTCCGTACCCATTATCGCCGCAAAGCCGACACGACTTCACGGGTTTGAGAAAATCGCCGAAATCAGAATTAAAAATCGTAATTTCAAAATGTTTTCCGGCTGCACGGAGGATCAGATTCGTCATATTCTACAATATGACGCAGGCTTAATAAAGGCTGATCTGATCAATATCGTCTCCATTCTGTTTCCCAGACGTGACGGTGAATGCTATACCGTGAATGCTGGCTTTCTTAAGAAAACGGCTGATTGGGTTGATACCGAAGAGGTAATCGCTCAGTATCACTACGATTTTGATACTGAGGTGCTGGACGGTCGTCGCATTGAAGCAGAAGAGGATTCTCTCGTTTTTTACTCTGACCTGGTTCGAATGACAGATACAAGTGCCACCGATAGCTGCTGGAGTGCTTTCGTTATTAAAAAAGGACGCCAACGCGAGCAACGTGATAACATGTTCAGTTTTTCTAAAAACGGATTCTATCTTGCGCGCGGAATCCTGTATGAATTCGAACTTGATAACCCGCATAACGAAAGGTTTATGGGGAAACTTGTTGACATAAAAAAGGACACATTGGTCTTTATTAACTTCATGAACCAGTCCGTTGCTTTAAATTCTGTACTCGAATATGATACGCTGCAGCTTTCCTTTGAAGATATTAGTAAATTCTACCTTGTCGAAGACCGGGCACTCGGCATCTACAGTAGTATGAATTTAAGTAATTACACTATCGAATATGCGAGAGATACAATATCGTGCAAAGCACAAAACATGTACGGCCCCATTTATTATAATGACAGCACGGTTTACGAAATCGCACCTTACTTTACTGGTATCGGACTTATTTGGATATATGAGGATGCCGGTAAAACATATTATTTTTCCGGTGTCCGCCCCAAGCCCGGTACCGTGCCAGTGGACACGACCTTTGACAGGAGATACCCCATTTGGTTTACGCCCTGTGGCGTTGAGGAAATCAACGGAATCGCTTTTGGACTTTTAGCGGAGAATTTAAAAAACTTCGACAATCAAGATACTTTAACCATAAACGGGCTCAACATAGAAGTAAATCCATTCAAGATCTTTAGTGTAATCGGACCTTATACGCCCCCATACATAGACAGCCTCGCTATATACGAAAACCATCTGCGGGGCAAAGAGACAACTACGGTCAACGGACTTAATTTCAGCGTGATGGGCAATGTAGGGTTGCGTGAGTCGAACGGTATTACCTTAAACGGATTTCATTACATGATTCTAAAATCCAACTGGATTTCGGTTACAGGTATGAACTCAGCGATTTATGAGTTTAATGGCCTAGCTATTTCAGTTCTAAGAAATAAAGCAACTATCGGCAAGGGTCTGCAGATCGGGCTTTTTAATTCCTGCAAAAATCTAAAGGGTTTTCAAATAGGTTTATGGAATACGAATGGCAAACGCTCACTCCCCCTGATAAACTGGGATTTTTAAGGCCAGCAGCCATGCTCTTACCTGTCAATCACTATCCAAATCAGAACATGACCCATATTCAATTATTTTTCGGACCAACGCAGGCCCAATCCGACATAGAAATTTCTTCCCGGTGCTGCTTCAAAATAGTTTCCACCAAAGGCATTCAGGCGCACATTATCTATATGCTCCGAGTCAAATAAATTATTAATACCACCGAAGAGCGTCCATTTATGGTTTCGCATTGGTAAAGTATGCTGTATACGTAAGTTGAGCTCAAAAAATGAATCTGAAAAAGCAGTGTTGGCATCATCAGCAAATATCCGGTCAAGGTAGCGCCCTTCCAGTATGACCAGCCCTTTTTCACTATAAGTGTATGTCAATCCGCCGGTGGCCAGATGCTTTGGAATCCCGGGCAGCCTGTTCCCCCCGTATTGATTTCCCGCAACCAGATAATCGTTGTATTTAAAATCAGAATAGGTGTAGGAAATCCTGCCCGAAAAGTAATTCGTTGCCTGCCAGTTCAAGGATGATTCGATACCCTTTCGTGTGGAAACTCCCGCATTACGATAAAAAAAACGACCCGGGTTGCTGCTTATTTCAAAAGGGACAAGCTCATTGTTTAATTTAAGATAGAAGAATGCTGTCTGATAGCTGAGCCGGGATTTTCTGCCTTTCACGCCAACTTCGTAATTGTACGCCTCCTGAGGGTCAAGCTGATCATTAAATCCCTGTGAACCGTCCGGATTGGCGGAGAGTTCACTTAGCGCAGGTGTTTCAAAATTATAGCTGTAATTTGCATAAAGATAATGATTTGCATTCAACGCATAGCTTATTCCCAAAGCAGGGCTCACACTCTTATAAATAGAAATGCCCGAATCATCACCGTCATTAAAAAATTTATCATCTGCGCTTAATTCGTTGTAATCATAGCGTAAAGCGCTCATTAACCAGATGTCCGGAAGCGGGGCCCATTCCTGCAGCCAATAGAATCCGGCAGATGAAAATTGCTCAATTTGCTCAAATACAAGCGGTCCCGGTGTACCCTGCAGATTATCAAAGCGTTTCCTGTGATCCGATTGCCATTCCAAATCTATACCTGCGGAGATTATGTAGGGTTTCTTAAATAATTCACTTTTGCTTTTTATCTGAAATCCGGCACCACTAAAGTTGCGGAATAAGTTAACTGCACCACCGGATTCAAAGGGCAGACGGTTGCTAAAATCCCGGAAAAGATAAAATCCGTACGCATTAAGGCTAATATCATCAGACCATTGCTGCTGCCAGCGTAAACCGATTTTACCCTGCTCGACATTTTCGCCCGCGGAAAAGGAGAGATTGCGATTTCGTGCCTGGGCGGGATTTGCAGCAAACTCTTCTGCTGTTAAACCACCGGCATCCTCAGCCAGCGGACTGTAAACATAATTCAGAGTCCATTCAAGAAAACCCGTATCGCTGAGCACGTGCTGAACTTTGGCATTAAACAGACTGTTTTGCATACGGCTATGTTTTCTATATCCGTTCTGCTGTGTGTGAGTGGCAAAAGCAATCCATCTGAAGGAACCGATTTTACTCCCAGCTTTTAACTGGTAGCGCTGCATATCATAACTTCCGGTCGTAATGCGGGCTTCTGTAAAGGTCCGTTTTGGTGGATTCTCTGAATTAAGCAGAATGACACCCCCGGCGGCATTGCCGAATATTCCGGAAGCAGGCCCGCTTAACATTGTAGCTCCTGTAATCAAACCGGCATCGAGATTGTCCACCTGGCCCTGTCCGTCAGGCGTCGTTTCCGGTAAGCCATCGATGTAAATTTTAATTCCGCGTATCCCGAAAGCGGCCCTGGCACCAAAACCGCGTACCGAAAGACGCAAATCCTGGGCAAAATTATTGGCATTTAGAACGAGCAGTCCGGGGATATGCTTAAGGGGTTCGGCCAGGGAAACCTGTCTGCGCCCATTCTGCCAGTCATCCTGATTCAGTCTGTTTATTTTATAGGGCGCATGAAGCTCCTGTAAAGGGAGACGCTGTGCCTCGACGACAATTGAATCAAGCGTGCCAACAAACAGGGTATCCCGGCTCTGAGCGGAGATAAAGTTTATTTGCAGAAAGAAGCACGCTAATCCGGGATAGATTAATCTATTCCAGCCTCCTTTAAAAAATCCACAAAACATACTAAAGAATTGGAATGAGTTTATAGATCTCGCCCGGGTTCTCCACGGCGACATAAATATAATTGTCCGGTGATTCCCTAACCTGCCTGACGCGGCCGATATTCTTCAACAAAACTTCCTGTGCTGTAACTTTATTACCATCGACCTTACAGAGATTAACATATTTATAGCGCAAAGAACCCACCAGCAGATGCCCTTTCCAGCCGGGATAGCGATCTCCTTCCACGAAATCCATTCCGCATGGTGCAATCGACGGTACCCAATACAAGAGGGGCTGGGCCATGCCTTCTTTTTCGGTCAGTTTCGTAAAAACGGTTCCATCATAGTTGATTCCATATGAAATAACCGGCCAGCCGTAGTTAGCAGCCTTTTTTATGATGTTGATTTCGTCACCGCCGCGAGGTCCGTGTTCATGGGTCCAGATTTCGCCGCTCGTTGGATTCTTTACCATGCCCTGTTGATTACGGTGGCCATACGAATAGATGCTTTTTACGGCATCCGCCCGATTGACAAACGGATTATCATCTGGTATCCGGCCGTCATCGTAAATACGATGCACTTTTCCGGGATAAACAGAGAGATCCTGGGGATAGACATTTCTTGAGCCGCGGTCACCTACGGTGATAAACAGATAGCCATTATTGTCAAACTCCAGCCGTGAACCGTAATGGTGCCTTTTTGTCGAATAGGGTAACGCTTCCAGCAATAATTTGCCTTCCGTAAGCTGGTTTCCCTCGAGCGTGTAGCGCGAAACGGCCGTAGTTGATAAAATTTCGCCACCCTCTTTTTTGAAGATAGAATAAGAAAGGTAGAGCCAGTTGTTTTCAGGAAAATCGGGATGCAATTCAATATCCAGCAGACCGCCCTGGCCCTTGTATAAAACTTCCGGCACACCGCTTATTTGGATCTTGCTTTTGTCTTCTTTACAGCGCCACAATTCGCCGGATTTATCTGTAACGAGCATATCACCGTTTGGAAGAAAAGCCATACCCCAGGGACTCTCCAGCCCATCAACCACTTTCTCCAGGCGGAAGCTGAATTTTTCCGCCTCAAAAATATTATCCGTAACGGATTCCTTTTTAAAATCATATTTGTCCAGATTTTGAATACCATAGCGGATATAACTTACAAGCTCATCCAATTGCTGCTCATTGAAAGCTTTTCCGAAGGCCGGCATACCAGCTTCCAGATCGCCCCTGCCATCTGAAATAGATTTACGCAATTCTTCGGGAGAATTACCATACTTCCATTTCCGGTCAACAAAAACCTGCATCAGGGCACCGTGACAACCGGAACAGTATTCGCTAAAAGTAGCCTGAGCCCGTTTCATTGATTCATCCTGAGCAGGTGCGCTTTTCTCCTGTTTTAACTCCAGACTGCTATTAAAAACAATAAAGATTCCTGCACATACTATTGCTGTCACAAGTATTTTTAATGATTGCATTTAATTGTCCTTATTATTTGAAAAGATTAGTAACTGTATAAAAATCAAAATTTTTAGCATCAAACTCAAGAAACATATTATTAGTATTACCGGAAGTTTTCATTTGTTTTCCGTTTCACCTGAGTGGAATCCTCAACTATTTACAGGCAATAGCGAAAAAGTGTACGCTTATAGCATGTTTATCCAAAATGTCACCTATATGTAACCTGAGGGATTTTTTGGGAGAAAACGCAGGAAGTGCCACAAAAGAAAAGGCCTTGCAAACTCAATATTTACAAGGCCTTAAGGTATGTGGCGCCTCCCGGAATCGAACCGGGGACACACGGATTTTCAGTCCGTTGCTCTACCGACTGAGCTAAAGCGCCAAAAATCACGAGCAGGGAATATACTTACGCGTTTTTTATCCCGCAACCCTTTAATTAAAATAAATCGATATCCAGCCCTTCTTTTTTGATTTGCTGTGCCAGCGAGTCGATGCTGGCGAGGGCCTTGGTCAGATTAACATAGAGGGCCGGATCGTAAACCATCTTTCCCAGTGTACCCTGCTGGCTCTCAATTTCCTTCAGCATGTCGGCCAATGTTATGGAAATCGTATCCAGGCGCGATGAAACTTTGCTGAAATTTTGCATGGTGCCGCCGATGGCCGCCTTGTTACTGTCAAGAATAGCATTAAACGTTGCCGAGCCCGCCTCCAGATTACCGATGGTGCGCCCCATGCGCTCGCCGTTCTCGTTTACAAAACTTTTCAGCCCGGCGCTGGTTTGCTGCAAATTGGCCAGCGTCAGGCGGATGTCCTGCTGCAAAGCGCCGCTGCCCATAAAGTCGTTTACCATCATCACCGTAGTGTCAATACGGTGGGTTAATGCAGTCATCTCTTCGGCCAGATCACCGATAGTTATTCCCACATCAACAATGCGCCCGCCATAACGCCCCTGGAAAGGCTGCCGCGCCATATTCAGCGGTTGGTTGGATTGACCGGGAAAAATTTCCACGCGCATGCCTGCCAGAAGCTCATCACTGATAACAATAAATTCCGCATCGTCATAAAGCGGCGCGTCGTCCTGGATCTCCAGGCGCGTAATTACCTGGCGCTGATAGGGCTCCACGCTTTTCACTTTGCCGGATTTTACGCCGTTGATCGTAACCGGCTCACCGGGCTGCATGCCGCCAACGTTTTCGAAAAGCACAGTCAGCTCACGGGTATGGTCTTCAAAGCGATAATTTTTGCCCCAGATAATGCCCAAAACGAGGATGGCCGTGGCAACAATAACCGTCAATCCGACCTTGAATTCAGTTGATAATGTCATCTTGTTTCCATTCGAAATCTACAACAGGGTTTTAAGATCTACTTTTGTACCGGTGGGTACATCAAGACATACACAACGAATTCCATGTTGCATCAGCCGTTTAAATGCGGCGGCTTCGTCCTCATCCATGTACAGATATGGCAGATAGTTTTTGCGCCCGTCGCGATAATGCAATCCGCCTACGTTAATTTCTTTTAGCCCCACGCCAAACGCCACCAGGTGCTCGGCCACATAGGGACTGTTTATCAGAACAATGGTGCGCGCCAGACGGGCCTCACCATCCTGCAATTGCCTGGCCGTCATCTCTTCATTCATGATAGAGGTTTTAATGTGTTCCGGCGTGCAGGATTGGTAAAGTTCTTTTTCCCAGCTGTTGGCATACACCTCATTATCACACAGGATGATGGCGTTGGCGTTCAGCGCGCTGGCCCAGCCCAAAACTACCTGTCCGTGTATCAAACGATCGTCTATACGTACAAAAGGAGCTTGCATCACGAAACTACCCGGATTCCTTTTTTGGCGTCTTCTTCAAGTTTTTTTATCAGCTCCGCGTGACCCATGCGCGGGCAGTTCATGGCAAACGAGACGATAACCGGCACATTCATGCCGCTGATGACCGAAACAAAATTAAAATCCTTCTTGATGCGCAGCGCGGCCTGCCAGCAGCTTCCACCCATCAGGTCCACAAAAATGTAAGCGTTTTCGGCCAGGCTCTCTTGCAATTTTGCCGAAACACTTGCAACAATTTCCTCCACGGAAAGATGTTCGTTGGAATAACAATAAAGCGGTTGGGCTTCCTGGAAAAATTTCTGCGCCACTTCACCCAACTCACGGGCCAGGTCACCATGCGAAATCAAAAAGCAGATACTTTTTTCTTTACTCATTCCCAATCTTTTTCAAGATATTGCCGGTCCTTGGCAAGAGGACTGGCATGTTTTTCCTTCATACGCTTCTTCAGGCGTTCGTTGAACTCTTTGGCGGAATGGTGGCCGAACATTTTTAATAACTGGTTCATGGCGATCGTTTCCGCGATAACGGTTACATTTTTGCCGGGGTTTATCGGCAGCGTTATCTTGGGGAGAATCACGCCCAAAATATCCATCGTATGTTCATCCAGCCCCACCCGCTCATAATTATGGTCGGCGCGCCAGTCAACCAGATTCACCACAACTTCAACCCTTTTCTGCATGCGCACGCCGCGGATGCCAAAAATCTGCTGGATATCCACCAGCCCGACCCCGCGGATCTCCATCATGTGCTCTTTCATTACCTTGCCATGACCAATCAGGACATCTTCCGCCTTGCGCTTAACAATCACCAGGTCATCAGCGACCAGGCGATGTCCGCGCTCGATCAGATCCAGGGCAATTTCGCTTTTGCCAATGCCACTGCGTCCGGTAAAAAGCATCCCGATTCCATAAACGTCCACCATACTGCCATGCAGCGACGTTGTCGGCGCGAAAATCGTTTCCAGGTAATCACCAAGCAGATGGACAAACTGCGTTGTGCTGAACGGTGTTTTGATAATGGTAATGGCCCGGCGCGTGGCGGCCTGCACAAAATCATCCGGCACATCATTGTTATTGGTGATAATGACAAGGGGGATATCAAATTCGATGAAGCGCTCAATAGATTGACGCAGCTCGTCATCGTTAAGCTTCTTGAGGTAGGACATTTCGGTATTGCCCAGGATCTGGATACGGTTCCAGGTAAACAGATCGGTGAAACCGGAAAGGGCCAGCCCCGGGCGGTGCAGCTCGCTCGTGGTGATGCGCCGGTTCAGTCCGTTTTCCGAACAAACCAGCTTAAACTTTAGCCGCTCTTTGTTATCCTTGTAAAGGTCGCGGACGAATATGCTTTCTACCATAACGCACCAATTTATAAAAGAATAAATCCAATATAAAAGAAAAAAGGCATCCAAAGGATGCCTTTTTAGGTTAGCTTTCCAGCTTTTCTACTATTTTTTCCTTCTTATGATCCTTCAACTTGTTCTTGGATCTAACAATCTGCCTTTCCAGGCTGTCAATAGCCAGGTCAACGGATTTATAAAGATCTTCCGACTTCTCTTTAACCCGTATCACTGTATGCCTGAGTTTCGCCTTGAACTCGACAATCTGATCAAGCTTTTCATGCGACACAACCGCTTCCACATCCATAATGATATCCGTAAAACGATCCAGGCGTTTGAGCTTGTCGCTGATGTAAGCCTTCAACGTTTCCGGTGTCTTGTGCCCACGGGTTGTGATGGCGAAATTCATAGATACCTCCTAAGGTTTAGGGTTATTTTTTGCGCGCCCGGGGGTGGGCGTGCAAGTACACTTTTTTAAGATGGTCCACGGACAAATGTGTGTAAACCTGGGTCGTCGAGAGGTTTTCATGACCCAGTAAATCCTTAACAACGCGGATATTGGCACCGGCATTCATCAGGTGGGTGGCATAGCTGTGGCGCAGCATGTGCGGGTGCGCCGAAACGCCGGAAACCACCTGCTCGATATATTTTTTTACCATGCGCTGTATGGCCATCGGGTACATCTTCTTGCCGTTCTTTAAAATGAAAACGTTTTCTGTGAAGCCGCTATTTCGGGAAGGCCTTAGATCAAGATAACGCAAAAGAGCCGCCTTACCCTTCCGGCCGACAGGAACAAAACGCTCTTTTTTCCCTTTTCCCATTATCCTAATCGTTTCCTGGCTTAACAATAAATCCTGCATTTGCAGGTTAATCAACTCGCTTAATCGTAATCCGCAACCATACAAAAGTTCCAGGATCGCTTTATCCCGCACGCCGTCAAAAGAATCAGCAGGGGGACAATTTACTATATCGGCAATTTCCTTCTCAGATAGAAATTGCGGCAGCTTTTGTTCAAAACGCGGCATCCGCACAACGGAAGCCAGGCTGCCGTCAATCACTTTGTTCTGTTCAAGATATTTCAGGAAAGATTTTAATGTCGCCACTTTGCGCGCTATGCTGCGTTTGCCCAGACCTTTTTCCTGCAGATGCATCAAAAAGAAGCGGATGTGTTTGCGTTCGAGAAGGTTCCAGCTGATATCGCGGCCGTCACCGAGGTCATCTAAAAACTCGCAGAACTGCACCAGATCTGTATGGTAGGATTCAACGGTATGCGCGGAATAGCGCTTTTCCAAAGTTATATAATCCAGAAACTGGCGAACCTTTATGTCCATAGTAGCTCTTAATATGCGGAGACGAGATGCTTATCTTATAATCAACAGTTTTAAAGCCGTTTTCAACAGAAATCGTCACTATTTTTTATTTTTTTTATTGGAATTATCTTTTGAAAATTGAAATTTAAGATGACTGTGTTATTTTAGCGGCTGTTAATTGGACCAAAAATTTAAATTTATCTCACTGAAAAGATCGGCTAATTATGAGTAAAAATCTGGTTGTAGTGGAATCGCCGGCAAAGGCCAACACCATAAGTAAATACCTGGGAAAAGATTTCGAGGTGCTGGCCTCGTACGGCCACGTAAGAGACCTTGTCCCCAAAGAAGGTGCCGTCGATACTACTTCATTCGACATGAAATATGAGACGATAAAAAAGAACAAGAAACACCTGGACAAGATCGTAAGCGAGGCCAAAGACGCGGACGCCCTCTACCTGGCTACAGACCCCGATCGCGAAGGTGAAGCCATCTCCTGGCACGTTTTCCAGGTTTTGGAGAAAAAGAAAATAGCAAAGGACAAGCCCGTTCACCGCATCGTTTTTCATGAGATCACGAAAAACGCTATAGATAACGCGCTGGAACATCCGCGCACGCTCTCCATGGATCTGGTAAACGCCCAGCAGGCACGGCGCGCCCTGGATTACCTTGTGGGTTTTAACCTTTCGCCATTGCTCTGGAAAAAAATCAAACGAGGCCTTTCCGCGGGCCGCGTACAAAGCCCCGCTCTGCGCATGATCGTAGAACGCGAACGGGAAATCGAAGCTTTTAACCCGCAGGAATACTGGAGCCTGCATGCCTTGTGCGCCAAAAGCACAAACACGTTCGACGCGCAGCTTAGCGTGTACGGTGGAAAAAAACTGAAGCAGTTTGACGTGGAAAACGAGCAACAGGCTTCAAAAATACAAAGCGAGATAAAGCAGGCCGCGGGGGGAAAACTGCTTGTAAAGACGGTGGACAAAAAGCAGAGAAAACGAAATCCTATGCCCCCGTTCATAACGTCTACAATGCAGCAGGATGCTTCGCGCAAGCTGGGCTTCAGCGCGCAAAAAACCATGCGCGTGGCGCAGCAGCTCTACGAAGGTATTGACATCGGCAGCGGCGAAGTGGGCCTTATTACCTACATGCGTACAGACTCCGTCAGCGTGGCCGGCGAAGCTATTCAGCAAATGCGCCGTTTTATAGCCGCAAAGATCGGGCAGGATTATCTCCCCGAAAAGGCCAATTATTATCGCACAAAATCCAAAAATGCCCAGGAAGCGCACGAAGCTATCCGGCCCACCTCAATCGACCTTAGTCCCGATCGCATTAAAGGTTCGCTGACATCGGACCAGTACCGCCTGTATGACCTGATCTGGAAACGGGCCCTGGCCAGCCAGATGGTCTCCGCAACGATCAACACTGTTTCCGTGGACCTGGAAGTGTCCGGCACAAAGCACCAATTCCGTGCCAGCGGCTCCAACATCGCCCACACCGGCTTTTTAAAAATATACATTCAGGGCAGCGATGAACCCGATGACGAAAACGAAGAAAAGATGCTCCCTGAGCTGCGCGAAGGTGAAAACGTGGACCTGAACGATGTTAAAGCAGAACAGCATTTTACCAAGCCCCCGCCCCGCTACACGGAAGCCAGCCTGATCAAATCGCTGGAAGAGTTTGGCATCGGGCGGCCTTCCACCTACGCCTCGATTATCAGCACATTGCTGCAGCGTGATTACGTGGAGCTGGAAAGCAAGCGTTTTGTCCCAACGGATATGGGTCGCGTGGTAAATAATTTCCTAACCCAGTATTTCAGCCAGTACGTGGATTACGAATTTACCGCCCAACTGGAAGATAAGCTGGATGCGGTCTCTCGCGGCGAGGACGAGTGGGTGCCGCTGATGAAAGATTTCTGGGAACGCTTCAGCAAGCAGGTGGATGAAGGCGAGAAGATCCCGCGCAGCGAAGCTAACCAGAGCCGCGAACTAGGCGTTGATCCGGACAGCGGCAAGCCGGTCAGCGCGCGCATGGGGCGCTACGGTCCGTTTGTGCAGCTGGGCAGCAGCGAGGACGATGAAAAGCCATCCTTTGCCAGCCTGCGTAAAGACCAGAGCCTGGAAAATATCACCCTGGAAGAAGCCCTGAAGCTGTTCGACCTGCCGCGCCATTTGGGTGAATCGGAAGATGGCGAAGAGGTGAGCACTAACATTGGCCGCTACGGGCCTTATGTGCGGGTCGGCAAAACATTTGTATCGCTGAAAGAAGACGATCCCCATACAGTAACACTGGAACGGGCCCTGGAGCTTTACAAAGAGCATAAAGAGCGCAGTGACAACCGTACGATCAATGAATTTGATAACGGGAAAATTAAGGTGCTGAACGGCCGCTTTGGCCCCTACGTAACCAACGGCGCCAAAAACGCCAAAATACCCAAGGACAAAAAACCCGAAGAGTTAAGCCGCGAGGAGTGCGTTGAGCTGCTGGAAAAAGCACCGGAACGCAAAGGCCGCCGGCGCCGCAAAAGCTAGTGGATGGTGTTGGTACCCTGGTGATAAAAGAAGCCTTCAAATGAAGGTGTGCTCTCCAGGTTGAAAAACATGCCTGCGACTATGGACTTCACATCTTCCAGGGTAATATTAGCCGTGCCAATGGAAAGCGCTTTTTCGATCACTTCTTCCATTTCCACCTCTTTTAGCAGGCCCAGTTGCCATAACTGAAGCAGATAGCCATAGCCTTCAGGGGCAATCACCAATCTTTCCAGATCGTGCAAAATGCGGATGGAGCCTTCACTATAAGTAAACTCGGCACTCTCATCCGTGTCGTCTTTTTGCAGGTGATTAAAAATCCAGGAAAAGGCGAGATTGATCTCATTTTCGGTGTAACCGCGGGAGAGCAGCTCGCGGGAAAGATCAGAATAGTTTTCTTTTTTGGGCTTGTACTTCAACCCCTCCAGCAGGTAAACAATAATATCGATAATACGTTCTTGCATGCAGTGCGTCAGCTTATTTTTTGTTCCGAAATATTTACTACCGGAAAATGAAAAGGTTTGTTGTTTTTTCCTGTGCGCGTCGTCATTAATACAAGCTTAATTATTTATGCGCACGTCTTCAAGATTTAATTGCAGGCGTGATGTGCCGCGAAAAATATTAATATTCATTTTAAAGGCAAGATCCAGCGCCGCGCCGAGCCTGATGACGTCTTTATATTCCGCGCCGCCCCACCAGACACATTCAAATAATTTATTCTCTTTTTGCACAAACAGCTTCAGGTGATTGTGTTCACGCCCCAGTGTGCGGATTTCCCGAACAACTACATCGTTTAGCAAAAGCACCGGTTCCGGACTGGTTTCGCCGAAAGGCCCTACTTCCTGTATCTGCCGCGCCGTTACTTCGTTCACCTGACCCAGGTCAACTACCGAATCAATGATCAATTCGGCGGTCAGGTTTTCGTTTTCAAGGAATTTATTTACGTACTCGGTAAATTCCTGCTTGAAGCGCGGATAGTTCTCCGCTGTTACCGTCAGGCCCGCGGCTTTGTGGTGTCCGCCGTAGTTGAGAAAATAATGGTTGAAACGTGTCAGCGCGTCGGTTACATGAAAGGCTTCGATGCTGCGCGCCGAACCAACAAAATTGCCCTGTTCATCACGGGTAAAAGCAATCACCGGGCGTGAGAATTTTTCCTTCAGCTTGCCGGAGACCAGCCCGATCAATCCGGCCTGCCACTCCTCGTTTTCAATAATGATCACTTTATTGGCGTCGGCTTCACCATCTATGCCCGCCAAGGCATTCTGGATGTAAGTCTCCTGCAAAGTCTGCCGTTCGCGGTTCAGCTCATCCAGCTGTGAAGCCATGGTTTCGGCGCGGTGCATGTTGCTCTCAATCAGCAAGTCAACCGACAGTCCGGCATCTTCCATGCGTCCGGCGGCGTTCAGGCGCGGCGCCAGAAAATAGCCGATGGTGATGGGCGTGATCGTATTGGTTTTGATGCCGGCCACCTGTTTTAAAGCAATCAGACCAGGCTTTTTTGTATTGGCCAGTACTTTTAAGCCAAACTTGACCAGGGCGTAATTCTCGTCACGCAACGGCATCACGTCGGCAATGGTGCCGATGGCCACCAAATCGAGATGGCTGAGCAGAAACTGCTTGTAATTGTCCTCGCTCATGAAGTGAGGGGCCAGGGCGTGCAGCAGCTTAAAAGCCACGGTAACGCCGCAGATCTGCTTAAAGGGATATTCGGAATCGGTACGGTTGGGATTGACGACAGCCGTCGCGTTGGGCAGCTCGCCCTCCTGCAGGTGGTGGTCGGTGATAACGGTATCAATGCCCAGGCTGTTGCCGTAGTCGATCGCTTCGTTGGCGCTGATGCCGTTATCCACCGTGATGATCAGGTTGCCGCCCCAGCTGTTTACCGTGTCAATGCCGGCAACGCGCAGGCCGTAACCATCACGTTCGCGGTTGGGCACGATGTAGCGCACCGGGTAGTTGATCGCTTTGAAAAAATAGATCATCAAAGCAGTAGAGGTAACGCCATCCACGTCGTAATCGCCAAAAATAACAATTTTTTCATTTTGCTTAACGGCCCGGATAATGCGTTCGACGGCCTTGTCCATGTCCGGCAAAAGCCGCGGGTCGTGCATCCGATCGGTCAGCCGGAAAGGCTGCATATGGTCGAGGGGAAGTTTTCGGTTGTCCAGAATTACATCAATAATACTACGGTTGGTATCGCTGTTTAATATGGTCCAGTCTTTAGAAGGTAACACATTTCTCCCGGTTAATAGTCATCCATGTTGATGTGAATTTACGCATTCGTCCTGATAAACTTCAATATCTCGCGCAGAAAAGGGGAAGATCGATTGTCGCGGTTAAAACGGGTGCGCACGGCGCTAAACAATACTTCATCCTTGGCGCGTGTCAATCCCACGTAAAGCAGCCTCTTTTGTTCCTCCAGCTTTTTGCTCACAGGACGGTCGTCGTCATCGTCCTCTTCTTTGTAGGCCCAGAAGCTGGGCATATTTTCATCTTCCATGCCCAGGATGATCACTTTTTGAAATTCCAGCCCCTTGGCCGAGTGGAAGGTCAGCAGTGAAACGGCGTCAACGCTGTTTAAGGCATCCTGCGGATTAATCAGCGCCAGCGAGGAGAGAAATTCGGCGATGGCTTTGTCCACCGGCACTTCGGCAAACTGGGCGGCAATATCCATTACGCGCTGGCGGAATTCATCGGCGCTGTCGTGCAGAACAAGTTCGGGGTCGAGCTGGTGGGCTTTTCGCGTTAACGCTTCAATCAGTTTCTCCTTTTCAGCGGCGTAGGCGCTGGTGTGCACGTTCAGCGCTTTGGAGAACGGCGAGATAAGCTTG
The DNA here is from genome assembly GCA_965267575.1 of Calditrichales bacterium. Classification (GTDB taxonomy): domain Bacteria; phylum Calditrichota; class Calditrichia; order Calditrichales; family J004. Next base: position 874,026 of record OZ254086.1, read on the forward strand.
CGCGCGCCGGCAAGGAACATCACTTTGTCCTCAAAAGCATCGGTTTTATTGAGCAGGAAATTGGCCAGGGCCACAAACTCCAATCCCTGCAGCACGGCTGTTTTGCGCAGCTGGCTGTCCTGCGCGCGGCGCATCTTCTGAATAATATCATGCAGAACGATCACATCGTCCAGGGCGCGGTGCCGCGTGCCGGGGTCCAGCTTAAAGCGTGCCGCCAGTGCGTCGATGCTGTGGCTTTCCCCGGGGTAAATGCGCCGCGCCATCATCAGCGAATCGAAACGATTGTTGAGCAGTTTTTGGTCGCTTAATTCGCGAGCCACGCGGTCTAGGATCTTGAAATCGAAAGCATAACCGTTGTGCGCAACCAGCATATCATTGCCGATAAATTTCAGGAAGCCGGGCCACACTTTCTTGATGACAGGCGCCTCAGCCACATCATCAGTGGAGATATGATGCACGCGTTCGGCGCCCTCCTCTATGGGCATTTGCGGGTTGATGAGCTGCGTAAAGCTGTCCGTAATCTCACCATCGCGCACCTTAACGGCGGCCAGCTCAACAATGCCGCAGGTTGCCGTATCCGCTCCGGTCGTTTCCAGGTCGAGCACCACGTAATCGCGCAGCAGGGCATTGCCGCGATAGCTGCTGTTCTGCAGCCAGCGGAATAAGGCGCTCATTTCCGATTGTCTTTGATCTTCCGTCTGTTCAAGCAGATTAAGCAGGGTGCAGCCGGCGGGAGGCTTTTCCGGAAACTCCTCCAAGGCAAGCAGCAATGTTCCGGGCTCTAACTCCCTTTTTGCTGTGGTGACAAAATCTGTTTTGTCGGGATACTGCGTTTCCAGCATGGCCGCACCGATGCGGGCGATCTCTTCGCGTGAGTGAAAGATAACAAGATAATTAAAACCGGCGACGTTGCGCGTTGAAACGGGAAAGCTCTTAAAACGCGGAGCGCGCGATTCGTAATAGGTGCGATCCATTTCGGCCAGCCCGCTCAATATTTCGGCGACAAGCTGGTCAAAGCGGTAAAACGAGCGCAGGTTGATCAGGTTGGCCAGGTGCCCGATGAAGGTATCGGTTTTGTGCCGCTCATCGCTGCTCAACTCGGGCCGGGCGCTGTAGCCGTATAACGCCTGGCGGTAAGTCAGCCCGTTGCGCTTTTGAAGATTTTGAATTTGCTTGTGGCTGTTGTAATCAAGCTCAAGCTGTACCAGCTCCTCCAGGTGCAGATTATCCAGCGGGTTGCGGATAACCTGCAGGTATGCCAGCACGCGCTTCATGCGCGGATCGTCGGTCAGGTTAAAGCGCGCCGCCTGCTGAAAAGGAATGTGCTCATGGATAAAGCGATTCACTATTTTTTCGGCGAAACGGTGACGGGGATACAAAACGGCGATCTCACCATAGGGTACTCCCTGCTTCTCCCAGTCGCGGATCTTTTCCACGATAAAGCTGATTTCTTCGTCCTCGTAATCAAAAAAGAATGACTGAATCGAGTCAGCCAGCTCGTTGTCGGCCTGCAGCACCTTGTCCGGCTCAATGCGCTCAAGCCCGCTCACCACCTGCTGCGCCGTCGAGACAATATTTTTCCCGGAACGGTAATTCGTATCCAGGAAAATGGCTTCCTCTATCTTAAAATCTTCCATGTACTGGCGGATGTTTTCCGGGTTGGCGCCACGCCAGGCGTATATCGACTGGTCATCATCGGCCACGACAAATATGTGACGGTGCTGCTCGGCCAGCATGCGGATTATGTCATACTGCACACGGTCCGTATCCTGGAATTCATCCACCAATATCGCCTGGTAAATATGATCATAATGATCGCGGATCTCGGGATTGTCGCGCAGCAGGTCACGGGTAAGCAGAAGGATCTGGTTAAAATCAACCAGCTTATGCTTCTTCAAATGTTCGCTGTAGCTATCATAGATTATCTGCGAAAACGGCTTTAGCGGTTTTTCCTTCAATTGGAAATGTTCAAAAGCGGTCTTTATGCCGCGTAGCTTTTTGTCCACCTCGCTGGATGATCTTTGCTCGACCAATACACGAAGGAGGCGCTCACGGTAATCCTCATCAGCCACGCTGAAGTGCGGGCTAAGCCCGGCCTGGCGGTAGTGGCTGCGCAGAACCTGCAGGCAGAAACCATGGATGGTGCCGGTAAAAACGCGTTCCGCCTTTTTGCCAAGAGCCTCACGCAATCTTTCGCGCATCTCGCGCGCTGCCTTGTTGCTGAAAGTTAAAGCCAGTATCTGTTCGGGTGAGATACCATAGCGGTCTATGCAGTAGATGATGCGGGCGATGAGGGTGCGTGTCTTGCCGGTTCCGGGTCCGGCGAGCACAAGCTCCGGCCGGCGCGGGGCTGTTACCGCCTTTTTCTGTTTATCATTAAGGGATTGCAGTATCGGCCTGGATAACATCGGCTCTTCCGCTTGATTAAAGGACAAAACAAAATAGGAGCAAAAACAAAAAGAGGCAATCAGGAAGTCGTCAGGCGACCGGCATTGCGCAAAAAGGCGCCGCGCTTGATAAAGTGCATCTCAAAATTGCCGGATTCCATCATTTCTTTATAACGCCTGCGGCCGGCCAGCTTCTTCTCCTCGCTGTAGACCTCGGCAAAATCGAACACAAATTCAAATGATGTTAGTTCTGAAGCAGGCAGCGGATCGTAAAGTATGATCGTATCAGCATCCACGGAAGGATTGTCGCCATATACCAGAAAAACGCGCGTATCAGAATCGGCCGCTCCATTATCCAAAATTTGATGGGGCACAAAGCTGTCCGGTTTCCAGGTCCACAGGAGATTGTCCAGCTTGCGGGCGTTCTCTTTCTCCCGGCAATAAACGCAGACACGCTTGCCGGCATTGAAAACGCGCTCGGCCAGGCTGCAGACGTCACCATCTTTATGGTGAGGCATATTAAGCTCGATGAAGTAAACTTTCGCGGAAGACATTAAAAGCGCTGCCCTATCTCCAGTCTTATATCAATCATGGAATGATTTGTGCGTTCACCCAACCGCTCGCTGAAAGGGATGATGCGGTATTGCGCGCGAAAGCCGAAGAAGTACTGGTTATCTACATCGGCATCCAGGCCAAAGCCGATCAGACCCGCGGGCGCCCACAAATATTGATCCTCGGTTTGCACATCGTTGGTGGCCTCCGGGAAGTTCATACCAAAAACCGGACCGGCGCCTGCTGTTATAAAAGGACGGAAACTGTCATCAAATTCACGCGCAAAAAGGCGCCATTTCCCGATGAACATAAGATCCAGAAGAAAAACGTTGTTTTCCTTACCGTAGGTTCGGGGAAAACCAAACTGGTCTATATAATTTATCTCGCTGCGGTCGCGGATGATCAAAGCCGTAAACTCGGCTCCCACATGTACAAATCCAAAGGCCGGTGTTTCGTAAAAAAGCCCCAGGCCGCTGCCCGTTTCTACCAGGCTGTAGGCCAGCCCGCGGTGGTCTTTGATGGTGGGTTCAGGGTCTTCTTCCAGGTAAACATCGATCTGTGCCGACAAGGCAATCGGCAATAGTAAAAAAAGAAAAAACCATCTACTTCTCATCACTCAATCTCCCGTATCCTGATCGTAGCATTGTTTTATAAAACTTACCGGATGCATGATTTTAACACCGCTTTTAAAATATTCATTTCCGTAAGCTAACTGAATTATGCAACCGGGGTTCCCGGCCAGAACAATCTTCGCCCCACTCTGCTCCACGTGCTTCATTTTTCGTTCCAGGAACACCATGGCATCATCATAGCGCGTAATGTTGTAAATGCCGGCGCTGCCGCAGCACCAGGAGGCCTCTTCCAATTCGTTGTACTTTATGCCCTCGATTGCTTTCAGGACACGGCGCGGCCCGTCGATGACCTTTTGTCCGTGAGCCAGGTGGCAGGCGTCGTGGTAGGTCACTTTTTGGTTGCCCCCGTAAGCCGGTGCGCGCCACCCTTTAACATCCAGAAACTCCATGATGTCAAATACGCGTTCGGTAAACCAGCGCGCTTTATCAGCATAAGCCTCATCCTTGCGCAACAGGTGGTCATAATGCTTCATAAACGATCCGCAGCCGGCGGCATTAATAATAACGGCGTCGACAGCGGCATCATAAAAATCATCAATCAGTTTTTTGGCGAGCAGGCAGGCGTTTTCGTGTTCGCCGGTATGGCCCATCACGGAACCGCAGCATTCCTGGTTTTGCGGCACCACAACATCATAACCGTTATAACGCAGCACCTCGATTGTATCGCGGTTTACGTCGCTGTAAAACACATCCTGGACGCAGCCGGTCACAACGCCCACTTTGCCGTTTTTCTCTTTGCCCAACGCCGGGTATAAAGTATTGTATCGGATTGTCTTCTTTACCGCAGGCGCCATCCGGTTAAGCTCATGCAGTTTTGTCGAAAAAAGACGCAACACCCCGGATTTCTCAATGAGGGCTTTCAGGCCGCTTTTCTGGTAAAGATTCATCAAGACCGCCGCCCGGAACAGGTTTTTCTTTTTAAGGAAAAACAGCTTCAAGATAAGCGGTTTAAGACGCGATGCCTCCCCGCGCTGTTTTTTTTCTGCTTCGATGTGATTGCGCGCCGCCTCTACCAGCAAACCATACTCTACGCCTGCCGGACAGGCGGTAACGCAAGCCTGGCAGTCCAGGCAAAAATCCATCGATTCCATAAAGGCAGGGGATATCTGCAGATCTCCGTCGGCAATCGATTTCAGCATGCGTATTCGGCCGCGTGGCGAGTCTTTTTCCAGGCCGCTCACTTCGTAGGTGGGACAGGTAGGCAGGCACAACCCGCAGTGAATGCAATTAAGGATCTGGTCATAATCCGGTACAGGCAAATCGTCGTAAAAGGCGTTTCTGCTTTTTTTTAATTCGCTGATCATATACTAAACCGTAAAAACCTTCCCGGGGTTGAGGATCATATTGGGGTCTAGCGCCTGTTTGATTTGGCGCATGGCCTCCAATCCCGGCGCATTGATCATCCGCGGAAGATATTTGCGCTTGGCCAAACCGACGCCGTGTTCGCCGGTGATCGTACCGCCCATTTCGATCGTGGCCTCATAAAGCTCATCAAAAAAACGTTCCACACGCTCGATCTCTTCTTTATCGCGCTCATCGGTCAAAACCGTAGGATGCATATTCCCGTCCCCGGCATGCCCGAACAGTCCCACCTGCAGCTTGTAGCGTTCGGTGAGCTCCTCCACCACCTTTACCAGGTCGGCAAGACGCGAGCGGGGAACGGTAGCATCTTCCAGAATGGTTGTTGGTTTCACCCGGGCCAGCGCAGAAAAAGCAGCGCGTCGGGCCGTTTTCAGTTGATCGGCATGCTGTTCATCGCGGGCCACAATCACTTCCCGGGCTTTATTTTTAGACAGGATGTTCGACATGGCCTGCACCTCTTCTTCCACCTGGCCGGGATGGCCGTCGCTTTCCACCAGCAGCAGGGCTCCGGCTTCGGTTGGCAAACCAATAGCAGCAAACTCCTCCACGCAGCGGATCGTCGTTTTATCCAGGAACTCCATCGTGCAGGGGACAATGTGCGCCGCGATAATATCCGATACGCTTTGTGCCGCGTCGCTCATCGACTCAAAATAGGCCAGCACGGTTCTGGCACTGCGCGGCTTTGGAATTAGCTTGAGCAGTATGCGGCAAAAAATGCCCAGAGTGCCTTCGGAACCGATCAGCAGATCACGCAGGTTGTATCCGGCCACGTCCTTAACATTCTTACCGCCACAGTAAACCATGTCGCCATTGGCCAAAACCGCCTCTATGCCCATCACGTAATCCCGCGTGACGCCGTACTTGAGCCCGCGCAGGCCGCCTGCATTTTCGGCTACGTTGCCGCCGATGGTGCAAATTTTCTGGCTGCCCGGGTCCGGCGGGTAGAAAAGGCCTTCTTTCTCCACTGCCTTATGAAAATCCTGCGTGCGCACACCGGGCTGCACCCAGGCCGTCATGTTGGCTTTATCTATTTCCAAGATTTTATTCCAGCGGTGCATCAGCAGAACGATACTGTTTTCCACGGGGATGGAGCCACCGCTCAAACCGGTTCCCGCACCGCGCACAACAACGGCAAATTTCTCTTTATTCGCAAGGCGCACGATTTCCCGGATCTGTTCCGTATTTTCAGGCATAACGGCAGCAAGCGGCTTTTGCTGCAGCATGGGCGTGCCGTCGTAGGCGTAAAGCAGCTTGTCCTCATCCGAATCAAGAACAGCTTTTGACCCTACGATTTTTCTGAGATCATCTGATATTGACATATTCATAGTACGAAGGTTGACATTTGCAACAGAGAACAAGTGGACATTTTTGCTAATACAACATTAACATTTTTTAAGTCTATTCTTTTGATTTCATATCGATCAAGGTTATAGGCTTTAAAAATCAGTACAACTTAAAACACTCTTGAAATAAAAATATAAGAAACGGGCAAAAAAAATTCCCTTCTCAAAACGAAAAGGGAATTTTAATTTTCATATTTAACATTTTTTATAACTATCAGCGGAACATCGCTTTAATGGCTCCCCATGTTCGGAAGATACCGGAAATATTGGGATGAACGATCATAGGCTCGGAAGCCACATTTTCCAGCTGAGCCCCATCATCATTTTTGCGGACGGCAACGATCTTGTAAAAAATGGCCCCGCTGAAATTTACCAAGACATCTTTATCTTCATATTGATAGCGATGACCGGGTCCCTGAATATCAACTGTTGCCAGCTCCACATAATTGCTGCCATTCATGCTGCGTTGGATGGCAAAATGCTTTACGCCAATTTCGCTTTTGGTAATCCAGTTTATTACAACCTGATTGCCTTCGGGCAGGGCGCTGTATTCGGTAAAAACTTCCGAAGCGTAGAGAGAAGCAACAAGCAGAATGGATATGATCAGAGATTTTTTCATGTATTTTTCACGTTGCAGCTAAAAAGTATTTTAATATAAGATATATGAATTACAAAGCAAGCATTTTATATTGCTGACGCGCCGTTACGATAAGTCACGCGCTGCGTTTTTTGCACTTCTTTGCCTATGTACAATAACGAATCCGAGCGGCCAATCCACTCCACGCTCTTAAGCGAATCGTTCATTAACAACTTAAGCGCCTGATCGGTTTTAAAATGCCGGGCGTGTATAAAACCTCCAAAGCGCGGGCCAATGTCCACATAAGCGGTAATAAAAATATTCTCCGGCCAATAGGATCGGCCTGGATTATCAAACAGCATCTGTACATTCAGAGCTTCCCGGTTAATCTTGTTCACAACGCCTTCGTACAGATCTCCTTTCAGGCTCAGGGACGTCTTCTGGCCTTCTTCCAGGTAGCCGAGGACAGATTGCTGCTTTATCCTTGCTTCGAGCAGGAGCATTTTGTTATCGGCAATCGTAAGCAGAGGTGCCTCGCGGGGATAGATAGCCCCGGCACGGGCACGCACGCCGATCACTGTTCCGTCAAATGAGGCGTAATAATTAGCCGGCGTATACTCCCGGTCATTCCAGAGATCCCATACGCTGAGTAATAGATCCCCCTTTTTTACGTTTTGTCCTTTTTCGACGAGCACGGTAATCACCCTCAGCGAATCGAAAGCCTTCAGCGTTTCCTGGCGGTACGGGTCAAGGTAACCGGAAACGGGGACACGCACATCCAATGTATCATATACAATTGTAATCGAATCGCTGTAAGCGACGCTTTCCATCTTTATCCTTGCGGCGTTGTCATCCTTTTGACTACAGCCGTAAACGGCGAGACAGAAAAGTAAAAAAATTGTTATGAAATAGTTTTTCATTGCGCCTGTTTGAACCTTATTCTGGAGAAACAGAAGCCATATTAATGGCTGTGAATTTAACGATAAAATATATCCGCCAAAAATGAGATGAGTGTGATTTATTCGTGATAACTGCCCACTAAAATTTGCGTGAACGGGTTTTCGGCATTATAATCGCCAACCCATTAAATTATTCAAATCCAAGTCCCTAATTAACCAGGAGGTATAAATGAAGTTACTGAATAAACTGAGCGCCGGCACATTAATAATGGCTGCCATGCTCGCTTTCCTGCTCACCTCAACGGTATCAGCCGGCAGCTATACCGTAGCAGGCGATGATGTCATCGCCCTGAAGTGTTCAGGTGAAGAAAAGGCTGAGAAGAAAGCCGAAAAGAAAGCGGAAAAAGCCGAAGGCGAAAAAGCCGCTGAACACAAGTGCGGTGAAGGCAAGTGCGGCGGAGAAGAGAAAAAAGCCGACAAGAAAGCCGAGAAAAAAGCTGAAGGCGAAAAAGCCGCTGAAGCTAAGTGTGGCGAAGGTAAATGCGGTGAAGGCAAATGTGGCGGAGAAGCGAAAAAAGCTGAAAAGAAAGCTGACAAAAAAGAGGAAAAAGCTGCCGAAGCCAAATGTGGCGAAGGCAAATGCGGCCTTTACTAAGCCTTCATTGAATCTCAAAAACGCGGAGACTTTCTCCGCGTTTTTTTTTGCCCAAAACCTGTTATGAAAGCAGTTGCTGTTAATAGTAACTTTTTCCCAAATTGGTCTGAAAAAAATTTTAGCCCGCATCTCGCATGGAAACCACAAGCGCTTTCAGACTTATCTTCCTGGTTTATACGGTAATTGTTCTATATATCGGCTGGAGAAACTGGCGAAAACGAGCGGCCTACTCAGGGGACAATGACATCTTCTGGTCCGCGGGCAAAAAGCTCTCCGCATGGAGCGTCGGTTTTTCGATTAGCGCAGGTATGATGTCGATCAGCTGGTCCTGTGTTTATGGCGTGCAACTGTTTTACTGGTATGGCCCCGGTGCCGTTTGGTTGCTGATCATCCCCTGGTTAACAATCTTATTTTTGCTTTTCTTTTTGTCTCCCCTGTTCAGGAAAAACCGCGTTTTTTCTCAGCCGGCATTGCTGGCACAAAAATTCGGCCGGCGTTCACGCGTCTTTCTGGCGCCGGTTTTGTTTGTGGTATTTTTAATCTGGGGCGGTGCCGAGATATTTGCCGCAGGCCAGATTTTGGCCGCTTTTTTGGATATGCCGCAGGAAGCCGTCTATGTCATCATTTCACTGGTTGTGGCCGCTTACAGTTTTGCCGGTGGCTTTTCGGCGGTTATTTCTACCGACAAGTTGCAATTTTTCCTGGTAGCCCTGTTTATCAGCGGTATTGCCTGGATTGCATTTTCCGCCCTGCCGGAAGACACCACTTTACTAAGCGCGGCCATCGAAGCGCCTAAAGCCGTTAACAACAACCCCTGGCTCAGCCCCGGCTGGCCGCTTATCATCATGACCTTTTTTGCTTATTTGCCGGGCTGGGTTGTTGAAACCGATCTTTGGGTTCGGATACAGGCGGCCAACAGCGATAAAGCAGCTAAAGGCGGTGTGCTGATCGCCGCCCTGAATTCGCTGCTTTTCGTGGGCATTATGCCCTTCATTATTGGAGTTGCCGCTCTTATCATTTACCCGGCAGTCGACGGCAGCATACCGCCGGCGCTTCAGGATGGCGCGCTTATTTTCAATACGCTGCTGCAGGACTTTGCCGCGCCCTGGCTTTCTATAATCCTGGGGCTTGGCCTGGTGGCGGCAGCCATGTCGACAATTGACACCTGCGCTCATGTGGCTTCCCTCTCCCTTTCACACGATCTGTTGGAGCCGCTGCTGCAAAATAAAAAGGGCCCTGTAAAAAGAGACACTGTCGCCCGCTGGATAGCTGCCTTCACCGTGTTACTTTCGATGATTTATGCCTTTTTCACAGACAGCCTGTGGGATATCTTCTACCTCTCTTCCGGTATTTTAACCACAACTGTCTTTTTACCAATTGTCGCCGTCTTTTTGCCCGGCACGCATCCCCGGCAGGTTAACATTACTCTTGCATCAGGGTTTATGTCCACTATCGTGTTTTATTTTTTGGAGAAGTACGGTTTTATGACGTGGCAGCCGGCAGCTTTGGCTGAAACGGGGCTGGGTTATATATTTTGGGGATTTATTGCGGCATTTATAGTTTTTGCAGTAGTGGGAGGCCGGAATTTGCAGACTGTGATTTCTTATTCTAAGAAGTAACGTTGATTAATAGTATTAGAGTATATTTCTTTACTTTATATCCACTATTTTTCATATATTTGCACGTCCTTTTTAATAAACTACCTTGTGTCACATCTTAAACAATCCTAAGGAGGATTTGGTATGAAGAAGGCTTTAATTGTAGTAATTACTTTGCTTGGACTTAGCTCCTTAAGCTTTGCCCAAAGCGGGATATCTATTGGTTTGCATAGTGGTTTACTTTTATCAGCTTTTGAGGATCAAGAAAAGTCCGGAACCGCTATCCCACTTGGTGCAAATGTTGGACTTTATGTTGCTGAAAATATTCAGATTGGAGCAGAATTTAGTTTTTTAGTCTCATCGTTTGAAGCTGAATTCGAGGAGTTTCAGGGCCAACCAACAAATCCTTATGATCTTGAGGTAACGCAAACTGCTATCGGGGCATTTGGCAGATATATTCTTCCTACAAGTGGTGTAAAATCGTATATAAAAGCAGGCATAGGGATGTATATGGGCGAAGCGGAAGCGAGCGGTGGAGTAGTTGGAGAAGAAGATTTTGAAAGTGCTTTTGGATTTAATATCGGTGGCGGAATAAAAACAGCTATGGGTATTTATGCAGAATTTGTTTTTCACATTGTAAGCCGTGAACTGGATGTGGCGGGTGTTTCTTCTCAAGGTTACAACAACTGGGGCTTTTTGGTAGGATACGACATCCCTTTGAATTAATATTAGTGAATTCAGCTTTAGGGGGACAGATACGGTCCCCTTTTTTTTGCCAACTAATGGTATTTCTTTTTTAGGATGTTAAAAATATATGAAGGTTTTGTGGCAACGCTAACATCCCGGCACTTTACAGACATTCAAATTTTCATATATTTGCACAACTCAAATATTTCACTTCAACTAAACCAACAATAATGCACAGGAGGCAATTGGTATGAAGAAGTCTATTGTTACGGTATTTACAGTATTATTAATGAGCGCCTTTTCTTTCGGGCAGGGCCTGGGATTAAATTCCATTACGGCCAAGGCTGGCGTAATCATGCCGGAAGATCCGTGGGAAACGGGTTTCCATATTGGAGCTAAAGCAGATATGGGCCAGCTTACCGATAATATTAACCTGGTTCCTTTTGCTGAATACTGGTCATCAAGCTATGATTTTGGTGGCGCCTCACTTGATCTTACGAACTTCAAAATCGGTGCCGCGGGTCATTACATGATTCCCGACGTTTCCGGGCTTTATGCCGGAGCTGGCCTTTCACTTAACTTTTTAAGTTTTGACATTCCCGGTCTTGGTGCATTCGGCTCTGGGTCGAATACAGAATTTGGGCTGAATGTTTTGGGCGGATACAAATTCCCCCTCGGCGGCATGAACGGTGTGGTCGAAGCCGAATACAACCTTATGGATCTGGGTACTTTCCAGGTTGGCGTTGGTGTTGAATTTGATATGAATTAGAAGCTTTAAGCTCTCGAACAAAAAAAGGCGCTCAACTGAGCGCCTTTTTTATTTCTGTATCTCCCAATGCTGCTAAAGCCTTATCATAATCCGGCTCCTGTGCGATCTGCGGAACCTGCTCCGTGTAAATCACATCACCTTCCTCATCCAGAACAACAACGGCCCGTGCGAACAGGCCGGCCATGGAGCCATCCACCATTCTGACACCGTAGTCCTCGCCAAAGGTATGGCGCCGCAATTCGCTAACATTTACAACGCCTTCAATCCCTTCGGCAGCGCAAAAGCGCTTATGGGCAAAGGGTAAGTCCATGCTCACATTTACAACAACAACGTTTTCCATCCCCGCCGCCTTTTCGTGGAACTTGCGTACGGACATGGCGCAAATGCCGGTATCGAGACTAGGAAAAATATTTAACAAAACCTTTTTACCGGCAAAGTCACTCTTACGAACATCCTTGAGTTCCGTGGTTGTAAGCAAAAAGTCCGGCGCCGATGATCCGACCACGGGAAGATTACCCACGGTATTGACTTCATTGCCCTTGTGGATGATTTTGGCCACCTCAGGTCCTCCTGCATAAGTGTCTGTGTGTTTTAACTTAAAAGATCAATCCTGATCCTTTCTATTTTTAAGCGTAGTTCGCTTTGCAAACGTTCGAAACTTTCCTGTCCATATGTGTAAACAATAACATCCACCGGCGTCTCATTTCCGGCGGGCTCGCCCTTGTTTATCTGCGGCTGCCTGTGCGTGACATGCCATGGCGAATTCAAAATCATGCCGGCCAGGCTTTCCAGAAAGTCATGACTCACCTTTGCCGAGGGCACCTGCAATGTAAAACTCTGGCAGGTAACCTGGCTGCCCTGCTTTTTGCTGTAGTGGATCTGGCCGGTCAATTTGCTGTAGGGCAGCTTGAGCAACGTACCGTCATCCTCTTCCAGTTCTATAGACAGATAGCCTAACTTGCGGATACGCCCTTTGTATTCCCCGACGATAATTTGCTGGCCCGGTTCGTAAATATCCTGTGCGCGCAGGATGATGCCGGCGATATAGTCACGCGCGGCATACCAGCCCAGCCAGCCCATGGCAATAAACGCCAGGGCAATAAAAAAAACGCTGAAATAAAAGGGTTCGTTAAAAATCTGGCGGAAGGCCCATACCAGGAACGCCAGCCATATTAACAGCTCGATGACGGGAAACAGCCGGGCAAGCCAGGCTGCGGAAGCGCGGTTGCGTATCACGGAAATATGCAGCAGGTGGCGCGAGAAACGCACAACGACAAATACGGCAATCGCCGCAAGGAATACTTTAATAATGCCCCACTGAGGCCAATCCATCATCAGGAATTGTTCCATAACAGCCCCATTTCGCGGAATTCTTCGATGAACAGATGTTCGAGGTATGGATTGATCTGCAAAGCGCCGCCCTCGTTTTTAATGACAAAGCCGCTGCGCATCATAACCTCCACCTGACGATTGACCTCATCGCGTTCGATGCTGAACAAGCGGGCCAGCCGTTCGCGCGTAAGCTGGCGGTGCAGGATAAACTGAATCAGCCAGACATACCATTGCGTATCGAGGCTTTCGATGACGGACATGTCCGGCTTGGAAAGCGGCCGCAAACGAATACGTTCGGCCGAGAAATGATCGATCATAACCAGCCATGTTTGCAGGGCCACGCCGATGTTGCCGGACGTATAGCTAAAAATTTTGTTAAACAGCCGTGCCAGTTTCAACTCCGATATATCTTCCTCGTTTTCGCGGTTTACCTCAAAACGCAGGCCCGTGGAGCGGTGCCGCTGCATTACCGCGGTTTCGATCTCGCGTGCGTTAAACGGCTCGCAGCGAATGATGCCAAGGAATGTATCCTCCAGGCTAAGAACTTCATTCAGCAACCGGAAAGCGTAGCTATTACAATTGATCAGGAAAAAGCATTTATGGCCGTAACGATCGACCAGGCCACGCACCATATCAATGACCTTGTAGCCGTTTTCGTGGCGCTCCCACCACATCTCAAGATCGTTTATGATCATCACGCTGTTGTCGGGCAAAGCTTCCATCGCTTCGTCGATCGTCTGGCCGCCGCCGGCAAGATCTATCACCTTACGTGTAAATACATCCGTATCGATGCTGCCGCCGGGTGGCGGGTTAAAGCGGAATATGTGGCTGCGTTCAAACGTGCGGCTGGCAATCATACGGCACAGAGCGGTTTTGCCCGATCGCGGATCACCATGCACCAAAAGTGCGCCGCGGAACCCGTTGCGGTAGCGGACAAGCACGCGCTCGGCGTAGCGAAAGGCCTCGTTCTGCGCAACCAGGAACTGGCGCGAGATGGAGTGTTCACCGAGAAAAAGCTGGCGGTAATAGCGCGGCAATCCCTGCGTGACCGGACTGTGCGGTGAAATACTTTGTGTCAGACTGATCAGGGCATCGATGTTGCCTTTCTGCTTTTCCCCGGCACGGCTCAGGCGGCGCGCTATCAGTACGCCGATACTGCGGCTGTATTGCAAGTTAACCACCATATCGCGCATCCGCCGCTGGAAACGATCGCGAAACGCCTCCACGCCGCTTAATACCTTACGCTGCTCATGGCTGAAAATGTACTGACGCAAATTGCTGGTGGCGTTGGTCAGCAGGTAGGGATTTATCTTGTCAAAGAAATGCCCCAGTCTTTCCTGGATTATGCGCCGGGTCTGGCTCAGGGCGGTCTTTACATTTTCGCGCTCATCCTCCAACCGCTGCAGGCCGTCGGTAGCCACTTCGCTGATGGTCTTTTGCTCGTTGCTAAAATCGTATTCGTCTGCCGCGCGCTCGCTGCCGCTTACAAGCATCAACTGGCTGATGCCGTTCAGGGCGGTCACGGTATCGCTTACGCGCGTCTGCAGTTCTTTGCCATAGGTCTGCAGGTCGGGCATAAATTCGGTCTCGGCCAGGTAGCCGATCAGCCGGCGCAGGTACACGGATACCACCTCCGCCTGGTGGAACGGATGATCTTCCAGCTCCTGGAAAGATTGCTCGCTCATCACCTGGATGATCTCCGGCAGTTCCGTAATTTGTTTCTGAACCTCAGATTCCAGCTCGGATACATCGCCGGGCAGGGTTATCTCCAGCTCTTTTTCAAATATGTCGGCCGGGGGATTCTGGCCTTCACCGGCAGCTTTCTGCAATACCGTATTGATCTTGTCTATATGTGCTTTAAGCGGACCGTTCAGACTATTTTCGTTGCGCTTTTGCCAGCCATGCAGCAAGTTGCTCAGGCGGTTCTGGAACAGGTGCAGCGTCAATTCCATTCGCGCAAAATCGATCATCAGCCCCAGGTTGCGGGTCCAGCTTCCGGCCGCATCCATAAATGTTTCGTCGCTGATATCGCCGCCGCGGAGCTGAAAACGTTTGCGGGCACCGGCCGCGCCGGAAAGGGTGCTAAGGGCGTCCAGTTTTTCCTGGTATGCCTGGCGATGTGTTTCCAGCAGGGACAGGCTGTTTTCTTTAAAAGCTTTCTTGTTTTTGTCGCGGAATTGGTGCAGGTCTTCCAGCAGCTTTTCCTTTGTTTCCTGCACAAACTTCTCGTTAAGCTGGCCCTGGTCGGCGCGCGCCATCATGCCCTGCAGCAGCGCCTGTAGCCTGCTGAAAAATTTCTGCAAATCCGAAATATGCTGATAGCCAATTACGGCGAGTTGCTCAATCTGCGCATAGAAATGAGTCCGCAATACCCCGTTGATATGCTCGCGCATCAATTCTGTAAAGGGTACGTCAAAGATGGCCTCTTCACGCTTGGAAAGAAACAATCCTGCCTTTTTACGCAACTTTAAAAAACGCAGGCGCAGATTGTCGGAATCCTGCATGGCCAGATCATGCCGCGGATAGTTGACCCGCAGATGGATCGGGGAATCCCGGAAAACCTTGCGTAACTGGCCCAGGAAAACATCACAGCCTTGCTCCACGTTGCGCTCCAGGATGTTAAGGCTGTTTTCCTTAAAATCGTTGATCAGGCGCAGGTTGTTGTAAAGCAGGTCATTCTGGAACCGCTCAATCAGCGGAGCGCTGTCACGGCTTTTGGCGCCTCCCGAAACCCGCCGGGAAAGCGCGCCCAGGAAGCCGTCGCAAATGCGGTTTAGCTGATCACCGAGCTGCTCAAATTCATGCACCACCTCGCTGATGTAGCCGGCATAAAATTCATTGATCGCCTTTTCCAGGTCTTCATTAACTGTTCGCAGCCGCGCGCTCAAAGCGTCATTAGCCGGATAGCGCAGTTCTGTCCCGGCCGCTTCCGGTGCGGCCCCGGCATCGGACAAACGCCTCTGGGGACTGCTCTCAATACCAATAAAAATCGGGTCAAAATATGATGACGCACTGATCAGCAGGACGCTTTTTAGCGGCTCCAGAAGCTGATGCATGGAACCAAGGAATTTTTTTTGCGCAGCCGGCGTAAGTTGCGGCATGCCCAATATGGTCAGATCGCTGCCTGCGGATTCCAGTTGCAAAATATCGGAAAAAGGCCGTTGTTCTATGGCGTTGTTGATCACTTTAATATCCGCATCCTGGCGCAGGTCCTGCAGCAAGTGTTTCATATTGCGGTGCACTTTGTTGATCAGAGAGCCATCGTCTACGATGATCAGAATACGCAGGCGCGCCCGTTGCCAGGCGGCGGAACCGTGCAAAAAGCGCAGCAGGTACATGGCCAGAGACGCGTTGTTACTGCCTCCGCGCCACCACAGGTCAATGCTTCTGTATTCGCCAAACTGCCTTTCGGGATCGTAGTTAAGCAGCAGGATGTTGTAATCAAGGTCCTGCAGCGTTTTCAGCATTTCCGCAAAAGGCTCAGCACGATCGCTCTTCTTGGGCCAGCCCATTAAAACGGTATTAGGCTCCACCCCGGCAAAGCCGTAAAAACGGGCCACGCTTTCTATGCCGCTGTAAACATCCCTGCTTTCCAGGCGCCTGTAAAAAACACCCTGGCGCGCCTCGCCGGGATCACGCATAAGCTGCGCCGCCTTTGGAAAACGCACCTGGCCGTCCGGTGATTCAATCAGCTCAAAATTGGATATGATTCCGCTGCGCCCGGTGAGCCATTTGCCAAACTGCAGCAGGTAAGGCCGTACATTCTGCATGCCGCCAAAAAGCAGGATGTTGGGCCGCCAGTTTCTTTTATGGATCACCTCTTCGTTGAGCTTGTGCAAGCCGGAGCGCACTACGGACGCCCAGAAGCTGCCCCAGGTATCACCCGTCTCCAATGTCAGCTCTTTACGCTTGATGATCAGGTAGACCAGCGCAAGTACGATAATGGCTCCAAAAAAGGCGACGATATCCAGCTGGAACATCACGATGCCACAAACGATGGCGCCCACCAGCCCAACCCACAAAGGCACGCGAAATGACGGACGGAAATCGGTGCTGGCCCAGCTTTCTAACACATAGCTGAGATTAATCAAACCGTACGTGCTTATAAAAAACATTGAGACAACACGGGCAATAACGTTCAGGTCGCCAATCAGGATACCGGCTTCCGCGATAATAAAAGTGAGCAGCAGGGCGTTGCGTGGCTCGTTGGAGGCGCCGTAGCCTTTGGCAAAGAAGCGCGGGGTAACGCCATCTTTGGAAGTTGCCTGCAAAATGCGCGGCGCGCCGAGAATGCTACCCATGGCGGACGAAATCGTCGCTCCCCAGATACCGGCAATCACAAACTGCGGCACCATAGCTATTTCTACAAAAATGTTGGGGTTATCCAGCGTATTGCGGTCTATGTAAAAGGCCGTGTAAATGGCCAGGCCCACATAAACGATAAAGCCCACGGAGATGGCAGCTATGGTTCCTAAAGGAAGTGCAGTCTTGGGGTCTTTGAGGTCGCCGGACATCTGCACGCCGGCGGTAAATCCGGTAACAGCCGGAAAAAACACGCCAAAAAGAACAAATATATCGACGCTGTTTTCGGCGGGCATAAGCGAGTATGTGCCGCCGGTAGTCGGGTTGCCGCCAAAGAAAATGGCCAGGATAGAAAGGACAACAGCCGCCAGTATAAAATACTGCGTCTTAATGGCCAGTGACGTGCTGATAAAAATGATGATCGTGATAACGACAAGCGTTATTGTGCCGTAAAAGCGGATTGTATTGATTTCCAGCGGCAAGCCAAGTACGCCAAGCAGGCTTTCACAAAAACCGATGATGTAGAGGCTGATGCTGAAAGAAAGGCCCACAAAAAGCGCCAGACCCAGCGTGCCGCCCACGGACAAACCCATGCTGCGCGAGATGATATAATAGTTGCCCCCTGCCTGCACTTTTTTATCTGTGGCAATGGACGCTACACTCAAACCGGTTGTTATAGAGACAATATGCGCCACCAGAATAATCGCCAGCGTGGCAATCAGGCCGCCCTGCCCCACAATCCAGGGCAGACGCAGATACATAATAACGCCAAGGATAGTGAGCACCGAAGGCGTAAAAACGCCGCCAAACGTTCCGAATTTTTTAGATCTGGCCAATAGGATTTCCCCTGCTTAAAACAAGCTCATCCGAATATGCTGTAAGCGATTTTAACTTTCAACAGCATTGTCCGGAATATCCAGACCAAAATAGCTGTGAATAAACGCTTTTCTTCCCCGGTCCAGCTTGGCGTATTGCATCATTTTATAAAGCTTGTTCTGCTCACGTTTCAACTTTTTATCCAGGTATGCCTGATCCGTAAGCTTATCGGGCAATTCGCCGGTGACTTTCAGATTTTTACCTTCAATACTGCCCTCAATCAGGTTGTAGCGGTCAAAAATAGAAAGCACCGTTTCCGCGCGAAAATCCCGTCTGTTCTTGAACGTTAACTGCTCCTTGAAATAGTCCATTCCCTCGGCATTAATGCGTTCGGTATCAGATTGTAAAAGATTGTAAGCACGGTAATAGAAATCCGCGGAAGGATTATTCCAACGTATAAATTCTAATTGTATGTTCAAATCCTGCTCATCGTATAAAAGCTGGCACAGCGAGGGTTTGCCGTCCCGCCCCGCCCGTCCGATCTCCTGGTAATAAGATTCCAGTGAGCCGGGTACCTGCGCGTGTAGCACAAAGCGAATGTCCTCCTTGTCAATACCCATGCCGAATGCATTCGTCGCCAGGATCAACGGACTCTCACCGCCCATAAACGCGTCCTGTATGCGGCGCCGGCTGCGGTTGTCCAGATCGCCATGATAGACGCGGTGCGGGACCTTGCGGCTGTTCAGCAATTCACTCATCCGCTCAAGATCTTTAATAAGGGCAAAATAGACGATACCGCTGCCGGGATGCTCGGCGATCACCTTGAGGATAGCCTTCAGTTTTTCATCCTCGCCCCAAACGTTTTTGCGATCCAGTTTCAGGTTGGGCCGCTCAATGCCCTCGTGGAACAGGTGCATGTTGCCGCTTTCCAGCCCCAGCTGGCGCATAATATCCTGCTGCACTTCCGGCGTGGCCGTTGCCGTAAGCGCCACCGTCAACGGATTGCCCATGATCTGCCGGAATTCACGCAAACGCGTATAATCGGGCCGGAAGTCGTGCCCCCACTCGCTGATACAGTGGGCCTCGTCAACGGCCAGCAGGTCTATCTTCCTGCCACGAAGAATTTCAATAAATTCAGCTTTGCGGAATCGCTCCGGGGTAACATAAAGAAGCTTGTGACGACCTTTGCTAAGCGCGTTGTATCGCTGTTCCCGCTCTTTTTTGTCCAAAGATGAATTGATATAAATAGCGTCGATATTCTTGCGGCGCAAAGCATCCACCTGGTCTTTCATCAGCGCGATGAGCGGAGAGATAACCACAGTCAGGTCATTCAGCATAAGTGCCGGCACCTGGTAGAGCAGGGACTTACCGGAGCCCGTCGGCATAATAACAAGCGAATGCTTGCCGGCCAGAATGTGGTCTATGACCTCTTTTTGAATGCCGCGAAAATCATTATAATTGAAGTGTTTGCGCAATATATCGTGAGCTATCATCTGATCTGATATGAAATTATACTTATTTAATGCAACCGGACGGTTAAAATATAAATTTTTACTTGACTTTCACAGGCATATATAATATTATTTTAGTGAAAAAAGTAACAATTTTGGTGTGATCTTTTAACCTCCGGACTTTAACGAAGAAAGGATAACTTAGGAGGACCCCCGCATGAAGATCTCTAAAATATTGGTTCCGGTAGATTTTAGCCCGTTTGCAGGCTATGCCACCGACTATGCGATCTACTTCGCTGAGAAGTACGACGCTGAGATAACCCTTTTCCATGCCATCGTGCTGTACGAAACGGGTGTGGACGAAGAAAGCCACGTTCGGCAAATGGAAGAGATAATCCGGCGCAAGGAAAAGACTTCGCACGCCATGCTGGACAAGCATGAAGGCAAGTATGCGAAGGCGGCCCTGAAATTACGCTCCGAAACGGCACGAGGTGTCTCAGCTTCCGATACGATTCTGGAGCATCTCGCTGAAAATGATTACGATCTTATCGTAATGGGCACACACGGCAGAACAGGATTAAAAAACCTGATATATGGAAGTGTTGCCGAGAAAATTGTTCGCCTGTCCGCTGTGCCCGTGATGACCGTACATAACGGTCCGGACAGACAAGTTGACATCAAGAAAATCCTGGTCCCGATTGATTTTTCGGAAAATTCCCGCAAGGGAGCGGAAAGGGCATTGGACCTGGCAAAAGAGTTTGGCGCGAAAGTGGAATTCCTGCATGTGATTGAACAGCAATTGCATCCCTCATTCCACGTCGTCGGTATAGAATCTATTTTTGCCATCAATCCGGACCTGAAAAAAATATCGTCGGAGAAGTTGCGCGAATTTGTGCCAAGCGACGTGCAGGCCGATTACACCGTCATGGAAGGAAGCGCGCCGCAAACGATTGTGGAGTATGCCAAAGAGAACAAATTTGATTTGATTGTAATGTCCACGCGCGGCTTTACCGGCATCGATCATTTGCTTATAGGTTCCACAACGGAGCGCGTGGTGCGCCTGGCGGAATGCCCCGTATTAACGGTCGGCCGGCGCAAAATTGAAAAAGTTTAAGTGTTCAGGGTGAAAGTATCCGTTAAAATTATGCGGGGAGTTTTGGCGGACCCCCTGAACACTTATTTTTTTTAAAGTTTTAGCAGGCGGGTAATTGTAAAACCCAGACGCCAATCATCGCGTGAATCGGATCCTGCCAGATACTGAGTGCTATTCAAGCGCGTGCTGTTCGAGACAAATATCTTGAAAAAATGCCCGCCTGTTTCCAGTTCCACACCGAATGAAAATGGATTAAAGCCGGCTTTATGTCCTGAAACCGTGCTGTTCCACTCCACAGCCGCGCTCCATATCATCGAAATATAGTATTGTGCGTAGAGGCCCGCCGTAACGGAGTTTTTTGTCTCAGCGCTGCGTATGGCGCTATTTGACACAAATGAAGGTACTACCCCAATACCCAGCTTTTCGGCAATCATTGTATTTAAAATCAGCTGCCCGTAAAACTGGTTGCCGTTTTCAACCGAATTATCGTCAACAGTGGTGAACGCGGCACCGGCCCGCAACGCGGCTTTTAATGGCAGCATATCACTACGCACGGCCAGGAAACTCCATTTGCCATAAACATCCCAGTTATCGTCCAGGTTACTGCGTCCGCCAAATAAAAGGATCTTGTCCGTCGGCGCCCAGCCCAGAGCGATGCGCATATTAACCGGCCCGTCGAGCCCATAAAGATTATCTGCCGGGTCACCGTAGGCGGGCGTCTCGCTGAGCGGTGGCAAAAAGCGGTGGGAAATTTCAAATTGCAGATCGTTTTTCTGCAGCGTTTCCGCGGTGGGCAGCGCAATCACATGCGTTGAATGCAGCAAGGCCAACGGCGGCTCTGTGGGCGTGTCGGTACGCTCCCACTTTACCTGGCCAAAAACCGGATTCGCCAAAAACGCTATCAAAAAAAGTATTGTTATGCTTTGCTTTAACATCTCTTCTCCTTTAAGACGAAACGTTTTTTATGAAAAAATCAAGCCTCAGCCTCATCTCTTCATCTATTTTCATAAACATGATTTGCGGTATCTCGATATTGAAATCGGACAGCATAACGGAAAAGGATGTTTTAATCCTGAATCCGTTTTCGTATGGTGTAAGCGTGCCGCTTGTCTCCAGCGGTTTTTCAATCCCGTGGATAAAAATTTTGCCACTGGTTATAACCTTTTTTATACCATTGGTGCTGTCTTCAACGGAAATTATTTTTCCGCTGAAATAGGTTATGGGGTATTTATCCGTATGCAGATAATTCTCACGCATATGGCGGTTACGCAAACCGATGCCCGTATCAATTGAATTGAGATCTACCTCGAAATAAAGCTCGCTGGCATTGGTCCATTCTTCCCCTTCATAATAGACATAACCGTCAATCTGGTCGGTGATTCCCTCAAAATCCTCAAGCGGCGCATCCGAGATAAATTTAACCATATTATCCCGTTCTTTGTCCACATGAAATTCGGCCGCGGAAACTGTGAGTGCGGTCGCTAAAATGATTAAAAAGATTCTCATAACGTGTCCTTACCGTGTTGCGCCACGATCAATCCAGGCGGCGATGGAGTCGATGGTGGCGTCGCTTAATGCCGAGCGGTTGCGCGGCATTCTGTCACCGCTTATACCCTGTCCGCGCAGTTTGTTTATCAGATAGCTTTCATCGCTGGCCAGGGGTTTTACCCGGAGCAACTGCGGCATCTGACCGCTGGCAACGCCCACGAGGTTATCATAGGCCAAACCTTCGCTGAGGTCAAGACCAAAGGGCGCCTCTCCGCCCAGGTGGCAGCCTGAAACCGCGCAGGAAACGGAAAAAACGCGATCCTGGATTTCATTGAATTGAGCAGGAATACCCTCACCCTGCGAAGACGCCGGGTTGCTTTCCGAACAGGACATCAAACACAGCGCAGCAAAAACAGTAAGAGTAATAGCATGAAAGGTGAACCTCATAGAACCCCCTTTTCAGGTGAGATGATAAATGTCTACTTTTTGTCTTATTAAACGATTTACATATAACATTTTTGAGCTTTTGCCCGGGAAGATATGCTTCCAGTCGCCCTTTTCATCACGAATAACCGAGCCCCATATCTTGCGTTTACGGTTTTCCGAAAACACCTCCCAGAAGAGGTAGCCGAAATAGGCCGTCGTTTTATCTATCCAGAAACCGGGAAGGCGTTCACCAATCTCAACTTCGATTTCCTTTAACGGCAAATACTCATAGCCCCGGCGCAGCAGGCAGGCCCTAAAACGATCGCTTTCATCTTTGCCCTGCCAAAGCAACTCGTGGACGTAGCGCTTAACGCCGCGGCCCAGGATGATGTCTTCAAAAACTGCGTCCAATTCATTCATGGCTTAACATAAGCCGGTACCGTGAAAAATGAATAACAAAAGAATCAATTCATTGAACTTTCTGAGTTGGGCCTGTGGTTGGCATTAACAATACAATTAACATACCAGACGCTTTTAAGTGACATTTGTCGTATCGACGGCCCATGCCATGCGCATAAATTGCGCGGCACCTGCAATTCATTCGCACCTTAATTCGAATTTTTTGCAAATGTGCTTTATATTTCGGACAACCAAAGCAGTAAAATTCCTGATGTTTAAGAATATTTTTAAAATCGCCCTGGCTGTTTCACTGACCGGCTCCTGCTTCGAAGACGCCGCCCGCGAGAATCCGCTGGATCCGGCCAACGGCTCTCAATACATGGTGGAAGGAACGGTGTCAACATTTTTTGAGCCCCGCTCGGCCATTGAGCGCGCCATCATCATGGCAGCGGGCGAAGACAAAACCGCCATCACTTCGGCGGACGGGCGCTATGCCATGGATGTTGAAAAGCCGGGCACATACCGCATTACCTGCAGCGCGGAAGGTTTTTTTGCCGATACGGTGCATATCACCGTTTCCCAAAGACACACGCTAAACTTCCGGCTGAATGCCCGACCGTCTTTTGCGGAGACACAACTCACAAGCCACCGCATATCACGCTGGTTTCCAGTGGAAGATGTCTATTTTCTGGAAGCCCGCGTTTTGGTTGATGATGCCGACGGACCCGGTGACATACGGTTTGTCACGATGGATATACCGCTTACACAAACAAGGGATACGCTCGATCTGCAGCAGCAAAGTGGTCGCTGGTTCAGCCGCCTATACGATTATGACCTGCCCATTAGCAGCATCCATGACCTTATCGGTAATCCGGTAATCTTTAATGCCCACAACAATGACTCGATGTTTACCCGTTCAGAAAACATATATTTGACGCGTGTTATCGAAACAGAACCGTTACCGGTAACGCCGAATGCTTTTGAGACAGTACCTGAGGACAGCATTGTTTTTAGCTGGGAAAGGATATACCTGCCCTACGCCTTTGATCTGCAGATTACGATTTTTTCTGTTGACCTGGGACTGCTCGTAGAAATAGATCGAATCGAATCCATCTCACAAACCGCTGACAGCTATGTGTACCGGCACAACCTGCCGGCAGGCGATTATTTCTGGACACTGACCATAGTGGATCGCTTTGGCAATACAAGCCGCTCCAAAGAAAGTACATTCAGAGTAGAATAGGATACTTTATGCAAAACAACCCCTACGAATCGCTATTGGAAATCTCTGAAACCATCCATTCCGGAAAGGACCTCAACGATGTGCTGGACCGCATTATCGATACGGCCATGAAGGGTTTGGAAGCGGAGCGCGGCTTTATTTTGCTGAATACGCCGGAGAATCCGACCGAATACAAGCCGGTGGCCGCGCGCAACATCACCCGTGAGACGATCACCGAAATAAACGCGCACTCTTCCAGCGTGGTGAAAACAGTGCTGGCGGAGAAAGAGCCTGTTGTGAGTGTGGACGCACGGACAGATGACCGTTTTACAGGTGCTGAAAGCGTGATGCTGCAACAGATAAAATCAGTTATATGTACACCGCTTTTGATGGAGGATAAAGTGGTTGGCGCCATTTATATGGACAGCAGGATGTCATCCCACCGCTTTGATAATGAAAGCCTGAAATTTATGCGTGCTTTTGGCAGGCAGGCTTCCATTGCGCTGCAACACATGGCCGAAAAAGAAGAGTTAAAGCGGGAAAACCTGCGCCTTATGCATGATCGCGATTTGTCCGCGAGATTTCCCGAGATTATCGGAAAGAGCAACCGCATGAAGCAGGTGCTGGAACTTGTACATACCGTTGCCCGCAGCGACACCACCGTTTTGATCGAAGGTGAAAGCGGTACGGGAAAGGAACTGGTGGCGCGCAGCATTCACAAAAACTCTCCGCGCTCCGAGCGACCGTTTATCCCGATTTTCTGCGGCAGCCTTTCGGACAGCCTCCTGGAAAGCGAACTCTTCGGACACAAAAAGGGATCTTTTACGGGTGCCGCCAGCGATAAGGCGGGGCTATTTGAAGAGGCCAACAGCGGCACGGTTTTCCTGGATGAAATAGCAGATATCAGTCCTGAACTGCAGACAAAGCTGCTGCGGGTGGTACAAAACGGTGAAGTGAAACGCGTTGGGGAAAACCAATTCCGGCAGGTGGATGTGCGTATTATTTCGGCGACAAACAAGAAGCTTTCCGAGCAGGTGAAAGAGCGCAAATTCCGCGAGGATCTCTATTACCGGTTGAACGTGATTTCGGTGGAACTGCCGCCTTTGCGCCTGCGTGACGGGGATATTGAACTGCTGTCGCGATACTTTTTTGAACTGTTCCGCAAGAAGAACCGCAAGGACCTGGAAGGGTTCACATCCGATGCCCTGAAGGCGCTGAAGCAGTACACCTGGCCGGGCAATATCCGTGAATTGGAAAACACGATTGAGCGCGCCGTGGTACTTTGCAATGAAAAGCAAATTGACACACAACATCTTGGTTTAAACGAGGATCTGGGTCAGCATGTGCCGATCGGGCAAACATTAAAAGAGATAAATAAATACGCCATTCTGAAAACAATCGAACTTACCGGCGGAAATCGCACACGCGCCGCGGAAGTGCTGGGCGTATCGCGAAGATGGCTGCAATATCAGTTGAAAGACTGGGGCATGGTGGATGGAAACGGTGATTGAAGGTTATCAGGTCATAAGCGAACTGCAGCGCGGCCCGCTAAGCACGGTCTACAAGGCGCTGCAAATCCGCCTTGAGCGCACGGTGATCCTGAAAGTATTAAACCGCCATGTAAGCGAGGACGATGAAATCCGCGAACGTTTCGCGCGAGAAGCCCGCTCCCTGGCGCGTATCAGGCATAACAACATTGTTACAGTTTACGATTACGGCATTTCCGGAGACCACGCCTTTATTGCCATGGAGTATATTTCCGGTTCTACTCTGGCGCAGTATCTGAAAAAAAACGGTCCACTGGATGGCGTAAAAACGGAGAGCCTGTTTGATCAGATCGGTTCGGCGCTGCGCTATATTCACAGCCTGGGCATTGTGCACCGCGATGTAAAGCCGGACAACATTTTGATTGACGATGAGGGCCATTTCCGGCTGACAGACTTCGGCCTGGCCCATCTTGTTGACGGCAACCACATGACACAGCAGGGTGCGAGCCTGGGAACACCGGCTTATATGGCACCGGAGCTCATTGAAGGCGCGCCTGCATCCGCAGCGGCCGATATATTCAGCTTTGGCGTTACGCTTTACGAAGCGCTGACGGGAGTATCGCCTTTTAAGAGCGAGCAAATTGCCGCAACGCTGCAAAATGTTCTTGGCCGGGATATTGACTTCAGCGATCCGCCCGTTGCAGAAACCTGGCGGGAGCGCCTGCAGCTTATGCTGCAAAAAGATGTGAGCAAACGCGCCGGTTGGGATGACCTGGTTCAGAAAGAGTCATCCGCGGCTTTACGCCACGCCGAAGACCATTCGAAATCAAGGAAACGGACGCTGTTTTGGATTGTCCCGTTGCTGGTATTCGCGGTGATTGCCGTAATGGCGTTGCTGCATGAAGCACCGGAAATAACAAATAGCGCGCAATCCGCCGGGGACAGCAGCGCCTTCACAGCAAGAGCGGATACGATCGGCCGCATAAAAAGCAATGTCACGGAAACCGGGGCGGATAGTGCAAAAACAGCCGGTACTGTGCAAAAAACTGCAACACCCAATGAAGCAATCGCACAAAAAGACAAGGTGGATGAAAGCGCCATCCACCCGGATAGCGCCATGGGCCGGCTGCATGTGCGCGCGGTCCCGTGGGCCGAAGTGTACCTGGACAACGGCTATGTGCAGACAACGCCCTTTACGCTGGAGAGAAAGGCCGGGGATTATACGCTGGAATTCCGTCATCCGTCACGGCAGAATATTACCAGAACAGTGCGCCTGGCCGCCGGCAACAGTGATACGCTGGACGTGCTTTTGCCCGCCGTTAACGGCTTTCTGAGCGTATTGGCCGTACCCTGGGGCAATGTATTTGTAAACGGCGAACTGGTGGGGGAAACGCCGCTGCAGGATTTTGCTTTGCCACAGGGCCGCCATGTATTGCGCATAGAGAACCCATCTTACCCGGCGCTGGTCGATACGATCCGCATTGAGGCCGGTAAGGTAACCGAAAAGCGTTTTAGCTTTATCTCTTCTGGCATATGATTTGTATAAACAGGCACTGGAAATAACCAGGCAGGAACTATGAAAAGCATTTTTTATTACATCATCTTCGCTGCTATAATACCGCTTCTCGCGGGTGAGTGGGTCAACGGGCCGCAAATGGAGATTCCGCGTGCCGGCGCCAGCTCCGTGGTGTTGAATGGTGAGATTTACGTTTTAGGTGGCAAGACAAACGGCAACCATGTTCTTAACAGCGTTGAAGTATACAATCCGCAAACAAAAACCTGGGATACAACGCGCGTGGCGCCTTTCGAGACACCCCGTTACAATGCCGCCGCCGTGGTCCAATATGGCAAAATTTTTCTGATTGGCGGGCGCGACAATAATTCTGTTCTCAAAAGTGTTGAGCTTTATGATCCGGTAGAAAACAAATGGGAAGAGGTTGAGGACCTGGATGAAGAGCGCGAAGGTCACAGCGCCCACGTGTTACGCGACAAGATTTTTGTTCTGGGTGGCCAGGAAGAGATATATGACCTGGTTAGTAACATCGAGTGGTATAACTGGGAAGATGATAAATGGGAAGAGTCTGCCTTCCAGATGGATTCGCCGCGCAGCGCTTTCTTTTCTGCGGCCTGGTGGGACACGGTTTATATTTTTGGCGGATTTCAATACGGACGCATCAACAGCTGTTACAAATCCGCGCCGGATTCCGGCGACCACACCTGGGAGGCCTGCGGATTGCTGAGCGAACCAAGGGGTTATGGAGCCACTGCGGTGTTCGACAGCCTCGTCTATCTTTTTGGTGGCGAAACAGCCGATGGAAAGACCACAAAAGTTGAGGTGTATAATTTTTTCAGCGGCGAGATTTACGAGGGCGTCGATATGCCCATGCCGCACAGCGGGATGACCGCTGCTGTTCTCGAAGACGAGATATTTGTGCTCGGCGGTTTTGAGGGACCGGAAAACCGCATTGTACGGCACAATCATGTTTATCGCCCGCTGGCTACGGCGTTGCCGGGCGGGGAAAAGCCGGCAAGCTTTCCGCAAGGTTTCAGCATGCATCCGGCTTATCCCAACCCCTTTAACGGACAGGTAAACATACGGATTGACGTATCGGGCAGCGCGCATTTTTCTGTTGATGTATATGATTACAGCGGACGCAAAGCGGCAACTCTGCATGATGGCACGCTTGGTACGGGCAGCCATACCCTGCGCTGGCAGACGTCGGATTTGAACGTGGCCACGGGCGTCTATTTTGTAACGATTCAAAACGGAAAAACGCAACAAACACAAAAACTTCTTTATGTTAAATAAAATCCTGCTATTGCTGTTGCTGCTTTCCGCGCCCGGCCTGCTGCGTGCACAGGAGCAAAACTATGATCTTTTCCGACTGCAATACCATTACGAACGTGTAGAATTCCGCGAAGCCATCGCGGCAGGACGCAAAGCGTTGCAGGAATCGGCATCGCTGGACCGGGAGCAGCTGGTCAGCGCGCATAAGTACATGGCTTTTTCCTTTTTCAACCTGTCGCAAAACGATTCGGCGCGTTTCCATTTTTTTTCGTTGCTCTCTTTAAAACCGGATTATGAACCGGGCCAGGCCGAAGCCTCCCCAAAACTGCGCTCCTTTTTTGACGAGATACGCAAAGCATACAGAAGCAATAATCCGACGTCGGCAGCTGAGTCCTCGCTGACGCGCTATGTGTTTGTTCAGGACAAACGGCCTGCCGCCGCCTGGCGCTCGATGGTTTTGCCCGGGTGGGGACAGTACTACAAGGAGCAGGAGCAGCGTGCTTACTATGTAGGCGGGGGATTTGCAACGCTTGGGCTCGCCACGCTGGGCAGCTATATCCTGGAGCGTTCCTATCGCAGCGATTATCTGGATTCCAACGAGCCGGCGCGCATTCAGGAGCTTTACGATCGCTATAATACCACGCAGAAATGGCGCAAAGGCCTTACGCTGGCAACAGCCGCTTTCTGGCTATGGAACGTGGGCGATGCGCTTTGGCGTGACTACCCTGCGCTGAAAATGCAGGCGCGGCATAGCGGCTCGTCCGTCCTGCTTTCGCTTCAGGTTGCGCTGTAGATGTTGTTTGAAGTTTTAAAGATAAATGAGAATAAAAAAAAAGCCCCGTTATGCGCGGGGCTTTTAATTTTCAGATCATTTTATTAATAGCATTTTGCGGGTTTGCACAAAGCCGTCCGCTTGCAGGCGGTAGTAATATACGCCACTAGCCAATGACGAGGCGTCAAAGGCCACATCATATTCTCCGGCTTGTAGATTGCCGTTTACGAGTGTTTTGATTTCACGGCCGAGCGCGTCATAAACCGCCAGGTTTACTTTGCCGCTTTTGGCCAGGCTATAGCGAATGGTGGTTTGCGGGTTGAACGGATTGGGATAATTCTGCTCCAACCGGAACTGCTTCGGCACTTCCGTGAAAATATCATCTTCCAGCGATGTCAATATGCCCGGTTCAGGAGTCTCCAGCTTTTTATCGGTG
Organism: Calditrichales bacterium; assembly: GCA_965267575.1. Taxonomy (GTDB): domain Bacteria; phylum Calditrichota; class Calditrichia; order Calditrichales; family J004. The sequence continues at coordinate 903,499 of OZ254086.1, forward strand.
AAGATGTAAAACTGCCCCGGCTTTAGTGTATATACCGTGTCCGTCGCGGAAATTAAAACGCTGTCTCCCGAAAAGTAATCATACCACATACCGCCGTGCTTAAATTGCGGACTGATATTGCGGTTCACAACGTCGAAGTTGCCAATGATCGACGCGCTCATGTCGTCATTGCTCAGCTTTATGCGCTTAACTGCACCGCTGACGCTCATGTTTTCCAGCGCATCAGGGTCGCGGAAAAGCGTTGTTTCCCGGCGCATCTTAAGCAGGGCGGCAAAAGCTTTATAAACCTTACGGCGGTTTTCATCCTGGAAATAATCCCAGCGGACCGGCTTTGGCGTTAAGCGGTCGTCATCGGTTCCCGAAGGATAATTAATCGAATAGTCATAACCCAGCTCACCAAACTGCCAGATCATCTTGGGGCCCGGGAGGGTGAAAAAGAAGGCGGCAGCCGTTTTAATGCGCTCCAGACCGGTGGCCAGATCCTTTACATTATAATCACCGCTGCTGTTACCGTAAGTTTTATTTTTAAACATCAAGCGCTCTTCGTCATGGCTCTCCATATACGTGACGAGATTAGGCTCGCTCCAGAAGCGATTTTCATAATAACCCCATGAAATATCGGATTTGCCGCTTTCATGGTAGCCCATGGTCGCCTCATTGTAGGGGTCGGTCATTTTGCCCCACAGCATCATACCGGCATTGGAAAGTTCACGCTCTTCGTTATTTTCGCCGAGGTGTTCCAGGATCACATAAAAAGTGGAATCGATCTCCCAGATTTTATTGGCCATACGCTTAAGCAAGCTGATCCGGCCGCTGTTGTAACCAAAAAAATCACCGCTCTGCATAAAGCCCTTTGAAAGGTCAAAACGGTAACCGTCAATTTTGTATTCTTCAATCCAGTAGGCGTTAACGCGGTCTACAAATTCTTTGGTCAGAATGCTTTCATGGTTGAAGTCGTAACCAACATTAAAAGGATGTTTTGCTTCTGTGTTCAGCCAGGGATTGTCCGCGCTGGGCGGGCCGTACGTGCCGTTAGCGTAAAGGCGCACCAGAGGCGATTGTCCAAATGCGTGGTTCAGCACTATATCCAGAATCACCGCAATGCCGCGTTCATGGCAGGCATCGACAAATTGCTTGAATTTTTCCGGCGTGCCGTAATATTTGTCCAGCGCCATGTGAAACGATGGATTGTAGCCCCAGCTCTGGTTGCCTTCAAATTCATTTACCGGCATCAGCTCAATAGCGTTGATCCCCAGGTTTTGCAGGTAATCCAGGGTATCTATCAGCGCCTGGTAATTGCGGGCTGCCACAAAATCACGCAAGAGTAATTCGTAAACGATCAATTCCTCCTGGGGCGGGCGCTGAAAATCGCTGATCTGCCAACTATAAGACGGCTTCGCGGTTTGCAATACGGAAGCAGCCTGCTCACTCTTGCCTTCCGGATAGGGCTTCAAATTGGGATAGGTTACCGCGGGAATGTCGTCGTCGTTCCAGGGATCGAGTATTTTTTCAGAATAAGGATCGGCCACGCGTATTTCGCCATCAACAAGATATTGAAAGGCATACTCTTCACCGGCTGTCAGTCCGCTTAATTCCAGCCACCAATGCACGTGCAGCGCGTCTACCGAATCGCGCTTCATGGCATAATTTTCATCAACAAACCAGTCATTGAAGTCGCCAATCACATAAACGAACTCTTTCGCCGGCGCCAGCAGTGACAAAACCACCGTGTTATCATCGATGTAGTTAATACCATCCCGAACGTTTTGCTGGCGCGCCTCATTAACAACAGCAGGATTAACCATTATGCTCAGCGATGTGGTGTCGCTTATCCCGGCCGTATCCGTAGCCACTACCTCCAGAATGGTAAGGCCGCCATCCTCCGTGCTATAGCTGTAATCCAGGGTGTCATTCTCAACCTGGGTCAAAATGGCTTCGTTCAATAGCAGCTGCATGGAGGCAACCTGCGTTCCGATGGCAACACCTATAGTGCGGATCTCCACCGCTTCGCCTTCGTCGGCAAAAACCGGGGAGCGGCGCGGGTCGCCGAAAGCCGTATTTATTTCAGGTGCAACAATAGTGGCGGTAATACCGGGCTCATACAGATCATAAAAGATATCCGCACCATCCGGCTTCATACGGCCGGTTTTACTTGCGTCTGAATTGCGGAACACAAAACTGAGCTGCGTTATTTTTTTGCCGGCCGGTACATTGTAATAATCGTAAGGATCGCCGACATCCAGCTTCCACAAATCGCCCTCAACGCGGCTTAGCTGAGCCTGCGGTACGTTAACTCCCCACGGGGCTACCACATAATTCCACGTGCCCTCGCCTTCTATGGTAACGCCGGTATGGGCGTACACATCATTACTACTGTAGCCGGCCAGGCTGGAACCATCATCCCCGCCTGTTCCGGTTGAAAGTGAAGCGTCAAAATAAATCGTAATGTCATCAAAGCGCGTCGGGAATTGCGGGTCGGAGGTGACAATTTGCGCCTGAGACCAAACGACAAGTACGGATAAAACGGTAAGGATTTTTCGCATCATAAAATACCTGATATTGTTTAGATTTTGGCGGCCTTAAAACCGCTTATTTATTTGACCAGTTCCACGATAAAAGCCTGCCATGGTTCCAGCTTAAGCTCGTTTTCACGGCAATCCAGCTGTTTGCTGCTGTTAAATAACTCGCGGCACCTGCCCAATCTTCCGGCAAGCGTAGCCGGCATCTGCAGCTTCCGTTCTTCGCCGCGCATGTTTGCGCCAACCAGGAGCGGTTTATCTCCCGGCTTTTCGTAAAGCAACACATCGGGGATGGCGTTGTGCACGTGCTGCCGTATATCGCCGGAAGTCATTAAGGGGTATGCTTTTCTTAAATCAATCAACCGCTTGTAGATTGCGTTTATGTCCGCATCGCCATTCTCCCATTCAATAGGCTCGTGTTCAAAAAGAGAAGGCTTATGCATGGCACCAATCTCCTGCCCGTTGTAAACAAGCGGCAGCCCGTCGAACGTATAAACAACAACCAGAAATGGAATCTGCTCTTTTACGCCAAAGACTTTTGCCGCGCGCTGCTTGTCATGGTTCTCCAGAAAGCGCAACGGTAACGCGTTTTGCGGGTAGTAGTCGCGGCGCAGCCTTTGCCATTCAAGCAAAACATGGGCCGATTCTTTCCCTTCGCGCACTAACACCATCAGTTCATTCAAGACCCAGTCGTAGGTGCTGTGAAAAGCGCGCCGGTGCAGCATGGCGCCATCCCACTCGGCCAGCATGTAAATATTTGGATTGATCGCTTCCAGTTCGGGGATGAGTTTTTTCCAAAAATCCAGCGGTACCATGCCCGCCACGTCACAGCGGAAACCATCCAGGTTGAACTTTTCCAGCCAGTATTTGATGACGCCGCGCATATGTTCACGCGTTTCGGGATTATCATAATTGAGATCGGTAATATCGCTCCAGCCGGCAACTTTGCGCTTTGGGTTGCCCTTTTCGTCACGTTGGATCAGTCCCGGTTCATTTTCCAGCAGACGGTAATCCGGCGCCACGTGGTTGGCCACCATATCGATAATGATGTGCATGCCGCGTTTATGCACCTCATTCACCAGTTCGCGCAGCTTATTTTCTCCGCCGTATTCAGCATTAAGCGTGTAATAATCACGCACGGCATAGGGGCAGCCCTGTGAGCCTTTGCGATCCTTCTCACCGATCTCCCAGACGGGCATCAGCCAGAGTACATCAAAGCCCTGTTCCTTTAGATGGTCAAGTCTCTGCGTGAGAGCGCGGAACGTACGCTGCTGCGAGAAATTGCGCAGGTAAACCTCATAGAGTGTTTTGCCGGAAAGCCAATCGGGAACGGCAGGTCCTTCACACACCTTGCGGGAAAGCTCGCGGTGCAAGACGCGTTCAACGGCATCATCCTTTACTTTGGAAATAATCTCACGAAAACGCTGCTCGTCTTTCATCCCACACTCATGGCTTCCGATTTCTGCAACAGCACCTGCAACTGGTCGGTATCGCCCTTTTGCATCTCCGTCACCGTCTGCGACACATCGATGCCATTACGCATGCCAAACAAAGTAATATCGAGAATGATATGGTTCGTGGCTATATCAACGATGGCCGTGTTTTGCGTCCAGGCCGTCTTTTTAGGCAGCTTGTTATCGGCGTCCCCCATTAGCAACTCCTTTTGATCCACCACCAAAATGATTTTATGATTCCATATGCGCATCAGCTCGCGCTCCGGCAGGTTGTAGCTGTACACACAATCTCCCTTTTCAGCCAACTCGGTAAAAGAAAAAAGGATGACCTTTACACCGCGTTTACGTGCCTGCTTCAACTCCGAGCGCAGCATACCGGCTTCACGGCTCCACACCGACAAATAAATGCATTTTCGCGCCTTTTCAACCATCTCGCGCGCTTTATGGATCATGTTTTCATAACCAACGATGTTCCACAGGTGGCCCGGCTCTATGGCCGTTTCGAATGTTTTCATCGATTTGCGCACATCTTCTACACGCTCACGGAACTGGCGCTCCAGCAGATCAAAAAGCTGGTCCGGCGGCAGAGGCGTGTACTTTTGCGGCTCGGTATAAAGTCCGTTAACGGCACCCATCGCTTCCAGCTTGCTGATTACGTCGTAAATAGCCGAACGCGGGACGCCGGAATGTTTGCTCAGCTCATAGCGGGTTGCCGGGTGGTTTTGCAAAAGCGAGACATACGCTTTAGCCTCGTAGGTTGTAAAGCCCAGTTTTTTCATGCGCAGGGCAATATCATCTAATGCCATAAATTGTCCGATCGTTAAAAATGTAAAGGAGAGCATCATCCAGATGTCCACCCCATTGTCCCCAGTTATGCCCTTCGGCATAAACATCGCTGTTAAATGAAGCGTCCTTCTCCGTCAAAAAAGTCCGAAGTCGGCTATGAACGCTGTCCTGGTTTTCAAAGCTGCCAAAACTGTAATAAAGCTTTGTCTCCGGAAACGAAGCATCTTCCAGCTCGTCCAGAATGCGCAGACTGTCGATCCAGAAAGAGCCGGACTGCGAAAAGACGGCTTGCAGTTCCCCCGCGTAATCCTTTAAAGCATAAAATGATATCAGACCGCCGAGCGAAGCGCCGCCCATAATCAGGGGCGCATTTTCCGCAAAACCGTACTTTGCTTTTGCTTCCGGAATAACCTCTTCAAAAATCAGGCGCAGGAATTCATCGCTCATGCGATATTCTTTCATGCGATCAAGCGGATTTATGAAAAGGGCGTTAAGCGCAGGAATGGCGTTTTCCGATATGAGATTATCCAGGATCACGGCAGCATTGGCCAAACGCAAATAATCTGAGCCGTCATGAAAAATAATCAGCGGAGAAGCCGGTGTTGCCCGCTGATTGCGGTACACATAAACCTCCCGCTCCGGCGCTTTTTGGCTCTTCGCTAAGCTTATCGTATCCAACTGTGTATAACTGCGGTCTTTTCGCATCAGCCACTCATCAGGGTATTCATAATGCGGCATGAGCAGCAGCGAGTTTTCGCCGAAACCGCCCCTGGCAGTTCGCGCATTGAGGCTGTCGAGCTGGTATTCTCCGGCGACTACAATCTTGTACTCCAGACGCGCATCCGCGGGAAATACGACCTGGGCGTAGTAAAGGTCGGTATCCACTATTCGCAGCATGGGGATGCCTTTGGGCCGCCAGCCCGACATATCACCTGTTACATAAACGGGCAGGTCTTTTTTATTACGGTACAAAAAATAGACGAGGCTGTCTTCGATAAGCGGATAATTTTCGAAACTACCCAGCCAGTTGTCTATAAAAAGCTGTCGTTGTTCCCCCTCCACACCGGCAGCTTCATGCAGCGTTTCTATAAAATCTTTTTTTTCTTCCGCGCAGCCACAGAAAGCCAATAAAAACGCTGAAGCCGCGAGAAAACAGGCTTTGACGGAAATTGTGGATAACTTGTGGATAAACGCCGTTCTGAGAGCTGTCCTCATTATTACAAAATGCCTTGTTTAGCGCATGTCTGCATGCAATAACACAACTAAACCTTTGTTATTAAACGATTTACTTTGATGCGCGCGCCGGACGATTTTTCGCTTGTTGTGTAAACATCAATCACACAATCGTAATATTTTATCTTTTGCGCTGTGGATAATTCGCTTATTCGGGGTCGTCCGGCCCCGTATCCACTTCGTCGTTCAAATGACGGTACCATGAGAAATAAAGCACCACTGAGGTGACGATCAAAATCGTTAGAACTGCAAAAAACTTGTCCCACTCCCTGGCCATAAGCATCATCCAGGTCAGGAACAGCGAAAGCTGCCAGGGCACCGCAAAAAAGATTGAGAAAATGTCGCGCCTGTTTTCTTTATTTATCTTCTCCGCCACTGCATCGGGCAGCTGCTTTTTAATGTGTCCCCATAACCCAAAGGGTCGTGTTTTTTTGTAGAAGCGAAGCAGTACCTTTTCTTCGGTTTTGGGCGTAAGCAGCGTTACGACGATAATACCCACCAGCGACATTCCTGCCGCAAACGAAAACGCAAAGTATTCCGGGATATCGGGCCAGAAGATGCGCTGGTAAAAAGCTGCCAGCATCCCCATAATGGTTCCCGCCGTAAAGCCATAGCCGTTAAAGCGCCACCAATACCAGCGCACAAGCATGGGCACAATCAGCCCCGCACCGATACCCATGGTAAGCCAGCCCCAAATGTCGTTGATATTGCGAATGAAGACGCTGAACGCAAGGCCCAGAAGCACGATGATTACGCTTGACCAGCGTGAATGCCTCATCATGGTTGCTTCGCTGGCCTTCGGGTTGATGTAAGCCTGGTAAATATCCTTTACCCAGTAAGCGGCGCCGGCATTTACCGTGGAGTCGAATGTCGACATGGCCGCCGCCATAAGACCGGCCACAAGAAATCCCTTAACGCCGATCGGAACAAGCTGGTTGATCACTACCGGCAGCACCGTTTCCGGATCATCGATCACACCGTGCGTCATGCCATAACCAATTCCCATCATGGCAATCGAAATAATAAAAGGCCAGCGGAAACTAAGCAGAAAGGTCCAGAAGAAAGAAAGCAATCCGGCTTCTTTATCACTTTTGGCGGCGAAGTAGCGTTGAATCATGTAGCCGCTTGTACCGCCGCTGCCTTCGATGGTTACCTTGAGCAGGTAAAACAAAATGGCTACCCCAAAAAGATTATAAATGGCGTAATGCGAGTCCGGGTCAATATTGAGCGTCCACTCAGGCGTTATGTCGGTCCAGGCCGCCTTGGTCATCCAGAATTCTTCGTAGCCGCCCCCTTTCATCGGCAATGAGATCAGGAACTCTTCCGGCAATACATATTGCGTAAAAGCGATAAAGCAGATTACAACAATGGTCCCGAAAATAATAACGCTTTGAAAAACATCTGTCCAGACAACACCGTATAATCCGGAAGCCACCGTATAGATCATCGCCAGGAAAATCATAAGGGTTGCAGCCCAGAACTGCGGCGACAGGCCAAACATACCGGGTATGCCCAGGAACTCGGCAATGAACTTACCCGAGCCGATGGCAAAATAAGTTATCATGGCGATCGTCATTACGATATTGGAGAATGCGGCGATAACACGGGCAATATGGCCATCGCGCCGTTTTCCGAAGCGCAGGTTCATCCATTCGGCCAGTGTCATAACGTGGGCCCGGCGGTTCCACTTGCCCATAAAGATCATCAGGAAAGCCATAATCAGTGTAACCCCGCCGCGTATCTCGACAAAAAAGCCGCTGATACCAAGAGCGAAGACCAGGGCCACATTGATCATTGTTCCGCTGACATCCAGGTTGGACGACATGCCGGATGCGCCCAGCGCCCACCAGGGTATGCCGCGCTGCCCCAAAAAGTAAGACTCTATATCAGCCGAGGCCTTGCGCTGGAAGTACAGCCCCACCCCGATCATCGAAAGCAGGTAGACAATAACTATTCCATAATCAAGAGTACTCATGCTTCAGCTCCCTGTTTAGGAAAACACCGCTAGAAAATGGTGTAAATAAACGGTGCCAGCGCACTGCCCTGCGTTAAAACAATAAGCAGACCGAGGCTGATTAAGATGAAAATGATGGGAAAAAGCCACCACTTTTTATTTTCTTTCAAGAATGAAAAATATTCTGCAACAATACGTACTTTGGACACGATAAATCTCCATCTGGAATCACTGTAATAAACCCGGACACAGGCTTATTGCAATGATTCGTCCGTTATGCTTTATGGATAAAAATAAAAAGGAGGCGCAGGAGCGCCTCCTTGTCAGATCAAACCACGCTTATTTCATCATTACCATTTTACGTGTTTGTACAACGTCGCCGGCGCGCAGCTGGTAGAAATAGATTCCACTGCCAACCTGGACATTGCTGTTATCCAAACCATTCCATACCAGCTTATGAGGTCCGGCCGTTAACTGACCGTTAACCAGCGTACGGATTGTACGACCGGTTACATCATAAACAACAAGCTGAACATCCGTAGCTTTGTTCAGAACAAACTCAATGTTTGTGCTGGGGTTGAAGGGGTTCGGATAGTTTTGGCGCAGGCTGATGCCTTCAGGAGCGATGATATCGCTGTAGTCATCGATAGCTGTTACGCTGTCATAATAGGTACCGTTGGAACCGAATACACGGAATACCGGAGAAGTCGTAACATTGCCTGTATGGTTCTGGGCAAAACCGGCTTCGTTATCAAAACCGTTAATGCCGTATTTCCAAACCATGTCCACACCGGCACCGGGGTTGAAGGTAACCGTAATCGACCAGACGTCATCACCGGCCGTAGCATCACCGTCCGTACCAGCGTCATTCATCTTCAGCGCTTCACGCGTGGGATCGCCGGGAGTAAGGTCCCATACCCAGGCCATTTCCGGATCAGTACCGGAGTGGCCGGAAGCGAGAAATACATCGTCAATGCTGCTTACATCACCGCCGCCAAAGGTAATGTTACCATACTGCTGCAGGTAACCGATAGCCGGAGTCATGTCAACTTCGAAAACGATGTTGGTTTCGGTTGTGAAAATATCATCCGGACCGATGTCGCTGAAATAAACCGTATCCAGGACAACTTCGCGGATGTCGTTACCGTTGCTGTCTTCTTCGTTACCAACGGCAAAGAAGGCACGGTTATCCGTATTGAATTTGGGATCAAAAGCACGGCTTTCCCACACGGTACCACTGCTGTTGGTAATGACATACTTGTAATAAACCGTGTCAGCAATCGGCGTAAGCGAATCTACCCAAATCGTTGAATAGAGGCTTGGATTGAACAGGTCCGGAGAAAGAATATCGCTCGGACCGCTCCAGCCGTTGAAACTGCCGCGTACATCCAATGTGTCCGTAGCCGGATCAAATGTACCGGAAAGCTCCTGGATGGAGATGTCGCAGTTGAATACAACTTCGAATTCATCTTTTTCGCCCGGCTCAATAACATAAAGATCGCCATTGGAGCCAAACTCACGGAAAACAGGCGATGTGCTTACATCACCCGTGTGGTTTTGGGCAAAGCCGGCTTCGTTATCATAGCCATTGATGCCGTATTTCCAAACCATGTCCGTACCGGCACCGGGGTTAAAGGTTACGGTAATGGACCAGATATCGTCTTCGGCAACCCTGTCACCATCCATACCGGAGTCATTCATCTTAAGCGCTTCACGCTTTGGATCGCCGGGTGTCAGGTCCCAAACCCAGGCCATTTCCGGGTCGGTGCCGGAGTGGCCGGAGGCCAGGAATACGTCATCGATGCTGGTAACATCGCCGCCGCCAAAAGTAATCTCGCCGTAGATATCGAGATAATCGATGGCCGGAGTCATATCGACTTCAAAAACGACATCGGTTTCAGTCGTAAAAATATCGTCCGGGCTGATATCGCTGAAGTAGACGGTATCCAGAACAACCTCTTTCAGGTCGTTTCCATTGTCGTCCGGCTCATTACCCGTGGCGAAGAAAGCGCGGTTATCGGTATTGAAATCCGGATCAAAAGCGCGGCTTTCCCAAACGGTACCGCTGCTATTGGTTATTACGTACTTGTAATAAACCGTATCCTGAAGCGGAGTCAGTTCCAGTTCAACCAGAGTCGAATAGAGACTCGGATCAAACAGATCCGGCGCCAGGATGTCGCTGGGACCGGCCCAGCCATTGAAGCTGCCGCGTACATCGAGCGTATCCGTTGCCGGATCAAATGTACCGGAGAGCTCCTGAACGGATATGTCGCAATTGAAAATCACTTCGAATGTTTCCGCTTCCTGGGCGAACGAAGTGGTAATCATAAAGAGCGACACTATCAGAGAGACGAATGTAGCTTTGACTCTCATAGATATACCTCCTGTTGATGGTTAGAGTAAAGGTTTTAAAATCCTGCACCCGCTTAAAGGCGCAGAAAAATGGTGAATTTCTGAACGTTATCAAGCCGCCCGAAATGCTCAAAGGCATAATCGAGCTGCATGTTGAGACCGCCAAAATCCTGACGGATGCCGCCACCCACGGTAAAGCCTTCTTCGCTGTCCGGCAGGAATAGTGCTTTGTAGCCGCCACGCAGCGCCAGCATATTGTCATACACATATTCGGCGCCGGCATTTACGCTTTGCGCGTTGTCATTGGGGTGCATCACGTCGGACACAAGGGTCATTGTGTTTTTTTCGTTATTAACCAGATCGTAAGCCAGCCCAAACCGGAACAACAGGGGAAGGTCATACTGGCCCGTTTCCAGCAAAGCGTTAAGCTGATCATTATTACCGCTGATATTTTTATTTATGTCCACCTGCACCAGCAGGTCATCGCCGCTCATCTGCATTTTGCCGCCAAAGTTGGAGATGCTGATACCAAGACGCAGCCCGTCGAAAGGCGTGGTAAACAAGGCGCCCACGTCAAGGGCGAAACCGCTGGCCGAAGAGTTATAGATATCTTCCTGAATGTATTTACCCGTGAAACCAATCATGAATTTGTCCGTCAGGCGACGGGCATAGGAGAGGCCTACGGCAAAACTTCCGGCCGAGAACGTCACACCGGTACCTTCCGGATTGTCCTCCGTGGTCTGTTCAAATTCGCCCATATTCAGGTTGGTAATGCTCACGCCGAATACACCGGCCGTACCCACCGGCACCGCAACGCCGGCAAACTCAAAATTTATATCCGCCAGCCAATCGGAGTGGTTGAAAATTATTTCAGGTCTGTCGAGCTGGGCAATACCGCCAACGTTCCAGAACAACGCGGACGCGTCGTTGGAAACAGCGGTAAAAGCGCCGCCCATACTAAGCGGCCTTGCGCCAACACCGATGGTTAAGAAAGGAGCAGCCGTTGTACCCACCTTTGTAACGTCGCGCGCCTCGGCAACCACCTGGGCGCCCAGCAAAACGGTTATCACAAACAATGCGAGTTTTCGGTTCATAGTGCTAACCTCTTCCCGATAAATCGTTTCTCGTTGTTATTTGATGACGGCGAATTTGCCGACTTTTTTGCCAATCCCCGGCGCATCCACGTGATAGATGTAAACACCATAGGCCACATCCAGCTGATCCCTGCTCAGCAGGTCCCAATCCGCGGTACCATCGGTAACGGTGGACTCGTGATGGATCGTATCGACGAGTTCGCCTCGCACATTGTATATGCGGATGGTACACACTTTGGGCAGGTGGATAAAGTGAATGGCCCGTTCACCGCGCCCGCTGCTGAAGGTGTTTCGCGGCTCCCAGGCTGCGGCGGCAATGTAGGGGTTGGGTACAACTTTAATTTTGTCAAGATCGTCTTTTGCAAGCGTTTTGTCTTCTTCCGGACCTTCTGCCGTGAACTCAAAACGGTCATAGCTCAGGAAAGGTTTGTTAACCGGCAGGATGAGCACGTCACCGGCCTGCGGCAGGACTTTTGTGCTGTCCCATAATGACATGGTTACGCTATATGTTGGATCATAGCGATCTCTTAACTGATTATATTCAAAGAATATGACTATATCATTTCCGTCCAGAACGCCTTTTAAGCTGTCCGGCTCGGAGTTAACGTTGTTGTCCGGTCCGCGCTCAAGGACGTTAAATTCTACATATCTGTTTTCCGACGTGTTCTTGACGCGGAAATTGACCGGCGTTTTTCTGAAGCTGTTGGGCACCAGGAAGTTGGAGCTGGTGTCTATACCCGCTTCGCCTACTTCAATCTGGTAACTGGCCGGATAGCGCACGCCCTGGAAAACACTGAGGCTGAGCACAGACCATCCCGCGGGTGTCGGCTTCAGGATATTGCGCGTTGTGTCCGTCCATGTAACCTCCGTAGGTACAGGACCGGTAATCCAATCGTTGCGCAGGCGCAGTTTCACGCCATCAAATACGGTGGCGTCCACGTTAATATTTGTATTCAGAGGTACAACGGTATCACCCGTCGTCACATTGTACACATAAAAGCCATCCGTCGTACGCAGGAAGGTTGTATCGCTTGCTCCGCGAACGATGTACTTGTCCGTAAAGCCAACCTGATAGGTATTGCCGTCCTTTACCTCCAGCGGATCAATAACCTCCAGGGAGACGCTGCCGCTGGCATCGCCATCAACGCGCTCCAGGCTTTCCATGGCATCGCCCGGCGGTACATATCCGGCAACCGGAGCTTCAGGCCGCACCACTACCACATTCTGGCCCAGCTCAATTTCACCGGCCGTGTTGATGGCGGCAAATTTGGATGTTTCCGACGGCTGCAGAATGCGGCGCTCACCGGAGGTCGGATCTGTTGCGTTGATACCGCGGTCATAAGCGGTAACCGCGTAGAAATAGTTGAAACCGTTTTTAACCGTGGTGTCTACATAGGTGTGGCGCAATCCCGTATTATCTCCCAGGTAAAATACAGCGCCCGTCTGCGGATCAACCTCGGGGAAAAAGCCGCTGTCGGCGTTTACAATATCAAATTGCGCAACAGGCACGTCACTTATGCGGCTGCCAAACACGTTGGTAACAACACCCGTTTCATCCCAGGTGGGGAAGGTAGCGCGGTAGACTTTATACCCCTCAAAATCATTACCGTCACCGGTAACAACTTCCGAAAGCCTGTCATAACTCTGCTCGGAATTGCTGTCCCAATACAAGGTAACTTTGTTGTCACCCGCGGCAGCCCTAAGCTTGGGCAACTGGGGTGCTTTTGCAAAATTGTAATCGTTATTATAAATAAGCTGTACGGTATTCTTTGTGCGGAAAATTTCGTTTTCGTTATTACCAAAGAAGAAGGCCAGCGAGATGCGTTCGGTCTGGTTGACCTGAAGCGGGAAGTAAGCCGTTCCGTAGATAAAGTCCACGTCATCGTTCTGCAGTTCGTCGTCGAAGTAGCCGGGAAGCAGTGTTTCCCAAAGCTGGTCATCGTTGCGCAGGCGGATCAGGTTAAACGGCTTGAACAAATAGAAACTCGTCAAACCGATCTGGTCAGACTCGTCAATATCCGTTTTATCGATATTAGGCTCACCGGGAAGACCCGTGTCAACAAGATTACCTGTGCCATCGTCCTGGTAACCCGACGTGGGCAATCCATCACCTTCGCCAAAGTCGTTTGTACCCGGTTGACCGTCCAGACCCACGTCATCAATCGAGGCGTTCCAGTCTCCATCATTATCAATACCGTCGGCACGGCTTTCATCTATAAGCGGATTGGTGCTGTTACCGCCGATAAAGTCTTTATAGGCCAAACCGATTTGCGGGTTTTCTTCATCTACCAGACCGTTGTTGTTGTTATCGATACCGTCCTGGATCTCTGTGTTTTCATCGATAAGACCGTTTAGGTTGTTATCAATATTATCATAGGGCTGTTCGTACAGCGTATCGCCGGGCTGGAAGGAATAAGTTTCATCATTTACGGTAAACGTGATGCCTTCGGCGGGAAAATCTACAACGCTGCGTGTAAAGAACGGTGAATCATAATCGATCGTAACTACCTGCTCGCCTGTCTGTATGACCCGCGGTAACAATAAATCTTCCGTGATTACCGCACTTCCATCAGTACCATCATTGTCATCATCAAAACCATTTACGCTATTGCCCGGGCTTTCCAGGAAGGCGTAACCCAGGTAAGCAACAGGTGTCCATCCCGTTCCGCCGATATTATCATTATCCCAGGAATAGGTGATGTTTTCTCGGGCATTAAAACGGGAGTTGTCATCGTTTGTATCACCGTCGCCGCCGATTGTAGTACCGACGATCATGCCAAAAACGGCTTTATCGTAATTGGTTGTACCGATGTTAGTCACATCATAAAGCCAAAAGACTGTATTTTGAGCCAGGGTTTGCGACCACTGCAAACCACGGACATTGGCAAGCAAAGCCAAACCTCCGCGAGTCGTGTCATTGGCATCTGGGAAAAAGTCAAAACCACGAATAAACTCCTTATCGCGGTTGTCATCCATTGCCCAGTAGCTTTCCTGGTCGGCATTAAACTGGTCCTTGCCAAAAAAGCCGTTCCACTGTCCGGGCCAGCCGGGGTCGTTGGCATCGGTGCGTCTGTCGGGCCAGTCCGTGGGCCAGGTTCCCCGCTGATGGCTCATGGCAACGCCACTGTCGGAAGCGTTAAAACCGGGCAACGGCTCCCAGCCCCAGAAAAAGGTGGGATCATTGGGGTCAACATCGTTGCTGCCGCGCGGTCCGTCAGACACGGTCACGGGCGTAATGATCTGGCCGTCGGATAACTCAATTTCAGCACCTACCATGATGCTGATGTCGCCTACGTAAAAATGACCGCTGTTGATAGGCCATTCACCGCCAAAATCTTCAGCGGCATTTTCACGGCCAATAAGACCATAATTAAAAAAGGTTGTCCGTACCTGGTTGCCGCTGTGAACGTTTTTTTCACGATTATTGGGATGCCCTTTGAGGGTCTCGTAATACTGCGCGGAAACAAGGGCGGGCAAAATGGCGATTATGGCAGCCAGCCGAATAAGGTGTTTCAGTTTCATATCTGTTGTCTCTCGTTTTTAAAAGTCAAACGAAACGCCAAACTGTACGCGTCGCGGTTCGGTGTAAAAATCGGGCCGGACGATAAAGCGCGGATCGGCATCGGCGCCGCTCACGGCACTTTGCAGCGTATAGGTAGCGCGTCCGGTGTCGCCCCAAACAACTTGCTCATTACGCGCGTCCAGCAGATTGTAAACTTTCAGGAAAAGCTGAAGCTTTGTCTCCTTATCAAAAAAGTCCAGCGGTATATCTTTAAACAGCTGCATATCCAGTGTTACCAGGTTGGGACGGCGTTCGCTGTTTTGCTGCAAACCGATGGAACCGGCACTTGTACTGGCCCCGCGCTGCGTGCCCTGTACCGGAGTCGGCGTATATGGCAGCCCGCTCTCAAAACGTCCCAGCAAACTCAGCCCCCAGGTACCGACACCCACATATATATTACCGTTCAACACGTGGCGGCGATCCCAATCCAACGGAATAATGCTTTTGCGCGGCTCACGATTAGACTGTATGTCATTGAAAGCATCGGTCGGGTTGGAAGCATTACCTTCAGCAACCTGCATGGTGTAGGAAACGTTGGCCGAGTAATAATTGGAAAAACGCTTGTTAAGCGAGAACGTGATGCCGCGGACATTGGCATAATCACGGTTTTCATATTGCGAATAAAGGATATCCGGGCGGTAGGTTTCGATCAGCGGCGAGGTGCTTACCCAGTTGCGCACGTCACGATAGAAGCCGGTGACGTCAACGCCGATATCATCCGTCATTTGCTGCTGCAGGCCTATCTCGTACATGACCGTGCGCTGCGGCTTCAGATCGGCGTTACCCACCAGGTTGCCCTGGCCGCGCGTAACCTTAAAGCCCGGGTTGGCATAAAGCAGCTGAAATTCGGGAATCTGCGAAAAGTGGCCGTAAGAAGCATGGATAACGCCTCGCGCACTGATCGGAAACGCCATACCGATACGCGGCGAAACGCTGTATTTGGGATCGGCCTTCTCATACCAGATGTCTTCCAGCGAAGAGGGTGTATCATCCTGGTACTCTTCTCTCAACGGCGAGAAGCGGCTGGGATCCTGCGGATCGGCAAGCACATTACCCTTGGAGTCGAAGTAGTCAAAACGCAAACCGATATTCAGAATAAAGTCGTCATACTCCACTTTGTCCTGGATATAAAAGGCAAACTCAATCGGCTCAAAGGTATACTGACCAAAATTGATATCTTCTACCGGGGGCCTTATCGGTGTATAAAGCGTGTCCGAAACATTGGAATCGATGATATTGAAATCTTCAAGATTCAGCTCGTAGCGGCGCGCTTCAAAACCTGTTTTGATAAGGTGCTTATCCGAAATCTGTGACGTAATATCAAACTTCACGATGTCATTCAGGGTACTGCGGTTAAAATAATTTGTCTGCTGCCCGCCCTTGGAAAACTGAAAGGCCGAAACGGCAAACTCCTCCGAGGCATTGTCCACATAACGCGGATCGGAAGGGCTTTCATAAACATATTGTTCGAATTCTTTTTTGAAGCTGGCAAGCTTTAAGGTATAAAACGTGGTTACGTTGATCGTATGGTCAAATGTGAGCGAGCCGTTATAACCGGTCTGGAACTTTTGGAACTCAGCATCCGGATTGAATTTGTAAAAGTGATTGTAATCCTGCCACTCACGGTCTTCATAATTGAAGCCAAAGCGCAGCTTCATGCTGGGATTGATCTGGTAGGTCAGTTTATTCTGCGATGTATACCAGCGGTTCCAGTTCATCGCTACAAAAGAGCTGTCGCCCGGCGTACCATCCGTGTTAAAAATGCGCTGGCCGTAGAGATAGCCGTCATCGTAACTGTTGCGAAAGTTGGTAAAAAAGGTCAGCCGGCCGTTTGTGAAAGGTACAGGGCCGCCAACATTTACTTTCCAGTCGTAAAGGTGGCTCGGAGAAACTTCATCTATGTTGGTAAAAAGGCCGTCATCGCTGGATATGTAATCGCCCGTGTAAGCGGAAACGGAACCTGAATATTTCTGGCCGCCGTCTTTGGTCACAATATTGATAATACCGGACATGGCCTGGCCGTATTCAGCATTAAAGGTTCCGCTGATGACCTGCAAGCTCTGAACAGCATCGTTTTCAATTTCCACACCATTACTGCCATCAAAAGCATCGGTCACCGAAACGCCATCCACCCAAAAGGCAACCTCGGAAGAACGGCCCCCGCGGATATGAAAACCACCGCCGGCATCCCGCGTGATACCCGCCTGCAACTGCAACACATCCTCAAACTCTTCAACCGGTATATTCGCGATATCGTCTGCCGTCACTTCAGATTGAGATGAAGTCAGGTCCTTACGGATCATATCGCGATCGGCCACAACAACGATCGACTCATCCAGCTCCATGGCATCTTCACGTAACTGTGCGTTTTGGCGCGTAGTAAAGTCAACGCTGACCCTTACACCTTCAACGCGTTTTTCCTGATATCCGATGTATTGGAAGACAAGGGTGTAAACACCCGGCGGGACGTTAAGAATAAGGTAATTACCTTCAAGGTCGGTTGTGGCACCGAGGAAAGTACCGTCTACAAGTACGTTTACTCCGATAAGCGGTTCACCTGTGCCGGCATCCTCTACGGAGCCAACGATTTTACCGGTCGTACCCGCGCTTGCACTAATGGGAATGAGCAGGCTTATTAATAAACAAGCCTTGATGATTTTTCGCACCATGTCCAGAGAGCTCCCTTAGGCTTTTAAGATGTGTTTTTCCTTCCGGAGAAATTGGTCACCCAGTTTTGAGTTACTAATCTAATAAAAAGTCTAGCTGATAAAAATAAATTTTTAACTTTTTTACCTGGAATTGCTCCTTTTACCAGTTGTATTGCTCTCTGACGACTGTAACGATTCGTGGCACCCTTTGCTGTAAGGCTTGCGGGGAGAGGCCTTCAAGGAGCGCACTGGTATCAACACGGGCGGGATTTTCCTGTCGTATTTCGGCGAGGATATTTTTGCGGTATTGCCATTCTGTGGGGTTTGCCTCAGCGGCACTAGCCAGCAGGATGGATTTCTGGTATTCGTCAGCGAGAAGTTCGCGACGGTATTTGGTCATTTCCTGGCGGAAGCGCGGTGATTCGTCTATACCCAGTTCGCGGGCTTTTTTTAACAGGTAGTGGTCGCGCACCATATCTATAATCTGCCGGGCCATTGCCGTTTCGGAAAGCACTTCAGGGCGTTTCAGCGGCGGCATCCATTGCAGTTTTTCCATCAGGTCGCCAACGGTCCAGATGCCGTCATCGTATTGAACCAGTTCCTGATTCATCAGCGCCTCTGCCTCGCTGCGGATCAGTCGTATCTCCCGGTCGCTGATAGTAGGCTCAATTATAAAACGCTGGCCTTCGCTTCGGTCTACATATTTGCGCACCTGCTCCGTAAACTGCTGTAACACGGCTGAAACAATCGTTACCGATTTACCTTTCATTACTTCCTTCACAAAAGCGGCGCTCTCTTTTGCCGCCCGGCGGTTTTGGACATCTTCAGCAAAGGTCGTGCTGTTGTTCTTGAAATAGTTGCGGTCCAGAAAAAGGTTTTGCTTAACATTCTCCACGCGCATTACGTGCCAGCCTCTGGTCGAACGCAGCGGCCGGGAAATCTCGCCGACACGCAAATTATAGACCGGCTCTACCAGGTAAGGGTCCAGGTCACTGACGCGCAGATAGCCGAGATAACCGCCATTATTTGCCAACGACGTATCACGAAAAGCGCCGCGCGCCAGCGTTTGAAAAGTCTCGCCCGATTGCAGTTTTTTGTAATAAGCGGCAGCCTGCTGGCTATCGGGGGCAAAGAGGTGGCGCAGTTCCACACTGATATTTTGACGCTTGTATTCTTCCCAGGCTTCCTCTTCGCTCACTTCAATCTGGCCCAGCACCTGTTCGCGGTAAAGCTGCTTAAGCATTTCGTTATCGCGGATGTATTGCAAACGCTTTTCAACATGCTGCATGGTGTCCAGCCCATAGCGTTCGGCGGCCTGCGCCAGGTAAACGCGGTCAACCATGTGATCAATCTGCTGCAGGTAGGCGCTGCGCAGCGTACTGTTGTTGCGAAAGTCCGGGTAAAGTGTAAAACGTTCGATAAAGTGTTCGCGCGTTATCGTATCGTCATCCACCCGGGCCACCACATTGGGGTCATCCTTTGTGCCGCAGCCGGCCACAACAATCATTAATAAAAACAAAAAATATTTCATTGCGGATTCTCTTGTTGCTCACGGTAAGTTACTATTTTTTGGCGCAGATTTCGGGCCTGGGTCAGGCTCGGCTCCAGGCCCAGCGCTTTATCTATCTCGCGGTTGGCGTCTTCAAAGCGCTTCAGGTTGGCGTAGCTCACGGCCTGCAGATAATGAATATTGGCTTTCTGGAAATCACTGAAATCGCCGGTTTTCATATCGCGGCTTAGCGCCAGGGCCAGGTATTTTACGGCATTGTCAAACTGCTTTGCGAAAACATAGGCCTGGCCCAGCTTGACCATCAGGTTGGCGTTGGAGGGATCGCGCTCAAGGGCGTGTTTATACCAGCGCGGCGCTTCGCGGAAGTCTTCCTGCAAAGCAGCCAGATCGCCCAGCTTCATGTGCGGAATATAGTTGTCATAAAAAGCCAGATTTACGGCACGCAATTCATCGAATGCTTTTTTATACTGTTTTTGCGATGTGTAGTATTCGGCCAGGTCATAATGGGCTTCGCTCCAGGAGATTTCATTTTTCAGGTGGCGGTAAGCCAGGTTTGCCGTTTGCGGGTCAACCGTTTTCGATGGCTTTATTTCAAAAGCATCGCCGCCGCTTTTAAAGGGCCAACGGTTTGTTAAAAGCTGCACACGCAAATGGCCGAATTCAAGATCAAGATCCGTAACGCTGCCACGGGTTTTGCGGTAACCGCTTAAAATATCGTTAATGTTGGATTGTTTGAGCAGCCGCGCTTCGTACGCGATGGGTTTGGGCGGATTTAACACCTGCAGGCGCCGCATCACCTCAAAGAAGGTCTGAGCCATCAAGCGGTAACCGTCGAAATTGGGATGCAAGTGCTCATGGAACAGGGTGCCGCCGGCAATACCTTTGGGAGAGGCCGCCTCAAAAACAACGCCCATATCGGCCAGCGGTACGTTATGCTTTTCCGCAACAAAGCCGATGCGCGCGTTTATCGCTTCCGGAGCTCGAAAGCGCAGCATGTCATGTTCTTTGGCCCGAAGGAATGCTTCACGCGCAGCCAGGCTGTCATCCAGCATCAGCAATGTCTTGCCCATCTCGAAATGGACATTGGCTACGGCAGAATCGTTTTGTGCCGTTTCACGCAACAGTTGCAAAGCATCATCCGTGTCACCGTCTTCGCGGACAGATAATGCCCTGAGATATTTTTCGCGCACGGCCGGCGCGGAAAAGTCCGCCGAGACAAAGGGCCGCTGGTCCGCCAGGTTGCTGACGAGTGTGCTCAGGATAACCGTAACACTGTCGGACTTGGCCATCTGTACAATCGCCGAAAGGTTCTCTTCAAAGTTGCGCACACCGGCACGGAAAACCGCATCGTTCTTTTCGATGGTACGGTCTTCCGCCAGCCGCTGCATCAGCGACGCATTTGCCTCGGAATCCCCGAAAAGCCCAATGGCCCCGTGTATGATATCATTTAAAAGCTGATAAATGCGGTAACGCTTTAAAGCAAAATGGGCCCGTACAAGCGAGGGGTTTTGTGTAAATGATATGGAAGAGGCCGCCCCGTAAGCGCCGTAAAATTCATTATGCCCCATGTATATAACGATCACATCAGGATCGGCCTGCAGCACCTCCGGCATCAGGTCGCGCACGGTGAAGCTGTTCACCGCCGAGATGCCCAGATTGACCACTTCAACATAATGATCCAGCAGAGCGTTGCGCAGGCGGTACTGCAGCTGAAAGGGGAAGGTGGCATTCACCTCGTAGGGAAAACCGGCCGTGGTGGAACCGCCTAAACAGATCACACGCAACGATTTTTCCTGGCGCTCAACGTCAAACAGTTCTTCCGCTGCTTCAGGAATAATGTCATCTTTCAGGTCAAAATAGCGCCTGGTTACTTCCCGGTTTACCTGCCATTTTTCCTTACCGCCCAGTTCCGTTTTGACAAATAGCGGGTACTCGCCGCCATAACCGGCTACCCTTAAAAAAACTTCACCGATAACAAAAATCAGTACCACCGTGACAAACGAAAAGAGAACGCGTTTCATGTATACTGTTATGCTCCGTAAGATTATTGTAATGTACCCAGCTGACGGGAAAACTGCCGCAAACCTTCATCATCCGGTTTTAGTTGCAGTGCCCGATCGATCCATTGCCGCGCTTCGGCTATGTTGCCTGCCGCCGCCTGTATACGGGCCAGGGCGGCCATAAACGAAATTTCTTCGGGATTTTGTCTCAATCCGTCCTGCAAAAGCCTCGCGGCTTCGTTGCCGCGTTGCTGGCGCAGTAAAAGCTGAACAAGGGCCGTCCGTGCGTTTACGTGTTGCGGATCAAGCTTAAGAGCTTCGCGGAAATCGCTTTCAGCGCGGTCCAGGCTTCGCGGCAGAAGTGAAAAGAGCTGGCCACGGTTAAAGTAAAGCGGCGCGTAGTCCGGACACATGTCAAGTCCGCGCTGATACCAGGTAAGGCCTTTTTGAAAACGCAGCGCCGCTTCACGCTGCTTTTGTGCACGGGCATAGTCCTGGACGAGCGCTGTCTCCAGCAGCCCCAGCCGGTTATAGCCTTCGCAGCTTTCTTCAATGGCAAGCGATGCCTCATATTCGGCGCGCGCGCGCTCAAGGTCGCCCTCGCTGAAAAGCGCATAGCCGTAGTCCAGATGCAGCAGGTGCAGCGGCAAAGCACGATCAAAAATATAGAGCCTGGCCAGTTTTTCGGTCTGCTCGTTACCCACGCGGCGGTATGGTGCAACAGGACGACCGCTGTGCGTAAAAGGCCAGTGGTTTTTTAAGCGAAAGGCGGCCATGCCGGCCACTTCATGCGATAAGATGGTCAGCTTGTTCATGTCCAGGTAAGCGGAATCGCTCAGGGCCAGCGACCAGTCCCACAACGGCGCAACGAGCCCTCTTTCGGACATGGTGAGAGCGATGGCTTTTGCCATGGCGTAATAGCCCAGCGCGTTGGGGTGTATGTGCTCCAGAATCAGATTTTCGCCGGGGACGCTGTCCGGTGATGTTTGAACGAAGGCCGAAAAGACATCGGCCACGGGCAGGCCTTTGTAGCCGGCCACCTCCTTTATGATCGCATTAAACCGTGACGGTGCGCGGAAGCGGATAACGTCAAGATCGCGGGCGCGGATAAATGCTGAGAGCGCCCTGCTCTTTTGCCCTTTGGCCAGCAGGTTGCGGGCCAGCCAGTAATGCGCTTCGGCGTAGCTACTGTCTATTTGCAGGGCTACGTCAAGGTTGCGGATGGCGGCATCAGGCGCGCCTTCGTTGAAAAGTCTTTCACCTGCCTGAACCTGTTTTAAAAGCTCTTCGCGCGCCGGCTCATTCAACTTTTCCGCGGCTTGCGATCCCAGCGGTGGCAGATCACGCAGGTTGTCGGCCAGTGTGCAAAGCAGCAGCGGCACCTCTTTGTCTGAAGCAGCATCGGCCAGATCGAGCAGGTTGGCGCGGTAATGTTCCGCGGTGCGGTTCAGCAGGGGACTATCCAACGGTATTTCCGCATCCCGGGCCACTGTGCCCATCAGCGTGGCCGGATCGATCACCGACCCGGCATCGATGGATTCGCCAAACAGGGAGATGTAGCTGTTACGCAGCAACAAAAACAGCCGGGAGCGCTGCAGGCCGAGAAAAAGACGCGTCAGCCCGCGGCTGTCAAACAACGTCAGCCGGGAAGCCGACCCCAAAGCGCCGTAAAATTCGTTATGCCCGCTGTAAACGATGAGCAGATCAGGCTCATAGCGCTCAAGAATTTCCAGCCCCATGTCCAGAACCGAATGACTGGTAATGGCCGTAACGCCGCAATTGACGATCTCGAAATCGCGCTGCGGATGAATGGATTCCAGAATATGGCCGAGCATGGCGGGAAAAGATGCGTTGGGCGGATAAGGCACACCCTGCGTGGTGGATGCACCGAGGCAGAAAATACGATAGGTTTGGGGATTTTTATCCAGGGCAAAGCTCTGGCTGCGCGGGTCCGGCGGCGTAATGCCTTTCTTGAAAAAATAACGCTGCATAAAATTGGGGTTGAGCTCATAGCGCGCAGAGTCGCCGCTGCCTTTTGCCACAAACAGAGATGTATCGCCGCCGTAGTCCGCCAGGCGCAGAACACCCTCGGCTACAAGCAAAAGCACTACAAACAGAGCGACGGTTACAAAACTGAACAGAATTTTTTTAATTGGCGACACGCTTCTTCCGCTGCTAAAAATGTAAAGATGGTTATTTTAATAAAATCGTATTGCAAAAAAAAGACAGCGCCGGCTCTCTTTGGGGCCGCCCTTTACGCGTTTCCGTGAATTGCGTATTTTGCTTTTTTCTTTAAATGACCTGTCAACGATGCACAAAAAAAGCCTGTTCCAGATAATTACTGTTTTTCTCGTCGTCCTTCTTCTGGCGCTTGTGGAAGGCGCGCTGAGGTTGTTCGGCTACGGGGATGATCTGTCTGTTTTTTACCGTCACCCGCAGTTGACGGACTACTATTTTATAAACCCTAACACCGGACGCCGCTATTTTCCTCGGGCCGAAGAGAAACCGCTGGTTTCGGGTGATGCGTTCCGTGTGCAAAAGCCGGAAAACGGTCTTCGCCTGTTTGTTTTCGGTGGCTCCAGCGCTGCAGGATATCCCTGGTTCCACAATGGCGCTTTCAGCCGCATGCTGCGTGACCGACTCAGCGATCTCTATCCGCAGCGTATCATCGAGGTGGTGAACGTGGCCATGCCCGCCGTTAACTCCTACACCATCGTGGATCTGGCCGGCACGGTGGCGCGCTACGACGCGGACATTTTTTTGGTTTACGCCGGTCACAACGAGTTTTACGGCGCATTAGGCGTTGCTTCTTCGGAAACAGTTGGCGGAAAGCGCTTCCTGATAAAAACCTACCTGGCCTTGCAGCATGTGCGATTGTTTCAGTTGCTGCAGGATGGCATTGGCGGTGTTGCCGGGTGGTTTGGCGGTAAAGCGCCCGCCGGCCGCGACGACCGTACTTTGATGGAACGTATGGTGGACGAGCAACGGATCGCCTATGGCAGCGCGCGCTACGAAAAAGCCATGGAGATCTTCGGGCAAAATATGAATGAATTTGCGCGGATTGCGCGTGAAAATAATATCACCGTTTTTTTCAGCGAAGTTGTAAGCAACGAAAGTGACCAGCCGCCTTTTGAACCCGTTGAGAATACGCCCTTTACAAACACCTGGCTGGATTCGCTGCCGCAGTCGCCGGGCTATGACACGATAAAAGATTACCTTCAGAAGCAGCCCGGAGATGCTGCCCTGCACTACCGGCTGGCACGGCAACTCGCGCAAGACAGCCTGTACGGACAGGCTGCGCGTCATTTCACATTTGCCAAAGACCTGGACGGCCTGCGTTTCCGGGCCAGCGAAGACATCAACAGGATCATTCGGCGCGTCGCCCGCACACACAATTTTCCTTTGGTTCCGCTCAAGCAGCATCTGCGCGATCTTTCGGAGCACAGCCTGATAGGCACCAACTGGATGCTGGAGCACCTGCATCCCAATCTGCGCGGCCAGTTTGAGACAGCGAAAGCCTTTGCCCGCTCCATCGCGTCAGAAATAGCGGGCGGTGCTTCGGCGGCGAGCGACTCTCTCTATTACAACCGCCTCGGCGTCACCACAATCGACAGCCTGATCGCTGATTACCGCATCCGCGTTTTGATGGCGGGCTGGCCCTTTCGCGATAGCTCGGGGGTGCAGGAGGTGATCAGTCGGTTTGTGCCGCAAACCGTTGAGGAAAAGCTGGCGCTGGACGTTTGGCGCAACAACCTATCCTGGTACGACGCCCACGTTCAGCTGGCGAAGCTCTATCTGCAACAGCAAAGCTGGCCGGCCGCCGAGGTGGAACATGAGGCGTTGGCAAAGGAGAGGCCCTACGATATCAACCTGCAAAACAGGCTGGCGGAAATATACATTCAGCAAAACAAACTGAATGACGCGCAATGGGCCTTAAGGCGTTCGCTGCAGGCCGGCGAGAACCTTTTTGCCTTGCGCATGCTGGGGTCACTGCTGGTAAATGAGAAAAAACTGCCGCAAGGTATCGCGCTTCTGGAACAGGCCCTGGAAATGGATGCGACCGACAGACAGACACTTTACAATCTTTCCGGCGCCTATGCCATAACGGGCCGCTGGCAGGAGGCAGAGCAAAAGCTTCTGACTCTTCTGCAACATCACGCGGATTATCAACCGGCGCGGGCATTGCTGGAGCAGGTTCGGCAGCAGCTGAGCAATTAGCTTTTTGCAGAAAACACGGGTCTGAGGGGTAGCAGGCAGGCTTTCTTTCAGCTCATCTTTTCATAGTTGCTTTTATAATCGCCGCGGGGCTTCCAGTAGCTGGAGGCGTCGCCCCGGAAACCATCATCGATAAAGCGCTTACCGCTGAGACGAGCCACAAAAGCAATCGGCGTAACCACCAAAAAATATATCAGCGTTAAAATCACCCGTGAAACCAGCCAGCCTAATGCAAAAGCCAGTCCCATCCAGACTTTATGCAGCGGCTTTACCACTGCCGGCGCAGCCAGCCCCACGGTAAACACCAGTACCAGCACTGCCAGAAAACTCTGCCAGAATCCGCTGAGGTCTTCGTAAAAATAGAACAGGATGCCGATACAGATAACCATCATCAAAACGGCAAACTGGCGCAGGCTTTTCTCACTTTGATTTAGCTCGCCCAGCTCCTGGCGCACGTCTCTAATCCAGCCCATATTGTGTCCTCCAGTCGCCTTCTTCTTTAAATTCGGGCTGGTCGTTTTTAAGCAATATATGATTACCTAATACCAATACATCCATTTCGGTGCGCATAAAACAGGCATAGGCCTGCATGGGCGATTCTACTATCGGCTCCCCGCGCACATTAAAGGATGTGTTGACAATAACGGGACAGCCGGTTTTTTTGTGAAATTCTTCAATCAGCCGGTAATAACGCGGATTGTGCTCCTTGTTCACCGTCTGGATGCGTGCCGAATAGTCCACGTGCGTAACCGCCGGTATTTCCGAACGCGTAAGGTTAAGTTTGTCGATGCCGAACAGTTTTTTCTCGCTGTCGCTTATTTTTTTCTGTTTCTCCTTTTTCACATCGGCCACCAGCAGCATATAGGGACTTTCACGGTCGATCTCAAACCATTCCGACACATGATCTGCCAATACCGAAGGCGCAAAGGGACGGAAGCTTTCGCGGTATTTGATCTTGAGGTTCATCTTCTTCTGCATTTCGGGGGAACGGGCGTCGCCGATGATGCTGCGGTTGCCCAGCGCCCGCGGGCCAAACTCCATGCGTCCCTGGAACCAGCCGATCACTTTGCCCTTATCGAGGTGGTCGGCAACTTTAGACATCAGTGTCTTTTCATCATGCAGGTGGTACGGAATTGCCTTGCGGTTTAGAATTTCGCGGATCTGCTCGTCGCTGTAAGCGGGTCCGAGATAGCTGCCCTGCTGCGGGCTTTTGCCCTTTTTGGGTTTCGCTGCTTTGCCCAGGTGCTGGTGCCAGACCACCAATGCCGCGCCCAGTGCTCCGCCGGCATCACCGGCCGCCGGCTGAATCCAGATGTCTTCAAACAGGCCTTCACGCAGCAGCTTGCCGTTGGCCACACAATTGAGCGCCACGCCGCCGGCCAGGCAGAGATATTTTTGGCCGGTTTCCTTTTTTACCTGACGTGCCATGCGCATAACAATCTCTTCCGTTACATCCTGTACGGAGCGGGCCAGGTCCATCTCACGCTGGGTGAGGCGGCTTTCGGGGCTGCGTGGCGGTCCGTCAAAAAGTGTGTTGAATTTGCGGTTGGTCATGGTTAGCCCGACGGGATAGTTAAAGTACTCCATGTTAAGCCGGAAAGAGCCGTCTTCTTTCAGGTCCACAAGGTTTTCGAGAATGGTTTTTACGTAACGCGGTTCACCGTAAGGTGCAAGGCCCATCACCTTGTATTCACCGGAGTTTACCTTAAAGCCGGTATAATAGGTAAAAGCGGAATAGAGCAATCCCAGCGAATGCGGGAAATCCATTTCGGCCATAATAGTGACGCGGTTGCCCTTGCCTACGCCATAGGTGGAGGTGGCCCATTCGCCCACGCCATCCACGGTGAGAAAGGCGGCCTGATTAAAGGGCGACGGGAAAAAAGCGGAAGCGGCGTGCGACTCATGGTGCTCGGGGAACAGCACGTCGCCTTCAAAGCCCAGCTCCTTTTTTATTACATCGGGAATCCACAGCTTTTGGCGCAGCCACAGCGGCATGGCCATGATAAACGAGGGCAGCCCTTTGGGCGCGTAGTGCAGATATGTTTCCAGCAGACGGTTAAATTTAATGAAGGGCTTATCGTAGAAAGCCACGTAGTCGAGGTCGGCAGCGCTTAGACCCGCTTCACGCAGGCAATAATCGGCGGCGTATTTGGGAAAGCGGTGGTCGTGTTTTTTACGGGTAAAACGCTCTTCCTGCGCAGCGGCGACTATTTTCCCATCTACAAGCAGCGCCGCGGCAGAGTCGTGGTAGAAGGCAGAAATACCGAGTATGTTCATTCAATCCGTCTCAATTCAAAAAAAGATGAAATTAACACGGGGCTGTTTTGGGTGCAAGATTGTTTTAGTAGTGAATTTACCCGACGGCCTCGGTATGTCGTTCCTGCGAAGGCAGGAATCTACTGTAATCTTCCTGCAACTTGTTACGAAGACCGCATCCGCTAATCTTCGTAACGAGAGAGAGGCTTACTCTGCAAGTTGGTAACGGAGTTAAGCGATAGCGGTCTCCGTTACCCCTCTGCTTAGTGTTTGATTGAACTGCGCGCGGCTTCTTCGGCCATCTCCTCGGCCAGTTCGTGGCCCAGGTAGCGGTCAATCAGGCCATGACCGAGGTAGATAAGCGGGGTGATAAGAATAGCGATAACAAGCTTGTAACTGTAATTGGTAACGGCAAATCCGAGGTATTGCGCCAGGTTAATTTTACCGGGCAGGTAAAAAGCAATCCCGAGAATAACGATGGAATCGATAAGCTGCGAAACGACCGTGGAACCGGTGGCGCGTAGCCAGATCATTTTGCCGCCGGTGCGTTTACGAAAGAGATGAAACACTAAAACATCCACCAATTGCGCCACAAGGAAGGCCACAATCGAACCCACAATAATCCACATGGATTGGGCGAAGACCTGGCGATAACTCTCTTCGGTGACCGGCGAAATACCATCGGCGGCAGTTGGCAGCATGGTCAGGTAAATCACCACAAAGGTGTAAATGATCATGGCCACGGCGATATAGGTAATGCGGCGCACACCGGCTTTGCCATAATATTCATTGATCAGGTCGGTGGAGAGGAAGACGATCGGCCAGGGGATAACACCTACGCTAAGAATAAACGGGCCCACCTGCGTGCTGAGCAAACCCAGGTTGAGATCAAAGAAGAAATTGGGATCTCCCAAAACGATGAGTTTGCCACCGATGAGTTCGGCAATAATGGCATTGCCCACAAAAAAGCAGGCCAGGAAAAGAAACAGTTTTTCGCGCTTTGATTTCATTGTGGTAGATTTTAAATGATCAGATTTAATGCTTCTTCGGCCGTCAATATCTGTATCGCGGATTTTTTAAAATCCCGGGCATTGCGCGTAACGATGGCATCACAATTCTTGGTGCAGGCGGCTTCATACAATACGGCATCTTCAAAATCAGCGATCGGATTGTTAACGGCTTTTGCAAGAATGTCTTCATTAACCTCGGAGATACGAAAGAGGCTTAGCAGCGTTTTGATTGCTTCATCAGCCACCGTTTTGCTTTTCTCCTTTTCCACAAGATAGTGGATTGTTGTTACGGTGGTGGCACATAACCAGGCCAAAATCTTTTTGCCCTCCACATTGGAAACCAGTTGTGCTGCGGCTTCAGCAAATGGCGCGCGGTCCAACAGCAAGTCGAGAATTATGTTGGTATCTAGCAATAACTTCATTTGTTTTTATCGCTGAGATATTTGCGATAATCTTCCTTTTTGACGTCCGAACCCTTAAGCATACCCCGCAAGGATTGCGTCATGGGACCAACATCGTTTGGGGAATCCTTTTCCCGTGCACGAAGCTGTTGCAGGTAGTCCGAAACAATCGCAGATATTGATTTGCCCCGTTTGCGGGAATATTTTTTTGCAAAATCAATTAGATTATCTTCTATCCGTAAGGTAAGTTTTTTAGCCATACGATAAACCCTTGACGTACAAACAGCAAAAAGTATACGTATAATCCCAAATAATTGCAAAGGAGAAACCATGCTAAAAGAAGGTCAAAAAGCGCCCGACTTTACGCTGCCCGATCAGGATGGCAAAACGCATTCACTGAGCGACTACAAGGGTAAATGGCTGGTGCTTTATTTTTACCCGCGCGACCTGACGCCCGGTTGTACTACCGAAGCCTGCAATTTCCAGGAAGCTCTGCCCGATCTGAAAAAACTGAACACCGAGGTGGTCGGCGTTTCCAATGATCCGGTGAAAAGCCACCGCAAGTTTGCAGACAAGCACGATTTGCAGTTTACGCTGCTCAGCTCGGATGAAAGCGATATGACAAAAAAATACGGCGCCTGGCAGGAGAAAAGCATGTACGGTAAAACCTATTGGGGTGTAGCCCGCATCACCTATATCATTGATCCTGACGGGAAAGTGGCGAAGGCTTATTCCAGGGTTAAGCCCAAGGAACACCACGCTGAAGTGGAGGAAGATTTGAAGGCGCTTCAAGGGTAGCACCAAGATGCTGAAATAAATTCAGCATGACGAAGCACTATTTAATCTGGTAAAAGACATTACGAAGACCGCGTTTGCTTAACTTCGTAACGAGAATAAAGGTGAACGCTAAATCATAAATCTGGTGGCGGAGTTAAGCGCAGCGATCTCCGCTTCCTTGTTTATCAATCCCGCAGCCCCAACTTTTTCTGTGCAACGGGCGCAACCAAATCCACCCACTCAGTGTACATTTTGCCCGATGGATGCAGTTGGTCAGGCGCAAGGTAGGATAGATCATTTTCCGCCTTAAGCGAAATATCCCAGATATCCACGTAGGCTATCCCGCGTTCGGCACAGAACTGCTTTTGCAGCGCATTAAAGCTTTGCAACTCCCGTCTGATATTTTGCGCTCCACGGGCATCGTTTTGGCCAAACGGGGTTACACTGTAATCGGGAATGGAAACCACAATGACGGCATTGCTGTCGCTACCCGCAAAGGCAACGGCAGTATCAAGCAAGGCCAGAAAACCTTCGCGCATAAAATTAATACCCCGGCCCTGATATTGATCGTTTACACCAATCAGCAGCGTCACCAGATCATACGGCGGTTGCAGATCACTGCGCTGTTTTATGGCATCCGTAAGCTGGTTTGTGTTCCAGCCCGTACGCGCCACGATGGTGGGATTTTTCACCACGGAATCGCTGGCATTTAAGCGGGCGGCCAGTTGGTTGGGCCAGCGCTCGGCCTCGCTTACACTTTCACCAATGGTATAGGAATCGCCAAGGGCGAGGATTGTTTTTGTTTCCATTTGGTCTTCCGTTGCTTTTTTAGGGGCAACATTTTCCGAACAGGCCAGGAAAAGGAGAGCCATTGCCAGGATAGAAAGATTTTTTGTGTTCATTTGTCTGATCCTCGATGTTCGTTTCGTAGCTTTTCCCGCCTCAATGGATTCCTGCCTGCGCAGGAATGGCAATTTTTGTCTGTTCAGTCTTATGGCATGTCCGGCAGCTGCCAGCTTTGCTTAAAGCGCAGATAATCTGCCTCGCTAAGCTGCACCAGAACCGGCTGTGTGTCCCTTTTCAGGAATGAGAGCATCTCTTTCATGCGCTTTTCCGGCATGGCTGTGCAGCCCAGCGTGGCCGTGGCGCTGTCCCGCCAGACGTGCAAAAAAATGCAGGAACCGTCCCCGGCCTTTACCGGATTCATGTTATGCTTTACTACAACACCCCACTTGTATTGCACGGGCAACTCGATCATCAACTCCGACGAAGCCCAGTCTTCATTTACACTATCACGATGAACGACCTGGTTGTAGCTGCGTGAGTAGGGATCGTCAACACATTCCAGATCTTCCGTGATTTGAACATAGGGATATTGTCCGGGCGGCAAAGAATCGGGCTCGGCAAAGCCGAAGGCCTCGCCCAGCAAAAAGACGCCGGAGGTGCTTTTTCCATCCCCTTCCACTTTCTGAACGCCATCCGGCGGTATTTCATGCAACCCTTTGCCCCAGGCCAGGCCGGCATGGCCCAACACCACATCAAAGCTGCTGGTGACGGCATGCCACTGCTCGTCGGCGTTGGGACGTTCAAACCAGGCCATGCGGGCGTTGTGCGTTGTATCGTTGGCGCTTACAACCATTAAAAGCTGTCGCGATTGTTTTGCAACGGGATTAGGTGAACTGTATTCGGAGCAGGCGCTGAATGCCAGCAAAAAAACGATCGCCGCAGAGATATATTTTTTAAAAAGCATAATTTACCTTAGCAGTAAAAGTTTTTGTGTTTGTGTAAGACCGGCGGAGTGCAGACGCAGAAAATAGATGCCGGAAGACCAGTTTGCCGCGTTTATACGGATGGTATGGCCGCCCGCGTTAAAACTTCCCGAAGCCACGCGCGAAATGTGCCGGCCGCGGCTGTCGTAAACGTCCAGCTCCACGGTTGCCGGCCGGTCAAGCTGCAGGCGCACGGAGGTTTGCGGATTGAACGGATTGGGATAGGCAGCGTGCATGGTCAGCGATTGCGGCTGCTGCGGATTTCCCCCGGGAAGCGCCGTCACATCCGTGGTATCATAGCTGACAAAGCGGATGGCATCGGCAACGATGTAGGTGTTGGTAAAAGCGTAATCGGAAATAAGGACTTTGTCCGTACTGTCTCCGCTGAAAACATATTCGCCTATTTTAACCCACTGTAGCCCGTTTGTGGTCTGGTCTACGCGCACCGTATCCACACCGTCACGGTGAAAGACAATAAAGGGCGTATCTTCACAACGGTTAAAGGAATTGACCCACCAGCCGTACAGTTCATAACGCGCCTCCGCGGGCAGGCCGGGGCTGAACTCAGCGTAGTCGCTGCCGTCACCTTTGGGGTTGATCTGCGAAGGCGTATCGCCCCAGTAGCCGGCGTTGGCCGAAGCGAACCAGCCATCCCCGACCAGCTGGCAGGCCTCATCACCGGTATCAATTATCTTTTCTACCTGCGGCTCTTTGGGCAAACCCAGTGAATCACGGTGCGTTACGGCAAGGATCGTTGGTACGGCGCGCTGTTCGGAGGGGTTGTTGACATAGCTGTCGCCTATTGCCATTTGCGTGGAGCCGCCGCCATCCAGGTTAATGGCATCGCTGCAACCCAGATCGATCATGACCTGCGCCAGCTCGGTCAGGCTCAGCCCTTCGCTGGCTGTCTGCCGTCCGTCGGCCACCAGCATAATAATTGTGGAATCGCCAAAGCCCACCGCCGTGCGCGGGTCGCGGTTGCTCAACCCGACGCCGGAACCCCACATGATCTCTTCATCATACGTGACGTTAACCTGCCCGTCCTTAACCAGCATCGGCCCGCCACCAATGGCCAGAAGCACTTCATCGTAAAGTGTGCCCTCGCTTTTTTGTGGCGCCGGCAACGGGTCGGGATCATTGTTGCTGTAAGGCATCGGCGCGTCAAAGGTATATACCCCCTGCAATGTCTGGTCAAAATGGTAAACCCAGTCGGCGCGGAAATTAAAGCTGCTGTCCATCGAGAACATAGCCCGGCGCACGGGATACGACTTGCCGTTGCGCGTAAGGGACTGCACGTTTACCGCCTTTACCTCGCCGGGATAAATAATTGTTGAGTAGGAGGTGTTGCCGCCAAAAAAGCCTCCGTTTACCGCGGCATAGGCACCAAATTTTGCGGTTTGATCGTTTACCTGGTCAGCCGCCCCGATATAGGGCCGCACGGCGAGTTTATCGTTAAAGCGGTCCAGCTCCAGATACCATGCCTGCAGGTCGGGCGACGTGCGTGTTCCTTTAAACAGCCTCACCCCTTCGGGCAGGTCGGCGTCTTGCTCGGTCCAGGTTATTTCCTGCGCGGAAAGGGGAATAACCAGCAGCATCAATATTATTATCAGCCGACGCATATACACTCCTTGGTCTGTTGTCTGTTTGTTAATTTGCTAAACCAACCTCATTTTTTCCAGCATAGCAAACAAATAAATTTGTACATTCAAAGTCCTGTTATTTAATTTCGGCTCTTGTAAACATAAAACACGAAAGAAATATGCATCGATCCACTCTATTTTTTGTTGTTTGTCTTGCCCTCACCGCGGTTATCGTTGTCGGCTACAGCGTATACACCGATCCCTTTGAACGTGCCAGTCAGCCCGCTTCAAATGCGGCACACAGTGCCACACAGGGCGACGCCACCCATGATTTTTCAGACATTATCCCGGTGTATTCGCAAAACTGCGCGCGTTGCCATGGCGTTACCGGCCAGGGCCAGCCCGGTATTCCGCCTTTGAAAGGCACCAACCTGAGCGATCAGGAGATGACAATGCTGATTCGCAACGGCAAAGGTGAAATGCCCGGGTTTCCTCAGCTCAGCGATGAACAAATCGCCAGACTTATCTCTCTTATTCGCCATCTGTAAGTCCCGGAGTTATGTATAAAAACCGCCGCAAACGTCAAGTAAATCAGCCAAATGACGATATATCGCCTACCAATTTTGTTTGCTCAATATCCGCAATGTGCGGGTACGATATAATAATCTATAATATCACCAGCCAGGAAAGGTTTAGACCAGGTTATCATGTTGCGTAAAACGATTCGTCTCAGGAATCCGCACGGTGAAGAGATGCATGTGGACATCAAACACCGCGAAGATGTAAAGGATACGCCCGCTATTATTATACTTCATGGTTTTAAAGGTTTTAAGGATTGGGGATTTTTCCCGGAGGTTGGCGAGCGCCTGGCCGAGGCCGGCTATGTGGCCGTTACCCCAAACTTCTCCCGCAACGGCATTGGTTTTGATATTAGCAAGTTTGATCGTCTTGACCTGTTTGCCAAAAATACGATCAGCCACGAGCTGCAAGACGTTAGAACGGTATTGGACGCCATCAAGGACGGAACGATCGCCCGAAAGGTCGCGGACATAAATCGAATCGGCCTGCTGGGACACAGCCGCGGTGGTGGTACGGCGCTTCTGGCCGCCCGCGAATGGTCCAACGAGATTGAGTGCCTGGTAACCTGGGCGTCGGTAAGCAGCTTTTTTCGGTTCAGCGATGAACAAATCGAACAATGGAAAAAGAAGGGCGTGGTTGAGATTGAAAATGCCCGCACCGGTCAGATGATGCCAATAGAAAAAAGCTTTTGGGAAGACCTGGAGAAAAACAAAAAGAAATTTGACCTTCACGCCGCGGCAGAAGAGCTAGAGATGCCGGCGTTATTCGTTCATGGCGACCAGGACACTTCCGTTTCCCCGGCGGAAAGTGAACAGCTGCATGAAAAATGCGGATCGTATGTTAAGCGCCTGGAGATCATTGAGGAAGCCGACCATACGTTTGGCATAAAGCATCCCATGGAACGCACCTCGGTGCAGTTTGACAACCTGACCAGTATCACCGAAAACTGGTACGACAACTATCTGAATATTTAAAACAGAGAAGCAATTCTATGCAGATCGGACCTTACCAAATCAGTACCATCGAAACAGGATATGTAAGCCTGGACGGAGGCGCCATGTTCGGTGTGGTGCCCAAGCCGTTGTGGAGCAAAAGCAATCCCGCCGATGACAAAAACCGTATCATCCTGGCCATGCGTTCGCTTGTTATCCGCTGGAACGACCGGGTGATGATCACCGATACCGGCGTTGGCAAAAAGATGAACGAAAAACTGAGCATGATCTACAACGTTGACCACGAAAAATACGATCTGCCCGGCAGCCTGGAAAAAGCCGGTCTGAAATCTGAAGAGGTCAGCGATGTGTTTTTGACGCACCTGCACTTTGATCATACGGGCGGCACCACCTGGCTGGATGAAAACGACGCGTTGCAACTCACTTTTCCAAACGCGACACACCATATCCAGAAGGAACACTGGCAATGGGCCAATAATCCCAGCGTGCGCGATGGCGCCAGTTTTATGAAGGAAAACTTTGTCCCGGTTAAGGAGCATGGAAAGCTTAACCTGATTGACGGACCGGGGACTTTTGAGCCGGGCATGGAGATATTTGTCTTGCAGGGACACACACCTTCCATGCAGACACTGAAAATCAGCGATGGTAAAAAAACGCTGTTTTACTGTGCCGACTTAATGCCCACGGCTACACACATTCCGCTGCCCTACATTATGGGCTATGACCTGCAACCGATGAGTACCCTGGAAGAGAAGAAAAATGTTCTGCCACAGGCAGTGGATGAAGAGTGGCTGCTCGTTTTTGAGCACGATCCTTATCATGTAGCAGGGAAAGTAGAAAAAACGGAAAAGGGCTATTCTCTGGGCGAAGAGATAAAAGAGATCTGATCCGGGCCGTTTTGCTCCTCATCATCGTCGTCATTTGCGGCCAGCGGCAGATCGCTTTTGCTGCGGATTGAGTCGATTTGCTGTAAAGGCTTTTCAAGTTTGTTGCTGCGGGTTGTCATCAGCCGGTTAAATTCTTTCTGCGCTTCATCGATGCGCCGGCCCATCCTGTCCATACCCTCCTTGTACAATCCCCACTGCTTATTAAATTCCGCCAGCAGGTTCATGATCTGCGCCGCAGTCTTTTCCAGGTTGAAATTCTCCACCGCCTGGCGGATAATAGCGAGAACAGCATAAAGCGTCAGCGGCGAGCAGAGTA
The DNA here is from genome assembly GCA_965267575.1 of Calditrichales bacterium. Lineage (GTDB taxonomy): Bacteria > Calditrichota > Calditrichia > Calditrichales > J004. Next base: position 939,354 of record OZ254086.1, read on the forward strand.
TCACTTTCATGCGCATTGCTTCATCCAGCAGGTCGCGGTCGCTCTCATTGATAAAGGCATAAACCTGTTCATTGGGGATAAATACCAGCACATAGTCCACAGTATTGTCGGCCGGATTGATGTAATCACGCGAGGTAACCTCTTTGACCCGCTGGCGCACATCGCGCAGAAACTGTCCCTTGTAACTTTGGCGTTCACTGTCCGATCCTGCGGAGAGATACTGCAGATAGTTGTTCAGCGGAAACTTTACGTCCATGTTAACTTTCATATCCTGCGGTAATAAAAAGGTGAAGTCGGGACGCGTGGTGGCGCTTTGTGCGCTTTTCTGCTTGAGGTAGTTGATCCCTTCGACAAAGCCGGCCATGCGCAGGACGTCTTCGGCCATGCGTTCGCCCCATTGGCCGCGAGCACGGGAGTTGCTCAACGCGCTGTTCAGTTTTTGCGCTGTTTCCTGCAGCTTGCGCGTCTGGTCCACCGAATTTTTCAGTTGCTCGCTTAATTGACCGTAGCTCTGGCGCCGTTCACGTTCAATCCGGCCCATCAGCTCTTCAACCTTGTTTAGTTCGCCTTTCATCGAATTCAGCGTCTGATCGATCAGCTGCTTTTTATTGGCCAGATTATCTTCGCTGCGCCGCGACTGCTCTAAAAATTTCTGGTTGGCCAGTTTTAAAAACTCATCCGTGGATTTGCTCAGCGCCTGCATCGACAGGTTGCCGAACGATTCGCGCAATTGGCCGACAAGCTTTTCCAGCTCCTGCACTTTTTCAAACTGAGACTGGCGGTTCAGCTCACGGGCCAGATCTTCGGCGGATTTTTGCTGACGCAGCATGAACACATAGATCAGGCTGGCACCAATAATAAAGCCGGAGACAAATAAAACGATCTCCAAAAAAGGCATTAAATACTCCTTGATGTGACGGGGAATAAAGTAAGCTTAAAATAACTGCGAGGCTAATCTTCGTCGGGATAGCGCTGCTGTATCGATCTTATAACATCAATGATGTCCATAAAAACCTCCACCAGCTCAGGGTCAAACTGGCTGCCGGCGCCTTCCTCAATTGCCTCCAGGACTTTGGATTCATCCCAGGCTTCTTTGTAAACGCGCTTTGAGGAGAGCGCGTCATAAACGTCGGCCAACGCAACGATGCGGCCAAACAGGGGAATCTCGTCGCCTTTCTTTCCCAAAGGCCGGCCTTCTTCACCCTCATGGCCATCCAGCGCGTCACCCGTGGCCAGGTCCACATGCCCGGGATAGCCCTTTCCGTCCCAGCGCTCATGATGGTTCAGCGCCACCTCTTCGGCAATCTCGTCAAACTCCGAGCGTGCGCCCTTAAAAAGCCGCGCGCCAAGAACGGTATGCTGCTTCATTTTTTCATATTCGTCATCCGTGAACTTGCCGGGCTTTTTAAGAATCAGATCGGAGATGGCCACTTTGCCCACGTCGTGCAACATGGCGGCCATACGTAAGGCGTCACGCTGGGAGTCGATTTCTTCTTTGGGGATGCCTTTGCGCTTGGCGTAAGCTTCGTATATCTCCAGTGCATACGCAGCCACGCGGTTTACGTGGGCGCCTGTCTCCTTGGGATCGCGCAGCTCGGCCATGCTTATCATGCGCATGATTGTGGTACGGGTCAGTTGCGCCCGTTCTATAGCATTGGCCGCGTAATTGGCAAAGTGCTGGATCAGCGGTTCGTCATCTTCGCTGAAGGGGATGATATTGCCGTTGTCATCCTGGGCGTTAATTAGCTGAAGAACACCTATGATTTGTCCGCGGGTATTTTTTAGAGGCACTGCCAGCATCGATTGCGTGTGATAGCCGCTGAGCTTGTCAAAACTGCCGTCAAAGGAAAAGGGCAGCGCCGAGGAGATCTTGTAGGCATCAGGGATGTTTACGGTGGAGCCGTTTTTGGCCACAAAGCCGGCAATTGACTTATTGCTGATCGGCATGGAAAAAGTTGTATAGATCAGCTTTTTGTTGGGTCCCAGCTTGGCGCGCAGGGTTTCGTTTTGAGAATAGCTAAACTTAAGTTTATTGTCCTCGCGGATGTAAATAGAGCCGGCGTCCGCATTGGCCAGCTCACGGGCATCGCTGAGAATTTTCTCCAAAAGGACGTCGAGGTCACCAACCTGGTTGACTTCCAGCCCCAGTTGAATAAGCTTTGATAGTTTCTGCTTGCGATCCAATACGTGCATTGGTGCCGTCCTTGTTTTCCCACAGAAGTCATCGGATAGATAAAAAAATATATAAAAAGTATAGCTAAAAAATATGATGCAATAAACAGTTGACAGAAAAAAAACGCCTCAGTATATTAGGTGCTCGCTTACGGAAATTTATAGAATTGGTCCGGTAGTTCAATTGGTTAGAGCACCTGCCTGTCACGCAGGAAGTTGCGAGTTCGAGTCTCGTCCGGACCGCTCTAATTTTAAGGGAGTCTGATTCAGGCTCCCTTTTTTATTTCTGCCACCCGGCAATTGGTCAGAGCATCCCGACCCGTCGGGAAAGTGGCCAGGTCGAGTCTAGTCTATTAAACCCAGTAAAACACCCAAAAGCCTTAGTGACCTGCGTAAAAAATCATGAAAAATCATAATCGCAAATTCTGCAGAAATTTTGGCTGATTCGGTTAATTATCCACCGTCCTAAAATCGGGAAAACGACATCTTTTCACAGGTTTAAAACACTGATTTTCGATTTTGCGGCAAAACGTTATATATTGCTGCTTATTCCACCTACTCAAAACAACGCTTATTACAATTATCTTGATGACTAATAATAAGACGGAGGTTTTGTCAAAATGGGGTATGTCGTTATTCTCTTATTCTGTGTCTTTTCTTCCCTTTTTGCTGCGCGAGCTGTAGAAAATAAAAATCTTCGTTCAAATAGTGACATAAAATTAGATACCCATACTACTTCCAAAACAAATAAAAATATACGCATAAGAGCAAAACGGCTCATCCCGGAGAAAGGACCAACACCACAGAATGTTTTACAAATGGTCCAGGATAAAAAAGGGTATTTATGGTTCGGAACGCCACATGGGCTTTTAAAATATGATGGTTATACAATCACTAAATATCTTCACGATCCGGATAATCCAAATAGTATAAGTGATAACTTTATTAATTCAATGATTGTTAGCAGAAGTGGTGATCTGTGGATTGGAACGCAAAATGGACTAAATAGATACGATTCAGAAAATAATAACTTCACTTCATATTATCCTGGTTCAAAAAACAGCAAAAGTTTAGATAATTTGATTCATTTAATATTTGAAGACAACAATGGTCTCTTTTGGATTGGTACTCAGGGAGGAATATATCAATTCTTTCCCAAAGGAGGGGTTTTTAATCGTTCTCTTTTTCGCGGACGGGCAATAGCTGAGGGTAAAACAGGTATCTTATGGTTTGGTGGTGATGAAGGCTTAAGCAAATATGAGCGGAAAAACAAAAAATACCACCATTATTTGCCCGAACCTGATACTTCTGAACTCAACAATAATCATGTTTGGACTTTATTTGTTGACAAAAAGGATGTTTTGTGGGTTGGGACGCGCTCGGGCTTATTGCGTTTAGAAAAAGACGATTTTGGAAATGAAAAATTTATTAGGGCTACACCTAAAAACAATAGATTATATAATTATCCAACCAATATTGTACAATCCATTTATGAAGACAATAAGGGAATAATGTGGTTCCCAAGCGGTACTGGACTTTATCGATATGATAGAAAATCAGATAAAAAACCGAAAAAGATTGAACTAGAGTTTGATAGCGCCCAGGCAAACGAATCAATCTTATGGGAATCGGTCTTATGGACTGTTTTGGAAGATAATGCGGGGAATTTCTGGATTGCAACAAATAAAGGGGTATACAAAGCTGATAAAAAATATCCACATATTGCCAGTTATGATCCTGAAGCTGAAAATAAAAACAGTCTGAGTAATAGCAGAGTCACTGATATTGTTGAAGACAGGGATGGTATATTATGGATCGGAACGAATGATGGTTTGAATAGATTTGACCGTAGGAGAAATGAATGGAAACACTTTTTTTCCGAACCAGGTAATTCCAATAGTTTATCATTTAACTATATAACATGCCTCGGCATTGACTCGTCTGATTATATCTGGGTTGGTACCTATAATGGAGGATTAAATCGTTTTGATCCTCAAAAAAATGAATGGAAACAGTATGGTGCAAGAAATGACCCTGACGGTGAGATTTACTACTGGATTCATTCTATTAATGTCAGCAGAGATAATACTCTCTGGGTTGGTACATGGCATGGGGTTTTAAACAAATATGATCGTCAAAAAGATACTTTTGTTCAATATAAATATAATCCAAAAGACACAAACTCGATAAGTAAGGCAGCAGCCATACAAGTTATTTTTGAGGATTCATTTGGGATACTTTGGTTGGGAACACATGCTGGGATTCTAAATAGTTTTGATCCGGTCCGAAATGAATTTAAGTATTATCAAAATGAATCGGGAAATTCAAAAAGTCTGAGTAATAACTCTATTGATGTTTTATATGAAGACAGTAATAAAATGCTTTGGATTGGAACACGCAATGGATTAAACCGACTGGATTTGAATGAGCTCAATGAAGGAAATAATAAGCCGGAATTTGACCGCTTTCTTAAGGGTACTTGGGTTAGCGGGATTCTGGAAGACGATGAAGGGCATATCTGGATTAATTCTGGATTAAATGATTTAAAATTTTCAAAGCTAAATCCAAAAACAGGACTTTTCATAGACTACAGTTATCTTTTTGAAAGTCCGCCGCAATTATTTTATAAAAGTAAAACTAGCGGTGAATTTTTTGCTGGGGGTAAAGGATTAAAAATATTTCATCCTTTTAAAATAGAAAAAGATCAATTTAACGCGAATGTAGTATTTGCTGATTTTCAAATTTTTAATAAATCGGTCTCTGTCGCAGGTAACATGTTAAAACGAGACATCAGAAGTGAAACTGAATACGTACTGGAAAAGACGTTAGATGCCACAAAAAAAATAGTATTATCTCACAAAGAAAGGGTTTTCGCTTTTGAATTTGCTGCTCTTCACTATTCGGATCCGGCAAAGAACCAATATGCTTATAAACTGGAGGGCTTTGATAAAGAGTGGAATTACATAGGAACACGGCGATATGTCTCATTCAATAATATACCTGCCGGAGAATATATATTCCGGGTAAAAGCATCAAACAACGAAGGTGTTTGGAACGAAAAAGGCACATCTGTTAAGATTATAATTACGCCCCCCTGGTGGAAAACCTGGTGGGCATACAGTTTGTATATTCTAACTCTCATTGGTCTGTTTTTTAGTATTCGTAGCTATGAACTTAACCGTCAAAGACTTAAACATAATTTGGAACTTGAACACCTTGAAGCCGAAAAACTCAAGGAAGTAGATAATTTAAAATCCCGCTTCTTTGCCAGTATCTCTCATGAATTCAGGACACCGCTTACCCTGATTAAAGGCCCTGTTGAAAGGTTGTTAAAACAGATCTGGAATAAAGATCAAAAGACCGATTTAAAACGTATTTATGATAATGCAAAACGCATGAATAAACTGGTAGAGATGTACCTGGATCTGTCACGTTTGGAGAGCGGCAATCTGTCTTTACAAAAAGAAGAGTGCGACATTGTTCCATTAACTAAATCCATTGCTGCGTCTTTCGAATCTATGGCAGAAGCCGCACAGATTAAGCTTGATTCAGATGCATATGTTGCTTCGGCCATTTGTTCAGTGGATGTGCAAAAATTTGAAATGATCTTAATTAATTTACTTTCAAACGCCATAAAATTTACACGGGAAGGTGGCTCAATTAATCTATTAATTGCTTCTCATCATGATAATGAAATCGCTATAGATATCTCTGACAGCGGAATAGGAATCGCTCCTGAGCAGCTTAACCGCATTTTCGAAATGTATTACCAGGTAGAAAATGATATCAATAAAAAAGTAAGTGGAACAGGAATTGGATTAGCAATGGCCAGGGAGTTAATTCAAATGCATGATGGTAAAATTGAAGTTGAAAGCTCTCCCGGTCAAGGGACTAAATTTAAAATAAGACTCCCGGCCATCCGGACTGATAAAGTTCCTTTTGATCAGCCCGTGAACAGCGGCCAAAAGTCAGTTAAACCAGGAAAAGCAGAGTCCCAAAAAGCCGATACGAAAATAAGATCAGATAAAGAGCTGATTTTAATCGTGGAAGATAACCATCAAATGTGTGAATATATAAAAAGTCATTTGGAAAATGACTATCGGACAAAACTTGCAAATAATGGTAAGAATGGACTTGCAGCTGCACTAAAAATAAATCCGGCTTTAATAATAAGTGATGTTATGATGCCGGAAATGGATGGATATCAGTTATGCCGGGAATTAAAGACGAATGAGCTGACAAGCCATATCCCGGTTATCTTGTTGACAGCCAAAGCAGAAAAGAAAGACAAATTCGCCGGCCTTCAGATAGGTGCCGACGATTATTTAGTTAAACCCTTTGATTCGCAGGAATTACAACTACGAGTAAAAAACCTTATTGAGCAACGCCGGAGGCTGCGTGAAAAATTCATGAAGACCATAACAGTAAATCCTACAGAAATTGCGGTATCTTCTGCGGATGAAGTTTTTCTGCAAAAAGTAATTCATATTGTGGAAGAAAACATGGAAAACAGCGCCTTTGATACGGCCAGTTTTGCCAAAGCAAGCGCTTTGAGCCGGGGACACCTCAATACGAAATTAAAAGCACTAACCGGTCTTGCCAGCCATGAATTTATCCGCCAAATACGCCTAAAAAGGGCTGCCCAGCTTCTTAAGAAAAAAGCCGGTAATATTTCTGAAATAGCCTACCAGGTTGGATTTAACAGCCCGTCCCACTTCTCAAAGGCATTTAAAGGTACATTTGGAACCCTGCCAAGCGAATATGAGGCAGGTGCTTAAAAATACGCCTTAGAAACTAAGAATTCTTACGCCAGCGCTTAAAATTCCTACAACAGCGCTAACACTCCTTAAATTCACGCTCTATTATAAACACAATTAAAAAGTGGATATAATCCTGGCTAAATCGGCCCGCAACCTGATTATGTATTCATTGTATTAACGTTCCGGCCAAAGGTTTTTCCAATTGTGTTATCTAAACCAACCCGCGGAGGTGTCGTATGGTACGCTTTTTTTACTTTTTAATCGCCGTTCTGTTTTTTTCTGCTTTGGGCAATACAAATTGTTTTGCCCAAAAAGAATGGTCCAGACATTCTGAGCCTGTGCTTGAAGGTGGTGATGTCAAAACCTGGAACCATCACCTGATGTGGGCAACTGTAATTTTTAATCCGGATGCCATTCGTTATGAAATGTGGTTTACGGCAACTTCCGCGGAAACTGAAAGCTGGAGGCCTATGCATATCGGCTTTGCCACCTCTTTTGACGGTATATCCTGGACCGTGCACCCGGAGCCGGTTTTGGAACCCAGCGCGGAAGGATGGGATATGTGGACGGTTGAAGAGCCGGCCGTAATTAGGGAAAGACTGCCTAATGCCGTTATATACAAAATGTGGTACAGCGCCAGCAGTGAGTTTGATGATGTCTTTAAAATCGGATACGCCACATCAACTGATGGGATAAATTGGGTAAAGGATACGCTAAATAATCCGGTAATGGTGCCCGGATCGGACGCCTGGCAAGTTCAGGGTTTTTCTTCGGCGTACGTAATAAAAGGTGAAGATGGCTATAAAATGTGGTATACAGGCTGGAGCAAAGATTGGGTTTTTTCAAACATCGGATATGCTACATCCGAAGACGGTATTAGCTGGATGCCTGACTCCGTAAACAACCCCGTAATAAAAAAAGGTAAAACCCTAAGTTGGGATGATGGAGCTGTTGGCGATCCTGTCGTAATCCTTATAGATACTGTATACCATATGTGGTTCTGCGGAAAAAGGCCAAACGAAGGTGGCCCCTGGCAAACGGGCTGGGCGACCTCGGATGATGGTATTCATTGGAAAAAATTCAATGACAGCACCACAACTACGCCTTCATATGCCGACAGCGATCCAGTATTAAAACGAGACGACGCGATTGGTAAATGGGATGAAAGGAATACTGTTCCAGGCACTGTTTTTTTTGATCAGGCAACAAAAACGTTTCGAATGTGGTATAACGGAAAAACAATTGGAGATACATGGAAAATAGGCTATGCCGAAACAATTGTTACAGATATTGAAGGAAACGATTTCACGTCTATACCGGGTGTCTTTTCTCTACAACAAAACTATCCCAATCCGTTCAACCCAACAACTACTATTTCTTACCAGCTACCCAAAATCAGCCGTGTAGATTTAAGTGTTTACAACCTTCTGGGACAAAAGGTGGCCACGCTTGTTAATAAAAAACAACCGGCGGGTAGTTATACGGTAGAGTTTGATGGTGGCAAATTGGCCAGTGGCGTCTATTATTATGTACTGGAGACAGATGCGGGTTTTAAGCAAAGCAGAAAATTATTGCTGCTAAAATAGTAAAACAGCCGGTCTATTGTTCTGCCATTCCGGTCTGATTTTCAGGCAACCCGGGATTCATGTGTCCGCGGTGTTGTGGATCCCGGGCCAAGGAATGGGCGATGAAAGACGGGGATCGAGCCTATCTTTCCAAATGCGGAGGCTTTTTCAAATTTTATAAACTGGGGGGAAAGAATGATTTCTTTTTTTAACTACCTTCCGACAAAATCCGTTACCCGAATATGGCACGGTCAATTAGTAGCGGCTTTTATGATTTTGGCAACCGCTGTTGTCTTCATAATGCCCAAAGCAAGTCTTGGACAAACAGACTGGACGAGATTCGAAAGCAACCCGGTACTTGACGTCGGTGCGGATGGCGCCTGGGACGATGGAGGGGTTTGGCATCATACCGTGCTGTTTCATAACGATGAATATCATCTTTGGTATACCAATTCAAACGCAACGGCTATTGGCTACGCAAGGTCATCTGACAAAATAAACTGGATAAAGGATGCATCAAATCCTGTTCTTGAAAGCGACCCGGTTCTATTGCCGGGACCTTCCGGAAGCTGGGATGACGCAGATCCAAGCCAGTCCAAAATATTATTCGACGGCACGACTTTTCACATGTGGTATATTGGACGCGGTGGTAGCAGCGACAATAAATGGCGGATAGGATATGCAACCGCCCCTTTGGATACACTGACCACTGTGCTCTACAAAAGTGCCTATTATGCAGCACGTGGCTTTTCAAAGGAACAGAATTACCCGAACCCATTCAACCCATATACCACGATACAATATAGTCTAGCCAAACCTGAACACGTTTCAATTAAAATCTATAATCTTGCCGGACAAGATATAACAACTCTTGTAGACAAAAAACAACTAGCCGGGCATCACGGGGTTATCTGGCAACCTGCGGATTTGCCAAGCGGAATCTACATATATCGCATGCAAATCCAAGAGTATATTATCAACAAAGATGATTCTACTCAAGTAGGCTTAAACTTTTATTAATTGGGGTAGTAGCGGATCGTTGAGAAATGTGTTCAGGGTATTTAAGCTACGTAAATGCCGGATTACGAAGCAGTATCTTAACTGCGCAAAGATTCTGTTTGTCAATCCTGGCGAGAGGGAGTCTATTTTAGGCTCCCTTTTTTATTTCTGCTATCATGGTAACCGGAAAGATTCCCGCCCCCTCCGGAAAGTGGCGAGTTCGGAAAATTGATTGAGAGGTTGGTATCGAAGCGGCTCACCAGAAATGCCTGCTTATGGCAAAGTGTAGGTAAGATAAAATCAGCTTCTTATCTTATTTTCTTCCGCTCTTTATATCCGTATAAATCTCATCCGAATGCACAGTCGTAAAATATTTATTCATGGCATTATTGTATGCCTCGCGCGCTTCCTCTGTGGCCCATGCCTCCTCAAAAAGCTCGTTATTGCGCTCATTGGCTTTGTTTACATCCTCGAAAGACTTAAGCCCGTAGATAACCAGATAATCACGGCTGTCGTTGCCCCACAAGTGGCGTACATTGCGGTGCCATAAAATATGCTCGTTCTTTTTGATAACCTTATCGGTGTAAAGCTGGTTGAGCGAATCAAATTCAGCATTTGATCCATCGTCGGGAAAGGCCAGTTGCAGCTTGGTTATCACAACAACCTCATTATCCGATGGTTGCTGCGCCAGGAGGTTGGTAAAACACAAAAGAAATAAAAGAACTACGATGGAGTGAGTCAAGGTCTTCATGAAGCCCCCTAAGTAAAGGTGTGTAGACCATAAGCAGGCAAGAAAGGCCGCATATTAGACCCACACCAGCATCATGTCAACATTGCGCATTAGTTCACATAAGCGGGGCTGAATCCTGTCAATCTCCGGGGTCAAAAAGGGGTATGCTTATTTTACGGTTTTGCTCTCACTAAGAGCTTCCGCAGGGCGCATAGGGCTGACCTCGCAACCTAGCATCTGCATACAGCGCAGGAGCTGTTCGATGTGAAATGGTTTTGGAAGGATAAAATCCGCGCCGAGTTGACGCGCCATTTTTAAATACATGATGGAATTATGGTTGGAGCCGCCGCCGGATATTGCAAGAATCTTTTTATCGGAGCCCGCTTCCTTTATCTCCTGTATAAATTCAAGACCGTCCTTTTCCGGCATAACGATATCGAGGACGATATAGTCCGGTTCATGGCTGTTATAGAGTTTTGCGCCCTGCTCACCGTCAAAAGCGGTAATTACTTCATGACCCTGTTTTTCAAGCAGTTTTTCCAGCAGATGGCAAAGCTGATGATCGTCCTCAACAATTAGAATCTTACTCATTACAAAACTCCGTTTTTTTTCTATTCCTATTAACGACCATCTCTATTATAACCCTTAGCCCGCTTTGTATCTGCGGTCAAAAACAAGGCGATCAGTTTCCGGCAGGGTGTCCCAGCATGGAAAGACAGCGCAGTATCTGCTCCATGTGAAAAGGTTTGGGCAGAATAAAATCCGCCCCCAGAGCGCGCGCCGCTTTTAGATAGGAGATGGAACTATTGTGTGCCCCGCCACCGGATATCGCCAGAATCTTCGTCGTGCTCTTTTTATCGCGCAGGCTCTGAATAAACTCCAGGCCGTCTTTCTCGGGCATCACTATATCTGTAATAACCACGTCAAATTCGTTTTCACGATACAGCTTTTCTGCTTCAAGCCCGTTCTCGGCACTTAAAACGGTATAGCCCTCACCACGCAGTATGTGTGACAGAAGACTATTCATCTGCGGTTCGTCTTCGACAATTAAAATCTTGCTCATTTCTTACTCCCGGGTACAAGTAAATCTTTAATTTGTTTGGAAAACTCTTTTATCTGAAAGGGCTTGCGAATGATCAGGTTTACCAGACCTTCTTCCTTCAACAGCTTCACCTTTTTTTCATCTTCAAAACCTGTCATAACAATTACAGGCATTTCCGGCCTAATGCTTTTTACTGACAGCGCCAACTCATATCCATCCATATTCGGCATACTAAGGTCCGTTATCAGCATATCAAAATCATTTGGATGATTTTCAAATAGTTTCAGGGCATCCTCCGGGCTGTTTTTGTAAATAACACGGTAGCCGGCCAACTCCAGCAGCTCCTTGCTGACCCGGGAAATGGCCTGCTCATCATCCACAAGCAAGATATTTGCCTGACCCGCATAAAGCTCAGCAGCATCTTCGCTTTGTTGTTCACTGTCGTTAGCCGGCTCGTGCGATGGAAAGTAGACGCTAAAAACCGTGCCTTTACCGGGACTGCTCTTAACACGTACATCACCGTGATGGTCTTTCACTATACCATGCACCATGGACAAGCCCATACCGGTACCCTGGCCAACCGGCTTTGTAGTATAAAAGGGATCAAATATTTTTCTTATTTTTGTAGGATCGATACCGCAGCCATCGTCGGAAACTTCAAGCAAAGCATATTTTCCGTCTTTAAGCTCGTTGTCCGCGGAAACAGTCACCTCACGCACCGAAACATCAATCCGGCCTTTTTTTTCACCGATCGCGTGGTAGGCATTGGTACAAAGATTCATTAAAACGGAATGCAACTGCGTGGGATCCCCTTTGACCAGCAACAAATCTTCATTTTTATAATTATAGCTGATTGTTATATGCGCCGGTATGGAAGCACGCAAAAACTTGACCACCTCTTTCACGATAAGCTTCATGCGTATCGTTGTAATTTGCCGTTCCGCCTGGCGGCTGAAAGTAAGGATCTGCGTAACAAGATCTCGCGCCCGGACGGATGCGGTGAGGATCTCCTGAATGGCCATTTTATTGGAGGAACTTTGCTGCATGGCCAGTTCGGCATAACCCATAATGATGCTCAGAATATTGTTAAAGTCGTGGGCGATGCCACCGGCAAGTACCCCCATGGCCTCCATTTTCTGGCTTTGCAGCAACTGGGCCTGCAGGTATTTCTCCCGGGTTATGTTGCGCAGCTCCAGTTGGTAAAGCTGTTTTTCGTCTCCCTGCTTATCAACCAACGATGCGGTCAGCATATAATATTTTGTCTCTTCGGAGGCATAGCGGACCGATATTTCCGTGTTGGAAAGGGCCTTTTTATCTTTAAGCTCTTTGATAAAAGTTTTCGCCTCTTCCTCTTTTTCAAAAAGGTTATTGGCCAGGGTCAGTTGCGCTGAATCGTCATCTCTGCGGAGGTACTCCATTGCCATCGTGTTGGCATCGATGATATTTCCCTTTTCGTCAAATAGAATAATACCATCCTGCGAGCGTTCAAAAAGGCGGCGGAACTTGCGTTCGGAATTGAGGATTTGCTCTTCGGCTTTCCTGCGCTCACTGAGATCGCGAATCGCTACAACACGGGCATCTTTGCCATTGTAACGGCAGTTTTGTGCAACAAGCTCGACCGGATATTCTTCCCCGTTTTTGCGAACAGCCGTGATCTCATAGGGCCTTGCTAAATTTAACCCCATATGCTTGCGTGCTTTATCAACGTCTTTGGGCGGGGCCAGCATGGAGACCGGCGCGTTGATTAACTCGGATAGTGCGTAGCCGGTTATCCCGGTCATGGCTTTATTGGCGCTTACGATTTTCTCATCGATGTGGATAAAAACGCCGTCAAATGAGGCATCCACAAGGGCTTTGAAACGTTGTTCATTTTCACGGATCAACGCCAGGGCTTTTTTCTCATTACTGATATCTCGCAGGACCCCGCATATAGCGCTCTTCCCCCGATAGGTAATCACACTAAAGGCCACATTAACGGCCACCTCGTTATCCATACTATCCACTGCAAGCTGTTCACCCAGGCTGTGACGCTCGTTTTCCAGAACAAAGCTGAAATTTTTAATCAGGCTGTTATAGGTAGAGCTGAACACATCACGAAGCGTAAGTCTTCGCGCTTCTTCGCGGCTATATTTGAGAATACGGCAAAAAGAGGGATTGACTTTAAACAGTTTGTAGTCATCCAGGTCAGCCAAAAATATGCCTTCGTTGATCGTCTCAAAGACGGCACTGAACAATTCTGCTTTTTCATTCAGTTCAATTTCCGCCAGACGCAGCTTTTCGCGCTGTTCGCGGTAGCGTAATGCCCGCACAATGGCCGGTATGAGACGCTCGGGCTTATTTTTAAGAACATAATCTACAGCGCCGGAGGTCAGGCTTTCCACGGCCGCCTCTTCGCCAATCGTTCCCGAGAAAAAGATAAACGGCGTATCCGGCGATATTTGCTGTGCTATTGTCAGAGCCGCCTTGCCATCATAGGCGGGAAGCGTGTAGTCCGAAATAATTAAATCAAAGCGCTGTTGCCGCAGCAATTGCTCAAAATCATCGCGGTCTTCAACGGCGACAACCTCCGCGGCAATGCCCTCATTTTCCAGTTCAAGGCGGATAAGCTCCGTATCTACCTTGTTGTCTTCCAGGTTTAATATTTTTAAAGGTGAATCAAACATAATTCTCGATGGTTATTTGTCGGGTGCAATATTGATGACGGCCCAGAACAATCCCAGTTGCTTGATGCAATCACTAAACTGATCATAATCGACCGGTTTGACCACATAGGCGTTTACCCCCAGCTCGTAACTGCGAACAAGGTCTCTTTCTTCGCGGGATGATGTAAGCACGACTACCGGAATATGCTTAAGCTTCTTATCAGAACGCATTTCCTTAAGCACTTCCAGGCCGTCTACTTTGGGCATTTTCAAATCAAGCAAAACCACGACGGGATCGCCGTTGCCGCGGTTGCTGTATCTTCCATTACGCTTTAAATAGTCCAACGCCTCCTGTCCGTCGCCTACCACTTCCAGGCGGTTAGCAAGGTGTGAATCCTCCAGCGCGAGCATGGTCAGTTCCACATCATTGGGATCATCTTCGGCAAGCAATATCTTTTTGAGATCGTTACGTGTCATATCTTCTCCAATACTTTTTTCTGCTCCTGTGGCAATGTAAAGTAAAACGTTGCCCCTTCATTTACACGGCCTTCCGCCCAAACGCGTCCGCCGTGGCGTGTAACAATACGTTTCACATTGGCCAGGCCAATGCCGGTGCCTTCAAACTCGTCCCGGGCGTGCAGGCGCTGAAACACGTTGAACAGCTTATGGGCGTAGCTCATGTCAAAGCCTACCCCGTTATCACTTACGGATATCACGTGCTCGGCGTTTTCCTCATCGCAACGGTATGTCACATTTATCCGCGGCTTTTGCCCGTTTGCCGAGTATTTAAGGGCGTTTTCAAGCAGGTTGTTCAACACCTGCCGGATCAGGGCGCCATCGGCATTTACCTCAGGCAGCGTGTCGGCGCTTACCAGCGCGCCCCTCTTTTCAATTTCCTCGCTGTTTTCATCAAGCACTTTTTTAACAATCTGGTTCAGATCCACTTTTGCCAAACGCATCTCCGCCCGGCCCATATGCGAGAACTCCAGCAGATCGTCAATCAGATCACCCATGCGCTGCGCGGATGAGCTGATCACGTCAATAAAGCGCTGGCCTCTTTCATCCAGCTTATCGTTGTATCTTTCCGAGAGGTTGCGAACAAACGCGGATATATGGCGCAACGGTGCGCGCAAATCGTGGGAGACGGAATAGCTGAAGGATTCCAGCTCCTTGTTAACCGCCTCAAGCTGCTGAGTCCTTTGCCTGACCCGTTGCTCAAGCATCGTATTTATATTTTCCATCTGCTTGTAGAGCCGCGCATTATCAATAATAACCGCGGTGCGTCGCGCAACATCTTCGGCAACGATCAGGTCTTCCTCACTGTAATGCCTTCCTGACTCCGACGACACAAAAGTGAGAGCGCCAATAACTTTATCACCGGCTTTTAAGGGCACGGCCAATGCAGATACCAGCCCCAGTGCCTTTAAAATATCCAGGTGTTTTTCGTCCCGGGCCGCCAGTTCAAGCAACTCGGGTTTAATTTCAGACCAAAGCTGGCTTTTTCCTGTCCGCACCAGTTGCCCCAGCCCGGGCTCCTGGCTTAAATCCGGCGGGTAAAGTTCATACAATTCCCTGGCCAGTTTCACTTTTTTCGGATCCGGATGGGAAACGGCGATTCGGTTAAGCACATGTTTCTCAGCATCGTACAAGTCCACGGCAGCCCAATCTGCAATGCCCGGCACACAGCCGTCGGCCAGCGCCTGCAGCGCTTTATTCATGTCATGTTGCGACGCCAATACCGAGCCCATGGTTTTTATCAGTGTTTTTTGCCGCGTATTGGTCAGTTCCAGTTCACGCCGCACAGCCTGTTCATTTGCCAGCGCCTTTAAACGCTCTTCTTCGACTTTCAGTTTTTCGGTGATGTCCTGAATGTCTCCCACAAAGAAGGCCGGCTGTCCGTTACTTTCACGAACCAAAACGACGTTAAGCCTTATCCACACATCCATGCCGCGGCTGTTAAATACACGCAATTTTTGGGTAAAGGAGGATTGCTTCCCTGAGACAAGACTTTCCATATTCTGCGCACATGCCTCCACGTCAGCGGGATGTGTTATTTCGGGCCACTTTTTAGCCAGCAAAGCTTCCTCGCTGTATTCAACGATTCTCATAAACGCGCGGTTTACGCGAATAAACCTGCCCGCCGGATCGGCAATGGCCCGCCCGATAGCGGCATTCTCAAAAGCCAGACGAAAGCTCTCTTCGCTGCGCCGCAGCTCAAGTTCTGCTTTGTGCCGTTCTTTTATCTCTTGCTGTAGCTTTTTATTGCTTTTTTGCAGGGCATTGGTCCTGCGTGCCACTTCATCCTCGAGATCCAAACGAATCTGCAGCAATTCCAGCTTTGTGGCGCAGATAGAAGCCCACTGTAAAACCAGCCGCTGGGAGCGCTCGTCAAAGTGACCGGCTTCCGCGTTTACAAGCTGGATAACACCAAGATACCGCTCCCGCGACCCGGACAGCGGTACAGCCAGCAGCGAGTGCAATGAAGACGGGGGATCGCCATCCTCCGGCAGCACCAACGACTGCAGGTCCTCGCAGTTGTAAGCCTCAAACGCTTGCTGATATTGTTCCCCGGCGCATTTCAGTTCGTGCCTGTTTCTATATGAGTAAGAAATAATCACGCTCTGGGCCGGCGCTATTTTGCGGGTAAACTGAACAATAAAAGAGAGCATCTCGCCAATGTCATCGATTCTTATCAGCTTTTGGCGTGCATCATTAAAATCCTTTAACTGTTGGGCGTTTTTGGCCAGCAGGTCATGCGCCTCCTGCATATCGGCCTGCACGTTTTTGCGCTGCTCTATTTCTGCTTGCAGGGACTTGTTTATCTCGGCCACTGCTTTTTGCTGCCCAACCATTCGCTGGCTCATCGCGACCAGACCGGGCACAAGAAGTGAGATGGCCAGGGCGGACAGCAAAAGCACCAGCGGGATATTTGAATGAACACTGCTTAACAGGCTTTCATCCGGCCACAAGGTTATGGTCCAGTTACCGGGTTGATGAATGTGCGTTCTAAGTTCAAAGCTATGCTCCGGGGTGTCCTGCATGTGGCTGCCATAAACAAGCATGTCATAGGCGTGGATGGCAAAATCGAAATTATCTTCCCGGACAGAATTTGTGATGGGCCCGAAAAACAGCTGCTTGTCAAAACGGGCCAAAATCTGATGACTTTCCCCGGTTACAAGCATATAAAAATCTCTGTCGTTGAATGCTATGCTTTGGGCATTTTCCCAGGAGTGGAATGCCGGCAGCACAGACATATCGCCCGTGATATTGCCGCTGCGGATTGTATCCGCGGATGTTCGCCAGGCCATCCCGGCAAGACCATTAATATCATCAACATAAAACTCAGCATCACGATACCAGTCCCTGGCGGTATCATAAACGCCGCTTTCGGCCCTTTCCAACATACGCTCCAGCGCCAGAAAATCGCTGCGTATATATTTTCCAAGAGCGTGATGCACATCGTTCATTTCAAAACGCAGCAGATCATTAATCTGCCGTGACTGATAGCGTTCCAGCGCGTACCACAACAAAAATGAACCGGCGACCATGCTCAGCATTAGCGGCACTACGATCCAACGTTTTTCAAAAAAATGTTTGTGTGCATCCAGGTGATAGGCCTGCACCATTAAAGCCAGACTGATCAATAAAATCAAAAAAGCGGCCTGCGGCGCCATATGCGTTAAGCCGGACCAGGCATAGGCCGCCTGCCAGCCGCTTACGTACCCAACCAACGAGACAGAAGCAATAATAAAGGCGACCAGGACGGCCGTGGCAATGACAACTGAATTGGGCCGCCGCTGAATATAAAACAAACCGGCAGACACCAAAAAAAAGGCAACCGCCGTATTGGGCGCCATACGCCCCGGATGGCTTGTATTCGTTACAATTTGCGGCTCAACAAAAAGCGTATCGATATGCAGATTAACGCTAAACACATATTGCGCAAGCACAAGCAGGCTAAAAAGCGCGGCTATTAAAGAAAAAGCAGCGGAGTAGTCCCCTCCTCTACTCCGGTACTGTAGCAACAGCGCCAGGCCGCAAAGCAAACCGAGCAATGCCGTGTTAAACTGAATGGGCACCACGTTTTCATTGAGCTGGAGAAGTTGCTCAATATCCGCAATCCAGCCCGCCAAAAATAGCAGGCTAAAAAATGCGACCAAAGCTCCTATCCCCCGGCACATATATAAATATTGGGGTTTGTGCAATATACCACCGCCTTCTTTATAACCTATGTTCGGACAATGAAAATCTATCTGCTGTCAGGCGAAACTTGATTTTTGTGTAGGAAAAACACCTACGTAGGTTAAATTAGCAGACGTGCTTTTATGCAGTATTTTACAAGCTCGGCACTGCTTTTCATTTTCATTTTCTTAAGAATGCGTGAACGGTACGTGGCGACTGTCTTACTGCTGATAAAAAGCTTATCTGCTATTTCAGCACTGCTGTTTCCGGACGCGATCATACGCAATACCTGGAATTCACGGGTGGAAAGACGTTCGTGCAGCAGACGCGCTTTGTTTGAGTCCGAAGCGCCGGAAGAATAATCAATGTCTATATTTATATATTTTTTATTGCGTACCGTCTTGCGTATTGCCAACAGAAGCTCAGCGGGATCCGCCTCTTTATTTACAAAGCCGTCGGCACCCAGCCGCAAGGCGTGTATGGCAAACTCTTCTTCGGGGAAAATTGTAAGCAGCAATATTTTTACACCAGGATAACTGCTCTTTAAGGGATTTATGAGCTCCAGCCCCCCGGTCCGCGGCATATTTATGTCAAGGATCAACACATCCGGCCTGGCATGTTCCAGAATGGCCAGAAGCCCGTCACTGTCACAGGCTTCATTAATAACTTCCATATCGTCTTCGGCCCCAAGGATATATCGTAGCCCGGACCGCGTTACAGGATGGTCGTCCGCAATTACGATCTTAATCATCCTAAAAAAATTACCTTCCCTGGCAGCATGCCCGGCAGGTCACGGGATCTTCCAATATTTAAGATAAAATCGCTCCGGTATTATTGTCAGTTAAGAACGTGAATAAATATCAAAGCAAACCTCAAAAAGGGCAATCGGAAAGTGTATGAAAGTGATGTAGGAATTTTGACCACATCAGGCGAGCAGTTTATTGCGAATACAGTAATTGATCAGCTCGGCGCTGTTTTCAAAACCCATTTTCTGAAATACGCGCGCGCGATAGGTTGCGACTGTTTTTTCGCTTATATGGAGAGAACCGGCAATTTTTCCGGTAGACATACCGCCTCCAATCATGCGCATAACCTCGAATTCGCGGTCGGAAAGTCTATCGTGCGGAAGGTCTGTTTCAGCCTGGCCCTTTTCAAGCATCCGGCTGGCCAGGTCCTCACTTATATACTTTTTGCCGTAATTGATGCGTCTGATGGCGCGGACAACCTCTTTCGGATCGGCCTCTTTATTCAAATAACCCATAGCCCCCAGGCGCAGGGCGCGCATAGCAAATTGCTCTTCAGGATAGATACTCAACATAAGTGCTTTTATATGGGGATAGCCGTTAACGATCATTTCAAGAAGCGCGAAGCTGTTGTCATTCGGCAAATTGATATCAAGAATAGCAACGTTTATCTGCGGGTCCTGCAAAGCTTTAATCGCTTCCGCTTTATTGTTTGCTTCTGCGACAACCTGCATGTCACCTTCATGCTCGATTAGCTCTCTGATTCCGAGCCGGGTGAGGGGGTGATCTTCCACGATCATTACTTTGATCATTACGGCCTCCCTTTACGCGGAATATACAGTTTTATTTGCGTTCCTCCCTGCGCCCGCTTACACAATAAAAACCGGCCGCCGACACTATTGGCACGCTCTTCCATGCTCAGTAAACCCAGGGATGTCCGGTCTTTCCGCAGTTTATCTATACCCACGCCATCATCGTTTATAATAACCGTAAGATTGCCGCCATTTTGTTCAAGCTTAACTTCCACCAGGCTTGCCTGCGCATGTTTCAGAATATTGGTTAAAGCCTCTTGGATGATATGAAATACAGCTGTTTTTTCGTTACGTTGCGGTTGCCAATGCAAAGTTTTTTTTTGAAATACTGTTTGTATAGATGTCTTTTTTTCAAAATCGTCAAGCTGCCAGGCCAGAATTTCTTCCAGCGGTAAGTTTAATATGGCAGGATGAAGTTTGCTGATAAGACTTCGGGTCTGTTTGATGGCACGCTCCAGGGAATGAATACACAGGTCAAGTTTCTCAAAATAGGCTTTATTGCCCGGGATGCTGGCACTGTTTTTTTTGGCCTCGTTTTTTAATCCGTGCAATATATATTTTGTGGAAACCAGTTCCTGCGCAAATTCATCGTGCAGCGTTTCGGCAATGCTTCTGCGCTCCTCTTCCCGTACCTGTTGCACTTTATGTGTCAGTTCACGCAGCCTTTGCGTGCGTTCGATTTTTTCTGATATGTCGCGCGCCATAACTGTAAAATAGACCCGCTTGCCTGTCGTAAATGTACTGAAACTCACCTCAACGGGAAATGTAAGGCCGCCTTTTTTGTAATAAAGACGGTCGCCTAAAAAGTGCGTGTCTTCTTCCAGGGCCGCCTGCACGTGGCGGTCAATATCTTCAGCACTATGGGCCACCACATCATAGTGGCGCATTTTCAGCAGCTCTTCGCGGCTAAAACCGGTCATCTGGCAAAAAGCCTTATTCACGTCCACAATAAGCCGCGTATGCACATCTACGATATAAATGGCGTCTTTGGCCGTTTCAACAATCGATTTATGCCGCGACATGGTATGCCGCAGCGTCTGTTCGGCACGTTTCAGCTCATCAATATCTTCAAAAATGATCATCGCGTATTGTGCTTCCCCCGCGTCATTACGCACCATGGCCGTGTGCTGACAAACCCAGAACAATTTTCCATCCTTGCTTACGCAACGTTTTTCCAGCCGCGTATCATTATTGCTAAAATCGTGCCTGGACAAACGGATATCTTTTTGATGATCGCCTTTGTAGGTCAGCGACATAATGGTCCGTCCCATCAATTCCGGATAGGCAAACCCAAACATCTGAACAAACTTGCGGTTAACGTCAATTATCTCGGCGTCGAGGTTGACAAAGGCAATGGCCAGCGGTCCGTTTTCAAAAGCCAGGCGGAAGCGCTCTTTTTCTTTTCGCAGATTGTTTTCCAAAAGGTGCTCACGGGTCACGTCGCGGGTAATTTTGGCAAAGCCGACAAATTCATTTTTTTCGTGGAGGGCAATAAGGATGGCATGGGCGTAAAAACTGCCTTCACCGGCCCGCCGCCGCCAGCCGTACTCTTCAAAGCGGCCGGATTCACGTGCTTTGTCCAAGTGATGTTCAGGAAGTTTTTTGCGGCGATCGTCTTCCAGGTAGAGGGTCCGGAAGTGCTTGCCGATAATCTGTTCGCGAGTCCAGCCTTTGATCAGCTCGGCGCCGCTGTTCCAGCTTTGGATAATACCCTGCTCATCCAGCAAAAAAATGGCATAATCAGGGAGATTGTCTATTAACAGACTGTATTTTTGGCCTATATCCAACATAAGCTTACGGGGTTTAGGATTGTGCAGCCAATACGACCCGCTATGGTACGCAGCCCTAACCCCGATGGCAAGCTTTAAATATCAGGGGAGATAAAGCATTTTTTTCTGCTGCGTTTGCCCTTCCGCCGTAATGCGATAGGTGTAAAGCCCTGCGGCCAGTTCACGGGCTACAAAAGAGAGCTCCTTGCTGCCGGCAGAATCGTAGGTAAGTGTTCTTGATTCTACCTTGCGCCCGCGGATGTCAAAAACTTCAAAGACCACACGGCCGGGGCTGGCGATAAAAAACTCTATGGATGTACCCGGGTTAAAGGGATTGGGATAATTCTGCTCCAGGCGGAAGCTCTCCGGTTGTGCTCCCGGGCCGCCGATGGAGGAAACATTGTCTAGACGGAACTGCTGCAGGTTAAAGCCGCCCTGCTCAAAAACCAGGCGTAATTCCTGGCTGCCGGCGCTCATCTCAATGGTGTCTTTAAGGCTCAGCTCTTTCCAGCTGTACCAACCGCCGGTAGCTGCCACAGCCACGGGCCCGGCCACCTTACTGCCGTTGACGTAAACGCTTATCTGCCCGCCGCCGCTTTGCGAAGCAACATATAAGGTAAGATTGTATCCACCGCTCTCGGTCACGTCAACCGTGTAATCGACCCATTCGCCGTCTTCAATCCAGCCGATGCTGTATTCCGCGCCGTCGGAAGCGTTGCTCTTTTCCAGGTCAACGCCATCGTTGCGCAGCTCGTAGCCGCGGTTCCAGGGCTGGTCGGCATCCCAGTAGGTTTTTTTCCAGTCGTTGTCACCATAGGCCTGGTTGATATTGCCGATATCATAAGCGTAAGCCGGGATCATGCCGGGAACCTCGAGGTGCATGTAAGGCATGGTTTCCGTGCCATAATTCTCATTCAGCATGGAAGGCAGCAGGTCCGGACGATAGGTGCATTTGTCCAGCGCAAGGTTGTCGGCCATCTCCCACAATGCCGCCGTGGCAAAATTCTGCGAAGGACGCGACGCCCGACCGTTCCAGTAATCCAGCACCTGCTGGTAGCCCGGCAGGATCGGCGCGCTGTAGGGGCTTGTGATCGTGGCTAACTTTTTATGGGTCCACCAGCACCAGCTTACGTTTTCCTGCTCCAGCAGGCGGATCGTTTCGTAAAACCAGGGATTGCTGTTTTCGCCGGACTCGCCCATCCACAATGGGATGCCCCAGTCGCGGCGCATATTCAGGTAAGTCTGGATTGTCCCTTTGGTGGTTTCGCTCCAGTACTTGTGGAAGCTGTAAGAGATGTTGAAATCCCAGGGCGGTACCAGCTCCGAAAAATCGGTGGCGTAGGTGTTGCCTTCCACAAAAAGCACATGCTGATCGCCCAGGTCGCGGATGGCGTTTGTCAGCCTCACATAAAGCGCGCGCAGGTCACGCCCCGGCACCCCGGAGGGTAGCACCGGCTCGTTGATCAGGTCGTAACCTGCAATGACGGCTTCGTCTTTGTAGCGCCGTGAAATCTCGCTCCAGATGGCAACGGTTTTGTCCTTGTATTTTTCTTCCAGCCACAGCCGCGCCGTACCGTCACTGTCGCTGATGTTGCCGCCGTTCTGGCCGCCGGGGGCGGCATGCATATCCAAAATCAGGTATAGATCGTATTTACGGCACCAGGCGATCACCGTGTCAATCACGGCAAAGCCCTCTTCCAGGAATCCCGCCGAATCCATCGGTGACAGCTTGTTGTAATGAAGCGGCAGACGGATGCTGTTAAAACCCCATTCGGCGATTTTGGCGATGTCCGCCTCGGCCACGTAGTTTGCTTCATAGCGGCGGTAAAACTCTGCGGTATTTTCCTCGCCAATCAGATCGGTGATCATTTCACGGATGGAGGTGGGCGAGCCGAAGCCGGGCGTGTGCAGCATATAACCCTCCGGCACAAGCCAGCCGCCCAGCCCATAACCGCGCAGGAAAACCTCGCTGCCGGTTGAATCGACAAACACACCGTTTTGCGCTTTAAAATTTAAACCGTTGGCGGAAGCGGCGCCGCAAAGAACAAGAAACAACAGAGACGTCAATAACTTTTTCATCAGATCACCTATGGTAGTAAAGCATCACGCAGTTGCGTAACCCATTGATTGTTTTCTTTGTCGTATGCCCCAAAGCCGGCGGCAAACTCCCAGTAGGCCCAGCTAAAACCGAGCGCTTCGGCGCTGCGTGTGACAAAATTCGTCCAGCGGGCGCGGCTGGCCATATCGGCTTTGCTGTAGGCGCCAAACTCCCCGATGTGCAGCGGCACATTGTTGGCGGCGGAGAACGCGGCCGCTTTGTTTAATGCCTCCGTCACGGCACTCTTTTCGGCGCTTGTACCCAGCCAGGTGGTTCCCAGCCATTCATCGGCGCCGTCCACCCATTCCGCACCCTGGTGCGTAAAGTGGAACGGCTCGTAATAATGCACGGTCACGATCAGGTTGTCGTCAGCGGGCAGCTGCAACTTGTCCAGGCCATGCACGCCGCCCCATTCCGCCGTGCCTATAACAAGCGTGTGTACGGTATCAATCTGGCGGATCATCGCCACTGTTTCCGCGGCCAGCGTGTTCCACAGTTCGGCAGTGAGATTGTCGTGCGGCTCGTTGAGCAGCTCCCACATGACCGTGGTGGGATATGCGGCGTAATGTTCGGCCAGCTGCGCCCAGATTGCCTTGTAGCGTTCCGTTTGCGCGGCGGGCTCGGCAAATATCTCCTGATAATGGTGGATATTCAGCATCACGGCCAGGTTGTTTTCCAGCGCTTTGTTTACGGCCCAATCCACCCGCGCCAGAAAAGCCGCGTCTATGGTGTAGGGCGCCGTTTCCTGCGCGTGGGCGCTCCAGCGTACGGTAATGCGCACTGAGTTAAAGCCGGCATCGGCGATGATGCCGAACCACTCTTCCTGCAGCACAATGCCCCAATCGCCTTCGTTGGGCGCTTCCAGGGCGTTGCCTAGGTTAATGCCGCGGCCCAGCAGGGCGTTCTGCTCAAACGGGTCGGGCTTGGTCAGGTTACCGGGCTTTTCCTGTTCCGGCTCGGTGGTGCTTTGCGAGGAACAGGCAAACGCCAGCAAAAAAACAATCAGAAAACGCAACACATTAACTCCTACCAGAACCGGATATAGAGAATAGCCAGTATCGCGAAAATCAGGATTGAACTGATATTAAACACATTACCGGTATGGAACAGTTTATCGCTGATGATAAAGCCCTTGGGATCTTCTGTACGGTTCTTGGATTTATTTTCAATTAATGAAATGATGATCATGGCAACGCTGACGATCAGGAAGACCACGCCCATACGATTTAAGAACGGGAAGTCCGGATACATCATTTTAAAGCCCCAGCTCAGCGGGATGGTCAGCACAGCTGCCCAGACAGCCGAGTTAGCCGTGGCCTTTTTCCAGAACAGGCCGAAGATAAAAATGGCAAAGATACCCGGGCTTACAAAGCCGGAGAATTCCTGGATAAACTGGAACACCTGTTCGAATGTTTTCAGGGTCGGCGCGATAATAACGGCAATAAGCAGGGCGATGGCGCTGCCGATACGACCCACCAGCACAAGGCCGGTTTCGGTCGCGTCTTTTTTGATCAGCTGTTTGTAAATGTCTATGGAAAAGATGGTGGCCGTGCTGTTCACCATGGAACTGAGCGAACTGACGATGGCAGCGATAAGCGCGGCAAAAGCCAGACCTTTCAGGCCGATCGGCACGTAGGTGCTGAGCAGCCAGGGATAAGCCTCGTCGGGTTTGGCCAGATCGGGATTAAGCATGGCAGCGGCAATACCCGGCACCACAACAATCATCGGCAGCAAAAGTTTGAGAAAGCCGCCAAAGACCAAACCACGCTGCGCTTCCTGCACGCTCTTGGCCGCCAGACCGCGCTGGGTGATGTACTGGTTACAGCCCCAGTAGAAAAAGTGCGCCATCCACATACCGCCCAGCAAAACACCCAAACCGGGCAGTTCTTTATAGTTCGGATTGTCCGGCGAAAGAATCATATCAAACTTGTCCGGCATCTCACTTATCAACATGGAAAGACCGGTAAATACGCCGCCTTGGTTGCTTACCGCGTTAAGCGCCATAAAACTTGTTACCAGACCGCCGATGATCAAAACCGTCACCTGCACCACGTCCGTCCAGGCTACGGCTTTAAGACCACCGTAGATGGAGTAAAGCGCCGAGAAAGCGGCCAGGCCGATGATACCGTACATCAGCGGAATGCCCATGATGGTGCGCATGGCCAGCGCGCCGAGATAAAGCACCGACGTCAGGTTTACAAAGATGTAGAGCAGCAGCCAGAAAATCGCCAAACCGGTGCGCACGCGGTGGTCGTAGCGGATTTCCAGAAGCTGCGGCATGGTATAGATCTCTTTTTCCAGGAAAATGGGCAGAAAGAATTTTGCAATCACAATAAGCGCGATGGCCGCGGTCCATTCGTAGGTGGCAATCCCCAACCCGATCACGTAGCCGGAGCCGGACATGCCAATAAACTGCTCGGCGGAGATATTGGCCGCGATCAGTGATGCGCCCACCGCCCACCAGGGCAGTGCTTTACTGGCCAGAAAGTAATCTTTACTGTCCTTTTTGTGTCCCTTTTTCTCACGCGATACCCACAAACCCAAAAACACAATAAAGGCGATGTAGCCTATGAATATGATATAATCCAGTGTGGAAAAATTCATTTTGACTCCCTGAGTTAGGTTTTTATCGTATCAATAACATTTTTTTTACGGCAACTGCTTTACCGTCAATTTTCATTTGATAAAAATACAATCCGCTGGCATTATTGTGCGCGATAAAATCCGCCGTGTGCCATCCTGCCGTCATGTTGCCGTTAACCAGTACAGCGATCTCGCGGCCCAGCACATCATACACGGCCAGATGCACGTTTGCCGCCCGTGCCAGCCCAAAGGCAATGCGCGTTTGCGGATTAAACGGATTGGGGTAATTCGGTTTTAGCTCAAATTGCAGCGGGTAATTTGCCACATCGTTTTCAATATGTGTATAGACCGTATTTTGGACGCCCGGACTACCGTTACCGGCGGAAGCGGCCCAGCTTTGGGCCAGGGCGTTATCTTTTGCGGGATTAATCAATTCCAGTGTGGCTCCGTCCCCGTCCGGCGATAAGGGCCACGGTGATTTATCGTCGTAGCGCACCGAATCTACCAGCGCCAGTGTGGCATCAAAGAGTCGCAGCAATTCGCCGGCGCCATCAAAGCCGAACTCGACGGGTCCAAGCAGGGTGATGTCCGGATCGCTGAAAAAGGAGCGAAATGCCAGCGTATCGCGGCTGAGCACGAGATATTCTCCGGCAGCCAACGACGTGCCCTGCGGCAAAACAAAGGCATGCTGATCGTCGCTGTCTTTGAACACCCAGCCGCTCAGGTCCACCTGCTCATTTCCCGCGTTCAGCAGTTCAAGCCAGTCTTCACACTCAAAGTCGGGGTGGCTGTTATAGTTGATCTCATTTATCACAATGGCCGGGGTTTCTGTTTTTGTAAAAAGCGCTTTAAGCGATTGCCCCTGCGGGCGGACAAAAATGTTGGACTGCGATGAAGCATGACCCTCCCAGCCGCTGAAGTTATAGCCCGGGTCCGGTTTAGCCTGCAGCTCTACATCCTGCTCGTTAAAAAAGGGCGCTTTGAAGTCGCTGCCGGAGACGTCCACGCCTTCTACAAAAACGCGGCCGCCCTGCGCAGGGGCCAAAACATTCAGCATGGGCCCGGAGGTTAGATTGAATTCCAGCATGATGTGCGCCAGCAGGTAAGGAGAACGGTATTCGGCGAACTCACGCATCACGGAAATACCCCACTGCCATATGCCGAAATCGCGGTTCCAGCGCTGGTGATGGCGTCCGATCTCAGTGGCTATTTTGTTCTGCAGCGAATCGAGCAACGCCAAAACGTGCGGGCCGCCCAGGTTCCGGTTAAGATGAACTACCGCGCGATTACTGAAGCGGCGGCGGAACTGCGGGTTTTGGGTAATCAGACGGAAAAGCTCCGTGGACCAGGCCGGATTGGGCCAGTTGGGGCCGTTCTCCTGCAGGGCAAAGTCCATCATATTTTTGTCATAAGTTGAGCCACTATACAGACCAAAGGAAAAATCGGTGTCGAACAGCAGCCAGCGGAAACGGCCGTCTTCGTGTTGCGGCCGCCAGTATTTGATATTGTTGCCGGGCCAGTCGGTGTTGGCGCCAAAAAGCTGCAGCAGGGTGTAATCGATATAGGAATCGACGTCCATCATTCCTGCCAGCGGCGGGAATGCTTCTTCACGCGTCATATCCGTAGTGCGCAGATAATCGAGCATGGAGCGGTAAGCATCGGCACTGCCATGGATGACAAATTTGTCGTTTTCAAGCAGATCAATGCTGTCGGGGTCAATATTATAATGGCCGGCGAAATAGTGCTCATTAGCCTTTTCGCGCAGGTTGTGGATGCCCCAGTATTCACCGTTGATATAAAGCACCACCGGTCTGTAAGCAAGGTGGTCAATATCCATGCGCGAGGCCAGGCTGTGCATCAAAGGATCGCGTAGCAGGGTGGACTCCCAGTCGTTGCCGCCGTTGCGCAGCACAAAGGCTTCAAAGCGGTCGATGCCTTTTGCGCCAAAAAGCGGGTAGTCCAGATCTCCGGCGCCATAAGCCGAGCGGAAAAATACCGCCAGCGATTTCTGCGGGTGCGCGCGCGACCAGCCACCCATGATCTTGATTCCCGCCTGCGCGTTCCAGGCCGGGCTGCCATCTTTTTCAAACATCTCCAGCGTTACCGGCACCTCGATGTCTTTCCAGAAGTTGGCGCCAAAGTAGGGCACGGAAGGCTGGGCGTCAGGCCCGTGCATGTAAATACCGGTTTGTTCATCAAACAAATTGGCAGGCTCTGTGGCCAGGGAAATAACCGGCAAATCGTGGTTTTCGTTTATAAAATAAGTGGCGCTGAAAACATCTCCGGGCACGTAACCCGGTGCGAAGGCGCGTGCCCGCAGCACGGTCGTATTTTGTATTCTGAAAGGTGTCTCGTATAAAGCGGAGTTTTCATGGGGTGTGCTGCCGTCCAGCGTGTAACGGATGGCAAAGCCGGAATCGGCCTGCAGATAAACGCGCGGGGCTGTTACGAAAAAGCCCCCGACGGGAGAGGCGCTGATGTCCGGCGCCCTGCCGGCGTAGTGCGGCCCCATGTTGGCGGCGGCCGGAGTGGGTTGCACAAAAATGCCCCTGTTCTCCGAACCATCCGGTAAGAGGCCAAACGATTCATCCGCGGCAAGGGCAGGCACGGCCATACTGTCCACAAGGCCGCTGCTGCCGGAGAGATATAACGTTTCGGAGCCGCTGTTGACTTTGAAGTTGGCGTGCCATTCCACCTGCGGCAGCCATGCCTGCGGCTGCGGTGTTTCGGAAACAAAAGCTTCCGAAGTGTAGCCGGCGCTCAAGAATGGAATGCAGCTCATATCGCTGGAGTTCTCCCCGAAATTGTGCACTTCAATGGCCAGCATGTTTTGGCCGTTTTGCAGGGCGCTCATGTCAAGCTCGTATCGTTCCGCCCGGCCACCGCTGTACAGTTGCGCTTCGCGGCCGGTGTTTGCCCATTGGTCAAAGGTCACCGTCTCGCCGGGTTCACCGATGTTGGCCCGCGCTACCTCAGTGCCGTTGATGTAGGCGACAAAAGCATCATCATAATCTATATGCAGATAGAGGGCAGCCAGAGAATCGGGATAGTTAATCTGAAAGGGCAAGCGCAGGTAAACGGTGCGTACCGGGCTTACAACCGATGCGTCGTCTCCATCCCCGTAGCCCACGCCGGTTGGTCCGCTGAGCCAGGCGTCATCGTTGAAGCCGGTCTCCTTCCAGCTATTGCCGATATCGTATGTTACCTGACGGTAGCGGCAGGTATCGCCCCAGCCGATGAGACGATCGAAAAAAAGCGTTTTGTTTTGTGCGCTTTTGCCCGAAGCCAGCACCAGCAGAAATGAATCCGGCGCCAGGGTCAGCGAAGGAAGGCGCCATTTCAGGGGAAGGTCTCTGTCGTCGGAGAGAAAAAAGCCGTCCGTGGCAACACTATCCAGGCCTCCGTTAAAAAGTTCAATCCAATCCGGATAGTCCCCGTCCCTGTCGTTTAAAAATGTACGATTGGCGCTCATCACTTCGTTGATACGCAAGGTATCCTGTTGGCTGAAGGCAATGCCCAGCGCCAGCAGGAGCACAATGAAGTGATTCATGCATCACCATCCTTAGTTATAGCGGAACCCTGCCTCCAGGCCGCCAATATTCACAACAAAATCGCCGGCCTCAACACGTTTCTTGTTATCCCTGCCGGTGAAGGCCAGATCAGCCGGTTTCAGCTCAAAGGTAACCTCACGCACTTCGCCGGGCTTAAGGGCAATCTTTTGAAAACCGCGCACCATGCGCACCGGCCGCGAAACGGAACCGTACATGTCAGTTACATAAAGGTGTACCACTTCTTTACCTTCGCGCTGGCCGCTGTTTTTAACTTTTACGCGTATCTGCAGTTTGTCTTCCTTGCCGATTGTTTCACGGTCCAGGGCAAGATCGCTGTATTCAAACGTGGTGTAGCTAAGGCCGTAGCCGAAAGGCCACTGCGGCCGGTAGTCGTTTGTATCAAATTTTTCGATCGGCTTGTGGTCATAGTTGGTAAAATCGTTAACGTCCGCCGGATAGGAGAAGGGCAGCTTGCCGGATGGCGTCACATCGCCAAACAGGATGTCGGCCAGAGCGCGGCCGCCTTCGTTGCCGGGCAGGTAAGCCATCACAATGGCATCAGCCTTTTCGGCGATACCGTTTACAACACGTGGCCGGCCTTCCACAAGCACAATTACAACCGGTTTGCCCAATCCATATACCTTATTGGCAAATTCAATTTGGCGGGCGTCCAGCATCAGGTTGTTTATGTTGCCGGGGGTTTCGCAGTAAGGTGCTTCGCCAAGCGCCATTACGATTACATCGGCGGAAGCAGCCTGCTTTTGCACTTCATCCCAGTTGCCGTTGCCATCAAAATCAACACCCTGGGCAAAAGTCATATTCTCGGCGCCCACTTTGGCTTCGATTGCCTCGCGGATGGTGCGCTTTTCGTGGGGATAAAGCTCTTCGCGGTTGCCTTGCCAGGTTATGGTCCAGCCGCCGTTCAGCACGGAAAGCATGTCCGAGGTGGGACCGGTTACAAGTACTTTGCTCTCTTTTTTCAGCGGCAACAGATTGCCGTCGTTCTTAAGCAGCGTAATTGCCTCGCGGGCCGCATCCAGGCTAAGCTGTGTATGTTCCTTTGTGGCAAATTGCTTTTTCAGCTCTGCTTTGGGATAGGGGTTTTCAAACAATCCGGTGCGGAATTTTACGCGCAGAATACGGCGTACTGCGTCATCGATGCGTTCTTCGGGCACATCGCCTTTTTGGGCCAGATCCAGCAAATGATCATAAAAGGTAAAATCGTAGGGCACCATGCTCATATCCACGCCGGCCATAACCGCCATGCGTACGGCTTCACGCGGCGTCTCGGCCACGCGGTCGCGGTCGTGCAAACGCTTGATGTCCTCCCAGTCGCTCACGACAAATCCGTCAAATTTCAGTTCGCCCTTGAGGATATCGTTCAACACATAAGCATCACTGTGTGTGGGTATGCCGTTGATCTCGGCGGAGTTCAGCATCACGGTCTGCACGCCGGCATCCACAGCGGCGGCAAACGGCGGCAGAAAGATGTCGCGCAGCATGCGTTCGGGTATCCAGGCCGGGGTGCGGTCTTTGCCGTTAAGCGGTACGCTGTAACCCAGATAATGCTTCATGCAGGCTGCCACGCGATCGTCAGCGCCTACATTATTGTCTTTGCCTTCCGTGCCGTCCACATAGGCGCGCCCCATAACGGACACCGTGTAGGAACATTCGCCAAAGGTTTCCCAGAAACGGGGCCACAACGGCATGCGGCCCACGCCAAGAACGGGATTAAAATTCCAGGGAATACCGGAAGCCCGCACTTCTTTGGCCGTGGCATGGGCGGCTTTCTCCACCAGGTCGGGACGCCAGGTCGCGGCCATGGTTATGCTTTGCGGGAAAAGGGTTGCGTCTTTGGTGTAATTGGCACCGTGGATCGCATCGATGCCGTAGATAACGGGAATGCCGAGACGCGTTTCTTTTGTGGCGACATCCTGAATAGCGGTGATCAAGGTGTGCCACTCGTCAATGGTTAAAGCCACATCGTAAACGTTCAGTAACGAGCCTACGTTGTAATCCACAACGGCCATACGCAGCTTTTCGGGATCCAGCTCAAACTGGTGAAAGGTATCTGCTTTTGTTTTGGCAACCGCCTGAATGGTCACCTGGGTCATCTGGCCGACCTTTTCGTCCAGCGTCATTTTCGCCAGCAGGTCGTCAATTTTCTTTTCGATCGGATCGCTTGTATCAGGTCGCATGGCCACTAAACTCAATGAAACTATCGCCATAAGCAGCAGCACAATCGATGTAAGAGCCTTTGTCATTTTTTCCTCCATTGAGCAATAACATTTATTTTATTAAAACCATTTTTCCAAAATCGTGCACTATCTTCCCCGCAGATATGGCGCTCAGTCGGTAGTAGTAAACACCCGATGCCAGCGCGCTGGCGTTAAAATTTAAACTGCGTTCGCCCGCTGCAAAATCGTTTTCCCGCGAGCTGTAGACCTCGCGTCCGCCGGCATCAAAGACGGTCAGCCGCACATCGGCACGAGCCGGTAAATAGAAATCTATACGCGTTTGCGGATTAAAGGGATTGGGGTAGTTGCCGTGGATTTTCAGACTGCGCGGCAAAGCACTCTGTCTGCCCGGCTGTGTGCTTACAAGCTGTTCCACGCGGATGCTGCTGAGCAACGGATGTCCGGTCCATTCGGTAAAGTGAATGTCGAGTATACCGTCTTCAACAGCGACGTTTTCCATGCGCAGCTTATAGGCGGTCTCTACACCGGCCGTTTGCACCAGGTCCAGGCCTTCCACGAGGTTGGCACCCTCCACATCAATGCTAAACACGCGCTGTCCGGCAGACGATTTGTCCAGTTCGGCAAAACCGAGTTCCACATTGTAGCTACCCTGAGGTACCCGGACGCGGTATTTTACAACCTCATCCAAAGCGGAGAGGTAGAGCGAATCCAGTTCGCTGTTCTGCACGTCCGCTTCGCCATACACCTGGTGATATCCGTCCATGTGACCGTACTCCACAGCGGGGCCCCAATCCTGGTCGGCCAGCCAGCTGCCGCCGTAAACGGCATCACCGCCTGCGTTGATCTGCAGCGGAAAGGTAAGCGGTATTTCACGATAAACAGGCACTACATTGTAGCTTTGAAGATTAGCCTCTTCGCGCGCGTCGCTTATGCCGAAAATAACCAGCGAATATTCCGCTCCGTCGCTCATGGACGATGTTTCCAGCAAAACCGTACGCTTGTCCGGCTTCAATTCGACGGATTTTACCTGCAGACCGGGCACCACATAGTTGGATAAAACCGAAGCACCTACAGAATCAACGTCTTCCGAAAACTCCGCGGTGATCGTGCTGTCCTTGGCACGGGCCCAAAGCAGAACCGGCGGCTTGTTGTCCACAAAACCGGTAGCCGCGGCATCCGTAATGGCCAGAACAAGATAGCCGTCCCGGAAGATGGCATTGTCCGGCGACATATCGACGCGGTTGCCGCTCCAGGTATGCGAGGCTTTTTCCCAACGCTCCTCATCCCACTCGTCAAATTCGTCGCGCCACTCCAGCGTAAAATTGTTGTTGGTTCCGGTGTCCCCTTGGCCGGGCGTGTAGGCGTAGTAAGCCACCCAATCGTACCAGGCAAAAACGGGCAGGATGGCGGGATTCCATTCACCCACCCACGGCTCCCACACCGCCGCCCAGATATTCATCATCAGCTTTTGCTCAAAAACGAGCGTTTGAATATGATCCCCGGTCTGGCGGTAGATTTCCTCGCCGTTTACAAACCAGGCCACATAATCCGGTGTCCATTCAAAAGCATAGGTATTAAAAACATCAAACGGCGCAAAGTCAACGCGGTTATGACTGTTATAGATGGTTTGACGTGGCGTAATAGTGGTTGTCTGAACATCGTCGTCATAGCGCCCGAGGATTTCTATATCGATCTCGTTCCACTCGTTGCAGCAAACTTCGAAATCATTGTAGGTAAAAAAATTACTGAGAAGTCCTGTTCCGCGGGCCGCTTTGTAATTGACCTCAAAACGTCCGTACAAAAAAGATTCTTTGGTTCGCAGCTCCGCGCCCTTGTAGTCTTTAGCCTGCGCAAAAAATGCGGCAACAAGCAGCACGGCGATCGTTTTTAGCAGCATGAAGCCTCACATCTTTTTGCCGTAATCGAGACGGTTATGAGTAGTTAATTGCGGAAACTCCGGTACCAGAACCGGGAAAGGCACGTTGCGCTGAATGACAAACATATCTACGGATGTCAAATTTATTTTTTCAAAGGCGCTCGTATTGATGCTGATCTTGTCACTGTGGCGTTGGCGCAGCTCACTGATGTAGGGGTCAATGTGGTTTTCCACAAGCTGTAAAGCATTCAGGCTGTCATAATTCATGGAGCGCAGAATATTTTGCCTGCCATACAGTGCCAGCAGATTGTCACGCCACATGGCTACATCACGCTCAACCGCGGGATGTTTTTCATAGCCCTTTTGATACGCTTCTTTTGTAATCTCCAGATCGCGCAACAAATCGACAATGGCCAGTTTGAATTGTTCGCCAAATTGTCCCTGTGGCATTTTGCGCTCCCGGAAAACAAGCGGATGCACCTGGATGGCTTCCTCGAAATCAGCCACAGTCCACATCTCGCCGTCAATGGAAAAAAGCACCTGGTTACGGATTTTCTCCACGCGCGACATGACATCGTCGATTACCATTTCGTTTTCACCGTCCCGGCGCCAGAAGCGGCTGTTGAAAGCTCTCTCCTTATCGGCGCTGGTTTTGAAGTACTGCGGCCCGACGGCGTTAACCAGTTCGGTAAAAATAGGCCGGTTGAATTCCACCCGCTTTCCGCGCATTAGATCAGCCACATGGCCTCGTAAATATCGCGCGCGCCGATTTCCTTAATCTTATCCTGCACATCTGTTACATACTGCTGTAACTGCGCGCCCCCGATAACCGGCCGGCGTGTCCAGCCGTCTATCCTCACCAGGAGGTGACGATCCTTGTCCAGTTTGAGCGGACCAATCACATCGCCCTGGGCGCGTTCGCTGTAGAAAAGCGCCTGCAGCAGGCGGTCATCCAGCGGCTGCAGGAAACCGAAGGACTCGCGCGGCGGCGTAAGCGAGGAGCTGTCCGGATTAAGGTGGTCGAAGACCTCGTCAAAGCCCATCTCGCCGTTTTGCATCCGGCGCGCCACTTCCGCGGCCAGGGCATCGTTATTGAGCGGGATCATTTCCACGTCGTAGGTACGCTCGGCCATTTGTAAAACCGTGCGCAGCAATGTTGAATCAACCTGCGCCAGGTCGCCGGCCATCTCTTTGTAATGGATACGGCGCATTGCCTGCTCGCGGCGTCCCTTAAGATAATTTTGTACTTCGGGGTTGGAAAGCATAACGCCGTCGGCCTCGGCCTCAATGGCCAGCAGCTTTTCGGCGATCAGCGAATTTAATACGATTTTACGATGCACATAATTGTCGTTTTTACACCACGCCGGACGGATAGTGTATTCCGCCCGGCGGATGAATTCGTTCACGGAAATCGTACGGTCGCCAACCTTTACCAGGATTGTTTCGTCGAATTCCGCTTTTTCGGTAGATGTGCATTGCGCAAGCAGCAAAACAGATGCTGCCAGTAATACAATCCGTTTATACATTAAAACATTATCCCCAGGCCGTAGCTGTGTACGTCACCCAGCAGGCCCACATCTCGAAATGCATAGTCAAATTTAATGGCCAGATTACCCATCAGGTATTTCTGGAATCCTCCGCCCAGCGTCAGGCCGAACTCGGACCGGTCATCCGGCAGGAAGAGGCCCTTGTAGCCGCCACGCAAAAAGAACTTACCCATGGTGGGCGCATGAAATTCATATTCACCGCCGAGGTTTACCGATTCCGCGTTGTTGTTGGGATGCAATGCGTCAAGAGCAAACGTAAAACGGTTTTGGTCGGTTTTGATTGCGTTGACGGCAAAGCCCAGCCGGAAGATCAGCGGCAGTTCCCACTCCTGTGGCAGGTACTGGCCCTGAACGTCGCCGAAATTGCCATCCTCGTTGGGCAGCGGATCAATCTTTGTAAGCAGGTCCAGCCCTTCGAAACGCATCCGCGTACCGTAATTGGAAATACTCATAGCGATGCGCATACCGTCGCCGCGCTCACCCGTTGGCGAAAAGAAAAAGGT
The DNA here is from genome assembly GCA_965267575.1 of Calditrichales bacterium. GTDB lineage: Bacteria > Calditrichota > Calditrichia > Calditrichales > J004. The sequence continues at coordinate 975,126 of OZ254086.1, forward strand.
ATTTAGCGTAACACCAAGGTCCACCGCCAGGGCGCTGGCGCTCATATGCCAGATGTCGAAGCCGACGAATTTCCCGGAGGCGCCAAAGGCAAACCAGTCCGTAAGCTTGCGCGCAAAGGAAAGGTTAAAAGCGTAGGAACTGGAGCTGAACACCTCACCGGTGCCTTCCTGGAAGTCAACGGTTGTAACATCCATATCACCGTAATCCATGTAAATAAGGCCCGCCCCTATGGTCCCGACGCCCGGTACAACCAGGGCCGTTCCCACAAAGGAAGAGTTAATATCCACCACCCAGGGCTGGATGGTGAACTGCGCTTCGCTCTGCTTCATAAAGGCCAGACCGGCTGGATTCCAGTACATGGCCGACACATCGCTGGCCATTGTTACGTAGGCCTCGCCCATGGCCACGCCGGCGCTGCCGTAGCCTACCTCCAGAAAGTCGGCTGTTGTGGTGCCGAAGCGGTTGGGACGCTGCTGTCCCCAAACCAGCATGGGCACGATCAAGAGTATCAGAAGAATATATTTCGTTTTCATACCTGCCCTCTTCTATTTAACCACAGCGAATTTACCCAGCTTGGTATCGCCGGTTCTTTCCGCTTTTACATGATAAAGGTAGATGCCGGCCGCTATTTCGAGGCCTTCGCTGGTCAACATATCCCAGTGAATGATACCATTATCATTTGGATTATTAACTTCGATTTCATCAATCAATACACCGGAAACCGTAAAGATCTTAATGGTGCATTGCGCCGGCAGGTTGGTAAACATCAGTCTGCGAGGCTGGTTGAGGAATTTGTTGACTACCGCTTCCTCAAAGGCGTTGGTTACCACATAGGGATTGGGCACCACGCGGATGTCGTCCATGGATGAACTGATCAGCCTGGTATTCAGCTCGCCTTCCGGATTGACCTTAAAGCTCACTGAATCCGTGTGCCAGAAAGGACGCTGGAATTTTACGCTGAATACATCCCCGGGCTGCGGCAGACTGGCGCTGTCGGCAAAAGACTGGAAGTCCAGCGCGAAAGCCGTTGTCGCAAAACGCCCGCGGTTGTCCAGCGGCCCAACCAGAATACGGTCTTCAAGAATTTCGAAGGTTCCGTTCAGGTTAAGATCGTGGACGACCATTTCCATTTTTTCGAAACTGCCGGTAGTGTCCATAAAGGTGGAGTTCTGCACGTAGAAATTGAACGGCAGCTGGAACAGCAGAAAGTCGCGGCTGACCGTCTCATTGTTTTCATCGCGCAGGTTCCGTCGTGAGCTCTGGCTGACATATGCGGAATCATCGTTTGTAAAGACAATATCAAAATCCCACGGGTAATAGCGGATTTCCTGCGCGGCAGGACTGATATTAAGCCGCGGATTATCACCCACCAGCCAGCCGCTGTTTTGCGCGTCAAAAGCGGCGCGCTCACGAGGCTGATAAACGTTCAGGCGCATGCCGTCAAAAACGTCGGTGCTGATCGTATCGGCCACGCGCAGTGTAGCATAGCGCAGTGTATCTGTTGTGCCCGGTTCCACCTCTTCAACCAGTGTAATGTTATTAAAGGCAAAGGAAGTCGGTACGTCTTCATAAACCAGCTCGGAAGAACTGGTGACATCATAGACATGCAGGCTGTTGGTCGTGTAGATCAGGGCATTAGGCACACTCGACAAAGCGTCGATCGTATCGATGCCGAACTTGACCATATAGGTGTGGTTGGGCTTCAGGCTGTTGTTTGCCAGGATTTGCGCGTCAACATAGCCGCTACCAATCAGGCCTTCCATTTCAACATCATCCACCGTTGGCGGCACATAGCCGGAAGCATTGGGCCGCGGCACAACGATCGCTACGTTCTGTCCGATGGCGCGTACCTGGTCCTGCTCATTCAGATCCACAATGATGGTGTTTTCCGACGGGGCGATACCCGGTCCGATATCCGGCGCGCCATAGTCGTAAGCGACCAGGGCGTAATAATAGGTGCGGCCGTTCTCAACATTTTCATCAATAAAGTGGTGTACGATACCGCTATCAAAACCGAGGTTGTAGCCGACGCCGTTAACCAGGCCGTAATCGGTAAACCCAACGCGGCCGTTTTTCAGGTCGCACTGGAAAATGGGTTTTTTGATAAACGGCGTTCCAAAGCCATCGGTAATAACTTCGGCGTCTGAGAAACGCTTATCGGTTGCACGATATACTTTATAACCCTCGAAGTCATTAATGTTGCCAACGAACGGGTCACGCGTTCTCTTGTCGGCGATGTCATCCCAAGTCAAAATCACTTTTCCGTCCGCGGCCGTAGCCGTAAGGGTGGGCATGCGCGGCGGCTGTGCAAAACGGTAATCCGATTCATAGATTACCTGCACGATGCGCTTTTGCTCATAAAGTGCGGGAGCGGTATGTGCGTCCGAGTTCAAACCGGACAGTTCATCATAGGCATGCAGTTCGGACATGGAGATACGCTCTTCACGGCCCTGGAACAGCGGGAAAGGTCCGGATGCGAATGTCTCGATCAGGTTGGAAATATTACCGAGAAATTCCAGCGTAGAGTCCTGACCGATCAGTTCCCACATGGAGCGGTCGCCACGGAACCAGCGGTAGCTGGAGCTATGGCTTGGTACCGGAAACAGACGGAAAGATGTCAAACCGACCATATCCGATTCTGAAACATCCGTTGCGGCAAAGTCAGGCTCGGCGCCGATACCCTGCACATAATCGGGACGATGGTTGCCCTCGGTTCCGTCGGCATCGGGGCCGGTATAGTTCAGTTCCAGAGGTCCAACGCCATCCAGGCCTACGTCGTCACCGGGGAATTCATTGCTTTGGTAAATGCCATCACCGTTCAGGTCGTTGCCGTCATCCCAGTCCTGGTCTTCATCTGCGTCCCAGTGTTCGCGCAGATCTTCAAGTTTCAAATTGTAAAACGCAAGGAATTTATCAAGGTCGTCGATGCCTTCAGTGGGACCAACAAGTGCTGTGGCCACGTTATCGCGCTGCTCATTCAACAGACCGTCCTGGTCGTTATCTATGTCGTCATAGGGGATGCCCGGGCTTTCCAGGTAAGCAAAACCCATCACACCCGTATTCAAACCACCGCGACCGGTTCCGTCCACATCCCAGGAGTACGCCATGTCAATCTGGCGGTCAAAGAAACCAAGCTCGTCATCGGCCTCACCGCCGATACCGTTGTCCACCCAGTAACCAAAGGCCACTTCGGGCAGATCATAGTCGGAAATGTTGGCGATGCTATATTCCCAGAAAATCGCGTCACGTGCCTGCGGGTTATTCCACTGAAAACCACGCTGAGACACACGTACACCAATACCGCCCCAGGGCAGTCCGTTTTGCTGCTCGATGCTGTTGGTAAGTTTGTCACCGATAAAAACACCGGGACGCGGGTAATACTTAGCCCTGTCTTCCGGACCGAGATACTCCTGATCATTGGCGTCGTTGGCCACGAAATAGGTTTCCAGGTCGGCATAAATAATACCGCGGCCAAAGCGGCCGTTCCATTCACCGGGCCATTTGGTGTTGGTGCCCTGTGCCGGCCAGCCCATGGTCGGCCAGCTTTGCGGCAGGTTGCTCATGGCCGGGTACTCGCTGGCTTCATTGAAGTAGCCAAATACGGGGTAGAGTCCCCATTCCACCAGACCGAGCGGATCGGTATCCATTTCTTCACGGTAGCTGGTCTGCAGGAAGTAGAGCGTATCCAGGCCGGGCGTGCTCATAATGTCAACGGGATCGGTTACCGGAACGGTGTCGTTTTCAACATAAACCCGGGCACCGATCAGCAGGCCCACACCATCAAGCATGCGCACGCCGTCGTCATTGTTGGGCCAGCGCGACCACAGGGGCGGGCCAACGCCATCTACCCACTTGGACAGCTCGGTTGTATTCTGAAAATAGAGGAACACGCGGTTACCCGTCATGTAGCCTTCACGCTCGGCGGCTTTATCGCCGGCGGGGTCATCCGGCCCTTCGTATCGCTGGCCCTGGGCCAGAAGGGTGGAACCTGCGCCGAAGAGCAGCGCCAACAGTAAAATTATCCTAATCTTGCACATCATATGTCTTTCAACCCTTTTAGAATGTTAGGCCAACGCCAAATTTCACGTAACGCGGCGCTGAATATTGCGATGGGTTTTGTATCCTGTCATAATATGTATTGAAATCTTCCTTGTGCGATGCCAGCTCCGAAGGCTCAACTACATCGGTATAGGCACGTCCGGATTGGCCATTCACTGCTACTTCGTTCAACGCATCCAGCAGATTGAAAACACTCAGGTCAAACTGCAGGCCAAATCTCTGAGATAGGCGCATCTTGTAGAAAGCCGTCATGTCCAGGCTTACCTGAGTCGGGCGGTAATCGTTGTTCGGAGGCAGGTTAAGGTCGGCAAGCGTGCTCACACCCAGCGGAGACCAGGTATACGGAGCGCCGCTATTGTAATAACCCGTAAATGTAAGGCCCCACTGCGGCTTGTAGTAGCCAACCGTGGCGTTAAGCGTATGGCGCTGATCCCAGCTCATTACAATCAGCTTGTTTACAGGGTCTATATTGCTGCCGGCACGGCTGAAGGTCTGCGTCGGGTTATCGGCGTTGCCCCGTGTGTATTGCAGCGTGTAGTTTAGAAACGCGGCCCACTCTCCGAGGCGGTAATCCACTTTTACTTCAAGTCCTTTTGCGTTGCCGTAATCTTTGTTTGTATACAGACCGTATTCCACCTGGTTGTATGTGGTTACCACTTTCGCGCTCAGCAAATTATAGATGTCGCGGTAAAACAGGGCCAGTTCCAGGCCAAATCCGTCGAACAGTTCCTGCCACAATCCCATTTCATATTGGACTGTTTTCTGGGCTTTTATCTCAGCGTTGCCCATGGTCGTGGCAAAGTCGCTGGGAGAAACCAGGAAATTACTGTTCTGGTAGAGCGCGTAAAGCGGCGGCATCTGGAAAAAGTGACCATAGCTAAAGCGCAAAACCGCTTTGTCGCCAAGCTGGTAGGCCAGACCCAAACGGGGGCTTACCTGGATTTTCTTTTCAGCCTTGGGATAACTGGAAGTCTGGTTTAAGGAATCAGCAAACTCCAGCTGGTTGCCGGGGTTGCGGCGATCCGAAGGATAGACCGTATTGGGATCAAAATAGTCCAGACGCAGACCCAGGTTGATCACCATATCCTGGTATTCCATTTTATCCTGGATATAGGCAGCCACTTCGATTGGCTCCACCGTATAGGCATCCGTAAAACTGGATGTCGGCGGCAGGATTTCGGGGATATATTCGGCCGTTCCGTCAATCAGGTTTGCCCGCAGATCTTCGCCGTCCTGAACGGCAAACAGTTCATTGCGGATGGCGCTTTCCCTGTTATCCAGGCGGTGAAAGATATAATGAAAACCGGTCTTGATAGCATGTTTGTTGTTAATCTGCCAGGTCAGGTCAAGTTTGGCATTGTAATCTTCAAGCGTGCGCTCGTTATGGGTTTTTACCTGGCCGCCCGTAAAAAAGCCCACATCTTCCGTACTACGCAAATAACCATCATGAACATAGCGCGCATCAAGCGGATTGTCGAACAGGTAATAACCATTAAAATTATTCACGTAGGATACATTAAACTGGTAAAAAGCTGATAAGCCTAGAGACTGGTTAAGCTGCATGGAATACATATCCGTCTCACGGAAAGCCGTTGGCAGTCCGTCCGGGTTATATTTAAAGCTATGATCGTATCCGTTCCACTCATCGTCATTGCGGGTATAAAGCAGGGAGACTTTCATCTCGTCGCTAAACTTATAGGTCAATTTGCCCAACAGAGATGTGTTGAGCGAATTGTTCATGGGGACAAAACTGTTATCACCTGTATGCTGCGTCAGCCAGGTTCCTTCCGGGCCGGAATAGTCACTGTAATCATCCACGTTAAAACGGCGGATTCCGTTCAGGTGGTTTTTGTTGTCCTGGAAACGGGCATTGGTAAAAAAGTAGAGTTTACCGGGAAGCAGCGAGCCACTCAGGTTAACTTTGTAATCCTGGTTTCGCAGCATGTCCACTTCACCCAGCCCAATAAAAATATCGTCGTTTGAGGTCAGATAGGTTCCGGAATTCACCGATACCGATCCGCTGAGCTTGTCTCCGCCATCCTTGACTACGGCATTTACAACACCGCTCATGGCGCGTCCGTATTCGGCGTTAAACGTACCGGTTATAACTTCAAGGTCGCTAATCGACTCCGGCTCCAGGTCTACCGTCGAACCTTCGCCGCCAAACAGTTCATCCACCGGCAACCCGTCAACCATATAGGAAACTTCATTGCTCCGGCCGCCGCGGAAGTGGCCGTTTACAACACCGGCCTGCATCGAAATAACCGCGCCAACATTCTCAACCGGCAGAATATCGATCTGGTCGGAGCTGATAGCGCGCATAGAACTGGTCTGATCTTTCTTGGTAGCAATCTTGCTGGCCTGAACCGTAATTACCTCGCCTTCAAGCACCTCGCTGTCCAGCGTTATTTCAAGATAGGCCGTGCGGTTTACGGAAACGCGTACATCTTCGACTTTAACTGTTTTATAGCCCAGCATTTCTACGGACAACTCGTAGGTTCCGGGCGCTACGTTCAGAATAAAAAAGCTGCCATCAAGGCCAACGGAAGCGCCCAAAGACGTACCGGTTACCAGCACGTTGGCGCCCGGCAGGGGTTCTCCGCTTTGCGCATCGAATACCGTTCCGGCAATCTTGCCTGTTGTCTGGGCAAAGGCACTGCCAGCTGCGCATGTAATTAGAATTATAAATGTGAGTAAAATTTTTCGTTTCATACCGGAAATCCTTTTGGCCACATTAAAAAATGGGAGAGTCCCGAAGGACCCTCCCAGATATTACGTTCGCTTTTATTTAACCAATAGCATTTTACGTGTCTGTACAAAATCAGCCGCTTCAATGATGTAGAAATATACACCGGAAGAGAGGCCTGTACCATCTACTTTAACGAAATGCGTACCGGCGGTATGGTTACCACTTACCAATGTACGGATTTTCTGACCGACAACATTGTAAAGCGTAATGGTAGCTTTGCCTGCTTTAGGCAGAGCGTATTCAATGGTTGTCGTCGGGTTGAACGGGTTGGGATAGTTTTGTCCCAGGTTGTATTCACGTACAACCGCGATTTCTTTATCACCGATAGCGCTTACAACAGCATTGGTATCACCGATCCAGGTGTAGAACCAGTTCTGGACACCCTGCCAGCTGTTGTCAAAGTTATTCGGCGAATAGGAAAGAATACCATCGCGCACGTTAGCCTGATCCGAGTCATGGAAAACCAGATCCAGCGGAATGCGCATACCACGCTTGGGCTCAAACAGAGCATCGTCGGAAGCGTTGCCGGTTGGCAATTCAGCCAACGGAATCATTACTTCAACGGCAAAGTCGGAAGCGCCAAAATCAACAAATTCGTAGTTGGCGTCGTCATTTGTGTAATAGAGGCTGGCGTCGCTGTTTTGTGTATGCTCAAAACCATCCGGACGCAGAACGAACTTATAATCCGGCTCTTCGCCGCGCTTGAAGCCGTTATGCACAACCGTTTGGTTATAGAGACCCATGTAAACTTCGATAACATCATCTTCCCAGAAATTACCGGCAGGATCATAGCTGAAAACATCATCAAGAACATCAAATGCCATGTAGAGATTTTCACTGTCGATTGCCAGGTAGGCAGTGGAAGAATAGTCATCATCATCATCAAAGTTGCCCAAAGCGATGTGGCTTTGAGAAGGTGAAAACTCAAAAGGACGAATATCGCTGTTAAACCATTCATCCAGGTTACCGTCTGCGGCAAAACCGGCAGGGGCGGCCTGGGCGATCGTCGCAACGCCTTCAGCCGTATTAACCGTAGCAGATGCGGAAGCACCCACAGAACTGGTGTTACCGGCGGCGTCTGTACAGGTTACCGCATAGTAATAGGAAACTTCCGTGTCTTCCAACGGATAGATGAGGCGATGAATCGCGCTCTGCTCGCCTTCAACAACACCCGTTGCCAAAACTTCAACGCCCGGGGCGTCTACGTCGGTAATCGGTTCGGTGCTGGCGTAAACATTATAAAATTCGCCTTGTTCACCGGGTACATCCTGCCAGATAACCAGGTTGAAATAGCTGGATGTATTGGGCGCGCCGCTTACACCGGTCGGAGCAGCGGGAGCAACCACGTCGATATCCGGGTTACCTGTCCAGAAATCATCAAAATAGATCGTACGGCCGGCCATACCATTACCTTCAGACAAAAACTGCAAAACAGTAATAGCAGAAGTATCGAGATCAGCAGTACCGTCAACATAAGCGAAATCTTTTAATGCGAGAGCGTATTCATGCCACTCACCATCATCAGCAACCACATCAACCGGGTGGCCCACTTTACCTGCGCCGCCTTCAATTTGCATACGGATGGTCGGTGTACCAACATCAGCCTTCATCTTGAACTTCAGAGAATCGGTCATCCAGTCACGGGCCAGATCTGTAGCAGGCAGGTTCCATCCGGCACCAGTCCAGCCGCCGCATCCGCCGTCACCCTGAATCCACTTCAGCCCGTTTTTGCCTTCGGAGGAGCCGGCACCTTCTTCAACGCTTAACTGCGATTCACACCAGGTGAACTGCTCATGGGCACCCGGAACGCTGTTTCCGTTAAACAGAACCAGGCTTTTGCCCAGATAGCCTTTGAGCGTCATGTTATCAAGAATAACGGAACCCTGGGAAATGTCGCCTTCACCGGAACCATTGATCGAGAATTCAAAAGCAAACTGACGGATTTTATCTGTATCCAGCTTGTCGTTACCTTCAATACCGGCCCAGCCTGTACGGTTGAACGCTTCACCGCCCCACTCATCCAGATCGGGATTGCCACGGCCGTCTTCCAGCTTGATCTTGATCTCATTCCAGCCCGGCTCATTATCCAGGATGTAATGGAAGCTGTAGTAAAACTCCATGTTGTTGGAGTTGGTCGACGTATCCGGTGCGTTACTGGCATCACTCAGGTTGATGCGCAGATGAACGCGGCCTGCCAGGTCTTGCTTTACATCATTATAATACCAGATGCTCAGCGTATCGAAAGCCGACCAGTCATAAAATCCCGCACTGTCCGGGTTGGTATGCTCAAGCTTTACAAAGCCGCCATAACCTTCAATGTTATGCACTTTGTAATCCAGGCGTATGGCGCCGGAACCGTCCTGAACAACTTCTGTCTCCAGCGGGTACCCAATATTACTCGTCGAATCCGACGAGGATGGTGAGCGGACTATGGAGAAATAGGTCGAATCCAGCTGCGTATCAAACGACTGGATCACGTCCTGCGCCCACAGCCCCAGCGGGAACAGAAGCACCATAAATAGGAACACGTAAGTCTTCTTCATAAAGACCTCCTGATTTTGTTAGAGTTGGGTGAATTGTGTGAGAGATTGTTTTTATGCTTGCCACGCCCAAAAGGCATAGCGGATCGTAAAAAAGGTTGCTCAAAAATGTGGCCGCTTTTATGGCCGGCCAGCCACAATACGACAAAAGCGAGCGCCAGAAAGGCGGCGGAAAAGACGGTCAGAAAAACATTACCTGCTTGTGAGGTAAAAGCCCAGACCATTAAAACAGCGGCCGGAACGGTAACGGCAAAAAGCAGCCAGCTTAAGCGCCCCGGTGTGCGCCCGCTGAGCAGAGCAAAAAGTATTAACGCCAGCAAAGCAGGAACAATGAAGATGGTTATAACGGCGACCGTATCAAACAGATTGAAAGCAAAAGAAAGTGTAGTGGGCACCAATACGATAACCAGCGGTACAGAGACGATCGAAAACAGCCTGGCGGCCAAAACGCGCTTGCGCCCCACCGGCGCCTCGATTATCCGCGGCAAAATATCATAACTGAAAAGCGTCGCCGATGAGAACAACAGAGATGCCAGTGCCGACAGCAGCATGAGCGCCAGGGCTAGGTAGCCCACGAAACCGGCGGCTCCCGCTTCACTGGCAACAAAGGGGCGCGAAAGTGCCGGGGTGCTGGCCGTCAGCAAAACGGCGATCAACGTAAATGCCAGCGCTGCTGCCCAAAGTGCTTTGCGCGCGGCGGCAATACTGCCGGTGGCAAAAAGGCGCTGCAACTGATTCTGGTCCCCCAGCCAAAGCCAGGCCACCACAAAAACGAGCGCGAAAAACGGCAGACTGAAAAATCCGCCCTCCATCGGAAACGCATGCTTGGTTCCGGTAAGTACAAACCCGGTAAGCAGCAGCAGCATAAAAACCGTATGAACGGCACCGCTGAATACAATCGCCCTGAGCCCGCCGATGATGGCAAAAAGTCCGGCAAATATCAATATGACATAAGCGCCCAGGTAGGGGTTCCAGCCCAGCATTTTTTGCAGCAACGTACCTGCGGCAAAAAGCAAAAGCAAAATACGCAAAAGGTTAAAAAGCATCAGTCCGGCAGCATACCACAGTGCTATGCCGACATTAAAACGGCGGCGAATGAATTCGGAAATTGAACGCAGGGAATCACTCATATAAGCAGGGATAAAGAAAACACCGAGGAGAAGCAGCGCCGGCAAAATAAGCAGGTCTGCATAAAAGGCGTTGCCCCAGCCTTTATCCAGCCCGATATACTCCATGATATGCCAGGCCGAGATATAAGCTGCCGGTAATGATAAACCGCTCAGCCAGGGAGAGAGCCTGAAGCCTGCCATGAAATACTCACGGCTGCTCTCATCATTATGACGACGCGCCATATACAGACTTGCCAGCAAGCTAAGGCCGGCAGCCAGAAAAAAGATGACTGATTCAAAGCTTAAATTCAGAGTCACAAATTATCCACGGTAATAAAAGTTGAAACTACTCTTATGACATAAAGCGTGCCAAGACCGCCCGGCAAGACCTAAAGTCTTTAAATACAGTGGTTTGCGACATGGCGGATGGGAAGAGGTAATTTCGGCGAGTTATCATTTTGATAAGGCGACTTATTAAATTGATAAATCAGCGTAACAGCATCATTTTTACGCTGTGCGTTTCTCTTTCAGCCATAACGCTGAAAAAGTAGATGCCGGAAGACAGGCTGCTTCCGTCCAGCGTCCAGGTCTGTTTCCCGGCCGGGAGCGGGCCGTCGTGCAGCAGGCTTACAACCTGTCCTTTGATATTCGTGATCCGCGCAGTTACCTGCTGGTTTGTGGGGTTAATAAAATTCAGCCTGGCAGACGGATTAAACGGATTTGGATATACGGACATCTCAAAATCCAGGGGAAGATTGCCCTGCGCTTCCGGCAGGTCACTGACTATCCGCTCCAGTTCAATGCCGCTCACCGTGGCCACGCCCGTTTCTGCTACAAAAGCAAGCGTAAGCCGATTGTCTTTCACCTGAACGCCGCTCAGTGTTTTGGTTAGGGCGCTTTTGCTGCCTGCTTCCGCAACTATATCCAGATCGTCCAGGTACAGATTGTTTTCCGCATAGACGTCAAAAACACGCTGTCCGCTGTTGCTGTATTGGTTTTCGCTGAACAGCAGCTTTACGTTGTAGCTGCCATTTGGCAGGCGGACATCATAAAACCCGATACCGCGCACTTCGCTGGCAAAAACGGCATCATTGTCCGTGTTGGCAATCGCGATGCTTTGCTCTACGGCCGTACCCCCGCCATAACCGAACGCTTTTGTATAACGCCACTCCTGGTCGGCCGCATAGGCGCCCTCACTGCTGCCGCCGACATTAACAAAAAAAGATTCCTGCGGCGCGCTGGCCACAACAACGTTGGCCAGTTCAATCACGTTACCGGCGTCGTCGGCAACATTCAAAACAATAAGATTGTAATTGATTTCGGGATCGCGCCCGCTGGTATAAACACGGGCATCGGGGCCGTTAACTTCCACGGATTCGACAGTGAGACCGGGAATAAGATAATTGGAAGGTTGCTGCGCTGTTGCCGGGTCCAGCACATCTGAAAAGCGCACATGGATTGTATCCCCGATAAAGAAAGCGCCATGCACCCATGGTTTGGAAACATCCGCATCTTCAATGGGCGCGCCGCTGTAGCCCGTTGGTGACGGTTTGGTCAGGCACAAAATCATATAGCCATCGTGGAAAACAACATTGTCCTGGATGAAATCGGCATTGTTTCCGTCAAAAGTATGGGTAGCTTTTTGCCAGCGCACAGCGTCAAAACTGTCAAAATTATCTTCCCACAAAAGGGTGAAATTATCATTCTCACCGGGGCTGTAGCGGTAATAGCGAATCCAGTCATAAAAAGCGTAAAGCGGCAGATTGTCGGGATCCAGCGTTCCGGCCCAATCGGGATAAAGCGGAGGCCATACGTTCATCATAATTTTCTGGGCGCGGTCCAGGGTAAGCACATGCGTGCCGGTCTGGCGATAGACCTCTGCCCCGTCGATGGACCAGGCGATATAGTGCGGCGTCCATTCAATGGCATATTCGTGGAAGTCGGCATGCGGATTGTAAGGCACGACATGGCGCTCAACGTGGTCAACGCGCCCCGGTGTAATGGCATTGAACTGCACCTCGTTGGTGTAGCGACCCATGATCTCTATGTCCAGTTCATTCCAGCTGTTGGCGCCGGTGTTTTCGTGGTAGGTAAACAGCGAGGAAAGCATGCCTGATGCCTGTGCAGACTTCATACGTACTTCGATGCGGCCATAGGTATAGGCGGCTTTTGTGCGGTATTCGGCACCGCGATAGTCCTTCGCCATTAAAACAGCCGTCATTACTAAAACAATCAATAAATATTTCATTGCGCATTCACCTCGAAATAGTTGTAGTTGGCGCCACCGGCTTCAACCATCAGGCGCAGGACCTGCTCGCCCTGCTCCAGGCTGAATGTCTTTGTCGTCACATTCTGCCAGTTCTGCCAGCCGCCGCTGGAGGGAATGTCAACCAGCCCGGTGAGGTCATTGTTCCCGCTGTAAAAGCGAAATTGAGCGCCGCTTTGGTTGGCCGCGCAACGAACGGTTATACTGTAGGAACCGCTTTGCGGCACATCAATGGTGTATTCCAGCCACTCGCCGTTTTCGGCCCAACCCACATTGTAGCCACCGCCGGCATCACTGCAGCGTTCGATATCCACGCCTTCATCGCTGCGGAAGGCACCGCCTGTGTTGCTTAGCGGTGTTGTATCGAAATAGGCCACGTTTTGCCCGCCGAGATCGTAGGCTTCACACTGCACGCGTCCCGGCACCTCAAACGGTTCACCGTTGTAGGGCGTCTGTTCGCAGCCGCTGCCCACCGTCAGATTCAGGATATCGGAAACCTGCGCCATGCCGTTTTTGTCGGTCGCCCGGGCACGCACCATAAGACAGCCTTGCGGCACGTCGTTCCAGGTGTAACGGAAGGGCGCGCTGTTCACTGTGGCAATCTTCCTGGCGCCGTTAAAAAAAGCCACTTCGCTGATATTCGCGTTATGTTCAACCGTCGCCTCCAGCGTGACAGGCACACCGGCCTCATAAGTATCGCCGTCCTTTGCTTCCAGCGTTATCTGCGGTCGTTCACCGGCGCGTTCATACACCCGCACATAATCGATGTACATGCGTTGCGGAAATTGTGTCGTTTCATCAGGGTAGCCCGGCCAGTTTCCGCCAACGGCCACGTTCAGCAAAATGTGGAAGCGCTTGTCAAACGGCGCCGGCCAGGGCGCACTGTTGCTGTACCATTCATCCTGCGTGGCATACAGCTCACCATCCACGTACCAGCGCATTTCGCCTGGTTCCCACTCCAATGCAAACAGGTGATATTCATCCGCGAAACGACCATTATCCAAAGAAAAACTGGTGCCTGTATGCACATTTCCCGGCCAGCTGTCACCGTAATGCAGCGTTCCGTGAACGGTCGACGGTTCATGTCCGACCAACTCCATGATGTCGATTTCGCCGCTGGCAGCCCAGCCGCCATATTCCCAGTCCGTGGGCAACATCCATATCGCCGGCCAAATGCCCTGTCCGAAAGGCAGTTTGGCGCGAATCTCAAAGCGTCCGTAAAGCCAGTCGCCTTTGTTTTTAGTGGTCATCCTGGCCGAGGTATATTCGGAGCCTTCATAATTTTCTTTCCGCGCTTCAATTACCAGAACACTATCCAGTATGTAGGCGTTTTGCGAACGTGCGGTATAGTTTTGCCATTCGTTGTTACCCCACCCGCTGGCGCCCAGCTCAAAGTTCCAGCGTGAACCATCAACGGCCTCTCCGTTGAACTCGTCCTGCCAGACCAGTTTCCAATCGCCGTCCTGCCCGGAATCGTTATTTTCCGGTTGCGCGGGATTGGAACAGCTAAAGGAGGTATTCACCAGCAGCAATATGATCAGAAGATTTTTATAAACAGACATGACGGCACCTTTTGCTAAATAGAATCTTTTTATATAAACAAGAGGCATGCCATCAGCGAAAGCAGCGCGGGGCAGCGGATATCTAAGGACGGACACAAACAATCATCACACTAATTCTTATCAAATTGATAAGCAGTTTATCAATATAATAACTATTTAAGACCGAGTTCCTTGCACATACGGTAAAAATTGGGTGGGGCCAAACCAAGGGTTTGCGCGGCTTCGGCGTCGGAATTGCTTTTGGAACGAACAAAGCTGAAATACTCGGCGCGCATTTCCCGCTCCAGCTTGCGCCACTCTTTAACTTCATCCAGCTCAAAGCGCCACAGGCCTTTGCCGCGCCGGCGCATGGTATTGCCCAGAGCGTTTTGCACGTCCGCCGGGTTGATGTCGCCGTCACTCAGAACCAGGATGCGCTGCAATACATTCTGCAACTGACGCACATTGCCGGGCCAGTCAAATTCCTGCAGAGCTTGCAACGCCTTTTTTTCTACATTCGGCTTGTCCAGTTTCATCTTATCGCACATGCGTTCCAGGAAGTAGTCCACCAGTTCGGGAATGTCACCGCGCCTTTCAACCAGATCCGGCACGCGCAGGGTAACCACGTTCAAACGGTAGTAAAGATCTTCACGGAACATCTTATCCTGCACAGCCTCCAAAAGATTTTTATTGGTGGCGGCTATAATGCGCACATCCACCTGCACCTTCTCCGTGCGGCCAATCTTATCGATTTCACCTTCCTGCAAAACACGCAATAGCTTGGCCTGCGCCGACGCCGGTAATTCCGCGACTTCATCCAGGAATAGCGTACCTTTGTGCGCGATTTCAAACAGGCCTTTTTTGTGGGTACTGGCACCTGTAAAGGCGCCTTTCTCAAAACCAAACAGCTCGCTTTCGATCAACTCGCTGGGCAGGCTGCCGCAGTTTATGGCAACAAATTTTTCCGTGCGCCGGTTGCTGCTGTAGTGCAGATGGTTGGCCACCAGTTCCTTGCCCGTTCCGGAGTTCCCAAAAATCAGAACGGTCGGCTCCTGGCGGCTCAGCTTTTCAATCTGCGAGCGCAAATTCTCCATGGCCGGCGATTCACCGATGATACGTTTTTCTTCCAGCAGATCGTCGATGGTGCGTTTTAACTTGCGCTCCGAAAGGTATTGCTCTTTTGCCAGCTTTTTCTTTTCGTAAGCGTTAAAGATGCTCAGGATAAAATCGGTGGGCTGATAAATATAATCCTCGATATCGCCGGGATACTTGGTACAATACCACATGGCACCGGCCTCAATCAGGCGGTTGGCAAATTCAAAATCACCCACGTTGATGGTCATTTTCGTGATCACGATGATCTGCAGAAAACGGTCGATGTTTTTTATTTCGCGTATCAGCTTTTCCCCGCTGATGCCCCCTACTATCTGGTAATCCATTATCACCACATCAAAACCATCGCGGTCATTTTGCAGGTGCTCCAGAGCTGTCTGACCGTCGGCGGCCATGGCCTTTATGCGGATGCGGTCTTCAAAAGGCTCCAGGGTCCGTTGAACGCGTTTGGCGTCGTATTCTTCGTCTTCAATCAGCAGGAGATTTATTGTCTTGGGAAAAAGCATTACTTCTCGTTCCGTTTAGGATTTATGTCAATTGTAAAGCGGCAGCCCTTGCCTTGCAGGTTTTCTGCATCAATGCGCCAGCCGCAGCGCTTGGCGATTTCAAAGGAAAGATAGCAGCCATAGCCGGAATTGCGGCTGTTGGTTTTGGTGGAAATATTTTCCTGGAATATCTTTTTAACACCAAATTCATCTTCTTCCAGCAGTTCGGGATTAATGCCTTTGCCATTGTCCTCAATCGCGATAACCGTTTGCTCATTGGCGATTGTCTTAACGGTTATAACCGTGTCTTCTGCGGCGGCGTGGTCTAAACTGTTCTGGAGCAGGGGTTCAATAACTTCCCAAACCACAAATTCGTTCACCTGTACCACCGGAAAATTTTCATCCAGCTCAAGCTCGAAGCGCAGACGCTCCACATTTCCGGAGAGTCGCATAAAAATGTTATCCACAATAAAGCGGATCACCTCATTGATATTGGTTTTAAAAAGCGGATTGCGGATGGTGTGCACGGGCGGATCGTACCATTTCATATCATAAATTACGCGTGATATAAAATTAGCGTACTTTCCAACGCGGTATCGCACGTCATCAATGTTGGACTGCTCCAGCCGCTTCAGGTCCTCCTTGATAAAGCCCATTACTTTTTCTGCTTTATGGTGCGTGTGATAAATACGCTTGGTAAACATAGATTCTTTCTCGTGGGTAATGTGCTCGCGCAGATAGTGTTCACGTTCGCGGAACAATGCCTGCTGGGCTTCGTCGCGTTCGCGGATGGTATAGGTGGAAATATAAAACATGCCCAGCAAACCAAATACGATCAGCGCGGTGAAAACCAGCGTGGTTTCGTTGTAGCTTGTATTTACCTGCTGCGTGAGAAAGGAAAAGTCCGGCTGGATACGCACGTACACGGCCCCGGAAAACTCGCCGTTGGGCACCAATGGCACAAACACATGAAACTGTTCATCTTCACCGGAAAAGGTGTAGATACGTTCGTTTTTGCGCAGATCTTCGTGCAAACCGCTGTATAACCGGATGGCGTTTTCATGGGATTGTTCGCTGAACGGTGCGGCGCCGTCCTGGCGGTAGACAAAATCAAACAGAGCCTGGCCGTTGTCGATGGCGTAAATACCTTCCCGCGCGTAAACCAGGATGCACATCTCTTCAACGTTTTCCTGCAGTAGCTGCTGGCTCAAAATAATGTTGAAGGCGCGGATCATTGTGCGCGCTTCCGTGTCTGTGGGCGGCTCATCCTGGCGGCCGGTTTCCAGCAAAAGCTCCAGCGAAGTCGTGCTGAGATTGGCAAGACGCTCGGCACTGTCTTTTTTATACCAGTCCAGGATCTGGTTTTGCAGCTCGGAAACGGAAAGTGAGTGGATGTAGGAAACAAGAACCTGGAATACGATCAGAATGGCAAACAGCACGATGATGTGCTTCCATTCAAAATGCATCTTTTCAAATAAGCGGCCTGGCACGATACTATCTCAAAAAAAGTTCTTTTTTACTGATGTCTTCACCGGCGCCGGCGATGGCCTGCTGCAGGGTTAATTTCTGTTCCAGATACTGATTGAGGTAAAACGACAAAATGTCGGAGATCCGTGTGTAGTCATTGCGGTAGGGCCGGTGTTTGCCCATTTGCAACAGCGTGTACATTGCCGTCAAATCCGGGTTGTCCCTGATAAAGGAACTGTCCGAATAGACATTCCTGTTAACCGGGATATAGCCGCCGCGCTCAAAAAGCAGCTTTTGCGCCTTTTCGGTCTGGACAAATTTTACAAAAACGGCCGCTTCTTCCTTGTGCGGGGAAAAACTGGATATGATCAGATTCCATCCTCCGAAAACGGCTGATTTTTCCTGTTCCTGCATACGCGGCAACGGCGCCACGTCGTAGCTTTCCAGGTATTTGCGCTCCTGTTCCGATAAATCGCTGCTCAGGTCCAGCCCCGGCCAGTAACGTATAAAAGGCACATCATGGTCCAGCACATACTGGCGGCACTTCACTTCGTCAAAACCCGTTACCACTTCCGGTGCCAGTCCATAGCGGTATATCAGGTCATGTAACAGGCGCATGGATTGCTTGGAAGCGGGATGCCCCAGATGAACCGAGTCCCCCAGGAAAATGGTATCTTTATCCTCCACCGAAATGGCTTCATAATAACTGCAAAGCAAGCCTTCAAAACTGTCGCCGGCAAAAAGGTATACATCAGGGTACAACGCTTTCAGTTTTAAACCAAGGGCAATAAACTCATCCCAGGTCAGGCCATTCTTTATCTGTTCAATATAGCGGTCTCCGTCGTCCAGTTTTTGTATCAGGTCCGGCCGGAAGTAAAGGATCCCCACATCAATATACATCGGCGCGGCAATAAGCTGATTGCCGGAGAAACAGGATTGCAAAGCATAGTCGTTGATCACCTTCAGGTCATCGGGCGTGAAATAGGCGTCCAAAGGATGCGCCCATTTGGCAAAGCGCTGCACCCAGATCAGGTCCACCGCCATCACATCCACGCGGTCAGATTTGCTGCGCAGTGTTCGTGCTAGAATCTCTTTGCGTTCGTTGGTACTGAATTTTGTAAAAGGCAGGTTCACCGGGGTAACACGTATACTGCCCTCGTGTTCTTCGTTAAAAGCGTTTATGACCGCCTGATGGGCCCCGGAAATATTATCCACATAATAGATCTCGGTAACATGGTCGGAGCTGAACTTCAACGGGCTGAGAGCATAAAGAATAAGGGAAAAGACACCTATTACAACGGCCGTGGCCACCGCCAGCTTAACGCGGTCTGTGTTAAAACTTTTCTTCATCGAAAAAGAGATTAACCTCCATTACCTCATCGAGCCGCTTAAGGGCGCGACTGAATTCCTGGGCCTGGTCTTCCTTGCGCAGCTTGATGTAATAGGACATCTCGAGGAGGCCGTCCTCATCTATCGAGCGCAGGTTAACCAGCTTATAGTCCCTGCAGAAACGCTCCAAAAGCGGGTTTTGTGCCGGGGGGCCGTCTCCGTCCCCGGAGCGCATGATCATTTGCAGAAGATACTCGCGCCGGGGGTGAGAAACAATCTCCAGGCGGTTAAGCGCAAAGGCGACAAGGCTGACAATTATCGTCCCGCCAAAAGCGGCAAAGGCCAGCCCGACACCGGCGGCCATACCGATAGCCAGCGAAAAGAATATAAAAACGATGTCCTGCGTGTCCTTTACGGCCGTGCGAAAGCGGATGATCGACATGGCGCCCACCAGACCAAAAGCGCGGGCCAGGTTGTTACCGATTACCATAATGACGATCGACGTGATCATTGCCAGCAGCACCAGGGCGTTGATGTAGCTGTTCAGATAGCCGGGACCGCGGTAGGTTTTGCGGTAAACCCAGGCAATAATCGCTCCGCACAAAAAAGCCACCAGCAGGTTGCTGATCATTTCGCCCGGCGTAAGCGATGTTTCAAACAGTGATTTCAGATCGGTGAAAAATGACATATACTCGTCCTCCTTAACGATGCAGCAAGTGAACCGGCTTGCTCAGGCCAAGCGTGCTGTCCGGCCAGTAGAACGCCCGTTTCCTGTAGGCATTCAGGCAGATGGTATATTTGGAAAGGGCCATGCGCTGCAATCCAAGCTTCTTAATAATTTCCTTGAAAAAACGCGGGTAGCTTCCGTAAAACTTAATTTCCAGAATGGACCTGCCGCGAAGGGCATAGTGCAGGTCTTCCGTGAACAGACCGTCCAGTTTGGGAAAAGCGTGATAGCGTAAATGGCGGTCCATTGTCGCGCGTACTTTGTATCCGTAATTCGACGAAAAAGCGCGGCGGTCATAAACCACCAGCATGGACGGCGAGAGGCTGTGGCGTAAAACATGATGATAAAAACGTCTCGCGTCTTCCCTGTTCTTTTCAAAATCCGCGCCGTTGGTAAGCAGCTTTTCATCGTGCCTGTTAAGATATTCTTCCAGATCGTTGTAAAGCAGCGAAGCGCGGTTTTTGGTTATATAGTTTTCATACTTGCGCTTAATTTCGAGAAAAGCGTGACTCTCATCCTGGCGCTTATTATAGCCTCGTATCCTTACCTTTTTGCGCACACGGTAGCCTTCGATCTTTTCATGATAATATTTGAAATAACGCGTATCCAGGTAAATGCTGCGCACCGTGTAATAATGATTCGGCATACGGGCGGCAAAGGGGTCCAGCTTTAGATATGGGGACAAAGCATCCAGAACGCTTTCCACCCGTTCGTCCGGAACCAGGAATTTATATTCCAGGCGCATCGCTCCGTTCATTACATCAGGTCGTTCCATAACCTTCCCAACCAGGTGTAGAATGAAACTTTGCCGCTTTCAATAGAGCACTCCACGGGTAAACCGGGCGCCAGGTGTTTGCCATTGTTTATCGTTCCCGTTATCACGGCCATCGATTTCTGGGCGAGAATAAAACTCTCCTGTCCGATAAGCGATACATACCCTTTGCTCGACATGCCGGTTCCGGGCACGGAAATACTAAGCGAGTCTCCAACGGCGAGCATGGCCGCTTCCTGCCAGGGAACCGCCACGTGCACCACCCAGCTTTCCGCGTCTCGCACAATAAGCAGGGTATCACCGGAGAACAGCTGGGCTACCGTCCCGCTGAAAGGTGCACGCAGCTTTTTGCCGCTTTGCTTTTCGGCAAGCACCTTTAACTGGCCTTTCAAATCATCAATCCTCTGCTGCGAATAGGCAATTTGGGCGGGCTTTGCCCCGCTTTGCACCTGTGCCAGTTCCGCTTTGGCAATATCAATTTCCGTTTCATAAAGACGCAAAAGAGTTTCGTGATACTCGTATTCCTGCTCCGGGATCAATCCCGTATTAAACAAATCCTTTTGACGCTGCAGCACAATTTTCTGCGCTTCATATTGCTGAATGCGGTTTGCCAGATAATCGCGCGCGGCCTGCACTACCTCTTTTTTTTCACCGCTGCTGTCCACACGAAAAAGGGCCTGTGCTTCATTCAGTGCTCCGCGCAGTTCCTCTATTCGGTAGGAATCTTCCAGCGAGAGCACGCCGCCGATTTCAGTGTCTTTCGGGATTGATGTGCCGGGGGCAATACTGTCACTGGGGTCAAAGCGAAAAAGATCGCCGCGCTGCAATGATAAAACAGAGTAACTGCGCTGGCCGCCGCGCAAATGATCGATTGTTTCGCTTATCACCTGGCCGTCGTTACCGCGTTTTACGATCCACTCACGCGATGCCATAATTTTGCCGCGACCGTTTACCGTCCAGCTAAGTTCCGGCGCCCACACGAGCAATATGACAATCGCGATAAGCAAAAGTATGCCAAGAATCCGTTTAACTTTTTTTGGGTACATCCTTATATCCGCCTTTCGATACACTCCTCAAAATAAGCTTTAAAAATACAAACATTAATCTAACAATAAAAACTAATCGCTATTGCTGCGCTTTTTTTAATGGAAATTTTTAGCGCAAAATCCTATTTTACGGCAACCTGCCCGAGCATCATAAAACACCGGAGAGATATTATGTGGGAGATCGCCATCCCCCTTTTGCTGTTAGTCGCTTATATCATTTATGAATTCAGGATTCGCAAGCCCGATCAGTTTATTCTTTATGAAAAGGGCAACCGAATCCGGATACGCAGCGCCCGTTTCTATCCACGCCACTTCAGCCTCGCGGTTCCGCGGCAGGCGCTTACCACTAATTTGAAATTTGAAGCCGAAGCCCGTGGCCGCCTGGCGCTGGAAGTTAAAATTGTGCTGAACGCGGCGCCGGCGGACGAGCATCTGGACGCGCTTATCCGCAGCGGCGGCTGGAATAAAGATGCCAGCAATAAAGCCATGGAACAGGCCCGTGTCGTCATCGAATCGCTGAGCCGCAACCTGTGCGCCCGCCACGATGTGGAGACGCTCTTTTCCGATGTGCTGAACGAACACCTCCGCAAAGAGGCAGCAAAGCCCCTGCTGCAACTGGGTCTGCAACTGGTGGCTATCAACACGCAAAGTATAGAACCACTGGATCGTGATATTGTTGTGGCCATGCAAAAGCAGGAAGAAGCGCGCATCCGCGAGCAAACTGAAAAGAACGAGCAGAAAGTGCGCATCGCCCTGGCCCGTATGCGCGTGGAAGCCGAAGAGAAAATACTGAAGGACGAACAGGCGCTTGCTCTAAGAAAACTTGAAATGAAGCAGGATCTGGATAAGCAGGAAGCGGCCCTGGCCGACCAGCGCGTGCGCGAGGAACTGGCCCGCAAAAAACAACAACTGGCCTTTGAAAAAGAAGAAATGGCGCTCCTGAAAAACCATCCCGAACTGCTGATGCTTTCGCCTCAAATAACACAACTGGCCAAAGCCAGCCAGAAACTGCCCAATGCTAAAACGGTCGTATCCCTCTCTCCGGAAAACAATGCCGCCGCCGGCGACCTGCTGACAACATTGCAAAATCTGGTAACTAATATTTTATCCGGGTCCGGACGCTCCTCCGATAAATAATCCGCTTTATGAAAAAAGAGAGCTTTCCATTTAAACTGAAGCCGTTGATCGCGGCCCAGGTTTCGGAGATCAGCGAGGTTACAGCCGCCGCGGATATTTCCGATTCCGAAAAGATCAACTTTCACATCGGCAACCCGCTGTCCGATGCGCGGCTGATTAGCGCATACACCGATTTATGTCTGAAAAATGACAGCACCCCGGCGCCCGAAGATATGCGCGCCCTCATCCACGAGACAGTCAAAAAAGCCGTGCCCTACAGCCCTCGCGGTGGTTACCGCAGCAATGCACGTCCGGCACTTGTGGAAAAAATACGCCGCTGGCTGGAAGATGAACAGGCCGAAGGTATTTACTACGCCCTTGGTGATAACAATGGCAAGCGCGAATGTATTTTGAGCAGCGGGGGCATGACGGAAACGCTGCGGGTTCTTTTACAGACCATCTCCGATTACACTGTTGCCGGGCCGGTTCAATTGCTCAACCTGGGCTTTGTTGCCGCCGGGGAACTACCGACTTTTAAGGGGCTGAGCATTCCGCAGAATCTGGATTCCGTTTACGGCCTTGGTGACTTTGAAGGCAAAGCGGCCGTTGTCCTGCTGGGCACCGAAGCGGGAGCCCGCGAACGGCGCTGGCTGAGACGGCACGACCATAATGCGCCGCTCTTATTCGTGGAGCTCAACAACGCCGCAAACGACCACTCGCTGGCACGCGAGAGCGGGCTTTTTCAAAATGTCATCCGGGTAATTGACGCGGCTGTTCTGCGTAAGGATCTATCGGAAGGCTCGTTGCAATTTGTGCTGGGCAACAGCGACTTTCTTCAGCGCATGGAATCGGTGCACTTTGAACTTAAGGGAACACCTTCTTCCACAGAAATTGTTTACCTGGAAACACGCCTTTCCGCAGCCGCTCCCAAGGAAAAGGACCGGGGCCAAAACGATGTTGTTTCCGCGGAGCCTTTCGCCCGGGCAAGTGGCATTTTAAAGAAAGCGCGCGAACTGAGCCACCGTTACGAGCAAAAAAGCGGGCAGATCGCCCGGCGGCTGGTGGAAAAAAATTACGGAGCTGACGCGCCTCTTCTTTCCATCGGCAGCGCCTCGCGCCACCTTGGCCTGAACCACGCCGCCTTCGAGGAATTTGCCGAAATGGACAGCGCCGATTTGTTCAACGCGCTGGAAGACCGTGAAACGGCCGGCAAACTCGGCCATGCCTTCACGGAACATTTCTGCCGCCATCACCCCTGGTATAACCGCAAAGATTGTTACGCGGTCAGCGGATCGGCGCGCACCGCTTTTAGCCTGCTGGGCCGCCACGGCGCTATTCAAGATGTCCTGGTGTTTGATATGGGCTGGTCTTACGAAAACGCTTTTGCACGTGTGCACGCCGTGCCGCTTCTTGAAGACGACGACCGCAACGCGCAAAACATGATTGATGCCTGCGCGGAGCTTGATGAACACAGCGCCGTCATCCTGAACAACCCGCATAATGCTAGCGGACGCGTTTTTTCCACTGAAGCGATCGAAAAGATCCTGCTCTATTGCCTTGATCGCAAAATCACCGTCATCGATGATTTGTGTTATCCCAATGTAGCGCCTGTGCTGGAATGGCCCGCCATTCCCTGCGCTAAAGAAATCGCCCGCCACGCCGTGGACACGGGACGCCTCAGCGCGGACCGCCTGCAGTATCTCATTACCGTGCACTCCTTATCAAAGTGCGATTGCTTCGCCGGTGCCCGTTTATCCGTCGTGGAAACGGCTCACCCGCGCTTAACGGAAAATTTCAGCCGGCAGCTTAATCGGCTGGCGCCCAACACAATGGCCCTCTTTCTGGCCTATCTCTTTTACCGCAACACGCCGCATGATGTGAGGAGCTACTGGCAATTACGCAATCGCCTGCTATATGAAAAAGGACAGGCCCTGCGAAAAGCGATGGAAGAGATTGCCGAGGAGCGCAACCACTACAAGCTGCGTTTTGAATTACCACAGGCAACGATCTATCCGCATCTGAACATCGGGCTTTTTCCCAATGGACTGTCCACGGACAGGCTGGCGTTAAAACTGGCCAAAAGTGGTATCGGGCTGGTTCCGTTGGCGAACTTTACGCGGCACACGGATACATTTAGCGAAGCACGCAAGAAATTCCGCCTGACGCTTGGCGGCAGCGACCCTGCCGTACAGCTTGAGGCCAAAGCCCGGCGCCTGCTGGTCGAACTCAATCGCGCCATAAACAGCGAAGCGCGGCAATACCAGTTTTATGAGCCCCAGCCGGCCCCCAAAAGCACGGCCAACGGTGCTGCGCTCAAAGAGCTCGTGGCCGAATGGGATAACATCCGCGGCGGCTTAAAGCAATCAGCAACGAAATTATGGAAAAAACGTGCCCGTTCATTGAAGCGGGTTTCGGGACGAGACGCGTTCGAACGGTTTCTTGAAGAGCGCCTGGCCCTGATCGGCGAACAAATTGAGGAAACCGCGGAGCTGTACGACCGCCAAAAGTTTCTTTTCCAAAATGCGACCGAAGCGGAGTTGCAGCGTTTTTTCGAACAAGAGTTTTTCAAACAGGAAGCCGCGGCACGGGAAAGACAATTCAACACGCGCCTGTTTGACCGCACCGTCCATCCTACGCAAATGTATGCCGTGGAAGTGGCGCTGCATACACGCAACTGGCTTTTGCACCGGCTTCAGGGACGTCCTTTGTCCGCTGCCTGGCCGGAAAACCTGGCCCGCGCCCTGGCCGATGAATATTTCGGCTACAATGTGCCGCTTAATTCCGAGCAGGAGGCCGGCGAGCTGATCTGCGACTTGTGGACGCTTTCGCTGAATGACATGTACCGCCATGGCCTGGATAGCAGCGCACCTTCTCTACTCAGTTTTTGGGGAGACTGGGATGGCAGCACGCGCCCTTCCGGGCAGGGGCATCGTCTTGTAGCGGCCGTTCTGATCGAGAATCTGCAGCAACTGGCGCATATGCTGCGCGTTCTGGACCGCCAGATCAACACGTTTGATCTTGACCAAAGCGTGCAAAAGGAATTATCGCGCCTGCCCGCGGACCTGGACAAATTCTGGAAGGTGCTGAATAAAATTACGCGTTTGACGCACCAGCTGGAAAAGCGCTACAGCGGCCTGCTGCCGGGACACCTGTTTGGCGCCGCCGGTCAGAGACGCCATCTCACCTGGAAACGCGATCCGGTGAAGAAGCTATTTGCGCACAACGACCGACTGGAAAGAAAAATGCAGCAATTGCGGCGAGAGCGTTCACGGCGCCTGACCTATTTCTTTGACCTGAACAAAAGATTGCGAAAAGAACTGTTCGCCCTGGCACCGCAGGTTATTAAAAACCGCCATGATGAGAAAGTGGCGGGCATTGTTTCCGGTTACCGCAACCTGCTTTCACGTTTTGCCCTTACGCCGCGCATCCACCAAAAAATTATCCGCGCCGCAGATCCGTTTGCGGTTGAAACAACGATGCAAAACCTGCTGGAGATAAACGCCCTTTCAGCGCGCTTTGGCAATCCGATGATCATTCCTGCGCTGCAGGTCAGCATGTCCAATGATCCGCAGGCCCTGGTACACCTGGATCGCCTGATGCTGGCGCAGCCGCAGGCCCGCGAAAACAACGCGCGCTTAAAGTTGATACCTCTTTTCGAAGAGGAAAGCGTGCTGTTAAGGCTGGAAGAATATCTCGATCATGTTTGGAATTATGCCGCAGAGAGTGCCGCTTTGAACCAGGAAGTGCCGGCGCGCTTCAGCGAGTTGGTCAGCGAGATATTTGTGGCCGGTTCCGATCTGAGCCAGAATATCGGTTCCATAAGCAGCCGCAGTATGTTTAATAATACAGTGCGCAGATTCATCGAATGGCAGATCGCGAAAAACATCTCTCCGTTATTGCGTGTTAAGCTGGGCTGTGGTGAAGCGGCTCAACGCCAGGCGGGTTATTACAATCCTTATTCCGGGCGGCCGGTTACAGCCTTAGAAAATAGCGCCGGATTCCCGCTTGCGTTCGGTCGCTATCCGCTGCTGGGCCTTGCCCGGCTTGATCAGCTTATGACCGTACAAAGTAACGGAGCCGAACATATTTTCCGCTTTTTACCTTTAAGCGAGCGTGACCGCCTATTTCATCACATGCGAAATATGCAATCCAATTTTTACACGGAAGCGATGCGCATCCGCGAAATGGCAACTGAAACCCGGCTCTCCCTGGGCCGCCGCGCGGAAAAAGAGCTGCAGCGCTTGTGCCGCGTAGCTGACGATCCGCTGGTTGAGGAATTTAACGATCTGCACAAGGAGTATTACCGGCGTATTGTTTACGGCAGTGAGAACGACCTTTTTGGCATCCATGTGATCACATACTTTATCTCGCGCATGGTGCCTGCATTGCGAGACCGCCCGGCCATACGTCCTTCCCGCGAGGACAGTAACAGTAGCGGCCAGATAATGGAACGGCTGGCGCAAACCATCCCTATGGCGCGTCATGACAGCATGCTGCGGGCGATCGGGCATAACCGCGCTCAAAGCGTGGTGCTGGGATCCAACCAGTTTACAACGGGATTGTTCGCCGCCCTGCACCAGCTTATCCGCAGCAAGCGCGGGCAGCTGCAGGAGAACCAGATAATTGAACGTATCCTGCATCACCTGCCGGTCTATGATATCCTTAAGTCAATACGCTATTACCAGCAGAAAGACCTACGCCATGCCCACTTCTTTGACGAAGAGTTCCGTCGCGGTAACAGTGCCTGGGCAATACTGGAAAATGACGCAATCCTGATAGATAAATATATCCCGCACTTACAAAACCAGCTATTAATTGATCTGGGGATTTCGGCGGATAAGGCCTCCGGCAGATTAGCGGATCGCCTGATGGATAAATTACATCCGGACCTTGCGGTATTGCTGCAGGAAAATATCTTTAATACGGACATTGCTGTTTACCGTGAAAAGTACGGAACAAACCGCACGGCATTGCTGCAAGAAATTTTACAACGCCCGGAAAAAATAAAAAATTGGCGGGATGAGATATGGCAATTGATTGGAAGTAAGGTCAAAAAACAGGTATCCAGTTTTATAGACCTGGCTCGTGCGATTCATGGGCTTTCTCAAAGGACGGCGCTTGCCGGCGGCTTGTTGGGCGCCGAAGAGAATAAGCTACCGCGCCTGGCGGATGACATCCAGCAGCTGATCCAAAAAGACGCGGAAGATCCCATGCGTCGTTTTCTCTATTCTGCCGCCACGCTTCTTGCCCGTGCATCGGCGGAAAACGTTCAGCTTCCCGTGGATGCCGTGCGTGCTCTGCGTGACGTACGTCGCATTGCGCAGATCGATCAGCAATTGCTAAGTCCAAAAGAACAGAACGAACTACGCTATTACCTGCTGCAAATCGCCCGCCTGACCAACGATAACGGTTAACCGGCCCTGTTATAACAACGCTCGCGGACAAACTGCTCCAGGGCCAGCCTCTCCGCTTCTATGCGCTCAAGCCCACCCTCAAATTCCATTATAGCAGATCTTTCCTCCAGAACCTCAATATCCTCAGGTTCCAGTATATAGGGGAAATTTCTGTATGAAATATGAGAGTAACCCGCTTCGTTCATGTCTCCTATCATAAAAGAAGTACTTGGATTCATGCGCGTTTACCTTTATAATGTACTTATGTACACCAATAAAGGTATACAAAAATTTACCGGAACGCAACATTTCGTCAGCAAAAGCGTTTATTGTTCAATTATGTAGCATTTCTTAAGAGTGCAAAAATCATCTCGAAATTCTGTATAGAAATTGCACAGGATGACCAATATCACGCGGAAAATGTAACCGTGGTCAAAGTGAAAGCATTAAGGGATGGTTATTATCAATTAAAACGATCAGGGAAAAATCATGAAATTAAAACTGAAAATAAAACTAAAAGCGCGGCTGTTTATAAAGCTTCCGGAAAACAGTAATATCTTTTTTCACGAAGAAAGCCGCTTGATTAAAGAAACGCGCAAAGATAAATCTTCGCGCGTTGAAATGATAAAACTTTTACCAAAAGCCGCATTGTATCTCTAAAATCTTATCTCGGCATATATTCTGCCAAAGTCTCCTGCTTATCCAACAAATTAAACGGGGCAAAACCGTTAAAGCCGACAAACGTAAAGGCCAGATCCAGATTGCTGTAATACCATACCTGCCGCGTTTCCTTTAAAAACGAGCCGGTTTTAGCATAAACCCGGTCGGGCTCACCAAACAAAACGTAGATCATTCCAAAATCGCTTTTATAGCCGGGCAAATCATCTTTTGTGAAAACCAGATTTGCATGATCCAGGCGCTTATAGTATTCCTCCATCAACTCATTTTTTGCGCTGCCGGGCGTAGGGTCTCTTTTAGCCCAAAAGCTCTTTAATATCTCATTACGTTGCTGTGCGGGAACCTGATACATCTCATTAATCTCTTCTTCAGAAGCAATATAGCGCAATTCATCCACAGCATCGCTAAAGCGCTTAAAGCGGATGTCCAGCGGACTTTGCCGTACGTGAAAATACGTCTCAGAACTGATCGCTTGCGTACCGGCTTCCTGTGTAACGACAAAACGATATGTATCCGTGGGCAGGTGAGCCACTGAAAAATTCAGACGGAACGCGGGGTTTGATATGGTGACGGGTATTTTCTCATCGGCATCATGCCATACTTTGCCATTGCTGTCTACAACTTTATAGTTCGTCAAGACGTTGCCGTCATTTTTCACCACTTCTGTAAGGTTATAAGATTCATAATAAATAACCACCGTGGGATTTTTATATGAAAAACGCCGTGCTACGTTGGGCAGGCTTTCTCCCTTTTCGCCATCAGCTATGCTCAGCTGGATTGAGCTTATGCCGGGGGCGGAGTAATAATCGGTACATGCAATTTCTTTTTCGATTTTCAGGCGCTGGCTGGAGTTTTTATCATCCAGGACCAGCAGCGACTTATAGTTACCGGGCCTGACGCTAAGACCCAACTTGAACAGATGACCGATCGATCCGTCCCGGGTTTCGCTGTATTGGGCATTTATAATTTCTTTTTGAATGGACTGTTGTATTTCCAGCGTTTTGTCCTCATTAAACAAATAGAGCGTTGCGCTAACCACGGTTTTAAACCCGGAGGCGTCACGCACGAAATGCAGCTGTTTGTTTGTAAGAACAAAATAGTACTCCAGATAGGTCATCCCCGGCTCAGCGGAGCGAAAGGTCAGATAATCAACGGCCATAGCAGAAGTAGTTTTACCATCGGCGGGCGCCGCAAGCAACATAAGAAAAATAGCAGCCAAGGCTTTGATACCTGTCTGATGGATTTTACTTTCTTCCATGAAAACCTCCCGGACAAATGCATATGTCCCGTTTTGCCATTCATACACAACCCTCTAATACTAATTGTCGTGGTGAATGCTGCGGTATTAAATGGAAAAAACCCGAACCAGCTTTTGGAAAAATGTGAAGAAATGAACTTGACCTCGTCCATTAAAGACATAAAAGTCGTTTATCCCTTTAATATCAAGACGGGGATAAATAATGAGGATTGTAAAAGGCCTCTGTCCTGGGTCTGTTTTGCTTGCGCAATATCCATCGGCTTGTGTCAGAATTGGACATTTTTTGACCATACGACATAATGTAGCGGAAAATTACCGTGTCACGTCAACATAGATAGTATCGGCAATAACAGAGCCGAAGACACCGATAGCGTCACCTTCAAAGTTAAAACGCGCTTCGTGAAAATTGCCGTCGAATTCCTGAGTATTGGCAAAGGTTTGCAGGAATTCCTTGTAATTCTTATCCGCCGCGTAAACGATCACTTCATATTTTGAATAGAAGAAAAAACTGAACCAGAAAATGGGAACGGTGCTTTCGCCGGGCGTGGAAGGAGTGTTTTGTATCCAGTTGGTGTCAAAAGCGAATTCCTCAAAGTTTTCCTCATAGTCTTCAGGATCAAGATCGCCAACGAGGTGCTCAATGATAAAGCTGCCAAAGTCTGTTTGCAGCGGACGCACGCTGGTCACGTAAAAAGTCGTACCGGGTGAGCGCTGAATTTTCATTTCAAAAACCATTGTCTCGCCCTCATCATCGGTTTGCGCAAACTGCAGGCTGTTATGATTGATGCCGTTGATGCGGAAACCCGCTTCGGGCACCGTTGTGCTGGAGCGCGCTGTCAAGAGCTGGTCATCAATGACGGTTTGCACATCCAGGGTGTAGGTTTTGCCATGCTCAATCCTGAGATCGTTACCCCGGTAGCCGTAGGTATAGTTTTCAAAATCAAAAATACTGTCCGGTACGCTTAGTGTGAGAGGGTATTTCAGGCCACTGCTTTCGTCGGTTAAGACAACCTTTGTTTGTGTATAGCGCGGCAGCAGGTCGGCGGACGGACGCAGATCAGCGTCGAGAGGGAAATTTCTTGAAATACGGATATCCCGGACGGGTTGGCCGGGCACAAGATAACCTTCCACAACAATGCGCGGCTCGTAGCTTACATTGGTAACCTCAACGGTAGCTTCGCCACAGCCGCCCAGGAACAAGGCAATCGTTACTAAAAATAAAAAGGCGCTGATTTTAGAATAGAACATTTTAAAACTCAACGTTAACTCCTATTGTTGGCAATAGCGGAAACATATACTGCTCGGCGAGCGTCGGTTGGCCGTCTTCAAAATCGTAGGTGGCGAACCAGACGTTGCTGCGGTTTCCGATGTTGAAAATTTGCAGATAAGGTATCAGGCGCCAGCCGTCGAACTGCCTTTGCCAGGAGAGGCTCAGATCCAATCTTGAGTAATAAGGCAGGCGAATCTGGTTGATTTGCGTAGGCGCAAAATAGACATCGCGCACGGGCGTTCCCGGAGCACTGCCGATAAAGTAGCCCGATCCCGGCTCGGTAAACGGCTGCCCGCTGGCATAAATAAAGTTGATGCCCAAAGACCAGCTGCTACTATCCTTGCGGAAACTCCGACTTTCGAACAGGCGAAAAACATTATCGAGATCAACGTTGGCCACCAGGTTAACGGTGTGCCTCCTGTCGTGGCGTGGCTGGAATTGCCGTTCCTGGTTCACATCATCTACCCAATAATCGGTGTATGCGAGCGAGTACCCGGCCCAGCCGTTAAGCACGCCGCTATCCTTGCGCAGCAGCACTTCAAGACCGCGCGAAATACCGTCGCCACGGTTAAGCAACGCGGCTCCGCTGGTGAAGATCGGCTCGTCGTTTTCATTGTAGCCGCTGGCTTCCAGATCCGTTAAAAAGGTTTGGTTAAAGGAATAGATATCCTTGTAATCTTTATAGAATGCCTCCACCTCCAGCTGCAAACCCTGTGGCAACTCGCGCTGCCAACCCACGATATAGTGGTTGGATTTGGAGTAGGTCCGCTCGGAATTGGTGGTGGTCCAGATATCGGCAATCAGGAAGCGTGGGATACGGTGCAAAAACTGGTGATATGCACCCGTGGCAAACTTTACGCTTTGTTTGGTATCGACACGGTATTTGATAGAAAAGCGCGGCTCCCAGCTTACAAAATCTTTATCCGACGAAAAGTGATTGACGCGCAGACCGGCGGAAATGTCCCAAACATTCTGCGGACGCCAGGTGCTTTGCAAATAGCCGACACTATGCACCGGCGTTGTTTTTACGCGTACTTCCCGGCCCGGCCCCAGCGATAAAAAGCGCACGTCGAAATGCTTGCGTTCAAATCCAAAATCGCTGTGCCAGGTGGTTGTATGATAAAATTCCAGGTTTCCCTTGGCAGTTAAATCGACCAGCGTATTTTCTTCGCTGGCGTCGAAGCCTTCAAAATTAAGGAATGAGGAAAAGCGGCTGCCGGTCAGCCAGAAATTGGCAAACAGACGTGAACCAAAAAGATGTGTCCATTTTATGCTGCCGGTTTCATTACCCCAGTCATACAAAAAACCCAAATCGGCGGCGACGGAATTGTTGACCTTGAAATCCAGCACGTCACGGCCGCCATAAAAACTGACATACAGGTGGTTGTTGTCATCAATATCCCAAAAGGCTTTGGCATTGCCGTCATAAAAATAGTAGTTGGGAATGTCGTCGATAAAGCGAGCGATCGTCTGGTCGAAATAGGTGCGGCGCAGTGAAGCCGAGAAAGAACCGGACTCTCCAAGTGGCATTTGCAGCGTAGTCTTGGCGGAAAGCAGGCTGATACTGGCCTTGCCCTCAAACTCCTCGCGGTTGCCATCCAGGTTGGTTACGCTGATGATTGATGAAAGACGTCCGCCCTGGTCAGCCCCAAAACCTCCCTTGGAAAGATCGACCTGCTTGATGGCATCGGTATTAAATGTGGAAAAAAGGCCGAAGGCGTGTTCGGGATTGTATACGTCGGTGCCGTCCAGCAAATAGAGATTCTGGTCAGGCGTGCCACCGCGTATATAGAGCGCCGAGGAAAAGTCGGACAATGGCAAAATCCCCGGTAGCGTTTGCAGTGATCGCAACAGGTCGGCTTCAGCGATTTGCGGTATGCTGTTTATCTGCAGGGGCGAAAGCTTGACCTGTGAGATCTCTTTCTCATAAAGCTGCTGGGAAATGGGTATGGAATCGGCGGTGACGGTTATGGCCTCCGATTCAAACAATGCGGGCTCCAGTGCAATATTCAGTTTCTGCTCCTTCACACCGTTAATCGTTACCGTTTCGCGGTGTGAGCGGTAGCCCAAATAGGAACAGACGAGCACGTAGGTCCCGGGCGGGATATCCGGAATCACGTAATAGCCGCTTAAGTTGGTGGCCGCGCCGAGTTGCGTGTCTTCAAGGTAAATATTGGCGGCGATCAGCGCCTCACCATTGGAAGCGTCCAGCACATAGCCGCTTAAGGTGGACATCTCCTGAGCGTGCAGGGGCGAAGACAACAGCAGGCAAAAAAGCAATCTGTAAAAAAATCTTTTCATTATCCTTAACCGAATGTTTGGGCGGATAACGAAACGCACTTCATATTTGTTTCAGCGGCAAAATATATTTGCTGTTCAGGGAAATTTTAACAGGAAGGGGTTTTTCTTCAGGAGATATTTTTGAGTTCACGCCCTTTTTGCATCAGGCGCTCGATGGTCTTTTCCTTGCGCTCCAGCTCTTTTCTGGCAGAAGAACCGGTTATGTCGAGGATTTCATAATCGAGGTAGGGCTTGCGTTCGATGCCGGTGAGGTCGCGCAGGTTTTTCACCAGACCGGTTACACGGTCTACCATTTCGCGTAATTTGCCCAGCCGCTTTTTGGGATCGGCGTCCTGCACCATCAGGTCCAGCGAAGTCGTAATAACCTGGATTGGCTGCGAAAACTCATGGGCGATACCGGCGGCGAGCTGCTGGATGTTCAGCAGTGCTTCCGCTTCCCGCTTCAGCTTTTCGCCGCGCAGCCGCTCGGTTACATCATGCATGATTACCAGAAGCGCCTCTTCACCTTCCCAGAGAATGTTTACCGCGCGCACTTCCGCGACCCGGTCTTTCAGGCGAATCTCTTCGATTTTGTCCGTTTGCACAGAGTATGAAAAATATTGTCCGACCAGCTCCTCACGGCTTTGCTCCAGAAAACGTTCCGCGGCGGGATTGGCATAGAGGATGGCTTCTTTTTTGTCGATGATCAGAATGCTGTCCAGGTTGTTATCGACAATCGTGCGCAGCTGCTTTTCCCGGCGGCGCAGATCCTGTTGCGTACGATGGCGTTCATATGCAAACAGCAAAACCCGTTCAATCATGGCAGCGTTCAGATCGCCTTTGTTTACATACTCCTGCGCGCCATACTGCATGGCCTTCAGGCCCATTTCAGCATTGTTATGACCGGTAAGCACCACCACCGGCAAACCCGGTACCCGTTCCATTACGCGGGACAGCGTGTCGAGATCTTCGGAATCCGGCAGGTTGAGGTCGGTCAGGATAATGTCAGGTTCAAAGTTTTTCAGTATATCGAATGCATCGCTGAGCCGGGCAGCATGTTCCACCTTAAAGCGGGCCTGCTCAGAACGTGAAAGGTGTTTACCGATGACGCGGGCATCTATTGTGTTGTCTTCAATAAGGAGAAGATTATAGGTCTTTTGGACGGGCATGTATAGGCACGATCCTGTTTGTTTACTGTGTGTTGCAACGTTTTGAGATAATCGCTGTAAAGCATGCCACTGTTAATATTACGACACCTTTGTGACGGAAATTGATCGCTCTGCTGCAACTAATCTTAATTATCGGGGGGTTCGGCAAAATATTGAGCAAAGCCGCGTTAAACGGGCTTTAGGGCGACAAGAATTTCCCGTTTCCCCTTTGGCCCCGGCTGCTTTTGCACTTCAAATCCTGCGGCCAGCATCGTGCGGCGAACGCTGCCCTTTGCCGAATATGTAGCCAGGCGACCGCCGGGCTTCAACACCGAATAAAGCACTCTGAAAAAGCTTTCCGTCCAAAGTTCAGGGTTGGCGGCGGGGCTGAACGCATCCTGGTAGACACCGTCAAAATGATTTTCCGGCAAGCGCGCTTTCGTGGCGTCACCCAGTAGCAATTCGAGTTTTACGGACGTGTGCTGAAAATAGTAAATACCATCCGCCGGTTTTTCTGCCAAATTCCGGCGCCATTCTAAAAAGGCTTTTGCGATTGTTTTGAAGCGGGGATGACGATGGTAGGCTAATTCCTTCAGGATTGTAGCTGCCAACAGGTTTTTTTCAAGAGAGGTAAATTCCAGCTTCGCGCCTTTTGTCAGGGCTTCTGCCGCTGTGGCCATAAAATTCAGCCCCGTGCCAAAGCCAACTTCCAGAACGTGGCAGCCGCCTTTGGCCTGCAAAATTTCCGGCACAGCACATCCCCGGACAAAAACATGCATCGTTTCCTGCAGGGCGCCGCGGCGGGAATGATAAGTCTGGTCGTACTCTTCCGAAAAGAGCGTATTAATGCCATCTTCCGTGGAAACAATCTGCGGCATACTATTCTTTAAGGCGCAGCGTTACCGGATAGTGATCGCTGAAGCCGTTCTGGTCGTGATCGTCTCCGTCGCCAAAAGGCAGCGGCGTGGGATAGGTGCCGCCGGAGACCATGGCCGGATACATGAAAACGGAAGCCGTGTCGTCAATAACCTTTAGCCCGGAGCGGCCAGTCAAAAGACCCTTGGAAACAAGAAACTGGTCAAACAGAAACGGACGGTTCTCATAGAAGAAAGAACCCTGTCCGTCAGCCATCAGCGGCCAGCTCATATTCAGAAAGCGCGGCGTACGCGCCAGGGTAACCTTAGGTCGCGTCGCCTCACCAAGCGCGTATTCGGTGATGCTGCGGTCAAAGGGCTGATCGTTAAAATCGCCCATGGCCATAACGCCCACATGAGACCCGTGAATATCGCGGATACGCTCGTGGAAATAGGCCAGTGTCTCGGCGGCGATGAT
Organism: Calditrichales bacterium; assembly: GCA_965267575.1. Taxonomy (GTDB): domain Bacteria; phylum Calditrichota; class Calditrichia; order Calditrichales; family J004. Next base: position 1,010,805 of record OZ254086.1, read on the forward strand.
GCGGTAAGGCTCGCTTTCATAGACGCCCGCGGAGCGTGCCGGCCAGTGGTTGCCCAGAACCACCAGCAGATGATCGCGCTGTGTTTTGAAATTCACCTGGAAAATATCGCGCGTGGCATAGCGCTTCTGGACAAAATGACTGAATTTCTCGTGGGCGCTTAGCCGCGTTCCGTCATAAATAAAGGCCACGTCAATGCCGCGCGGGTCGTCGCTGTCGGCATGTACAACGCGGTAATCCCTGCCGCTATCGGAGAGGCGCGTGCAGAGACGCTGCAGCACCCAGGCATTCTCCACCTCGCAAACGCCCAGCAGGTCCGGGCCGAGCCGGCCGTTCATGGCCAAAATAACGTCAGCCAGTTGATCTATTTTGCGGCTCAGCAAATCTTCTGTCCAGCCGCGCAGGGCGCTGCCCAGTGTACGCTCCAGCTTTTCGGAACGCCGTGGGGAACCGGAAACATCAAACAGGTTCTCGACGTTCCAGAAGGCGCAAAAAAGTTCCGCCATAAGTCCGCCTTTCTTTTATGCACAAACCATGGGGCCCAACGGCTTGCCGCCCAAAAGGTGCATATGCAGATGATAGACTTCCTGCCCGCCATGGTCGCGACAATTTATGATCAGGCGGTAGCCGTTTTTGGCAATGCCTTCATCGCGGGCAATTTTTGCGGCCACGGTGATCAGGTGACCCAACACGGCCTCATCCTTTTCGGTAACGTCATCCGCCGTGGGTATCACGTAGTTGGGAACAATCAGGATATGGGTTGGCGCTTTGGGGTTGATGTCACGGAAAGCGGTCACACGATCATCCTGATAAACGGTATCCGAAGGTATTTCTTTGCGAATGATCTTGCTAAAAAGAGTATCTTCTGCCATAATCTGTTCCTCCTGTGATATTTGCTAATTCATAGATCAAATTATTTGTCGAAAATACGTAACGCTTTTTATGAGAGCAATGGAAGGGAAAAGTTGAGAAAAATTCAAATAATAGTGCTGATCGTTTTGGTTGCCGCCGTTTACGCTTTCGGCCAGAACAAGACAAACAACGACAACATCTGGGAAGCGCCGCAAAAAGACTCGCTGCTGGTGATCCTGGATGCCATCTACAACCTGGAGTTCGAAAAATACGAAAAGAGCGCCGCCGGCTATAAAGAACGCTTCCCGGAACGTCCCGAAGGTGTTTTTGCCGAAGCCGTGGCTATCTGGATGAAAGTGCTGTCCGATCTCTACAATCCGCAGTTTGACGATCTGTTTATGAGCAAATTGGATTCTATTATCGATGTGCTTGAAGATTATCCCGACGAACATCAACTGGCGCCCGTAGCTAAATTTTATATAGATGCCGCCACGGGGTTCAAAGCAATCTTGCATGTGACGCGTGAAAACTGGTTTTCCGCCGCGCTGGAAGGACGCAAAGCCATCGGCGGCATAAAACAGGCACTGGATGGCAAAATCCCCAACCCCGACGCGCGCCTGGGCACCGGTCTCTACCTTTACTACGCCGACATCATGCCGCAGAGATACCCGATTCTTAAACCGCTCTTTTTATTTTACCCAGATGGCAACAAAGAAAAAGGTCTGGCCGATTTGCAATACACCGCGGAACACGGACTGTTTGCCAAGGTCGTAGCCACCTACATGTACGCGGTCATCCTCTATCTGCGCGAGAACCGTTTTTTGGAGGCAAATCACCTGCTGCGCGAGTTGACCAACCAATATCCGCAAAATCCCATTTTCATGATGTGGCAGGCCAGCGTTGCCACGCGCATAGGCCGCTTCCGCGAAGCCGAAGAGCTGCTGGATACCTACTCGGAGCGGGTGCGGCGCAATGTGCCTTATTACTCCGAACACAAGATGCGCATCGTCAATTACCGCTACGGGTTAATCTACAGCCGCACCAACCGTCATGAGGAGGCGCTGGGTTATCTGGAAAAAGCAATGCAGCCGCTGCCCGAACCGATGCACAGCAAACTGTTGCATTATGTGGTATATGCCGCGTTGCAGTCGGGCTATTCGCTGGAGAGGCTAAAGCGCTGGAGTGAAGCCCGGGATATGTTCCGGCGCGTGTTGGACCTGGAAGAATACCGCAACAGCCACGACACGGCGCGCAAGCATCTTAAAAACCTGGAGAGCCATTTTTCCGGCTAGTTACGCGGACGCGGCGGACGCTCTCCCCGTCCTGGACGGTTGGCACGCTGTTCTTCCAGCCACTCTTCATATTTTGCTTTTTGCTCATCATCAAGCTGCGCGCTGATACGTTCTTGCTCTTTTTGCATCGCGTCGCGCATGCGGCCCATTCTTTCGCGACGCTCGCCAGCAGCATCACGCAATTCTTCCATGGCTTTGCGCGAATCTATCATAATCACGATGATGGAATCTTTTTGAGCATCGCTGAGCTGCAACGCTTCATCCAATCGCTCCAAGCGCTCCTGCGGATCGGGGACACGCGGCGGACCGGGCTGGCCGCAGGCTATCACAACGGAAGAAAGGATCAGGGCAGTTACAAAAAGGTTTAGACGGGACATTGTTTTGCTCCTTCTCTGGTTTCTGCAGGTTTGACAGTGGCAGTTTAGGATTTCTTGCAGAATAGCTACGAAGATTGATAATGATAAAGAGAAGGAGAAAGAATAAGATGATAAAAAAAGGGGTACATAATCCATGCACCCCACTTTAACACATTAACACTTTAGCACCTTAGCACGTTCACTGCCTGACCCAGCGGCCATCCGATTTGATATTGAGCGGGGTGTGTTTGCGGATGTACTCGGTGACCGCGTCGCGCAGCAGGATGCCGGTACGAGCGATATTTTGCTCCGGCACATTCTCCAGCATGGAGAGACCGGAGTTGCCCTCGGCCAGGTAGTCACTCATGGCCACAAAATATTCTTTATCGGGGTCAAGCGGCTCGCCGCCCACCATAAATTCGGTTATCTTTTCCCCATCGGGCCGCGAGGTGTCAAAAACGATTTTTCCGCCGCCGATGGCCAGGCCGGAGCGGTTGCCAGCCAGCTTATCTTCAAACAGGTCGCGCAAAAAGCTGCCCTTCATCTTGATGACAACGATGCTGTTGCCAAAGGGAAGCACGGTAAAAACATCGCGCGGTGTCAACGGGCCAATTTGCAAATCGGAGCGGATACCGCCAAAATTACTGAAACTGAAATCAGCGTCGGCCGCTTCTACGATGGCGTCGCAAACCAGGTTATTCATCGGCGATTCACCCTGTCCGCGGGTAAGCGCTGTTTCGGTCAGGCCTATTACCTCGTCAAAGCCTTTTTCCACTTTAGCCTGGTATTCTTCAATCATCTTGCGCACATCGGGGTCGGGCCAGAACTGGTCTTCGGTTAAAAGCAGCAGACCGTCACCGCGTCCGGGCAGCGTGTAATTAGCGATTGTTTTTGTGGCCATGTCCACCTCGATGATGGCCATACCCAGGTTGCCGCCGTTGCCGTATTCCTGGAAACAGAGCGTATGGTTGATCGGGTCGACCCACGGTTCGGGATAGCCGCGGTGGATGTGACCGCCCATCAGGATATCGATGCCCGGCACGTAGTGGGCCAGCTCCATGGCGTTGAGGTAGGACTCTTTTTGGACATTCTGGCGGTCCGCTTCAAGAAGCTCCTGGTAGCCTTCTTCCGTATCGTAAGGCAAACCCAGGTGCGTCACGCCGATCACCAGGTCGGCGCCGGCATCGCGTAATTCTTTAATAGCCTTTTCAGCCGCCGGTTTTTCGCTCTTAAAATCCAGGCCGCGGATGTGTTCTGCAAAACTCATGTTTTCGGTCGCTTCGGTGCTCAGACCAAACAGCCCGATTTTGAGTCCGCCGCGTTCCAGCATGATCCACGGTTTGAGGTGCTCCCACACCTCGCCGGTGCTTTCATCGATGATGTTGGCCGAAAGCAGCGGGAAGTTAGCAGTCTTGACCATATCGACAAAAGCCTCTTTGCCAAGGTCGAAGTCGTGGTTGCCGGCAGCGGCAGCGTCATAGCCCACGGCGTTCATGTAATCGATGATGGCCTGGCCTTCGCTGCGAGTCCCCAGCGGCGTGCCCTGGAAAATGTCGCCGCCATCCACCAATAGAAAAATATCACCGTTCTGCTCGGCAATCGCGCGGTACTTGTTGATCACCGCGGCGGCTGAAGCTCCGCCACCCAGCATCGGCGGAAAATTGGGATTAAGAAAAGTGGCTTCTTTGGCCGCAATTCCCCCGTGAATATCATTGGTATAAAAAAGATAGATCTTTTTGGTCGGATTGTCCCGGGCCGTGGCCAGGGAAGCAATCACCAAAAGCGATACAAGCAAGCGCTTAAACATAATTTTGCCTGTTATTTAAACGTGTAACTTAAACTCACGCGGCCGAAAAACTCTGCCCAGCGCACGCGGTCGGAATCAGTGCGCGTATCCAAACCGTAAAGGGCGTCATCGTAAAGGTCGCCCTGGAAATGCTCGGTGCTGGAGAAGCCGCCGGCCACATCCAGCGTTACGGCTTCCAGGTCCAGCCCGCCGCCAACGGTGATGCGCGTGCGGGTCAGGCTGCGGTCCTGCGGCAGCGTGCCGTAATCAAACCCGACACGGAAAGGTACATCGTTAAAGAAAACATGTTCCACGCCCACGCGGATGTTATAAGTGTCTTCAAAAACCAATGCCGGATTGCCGCTGTCCTTGAAGTCGCTCCAGAATTCATAGTAGTAATCCACCAGCAGACGCGCCATTAAAATATTTTCAAAGCGGTAATCGACGCCGGCGCCAATACGCCCGGGATAATCCAGCTCCACATCGCCCAGAGCCTTGTCGGGCAACTGGCGGAAGCGGTAAGCGTTTTTCCAGGTCAGCGTGTAGGGCGCGCGATAGGCGGCGGCCACGGTCAGCCGTTCATTTACAAAGTATTGCCCACCGACATTTATCAGCAGCGGCGCATTATCAAGTTCGGCCTCCACCATGTAGCTGGCCTGCAAGTCATCCAACGATTGCGCCTTGACCTCAACGCGCTCTTCCTGTTCCAGGCTACCCTGGATCATGGCAACGGAGAGGCCCACTGCGAGCTGCTTAACGGGACGCGCGGCGACTGTTAGCGGTATCTGCAGCAACTGTCCGCGGCTCTCAATAATATTATAGGCCAGCAGATTGTCTTCAAACGAAGTGCTGCGCACTTCCTCAAAATAGGTATAATCGTAATCCAGAAAAGGCTGCGCGCCGACCGATACAGTCGCGTTCAAAACACTGTCAAAAGGCAGCGTGTAGGCCACGTTGCCGTAAAAGCTGCTGTACCAGTTGTTCTGGAAATAATAAGAGCCGTAGTCGACAAAGCCGCCGAAGTTATCGTAGTAGGGAAAGCTGCGATCTTCTTCCAGGTTGTAGAGATGCATGCCGCCCTGCAGACTGAATTGGCCGTTATGATGCGCCAGCAACGCGGGATTGACATCGGCCGCCAGGAAAATATCATCCCCGGCCAGACCGGCGCCGCCCATGCCCAGAGAACGTGCCGACAGCGCCGGCATTTCCTGTCCGTAATAGATACGCTGCAGGTTCAGATCGGTGCGCTGTCCCCAGGCGATAATCGGAAGAAGCACTAATAAAATTCGCGCGAAAAGTTTCATCTAATCCTCTAAAAGTTGTAATTCAATTCCAGGTAAAAATAGTTCGATCGTTTGCGGTTCCACTCGGTGCCGTATTTCTTGCCGGGCTCCGGATTGCTGACATTGTTAAACGAGACGTTGCCGATGGGCCGGTGGAAATCGCCGGTGTATTTAAGACGCATTGAAAGAAAGCTGTTCAGCCGCGCGTATAGCGAAAGCCAGTATCTCATGGCGCCACGCTGACTATCCACCACCACGAACTGCGTATCTTCAAAATTCCAGAAGAAGCCCTTGTAAAAATAGAGCTGTCCGCTCAGCTTGAGAAAATTGTTGAAGTTATGCTCCAGCCCGGCGCCAAAAGCTTCGCCATCCAGGTTGATGTCGCCAAATACGCGCGGACGCGGATGCACGGTTACATTGCCGCGCGAATAGATCAACTCCAGCCGGTCAAAATTGGAGAGACGGGCGCGGACACGGGCACGAAATTCGTTGCTGTTAAAAAAGCGCAGCGTGGTGTTGTTTTCCTCGTCGCGGGATTGCCATTTCTGGCGCAGTTGTATCTGCAGCGGGAAAATCGGGCGGTAATCGACGGTACCGACGAGACGGTACTGGCTGGCCTGATCGGCTTTGCGCACCCAGTTGTCATACTCCATACGCGCAATAACCTGGCGGGTGAGCTGATAATAGGTGCTCAGGTAAAAGCCCTCTTCTGCCTGCGGCTGTGGCGCGTTGGTATAAAGCTGGCCGTATAGCGACGATTGCAGATAGTAGTAATCCTCAAATATGGTGCCTTTGAAACGGCGGTAGTTGGAGAACGACCGCTGATAGGGATTGTCGAACCCGACATCATAGTTGCGGTACAGGCCCAGCAGGTTAAAACTGGGGAACTGCACATAACTGGCCAGCACCAGCGCTTTGGGATCATCGCCCAGCTTGAGCGCGCTGCCGCCTTTGTCCAGCTCGCCCCACTCGCCCATAAAAGCGACGTTGTCAATCACCGTCTGGAAATCAAAGCCGTAAACGCGGCGGAATGATTTGGCTTCATCCCAGAAGGGGTTGCTGCCGCGGGAAACGGGGCCGCCGTAGCTCTGCTTGATCTCGCTGTCGGCCGTTACCTGGCGCCTGGTCCAGTTGTCTTCAGAGGTGATCTCTTCCGGCTCGGGATTGAGATAGCGGTCGTAGGCGCTTTCGTAGTAAGAGACGCCCAGCCAGGTGCCCGGCAGGAAATCATACTGCAGATGGCCGCCGTAGGTCAGCTCCTTCACCGCATCAAGCCAGGAAAGGTCCAGGTCCGCCGGTGAACGGGCTTCATCATCCGGGGCATACTCAAAGCGCTGATCCAGCACGATAAACTGGCTGAAAGAGCGGCCCAGCGAAGAATCGCTGATCGTCTTGTTGAGGATGGCGTCACGGTCGTCCATGGAGACAAAACCGATGGCGCTGAAGTTGCCGTAGCCCATTTCCGCGGCGGTTCCGTAAAGCGTGTACTGTCGGGTACGCGAGTTGTCGCCGCTGATGCCGTTAAAGCGCTTGCGGAAGCCAAACCCCGATTTGCGCGGCGAAAAGAAATCGGTATTTTCCATGACGATACCCTGGCCGAAGGAGACGCTGTAGTTACCAAGGTACAGTTTGCGCAGCTGGAAATCCCCGGCCTGCACATCTTCGACGCCGGCAAACCACTTCATCTCCGGAAGCTGCAACGCGCCGTCATTCACGTAGTAAACCGGCTCCCCGATGTAGCGATTATATGAAAAACCGAATTTATATCTCTGATCGTAGGAGAAACGGCCCTTGATGTACTGGTTGGGCTGGGTGTTGGTATCCTCCACGTAGCTGGCGCCCTGGTCGGGCAGCAGCACTTCGGCGCTGGCCTCGCTCTCATCGGCAAAAAACGGTGTGTCATCGATGCGCATGGTCAGGTGGCCGTGTAATTTCTTGTCGTCCTCGTGATCGTCATAAACGACAAAGTTGCGCGCGTTGGAGTAGCCGTAGTAGGAGAGTCCCGGTATGCCGCGCATATCACGCTGGTTGCGGATACCGCCGGTCTGTTCGCGGAAGTTGATCAGCGCCACGGCGTCCACCGGCGACACATTTTGCAGGTTGATCAGCTCATCGTAGCGGGCTTTGTTGACATTAAGCGGCTCCAGCACTTTCTCGATCCACAGATCGATGAAGGCGTCGTTGGTGCCTTCGTTGCTGCTCCACTGGTCCAGGCGAAAATAGACCTGCTCGATGCGCTCCTGCGTGCTGCTGATTTCGCGGAAAGGTTCCACGCGCAACAGCGGCTTAAGCTCAAGAAAAAGCTGCTGATCCACGCCTTCAATATTTTTCAGATCGTAAATATTATCAAGATCCCCGCGGTAGGTGATGTAGTCGTAGATGCGCTGCGCCATCTGCTCATCCAGCGGCAGCCCGCGTATTTGCTCCAGCGTGGCATTGTTTATATCTAGACGGTTCCGGTCGGAATAGACCGTTTCCTGGGCCGCCAGCGGTAAAGCAATCGCGATAAAAAATAAAAGTATTAAAACGTATTTCATAAAAGCCTGTTAGTCGAATCGGTTTCCAAAGTTGTCCGGTTTGGGAGTGCCGGCATGTTCATTCAGGGTAATGCGGCGCCACTCCATTTTGCCGCTGCGGCCAAAGTTTAGCAGAATGCCTTTTTCCAGTTTGGTGGCCTTGAGTACCTGGTTCATCAGTATCATGTCTTCGCGCGTGAGGCGGCCCACATTGCGGATAAACACCACCACCTCGTTAAAGATCAGGAAATCCGCGCGGAAGGTTTGGGCCAGCTCGCGCTCTTTGTAAAAAATTTTCAGCTCCACGTTCTGCTCGAAAGGAATGTCCCTTTCATCAAACTCCACGCGCAGAGCCTCGTTGTAAACGGCCTCCGGAAATCCGGGTCCTAAAATGTTGTGGACGTCTATGGCCGCGCCAATGGTCTTGTATGCTTCATCCTTAAATTCATCTTCCTGCCGTGATCCGGGCTTATCAAAAGGAGATAACATAATGAATCCTGATAGTTTAAATGATACATGATATCAAATCTTCCATTCGCATTTTCTAATCAAATTTGTCCTGCTACATCTCGTATGTAATACTGAAACTATGTGTCTCGCTTAATGTGGGATGATTGCGAAAACTGTAATCCAGTCTGAATCCCTCGTAGTTTATACCGGCGCCCGCGCTGAAACGGCTCGGCTGCGTGCTGGCGCCCAGACGCAGAGCCAGCATCTCGATCAGCTGGAACTCAAAACCCGCCTCGTACTGCGTGTCAAAACCAAGGGCTTTGTTCATGCTCAACGATGTGGTCAGTCCGGTATAGGGTTTATAGGCCGCGCCGATAACAATGCGCCGGGGCAGCTCGCGCTCGCTCTCCACGCCAATGGTGGGCGCGTTAAGATTGTACAAATACATGCCAATGTAGGTGCGCTTGTAAATAGAAGCCTGCATGCCCACGTCCACGCCAAAAGCACCGCTGGCGCCAAGGTCCGTGCCGCCAACCGACTCGCCCAGGTCCCAGTAATAATATTTCAGGCTGTAGCCGATGGAGAGGCTGGTGTGAATATCGTTGAGCAGGTAAAAGCCGTGCGATAAAGCCGCCACATATTCCTTGCTGACATCTTCGCCCTTGTAGCGCACACCAAAATTTTCCACGGAGAGTGATGCCGCGCCGTAGGACGGATCAAATCGCTGCAGCGGGATAACGGCGCTGCCGAAGACGGAACTAAAAAAGCTGTAATTAAACGGCTTCTGGTAAGCCAGTCCGGCCTGATAGGTTTCAATCTGCGCAAGGCCTGCCGGATTGTACCACGGCGCCCAGGCATCGTTGGCCACGGCCACAAACGCATTACTCATGCCGCTTGCCCGCGCCGAGGGATAGCGGTCGTCAAAGACACCGGCGCTGAGCAGGGTTACGATCGATAAAATTACAAAGAAAACGCGTTTCAACATCATTGTTTGTCCTTATTTGGTTGCGCCTTAGCGTGAAAGCAATGTACCCACAACGACGGGCGCTACTTTTGTGGTCTTCTTGCCGCTGTTTTCGTTCACCACTTCAAGGTGGATGATATAGGTGCCAAGCTGCACCAGCTCGCCAAACTGATTGCGGCCGTCCCAGGGGAAAACCGACTCCAGCGGTACACCGGCATCATCGAGAAGTGTCGCAACAAGCCTGCCGCCGAGATCGTAGATGCGCAGAGTGATCCGTGTATCGCCGGGACCCGCGCTGTAGGTAATGGGGAACGTATCATCGATTTCCGGCGCGAACGGTTTGGGCGGCACATCCAGAATCACCGGCGCCTCACTGAGGTCGAGCAGGCTTATATCTTCATCATAGCCCAGCAGGATCTGTCCGGCATTGCTGAAAATACCGTGCGACCCGGTTACCTCAACCAAATCACCCACTTCGTAGGCGCTTACGTCAACACCCGTTGTATTCCAGACACGCACGGTAACAGCCTGCTGACCGCCATCGCGCACAACGATATTGGTACCGCCGCCGGCGCTGAACAGGTCCTGAATTATGCCGGTTACCCGCACCCATGAACCTTCATAAGTCGTTTCACTGGCCTGGGCCGTAGTCAGTTCAATCGGATCGGGTATAGGCGCGTCACGGCGCAAAACCGTCACCTCGTAGTCTGTGATTTCAAGAATCCCGTTGAATTCTTCCAGCACGCCGGTCATCAGCACTTCGTTGCCGCGTTCAATGGCCGGATCAAGTCCGCCGGGTCTGAACACATTGATGCCGGCACCGCTCTCATCCGCCAGGTAGGCGCTGGTAAAATCATTACGTAAAATGCCCGCGCCGATTACGACCACGCCTTTGATCGTAACCGTGCTGTTTACCGGACGGTTGCGCGCTTCGGATATGGGCGTGAAGTCAATGGCTGTGCCACTGCCCACTGTGACCAGCGGCGATACGGCAATCTCCCGGAGCGTGCCGCCGCTGCCGGCAGTACGCACGGTGAAGGTGGAAACCGTATCTGCATCCGGGGCGGTTAAATTGTTCAGTACGAGGGAACCGGGAAAATCTTCCGCCAGCGAGGCGCCCTGCAGCTCCACGCGGTTACCGTTGATGCTCACGGTTGCCGAGACGAACGCGCCACCCGTCGTTACATCGGCGCTGCTCTGCGACCAGTTCCAGTATGAAGGAACGTCCAGCGTGATCTGCGTTACCTCGTCCATGGCGTTGGCGGCAAAGGCAAAGGTCAGAGCCACCTGCTCCGCTTTGTTGACATTTTCAGGCGTCACGCTCACGACGCCGCTGCCATCCACGGGCGTATCGATGGAGCCGGCAAAAATATCTTCCTGGTAGGCCAAAAGCAGTTGCGCCGCTTCGTTGAAAATATCAATCACCGCGCGCACGCCGACCGTGTCACCGACAGCGTAGCTGCTCAGGTCAACGCCGGTGGTATTCCAGGCGCGAACGACGATGGAGCCCGTGCCATCTTCAATGGTGACGTTGGTGCCGCCGCCCACTTCAAATATATCGTTGATAACCCCGGCGGTTTCAATCATCGTGCCTTCAAGGGAAATATTCCTGGCCTCGGCGATTGTCACATTGGCAACGGACGGCACGTCCTCGCCCGTAGCAATAATTTCATTTATTGTAAAATTGGATATCTGCGTGGTGGCAAAATCATCATCAGGCGGGAACTCACCAATGGTGCCGGTGATGCGAATGCGGTTGCCGCGGGCCAGGTCGGTCTCACGATCCTCGGCTGTTCCGCTTTCGAAAGCGTTGATACCACGTCCCGAAGCGTCCTGGATATAGGCATCGGTATGATCGGTGCGTGTAACGTTGGCGCCGATGGCCACAACCGCCTCCAGCGTGACCACTTGGCCGTTATAGGTATCAAAATCGTTCTGGATATCGGCGATGCTGAGGGGCGCGATAACCTGCACCTGCGGCTGATTCGAAATGGGTGTGAGTGTGCCGCCGGAAGTGGCGCTGCTAACCCGGAAAGTGGATAAAACGGTCACGGATGGGGTGGTCAGGTTGCTGATTTGCAGAACACCCTGCTGGCCGGAGGTTAACTGTGCGCTTCCCACGTTGATCGTATCATCGTTGACGGAGACGCTGGCCGAGCTGAAACCGTCTCCACTCAGGGTAACGGCGCTGCTGTTTTGCGGCCAGGCCCAGTTGGCGGGAACAACAAGCTGCAGGTTTGTCAATGTGTAAGGATCTTCGCCCGCGGCGTTAAACTCCAGCAACACCTGTGTGGCGGCATCCACCGTATCGGGATTGACGCTCACGGTACCGCTTCCGTCACCCGCCACTTCACTGAAGCTGCCCGGGGAGGGACCTGCCGTGCGCAGGCTTTGCGACCAGGCTTCGCTGGTTTCGTCGTGCCCGCTGACGCCGTTGCCGCCGCTGCTGTTTTCGTTGCTTTCGGTTACACCGTTACGCTGCAGGCTCTGCCCGCCGGTTGGCGTGGCCGGCGCATCCTGCGAGCCGACGGCTGTTTCCGCGTTGTAGGAAGAAGCATCACTGTCGCCGTCCGGCCCGTCGATGCTCACGCCGCTTTTGTCCGTCCAGCGGCTGCTGAAAAAGGAGAGTCCCCACGGGATGTAATCAATATCCTGCACCAGGTCGCTTTGGCCGTCCCATTGGAACAATACAATCATGGCGCTGCTTTCCAGCTTGGCCGCCCCGCCGATGTAAAGGCCGTTCATGTCGGCTACGGCAGCGTCCGTTCCAAGTATCTCAAAATCGGGCGCGCTGCCAAAAGCCGATGTGAAGGCGGCGCCGTCCAATGCCACAACAACATTGGCGCCGGCAGCCAGATTCTGCGCCGGAAAACGCACCAGGAAATGGGCGCTGTTGTTGGAGTATTGTCCGTTTACGCTGTTGTAGTAGGTGTTGTAATTGGCCAGGTAAACATCGCTGAGATCGACGGCCTGGCTTGTGGGGTTATAGATTTCTACAAAGGTTTTGCCCTGTTCGGTGGAGGAAGGAATCATCACTTCGCTGATCAGCAGGTGGTCTTGCGCGAGGAGATAAAACGGCAGAAGCAGGACCGGAATTAATTTTCGCATGCATTTCTCCGAAATTTCACGTGGCCAGATTAATGAAAAAGAGTGTCAATTTAGAACCACCAAAAAATAAAATCAAGCAAACTTGAGCTTTCTTTCACCTGTCAGCGCCAGCGCACAAACACAAACAAGTCGCGCAGGTTTGTTTCTGTCGGCCCTGTTTTAATCAGAGCGTTAAGCTTCTCAAAAAGCGGGTAACTATCGTTGTTTTTCAGGGCTGCCTCAAACTGGCGCAGCTGCTGCGTGCTGCCTGTCCGGATTGTTTCATCGAGAAATGCTCCGGCAGCGTCAGTCGGCCCGTCGATTCCATCGGTACCGAAGCAGAGCGCCAGCCACTCACCTTGCAGCCGGGATTGTGCCGCCAGCGCGAATCCGCAAAGCAGTTCCATGCAGCGCCCGCCTTTGCCGCTGCCACGCACTTTTACGGTGGTTTCTCCACCGGCAACCAGTGCCGTGCCTCCGTGACAATCGGCCAAAAAATGGGCCAGCTCACGACCCTGGCGCCTGGCCTCGCCCTGTAGCTCATGGGGATAAAACTCGGCCCTGATATGATGCCTGTGCAGAAAATTGAATGCGGCAAAGCGCGCATCTTCGTTGTCGGCTATAACCTGCGCCACATGGCGGACGGGCGACGGAGTAACCGGGGCTGGCGGGTGCGGCTTTTTCAGGTGGGCCAAAACGGAAGCGGGCAGCTGCTGTTCCAGGTGGTATTTTTTTACGATCTCCAGCGGCTTTCTGTCGTCCGGCGCTTTCAATGTCGGGCCGGAGGCCACCACGTGCTCGGCGCCGGCGTCCACATCAGACATGATCAGCGAAAAGCAGGTACCCGCGCTGCAGGCCTCCAGCAGGCCGCCGTTTTTTATGCGTGAAACGGCGCCGCGGATTGTATTAATGGCGGCGATGGGCATACCGCTTTCCAGCACGGCCTTGCCTGTATTACGCAAGTCTTGAAGCGAAACATTCTTAACCGGCGCTTCCATCATGGACGAACCGCCCCCTGAAATGAGACAGAGCAGCAGATCGTTTTCTCCCATTGATGCCGCAATGCGCAAGGCCTCCGCGCCGGCTTTCACGCTGTTCGCATCCGGATAGGGATGGGCGCCGGGGATGCAGATCGCGCCTGATACCGAGTTCTCCTCCGCGGTCACAAGGCAATAGGCAATATGTTCTTTACCCGCAATTTCGATCGCGCTACGGCACATGGCGGCAGCCGCTTTTCCGATTGCAATGATGCCCACCCTGCCCGTATTACAATCCCACAAATGATTGTTAAAACGAAGCGCCGCCTTTTCCTTTTTAAGAAAAAGTTTAACGAAGCGATCGGGCGCAAGAGCCGCGCAAATTTGTGTGGTCAATTCACCGACAGGGAATTTGTCCATAACAAAACGATTTTTTTTGAGTGCGAAAAAACCCTACCGAAAGTGAGTACTTTGTTTTATAAAATATATAGATTTGGACAGCAGTATGATAGACTACAAAGAAGTTTTTCGTTTATCCAGCGATATGATCTCCGTACACACGGCGGAAGGCAAATACCTGGATATTTCGGATTCATGCCGGCACATTTTGGGGTATGATCGTGAAGAGATGATCGGTAAATCGGCTTACGATTTCTTTCATCCAAGGGATTACGAGATCATCAGTCAGAGTCACGAAATGATACTTGAGCAGAAAGGTGAACCGCAGGTTATTTACCGCATCAGAAAAAAGGACGGCGGGTATATTTGGTATGAAACCACCAGCAAGTTTATCGAAAACGACCGCTATCCCGATGGCATCATTTACGCTTACAGCCGCAACGCAACCGGGCGTGTGGCGATGGAGTTAATAGATTGGAAAAAAGTCCGCCAGCCGGATAATCTGAGTGAATATTTAAATATGTGTGCATGGTCGAAAAAGATGAAATACAAGAACGAATGGCTCTCGTTTGATGGTTACCTGCAAAAGCGTTTTGGCATCAATGTCTCGCATGGTATAGCCGATGACGCGGCCCAGAGCTTTATAAAGGATTACCTTAAAAGAAAAGCTGAAGCCAGAATATAAAAAAAGCCCCGGCACAAACCGGGGCTTTTGAGTTTTGGTACGTTGGGGACTTTTCTATTTAATCAACATCAGTCGCGTCATCTGGCCTAGCTCGCCTGCCTTCAGAACCGCAAAATAAATGCCCGAAGCCATCATTATTCCGTTGCCGGAACGTCCGTTCCAGGTAATTTCATGGCTGCCTGTTTTAAACGGCCTGTCAGCCAGCGTCGTTACTTTTTGTCCCAGAATGTCATATACAAACAGTTGTACATTCTTGCCGTTCAGGTGCGCCGGTATGTCAAAGGCGATCGTGGTGGACGGGTTGAACGGATTGGGATAGGCCGCGTGCAGCTTGAACTCCAGCGGGTTAACAGCAATGCCGTCACCAATGGAAGAAGCCGGATCAATATCTTCCAGAGAACGCGGCAATATTTGGTAACCTTCTGTATAGGGTATTGAAAAATCAAATTGACTAAAAATACCGGTTATGGCGACGGGATACTCTGGCTCCGGTGAACCATCAATATCTGTATCCTGATCAATTCTTAAAGTAAGCTCGTTTGATCCGCCATCATCCGTTATCGTTAGATTTTCATTGTTACCTTCCTCGGGCCAATCGCCGGAAACCTTTGTTGCGTTCGCAATACGAACTAAAAGACCCTCAAATGCTTCTGGCTCAGTCAACAATGTTTCGATATTGATAGTTATTGCTTCAGCTTCATCCCCAGGCCCTAAATCTACAATATCAGCGGTGCTGTCAGGAATTATTTCCGTCAAACCATTATACTGTTCTAATACGCCAGTTACCCCGTAATTATTATTTACGGTAATATTCGCCGCTGCCTGCCCAGGCCCAAAAACGTTTATTCCTGCTGTATTGTCCTGCAAATATATGTTTAAATTTGAGCCGTCAAATACTGTATTTGCTACCGTAGCGGTTCCCTGTGTACGAGCCCAGTAACCATCAAATAGCAAAACGCCATCACTATCTACAGCCTTTAACAACGTTATCTGAGTAGTGCCGGCAAAAAAGGGTGTACCGCTTTTTACCGTACGCTGCCCGGCATCATCCACGGCAGCGACGCTGTACTCGATGCGGTCGCCGTCATTATAGGTTGCCGCGGCGATGGTTGCCGAGAATGTGTCATCGGCGCCTTCGCTCATATCCAGGCTGTCCTGTGTAATACCGTTGACCACGTAAAGCAGACGCACGGCCACAAGAGCGCTGTCATCGGTGACGGTGGCGGTTACGGTTAAATCTTCATCGGCGGTGGGCACGCGCGGCGTGCCTTCAACTACACCAATCATTGGTGCAAGATCACCTCCAAATCCTATCCAAGTGTGGGTCCCGAGATCTTCAAAATAATCTTGTTCTTCGACAATCCATTCTGAGTTGTCAGAATTTGTGCCTGCTGACGCTGCCCAGTCCGTATTGCCGCTAAAAACATCACTCTTACGTATCAAAGTATGTTCACCAGTCGCGTTCGTAACACCAGCAACGTCCCATCCAGAACCTGGATCATCACCTTCTTCACCAATTACATCTATTATGACGCCATCCTTCGCAAGCGCAATTGCATCATTTCCATTATAAAATGTGGCCGTTGAACCAATGGAATCGCTAACAGACTGGATTGTGTTATTTGCTTGAGAATTGCATATAATCCAGACGTCACCATTTTTAACTATACCTTGTAAGTCAACGGCATTAGATTGTCCCTCAGACCAATCACCTCCATTCGAGATTCTCCAGATCTCATAGGGAGCAAGGTCAACATCCGTTCCCGTGCCGTTGAAAATTTCTATTGCCTTATTATTACTTGTACCCTCGATATATTCAGAAATGAATAAATCTGCTGCCTGCGCCCACAGGCCGGCAGGGATAGTCAGCATGAATAAAATCGTAATCAAACGTCGCATGTTTCCTCCGTAATATATTTTCGCTGTTGGATCGCTAATATAAGCCTTTTAGCGCTTAAGGAATAAAAAAAAGCCGCGCGGGTGCGCGGCTGTGTGTTCATGCCTTAACGTTGGGGTGCCAGGCGCTGGATTCCTTCAACAGCTCATTGATGCGGTTAACCAGCTTGTGCGGGTCACTGAGGTAACCTTCCAGCAGCAGGGCCGATTCATAAAGCTGCTCGGTGGCGTTATCGATAAAACTGTCGCGCGGGTCCTTTTTGTAAATCTTGAGCAGGTTGCGCGTCAGCGGGTGGTATTTGTTGAGCTCCATGATCTTCTTCGGCGCGGTCATATCCTTGTTCATGTATTGCAGCATTTTGTGCATGTGCGAAGTCATCGTGCCGTCGGGATTGACCAGGCAGGAGGCGCTGTCGCGCAGCCGCTTTGATTCGCGCACTTCCGTAACGCGGTCACCGAGGATATCTTTCATGCGCTCCATCAGTTTTTTAAAGACCTTTTCGTCGCTGTCGCTCAGCGATTCCTGTTTTTCTTCTTCCTTGCCGCTCTTCTCTTCGAATTTTTCAAGTTTGCCCATGTCGGCCTGTTCCACCGATTGCAGGCTGTACTCTTTGTATTCGCCCAGCCCGGTCAGCGCAAACTCATCGACGGGCTCGTAGAGGTACAGCACTTCCAGGCCTTTGCGCCGGAAAATTTCGATATGCGGATCGGATTCCACCGCTTCCCTGCTGGCGCCGGTGATGTAGTAAATTTCCTTCTGATCGTCCTTGGAGCGCTCGATGTATTCATCCAGGGATACCAGGCCGTTCACGTCATCGCTGGCCGATGAATTGAAGCGCAGCAGCTCGGCATATTTATCGCGGTTGCCAAAATCCTGGTAACCGAATTTGAAAATCTTGCCGTGCTCTTTCCAGAAGCTGCTATATTTTTCCTTGTCATCTTTAGCCATTTTGCCTAGGTGATTCAGAATCTGCTTGGTCAGCGCACTGCTGATCTTCTGCACGATCAAATTTTCCTGCAACGTCTCGCGCGAAATATTCAGCGGGATGTCCGGTGATTCCACCAGGCCTTTGCAGAATGCCAGGTATTCGGGGATTAGGTCTTTGTTTTTATGCTGGATCAGCACGCCGTTCACATAAAGGTCCAGCCCGCGGTCCTCACGCACCGTACCGAACATGTCATAAATCTGCTTTGGGATGAAAACCAGCGCGTTAAACTGCACCGGCGCGTCCACGGAAATGTGGATCGTCTCCATCGGCGGCTCATAGTCGTGGGAGATGAATTTGTAAAATTCGTCGTACTGCTCCTGCTTGATTTTAAATTTTGGCTCACGCCACAGCGCCGTTACCGTATTCACCTTTTCTCCGTCCACTTTGATCGGGAAGCCGATGAAGTTGGAGTGCTTGTTGATGGCTGTTTTTACGCGCTCTTTTTCGGAAAATTCGGCGGCGTTTTCACGCAGGTGGATTTCTATTGTGGTTCCGCGCTTCACATCTTCATCAAGCGTTTCCACGTTGAATGTGCCCACACCATCGGATGTCCAGCGCACAGGCGCCGCGTCTTTCTTGTGGCTACGCGATGTCACCACCACCTTATCGGCCACCATGAACACGGAATAGAAGCCGACACCAAAACGGCCGATGATCTTGCCGGCGTCTTCGGTCTCCTTTTTATCCTTATTCTCCGCCATCATTTGCAGAAAGGCTTCGGTGCCGCTTTTGGCCACTGTACCGAGGTTTGTCACAATCTCATCTTCATCCATCCCGATGCCCGTATCGGACAGCGTCAGCTTTTTGGCCTTTTCATCCAGCTTGATGTCAATTTCCAAAGGCAGATCAGGGTTAGCTACTTTGCCGCCGCGGGTGGTTTCAAAACGTAGTTTGTCCAGCGCGTCCGATGCGTTGGAGATTAACTCACGGATAAAAATTTCGCGGTTGGTATAAAGCGAGTGAACGAGAATATCGAGAAGCTTGTTGACTTCCGCTTTGAATTTTAGTTTTCTTTTTGGCATGAATTCCTCCGTCTTTGCATATACGTCATACTGAAAATGACAATCTGTCAAATTTTCTGTCTTTTAATTTACGGCGCACACATCTTGCAAAATCGATACCAAAAAGCGGGATCAGCAGAAATAAAAAAAGGGGCAGACCGAAGCCCACCCCTTTAGCCCGAGAAAAAAATACGGTTATTGCAGTTTGCCGCCGGTCAGGTTCACAACATTTTCGAAAACAGCCGGGTCCACATTGCGCCAGGTTATTTTGCCCATGCTGTTAGCCGGGGAAACCGTATCCATCAGTTCAATAACATCCACAAACGGTACCGTGGCATTATACTTCGCGTTAATCACCTTGATGAATTCATTGGCGACAATGGCATGACCCACATCGGAAGGATGCACGCCATCCAGGCTGAACAAGCCGCCGGTGATAAATTCGTTGGTGAATTCCTGGCCGGACAGCTCAAGGCCGCCCGCCGCGATCATGTTGAAGAAACCGTTGATATCGACCACAGCAATATTACGATCAGCCGCCAGTGAAGCGATCGTATTATTAAAAGCTGTAACGGCGGTCTGTGCCGTGGCAATTTCATCGGCATCAAGTACAACCGCATCAGGCAGCGGCTGACCCGTTCCACCGAGAGACTGCGGGATACCAAGGCCTGCTTCCAGAGCGGATGCGGCCTGCAGCGTTACAAGATCTGTCGCCGGATTTACGCCAATCAGAGGAATAACATTACCATCCTGCAGGACGGGTTCATTAGTTTCGGGATTTACTACAACGCCCGGGATGGTCGTGAAAAACGGAATAGCCGTTACATCCGGGATATTGGCCACCACGATTTGCGGATTGGTCGGCGTAGCCAGCAGCACATCAAGTAAGCCGGCATAAAGTTGACCGAAAATAGCAGCATCAGTCGGTGCCTGTGGACTTGTGCCACCGCTGGTGGCGTAACCCAGTACATCATTATTACCGATCCACAGGGTTATAAAAGTGGGCTGCAGTAGCTGCGCCTGCTGAACAACTGTCGTATTACCGAGATTCGGGTTTCTCAAAATTATATCAAAAAATGCGCTCCCGCTCAAAGCATTGGCAGAAGAAGTGGCTGTATTTAAG
This sequence comes from Calditrichales bacterium, assembly GCA_965267575.1. Classification (GTDB taxonomy): domain Bacteria; phylum Calditrichota; class Calditrichia; order Calditrichales; family J004. Next base: position 1,030,459 of record OZ254086.1, read on the forward strand.
TCACCCAAAATCGAACCCGGTACACCCAGATTATTATAGGGCTGCCCCAATGCGGCGACGGCCGGCGAAGCGTAGAAGTTAGGCGGCATAACAAAGGACGGATCACTGTATGGCACCGGCTGGATCACCGGGTCGACCTGGCCCTGTGCGTTAAACAACGACACCAGTTCTGCGATACCCGCTCCCTGGGTAGTATAGACCCCAATGCCGGGATAGCCCAAAAGCGGCTGGTTAAAAGTCTCAACTTCAGCCTGCCGGGCAATCAGCGCCGGAAAAGAATATTGCTGATGGCGCTCGGTCAGCGCGCCGGACTGGTAACCCGCGGTAAGGCTATTGCCTAATGCCACATAGCTGGCAAAGCTGGCATCTCCGGGAGAAAATGCCGTGATTGTTTTGTCCGGTTCCTGCAGCGAGCAGCCCGCGAAAAAGAGCGCTGCCACTACAAAAATAACCGGGGCTTTAATAAAGTTTTTCATAAAGATCTCCTCTTTTCGCGTTTTATAAGCCGTACTCAAAGCTTACGCCAAACAGGTTACCCTGTCCGAAGTATTCACCATTGAAGCCATCTACGGAATTGGTCACCTTGCGGTCATCCTGGGTAAGCAGCATGTAAAAGCCGTCTATGGTCAGCTGGCCCATGGTGTAGCCCACGCCTATCGAGTAAAGATTGCGGTCACCTTCCGGCAGGGACGGCTCAACGCGCTCATCCGGCACGGCGTGCATGTCGCGCAGGTAGCCAACGCGCAGGGCCAGGTCATCCTGAAGCATATACTCGAGGCCGAAGCGCAGCGAGAAGCTGTCTTCATACTTGCGCGGATTTACAGTGGTGGTCTCCCCGGCAACAGGATCATCAAATTCCACAACCAGTTCATCATAAGAGCTCCAGCCAAGCTGCATCCAGTTGAATTCAGCCACCAGTTTTTCATTGAATTGGTAGGCCACGCCAAGAGCAATCAATGTGGGCAGTTCCAGCTCGCTGCTGCCTTTGGTGTTGGGAAAAAGCGCGGTGATCTCACCATCAATAACCGGATCACCGGTCGTCGGGAAATCAAATGTGGCGTCGCCACCATCAAAGTCCAACAGAACATTGCCGCGATAAACGGCGCCAAAAGAAAGCGCGGTCGTCGGCTGATAGCGCAGACCCAGGTTAAAGCCGTAGCCCATGCCGTCGGCTTCCAGCTTGGATTCGCCATACACATTGCGCGGACCATAATAAACGCTTCTTTCCAAATTTACAGTCGCCAGTACGGCATTAAAGCCTGCAGCAACGGAAAGGCCCGGCATAACCTCATAGGCCACAACCGGGTTCAGGAAAAAGGTCTCCACTTCAGACGTGGTAGCCAGCAATCGTCCCGGCCAGTTTTTGTCCCATTCCGATCCGAGTCCGAACAAGGTAAAAAAGCCAAAGCCGGCAGCCAGCTTATCGTTTATCTTGTACGTGGCATAAAAAGTGGACGGCGGGAAAACGCCCTTCTCGGCCGCGGTGTACAAATTGGGGTCGAGGTGATTGGGTCCCTGAAAGCCGAACTCGGGCATGATGATGGTTGTACCCAGACCGAGGCGGAATCCATCCAGCTGGGTTATACCGGCAGGGTTGTAGAAAACACTGGAGATGTCATTAGCCTGGGCCACAAATGCTCCCCCCATGGCAGTGGCTTTAGCCCCTTGCTCATAGATGGAAAAGCCGGAGGCAAAAGCCATTGTGGCGGTCAGGGCCAATGCTCCACAAACGGTACGTAACATTCTGAGCATAATCCCTCCTGTATGACTCTTATACAGAGTAATGTATGTTGGTTAAATTAGGGTTGAGTTAAAGGTCAATTAAGCTCAATAAAAGTAACTGACCCTCCCGATAAAGTCAAGACAGAATTATAAACTTTGAGCCCTTCAGGGTAGGCTTAATTGGGGGAGATAAAAGGATCAATCAGGTCTGAAATAAGGCGGATGCAGAGCTCGTCCGGCAGCACAAAGCTGATTTCATTGATGGCATTGGTGCTGCGTTCCCAAGATTTGCGCGAAAGACGCAATGAGCCCTCCAGCGCGTTCAGTACAATCTCAAAATAGATTCGCTTGCTCTGGGTCGTGTAAGGAGGGTAGCTGCGGATCTGCGCCTGGCGGTTTTGTGCGTCCAGCTCCACGATGCGGAAGTTCTCGGGAAGATAGGTGATACGCTGGCAGCAGGAGTCTGCAAACTCCTCCAGTTTATCGCGCGAAGCCAGCAGGCTGCTCAATTCCTTACCCATCACCTTTAGGGCCAGCAATTCACTGCTTATCTGGTCCAGCCGCAAAAAATCAATCAACAATGTGTAATTGTTATTATAGGTGAAGCGTTTAAACTGCAGCCCGTTTTCCGTCAATACAAGAATATTTTTTGATTGTTTAAATTCCTTCAGGATCGTTTCCGCTTGTGACATAAAACCTCTCAGCTTATCGCTTCTGTTTTGTGTTCGTTACCGTCAAATGTCATGATCACTTTCTGGTCACCGGAGCGTGTAATAATGTGCACCGGACGCTTCCACATAAAGTGGATATTTTCCAAAGTGCGGTAGGCGTAATCAATGTCAAGACCCACTGTTTCCGTTACGTGCTGCATCAACAGCTCATTACGGTTATCATGGTTCATGTTTACAATCTGTATTTTCGGCTGTCCCATGTTGGTTAATGAGAAAAGCAGCTGCTGTTTGATCGCTTTGAACTCACGGCTGTTAATTTCATAGCGCTTGTTCTGTTCGTTCCAGCGGTATGTAAAAAGATTATTCTCCTGGCAAAATTCCTCGGTCAGAAAGGTATCTATGAAAGTGATGTCATTATAGATCCTGCGCACCTCAAAGATCTTGTCGCGTCCCAGCCCGAGATTTTTATTCCATTCCTTTTTTTCCTTGTAGTCATCGCACTGTTCATAGTCCTTGCCAAACTTACCCTTGTTCCAGCGGTCTTCAATATCTCGGAACAGTTCGATGCCCACCTTATAAGGATTAAGACGTCCGGGACCCATGAACACGGTGCCCGAATGGTGGTCGGCATAATCGATGACGTCGGCATCGGACAGTACTTTGCGTGTCATGATCGTTGAATGCCAGTAGGAGGCCCAGCCTTCGTTCATAATCTTGGTCTGCCCCTGCGGCGCAAAGTAGTATGCTTCTTCGCGGATAATGCTAAGTACATCGCGCTGCCAGTCTTCCAGCGGCGCATAATCAATAAGCATCTTAAGAACGTCAGTTTCCGGTATGCGCGGAAAAACGCCTTTGTTCTCCGGCTCGCGCAATTTTTCTTCCTGCTCTTCCAGAAACTCCGGAGGATTGATATAGCGCTCCATGTACTTCTTGCTTTGCAGCTTTTTGACCTTCGGTTTTTCAGGCGGCGTATCATGGTCACGCTTTATAAAAGGCGACAAAATATCGATCAGGTTATCAATGGAGAGACAACGATCGATAAAATCCTCCACATTGGCCTGGCCGTAAAGGTCTACGTAGCGCCGGATGCGTGTGGCATGGTTGGCCATCTCATCCATCATTTTGCGATTGGTTTTTGAGAAGTAATAATTGTTCTTGAAAAAATCGCAGTGGGCATAAACGTGAGCCATCACCAGCTTCTGATCAACGATGTTGTTGGCATCCATCAAATAGGCATAACAGGGATCGGTGTTGATAACCATTTCGTAGATTTTTTGCAGGCCGTAGCTGTAGCCCTTACTGAGCTGCTCGTACTCCATGCCAAAGCGCCAGTGCGGATAGCGGATGGGAAAACCGCCCTTGGCCGCGATTTCGTTGACTTCTTCGGAGTTCAGTATCTCGAAGATTACTTCGAAAAAATCCAGATTGTAATCAGCAGCATACTTCTCGATTTCCATTTTGGCTTTTGCCAGTTCACCTGTCAGAATCATCGTCCTTTTCCCAGAAAGTCTTTTATGGAATCAATGATGGCGTCACGATCGGGAATTTGTGATGTTACCAGAACATCGTTTTCGGGAAACTGCCCTTGCAAATCGTTGATGAACTTGCCACTGCCGTAGGCGCTTTCCACCTGGCCGTAGCAAAACATGTTGGAAATGGGAAAAAGCCGGTTTTCGAGTATATCAAAGCAGCGCGCGTTATCCTCCAGCGACCAGTTGTCACCGTCCGAAAAATGAAACGGGTAGATGTTCCACTCGGCAACGGGATAATCCTGTTCAATAATGTTGGCGGCCAGCTCATAGGCGGACGATATCACAGTGCCGCCGCTTTCACGAGTGCTGAAAAATGTCTCGCGGTCTACTTCGGCCGCGGCTGCATCATGGATGATATAACGTGTTTTCAGCCCTGGATAATGCTTCCTGAGCCAGGTATCAATCCAGAACGTCTCGATGCGTACAATTTCCTTCTGCTCTTCACCCATTGAACCGGAAACGTCCATCATGTAGAGCACAACGGCATTGCTTTGCGGCTTATAAATGGGCGTCCACGAGCGGTAACGCTTGTCTTCCTTAATGGGGATGATAATCGGATTGCCGGGATTATATTCTTTGGCCGACACCTGCCTTTTAAGTGCTTCGCGATAGGTACGCTTAAAATGGCGCAAAGACTCCGGCCCTGTATGGCGGATGCCTTTAAAGCTGTAACGCTCAACGGTCAGTTCCTGCTGGCCGCGTGGCTCTATCCGCGGCAGTTCCAGCTCCTCACCCATAATGTCGGCCAGCTCCTGCAGGGTCAGCTCCACTTCACGGACATGGCGCCCGGGCAGGTTGCCCGCTTTTCCGGCGCCGCCTTCTCCTTCGCCCGCGCCAACCGGATCGCCCTCTTCGCCATCGCCGCTGCTCACACCGCCATTGTTAGGATCGCCATATTTGAAACGGGGCAGATCGATCTGCGGAATGGGGATGCTGACGTATTCTTTTCCACGCTTCCCGATCATCTCGCCATGCGAAATATACTTGCGCAGATTTTCCTTGATCTTCCCTTTGATGATCTTCTTAAACCGATTTACATCTTCTTCAATCTGTAATACCATGATCTTCTGTCGTTTTGTGCGTGCGTGTTAGCTTCAGGATGCGGATTCACCTTTCATGTCGCCGCGGGCAAAAATGCTGGCAACATAATTCAGCACGTCCGTGGCGCTTTCTTCGGTATAGCCAAAGTTTTTCACAAGGCGCGACTTAACCACATCGATTTTCTGCTGCGTTTCCTTGTCTACAACGCGGGAAACAAGTGTCGTCAATTTGATCGTATCTTTCTGGTCTTCAAACAATTTCATTTCCAGCGCGCGGCGCAGTCTCTCGTTGGATTTCCAGTCGAACTGCTTGCCCTCCAGCGAAAGCGCCCCAATGTAGTTCATGATCTCACGGCGGAAATCATCCTTGCGCGATTCGGGAATATCGATTTTCTCTTCAATGGAACGCATCAGCCGTTCATCAGGCTCCTCATCTTCACCGGTATATTTGTTCTTTACCTTTTCCTTTTGCGTATAAGCTTTCAGGTTATCTATGTAATTGGCGCAAAGCTTGGTGATCGACTCCTCGTCCGCGCTGATGGCCCGCTGAACTTCGTTTTTAACCACTTCGGTGTACTCCTGCTTGATAACGCCAAGCAATTCGCGGAAGCGCTTTTTCTGCTCCTCGCTGGTGATAAGGCTATGGTTTTTCATACCGGCCTCCAGCTCGTTCATAACCATAAACGGGTTGATGTAGGATTCTTCCAGGTCATTAACCAGCGCGTTGCTGATCTTGTCCTGGATGTAGCGCGGCGAAACTCCTTCCATACCTTCGCGTTCTGTTTCCTTGCGCAGTTCACGTACATTGTCTTCCGTAAAGCCGGGGATGGTTTTGCCATCGTACAACTTCAGCTTCTGCAGCAAGGTCAGGTTGTGCTTTTTGGGCTCTTCCAGCCGTGTCAGCACCGCCCACATGGCCGCCATTTCGATGGTATGCGGCGCGATGTGTTTACCCAGCACTTTTTCCGTGCTGTAGTCTTTTTTGTAGATCTTCACCTCTTCATTGAATTTGGTGATGTAGGGGATGTCGATTTTTACCGTCCGGTCACGCAGCGCCTCCATAAATTCGTTGTTCTGCAGCTTGCGGTATTCCGGCTCATTGGTATGCCCGATGATCACTTCATCAATATCGGTCTGGGCAAATTTCTTGGGCTTGATTTTATGCTCTTGCGACGCGCCAAGCAGGTCATACAAGAAGGCTACATCCAGTTTTAACACCTCAATAAATTCGATGATACCGCGGTTGGCGATGTTGAATTCACCGTCAAAATTAAATGCCCGCGGATCGGAATCCGAGCCGTATTCGGCAATCTTGCGGTAATTGATGTCGCCCGTAAGCTCCGTTGAGTCCTGGTTTTTTTCATCCTTGGGTTGAAATGTTCCAATGCCAACACGGTCCTTTTCAGAAAGTGTTACCCGGCGCACCTTAACATGCTTGATAACCTTGGTCCAGTCACCATCATACTTCTGCATCAGCGAGTTAAAGATGAAGCGGCTGGCCGGGTTGAGGTCGCCTTCCAGGTTGATCTTTTTATGAGCAGGCAGCTTTTTGTTTATGTCTGCCAGAAAGGCTTTGCGTATTTCAACAGGAAGGATCAATAGCGGATCCTGGTGCATCGGGCAGGGCAGCTCGCCATTGGACTCTCCGTCCAGGTCGACCCAGCTGTAGGTATAAAGAGCCCCTTCAGGCGTTTTGGAATAATCTTCCAATCCGCGTTTAAGCAATCGCGCAATTGTACTTTTTGCGCTGCCCACGGGACCATGAAGCAGGAGAACACGCTTTTCCGTTCCGTAGCGATGGGCAGCCGCCTTAAAATTATTAACCAGCTTCATCAGCGGGATGTCCAGGCCGTAAACGGCATCCCGTCCATTATGCAGCGGGTCATCAAAAAAGTTGTAATGAACGATTTTCTTGCGGCTGTCTATATATTCCTTGGTGCCGAAAGAAAGCACCATATCATAGACACGCTGATAGGCACTGCGCGACACTTCCGGATTGCTGGAAACCATGTCAAGATACTCTTCGAAAGAACCGGACCAGTTCAGGTCGTGATATTCCTTCTCATCGTAATGCTTCTTGAACTCCTCAAGAATCTTCTGGCTGGCTTTCATGTGACCCTCCTGTTTGGGCATTTTATTTGCAGAAATTTTGATAATGATACAATTCGCGATCAGGGCTTGTTCCAATCAGAGATCACGTTTTATTAACAAAAATTATAACCGGGTCCGGGCAAAGGAGATTCGGGACTGCTGCATTTTCCACAGGAATTGCACCTGAATAAGATTGTCGTCTTACCCCCATGCGGCATTAGCGATCTATCTCAGTTTTCGTGGAAATGTTCAGGAACGATTCGATAGTGCTTGAATGAACGAGAGACTAAATGTAAATTTTGTTAACACTTATGGACTGTCTTATGCGATATAACGTCATCACCCGCTGGCTGCTTCCGCTGTGCTGCATTTTTTTTAATATCAGCCTGCATGCTCAGGAAAGTCAACCGTTTTCTATATTGAAAACAAGCCGCATCCACGGAATCATTCCGGACATCAATGATGCCTATGGCGTGGTGTTTCGTGACTTGAACAATGACGGCAATCCGGACTTGTATTTTGCCTGTTTCCGCAATCTCAACCGGCTGTTAATAAATAACGGCGGGTTGATTCCCTTTGTAGACCGTACCATTGCTTCGGGAACCGGCGGCTATCTGATGACCAGCGGATTTACCAACCTGGAACTGGGCGCGGCCTGCGCGGATTATGACAACGACGGTCGGGCCGATCTTTTCCTGGCCGGTTGGGGCAAAACCCATCGCCTGTTTCACAACAGCGGCGACGTGCGCTTTGAAGACGCCACCAAAAACCTGAACGCCTGGGGCAAACTGGACGCCAACCAGGGTCTGTGGCTGGATGCCGATTCCGACGGATTCCTGGATTTATTTGTGACCGATGAGCACCACAGCAACCGCCTGTTTCATAACCAGCGTAACGGCTATTTTGAAGAGGTAATCTGGACCGAAGAATTTCTTGGGCAGGCGGTGAGCCAGGGCGCTGCGGCATCGGACGCAGACCTGGACGGGGATATGGACATCTATGTCTGCAACTGGTTCGAGCCGGATTACTTGCTGATCAATAACGGCGACGGCGTATTTGCCCGCGCTACCCTTCCGCTGACAACTTTAACAGACAGCGTCTCCACTAATAGCGCCACCTTCGCCGACAGCGACAATGACGGCGACATGGACCTTTTTGTCGCCGGTGACAACGGCCGCATTTATTACTATGAAAATGACAGCCGCGACAGCGTGCTGACCTTTATCGAACACACTGATCTTCCTTTTTCCGATACCGGCAACCGTGTGTTTGGCCTGCTGCTGGAGGATTTCAACCTTGATGGATGGCTGGATATTCTGATCACTATGAAGGGGATGAACCGGCTTTATTTTTTTGACCCTGCCGCCAAAGCCTTTCCGGATGCTTTTGATACGGACTATACCGAAGCCTACAGCACCGGCTCCGCCGCCGCCGACCTGGACCGTGACGGCGACCTGGACCTGGTGATAAGCAATAAGGACGAAAACAGCGAATTCTACCTGAATACCCTCAACGCCGATCATTACCTTATCCTGAACCTGAAGGGCGTGCGCTCCAACCACGACGCCATCGGCGCCAAAGTCTTTTTTTACAGCACAGGCGGTGAAGAGCGCGAACTGTTGGGCTTGCGCGAAGTGAGCGCGCAAAGCGCATACCTCTCCTCATCGGACCCGCGTATTTACTTCGGCACCAAGGGTCACGAGCGTCTTTTTGCCCGTATTATTTTCCCGGGCGGTGAGGTGATCGAAAAAGACAGACTTGTGCCGGGAAGGGAATACACTGTTTATGAACATAAGTGGGTTTTGAATGCCTATTACAGCGCGATCAGCAGCGCGCGCATTCTGGCAAACCGGCCCGATTTCTGGTATAACCTGCTGCTTTCACTGCTGATCATTATTAATATTTCCGCGCATGTTGGTCTGGGGCAACGGCGCTATTCCTGGTCTTCGCTCAACGCGTCCATGCAGCTTTTTATGTGGTTCCTGCTGATCTTTTTTCTCTTCCTATTCTTGCGGGATTCTTCCACCACGCTGGTTTTACAGGTCATCGCCGGGCTGGCGCTTTTTGGCAGCGCCCTTTCCGTTTTTTACAACGAGCACTTTTTAAGACAGCGCCGCAAGCGCGAACGTATTCGCAGGTTGCTCCAGGATCTAAGCGAACGCATTCTGCAAATACACAATAACCAAGAACTGGCCGCCGATACCGTTCAGACGGTAACCCGCCATCCGGACGTTCGAAAAGCAGCCGTTTATTTCAAAACCGACGAGCAGCAGCTTGAACTGGTCCATGCTTCATCCGCAAACGGACTGCCCGCGAAAATAGAGGCCACTTTTGAGCAGGGTGATTTTCAACTCAATCAGGAGCAAAGTTTTTCAGAAGCGCTCAATGTGCACATCCCTATTCATCGTAAGCAAACGCTGATGGGTCTGCTGGCGTTAAACATGCAGCACGCCGAAAGGGCCGTCAACCGCGAGGACTTCAGGCAGATCCAGAGTATTGCCGCGCAAATGGCCGTTGCCATTGAAAACAACGACTACATCGAAAAAACATCGCGCCTGGTAGAGCAACTGACCGCAACACGCGTGCGTGAAGAGTATGTGGAACAACTGGAAAAGACCAATCAACAACTGGATACAAAAAACCGCGAACTGCAAAGGCTTTTCCGGGAGCTGCAGGATAAGGAAGCGCAGCTTGTTCACTCCGAAAAAATGGCTTCTTTGGGCCAACTGGTTGCCGGAATTTCACACGAATTAAATAACCCGATCAGCTTTATTTACAGTAACATGCGCGTCTTATCAGACTATGTGCGCGAGATAGAAGAGCTGCTGCAAGACGAAAAGCATTCCAAGGATGCGGCCGCGCTAAGGGAACTACTGGAGGACATTTATTCCACGATTGAGGACAGCGTGAAAGGCAGTAAAGCCGTCAAGGAAATCGTTCAGAACCTGAAAAGTTTTTCGCGCATTGACCAGGCAGAATGGAAGGAATCGACCCTCGACGAAATTCTCGATACCTGCCTGAAAATATTAAAACCGCACATACCCGATCGTATTAAAGTCTCAATTAAACTTAAGGATAATCCCGTGCTTTTCTGCAACCCGGGACAGCTCAACCAGGTGTTTATTAACCTGCTGATCAACGCGGTGCAGGCCATAGAGGGTGAGGGCCAAATCGGGGTTTCATCGGAGCAGCAAAAAAACGATCTGGTTATAAATGTAAAAGACAGCGGCGGCGGCATCAGCGAAGAAAATAAATCGCGTATTTTTGACCCCTTTTTTACCACCAAACCGGTAAGCAAGGGCACCGGCCTCGGTCTGAGTATTTCCTATTCCATAATTGAAAAACACAACGGCAGCATGGAAGTTGACAGCAGTCCGGGCGAGGGCACGACCTTCACGATTCGTTTGCCGTTAAATCCACAACTTGTAGTAGGAAATGAGCCAAAAGCATAATATTCTGATTGTTGATGATCAGCAGGAAATTGTAAACGCGTTGACGCGCATTTTTAAGCGTGAATACAATGTCTTGAGCGCGCTGGGCGGCCGGGAGGCACTGGAGCTTGTAGAGAAAAACGAGATCAGCGTTATCCTTAGCGACCAACGCATGCCGCACATGGACGGTGTTACCTTTCTGAAGAAAGCGCGTGAAATCCGGCCCGAAAGCATACGCATCATGATCACCGGTTATGCCGATATCGAGGCATCCATCCAGGCCATAAACGAAGCGGGCATTTACCAATATATCTCCAAACCATTTGAACCGGATGAGCTGAAACTGACCGTAAAAAACGCCATTGAAAGCTATGAGCTTACACAGCAAAACCGCGAGCTGCGGCAAAACCTGATCGAAGCCAACGCGCGGCTGGAGAGTGAAAACCGCCAGTTGCGAAGTGAAGTTACACAGCAGCTGGACCTGGGCAATTTTATAGGTCACAGTCCGCCGGTGCAGCATTTGTTCAAGCTGGTAAAAAAAGTCGTTAATACGCCAACCACCGTTTTATTGCTGGGTGAAACCGGCACGGGCAAGGAAATGCTGGCGCGCATGATCCATTACAACAGCGATCGAAAAGCACAGCCCTTCGTGGTGCAAAATTGCGGCGCGATTCCGGACACACTTCTGCAAAGCGAATTGTTTGGCCACACAAAGGGCGCGTTTACAGGAGCGGTGCAAGAAAAAAAGGGGCTGTTCCAGCAGGCGGATAAGGGAACCGTTTTCCTGGATGAAATTGGCGATACGACTCCGGCCCTTCAATTGGGTCTGCTGCGTGTGCTGCAGGAGGGCGAAATAAAGCCGCTTGGCAGCAACAAAACTATTCACGTAAACGTACGCGTCATAGCCGCAACCAATCGCGATCTGAAGGCGGATGTGGAGGCCGGGCGTTTCCGTGAAGATCTCTATTACCGGCTGAATGTATTTCCGTTGCGCATACCGCCTTTGAGAGAACGCCGCGAAGATATCGGGGATCTTGTGCGTTTCTTTGTTAAGAAGTATGCAATCCGTATCGGAAAAAAAGTCAAAGATATTGATCCGGCATTTATAGCTCTGCTACGGCAAGCCAAACTGCCCGGCAACGTGCGTGAGCTGGAAAACGAAATTGAACGGGTTATAACCCTTGCCGATGACAATGAGCCGATCGGGCCGGAACTGCTTTCCGAGCGTTTCCGTGAGGCAAATGGAAAAACAACTGAGATTCCTGCTCATCACACGGAACTAAAGCCGGCCATAGAAGAGCTGGAAAAGCACATGATAGAGCGGGCCTTAAAAAACGAAAGCGGCAATATTTTAAAAGCCGCAGAAGAATTGGGCATCAGTCGTGTGGGTCTGCATAAAATGTTAAAACGCCATAATATTGATGCCAAGAGTTACAAAAACAACAATTAATGTATTTTCTGTTTACAAATAAAAATAAAATGTAAACGATGTTTACGGATCATCGGGAGAAAACATTCGTTAAATGGCTTTACAAGGCCTTTGAACGCAGCTTTAATAGTGGCACGGTGTTTGAAGTATATAGTAATGAAAATTTCAAAAAACGCGGGGTGAAACCATGTTAATCCGCTCAATACTTTTCAGCATAATCGTCACACTGGGTCTCACGGCCTGCTACACTCAGTTCGCAGTAGTGAAAAGAGATCGTGACGATGTCGTTGTAAAACGAGAACGTGTTTACCGCACGTACGAAGACAATCGCAATGACGAAGAAGTCTATTACGAAGACGAGTATTACGATGAATACGAGGATGAAGGATACACGGAAGTGCACGTGACGGAGTACGAATATTATGTGCAGCCGCACGTTTACCGCTACCGTTTTTCAGCCTATGATCCTTGGTATTACGCGCCTCCGAGAACACATTACCGTCCGCGCTGGCATGTATCGGTTGGCTGGGGCTGGAGCTATTATGATCCTTATTATGATTACATTCATTGTGGCCCGGCAGACTACTGGTACTACGATCCGTGGGACTACTATTGCACGTACCCGGTTGTGATTTACAGACCTTATCCGGGTTATTACGGCCACTATTGGGGTGGATATTACGGCGGCTATTATCCGGGATACGGATATGGTCATCATTATGGCAAACGCTATTATGACAATCCGCGCCATAAGCAGCGCAAGTTTGCTTCCAATCAAACCGGCAGAGATCCGGTTCGTCGCCCGCGTGTTACCGATGATGCCGGCAGGTCGCCGCGCATAACCAGCCCTGAGGTGTACCCGACCGGCACAAAGCCCGTCCGCAATCCGCGTACAACAACGGCAGGACGCGATAACGCTGAAAGTGTCCGCACAGCAAATGAAGCGCCGGTTTACATTCCCGGACGCAGGGGTGCTGAAAGCAAAACGGCCAACGAAAGCGGACGCATCAACCGTCCTGAGCGCAACCGGGTGGACAGGGTTGGCGCCGAAAGCAAAACAGCAGCAGAAAACAATCGCCGCTATGAGCGCAAATATTACGATGACGCCAAAAACAGTAAGCGCGCCCGCGAGCAGGCCCCTGTTTACAAGCCGAGGGTACGTGAAGAACGCAGCACGAGGTCCACAAATGAAAACAGCAGTCCGGTATACAAACCGAGGAACAATAAGCCGGAACGAAGCAGCGTGGAACGTAAAGGCAGCAATGAAGATTCGCGACCTGTGTACCGCCCGCGCAATAACGACAAGCGTGAAAAACGTGTAAAACAATCAGATAAGCCGCGGCGCGACAACAGTTCTTACAAACCGCGCAGTTCCAGCGGACGCAGCAAAAGCAGCTACACGCCGCGCAGCTCTTCGCCTTCAACACGAAAAGCCCCGGCAGTGCGCTCCGCTCCGTCCCGTCCCAAATCATCGGGTACGCGCAGCAGCGGTTCCGGCACAAAAAGAAAGCGCGATTAAAGGAGAATTTCGAAAATGAAAACGCTCAGATGGATCCTGATACTGATACTCCCCGTATTTATGAAAGCTCAAACGGCATCGGAAATTGTAAATCTTTTTGAACAGGAAGAGGGCTTCGGTGTACGGGCCGCAGCCATGGGCGATGCTTACCGCAGCGTAGCGGATGATTATTCGGCCATCTACTGGAACCCGGCAGGCTTGGCACAGGTCTCGGACTTCCAGATCTCCGGCTCCATTTTGCACCGCAACTTCGGTAATGATGCCCAATATCTGAATAACGGGATGGATGACTCCAGAACTTACACCAAATTTCAGAATATCGGATTGGCTTATCCGTTTCCGGTGGCGCGGGGCAGTTTTGTGATCGCCCTCGGCTACCAGAAGATCAACCATCTTGATGGCTTTGCAGATTTTAGCGCCTTCAGCCCGATGAGCAACGGGCTGGTTCTCGATTACGGCGGCGGCGAAACGTACGCCTTCGACCGCAACGTGGAGCAAATGTATAACACCTTCCGCGATGGCAGCATGGACCAATGGTCGTTCGGCGCCGCGGTTGATCTTTCGCCCAATTTTTCGGCGGGCCTGGCACTCAACTTCTATGGCGGCAGCAGCACCTATCTCCTGGAATATGAACAAACGGATGTCAATAATCTTTACACGCTGGACAACGGCCTCGATTTTCACCGCTACGAGTACAGACAGCGCATCATCAGCGATTACTCGGGATTTGAAGCAAAGCTGGGCGGATTGTTTTATCTGACACCGAGCCTGAAACTGGGAACGTCGATATCATTCCCCTTTTCCATCACGATTGACGAGCAATATTCCGAAAGCGACGCAATTACGTATGACGACCCGGCGATACCTGTAGACGAATACGACCTTGGCAGCGGTGAATTCGATTACCTCGTGGACCTGCCCTTCCAGTTCAGCAGCGGTATCAGCTACGAGGGGCGCATGTTCACGTTGAGCGGAAGCATTGACTACCGCGACTGGTCACAGATGAAATTTGATGTACCTTCCAATCGCGACGCTAATGATTATGACACTTTGTTGACACAAAACAGAGTTTTGCGCGAGGATTACCGCCCGGTTTTATCTTATGCTGTGGGCGGAGAAGTTAAAGTGGGAGATACGGGACTGATTGTTCGCGGCGGTTACCGTTACCTGCCTTCACCGGAGAAAAACCAAAGCAGCGATTTTGACAAGAAGTTCTACAGCTTTGGCGTCGGCTACCGTGTGGACTACAAGACCATGATCAATTTTGCTTATGTAAACGGGCAGTGGAGCCTCAACAGCAGCGACTTTGTTTACCTGGCCGAGCCAGTTCGTCAGGATATTTCTACCAGCACCTATATGTTCGGCCTGAATTTCAGCTTATAAAAAAAGGATGTCCGTTCGGACATCCTTTTGCAGAAAGGAACAGCATATGAACAAGTGGTTTAAGCCCAGCACAAACCGACTGATAGAGGCTTTTCAGATCAACCTGCTTTTCAGCCTGCTTTTTTCGCAATCCATCAGCGGGCTTTTAGGATTCTGATTATTCTACCGCGGCCTTGAGATATTCTCTGCGCATACGCGCTATGGCCGATATTGATATTTCTTTCGGACACACAGCCTCACACTCACCAATATTTGTACACGCGCCAAACATCTCTTCATCCATTTGCGCCACCATGCGCTCTACGCGACGGCTTGCCTCCACACGGCCTTGCGGCAAAAGCGCATACTGCGAAACCTTGGCGCCGACAAAAAGTGAAGCAGACGCGTTGGGACAAGCGGCAACACAGGCACCGCAACCTATACAGGCTGCCATATCAAAAGCCTCGTCGGATTTATCCTTTGAGATGGGTATGGCGTTGGCATCCGGGGCGCTGCCCGTGCGTACGGAGATATATCCGCCCGCGGCCTGGATGCGATCGAATGAACTGCGATCCACAACCAGGTCTTTAACAACCGGAAAAGCCTTTGCCTTCCACGGTTCGATAAATATGGTATCGCCATCTTTAAAAGCGCGCATGTGCAGCTGGCAAACCGTTGTTCCGCGCCAGGGACCATGCGGCACGCCATTCACAACAAGCCCGCATGTTCCGCAAATACCCTCACGGCAATCGCTGTCAAACTCCACCGGCTCTTCACCCTTTGAAGTTAACTCTTCATTCAGCACATCCAGCATTTCCAGAAAAGACATTTCCACAGAAACATCCTTTACCTGGTAATCGACCAGTTTGCCGGGACTGTCAGCGTTCTTCTGACGCCAGATTTTCAATGTCAGATTCAGTGTTTTTTCCATTCTCACAGCTCCTTTTTTATTTATAGCTGCGTTGCGTCAGCTTCACGTTTTCGAAAACAAGCTCTTCTTTATTGAGCTTATGCTCCTTGTCGTCACCCTGGTATTCCCACACCGAGGCATAGGCATAATTGTCATCATCACGCAGGGCCTCGCCTTCTTCGGTCTGGCTCTCTTCACGGAAGTGACCGCCGCAGGATTCACTGCGATCCAGGGCGTCTCGCGCCATCAGTTCGCCCAGCTCAAAATAATCCGCCACGCGGCCGGCCATTTCAAGGCTTTTGTTAAGGTCCTTATCACTGCCCGGAACATTGACGTTCTTCCAGAAATCTTCTTTCAGCCTGGGTATCTCTTCAAGCGCTTTTTTCAGGCCCTCTTCCGTGCGCGACATACCTACATAATTCCACATGAGCTTGCCCAACTCGCGGTGGAACTCACGTACCGTTTTCTTTCCCTTTACAGCCAATAATTTTTTTACGCGATCGTCTACTTCGGCGCGTACGGCTTTAAAGGCTTCCGTGTCGGTCTTCAGTTCATCGGCGGGTGTTTCAGCCAGGTAATCGCCCACGGTGTAAGGCAGCACAAAATAGCCGTCAGCCAATCCCTGCATCAGAGCGCTGGCTCCAAGGCGGTTAGCTCCGTGGTCGGAGAAGTTGGCCTCGCCAGCCACGTATAAGCCCGGGATATTACTCATCAGGTTGTAATCAACCCACAAGCCGCCCATTGTATAGTGCACCGCCGGGTAGATGCGCATCGGCACCTCGTAAGGATTCTCTCCGGTAATTTTCTGGTACATGTCAAACAGGTTGCCATAGCGGTCTTCAATAGCTTTGCGGCCGAAATACTCAATGGCATCACGAAAATCCAGGTAAACGGCCAGGCCTGTTTCCCCCACGCCATAGCCGGCGTCGCAGCGCTCTTTGGCATTACGCGATGCCACATCCCGCGGCACCAGGTTTCCAAAGCTGGGATAGCGCTCTTCCAGATAGTAATCGCGCTCATCGTCCGGTATTTCGTTGGGCGGACGCTTGTCGCCTTTCTTTTTGGGCACCCAAACGCGTCCGTCGTTACGAAGGCTCTCGCTCATCAGGGTAAGCTTGGACTGGTGATCACCGCTTACCGGAATGCAGGTGGGGTGAATCTGCGTAAAGCAGGGGTTGGCAAATCCGGCGCCTCGTTTGTGGCAGCGCCAGGCCGCCATCCCGTTGGAGTTAACGGCGTTTGTGGAAAGATAGTAAATCGTGCCGTAGCCGCCCGTCGCCAGGATAACCGCGTGGCCGGCATGGGATTCAATTTCGCCGTTGGTCAGGTTGCGGACCACGATACCTTTGGCCTTGCCATCTTCCACAACCAGGTCCAGCATTTCGCGACGGGAAAACATTTCCACCATGCCCTCATCCACCTGGCGCATCATGGCGCTGTAGGCACCCAGCAAAAGCTGCTGGCCTGTCTGTCCGCGGGCATAAAACGTACGTGAAACCTGTGCCCCGCCAAAAGAACGGTTGGCCAGGTAGCCGCCATATTCGCGGGCAAAAGGCACACCCTGGGCCGTAGCCTGATCGATAATATTATTGGCCACTTGCGCCAGCCGGTAAACGTTGGCTTCGCGCGAGCGGTAGTCGCCACCCTTGATCGTATCATAAAACAGGCGCCAGATGCTGTCGTTGTCGTTGGGGTAGTTTTTAGCCGCGTTGATACCGCCCTGTGCAGCGATACTGTGGGCGCGGCGCGGACTGTCCTGGATGCAGAACACTTTCACATTATAGCCCAGTTCCGCGAGCGACGCGGCAGCCGAACCACCAGCCAGACCGGTACCTACAATCAAAACCGTATACTTGCGCTTGTTTTTAGGATTTACCAGCTTGAGCCCCGATTTATGCTTATCCCATTTTTCGGTCAGGGGTCCGCCCGGTATTTTGGATTCGAGTTTCATAGTGCGTCTCCTGTCAGATTATGTACATATAGATGGGTATACCGATAAAGCCGGCGGCCAGCGCGATGGCCAGAATGGTACCCAGCGTATACATAAGTGGTGTAAACTTTTTGCCAAACAAACCCAGAGATTGAAAGCCGCTCCAGAAGCCGTGGCTAAGGTGCGTTCCCAGCAAAACCATCATAATGACGTAGTAGGCCACGTTAAGCGGACTCTGATAATAATCGTAAACCGTTTTGTAAAGATCGCGCATCTGCTGGCCGTCAATCTCGGTGTAATGAACGGGACCGAATTTGAAATTGTTAATATGCAGCACCAGGAAAACCGCCAGCAGGATACCCGTCCAGATCATCGAAGCGGTGGCGAAGCCTTTCTGGCGCTGCGGGACACCGGCGCTTTTATGGACGGCGTAACGGCTGGGCCGCGCCTTACGGTTTTGTACGGTCGCTACAACAGCATAGCCGATATGCAATAAAAGTGAGATCACCAGGACGGCCTCCATAAAATAGACCAGTCCTTTGAGATTCTCCGTTAACAGGTAGGTGTATTTATTGAACGCGACCGGATCGTAATACAAAGCGAGGTTGCCTATCAGGTGCATTATAACAAACAGCACCCAAAACAGGCCCGTTATGCCCAGCAGATATTTTTTACCGAGCGTGGATGTGAATACTTTGGAAATCTGCATCGATCCATCTCCGAGTTTGAATAATTGTTAAACGTCTTGAAACGGGCGGTTATTCGTTCGCGGGCATTACCCACAGTAAGGCTTAAATTTACGCCACTCATAACACATCGGCAAACAATTTTAGCCCTTCTTTTTAGTAGTAGATTGTTTTTAAGCCGCGCGGCGCCCCGTTTTTAATCTCTGTGGCGATTACCTCGGTGGAAATCCTGCCCAGCAGCTGGCCGCGGTCGGTTTCCACGCTAACGCGCCATTCCCCCGCCTGCACGTTCTTTTTCCAGGTGTAGCCGCGGTAACCGCCGTCGCGCCCGCCGGTAATCGGGAAAGCGTGGCGGTCCGTGCTGACCCACTCGCCGCTTTTTTCATCAAAATACTGCCAGTTATGCCAGATCTTCGTTTCCAGAGCGGTAGGCGCAAAAACCGCGCTGAAGCAATAGACCGTATCGCCTTGCTGATAATAAAAATTACTGTCGTCATCTTTAAACCATTCGTACCAGGCGCCTTTTTCAAAAGTAAGTGCGTATTCGCCGTTGCTGCGCTGCACATTGTGGTAGATGCCCCCTTCTTTCAAAGACAAGGGCACCGGGGGGATGATGTTCGTGAAGTAGAAAAGATTGTAGAGGAAAGCGATAATCCCCAGCATTGCCGCGGTGCGCCGTATCTTTAATACAGAAGGATCGGGAAGGCTTTTGACCAGCAGATAAAGCAATCCCGCCATGAGCGCGGAGCTTACAAAACCGCTGAGCAAAAAGACCCAGGCATTGATGCTTTTTACAAGAACCGGGATAAAAAACACAAAAAATGAATAGACCGCCAGGTAATAGATGGCAAATTGCAGGCGGATGTTGTAGAGCCGGTTTTTGATAAACTCGTTGCCGACCAGCAATCCCGCGAGCAGCATCAGGAAAAGCCAGCTGCGGTCCAGTGAGGCGCTGCGAAAATAGAACACCACAAAACTGCTGAACAAACCGCCAAAGAGAAACTGCAGCAGCAGCGGATACCAATCATCAAAACGCACCAGCCAGCGCGGGTTCCAGCGATCCTGCTGCTGCATATTTATTAGGTATATCAGAAAACCGGCAAAAAGCACATACAGGAAAAGAACAAGGTTTGTCAGAAAAAGGTCTATGCGGGTAAGCGTCAGGCTGTCCCAGGTAAAACCGGCCAGGAATGAGGCGACCGGGGCGTATTTCTGATTGCGCTCATAAAAAGCGCGGATGCGCGTCGTGGTGTCGCTGAATTTTTGAATGGCTCTGGATTTCATGAAAGGGGCAACGCCGGTTCAGGTTACGTGCCCCTAATCTACGCACGGTTTGTTTTAGATAAAATGCAAAGGGCAAGAAATGTGCTAGCGTGTTAAGGTGTTAATGTGCTTCTCTTTTAGGGGAGTTGAGCGAAAGCGCTTTCCGTTGCGCCATGCCGGGAATCACCGAACGTAGATCCAGTTGCTGGCTGGCCGATAGGCCGGGATGACATCAAGCGGGAATATAACTGTCATCCCGGTCTTAGCACCGGAGTCTCTACACTCTTACAGCAAACACTAACACATTAACACTTTCGCACATTAACACATTTCTACACTATCCTGCCATGGCGGCTTTGGCATAGACCCGGTCCAGCCAGAATTCATACCCGGACAGGCGGCCGTGTATAAGCTGATGATAAGCCTTTTGCAGATCGTCACAAACAAGCCCCATACTGCCACTGCCAATGCGGCGGTGGTCTATTTCGCGAAGGGCAATGACCTCGGCGGCCGTGCCGCTTACAAAAACCTCATCGGCCACGTAAAGCTGGTCGCGGGTCAGTTCTTCCTCAACGACATGATAGCCCTTGTCACGTGCCAGCCGGATCACCGTATCGCGGGTAATACCTTCCAGGACGGTATTTTTGGGCGGTGTATAAATAACGCCGTCACGCACGATGAATATGTTCTCACCGGTACATTCGGAGACGTTGCCGTGCAGGTCCAGCATGATCGCTTCATCAAAGCCGGCACGGATGCTTTCCGTCTTGGCCAGCACCGAGTTGACATAATTACCGGCGATCTTTCCTTTGGTCATGGCAATATTCTGGTGGTGCCGCGGGTAGGATGAGACGTTGGCACGGACGCCGTTGTTAAGCGCCTCCTCGCCCAGGTAGTTGCGCCATTCAAATGCCGCGATGGAAGCTTCCAGACGGGTGTTGTCCACGGAAAGGCTCCAGCCGCCTTCACGAATATAGATCAACGGTCGGATGTAGCAATCTTCCAGTTTGTTTACGCGCACCAGCTCAAGCACCGCGTCATAAAGCAATTCCGGGCTGTAAGGCAGATCGCGGAATCCCAGGATTTCCGCGCTTTTGTAAAGACGGCGCAGGTGGTCTTTTAAACGAAATACGGCCGGACCGCTTTCTGTACTGTAAGCGCGTATGCCTTCAAAAACCGCCGTTCCATAATGCAATGAACTTGTCATAAAAGGCAGCAACGCCTTCTCCTCCTCAACGAGTCGTCCTTCGAACCAGGTAAATTTGGAGCTCATCCCTGTTATCCTTTCGCTAATTGTTTCTGCTCTGAAAAAGCATAGAGTTTATAAAGTTTGTAATTCAGGCTGTCGCTCAAAGCCTGCAGGCTGGCCTTGATGATGTCCTCGGATAGACCCACCGTGGACCAGGCCTCATCGCTGTCGCCGGACTCCACAAGCACGCGCACCTTGGCGGCGGTGCCGTTCTTCTCACCCAATACACGCACCTTGTAGTCCAAAAGCTGCACCGCCGATATCTCGGGGAAGAAACGTAACAGAGCCTTGCGCAGCGCGTTGTCCAGGGCATTTACCGGACCGTTGCCGTCGCATGCGGTATGCTCTTCCTCATTGCCCACGCGCACTTTCAAAACCGCTTCGGAAAGGCCGTGATCCTGGTCGTCGCTAAAGGAGTTTACCTTTGCGTAGCCGATTTCGAAATAGGGTTCATAAACGCCCAGTTCCTTCTGTAGCAGCAACTCAAAGGAAGCCTCGGCGCCGTCAAACTGAAATCCTTCAAACTCTAGCGACTTAATATGCAGGACGAAGTTGCTGTTAAACTCCCGGCCACCCGGTATCTCAATGCCCAGTTCTTTTGCTTTGTAAAGAATGTTACTCTGCCCGGAGAGATCGGATACCAGCACGTTGCGCTTGTTTCCCACCCGCACAGGATCGATATGTTCGTACATGCGCGGGTCCTTTAGCACGGAGCTGACGTGAATGCCGCCCTTGTGCGCAAACGAAGATTTGCCAACGAAAGCCGCGCGGTTATTTGGCACCAGGTTAATCACTTCATAAACGAAATGAGCCAGGCTCGTTAACTCGTTCAATTCAATTTGCGGATTTACTTTCTTTGCCTGTTTAAGCATCAGGTTGGGTATGACGCTGCACAGATTGGCATTGCCGCAACGCTCGCCGATACCGTTGATCGTTCCCTGCACGTGTGTCGCTCCCGCATCGACAGCGGACAGCGTGTTGGCTACAGCCAGCTCACCATCGTTGTGGGTGTGAATGCCCAGCGGGGCGCGCACATACGTCCTTACATTGCGCACAATCTCAGCTACTTCGTAAGGCAGCGAACCGCCGTTGGTGTCGCACAAGACGATCGTTGAAGCGCCGGCATCTTCCGCCGCTTTAAGCATGCGCAGCGCAAATCTGCGGTCGTCCTTGTAGCCATCGAAAAAATGCTCGGCGTCAAAGATAACATCGCGGCCGTGGGCCACAAGGAAGGCGACCGAGTTGTAGATCAGCGCCGCATTTTCATTGTCATCCAGCCCGAGGCTGACCTGCGAATGAAAGCGCCACGTTTTGCCAAAAACCGAAACGCAGGGTGTTTCCGCACGCAGCAAGGCGTTGAGGTTGGTATCTTCACTGACCTTGCCGGGATAACGCGCGGTGGACCCGAATGCGCAAATCCGGGTCTGCCTGAGCGTTCTTGTTTTCACCGCGCGAAAGAATTCCTCATCTTTTGGATTGCTTCCCGGCCAGCCGCCCTCGATGATGTCAATGCCAAAATCATCCAGGCGTTCGGTTATTTCCAGCTTGTCATACAGCGAAAGCGATACGCCCTCGCCCTGTGTTCCGTCTCGTAGTGTTGTGTCAAATAGCTCTATCATTTTCGCTCCCTTCTACTAATCTTGATCATGATCATGCTCCTGCTCATGATCTCAGAACCATCTTTTTCATTTTCTTTTTCTTTATCATTCTCATTGCTGCTCCCGTCAGTAGATCCCGGTGTTGGCTATTCGCCAAACCCCACAAAGAGACATCGGGACAGACCGGGATGATAGCAAAGGTGGTACGCCTGTTACCCCGGCCCCGGCACCGGAGCCTCTTCACCCTCACAGCCGGAGATCCCGGTGTTGGCATTCGCCAAACCGGGATGACAAGGCAACTTATCCCGCAATCAGTCCCGTCTTGCGGGCAAAGGGGAACAGTCCGCCGGCCTCGATAACCGGCAGCACATCGCCCAGCTCGTTCAGGCGCCACTCTTTGCCGCTGCCGTGGTTTCGCAAAACCGACGCCTCCAGATCGACCTCCAACTCATCGCCGCTAGCTACCTGTGTATTGAGACCCGTGGGTCCTTCCAGCGGCAACACAAAACCGCCATCAACGGCGTTACGGTAAAAAATGCGCGCGTACGATTCGGCGATCACAGCTTTTACGCCAGCCTTCTGCAAAGCAAACGGCGCGTGCTCCCGCGATGAACCACAGCCAAAATTCGAGCCGCCAACAATTATCCGGAATTCCGATAAATAGTTATCGCCCTGAATAAAAGGAATCCCCCCTTTGGGCAACCCCGATTGATTCAGCGGCACCGCCGAGAGGGCAAAATGCCCGTACTTTTTGGATTCTTCTTCGTCGGCCATGTTATAAACCAGGTGTTCCGCCGGGATGATCTGGTCGGTATCGATGTTATTTCCAAGAACAAATGCTTTTCCGCGTATGGTTTTCTGCAATTTATTTTTCTCCTTTTTTATTTTCAGGCAGTGGCGGCCATGTGGTGAACCTGTCTTTCTCCGGATATCTTATTGAATGTGTTCTCCCCTTCCCTTGGCCAAGGGAAGGGGTTGGGGGATGGGTTTCCAAGCCGTGCTACCCAATATCCTTCCCGTTTTAGCGGAAGATCCCGGTGTTGGCTTGTCGCCAAACCGGGATGACATTCTAGGAAGCACTTGTCACCCCGGTCTTTGCACCGGGGTCTCTTAATGCACACCGCAGCAGATCACGGTGTGGCCTGGCCGCCAACGGGGATGACAGCTCCGGCCTTTACAATTCCCCTTTGGTTCTCCCTTCCACTGATTCATTAGTTCAACAATCCATCAATTCATTTTCTTTAACTCATAACATCCCGCGGATCCGTAATAACCCCGCGGATGGCTGAGGCGGCCACGGTCAACGGCGAAGCCAGGTAAACCGAGGATTTACGGCTGCCCATGCGTCCGGGGAAATTGCGGTTGGTGGTCGAGATCACGACATCATGATCCACCGAGCGTCCCACCGTGTCCGCCGGCCCGCCGAGACAGGCCGCGCAGGAAGATTGTGCGATCGTGCAGCCCGCCGAGCGGAAAATTTCCAGTAGGGAAATGCCTTTCCAGGTTTCCGCTTCCAGCTGCCGTGCCACTTCCGTACTGGCCGGAACTACAAATGTGGGTACTTTCACTTCTTCGTTTAACAACAACATCGCCGCCGCCTTGAAGTCGGTAAGCTTGCCCCCGGTGCAGGATCCGATGTAGCATTTGGTCAGCTTTGTGCCGGCCACGCTGCGCACGGTATCACGATTGTCCGGGCTGTGCGGCTTGGCCACCAGCGGCTCCATCGTGCTTACATCATAGCGATACCGGCTAAGGTAGTTGGCGCCCGGGTCGCTTTTAAAAACTTCATAAGGTCTGGAGGTGCGCGCGCGGATAAAAGCCTCGGTCACTTCGTCAGCAGCAATAATGCCGTTCATGCCGCCGGCTTCAATGGCCATGTTGGTCAGTGTCATGCGCTCGTTCATTTCCAGCGCGTATACCGCTTCACCGTCAAACTCCATGGCGCGGTATGTAGCGCCGTCGGTCGTGATATCACCCAGGATTTGCAGGATCATATCCTTGGCCATCAGGTAAGGCGGCAGCTCGCCGTCAAAGGTAAAGCGCAGCGACTCCGGCACTTTTTCCCAGATACGTCCCGTGCCCAGAATAAATGCCGCGTCGGTGTTGCCCACGCCGGTGGCGAACATGCCAAAAGCGCCGGAGGTGCATGTGTGCGAATCGGTGCCAAACAAAACCGTGCCGGGCAGATTGTAGCCCTCTTCCGCCAGCGCAATATGACACACGCCCTTGTAGCGCTCGGTGCCCACATCATAGTAATTGGGCAAATCGTACTCCTGCGCGAAGGAGCGCAAAAAGGAAACATTGCGGTTGGCGTTGGCATTGGCCGTAAAGATGTAGTGATCCGGAAAGATGACCAGTTTTTCTTTGTCCCAAATCCGCGCCTGCTCGCCGAATTCCTTTTTCCAGATCTGCACAGTGGGCGGACCGCAAACATCATGGGTCATCAGCACGTCCACGTCCAGCCAGACAGTCTGGCCCGGCTTCACCTCCTTTTTGCCGGCCCCTTTGGCCAGTATCTTTTCCGTAATTGTCATCGCCATCTTCAGGCGCTCCTTTCCGTTTCCAAAACCTGTTGTTGATTCTCTTTTTCCGATTCGCTCAGCGCCTGGTTGAACACGTGGATCAACGCTTTGGCACTGGCCTCAACGATGTCTGTTGAAATGCCGCGACCATTGTAATAGTGTATGCCCGTATTGACGCGCACCTGCACTTCACCCAGCGCTTCCCGTCCGGCAGTAATGGATCGCACGTGGTAGGATTCGATCGCAAAGTTGCTTTCCAGCGCCCGTTCAATGGCGTTGAAAACCGCGTCCACCGGCCCGTCGCCCGTGCACGATTCGCGAAACACCTCTTCCCCGGCGCGGATGAGCACGGTGGCTGTGGGGATAACCGCGTTGCCCGTACTGACCTGTAGTTTTTCCAGCGTGTAATATTGCTTCAGGTCGCGGGCCTCGTCGCCCATCAGCACGCGCAGGTCGTCGTCAAAAACCTCTTTTTTCTTATCCGCCAGCTCGGTGAAGCGCTGGTAGACGTTGTCCAGCTCTTTTTCATCCGGCGTATAACCAAGGCTGGCCAGGCGCGATTTCAACCCGTGGCGCCCGGAGTGCCGTCCCAGCACAATGCGCGTCTTGGGTACGCCGACCATCTCCGGCCGCATGATCTCATAAGTGTCGCGGCTTTTTAGCATGCCGTCCTGGTGAATGCCCGCTTCATGCGCAAAGGCGTTGGCGCCCACGATTGCCTTGTTGGGCTGAACCACCATTCCGGTGTAAGCGGAAACCATGCGGCTTGTGTTGTGAATCTGTGTTGTGTCGATGCCCGTGAGACAGCCCATTTTATCTTGACGAACCGCCAGGGCCATCACAATCTCCTCCAGCGCGGCGTTTCCGGCACGCTCACCGATACCGTTGACCGTGCATTCGATCTGGCGCGCGCCGGCTACAATGGCGCTGAGCGAATTGGCCACCGCCAGACCCAGATCATTATGGCAATGCACGCTTAAAACAGTATTGGCGATACCGGGCACATTTTTTCGCAGCCGGCTGATGATGTCGTGGAACTCGCCGGGCAGCACGTAACCGGTCGTATCGGGTATGTTGATCGTCGTGGCGCCAGCCTCCACCGCCGCAGCCACCACCTCGCAGAGATAACCGATGTCGGTGCGCCCGGCATCCTCGGCGGAAAATTCCACGTCATCGCAGAGGCTGCGCGCGTATTGCACGGCGTCATACGACATTTTCAGCACATAGGCGCGCTTATCCTTCAGCGTGGCGCCGTAACGATCTGCCGAAAACTTACCGCGGATCTGAAAATCCGATGTGGACGAAAAAGTATGAATGCGTTTTTTTGGCGCTTCCTTGAGTGCATCAAAGGCAATTTTGATATCCTTTTTATTGGCCCGTGCCAGCGCGGCGATCGTTGTGTTGACACCGGCCGCGATGCGCTGCACCGCCTCATACTGCCGCGGTGATGAAACGGGGAAGCCGGCCTCAATCACATCCACCCCAAGGCGTTGCAGTTGGTGGGCGATCTCCACTTTTTCGCTAACACTCAGCGAGGCACCGGGGGATTGCTCGCCGTCGCGCAAAGTGGTGTCAAAAATGATGATTCGTGTATCCATGAAAGCTCCTGGTTTTACAGAGTAAATACGCCGACTGCGTCTTCGTTGTAGATTTCTTCGCAGTAAAACAGGATGAGCGACGTCATCTCATCGCAGCCGACCAAACGGCTGTCCGGCCCGGCAATATCAACGGTGCGGTAGCCTTTGGCCAGTACGGCTTCGATGGCGTCACGGATGATCTGCGCGGCGCGCGTCATCTGCAGCTGCTGCTCCAGCATCATTGCCACGGAAGCGATGGCCGCCACAGGGTTGGCCTTATCCTGTCCGGCGATGTCCGGGGCGCTGCCGTGTACCGGCTCATAAAGAGCGTTGTCTCCGCCCAGGCTGGCCGAGGGCAACATGCCGAGGCTGCCGGTGATCATTCCGGAAATATCGCTTAGGATATCCCCGAAAAGGTTGGATGTAAGCAGTACGTCAAACTGCCGTGGCTCGCGCACGATCTGCATGGCGGCGTTGTCCACGTACATGTGGCGCAATTCCACATCGGGATAGTCCTCGTGAACGTCGTTTACCACATCACGCCAGAACTGCGAACATTCCAGCACGTTGGCTTTGTCCACGGAGGTCACCTGGCCGCGTCGCTGACGGGCCAGCCGGAATGCCGTCCGGGCAATACGCTCCACATCCGGCCGGCTGTAGCGCATCGTGTTCCAGCCTTCCGACGGGTTGTGGCCGCGCGGCTCGCCAAAATAGATGCCGCCGGTCAGTTCACGTACCACCACAAAATCCGTGTCGCGCAATACCTCTTCCTTCAGCGAGGAGGCATTCAGAAAAGAAGAATAAACGGTTGCCGGGCGCAGATTGGCGTACAGGCCAAGCTCTTTGCGCAGACCCAGCAACGCCGCCTCCGGTTTTAAATTTTGCGGCAACTCTTCCCATTGCGGACCGCCCACCGCGCCCAGGAAAACAGCGTCGGCATCGCGGCAGGCCTGCAGTGTCTCTTCCGTGAGCGGCTTGCCATATTTCTCGTAAGACGCGCCGCCAATCAGCTTTTGCTCAAATTCCAGCGAGAGAAAATTACGCTCCGCGGCATGTTCCAAAACCTTCACGGCCGCGGCCGTCACCTCCGGCCCGATGCCGTCACCGGGCAACAATGTCACCTTGAAATTCACGCCTGCACCTCCTGTTTTTTGCGTTTGCCCGTTAACCAGGACATCATGTCGCGCAGTTTGGAGCCCACGCTTTCGATGCCGTGCTCGGTGTTGTCTTTGCGCAGCTCTTTCAGCAAGGGCTGACCTTTTTCATTTTCCGCGATCCACTCTTTGGCAAAGCGTCCGTCCTGCACTTCATCAAGGATGCGGCGCATCTCTTTCTTTGTCTCCGACGTGATCAGCCGGCTGCCGCGCGTCATGCCGCCATATTCCGCGGTGTCGCTCACCGAGTAATTCATGCGCGAAAGACCGCCTTCGTAGTAGAGATCGACGATCAGCTTCATCTCGTGCATACATTCAAAGTAGGCAAGCTCCGGCGGATAGCCTGCTTCCACCAATGTTTCATACCCGGCCTTGATCAATGCCGCTGAACCGCCGCACAAGACAGCCTGTTCGCCAAACAGGTCGGTTTCGGTTTCGTCCTTAAAGTTGGTTTCGATAACGCCGGCGCGGGTACCGCCGATACCCTGGGCCCAGGCCAGCGCCAGGTTGCGGGCGTTGCCGGAAGGGTCCTGGTGCAGCGCGATCAGGCAGGGCACGCCGCTGCCTTCGGTAAATGTGCGTCGTACCAGATGCCCCGGCCCCTTTGGCGCGATCATGATCACGTTAACCTCAGCCGGCGGATGGATCTGACCATAATGAATGTTAAAGCCATGGGCGAAAGCAAGCGTATCGCCGGCCTGCAGGTAGGGCGCCACTTCATTTTCATAGACAGATTTCTGATGCTGGTCGGGCAAAAGCATCATCACGACCTGCGCTTTTTTTGCAGCTTCAGCCACCGGCAGCACCTCCAGTCCGGCCGCTTCGGCTTTCTCCCACGATTTGCTTGTTTTGCGCAAACCGACGCACACATCAAAACCGCTGTCTTTCAAATTCAAAGCATGGGCATGACCTTGGCTGCCAAATCCCAGCACGGCGATTTTCTGCCCGCGTAAATACTCTGCCGATGCGTCTCCGTCATAATAAACCTTCATCTGATATTCCTTTTATTTGATTGTTTTTTGATTGCTTCATTTGTCTGTTTTGTCCGGTTTTCTCTGCCGCAACGAGAACTCCCTCCACCGAACCGCAAACACCAGCTTGGCCTGGATTCCCCATCGGAGTCGGGAATGACATTTAAGTTCGTTGGAGGGGTTGTCTTTCTTCATGCCGCATTCTCCTCGGTCCATTCCGCCATCTGCTTGCCGCGGCGTAGCGCTACGGTTCCGCTGCGTGCCATTTCACGGATGCCAAACGGCCTCAGCACGTTCACGATGGCATTGATCTTGGCCGGCGGACCGGTTACTTCCAGCGTCAGCGTGTTGGTGTTGATGTCCACTACTTTGCCACGGAAGATGTCATTTATATTTTTGATCTCTTCCAGGGCTCCTTTTGAAAAGGCCACTGTGATCAGCGCCAGTTCGCGCTCCACGCAGTCATGCGGGGTAAGGTCAACCACTTTGACCGTATCCACGAGGCGGTTGAGCTGCTTTACCACCTGATCGATGATCTTATCGTTGCCGGAGGTAACGATGGTCATGCGCGAGAGATCGCGTATCTCGGTTTTGCCGATGGTGATGCTGTGCAGGTTAAAGCCCTTGCCGCTGAACATGGTCGCCACGCGATCAAAAGCGCCGAATTTGTTTTCCACCAGAAGTGATATCGTGTGTTTCATAGGCTCAAGTCATCCTTTGCGGGTTAAGTCTGTTAACGATCATATCCGAGATGGACGCGCCGGAAGGCACCATGGGGAAAACCATGTCCTCCTTCACCACGCGGAATTCCAGCAAGGTCGGTCTGTCGGCGTAGCCAAAGGCCTTTTCCAGCAGACTGTCCACCTCTTCCGGCGAGTCGGTGCGGAAGGAAGGCAGGCCGAACGCTTCGCCCACTTTCACAAAATCAGGATTGCTGTCGGAGAGATCGGTAAAGCTGTACTTCTCTTCGTAGAACAGTTCCTGCCATTGGCGCACCATGCCCAGAAAGCTGTTGTTGATAATAATAAAGGTGATGGGCAGCTTGTGGTAAGCGGCTGTTACCAGTTCCTGGATATTCATCTGGAAACCGCCATCGCCGTTTACGGAAATAACGCGCTTGCCGGGCATGGCAAAAGCAGCACCGATGGCCGCCGGAACGGAAAAGCCCATGGTGCCCAGGCCGCCGCTGGTAACATTTGTGCGCGGGTGGTTGAACTTGTAATACTGCGCCGTCCACATCTGATGCTGGCCTACGTCGGTAACAACCACCGCGTTGCCGCCGGTCTTTTCAGAGATGCGCTCCAGCACCAGTTCCGTGCGCAGCTTGCCGTCGTATCTTTCATAGTCCAACGGACAATCCTCACGCCAGCCGTTTATCTGTTCATGCCAGGCCGAGGTGTCCGGCAGTTGATGTGTGCGCAGCTCAGCCAGCAGCTCGCTCATCACCTGGCGCACATCGCCCACAACCGGCAGATCCACCACCACATTTTTATCAATAGCCGAAGGGTCAATATCCACGTGGATTTTGTAGGCATCCGGCGCGAATGTTTCGATCTTGCCGGTCACACGGTCGTCGAAGCGGGCGCCCAATGCCACCAGCACATCGCATTGATTGACGGCCTGGTTGGCCCAATAGGTGCCATGCATACCCAGCATACCCAGCGATTGCGGATCCGTGCCGGGAAAAGCGCCAAGGCCCTGCAATGTCATCGTTACAGGAAAATTGCCGTGCCGCGCCAGGGCCCGCAGTTCTTCCGCGCCGCCGGACATGATGACGCCACCGCCCACATAAAACAGGGGCCGCTGCGCGTTGGCCAGAACCTCGGCCGCCTTTTTGATCTGCACACGGTGACCATTGTAGGTCGGACGGTAGCCGCGGATATCCACAAGGTTGGGGTATTCGAATGGGCAGCTGTCCATGGTCACGTCCTTAGGCAGGTCCACAACCACGGGTCCGGGCCGTCCGCTGGCCGCGATGTAAAAAGCTTCGCGGATCGTTCGTGCCAGATCGCGCACATCACGCACGAGGTAATTGTGCTTGGTGATCGGACGGGTAATGCCGACAATATCCGCTTCCTGGAAGGCATCGTTGCCGATCAGGTGCGTGGGTACCTGGCCGGTAAATACAACCACCGGCACGGAATCCATATAGGCGTCAGCAATACCGGTCACCGTGTTGGTGGCGCCGGGCCCGGAAGTAACCAGGACCACGCCCACTTTGCCGGTTACCTTGGCGTAGCCCTCGGCCATGTGTACCGCGCCCTGCTCGTGGCGGCACAACACATGCTGCAGAAAATCCACGTCGTACAACTTTTCATAAATCTTGAGATTGGCCCCTCCGGGGTAGCCAAAGATATGCTCCACGCCTTCGCGTTTGAGGCATTCAAAAAATATTTCCGCTCCTGTATAGGTCCGGTTTTTATCACTCATGGCAGCTCCTTTTGCAGTTGTTCGATTGCAGGGTTGCGCAGCACGGCGCCCGTGCTGGCCGAGGTTACCAGGTGCGTGTAGCGCGCCAGGTAGCCGCGTTTTATTTTGGGTTGAAAGGGTTGCAGCTTTTGCAGGCGAAAAGCGATTTCCTCATCGCTGAGACGCACATTGAGGCTGCAATTGGGAATGTCGATATCGATAATGTCGCCCTCTTCCAGTGCGGCAATCGGGCCACGGGCGGCTGCCTCGGGGGACACGTGGCCGATGCAGGCGCCGCGCGTGCCGCCGGAAAAACGGCCGTCGGTAATCAGGGCAACTTTGCTGCCCAGGCCGCGACCCATAATGGCCGATGTGGGGGCCAGCATTTCGGGCATGCCCGGTCCGCCGCGCGGTCCTTCATAGCGGATCACCACCACATCGCCAGGCCGTATCTCATCGCCAGCGATGGCGGCTAAAGCCTCATCCTGGGAGTCAAAAAGACGTACCGGGCCGCTGTGTACCATCATCTCCGGATCCACGGCTCCGGTTTTTACCACCGAGCCTTGCGGCGCCAGGTTGCCAAACAAAACGGCCAGGCCACCGCGCCCGGAATAGGGTGCGCTCACGGGACGGATCACATCGGCGTTTTTTATGGCAGCGCCGGCGATATTTTCACCGAGCGTTTTGCCTGTTACCGTCAAAGCAGATGTATCCAGTACGCCGTCCAGCTTGCTCAATTCATTAAGGATTGCTGAAATGCCGCCGGCGGCATCCACGTCTTCCATATGCACAAAGGGCGTGGCGGGACTGACTTTGCAGATATAGGGTACCTGTTCGGCCACTTCGTTCAACATGGCCAGGTCAATTTCGATGCCGGCTTCGCGGGCAATCGCCAGCGTGTGCAAAATGGTGTTGGTGCTGCCGCCCATAGCCATATCCAGGGCGAAGGCGTTTTTAAAAACAGCCGGCGAAAGTATGTCCGATGGTTTGATATCTTTTTCGACGAGGTAAAGCAGTTGCCTCGACGCCTGGCGGGCAAGCTCTTCACGTTTGGGATCTACCGCCAAAACCGAACCGTTGCCGGGAAGGGCGAGACCCAGAGCCTCCATCAGGCAGTTCATCGAGTTGGCCGTAAACATCCCGGAGCAGGAGCCGCAGGTTGGGCAGCCGTTATCTTCGAGAAGCTTCAACTCCTCATCACCGATTTCCCCGCGCTGGTGTTTGCTGACGCCTTCAAACACGGAGATAAGGTCGACCTTGTTGCCGTCGGGCAGACGCCCGGCCTTCATCGGCCCGCCGGAGACAAAGATGACGGGCACATCGAGACGCACCGCGGCCATCAGCATGCCGGGCACAATTTTATCGCAGTTGGTCAGGCAAATGATGCCATCGAGCCGGTGCGCTTCCACCACGGTTTCCACGCTGTCGGCGATCAGCTCTCGGCTGGCCAGTGAATAGCGCATGCCGATGTGGCCCATGGCAATGCCGTCATCCACGCCGATGGTATTAAATTCAAAGGGAATGCCCCCGGCTTCGCGGATGGCTTCTTTCACAATCCTGCCAAAACCCTGCAGGTGCACGTGGCCGGGAATCAGATCGATGTAGGAATTGCAGACGCCAACAAAGGGGCGCTGAAAATCGTCATCACTGCGGATTACACCGGTGGCCTTTAACAGGCTGCGGTGCGGGGAGCGTTCAAAGCCCTTTTTAATAAGATCGGATCGCAACATCCACCTCCAAAAAGGACCTTCAGATATAGCGCTTCCATCGGGGTCAACCCCGATTCCGTTCTATTTTGCTTGTGATGTAGTTATTAGAAAAGTATGTAGTTCGGGATTGACCAGTATTTTTAGCCCACAATAATTAGGCTAATAATAATAATCCCGACGAGAAGGAGAATATCTAAAGGAAGGTTAATCAGACGCACAGCAAGGCCGTTCACAGCGATAGCTGTGTTGGGAAGAATATTTATGTAGTTGGCCGTGTGCATCGTTAAAAAGTTTGCTTGTTTATTTGTTGACGGAAACGTTACCGCATTATTTTAACAATGTCAAATATTTTTATCAAAAAACTTAATAATTAAATATTTGAAGCAAAACGCTTTATGATAATGGAATAACCAAAGTAGTTTATCAACAAAACGGCTTTGTGTCAACGGCAGTTTTCAGACAGAAGAATCGATTTAGCGGGAGGTCTTTTTTCCGGTTAAAAGGCTGACGACTACAGTCAGAATAAAGCTTAAAATAAACGCCGGCACCAGCTCGTACATCTGGCTTTTCAGGGCGGGGATATTGTACCACAAAAGCGTAACGACCGTGCCGCTGATAACTCCGGCAAAGACCCCGGCGCGTGTAGTCTTTTTCCAGAATAAGGCGAGAATGGAGGTTGGCCCCAGCGCTGCGCCCAAACCGGCCCAGGCAAACAGCACCAGCCAAAGCACCAGTTCGCTGGCACCCAGAGCAAGAACAATTGAAATCAATACAAGGATCAACACGGCAATGCGACTGTAGAGGACCAGCTTTTTTTCGGGCAAGGGCTTGTCTTTGCGAACGACCTTTTCGTAGATGTCGCGGATAACGCTTGAGGCAGCCACAAGTAGCTGGGAATCGGCAGTGGACATGATGGCCGCGAAGACCGAGGCGATAACAACGCCAAAAATAGCGGGATGTAAATGGTCACGTGCCAAAAGAGGAAATAGTTGCTCGGGATCGGAACCGGGCAGCATGGATATATCACCGTAATAGCTGCGCCCGACCCAACCGATGGCCAGCGCACCGACTCCCATCAGCACATTCCAGGTTGTCCCGACGATACCGGCAAAGCGCAATTTTTCGGCGCTGTCTATGGACATATAGCGGGAAATAATATGCGGGTTACCGGGTGATCCGAAACCAATGCCGAGATAACCGATGATGCCCCCCGCCGCAAAGGCAAAAGGATCCATAAAGGATGGGTCGTAAGTCTGCAAAACAACACCGACTACGCTGAAACCACCGGCATCAAACAAAGCGATCAGCGGCAGGAACAGGAGGGCAAAAATCATAAATACAGCCTGTACCACGTCAGTGAGGCTTACGGCGAGAAAACCACCCACAACAGTATACACAAGAATAATTGCAGCAGTGATCAGAACGCCGTTATCTTGCTGCACACCGAAGCTGCCGGCAAAGGCCTTTCCACCGCCTACAAGCTGCGCGCCCACATAACTCACCATAAAAATCAGGATGACGATGGCCAGCGTTACGCGCAAAGCTCCGGAGCGGTCTGTGAAACGTTCAGCAAAAAAATCCGGCACGGTTATGCAGTCATGCTCTTCGCTGAAACGGCGCAATCGGGGAGCATAATAAAAAAAGAGCCATAGCTCGACTACCGTATAGCCGAGTACGGCCCATAATGCGGGCGCACCGATTTTCCAGGCCAGGCCGGTAACACCCAGCAAAAGCCAGCTGCTACGGCCGGAAACAACGGCGGAAAGGGCAACCACAAAACGGTTCATTTTGCGGCCGCCGATAAAAAAGTGGCCGATGCCCTGAGATGAAAAGCGCGCGGCATACACGCCCAAGCCGCTTATCAGCAGCAGATAGCCGACAAATGCCGCGATCGCCCATCTGTTAAATTCAAGTTCTGTAAGTGCGCCCGTCTCCATACGTCAGAATTAAATCAGAACTTTTTGGAGGCCTTGTCCAGCGCTTTCTTCATCTGTACCCAGCTCTTGTCCAGCCCCTTACTGATCTCCTTCCAGGCCGCGTCGCTGGATTTGCGCAATTCATCGAGCCTCTTGCCCAGTGTATCGCGCTGCTTGCGCAAGTCCTTGATCTGGGTTTGTAACTCCTTGCCCCAGCTCTCGCGCGATTTGGAAGCTTTATCGCGCAGGACATCAAGCTCTTTGTCCCACTCTTTGAGCTGCTCGGAAAGCTTGTTTAAATATGTACTTTTGTCTGCCATATCTCTTCTCCTTTGGTTACTCCGCCTTGATGTCATCACTGTCAATTATGTGACAGCCTTTTTCTTTCATTTCTTCGATTGCTTTTTCGGCATCACCTTCATTCATGTTAACGGCCCGCACACCATCCTTAACGATGTAAGTTTCAAAGCCCAGTTCGCGGGCATCCAGTGCACTGAATTTTATACAATAATCCGTCGCCAGTCCACACATGTAAACGCGATCAACGCCTTTTTCTTTCAGATAGTCTCCAAGGCCGGTCGCCTTGCGGTGGCCGTTATCAAAAAAACCGCTGTAGCTGTCTATGTTTTTCTCCGTTCCTTTATAGAAAACTTTATCAATTTTTTCTGTATTCAGATCTTCATGAAATTCCGCACCGTGCGTTCCTTCAACGCAATGCACCGGCCAGAGAATCTGATCCAGTCCGTCCAGATCAATCACTTCTCCAACATCCTTGCCGGGATGGTTGGCCGCGAAACTGCCGTGATCCTCCGGGTGCGTGTCACGCGTGGCAACGATCAGGTCAAATTTATCCTGCAGTTTGTTGGCCACGGGCACGACTTTGTCGCCGTCTTTGGCGGCCAGCGCGCCTCCAGGCATAAAATCATATTGAATGTCAATTAGTAACAGGGCTCTCATTCTTTTCACCTTTCTCTTTTGAAGCATGGCCGCGCGCCTCCAGCACAAGACGCGTTTTCAACTCGTGCAGCTTTTCTTCCAGACCCACGGGGTATTGATGGGGATTTACAAATCGCTTTATTCCCCGGTGAAATTTCTTTAAGACAGCACTGCGCTTTTTGCGGATCTCCTCCAGCGAAGGTTTTTTATAAACGCATTTACCGCTACGAAAAACCGGCTGCAGTAAATCTCTTCTTTCATAGCCGTCAGAAAATGTTTTGCGTCGTGTCGCATCGACGGGATCCACTATTGTACAACTCTCCTCGACACCGAGGCGTTCATCGTAAATGGCATCACCCTTGTATTCGCCGTCCTTTTCAAAACGGCGGATTTGCATAATGCCGGGGTTTGAAATTTTGATTGCCTGTTCGGACAACTTGAGCTTGTATTGCCACTCACCGTTCTCGTTAAGCGCCGTCAGCTTGTACACACCGCCCAGCGCCGGCTGATCGTAAGCTGTGGCCAGTTTTGTACCCACGCCCCACACATCGATTTTGGCGTCCTGGTCATTAAGACTTAAAATAATGTGTTCATCAAGGTCGTTGCTGGCAAAAATCTTTGCATCCTTAAAGCCCGCTTCATCCATAATGCGTCTTGCCTCAATACTCAGGTATGCCAGGTCGCCGGAGTCGAGCCGGACACCAACCATTTCGTGGCCTTTTTCGCGCAGCACTTTGCCCATTTCAACAGCGTTTTTAACACCCTGGATCGTGTCATACGTATCTACCAGGAAAATGCAGTTGTTGGGCTGTGCTTCGGCATAGGCGCGGAATGATTCCATTTCATTGTCAAAGGTCATCACCCAGCTGTGGGCATGCGTACCTTTTACCGGAATGTTATACAGCTTGCCGGCCAGCACATTGGACGTGGCCGCGCAACCGCCAATATACGCGGCCCGGCTTACGGACAATCCGCCGTCTATGCCGTGGGCGCGGCGCAAACCGAATTCCAGCACAGGCTGATCTTTTGCCGCCTGACAAACGCGCGCTGCCTTTGTCGCAATCAGGGACTGAAAATTAAGGATTGTAAGCAGCGGCGTTTCCAGAAGCTGGCATTGGATTATCGGGCCCTTGACCCGTATCAGCGATTCGTGCGGGAAAACCACGTCGCCCTCTTCAACGGCATCGATATCACAGCTCAACTGCAGCGCGGCCAGGTAGTCCAGGAACGCCTGATCAAAGATAGGCTTATCGTCGCTGCCCTTTAGCCCGGCAAGATATTCCAGGTCTTCATCGTTAAAGGAAAAGCGCTCCAGAAAATCGATAGCCTGCTCCAAACCGGCGGCGATGGTATACCCACCCTCAAAAGGGTTTTCCCTGAAAAAAAGACTAAAAACGGCTCGCGCGTTCCTTTTTTCAGTCTTCCAGTAACCGTAGGCCATGCTTAACTGGTAAAAGTCGGTCAGCAGAGCCAGGGAATCACGATAAAGTGTTTTCAAAATATTCATGTTTTAGATGGTGCACGTGTTTTAAGATAATAAACTTTAAGTCCGCTAAAAACAGTCCCTTAATTAACATTATCAAGATAGCTGCAAGGGGTTGGTCTAATAAGTAAAGTGATTAACACAAAGACGGGTGGGGGTGGCCTTATCCAGATGAAAACAACTAAAGTATCAGTCTTTGGGGTAGCCCGGCCATTGCGCAAGCTGCTCTGCCTGCCACATATGGCGGCGGCTGTGGGCGGCCAGAAAAACGGCAGCGTCGCACACGCTCATTTTAACCAGCCTTGTTATGGGTGAACTGATTATAATTTTTGTGAGGTCATGCTGCTTTGAGGAATCTTCAATAGTCTTCATAAAGCGGCGGAAATCACGCACGAAACGTTCACGAACATAAGCCTGGCGCAATTCGGTTTGTGGATGAAAATTGCGGAATGTTTTCATTTTAAAGGCATAGGGTGGTTCCATGGAATAGGCAAAAACCCGTCCGCGCCAGCCGGGTGCGCATTTTTCGATACCGCTGCCGGGAGAGGCAATGGCCAGAGCCTTGTCTATTTTTTCCTGGTAAGA
Organism: Calditrichales bacterium; assembly: GCA_965267575.1. Lineage (GTDB taxonomy): Bacteria > Calditrichota > Calditrichia > Calditrichales > J004. The sequence continues at coordinate 1,068,154 of OZ254086.1, forward strand.
CACCAGCGTTTCCCGGGCATGATCAACACATTCCAGAACGGACCACTGATCCGGGCCGGGTTTCCAGCGGGCCTGTTTTTCCGTGCAGCCGTTTAGAATAGCCAGCCCCCTGTTAAGTACACTCTGATAGTCTTCGAGTAAGCGCCGCAAAGTTGTTCCTCCCCTTTGGCGCACAAAATACAGCAATACCGTTTTTCTGACAACTTTCAGGATAAGCTTGGTATCACGTGCAGAATGTAAGATATTGGCCGCATGCCTTTTGCAAACAGGAGTAAAAATGTACATCGCCTCTGTTATCCTTACTGCTTTTGTCGCTTTGTTACATCTCTATTTTTTGATCCTGGAAATGTTTTTGTGGGACAAACCCGCCGGGCTTAAGGCCTTCCGCCAGACACCGGAGCAGGCCCGCGCAAGCAAAACATTGGCCGCCAATATGGGGTTGTACAACGGTTTTCTGTCGGCCGGGCTGGTGTGGGGTATTCTAAGAGGACCTGACCAATCCGGCATTACAATCTTCTTTTTGTGCTGCGTTATTATTGCCGGCGTCTATGGCGCGCTGACCGTACACCGCAAAATACTATTCATCCAGGCATTGCCGGCGGCTATCGCGCTGCTATTTCTGCTTCTGGCTTAAGACGCTAGAAAACATTATTTACTTCGCCGATTGAAGTTGAATAAATCGCTTTTGGTCACCTATGACGAAAGTCTGTTTTTTTTTGTTTAAACAGTTATTTTTATTCTCATAATGTGAAAGGATGGATTTCTTTAGGTGGAAGAAAAGGCAAAGTTACAAGCCCTTAAAAATCTGACAGAGACCGAAAAGCGCATACTCTCTTATATCGCCCAAAATAAAACCAGCAGGGAAATCGCCAAAGCGCTTTTTGTAAGTGTGCGTACGGTGCAGAACCACCGCTACAACATCGCCCGCAAGCTGGGGTTAAAAGGGGCCAACAAACTGCTGGAGTTTGCCATCGAACAGCGCGTGGCGCTGGCGGATTTGTACGAATCCGACAAAGAGCTTAGCCCTCCCGCAGCGGCACAACACTCCGGCAGCAGAAGCGGCTGGATCTACCCGCTGGCCTTACTGCTGGTATTGATCATAATTGTGGGTGGCTTTTTTTTGCTGGAAAGTTCCGATTCCCCGGCGGCTGATCCCTTGCGAATTGCCGTTATGCCGCTGCGCATGATCGGCCCTGACAGCAGTAATGCCTACCTTGCCGACGGTTTCACCGAAGAGCTGATTACGCAGATTTCCCGTAATCCCGATTTGCGTGTCATTGCCCGAAGCTCTGTTATGCGCTATAAAAATAAACCAAGCAATATTTCTGAAATCGTAGAGCGACTGGGCGTCGGGTCCATCCTGGAAGGCAGCCTGCAAAAAGAGGGCGACCTTTTGCGTATTAACCTGCAACTGGTGGATGCGTCGAGCCGTGCCAACCTGTGGAGCCAGACCTTTGACCGCCGGCTCTCTGATATTCTTTCCGTTCAGCGCGAGATTGCCTGGCAGGTGGCCATGGCGCTGGATGTAAAGCTGTTCCTGGAAGGGCTGGAAGGCGCGGGCACAGTAGACAGGGTAAACGAAGAAACACAGACCGCCTACCTTAAGGGACGCTATTTTCTGAGCCGCAATACCGCTGCCGGTTTTGAGCAGGCCGGCTTGTTTTTTAAGCAGGCTCTTGCTATCGATTCCACGTTTGCCCGGGCCTGGGCCGGCTTGGCAGAGATGTACGCCTGGCAATCCAACTTTGGATTTATGGCTCCCGATGAAGCGTATCCGCAGTCACGCCGGGCGGCGCAAAAAGCGCTGAAGTATAATCCCGCGCTGGCCGAAGCACACAACTCGATGGCGGCCATTGCCCTGTTGTACGACTGGGATTTTGAGCGTGCCGAGGTCGCATTCCAAAAGGCGCTGGCTTTGAATCCCAGCCTGGCAGCGGCGCATCGTCTCTATGCCCTTTTGCATATCACGCGTGGGCACACGGAGAAGGCCGTACAGCACACCGAACGCGCCTTAAAACTGGACCCGCTTTCCTTGCTGAGTAACTCATTTCACGGGCGGGCGCTCTATTTTGCCCGCCGTTACGGCGATGCCGTCAGCCAATATAAAAACACGCTGCAACTCGATGCCGGTTACTGGCTGGTGCACGCTTACCTTGGGGAAGCCTATCTGGAAAAAGGCGCACAGGACAGCGCGCTGGCCGCGCTCGAACAGGCCGTAAAGCTGGCGCCGCAGAATTACTCCGCGCTTGGCCGGCTTGGCTATGGCTACGCCCGTAGCGGCCGCACCGAAGAAGCCCGGCAAATCGTTAAAACACTCAAAGAACAATCGCATAAAGGCGAGCCTTTTTCTTTCCAGCTGGTGCTTATCTACGCGGCACTGGGTGAAACAGAGCAGGCCTTTGTATGGATGCAAAAAGCCTTTGAAGAGCGCCACGATTTTATGCTGGACCTGCAAAGCGATCCCAAACTCGATCCCCTGCGTGATGATCCGCGCTATAAAGATTTCCTTTTAAAAATGGGCTTGTTCCAACCTTCCTGACGCCTAAACCCGCCATTTGAGTAGATCTACTCAGGCTCAATTTGAGTAGTTTGCTCTATTTTATTGACCCCTTCTCCTTCTTTAATTGCAAGCGGCATCAACAGAAAGGAGAAAGGTATGATCCCAAAAACAATCTTATTGCTCTGCCTGGCGCTGGCTCTGTCCTGTATGAGCAGGCAGCCCGCCAATCCGGCGCCGGAATCCATTATTGGCGTGTGGGAGTACGTGGAAGATGACGTCCTGCAGGATGTGCGCGGTATGTCCTTTTTTACGGAAAAGCATTTTGCCTTCGTGGTGAATTTTAGCCGCGGGGACAGTGCAGGCGCTGCCGAAATATTAGCCCACTCCGGCACCTACAGCATGCAGGGTTCTATTGTTACCGCGCAGATAAAATATTCACACAACCCGGCGTTGATCGGCCAGAATATCCGCTGGGTTCATGGTGTGGATAATAACCGCGCCACATATAAAGTACTGGACAAAAACGGTACCGTCGTAGAAAGCGGCAGCGTACGACGCCTGGAATAAGGAGGAGATCATGAAAAAGGTAATCTTTTATATTTTAGCACTTATGTTAATGCCGATTTGTTTATCGGCGCAGCAAACCTACAGCTTTCAAAGCGGCAATGACGGCAACTGGTCCAACGGAGCACAGTGGACACCAACCGGCGTACCGGGTCCGGCCGACACCGCTATTGTGATAGATGGCGAAGTCTTTATTGATTCAGCATTCACCGTGGCCCGCCTCGTTTTACAGGGAACGGCTGATCTCTCAGGCAGCGATACATTGACTATCACCAGTTCCTTTGACTGGGAGCGCGCCATCCTGGATGGCTCCGCGGCGATCGTGGTCGAAGAAGGTGCTGCGCTGACCATTGACAGCCCCGACTTCAAACAGTTGAAAGGCGATTTTACACTGATCAACAAAGGCGTTGGTTTGTGGAAAAACGGTCGTTTGTCCAACTCCGGCAGCAGTTGTGCCTTCATAAACAAAGGGACACTCACCTTGTCGAATTTTTCCAACAGCCGTGTGTTCAACAACGGCCATTTCCTGAACGAAGGCACCTTTATCTATGATGTGGATAAGGAAGGGACTTTTTTCGGAGACATCCAAAACAACGGTGAAATAACTGTAAAAAGGGGTCTTCTTGAGGTGGGACAGGCAAGCGGGAGTGTGGTTGATGACGGCGACTATACGGTTGAGTCCGGCGCCCGTTTGGCTTTTGGCTTTGGCAGCGGCGAGCGAATTTTGTCCGGCCTTTCTAATGTGGATGCCACCAATGGATCATTGGAATTTAATCGCGGGACAATTTCCATAAACGGCGCCTTTTCTGCCGATTCCGTTTTTATGACAGGAACAGGAGCCAACGTTGATTTTGACAACGACATTGACGTGAACTACATGGAGTTGAGCAGCGGAAGCATCCGCGGAAGCGGGACAGTCACTGTTACCGGGCAAATGGACTGGAGCGCCGGTACCATGCGCGAAGCGGGCACTACACATATTGCGCAAGGCGCGGTTATGAATTTTGTAAACAACGGTTTGATTAACATGGCCGAAGAACGCATCCTGATGTTGGAAGGAGAGACCAATTGGAATGGCGGCGGTAGTCTGAGCGGCGTGGGCAATATTTATAATTACGGCGCGTTTAGTTTCAATTCCGGTGCAGATTTTGAACCCACGACATTTATCAATCACGGGCATGTTAAAGTAACCAGTGACGGCATAGAGGCTTTTACAAGAGCCGTCAACCACGGGTTAGTCGAAGTTCAATCCGGCTATTTAAACTGGCACAACAAAAGCCAGACAAGCGTTGTAGATTCCGGAGAATTTAATGTGCATGCCGGGGCGCAGCTTCATTTCGCAGACGGCAGCCGTGTTTTGGCCCGCTCCTCCATCCTCTCCGGAAACGGTGTGACAGGAAAAACAGGCACCGGTGAATTTGCCTTTCACGGCTCTGTCCGTCCTGACTCCGCGCTGGTAGCCGCCAGCAGCGGTGAGCTGACCTTTGCCGGTGACCTGGCACTTGATGACAGCAGCGTGACGCTGATTGAGATTGGCGGCTATACGCCTGCCGGCGAGTACGATGTATTCCGGACGAACGGTCTTTTAAACATCGCCGGCACACTGGAATTAAGTTTTATAGCGAATTTTATACCGGCACTCAACGATACGTTTAGCGTACTTCGCGCCGATTCACTCGCCGGCATATTTGCGGAGATCAGGACCCCACCGGGCTATGAGGCCGAGGCAGAATACCTGAACGACCGTGTCCGTGTATCCATAACACAAATCGCCACGGATATGGAGAGCCCAACGGTGATCGTCCCGCAAAAACCCGCGCTGCTGCCGGCTTATCCTAATCCTTTCAACCCGCGCACAACGATTGCTTTGCAGGTAGCACAAACCGCTGATGTTACGGTGCAGGTTGTGGACCAACTGGGCCGACGGGTGGCTGTGCTTTACAATGGTCGCATGGAAGCCGGACAGCATAATTTATATTTCGATGGCACACGGCTGGCCAGCGGTGTCTACTTTGTCCAAATGAAGGCAGGCCCGTTTTTACAAACGCGTAAAATTGTTCTTTTAAAATAACCCCTTGTCTCGAAGCCCGGCGCGGTCCGGGCTTTTTTTTGTCTAGAAACCTGCGGTTTTCTACAAAACGTCTATCTTTGTCCGTATATTACCCTGAACTATTAATTTTGTAAGGCGGTAATGTATGCGACGTTTTTATGGTAATACAGCACGAATGCTGTTATTTGGATTTCTTGTTTTTCTCATTTCCATGTCCGGCACAGCGCTGGGCCAAACCTACCTGGACAGCACGGCGGCGATAGATGCGCGCGTGGAAGATCTGCTTTCACGGATGACGCTACAGGAGAAAATTGGTCAGATGACGCAGGCTGAACGGAACGCGTTGTCTTTAAACAGTGACATAAAGGATTTCTTTTTGGGATCGCTGTTAAGTGGCGGCGGTTCTGCACCGGCCAATAATTCGGCATCGGGTTGGGCCGATATGTACGATACCTACCAGGCCGAAGCACTTAAAACGCGGCTGGGCATTCCGCTTATTTACGGTATAGACGCCGTGCACGGTCATAACAACGTTAAAGGCGCAGTTATTTTCCCGCACAATATCGGTTTGGGCGCCACGCGAAATCCGGAGCTGGTTAAGGAAGTATCGCGCATAACCGCGTTGGAGGTGGCGGCCACCGGCATCGACTGGACTTTTGCGCCCTGTATTGCCGTGCCACGTAATATCCGCTGGGGTCGAACCTACGAAGGATTCGGCGAAACACCTGAACTGCAAAGTATGATGGCCGGGCCCGCCGTCACAGGTTTACAGGGCGACAGCCTCAACCATCCCCGCTCCGTTCTGGCCTGCGCCAAGCACTTTATTGCCGATGGCGGCACCACCGACGGTATCGACCAGGGCAATACGCAAATCGATGAAGAAACGTTACGCAGCATACACCTGCCCGGCTATATCGACGCTATTGAAGCGGGCGTTGGCACCATCATGGCCTCTTACAGCAGCTGGAATGGCCAAAAGTTGCACGGACATAAATACCTGCTAACCGACCTGCTTAAAGATGAGCTTGGATTTAAGGGGTTTGTTATCTCCGACTGGGCTGGCATTGACCAGTTGCCCGGTGATTACCGTAGCGATGTCAAGCAATCCATTAACGCCGGCGTGGACATGGTAATGACACCCTACAATTATGAGGAATTTATCAGCACCCTAACCTCGCTGGTCAATTCCGGCGAAGTGACACAGGAGCGCATTGATGATGCCGTTCGCCGTATCCTGTACCAGAAATTTGCGCTGGGGCTTTTTGAACAACCCTACACCGACCGCAGCCTCACCAGCTACCTTGGTATCGCGCCGCACCGCGAAGTGGGCCGCCAGGCCGTGCGTGAATCGATGGTGTTGTTAGCCAAAAAAGACGGTGCTCTGCCGCTGGAGAAAGACGGCCGGAAAATATTGGTCGCAGGACGCCACGCCGATAACCTCGGTTTTCAATGTGGAGGTTGGAGCATCTTTTGGCAGGGTGGCAGCGGAAATATTACAACCGGAACAACAATTCTTAAAGCTATTGAAAACGGCGCGGGCAGCTCGCAGGTAGTGTTTAGCGAAGATGGCAGCGAAGGCACAGATGCCGATGTTGCCGTTGTCGTAATCGGCGAAGAGCCTTATGCGGAAGGAGCAGGCGACAGGGACGATCTGTCGCTTAATAAAAACGATGTGAATCTGGTGCAGGAGCTTTACGGTTATGGCATGAAGGTAGTGGTTGTGCTTATCTCCGGGCGCCCGATGCTTATCGACAATATTTTGCCCTACAGCGATGCTGTTTTAGCGGCCTGGTTGCCGGGCACGGAAGGTCAGGGTGTGGCCGATATCCTGTTTGGCGATTTTCAGCCTACCGGGAAGCTGGGCCATACATGGCCGCGCTCCATGGAGCAGGTGCCGCTCAATCTTGGTGATACAGACTACGATCCGCTTTTTGCGTATGATCATGGTCTGCAATCAGCAGAGGATGATCCCGAGGGCACGGCCCCTCAATTCTACGCCGGCGCCGTATCGCAAACGGCTACTTTTATCACCGTCGCCTTTACGCGTGCCATTGACATATCCCAATCCAATACATCGCAATTCGTTATCACGGTTAACGGTAGCGCCGCGAACGTCACATCCCTTGCATTATACGACGATCTGACATTGCGTCTCGATTTATCTGCGTCTCTGTCCGCCGGCGATATCATTAAGCTGGAATATAACGGAAGCGGACTTAAGTCTGCCGATGGAGCCACGGTTGCCCCGTTTGGCCCCGTTGATATCTATAACCTTCTCGATGAAAACGCTGCCGCAACTCTGCCTGGAAAAATTGAGGCGGAAGACTGGCTGGATATGGAAGGCGTGGCCACGGAAAACTGCACTGATATCGGCGGCGGTTTGAATGTAGGCTGGATAGATGCCGGCGACTGGATGACCTATCGTGTTTCTGCTTCAGCAGCCGGTGAGTACACGATGAAATACCGCGTAGCCAGCCTGAGCAATAGTGGTAGTGCGGCGGCTTATGCCGACGATGCCTTTTTAGCAACCACCTCTTTCCCTATTACGGGAGGATGGCAAACATGGACCACCGTGGAGCAAAACGTAACACTGGCGGCCGGTGAGCAAATCTTAAAAATAGTATGCATTGATGGCGGCTTTAATATTAACTGGATTGAATTTGAAGCGCTCTCGACCACAATCAGTGATCCGGAAATAGTGCCTCTATCGACGGCATTAATGCAAAACTACCCCAACCCGTTTAACCCGGTCACGGAAATACCTTTGCAGCTAAGCCAAAGCCAGGTTGTGGAAGTGCTTGTATTTGACCAGCTTGGGAACCGGGTTGCTACAGTTTTCAAGGGACATTTAAACGCGGGATCGCATACGTTAAGATTTGACGCTTCTGAACTGGCAAGCGGCATTTACTACTACCGCCTCAAGGCGGGTGCAAAGCTCCAGACGCGAAAAATGGTTCTGTTGAAATAGATTGCGTTTGTCAATCGAAAAGCCGGGCGGGTCAGCGCGGCTTTTTTAACTCTTCTCCTCCACCCGTTTAACCACGCTCATGTACCAGCGGCGGGGATCAACCTCGGGCATGCTTTCCGTCTTAAAAAAGATCGCTTCTTTGCCAAGCTGATATCTTTTTGTGATCCCGCTTGCTTCAATTTCATAGGGCAGCTCAAAATCGAGATTGGTCAGACGAACCGTGTAGCCATCCTGAACTTTCTTTACTTCGATGACCGGCACATCCGTTGAATAGACATAGAGGTCAAACAGGTTGCTTAAATCCATGCCCGATGCGGCGTTGATCAGCCTTAGAAAATCTTGCGTGTTCACAGTGTTGGGGTAGCTGTAGTCCGGGTCCGTTGCAAAAGTGTAGAGCGCGTCAAAAAAGGCGCTGTCTCCGGTTACAAAACGCAGCACGTGTAAAACGGCCGAGCCCTTATAATAGATATCGCTGTTGTAGGCTTGCTCCGTGGTCATATTTTCGCCCGGCACAAGCGCGTTCCTGTGACGGATCATGCGTTTTTGCTGGCTCAGCCTGGCGTGATACGCTTCCTCCCCGCCAATGTCGCGCAGGTAGAGTGCCTCCGCGTAACTGGCAAATCCCTCGTGCAGCCAGAAATCTGCCCAGTCGCCCACGGTGACTTTATTGCCCCACCACTCATGGGCTAACTCGTGCAGCAGCAGATCATCGTATACGATTCCGGCGGTGGTTTTTTGCTGGTATTCATTACCGTATGCAATCAACGTTTGATGCTCCATGCCCAGGAAAGGCGTGTACAACAACCCCGATTTTTCCTTTGCCCAGGGATACGGTCCAAAATAGCGGGAAAGAGATCGCAGTATTTCTGCCGCTTCATCCAGCAAAGCAGGGGCGCCGGGCATACCTTCGGGCAAAACGTAAAAAACGATCGGGTAATCCGGGCCTTCTTCGGATACGAATTCCCGTTCAAGTTTTTTGTACATGCCCATGGACCAGTTGATGTTATAATTATTTACGGAATAGCGGGTTTTCCAACGGTAGGTGAGTTTTGAGCTGCTGCTGTCCACGCCCTGCAACAGACCGGTGGCCGCCACAAAATACGGTTCCGGGACAGTAATATTGAGAGCCACGCTGTCCGGTTCATCAGACGGGTGGTCTTTGCAGGGAAACCAGATTTTGGCACCTTCACCCTGGCAGCTTATGGCCACCCAATGACTGCCACTGCTGTCTTTTTCCCAGGAAAAGCCGCCTTGCCACGGCGGAAAACGGGCCTCCGGGGGCTCGCCGCTGTAATAAACCGTCACATCAAACATTTTGCCGCCATCCAGCTCCTCATCCGGCTCAACGGAAAGCACCATATCGCCATGGGCAAAAGCAGCCGCGCTGCCGTTCACTTCCACACGCTCAACTTTCAGCTCATCCACAAGGTTCAGGCGGATTGTTTCCAAGTCACTCAACGCTTTGGCCCGCATGCGGCTGTTACCGGCGATTGTTTTATTTTCGGCTTCAACGTCTAGGGTAATATCATAATAGCTTACATCGTAAACAGCCTGCAATGGATGAAGCTCCCCGCCGGAGGGAAAGCGTTCGCCAAAACCAAAAAAATACCAATAAGCGCCAAAGGCAGCGACAACAATCAAACCAAAGAGAGCGGCCAGTGCGATCAGCGTGCGTTTAATCCATGTTTTCATAAAAGCTCCGCTATGTTGAGCTGCAAAACGAAAAAGGGCGGAAAAAGTTTAGGCGGCAGGGCTGGTCGGTGTAATTACGCGCATCAGGTCTTCTTTTTTTATCGGCTTGGTCAGGTAGTCCCGCACGCCCATATGCACAACGCGCTGCTTTAGCTCTTCCTCATCGTAGGCGCTCATCACCACCACGTAAGGTTTCTGGCGGTGGGCAACGATGGTTTCCAGATCGTCAAGATTGCAGCGTTTGGGATTAGAGAGATTAAAAAATACAATGCCAAACAGCAATGTATCGAGGTAGGTAAAAGCCGACTCGCAGGAATCGGCGGCAAAGACCTGGTAACCCTGGCGTGACAATAGCCGTGTCAGCGAAATGCTGAATTCGAGGTCCCGTTCAATGATGAGCACGCGGCGGCTGGAGCGTGCCTTACCTTTTTGGCGCATAATTATCCGTATAAATGTTCAGCAACCGCGCTTATTCAATTTTAATGCCACATGGATAAAAAGTAGCCTTTTGCGCCTGTTTTAGCCTGTTTATTGTCCGGAGAGCACAATTTTTTCTAAAAATCAAGAAAATACACCAAAACTATTCCCATATATGAGAAACGCAGAGAATCAAAATTCTCTAAAGTCATATTTTACAATTACTTAGATTTTATTTCTCTTCCAGGATCACGGTCCTGTCAACACAACGCCTTTCTCAATTTTGGGAATAGCGTCTGTTAAGGGCAACCCGGGGCTTTGACATAAACTCAAAATTAACAGTTACTTACAGCAGTATACGTATTCTTGGCACGCTTTTGGTAATTAACGACGGCGGATTCAAAAACAAGTTGGAAAAATGTTCGAAGCTGCCGTTGAACAAAAACAACTCTGCTACCATTGCGGGGAACTCTGCCGGGATGAATGCATCGAGGCCGGGGGCAAACACTTCTGCTGCCCCGGGTGCAAGATGGTTTATGAGATCCTGGAAGAAAACAATCTCTGCACTTACTACGACCTGGAACAGACACCGGGCAAAACCGCCACTCCTTTGGCGCGTGATAAATTTGCCTGGCTGGATGATCCCGGCACTGTCGACCGCCTGCTGGATTTTCGTGAAGGCAGCATTTGCAAGGTCACTTTTTTCATTCCATCCATACATTGCAGTTCCTGTATCTGGCTGCTGGAGAAGCTGTACAAGCTCAATCCCGGCGTTCAGCAATCGCAGGTAAATTTTCTGAAAAAGCAGGTCAGCATCACCTATGACAGTGCGCAGGTTTCGCTGCGCCGGATTGTGGAGCTGCTGGCGTCGATCGCTTATGAGCCACAGATCAATCTGGGCGATCTCGAAAAAAACATTCAAAAAGACCGCCGCCGTATTTTATGGTTTAAGATCGGCCTGGCGGGATTCGCTTTCGGCAATTCGATGTTGCTGAGCTTTCCGGAGTACCTGGACGGTGCCGGAGCACTGACGCCGACGATGCGTGTGTGGTTTGGTTACCTGAACATCGCTTTAAGCATTCCGGTTCTTTTCTTCAGCGCCGCGGAATTTTACCAATCGGCCTGGGGCGGACTAAAAAAACGCATGCTGAACATTGATGTACCCATAGCGCTTGGTATTTCGGTTCTGCTGGTGCGTAGCATTTTCGACATCGTTACAGGTATGGGCGCCGGTTACCTGGACAGTTTTAACGGCCTGGTGTTCTTTTTGCTGATTGGCCGCCTGTTCCAGGAAAAGACCTATGCCACGCTCTCCTTCGAGCGCAATTACAAATCTTATTTCCCGGTATCGGTCAGCGTGGAGCGAGAAAGCAAAACGGAAGTGATTCCGCTCTCCAAGCTTCAGATAGGGGACGTGCTTGTGCTGCGCAACCAGGAGTTGATCCCGGCGGACAGCATCCTGCTTTCCGATAACAGCGCCATTGATTACAGCTTTGTGACCGGCGAAAGTGATCCGGTAAGCAAGACACAAAATGAACTGCTCTATGCCGGGGGACGGGTAACCGGGTCCAGCATTCGCGTGCGTACGGTAAAGAAGGTATCGCAAAGCTATTTAACACAACTGTGGAACAGCGACGCCTCCGGTGAAGATGAGGCCGGCCGCCTGGGTCGCCTTTCCGATGCGGTTGGCCGCTGGTTTACCTGGGCCATTCTGAGCATTGCCGCTGTTGCCGCCATGTACTGGCTGCCACAGGATTGGCACATGGCTATCGATGTGGTATCGGCCATCCTGATCGTGGCCTGCCCCTGTGCGCTGGCCCTGGCCATACCATTCACGTTCGGCAACGCCATGCGGGTGCTGGGCCGCAATGATTTTTACCTAAAAAATATAACTGTTATTGAAAAACTGCATTCCATCACGCACATCGTGTTCGATAAAACCGGCACGCTTACCTGGCAAAAGGAACCGGAAATTCGTTTTACAGGGACGTTAAGCAGGGAAGAAGAAAGCCTGGTACGCAGCTTGGTTTATCATTCTATTCATCCGCTAAGCCGTATGCTTGCGGCACATCTGGAACAAGCAGCTTTGCATGATGTGCGTGATTTTTCTGAAATCCCGGGGCTGGGCCTGGAGGGCACGGTCCGCGGTACACGCGTGCGGGTGGGCAGCGCCGTCTGGTGCAGCGCCTCCCACAGGGATGAACAGGAAGACAGCGGAAGTCATATTCAGATTAACGGTCAATACAAAGGATGTTTTGTCATCCGTAACCGTTACCGTGAGGGATTAAATGAAGTTCTGCGTCAGCTGGCCCGGCGATTTACCCTGGCTCTGCTTTCGGGAGATACGGATCGCGAGAAAGGGTATTTACGGCAGCTCTTTCGTCGGGCCGGCAGCGACGCAGAAATATTGTTCAACCAAAGTCCACACAACAAACAAGATTTTATATTGCGTCATCAGCAGGCTGGTGCCAGAACGCTAATGATTGGGGATGGCCTGAATGATGCGGGCGCTCTGAAAAAGAGCAATTTAGGCATCTCCATTGCGGAGGACGTCAACGCGTTTTCACCGGCCTGTGACGCAATATTAAAAGCTAAAAGTTTTCGATTTCTCCCCCGCTTTATCCGTTACGCGGATTACAGCTATATCATCGTTTGGGCCGCTTTTGTGCTCTCGTTTCTTTACAACATCGTCGGCCTCAGTTTTGCCGTGCGCGGTGATCTTTCGCCGATCATTGCGGCGATTCTGATGCCGCTGAGCAGTATTTCCGTTGTGCTTTTCGCCACGCTGGGCACGCGTGCCGTCGCCTGGAAAATGGGGCTGCATTCGTGGAAGTAATCATCGTTTTAATTATTGCCAGTCTGCTGGTTGCCGGGGGCTTCCTGATAGCCTTTTTCCTGTCCGTGAAGAACGGGCAATATGACGATACCGTCACGCCATCGATGCGTGTTCTTTTTGATGACAACATTAACAATGACAAAAACAAGGAGTAAGTGAGTATGGCGGTAGAGACCTTCTACTACGATAACCGCATCGTCCGCAACTTCTCGCTGGCCACCCTGGTTTGGGGTGTCGTCGGCATGCTTGTCGGACTGATCGCGGCCATTCAGCTATACCTGCCGGATCTGAACCTGGGACTGCCTTATACCACGTTCGGCCGGCTGCGTCCGTTGCACACAAACGCCGTTATCTTCGCGTTTGCGGGTAACGCCATTTTTACAGGGATTTACTATTCACTGCAGCGCCTGTGCCGCGCGCGCATGTACAGCGATTTGCTCAGCAAGATCCATTTCTGGGGCTGGCAGTTTATCATCGTGCTGGCGGCGGTAACGCTGGTACTTGGCTTTACCACAAGCAAGGAATACGCCGAGCTGGAATGGCCGATCGACATCCTGATCACGCTGGTCTGGGTTGTTTTCGCCATCAATATGTTTGGTACGATCGTTAAACGCCGCGAGCGCCATATGTACGTTGCCATCTGGTTTTATATCGCCACGGTAGTTACGGTGGCCGTGCTGCACATCGTTAACTCCTTTGAAATTCCCGTCTCTTTCTGGAAGAGCTACCCGATTTACGCCGGTGTACAGGACGCGCTGGTGCAGTGGTGGTACGGTCACAATGCCGTGGCTTTCTTTCTGACCACGCCGTTCCTGGGCATGATGTATTACTTCCTGCCCAAGGCTGCCAATCGTCCGGTGTTTTCCTACCGTCTCTCCATCGTACACTTCTGGTCGCTCATTTTCATTTATATCTGGGCCGGTCCGCACCATCTTATCTACACCGCTTTGCCGGATTGGGCGCAGACGCTGGGAACGGTCTTTTCCATTATGCTGATTGCGCCATCCTGGGGTGGCATGCTTAACGGGCTGCTCACCCTGCGCGGCGCCTGGGACAAGGTGCGCGAAGAGCCGATGCTTAAATTTATGGTGGTGGCGGTTACCGCTTACGGTATGGCCACCTTCGAAGGACCGATGCTTTCCATCAAAAGCATCAACGCGCTTACACACTACACGGACTGGACCATTGCCCACGTTCATATCGGCGCTTTGGGCTGGAACGGTTTTCTGACCTTTGGTATGCTTTACTGGCTGGTCCCCAAAATTTTCCAAACAAACCTTTATTCCAAAAAGCTGGCCAACGTCCATTTCTGGATGGGCACGCTGGGTATCGTTTTTTACGCCCTGCCGATGTACTGGGCCGGTTTAACCGAAGGCCTGATGTGGAAGCAGTTTACTTCCGAAGGCATTCTACAGTACCCCAACTTCCTGGAAACGGTTCTGCAGGTGGTACCGATGTACATTGTGCGCTCCATCGGCGGTTTACTCTATCTCAGCAGTGTGATCCTTGGCGGCTATGTGCTGCTTAAGACGGCCAAAACCGGCAGCCTGCTGGCCCAGGAAAAAGCCGAAGCGCCGGCGCTGGAACGCGAACACGATCCCAAAGCGGAACGCGCCTACTGGCACCGCTGGATTGAAAGCCGCCCCACACAATTCGTCGCTGCAACAACGGTTCTCATCCTGATTGGCGGCGTTGTTGAAATGGTGCCCACTTACCTGGTGAAATCCAATGTGCCGACTATTGCCAGTGTTAAGCCCTACACACCTCTGGAACTGGAAGGCCGCGATATTTACATCCGTGAAGGCTGCAACAACTGCCACTCACAGATGGTGCGTCCTTTCCGCTCGGAGACGGAGCGCTACGGCGAATACTCCAAGGCCGGTGAATTTGTATATGACCATCCCTTCCTGTGGGGCTCCAAACGTACCGGGCCGGATCTGCATCGCGTAGGCGGCAAATACCCCGACGCCTGGCATTACAACCACATGCTCGATCCGACATCCATGTCGCCGGGCTCGCTGATGCCGCCCTATCCATGGTTGATCGAAGACGAACTGGATACATCGGACCTGCTGGCGAAGATCGACGCCATGCGCAGCCTGGGTGTGCCCTACTCCGATAATTTCAATGCCATTGCCATGGCCGACCTGCAAAACCAGGCACAGCAAATTGCCAATGGCCTTAAAGATGCCGGCATCAACAGCGCCCCGGACAAAGAGATAATCGCTTTGATTGCCTACCTGCAGAGACTGGGCACGGACATCAAGGCCGGTAAAATGGCGGGACAATAGGAGGTGCTATGTTCCGAAACATTCTGGAAACCATTCAAGGTATCGAGGTTTTTCCTATGATTTCACTTATGATTTTTACGGTCGTGTTTGGGTCGGTTCTGATCTGGATATTCAGCATGGACAAGAGCCGTCTGCAGCACATGGAAAATATGCCGCTTAATGATGACATATCCGGAGAAAATTAATTATGGCTGATGAAAAAAAATACGAAGAAGAAGATAAGCTGCTCGATCACGAGTACGACGGCATCCGCGAGCTGGACAACAATCTGCCGCCGTGGTGGCTGAATCTGTTCTATATAACAATCGTCTGGAGCGTACTGTATGTTCTTTATTACCATGTCTTCTCCATTGGCGATCTTTCGGCCACGGAATATTTGCGTGAGATGAATCCGAACTACGTGGAACAGAAAGAAGATGTTATTTTGGAAGGCTACCGTTCGCCGTGGGTAAGCGATAAAGCGGAGATCACGCCTTACAAGCGGGCCAATGATCCGCAACTGGCAGATTTGTATGAAGCTGCCGAAACGGAGGAAGCCGCTATGGCCGAAGCGGAGGAAGATGTGACCTACGAACCGACCTCCGACGCGGCACGCCTGGCTAACGGCGCGCAGCTCTATCAGGTCAACTGCGCCAGCTGCCATGGCCAGCAGGGCGGCGGCGGCATCGGACCAAATCTTACAGATAGCTACTGGGTCAATGGCGACGGCAGCTTTACGGAAATCGTAAAAGTTGTACAAAACGGCGTACCCGTAAAGGGGATGATCGCATGGAAAGGCCTCCTGTCGCAGAAAGAGATCATCGACGTTTCGAGTCATGTGGAAACGCTGCAGGGAACCAATCCGCCCAACGCCAAAGCGCCACAGGGTACGCAATACGAGTGAGGTGACGGATAATGTCCGCTGAAACAGGAACAAAGCAGAATAAAAACGGCAACGACCAGAGCTTTCGCGACTCCATCGCCACGGTGGATAAGGGAGGCAAGCGCGTTTGGATTTATCCCAAAAAACCAAAGGGGAGATTCTATAATGCACGCACATGGGTCAGCCTGTTCCTGCTGGCGATCTTCTTTGCCGGACCGTTTATAGATGTGAACGGCCAGCCGCTGCTGCTGCTCAATTTCCTTGAGCGCAAGTTCATAATCTTCGGGCTGGCCTTCTGGCCGCAGGATTTTCATCTGTTTCTGCTGGCGACGATAACCTTTGTTGTATTTGTGGTATTGTTCACCGCCGTTTTCGGGCGCGTCTGGTGCGGCTGGGCCTGCCCGCAAACCGTCTTTATGGAGATGGTTTTCCGTAAAATTGAATACTGGATAGAAGGCGACGCCCGCCAGCAGCGCAAGCTGAACGCCCAACCATGGAATGCCGAAAAGGTTTTCAAAAAAAGCAGTAAGCAAATCATATTTTTTACGATTGCTTTTCTGATCGGCAATATGTTTATGGCTTACGTGGTGGGTGATGAACGGTTGATCGAGATCATCACGGCTCCGCCAACGGAGAACCTGGCCGGCTTTATCGCCGTGATGGTGTTCAGCGGCATTTTCTACTTCATCTTTTCCTGGTTCCGTGAGCAGGCCTGCGTTATCGTTTGTCCCTATGGCCGCTTTCAATCCGTTCTTCTGGATAAAAACAGCGTGGTTGTTTCCTACGATTTTGTTCGTGGTGAAAAGCGAGGCAAACTGAGCAAGGGGCTGCCAACCATCCCCGACCAGGGCGATTGTATTGATTGCCACCAGTGCGTCGATGTCTGCCCCACCGGCATCGACATCCGCAATGGCACGCAGCTTGAGTGCGTTAACTGCACCGCCTGCATTGATGCCTGCGACAACATTATGGACAAGATCAATAAGCCGCGCGGGCTGATCCGTTTCGCTTCCTACAACCAGATCACCACGGATGACAAACGCGTTTTCACGCCACGGGTGATCGCTTATTCGGTTGTTTTGGTGGCCTTGCTGGGTATTTTGACCAGCCTGCTGCTTACCCGCAGCCCCATAGAAACAACTATTCTTCGCGCGCCGGGATCGCTTTACACAACGCTGCCCAATGGCAATCTCAGCAATCTCTATTCCGTAAAGATCGTTAACAAGACTTTTGATGAAATGCCGCTCGAGCTGCGTCTGAAAAACCGCGAGGGCAAATTAACACTGGCCGGTTCGTCGCTGGTGATCCCGCCGGATGACCTGGTGGAATCGGCGCTGATCGTAGAGCTGCAGCCGCAGGATTTGTCGGCAGGCAAAAACCCGCTGGTCATTGAAATTATGTCCGGCGGAGAAATAATAGACGAAGTAAAAACGGGCTTTCTGGCCCCGGGAGGAACCAACAATGCCAACAGCATCCAATAAAAGCGGCCGCAGATGGCCGTGGGTCATCGGCGGTATTTACGTTCTTTTTATGATTGCCATGCTGGTTGTTCTGGCCTGGTCCACCACGCAACGCGTCGATTTGGTTACACCCGACTACTATGCCAAAACACTGACCTACGAGCAGCAGATTGAGCGCATGAACAATGCCGCCGCTCTGAGCAGCGTTCCGACAATAGAAATAAGACAATCCATGCTTACGCTGACCATGCCCGACGAGGCACGTGACGGTAAGGCAAAAGGAAACGTTACCCTGTTCCGTCCTTCCAACGCGCAAATTGATGTGACTGTGCCGCTTTCCTGTGACGCGCAGGGCCGCCAATACTTGCCCGTGGAGGGCTTGCCTCGAGGATTATGGCGCATAAAAATAGCCTGGCAGGACGCCGAAAAAGAGTACTATTTTGAGGAGGCTGTGAATCTCTGATGGAAGTGGCCGCTTTGATGCTTGGATTTGTGGGTGGCCTGCACTGCGTAGGCATGTGCGGACCGCTGGTGCTCGCCCTGCCTAAAAACGCCGCGCACAACCGCTGGCAATACTGGCTTGGTCGTCTAACCTACAACAGCGGGCGCGTTGTCACCTATGCCCTGATGGGTGCCGTGGCCGGCGCCGTGGGTCAGGTTGTTTCGCTGGCCGGCTACCAGACGGTGTTGAGCCTGGTTCTGGGCACGCTGCTTATTCTCTCCTTTTTTCTGCCTTTCAGCCGTATAGGTTTGGGCATCAGCAATTCAACGATCTGGAAAAAATCCCTGGGCGCGTTATTCCGTAAAAAATCATTTTCGGCGCTGGCCGGCATTGGCCTGCTGAACGGCTTTTTGCCCTGCGGACTAGTTTACGCCGCCCTGGCCGGTGCCGCCGGAACGGGCACAATCCTAAACGGCGTAATTTTTATGAGTCTCTTTGGCATCGCGACAGCACCGGCGCTGCTGGCCGTGGCCATGGTTAACAGAATTAAACGTTTTGACCACACGCGCCTTGTGCGTAAAGCCTTGCCCGCCGCGGCCCTGATCCTCGGTTTTCTGCTCATCCTGCGTGGCCTCAATCTGGGCATTCCCTATATCAGCCCGGACCTGGAGGCCATGCCGATGATGAACAGCGGCGAGACGGAAATGCAATGTCACTAAGCTTGCCCTCATGCAGGGTTGGATGGAAGCAGAAGGCGCCCGCGTGGCGCCTTTTGTGTTTTTGGGAGAGGTCTTCCCAAAGGTGTCATTCCCGCGGATGCGTGAATCCATACTGACGGCAAATATGCTCTCATAATGAATGTGAATTTTTTTGACGGGGATTTTGGGAGATCAACGCGGCAAGCTTCCGGACATGTTAGCCCTTAATGTCCAGCTCGCTCATTTTGCGGTAAAGCGAGGAGAGACCCAGACCCAGCGCGGAAGCGGCCTCTTTTTTATCTCCGCCGTGCGCCTCCAGCACATTTAAAATATGGCGTCTTTCGAAATCATCCAGCGCCTGGCGCAGGTTTTGGGGCGTTTTCCTATCGCGGTTACGGGTCAGTTCCGGTGGCAGGTGGTGGCTTTCGATGTGTTCATCATCGCAAAAGATCATGGCCCGCTCTATGACGTTTTCCAACTCACGAACGTTGCCCGGCCAGTCATGGTTTAAGAGATACTCCTGCGCCGCCGTGGTAACGGCTTTCACCTTTTTGTTAAGCTCCTTATTCATGCGCTCTATAAACCAGGCCGCCAGCAGCAAAATATCGTCGCGCCGTTCCCGCAGCGGCGGTATGCGCAGCTCGATGACATTCAGCCGGAAATAGAGATCTTCGCGGAAACGGTTTTCCTGCACTTCGCGCTGCAAGTCGCGGTTGGTGGCCGCCAGAATGCGTGCCTTAACCGGCAGCGTTTTTGTTGAACCCACCGGCATGATCTCCTGCTCCTCCAGCACGCGCAGCAATTTCACCTGCAGGTTAACCGGAATCGTCGAAATCTCATCCAGGAAAAGCGTGCCCGAGCCGGCGGCATGAAACAATCCTTCCTTATCTTTCACCGCTCCCGTAAAAGAGCCTTTTACGTGGCCAAACAGCTCACTCTCAATGAGGTTGTCGGGAATGGCGCCGCAGTTTACTGCCATAAAAGGATTTCGCGCGCGTTCGCTGTTTTCATGTATCAGGCGGGCAACAACCTCTTTGCCGGTGCCGCTTTCCCCGCTGATAAGCACGTTGGAAGGCGTGGGCGCAATGCGTCCGATAAGCGCCCGTATTTCCTGGGCGCTGCGGCTGTTGCCTACAAAATTGTGCCGTTCGCTCTGCAGCTCTTTAAGTTGCTTTTTAAGACTGCGGTTTTCCATGGCCAGCTGGTGGCGCTCCAGCGCTTTGTCCACCACATGCAGAATATCCATTCTTTTAAACGGCTTGGTGATAAAATCATAGGCGCCGATGCGCATGGCCTCCACTGCTTTTTCGATCGTACCGTGGCCGGTGATCATGATGAATTCACTTTCGGGGTGCGACGTCCGGAGTGAGCGCAACAGTTCCATGCCGTTCATTTCCGGCATATTCATATCGCTGATCACGAGTGCGATTTCGGTGCTGTCCAGGCAACGGCGGGCGGCTTTGCCATTAGCCGCTTCCAGTACATTATGCCC
The DNA here is from genome assembly GCA_965267575.1 of Calditrichales bacterium. Lineage (GTDB taxonomy): Bacteria > Calditrichota > Calditrichia > Calditrichales > J004. Next base: position 1,088,426 of record OZ254086.1, read on the forward strand.
TTCGCGCTGCAAAACTTTTTTTAACGATTGTCTTACGGAATTCTCATCATCCACGACAAGTATGTTGTGGCCGGTTAGGTCAGGCATTCTCATCCCCGCTTTTGCCGTTGGTGGGCAGGGTGATCACAAAATGCGCCCCTTCCGTGCTGTCATTCAGAATAATATCGCCACCGTGTTCGCGCACCACCTGGCGCGTAATGGCCAGCCCCAGCCCCGTGCCCATGTCCTTGCTGGTAAAAAAGGGCTGGAAAACTTTGTCGCGAAAATTTTTGGGTATGCCTTTTCCACTGTCACGCACGTGGATATAAGCGTAGGGTGGGTGGTGTTCCAGTTTGACGTCAATGCGTCCTCCATCTGGTAAAGCTTCGATGCCATTGCGCAGCAGGTTGAGCATAACGCGGTGCATCTGACTGTGATCAAAGCTGGCGGAAATTTTGCTTTCCGGCTTTTCCAGGTGAATTCGCACTTCGTGGTTTTCGGCTTCGTGGATCATAAAATGACAAACCTCGTGTAACAGGCTGCCAAGGTCATTAGCCTCCCTGCGTGATCGGGGCAGGCGCGAAAATTGAAGATATTCGTTGGTCAGTTCGGCCAGCCGGTCCACCTCACGGATGATGGAGCGCAGCAGGGAAACGGCCTCGGCATGATCCATTTTTCGCGGATCGCTCAATTCATCTTCAAGCAGTTCGGCATTCAGGCTGATGGAGGAAAGCGGATTGCGCACTTCGTGGGCTACTTTAGAAGCCATTTGGCCGATGGTCGCCAAACGTTCGGAATGCGCCATTTGCTCCTGCTTTTTGAGCTTTTCCGTCAGGTCAATTTCGATGCCCATGTAGCCAATGCGTTCCCTCTCATGTACAATCGGCGTAATAGATAACAGCACGGGTACCAGGTTGCCGTCTTTGCGCTTGTTGATGATCTCACCCTGCCAGTGTCCTTCTTTTTCTATGGATTCCCACATCTTTTTATAGAAAAGGTCGCTGGTGGCATCGGAGCGCAGAACGTTGGTCGTTTTCCCGATAAGCTCATCACGCTGCCAGCCAAAAATTTCCACGAAGGCGTCATTCACATCGGTGATGAGACCACGCAGGTCGGTTAGGATGATAGCGTCCGTGGAATGCTTGAAGGCACTGTAAACAAGGTGTTTTTTATCTTCTGACATATTTCTCATGATCTAAAACAAAGATTGTGATATTACTAAATAGATAATGTTAAAACAAAACTTCCGACGCATCTCTTCCTATCCGTAAACAATCCCGGGAAAAAGAAAATTTATAAAAAGTGTGTGCACGGGATCGAACACCCAATCGAAAACATACCAGGCAATAAAGATGCTGATAAACGGTGATGCCGGGTTGGAAATATAATCGAAAATCTCATCGATATAAGAGCGGCTGAGAAAGAGGAAAAGCACATAACTGCCGTCAAAGCCGGGCATGGGCAGAAGATTGAACAGGAACAGGATCAGGTTTAGCGAAAACAGGATGCTTAAAAAGGACGTGGCGAAAGCCAGTTCCGGGGAAGCCGGATCGGCGATATGCGAAAAACCGATACTGTCCGGAGCATAAAACCAGCCGGCATAAAACCCGATGCGGATAATGACAATCGCCAAAATAACCAGCAGCAGGTTGGAGAGCGGTCCGGCCAGCGCCACCAGCGCGCTTTTGCGTGGATTGCTTCGTGCCCAGTTCACATTGTAGGGTGCAGAGGCCCAGCCGATCATCCAGCCCATCAGGAAATAGGCGGCAATGGGTACTACAACCGTTCCCACGGGTTCACGCTTTATGTGTGGAAGCGGGTTCAGCGTAACCTGTCCTCCGGCATATGCCGTGCTGTCGCCAAGACGCAATCCGCTCCAGGCGTGGGCCGCTTCGTGCAATACAATCGAAAAAATAAAAACGATATACCATATCACGGCCATGTGTAAATCGATTGACATGTTCAATCTCCGGATTTTAGGAAGGCTTAATTTCTGAAAATGTGCAAACAGAATCAAAGCACCGCAGGATTTATTAATCGGGAAGGGCGATGACAAAAAAAAGCCGGGACACATTCTGCGCCCCGGCCTTGATAAAATACTCGTCAGTTAAGATATCACGGGAAAATACCCAGCTGCTCGTAGGATTTAGCCACCTTTTCCAGGGAACAAATAAACGCCGCAATGCGCATATCGATGTTCTCTTTGGCGTGCTTGCGCTTAATTTCGTCAATCTGCAGGTAGGCATTTACCATCGTTTCTTCCAGGCCGGAAAAAACAAGCTCCTTTTCATCCGCCCCGACGGCGATTTCGCTGAAAACTTTCTGGTCCAGTTTTTTGCCGGTAAGCTTTTCCATAGCCTGCAGAATCTTCTTGTTACTATCCTCTTCAAAACGACGGCTCATGCGGCCAAAACGCACGTGGGACAAATTTTTCAGCCATTCAAAATAAGAGACTGTCACACCGCCGGCATTTAAGTAAAGGTCGGGGATCACCAGCACGTTCTTCTCAGCCAGGTAGTTACTGGCATCGGCCGTTATGGGACCGTTCGCTGCCTCGCCGATAATCTTTGCTTTTATATTTTTCACATTGTCCATGGTAATCTGGTTTTCCAGCGCCGCCGGTATCAGGATATCACATTCCATCTCCAGGGCGTTTTTGGAAGGCTCTATATTCCTGGCTCCGGGAAAATTCAATATTGATTCATTTTCCCTGCGGTGCTCCATCACCTCATCCACATCCAGGCCCTTCTCGCTATAGATGGCCCCTTCGTATTCAGCCAGGCAAACGATTTTAGCGCCACCTTCCTGGCAATATTTTGCGGCATGATAGCCCACGTTCCCGAGGCCCTGCACGATAACACGCTTGCCTTCCATGCCGGGCTTAAGGCCCAATTTTTTCATTTCGTCTTTTTGATTGCATGCCTCGCGGATGCCGAAAAATACCCCCTTACCGGTTGCTTCGGTGCGGCCGCGCACACCGCCCTGAGACAACGGTTTGGCCGTCACGCAAGCCAGGGCGTCCAGCGAATCATTGGTCAGCGACATATAGGTGTCGGCGATCCAGGCCATCTCGCGGGAGCTTGTACCGAAGTCAGGCGCCGGCACATCCACGCCCGGTCCGATGAAGTTTTTTTTGACCAGCTCAAAGGTGAACCGGCGCGTCAGGCGTTCCAGCTCGGCGTCTGAGTATTTCCATTTTTGAATTTTTACGCCCCCTTTGGCTCCGCCGAAAGGTACATCGACAATCGCGCACTTATAGGTCATCAGCGAGGAGAGCGCCTTCACTTCGTCTTCGGTAACATTACCGGCGTAGCGGATACCTCCTTTGCCGGGCAGCTTGTGGTGCGAATGTTCCGCACGCCAGGCTTCTACCACTTCAATGCTGCCGTCATCTTTTTTAAGGGGAAAAGAAAAGTGGCAAACCGTATTAACCATCTTGATCTGCTTAAGAAGACCGGCGGGATACTTTGTGAAGCTGCTGGCCCTATCAAACGATTTGTTTACTTCCTTAAAAAAACTGATCTTAGACATAATCGGGGACCTTTCTGTTGGTGGGACGATCTAATTCGAAAATAATCAGGCGACGTGCCACAAAAAATGCGTTTTTTTACACTCAATTGCAAAATCGAAATCAAAAAGCGTTCAGGTGAAAACAGAAAATGGTGTTTAAGCGCGATTGGATGAAAGCGGTATGGGCCATCGCCGGAATGATTCCGCCGGGCAAGGTGATGACCTATGGCTCGATATCGGCTTTGCTGCCCGGTGTTACGGCGCGTATGGTGGGCGCGGCCATGGCTGCCTGTCCGGAGGATGGGGACATTCCCTGGTGGCGGGTAATCAACAGCCAGGGCAAGATCAGCCCAAGGCCGTCCGGACACCAGCACCTGCAGCGCAACCTGCTGGAGGAAGAAGGATTGATCTTTTCTGCCGGAGGCCGGGTTGGCCTGCAGCGCTACCTGTTCAGGCCGCCAGACACACCAGCGTAAAGACTATATATTCAATAAAGAAAAGCTTCCAGACAAACTGGTAAAAGGCCGTCATTTCTTTAGGATTTTCGGCTTGCAAACTTTTGCCGCGCAGCCAGAACCACAGTGCCAGCAGCAGATGGGCGATCGCCATGCTCCAGGGTTCCACGCCCGGCAGACCCGCCACCGCAAAAACCGCCAATAAAAGATATCCGCCGATTATAATCGTTTTGCCCCAGCTGAAAACCCGCTCCGCGCCAACCCGCAACGACAACGATCCGATTGAAAAGCGCTTGTCTCCGCGCATATCCGGGATATCCTTGAACCAGGCGATAACAACGCTTTGGCCAAACATAAAAACGGTCAGCAAAATAATTTTTAAAGGCAGGCCCTGCGTTGTTCCGTAGATGTGCTGGAAATGCAAAAACAGAAAAATGTTGACCAGCAGGCCGCGCACAGCAAGGATGCAAAAGGCTGCCCAAAAATGGAATCGTTTTAGGCGCACCGGAGGCAGCGAGTAAAGCGTGCCCAGAAGCAGGCTGCCAAACACCGTAATCATCAACCAGGCGCTTTGCAGCAGTGCCGTAATGATGGAAACGGCCAGCGCGCTGAAAATGATGATCCAGCCGCCGCGAATGGTGATGGCACCCGAAGCCAGCGGCAACCCGGGTTTGTTTATTTTATCGATTTCCACATCCGAAAGCTGGTTTAGGCCAACGATATAAATGTTTGCCCCCCAGCAGGAAACCAACGCCAGCAATAGCCCGCTAATGGCTTGCAGCGGATTTGCTGTAAACTGCGTATGGTCCCAGGCAATCACAGCCAGCGCGCTGACGCTGAGCGTGGTGCCAATAATCGTATGGGGGCGCGAAAAGGCCCACAGGTGACGCAGAAAGGTCATGGTTTTTGCCCGCTTAGTACGACAAATCGAATCAATCCCTGCTTGTAGCCTTTTATCATGCGTCGCACTGTAAGCGCGGCGAACAGCGCTTCCCTGCCGGCGGCAAGCGTGGCAACGATGCTTTTGGGCTTGAGGATAATACGCCATAACTGCTTCCAGAAAGGGGCTACGAACTCTGTCCAGTCGGCGTGTTTCAGATTAACAAAACCGGCCCTTTCGGCAGCGGCGGCCAGCATGCTTCCGCTGACCCATCGTGGCAGGTGGAAATGACGGTTGATTTTCTCAAGCAGCTTTTTTTCATCGCCGCTCAGCGTATCGCTGGTTTCTTTATGGCACCAGGTGGCGCAGGCAAAGTGTCCGCCGGGCTGAAGCAGGTTGAAAAAAGTGCTGAACAGCGCGTCCTTATCGGGAGCATGCTCTGCGCTTTCCATGGACCAGATAAAATCGAAACTGTTGTCTGGAAGCGGTGGCCGGGTCATGTCGGCCCGGAGAAATCGGCATGACTTTTCTACCTTGTTCTGTCGCGCCAGCTGTCCGGCGCGCCGGGCCTGCCGGGGGCTGAGTGTTAACCCAATGGTTCGCACCGACGGCCATTTTTCTTTGAGATAAAAGCTGCTGCCGCCGATACCACATCCGGCATCAAGAATATGCTTCGGGCTGTTTTCGATTCCGGCAAAGGTCAGCAACTCTTCGATCATGCGCACCTGTGCGAGGATGGGATCTTTGTGCTGCCCGTTATAATAACCGTGATGCATATGTATGCCCCACTGGCTCTCCCACAAGGCCGAGGAACGATCGTAAAAGCGGGCGATATTACTGTTTAGCGAAGAAGCCATAGACCTGCCGAGATGAGCAAGATGATCAGTGCGGAGAGAAATACGATCTGCTTGCGGTTGAACAGCTTAACACCGCGCAGTTCGGGACGCGTGAAACGCGCCCACACAGAGTAAACTACTGCTGCCGGTATAAACAATCCACCAAAAAGCGAACCAATAAAGAAGCGCAACCAGCCGGAAACACCCAGCTTGCTTGGCATCTCAGCAGGCGCTTTGGGGACAGTGGTTGATGCCGGTTTTCGGCCGCTAAGGGCAATGCCATATTTCTCATGGCGTATCCAGGGCGGGGCCACATATTTTTTCTCGATGGATTCAAAGCCGGCCTCGCGGAACCACTGCTCGTACTCGTCTTCGGCGGGGAACAGCATCCAGACGCGGGCCACAAAACGGGCCAGCTTTTGGCGCGGCTCCAGCGGACCTATCATCAGCGCGGTGCCACCGGGTTTTACTACGCGCAGGGATTCACGGATGCCACGGGCCGGGTCGGGCCAGTATTCGATGCTGCCCGCGGAAACGTAGCAATCAAAGGTGTTATCGGGGAAGGGCAGGTTTTCAGCATCACCGCGGGTGAAAGCCACGTTTTTCAGTTGCGGCTTTTTGATTGCTTTAGACATCTGGTGCGGGCTCTGGTCCATCCCGAAAACGCGTGCCGCCGGCAGCTTTTCGACGACGCCGCCGGTGGTAAAACCGGTGCCACAGCCCACATCAACAATCCGGGCCTCATCGGCATTCGGCGGATTAAGCAGGCTCAGGGCCTGGCTACGCATCTCCTCCGTCCAGAAAAAGGGATTGACGTAATTATCATAAAAGCGCGAAAGGAAGCTGTAAAACCAAAAGGCCGCTTTTTTGTTTTGCACGTATCGCATGGGGGTCTACCTGCCAGTTTAAGAATGATTGATCAGCTTAACGCATGCTTTAGGAACCCATCCCCAAATCCCTTCCCTAAATTTTAGGGAAGGGACTTTTTCCGGTTGTCGTTATTCTGGTATTTATCAACAAAACGCCGTTTTTCTCCCCTTCCATTGGAACAAGGGAAGGGGCCGGGGGATGGGTTCAATATTTCTCAAATCACTTCCAAACCTTTATAATCCCCAACGATCTCCGCGCCGCCGTGGCTGCTTTTATCTTTGAGTACGAGCCGGTCGTTTTTCCACAGGTGGATGGAAATATATCCATTAAGACACTCATCAATCTCCCGCAACATGCCTTTTTCCGTGGGTGCTTTCAGGATCGCGCTCTTGCCCGTTTCGGCGCGGAGCTGTAAACGATAGTGCTCGTTGATCAATTCCATCTCGATGACAGGCGGGTTCGTCACAAGCCGTTGGATGCGCGATTTGTTGTAGGTGGTGAATTGGATCAGCCCGTCGTCGGGTGTAAGCAGTCCGGCAATAAAGCCGTTAAAGTCGCCGCGTATCCAGGGCACATGGGCCACGGAGACAAACAGGCTAAGCGGCTGCACGCTGAAGTGATTGGCCTGCAGCCAGATCCAGTTGCGCGGGAAGGCTTTGCCCCAGTCTTTCTCGATGTAGCCGCGGCCTTTTTCAAAGTTCAGGGTTTTGCCGTTTTCAACCAGTTCGCCGTCCACAACATGATCCATGCTGACCACACCGTGATAGCACTGCATAAAGGGCATCCAGGCATACCAGCCCATGCAGCCGGGTGAACGCACACTGGACGGCCAGCGCTTGTTGCCGGAAAAGGTAAGCGAACCGTTCATGCTCCAGTCATCATCCTGCAGGTCCAGGTAGATAAAACCTTCAGTGAAACGATTGGGTCCGATGCTGATATCCAGCGACGTGCCGTAGGAGCGGAAGTCGCCCGCGTCAAAGCGGATATAGCGGCTTTTGTTTTTTGCACCATCCAGGATTTGGATAAACGCTTCGCTGTACTCTTCGGCTGGACTTTTATAAATACCGGGGATTATAGCCAGGCTGTGACCGTTTTGGGCATCGACGCATTTGTAATACCAACCTTCAAAAAAGGGGCCGCTCTCCTTTTTACCGTGGTAGCCTGCGGGCTTAAGGATACCTTTTATGTGTTGCAGCATGGATGAAATATAGGGAAAAAATTCCGCAATTTAGCCTGCGGGAATCTTGTTTACCAAAACCTTTTCTTTTGATATTTGAATATTAAACCGGTGGCCTTGTATCTCGAAATCGAACGAATGATCTTTCTGCCACTTAATGAATTTAAGTCCCGATAACTCTCCTTCAAGTGAAAACTCTTTTGCAAACTGCATCATGTCAAACTGCTTGATATATTCAATTTTTTTGCAGCATCCCTCTTGCCCATAAGTAACTTTCTCAAAATACATCGAGTCATAGATTTCGGAAGTAGTTACAATAACTCTAAATGCAAATGATGTAACTTCCTCCTTTGTTTGCATTTTGAGCCAAATAGGCTCGCTTTCGCTAAGAAATGTTATCCATGGATAAATATCAGGTTGTGAAACGTCTTTAGTGTCTATCCATATCGATTGAGAATAGCAATTTATTGTTAATATAGTGATAAATAGAAAAATTCTTTTCATAATATTTAGTGAGAATAAGGTTAATATTTAGCCACACATTTAAACCATTGCTAAGTAGAAAATTCATTTAACACGCCTTGCTGAGGCTTACGTGATTTACTATTTAATCCACTTTTTAGCTAAATAAAATTTAGTGGCAAAAAAAGCAAACGTTATTTTACTTTTAGCTCCACTTTATAAAGAGGCAAAAAGCGACCCTTGATACTTTCCGATTCCCTTTCACCCGCGGGAGTTGCGCCCATGGCAATGTAAAACGGTCCCGCATAGGGATCGGATTGAATCAGCATTGTTTTCGCCTCCATGTGCCGGGCCAGAGTTACGGCGTGGTCAAACAACATCCTGCCAATGCCCTTTCCAAAATGGGCGGGCTCTACAAATAACGCCTCCAGTTCCACGGTGCTGCTGTCAACCCGCTTCAGCGCGTAAAAGCCCACAATATCTGACGACCCCTCTTCCGCAAGATGGTAAGAAAAGGCCATGTTTTTAAGCTTTGCTTCGGTCACTTCCAGCTCGGCGCGGCAACGCTCCATAAAATCATCCGGATAGCCCCAGGATGCTTTTGAGCGCATAGCCAGGCCAGAGATTGTGGCCAGGTCACTCGGCTTAACCTGCCTTATAAAGATATTGCTCTTCATATTTGGATTTGCTGCTCTTACAATAATCTAAAACCGCAAAACAAAATGCACACCCGTTGGCGTTATGAAAAACTGTGATTGCTGCTTACTCGTTTCGCCGTCCGCCAGGTTTTTAAAACTTTGGCCGACGCTCTTTCCGATGGAGTAGCCTAACAAAGCCCCGGCCACGAAATCCGAAAACCAGTGGATATTTGTGGAAATACTTAATCCTACAAAAGCGGCATAGGCCGCAGACGACGCCTTGATGGTACTGTTCTCCGGGTACATCTGCCACATAACCGTAGCCATGGCAAAAGCATTTGTGGTGTGTCCGCTTGGCCAGCCGTCAAAAATGCCGCGACGCATAAAGCCAAAGTTGAAATCATCACTGTAATCCACGTCTGTTCCGTATTCATCTTCCGGTGGCTTGCGCCCGGTGATGGCCTTGTAGGTAGAAGAGACCAGCAGACTTGTCATCACCGATTGTCCCAATGCCAGCCCGGTGTACATCAACCTGGCATCTTCATCTGCCTTTCCTGAAAAATAAAGGATAATGGGTACCGTCAAAGGTACAAGCCCGCCGACGCTTACACCGGCAAAACCCGCATCGGATATGGCCTTATTCTCCTGCATGTAGAGCCAGTAATCCCAATCTGCCCCGCTTTCGATGATGGCATAGGACAAGCCAATTGCCGAGGCGTGATACAAACCGTAACCATTGCTGAAAGAGCTCAGCAGGTTTTTATCAAATTCATGGAACAGGTCACCGGCTGTGGGTAAGTTTTTGTCGTTTTCGGATGCAACCAGGGTGATGTTTGCAGCAAGAAATAGAAGTATTGTGAGTGAACGCATAATGATTTGGACCGTAATGGGATCGTTTGTTCTAATAAAGAACTAAAACCTATTGTTATTTCATTTGGCTTCCAAATCGCGTTCGCTATCGGAATCGATTATTAAACGCCCTATTGGATAGACAGCCCTTCGTGAATAAAAGTCTCCTTTTTGCCGATCCCGATTACGATAACGATTTCAATCGGATTACGATTCGTATGCAGATTAAATATGATATAGTCATTTCGTTAAAAGTACAATCGTAATAAAGAAAATGTTGGGGCAAAAAAAATGGCGGCCAATTCGACCGCCATTGTTCAAAGTGGGATTATTTTTAAAGATTTATCTTGGCTTCGAAAGAGCCGTTTGTAACGTCCTTTACATCACTCTGGTCGGAGCCATTTAACGGCGCGTCAAACGCAACGGTACCCTTCACGCTCGATTCGGAAAGCTCCGTAATCGTCACCGTGCCGCTTGTGGCCAGGTAGGTTTTTATATCCAGCGGGTCGCTTGCGCTGTTGGTTGTGTAGCGCCCGGTTGCTTGTCCGCCGATCAACGCAATGTTAAACGTACCGACGGCCGCGCCCTGCATAATGACTACCTGCATCTGCTGAGACAAACCGCTGTTATCCGTATACTGGCCGGTAACCGTAAGCACGCCGCTGTTGCTGGTGGCTACAACGGCCGTATTGGCACTCCAGGACGTGCCGTTAATGTCGGCAGTAAAAGAGCCGTCTGTGTTGTTATTGTTGTTGCCTTCTTCATTGGAGCTGCTGCTGTCTTCCGAGCAGGCGGCCACAAATAAAAAGCTCAACATCAAAAAAAGTGAAAAGATACGCTTGAACATAGTTCCTCCTAAGGGTTATCGTAAAACATGTCTGCTCCTTAGAAGGCAACTGGCGGGCCAAAACGGATTTTAGCCGCCTCAGCCCCTTTTCTGTTTCATTGGCGCGACAATTTGTATGGATAGGAGCGTCGCGCGTATGCGACAGATCATCCTGCGCCGCCACCACCGCCGCCGGCGGCTCCGGCTGCACCGGCACCCGCGGCACTGCCCGCGCTGCTCACGGCAACCGTGTTTGAAGTACTGGCTATAATGGCACCCATAAAGACAGCATAATCCATATCGGCAATCTCACCCTGTTTGGTGGCCGGCAGCCAGCCAAGGTATTTTTCGCGCTCCGTTTGGGGGATCGCTTCGATAATGTTACGCATATTTTTTTCGCCCAGGCCCAAGGCCACAGCCCACACAAGATAACGGTCATAGGAGTCATAAATAACCGGATTAGTGGGATTGATCTTCTTGACGAAAGCTTTGAGCTGCTGCGCCCGCTTAAACATTTCCTTGCTTTCCGGCGTCATCCGCAAAACTGTAAAGGAGAGCGCGAACAGCACAAAACCACCGATAATCACAAAAGCGAGCGCTTTTCCGGCCATTACGGCAAACACAATGCCCAGCGCGGCGATGGCCAGCCCCACGACCGCCATCAATACGGTGCCTGTAATGCTGGCCCTGTCATAAAAGGGCTGTTTCTTCAAAATTTCCTTAACCGATTTGTACCATTTCTCGTACCATTTGCGCACATCGCTTTTGCGCTTTTTCAGTGCGTCGCTGTGCAACTCATCTCCGCCGGCAAGCTCATCGAAGAGGAAAGTAATCATCTGATTTTCAAAATCATGCAGGGTGCTTTGCGTGCTTTTCCAGTTGTCGCGCCGCAAACGTAAAATAAACTTTTTAGGCTTGCGCGACTGCTCCCCGGCATCAATGCGGATGATTCCACGACGGGCCAGCTCCAGCAGGGTGGCCGCCACCGACCGGCCGCTGACCTGGTTCTGATTGGCGTGTCCGGCAAACAGCGCCGGATGCATATCAGGAAGCATCCCCTGCTGAGAGTGATCCACCCTTACTTCGAAGCCGCGGCCCAGACGGCCGTAAATAAACACGAGTGCCACAACTCCGGTAGCGAGGATCAGCCAACCCCAAGGGGTGAGTTCTTCCGCCAGTTGCTGTTTTTCTTCCTGCTCGCGGAAATAGGTTTCACGGCGCTGCTCACGTTCCATGGCCAGTTGCAGCTCCTCTCTGCTGATCGCATCACGGACGGCGTTGGGGCTTTGGGCAACACCGGTCAGCATGTATTCCGGGAAAAGCAGGCGCATTAAGAACGGCGTCCTGCGGTCCAGGTTCGTGGTCTCGGCAATCACGCGATCATCCCGTGTTTCAATCGCGCCAAAAAGCGGCTGACGCAACCAGGCCTGCACCGTGCTGCGGCTTGGGGCTTCCTGTGGCAAAAAGACAGTCACACGCATAAAGCCGGTATCCTTGGGCCGGCTCTCTCCGGCAAAAGCAAAAAAGAGCTCACCCGCATCCTGGTGCCGTTTCACCACATCGTTCAGGGTAAAGGCCAGCGTGAAACGGCGGCTTTCTTTGCGCGCGCTGTAGTGCCATTTGATGTACAGTTCATCTTCGCTGATTTCGACCTGATAGGTGCCGTCGTCTTCGGAATCGTTTTGCAGATATGCCCGGCCGCCTTCACGAACGGCCACACCGGAAACATCGCCAATATCGCGCAGGGGAAGACTGTAATCGGCCCAGCTGAACGATCCTTTTTTGAAACGGATTACGCGCGTATGCTTTATTTGCAGGGCACCATCCTCCGTTATCCGCGCCTGCACCAGGACGGAATCGATGCTGTAGCTTTTGGCTTGCAGGGAAAGGGGAAGGGCGATCAACATCGCCAGCAAGAGCTTTTTCATGATGGCTCCTTATTTAACAGGTGGAATGGATCAACGCGCCTGTGGGTTTTCCGGCGCACAGCCGGTTGTAAATTTCCACAGCCCGTGCAGTGTTGGTCTGCTGATATGGTATAGCTTCTTTTTCCAGCCACTGTCGCGCGTCATCACTTAGTTGCAGGCGATCGTAAAAACCCTGTGAAAGGACCATGACCTGCGCGCCCTGCTCCCTGAGAAACTGCAGGTCGGCGATGAGGATACCCGGCTGGTGATGCGTGCCGCTGACTGTCCAGTCCCACTCTTTAGCGCCACCGGGAAAAAGCATAACATCTTTGAAGCGGTCGGTTTGATTTTCCACCCGCACAACACCCCATTCACAGGAAACTATACGGGGAGAATTTGTCTTATTTTTAAACATCTCGGTCTGTGGCTGAAGTTATTTAAAGCTGTTAATAAAATAAGCAGTAGAGCGCTATTTTAAAAGCCAGGAGAAGATTAGCGGCTCAACCGCCTACCTATTTGACAAGGAGCATTTTGCGTGTTTGAGAATAGCTTTGGGCCGATAGCCTGTAGAAGTATACGCCGGATGAAAGCCTGCTTCCGTCAAAAACAGCCAGATGTCTGCCGGTGGGACGCTGTTCATCCAGCAGGGTTGTAATGTGGCGGCCGGCCGCGTCAAATATTTCGAGCTTTATGTGACCTGGCCGCGGCAGTTCAAAGGGGATACTGGTGAGCGGGTTAAAAGGGTTTGGATAATTAGCTCCCAGCGCTGGACGGGTTGGCAGCGCGTTTTCCGGGTTGCCCAGGGCCGTTAACAGGGTGTCAGTGCTTTTCCAGATGCCCTCGTTGGTGCCCAAATAGATATAGCCTTGCCGGTCATAAGCAATCGATGCATATTCCAGCCTGGCCAGCTGATCGCCGATGTACGTCCAGTTGTTGCCCAGATCATCGGATAACCAGAACTCGCCCTCGCTGTAGCCGGCGGCAATAAGCTCAAGCTGCGGTGTGGATGAGACTTTTAAAATGGCATCTTCAGTCAGGCCGGTGTTGGCCTCCTGCCACACATCGCCTTTATTGAAAGAGCGGTAGACTCCGCCCCCGGCCAGCGAGCAATACAACATGCCATCGTCAGAAGCTTCGATAGATGTGATGCGGTGGTTTCGGGCCAGCCCGGTCGTAATCTCTTCCCAGGAATCGCCTTTATTCTTGGAGCGGAAAACCAGTCCGTTCTCCGTACCCATAAAAAGCGTACCCTGATCGTCTGACTCAAAACTGGAGATTGCGTTACTGCCCGATATTTTTGTCCAGGTTTGGGCATTGTCAGAAGACCGGAATAATTCACGCGTGGAAAGCCTGCAATAAAGGGTACCCTCAACATCTTCTTTTATATCGAGTACAGGCGCGTCGCCAAACTCGCCCCACTTTGTCCAGCATAAGCTGTCCGTATTCCATTTAAACAATCCGCGTTGTATGGGGACTTGCAGCAGGTCCGGGCGTGCGATGCCCACAAACAATTCTCCGGATTGGGTGACCAGAATGGAGTGGATATCGGCCGTGCTTATGCCATTGCTCATGTTTAGCCAATCCGAGTCGTTTTCGCTTTTGTACACACCTGCCCGCCAAACAGCAGCGTAAATTGCACCGGACGCATCTATCGCCATGCCATTTATCTGGCTGTTAAAAATTCCGGCGCTCCATTCATGCCAGGAATGACCGTCGTCAAGCGAGCGCCACACAGCGCCGCCGCAGGTTGTAAGATACAGTATATTGCTTGAATCCAATAACAGGTTCGAGAAACAACCGTCCTCCGCCGGCCAGGGTATTTCGGAAAATGTGTAACTATAATCTTGAGACTTCAAAAGGCCACGGTAATAGGTTGTAACAAATATTGTAGAATCATTTAAAACAACCATGTCATTGGCGAAGGAGTTACGAAGGTCATCCGTGAAGTCCGTTTCGATCCAGCTTTGACCAAAGTCGTTTGAAAGAAATGTCCCGACGTTTTCCGTCAAAGCATAAAAAGTGCTATCTTTATTGCGAACATACTTTACAGCATAATCATCTTTTAAGTAGCCTTTATCTACCCAGGTATTTCCACCGTTATCACTATAATACAATCCACTGTTTCCCGAAACAAAAAGTCGACCAATATTCGAGAAATATATGTCATTAATGGCCCCCAACTGGTTAGTTAATATTCGCGCCCATGTACTACCTTGGTTGACACTTCTAAAGACCTCTTCAGGGCTTTGCGCTGTCCCAACATATACTGTATTCATGTTATCTGTTTCAAGGCACCAATCTTTTTCTCCTGCCAAAAACCGCTCTTCAACCCAACTCATACCGTTATCACGAGAGACATAGGTACCCTCGGAAAAAACGGCGGCCCATAGACCGCCGTCATAATTGTAAGCCAAATCTTCCACCCTATCTTCAAATATGTGTGGGCTGAGCAACCATGTGGAGCCGTTGTCAAAGCTGTAATAAACCCGGCCATCTATTGTCCCAAGAGCCATTCGTCCATCCCCGTTCTTTGAAGTGGCCATAGAACGTACTACACCTCCTGGTGGACCAGGCAGCTTTTGCCAGACTTCCTGGGCGCTTAATACCAAAGTTAATAAAAGTATAAACACATGAATGAGACGATAACGCATTTGCTTTCTGAGCTCGGATTTTGGGAAAAGACTTCAAAAAAATATAAACAGGCCTTCAGCAATTCAATGACGAAGTACTAAAAGGCTGTTATATAAGATTTAATTGCTTATACCGCCCGAATCGCCAAAAACCGGATTAATACTATTTTTTATATTTCACCTTCCCACCCACAATCGTATACAGCACCTGCGTCTCGCGGATCTGCTCTTCGGAAACGGTGAGCAGGTCATGCGACAGCACGGTCAGGTCGGCCAGTTTGCCGGGACTGATGGTGCCTTTGATATCTTCCTCAAAAGCGGCATAGGCGTTGTAAATGGTCAGCGAGCGCAGGGCCTGTTCGCGGGTCATCGCCTCCTGCGGATAAAACTCCACATCGGGAGCCGTTTTGCGCGTGACCGACGCGTAAAAATTGGCAATGGGATCGATCGCTTCTACCGGGGCATCTGTGCCGTTGGCCAGCCGGGCGCCGCTGTTCAGCAGGCTTTGCCAGGGATAGGCACCTTCACCGGCGCGCTCTTCGCCGATGCGTTTTACCACCCACGGTCCATCCGAGGTGCAATGCACCGCCTGCACCGAAGCGATCACACCGTTTTGCACAAAGCGCGGCAAATCCACGGGATCAATATGCTGGGCATGCTCGACGCGCCAGCGATGATCCTCGGTTACGTCGCGGCCCAAAACATCGCTGTAAATCTGCAGCACCTCGCGGTTGGCGCGGTCACCGATTGCGTGCGTGCAGAACTGGTAGCCGTGTTCTTTGGCAAGAGCAGCACGGGCGCGAATAGTGTCCAGCGGGGTAACAAGCTGCCCGCTGGTTGAAGGCATGTCGTTATAAGGCTCCAGCATCCAGGCCCCGCGGGCGCCCAGGGCGCCGTCGGCATACTCTTTTATGGCGCGCACGGTCAAATGGTTGTTGCCGTAGCCGACCATGTAATATTTTTCCAACAGCGGACCTGTCAGCGTGTCATCGGCGGAAAGCATCACGTAGAGACGCACATCCAGTGTGGCGCTATCGGCCATGGCCTTAAACAGGTCAACGTCTTCCGTGCTGGAGCCGGCATTGTGGATCGAAGTAATACCGTTTTCCAGGCAATGCTCCATGGCGCTTTGCAGCTTGCGCCGCTCAATGGCCAGGCGCTGTTCATGGCTTAAACTTTTAAGGTGCCGATCGTATGCTTCCTCGATGAAATTCTCAGCGTTTTCCAGCAATACTCCTGTTGCCCGTCCACGATTGTCGCGCACAATGATACCGCCGTCGGGGTCCGGCGTATTGCGGTCGATGCCGCTCAGTTGCAGCGCCCTGGCATTGGCAAAAACGGCGTGGCCGCTGGCATGATCCAGATAGACCGGGTTATTTGGCGAAATGGCCGAAAGAGCGTCGTGAACGGGGTAGCCCTGAACTTCCGGAGCCGGAACCGCGTCCCATTTTTCCTGGTGCCAGCCGCGACCCAGAATCCACTCGCCGGGTTCGGCCTTCTCCACCGCCTGCTCTACCTTGACAATTACTTCATCCCAGTTTTTGGCTGTTGTAAGATCAAGGTTATTGAGAAATTTACCCAGCGTCATGATGTGAATGTGAGCGTCCGTCAACCCCGGTACCACGGTGGTGCTGTCCAGGTCTATCATTTCGGTGCGATCGCCCTGGTGGTCCATGATCGTTTCATTGCTGCCCACGGCAATAATAGAATCACCGGCAACTGCAACCGCCGACGCCCGGTCGATGCGATCATCCAGCGTGATGACCTTGCCGTTGTAAAGGATAAGATCGGCCTCCTGCTTTTGGGAACAGCCTGCGAGAATAAGAAGCAAAACCGAAAATGTCAGCAATCGGAAAAACATAATTCACCCCGGGGTTTAGTTGACGTGTAAGGGAAAATATAGCAGTTGTGAAGCTTTGATGCACCCCCTCGATGTCTTGAAGTCAGGAGGTCCTTTGTCGTGGGGTCAGGAAGTCTTCTTGATCCTGATCGTGATCTTTAGCGGGCGAATGCGGATAAAGAGAAAGATTATGAGAATGAAAAGGATTAATTTTGCTGCCCCTGTGGGGATCCCGGCGTGGCGTGGGAGGCCAGCCCCGAATAATGGCACCGGGGCAGCCGGGATCACAGAGTTCCGTGCAGATGCTATTTCACAAGCAGCATTTTGCGGCTTTGGATAAAATCACCGGCCGTGAGCCTGTAGTAATAAACACCGCTGGATAAGGCCCGACCGTCCACAAGAGCGGTATGTGCCCCGGCCTCCAAGCGCCGGTTCAGGATGGTGGCCACCCTGCGGCCAAGCACATCATAGAGTTCCAGCCTAACCTGAGCCGCGCGGGCCAATTCAAAAGGCACCGTGGTTTGCGGGTTAAACGGATTGGGGTAGTTGGCCCCCAGCGCGAATCGCCGTGCCTGTTGCGGTTTCTCGTCTTCAATTGAAGTGGGGAACGTATAGATAACATAGGCGCTGTCGGGGCCGGGCCAGTCACTCAACGGACTCAGGTTTGTAACAACGCTTTGCGTCAGGCCGCTGCCCCCTGCGGCAATATCATAAAAATGGTAATCGCCGCCAACGTGGTCTTTCAGGCCAATCATGGCGCCTATATCGCCACCGCCGAATGTACCCTGCTGCACCGGACCGTAGACAAATTCTATATGCGAATCGCTTTCATGAATGTGCACCTGGAAGTTGAGACGTGTTGTCGTTTGGTTGGCATCAAAATAGGCGCGGACATTGTTGTATTCGATAACAAAAACCCGGTTTGGCTCACTGCCCAGGGTTTGGTGCCCGACAAAACCGGCGCCAGCTCCCGTATCGGTATTCAGGTCTTCCCACCAGGGACCCAGCGTTTTTGTGGGCCGGCTGGTTGAGGCCAATGAGCCGTTCTGGTTAGCGCCGATACTGCCAATCTGCGAAGAGGTTGAAAGCCCGTAGGTCGTACCGTCCCCACCGCGGCCAAACTCCACCCAGCCATTCGTGCTGATCTGCACTTTATTATAGGTCTCATTATCAAAGGTCACCGAGAAGGGCAAATTCACATTGCTCTGCACATCGTCTCCACGCGGCAAAATAGTCGGATTGTCGAGGCTTGTATAGGCGCGGTAAATCTTGGATACCTGCGTCTGCGTAATCGTCGGCGGTGCAATGACGCTGGTAAGCAGGGTCACATCACGCTGCCCGTCGTTAAACACAATCCGGTAAGTGCCGGCATCTTCCACGCTGAACGGCTCATCCATCTGCCAGGGCAGGCTGCCTTGCGGATCGGCGCAGCACACCTGTTTTTCTTCCGCGTAAACCAGGTTATCCTGATCATCATACACATTTACGGAAAGCAGGGCTGCTGTTTGCTGATTGCCTCCTCCCGGATTTTGCAACGTTCCCGAAAAACGCAAATCGCTGCTGCCGGTGATGATCGTGGCCGGCAAGGGATCGAATGTAGCGACGTAATGCTCATCCGGCGTGTGGTATAATGGCCGCTCCCAAAAACCGTTGCCATGCGTGGCCAGACGCAGCTTACGGTTGGCGTTGGAAATATTCAGATCCATGGCGATCACCGCTTCCGGCAGATCGCGGCTGTAAATGTACCAGCTGTCGCCGCCATCGGGAGTGAGATAGACGCCCAGATCATTACCGGCATACACATGCTGCGGCTGCAACGGATCAATAGCCAAAGCAAGCGTCGGTACATCGGGCAGGCTGCCTGTTATATCGGTCCAGCTTTGTCCGCCGTTGGTCGTTTTATAAACGTGGCCGCTGCCATAGCCGCCAATCGCAATATAAGCGGTTTGATTGTCCTGCGGGTGGATGGCGATATCCATCAAATAGCGGTCGGGCAGAATGCCGGTAATATCCGTCCAGGAATCGCCGCCGTCCTCGCTGCGGTAAACGTGGGCCCTTGAAGAGATAGGCGAAGTCGCTCCCATGATCACGTCGGCGTCATCGGCGGCCACATCCATGGCCAGGAAAGGATTGTTGTCGAAGCTGGCGCCGGATGCTTTCAGCTGCCACAGATTTCCCAGGTTCTCCGTGCGGTAAATGCCCTGACGCCCCGAATAAAGCACATTAGGCTGCTCGCTGGCGACAACATAGGGCGCGATAAAGGCCCGCCGCTCCGACGACATGCCATTTGTTGCCGTTACAAAATTCTGTCCGCCGTCTTCCGAGCGCAGAATATTGTTGTATTGCCAGGAACCCCACATGATGTTGTGGTAAAGCGGATGGATTGCCGCCCAGGAGCCGTCACCGCCGATGACACGGCGCCAGTTTTTACTGCCCTCGTAGATAACCGTGTTGTTATCCTGCAAGCCGCCGATGGCCAGAGTGGAGTCGGTCCAGGCGCTGGCGGTGCCGTTGTAAAACTGGCTGGTCACCAGTCCCTGTCCTATGTCCTTGTAAACGCGCCCGAAGTTGGCGCTGCGGTAAACGCCGCCGTCATTGGCAATGTACAGCACGTTGGGATTATTGGGATCTTTGGCGTAGTTGTGGTGGTCCACGTGTGGCCCGCTGATCTGGTCGAGACTCTGGCCGCCGTCACTGGAGGCATAAATCTGCACCCCGGCATGAACCACCTTTTGCTCATCAGTGGGGTGGACGGCAACAAAATGGGCAAAAAAGCCCTGGTACTGCGGCACGTCTACGCTATGAACAAGGCTCCAGCTTGTGCCAAAATCATTACTGCGGTAAAGGCCCTTGCCGTTGAGACTGTCGGCCACACTGGCAAACACCGTATCGGGACCGCTGTCAAAATAGTCGATCAGGGTTTTGCCGTGGAAAGAGGGTATTCCGTTTACTTTGGAAAAATTCTTGCCGCCATCGAGGCTGCGGTAAATGCCACTGTTGCTGCTGCCGAGGTTGCCGCAGGAGACCAGCACCTTCAGCGTATCATCGGGGTTAACGATGATGTCCTGCGCCATGGGAACATCCAGAACGGTGTTCCAGCTTGCGCCGCCGTTTGTGCTTTTAACCAGTCCTTCCGTTGTGGCGGCATAGACGCTGCTGCTGTTCTGGGGATTAATGACAATATCCTGTATACCGCGCTGTTGCGACTGTGTCCAGTCCAGCGCTTTGTTCCAGGTCTGGCCGCCATCGCTGCTTTTTAAAATGCCCACGCCATAGCTGCCACGGGTGGTGCGGATAACAAAGCCGCCGATCGATTTCTGGTAACCGTAAACTTCACCGCTGCCAATGTAAACGGTATTGCTGTCGGCCGGATCGATGGCAATAGCCATAACGCCCAGCACAGGATAGCCGGTTTCGATCTTGTGCCAGCCTGCGCCGGTGGATGCCTCATGGGTACGCCATAACCCCCCGCTGGCTGATCCGGCATAAAGCGTCTGGCTGTTTTGCGGGTTTACGGCCAGGGCGATCATCCGTCCGGGCACATTGTCCGGCCCCATGCTGCGCCAGCCGGCTCTTTCAAAATCAGGCTCCAAGCCGGTTTTGGAAAGGGATTGCCGTTTCTCCTTTTCAAAAGCGTCGAAGTAGGCTTTTTGCGGAATGTCGCGTCCCGGGTAAGCGCGCGATTCGGTCCACAGACGCAGGGCTTTGTAAGCGCCGGACAAGCGCTTTTCCTTTTGGGCAGGCTGTTCGGGTAGCAGCAAAAACACAACGCTGGCAATTAAGGCAATCGATAAAAGAGCAAAAAACAGACGGCGCATGGCTCCCCCAGGTGAAAAAATGGAATGGGCCTATAATAACGGTTTTTTTGAAAAATGAAGGTGATAATGAGTAAAACGCAGATGCGCAAAATAAGCGGCAGGCATCGCGTTGTTAATCGCAAACGGCTATCGCACGGACGGGAGCGCCGTCTGCCCGGACTGTCTTGAGCGGCAGGCAGCTAAAGGTGAATATTTGGCGAGGTAGCGCGTCAAGATTGGTCAGGTTTTCAATAATTAAAATGTCGCGCTGCAACAAAAGATGGTGGTTTTGCAGATCGGAAGAATCCAGGGCATCGGGGGAGATAGTGTCAAAGCCAACGCCCTTTATTGGGATGCCGCATAACCAGCGCGCGGCTTCAGCAGTCAAAACGGGATAACCGTTGAAGTAAGCCGCTGTTTTCCATTTTGGCGCCCAGCCGCAGTTGAAAATGATGAAATCCAACGCCTCGGGCTTTTCGATCGCCTCCTGCAGGAAGGCTTTTTCTACGGCTTTCTTTCCGCGGCAATCCACAACGCGCGCCCGGCCGATAAATTTTTCCACAGGAAAATCACCCAGCGTTTTGCCACCCTCGAGGATGTGGCACGGCGCATCGATGTGCGTAGCGTGATGGCTGAACAGCGTGAGACGCTTTTCGGCATAACCGTTTTCTGCAATGGAGGCCACATCTTCAAACAAAGGCCGGTCGCTGCCGGGATAAACGGAAATGTCTTCTTCAATGGTGTGGGAGAGATCGATGATGCGCATGGCTGAATTTAAGAAATCTCAAATAGCAAAAAACAAATCCGAAACAATAATACCCTGTTTTCATTTGGCTTCAATGCCCATGGCACGCGCAATAAGTTCGAAATCGTGGTGATTAATCTCGAACAGGGAGCGGCGAAATCTTACGCCCCAATAACGCTTGTCCTTAATGAAAGAAAGGTCATCCAGCAGCGGCTGTATTTTGGCGGGGCGCACCTTGGCGTAAGCCACATTCCGGCGCCAGGGCGCAAAGCCACCGGGAAGCTCGACCTGATAGGGCTGCCCGGCCCGAATCTGGCCGAGAGCCACAAAGGCCTGCACTTTTTCGCCGTTCTTCAGCGTCGTGCGCGGCGCATAATAGATCAGCCAGTCGCCGCTGTTAAGCCGCCTGATGTGCGTGAGCCGGCCGTGGCCCAGCTGGCAAAATTTACCACGCACGCCAAGCATAATATGCTCTTTGGCTGCTACTCCTATCCAATACTTTGACATAAAACGGGGTTTGTTTTTATTACTGGTTTTGGGTTAACCACAGAGAGCACGGAGCGGTTCACAGAAGGCATGGAGAAAATCTTTTAATGGAGTTTGGCGCAAAAATTCGTTCCCCCTTAAAAAAGGGGGCCAGTGGGTTGTCCTTTGCAAAAAAAGGCAAAGGCTGCATACACAACCCCTTAATCCCCTTTGTTAAGGGGAAATCAACCTTTTTAACCACAGAGAGCACGGAGGGCTTCACATAGTACGCTGAGGATTTTCTATAAAATTATCCGCGCCGCGGTGATTAACGCTATTGGTTGACCTCTTTTTGAATACTGATAACCGCCCTTTTTAGTCCGAGGATTTTCTCATCACAAATATTGAAAACCACTTCTGCATCCAGATCAAAATAATGGTGGCTCAAAAAATCCCGGACGCCTTTTGCACCCTTCCAGTCAATTTCCGGATGTTCGTCGAAAAATTTTTTGCCACCTTTTTTTCAAAATTTTTAAGGCTCTCACCAATCGCTATCAGCATCATGCCTATCGCGTCAAGACGATCTAAGCCATCATCCGCTAAAAAGTCTTCTGGTGAATTAATACCGGAGAAACGTCGCTCTATCTTGGAAATGCCTTCCAAAATCTGGCTTATTATTTCTGCAAGCAGAGCTCTATCAGACATAGATGGCTTCGGAATCGATGCGTTTTTTTAGAAAGGCATTCATGTGTTTACGGTATCGTATCAGATCAACAGAGGAGTGGAGTTCCTTTTCAAGTTTTTCCTTGATATGAACCATCGCGTACAAATCGGGTGGCATTTCCACAACGATATCAACATCATTGTTAGTAACGCCTTTTCCGCCCGCGGCAGAACCAAAAAGCCCCAGGCGCTGAACACCGTACTTGCTGCGCAGTTCAGGAACCAGTGTTTTTAATTTTGCCAATATTTCTTCTTTGCTCATGATCTCTTTCTCAAACCTTACCTAAAATCGACAGGCAAATACGGGTTTGTCAAACTTTTCTAAACCACAGAGAGCACAGAGCAGGTTCACGGAGAACACAGAGAAATGTTCTTTTGATATTTAAAATAAAACTTTGTGGCCTCTGTGAGAGCCTCTGCACCCTCTGTGGTTATCCTCCTACTTCAGTAAAAGCATTTTGCGGGCACGGGTTTCGCCATTGGCGCGCAGCACGTAAAAATAACTGCCGCTGGCCAGGTTGCGGGCATCCCATAAAACGCGGTAGCTGCCCGGCTGCTTTTTGCCATCCACCAGCGTGGCCACCTTCTGTCCCAAAACATTGAAAATATCCAGCCGTACCTGCCCCGCTTTTTCCAGCCGGTAGCGGATGGTAGTCGTGGGGTTAAACGGGTTGGGATAGTTGGGTAAAAGCTCCATGCTTAGCGGAGCGTTCAGTTTTTCCTGAGCGATATCGGAGACGAAATCGCCGCTGGTGTTAAAAGCGAAAACATCTTCGGATGTCACCGGGCGACGCGTGTAGACGAAGTTGGTATCACCGGGTTGGGGGTAAAGCACATCGCCGTCCGGGGCCAGGGCGATAATCTGCGCGTGTGTGTTGTTGCTGGATTCGCGGTACTGCTCAGGCGTCAGCATGACCACATCTTCGGTGGGCTCCCAGCGTGTGTTTTGCAGCTTGTTGTCTTCGGCCACAAACAGCTCCAAGCGTTCACCGTCGGTGAGGTTCCATGCATAAAAAGGCACCGGCACATCACCGAAATAGCCCTGGGCGGTGTCGCTGGGCTGTGCAAACGTACCATCGGAAAGTGTGTCGGTGTTGCCCCAGATAATGGCCACATCGATCGGCGCCAGCAGGTACGTACCCAACGTCGGTTCGCCGATTTCAAAGGCCAGGTTGCTGCCGCTGTTGTTCTCGAAATAGCTGTTGGCGTAATCGAGGTCAAAATCAAAAACGGGCTTCATCTCCACGGCGATGCCTTCAAACACCTCACTGATGTAGAACATATTTTCGCCCCCGTTCAACGGCAGCGACTCCACAACCACGGCATCATCTGTCAGGTTTCTTATCTGGGCCGTGGCTTCGCTTTCGCCGGCCTGCGGAAAGCTGATTTCGTAATTGGCGTCTTTCACATCATCGGGATTGACCACGTGTACGGTAAAGCGAAACGACGAATTGCCTGCCGTTTGCTGCTGTTTGGAATCGGCAAAATAACCCACCGGCGCGATGGGCGTCAGGCGGCGGCCGATCACCTCGTAGTCGGCGTCAAACTGGCCCCAACTGGACCAGGCAAAGAGCCACTCGCCGTCATTGTCCGTGGGCAGCAGATCCGGTTCCCACTGAAAATTATCGGTGTAAAGGTTCAGCGGTGTTTCAAAAGCATGCTTGCGGATTTCGGTTTCGCCGCGGCGAAAAACCTGGGCCACCACCCCTTCACGGCTGCCATCCTGCTCAAAGCTGCCCCAGGCCACGGCAAAGGTGCTGTCGTTGCTTTTTTGGATGCGCGGCAGCCACTGGTAGTGATGCGTTGTCTCGTTGACCTGCAGTTCGTTGCCCAACTTGCTGCCGGCGTTGTCAAACTGCTGCAGGTAGATGCCACCCTTGTCGCCGTCCTGCTGCCAGGAGCACCACACGGCCACCCAGTTGCCGTCGCTAAAAGTCTCCACATCGCCCAGCCACTGGTAGTCGTTGGTGTAGCTGTTGATGCCGGTCTCGGCGGTCAGTGCTTCGCCGCTGGCGCTGAAAACGCGACCCAGTTGGCCGTAGCCCGAAGGCGTCGCCACATCCTGCTTGAACGATTCCCAAACCACCACAAAACTGCCATCGTCAAAATAGCGCAGCGCGGGATGGGCCTGGCTGTAGGCGGTGCGATTGTTCACACGGAATTCATCCGTGGCTGCTGTGCCGTCGCTGTTGAACATACGCGCGTAAACGCCGCGATCGCTGCCATCCTGGTACCACGATTCCCAGGCAATGGTAAAACTGCCGTCGCTGTGCATTGCCACGGCCGGGTTGGTCTGGCTTTCGGCGGTGACCTGGTTGACCAGGAATTCATCACCCCAGTTTGCACCATCGTAGAGGCGCGCTTTCACATCAAAAATAGATTCCATGCCGTTGTGCGTCACCCAGGTGACAATCAACCGGCCTTCGCCGTCGCCGGCGATGCGCGCTTTTTCCTGCTCACCATCTGTGATTTGGTTGACGACAATGGGATCGCCGTTTTTATTGTCATTACTTATACTGAGATACTGCAGCATAATATCGCCACTGTCGAAATCATGACTGTTATTCCAGGCAACAACGTACTCCGTGCTGTTTATACGAGCCAGCTGTGGGTCGCGCTGGACGCCGATAATTTCCGTGTTGACCCGGAATTCTTCGCCGGCCCATGCGGCAATCGCCACAAAAAGAAAGAGTGTAATTTTAAAAAAGGTTTTCATGGCCACGTCCTTGTTATTTCATCTGGAAGTCGAGCAGCGGGTAGCTTTTGGCCGGCACGTAGGAGTAGTGCCACCACTCGACGGAGTAGAGTTCGAAGTTGTATTTCAGCATCAGGTTTTTAAGCAGCGCGCGGTTGCTGTTGACCTCGTCACTGTGGCCGGTGTAATTGTGTCCGGCTTCGGGTCCGAAGAAATCGAAATCGGTGCCCATGTCAAGCTCCTCGCCGGTGGCTTTATCGATGATGGTGAGATCGACCGCGGAGCCTTTGTTGTGGTTGGAGCCGTTTGCCGGATTGGCCACGTAGGGCGGCCCGACGATGTCGTACATCAGGTATTGCACCGTGTGCGGGCGGTAGGCGTCGAAGATCTTCAGCCCCAGCCCCTCGGGACGCTGGATGCCGTTGTGCTCGCTGATACCGGCCAGCTCATCCTGGATTTTTTGCAGCTGTTTGATGCCGCCGATGGAGTAGAAACATTCATCGGTGCTGTAGAGCTTTTGATCGGTAAAATTGTTGGTGCCGTTGTAGCGGATATCGATGGCGATGTCGGGGATCAGGTCTTTGACGTTGACCAGCTCGTCGTTGGCGCTTTGGGCCATCAGCCCGCCGGCCAGCAGCAGAAAAAGAACAAAACGATGCATAACACATTTTCCTGTTTATTAATGGTGTTTTAGAAATATAAGGGATTGCGGGGAGAAGTGCAGGGGAATATAAGAATGAATTTTTTGCGTCTCTACGTTGGTGCTGCCATAAAATTAACAAGCTTATAGCGTTTTATACAATTCATCCTCTTCCCATCGCGCCGGGTTATTGACGATATATTGACTAATTTTATCGTAATCCCTTTGGTCGCGAATAATATGATCCCAATAACGGGCCTGCCAGCCAAAAGGTATGTCCTTTTCTCGCGCGTATTTTGTTACACCTATTTTAAATCCGCGGATAATAGATGCCAGGTTTTGGGATTGTGGACCGAAGCGGTTTTGAGGTTTGGAGGTGTTTTTAGACGCAACATTTTGCGTCTCTACATTTTGTGGTTTGTCAATTATGAGTATCCCATGAATATGATTAGGCATGATGATATATTCGCCAGGAATTACAAAAGGGAAATGTACAGGAATTTCCTGCCAGCAGCGCTTGGCCCATGCGCCTAAATCCGATAATTGCATTTTTGCGGATACTATTTCTCCAAAACAACACATCCTGTCCTTTGTACAGATCGTGACGTAATATGGCGCGTTTTCACCGTAATCCCAGGATGTCAGCCTGGCGGAAGGAATGCGGTATTTGTTTTTGTAAAGGTTCATGGCAAACCCCAAACGTAGAGACGAAAGATTTTGCGTATCGGATTGCGATTGACCAAAAATACGTTAATTGGCGACAAATGAAAGCAGGTGGCGGGGTGAAGATTTTATTTTTTTTTCACGTGTTTCGGAAGACGCAAGATGTTGCGTCTCTACGTTTTTTTGATCACGATCAGGAGCACGATCATGATCAAGATTGTAAAACCTGAATACATGAACACTTGAACACGCATTAACACACTCTCTTCTTTTTGCACCCATACTTTGCAAGCACTAACTTCCCAGCATGAATAAAAATCCCGATACGTACCAGGTGCCGACGGAGAGCTATAGCGCCGAGATCAAGGTCAAGGGCTCGCGTTTTCTGGCGACGGTTGTGGCGGTTGCTTCGGTGAAAGACGCGGAGCAGCGCTATGCCGAAATCGCCAAAAAGTATTACGACGCCACGCACAACTGCTACGCCTGGCGCGTCGCTGCGGATACCTTTCGCATTTCCGATGACGGCGAACCATCGGGTACGGCGGGACGGCCCATTCTGCAGGCGATTGAAGGCAGCGAACTTTTGGAAATACTGGTGGTGGTAACGCGCTACTTTGGCGGCACAAAGCTGGGCACAGGCGGACTGCTGCGCGCTTACGGTGATGCCGCGGCCCTGGCGCTGAAAGATGTGCCGCGCAAAACGAAGATCCGCGTGCAACAGATTGCCCTGCGTTTTGACTACGCGCTGGAAAAGACCGTGCGCCACCTGCTGGACAATTTTGGCGGACGCATCGCCGCCAGCGATTACAGCGCCGGGGTAAAAATGGAAGTGCTTGTGCCGCAAAGCCGGATTGACGATTTTAAGGATCGGCTTTTGGAAATGACCCACTCGGCGGTGGAACTGGAGTAAGCATGGCGGACAAAAAAGAGAAAAAACCTGCAGGCGCCAAAGACAAAGCGCTGGAAGTTAAGAACGTCTCCAAGGCGCTGGCCGACAGCATGGTGATCGATGACCTCTCCTTTACCGTGCGCGGCGGCGAAACATTCGGATTGCTGGGCCCCAATGGCGCCGGCAAAACCACGATGATGCGCATGATCATGAATATCATCCGGCCGGATGAAGGCGAGATTGTTTTTGACGGCAATGAACGCGGCAAGATTAAAGCGATCCATTTTGGCTACCTGCCGGAAGAGCGCGGCCTCTACCCCTACGCCACCGTGCTGGATACCTTGATCTACTTCGGCACACTTAACAATCTCAGTAAGCGCAAAGCAGAGGTAGAAGCGATCCGCTACCTGGACCGCCTTGGTCTGGTGGATTTTACCGATAGTAAGATCAACACGCTTTCCAAGGGCATGCAGCAAAAAATCCAGTTTATCAGCGCCTTCCTGCACGATCCCGATGTACTGATCCTCGATGAGCCCTTCTCCGGCCTGGACCCGATCAACCAGATCGTGCTGCGCGACATCCTGCGCGAGTACAAGGAAAAACGCAAGATCCTGATCATCTCAACGCACATGATGGACGTGGCCGAAAAAATGTGCGACCACATCTGCCTGATGAACCGCGGGCGCACGGTACTGGATGGACGCATCGCGGACATAAAAAAGAAATACCGCGAAGACGCCTACTTTCTCGATGCCGACGACACGCTGGCTTTTCTGCAGAGTCACAGCGGCGTGGAGGTGCTCGAAGAGTACAACACGGCCTACAAATTCCGCTTTATCGATCCCAAAATAGACGTGGCCGATTTTCTGAAAAACGCCGGCTCTAAAATCCGTATCCGCCGCTTTGAGGTCGTCGAACCGTCGCTGCATGATATTTTCCTGGACATCATTCACAATTCCGGCGGCGCCGAAAACAGTGTACAGAAATAGGCAATCAGGCATGAGGCAAAATGACAGACCGGGAGATCCTTCGTGGAGCTCAGGATGACAGGAGCGCATACTGTCATCCCGGCCTGTCCCGATGCCATTTATCGGGGTTTGGCGCAGCCAACACCGGGATCTCCAGACGCACCCATGCTTCTCATGGTGAAAAAAAGGAAATAAAATGAAAAACATTCTACGAATCGCCCGCTGGGAATTTATCAGCCGTCTGCGTTCCCGCGCCTTCATTTTCAATACCTTTATCTCGCCGCTGATCTTTGCGCTGATCCTGCTCCTGCCGGTCTATTTTATCGCCTACGATGAGGATGTCTCCGTCAAACTTGTCGGCGTCGTCGATCTCTCCGATAAAAACATGGGCGTGGAACTGCAAAACGCCCTCAGCCGCGAATACCGTCTGGACAACCGCCTGGCCGAATACGAAGTATTCAACATCAACGTCAACAACTCGCCCATTTACCGCTCAATGAATTTCGAATACCAGGATATCAACAATCAGGTCGATTCGATCAGCGCCTTGCTGAATCAGATCAAGGAAGAGCGCGAGGGCATCTATAAAAACCAGTCCACGCCCAACCGCCAGTTCCGGCTGGATCAATCCTACGAACGGCTGGTCGAGGTACGCGACGAGAAGCAGCTCCTGGAAATTGAAAAACAGCGTTACAAGGTGGCGCTGGACAGCGTTTACCTACAGCAGGCGCGCATCATGGCCGATTCGATGATTGCCAGGGGCGTGCTAAGCTCCTATCTCGTTTTTCCGCAGGATTTTGTCCGCACCGGCGAGGTGGAGTACCATTCGCGCACACCGGGAGACCTGCTGGATACGGAGCGTCTGGAAAAGGCATTGCAGAATATTGTGCTGCGTAAACGGTTAGCAGATATTCGCATAGACCGCCGCGACATGCGTGACCTGTTGCGGCCGGTGGAGCTGGAGAAATACACCATGAGCGGCGGCATGGCCGAGGAATGGAATCTTTATGCCCAGTTTTACGGCCCGCTGATCGCCGTATTCCTTTTGTTTGTGGCCATCTTTACCACCGGCGGCCACCTGTTCAGCGGCGTTCTCAACGAAAAGACCAACCGCGTTATGGAAGTGCTGATGTCCTACGCCAGTGGCACGCAGATCATGGGCGGAAAAATTCTGGGCATGGGCAGCCTGGGCCTGTTCCAGATCTTCTGCTGGTTCCTGCTCACCATTATCCTGCTGGGTCTGGGCGTCATCAGCGGCAGCGGACTGAGTTACCTTAATGCCACCAACGCTTTTTACTTTATCTTCTACTTCGCGCTGGGCTTTCTTTTTTACGGTTCGATTTTTATCACGGTGGCGTCTGTATTTTCCAGTGAATACGACGCCCAGCAGGTGAATCAGGTATTGCGCACGCTGGCCATTATGCCGGCCCTGTTATCGCTGCTTGTACTCAACGATCCCAATGGGACGCTGGTGCGCGTGCTCAGCTACATTCCCTTTCTCACGCCTTCGTTCATGATCCTGCGTATCCCGCTCAGCAGCGAACCCCTGCAGACGGACATCGCCATCACCGCCATCATCATGCTGATATCGATCCTGTTTATGATTGTTATTGCCGGCAGGCTCTTCCGCGTCAACACGCTGATGATGGGCAAAAAACCCACCTGGAAAGAGATCCTGCGCTGGCTGCAGCAAGCCTGATGCTGAAATGCTGCAAATACCAAAAAATCATACCAAACTTCACGCAGGTATAATTTGGAATCCGCCGGATTTGCGTTAACCCACGACTTCAGTCGTGGGACTTTGGCAAACGCAATACTTTCCAGTAACGGATTCATCGGTTTCAAAGCAGCCCAGTCTCAAAAAACCGATAATGAATCGGTTTGCCGCAGTATAATTTCCCGAAGCAACGTCCCATGACTGAAGTCATGGGTAAATGTAACAGGCTTATTCACGGGTTAACAACCTCGTTGCTGGCTTTAGACTTGATCTTTAGAGTTTATTTGAGATTTGGGATTTGTATTTTGGAATTTTCTTCTTAGAAGTTCCAGGCCAGTTGGGCGCGCAACTCACGGTCCAGGTCATAGCCCGGTCTGCCGTATCGTCCTGTTTCTTCCCGCGCCTGGTAGCGCCACTTCAACCACACATCGATATTTTCATACAGCTTCTGGCGCAGCCGGATGTAGAATTTGTAGCCGTTGCCGTAAAGCGCGCGGTTGGCAAAACTGCCCGGCAAGTCATGCTCATACTCATAAATGCGGCTGGTGTAGGAATCGGTCTTAAACAGCGTCAGCCGCGTACTGATCTCCGTGTTTCGCGCCGCCTGGAAACGCACATCCTGGAAAAGCAGCGTGCCCTTTTCGCGGTAATGGCTGATTTGCGTATGCTGCCAGCGGCTGCGCAGCTGCACGTCACGCGAAAGCACAAAACGCCCCTCCACGCGCCATTCGTTTTGCAGCGGCTGCACCCGTTGTTGCGGCCCATCTTGTTCAATAAATATTTGCGATTGTTTTTGCCGCCAGCGCGCGCTCAGTTCATTTTTATTCAGCTTCCAGTCCACCTGCACCAGGCCGTCACTCTGCTGCATCGGCAGCTCATCAAAAAAGCTGCGCCAGATCTCCTTTTCCAGCAGGCGGTAGCCGCTCAAGGTCACTTGCCGGACAGGCCGGAAGCGTAGCGTGGCATAGAGAGCCTGCGCGCCCTGCGGGGCGTCACTGCTGCTGTCGAACAGGTTGCCGTCAACGGCCTGCCATTTCTTGTCCAGATGGGTAAAAAGCAAACCCGCCTGCCAATCATCCTTCCTCAGCAACAACGACTGAAAAAGCGCCGGGCTGCTGTTGTGATCGATGGCCGCTTCACCGGTCCATTGCAGCGGACCCAATCCGGCACTGTAAAAAAAGCTGATGTGCTGTGCCCTGCTTCCGCTGAAGGCAAAACGCTGCCGGCGCCACTCGTTTTCGCTAATAACCGGGGGCCGCGCTTCAAAGGATTTGTTATAGCTGTAATTGTCCCACAGCAGACCAACGTCAACTTTTCCCAACCGTGCCGTGGCTGCCATACCCAGCAGAGTCTCGTCAATTCCCCGGTAGCCGTTGATCTCATTGGCGCTGCGGTGGTAGCCGTCGTTGCGCAGCGAAACCGGTGTATCGCCTTCAAAACGCACATCGCGGGCAGTGCGTGCCGCAAACAGGTGAAGTTCGATGTTTAACGGTAAAGCCCCGCCGACATAGATGCCGCGCTTACCCGCATTCTCCGAGCTGCTGATATGGGGCCGGGCGCGCACGCCGCGGAAGCGCAACGAGTAGGAGGGCAGCAAACTTTTGCGCTTCCCGAAGGAGCCGCCCATTACCAAGCCGGAAGCCCACTGCACGTTGTAATCCCCGGCAATAATGCGCCAATTTTTTAAATCACCTTCTACCGCAAAATTAAAGTGGTCGGTGTAGCTTTCTTCGCCGGGATCTTTTTGGGCAATGGCCGCCAGCGACCACTGCCGGTTCCATTCAAAATTCAGCCGCGTGTAGCTGTAGAAAGCGTCCCCGGCATAACGGCCATCCTCAATCTGCGGGATTTTCTCAATCTTGTATGTCTGGCGCTGCACAACCTGGCGTCGCAGAGGCCGGGCCGGACGTGTATCCAGCAAATCGCCCAGCAGGCCGTAGTATTCGTCACCCAAGATTGCGCGCAATGTACGCCGGCCATCTACTTCACCATTGCGCTCGCGCCAGGCCAGGATGGAATCGGCCGCCCACTGCGGCATAAACGGTATATCCAGCAATTGCCCGCGATTGGCCTCGTTAACGCGCACCGGATTGCTCTTGTAATAATAGAACAGTTCGCTGCTGCCATCATCGTCATCATCGCTCAATTCAGGCAATAAAACACCCAGGCTGTCACTCTGTCCATAAAGAGACGAGGCAATCAGCAAAGAGGCGAAAGCCAGCCGCGTGAGGAAAAAGGAACAAATTCCGTATTGCTTAGAAAAAGTGAAACAACTATATTGAAACTTCATTTGACCTGACTCGCGAGGATTGTATTTATGGCAAAAGGAACGCCCAAAAATAAGAAATCTGCATCTAACGTCCAAAGCTTCACTTTTGGCCGCCGCAACCTGATGCTGCTTGGTTTAGGTATACTGGTCATTGCAATAGGATTTGTTTTAATGGCCCAGCCTCCTGTGGATGGCTTTTTATCGCGCACACTGGCCCCTATTCTTCTGGTGGTTGCCTACCTGGTCATCATCCCGATTTCAATCCTTGCGAAAAATAAATGACAGGTATTGAAAAAAAATAAAAAGGTCAGTATCTTAAAAGTCTTGATTTTGAGTAAATAGCTCAATACCTGGGCGCTTAGCTCAGCTGGTCTAGAGCATCCCGATTTACATCGGGAGGGTCATTGACCGGCAAAAAACGAAAATCTTGGGCGCTTAGCTCAGCTGGTCTAGAGCACCTGCCTTACAAGCAGGGGGTCACTGGTTCGAATCCAGTAGCGCCCACACCAAACCCCGGTCCAATGGTGCCGGGGTTTTTTATTTTGGAGGATGTATGTACTGGACCTACGTCATATACTCCCCATCTCATGATATCTTCTATATCGGCCAAACCAATAATCTGCAAGACCGCCTGCTGCGCCACAACCAAAACAGAAATAAATACACAAAAGGCAAAGGACCCTGGCAGCTCTTTTTCTCTAAAGCCTTTGATACACGAGCGGAAGCAGTGCAACTGGAGCAAAAACTAAAACGCTACAAAAACAAAGACTACCTAAAGGAGCGCTTGGCTGACCTGGTCTAGGGCATCCCGATTACTATCGGGAGGGCCACCTGGTTCGAATCCAGTAGCGCCCACACCAAACCCCGGTCAAATGGTGCCGGGGTTTTTTAGTTTGGAGGATGTATGTACTGGACCTACGTCATATACTCCCCTTCTCATGATATCTTCTACATCGGCCAAACCAATAATCTGCAAGACCGCCTGCTGCGCCACAACCAAAACAGAAATAAATACACAAAAGGCAAAGGACCCTGGCAGCTCTTTTTCTCAAAAGCCTTTGATACACGAGCGGAAGCAGTGCAACTGGAGCAAAAACTAAAACGCTACAAAAACAAAGACTACCTGAAGGAGCGCTTGGCTGAGCTGGTCTAGGGCATCCCGATTACTAACGGGAGGGCCACCTGGTTCGAATCCAGTAGCGCCCACACCAAACCCCGGTCCAATGGTGCCGGGGTTTTTTATTTTGGAGGATGTATGTACTGGACCTACTTCATAAACTCCCCATCTCATGATATCTTCTACATCGGCCAAACCAATAATCTGCAAGACCGCTTGCTGCGCCACAACCAAAACAGAAATAAATACACAAAGGGCAAAGGACTGCGGCAATTGTACTTCTCCAAAGCTTTCGGAAACTGCGGAGATGTGATACGGCATGAAAGAAAATTGAAATACTACTATCCACATTTGATTTTTGCTTCTTTACATTTTTATAATTTGACGTTTCATCTTTTACATATAGCATCAGCTTATGCGCTTAACTTTTCTCGCTGTCTTATATTTTATAATGGGCAGTTTTTTGAATGTTGAAGCATTCA
Organism: Calditrichales bacterium; assembly: GCA_965267575.1. Lineage (GTDB taxonomy): Bacteria > Calditrichota > Calditrichia > Calditrichales > J004. Next base: position 1,122,455 of record OZ254086.1, read on the forward strand.
ATGATATTAAAATTGAACGGCTCCCACTTGATGATCCTTTGAAGGGAGCATTCACATTAGACATTCTTCAGGATAAGTATGGGTTTTTATGGTTTGCTACCGATAGGGGGCTTGTCCGATATAATGGGTACAACTTTCACATTTACAAAAACCAAGTGCAAGACACTACCTCATTGTCGTCTAATCACGTGCTTTCGCTTTTTGAGGACAATTCAGGTTCGATTTGGGCCGGAACTTTGATTCACGGCTTGAACAGGTTAGACCGCACGACTGGAAAGTTTATCCGATATGTCGGAAAGCGGGATACCAGCACAACCAACCCCTATGAATTGGGCGCTAACCAGATTTTAGATATATATGAAGACAGCCAAAACAATTTTTGGGTCGGTACTACATTAGGTTTATTGCGCCTGGAAAAGGGAAAATATAAAAAATTTCTACCGGACAATGAAAACCCGAACTCTATCAGCGAAGGGCCCGTTACGTGTGTACATGAAGATAGCCGCGGAAGGCTTTGGATTGGTACAAATAGCGGCTTAAATCTTTACGATAGAAAACAAAATAAATTCTCCTACTTTGATAACGCCAGCATGACCCGCCTACAAAAGGCCATTAACTGTATGACCGAGGACAGGAAGGGCAATTTATGGATAGGGACATATGATGGATTGATCAGGTTTAATCCGGAAACGAAAACATTTAAGATTTTCAGACAGGAACCTGAAAACTCACAAGGTCTCAACAATAATGTAATTTGGGACATACAGGAAGTCCGCTCCGGGCAATTATGGATAGGTACAGAGGGCGGTGGCGTTAATATCCTAAATCCAAAAACAAATGTATTCAGCTATGTAAAACATGACCCCGAAGATCCATATAGTCTTAACTCAGATTATGTCACCGCCATTTACGAAGACCGTACAGGGATAATATGGATTGGCACGGGAAGCATGTGGGGACGTGCCAAAGGCAAGGGTTTTGGTATTAATAAGTATGATCCGGACAAAAAACAATTTCATAACATTTCTATTAATCCTTTCTATACGGACTCGACGGTTTATATCGATGCGTATTCAGTATTAGTAGACCATTTAGGAGTTTTGTGGATTGGAACTAACGGCCAGGGCCTTATTAGCTATGATGAATCAACGGACGAATATAACAGATATCTTCACGATCCTTCTGACGAATCCACCATCAGCGAAAACGGTATTATGGGTATGTATGAAGACAAAGCCGGCAAGCTTTGGTTTGGAACCTGGAACAGTGGATTAAATCTGTTTAATCGAGAAACAAAATCTTTCAGGCGCTATCAACATGATCCCAACGATCCTTTAAGCATCAGCTCCAATCGTATAAACGAAATGCTCGAAGATAGTAAGGGGCGTTTCTGGATTGCGACTTTTTATGGAGGGTTGAATCTATTTGATCGTGAAAATGACACATTCAGACATTACGTTCGAAATCCTCAAGACCCAAATAGCATCAGTACAAACCAAACCAGCAGGTTGTTCGAGGATCATTTTGGTAACTTGTGGATATCTACCTGGAGCGGAGGCTTAAATAAATTTAATTTTGAGGAAAACAAATTTGTCCGCTTTATGCACGACCCTAAAGACCCGAAAAGCATCAGCCACAATATTGTAAGAACAGTGGTTGAAGATGAAACATATGATCTTTGGGTAGCTACTGCGGGTGGACTTAATAAATTTAGTCGCTCTACAGGGACATTTAATTGTATTACAGAAAAAGACGGTCTTTTAAATAACCAAATTTCAGGTATCCTAAAAGATGACAGTGGCAGTTTATGGATTCAGGCGCGATATGGAATAAGCCGTTTTAATCCTACAACCCAAAAAATAAAGAATTATGACACTAATGACGGTTTAGTCAACTCCGCCTATTTAAGTGGGCCACCATATAAAAACAAAGCAGGAGAAATGTTTTTTCCCGGAAGATCAGGTGTGGACTTTTTTCATCCTGACAGCATAAAAGACAACCCTCATATTCCACCGATCGTCATAACTCGTCTGACCAAATATAACAGTGAAGTCAAAAAAAATGAACCACTCATTATTGATGATTTTTCTGGGAAAAAATCTCTCTTTCTTACGTATAAAGACCGCATATTGAATTTCGAGTTTGCTGCTCTTAACTACAGAAATCCTGCAAAAAACCAATATGCCTATAAACTCGATGGCTTTAACGATTCCTGGATTCAGCTTGGTACAAAACACGATGTCACCTTTACTGACCTTTCTCCGGGAAATTATACGCTGCATGTCCGCGGCTCCAACAACGACGGCGTTTGGAACATGGAGGGCACATCCCTGGAGATATATATTGCCCCGCCCTGGTGGCGCACCTACTGGGCATACGGCCTCTATTTTGCCATTGTGCTGGCCGCGCTGTTGAGTATCCGGGCCTATGAACTAAAAAGGCAGCGCCTTAAATACGATCTGAAAATGGAGCATGAACAGGCTGAAACCCTGAAAGAACTGGATCGGATGAAGTCACGCTTCTTTGCCTCCATCTCGCATGAATTCCGCACACCGCTCACGCTGATCAGCGGGCCCGTTGAACGGCTGCTTAAAAAGGGCCGGGCAGATCAGATAAAAGATCTAAAGCGTATTCAAAGTAATGCCGGCCAAATGGACAAGCTGGTAAAAATGTATCTTGAGCTGTCAAAACTGGAAAGCGGCAAGCTTGTTCTGCATCGGGAAAAATGCGAACTCATCTCGCTGCTGAAGATCGTGCTGGCCGCTTTTGAATCCCGGGCTGAAGCTGAGAATAAAAATCTGCGCTTTAAGACAGATCTTGCCCGTGCCATGGGGCAGGTTGATAAAGATATGTTTGCGCTAATCATGAACAACCTGCTTTCCAACGCTTTTAAATTCACCGCTGAAAACGGGGAGATTGAAGTATCCGCGCAGCTGAAACCCGGGGCAACTGAAAAAGAGAAAAAAGACCATATTGAAATAGCCGTTAAGGATAGCGGTATTGGCATAGCGCCGGAGCAGCAGCAGCGTATTTTCGAAATGTATTTTCAGGTGGACAATGAAATTAACAAGCGCATCAGCGGAACAGGCATTGGGCTGGCCATGGTTAAGGAGTTGGTGGAAATGCATGAAGGAGAGCTGGCATTAGAAAGCACGCCCGGCAGGGGTAGCAGATTCAGTATTGTATTGCCCATCATGGAAGCACAAAAGCAAAGCGGAATAGCCGAAGCGTTGGAAGAAAAACCATCGCTGAGCGAGAAAGAACAATCAGACATTTCAACAGAACAATCCACACAACCGCGTATTTTGATTGTAGAAGATAACCATCAAATGCTGGATTATATTAAGAGCCATCTGGAAGAAAAATATAAAACACAAAGCGCTTCCGATGGCCGCAGAGGATTCGAAAAAGCGCTGAAATTTAATCCACAGCTTATCGTAAGTGATGTGATGATGCCGGAAATGGACGGCTTTGAGTTTTGCGCCAGACTGAAACAGGATTTCCGTACCAGCCATATCCCGGTTATTCTGCTTACGGCAAAAATCCAGGAACAGGATATGTATAAAGGACTGGAAACCGGCGCGGATACCTACATCACAAAGCCCTTTAAAGCCCGGGAACTGCTGATTCGAATCGGCAACCTTATAGAAAACAGGCAAAGGCTGCACAAAAAGTTTCTTACCGAAAAACATGTTGATTTTGGCGAAATAAATATTACATCCGCGGATCAACGCTTTTTGGAGCATTGCCGCCGGGTTGTAGAAACCCACCTTTCCGACGAAGACTTTACAGTTGATGCCTTTGCCAAAGAAGTGGCTTTTAGCCGCGTGCAGCTGCACCGCAAACTCAACGCTTTGACCGGTCTTTCCGCTTCGGCATTTATCAAAACGATGCGTCTTAAGAAAGCGGCTATACTTCTTAAATCCGGTTTTGGTAACATTGCACAGGTAGCTTTCGAAGTGGGTTTCTCCAACCCCTCCCATTTTTCCAGTGCCTTTAAAAAGATGTATGCAATGGCTCCTTCCGATTACGTCCGCAAAGGCTAAATGTAACCTGTAGAATTGAAAATGTAACGTATCTGTTAGAGTACACTCCCCAACACCTCCTAAAATTTAATCAAAGGCGCTGTCAAAGTTGACGGCGTCTGGCTCAAACCAAATTGGGAGGTTGTCATGTTTCAATTCACTAATTATATAATATCCTGTGTTTCCGGGAAAAACGGATATTTTGCCTTTACCCGCAGTAAATGGACGCTTTTCTTAGTATTATGCTTTTTTTCCTTTTCTCATTCTCAGAATGTAGAACTGCTTGCACACTTTGATGAACACTCTTTTAGTGACGTATGGGGATATGATTCTGAAGATGACGGGCATTTTGTGATTGCGGGTGCGACAGAAGGAACATACGTCTACGATGTATCAGATGCGGCTTCGGGAGAAATTACTGAAATTGCTTTTTTCCCTGGTCCTGGTTCCAGGTGGCGTGATATAAAGACTTACAAAAACTACGCATACGTCGTTAATGATGATGGTGACGGTGAGCTCTTGATACTTAACATGTCATACATACCTGACAGTGTGATTATTGTTAGCCAGAAAAGCATTAATAATTATCATAACCTTTTTATTGACGAAACAAATGGCCTCATGTATTGGGCAGATGATTCACAAGATGGCAAGACAATTATTATGTCATTGGAAGATCCGGAAAATCCTGTATACGTCGGCGAATTTGGAACAGAAACTCATGACATATTTGTACGTGGCGGACTGGCATTTACAGCTGAGGGCAGAAAAGGATCCGTTGGTATTTTTGATGTTTCAAAGTCGGATTCTGTGAGCGAAATAACCAAGCTACCAATCCCAGATCCAGGATATGTGCACAATACCTGGACAAATTCTGATAACTCAATCTTAATTACAACAGAAGAAACCAGATTCAAAACAATTAAAATTTGGGATATAAATGATCTTCAAAATATCGAGCTCTTATCTACTCATATAGGCCCAAGCTTTTTGCCTCATAATGCCCATATTGAAGGTGATTATGCATACGTTTCACACTACAGGGCAGGCATGATCGTCATTGACTTAAAAGATCCGCGCAAAAGCGGTATTGTCGGTAGATATGATACCCACTTGGAAAATGATGAGCCTCAGTTTGGTGGAAACTGGGGTGTTTATCCGCATAGCTCCTCAGGAAACATCTACCTTAGTGGGGAAAACGGCCTTTTTGTAGTTAAGTTTAACGGCACAGGTGTTCATCATTTCTCCGGAAATATAATCGATGCAGAAACCAACGAATTTGTTGGAGATGCGCGCATAGATATTAAAGACTTCTGGCATTCCTTTTACAGCGATTTTAATGGGAATTTCGGTTTCGGATACGGGATTTCAGATTCAATCGAATTTACTATTGGTGCTTTTGGCTACATACAAGAAAACGTTAAAAAAGAAATTGTAAGCCATACTTACGAAAAACTAAACGTTTCCCTTAAGCCCGCACCGCGCAGTGATCTTAGAGGCATCATAAAAAATATGGAAAACCAACCTATTTTAAATGCAAGGGTTAGCATTACCGTCAATGATATTTATTTAGATGATCCGATAACCTATCAAACATTTACTAATGAAAACGGCTTCTATTTATTCGAAAACCTTCCAGTAAGTGAGGAAAATGTAAGATTTTATACAAACTTCACTGTGGACAGATCATTTCCTTTCGCACCATTAACAATAGATACTTTAAGTATTCCAGATATCGGGGAAACGGTGGTAGATGTGAGTCTTTCGACCGCGGATGTTTTAGTAATTAACTTAGATTCTTCTAATGATTATAGCACTTTCGTAACGTCAAGCCTAAAAGAATTAGGCAAAACTGCTACAGTTATTACCGAACAAAGCAGACTCGACTCATTAAGTTCCGGCGACTTAAGCCTGCCCAATGAAAATTATATCATCGTTATCAGTGGCGACGCGGAAACAGGATTTATCAGTGAAAGCGCATTGGATACCCTTCAAGCTTACGTAGAGAGTGGCGGGAACTTTATCTTAAGTGGTCAAAACTTTGCCGAATTCCTGAGTACTGCGGATTCTAATTTTCTTAACTGGCTTAACATAGGCTTTGAAGGTAACAGTGATGCAAAAATGCTTACCGGACTCCCTTTTACCTCTATCGGAGAAAACGTAAACCGCCTGGGACTTCTATCCACAGAATCTGCTGACAACCAGGAATCACCGGAAATTTTGAATATTCTTGATAGTGTAAACACAGTACCCATTTTGGAATATCGGGGCTCTGATGGTGAATACGGCGCTGTCGGGACAAAATTTGGTGAAGAACAGGGACGCGTGTTTTTTGCCGGCTTTGGTTTGGAAGGCGTCTCAGCAGGAAGTCCGGCTTTCACTAACCGTGCTCAGTTAATTGATTTGATTGAGGATTGGTTTCAGGAGCCGTTTACAACCATACCTATCGGGGAAACAGGCACCGTAATCAAATTTGAACTTGAACAAAATTTTCCAAATCCCTTCAATCCCTCAACAACAATTCGTTATACGCTTGCAAAGCCCGGACACGTGAAAGTAGACATATATACAATCACAGGTAAAAAAGTTGTTCGGTTGTTTGACGGGATGCAACAGGCGGGCACACACTCTCTGGTTTTTGATGCGTCGGACCTGGCCTCCGGACTCTATTTTTATAATCTCCAAACGCCTCAGTTTAAAGCTACGCAAAAGATGCTATTAGTACGATAGCATCCCGTAATTATCTGAATCAAGAAGGTGATAAGTATGAGAGTTCTTCTTACTACATTTTTAGCTTCTTTCGTTTCTCTATACAATTGTAGCGAAAATGAAGACTCTGTTAACGAAGGGGCCATTAGCTATAACACTGTAGACAGCATTATATATTCGAAACATGTAAATCCGTTATTGGTTGAGGCATCGGCCACTTTAGTACAAAATGGTATATATCCTGAAGGACTTAAAGTGGATACATGGGAAAACCTGATTAGCGGTTTTAGCGGTGGTGAAGTTTTGATACCTTATGATGCGGAAAATAGTTTGCTTATTGAGTTATTATCGAAAATGGATTTAGGCGACGATGCGCCAGACACTTCTGAAATAAACTTTTTGAAACGCTGGATTAATGAAGGCGCGAAAAATGATGCCGGCGAAGTTCCCTATGAAAACAGCAGCGATTTGGTCTATGTCTGCAACCAGGGTGACGCCAGTGTTTCGGTGATCGACGCGCAGGCGCAGCTGGTTATCCGGCGCATTGACCTGCAGGAACTGGGCTATTCGGCAAGCGCCAAACCGCACCACATTGCCGTGGAAGCCGATGGCAGCGCCTGGTACGTCAGCCTGATTGGCGAAAACAGGGTGCTCAAATTCAACCGCGCCAACCAAATGCTAGGATCGGTTGAGACACAGGTGCCCGGACTGCTCTATATACATCCCATAAGCAGTAAACTTTATGTGGGCCGCTCCATGTCCGCCGTAAACCCGCCTTCGTCCATCGCCGTGGTTAACCGCGATCAGATGACGCTAATGACGGAAATCCCGCTGGTGTTTGACAGGCCCCACGCGCTGCTGGCACAATCCAACGGCAAATATCTCTTTTCGGCCAGCCTCGCCGAGAACCGAATCGCCATAATCGATGTGGCGACGGATGAAGTGGAAGATTACTTTACCGACAGCGGCGACGCTTTTGTTTATGTGCACTTTTCGGAATCGGCCGACAACGGCAAACTCTACGCGACGGGTCAGGTAAGCAACAAGCTGCACATTTACAACGTTTCCGCTTCCGGCGAAATCAGCGTTGCCAATACGGTTGATGCGGATATGGCGCCGTGGCATCCGCTGACGCTCGCCGATGGCAATGTTGTCTTTGGCAACCAGAAATCCAATACGGTCAGCATCGTTGATCCGGCCATGGCCTCAATCAGCAAAACAATCAGCGGCAATGGTTTGTCTATGCCTCACGGCAGCGCCATCAGCAACGACGGGCGCTATCTGTTTATCTCCAGTCGCAACATCAACGGCGGCTATACACCACGCTACCCGTTTGATGTTGCCGCGGAAACGGGTACAGTGGCGGTGATTGACCTGCAGACGCAGAGCCTGGTAAAAGTGCTGGAAATCGGCGCGCAACCCAGCGGCATGGGAGGTTAAAGCGATTGCTGTTAAGTCCCTTATTTTCCTTATGACCTAAATTAGTTCTGTTTCAAAACCTCCGGCAGGATCTGTTGTTTTACATATCTTCTGTTCCCCACCGGGCGTAAAGCGCTCAGATCCTGCCTTTTATTGCCAATAAAGCATTAAAATCTTCTTAAAAAGTAGGTGATGCCTATGATTGTGAAAATTTGATTTTGTGAAAACATACTAACTTTAAACTTTGAGGTTAACCATGAAATCCAGTTTAAATTCTTTAATTAAATATTTGTTTGTATTAATGCTCATAGCCTGATGTATGCAGGATCCATCACCGGTATCATCAGATTCCGCTGAGTCAAATAAAGATTCACAAATTCATGAAGCTCTGACTGAACTGGAAGAAACCGCCTCTGAGATCAATAGCAGCATATTAAATAAAAAGTCCGTCAGCGGAATGGTTATTCTACCGGCGGGTTCGGCTGACGGCCTTAAGAGCGCTGTTGACAAGGCGGGGCCACACGGAATAGTACTTGTCAAATCGGGCCTACACGTAGATACTTCTGTTGATCCATGTTTTTAAAATGATACCCGGACTTTGATTTAGAACGATTTGAAAAAATAAAAGCCCCGGCTTCTTAACGTCCGGGGCTTATTAATTTGGCGAAGAATGTATTATTTTCCAGCAGGAAGTATCCTCTTTACTTAGAGTCTCGCAGATACATTCCCATTTCAATTTGTCAGATTATTTTCGTATTATCCCTGCCTCGAATATTAATGGAAATACACTTTCATGAGCACACACGATTACGGATCCGATGTCCACGTTGTGGAACAGGAAGGGCGGCAATTTATTATTGTCGGGACGGCGCATATTTCACAGCAAAGCGCCGACCTGGTACGAAAAGTCATAGAACAGGAAAAACCGGACACGGTTTGCGTGGAGCTGGATACACAGCGCTATAAGTCTTTAAAGGAAGAAAGTCGCTGGGAAAACCTGGATCTGAAAACCGTTATCCGCGAAAAACAGCTTTCCACATTGCTGATTAATTTATTGCTGGGATCGTATCAAAAGCGGCTGGGCAAAAAACTGGGCGTTAACCCCGGCGTGGAATTGCTGGAGGCAACAAAGGCCGCCGACGAAAATGACATCCCGGTGGAGCTGTGCGACCGTGATGTGCGCATTACTTTAAAACGCGCCTGGGGCCATCTTTCATTTATGGAAAAAATGGGGCTGCTTTCATCCGGATTGGCCGGTTTGCTGAGTGATGAAGAGATCAGCGAGGAGCGGCTGGCGGAGATACGACAAAAAGACGTATTGAACGAAATGATGCGTGAGCTGGGTGAAGCCATGCCCAGCCTGAAGCACGTGCTGATCGATGAGCGCGACCAGTACATCAGCGAGAAGATGAGCCTTGCCGGGGGCAAGAAAATCGTAAGCGTTGTTGGCGCGGGCCACGTGGAAGGAATTCTGAAAACGCTGCAGGACAAAAGCGAAACCGACATGGAAGCGATCGAACAGATACCGCCGCCAAGTCCATGGCCAAAGGTAATTGGCTGGGCCATACCGGTCGTTATCCTGGCATCCATCGCTTACATCGGTTTTACGCAGGGCGCGGGGCGCGCGGGAGACAACGCGTTGTTCTGGGTTCTGGCCAATGGTATCCCCAGCGGAATCGGCGTGCTGGCCGCGCTTGGCCACCCCATCACGGTGATAACGGCCTTTCTTGCCGCACCCTTTACGAGTTTGACACCCCTTATCGGCGCGGGCTATGTGGCTGCTTTTGTTCAAGCCTACGTGCAACCGCCGCTTGTGAAAGAATTTAAAACCGTTATGGATGACGCGGCTAAAATAGCATCGTGGTGGAAGAACCGCCTGCTTCGTGTTTTTCTTGTATTCATCCTGGCATCTTTGGGCAGCGTTGTCGGCACATACGTTGGCGCCTACGAGATCATCAGCAATCTCTTCCGCTGATTTGGCGCTTATAAAGCGTAAATTATATGACAGAATTTCTGTTCTTCTGTCAGACCTGCGCGACATCGTTCTGCACGCTAAGCAGGCCTCGGTATATTGCAATCACAAAAAAGACCATTAACTTGTTGATTATTAATAACTTAAATGCACGCCCTTTATAAGTGGCACAGAAATTGATAAAAGAAGGAACGTCTTGTTATAAAATTTGGCAGACCTGAAACAACTAAAAAAATAACAAAGGAGAACAAGAATGAACATCAGACCATTAGGTGATCGTCTGTTGGTAAAACCGGCATCTGAAGAAACCAAGACAGCCGGTGGAATTATTGTTCCGGACACCGCGAAAGAAAAGCCCATGCGTGGCGAAGTTGTTGCGGCCGGTCCCGGAAAACTGGGCGATGACGGCAAGCGCCAGCCCATGGATGTAAAAAAAGGCGATATGGTTATGTACGGCAAGTACGCCGGAACCGAGTTTAAAATGGATAATACCGATTATTTAATACTCTCGCAAAGCGATATTTTCGCAATCGTTGAAAAGTAAACCCCATTCACATAAAAATAAAAGAGGTTGAAAATGGCTAGTAAAGATATACTTTTTGATCAGGAAGCTTTTAATAAGCTTAAAAAAGGTATCGATGTGCTTGCCCGGACCGTTAAAGTAACATTAGGTCCCAAAGGCAAAAACGTTGTTATCGATAAGAAATTCGGTGCGCCGACCGTAACTAAAGACGGCGTAACCGTTGCCAAGGAAATTGAACTGGAAGATCCGTTTGAAAACATGGGCGCCCAGATGGTTAAAGAAGTTGCGTCCAAAACAAGCGATGTGGCCGGTGACGGTACCACAACCGCTACGGTTCTGGCCCAGGCTATTTTTACGCAAGGTCTGAAAAACGTCACCGCCGGTTCCAATCCTACCGAACTGAAGCGCGGTATTGATGCTGCTGTTCTTAAAGTTGTTGCGCATCTGCGCAGCATGTCCCGTGAAGTTTCCGGCAAGAAAGAGATTGCCCAGGTGGGTACGATTTCTGCCAACAACGACAAAACGATCGGCGAACTGATTGCTGACGCCATGGACAAAGTAGGCAAAGACGGCGTTATCACCGTTGAAGAAGCCAAGTCCATTGAAACCACCCTCGATGTGGTTGAAGGTATGCAGTTCGACCGCGGTTATGTTTCCCCTTACTTCGTAACAGACAGCGAAACTATGGAAGCTGTTCTGGACAATCCCAACATTCTCATTTATGACAAAAAGATCAGCGCCATGAAGGACCTGCTGCCGATACTTGAAAAATCGGCCCAGAGCGGCAAGCCTCTCGTAATTATCGCTGAAGACATCGAAGGCGAAGCGCTGGCTACACTGGTTGTTAACAAGCTGCGCGGCACATTGAAAGTAGCCGCCGTTAAAGCACCCGGTTTTGGTGATCGTCGTAAAGCCATGCTGGAAGACATTGCCATCCTGACCGGTGGTCGCGTTATCAGCGAAGAGACCGGCTTCAAGCTGGAAAGCGCTTCTTTGGATGATCTGGGTACGGCTGCCCGCATCACGATCGATAAAGAGAATACAACGATCGTTGAAGGCGCCGGCTCCAGCGAAGATATCAAAGGCCGTGTGGCTCAGATACGCAGCCAGATTGAAAACACGACCAGCGACTACGACCGCGAAAAACTGCAGGAACGTTTGGCCAAGCTGGCCGGCGGTGTTGCCGTGATCAAAATCGGTGCCGCTACCGAAGTTGAAATGAAGGAAAAGAAAGCCCGCGTGGAAGATGCTTTGCATGCAACCCGCGCCGCTGTGGAAGAAGGCATCGTTCCGGGTGGTGGTGTGGCCCTGCTGCGCTGCCTGAGCGTTCTGGAAAACATGGAGCTGGAAGGCGACCAGCAGATTGGTGTTGAGATCGTGCGCCGCGCCCTTGAAGAGCCGCTGCGTCAGATCGTCGCCAACGCAGGCCTGGAAGGTTCCGTGATCGTACAGAAAGTTAAGGAAGGTAAAGATGATTACGGCTTTAACGCAGCCACCGAAGAGTTCGAAGGTCTGCTGGAAGCCGGTGTTATCGACCCGACCAAGGTAACACGCAGCGCCCTGGAAAACGCTTCGTCCGTATCCGGCCTGCTGCTGATGACCGAAGCGGTTATCGCCGAACATCCGGAAGACGAGCCTGCAACACCTGCGGGTGGCGGTATGCCTCCGGGCGGTATGGGCGGAATGTACTAAAATCCAACCGCTTAAAAGCAAAAAGGCAGTCCATCGGGCTGCCTTTTTTTGTTTGGGGAAGATTTGGAACTTTCAAATATCAAAATTCAAATAACAAATAAATTTTAAATACCAAAAAGAATAACGTCAATTGGCATTGTCATCTCGAAGGGCTACTGCCCGAGAGAACCCGCTCGCGTACACCGATCTGTAAAAATCTTCTCTGCGGAACAACTGACTAGTTTTTCTACCTTTGCAGATCAATTACAATTTTTACCTCGAGTGTACTAGCGGTGAATTCTTTAATCGTTTTGAACAATAGATTCGTCTACTGGTGAGATGACGTAGTCAGCAGATTTCACCTTGTTCATTTCCATGAAAGACTGAGCATCCACCCGACGTTCCCACAAATATATCCATGTTTTCTAATTGGATATTTTTTGAACAAATGGTCTGCTAGTGGAACTGGATAAGACCATAAACAGCCCCGATATATCCGGATTTTTGCTTGTCATGATTATTTCTTCAAAAATAAAATTGATATGAATGCGAATAACGAAACCACAAATAAATAAATCAGAATTTTTTCGCCAAAAACAACCATACAAAAAACTCCAACAACGAGTGTCGAAAAAATAAGGCAAAAGTAGTCCCAGCTTTTTTAGTTTAATCTTAATAGTGCCTTTAATTAAGCTGAATACTACAAAACTATTTCTTACAGTTGTTATAACAGAATAAAAAAACAAGACCAGCATAATTAGTGCTTTGAGAGAATACTCATACCAAATAAAAAGTGATACCGATACCATCAAGATAGCTTTTATAAATATCTCAAGTGCTTGATTGCTTTTGTATTTTTACAAAACGCTTATTTTTTATCATTACTATCTAAATCTCACATCGCGGTGTGGTTAAACGGCCAACCTCGATAAAAAAATCGGGACAGGCCGGATTGGCAGATGTTAATGTCATCCCGGCCTTAGCGCCGGGATCTTTTCCCAGTTTCCCAAATACTATCCTGCCGACGTACCGCGATGACAAATTTCAGAATAAGACAATAATTCTTAATTCCTAATTCTTTGATTCACTCCAGCTCCGTATCAAACTTCTTCTCCTCCACATAAGTCACCTTCATGATGCTGTAAAAAAGAATGGCAACGCCCAACCACTGCACGGGTCCCAAAATGTTATCGCGTAAGAAAAATTCCAGCAGCACGGCGGTAAGCGGAAAGGCCAGCTCGCAAATGGTTGCCACGGAGGCCTTGATCCGTTTGAGTCCGTAATAGTACAGAAAAATCCCCGGGCCGCCGGTAAGAAAAGCGATGATCAGGAAAACCGTCCATTGCTCGCTGCTAACCTGGCCGACCTGCGTAATGGTGCCGCTGCTGCCGGAGACAACCAGCATAACCATAGCGGTAAAAAGGAAGCGCAGGTAAGTGGCGTCTTTAAATTCCACGTTTTTTAAGGCGCGCTTGCTCAGCACGGTGGAAGAGGCAAAACCCAGCGTGGCCAGGATGGCAAAAAACGCAGCCATCAGCGTTTGATTGTCATCATCCAGAACAGGAAGCTTAAAGCCGAAAGTCATGATATAAGCGCCGATAACGGCCAGCACCGCCCAAATGTAAAAAGCGCGTCCCGGCTTTTCTTTCAGCAGGATGGAAGCCAGGATGATGGCAAAAACCGGCTGCAATTTCTGGATCAGCACCACGATGGACAGGTTGACGTAGTTGACGTAAAACAAAGCCTTGGTGATAGCCATCGTGCCCACGGCGCCGCCCATGATGGCCACGCCGAGAAAGGCCAGCCAGTCGTTGCGTTTAAGCTTTTTAAATAGCCGGAAAGAGCGATACAAAAACGGCGATAATATTATCGTGATAATAAAACTTTCCACAAACACCACCATGGAAACGGGCAGCGTGTAGAGATAAGGTCTCAGGAAAACGCCATCCACGCCCCACAGCGTTGCAGCAATAATGACAAACAAAGCAGCTATGCGATCCATACAATCTCCGCAGGATAATGCAATAAAATATCCTTAACGTTAATGAAATATGCAAAAACGAGTTGCAGTTTTGACATAATTAATCGAAAATAAACGGTTTTGTAAATAATTAAGGAATTTAAGGAAAGGATTTTATTAAATGCGCGCTCTTTTAGCTTTTATTTTGATCGTATTTTTGCTGGCCGGATGCAGCGGCTCCGCAAGACAGGGCGAGATTTCAGCGCTGCAGCATGACAGCCACGCCAACATCAAGTCCAACCTGGAATTTCTGGCATCCGATGAGCTTGAAGGCCGCGAAGCCACACGACGCGGTGAAAGGATCGCCGGCGAATTTATCGCTACCCGCCTGCAGCAATACGGCGTTAAGCCTTTCGGAGATAACGGCACTTACTTTCAGAGCTTCAACCTGGAGTTGTTTCAGTATTCGCAGGATTCAAAAATCTATTTAAGCTCGGATGACGGACAGACGGATACACTGGCCTTTGGCAGCGGCTTTGTACCGCGCTACGAAATGGACAGCACTGCGGCGACGGCCCAAACAGATTTGGTTTACATGCGCTACGGCATCGAAGCCCCGGAGCTGGACTATAATGATTACAAAGATGTTGATGTGAGCGGCAAAACGATCGTTGTTCTTGGCGATGTGCCCTTTTACGAGCAGGACACAACGGCTTTCAACAAATACGCCGGCTCCCGTGATCGAAGGGATATGGCCGCCGATAAAGGGGTTACTTCCGTCGTATACATTTTGTCACCCAAGTGGCTGCGCTTTTTTACGCGCCTTGGCATGCGTGTGAGCGGCGAGAGCTTTAACTATCCCTACGACCGTGAAAGCAAGCCCGCTGTTGTCTACGTGGATTCCACGTCGGTTAAAAAACTGTTCGGCAAAACCGACATGACCTACGACCAGGTTTTTGAATGGCTCAAAGGTGATCCTCTGCCGGCAGGTCATGATCTCGGCTTTGATATGGATTTCGATATTTCCTTTAGCGCCAAACTGGCTGAAGCCCGCAATGTCATCGGCATTGTAGAAGGCAACGATCCGAATGTGGCCGACCAGTATGTCAGCGTCGGCGCGCACTATGATCATGTGGGCATGCGCGAAGTGCCGGGCTCCCCACCGATTGTGTATAACGGCGCGGATGATAACGCCTCCGGTACCACGGCCATTATGGAAGCGGCGCGTATTATGGCAGCGACAAAATCGAACAAACGTCCGGTAGTGTTTATGTTTTTCAGCGCGGAAGAGAAGGGTTTACTGGGCGCGCGTTATTTGGCTGAAAACTGGGAGCACACGGACAATGTCATCGTCAACATCAATATGGACATGGTGGGCCGTGAGCATCCCGATACCATGTTTGTTATCGGATCCGGCAAATTGAGCAGCGAATTTTATGATATTGTTGAAGAGGCTAATAAAGCTTCGGTCAATTTTGCCTTTGATTACACGTTGGACGACGAAGGCCACCCGGAACGCATCTATTACCGCAGCGACCACTGGCAGTTTGCCAAGCGCGGCATCCCTGTTGTATTCCTGACCGACTATCACGACGAGGATTATCACCGCCCCACGGATGACGCGGATAAAATCAAATATGAGAAAGTGGTTAAAACCTCGTATCTGACGGTTGAGATTGCGAAACGCGTGGCTAACCTGGGCCATAAGCTCAAAGTGGATAAACCTGTCGTATACGAAGGCGGCCGATAAAAAGTAAAGGCGCTCCAGACGGGGCGCCTTTTTTGTTTGCAGGTTATTTGAGCAAGACCATCTTGCGCGTTTCAATGTGCGCGCCGGCCCGGAGCCGGTAGAAATATATGCCGCTGGCCAGGTGCGATGCATCAAAGCTAAGGTAGTGCCGCCCGGCTTCCATACGGCCGTTGAACAAACTGGCCACCTGACGACCAAGACGATCAAAAACGGCTACTTCAACTTCAGCGGCAGCGGGCAATTCCAAAGGAATGGTTGTGCGCGGGTTAAAAGGATTGGGATAATTGGCCAAAAGCCTGATGCTTTGCGGAAGCACACGCCAGGGGTCATCACCAATGTCCGCATTGCTCTGTTCGTAAAAGACGATCTCTTCCAGTGAGACGCCATCATCCGCGCTGATCATAACGGTCAAGCCATCATCATGAAATAGCTGGTACGGCAGGCTGAAACCGGCTGCGGCTTTTTCCAGCAAAATACCATTCGCTTCAACTTCAAGTCCCTCGATATCCCGGCCATGCAGCAGAAAGGCATATTCACCCTGCTTGTTTACATCCGGCAAACCGACAATAATCATCTCCTCATCGTAGATTACAGGAATTCCGTCTTTATCAATTTGTTTGCCTTGCAAAATTTCAATCGGGCTGCTTTTCGTTTTCGCGTTTGCGGAAAAATTGTAATAAAGCGGTAGTTCAACCGTGCTTTGGACTGTTAAGGGTTTTTGGCGGTAGGCGTCACGCAGCTCAATTTCCACTGAGTAACTTCCGGGTGCCACCTGCTGATTTTCGTTGTCAAGACGCTGCCAGGCCCACTGCGCATTGCCCGACGCTTTCCATTCCGCAGGCGATTCATAAACGGTTTCCCCGTTTTCATTTCGTACGATTACCTTTGCCATGGCGTAATCGCTGAGAAAAGCGGAAAGACTGATTGCGGCGTTATACTGCGTCATACCAAGGGCAACATCGCGGGCTTTCAGACCCATTTCAAAACGGTAAGCGCCGTTGTTATCAGCCCACTTGTCCAGCGCGATCAACTGGTCAAAAGCGCCGTAAAAAACGGTGCCGCTGCCATCACGGACGCTTCCCGATGGAATATGCACCGTCGTCAGCGCAGCGGCGTCAACCGCCATTTCATCAAGCTTTTGCAGCGAGGCGTTATATTTTAGCAGGCGCTTTGCGGCACCGTCCGCCACGTAAAGCTGCCCGAAGTAATCGCAGGAAATACTGCCGAAGACAGACCCGGGCCTGGCCATTATCTGCTGCTGAAGCGTAAAATTGCCGTCCTTATAATTCAAGCGGCTCAGCCGGCGATCGTATTTATCCACCACGAAAACGGAAACCGTGCCATCATCATGCGTGTAGCTCGCGATGGCCCGTGGAGAGAGCAGGTCTTTTTCTAAAACTGCAACGCCGGCGCCCGATGCCGCGGCCTCAAAAACGGCAATAGTATTGGCCGATGCATCGGTCACAAACAGCAGGTCATCGCCGCTTTGCTGAGCGGTTCCGTTATCGCTGTACGCCAAACCGGCGGGTGTCTTCAACCCTTCAATATAGCCAAGCAACTCCAGGCGCGGCTCGTCAGCGGCACGCTCAATACGCAACACCCGGATGCGCTGGCGGCCTTCCTCGGCCACAAACAAAACGCCATCCGGCCCGATCGCCATGGCGCCCGGGGATTGAATCTCATCATATACTTTCATATTACCGCCAAGTCTGCCATACACAACGCGGCCCCAGCCCGGATCGGATACAAACTGTATATAATCTCCAACGGGTGTAACGTCGTCATCCAGTTTCATCTCGAACCAGGTGGCCGTATGCTGCGGCTGGTAAAACAGATCGCGTTCCAGCCAGCGTTGCGCTGTACTGCGCGTAAACGCGTCGATGCCCAGGCCCTCATCAAAGGGGACGCGCCGCAGCGTATAACCGACCCCGGCGGCATGCACCGTGTCCGACGTGGAGACAGCGGCGCTTTTTGACAAGGCGGCGTTGCTGCTCTGCTGCGGCAGAGGCACATTGTAAATCAGTTTTGCGCCAAAGTCCTGCGGTGCGGTTTTGGGACGATCCCCCGCAACCAGAAATACAATCAGCAAAAGAACGATGGTAGCATAACGCATGATAATCTCCGCGGTTTGGTGTCAATAATTTGTAAGTGGCGCAACTCATATCCCCAGGCTGAGACTGCCCTGGAAAATATCAGCCGAAAAATCCAGGCTGTTGGAGTAACGCAGGTAACGCAGCTCAAACGAGGCCTCTTCCAGAAAAGCCCATTTGGGGTTGTCCCGGCCAAGCGCACGCAGCAAAAAGCTAAGGCTGATGCCAAAGGTGTTGGAATCAAAGGAGCGTAACTTGTAGTCGGCGCTGTAAAACGCACCCGGCACGATATCGGCGGTGCGGTAGCGCTCTTTGCTGAATTCCGCCGCGCTTTGTGTGTAGTAACGATAGCTGAATCCGGCAATAAGGTCCTGCAGCACATAGGTGTTAACGCGGCCTTCGACGGTGTGAGATTTTACTTCCCAGTCATCAAAATAGTAGCGGTAAAAAGCGATTGTCGACGCCTGCATCGGCTCGATGTATTGGCTCAGGCGTAGGCTGCCGGCGTAACGTTCGCGGCTCTGCGGATGCACTTCCGGCTCCAGCGTGAAGGCATTGTTGGCGTCAAAAACCTGCACCTTGCGGTACGGGTCGCTCAGAAAACCGTTTAGTCTTACCCCGTCGGCGGTCAGTTCCAGCAGGGTTGTCGGCGATAGCGTCTGGCTTATGCTGAGCATGGCGGTATAACTTGTTTTATCGCGATTGCTTATGTCGCCGTTATCAAGTATTTCTCCAACCCGGTCCTCGTTGTACTGGGCGCGCAGAGTCAACGTGGTA
Organism: Calditrichales bacterium; assembly: GCA_965267575.1. Classification (GTDB taxonomy): domain Bacteria; phylum Calditrichota; class Calditrichia; order Calditrichales; family J004. The sequence goes on from OZ254086.1 coordinate 1,141,351, forward strand.
TTTTTCTGAAACAGGTCCTGGCTCAGCGTTACGATGGCGGCATTGGAAAGATAGTCGATCTCCTGGCTGCGATAGACGTTGAGCGCGACGGAGGTGTTGGAGCCCAGCCCCTGTTCGATGCCGGCGATCACCTGGCCGCGGTTTTTCTCAAAGCGCTCATTGCTGCGCCGCGTAGGCCGCGTGGCCCCGGTTGATCCGTCGATGGGCGGAATGATCACTTTGTCAAGCTCAATATCCAGCAGCAAAATAGTGCGCCCGATAAGACGCTTTGCCAGGCTGAACGATGTTGTCATCACCTGGTTGCTGCCGGAATCCTCAAAAAAGTAAGCCGTGTAACCGATGCGGTCATCGCCGTCCGGCACAGCAAATATTAGCCAGGGGCAAAAAAGAAAGAGGATGAAAGCGCGTATCGCTTTGGATTTTATCATTTTTTCAGGCAAATCTATCTCCTGCTTGTTCAGGTTAATTTGCAAGGCGTTACGAAGATCGCATGCGCTTAACTTCATAACGAGTGGCAACACGTAGCGCGGCATAACACGGCGCTGCGGAATCCACATGTATTATAACTGTTTTCACACTTTAGCACAGCGCAGAGGACCGGTCTGATCAGGGAGCATATGGGGTGGGAACCGATCCTCTATAAATGCGCCGGCTATTTGGTTTTACTTGGCGCAGCCGCAGCCGCCGCCAATGCCACCAGAGCCTCCGAGACTTCCTTCCCGCGTGGAGAAAAACTTTTCATCCAGCTTTTGCTTGGCAAACTGGCTGCGAGGCTCCATCAACGGATCAGCCAGCTTTTCGCGCTGCCAAGGTTTAACCGCAACGCAGGAAACAAAAACGATCGTAAACAACAGAAAAACAATCAGACGTTTTTTCAAAATACCTCCGGGTTATCGTAATTCAGGATCTCAGCAACAGGACGCTGAAAAAAATTCAGCACGACGGCTATGATCAGCGCATGTCCACAAGACCGCGCACGGCAAATTCCAGCTTGCGCACGCTCTCTTCGTTATAGCCGGTGTGCACATATTGGATTTTGCCGTATTGGTCCACCAAAACAGCGGTTGGCATGGCCGGAATATTGTAAGCGTTGACGACCTCTTTTTGCGCGTCATGCACTACTGTCAGCGAAACGCCCATTTCCTTCAGGAAGCGGCGGGCGTTTTCTTTTTCGTCGTCAATGTTTACGGTAATCAGGTGTAGATCCTTAAAACGCCGGTCCAGGTCTTGCATGTAAGGCAGTGACTTTTTACAGGGCGCGCACCACGATGCCCAGAAATCGATGAGCACCACTTTACCGCGGTAATCCGAAAGCGCAATAGAGTCGTCACCATCCAGCAGCGGCAGCTTAAAAGCGGGCGCCGGTGTACCGGGGTTTAGCTTTTTGTCGGTTGCCGCAGCCACGGCCAGCAATGCAATCAAAAACAAAGACAGTTTTTTCAGAAGGCCCATATTTCCTCCTAAGGTTGAATTGTATTTGAATACTGCGCGCCCAGGTCAATCCACTCGATCAGCACCAGCAGGTCGCTGTTTGCCGCCAGGAAAGGATCGATCCTGCCAAAACCGTCCTTTTGCCACAGCGTGCTGTGATCGTAGGAAAGAGCACGGAATTCATCGTCATCACCATCTAGCTGGCGGTTAAACAGCACCCACATCAGCGGGCTGTTGCGCGCGCCGCGCCTCGTCACCAGGTCGTCATCCCCGCCATCCGCGGTGCGGTAGCGGAAATCATCCATCAGGATATCATAGACAGACGTGCGGTCATTACCGTTGTCATCGCCGGAGGGCGTGCGGTCTTCGGCCAGATTGGCCAGACGCAGTCCGGCGTCCGGGTTGCCGCTCCCGTGGCAGGAAACACAATTACGGTCCAGAACAGCCTGTACAGTGTTGGCGCGGTTCGGGCGCAGGCGGTCAAAAAAGTCGATCGTATCAGGGCGGGCGGCGGCGTGCTCGGTGACACGTACGGCGTTGTCAAAACCGGAGGCGTAGTTATGGCCGCTGGCCCGGTTAAGCACGCTCAGGTCGCTCTGAATTTCCAGATCGTTGATGATCTTATCGCGATCATGCGAATCGTGGCAGCCGGTACAAAGGCGCCTTTCACCCGGCATTACCTGGATCCATGTCATCTGGTTTACCAGCATCAGGCCGTTTTCATCCAGCGTCTGCAGGTGCAGCGAGCGGTTGGCCGGCACCTCGATGGAAAATGAGCCGTCTGCGCGCACCGGGGCGTAACCGATCACGCGTTGCTTCTCAAAATTGGTATCGCCGATATCGCCACCGCGGCGGTCCCTGTCACGCGGCAGGGGAATGGCTTCAATCACGCGGACATGACGAACTTCGCCGCTGCTGCCGTCTTTGTTAAGGTGGTTGGGATTGGGACGCGGCTGGCCGTCGTTGGGCGCGCGGTCGTACACGTTGCCATCGAAGAACATGCCTGTTTGCACGCCGCTGTTCAACGCCTGCTGAACGTTGCTGTCCACCGGGCGCACCTGTGGAATGCCCGCCGGTAGCTCATCGCGCGGCAGCAACGGCACGGGATCAATGTCGTTGTAATCGGGATCGTTAAAAACCATGCGGATGTTGGAGCCGTCTTTGTTCATCACGTAAAGACCGTAATCCACCTGTTCTTCCTGTCCGTCCACGATGGCCAGCGGCGAAACCGCCACAACGATCTTCTCTTTTTCGCCTGCGGGCGCGGACTTATCAAATAGCGGATGCGGTGTTTTGTAGAGGGCGCCGGCATCATTGCGCGTGTTGTTAAAAGGCACATCGGATGGTGTGATAAACGTCAGGTTGTCATCGGATTTGGAAATATCGATCACGGCGATGGCCCCGCCTTCAAATGGCGAATTGCGTTCCATGACCGAGCAGACGATACCGCCGTCACTCAGTTCGCGCGGCTCCAGGAAAACGCGGCTGCCGCTCTCCCGCGGGGAATGGTTGCCGTACAAAACAAACGGCCTCGTCCCGTCCGGGTCGATCACAAAAAGCGGAAATTTGTTGGGGTCACCCAGATGTTCCCAGCGGCTGTAAAAGACTTTGCCGCTACTGTGCACCATCGGGTTTGCGTCGTGGCTCTGGTTAAATGAAATCTGGCGGATGTTAATAAGCCGGCCGTCCTGGCCGCGTTCCGCGACATGCAGCAGCGGAGATGTGCGCCGCTCGTATTCATCCACAATTTGGCTGCGCGTGCTTGTAAAAATAATGCGTCCGTCGGGCAGGTAGGCCGGGTCCATGTCATCGCCCACTTTCTGGTCGGTAAGCTGCAAGAGGTTCCCGCCGTCACGGTCCATTTCATACAGATGCCAGTTGCTGTCGCGGTTTTTGCGCATCGAAAAGAGGATTTTTTTGCCGTCGTAGGAGACTTCAGGGTCGCAGGCATGGCCATAGCGGTCACTGCGGCTTTGGCCGGCGCGCGTGTATTGGGCCGTAAGATTACGCACGTCGCCCTGGGGAGAAATCGGTTCCAGGATAAAAATGTCCGTACCGGGGTAATACTCGTCGGCGTTGCTGCGCATGGCATTGCTGCGATTGTTTTCACGGCTGTTCTCGCGCACAAACACAAGCGCCGCCTGGCCCGATTTTTCCAGGATCACATCGGGTGGCGCGTTGCCGCATGATGCGAAAAAAAGCATCGCGAGCGTAATGGCAATCGTTTTAAAAAGCGTTTTATCCACAGGCCCTCCGATTAATAGAAATATTCCAGGTTGAGCGTAAAGATGAGGTTGTGCGCCAGGAAGCTGGAGCCGCGGTTAAAGCGCTGCGTTAACAGATGATCGCGCAGTTCGTAGCGCAGACCCAGTTTGCTGGAGCCAAACAGTTTTTTGAAATAAAGCCGGTTTCCGATACCCAGTACCGCGGCAAACTTGCTTTGCCCGCCCTGGTTAAGCCCGGCCACACCGGCAAGAAAATAGGGCGTGCTGCTCCACATGCGTGGATCGTAGCCATAAACAATCTCATAACTTATCAGGCGATTGCTTTCAAACAGCTTTGCGCCGGATACGCTCTCCAGCACCTGCGAACGCAAACTGGACAAACCCAGACCCATTTCCACAAAGTGACGCCCCTGGCTGAAATACTGGTTGTAGCGCAAGGCGCCGTAGGGATTTACGCCAAAGCCTTCTGAGGCATAGACACCTGTTGAAAGTGTTATCCCCCTGTCCGACGGAAGCTGTGAAAAGGCCGGTCTCGGCATGAGAATCCCGAACAGTGCGGCCAGTAAAAGAAAGCGCAAAAGGCGCAGCGGAGGCCCTGTCTGCGACAAGCGGCAGCGCCCAAGGCTGAACACAATACAGGCCAGGTTTAAAAAATGCGGTATAAAGATCATAGGCTTCCTATTTGATTACAAAGATGACACCCAGACTCACTTCCTGAAAAATGAGCAGTTCTTTGCGCTCATCACGGCGGTTGCGAATGTCTGTCAGATACTGGCTTACACCGAGCCGCAACCCGAATTTTTCATTGATGTAATAGCGCAGGCCGCCGCCAAAATTGATGCCGGGGCTGCTTACGCTCTCGCTGCCGATGGCGTTTGTGGGAACGGTGAGCAGAAGACCGCCGCCCACATGCGCGTAAGGCACCACCTCTTTATTGGAACTGAGATTAAACACCAGGTTAACCAACAGCGGATACATATCGGCGGCCTCACCAATCACCTGGGCTGCACTGAATTCCAGGTTTATGGCTGAATAACGCAGGGAAAGATCGGCACCAAATTCGGCGCTGCCGTCCATAAAACCGCTGTGCGGAGAAAGCTCGATGTTTTGCGCTGCAAGCGGCAGGCAAAGAAGCAGGACGATAAGTCCGGTCTTAATCTTATAATACAATGGCGATCCCCCCGCTGAGACGGCCATTAAGCCACCATTTTTCCTGGTTCCATCCTTCCAGTGCCGGTTCCGCAAAAAGCTTCAGGCCGTCCGTCATGCGCCAGCTCAGTTGTGTTGCAAGCGCTCCGTAAAAACCGATGCCCCCTGCTTCAGGCGCGCTATAAATGCCCACTCCGGGAAGTGCCACGGACCACGACGCCCGTTGCCAGAAACGCCAGCCCAAAGCCGGACCCGCCGCTATTTGAAAATGCCGGGAATTATGCACCAGGTGTAAAGCCTGAAAAGAGAACGTATAAATAGTTACGGCCAGCTCGCTTGAACCGGAAGGCAGCAGAATCGTCTGCCGGGTTCTTGAGCGTTCTGCCGCGAGGGAAACATTCCAGGCCGGGGCCAATTCGCTTGAAAAGCGCAGGCCATAACCGGCCGACGGCTGATACTTTAAAGCATTATCCCAATGCCGGCCGCTCACTAAAAGCTGGATTTCACTTTGGCCAAAGAGCGGCAAGGTCAACAAAAATGCGATCGTAAACGCCAGGCGATTTAACAATGAATTCCCCTTTGTGCGGTTGTATCCCCTGGCCCTCTTTACTCAAGCGCCGTACCAAGTCAGTAAGACGGCACAAGGCAGAGAAAATATATCCTGTTGATTTTATTGAAATTACGGCATTAAAAATATTTCATTTGCAGTCCGGGTAAAGGGAGGCGGTTGAACGCGGGCGTTCGCGTTCCTGTGAAAAATTGATACAGATTGACGTGTCGCTATAAGGGATTTTTTTTGTTTGCCGCCGGCAAAAAACGCTTCTTTGGACTCTATCTGCGGATTGAAGATTTTTGCTTAACACACGATAAATGTGGAATTGGATGAGGGTCTTAAAATAGCTACATTTCGCCAAACATAAAGGAGAATGCTTCTATGTCCAAAGCGATCGGAATTCTTACTGCCGGCGGAGACACACCCGGCCTCAATGCGGCGATCAGGGGAATCGGTAAGGCCGCCATGAACGATCCCGTGGAACTGATTGGTTTTAAGGATGGTTTTCGCGGGTTGATGGAAAACCGCATCATTCGGCTTGACCCCAGAGCTTTGTCGGGCATTCTTTCTTTAGGTGGAACCATCCTTGGCACCAGCCGCGACAAGCCGCATAAAATGCCGGTCGGCGGCAAAGAGATGGACATGACCGATGTTATCCTGCACAATTACCACAAGCACCACCTGGATTGCCTTGTCTGCATCGGCGGCGGCGGCACGCAGAAAAACGCCCTTAAGCTCAAGGAAAAGGGCATGAATATCATCACCCTGCCTAAAACCATAGACAATGATATCGCCATGACCGACGTGACTTTTGGTTTTGACACGGCGCTGGGTATTGCCACCAACGCGATCGACCGGTTGCATACGACGGCACACAGCCACCACCGCATTATTGTTGTGGAGATTATGGGGCACAAGGTCGGCTGGCTGGCGCTTGGCGCTGGCATGGCAGGCGGCGCAGATGTGGTTCTTATCCCGGAAATCCCCTATGACGTCAAGAAAATTTCAGAGTCTATTTTAAGACGCAGTCGCGCCGGAAAGAACTTCAGCATTGTGGCCGTGGCCGAGGGTGCTGTAAACAAAGCCGACCTGGAAGAGGCCGAAGAAAACGGCAAGAAGAAAAAGAAAGACGTGGAATCTTCAACGCTGGAACTGGCGCGTAAGCTGGAAAAACTAACCGGTCTGGAGTCGCGCGTAACCATCTTGGGGCATCTTCAGCGCGGTGGCACGCCAAGCGCCCGGGACAGACTGATGGCGACGCAGCTGGGTACGACCTGTCGCCGTCTTATTGCAGAGCGTACGTTCGGCGGCATGATAGGCATAAAGGGAGAGGAGACAATAGTGGTACCCCTGGAAGATGTGGCCGGTAAGCGTAAATATGTCCCGCTCGATCATCCGCTGGTACAAAGCGCACGCACTCTGGGTGTAAGTCTCGGCGACTAAACGGGTTGCATCATTTATGGCTTAATTTCTATCTTGCCCCTTTTTTAAAATCATCACAACAAATCAGGGATGTTTTATGGAGCCGCTCTTTACCAACGACGCGATTGTACTCGGCATACTTATGGCCATACTGGCCTTTGTCTTCAAAACCTCGCACAGCGACCGACCTTTTTGGCAAAAGTTTTATACGTATGTGCCGTCACTTTTGCTCTGTTATTTTATCCCGTCGCTTTTTAACTCTGCCGGCATTATCTCAGGTGATGAGTCCAACCTCTATTATGTCTCGTCCCGCTACCTGCTGCCGGCCAGCCTTATTCTGCTGACGCTAAGCATTGATTTGCCGGGTGTGATGCGCCTGGGCCCCAAAGCGCTGATCATGTTTTTTACGGCCACGGTAGGCATCATGATTGGCGGGCCGCTGGCCATTTTTATTGTTTCTCTTTTTGCTCCGGAGATCGTTGGCGGTGCCGGACCCGATGCCGTATGGCGCGGCTTAACGACCGTAGCAGGAAGCTGGATCGGCGGCGGCGCCAACCAGACCGCGATGAAAGAGGTATTCGATGTAGGCGATGACCTTTTCTCTGCGATGATCACCGTTGACGTTATTGTAGCCAACATCTGGATGGCCTTTTTGCTTTACGGCGCGGGCATCTCCAAGCGAATTGACAAAAAGTTTCACGCAGATTCCAGCGCCATTGATGAAGTGCGCCGCAAGGTGGAAAACTATCGCGCCAGTATCGCGCGCATACCCAACCTCACCGACGTGACGGTCATTATGGCTATTGGCTTTGGGCTAACGGCGGTTGCCCACTTCGGCGCGGACAACATTGCTCCTTTTATCCAGGAAAATATGCCTTATCTTGATAAATATAGCCTCACATCGCCTTTCTTCTGGATTGTCGTGATCGCCACAACAGGTGGTTTGATTCTCAGCTTTACGAAGGCACGTCAATTGGAAGGCGCGGGCGCTTCAACCATGGGCAGTCTGCTGCTTTATGTGCTGGTGGCTTCCATCGGCATGAAAATGGACATTCTGGCCATCTTTGACAATCCCGGCCTTTTTCTGGTAGGCCTGATCTGGATGGCTGTCCATGTAACATTGTTGCTGACTGTCGGCAAGCTGATCAAGGCGCCGTTTTTCTTTACCGCGGTAGGCAGCCAGGCCAACGTAGGTGGCGCGGCATCCGCTCCGATTGTGGCATCGGCGTTTCATCCGGCATTGGCGCCCGTGGGTGTTTTACTGGCTGTTCTCGGCTATGCCCTTGGCACCTACTGCGCCTGGTTTACCGGTATCATGATGCAGGCGGTGGCGCCATAGATGTGTTAAAGTGTTAAGGTGTTTAGGGCTTTGTTCTGGTTTTTAAATAGAAAAGGCGGCTCAGGCAGAGCCGCCTTTTGTTTATTATTTAAGCAATAGAAGCTTTTTCTTGAAGACTTTGTCTTTCACTTTTACGATAAGAAAATAAGTACCGCTGGAAAGATTATTACCTGCCTGATTTTTTCCATCCCAGACAAGACGAATCTCATTTCCGTTTTCTGAAGAGAGATTGAATTTATAAATCGCCTGTCCAAGAATATTGTAAATCGAAGCACTCACATCATTGGGATTTGTCTTTTCGCTCAGTGTTAACAATATGGTGGTTTGATTGTTGAAGGGATTGGGAGATACCTGTATCAGGCTGTCAGCAAAGTTTTTGGCCTGTACATCGGTTAAAGCCGTCAGGCCGGACTCATCGCGGCAGTCCAGACACGGCTGAACCGTATCGCTCGGCTCTAGGGCCAAAAAGGCCGTATATTGAGACAAAACCCGTTCGGAGATGCTTACATCGAGAATCTCGGAAATGATATCGGAGGTTTGCTCCGACCTTTCAAGGGCGCTGATATAATTACCAGCCCACATCTCTTCAACTAATGAATCAGACTGGCTGATGTGCTGTTCATCTTTTGTAATTTTCTGCGAAAACGGTTGCCCGTCAAAAATTCCGTTTATCTGTAATTCGAAAGGAAATGAGCCAAAAAATTTGCCAACCTGCATGATCGGACTATCGAGATAAACCGTTTCGCTCGAGCCTGACAACGTCTGCCGCCCAAAACAGAAACCATCGGAGAGGGTCGTATATAAGTCAAAAGATGTAACAAATCCGCTTACACGTTTATAGAGATTGTGGTACGCTTCAGCATAGCCGGAATTGTCAACACGCAGCCAGTCACCATACGTACGGCGGCTCAGGTTGGAGTAAAAATACTCATTGCCATAATGGTAGCGTCCGTTGAAATAATAGTATTCGCGATTCTTATTGCAGTAATCCAGAATATATACAGGTAAAGTATTGTCCATCGTCTCCAGCAGATCATCTATAATTGGATTTGCCGTTGAATACCAACCCTGTTGGTCGGTAGCACTCATGGTAAATAACACGCCTTTATCGCCATTATTCTTAACAAATTCGATACCGCTTGCCAAAAGAGAAGGGAGATTACTGTAATCTGAAATGGGATCACTTCCGGCAGTTGCAAACGCCTGTTCAACACTGGCTGAATCAGCGGGTATCCAGGCACTGCTGATGAGTCTGTTTGAAATGCCTGAAAATATCAGATTAAAGGAATCTTTTGCAGAAAAATTATTTAGCAGGTTGTTTTTGACGGTATTTAAAACCGTGCTTTTATTATAAGTCGTCTTGTTTGGATCGTAGTCGAACAGGAAGGCTACCTTTTTGTTGATATTTATATCCAGCAGCTCGGACGGCAGCAATGCCATCTGGTAGTAGTCGTCCTCGCCGGAGCTAAAACGGCTTAGAAAAACACCATCCTGCATCGGGCTCGTGGCGGAAATGTTGGCTGCCGTTTCAATACCTTCATCCATAAGATCACAACGCTGATACAGTCCAAACTCGGGATCGGTGAGCTTCTCAAATTGTACATCGGGCAGCTCATCTATCTTTGGGTTTTCCCATTGTTCACCGCCCCAAAACAGCACATGAAATGTTTCCGGATGATATCCGGAATCGCGGACCAGGTGAATTGGCAGAGAAGCACTTACCCGTTCATTATACCAGCTTACCGGTACCAGGTAGGTTAGCTTTATCTTACGTGACTGATCCCCCAACATGGGATAAATGCGCAACTCATAGCGGGTGCTGCTGCGTTTAAAGAGAATGGCCGGATCGCGGCGGCGGTCTACGATGTCCTCGTAAATGGCGGAAGCAGTCCATTTGTCAAGGATTGTCGCACGCATAATATCCTCTCCGACCCATAGCCATAAATCATGTATGATCGCCTCTTCAGGCAAATCAAAAAAGGAGAATATTTCGTACTGGGTCTGAGCATTGAGATTTGCACTGCGCCCTGAGAGCGTAATGTATAAGCCCATTTCCATGTAAATGCCTTTCGGCTTTACAGATAAAACCGCTTCCTCCACATTTACAGAATAGTAGTACCAGGGCCGGTCAGGATCTATAATACGGGAATAGACGTACTGGCTAAACGCCGAAGAGGTAAACAAAAAAAACAGGACTGCGGCAGCCAGAACATTTCGTTTACACATGGTGTCCCCCTGTGTTCTTTAATAAAAGGTATAGTCCAATCAGAAAGTACGAAGAATAAACAGATATAAAAAGAAAAAAACTGATTATTTCACTTCACAAGCAGCATTTTTATCATACGTGAGGATTGGTCGCTGTCGAGGCGCAGGTAGTAGACGCCGCTGGACCACCCGGAAGCATTAAGCCGGAAGAGGTGCTCTCCCGCCGGATGATAACCTTTCGTGAGCGTAGCCGTAAGACGGCCCTGAATATCATAAACACGCAGGCGCACATCGGCTGGAGCAGGTAAAGCGTAGCGAATAACCGTGCTGCTATTAAAGGGATTGGGATAATTGGACAACAACGTAAAGCTTTCCGGGTTAGACGGGTCTGCCATATGATTGGGTAAAATGGTCAACTGTGTATCTGCCATGGTATAGGCGCGCATATCCCAGCCCTTGGCGTCGGCCCAGGTTTTGTAAACAGCCCGGTACTCCAGTTTGGCCGTTATCTGCAATGGCTCGTTAAAACTCGTGCTGAAGACAAACCGCGTTGTATCATGAGCGCCCGCCGCTATACGTGTATCGGCATAAATCGTATCGGCCAGCCAGTTGGGCGCCGGCACTTGTCCGCTCCGGGTAGCGGTCAGCAATCCGAACACCTTGCCGGGCATGCCGCTGTAGTTGCCGTCGGAGATATCACCCGTTCCCGTGTATTCCGGCAGAACATTTTGATCTTCCTGTAGCGCGCTTTCAGGCAGGCCCTGCAATACCAGCACAATGTGCCGGAAACTTACGCCGGTGGGCAGATTATGTCCCGCCTCCCTATTGGATACAATCACATTAAAAACAAGACTGTCAGTATAAGCCTCTGCGTCCACGTGTAGTCCGGCCGTTTCCGTGGAATCACTAAGCCCCGTGCGCCGGAAATAGTGATTGTAAAGACGACCGGGATCGCGTTTGACTGCGTCAGCCAGGGCAACGCCGGTGACAAAAAGCGAATCACTAAAGGGGCGCATGTGGCAATCCTGGCAGTGGACGCCGGCAGCGGCATATTCACTTTCCGCCCAGGAATCATAGGTGTCATCAACGATCAGTCCGTTGAGGTTTTTGTACTGATGGCAACCGGAGCAAAAATCGCTTTTCCGGTAGACGGGATTGTAGGTGCCGCCCATCCAGAAGGTGGTCACATCATCCAGGCCTCCGATATTAATATCGCGTTCCGCCGATGCGGAAGGGCGTTTGAGAAAAATGCTGCCATTGACGCCTGTGGCATAATTCACCTCGACGCGGTTTATTTTATGGCAGAAATCGCAGAAGACGCCGTTTTTCTCCACAGCGTAGAATTGCTGTACATCCAGCAGGTCCATGTAGCCGGGATCATCGATAGCGGCTGCCGGCGCGTGGCAATCAGCGCAGTCACCGGCGTCATCGGGGAAGTCCAGCTTGAAGCCGGGTGCCACACCCTCCTGACCGGACGCGTCTTCACCGCTGTACATCTGCAGCAGCATCGGGTTGGTGGCCGCCCGTGCGTGTGCCGCCGTCTTCCACTGATCGTAAAGCGGCTGGTGGCACACCGAGCAGTTATCATCAGGATCCTTGAATTCATAAAAATAATTGTCGCCTTCGGGCAGCGGCTGCAGTTCAAACAGCAAAGTATCACCGACACGCGCAGTCTTGTCTATGTTGTAATAGCCCTGCTTGCCCACCGCCACGGGATCGGTAAACGTACCGGGTTGCAGCGTGCTTTCCAGGCGGAAAAATCCTTCAGCGTCTGTGACGACAAAATCATTGGCGCCCTGAAAACGCACGCGGGCATCGGCGATGGGTTCACCGCCCGACTGCACGATACCAAACACATCACCCGCTATGGCTGAAAGCGGCAAGAATACAATCGCCGCAAGCAAAATAAAAAAACGCATTAACGTAACAGCACCATTTTTTTGGTTAATACCTGGCGGCCTGTTTTAAGGCGGTAAAAGTAAACGCCCGAGGCCTGACCCGCGGCTTCAAAACGGACCTTGTTCTCGCCCCCGTTTACCTGTCCATTTAGCAGCGTGCTGATATGCCGGCCCCGCAGATCGTAGACGTCCAATTGGACGTGCGCGGACCTGGGCAGGTAGAAGCTGATTTCGGTGGAAGGGTTAAACGGATTGGGATAATTGGCGTGTAACTCCGCGCGCTGCGGCAGATGTACGAAGCGCGGACCGATAGCGGAAATGCCGGTAAAATAATCAAATGAAGCCTGCAGCAATTCCCGGAAATCTCCGTCGTTGATGGCATTGGGGTCAAACCCGCAGACCAGCGCCTTGCCTCCATTACCTGTATTTTCAACCGTGACAGCGGCAACTTTGAGGCTGTCCTTGGAATTGGAGCCGTAAAACAGGGCCGGGCTTGCCTGCTGCCCGACGATCAACTCATCCGGAGAGGCATTAACAAAGCTGGGTATGCGTGACAAAAAGCCATCACCTACGGCGTTGCCGGCTACGCCCGTTAACGGATCGGAAGCGCGATCATACTGATAATTTCTTGAAAAACCGCTGGATAACTTTTCCGCAAAAATCTGCGCCTGACCGTTAAGCTCCAGCAGGTTTTGTCCGCCGATAAGCAGATGCATACCGTTTTCCAGCCAGCGCGATAATGAATCCTGTAAGGCCGATGACAGCATCATGGAATCCGCGGCACTGTAAACGATGGCTGTTTTCTGTTGGACCAGTATAGCCTTTTGCAAGGGCAACGCAGATAGTGACTGCTCATCCAGGCTGACGTAGCTGAAGCCCAGATCTCCCAGCGCCAGCTCGTAGTCCAGGGCCGTTGCGCCATCCTGTTGCCCGCTTTCCAGCAAAATGAAATCAGCGGGATAGACCGTAAATTGCTGACCTTCCGAAAACTCTTCAACATTAAAACTGGCGGCGCTGTAGGGGAGCACCTGCGGCGATACGGAAAGGCTGTAGTTACTGTTTAAGGTGAACAGGCTGTCAAACTCAAACAGGCCGGTAGCGTCTGTGTTGGCCTCAAAGCTTTCCGGCACACCGTCGCTGCGCTGCCAGTTCAACACCAGCGCGGATTCAATGCCTTCACCCTGCTCATTAACAATCTGCCCGGCCAGGCGTTTGTAACCGATTTCCAGCGGCAGTCCTATTTCTATGGAATTTGTATCGCCGGCGCTAAAGGAAATGGTAACGGTCGTGTCCATCCCCCCGGCAGCGATTCGCAGCTCATGCTGGCCCGCTGTTTTAGCCATTAAAAAGCGGCCATGGCGATTGCTGAATCGCAACAGATCGTTTGTACCCGTAATCGTAACGCTACCCCGCGGCGCGGCCTCACCGGAAACAGTATCGTAAACGCGGCCCTTTATAAAACCGAGAGGCTCATCTTCCAGCCGGAACAGGCCGCCATCGCTGAACGTACCGCCGAGGCTTAAAGAGTAAACGGTGCCATCATTGGACACTTTTATCATCCAGGCAAAGCCGCGGCTTAAAACCCCCAGCCGCTGATAGCTCTCGCCATGATCGTAGCTGACAAAATTACCTTCTTCGCTGTCATCCCCAAAAGCGCCCAGGTAAACACGGCCGTCCACGGGCGAGAGGTCGATGGCCCAGGCAGAAATGCCGTCGATGCCCAGCGACTGCCAGTTTTGACCACCGTCGGTGCTGCGGAAAACGGAGTAATAATTATCGGCGTAGGCGGAACCGTAGGCGCGCGTGGAATCAAGAGAATCCCAAACGATTTTGGGTACTTCAGAATAATACTCATTACCGGGTTTCACCTGTTCCCATGTAAGGCCGCCGTCATCTGAGCGGGTTATGCGCGTATCGCCGGCTCCGGCAATCATTAATTGCGGATTGTATTTATTGATTGCGAAACTGCAAACAAACGTGGAGGCCACGTTAGAATATTTTTGCCAGGTGGCGCCGCTGTCGCTGCTTATAAACATATCGCCGCTGCTCAGGTCAACAAAAAAAACGGAGTCCGGCCGCTGCGGATGGAAAGCGAGCGTTTCGCCATTCATGCTTTTGCCGCTTAATACTTCCTGCCAGTTGTAGCCCCCGTCGGTGCTGCGCCACAGGCCGTCGTTGGCAAAGGCGATGATCAGTGATGTATCCTGCGGGCATACGACAATCGTGCGCATATTGGATTGCGGGATGGCCCCCCTTTTCTGCCAGGAATCGCCATAGTTATAGCTGACGAGGAATTCGCTGCCTTTTTTAGCATATAAAACATTTTCTGCAACGGGGGAAACGGCGATCCCATACGTATCCGTATTAGGAAGTACGTTTTTCCAGGCCAGTTCCACCTGCGCCTGAAGTACAAAAAGAGGCAACAATAAAAATATGAAAAGATATCGGGACATACATTTTCTCCGGGCTTGAGGACGATAGCGGAAGATAAAAAATTTCATTCTAAGATGTGCGGTTTTTTACTAAAACGCCTTTCTGAAACATAAACGGCACCCTGGATAAATCAGAGGTCTTAAATATTGGAAGAGCAGGAACGCATTTGCTAAATTGCTGTTTCCGCGAAAACCAAACGCGCAAAGGAGACTCGCTATGGAAGATGCCTTGCTTTACGGCCGTCTTCAATTCGCTTTTACGGTAACCTACCATTATATCTTCCCGCAACTTACCATGGGCCTGGCGTTAATGATTGTTGTCCTCAAAACGATTGCCCTGCGCCGCAATGATGAACGCTTTAACAACGCGGCGCGTTTCTGGACCAAAATCTTCGCCATCAATTTTGTTATGGGTGTTGTGACCGGCATCCCGCTGGAGTTCCAGTTTGGCACCAACTGGGCGCGTTTCTCGGAAATCACCGGCAGTGTGGTCGGGCAAACACTGGCCATGGAAGGCATGTATACCTTTTTCCTGGAGTCCACTTTTCTGGGCCTGTTCCTGTTTGCCGAAAAGAGGCTGGGCCCTAAAGGGCACTGGTTTGCCGCGTTCATGGTTTTTCTCGGGGCCTGGGCCAGCGGCTACCTGATCGTTGTGACCAATGCCTGGATGCAGAATCCCGTTGGCTATGAAGTGCTGGAGGACGGGCGGATTGTTCTGACGCAGTTTTCAGCTTTGTTTACCAACCCCTGGGCCACCTGGCAATATCTGCATACGATGGTCGGCTCGGTCATCACATCCGCTTTTGTTATGGCTTCGGTAGGAGCGTTTTATATCTTGCGCGATAAGCACACCGATTATGGCAAGATTTTTCTGCGCTACGGCGTAGTATTTGGACTGGTAGCCAGCATCCTGGCGGCTTTCCCCACCGGCGATCAGCAGGCCAAAAATATGGTCAAATACCAGCCCGTTTCCTTTGCCGCCATGGAGGGATTGTTTGAAACAGAAAAGGGCGCCGGGATCGCCCTGATCGGCCAGCCCAATATGCGCTCACGCCATCTGGACAATCCCATTTATGTACCCAAACTGCTCAGCTTTCTGACCTATGCCTCGTTTGACGCGGAGATAAAAGGTCTGGAAGAATTTCCGGAGGAGATCTGGCCGACCAATGTACCGGCACTATATTACTCCTATCACATCATGGCCGGTCTGGGCACCTTGTTTATCCTGCTGATGTCCGTTTCCGCTTTTCTGCTGTATCGTAAAAAGCTGTTCTCAACGCGTCCTGTCCTGTGGGCGATCATGCTGGCATTGCCGTTTCCCTATATCGCCAACACCGCTGGTTGGTACACCGCCGAACTGGGCCGCCAACCCTGGCTGGTCTACAACCTGATGCGCACGGTGGAAGGCATCTCGCCAAACGTTTCCGGAGGCAACGCGTTGTTCACCTTTATCGGCTTTATCGGGCTCTATTTTTTGCTCGGCGTGCTGTTCCTGGTACTGGTAGGACGTGAGATAAACCGCGGCCCCGAACCAAAAGGAGAAGCAAAGGAGGCCTGAGATGGAAACAGTATGGTTTGCTATCCTTGTTTTTATGCTGACCGTTTATGTGGTGCTGGACGGGTTTGATTTTGGCGCCGGGATACTACACCTGTTTGTGGCCAAAAATGAAGAGCAGGGACAAAGCATCCTGCGCAGTATTGGTCCGTTCTGGGACGGCAACGAAGTGTGGCTGGTGGCCGGCGGCGGCGTGCTGTTTATCGCATTTCCGCTGTTTTACGCCAGCGCATTCAGCGGTTTTTACCTGGCGCTGATGCTTGTGCTCTGGCTGCTGATCGGGCGCGCGGTGAGCCTGGAGCTGAGACACATTATCGACAATCCGTTGTGGAAAAGTTTTTTCGGAACGCTGTTCGGCATAAGCAGCCTGTTGCTGGCACTATTCTTTGGAACGGCGCTGGGCAACGTTGTGCGTGGCGTGACCTTTGTCTCGGAAATGGGTGGACGTTATTTCTTTACGCCCCTTTTCACCGACTTCCTGCCTTCCGGCTCCGTTGGCGTGCTGGACTGGTTCACCGTGCTGATGGGTCTCATCGCCGTGTTGACGCTGACCATCCACGGGGCCAACTGGGTCATTCTCAAAAACCCCGATGAGCAATTGAACGACAGGCTTCGCGCTGTTTCCCTCAAAACATGGTGGGCCTTGCTGGTGTTGGTGGTTTTTTCACTGCCCGCGGTTTACTGGGTGCGCGCCGGGCTGTTCGATAATTTTATCGCTAATCCTTTTATGCTGATTTTGCCCGCTGCCGGTTTTGCATCGTTGATCGCCACGCGCGTTTTCATCGCCCGCAAACAGGAGTCCGCGGCTTTTGGCGCCTCCTCCGGGTTTATCGTCTTCACGCTGGTGTCCACGGCGCTGGGATTGTATCCCGCCCTGCTGCCATCTGTAAAAAGCGGCATGCCCGGGTTGGACATTTACAACAGCTCCAACACGCAATACGGTCTGTGGGTGGCGTTGATCTGGTGGTGCATCGCCCTCGTTCTGGCGATCGCTTATTTCACCTACGTGCACCGTGTCTTCAAGGGCAAGATCAGCGGCGAAAGCGAGATCTACGGCGGGCATTGATTGAACTGGCGGCAGCGGTCCAAAAGGGTCGCGGCGATGACGCTATTGCGGTAATTTAGGTAATAACCGTTGCTATGACGGCTCGCATCTCCGATGCTGGTGGGGCATAAAACACGCTTTATCTTTTTTATCAGGCAATAGGGCCAAAACCCGGGAAACTCCCAGGCCCGGCGGGCCGAACCGGCATAGAACAAACCAATTCAAATTCTGCCAAAAGCCCTATCGGGGCGTACCAACTGGTGATGACGGTATGACGAACTATTTCAGCAACAAAACCTTCGCAATCCGTTGCCCGGCGGGACTACTAAACTTCCAGAAATAAAGACCGCTGCTCACAGCCGCGCCCAGTCCATCCCTGCCATCCCAGCTAAGCTGTTGCTGTCCGGCGCCGTACATTTTTTCGCCAAAGCTGAGAACCTGCCTGCCACTGATATCAAAAATCGCTGCATCAACAGGCATGGAACGGTTTAGCGTAAAACTTATGGTCGTCGCATTGTTAAAAGGATTGGGATAGCTTGTAGAAACTTCGAACGTTTGGGGAAGCGTCTCCTCTCCGGTTAAAGCATTAGCAAAATCATTAAAATAAATGTGCAACTGGTAACTCCACAATGCCACGATGTCCAACACACCATCGCCGTTAAAATCGGCGGCAGCAAAATCTTCCACGACACCGGATTCGCTTTCTGCCAAAAGCACTGCTGTTTGATAACTCCAGAAAGTCACAGATGGGTCTGCCGGATTAGGAAGCACGTAAAAATTTATATAATTTTCAGGAATTACATTGTAATAGCTGATCAGGTCGGTCCAGCCATCTCCATTTAGATCCGCCGGAATCGCCCCATGCGGCAGGTCACCGCCGCCTGTCCGAATTAAGTCTTCCGCATCGGTCAAAAGAACGCCATTTTGATCGTTAAGAAAGATGAAATCCTCAGCGTTGGTAACCACATGCAAATCTATAAAGCGATCGTTATTAAAATCAGCCGCATTCATATCAAACATATAACCAAATCCATCCGGGAGGCTGTCTGTCTGTAAAACAAACGCACCTTCGGCTTGTCCTGCCGCGTTGAAAAACGAAATTTGCAGATACTGTGAACCATGGGCAATATCCAGGATACCATCATTGTTAAAATCGGCCACGACGAAATTTTCGATTTCATCTCCTAAAATCAGCGTGTCAGCTACTTCGTTTATCAGGCCGTTTCCCTGGTTGTAATGCACGCCAATAAAACGGCTGCCGATTTCAATATGGTCGGCAAAACCATCATTATTAAAATCAACAAAGGCGTAGGAGAGCGTATCCTGCGGGACAAACTGTCCGTCCTCCATTTCCAGAACCGACCTTCCGTTCAGTTCCATATTGTAATCAAGGTCTGTGTCAGTAATAATCGTGGCATTAGGACTAAGGGGGAGAGTTTGGAAAAGAGTAAAGCCCATATTGCCATCATTAAGCCACACTTTATCGTCAACCACAACATCAGGCTTTTCGTCCTTATTGATATCCGCGGTAAGCAGGGACACTTTGCCCGATTCAAAATAGTTTTTGCCGGTTGTGTAAACCAGCGGATAATCCTCTGCCGAAATAATCGAGAAACTCCATTGGAAGCCTTCGAAAAGCTCGCCGCCTGCACCACGCACTCTGTCAGTAACAATTACATTGACTTTCTCCCCGACAAAGAACGGGTTGCGCGTGGCGATAGATACTGTATTTGTTTGCTCGTTGTAGACATATGCATATCTCTTGCTGGCGCTAAACGTGCTTGTAACAATGATTTTATTCTGTAAACGGCTGGTGTCTATGGGTGACGAAAAACGGATATGAATCGGTGGATCGGTCGCAGCCACACTTTCGTGTATCGGGGGAGAGATAAGTTCAAGGTTCAAGCTTTGGCCAAAGGACCAGGCAAAGCAGCCCAGCAAAATCAGCACGGCGGAAAACACTTTTCTAACCATCATATCCTCCGCAACTTTTAAACGGTTTTGAGTTAATATAAACAATCGTCCTTTGTTTAGAAACTAATTTTTGGGATTAGTGCGGGATGAATTTTTTCGCCGGGTTCTGTGCGCGCTGCTCTTTACGCGGCCCTTCTTATATCGTATAATGGCCTACCTTAATAACCGGCTATGCCATGCGTTCACTAATAATAATTTTTATTACGATTGCTTTTGCCGCCGCCGGCCAGCCCTGGCTGTTGCCGCTGCGTGACAGCCAAAACGAAAAAACCTACCGTCCGGCTCCGGCTGAAAAATATCCCTCCTGGCAGGCACGCATCGATGCCACCTGGGGCGACGGACTGGCCACCGCCTACAAACTGCAGATTTTTGATACCTGGTACGAAAGCGTTCAAAAAAGATATGCCGGATTTAACGGCGTCGATGCTGACCTGGGCAGCCTACACGATCAATACCGCTCGGAAATTGAAAACGGTGTCAGCCGCGGACGCTTCGCCGCCATCATGAACCACATGAGCCTGCCGCTGCTGGAAATGCACCAGCTTATTCTTGATGAAGACATATACAACACGGCCCTGGCCCCGGAGATGCCTCTGTTTGTAATCGGTGGCGCGGGAAATGTGACCCATGCCGGCGCGGCGGTTACGCAGATCGCCGACGACCGCCTGGTATTTCACGCCGTAGCAAATGATCACCCGCTGGGACTGCAAGTTGGCGATATTTTTATCGGGTATGACGGAAAGCCTTGGGCGCAGTTGCTGCAAGAGCTCGAACAGGCACAGCTTCCCGTCACCAGTTTTGACATTCTATCCAGCCACGCCGACGGCATGCGCTACAAAAAACTGACCGCCGGGCCGCTGAACTGGCATCTTTTCTCCGAGATGCAGGTCATCAAAAAGGACGAAAGCGAAATAACCACGCTGGACCTGGCGCCCATGTACAACGCGCCGTTGCCGGCCATGTTTGCCACCGAGCAGATCGCGCCGCCGGGGATTCCGCCACCGGGCGGAAACCTGTCAGTTGCCTTTCCGGAAGAGCGTCTCAGTTACGGCATCATCGAGGGTACGGATATCGGCTATATTTGCGTCTGGGACTGGGCCAACGATGCCTCTTCGCTGAACACGGCCTTTGCCGATGCTGCCCGCTACGTGATGCATGAAAACGAAACTTCCGGCCTGATCGTTGATTTCCGCTATAACCGCGGCGGCCTGCCCGAACGCGCGGCAGGCGGCTTCAACGTGCTGTTCAGCAGCGATTTCTGCGGCCTGGGCACGCTGCGCCGCACTTCAGAAAACGACATCAATGCGCTGTCTGAATACAGCAGCTGCTTTTCCTATTACGATACACTGGATGTGGACCGCTATATCTACGATAAACCGATCGCTGTGCTTGTAGGTCCCAACTGCGCCAGTGCCGGAGATTTTAACGCCCTGCGCCTGAGCCGGCACTCCAATGCACGTGTTTTTGGCCGTCCCTCGGCCGGCGCCTTCATCGGGGAAAGTGAATTCCTGACCTTTGATTTTGCCGAAGAGTGGCAGGGTCGCAACGTAATTGAAAACACCTTTCTTGCCGGGCAGCCACAGCAGCCGCTGATGCATAATGGCCTACAGCCGGATGAAAATATCTGGCTGACCTACGAGGCGATTATTGCCGGGGAAGACAATGTTATTCAGCGGGCGATGGATTGGATCGCCGGGCGCATGCATATTTACAACGCGGTTGTTGCCAACCCCAACCTGAACGAAGAGATCGATCCCGTGCAGACGAGCGCAAGCCTTTACAATCCTCAGCAGCACAATGTGAGCGTCAGCGCGGAGATAAAAACGTGGTTGGGACAGCCCGTATCGCAGACCACGCTTGACGCCGCGGGCAACCGCTTTGAAGGCACCTTCCCCGCCATGCCAAACGAAGACATTTACACAATCAGCTATACTGTAAATGACCACGACGCCGATACCAGCTATACGCTACGCGACGCCACTTTCTTTACCACAAAAGGCCCGCTTGTTTTTGCCATTGATGAGGTGGTGGAAAAAAGCGAGACGCAGTTTCATTTTTGGTACTCGCTGACCAACATAGGTTCCACGGCCATCAGCGATGTGGAGACCTGGATTATAGCGCCCGATTCCAACGTGACCAAGCGCATGGGCAAGCGGCAGGATTTCCCCTACATCGGGCCGGGCGAAACGGTGCGCAGTCCGCGGCTTGTGCGGATTGTTTACAAGAAAAATGAAAACCCCGATTATTACCCCAGGCTGGTTGCTGAAAGCTCCTCCCACAATTACATCCTGTGGAAAAGCGATGTTGTCTCATCGCTGGATGAAACGCCCGCCGCGCCGCATACTTTCAGTTTACAGCAGAATTATCCCAACCCTTTTAACCCCGTCACACAGATTGTTTACAGCCTGCCGCGCAAGTCACATGTTTCACTGAAACTGTACGACAGCAGCGGCCGCCTGGTCCGCACCTTGCTGGATGCCTCCAAACCGGCCGGGGAGCACCGTTACCGGCTTAATGCCTCGCACTTGGCCAGCGGCGTGTACTACTACCGCCTGGATGCAGCCGGCCACAGCCAAACGCGCAAGATGGTACTAATCAAATAAAAACCGGCAACGATCCTATTATTTGTAATGGGCTGCCTTTAGTAGGCTATTACGCGCAACACAAATAATTTTTATTGCTTCCCATTCCGGCAGTTGTATATTTATTATCAGAAAAGTATTTATCTAAATAGTAAAGCTATTGAAAGGCCTATAATTTTAGGGGAGGTATGAAAGCTTTAATATACATTATAATTGTTTATATTGCACTAAGCTTCGCACAAGAAGAAAACCCGCAATATCCAACTGCGGAATTAGGCTGTCAAACAACTCACTTTGGAGCAAATCAAACGATAAAATTTGTAATAGAACCACTTGGGTCTATCTACTGTACGGACTTAAATAACGATTGTAATCTTTTAATTTCCTCACCTATTCAAACAGATTTCGAAGTAATTTTTTCAGGAAATAGTTATACAGATCCACAAACCGGATTTCAAATATTATCACACTGTGGCGTAGACCCTATTAACATTGATTTAGACAAGGGTTGGATTTTTCATGGACTATTTGAAGTAAATATCTATGTAGATGGAGAAAATACTACCACCTTTTTTTTTGATAACAGAGATGACTCATTCGTAGTTTCAAGGTGTAACAATCCTGGTAACTGTAATGGAAACGACATTACGTTAAGACTAGTAAATACACAAAATGGACCAAAGCTTTGGATTAATAAAAATGGTATTACAGGAGATTATTCTAGGGAACAACCTGGATGGATTAGTTTGGAAGAGTTTGGACCAGTGCTCACCTTTTGGGAATTAAAAGATTGTACAAGCAAAAATATGGAAAACTTCCCTATTAGACCGTTTAGTATATTAAACATAATTGAGGACAACGATCATCCATATTTAACTTGGACCCAACCCAAAAACTACCAGCATGATGTAGACTATTACTCTGTTGAACTAGCACACGAATCTAATTTTACGCAGATTGGAACAACAAGTGACAACTATTACACAGATCTGTCAAAACTTTGGAGCCAACACGACGATCCTGAATATTTTCGATATCGTATTGTTACGCGATTTAAAAACGGCGCCCTAATGAATATTCAAATATTTTTGAACTTAAAAGGGGCGAATTTATCTTGGAAGAAATTGAACGCGTTAGTGGAAGTCCTCTCTTAAGATGGAACGCACCGGTATTCTCGTACCCGACTTTAAAGTATGAAGTATACAGAAAAATCAATGATAATAACTTTCTTAAAATTAAAACCATAAATGATCGATATACGAGTAGCTATCATGATATTGAAATGTATTGGGATCAAAGCGGTGACGGTCATGAAGTAAAATATAAGGTTAAAGCCATTCCAAATGATGATGCTTTTTCTATAATAGAATCTAATATTCGTTCAATTTATATGGGAAAAATCTTTTTTGCCAAACCAACGCAGCCCGTTTTTTCAAGTCATGATGAGGAGGCGCTAAATTTTTGGAGCTACCCCAATCCGTTTAACCCCAGTACCACAATAGAATATGAAATAAAAGAGGCTTCAAATGTCTTAGTGGAGTTATATGACAATAATGGTAAACTCGTTAATGAAGTTTCGCGTAGTTTCAAGATAACCGGAACACACAGGCAGGTAATAACGGGTCATGACCTGGCCAATGGAATATACTTTCTAAAAATAACTCTTATTGAAAAAAGGATATCCAAAACAATGAAAATTGTTCTTTTAAAATAGGAGATGAAATGGATATTTTTAGAAAATTTTGTATTGTTTTTTTTGTGCCAATTAGCCTTGTGGCACAAGGTCTGAATTGGTATATCATCGATGTAAATAATGTTAGACTTCCGTTTAATAACGAAGGCAGCATAGGCCCTTGGGCGGCAAATCCTCCTTTATTAAATAATCAGTATAAAGGATTTGATCTGATTTCCAGCGGTGGTTTTTTTCTAAGTGGCAAAAGCCGTGACAGCCTGTGGGCAAACGGCAGATGTCTTTACATGAAAAATAGAAATGAACACTATAAATCAGGACTAATTTCGAATACTAGCTTAGATGATTCTTTATTGTTTGTTTTAAGATCGTCTGACGAACCTTTTTCCTCAAATTGGCAAAATTGGCGCGAAGCGGTCAAACTGGGTGCGTACTTTTATGATGGCGATGGTGACGGGGTTTATGACCCTGTAGACAGAAACAGTAACGGACAGTGGGATGAGAATGAAGACAGGCCGGATCTGCTCGGTGATATAACGTTGTGGTCTGTCTATCACCAGTTTCAAAGCTTTTACAGCAATACTGTCTGGGGTATTGAACTGCGCCAAACGGCTTTCGCCTGGGCCGGTGACAGCACCAAGGCAGATGGCAACACTATTTTTGTACGTTACGAACTATCCAACACCGGCGCTCAAAGCGATGTATTGGATTCTGTATATTTTGGCCCGACGCTGGACATCGATGTCGGTTATCATGAAGACGACCTTTCGGGCTGCGATCCTGAAGAGCAAAGGGTTTTTACATATAATGAAGGAGATGACATCTATTTTGGGACTAAGCCGGCCGTACTGATGATGGATTTGTTACAGGGGCCGCAGTCCTACATTCCGGGCGAAACCTATGTGGATAATAATGGCAACGGCTTATTTGACAGGGATATTGATACGCCATTAAAAGAGACGCAGTTGAAAGGCGGTCCGCAGCGGGGCTTGATAAGCAGGCCAGGCAGCGCTCCAATGAAAGCACGGGCAGTAACAGTACTCGTTGACTCAGATCCTCGAATTGGCGATCCTAGTACAAAAGAAGAAATCAATTATTACCTGAAAGGCGGCTTATGGAGGAATGGCGACTCCATTGATGTGGCCACCTGGCCTCTCGGAAACGGGTCAACTTTGGGAAGCGCGGCGGATACAATTGATCCTCGTTTCATGTATTCCGGTGATCCGGTTAGCGGAGAAGGCTGGTTAAATAACGTCGCCAGTGACACAAGGGTAATGATCTCAGCCGGCCCGTTCAGGCTAGAAAAGGGCAATCCTGTTGAGGTTATCGTCGCTTATACCGTGGGTCATGGCGACGGCCCCATAAACAGCATAAGTGCCGCCCGCGTTTTTAACGACGCTATTCAGCAGGCCTACGAAAGCAATTTTACAAACATGCCCACGTCCATTGAAGCCGCTAAGCCAAAGTCTGCCCACACAATGGAACTATATCAAAATTATCCCAACCCGTTCAACCCTTCCACCACAATTGTGTACGAATTGCCCCGTCGCCAGCATGTTACAATCATCCTGTTTGACAATACCGGGCGCAAAGTGGCCACTCTGATTGACGCTCCACAAAACCAGGGCCGTCACGTGTTGGACTTTAACGCCGCGCACCTGGCCAGCGGCGTCTACTACTACCGCCTGGATGCAGGCGGCCATAGCCAAACGCGCAAGATGGTACTAATAAAATAAAAACCGGCAACGATCCTATTATTTGTAATGGGCTGCCTTTAGTAGGCTATTACGCGCAACACAAATAATTTATATTGCTTCCCATTCCGGCAGTTGTATATTTATTATCAGAAAAGTATTTATCTAAACAAGTAAGGACTGTCGATATGAAAACCATAGTATTGTTTATGATGCTTTTGGGAGGCTTTAGTATTGCACAAGAAGAAAGTCCACAATACACAAATGCTGAACTGGGTTGTCAAACAACCGGTTTTTCTGCAGGGCAAACCATCACCTATGAACTGATACCCCTTGGAACGATCTTTTGCAGGGATATAAATAATCGTTGCAATATGAATAAAGCAACACCAACAAATACAGACTTTTTGGTTCAACTTTCCGGAAATAAGTATGAAGAGGCGTCATATGGTTTTCAAATTATTCCAGACTGCGCCACAAACCCCGTTAACCCCTCGCTTGACGAGGGGATTATGTTTCATGGTTTATTTAAAATAATAGTAAAAATAGATGGCATTGTAAAAGCGACTTTTTTTTATGATAATCGCGATGATTCATTTGTTACTGCCGCTTGTGGAAATCCCGGCAATTGTAACGGAAATGATATTACAATCAGGATGGAAGGTACGAATGCCCATATTCATCCAAACGGTAAAGTTCGTGACTTGGAAAGAACTGATCCTGATTGGAAACCGCTAGACAAACATGGCGGCATAATTAACTTTTGGGAAGTCAAAGACTGTATTAGTCGAAACGTATCAAACTTTACGACAAGACCTTTCAGCGTTTTAAATATAGAAGAATACAATAACCATCCTCATTTGACCTGGACTTCTCCTCAAAATTATAATTATGAAGTTGATTATTATATCATAGAAAGGGCGTATGAATCAAGTTATAACCAAATTGGTACTACAAGTGGTCAAGCTTATATAGATGAAACCAAAACCTGGAATGAATACGAAGACTACGAATATTTTCGATATCGCGTAGTTACTCGATTTAAAAATGGTGCTCCCGATGAATATTCAAATATTTTTGAACTTAAAAGGCGAATTTATCCTGGAAGAAATTGAACGCGTGAGTGGAAGCCCCCTCTTAAACTGGAATGCACCGGTGTTCTCGCACCCGACTTTAAAGTATGAAGTATACAGAAAAATCAATGATAATAACTTTCTTAAAATTAAAACGATAAATGATCAATATACGAGTAGCTATCATGATATTGAAATGTATTGGGATCAAAGCGGTGACGATCATGAAGTAAAATATAAGGTAAAAGCCATTCCAAATGATGAGGCTTTTTATAGTATAGAATCCAATATTCAGTCAATTTATATGGGGAAGATATTCTTTTCTAAACCATCACATCCCTTTTTTTCCAGAAATGATAAACAGGCTATAGATTTTAAGAGCTACCCTAATCCATTTAATCCTATTACAACAATTGAATATGAAATAATAGAGGATTCAAATATCGCAATCGAACTGTTTGATAATACCGGAAAGCTCGTTAAGGAGATTTCACATGGTTTCAAACAGGCAGGAGTATATAAGCAAGTAATCACGGGTCATGACCTGGCAAATGGAATCTACTTCCTAAAAATAACTCTTATGGAAAAAGGAACATCTAAAACGTTAAAACTTATTGTATTGAAATAGGAGGACGAATAATGAAAAGCCTGGTCCTTTTTATATTGCTAATTATTTCGCCCTTGACAGTTATGGCTCAGGATTCTACGTGGCAGGTGATGGATGTTAATAAATTTAAACTTTCTTTTGACAACGAAGGGGGGATGGGACCCTGGGCTACCCCGCAATGGTATGACAGCCAATACAACGGATTTGATTTAATTTATAGCGGTGGATTTTGTATTAGCGGAAAAACAGAAGATAGCTTGTGGGCGAACGGAAGGGGTGGTTATATCCGCTATGGAAGCTATCTTTCAGATAGTCACTACAGGCCCGGCGTTATTGATAACTCACCCGGTTACAACGATACAGCGTTGTTTGTACTGCGATCATCGGATGCGGCTTTTTCGGAAAGCTGGCAAAATTGGCGCGAAGCGGTCAAACTGGGTGCGTACTTTTATGATGGCGATGGTGACGGGGTTTATGATCCTGTAGACAGAAACAGTAACGGACAGTGGGATGAAAATGAAGACAGGCCGGATCTGCTCGGTGATATAACGTTGTGGTCTGTCTATCACCAGTTTCAAAGCTTTTACAGCAATACTGTCTGGGGTATCGAACTGCGCCAAACGGCTTTCGCCTGGGCCGGTGACAGCATCAAGGCGGATGGCAACACTATTTTTGTCCGTTACGAATTATCCAATACCGGCGCTCAAAGCGATATATTGGATTCTGTATATTTTGGCCCGACGCTGGACATCGATATCGGTTATCATGAAGACGACCTTTCGGGCTGCGATCCTGAAGAGCAAAGGGTTTTTACATATAATGAAGGAGATGACATCTATTTTGGGACTAAGCCGGCCGTACTGATGATGGATTTGTTACAGGGCCCCCAGACATACATTCCGGGCGAAACCTATGTGGATAATAATGGCAACGATTTATTTGACCTGGATGTTGACACACCATTAAAAGAAGCGCAGTTGAAAGGCGGTCCGCAGCGGGGCTTGATAAGCAGGCCCGGCAGCGCTCCAATGAAAGTACGGGCAGTAACGGCGTTTTTAGATAATCATCCACAAATTGGTGATTTATTTACAAAAGAAGAAATTGACCATTACTTGAAAGGTGGGCTATTGAGACATGGCGACTCTATTGATGTAGCTAACTGGGGTCTCGGAAACGGGTCAACTTTGGGAAGCGCGGCGGATACAATTGATCCTCGTTTCATGTATTCCGGTGATCCTGTAAGCGGAGAAGGCTGGTTAAATAACGTCGCCAGTGACACAAGGGTAATGATCTCAGCCGGCCCGTTCAGGCTAGAAAAGGGCAATCCTGTTGAGGTTATCGTCGCTTATACCGTGGGTCATGGCGACGGCCCCATAAACAGCATAAGTGCCGCCCGCGTTTTTAACGACGCTATTCAGCAGGCCTACGAAAGCAATTTTACAAACATGCCCACGTCCATTGAAGCCGCTAAGCCAAAGTCTGCCCACACAATGGAACTATATCAAAATTATCCCAACCCGTTCAACCCTTCCACCACAATTGTGTACGAATTGCCCCGTCGCCAGCATGTTACAATCATCCTGTTTGACAATACCGGGCGCAAAGTGGCCACTCTGATTGACGCTTTAAAAAACCAGGGTCGTCACGTGCTGGAGTTTAGTGCCGCGCACCTGGCCAGCGGCGTCTACTACTACCGCCTGGATGCAGGCGGCCACAGCCAAACGCGCAAGATGGTATTGTTGAAGTAAGCCTAAGGATTATAAAAACCTGGCCAAAATCATAAGATCCCGGTGTGGCTAAGTCGCCAACCGGGATGACATTCTTAACTCATTTCCCATCATCCTGAACTTGTTTCAGGATCTTTTTTCCCCCGCCTGTGATAGATGCTGAAACAAGTTCAGCATGACGACCGGGCAAAAATTCTTCGTTGCCTCGCTGCCCTTTGGCCTGTATCTTCCCGAACTTTTATTTTTAACCATCCGGAGTATTTGTCATGCGTCGTTTCCTGTTTGTTTTGCTTGTGCTTTTTATCGGATTTGCCATTGCCAAAAAACAGCCGGCCCACCGCCACCTGGAGATTTTGCCGCAAGAAGTTTTGGGTGAGCTTCAGCAATCTGCGCTTACCGTGCAAAGCCTGCCGATTATGGCAACGGGTTATTATCCGGCGCAAGGTTCCCCCGAGGAGATGGCCTGGCAGTACCTGGAAAATAATGCCTCGCGCCTGGGCATAAGCCGGCCGCAGGAAACGCTGAAACACTACGCCACGCGCCAAACACTGGCCGGGCAGCGTGTCCGTTTTAAGCAGGCCTGGAAGGGATATCCCGTTTATGGCGCATCTGTGGTTGTCACAATTAATAACCGCGGCGAAGTCAGTTTTGTCAGCAATGGCACCCGCTCCCTGCCGACAGTTGTTGAAGCCGTAAAAATGACGCCGCAACAAGCCATCGACATGGCGCTGAAACACCTGGGCGCTTCAGCTGAAACCGATTTTCTGGAAGCGGAGACGGTTGTCTTTGCCTGGGGCAATGATGCTTTCCTTGCGCAGCGTGTCCGCGTGTTACCCAGGGACGGCGCGCGTGGTGACTGGGAATTTATAATCCATGGCGCGGACGGCCGCATTGTGCTGGCGCAAGACCGTGCCTGCTATGCCGGAGAGAATGATGGCCGCGGATGGGTCTACGATCCCGACCCGATCACACGTTCCGGCGCGGATTACGGCACGGGCGGGTTCCGCGACAACGGCGATAGCGACAGCGAGGCCCTTACCGCCCAGCTTGTGGAGGTCGATCTGCCGGTTACTTTTCAGGACAGCCTCTACCAGCTTAAAAGCCCGTATGCGCATATCGTTGATTACGAATCGCCGCTGACCGGCCTGCACGCCCAGGACAGCGCGCACTTCTTTTTTACCCGCAGCCAGGACGGCTTTGAGGCCGCGAATGTCTTCTACCATATTCACCATTCCATGAAATATATAAACGAAACGCTTGGCATTGCGCTGATGCCTTTTCAATATGAAGGCGGCGTGCGCTTTGATCCGCATGGCCTGAACGGCGAGGACAACGCCTGGTATGTCAGTTCGCGCGGTTACGTGGCCTTCGGGGACGGCGGCGTGGCCGATGCCGAAGACCATGATGTTGTCATCCATGAGCTGGGACATGGCATTCACGACTGGATCACGGATGGCGCGCTTTCCCAAGTGGACGGTCTGAGCGAGGGCGCTTCGGACTATTGGGCGCAATCCTACAAACGCTCGCTGGGTTTTCTGCTGCCGGGCGATGCCAAGTACGATTGGGTTTTCAGCTGGGACGGTCACAACGAATTCTGGGATGGCCGCATCACCAACACCAACGCGCACTACCCCGAGGACCTGGTTGACCAGGTACACACAGACGGCCAGATGTGGTCGGCATCACTGATGCAGATATATGACCAAATCGGGCGCGAGGCTACGGATATACTGTTCCTGGAAGGCATGTCCATGCTCAACGAGCGCAGCAGCCAGCGCGATGCCGCCTACGCTTTCATCCAGGCCGATCGTGACCTCTACGGCGGCGCGCACCTGGATGTCATCCTGGAAGTGTTTGCCAACCGCGGCTACATCAGCGACCCCGTTACCGTGCTGTTTGATGCCGATAGAAGCGGCGGCCCGGCCGGAATGACCGTAAACTTTACCGATTTTTCTTTTGCCTGGCCGGACACCATCACGAGCCGCGCCTGGGATTTTGACGCCGACGGCACTGTCGATTCAAACGAGAAAAACCCCTCCTTCACCTACAACGAACCCGGCCTGTACAGCGTCATCCTCAGTGTATCGGACGGTAGCAACAGCAGCAGCGACACCTTATACGACTTTGTCTCGGTCAACGCCGGTGTTTATGTCTGGGAAGGCGTTAAAAATAACAGCGCCAACAGCGGCGTCTACATCCGCGAAACGCTGGAGCGTATGGGGCTGCAACCGGCCTACTCGCGCTCGGACAAGCTGCCTTCATCGCTCGTGGGCTACGACGCTGCCTTTCTGAGCTTTGGCAATCGCGGCAACGGCAGCCGCAGACTGGAAGACTCCACCGCGGCAATCATAAAAAATTACTTAAAAAGCGGCGGTTACCTCTACATGGATGGCGGCGACATACTGGGCCATGACCGCGCCTCCGACGGGGAACTGCTGCAGCTGCTGGGCCTGGAAAGCGTGGAAGACGGACAGACGACGCCTGTCACCATGTTGCGGGGCAGCGCGGGCAGCCTGGCGGATTCGCTTGAGTTTCGCGGCTCCGGGCAGGGCTCTTTCAGTTCTATTGATCGTTACACGGCCCAAAGCTCCGGCGATCTGTTGTTTGAGCAGCCGGGGTACGGGACAGTGGCCGTGGCCCACGAAGATTCCGCGGGTCACAGGAGCGTTGTTTTCAGCTACGCCATGGGCGCTTTGGCCGACAGCCTTTTTCCGCATACGCGTGAGGACCTGCTTTTCCGCATTGCGCAGTTTTTTGAACTGGAGACATCACCTCTGGCCCGTTTCAGCGTATCGCCCAACAGCGGTCATGCGCCGCATACGGCCATTTTTTACGACCAATCGCTGATTGCCGGCAGCAAGGATAATTTAACCTGGAGCTGGGACCTGGATGGCGACGGCCAGGACGATGCCATGGGGCAGCAGGCGCAATTCACCTTTGATGAGGCCGGTCGCTATGACGTCCGCTTGACCCTGCAGGATAACGGCACGCCATACAGCAATACCGTGCCGCAGGCCGTGCGCGTCTTCAACGGCGAGAGCGCCCTGCGTTTCAGCAACCAGTATTTTGAGGCGCAGGCCGACAGCCTCAACATCACTGAGGCGCTGACGATCGAGTTCTGGTTTTACCCAGAGGATTGGGGGCCGGAGAGCAACGGCAACGCGCGTATTCTGGATAAGGAGTATCTGCGTGTTTTCCTGAGCAAAAACCGCTTTGCCCGTTACAACGCCGAAAGCCTGGTTTTCTACATGGAGCACGACAGCAGTACCAGCATGTACAGCACGCCGGCCAACACGATCGCGCTGAATGAATGGCAGCACGTTGCCATCACGTATGACGGCGCCACGTCACAGCCGCGCATCTATCTGAACGGTGAAGAGCAAACCGTCAAGCGGCTCTTTTCCGACGCCGAGGGCCCGATCAAAAATCACGGCGAATTTCCGCTTTACCTGGGTATGGCACAGGACGGCTCCAAGCAGTTCAGCGGCGCTATCGATGAGCTGCGTTTCTGGAATGTGGCGCGCACGCCGCAACAAATAGCCGAGCACTGGAACCGCTACCAGCCGCAGGAACGAGACGGCCTGGTGGCCTACTGGCAAATGAACGAAGCCTTCGGTGATACCCTGACGGATCTTAGCAACGGGATCAGTGCCATCGTGCGCAAAGCGGAGTGGGTGGAGGGAAAACCCGACCTGCTGCCCGTGCCGCTGTTAGCAGAAAATGCCAACCGCCTGAAGCAATTCAAGCTCTACGCCAACTATCCCAATCCGTTTAACCCGCAAACCACGGTGCGCTATGATGTGCCGCGGGCCGGCGACGTAACTCTTGCGCTTTTCGACGTTCTTGGCAGGCGGGTTAAAACGCTGGTAAGCGGCAGGCACAACCCGGGCTCATATAAAATCGTTGTGGACGGGTCGAGGCTTTCCAGCGGTATTTATTATCTTCGCATGCAGGCCGGTACTTTTATGGAAACGCGCAAAGCGGTGTTGATTAAGTAACATTTTTGGGTGCCTGGACAAAACGCATCAGGCAAGGAGACGTAAAATTAAATCGCTTGCGGTTGGTTACAGGCCCACTAGGGCCGACATGTCATAGAAAAGCACAACACCCAATATGTCTCAAGCCCCTTCGGGGCGATAGCCGAAAAAACGCAACGCTCGCAGCGATGCTG
This sequence comes from Calditrichales bacterium, assembly GCA_965267575.1. Taxonomy (GTDB): domain Bacteria; phylum Calditrichota; class Calditrichia; order Calditrichales; family J004. The sequence goes on from OZ254086.1 coordinate 1,174,123, forward strand.
TTTATTCAATTGGCGCTGATATACCTGCTATGACAGAACGCATGATTCTGAATATGAAAAAAATTTAATCCACTCTGTAAGAAAAACGGCTCTCCTTGTACTAAACAGGTAAACACACAAAACAAGGAGAAAGCCATGTGCAGCAACAAGCGTTCTTTCGCTTCTTTTTTTATCCCTTTTTATATCATACTTGTTTTCCTGGTGATGGGCCGGGGCAAAGAGGCCTCGCCTTTTCAGGTGGAGGTTTACGGAACGGGCCAACCCATGCTGCTCTTGCCGGGAGCGCTTTGCTCCGGTGAGGTCTGGGATGAGACCGTGGAGTATTATAAGGACCGTTACCAGCTTCATGTAATTACCCTGGCCGGTTACGCCGGCACGGAGCCGCTGGCCGACGGCCCCTATCTTGAAACCTACAAAAGCGCTATTATTCAATACATTTATGACAATGATCTGCGCGATGTCATTCTTTTGGGCCACTCGCTGGGCGGCTTCCTGAGCATGTGGATCGGTTCGGAGATGGAGTCGCGGCTGGACAGGATAATGATCGTGGACGCGCTGCCTTTTCTGGCGCAGGTGTTTAATCCGGCAGCCACAGCTGGTTTTGATTCATCACGGGCCGAGGCTTATTTGCAGGCTAACACGTCCGCAGATGAACAGCAACTGGAGCAAAGCAAGCGCATGGTCCTGGCTTCGATGATCAGCGATCCGCAGCGGATAGAGCAGGCCCTTACCTGGAGCTTGTCCAGCGACCCGCGTACCGAGGCCTACTCGATGACCGAGCTGATGAGCACCGATCTGCGTGATACAATCGCAGCCATAAAAGTGCCCGTGCTGGTGCTGGCCGCTTTTGTAGGAGAAAATCCGCAGATGCCGCAGTACACGCGTGAAAGTACACGGCAGGTCTACGCGGCACAGTACAAGGCTGTAAACAATCTGACCCTGCATGTGGCCGATGGCGCACGCCATTTCATCATGTGGGATGATCCCGAGTGGTATTTTGAAAAAACAGACGCCTTTCTGGGCACCTACTCAAACCAGTAACAAAGAGCGCCATGAAGAGCCGGGAAGAATTATTCAGGGAATTGCTGGAAGCCAACAACGACCGCATCGGGCGTATCTGTAAAGTGTACGCGGGTGACAGTGCCGATGACCTGTACCAGGAAATCGCCATCGCCGTCTGGCAGAGCATGCAGCGTTTCCGTGAAGATTCTTCCTGGCATACCTATATCTACCGTATCGCGCTCAACACAGCGCTGACCTTCGGCAAAAAGCAAAAACGCCAAAAGGGCAATGCCGCCCCGCTACCCGAAGAAATCGCCGATGACACTAGTGGGAAGCTCGAAAAACTGGAAACGGAAAAACGGATGCGCCGGCTTTACCGGGCCATCGGCCGGCTTCCGGATGACGACAAGGCGCTTATAACGCTCTACCTGGAAGACATGAGCTACAATGAAATCGCCGACATTACCGGCATCAGCGTCAACCACGTTGGTGTAAAAATCCACCGCCTGAAAAACCGTTTATCGCAAATGATCAGGATGCACAATGATGAGTGATATGTTTGATGATCTGAAAAAGAACTGGCAAAAATCCACAGCGATGCCGGCGCTGAACGAGGCGCGTTACCGCGCGCTTCTGGAAAAGGCGCGAGGAAGCTATCGTTCCTACCGCCGTAAAATTTTACGTGAAACCATTATGGTTACCGTTTCTTTTGTCATCACCTTTGCCGTATTCATCTGGATATGGCTGGCCTTCCCGGATCGCAGCGCCTGGTTTTACAGCGGCATCCTTACCATCAGCGCCATCATGGTTGTCTACAACACCCTGTTCTGGCTGACCATCCGCAGCCAGAAAAAGGAAAACACGCTGGAAACACGGCAATTTGTCCAAGATGTTATCAAGAGGTTGCGATTACGCCTGCGCATTATGCACGTCGGGGTGCCCGTTTACACTGTCCTGCTGGCCATAGAGCTTACGCTTTATTACATGGATTTTGCCTACCGTTTTAACTGGTGGCAGAACCTGTTGCTGTTTGGTGTAACTTACGTCTATGCCTTTGGCATAACCTGGTTTTTCTACCGCAAAAAAGAAAACGAACGCAACAGCGTCAAGAATCAGATCGCCGATTGGGAGGCACTGTTGCCTGAGCGCAAGGAACACTAAAAAGGCCCGTTTTTAGGCGGGCCATATTTCTTGCCATTAAACCTTGGGTTAAACTTTGCATTTATCCAGACTGTTGCAGACAACCCCTTAGTCCCCTTTTTTAAGGGTAAACAATTTCTTCTCAGCTTAAAATCCGTCTTATTAATCACGATTACCCCCGGGTAGTTCCCCCTTAACAAGGGGGTAGGAGGTTGTCTTTCACTCAGCAAGCTCACTTCAAAAGCAGCATCTTGCGCGTAAGGTTAACGCCGTTGCCGCTCAGCCTGTAAAAATAAACCCCGCTTGGCAGGCCGGACGCGTTGAAAGCCACCGTATGTTCACCCGCCGCCAGACGTCCTTCGGAAAGACGCGCCACGATACGCCCGTTGCCGTCATAAACCTGCAAGGCAATCTCTGCCGCTTTGGGCAGGTAAAAGCCGATTGTCGTCTGCGGGTTGAAAGGATTCGGGTAGTTGGCATGGAGCCTTATATCGCTGGGCAGATTCGGCTTTAGATCATCACCAATCGAAACGGCCGTGCCCTGCGGGACGATCTCTTCAACGATATCCACGGAAGCCGAATTGGAATCGATGCCACCAAGAACATAGAGCCCGCCTTCATATTCCGCCGTGGCCATCCAGTGCCTCTTTCCGCTGATCTCCAGGCTGTCCAGTTTCCAGGTATTGCTTTCGATATCGTACACGATAACGCTTCTGTAATGCGCGGAAGAGTTGCCATTCAGATTCCCTCCAACACAGTAAACATCGTCATTGATGATGCCCATGGCGGCGGCGCCCACCTGGTAAAGCGACTTGGACAATGCAGTCCAGTTGTCAGTTGCCGGTGTATATTTCATAAATACGGAATCGTTATAACCAATCACATAAACTTCATCCTGAAACAGAACCGAACTGAGATCGCGCGTCCCGGAGACACCGGCATTGGTTTTGGTCGTCCATTCATTCAAGCTGATGCTGTACTCGAACACATTTCCTGCCGGGTCAAACAGGTAAATAAATCCATCAAGGTATTCCGCGGAAACTCCCCAGTCGTAGGTGTTGGGGCTTTCCGCCAGGTCGGTAGTCCAGTTGCCCGTCGGGATATGATATTTTCTGTTTCTGGCCTGGCCGTCATTCCAGCCGCTCAACAGGTAAACTTCATCTCCAACCAGCACGGTTTCCACATCCCACATGTAGTAGTCCGGGATGCTGTCGTGGTAGGCCCATTGCTGTCCGTCAAATTTATAAATGCGCGGATAGAGGACGCTGCCTCCCCAATTGTTGGATCCGCCAAAATAATAAATATTGCTGTTGTGTACTTCCGCCGAGCCGGCCCCGATGGGTATGGGCAAAGGCGGCAATTCCTGGGCCGCGAGAAAACAAAAAGCTAACAAAGAAAACGTAAACGATCGCATTGTGACCTCCTTATTATACAACGAAGAAGGTGCAGCTACGCAAGATTTCCGGCGGTGAGATAAAGCAAATTTTTGAGCTAAATTTCCCACTTCACCAAAAACAGCGTTCTTTAAAGCCTCTACTTCAACAGCAACATTTTGCGCGACAGCATTTGCCCTTCGCTGCGCAGGCGATAAATATAAATGCCCCCTGCCAGATTGTTTCCATGCCGGTCGCGGCCATTCCAGGTAACACTGTGTTGTCCTGCCGATAGAACAGCGTTTTCAAGCAGCGCCACACGGCGACCAAGCAGATCATACACGGTCAGCTCGGTATGGGCGGTTTTGGGCAGAGTGAAGCGTATTTCCGTGGTTGGGTTAAAGGGGTTGGGGAAATTTTGATAAAGCTGCAGGCTGCGCGGTAAAAACCGGCCTCTGTCCGCGATGGCCGTCGCCGAAGCATCATAGCGGTAGAGCGTGCGTCCCGCCGCGTAACCCAGCGTATCGCCAAAAAAGCGCAAGCGGTTCACGCGTGATCCAAATTCCGCGGAATACCAGGTTTCGCCGCCATCAACGGTTTCGTAAGTGGGAAAGCTGCTGTTGCCGCCAATCCAGCCGACGGAATCGGTGATGAAGCCGATGCCCTGCACAAAATAGTAGTCGCTGGAAAAAAGCTTCTCTTCCCAGGTCTCCCCGCCGTCCGTCGTTTTAAGAAAATAGATGGGCGCGCTGTAGTTGCGCTGCAACGATACATAGCCCACGCTGTCCGACGGGAAGGAGATCTTCCAGCACCACTCACCCGTGCGCGTTGTTTTAAAATGCTTGTACCAGCTTTGCCCGCCATCGGTGGTGGCCAGAATAATGCCGCTGGATTGCTGGTGGTCGCTGTTGCTGAGCCCAACGGCAATGCCCGTATCGGGGTTTAGAAAATGGACATCGATCAGACCCGCGGCCAGGTGGTTAAGATCTTTGGAAAACCAGCTTTTGCCGCCATCGTTACTGCGGACAAAGTAGGCCGGGCCCCTTACACGGCCCACCGCGCAAATCGTGGAATCGTTCAGCACTTGCATGCCGCACAGCCCCGCTGGAGTTGGTCCGTCAAACAGGTTGGGCCAGGGCTGCCATTGCTGCCCGCCGTTTTCGGTATAGTAAAGCACGGTTGTGTCCGTGGCGCCAAACTCGCCATCACCGACAGTGCCCGCCCAGCCCTGCCGGCTGTTAAAAAAACCCACGCTGCGAAAATGCGTTTCCAGATTGGTCTGGTCCTGATCCAGTTGCAGAAACCAGCTTGTGCCGCCGTTGTCCGTACGGTAAATCTGGCCCCAGCCGTTTACGGCCCAGCCGCTGTCCGGCGCGGTAAAATAGATATCATTATAGCGTGAAACGACGGTGGCGCCGGGCAGCTCCTGCCAGGTACCATCGCTTTGGGCGTAGACGGATGTGACGGTAATAAGTAAAACGGCCAGCACGCGCATGGGGAAGTCCTTCCGTTTAAGAATAAATGTTTACGAGAGATGAGTGCAATCGTATAAAAATTAAACGTTTTTTCCAAACGGAATATGGCGGGAGGGGAAAATCGATAAATCGGTTGCGGGAGCCGCGTTTATGCTCAAACCCACGACTGGAAGTCGTGGGTTAATACTTCAAGCCTGCTTTGCCATAACGGGAAATAAGCTTAGCCAATGATTTTACTAATGGGCTTTTAGGAACTTGGCAAAATGGCGAACCGCATTATGGGTTTTGTGCCTATTTAAGCTGGTTGATCTTTTCCACGATTTGTCCCAGCACAGCGTTATCAAGCCGTGTAACAGCAGTTTGCAGGTGCTTTTTGCCGGCCTTGTCGAACACGAGGATGTTGCAGTGTTCTTCCTTCATAGTGTAGGTGTTGGCAAACTTACCGTCCCAATCAAGCAGCACCCAATTTTCCTTTTCATCGGGCATAAAGCCACGCACGATAGCCTTCATAAAAAAGGGCACGCCCTGCACATCGGCCACACCGATAAAGGCGATATCACCGTCACGCTCGTTAAGCGCCAGCGAGTCGATCAGGGCAGTGATCCATTCGCGGTTGTACTCGCTGCCTTCGCGGTCACTGGCAATCACCACGGCCACCTGCCCGCGGAACTGTTCGCGGTTGTACTCACGCTTAAACTGGTCTTCCATTTCGAATTGAATGAGGCTGTCGCCTTCAGCGGCCATAAGCAGGCTCCCGGTTAACAGAAACATCAGCATATATTTGATCACAATACTTTCTCCGTTTCATACATTTGTTTTTCTGGCGTCTTAAAATCCTATCATCTATTTTTGGGGCTGTTTTATTCCTGAGAGAGAAATATGTTAAACAGTTTTGAATTGTTCAGGCCTCAACGCGTGGCGCCGGCAACCCCCTTGGAGCGCGTTGGCGACATCCTGCAGTATGCTTTGCCCTGGGCGGCTTTGCTGGCCGTGGCGCTCACGGGTCACGTGCGTGGCGCGCAAATCTGGCTGTGGAGCGGCGCGCTGAATGCGCTGTTAACCCATCTTCTGAAATATCTGTTCAACTTTACCGGCCTGGGCCGGCGTCCCGATGGCGGAGCGTTCAGTTTTCCCAGCGGCCACACGTCTAGCGCGTTTATGGGAGCCGCCTTTTTCTTTTTTTATTTTGGTATGAATGTCTGGGTTCTGCTGGCCGTTTTGCTGGCGGGACTTACCGCCTACAGCCGCGTGGAAGCAGGCCGCCACTACTGGCGTGATGTCATCGCCGGCGCGATCCTAGCAACGCTTATTGTCTGGCTGGTTTTTCGCACGGCAGGGATGTTTTGATTGGTTTTGGTCCGGGGGTCTAGAGGTCTTGATGTCTTGTGGTCATGGAGTCTTGGGGTCACGGAGTCAAAAAGCCTGCGCCCACGAGCCGGTTAAACCCAACGTCTGTGTCCGGACATAGCGCTGCTATGTCTCTACATCAAATTTGGCGCATCCGGGTCTTATAAACAAAAAAGGCCGTCACGGGGACGGCCTTAAAATTATGCTCAACAACTTTTACCAGATTTTAACGCGCTTATCTTCGGGACGGAAATGACCGTCACCTTCATCCACATCAAAAGCGGCGTAAAACTCCGGCATATTGGCCACGATACCGTTTGTGCGGTAGCGGCTCGGTGAATGCGGATCGGTTTTCAGACGCTGACGCAGCTCATCATCGCGGTATTTACGCGCCCAGATTTGCGCCCAGCCCATAAAAAAGCGCTGGTCTCCGGTAAAACCATCAATGACCGGTGCTTCCTGGCCCTGCAAAGATTTCTTGTAAGCGTAGTAGGCGATTGTCAAACCGCCCAGGTCGGCAATGTTCTCGCCCAGGGTCAATTTGCCGTTCACATGCATTGTATCAATCGGGTTATATTGGTTGTATTGCTCCACCATGATCTGCGCGCGTTCTTCAAAGCGCTCGGCATCCACGGCGGTCCACCAGTCGATCAGGTTGCCGTTGCCGTCGGATTTGCGGCCCTGGTCGTCAAAACCATGGGTCAGCTCGTGGCCAATCACGGCACCAATGGCGCCATAGTTGACGGCATCGTCGGCTTCCATGTTAAAGAACGGCGGCTGCAGGATAGCGGCCGGGAAAACGATTTCGTTCATGCTGGGGCTGTAGTAGGCATTGACGGTTTGCGGGGTCATAAACCACTCGTCGCGGTCGATCGGCTTGCCCAGCTTGTCCACATTTTGCATGTAAGACCAGATGGAAGCGCGCTTGCTGTTGCCGACCAGGTCGCCCTCTTCAACTTCCAGGGCGGAGTAGTCTTTCCACTTGTCCGGGTAGCCGATCTTGGAATTGAACTTTTCCAGTTTTTCAAGCGCCTTTTGTTTGGTTTCGTCGGTCATCCACTCCAGGCCGTTGATACGATCGCGGAAAGAATCTTTTAAATTGGCCACAAGCACTTCCATGCGCTGCTTGGCTTCCGGCTTAAAATGGCGCTGCACGTAAACGCGTCCAACTAGTTCGCCCATGGCGCCGGCAACGGCATCAACACCACGTTTCCAGCGCGGACGCTGCTCTTGCACCCCGCTAAGCGTTCTGCGGAAGAAATCAAAATCTTCCTCGACAAAATTGTCGCTCAACAAACTGGCCGTTGCACTAAGCACAGACCACTTGAGATAGGTTTTCCAGTCTTCCACGGTGAACGAAGTGTAAATATCGTTGGCCGCTTCTATGTAGCTGGGCTGGCGCACAACGACGCTGTCCACTTCTTCCACGGGCATGGCGGCTTTGGTCAGGTAGGTTGTCCAGTTGAAATCCGGGGTCAGCTCCTGCAGCCCGGCAAAGGACATCTTATTATAGGTTTTATCACGATCGCGGTTTTCCACGCGTGTCCAGTGTTTCCCAGCCATCGCGGTTTCCATTTCCATGATGCGCTTGGCCCTGGCTTCGGCGTCATCAATGCCGGCCATTTCAAACATACGCTGCATGTGGGCTACAAATTTTTCGCGGATCTCCACAAAACGCGGATTGTCACTGAGGTAGTAGGAGCGGTCCGGCAGGCTGAGACCGGTTTGGGTAACATAGGTGATATACTGCTCGGAATTTTTACCATCCTGGCTGACAAACTGGGCAAACGGACCAGCCAGGCCCACTTTGCGCAATTCACCGAAATGGCCCGTCAGCTCTTCGCGCGTTGCAATCGCATCAATGGCCTCAAGCTCTGAAACGATCGGCGTAATACCCAGCTCTTCTATTTTTACCGTATCCATGAAGCTGTTGTAGTAGTCGCCGATCTTCTGATGATCGGAGCCTTTTTCCGCTTCGCGGTTGGCAGAAGCCTCTTCGATGATCTTGCGCAGGTTCACTTCCGCTTCATCGGCCAGCTTGGTAAACATGCCGTAATTGGATTTGTCGGCCGGTATATCGAATGTTTCCAGCCAGGTGCCGTTGGTGTAGGCGTAAAAGTCGTTATCGGCGGCAACCGATGTGTCCATGTGGGCGGTCTGAATACCGGAAGACATCTGTTTTTGACACGATGCCACAACCAGCAGCAGGGCCGTAAAAAGAGAGAGTCGCTTTATCATAAAGCCTCCAGATTTATTTGAATAAGGTGTTGGCGTCTCTGAACCAAGTCAATGAAGACGGTAAAATACGGCAAAAGTTTATGGCGCCCAACAAAAAAACGCCCCCGCGCAAGCGGAGGCGTGGAAAAAATAAAGCTTTCCAGAAACTATTTGATCAACAGCATACGTCCGGATTTGCGGAAGCTGCCGGCCTGCAAATGATAGATATAGACACCGCTGGCCAGACCACTGGCATTAAAAACGACTTCATAACTGCCTGCATCATAAGTCCCATTCACCAGTTCCGCTACAACCTGGCCTTTCATATTGTAAACGGAAAGTCTTGCGTCGCCACGCTGCGGCAGGCCAAAGCGAATATGCGTAACCGGGTTAAACGGATTGGGATAATTTTGACTCAACTCGTATTGAGGCATCATCCAGCGCGCTGTACAGGAAAGATGTGGTTATGGCCTCTTTGTCCTCGCCGCCCTGGAAGTCGGCCATAATATATCTTTCCAGAACCGTTCTTTTTTCACCTTCCACAAGATAAATATCCATGACCGGGGTTTCGGCGCCAAGAGCGGTCGTGGAATTCTTCCTGAAAACAGTCCAGTTCATTTCTACATCATCTGAGCCGGAAAAGCGCAACGTGGAACCGGTGTTGTCATCGTCAAACTCAACCGGTATTTCATTAACAGTTGTTGAGGACAAAACCAGCGACATGAATTCTTTTTCGCTCTCCGACACCGGAAACAGGTAATCAAAGCGCTGATTAACGGTTAAGGGCTTTTCAGAAAGACTATCGGCGGAAATACCTTTATAAAGTTGTTGCGTTTCGAAATCTGACTTTATGATATAAGGAGCAGAGCTGTATTTTGTCCAGACAGCGCAAGATACACCTCTATCCGGAGTAGTAGGATATTTGCCTGATGAGAAGTTTTTTGTGCTCCAGGAACTGCCGCTTTTCTTTTTGCGATAAATATTTGATCCACGCTGATAAAAGACATCCACTTCCGAAACATCCTCAAAGCTTCCATAAATCGAAACGACCGGGTCTCCAAACCTATGACTCTAATTCAAAGCTTAATCAGATTACGGCAAAAACAAAAAACAATTAAATTCCTTTATACGATCAGCATATTCCACCTCCGTTTCTTTTAACACCTATAAGGGCCGAAATTATCTTGAATTATTTACAATTTGAACAATTCTTGCATTCAAAAATTCGTGCCCAACAGTTATCACAAGGTTTTCTGCTACACTTAAGCCTCTTAAAGATGTGGATGTTTCATAAATTTTTTTCCAAGAGGCACCGTTAAAATGGAAAATCTTACCGTCAAATGTAACCGCAAAAACATTGTTGATATCAGTACCACGAATTTTTGAAATTGCAAAGATATCTTTGAGTTCAAATGAAGTAATACTTTGATTACGATTTAATATGTGGGCGTTTTTGCCACCTATAAATACCTTTGATGAACTTTTAAACCAATGACTTACAACAAAGTCGCTAAATTTCAAAACTTCAATTTTCTCAATCTTTAAATCATTTAAAAAGATTAACTTATGATTATCTGCAATGGGATCGGTTATACTTACAATTAATTCTCGCTCCTCATTACCCCATATGTCTCTGACGTTATAGTTTTGTGGGATTTGGACTTCATTAACTACACTACCGGCCACTTTAAGGAGAATTCCATTACCACCTACGTATATTTCGTTCTTATCAAATCCAAAAATGTCGTCAATATATTCGCTATTTCCTTCCCATAGTAGGGTCGCTACTCCACCCCTCCATCTATATATATTATAACCTGTCAGCCACACATCTTTTTTATTTGCTGCCCAAATTCCACCAACATTTGTTAACGGTACCGGTTCAGACCACCCTGCTTCATGCTTAACTTCTATATCTTCCCATAAGCCATTGTCGTACGACAAAATTGTAAATGGCCCGATAAGATTTCCCGCACTGTCTCGTTTTGTATAATCTCCTGTTACCCAAAAACTGTCCTCATCCCAAATCAAACAGTCATTGAAGACGCCATCAAATACAAAACTGGATACTTCAAAATTTCTTTTTGTGGTGTCCATGGTGGTTACAGTCATGCGTTCGCTGCTGTCGCCGCCTTTGCGGGCCCAGGCCGTGTAGCTGTAGGTTGTGGCCGGCTCAAGTCCTGTGTCATGGATCAGGGTATCGGCGCTGTGCAGCCTGCCTTCAAAAATAATGGTCGTGTCCCGTTGCACAATGTAGGTGGCCTTGCGCTTCAGCGGGTTGCTGCTCAGGGTTATCCAGGTTTCGGTCACTTCGGCGTCCACATCCAGAGTTAATTCCTGGTCCTTGAAAATGGACGGGCTCTCGGAACAGCCGGTTACAAGGATTAAAAACGGGATTAGAATTATGCAGGAAGGTATCAAACGGCATTTCATAAACAGGGCTTTCGTGTTGTGCCGTCCATGGCGGGTTAGATGCAGGCGGGGAAGGTTTGCTCATCTACGTAAGGACAATACCTATATGCTATCTGAAAAGCAAGCATTATTTAGGTTGTTTTTAACTGTTATTATGTTTCGTATTGTACGCAAACTATACGCCGCTATACACATCACGGAAAGTCAGGCAAAAAAAAACGCTCCCATCATTTTGACGGGAGCGTTGGAGTCACAAAATCTGTGTTTCCTGTTTTTGCTGCCGGAGAACGATCGCCTACTTCACCAGAACCATCTTGCGCGTTTGAACAAAAGCCCCGGTCTGAAGGCGGTAGTAATAAATACCGCTGGCCAGGCCTTTGCCGTCAAAGCGGACGACGTGCGAGCCGGCTTCTTTGGGCGCGTCAATCAGTATTGCTACACGCCGGCCCAGGATGTCGAACACTTCCAGTTTTACATTGGCGGCCATGGGCAGCTCAAAGCCAATTTTTGTTGCCGGGTTAAACGGATTCGGGTAATTGGCGTGCAATTCAACGCTGCGCACGGTGGCCACAGCCGGATCATCCAGCCCGGTCACCACGTCGTATTGCCCGTCTTCCACAAAGATGTTTGATATTGCCTCACCATCAGCAGCGCGGCGCAGGGCAATGGATGTCCATACCGGGGCCCCCTGCGAGCCATCCAGGTCAAAGCGCAGCAGTTTCCAGCCGCTGAAATCGATGGCCGTTTTATATGTCAGCGTGTCTCCGCCCTGCGCGAAGGCCAGCTCCAGGTGGTTTTTGCTGTAATCACCAAAAACCCAGACACCGAATTCGGTCACCGTGCTGGTGGGAACCACAATGCCGCTGTCGTGGCCAACGAAAGCATATGCGCTGTCCTGTGTAAAGGTGGTGTAGAAACGGCCCGATGTTCCGCTCATTCTTTCCAGGCTGGAAAGGCCAAAGGTGCTAAGCGCGCTGTCGATGCCGTAGGTCTTGTCGCTCTCTTGCGGCTTTTTCCAGCCGGTCGTTGTATTAAAGTTCTCCACGATCGTTCCGGAAACGTATGTTTCCGTATCCGTCGTAAAGGTGATCTCCACCGTATCGAGCAGCGAAAGGCCGTCTTCATCCTGGATACCGGGCAGCAGGCGTGCCAGATAGGTTCTTCCCGCTTCCATGCCTGTGCGAGGTTCAAAGCGTAGCGCCGTACGGGTGCCGCGTTGTTCCAGCTTCCAGGAACGCACCACAAGCTGGTCGCCGTTCACTTCAAACATTTCGACTTTATTGACCACGCTGTTGGCATCCACGATCGCGCCGAACATAAACACCACTTCAGCCATCGTACCGATGCCGCCGGCTCCATCCGCAGGGAATGATTCCAGCACAACCACTTCGTTGAATTTGCGGGTGCGGAACTCATAAACAAACGTGTCCGCCAAGCCTACATAAAAAGAGTTAAGCGCACTGTCGCTTAATGTGATCGTGTAATGCGTATTGGCCTGCAGCAGCGAATCCGGGTTAAACACCAGCCGGGTATCGCCGTCATACCACTGGAAATTGCCTTCAGCCTGCGGCTCGATCGTAAATGCTTTGCGCACGGCATCGCGGTTCATGGCCTGGTCGAAGACAATCTCCACGTTACGGTCGATGGGAATGCTGTCATTTTGCGCGGGCTTGGTGGAAAGCACCACGGGACGCACATGCTGCGCCGCCGTTGTAAAAGCAAAGCTAAAATCTTCGCCCAGCACCTGGCCGTTAGAGCCTTTGGCGCTGCTGTCCACGGTTACCGTGTACTGCGTGGCGGTGTTAAAGGCGCTGTCGGGCGTAAATACCATTATGCGATTGCCTTCACGCCAGCTTAAGTTGCCGGCCCGGTACGGCGCAATCGACAAGGCCTGCACCACCGACGAGGTGTTCATGCTCTGGCTGAAGGTAATCTCAAAGCTGCTGTAAGTGCCGATGTTGCCGGCCCCTTCCTGCGGATTGGTACCAAACACGCGTGGGCTTTTGTTGCCGGTTTTGGCGGGAAACAACTCTTTAAAAGCAGTGCGGTTGGCTGTAACTGTCACGGCAACGGTATCAGCCACGTATTCGCCATAATCCACAATCAGCGTGTAGTCGCCCGTATCGACGGAATCAAAGACAAAGTAGCCGTTGTTGTTAAAGTCGCCCTTAAACGTGCGCAGCAACGAATCCTCCTGGTAGAGCGAAGCGAGCACATTATTTATGGGTACAAAGCGGTCATTGGGCAGAGATGTGTTGTAGCCGTAAGATGTCAACCGCGTGTTGTCGCGGGCGATACCGGCCACGGCGCCGTAATCCAGATCGGGCAGTTCAAAATAGTCCAGCATAGCACGCAGCATGGCCACGGCTTCATGGCGCCGGTAATCATGATTTTGCAGGCGCCACGATTCATTCACATAGTCATGGAAGGAGCCTTCGGAAAGCGTGCCGGGCATTTCCAGGTTGCGCAACACACCGAGGTTGAATCCCAGGAAAGAGTAATCGCCGCGGGTGTAAGTGGTGGTTGTATAGTTTACATGATGCAGCTCCGGCCCCATGATGTCGCACATAACTTTCGCCAGGGCAAATTCGGGCGTACCGTTTGTGCCCGGTATTTCTTCATACAACATCAACGTATAGTTGGCATTGGCATTGGCGGCGTTGCTGTGGATGGAATGGAAAAAATCCACATTGTTCTCATTGGCGATCGCCGAGATCTGCGACAGGGGCAGATCGTCTTCGGTGCGGTTTTGCGTACGCGACATAACCACTTCGGCGCCACGCGCTTCCAGCAGGTCACGCAGGTGCAGCCCCTTGGTCAGGTTCCCTTCGGATTCCCAGAATCCCGTCGCCGGGATATAGCGGTCGTTGGAATCGTTTCCGCCGTGCCCGGGGTTGACCATGATCTTCACCCCTTCAAACTGGGCAAAAAGCGGCGCCGTAAAAAACAGTAATAATAAAAGTCCCTTTTTCATACCCTTACTCCTTTACAATTTCAATTTTATAAATCACCCCGGACTCCGTGCCCAAAACAATAAAATCGTTTTGCGGACTCCAGTAAGGGTAGAGTTCAATTTGATCTTCGGTTTGAGTTACGGCAATGGTTTTGGTGCCATTGGCCGCGGTGACAAATATATCTGATGCCAGAAGGCGGTGGCCGTCATCGTGGTCCTTCATATAGATGATCCAGTTGCCATCGGCCGACCAGCGCGGGGCGTTGGCGTAGCCCAGATCCACAAGAATATTGCCATCCAGATCGCTGATGTATGTGCCTTCACCGGCTTTGGTAAACAGCAGCTTTGTGCCGTCCGGTGAAACCGATGGCCAGATGTAGTGTCCTTCGCCGCGCGGTGTCAGGGCATTTTCAGCGCCGTCACGGCTCACAACGATATTGCTGTTATCGATATAGGCAAAGGCTGCGTCAGCTTCGCCGGGCTGCTCCAACACCCGCCGTGTTCCGTTTTGCAGCAGCACCATGCCGCCTTCCTGAACGGGCTGCAGACGGCCGGCTTCACGTTCGTTTTCAAAAACCGTTTCTTTTTGCGCCGTTGCCAGATCATAGCGGTACATGCTGAAAAAGCGCCGCGGACCCTGGTATTTATATGTCCGGTAATAAAGCGCTGAGCCGTCACCCGAAAAGGCGGCGTCATAGCCTGCGCCACGCTCTTCCGTCAGGGTGACCACTTCTCCTTCACTATTGAGATAATAGAGTCCCTTGTAATTGGGCTGCGTAAAGAAAACGCGCCCGTCCGGACTGACAAAAGGATGGCTGAAGTCGCCCTGTTCAACCGTGGTTAGCGCCTGCGGACTAGAAAAAGTAATATTTTGTGCATGCGCTAAACTCAATAAAAACAATAATCCAACTAAAATAAATCGCATATTTTTTCTCCTGCGTACTAAAAAGTGGAATAAACCGATCACCCAAAAGTTATACGTTCCGTCTAATTTAATTGAACTTGTCTAATTTTCGTACAACTTAAGGAGATGTGTCATGATTCGACGTTTTTCTTTTCTGCTCCTGCTGGGAGCTTTTGTTTTCACCGCTGCCTGCTCTGAGGATGATAATAACGATCCTGTAAGCGGTAATGATCCGATGGCCCGTGTTTTAGTTGGCCATGCTTCGCCGGATGCACCGGCTGTTGATCTGTTGGTTGACGACAATGTTGCCGGAAGCGGCCTTGCTTTCCCCAACAACACCGGCTACCTGAGTGTAGATGCCGGAACACGTAACATTAAGGTTAACGTGACCGGCACCACCACCACGGTCATTGAAGCCGACCTGACGCTGGAAGCTGATAAAGCGTACTCCGTTTTCGCAACGGACAGTGTAGCCAGCATTTCACCAATCGTGATTGAAGACGATCTGAGCACCCCGGCTTCCGGCAAAGCGCATGTTCGCTTTATCCATCTTTCGCCCAACGCTCCGGCTGTAGATATCACGCTGACAGATGGCACAGTGGTTTTTGGCAACACGGCTTTCCAGGCTTTTACGGCCTTTACGCCACTTGATGCCGGAACTTATGATCTGCAAGTGCGTGTAGCAGGAACTTCCACGGTGGTACTGAACCTGCCTGGTATCAGTTTTGCCGATGGTAAGATCTACACCGTTTTCGCCAAAGGATTTGTTGGCGGTAATGTAGAACAAGCACTGGGCGCTGAAATTATTTCAAACAACTAATCCTCAAATGCCCCCCTGAGGTAAGCCTGTCCGTTTATTCGACGGATGGGCTTTTTTTATTAGCAGTTTGTTTAACTGCTGAACAAACATATCAAATATCGTAAATAGAAACAAAAAAGCCCGATACATTTGGCGGGCTTTTTGATTTACGTGAACAGCGGCCCAAAGTGTGTCATTTTAAGGCTTGCAGAACAGCTCAGGAGCGGCCGGAAAATTTGGAGACGGCATCCGCAAAGGCAGATAATTTCAGGGGATCCAGACGGTCGTTGCTGCGGATGCCGCTGCAGATGTCCACGCCAAACGGCTGCACTTCCCGTAAAGCATTGCGCACATTGGATGGGTTGAGGCCCCCGGCAAGTAATACAGGTTTTTTAATGGTCTGAACAATACGCCGGCTGATCTGCCAGTTGTGGGTTTGGCCGGTTCCTCCCAGGGTTTTTTGCGCATCCGCGGGACGCCCCGAATCCAGCAACAACCAGTCGGCAAATTGCGCCACTCTGCGCGCTTCGGCCAGTGCGGTTTCATCCCAGACATGAAGCACGCCAACCAGTTTCACCGGGCCATCCAATGCCGCGCGCAGTTTTCGCCACTGCGCGTCCGTAAGCGTATCGCACAGTTGGATGGTGCTGGTGGAACAACGCGCATGCTGCCGGGCAATTTGTTCTGCACCAGTCAGGCTCGTCAGCAGAAAAGTATCAAGGCGTCCCCTGTATTCTGCGGCCAGTTCGGCAATCACGTCTTCGCTGATCACGCCCGGACCGCTGGGCATGGCAGAAACCAGGCCGATGGCATTTGCACCGGCTTTCCGCGCAAGCTCGGCTTCATCGCGGTTTTTTATGCAACATGTTTTGATGAACATAGGCAAAGTGGATGGGTGAATTTTTGAATTGCTGAATGAATGAACTTTTTTGCGTTTTTAAACCAATTTGCCGCTATCACGCAATATATTCTGAAACGAGTTCAGAATGACGACCATCGCATCATGCTGAATTTATTTCAGCGTCCCGGATCATGATCATGGCTCGCCTATACGCACGTTAACACTTTAACACACCAACACCTTAACACCTTATCAAATCCTCGCCTGGTAGGTGTAAAGCTGGTAATAGCGTCCTTCGTTTTTAATTAGATCTTCATGCTTGCCGCGTTCCACGATCTCACCATTTTCGATGACGAGGATCTGGTCGGCGCGGCGGATGGTGCTGAGGCGGTGAGCGATGACGAATACCGTACGCCCCTTCATCAGAAATTCCAGCGATTGCTGGATGTATTTTTCACTCTCCGTGTCCAGGTTGGAAGTAGCTTCATCCAGGATAAGGATGCGCGGATTGGCCAGCAGCGCCCGGGCAATGGCCACACGCTGACGCTGTCCGCCGGAAAGCTTAACACCACGCTCACCGATCAGCGTGTTCAAACCCTTTTCAAAGCGGGCGGTAAATTCATCCACGTAGGCGGCCTTTACCGCTTCCTGTAATTCTTCTTCCGTAGCATCGGCGCGGGCAAACATAATATTTTCCCTGATCGTCCCCTCAAACAGGAAATCATCCTGCAGGACAACACCGAGATACCTTCGGAAGCTGGGGAGCGTTACCGCGCTCAGGTCGCGGCCATCAATGCAGACGTTGCCGCTGTCCGGTGTCAGAAAAGATGCTGCCAGCCCGGCGATAGTGGTTTTTCCGGAGCCGGAACTGCCCACCAACGCCGTCACCGTGCCCGCCGGCGCGTCAAAGCTGATATCTTTGATAACATCATTTCCGGGTTCATAGGCAAAGCGCACGTTTTCAAATGACATATTGCCGTTTAACCCATCAAGCACAACGGTTCGTTTGGGATCGTCTTCTTCGCGTTCTTTACGCAGCAGATCTTCCATGCGGTCCAGGCCGGCAAAAGCCTCCGTGATCTGGCTGCCGATATTGCCCATCTGCACGATCGGCGCGATCATAAAACCGAGATAAAGCACGAACGCAAAAAAGTCACCGATCGTCATTTTACCTTCGATGATCATGTAGCCGCCCATGCCCATCACCGCAACGGAGGCAATACCCATCAGCATGGTGGCCGAGCTGGTAACAAGACTTGTCGTGGTCAGAGATTTTTTAACATTTTCAAAAAGGCGATCGGCTCCACGCTCAAATACTTTTTCTTCCTGCGTCTCAGCATTAAAGCCTTTGATAACGCGAATCCCGCCCAGCGATTCGGTAAGCCGGCCTGTGACGTCGGCATTGATCACACTACGCTCTCGAAAAATGGGGCGTATGTAGCTGAACGATTTCAATGAGATCAGGCCAAAGATTGCCAGCGGGATAAATGAGACCAGCGTCATCCAGACGTTGATATTAAGCAGAATCACCAGCGCCACAATGGCCGTAAGGATACCGCCGAAAAGCTGCACCAAGCCGGTCCCGACCAGGTTGCGCACGCCTTCCGCATCACTCATAATGCGCGATACCAGCGCTCCCGATTTGTTATTATCAAAAAAGCGCACGGGCAGACGCATCACCTGCTGTTGCACCTGTACCCGCAATTTAGCGATCAGGTTTTGTGCTTCCACGCTTAGCAGCTTTACCAACGCGTACGACGTGACAGCCTGTACGGCAACCGCCAGCAGCACGGCAATCAACAACCACTTAAAAAGCTCAAAGTCGGATTTGGCGATGACGTCATCGATGAGGTACTTGGATGAACCGGGCAAAACGAGACCGGCCAGGCGGTTGATAACGATCAGAACGAGGCCGGCAAAAAGCAGTTTGCGCCGCGGCCAGACAATTTTACGAAATGCGTAACGGATAGAGTTGACCCGGTCGCGGGTCGCGGAGGTTTCTGTGGACATAATTTTTCCTGCGGAGATTGATACAAAGCCCTTTGATGTTCGTTCGGCTCAACAGTTGCATGGATTTTTCAGGAATTCCTTGTAAATTATAGATTTTACAAGATGAATGTGAACCCGTTTATTTGACCGCTGTTTTATTTTTTCTAAAATCGGTGGCTGTTAGTACGAATGCATTTTTAAAAAGATAAAGGAATTATGAAAAGCGCAAAACTTATCACCCACAACGGGAAAGCCCACTTTGATGAATTTTTGGCGGTTGCCCTGATCCTGGCCGAACATGATGACACGCACTTTCACATCGAGCGCCGCGAACCCACGGAAGAGGAATTGGATAATCCCGATATATGGATCGTGGATATAGGCCAGCGTTACCAGCCGGAGCTGAAAAACTTTGATCATCACCAGGACACCTCACTGAAAGCCAGCTTTGTGCTGGTCGCCGAACACCTGCAAGTGGACCAGTATCTGCGTAACGCGCCCTGGTGGAGCTTCAAGGATGAAATCGATCGCCGTGGCGGCTACAAGCTGGCCGATGAGCTGGGACTGGAATCATTGGAACCGCTAAACAGTCCGCTGGAAAATTTTATCCTTGGGCTGTTTGCCGAAAGTCCTCTCTCCGTCTACCAGCAGATGAAGATGTTTGGCAGGGACCAGATCGAGACCGGCAAAAAGATGGAGCAGCAGATCGAATTCTGGAAAACCTGCGAACAGTTCATGATTAAGGACAAAAAGGTGCTGCTGGGCCTGACCGACGAAACCATGGGCAGCGTGGAGTACTGCGAAAGCCTGGACGAGCCGCCGGCAGTGCGCATCACTTATGACGGGCGCGGCGAAGGCTGGAGCCTCTCCACGATAAAAGATGCCGAAGGTGTGGATTTCTCGCTGCTGGAAGGCCATGAAGAGATTAAATTTGCCCACAAGAACGGCTTTATCGCCAAAACCAAAAAGCGCATCGCGCTGGAAGATGTGAAAAAGCTGGTGGAAAAAGCGATTGTAAACGGGCATTCATAAGGAGCGTGAGATAGCCCGTATTCCTGTTTGGTAATTTTTTAATTGAAGCTTGCTTGTTATTTGTTTTTTTGGCATTTGGCATTTGCTATTTCACATACTTCTCGCTTTGGCGCTTAATTCGCAATTTTTCTATATTGCTTCGAAACACATGCGGAGCACAATATGAAGCGCATTCCAGAGCCACAATTAATGGACATGGAAGAACAGGCCAGGGCCTATGCTATGGCCGATTTCAGCGACTCCAACACCCTGTTTGTAGATCTTTTCAAACGCACATTTCCAAAATTTAAGAACGGCTTTATCATAGACCTGGGCTGTGGTCCGGGTGATATCACGCTGCGCCTGGCCCGTGCTTTTCCGGAGTGTTTTGTGCATGGCATCGATGGTTCCGCGGCCATGTTGCGCCACGCCGCCGAGCTTCTGCATCAGTCGCAGCACCTGGAAACACGCGTACGTTTTGTGGAAGCGATAATCCCGGAAGCCGCCATGCCGCACACGCAGTACGACGCGATCGTAAGCAACAGCCTGCTTCACCATTTGCACAAACCGGAGCATTTCTGGCAAGCGGTAAAAGAGTACGGCAGGAAAGGCGCGCCAGTCTTTGTGATGGACCTGTTCCGGCCGGAAAATGAGGCACAGGCCCGCGCCATCTTGGAGCACTATGCCGCCAACGAATCGTCCATTCTGAAAGAAGACTTCTACAACTCGCTGGTCGCGTCATTCAGCGAAAAAGAAATCAAGGCCCAGCTTAAAAGGGCCGGACTCAAGCTCAAAACCGGGATCGTCAGCGACCGGCACATCGCCGTTTTCGGTACACTCTAAATAACAGGCTTTAGATGAATTTATATTTTCGATTGCTTCGCATTTTGTGGAAGTGCTTTCGCGTTAAAAAACAACATCCCCTGCAGGCGGCCGTTCTGCAATTCCGCTGCTGGCCGCTTGACTGCGACTTTAACGGCCACATGACCAACGCCCGCTACCCCGCCTTGATGGATCTGGGACGCACCTTTTTAACAGCCCAGGCCGGAATCCTGTACAAATCCTACCGCAAAGGCTACTTCGCCATCGCCACCGGGCTGGAGATAAATTTTCTGCGCGAGATAAAGCCGTTCCGCACCTTTGAGCTGCACACGCGACTGATCGGCTGGGATGAAAAATACTGGTACATCGAACAGGAGTTCAGGGACGGCGAGCGCTTGCTGGCCAATGCCATGGTGCGCGGATTGTTTGTGCAAAAGGGGCGCAAAGTGGCTTTTGAGGAAGTCAACCAGTTGCTGGACGAACCGGCCTACACCCCCACCCTGCCTGAGAAAGCCGTCGCCTGGCGTGAGTTGCAACAGCTAAAAAAAGCAGCGGGAACGGGCCAGGGGTGAATAGGCGAATTACTGAACTACTGAATTGCTGAATTTGAAATTCTAGTAACGGGATTTCACGGTTTACTGACAAAAACTTCTCCTAAACTGTTTTTATCTTTTTGAGAGAATACTTGCGTTGCGGGTCTCTATATGGTTTTAAAGCCAAAAAACCATGAGCCCAATGACCCAAAACATCACTACAATTGCCTGCAGCAATGTGACAGATATGATCGCTTTTTACTGCGATTTGCTGGGCCTAAAGCTGCTGTATGCCGGCCCGGATTCGGCGGAACTAAAGCTCGGTGAAACGGTGATCCAGTTGCAGGAAACAACCGCTCCCGCAAAACAGGCGGCAGCTCTGATCATTGAGGTGAGCCACCGCGAGCTGGACTACTGGTACCGTGAACTGCTGCGCCGCTATGTGGAGATTGTCGAAGCGCCCACCGACCGCGGACACGGCTACCGCGCCATGTATTTTAAAGACCCCCAGGGAAATGTAATCCAGATGTACGCCTACATATCTTTGTAGGTTCTTCAGCCGTTGTGTTGAATCGGGATTTGGTCATCGATAGATTGTTCTGATGATAAAAAACCGATGACCGAACCGGGGAAGACCTAAAAGATATGTTGTCAAAACTCAAGAGAACGCTCAAAGGCGACAAACGAAATTTCAGTCACTTCTGTAACACTTACAATCTAACGCTGGATTATGACCTCAATAAAGGCGAGCAGCGTATCCTCAAGGCCATTTTTGAGGATCGGGAGTACGCCGATTTTTTCCCCTTTTACAAAAAGTCAACCATCCTGGATATTGGCGCCCATTACGGCTATTTCTCACTTTTCGCGGCACAAAACAGCGCGCAGGGATCACACATCATAGCCGTTGAGCCAGATAATGCCAACTTCAAAATGCTGCAGAAAAATATCGCATCAAGCGGTTATGAAAACATCACGACGTTGTATTATGCCGTTGGCAGCGAGGACGGCGTTTCGCGTCTTTATCACGGACGAAGCACAAATCATTCGATCCTGCAAAGCTACGATCTGTTAAACAAAGACTTACCTTATGATGAAGTAAACAGCGTATCGCTGGAGAAATTGTTCGCGGAAAACAAGATAGAGCAGGTAGATTTCCTGAAGATGGATTGCGAAGGCGCTGAATTTCCCATTTTAACCTCTACACCCCCGCATGTTTTTGAGAGGATAGAAACGATCTCCATGGAGTTTCACGATCTGCGTGATCCGGATTATTCCGCCGAAGCACTGCTGCAAATTCTCATTTCGCAGGGCTTTGAGATCGTAAAATACCATTATGAGCGTACGTCGATGAATTTCAATTTTGGCAAGGTCATCGGCAGCAAGCTTTTCAAGAGGCTGAAAGGTTGATCTTTTTTGCGGATGCAACTAACGGCTTTCTTTTATGAGGCCGTTATTCTAAAATCGATTTTAATGCTGGAAGCCGAAGCACGTGACAATAAGTTCAGAACTCTTGAGTGCCCGTGCCAAATCTTTTAATCCCATTTGAACCCCTCATTCCTGTTGTTTTATTTTAGAGCGATTTTTAATCGTTCACGTTTATAAGGAGGCTGTATGGCCCGTGTTGATATAAACGGTAGCCAATTGGAATATTTTGAAGCGGGAAAAGGCGCGACCGTCGTTTTGGTGCACGGCTCCGCTAGCGACTACCGCACATGGTTCCGGCAGTTAAAAGCTTTCGCCGGGCACTATCGCGTAGTCACCTACAGCCGGCGCTACCACTGGCCCAACACTCCCATCGCTGAAGACAAAGAGTACAGGATGGATGAGCAGCTTGATGATTTAGACGCTCTGCTGCAATCGCTTAATGCTGAAAAGGTTCACCTCGTGGGTCACTCCTATGGCGCGTTTTTAGCTTTGCTGCTGGCCATGCGCCGGCCGCAGATGATACAATCGCTGGTGCTGGCCGAGCCGCCGGTGTTGACCCTGTTTGTGAGCAACCAACCCAAACCGGCAGAAACGATCAAGCTGCTGCTTACGAAACCGGGCCTGGCTATGGCCATCATGCGTTTTGGGGCTAAAGGCGTTGTGCCCGCCGTAAAAGCGTTCAAAGAGGGTGATGACAAAAACGGCCTGAAGATTTTCGGCGACGCTGTTTTTGGAAAGGGCAGCTATGATAAACTGCCGGAAGAAAGAAAGCAGCGCGTACTGGACAACCTGAGCAATGTAAAAGCTGAACTGTTGGGCCCGGGTTTTGTGCCGCTGGAAAAAGACAAAATCCGGCAGATAAAAACCCCCGCGTTGCTGGTCCGTGGCTGGAATACCATCCCGCTGTTTGGCCACATGATTGACCAGCTACACACACTACTACCCCAAACCAAACATGCCGCCATCCCGCGTGCCACTCACGCCCCCCATGAAGATAACGGTGAAGCGTTTAACAAGGTCGTCCTGGAGTTTTTGGGCAAGCAAAGCGGCTCGTAGCTTTCGCGATGACTAATCTTAATAAACCGATGAATCGGTTGATAGAGGCTTTATTAGGCGGTAAATGCCCATGACTAAAAGTCATGGGTTAACAAATCCAATTTCTGTGTTTTGGCCGCCGCGCAGAAATAGATTTTTATGGGAAGGTCAACATGGTTAACCCACAACTTCAGTCGTGGGACCAAATGATACAGTATTAGCCAAAACCGATTCATCGGTTTAACACAGCAAGCGCTAGTGCAGGCAATCCGAAAAGAAATATTGTATCTTTTGTGAAACTGACGGCAAGGAGCAAAACCATGATCGAACTCAAAGAAAAAGATGACCAAATCCCACTCTGCCCGCACTGTGGCCAGATGCTCAATGAAATCTGGTACCGCGAACTGAAATCGACATGGGGCAAACGCTACGTCTACTTCTGCTCCATGTGCAAGAAGGTGCTGGGTGTTTCGCACCGCAAGGGCTTTTTTATGGGGTAGGGAGTCTTTTAAACCGATGAATCGGTTTGGGGTAGAAGGGTAAACCACTGCGGATTCTCATGATTAAAGTCATGGGTTAATGGTATTAAAAAGCAGGTTTTAATAACCCACGACTTCAGTCGTGGTATTAAAACATAAACAGCAATTCTCCGGGAACCGATTCATCGGTTTCAAAACGTGGAGGCGACAATGTCAAAAAGGTCTTACAGCGCCTGTTATTTACATTTTGTCTGGGGCACTAAGAAGCATTATCCACTTTTGTCAAACACAGAAACCAGAAAAAAGCTTTATCATTTTTTTCGCCAATACCTGAAGGAGAAAGAAATTTTCCTTATCGCCATCTATATCAATCCCGAACACATCCACTTGCTCATTGACTTGCCTACGAATATTACAATCGAAGATGTTATCAAATTGACCAAGGGCGGTTCATCTCACTGGATAAACCAAAACGATCTCACCAAACTGAAGTTTGCCTGGGCCACAGGTTACGGTGTCTTCTCTGTTTCAAAGTCCAACCTGGAGCGTGTAAAACGCTACATCGAAAACCAGGAAGAGCATCATAAAAGGAAAACCTTCCTCGATGAGTACCGGGAGTTTGTTCACAAATATGGGATGGAATTCAGGGAAGAGCAGCCTCTCTAAAAAACCGATGAATCGGTTTGCAGTGGTAAAACGCTTGCGTTAAAGCCCCATGACTAAAGTCGTGGGTTAACAAATCCAGCCCCTGGCACAATCGGGCACAGCATGCGCTTCTCCACAGAGTAGTCAATTTAGCTAATCCGCGACTTCAGTCGTGGGCTTATGATTTAAACTACATGCGCCGGGAGCCGATTCATCGGTTTCTATAAACTTAACGCCAAGAAAACCCCTATGCCGGCTCAGCCACTTTTTCCTCCGTATCCTGCGGTGTGTAGATCATGTAGAGCACAGGGACAACGACCAGCGTTAACACGGCCGAGAAGGCCAGTCCGCCAATGATGGCCCAGCCCATGGGCGCCCACAGTGTACCGCCGCCCAGTGTCAGCGGCAGCAAACCGCCAATCGTAGTCAGCGTGGTAAGGACGATGGGTACAAAGCGCGTTTGCCCGGCTTCTTTCAGTGCTTCCATCATGCCTTTGCCCCCGGCGCGCAGCTGATTAGTGTAGTCCACCAGGATGATTGAGTTGTTGATCACAATGCCCACCAGGCTGGTAAGCCCGACGCCGGCAGTAAAGGAAAAGGAAAACCCGGTCACCAGCAGCGCAAAAAAGGCGCCGGTAACTGCCAGCGGTATGGCCGAGAAAACGATCAGCGGCTGTACGAAAGAGCGGAACTGCAGCACCAGCACGCCAAAAATAGCCACCAGCGCGATCATCACCGCTTTCATCAGGCCGCCAAAAGACTCGCCTGTACTTTCCAGCTCGCCACCCACGTAAAAGCTGTAGCCGGCCGGCCAGTCGTACTGCTCCAGCTCGCCGATCACCGCCTGGGTTATTTCATTGGTGTTGTAGCCCTGCATCACGTCGGACTTTACGGTCACGCTACGCTGTGTTTTAAAATGGCTGATCTCGCTGGGGCTTTTCTTAAAGCGGATATCGGCCACCTGGCGCAGCGGCACCTGTTCGCCCTGGCTGTTCACCAGCGTTACCGCCTGCAGGCTCTCCATCCGGGCCGCGTCACGCTCGCGGGCCTGGCGCAGCACGATGTCGTAATCCTTGCCGTTTTTATCCTGGTAGCCGGATACCGCGATTCCAGCCAGCGCCGTGCGCACCGCACGGTCCACCTGCACCACGCTAAGGCCGCTTATGGCCGTACGCGCCGGATCGATCTTTACATCCAGGTCGGTGGCGGCCGTCAGCAGCGGGTTGTTTATGTTGATCGTGCCCTCCTGCGAGGCTATGATCTGCTCCACATCGCCGGCAATACGTTCAAGCACCGAGAGGTTTTCACCAAGCACCTTAATGGCTATGGGCGCTTCCACCGGCGGCCCCTGTTCAAACTCCTTTACCTCTATGCGCGCGCCCGGTATCTGCGCCGTTTGTTCACGCAGCTCGGTTAACAGGCGGGCCATCATTTCCATGTCGTCGTTTTTAAGGGTGACGTAGATCTGGGCAAAAGTAGGCGTTTCACGCTGTACCCAAATATTATAGTAGATTCGTGGATTGCTGTGGCCCACATTGCTGGTAAAACCGGCCACCTCTTCGCGGGCGGCAAGCATTGCCTCAACTTCATTGGTGATCGCGTCCGTTTTCTCCAGGCTGTTGCCCTTTGGCAGAAAAATATTCACCATAAACTGCGGCTTTTCCGCCTTGGGGAAAAAACTCACGCCCACCAATGGGAAAATCGCCAGCGATACAATAAAGACGATCAAGGTGGCAATAATCACCCGGCCGCGATAACGCAGCGCCGTGTCCAGTGTTTTGCTGTAACGCTTATCGACGAATTCCTGCATAAAGGTCAGCGCTTTTTTGTCCTTCTTTTTCGGATCGGCTTTCAGAAAACGGCTGGAGAGATATGGTACAAGCGTCAGCGCAAGGAACAGCGAAGCGGTTAAAATATAGACCACGGTCACCGGCATACTGCGGATAAAATCGCCCGTGGTGCTGCCCAGCATCATCAGCGGCACAAAAGCCAGGATAGTTGTAACAGTAGAACTCACCACCGCCCATCCCACCTGGGAAACCCCTTTCACGGCGGCTTCAACCGGGCGCATCCCCTGGCGCATAAAGCGCTGGATGTTTTCCGTCACCACGATGGCGTTATCTACAAGCAGACCCAGCGCGATCACCATCGCCACAATGGACATCTGCTGCAGCGCGTAGCCGGTCAAATCCACAAAACCCACCGCAATTACAATCGACAACGGAATAGCCAGAGCGATGATAAGTGACATATTGAGCCCGAAGGCCAGGAAAATAACCAGCCCGACCAGGATAACGCCCTGCCCCAGGTTTGAGAAAAAAACATTGAGCCGCTCGGCGACGCTTTCCGACTGGTCAAACACAATTTCCAGGCTGATGCCCGCGGGCAGCGCTGCGATGAACTCTTCCAGAACGCTTTCCACGCCTTCGCGGATATCAAAAATGTTGGTACCTTTATTTTGCAGGATGGTTACAAAAACAGCGCGGGTGCCGTTGTGCCGGGCAATGTATTTCTGCTCCTCGTAGTCCAGACGCACACCGGCCACATCACGCAACAGAACAGGGTTCCCGGCGCGGGCATGTATCACCGTGTTTTCGATTTCCTCCAGGTTTTCATAAGAGCCGCTGGTGCGCACGTTGAACTTTTTGCCCTGCATGTTCACACTGCCCGCGGGGATATTGGCGTTGCTGTACTGTATCGCTTCGATTACCTGTTGCAGCGGGATGCGCAATTCCGCCAGGCGCCGTAAGTCCAGATCGATAGTGACCTGCTGTTGCGGATTGGCAAAAATATCCGAGCGTTTTACGCCGGGTACGCGCTCCAGCTTTTTCTGTAAAATCTCGGCTTGTTGCTCCAACGTGCGGTAAGACGCGGAATCAGACACGAGCGCCGTCTGCAGGATCTGCACATCGGAAATGCTCCATTTGATCACATCAAGCGCCAGCACTTCATCGGGCAGCTCTTCGCGGGCACGGTTTACTTTTTGTAAAACATCGCTGTATTTATCGTCGGGGTCGCTGCCGCTTGTAAACTCGATCTGCAGCACGGCCAACCCGTCATCAATGGAGGTATCAAACTTTTTAATATCTTCCAGTTCGTTGATCGTTTCCTCCAGCGGGTCAACGACAAGGGTTTCCATATCCTCGGGACTGGCCCCCGGCATTACGATGATGACGGAGCTTCCCGGCGGCGATATCTGCGGGTCTTCCGAACGCGGCATGTTTAAAAAAGAAGCCACGCCGGATAGCACCAGCAAAACGGTCATGATCACCGTAAACTGGTGATTCTCAATGGCAATTCGGGGTAGTTTCATTCTGTTTTCCTTTTTTATCCTTCACCATGAAAGGCATAGCAGGTGAGATATCCCGGTGTGGCTAGCCGCCAATCGGGATGACAATCTCAATCTTTTTCTTTTTCGTAATCATAATCTTTCTCACAGGTTTTAGGGACACATCCCCTAACCCTTTCACTTGCTGCAATGAAAGCGGCTTCGAAGTCGCTTACTCCACTACTTCAACCAGCTTGTTATCAGCCAGGTAAGCCGATCCGTCTGTTACTACAGTGCGCGGTAAGGCGCTGTTTTCACGAACGGCCACATAATCTTCCAGGATGTATTCAATTTCCACGGGGTGACGTTGGGCGCGGTTTTCCGGGCTCACACTGAAGACGTAACTGCTCATACCTTCGCTTTCTCCAAGGGCATTAACCGGGATCATCGAAAAATCGCTACCGCCTTGCGGATAAACACGGGCGTGCCCCACCAGTCCGGAAAGCAGACGCGGTGTTTTGTCCTGCAACAGCATTTGTACTTCGTAAGTGCCGCTGGCCGGGTTGGGGCTGCCGGCGATTTCTGTTATATAGGCGCGGAAAGAGCGCCCGGGGATGGCATCCAGAAATACGCGCGCGGAATCACCGCGGCTCAGGCGCAATGCGTCCTTATCAGAAGCGCCAACCTTGAAGACCCAGTTTCCTTCTTTGCCGGCAAAAAGAAACAGCGGCGCGCCCGGAGAAGTCATTTCACCTTCCTCGGCCAATATCTTCAGTACCATGCCGTCGGAGGGCGCCTCAATGCGTGAATGTTTTTCATTAAAGCGGGCAATATTCAGATCGGCCCGGGCTACCTCGACGGCCGTGCGCACATTTTGCAGCTGCTCCAATGTGGCAGCGCTGTCTTCGTACAATTTTTCCACACGTCGCAGATCGCGTTGTGCTTTTTCATAACCGCTTTCAGCCTGCACGCGATAGGCTTCGATTTCGGCCTGGTCCAGCCTGGCCAGAAGGTCACCTTTTTTTACAGAGACGCCTTCCACGACATCAATCCGGTCAATCAATCCACCGACTTTAAAGGCGAGCATGGCCTCACTTGCCGAAGCCAGTCTTCCGCTCACCTCAACGGGCACACTGATGGCGCGTTTTTGTACATCTGCCAGCCGCACTTTTACGGCCAGCTCTTTATTTTCCTGGGCGGCTTCACCGGAACAAGCTTGCGCAACAAAAAGCGCTGCCAGCAGCAAAAGGCCGCTTAGGATTGTTGACTTTGTCATTTTAAATTCTCCTCTTTTCACCATAAAACTTCATGATCCTGATCTTGCTCTCATGCCCTTAGGGTATCCGAATCATTCCTTCACATAATCTTCGCTCGCCAGAACGCGCTGCAATTCGGCCTCGCGCATGTGGTAATCATAACGCGCCACCACAAGGTCGATGTCCGCGCGGGTCATGGCGTTGCGGGCATCGAGGTATTCGATGTGCGGCGCTACCCCCTGCTCATATCTTTTATTTACAATCTGGAACGATTCACGGGCGGCCAGCGCCTGCTGCCTGGCGCTCTCCAGGTTTTTGCGGCCCACATCCACGGCCAGCCAGGCGTCGCGTACCTGCAAACGAATCTGCATGCGCAGCGCCTGCAACTGACTCTCCAGGCGCCGCGCTTCTATTTCGGCATGTTCTTTTTTGGCCGCGTCGCCAAAGCCGTTAAACAAGTTCCAGCTCAACAGGGCGTTGGCCATCCAGTAATCATCTTCAGCGGTGAAGGCGTATTCTTCACCCTGGAAACCGTAATCCACAACCACGTTTACGTTGGGCAAATAGGCGCTGCCGGCTATTTTACCGACCCGCCGCGAGGCGGAAACAGCATAGTCCAGCTGCTGTAATTCGGGACGCATTTTCAGGGCCAGGGCCTCGGCATCCTCCAGTTCCAGCAGAGAAAGCGGATCGAGATAGCCGCCGGCTTCAACCACCTCAATGGGCTCATCCAAGTCGCGGTTCAGCAGAAAGTTGACATAACTGGCCGCCAGTGTTTTTTGCCGTTGGGCGTCACTGCGCTGCTGCACAATTTTTAAGCGTTCGGAACGCGCCCGTAAGACCGCGTCGCGTGTCACCATGTCATTCTGGAACAGCGACTCGCTGACACGAATATTTTCCAAAAGCAGCGTGTCGGTTTCTGCCAAAACTTCATTCAATTTTAGACTTTGCAGATAACGCAGGTAAGCCTTTTTAACCTCTGCTGCCAGCTCTGTTTTGTAGGCGGCCACGGCGGCGCTGTCACTGCGGCTTAAATCGCTTTTTAGTTTGTAATTGTGATAAATGGCGGGCTGGAAAACGGGCTGCACCAGGCGCAGCTTTGTATCGTGCTCTTCCTCGCGCAAAAATGGAAACGACACATTTTCGATTTGCGGAAAACGTTGCTGCCCCGTGAGATCATTCAGGGTTGCATAAACGCCGTTTAGTAAATCGCCAAGCGGAAATTCTATCTGTCGCCCGCCACCGGCACGTGAGTAACGCGCTTCTATTGAAAGTGACGGCATAAACATGGAGCGGGCCTCATCAAGGGCGGCCATGCTTTTGGCATAGGAAAATTCTTTTTGCTGCAACGCCAGGTTGTTGCTATATGCTTCGCTTACATATTGTTGAAGCACGTCATTCAGCGCGTCGGCCTGCACGGATACAGCGCCCAGCAACGAAACGATCAGAATAAGCTTTTTCATTTGGAATCCCCTGTTTTGGATGTAAGACTGCGCATTTGAAAATCGAGCGTATGTTCCAGGAGTGCTTCAATATCCATATTGAAATGTTCGCTGAGGTAATCGCCCTTGCCGTACGCCACCTGCAAAATGCCGGTGTTTTGACCCCACAGCATAACGGCCGTTTCCATGGGATCCAGGTCTTTACGGATTGTCCCGTCCTCATGGCCATGGGCGATGGCTTTGGCCACCACTTCAAGCGCGCGGGCGCCATTCTCATCGGCTTCTGTGCTGGACACATCGTCTCCGTGAGCTTCGCATACAAGCATCACGTCAAAGTAGTTTTTGTAAGCACGGTAAAAATGATGGTAGGCTTCGCCGATGCGCCGCGCCCGTTCCGCACCGCTCCCCCCTTCGTCATAAGCTTTTTGAAAAAGATCGGCCAAAATCTTCAGTCCGCGGGCGTTAATAGCGGCATACAAATCATCTTTATTTTTGAAATAGAGATAAAGAGTGCCTTTGCTGAATTCAGCTTCTTCCGCCACTTCATCCATGGTTGTGGTATCAAATCCCTTGCTGAAAAAAAGTGTCTCCGCGGCATCAATAATTGAATTGCGGCGCTGCTGTTTTTCCCGTTCGCGTCTTTCCGTTGTCCCCAAAACTAAACTCCGTTTTATTTACTGACTAAAGGTCATTTACTGGGCAAGAGTATATATATTAAAATTTCATAAAGCAAGTCTAAAATAAAAAATGCTAAAAACAGTGCGTATTAGTGTTTGTTTAGTCTGGTCAATTTGAATAGATTGCCCCTTTTTCAACAGGGAGGAATTGCGCGTGGATCTTATTAAATCGATCGTTTTGGGACTTGTACAGGGATTGTCTGAATTCTTACCGATTTCCAGCTCGGGTCACCTGGTTATTTTTGCCGAGATCCTGGATTTTCACGAAGAGGGTATCGCTTTTGAGGTATTCGTTCATTTTGGAACGCTTATGTCTATCCTGCTGGCTTTCCGCTACGAGCTGGCGCGGATGATCGCAGCCCCCTGGCAGGTGTGGGTAAAAAAAAGCAGTGATGCCGAAATGCAGACTTTTCTAAAATGGGATCTATACGTTATTGTGGCCACCATCCCGGCCGGCGTTATCGGCTTAACACTAAAAGACCCGATCGAAGCCCTTTTTTCCAATGTGCTGCTGGTATTCTTCATGCTGATGATAACGGGCACGCTGATGTACCTGAGTCGCTTTATGAAAAACAAAAACACACCGTTGGGATATTTTAATGCTTTTATTATCGGAATTGCCCAGGCCTTTGCGATTCTTCCGGGTATATCGCGCAGCGGCAGCACTATTTTTACCGGTATCGCCATGGGCATCGAGCGCGAAAAAGTGGCGCGCTTTTCCTTCATCATGTCCATACCGGCAATTTTTGGCGCCGTCATTCTAAAACTGAACGACCTGATGGGCGTGCCGATCACAGGCGGCCAAATGATCAATTACGCCGCCGGAACGCTGGTGGCTTTTATCTCTGGCTATCTGGCTATCATTTGGTTGCTGGACATTGTTAAGCGTGGTAAACTTCAATGGTTCGGCTATTATTGTTATCTTGTCGCATTAATCGGATTCACCTGGTTCTGGATGTAGGCTTATGAGTAACATAAAAAGAGAGCTTTTCACCTCCCGGTTCGGGTTTATTGCAGCTACACTGGGTATGGCAATCGGCGCCGGAAACATCTGGCGTTTTCCGCGTTTGGCGGGCCAGTACGGCGGTTCTTTCCTGATTACCTGGCTGATCTTTTTGCTACTGTGGTCTATCCCTCTGCTCATTGCTGAGTATGCCGTAGGCCGCAAGGAGCGCACCGGCGTTATCGGGGCGTTTAAACGTACCATGGGAGAAAAATTTGTCTGGATGGGCTGGTTTGTCGCCTTCTGTACAAGTGCCATCATGTTTTATTACTCCGTGGTCTGCGGCTGGGCCCTTAAATACTTCAGCGTGGCGGCCAGCGGTCAGCTTACCGAGATTGATCACAGCGCATTTTGGGTCAGTTTCACGTCCGGCGCTCAGCCCGCCTTTTTTATGATTTTAGCACTGCTGGTCGGTGCTGGGTTTATTTACCTGGGTATTGTCAAAGGCGTGGAGCGTTTCTCAAAGATCATCATTCCGACACTCTATGGTCTTATGATTATATCCGCATTCAAGGCGCTTAGCCTGGAAGGCGCCGGTCTTGGACTGGATTACTTTTTCTCGTTCGACAGTCATTCATTATGGGATTACAAAATTTGGCTGGAAGGGCTTTCACAATCGGCCTGGTCTACCGGGGCAGGCTGGGGGCTGATCCTAACCTATGCCGTATATTCACGCAGTAAAGAATCCATTATTGGTAATGTTTTCCTTACCGGCATCGGCAACAATCTCGCTTCTTTACTGGCGGGTTTGGTTATCATCCCCACAGTATTTGCCCTAAGCGCGACAACGCAGCAGGCAAACGAGCTTTTAGCCGTTGGCAACCAGGGGCTGGCATTTATCGCCATACCTGAACTTTTTAGCAAAATGGTTGGCGGCAACCTGTTTGGTACGATATTCTTCCTGTCATTGTTTTTTGCAGCACTCTCCAGCCTGCTGGCCATGATTGAACTGGCTTCATGCGTTTTGATCGATTTTGGCATCAATCGCAAAAAGGCGGTTGTCATTGTCGTTATAGTCGCTGTCGTTTTGGGCCTGCCTTCCGCCCTTTCACTGGATATTTTCAACAACCAGGATTGGGTGTGGGGCGTAGGACTGATTGTCAGCGGCTTTATGTTTAATCTGCTGGTTATCAAAATAGGTCCGGTGCGTTTTGTAAAAGAATGGCTGCAACCGCAAAAAAATGAGGCCTTTATCGCCTTTAGCTTTAAAATTCTTTTCTATATCGTTATACCTCTGGAATTTGTTGTTATGCTGGGCTGGTGGCTATACCAGGCGGCAACCACATTTTCCGTTTCTGCCTGGGATCCGTTTGAGACCTACAGCCTAGGAACCACGCTCTTACAGTGGGCAATTATATTGCTTGTCGGTTTCGCGCTTAACAAAAAGATGTCCAAGTTACTGGAAAGAGGCGCATGATCCACGCCCAAGATATTATTGGCAAAATAGCAAGCGGCGATGTAAGCCCGGTTTACCTTCTTATCGGCAAGGAAAAATTTTTTCATGATCAGGTTATCCAGGCCATGACGCAGCGTTTGCTGCCCGATGCGTCGTCACGCAGTCTCAACCTCTACCTGCTTTACGGCGGTGAGAACAGTCTGCCGGAGGTGGTAAATGCTGCGCAGTCGCGGCCGATGCTTGCCGACAAAAAGCTGGTTATTGTGCGTGATTTTAACCGTATGCGCTCCGCTGACAGCGAACCGTTTATTAAATACCTGGAGAACCCGCAGCCTTATACGGTACTTGTAATGGCCGCAGAAGAGCTTGGTGCCGGCAATGTTAACAAAGCCGCGCGCAAACAAGCCCTGGAAGTAGAGTGCAAGCCGCTCTCCGAGCAAAAGGTGGCCTCGTGGATCCGCAGCCGCGCAAAAGGCAAAAAAGTCCCGTTGGATGAAAGTGCCTGCGAGGCGTTGGCCGAGCTAACCGGCAACAACCTGCTAACCATCGATCACGAACTGGAAAAGCTGGCCAGTTTTATGGCCGGAGCCGAAACGATCAGCGCCGATGATGTTGCCCGTTTAAGCGGTCTTTCCGCTGAGTACAACGTTTTTAATTTGCAGCGCACCCTCTCCCTGCGCGATATAAAAAAAAGCTATGTTATCATCAAACGCCTTATAGAGGCCGGCGATAATATTCATATGATCATGGCTGTTTTATTTGCCCATTTCCGGAAAACGCTGCTGGTTAGCCGCATGCTGGAAAAAAATGAAAGCCCGGCGGCGATCAAGCAAACATTAAAAATGGGCGACTACCAGTTACGCCAGGTTATGCAGACAAAGCAGAAATTTTCCGTCGACGCAATCGAAAACGTTATATCTTTCTTACAGTCATTGGATAAAGAGCTTAAAAGCAGTTCGCTTAAAGACGAATATGCAGCGCAGAGTTTGTGTTACAATATTTGCACGGCGTAATCACTTCTTAGTATTTTCTTTTTATTAAAAAAGTGGGAACACCACAAAACATGTAATGTTAAAATAGCGATTTTTTAATGACCGAAAAGGAAAAGACAGACACCGGTCTTCAAAAAGGTGTTGAACCAACGGATGAAGTATTAATCGCCCGTTTTCAGGATGGCGATGAATATGCCTTTAATTTGCTTGTAAAGCGATATAAAGACCCGTTGATGAATTTTGTATTTCGATTTGTCGGCAACAGGACCGATGCGGAGGATATCGTGCAGGAAACGTTTTTGCGCCTGTATAAAAACAAACACTATTATAAAGAGATTGCCAAATTCTCTACCTGGATCTACACGATTGCCGGAAACCTTGCCAAAACAGAGCTGCGCAAAAGAAAGCGTCGCAATATGTTTTCCATCAACAACTTTATGCAGACCGACAAAGACTATGACCTGCCGGACAAAGGCGTTACCCCGGACAGACACGCCAATACCATTATCACCGATAACATTATTCAGGGTGCGATCGACAAGCTCTCCCCAAAATTCAGACAGGTTATTCTGCTCAGGGATGTTCAGGGTTTCTCTTACGAAGAGATATCTCAGATTGTTGATATTCCGCTTGGTACGGTTAAATCCCGCGTAAACCGGGCACGCCTGAGACTTCAGCAGGAATTGAAAAAAGTAATGAAAGATGTAACCGAACAATAAAAAGGTCTTTCGCCTATGATGAATTGTGACAAAGCTTTATCATTGTTATCCGACTACATTGACGGAACGCTTGATCCGGAAATCAAGCGTGAAGTGGAAACCCACCTTAACAACGACCCCGCATGCATGGCCGTTTTCAGAGATGCTCAGAAAATACGCCTGCAATTTGGCAAAATGGAGCCGGTAAAAACATCAGCGGATTTTGATGCTAACTTAAGAAAACGCATTATGGATTTTAACGCCGGCGGCGAAAAAAGTATCCTCAATGGCAAAAAAGGATTGTCACTGGCCTTTTCCGGCACAACGCTGGTAGTTGTTTTCGCCGTGATGATGTTCAGTGACTACGGGTCGGGTCCGCGGCCGGAACAGGAAAATATCCAGCCTTCGTCAACTATAGAGATTAAGACCAACAAAAATGCCGACAGTGAGCTGGTAAAAAAAGAAGCGCTAAACGATTCGCTTAAAAAGCCGGATGAGATAAACACAGAGAATATTAAGACCGCCAGCGAAAAGAGATGACTTTCACACTCTGACAGCTTATATTTTTTTATAATAGTAAGCTAAAACGGGGCGCATTCTGTGAATTTTTACATCCTGGTTATTGTCATTCTGCTAATAGGCTTTTTTGTAAACCTTAGTTCACTAATTGGATTTTGGGGCAATTTTCTTTTTAAAGCATCCTTACTGGGTGCTTTTTTAATTCTATTCAAGAAAGAAAAACGCCTTTTTTCATTCCCCATACCCGGCAGGCAAACTTCCCCTGCCGCTCCCGAGGAAAATGCAGCGCCAAAACCGCCAATAAAAGAGAACATCAGGCGCAAGCAGGGCATCTCACTTCTGGATTGCCTTAATGACCAGGAGCATCACATAAAAGAGTTCGTTAAAAGCCAATTTGATATTTTATACAACTACCTCATCCCCACAAACGGTTATGTTTTCTTAAGCGACAGGGAAGGCAACACCTATCTCGTTCACAAGGCGGTGAATCATCCGGAAAACTGGTCGGAGAGCCATAGCCTGCCCGGCTTTATCAATTTGATGACAAATACCGCGCGCGAAATTTTAATTGAGAATCATATTCAGAATGTATCAAACCTGATCCCCTTTTATGATCAGAGCGCGTACAAACCCGCGTCGATCTTCGCCATGTATACGGAGCTTGAAAACGGCTACCGCCTTTACTGGGCCTTTGACAGCCAGGCGGCAGACCATTTTAACGAAGAAGAACTGATCTTACCGAAACAGGTGAATTTTACGACCAGTTATGTGCTCGACAATATTTTGCGCTACGAAAACCTGCTGCAGGAAAACTACGACACTGCGCGGCTAATGCAGCTGGCCGTAAGCCTTAACGGGGCCCATGACTTTAAACAGGCGCTGGACCTTTTTGTAGAAGCCATAAGCCGCGAATTTGTGGCCGACAAGCTTACAATTGCTTTCCGTGAAGAAAACGGACGTCAGCCAGAAAAAGCGCTCATTGAAAAATCCATCGGCCAGGAAGATTTCCTCAAAAGCGGGCAACGCTTCAACCTGGAAGACGGCTTGCATGGCTGGGTTATTATGAAAAACAAAATTTACCTGATTGAGGACATGGAACAGGGTGAATATTTCATTCCACGATTTTCAAAAAGCGAAAAAACCAATTATGGTTTACGTTCGTTCCTGTCCGTTCCCGTGGGCGATAAAGAGCGCGCTATGGGCATGGTTTCGCTTGAGCACAAAAAACCATCGGTCTATAAAATGGCGGAGAAGAACAAGCTGCACATGTATATCAATCTGCTCTCTTCCGTGATAAAACGATTTAGCGAAAAAGAAAATGATACGGAAACGCCGCCTTCAGACACAAAAAAAAGGGATGAACCGAAGTCCATCCCCTGAATCATCCCTGATCGATATTCCCAATCTTTTATGGCTTTAATGCTTTACGTATAAGCTGCGCAACGTTGTCCAGCGGTCAATATAGTGGCGCAGGTTTTTTATCTTTACCGGTTCGTTCACACACTCCAGGAAATTTTCGCGGTTGGTGGTAAGTCCCTTACTGGCCCCGATATAGATAACGGGAATATTTGACGTGTGCGGATCCATCCGGAGACGATTCAACGTGTCCACGCCGCCTTCTTCCGTGAAATTTTCGTTTAAAATAATTACGGCGGGTTTTTGAGAAGATACTTGTCTGAAAAGATCGACATGCCTGTGAACCGTAACAACCTTGTAGCTATATACATCCAGAACAGCTTGCATGGACCTAGCTTTATTTACGTCGTTCTCGCAAATAAAAATTTTCATTCTGTAACTCCTCTCGATTGCATATGTAAATTTGGTGCGGCTCTTATTTGACAATTTATACTACAACCGGCATGCCAGACCCATAAGTGTATGTTTTTCATAAACTTAAGTCATATTATCTATAAGTATATGATTTTACTTGACTTAAGGTCAAAATAGTTGTTTAAGATTGTAAAATATGCAAACTACCCAAAAAGCAGATTGCAATTTATACACTATTCGAGGCGGGAAACGAGAGTGCGGTAATTTATATTCAGGTATTTACAGGCTTCTTTCTTGTTCTTCTGAACGTGGTCATAAACAAGGCGCACATACATGCGTTGAAATTCTTCCAGTGTAAGGTTGTTGGAAAGCGCATATTGTAAAACAGGATTATCGTCCTGCTCATGCAGCTCTCCCTGGATATCCTTTATGGTAAGCACCTTATTATTTGTCAGCAGTAACCGGATCAGTGTGTTCTCAAGCTCGCGGATATTGCCTCGCCATTCCTGCTTTGACAGGTAAGCAATCAACGATGGATCAAATCTGGGCACCTGCTTATTGTTGCGTTCGCAATAACGGCTGCTGAAATGATCGATCAAAGCCGGAATATCATCAGGACGCTCCCTAAGCGGCGGTACATTGATCGGGATGACGTTTATACGGTAAAACAGGTCTTCACGAAAATTCTTTTCTTTAACTTCATCTTTCAGATTTCTGTTTGTAGCGGCCACCAGGCGGAAATCTGCCTTTATTTCCCTCGTTCCGCCAAGACGGTAAAAGCGCTTTTCCTGCAGAACGCGCAGTAACTTGGCCTGGATGCTCAGCGGCATTTCGCCAATCTCATCCAGAAACAGCGTACCGCTGGCGGCCAGCTCAAAGTGTCCTTTCTTCAGGTCCGTGGCTCCGGTAAAGGCGCCCTTTTCATGGCCAAACAATTCATTCTCCAGCAGGTTGTCGGGCAAGGCAGCGCTGTTTATGGCGATGAACGGTCCTTTTGATCTCTTGCCGCGGTTATGGATATGACGGGCGATCACCTCTTTTCCCGTGCCTGATTCACCGGTAATCAGTATGGGCTCCTGGGTGTCCTTTGTATTTTCTACAAGTGTGAGAATGTTCTTCATCGGCTTGCTTACGGCCACAAACCCTTCCGGGTCAATGTCGCTGGAAAGACGCAGCCGCAGCTGGCGGTTTTCGCGTTCCAGCTTTTGCATGCGGATTGCGCGCTTCACAAGCAAGGGCAATTCATCCTGAATATTTTCACCCTTGAAGAAATAGGAGTAGGCGCCACGCTTTTGTGCTTCCAGTGCATGCTGATGGTCTTTGGAGGAAGTAATGACAATAATTTTGGCATCCGTGCCGCGGGCAATAATGAAATCTAAAATAGTAAAACCCTGCTCTATCTGCGGCAGGCCCAGATCCTGAACAACAATATCCGGCTTAAAGCTTTCAAATATCTGCCGTGCTTCATCGGTGGAGCCGGTCACTTCGTAATCATACTCTTCACCCAGCCACTTTTTATAGCGCTGCTGCCAGATAACATTATCTTCGACGATCAGGATTCTACAGGTCATTATTCTTTACCGGAATTAAAATTACAACTGTCGTGCGGGGCGCTAACGATGAAATTGTTAAGGTGCCCCCATGTTCGTTAATTATTTTTTCCGCAATTGTTAAACCCAGGCCCGGGTGACCGCTATATTTTTTGGTCGTAAAGAAAGGCTTTTTGATATAGGGCAGAAAATCCGCGGGCACACCGCCGCCGTCATCGGAGACCGACAATTCGCACCACTTTGTCTCCGGAACAACCCCGACTCCTTCCTGTAGCCGGCACTCGATATGAACGCGATCCATGCTTTCCGTCATCTCGATTGCATTTTTTACAATCTCGTTAAATGCCCGTGAAAAGAGCTCCACATCCACATTAACTATAAAAGAGGAATGGGTTTCCGGGATGGCCGGCATATTCAGCTCCAGCAGCGAAAGGGAGTCGCGGATAAACACATCGATGGCGATGTCGCTTTTGAACAGCTCAAAATCGCGCAAAAGAAAAAGCAGGTCTTTGTTAACCTTGTTCTGGTAATCAAGCCGCATCGTGCGTTCATCTTCATCCACATCCCGCTTATTGATATCAACCAGGGATTGCACGTCATGCATCATTTGAGAAATCAGATGCCCGTAAAAATTATCACTGCCGTTTACCGTGCTTTGATGCACCTTGTCCAGCATGGCCGCCAGATGCTGCCAGACTTTCAAGACCGGCTCTAATTCACCAAGCACGGAAGAAGGCCCCGTAAACAAAAACTGCTTTTGCGATTGTCTCCCGGGGATATCAAAAGCATAAAAAAGGTCATTAACGTTTATTGTACCGCCGGTCTGCAAATATCTTGCGGGCAGGCGCAGGCCGCTGTCTTCACGCTCGGCCTCTCCTTCCAGCAGCAATGCCGCCGTGGGCATGGCCGTTATACTGTAACATTTGATTGTAGTTTTAATTTTGCCCCGGATATAATCTCGTGTGATCAACGCCAGTTGTTTACGGTTGCCCGCTTCCCTGCATTGTTCCAGATATCGTTCAATCATTGCCCGATGTACCTTCCTTGGCGTTTTGCCAGAATTTTTCCAATGTTTCCAGATCTGCTCCGGACATTTTGTCCATATCGTAATTAAACTGCTTTTCAATGAAAGCAAAGCGCTGCCTGAATTTGCGGTTGGTCTGGTTGAGCGCATCCTCGCTTACCACGTTAAGAAAACGTCCCAGGTTAACGATGGCAAAAAGTATGTCCCCATACTCTTCTCGGACCGTTTCGGTGTCGTTGTTGTGGACGGCCTGCTTTAGTTCGTCCAGCTCCTCCTGCAGCTTATCGATTACCGCGTCGATGCGCTTCCACTCAAAGCCGACGGTGGCGGCTTTTTCCTGCATGCGTTGCGCCTTCAGCAGGGCCGGCATACTGTCCGGAATACCGCTCAGCATGGAGTCGCGCCGCTCTTTCTTGTACTTGTTCTGTTCCCAGTTGCGCTGTACTTCTTCGGCGGTGATGCCGGTTTCACGCTGAAATACATGGGGGTGGCGCTCTACCATCTTGTCCGAAATCCGGCTCACCACATCATCAAAGGAAAAGCGCTTCTGCTCCCCGGCGATGGCGCTGTGAAACACGATTTGCAGAAGCAGATCGCCCAGCT
This sequence comes from Calditrichales bacterium, assembly GCA_965267575.1. Classification (GTDB taxonomy): domain Bacteria; phylum Calditrichota; class Calditrichia; order Calditrichales; family J004. Next base: position 1,214,723 of record OZ254086.1, read on the forward strand.
CACCTTTCAAAGCTTCAAAATCATTTTGGTCGATTGCTTCGGTTACCTCGTGCGCTTCCTCCAAAAGGTAGCGCTTCAGGCTTTCGTGCGTTTGCTCTGCATCCCACGGACAGTGACGCCGCAACAGCTCCATTATCCTTAAAAAACGATCCATTTCCTGCATATAAAATTCTCAAAAAATTTTCGATTGTATTTTTTGCAATCTACAAAACAAGACCCAAAAATGCGACAATCTGTGGCAGGCAAAAAACAAAATTCTAAATTGAAAAAATAGCGCAAAGGTTTTACTTTGCACAGCTTTATAAATACGGAGCTGCCAATATGAAATCCATTGCCATTTTAACAAGCGGCGGCGATGCCCCGGGTATGAACGCTACCATTCGTGCCGCCACGCGTACTGCCATCCGCAGGGAAATGAAAGTATACGGAATCCATCGCGGATATTCCGGCCTGGTGTACAGGGAATATGAAGAATTCAAGCGACATTCGGTTTCAAATATCATTCAGCGCGGCGGGACGATCCTGAAAACCTCGCGTTGCGATGAATGGCGCACACCGCCGGGACGGGAAAAGGGCGCCAAATTTCTGCGTGAACTGGGCGTGGAAGGCCTGATCGCTATTGGCGGTGACGGCACATTCCGTGGACTGCATTATTTTTCCAAGGAGCATGATATCCCCGTTATTGGCATTCCCGCCACCATCGATAACGATATTTACGGCACCGATTTTACTATCGGTTACGACACGGCTGTCAATATCGCCATGGAAGCAATCGATAAAATACGCGATACGGCTGACTCCCACGAACGCCTTTTTGTTATCGAGGTAATGGGCCGCAACTCAGGGTATATCGCGCTCTGTACGGGCGTTGCGGGCGGGGCTGAAGAAATCCTGATCCCTGAGCGCGAAATAAAGGTAGAGGAGATTGCCGAGCGCATTTTTGAAGGCCGAAAAATGGGCAAAACCAGCAGCGTTGTCGTGGTGGCGGAAGGCGATGAGGAAGGCAAATCCTACACGCTGGCCAATAAGATAAAGCGTATCAGCGGAATGGATTACAGGATGGTTGTGCTCGGGCATATTCAGCGCGGTGGTTCGCCCACTGCCCGCGACCGCGTTCTGGGCAGCACGCTGGGCTGTGAGGCCGTGCTCGGTCTGGAGAACGGCCGCAACAAAGAAATGGTGGGCGTGGTCAACGGTGAAATCACCTTTACGCCGCTGGAAGATTCCTGGAAAAAGAAAAAGGACGTGGACGAGGAGCTGTTTAAACTGAACGCCTACCTCAGATAGCCACAGCGGTTTTCACTTCCGGCAGCGGTCCAACCACAGCACGGATTTTGTCGCCGGGGGTAAGCGGACCCACACCGGCCGGCGTCCCGGTCAAGACAACATCGCCGGGCAGCAACGTAAAAATGTGCGAGATATAACTTATCAGCGTATGCAGCGGAAAGATCATCTGGCCGGTATTGCCCTTTTGGCGCACTTCACCATTTTGCTCCAGCAGCACCTCCCATTGGCCATCATAATTAACCCGGGCCGAGTCCGCAAAGCGCGATACGGGGCAGGCGCGATCAAACCCTTTGGCCACGCTCCAGGGCAGGCCTGCTTTCTTGGCCTCACTTTGCACGTCACGCAAAGTTAGATCCAGGGCCATGCCATAGCCGCGCACATAATCCAGCGCTTCATCTTCAGCAACGCGTTGTGCTTTTTTGCCGATCACCACGGCCAGCTCCAGCTCGTAATGCACGGCACCCTTATCGCGCGGAATTATCAGCGCTTCTTCCATCGGGCAAAGTGCCGTGGAAGGTTTTAAAAACAGAACCGGGTCTTTGGTGCGTTGCGCCTTCATCTCTTCGATATGCTCGCCGTAGTTTCTGCCCACCGCCACGATCTTGCTGCATTCTACGCGGCTGCCGTCATTCATCTGTATATAATTCATCAGTCCAAAATCCGTAATAGTTTAATACCTGTTCGTGTTATCCGTTCACGATCCACTTCTTTCAAAGCGTCGCGTACTTCCTTTTCCTGGGCGTTTTCAACAAATATGTGCACGTAGCCCAGTTCGTTGCCATTGCTCTTATCCACTTCGGCATGCGCCGAAACGATATTGATATTGTGGCTGCCTATGATATTTGTCAGTTTGCCCATCACGCCGGGTTTGTCCACACAGGGAAAGCGCAGGTAATAGGACGTAACCACATCGTTGATATCCGTAACCGGTTTATTATTCCAGTTAAAGGTAAAGTAATCGCGGCGCGGGCTTTTAAATATGCGATTGCCTACCTCCACGAGGTCGCGCATGATCAGGCTGCTTGTGGGCTTGGTGCCCACACCCAGACCGTAAACCATGTATTCGCCCAGCAGGTCGGTTTTAATATAATAGGCGTTGTATTCACCGCGCACCGAAACCAGCGGATGGCTCCTCGGCACCAGTGTCGGATGCACTCGGATTTCAAATTTGTCTTTGTGGTCGCGCAGGATAGCCAGCGGCTTAATTTCGTAGCCGTATTGCTTGGCGCATTTAATGTCATACTGCGTGATATCGGCGATGCCCTCGGCGTAAACATCAAGAAAACCAATATCAATCCCAAAGGCCGTTGCCGCCAGGATGGCAACTTTCATGGCTGAATCCGAGCCTTCATAATCCACAACGGCAATCGACTCCGCCATTTTCAAAATTTCCGGCATTTCCAGCACCTGGTGCAAGGAACGGCTGTTGTCCGTCATCTGGTCGAGGATGAAGTTGGATACGCCGCTGACGATGCCGGTCATTTCGGTGATGCGGTTGGCCACCAGGTCGCGCTGCAGGATAGCCGAAACGGGAATGCCACCGCCAAGCGACGGCTCGGTCAGAAAATGGATCTGGTTCTCGTTGGCCAGGTCAGAAAGCTCGTGGATTTTGGCGGCCAGCAGGGCACGATTGGCGGAAATGATGTGTTTCTTTTTTTCAATAAACTTGCGGATGATACTGAACGTCGGCTCAATACCGCCTATGGCGTCGACCACCACCCTGATCTTTTTGTCGCGCAAAATGTCATTGGGGTCGCTTGTGAACAGGCTCGCATCGACATCCGCGGGGCGCTTAAAATTTTTATTGCGAACCAGGATTTTGGCGGGATTCAGGTCAAAGCCGGTCTTGTCATGGATTGACTTACGCGTTGCCTGCAGGGCTTTGTAGAAACCCTGGCCCATTTTTCCAAAACCCAAAAGGGCAAAATTGAGTTGGTTGCTCATTATTTGTCTGCCAATACCGTGGATACGACCACTTTGTAGTAGCCGTTTTTGCGCAGCAGATCCATAATACGGATGACCGTTCCGTGGTTAACATCGCTGTCGGCCTTTAAAACAATCTGCTGCTGGTCGTTTACATCTTTGAGAGATTTGATCTCTTCAACCATGGTGTTCAATGTAATAAGCTGATCGTTTAAAAAAACATTTTTTTCTTTATCCAGGTAGATGATCACTTTTTGCGTGGTGTGGCTCTGGGCGCTTTCCGCTTCCGGCAAATTAAGCTGTATGCCGGGCTGCTCCAAAAAGGTGGAGGAAACGGCAAAAAAGATAATCAGAATGAATAGCACGTCGATCAGCGAGGTCAGGTTGAGCGTCAGTTTTTTGGGCTTGCGAATGGAAAGACGCATCAGGAAGCCTCCTGCGCTTCACCTTGCTTGAGGCGGTGGATTTTTTGCACCAGCGTGTTGGCGTATTTCTCGATATCGAGGATCAGGCTTTCTGCTTTACTGGAGAAATAGTTGTAGGCAATAAGCACGGGGATGCCGATAAACAGGCCGGTCACTGTGGTAAGCAACGCCTCGGAAATGCCGCCGGACAGCGCCGCCGTTTGCCCGATGCCCTGATCCTTGATCACGCTGAATACCTGCACCATACCGAGCACGGTACCAAGCAAACCCAGCAACGGCGCAATCGCCGCGATTGTCTCCAGAATGGTTAAGCCTTTTTCAAGCTCGCGGATGTCCTGGCGGCCCTGGTCTTCGAGAAGCTGGCGGATATCTTCCTTGTGAAAGTGAACGTTGTCCAGCGCCAGTAAAATCAATCCCGAAAGGGCGCCTTTATATTTGGCGCAGACATTGCGGGCAAAATCAATATCTTTTAAGGACGAGAAGTTGTCGACAACGGAAATAATCTCCGGCACAATGATCTTTTTTTTGCGCAGGGCGATGGCCCTTTCCACGACAAATGCCAGCGCGATCAGTGAAGCCAGCGCCAGCGGGTACATCATAATTCCACCACGTTCGAATAGTTCAATCATCTATCATCTCCTACGTAAATCGGGGTAAATCAGGGTTGCGGTTATGCCCAGTTTTTCATCGGGGAAATCATCCGGCAGCGGCAAAAACGGAAACGTGCTGCGGATTGAATTGACGCTGGCGTCGAGCAGGGACTCATGTCCCTGGTGGTCGAGCACTTCCAGCGTTATCAAGTTGCCCTGGCGGTCAATCTCCAGGTAGAGCCTGGTGCGTCCGGAGATCAGGCCAAGGCGGTTGTAGGCCGCGGGCGTAAACCAGACGTTCTGATGCTTGACGCGCAGCTTGTTCAGGTACGGCGCGTAGGCCCAGGCATAGGTGGAGAGAGACAGCGCGCCGACCTCCTCCACGGAAAATTTTTTCTGCTCGCTGGTCTGGCCGGTGCCGGGGCTGCCAACACTGGCCTCAGATGTTTCTTCATCTTCCCGGGTTATGCGGTCTTCACCTTTGGGGTTGTTGGTTTCATCCACCTGCTTGCCGGTGAGGGCTTTACTGCTGAACGGCTTCCAGCCCGGCGGCTTAAATTGCGTAGACGAAAGATTTGGCGTTTGCCGTGTTCCTTCGCTCATCGGATTGTTGGGACTGGTCTGGTCGGTTTTTTCGGGATTGCGGGCGCGGCTGTTGCGATCGGACAAAAGGTTGGTCTGGTCGGGTCTTTCCTCATTGAAGTTACGGTTCTCCACGATCAGCCTTTCCTGCTCCTCCTGATCCTGCTGTTGCGGCCTGTTTTCGGGAAAGATGAACTCCACCTCGGTGGCCTGCGCTTCCTCAACGGGCTCCGCGTTGATTACAAGGATATCGATAAAATCCAGGAAAAGGAGAAGGGCTGCATGGAACAGAAGGGAAAAAACCGCCGCCAGCCACAATGCTTTTTTGCGTTCAATCATACAAATAATGCCTGCTGCATAGAGCCGTTAAATTAGGTGTTGACGGTTTTTTAAGCAATTGAACAATAAACGGTTCCAAAACTTGCAGCGCTTTATCAAAAAATAAAAAAATGGTATATTTCTTTTTAATTGCGGATTGAAATCGGGGTAGCAATTAATTTCCCCTTATTAAAGGGGACTAAGGGGTTGTATTTGTGCGTCAATCATTTATCAATGAAGCACAACCCCCTAACCCCCTTTACCAAGGGGGGACCATTTCTTACCCGAGCCCGCGTTAAATACTAATTAAAAATAGGCTCAATGTATTTCGATCGTATTGTACTGCAGAAACATATAAAGGATTTTTTTGCGCGCACGTTGGAGAATGACCGGTTGGCACACGCCTACCTGTTCTTCGGGCCGGAAGGCAGCGGCAAGGATGCTTTTGCGCTGGAGCTGGCCAAAGCGCTGAACTGCAGCGACATGTTCGGCAAGCCCTGCGACCAGTGCCCTTCATGTAGCAAAATAAAGCGCCTGGCACATCCCGATGTGAAGATGCTCTTTCCGATCTCGCGCACGGAGCGTGATAATGAAGGCAAGCTGCTGCCGCTGATGAAGGAGAAAGCAGCCAACCCCTACCGCCAGCCGGCCGTTGCCGGTCACCTGTCCATCGCCATAGAGCAGATACGAGAGCTGAAAAGCGAGGCCAAGTATGCCCCCTTCGAGGCGCAGAAGCGCGTGTTTATTGTCAGCGGGGCGGAGTATATGACACGCGAAGCGGCCAACTCTTTTCTGAAGCTGCTGGAAGAACCGCCCAAGGACCTGCTGCTGATCCTCTGCACCAACGATATGCAGGCCCTGATGGACACGATCCGCTCACGCTGCCAGCCTGTGCGTTTTTCGCCGTTTGATGATCAGCAGATCCGCGATATCGTGGAGCGCTATGCGGAGGTGGAGCAAAGGGCGCTGGATGCGGCCATACGCGTAAGCCGCCACAACCTGCGGCGCATTTTTGACCGCCTGGACAGCAACGCCGAAGATTACCGCCCGCTGGCCGTTGAGTTTCTGCGCCACCTGACCAGCGGAAACTGGGTGGGCGCCAACGATATTATTGACGCGCTGGGACAGGGCCGCGACAAAAACAAGGTGCTGGAATTTATCGAGATGGCTATACTGTGGCTGCGTGACGCGCTCTATTACCACGCCTCGGGCAGCAACACGGAGTTGCTGAACAACGACATGGAGGAATCCATCATTAAGTTTGCCGACTTTTTCAAAGAGCTGGATTATGAACGCACGCTGGAGCTTCTGGAAAAAGCCTATCGCGACATAAACGCCAACACGCACCCGGCCCTTACCCTAACACGGCTGGCCGTGGACATCCAGCGTGAACTGAAGTCCGCCAGGGAGACAGCCTAAGCATATGAGCAATCGCAAAAAAGAACCACGCATTTACGACATTACCATTATCGGCGCCGGCATTGTGGGGCTGGCCAGCGCCTACGTCCTTTCCCGCGAAACAGATGCTTCGATCCTCGTCATCGAAGCGGAAAATGACCTGGCCCAACACCAGACAGGTCACAACAGCGGCGTGATACATTCGGGCCTCTATTACAAGCCCGGCTCCTACAAAGCGCGCAATTGCGTGGAAGGCCGGGAGGCCATGTATATCTTTTGCGAGAACAACAATGTGGAGCATGAACGCTGCGGCAAGATCGTGGTGGCGACCAGCAAGAAGGAAATGAATCAGCTGCTGAAGCTGCAAAAGCGCGGCGAGGAAAACGGCCTGCAGGGGATGAAGCTGCTAAACAGCGACGAGATGCGCGAATACGAGCCGCACGTCGCCGGCAAAGGCGCGCTTTATGTGCCGCAAACGGGCATCGTGAATTACACGAATGTCTGCAAGGCGCTGGCCTGGCACATCCGTAACAAGGAGCACGAGATCCGCTACAACACGCGCTTTTTGAAATACCACCGCGCCAATCCCGGCATGGTGCTGGAAACGTCATCGGGGCCCGTGCACACAAAACACCTGATCAACTGCGCCGGGCTGCAATCGGACCGTGTGGCCAGGCTGTGCAAGGTAAGACCGGGCGTGCGGATTGTCCCTTTCCGGGGCGAATACTATGTACTTAAAAAGGAGAAGCAGCACCTGGTACGCAACCTGATCTACCCCGTGCCCGATCCAAGCTTTCCCTTCCTTGGCGTTCATTTTACACGGATGATCGATGGCGGCGTGGAGGCAGGACCCAACGCCGTACTGGCCTTTAAGCGCGAAGGCTACGACAAAAGCTCGTTCAGCATTCGCGATACGCTGGATACGTTCCGTTTCCCGGGATTCTGGTCTTTGGCGTTGCGCTATGGCGTAACCGGACTTGGTGAGTTTTACAGATCACTGAGCAAAAGCGCTTTTGTGGAGGCGTTGCAAAAGCTTGTACCGGAGGTGAGCGAAGAGGATGTGGAACCCGGCGGCGCAGGTGTCCGCGCCCAGGCCCTGAAAGCCAACGGCCAACTGGTGGATGATTTCTTCATCCGTGAGAGCGAAAACATGATCCACGTGCTGAACGCCCCCTCCCCTGCCGCCACGGCCTCGCTCAGCATCGGCCGGCGCATCGCAAACCTGGCGAAGGAAAATTTCAGGATATAAATCCCGTCTTATTCTATACGCCATGAAGAGCATGAAGGGCTTGTGTGGGATTGCCGCAGCTTGCTGTGCGTATGATTCTTTTATTTCATTAGACACATCCGGATGGAAGAATAGTTTAGGCATTTGCTTTAGCCTTTGATTCCTTGCTTTATTTTATCCCACGTTACAGGCTTAACATTTCCACTTACAAGGTCATCATATCTTTTCTCAGCTAATTTGGCCCATGCAGAATCGACTTCTTCATCAATCACTGTGTCTAAAGATGAAATGATTATATGGGCCATTAAGGCTCTCTCTTTAGGATTTAGCTGTTTGACGTTTTCTAAAATTTGCTTAAAATCTTTTGACATATATTCTCCATGAATACTTTATCTAAAAATAAGTCTGGCGAGCGAGTTGCCAAAATTAATAGACAAACTTCGAATTATATCTTTTGAATGGACAAACTATTTGAGATATAAAATCTTTTGAACATCTCTGAAAAAACCTGCTGAAAACCGGGAAAAATAAATCCCGCTTGGTAATGGTTTTCCATCAACCGTTCCATCCCATAACAAAGTATGCTCACCGGCATTTTTTGGTTCATTGATAAGCGTGGTGACGTGTTTACTGTTTATCGAATAAATATCGAGAGATACATGTTGATTTACCGGTAAAGAAAAGGAGATTTTTGTAGAACTGTTAAAAGGATTGGGATAGTTTTGCTGTAAGCGATATCCGGTTGATTCTTTCTCTCCAGCATCAATCGAATTAATAATTTTACCCGATTCTATCAATACCGATGATTCTCCTGCCAATGATAATTTAACAACCCGAAACTCTTCAACGCCTCTTCCGCTGCCGTGACCGGTTTCAAATACGAAAATGGCGCCGTCATTATAGGCAATACCAAGCGGGAACCATTCCCCGCCGGAATAATAGAAATCGCTGTGTTTACCTTCCGGGGTTACTTTCAAAACCCGGGCATTTGAATAATAAGCAACATAAAAATTGCCATTTTCGTCGATATCCAGATCATACATTGTATTGTAATTATTTCCACCCCAGGGATTGTCCGGGGGATTATTCTCCAGTAAACCGCTGGCAATCGTAGTCACCTGGCCATCGCTTGTAATCTTTCGGATAGCACCATCATCGCTTACATAAATGTTGCCATCACTAAGCAGGGTCATTGCATCGATTTTTGTAAACCGTGCTTCCAGCCGGTATCCGTCTTCGGTGCCTCTCAAGCCGCCGATATAGGGATAATATTTACCGCTGGGTTCTCTTTTATAAATATAAACGTAAACATCATCTCCTTTGGTATAGATGTGTTGATAATACAAATTTCCATCTTTATCCAGTGCAAATTTGCTACCCAACAGATCACTGTTATTTGTTGGTTCAATGACGTAGCTTTCTTCACCGTTTGGGGCAACTTTAATTAGACTTACCCAGCCATTGCCCAGCTGAGTTTCTTCGTTTTCCAGATAAAGATTATCATGTTCATCCACAAATAACTGATGCACCCACTTATCCGAATATAGTTTTAGCAATGTGTTATTGGGTGAATATTTCCAGATGGCCCTGTTACCGATATTGGTAAAATAAAAATTGCCTTTTGAGTCGAATTCAGTGCCCCAGCCTTCATGTGCTTTTACAGATGTAAATACAGTTGTCAGCAACATAAACAGATATAATATTCTTTTAGGCATGACACTCCTTAAATTCATTTTAGCTTTATTTTCTTACGGGTTTAAAGTGCCGTACTACGGGTAAAATAAAAATAAGTTATCTGGCAGGACAGGGGGGACAATTTTGGAAAACGGCTGGCCAACGGCATGTTCTTTTGCAGGCTGCAGGCGGGTAATTTTGTGCAAACACGCAGATGGTACTTTTGTAACGATGAGCATAACGGGCACGAACGCTGAACAAACTTCCAGTTGCAAAATCATGCCCCGCGTGAAGTGTCCGCGTTAATGCTGTTGTTATGTTGCCATTATTTTATATAATATTACTCAATTATATCATTCCAATCAGAAGTAATTTTTAGTTTATTATTATTATTTTCAACTTTGAAACGTATGGTATCTGCACCAACTGGGTATTTAACAATTAAATCTGATCTTCCGACATTTAATGGTATAATTTCTCTAGTTGTTAATTTTATTATTGAAGAATCAAATCCTGAAAAACCGCATGCAAAATTTTCAAAGTGGAAATTCACCGTCGCGCGGTTAATTCCCAGTTAATGCTGGTGTTATACAGGTTTAATTTTTAGACAACGGTACTGCTACTATTTTCTTTCCCTTTCTTTTAAAGCCATTTAATTCTCGTAACTTTTCAAAAGTTGATCGATCATATTCTGGATTTAATGCATATTCTAGTTTTTGTATTATTTCAAACATTATTGTTATCCCATCAACAGCTATTACTTGTTCTATAAATTTTTTACTAACAAATTTTGAAGTATAAAGTTTTAATGCTTTAAGAAAATAAAACTTAACATGTCTTCTGGCTTTATCAATTTCCTGAGCTTTTTCATCACCATTTGCAAGGTTTTCAATCCATTTTTCATTAAAATCATTTGGACTTTCATCTTTCCAATTTTTTAAGATTCTTAAACTATTTACCATTTTATAGTCACTGTATTCTTCTAAAAATTGTAAATATAAATTGGCTTCCGTTGTTGATTTGATAGCTTTTGCTGATAACCATGCTGCGATTGCGGAGAAAGACGCTGCGATTGCTGTAATTGCGGTTAGTATCAAAATGCCTAATTGTTGGATTTCTGTATTACTTTCCATTTGTGGGCTTTCAATTTTATAAAACCTGTATAACGTTTTGGCATAAGAGGCGCGAACGCTTGATACGCTTAACTTTGCAAAATCATGCCCCGCGTGAAGCGTCCTGCTTAATGCCTTTGTTAGCAGCTATTTAAGTAGCAGCTATTTAAGATTATAATATTTATTAATTTCTTGTATTAATCCCACATCAGTATGTACGCCTGGCATTACTTTGGGGTTTTCATCAGAATTCACCAAAATATACCCAACAGATCTCTCATATTCGCTTGTAAAAATCGGAACTGATTCATGTTCTGGAAGCCACACACTTATAATTTCTGCAGAAGTATTCACAACTTTTATTTTTTCTTCATCTAAGTATGGTTTTATTTTCTCTGAATAATACATAAAGTCAGAAATCATTTCATTAAAGCCGGATTCTTCATTTTGGGATTTCGTATCTATCTCTTCTTGAGAAGGTTGATACAAAATTACACAAGGCTCAGAGATAAATTGAACTTTATCATTTTGGTGGATGATTTTTATATCATCAATTTGAGCATGTATTTTAATATACTTTGTTTGGCTACCTTCGATATAGCTTATATAAATGGAAGTTGACGTTCTGATTAGTTTGGGAGCATACATTGGTGAGAATCTAAATAATGATTGATTTGGATATTCACCATACTCTGAAACAGCTACAAAGATATTATTGGTAATTTCTCCATTGGAAAAGCCTGCGCTTCCAGGTTCATTTGAAGTACTACAAATCCTTATTATTAACGAATCATTCCTAATTTCACCAAGAATTTCTATTTCATTAAAAAGTTTTTTTAAACTCTCATCACTAATTTTTGAAACTGAAACCTGAGAATAAGAATAAACAATAAATAAACTGAGAATAAAGAATATTTTTTTCATAATGTTTTAGCTGATAACAAGTATTAGACGTACTAAAATCCATGTTATAACATTCCTAATTAGTATTTTTTATATGTGGAAAAAATTCCATATAAAACACCTATAGCGTGGTATAGGTGGAAAATTTTCCATATAAAAACACGGTTTTAGACACCCTATTTTATTTTGGGATAATATAACCTCAAAGAAGCAGCAAAACAGCTTTTTTTCCACCGTTTAATACTCTTCTCCCTAAGAGTCAAGATGTTGCGTCTCTACACAAATATCGTCTCCAAGCCTGGCAGGGTGGAGAAACGGGAGTGTATGTAAGGCTGCTACAACTTTCATTTCCTGGATTCCTGTTTTCACGGGAATGACATGCCGGAAAGGGACGGGCATTTTTTGTTACTGTGAAATAATAAGAAATGGGAAAGATCCCGGTGTGGCTCAGCCGCCAACCGGGATGACGCTCCATTTCATGAACAAGATTTACCTGAACACGCACTCTAACACCTTAACACCCAAACACTTTAGCACACTCTTTCTACACACCCATTGCTTCCACAAGCCACAGGCTCAGGCCAGGCCAGTAGGTGATGATCAGCAGGGCGATCAGCAGAATAACCAGGAAGGGCAGCGTGGCGCGGTAGAGTTTCAGTACCGGCTGGTCAAAGCGGAAAGAGGCGATAAACAGGTTCATGCCCACGGGCGGCGTGGAGTAGCCGATGCCCAGGTTGGCCAGGAAGATGATGCCCAGGTGCACCGGGTCGATGCCGTAGTTGGCGGCGATGGGAATGATCAGCGGGGCCACCACCATGATTGCCGAGAAAATATCCATCATCGCGCCGACAACCAGCAGGAACAGGTTCAGCACAATCAGGAAAGCGATTTTGGAGGTGATCAGCGTTTTCATGGCGTCGAGGATCTGCATCGGGATCTGCGCGTCCACCAGGTAATTGGCCAGCCCCAGCGCGGCGCCCAGTATCACCAAAATGCCCCCTACCATGATCATGCTGTCGTTGACCACGCGACGCAGGTCTTTTTTGATAGAAATATCGCGATAGATGAACACTTCCACGATCAGCACCCAGAAGGCGGTTATAGCCGCGGCTTCGGTGGCGGTAAACCAGCCCAGGTAAATCCCGGCCAGGATGACAAAGGGCAAAGGGATTTCAAAGGCGGCGTCACGTGTGGAGCTCCACAGCTCCGCCGCGTTGAAAGGCTTGCGTTTAACCGCGCTGCCACGCACCACCCACATGGCGTAAAGCGCCAATAGCAGCACCATCAGCGTGCCCGGCAGAATACCGGCCATAAAAAGCTTGTCGATGCTGGTTTCCGCCACCAGGCCGTACAAAATGATCGGCAGGCTGGGCGGGAAAAGCAGACCAAGATTGCCGGAAGCGGTCAGCATGCCCAGGCTGAATTTCTCGGAGTAGTTCTCCTCCATCAGGGCAGGCAAAAGCAGACCACCCAATGCCACGATCGTAACACCGGAGGCCCCGGTGAAGGCGGTAAACACGGCGCATGAAACCAGCGCCACGATGGCCAGGCTGGCCGGCATCCAGCCGAACAGCGCCCGTGAAAAATTGACCAGCCGTTGCGGCGTGCGGCTTTCCGCCAGCAGGTAGCCCGCAAAGGTAAACAGCGGGATGGCCAGCAAAACCGGCTGACTCGCCAAACGGTACAATTCAATGATCAGCGCGCTGGAATCGATCTCAGCGGCGTGAAAGGCCAGCAGGGCAATCGCCGAAATGATGACGAAAAGGGGTGTGCCAAACAGGGTCAGAACCAGCAGCAGCAATCCAATCAGGAGGACAGTCATGATGCTTCCTCCCGCGGCTTAAGCGCCACTGCATTGTAAAGTGCCAGCAAGAGAAAGCGTACCCCCATCAGCGCGAATCCTATCGGGATGATCACCTGGAAATACCACGAGGGGATATCGTCGAACAGCGTGCCGCCATACATGCGTTCGTCCATTACAAATGTATATGACGCGTCTGCCAAAAAATAACAGACCACCACGGAAGCAATCTGCGTAACAATTTTTGCCACGACCTGCGCGCGGCCTTTAAGCAGCCTGCCAAACACGTCGATGTTGATGTGCTTTTCATCGCGGGTGGCCAGCGAGGCGCCGACAAAACCAACCCACAGTACCAGGTGCCGCAGAAAAGCGTCGCCCCATAAAAAGCTTTGATCGAACAGGTTGCGCAGCAGCACCTGGGCAAAAGCCAGCAGCACCATCACAAGCACTACCAGCACTAAAAACCACGATTCGACGCGCGCGAAGGCGCCGTTTATTTTTTCCAGTATGTTCATAAGTCGCCGTTTTTTTGGCCATCAACATAGCGGATTTAAAAATATGCTTCAAGCGTTTTCGCCGTTTCATCATTGCCCGGCGATGCGTATTTTGGCGCATGATGCGATTTCTCCTGGCACACACGGCACGTTACTTCCGCTCCTACCGTTTTAGCGGTCTGCTGGAGCTCTTTTTCCTGCTGCTGATCGTCTGGGCTTTTGGCGCCACGCGGCTGGCTTCTTTCACCGAGCGTTGGCTGGCCGAAGGCACCTCCGCGGGTCTGCTTTTTCTCAGCGCGCACATCTTCTGGCTGGCCGCGCAATGGACGCTTGTTTTCATCGTGGCCTTTTTGCTGCCGCGTCTGCCACAGGTAAAAGCCCTGCAGGGATTGCCTCTCAGCAACCGCCGTCTGCTCGGTTTACTGGCTGTTTTTTGCGCGCGCTACATGCTGGCCTTTGCCGCCCTATGGCTGATCGTTGTCTGGGCGCTGGCGGAAAGCGAGGCCTGGGTTGCGGCTTTGGGCGGGCTGCTGATGATGCCGGCGGGCCTGCTGTTCTCCATTGTTTTTATTCTTTTTGGGCGATTGCTTTTTGGGCAACGGCAACATTTCCTGTTTTTTACCCCGGCCCTGCTGCTGGCGGCGCACATACCCTTTACGCTTTTTTACTATTCCGGTTCAACGTTTGCCGCGGCCGATGCTGTTGTCGCGCTGCTTCTCGCCGGGTGGATGCTTTTTATGTTGCCCCGTCTGCCACAGCGTCACGCGGAAGATCTTTTCCCGGCTCCGGCGAACAGGCGCTCCGGTTTTTCCAGGCTTGCGCTGCCGCGATTGTTTGGCCGGCGCGTCCGGGCTCTCTGGCAGAAGGAGGTTTTATCGTTGTGGCGCAACCCGCGCTACCGGCGCCTAAAGCTGCTGCACCTGCTGTTGTTGTTAGCCGCCAACAGCTGGGCCTTCACCCTACCCGCGGAGACACAGGTTTTTGCTCTCACGCTGATTGCCGCGACCTGGCTGTGGCTGCATTACAGTCACGGCTTTAACGAAAAATACGCCCACGCCGACGATGATATATTTTTGCTGACGCTGCCCTTGCGCCTGCGTCACCTGCTGGCCGCCAAATACCTGGCCGAGCTGCCGGCCTTGCTGCTGCTGTTTGCCGTCCAGGGCGCTTTTATGGTGCTGGCCTCGGGGAGCACCGTGGCGCTGCAGGCGCTGATCGTGTTATTCATTTTTGCCCATTTCGTATTGCTGATCATGCTCAATTTCCGCATCCTCTTTCACAACGATCCGCGCAGCGCCGGCTACCTGTACCATTTTGTGGTGCTGTTTATCGGGCTGATGAGTTACAATTACCGGCTGGTGGGACCGCTCGTGGCACTGGGACTATTGATTTACTACTTTGACAAAAACAGGCGTTACCTGAACCACTGATGCACACACTTAAAACAGATAACCTGCAGCTTTATTACGAAGATATTCCCGCGCTTAAAGGCGTCACCTTGGAATTGTCCTCCGGGCAAATCTACGGTTTGCAGGGCCCCAACGGCGCCGGCAAAAGTACTCTGCTGAAAATCGCTGCCGGCATCATCACCGCCTACCGCGGTTCCATTTCTCTGGATGGATACGAAGTACGCGGGGAACGTTTTTGGATCAAGAAAAACAGCTGCTACTGCGCGGAGCAGGCCAGTCTGATGCCCTACCTGAGCGGTCGCGAATACCTCACCATGATCGCCGATATTTACGACGCGGACAAAAATGTAATCAACACATACTTAGAATTGTGCAACCTGGAGCATGAGGCCGATACGCTGGTGGAAGACTACAGCCATGGCATGCGTCAAAAACTGGCCCTGGCCGGCGCTTTCCTGCCGCAGCCGCCGTTCCTTTTCCTGGATGAAGCGCTGAACGGGCTGGATCAGGTCACAACCGAAAAAGTACTCAGTTATCTCGCGGGCTTAGAACAGACTTTGGTCGTTTTTGCGTCACACCAGGCAGAGCTTCTGCAGCGCACTTGTACAACCGTTCTGCGTATTGAAGACGGAAAAATTGTCTGAGAACGCCCTATCGTCAAAGGAAATAATACTTTAGCTATTGCATCTACAGGTAAACGGATGTATACTTGGTGTACTATTGTATATTAAACCGGGAGTACACCATGAGCAAGGGTCTCACCCGCCGTCAGCAGGAAATAATGGAGATCATCACCGATCACATCAAACGTAAGGGATACGCGCCCACCTACCAGGAGTTGGCTGACCGGCTCAACATCAAATCCAAATACGCCATTTTAAAGCACATCGATAGTCTTGTTTCCAAGGGCTATCTGGAGAAGGACTCTTCGGCGCGGGCGTTGCGCGTGGTGCATCCGGATTTTATGCCGGCCAATAATAACGAATACGAGCTGCCGCTGATCGGTCGCGTGGCGGCCGGTTATCCCATCCTGGCCCAGGAAAACGTGGAACGCTATGTCTCCATCCCGCGGGCGATGGTTAAAGCCGAGGGCCGCTACTTCGCCCTGAAGGTGCGTGGCGATTCGATGATCAACGCCGGTATTTTTGAAGATGACATCGTTGTGGTGCTGGCTGCGCAGAGTGCTTACAACCGCGACATCGTTGTGGCCCTGGTGGATGACGAAGTGACGGTAAAGCGCCTCATCCGCGATGGTGGCCAAACCTACCTGAAAGCCGAAAACCCGGATTACGAGGACATCTACCCGCAAGGCCAATGGTCCATCCAGGGCAAGGTGGTTGGATTGATCCGTGAAATGGCAAATTAGAAGAGTGGCGGGTTGAATTATTGAATAGATGAATTGATGGATTAGAGAATCTTCAAAAATTGAAGCACGTTCTTTTCAAAAATTCAAATATTCAACCATTCACTAATTCAGTATTTCATACATTCACTTCTATGGAACTCTACAACATTCCTCTTTTTGGCGAGGTGCACATTGAGCACGACGGACCCTGGCAGGGCGATTACGACCTGGGCGAGCTCATCCGCAATGTGCGTGCCCGCGAAGCCGAAACCATCACCGTGCGTGCCGCCGATGACGGCCTGATCAGCGACGGTATTTACCCCAACGATTTTCTCACCGTGGACATGAAGCGCAAACCACACGATGGCGATATTGCAGTGGTGCGCCTGGGTCACCGTGTGTATGCACGTAAGATTTTTTTTGAGAAGAAATTTGTCCGCCTGGAAACCAGCGGCGACAACCCCGCCCCCCTGATCATAGAACCCAAGACCCCGGGATTTGAATTAGTCGGCCGTGTGGTGACGGTGATACGGGAATTGTAGGAGAACTATTTTAATAGTTTAAAGTCTTTTGATTTGGCCGCCGTTTTATCCAGGGTAACCGTATAATCACAGCCCTCACGTTTGTTGTAAACGGCGATCAAATAGTCAGAAAAATCTGCCTGGCCCTGCGCAAATAACAGAGCCGCTTGTCGAGCATCCGTTGCCTTCTCAACTTTTAACTCTTTCGAATCCAAAAGGGTATTTAGTACTTCAACAATAAGCTCTTTAGGATATTTATACGCGCGTTTTAAAACCCAAACTAATTCACATAAGACGACAGTATTAATAAAGCCCGGACTTTCGATAGTGCAATTATTCTCAATAAATTCGCTTGCTAAAGCCGCTTGACCTGGATCATCTTGTACGACATAGCGGACGATTACATTGCTGTCAAGGCCCTTCATTATTCTCTCCGCCTTCAATTGCAGCTTGCATTTCTTCTAAACTCACCACATAGTCCGGCTTTGGAAGTATCCCTTTTAATTTCTTAACAGAGGTCTTTACCGGCGCCAGATATATTCGACCAGAATCATCTAAAACGAAATCTATTTTATCCCCAGTATTTAGATTCAGTTTTTTTCTGATCTTGCCCGGGAGTGTAATTTGACCTTTGCTCGTAAGCGTAGATGTCATTTCAAAAACCCTCATCATTTCCTTACTAAAGGTAAGGGAATTTCCTTGAAATGTAAAATTTGTTTAGGACGAAAAAATCTATTTTCGTTGAGAAGCATTTTTGCGCCATTTAGCGCCGGCTGTCATCTCAAATCCCCGGTTAGGGGTGAGAGATCAAGGAGCTACCGATGCAGCCCGAACTCCTCGCGTCCCAAAAATCCGTCCATTCCCCATTCCCAATTTTTTAATTCCCGCAACGTTGCCCCGCGCCCGGCTTCTCCTTATATTTTGGTGTACATAAGTACACTACAAGGATGAGCATGAAATTTGAAGACATCTTCGAGCCGATCGAAGTGATCACCCATTTCAAGGATGGCAAACTGCGGCCCCTGCGCTTTAAGTGGAACGGCCGGGTTTACAAAGTGCGCCAGTGGAACGGCAACTGGATCAACCACCAGGGCTATACCAAGCAGTACCACTTTTCCGTGCGCGCCGACAGCTCCGACTATATCGAGCTGCTGTTTGACGACTCCACCCTGCAATGGCAGATCGCCCGTGTCTGCCTGGAAGGATAGCCATGCCACAACGTGTCATCATGCACATAGACGCCGATGCTTTTTTTGCCTCGGTGGAACAGGGTTTTAACCCGCAGCTGCGTAACCGTCCGGTGGTTGTGGGCGGTATTGCCGAGCAGCGCGGCGTGGTGCATACGGCCAGCTACGAAGCGCGCGAACAGGGCATCCGCACCGGCATGCCACTGGTAAAGGCCAAAACCATCTGTCCCGATGCGGTGTTCCTGAAAGGCGATTACGCGCACTACCGCGCCGTGGGTGAAGTGCTGCAGGAGGTCTACCTGCGCTATACGCCGCGCGTGGAATTTACTTCGCTAGATGATGCCTACCTAGATCTCACCGGCACCGGGCACATCCATGAGTCGCCCACTTGGGTGGCGCGTTGCATCAGCGATGAAGTAGAGCGTCGCGTGGGCGTCAGCATCTCCATCGGTATCGCCGGCAGCAAGATGATCGCCCGCATTGCCTCGGGCATGTACAAGCCGCGCGGCATCGCCCACATAACCCCGGACCATGAGATGGATTTTTTGGGCAAACTGCCCGTGGACCAGCTGCCGGGTATCGGGCGCATGGCGAAGGAAAAACTGACCGATCTGCACATCTTCAAGGTGGCTGAACTGGCCCGCCTGCCGCGCATCATCGTGGAGCAGCTGTTTGGCAAAAACGGTATCACCATCTGGAAAATGGCCAACGGCATCGATGAGCGTGAAGTGAAAACGCGCGTCATCCCCCGTCAGATAAGCCGCGAAACCAGCTTCCCCGAAGACACCTCGGACATGGGCATCATCAAGGGCAGCATGCAGTACCTGGCCGAGCGCGTGGCCCTGACCCTGCGCCGCGATCAGCTCACCTGCCGCACCGTCGGCATCCGCCTGGCCTATTCCGATTTCAGCCGCATTGGCCGCAGCCGCAGCATGGAGATGGCCTCCGATGATCCCGCCGACATCTACGCCCAGGCCGAGCAGCTGTTCGACGCGTTGACGCTGCGCCGCGTGCGCATCCGTCATATCGGTGTTTCCGTCACGCAGATCCGGCCGCGCAATGAGCAGGCCTTCCTGTTCAGCGAGCGCTCACGCAAGGAGGCCCTCAACAGCGCCATTGATGAGCTGCGTGAACGCTTTGGCTTTATGGCCGTAATGCCCGCCGACACGCTAAAGCTGAAAAGCCGCTACCGCAACGACGCCCACGGCTACATCCTGCACAACCCGGCGCTCACACGGTGACAATGTGTTATGGTGTTTGGGTGTTAAAGTGCGTTTTCAGGTGTTCACGTGTTCAGGTAAATCTTGATCGTGATCTTACTCATGATCAAGATCCGTGGAAAACCATCCCATCTTTTTCGTTCTCTTTCTCTTTATCATTATCTGCGTTTTCTTCACCATGAAGGACATGAAGGGCATGAAGAAACGCCAGTCCTTATCCGGCATGTCATTCCTGTGAAAACGGGAATCCAGGAAATGAAGATTGTGGCTCTTACACACTCCCGACCAGACAAAGAATCATGCCGGTTTTGTTGGCCTGCGAAAGGTGTTTTTTTTGTAAAAAATTTACTTAGTGTAAAGATATGCGGGTCCACATATCACGCCTGTGGGAATGATATATTGCCAAAAAATCCAGATAACACCACCTGTGAGGAATATTTGAAAAAACAGTTTTTTTTGTGCTGACGGATTATGTATTTTTCTATAAAACTACATAATAATAATGTTAGGCACTTGAACATGGAAAAAGAAACCTTACAAATAGCTAAGAAAATATTTAAACGCATAGCTACAGATTATCCCAGTTTAGAAACTACAATCCAAGAGGGAAGTCAAGTGGAACTAGAAATGGTTATTCCAAAGCAAAAAGGCTTGAAGTTTCCGATTCATTTAAATCTTCAAAACAATGATGAACTACATTTGCAAGCAGGAAATTGTTTTTGGCTAGAATGGTTCCCTTGTACAAATCCTGAGCGTGTTGAACAATTTGTTGACGCAGTTAATGGATTAATATCAGGAAAATACAGAATCTTGGAACACTATAGAGGAAAGCGAGCAATTAAAGCAGAGTTTCAAATACCTGATGGGGAAACTTGGAATACAATTGGGACATGGAGTACTTTGAGTTTCCCATTTCCTATGAGAAAAGAACAAAAGGTTGTCTCAAATGCCTAACAAGCAAATTAACCTGACGTGATCGGGACTTTCCTTCGGCCTTCCATTGTGAAACCCAATCTATCTGCTAAATTACACTCTTAATCACCACGCAGGTTATCTGCTGGCCGCTATATAACCAAAGAGTTCTAATTAAATGAAAAAAACAATTATAATTTTCATCCTTACCTTTACTTCTATTCTAGATTGTTTTGCTCAATCTGATATAAATAAAATTGCTAATGTTACTTTTGAAAAAGATGGAATAAAATTTTCTTTTTATATTAATAAAACTATCGTTTCTTCAAAGGATACGCTTGAAACAGAAATTGATATTTTAAATGAATCTGATAATTCAATTTTCGTTGTACCAACATTCCATTTTACTTATGTGGTGGATAGTATATCCAAAATTCCGAATAGTATCTATTTGGATTTTGGTGGTTCAATTGAAGATTATATAGTAGCTGTTCCATTTATTGAAATAGAAAAAAATAAAAATTTTAGTGTTAAAAAGAATTTTCATTGTAGCAATTTTTCTTATGATGGTTTTGCTAAAGAAATATATTTCCAATTATGGTTTGGATATCTTAGACCAAGACCTTTTGAAAAATTTGAAGAACCTAAAATATCAGATGGATATCTTTATTTCGATCAATCGAATATTAAATTTTTTGAAAAAGGTTTATTAAGTTTGGCAAAGGTAATACATCACCAATAGGTCATATAAACAAAATATTCAACTGAGAATTAACCGCCGGACGGTGAATTCCCAAACGATAAATCATACAGCGGTTAATCCCGTTAATATTCACGTTATATGCTTAGAGCCTGTTAATAATAAAGTTTTGATGTAAAGATGAAGCTATCTACACTTATAATACTAAGCGCGACATTATCGCTACTAGGTATATTAACCATTGCATACTCAGATCTGCTTTGGAGCGAACTCTGGCTTGGAGTTCTGTTTTTTGAAGCACCACTATTTCTTGGATTCTTAACAATCTTTATTTCATCGATAGTTTTGTTAATTAAACACAAAAGAATTAAAAATCTTTTACCATTATTTATTAATGTATCCACCATATTAATTATAGTTTTTTGTCCTTTGGGAGACTGGAAAAATTCTTTTACATTTCAATGGCATTTTGATGAAATGAATAAGATTGTGCAAATGGTTAACTCTGGTGAATTAAGTCCCAATGTTAAACATAATCAAAGACTAATCCGTCTTCCATCACAATATGAAAACTTATCTGTAGGTGGCGGTGAAATTATCGTCGATAAGATCAACGATTTGAATGTTGTTTTCTTTTACACGTTTAGAGGAACGCCGGATGGAAGAGCCGGTTTTATTCATCTTCCTAAGAAAACAAGTCTTGCAGATTTGAAAAGAAAAATTTATTATGAGTTATATTTCCAAAAGAAGCTGACAGATAATTGGTTTTATATAAGTGCAGATTAAAAGAAATATGATCATAGTTAATTTTTACATTAATAGTAGTAGCATATAACAAAGGCATTAACTCGGAAACTTCACGTGGACGGTGATTTGGCAAATGGAAGCTTTATCAGCGCTCGTGCCGGCTATGCTCGAACGTTACAAACCTAATTTTCCCTCACCCCTGAACAAAAAGACATCAAGACTCAAAAACCTCAGGACCACAAGACCGCCAGCCCCCGGCCTAAACCAGCCGGCCGTAATAGAGCGAGCAGCGGTAGAGAAACTGCACCTCGCCGGCAGCATCCATGTGTTCTTCAAAAAGTGCTTCGGCCTCCGCGCGCAAGGGTATATAAGCGGCGCTCTCCGGCAGCGGAACATAAGACGACGAATGCAGCAATCCGAACACACCCTCTTTATTGAGCTTCATGCGGTTGGGAAAAGTGGCCTTATGAAAAACCTGCGGGGCAAAAAAAGCGCGAACAGCTTCGTCATCGGCATAGCCGCAACGGCGGCCGGCATACTCGGGGCAGTGCTTTTGCAATAAAGCCTCATACCCGCGCAAAAAGGGTGTGGCGTATTTATCGCGTTCGTTCCAGATTAAGGCGACCATACCCGGCGGCTTTAGGATACGCAACCATTCGCGGCGGGTTTGTTCGGGCTCGAACCAGTGGAAGGCCTGGGCCGCGCACACGGCGCAAATGCTTTGGTCCGGCAGGTTGCTTTCCTCCGCTTTTCCGTCCACAATGATAACGCCCGCGCCCTTGATTTCGCGGCGCAGCGTTTTGCGCATGGCTTCATTTGGCTCCACAGCAAATACGCGCATTCCCTTGTCCAGCAAAAGCCTGGTAAAGATGCCCGTCCCAGCGCCAAAATCGGCAACAGGACCGCCGGGGCTCAATTTGCAGGCACGCTTCAGAAACGTTATTATCTCTTCAGGGTAGCCCGGACGAAACCGGTGGTAGGATTGCGCGCGTCCGGAAAAGCGCGTTAGGGGATTATTATCCATATTTAACCCGCGTGTTACACTTACAGGCCACCAATAACATACATTTAAAAGAGCGCGCTGCCAATACAAAGGAGAGAAAAATGCAATTTTTTGAATTATACGGTTTTTTAACGGAGTGGCCCCTTATTTATAGCATTGTTACTGTTTTGGTCGCTGTTCTCGTTTTGGCTTATAACCGCGCGCCGCTGTGGCTATGGTCGATCGTAATCCTGGCACTGCTCGGCGGCCTGGGCGCTTCCGCTGCGCTGTTCATCGTGGCGGCGGCGATTCTTGCTTTGTTTAATATTCCGCTTATAAGACGCCTGCTTATAACGGCGCCGATCGTGAAGCTGCTAAAGGCGCTTAATTTCATGCCCGTGATCTCGGAAACCGAGCAGACAGCCATCGAAGCCGGCAATATCTGGGTTGACGGTATGCTATTTTCGGGCCGGCCGGATTTTAAAAAGATCATGCGGGAGCCCTATCCCGAACTGAGCGAAGAAGAGCAGCGCTTCCTGGACGGTCCCGTGAACGAACTGTGCCGCATGGTCAGTGAATGGGACGTTTACCAGCGCCGCGATCTGCCGCCCGAAGCCTGGGACTATATTAAAAAAGAGCGCTTCTGGGGTTTGATCATTCCCAAAGAATATGGCGGGCTGGGTTTTTCCGCTTCCGCCAACAGCGCCATCGTTGCACGGGTCGCTTCACGCAGCAACCCGCTGGCCACAACCGTGATGGTGCCCAACTCGCTGGGTCCGGCGGAACTGTTGTTGCATTACGGCACCGAAGAGCAAAAAAAGCACTACCTGCCGCGCCTTGCCCGTGGCGAAGAGATTCCCTGTTTTGCTTTAACAGAACCGCAGGCCGGTTCCGATGCCGGCGCCATGACTTCCACCGGCGTCGTTTTCAAAGGTGACGACGGCAAGCTCTATCTGCGTCTGAACTGGCGCAAACGCTACATTACCCTGGCGGCAATCTCCACTATACTGGGTCTGGCCTTTAAAATGCGCGATCCCGACAACCTGCTGGGCAAGGGAGAAGAACTGGGCATCACCTGCGCGCTGATCCCGACAGATACGGAAGGTGTCGTTGTCGATAAACGTCACGATCCGCTGAGCATTCCTTTTTACAACAGCCCCACCGAAGGCCACGATGTTGTTGTCGGGCTGGACGCCATCATTGGCGGGCCGGAGCAGGCCGGTAACGGCTGGCGCATGCTGATGGAGTCGCTCGCCGTGGGCCGCGGCATCAGTCTGCCGGCTACAGGCAGCGGCGGAACCTGGTGGGCAACCCGCGTGGCAGGCGCCTACGCCATGGTGCGTCGCCAGTTTGGCCTGCCGATCGCTAAATTTGAAGGCATTGAAGAGCAGCTTGGCAAGCTGGCGATAGCCTCCTATACGCTGGACGCCGCGCGCCGTTTTACCTGCGGCGGGCTGGACAGCGGCCAGAAGCCGGCGGTCATTACGGCCATGGCCAAGTACAATTTCACGGAAACCCTGCGTACATCAATAAACCGCGCCATGGATATCCTTGGCGGCGCCGGTATCGTAATGGGTCCGCGCAACCTTATGGCCCACGCCTATTTTTCCGTGCCGGTCAATATTACCGTGGAGGGCGCCAATATCCTGACCCGCACGCTGATGATCTTCGGGCAGGGCGCCGTGCGCTGCCATCCCTACGCCTATGATGAGATTATGGCCCTGATGAAAGATGACGTCAAAGCTTTCGACAAAGTATTCTGGAAACATGCCGGACATATTGTTTCACTTGCGGCCCGCTCGCTGTTGCTCAGCCTCAGCCGCGGACAACTGTTTTTCAGCCATCCGGGTGGCCCGCTGGCGCGCTATTACCGCAAGCTGGGCTGGGCCGCGGCGTCCTTTGCCTTCCTGGCCGATTTTGCCATGGCCCGGCACGGCGGAGCGCTGAAGCGCCTGGAAAAAATCAACGGACGCTTTGCCGACATTTTTTCCAACCTGTATCTGGCCACAACCATTTTGCGGCGCTATGAAGCGGAGGGACGACCTAAAGAAACCCGCGATCTGGCGGAAGCGTCTTTACAAAGCCGCTTCGCCGATATGCAGGTGGCTTTCGATGCGCTGTACCGCAATATCGGCTTTCCCTTTAACACGCTGCCGCTGCTCTGGTCACGGGTCAATCCGATCGGCTCCGCGCCAAAGGATGCGCTGAACAAAAAGGCCGCCGAGTTTATCACCACACCGGGCGAATGGCGCAACCGCCTGACACATGGCATCTACCTGCCAACGGAAAGCGACGATACCCTGGCCCAACTGGAACGCGCCTTTGAGCTGGTTATTCGCGCGGATGACATCATGAAGAAGGTGTACAAGGCCGCGGGAAAGGGTGAGATAAGACGCGCTGAATCTGAAGAGATGATCAAACAGGCGCTGGAGAAAAACATCATTAGCGGCAATGAGGCCGAATTGATGGAGCAGGCTGAAAAGGCCCGCGCCGAGGCCGTGGAAGTTGATGCCTTTGGCCTGGATGAGTATTTTGAAAAGTCCGTTTACAAAAACAAGGCGCCGGGCGCTGAACTGGTAGATTAAACATGAGCCATATTGAGGTCCTTTCCCTGCATATTTACCCGCTTAAATCCTGCGCGGCCGTCGATCTTTCAACGGCGCAGGTGGGTGACCGCGGTTTTGTTAACGACCGTATTCTGATGTTGGTGGAGGAAGAAGGCGAATTCATGACCCAGCGTGATCACCCGCGTATGGCGCTGATACGTGCAACCATCGACATGGGGATGCTGAGTCTCTCAGCCGGCGATATGCCGTCTATGGTGCACATGCTGGAGGATGAGGGAGCGCCGCAAGCCGTAGAAGTGTGGGGCGATCTGTGCGAAGCCATCGACCAGGGGGATGAAGTGGCAGACTGGTGCAGCCGTTTCCTGGAAGTACCCTGCCGCATGTACATGATGCGTCACGGGTTTCAGCGCAATCTTGATCCTGAATATCGTGTCTCGGCGGGAGACCATACCGGTTTCGCCGACGGTTACCCCTTTCTGCTCATCTCGCAGGAATCGCTAGATGACCTGAACAGCCGCATGGAAAAACCCGTCCCGATGAACCGCTTTCGTCCCAATATTGTTGTGCGCGGCTGCGAACCCTACGCGGAAGACAGCTGGAGCCGTATTCAAATCGGCGACGTGAAGCTGGAAGTGGTAAAGCCGTGCGTCCGCTGCGTTATAACCACCACGGACCAGAAAACGGCCGAACGTTTTAAGGAACCGCTAAAAACGCTGGCCGGTTACAGGCGCATCGACAGCGGCGGCGTTATTTTCGGGCAGAACCTGATCCACCGCAACCGCGGTGTTATAAAAACAGGTATGCCGCTAAAAGTTCTCTCCGCGCGGCAATAATGATTGTCCGGCCCTGCGCAAGTTTGTAAATTAAATCAAAAAGCTTCAGGAGGATGACATGATCCGCCTCAACAAGCAAGTCCCGCTGGAAGATATCCTTGCCCGTCAAATACACTTTTGGGAAAGCACCGGAAAACAACGCGAAAGCATCCCCGGCCGGCTGCCCTGTATTGCCTTTTCCCGCCAGCCCGGTTGTTCCGACATGGCCCTGGCCAATGAACTCTCCAGGCGCCTCAACTGGAAAATTTTTGACAAAGAGATCGTCGAATACATCGCCGGTAACAACAATATTCGCAAAGAGATGGTGGAGATTTTTGATGAAAAGACGCGAACGGAGATGGACAATCTTTTCCAGGCCCTGGTAAACAGCCAGGCGCTCAATCAACAATCTTACGCTAAATACCTGGCCAAAACGATCATCGGGATCGGCAAGCACGGTGCGGCTATTATCCTGGGACGCGGCGCCAATTTTATCCTGCCCGACAAAACAGCATTGAAAATACGTATTGTTGAAGAGTTTGACGATCGTGTTCAAAACCTTGTTAATCTCAGTATCGACCGTGAAAATGCTATCAAACAATTAAACGAAGAGACCGCCAACCAGAAGGCCTTTTTAAACCGGTTGTTTGGCGTGAAGTCACTTGAAGCAACGGCCTTTGATATCGTGATAAATCTTTCCAAAATGACAGTTGATTGTGCCGCGGATATTATTGTCTGCGCGCTGACCCACAAATTCAAAATCCATAAAGATGACCTGAGAGTGGAACTATGAGAACAAGCCTGCTATTGCTGATCCCCGTCGTGTTGATAACCTGTTCACAGGATAACATGAAACAGGAAAAGGCGATTGCTTCAAAAGCCCTTAAGCCGTTCAAAATGGAGTTGATGCATACGCTGCAGAAAACCATGCAGGAAGAAGGCCCGCTTGCGGCTATTCGCGTCTGTAGCATGGAGGCTCCGGAGATCGCGCGTCAGAATGAGCGCCCCGGCATCCTGATGGGTCGCACCAGCCATAAATTGCGCAATCCGGATAACGAACCGCGGGAATGGGTGAAGCCGCTGCTGGCACACTATGTTTCCATGCCGGAAGATACCAGCAGCCGTGTGGTGGACTTGGAAAATAATCGCACGGGCTACGTGGAGCCGATCCATGTGAAAGCGCTTTGCCTCGCCTGTCATGGTGACCCGCCTGCGGCCGTGGCAACCGTTATTGATTCCCTCTATCCGGCCGATGAGGCAACGGGTTTTGCGGAAAGTGATTTCCGCGGTCTGTTTTGGGTGGAGATGGATCGCTCTATAATGGAATAGCGATAAACAAAAACGGCCTGACAGTACTTCGCTTGTAAAGCTTCAGAAAGCGTTTTTGGTTACTTTGCGTGATCAGCCAGGCGCAAAAACTTCCGACCAGTGCTCCCGCCGCTACATCTGTCAGGTAATGTTTGTCCGCAGCGATACGCATATATCCGGTTAACCCCGCCAGCACCAAACTTCCGCTCCAGATCAATCCCGATTCATTTTGATATTTTTCTTCCAGCAGCATAGAACCGGAAACGGCCAGGGCAAAGGCCAGGCTTGTATGCCCGCTGAAAAATGAAAGATTGTCGTTATGACCGCGGGATGAAGCCGTTTTAAAACGGGCGTATGGTCTTTGACGGCCCACCAGAAATTTTACACCATTGGTAACAATGCCGGTTGCTGCCAGAACCTGCACCTGGTTAAGTATCGCGTTGCTGTATTCATAGGGCGATATGGCGGGAAGCCAGACAGCGGAGGGCATAAAAACACCATAGAGCAACGCGTCGCTGATGCGTGCCGCGGTTCGCATATTTTCTCGGCCCCAAAAAATGGCGTTACGTGCCGCAGCATCAAACTCTCCGGGCTCTGTCCAGCGAGGTTGATCCGGCGCCAGTGACTTGCCAAATACCTGTCCGGCGGCAGCGATGGAAAGGCCGCCATAACCCAAAACATAATCCGCCGTTGACGGTTTCTCCTGAGCCGATGCGGCACCCGCCAGCAGAAAAACAATCGTGCAAACAACAAAAAAAGGCCGCGCAGTGGCGGCCTTCGTTTTACTTAACATTTCCAATTAATTTTTGTATCGGCTTTGTAAAGATAAGGAATACCAATCCCGCGGCAGCGACGATCACGGCCACGTTGCCGAAGAGTTCTGTCAGCGGCATATTCTCAAAATTACCCGCCAGCAGACCGGCAATCAGGTTACCGAGAGCGGCGCCCATAAACCAGATACCCATCATCTGGCCGACAAGCTTTTTGGGAGAGAGCTTGGTGACGCTGCTAAGACCCACAGGGCTGAGACAAAGCTCGCCGGTGGTATGCAGAAAATAGGTGGCAATAAGCCAGGCCGGACTGACCAACTGGCCTTTTTCCGTGTAGCTTGCGGCCCAGGCCATTACAAAAAAACCAACGCCTAAAAGTACAAGGCCATAGGCAAATTTTGTCGGAATGGACGGCTCGCGTCTATCCAGCCACAGCCACAACCAGCCAAACACAGGCGCCAGCGTTATGATAAAAAGAGGGTTGATCGATTGCAGCCAGCTTGCCGGCATCATCCAGCCCAGAACAACACGGTCGGTGTAGTCCGCGGCAAACAGGTTAAGGGAAGAACCTGCCTGTTCAAAACCGGACCAGAACATGGCCGCTCCTATGAACAGGAAGAAAATGACCACAATGCGCTTCTTTTCCTGAGTATTAAATTCGCCAAAGATCAAAACATACAAAAAATAGATGATGGCCAGTGAGACGATAAAAACACCGGTATTACCGGCTACATCAGCCATGTCAAACGCGAGCAGGCCGGTAACCCGGAACGCGGCAACAAAAGCAATCAGAACGCCGACAAAACCAAGGCCAATATAAAGCATCTTGCTGTTTTTCTTGATCTCCACAGGCGTGGCTTCCGGCCGCAGACCTGCTTCGCCAAAGTTTTTAATACCCATACGGTACTGGATAAGGCCTAACACCATCCCGATACCGGCAGCGCTGAAACCAAGATGCCAGTTGATGGTTTCGCCAAGAAAACCGCAAACCAGCGGGCCGGCAAACGCGCCGATGTTGATACCCATGTAAAATATGGAGAAGCCGGCATCGCGGCGTGCCCCGCCTTCCGGGTATAAACCGCCGACAATGGCGCTCACATTGGGTTTAAGAAGACCCGTTCCGATTACAATAAGGATAAGACCAAGGTAGAAAGTAAAGGTAAAAGGAACCGCCATGCTGAAATGGCCGGCGGCAATGATAACGCCCCCGACAAAGACCGCTTTTTGCTGGCCCCAGATACGGTCAGCTACCCAGCCGCCGGGCAAAGCCAGAAGATAGACCATGGCTGTGTAAAGACCGTAAATGGCAGCGCCGGTTTCCGTGTCCAGGCCAAATCCGCCGTTCTCGATGGGCGCTACCATAAACAGCAACAATATGCCCCTCATGCCGTAGTAGCTGAATCGTTCCCAAAGCTCCGTAAAAAACAGCACCGGTAAGCCCTTTGGGTTGTGCCCGAAAATGCGTCCCATGACGCCTTCCAGTTGAGGCACTTCCGGCGTTTGCTTCTCAGGCATCCGCACCTCCATGAGTTGATTTATTTATATATGTGAATGTGATTGAATCCATGTTTCAGACAGTTTTTATTCACTTTATATGCGGGCGATTTTGTAATATAGGAAACCTGTATATAAACAACAAAACCCTTTTTTTACAAGCCGTTACCCCCTTCGTGAAGGATAGCTATCATGTCTGATATGGCAAAATCACGCTTTGTATTTGCCAAAAAGATCTGGTCCGTTTTGCGCTCAATCATGCGCGGCGATGAGGAAGATTATACCACAGGCTCCATTGGCCGGGCTGTGCTTTACCTGGCTATTCCCATGGTGCTGGAGATGGCGCTGGAGTCGGTTTTTGCCGTCGTGGATGTTTTTTTTGTGGCCCGCCTGGGCGCCGATGCAGTGGCCGCAGTAGGCATCACCGATGCCATTGTTACGATTGTTTTTGCCATCGGTATCGGGCTGAGCATGGGTACCACCGCCATGGTGGCCCGGCGTATCGGAGAAAAGGATCGTCATGCGGCGTCACGCGCGGCGGTGCAGGCCATCTGGCTGGGCGTTTTTATTTCGGCGCCGGTTGCGCTGGGCGGTATAATCTTTGCCGAGGACATTTTGCGCGTCATGGGTGGTAGTGATTCCGTGGTAAATATAGGCTCCGGCTTTACGGCGGTTTTGCTGGGCGGCAATATCACGATCATGCTGCTTTTTATTCTAAACGCCGTGTTTCGCGGCGCGGGAGACGCGGTTATCGCCATGCGCGTTTTGTGGATTTCCAATATTCTCAACATTATCCTGGACCCGCTTTTGATTTTCGGGATTGGCTCATTTGAAGGCTTCGGCGTTACGGGCGCGGCCATCGCCACAACCATCGGGCGCGGGACCGGCGTTGTAATCCAGCTGCGCACGCTTTTTTCCGGCCGTAGCCGCATCCCGATTGCCTTGGCCGACCTGAAACCGGACTGGCCGCTGATGCGCCGGCTGGTGCGTATTTCCATCTGGGGTGTTTTTCAGTTTATGATTTCCACATCGTCATGGGTGGTGTTGGTTCGCATCTTGGCGGTTTTCGGCAGTGCCGCATTAGCCGGATATACGATCGCCATACGTATAATCATTTTTACTATACTGCCCTCGTGGGGTTTGTCCAACGCGGCGGCCACCCTGGTCGGCCAAAACCTCGGCGCCAAAAATCCACGGCGCGCGGAGAAATCCGTCTGGATTGCCGCTTATGTGAACCTGGCTTTCCTGCTTTCGATTGCTGCCGTTTTTATTGCCATTCCGGAGTGGATCGTCAGGATATTTACAGATGACCCGGCGGTGCTTCAACAGGGCGTGGAGGCGTTGCGGGTCATCAGCTACGGATATGGTTTTTACGCCTTCGGTATGGTCATTGTGCAGGCATTCAACGGCGCGGGCGATACAACTACGCCGACCATTGTAAACTTTTTTTCCTACTGGATTTTTCAAATACCGCTGGCTTACGTATTTTCCGTATCGCTGGGTTTTGGCGCGCATGGCGTTTACTGGGCCATCCCCGTGGCCGAGGCGCTGTTGACCGTCATTGCCGTCGTCGTGTTTAAACGCGGCAAGTGGAAGCTGAAAGAAGTATAATTCAAACGCACACAGCCATATGAATTTCAGGGACTTGTTCGAAAGGCAGAATGTTTATTTCCGCGATACCGTGCGGCATACGGATGCTAAAAGCCGGGTGCGCAAACTTTCGCAAATGCGCGAATGGATCATGGGCAACCGAGAGCAGATAGGCCAAGCCGTTTACGCCGATCTGAAAAAGTCCGTCCCGGAAACAGACCTTACCGAGATAAAAGCCTCCCTGCTGGAAATTGACCATGCCCGTAAAAACCTACGGCGCTGGATGAAACCAAAACGTGCCGGCAGGTCGCTGCTTTTTCTCAGTGCTTCGGGCAAAACGGTCGCCCAGCCCAAAGGTGTCTGCCTGATCATTTCGCCATGGAATTTTCCATTTCTGTTGAGCATCGGTCCGTTAACGGCGGCGATCGCGGCGGGTAATTGTGTTATTCTAAAGCCTTCGGAAATGGCCCCGCAAACAAGCCGCCTGCTGTGCCGCATGGCCGAAGAGCTTTTCCCGGCGCAGGAAATATCTGTCGTTGAAGGCGGTGTCGAAACGGCACAGGCGTTGCTGAAATTGCCCTTTGACCACATCTTTTTTACCGGCAGCACACGTGTTGGCAAAATCGTTATGGAAGCGGCTGCCCAAAATCTCAGTTCGCTGACGCTGGAGCTGGGCGGTGAAAATCCGGCCATAGTGGATGATACGGCACGCATTGAACTGACCGCGCGGCGACTTGTGTGGGGCAGGTTTATCAATTGCGGCCAGGCTTGCGTGGCGCCCAATACCGTTTATGTGCACGAAAGCATCCGTGAACCTTTGACAGTGGCAGTTAAGCGCCAGATTGGGATGCTGTTTCCCGGCGCCAAAAAAAACAATCCCGATTACGGGCGCATTATTGATGAAAAAAATTTCAGGCGGATTGCAGAACTGCTGGATGATGCCGGAGAGAAGCAGGCGCGCGTTATCTATGGCGGCAATACGGACGAAAAAGAGCTTTTCATCGAGCCCACTGTTTTGGAGTGCAACAACAGGGAGGCACGTGTTTTCCGCGAAGAAATTTTCGGGCCGCTTTTGGTATTACATGGCTATAAAGAATTGGACGATGTACTGGCTTTTATTAATGAAGGCCATAAACCTCTGGCCCTGTATGTTTTTTCACAGAACAGAAAGGCGATCGATTATATTATCTCAAACAGCGCGTCCGGTGGTGTGGGCATTAACGATACGACGCTGCAATTTGCCCACCCGCATCTGCCTTTCGGGGGAGAAAATCATAGCGGCCTGGGACGCGGCCACGGCTATCACGGTTTTCTGGCTTTCAGCAATGAGCGGGCCGTTTTTCGCCAGAGCCGCTGGAATACAAGCGCGCTGATTTATCCGCCTTACACGGCGGGCGTAAAAAAAATCATAAATATTATTTTACGATATTTCTAAAACCAACACCTATAAGGGAGGAGACTATGACACGGTTATTAGCCCTTTGTATTTTTGTATTCGGCATTTCTGTAACACATGCCCAGATCGAAACACCGGCGCCCAGCCCGCTGGCCAAGGTGACGCAGGTTGTGGGCATTACCGAAGTGGAGATTACCTATTCCCGCCCGGGCATAAAGGGACGCGAGATCTTTGGCGGCCTTGTTCCATACAATGAAGTATGGCGGACAGGCGCCAACGCCTCCACCAAGCTAAGCTTTAGCAGCAGTGTGACGCTGGAAGGCAATGATATTCCGGCAGGGACTTACAGCCTTTACACTATTCCCAATCCCGAAGGCTGGGAAATTATCATCAACAAAAAACTGGATTCCGGCGGACGTCATGTGGCGGAAGAAGATTTGATACGCTTTAAAGTAAAGCCCGGCGATTTCCCGCGTTCGGTTGAACGCTTTTATATCGGTGTGGAAGACATGACCGACAACAGTGCGACGATCTTTCTGCGCTGGCATAAAACCGAAGTACCGATCCGCCTGGAAGTACCAACCAAAACACTTGTTATGGAAAGCATCGACAATTTTGTGGAGAAGGGCGACCATGGCAATGCCGGATCGTGGTATCAGGCGGCGCGCTATTTTTATGACAACGATGTAGATACTGAAAAGGCACTGGAGATGGTCAACAAGTCACTTGAGCTAAATGCCGATCCGTTTTGGGTATGGCACACCAAAGCGCTGATACTGGCCAAGCTGGAGCGCAATGAAGGCGCCGTTGAAGCAGCCAAAATGAGTATGCAAAAAGCAGAAGAAGCAGGTAACACCGATTTTATAAGACTTAATGAAGAGCTGATCAAGGAACTGCAGTAGCGCGGAGACCTCCATGGAAAAAACGGTTTTAATAACAGGAGCGGCCGGCAACCTGGGGCAGGCGGCGGTTAAGCGTTTTCTGGATGACGGCTGGTTTGTGGTCGCCACGCTGGCCCCCGGCGAAAAGCTGGATATTTCCCATGAAAAGCTGCTTAAGCATGAAGTGAATCTGTTTAACGAGGACGAAGCCGCCAAATGTGTACGCACCACCATAAATACACGGCGCAGTATCGACGCTGCCCTGCTGCTGGTGGGCGGCTTTGCCATGGGCAAGGTGGAAGAAACCGGCAAGGAACAGCTGGACCGCATGTACCGCCTCAATTTTGAGACGGCTTACTTCTGCGCGCGACCGCTGCTCAAACAGATGAAAGCGCAAAAAAACGGCGGGCAGATTGTTCTGGTGGGCACGCGGCCGGGCTTAAATCCCGCTGAGGGAGCGGCCATGGCGGCATACACCCTGTCCAAATCGCTGATCTTTTCGCTGGCGGATATTCTTAATAAGGACGGTGAAGAGCATGGCGTTACGACATCGGTGATTGTACCGAGCACGATCGATACGCCGCAAAACCGCAAATCGATGCCCGATGCCGACTTTGATGAATGGGTGACGCCGGAAAGCCTGGCCAATGTGCTGGCTTTTGCATGTTCCGAAGAGGCCGGGGATCTGCGAC
This sequence comes from Calditrichales bacterium, assembly GCA_965267575.1. Taxonomy (GTDB): domain Bacteria; phylum Calditrichota; class Calditrichia; order Calditrichales; family J004. The sequence continues at coordinate 1,248,991 of OZ254086.1, forward strand.
AGACGATCTTTAAAGTCTACGGCGATTCCTGAAATAACTAATTTAAAAAGCCCCGCACATGAAAGCGGGGCTTTTTTTATTTGATGTTGCTTTTTTTGCGGATGATCGTGCGGGCCTTGTTGCCTATGGGGATAAGGTTATAGAAGAAGTTTTTGACCGGTTTATAGGAGTAGGTCTCCCACACCACTACTTCAAAGCCCGCTTTTTCAGCGAGAAACGTAAATGAATCTTTATTGTATTCATTACAATGCCCGGGAACATAGCCCTTGCCGTAGGTGCGATCATGGATGCCAGCCTTTTGCAGCAACCGTTTCACTTTCAGATCCAGTGCTTTTATGTTGGGAAATTCCAGCACGGCATGACCGTTTTCTTTCAGGGCACTGTTGATTTGCTTCATGGCCAGCACAGGTTCGGGCAGATGCTCAAGAACATGCCGCAACACCACCAGGTCATATTTTTGATCGGTGTAGCCGTCCTCCAGAAAATTGGCAATATCCACATCGATGCCCAGCTTTTTTTCTATGGACTCCGCCAGCAGCGGAGAAAGCTCCAGGCCATGAGGCTGCCAGCCTGCCTTTTGCAGCAGGTACAGAAGCCGACCATTACCGCATCCGATATCCAGCACACTTCCGGGCTTGTCCAAATGCTTCGTAATAAAACGGTATGTGATTGTCTGCGCGATATTGACCTTGTCATCCTCGTCATAAGGATCAATATAAACCCGGCCGTATTTTTCCTGGTTTAGTCCATTAGACAAGTCATAATTGACCATACCGCATTCATCGCAGCGCTTAAACTTAAATTGCTGATCGTCTCCCTGTGTATAATACAACTCCAATTCGTCTGAACCGCAGACACGACAAACCATAATGCCCCTCTTAAAAAATATCCGTAATGATTGCAAAAGGTGGCCAAACTAATATCGTTATCACAAAAACGCAAACGACAAAACAATAGCACGCATATAGATTAGCTTCTTTTGTGGTAGCCGGAGAACCCCAATTTAGGAACAACAACGGCGGTTTTATCAATTTGCAGTATTTGTACCCTTCTGCTTTTTGCGTAACTTTGCCTTTTGGGAAAAATAATGACAGAAAAATCGCAAAACGGGCTTGCATTAACGCTTTTGCTTGCCGTATCCGTCATCTGGGGCAGCTCGTTTATTCTTATTAAAAAAGGTCTACTGGTTTACTCTCCGCAGCAGGTGGCTTTGCTGCGCGTATTTTTTGCCTGGATTGTACTTGTGCCCAGCGCACTGATCCATTTACGAAGATATTTCAAAAAGAGCGGCTGGCTGCTGGCCGTTTCGGGGATTATCGGTAATTTTATCCCGGCCTTTTTATTTGCCACGGCGCAGACGCGACTGGACAGCGGCATCACCGGTATTCTGAATTCGCTTACGCCATTGTTTACTATGATGGTGGGCGTATTGGCTTTTAGCCTGGCCATGCAGGCACGGCAGCTTGTGGGATTGCTGCTTGGGCTGAGTGGCTCCATTGTACTAAGCCTGATTGGCAGCGGCGGCACTTTAGGGAGCATGAACTTTTTCGCCCTCTTTGTAATCCTGGCTTCGTTCTGCTACGGCACTAATGTCAACATTATAAAAAAATATTTTGCGGGGATTCCTTCGTTCCGCCTTACGGCCATGTCACTCTTTTTTATCGGCCCGCCTTCGCTGGTGTTACTTTTTCTTACTGATTTCAATCAACGCCTTGTTGAATCTCCCGGTGCCTGGCAGGCCCTTGGGTTTTTGGCCATTCTGGGGATCGTAAATACTTCGGTTGCCCTGGTATTATTCAACAAACTGATAAAAATGACGTCACCGGTTACGGCCAGCTCGGTCACATATATCATTCCGGTAATTGCTCTTGCTTTTGGTGTGTGGGACGGTGAACCGTTTTATATGTGGCATGTGTTGGGCATGGCGATGATTGTCGGCGGTGTCTATCTCATCAACCGGCGTTGATATGCTGCACAGCACCCACCGTCGCGGCCTGGTCAACCTGCTTTTTGCCACCTTCTCGTACAGCATTATGGCCGTATTCGTCAAACTGGCCGGCACGGATATGCCATCGCAGCAGATCGTTTTCCTGCGTTCCGGCGTCGGCTGCCTGCTGATCGTCTTCCTGGCCTGGCGTCGCGGTATAAGCCTTAAAGGACACAACTACGGTTTGCTTGCCCAAAGGGCGCTGTTTGGCTTTTTCGGGATGTCGGCTTATTTCTACACACTCACGGTCATCCCCATTGCCGACTCGACCATCCTGCTTTATACCAACCCGCTGTTTACCATCTTGCTGGCGCCTTACTTATTGCGCGAGGCCAACACCGGGCGTCAGTGGTCATACTCAACGCTTGGCTTTATCGGCGTTTTTATGGTAATCCAGCCAACGCTCAAGCTGGATCCGCTGGCAACAGTTGTGGGTATTGCCGGGGCCGTCGCGACCGCCCTTGCTTACATCACTGTAAGACGCATGCGCGATTCCGAGCACGAATTGGTGATTATTTTTTATTTTATGTCCTTTTCCGTATTGGCCTCGTTTCCGGGCATCAGTTATGATTTTGTGATGCCCGGCGCGCGCGTTTGGTGGTATATCGCCGGGGTAGGCGTTTTTACCGTTCTGGGCCAATTGTTCATGACCCGCGGCCTGCACCGTGTGCGTGCGACGCAGGCAACTAACGTTTCCTACAGCAATGTACTATTCACCACTTTTTGGGGTATTTTAATCTGGGGTAACTGGCCGGATGTTCTGGCGGTCGCCGGCGTACTGTTTATTGTTGGCTCGATCGTTTTAATGAATCGGCGCGCTAGTAGTTAAGCGCCTTAACATCGCCGGCGCCTTTGCGCAAAATCTCAGGCGGATTGACGGTAAAATCCACGATGGTGGAAGGATTAATGAAGCTGATGCCGGCATCGATGATCAGGTCGAGGTCATGGCCGTAAAGCTTGAATATTTCCTGCGGATCGGTGTGGTAGGTCAGGTCATCTTCGATGGGTACGCTGGTTGACAATATGGGGTTGCCAAGCTCTTCGATGATAGCCAGGGCCAGCGGGGCATCGGGAATACGTATCCCCACCTGCTTGCGGTTATAAAGAAGCATTTTGGGCACATCGCGGGTTGCCGGCAAAACAAAAGTGTAAGGACCGGGCACCACGCGGCGCATTATGCGGTAAGCATAGTCCGGCACATTGGCGTAGGTGGCGATATCTTTCAAATCCGGCAGGATAAAACTCAGCGGCTTTTTGATCGATTCATGCTTGATGCGCATGATACGGTTCATGGCCTTCTTGCTGAACAGGTCCGCGCCGAGGCCATAGATCGTATCCGTGGGATAAACGATAACGCCATCATTGCGCAGAATCTCCACAGCGCGCTTTACCGCTTTGTAATTTACCGTATCCGGGTAAGCTTCAATCATTTCCGCTGGCATAATATCTTCCGGTTAAAAGTGCCTAATTTAAAGCATTGTTTTCATCGATAAAAGGAGAATCGAAACTGTTCGCTGCTTTATACAGAGAGCATCATTGGAATAATGACAAAAAGCGACATAGTTTTAAATTATTCCCCGCGGCAACAGGCCTGCGGAAAACTTGGTTTTGGCCAGCAGGAGGAGATATGGCGCAATACAATAGCGAATTAATTACAGCTTTACGCGAAACAGCACGGCGGCTTAAAAGCGGCGCGCGCTACGAGTGGGGCCACATGGGGCGCTGCAATTGCGGCCACCTTGTGCAAACCGTAACCGGCATGAGCGATGTGGAAATTGTAAAATCGATTGATTTTAAACTGGATGAATGGACCGAACATGCCCGTGATTATTGCCGGGGAACCGGCGGCAAAGTGGATGAAATCTTTGAACAACTTAAAATGCTGGGCTTCAGCCGTGAAGACGTGCTGCACCTGGAATACCTCTCTGATCCGCAGATACTGGGCCGGCTGAACCGTGAGAACAAACATTTGTCCCACAACAATATAGATGATGTCATCGAATACATGGAGACCATGGCCGACGTTCTGGGAGAGAAGATCTAGGTTTAGATCCTAAAATGATTCAGCATTACAAAATGCCCGTCATGCTGAACTTGTTTCAGCATCTTCTCCACGTTCGATCAATGAACTGGGTCTATACGCTGCCGCGAACATAGATCCTGAAATGAATTCAGGATGACGCAGTCCTGTTTTTCTGAACTCGTTCCAGCATCTTTTCTTTAATGAAACTCGAGCTGACTCTTTGTTGTACCGCATCCGACCAATCGTTATCATTCCCCCATGCATACAATTAAGAAAAATCTTTACCTGCAGGAGCTGACCCAAAATCTGGAAGGCTTCCGCCAATTTATAAGCTGCTGGATTTATACCGCCCATGACCGCGTGATCCTTGTTGATCCCGGACCGGCGGCAACCATAACCACAGTAAAAAACGCGCTTAACAAGCTGGGCGCAAAGCATCTTGACTACATCCTGCTGACTCATATTCATATCGATCATGCCGGCGGCACAGGGTTGTTGCTGGATGAATTTCCCGAAGCTCGGGTGATCTGCCACCCCAAAGGCATCCCGCATATGATTGAGCCGCAAAAGCTGTGGGAAGGTTCTCTAAAAGTACTGGGTGAAGTGGCCGAGGCTTACGGTCCGATAGCTGCCATTCCTGAAAAAAGCATTTCCTACCCGGATAAAATATCTGACGGCGCGCTGAAAATTGAGATCACCGAAACACCGGGCCACGCTTCGCACCACCTCAACTATCTTGTGGATGGATTGCTGTTTGCCGGCGAGGTTGCCGGGGTCAACGCACCGGTCGATGAAGGGTATTACCTGCGCATAGCCACACCCCCGCGCTTTATTTATGAAATCTACCGCGATTCGCTGTGGAAGGCGGCGGAACTGGACGCCGGCACCATCTGCTTTGGCCATTTTGGCGCGCGTGAAGATGTAAAGCAGGTTTTCGACCGTGCCAGGGCGCAACTGGAACTGTGGCTGGAAACATGCCGCCGCCACCATGAAAAAAACCTACGCGTCGTGCCGGACGAGATCTTTACCGAGTTGAAACAGCGCGACCCTTCGATGGCCACTTTTTCAATTTTGCCAAAAGATATTCAGAAGCGGGAAGAGTATTTTTCACTAAACAGCATTAAGGGCATGCTGGGCTACCTGGCCGATCAAAAATAAAGGCCGTAACCAATAAAATCAGGGGTGATGCGAAGACCCGGCGCCGGCAACTTGTAGCGGTCCAGCAGAACAATCAGGTGGCGCAGAAACGGTGAATCGGTTTTGATGCGCTTGAGATTATAATCGAGAGCGACAACCAGTTCGCGGCGGTTGCCGCGGCTGACGCTGACACCCGTGGCCACGTTCAGCCAATTGGGCCACCAGGCGATTTCACGATCGAAATAGGCCGGCGCGTTAAAGGTTAGCCAGAAGGTCATGTTGGTGTAGTCTTCAATCGTCGCTTCATCGGATTTGGGTCGCGTAAAGTTGTAGCCCAGCTTGTAATCAAAGGCGCGCCATTTGGGATAGTGGTATTGCAGCGATGTGAACCCCGCACCGATGGCGTTGGCCACAAAATCGCCCGGCGTAAACCCCCAGCGTACGTAGTATGCATCGTGTATTTCCATGGCACTCATAATGCCTGTGGCCAGCCCAAACGCAGTCCAGGAAGAGGCCTCCGGGCCCATGCCCGACCAGCGCGCCAGGAAGCGGATATTCTGCGCGAATAATCCAGCCGAGTAAATATGCCCGAATTTGTCGAGCCCGCGGTGGCCGTTATCAAACCACTCCAGGTCACCATTCGGATTACGGGTAAAATGGAAATCACGCTTCGCTTCATTGTAGTAGATGGGCCGGCCGGCGTTATAAATGGCGGCCACGCTAAAGCCGACCACACCCAGCGATATGCTGCCGCGATCCCATTGCAGGCTTGCATCCGGGTGGCTGTAATCAGGACGGTAATCGATGCTTTGTCCCGGCAGCAATGAAACGATCAATAAAAAAAAGACACTTAGCTTTAGCATGCTGCAAAACTAAGTGTCCAGGGGTCTTGGGGCAATGTTTTTGTGGCCGGCATTTTCACCTGCCACGGGGAATGGGGTCGGAAACTCACACGTCTTTTCTGATTATAAATCGTGTTTGTTCATCGCGTAAGCGTCTCTCTTCATCAAAATAACGCTCCACCAAAAGCTGGCTTGCTGTTTTGGGAAGATAAATGGCGCCTTCTTCCCTTTGAAGGTATTTTTCCCACAGGTACAATGCCCCATAAAGCAGTGCGCCTGTGGATAAAAAGGCGATAAGAAAAAGCAATTCCATTTGCGTTCTCCCTTCCATAGCTTCTTTGTTTAGTTATGATTTTCGGATTGCCAAGGCGGATAGTGAACAGCATTTCAACACAGGCAGAAAAATGACCAGCGGGAGAGCGGAAAACCACAGAGCGCGCAGAGTCTTTTCAAAGAGGCTAAAGAGGATTTTTAATTATTTTTTGTCTTGGGTTGTGGCGAGCGTAAACTTTTCGACCCTCTAAAAATTCCTGTTCTGTTGGAAAATAATATTGGTAGTTTGCCAAACCCCAAAAACAATCAAGTCTTTTAGGGAAATTAAAAAGCAAACACAGAGTACACCGAGGATTTATTTTTCTAACCGGCCTACCGTAGTAAAACTCTTCAATATCCTAAGCACACTGTTCCTTAGGAACATAATATTGGTAGCGCCCCAATACCCAATATCAATCGAGTCCCTTTAGGGACGCAATAAAACCGTAAAAACATTTCCTTCGCTTAACAAAAAGAATTAATAAATAAAATTCTTTAGATTTGTATTTTACTCCGTGAACTCTATGCTGTACTCTGCGCTCTCTGTGGTTAAAAAAGGAAGCCGATGCGATTTAATACTCCCCTGATTGAAACCAAACTGATTCGCCGTTACAAGCGTTTCCTGGCCGATGTGGAAATGCCCGATGGCAAAGCGCTCACCGTCCATTGTCCCAACTCCGGCAGCATGAAGGGCTGTACCGGCGAAGGCTGGCCGGCCATGATCAGCGACAGCGGCAACCCCAAACGCAAGCTGCGCCACACCCTCGAAATGACCCACAATGGCCAAACATGGATCGGCGTAAATACCATGCACCCCAACAAGCTGGCCAAAGAGGCCATCGAAAACGGGACAATCGCGGAATTGCAGGGTTACGACGAAATAAAAAACGAGCAGAAATACGGAGAAAATAGTCGCATAGATTTGTTGCTGCGAAGCAGTGCTAAGCCAGATTGCTACGTGGAGGTAAAGAACGTGACGCTGGTGGAAAATAACGAATACCGCTTTCCGGACGCGGTGACCGCGCGCGGCCTGAAACATTTGCATGAGCTGATGGAGATTAAAAAGAAGGGCGGGCGGGCAGTAATGCTGTTTATTATCCAGCGTGGGGACGGAACCCTGTTTCGTCCTGCCGCAGACATTGATCCGGTTTACGCGAAGCGCCTGAAGGAAGCTCACGATGCCGGCGTGGAAATCATGCCCTGGCGGGCCCATGTTTCACCTGAAGAAATCGAAGTGATAGAAAAAATACCCTTTGTACTCTGATTGGCTTGATTTTATGATGGGCTTTGATTCATAAAACCAGGGTAAAAATCATTAAATCATTTAATCACGCAAATCACAGTTCAGACAATAGAAATTATGTAATGGCAAAAAGACCGGAAATTTTTAACAATATCCACATCGTGCTGGTAGAACCGGAAAACCCCGGCAACATCGGGGCGGCGGCGCGGGCCATGAAAACCTGTGGCCTCAGCCGGATGATCCTCGTGCGGCCGCAATGCGACCTGGACCATGAGGATGTACGCAAAATGGCTCACCGCTCGCGGGACATCGTCAAAAGCGCCCGGCTGGAAGAGGACCTGACCGTCGTCCTGAACGACATGCATTTCAGCATCGGTACGACTATGCGCAGACGACACACACGTTTTCCTTACTACAGTCCGCCGGAGATCAGCGACAAAATATTCAGCATGGGTAAAGACAGGAAATCCGCGTTGGTGTTTGGCAACGAGCGCAACGGCCTCTCCAACGACGATCTCGAACTGTGCATGGTGCGCTCCACCATCGCCACGGCCACGCAGAATCCTGCGCTGAACCTGGCCCAGTCGATCATGATCTATTGCCACACATTGTACAGCAACGCACTGGAAAACAAAGGCAGCTACGGCTGGGAAAGCGCCACCTCGCAGCAACTGGAAACCATTTACGCTCGATTACGCCAAGCCTTGGAAAATAGGGGTTTTGAACCCAACGACGGCATGGATGCCTTCATCACACGCTTTAAACGCATACTGGGCCGCGCCCAACCGGAAGAACGCGACGTAATGCTGCTGCATAAAATTTTGCAGGTGCTGGACAGGGAAGATCGAAGAAAAAAAAATAAAAGATGAAAATGTAGAGACGCAAAATTTTGCGTCTCTACGTCTTTAACAGGCGCGTTTAATCCACCCACTCCGCAAGGAAAACGTTGGTATCGCGTGGGTTGCGGTTGGCACGGTTGCTGGCAAATACCAGGTGCTTGCCGTCGCTGGTAAACATGGGGAAGCCGTCAAACTGTTCGTGAAAAGTAATCTGCTTCAGGCCGCTGCCGTCTTCATTGATCATCCACAGGTTAAAATCCGGCTGGCGCGGGTTTGTGCTGCCCAGGCTGCTGCTAAAGAGGATGCGCTTGTTGTCGGGATGAAAGAACGGCGCGAAATTGGCGAACTCATTATCGGTCACCTGGCGCTTGTTGGAACCGTCGGCATCCATCACCCATACCTGGAAATTACCCGGACGTATCATTTCCTGTGCCAGTAAATCCTTATATGTTTTGATCTCATCCTCGGTTTTGGGGTGGTAGCTGCGGTAAACGATTTTGCTGCCGTCCCAGCTGAAAAACGGACCACCGTCATAACCCAGCGCGTCGGTCAGCCGCTTCAGGTCGCTGCCATCGATATTGCAGGAGTAGATGTCCAGGTCGCCATCTCGCTGCGATGTGAAAACAATGCGATCACCCTGCGGTGACACGGTGGCTTCGGCGTCATAACCGGGTGCCGGCAAAAAGGGACGCGGGTTGCTGCCATCTGCATTGGCGATATACATGTCAAACGTGCTGTAGACCTTCCAGACATAGCCCTGCGAAAAATCGGGTGGCGGCGGGCAGGCGCTGTCCGCGGCATGGGTGGAAGCGTAGATAATGGCGCTGTCACCGGGCAGGAAATAGGAGCAGGTGGTGCGACCGTAACCGGTGCTGACCAGCTTCTTGTTGCTGCCATCCAAATCCATCGTAAAAATCTGATCGCATTCATACGGACCGTGCTTGCTTTGATAGATCAGCTTATCTTCGGTAAAATTAAAATATGCTTCGGCGTTTTCACCTTCCGTCGTCAGCATTTTAATATTGCGCAGATGTTTTTCCTGCTCGTAGCGCAGGGTGTCGGCCGCCGGATCGTAGGCCTGTTGTTTTTGCTCGCTGCCGCAGGCTGTTAATAAAGCAAGGATAGTCATGAACAATATGTAGCGCATTGTCGTCTCCGTTTTAAGATCCCGGCGCGGCTCGCCAGCCGGGATGACATTTTATCTTTTTTCATTTTCCTAATCACAATCATTCTCAGATCCCCATCCCCCTTGCCTCGTGTCATTCCCGTGAAAACGGGAATCCATTACCGATTGCTGCCACTGGCCCGCTGGATTCCCGCCTGCGCGGGAATGACATTACCGGCCCCCGCCTTGAGCTCGTGCTTAAATATGCACCGCTTCGCCTTCCGCATCGGCGGCCGCTTCCATGATCATCTCCGACAGCGTGGGGTGGGCGTGAACCGTTTTGCTCAACTCTACCGGCGTTGCTTCAAGTGACTTGGCCATGCCCAGCTCGGCGATCAGTTCGGTTGCTTCGGTGCCCACAATGTGCGCGCCCAGCAGCTCGCCGTATTTTTTATCAAAGATCAGCTTAACCATACCTTCTTTGGCGCCGATGGCGCGGGCCTTGCCGGAAGCGCTGTAGGGAAATTTGCCGACCTTCACATCGTAACCGGCCTCTTTGGCCTTCTCTTCTGTCATACCGATACTGGCCACCTGCGGCTGGCAATAGGTACAACCGGGAATACTGTTGTAATCGATGGCATGCGTTTTTACTCCGGCGATTTTTTCCACGCAGACGATGCCCTCATGCGAAGCCACGTGCGCCAGCAGCGGCGGCCCGATGACATCGCCAATGGCGTAGACGCCCTTCACGCCGGTTTCATACCATTCGTTGACCTTAATAAAACTCTTTTCTGTTTTAACGCCGATACCTTCCAGGTTAATATTTTCGATGTTGCCTTGGATGCCAATGGCCATCAGCGCTTTTTCGCCTTTCAGCGTTTCCTTCTTGTCCTTTACGGAAACGGTAACATTAACGCCGCTTTTCAGTGTTTTGACCTCTTCCACTTTGGCACCCGTCAGCACTTTGATGCCTGCTTTTTTGAAACTCTTCTCCAGTACCTTGGAAATCTCCTTGTCCTCAATTGGCAGCAGTTGGTCCATCATTTCTACGATTGTTACCTCGGTGCCGATGGAGTTATAGAAATAGGCAAACTCAACGCCAATAGCCCCGGCCCCGATGATCACCATCGACTTGGGCTGCTTGGGCAGGTTCATCGCCTGGAAATAGCTGATCACCTGTTCACCGTCAATTTCCACATTAGGGATACTGCGCGGCCTGCCACCTGTCGAAACGATAATGTGCTTGCCTTTTACTTCGCTTTTTTTGCCGTTTTTGTCCTTAACTTCCAGCGTACCGGGGTCTTTAATACGACCATCTCCATGGATCACATCAATCTTGTTCTTCTTCATCAGGTATTCCACACCCTTGGAGTTGGTGTCAGCCACGCCGCGGCTGCGTTTGATAACGGCCGGGAAATCAACGGAGAATTTATCCAGTTTGAAACCATACTCTTTGGCATGCTGCATCTCTTCGTATACTTCTGCGCTTTTCAGCAGGGCCTTGGTGGGAATACAGCCCCAGTTCAGGCAGATGCCGCCCAGCTTGTCGCGCTCCACCAGCGCCGTTTTCATGCCCAACTGCGAGGCGCGGATTGCCGCCACATAACCACCCGGTCCGGAACCCAGAACCACAACATCATACTGCGCCATGATCACTCCAATCTTTTCATTATGTATTTTTTTTGAAAGCAAGAAACAGGGCAAAAAATTACGTGCAGGCCTTTAAAAATGCAAAAGCGTTTAAGCGGGAAGCCACAGAGGGTGCAGAGTACTGCACAGAGAACACTGAGATAATTAATAGGATATGTAAAAGAATGCGAAGTGGTTCTAACGACGCCTTTAAATTTTGTGTCACTATTACATGGTTTATAGAGCATAACAACATCTATCCTCATAATCGTTTTTAAATTAAAACTTTGTGCTCTCTGTGAAGCACTCCGTGAACTCTGTGGTTAATAAAGTGAGAGGACCTTAGCGGGAAACTACGGATTTAGGCAGGCTCGCTTAATTGAGATGCTGAAACGAGTTCAGCATGACGCAGCTATTTTTGCTGGCACTATTATATGGTTAATAGAATTAAATGGTTTTTGTCCCTATACTCATTCCATAGTTTTAAGCTCTGTGCTCTCTGTGAAGCGCTCAGTGAACTCTGTGGTAAAAATGAAAGGGGCGAGAAATGAAAAAGATCCTGATGTTTGTTGAAGACGTATATGAAGATCTGGAACTATGGTATCCGCGTATCCGCATGGAGGAAGCCGGCTATAAGGTGGATGTGGCCGGGCCGGATAAAGGTAAGGTCTACAAGGGAAAAAACGGCTACCCCTGCCGCAGCACGATCGCGCTGGATGACGTAAAAGCAGCCGAGTATGTCGGATTGATTATCCCCGGTGGTTTTGCACCCGATAAGCTGCGACGCATGGATGTGGTAAAGGACCTGACGCTCCATTTTCACGAAAACGGCAAGCTGCTGGCGCACATTTGCCACGCCGGCTGGATACCCATTTCGGCAGGTATTATGGAGGGTTTCCGCTGTACCTCCACGCCCGGCATAAAGGACGATCTGGAAAATGCCGGAGCCACATGGCTGGACGAAGAAGTGGTGGTGGATAGGCATATGGTTTCCAGCAGGCGCCCGGATGATCTGCCGGCCTTTTGTAAAGCGATTTTGGCATATCTGGAAAAGTAACATTCAGGTATACGCAGTGTGGGCTTACCCGGCCTCTGTAATTTGAGTTTTGCACTTGGAATTTCTGCCCGTTTGACCTTTTCTGCTTCCGGCAAGAGATTCCGGTATGGCAAAAACGGCCAACCGGAATGACAGGCAAAGAAGGCTCTAATATTTAGTGTCTAAAACAATTTACTTTGATTTTTTGCCTCCGTAACTTCCATTCCTGTCTAACCGTGACGAATGAGGATTTACTATGAAAAACGTTCTTGTTCTTGGGGCCGGGAAAAGCAGCCCTTACCTGATACATTATCTGCTTGAAAACGCGCAGAGGTATGACTGGTTTGTAACTGTCGCCGATCGTGACCTGGATCTGGCCAAAAGCCGCATCAATAACCACGTGCGGGGAACGGCCATCCATTTTGACATAAACGATCGCGAAATGCGCGCCAAACACGTAAAAAAAGCCGATGTGGTCGTAAATATGCTGGCACCGCGTTTTCAGCACATGGTGTCGCTGGCCTGTGTAGAAGGCAACACGCACATGATATCGGTTTCGTACGAAGACCGCCGTATCCGCGAACTGGAAAGCGACGCCCAGCGCCGCGGCCTGCTGATGCTCACCGAGATCGGCCTCGACCCCGGCATTGACCACATGTCCGCCGCGGAAATTCTGGACCGCATCCGTGAAGACAGCGGCTCTGTTACCGTTTTTGAATCTTACGGAGGTGGTCTGCCCGCGCTGGACTCGCTCAATAATCCGCTTAAGTATGTAATCAGCTGGAATCCGCGCAACGTGGTGATGGCCGGCTCCAGCGGGGCACAGTATATCCGCAACGGCAAGATAAAGATCATCCCTTATCATAATGTATTCCGCCACTCATGGGACGTGCAGGTGGAGGGCATGGGTCAAATGGAAGCTTACCCGAACCGGGATTCCATTACCTACCAGTTGAAGTATGCTTTCAAGCAGGCTAAAACTGTTATCCGCGCCACGTTGCGCTATCCCGGCTGGAGCGAAACCTGGCACGAAATTGTGCGACTTGGGCTGCCAAACGAAGATTTGCGCATACCCAATCTAAAAAACAAAACCTATGCCGATTTAACCGAGATGTTTTTGCCGCTGCAAGTACGCGGCGAAGACCTCTATAGCCGTGTAGCCAATTTTCTCAATATCAGCCCCACCGGCGAGATCATGAAAAAGCTGCGCTGGCTGGGTCTATTCTCAGAAGAAAAAATCGGTATTGATGTGGAAACCGCGGCCGAGGTGATGACGCATCTGCTCAGCGAAAAACTGAAGCTGACGCCCGACATCCGCGATATGGTGGTATTGGTGCACAAGATAGATGTGAAGTATCCTGATAAAAGAAAGAACGAGCGGATTGTCTCAACGATGATCCACAACGGAGAACGCGGCGGTTTTACGGCCATGTCCAAATCCGTGGGTTTGCCTGCGGCGATTGTGGCCAGGCTTTTGCTGAACAATGAATTGCCGCTGACGGGCTGCCATATTCCCACACATCCGGCGATTTACCGTCCCGTGTTGAAAGAGCTGGCGGAGTACGGGCTGACCTTCAGCGAGACGAGCTATCCGCTGAAAACAAAAGCGAAAAAGACAATCAAGAAAACAGCCTGAACAATATAAATAAAAAGCGGAGTACAATATGTGCTCCGCTTAAAGCTCCGGTTTCGTGTATGGCACAAAAACAGCCGTCGCAGCGTAATTTTCCCGCCCCCGCTTCCTGAATAAGGGCCGCTTTTTTAATCGTTATAATAATTTGATACTATAAAGTAGCACTCAAATTTGTTTTGACTATATTTCATAGTAAGCATTCATAAAACCGGAAAGAGGTAAAAAATGAAGAATGTAGTCATTGTAAATGGTCTCCGGACACCGTATGCCAAAATGGGTACCGCTTTTAAGGATATACCCGCCCATGAACTGGGGGCCACATTATTGAAAGAGTTTATAAAAAGACTGGAAATCGACCCCAAGGATCTGGATGAAGTCATATTCGGGAATGTGGCACAGCCGCCAGAAGCAACCAACATCGCACGTAATATTGCGCTGCTGGCCGGTGTACCTGAGAGCGTCCCTGCTTTCAGTGTGCAGCGTAACTGTTCCAGCGGCATGCAGTCAATCTCCGATGCCTGGTACCGTATCCAAGTGGGTGAAGGCAGTATGTATGCCTGCGGTGGTGTGGAGAGCATGACCAATATCCCGCTGCTCTGGAATGATGAAGCGACGGAATGGTTTACCTCCATGTTCAAGGCCAAAAGCGCCGGCAAAAAAATATCGACCATGGCCGGATTCAAACCGGGCTTCCTTAAGCCGGTCGTCGGACTGCAGCTTGGACTTACCGATGGGTTCTGCGGCATGAATATGGGCGAAACGGCCGAACTGCTTTCACGCGAGTTTAAGATTGACCGGGAAGAGCAGGACAAATTTGCCATGCACAGCCACAATCGCGCGGAGAAGGCGCAAAAGGACGGCTTTTACGATGATGAGGTGATGGCCGTGCCGATGCCGCCCAAATACAACGACGCGCTTGATCATGACAACGGTGTGCGCAAAGGACAATCGATGGAAGCACTGGCCAAACTGCGTCCCGTTTTTGACAAACACAACGGAACGGTGACCGCCGGTAACGCCAGCCAGATTACCGACGGCGCCGCGGTCGTGCTGGTGATGGAAGAAAAGAAGGCCAAAGAGATGGGCTTTAAGCCGCTTGGCCGGATAAAGGCTTTCTCCTATGCCGGGCTGGATCCCAAACGCATGGGGCTGGGTCCCGCCTACAGCACAAAACTGGTGCTGGACAAAGCCGGCATGACCATGAAGGAGATGGAGCGCATCGAGATTAATGAAGCTTTTGCCGTGCAGGTGCTGGCCAACATGCGCATTTTCGATTCCGAGGAGCTGAGCAAAAAGTATCTCGGTCTGAGCAAACCGCTCGGCGCTATCAATCATGACATCCTCAATGTAAACGGCGGTGCGATTGCACTTGGCCACCCGGTGGGTTCTTCTGGCACGCGTCTGGTTCATACCCTGCTGCGCGAACTGAAACGCGCCGATAAGACGATCGGCCTGGCAACGTTGTGTGTGGGCGGCGGCCAGGGCGCGGCCTTTGTTCTGGAAAGAATGAACTAACCCCGGGATGGCAAAGACAAAACCAATCATCGCCAAACGGGAAGGATAACAATAATGGCACAAGCATTTCACTTTAAAAAAACGAATGATGATATCGGGATTTTGCTTTTTGATTTACCCGGACAAAAGGTGAACAAATTCTCCACCGACGTGATGCAGGAGCTTGAGAACCAGCTTACTGAACTGGCAAAGGAAAAACTTAAGGCCCTGATTATCGCCAGCGGAAAGGAAAATATTTTCATCGCCGGCGCCGATATCAATGAGATCAAAGACATCACGGATGCGGAAAAAGGCTACGAAGTGGGCCGCAGGGGGCAGCAAATATTTCAGCAGCTTGCCGACCTGCCCTACCCGACCATCGCGTTGATACATGGCGCCAGCATGGGCGGCGGCACGGAAATGTCCCTGGCCTGCAGCTACCGCCTGGCCAGCGACGCCGATAAGACAAAAATAGCCCTGCCCGAAGTCAATCTCGGTATCCTGCCGGGTTGGGGCGGCACGCAAAGACTACCCAGGCTGATCGGTATCCAGAAAGCGCTGGATGTTATTTTGACCGGGCGCAAGCTGGACGCTAAACGCGCCCTGCGCTACGGTCTGGTCGATAAAATCGTTGCCGCGGAGTGGCGGTTGGACCGGGCACTGACCTTTGCCCGCGAAATCGTGTTGGGCAAGGGCGAAAGCTATCTGAAAAAGCGCCGTCAGAACAGCCTGCAATCTTTCATGCTGGAAAAGACGCCTTTCGGACGCGCCGTCATGTTCAGCCAGGCGGAAAAGATGGTAATGAAAAAAAGCGGCGGTCATTACCCCGCCCCGCTAAAGGCGCTGGAAGTAATCAAGAAGACGCACGGTATGCGCCTTGAAAAAGGGCTGGACGTCGAAGCACGGGCCCTGGGCGAACTCATCGTCACGCCTATCAGCAAGAATCTGGTTAAGATATTTTTCTGGACGGAAGAGATAAAAAAGGAAAACGGTACCGACAACAAAGAGCTTAAGCCGCGCGAAGTCAGCCACAGCGGTATTCTTGGCGCGGGGACCATGGGCGGCGGTATTGCCCAGTTGTTCGCGTCAAAAGGCATCGACGTGCGTGTTAAAGACATCAACTATGAAGCGGTGAGCCAGGCTTACAAACAGGCGGACAAAGTGCTGAAAGGGCTGGTTAAGAAACGCCGCATCAGTAAGGACGAGCATCGCCGCGTATTACACCGCATCAGCGGCACAACGGACTACAGCGGCTTCCAAAAAACAGGCCTGGTGGTAGAAGCCGTCGTGGAAGACCTGGAAATAAAGAAAAAGGTGCTGGCCGAACTGGAAAAACATGTCAGCGAGGATACGGTCATCGCTACAAATACCTCTTCTTTGCGCGTGGATGATATGGCCGCCGCCCTGAAGAAAAAGGGGCGCTTCGTGGGTATGCACTTTTTTAACCCCGTGCACCGTATGCCACTGGTGGAGGTGGTGCGCGGCAAACACTCGGACGACGAAGCCATCGCCACGGTTTTTAACCTGTGTCAGCGTACCGGTAAAACGCCGATTGTTGTCAACGATGGTCCCGGTTTTCTGGTAAACCGGCTGCTTGTGCCCTATATGGTGGAAGCGATTTCCATGCTGCAGGAAGGTCACTCAGTGCAAAAACTGGATGGCGCGCTGCGCTCATTCGGCATGCCCATGGGACCCATCGAGCTGTTTGATGAAGTCGGCATCGATGTGGCGCATAAGGTGGCAAAAATCCTGCAAAAATTTATGGGCGACCGCATGGCCGATTCTGATCTGCTGGAGAAACTTGTAAACGATAAGCGCCTGGGTAAGAAAAACGGTATCGGTTTTTACCGCTATGATGACGGCAAGCGCGAGTATGACAAAAAAATTGAAGAGTACATCACCGTTAATCATAAAACAAAATTGACCGATCAGGAAATTGTGCGGCGGATGATCTATCCGATGATAAACGAGGCCGCGCGCTGTCTTGAGGAAAGGATCGCCCTGCGTCCCCGTGACGTGGATATCGGCATGATCTTCGGGACGGGTTTTGCCCCCTTCCGCGGCGGACTGCTGACATATGCCGACAGTGAAGGGCTGGGCCAGGTCATCGATCAGCTTAAGGTTTTTGAGAAGAGCTTTGGCGAGCGCTTCAAGCCCGCGGCACACCTTTTAAAGGTGCACGAAAAGGAGAAGAACTTCTATAAGAATTAAGGCCCCTGTACGGCAATACGGAGAGATACCATGTCAGAACCTAAAATCAGTTTTTCAAAAGCAATGGTTAGCGGCATCATCCTCGATGATCTGGTTTTCCCCTATCCCAAAATGGAGAAGGATGAAGCTGAGAATGTCGCCATGATCAAAGATACCTTTCTCAAGTTTGCCAAAGACAAACTGGACCCGGTAAAGATTGACCGCGAGGCAAAGATTCCCAGCGAAGCCATAGATGAAATGAAAGAGCTGGGCTTTTTCGGGCTGATCATCCCGGAAAAGTATGGCGGCTTTGGTCTCTCCAGTACCGCCTATACCAAAATGCTGGGCGTTGTCAGCAGCTGGGACGGCTCCACGTCACTGACGCTCGGCGCACACCAGTCCATCGGTATGAAAGCGCTGCTGCTTTTTGGCAATGAGAAGCAGAAAAAGAAATACCTGCCCAAGCTTGCGACCGGCGAAATGGTGGCCGCTTTTTGCCTCACCGAACCGGAGGCGGGTTCTGACGCGGCCGGAATTAAGACCAGGGCGGTGCGCGATGAGCAACAGAAATGCTACATCATGAACGGCAGCAAGCTGTGGATCACCAACGGAGGAATCGCCGACTTTTTCACGGTATTTGCCAAAGAGGAGATCACCAATAAAAAAGGCGAAAAGGCCGAGAAGATCAGCGCGTTCCTGGTGGAACGTGCCTGGGAAGGTGTCAGCGTGGGTAAGGAAGAGGACAAGCTGGGCATTAAGGGCTCATCCACGGCGGCGGTATTTTTTGAAGACGTAAAGATACCTTTTGAAAACGTTGTGGGAGAGCGCGGCAAGGGTTTCAAGGTGGCCATGGAAGTGCTCAACTCGGGGCGCATGGGTCTGGCCGGCGGCGTTTTGGGGGCGTTGAAAACAATCTACGGAATTACGCTTGAGCATATTTCACAGCGTAAGCAGTTTCGTAAAACATTGTCGCAGTTTGAAGCGATCAAGCAAAAAGTGGCGCAGATTGCCATTGACCTGTACGCGGCGGAGAGCATGGTTTACCTGACCACCGGTTTGGCTGATCGCGGCGATATCGACTACTCGGTGGAATCGGCTATGTGCAAAATTGTGGCCACGGATGTCTGCTGGCGCGGTGTGAATGAATGCCTGCAAATGGCCGGCGGCATCGGCTATATGAAAGAGTATCCTTACGAACGCTATCTGCGTGACGCGCGCATCAACCCGATTTTTGAGGGCACCAATGAGATTCTCCGTTTCTTCGTGGCGTTGTCCGGCATGCACGAGCGCGGCGAATACCTGCGGCGTATCGGCGGGGCATTGCGGGCACCGATCAAGGGCTTTGGTCTGCTGACCGATTTTGCTTCGGATTACGTCCGCTCGCGGATTACCACAGGCCGCATTCGTCACGTGCATCCGGCGCTGGAACACTCCAAAAAGCAATTTGAAAATTTTGCCAAAGATCTGCATATCACGGCAGAGCGCGTATTGATGCAGCATGCCGGCGATATTATCTACCGCGAGATGATCACAACCAGGCTGGCCGACGCGCTGCTGGACCTTTACGGTATGATCTGCTGTATTTCACGGGCCGAGCTGCGCATCACCGAAGTGGGCATTGAGAAGTGCCGCGATGAAGTACGTATCGTCAACACTTTCTGTGAACAGGCCTGGCGGCGCGTACGTCGCAACCTGCTGATGGTTGACAAAAACAGCGACCAGGCGATGACCGAAATCGCCGATAATATTTCGGCCCTGAAGCGATTTCCCTATGAAACGGAATAGCGATCGCTCTGATTTTATTTATTAAATAAAACTTTGTACATTTAGCGTTTTCATTTTAAGAAGAACCGTATTAGGAGGAAAAAGTGAATATTGCGGTATGTGTAAAACAGGTTCCGGATACGGAAACAAAAGTCAAGATCAGCGATGACAAAAAGAGCATCGTTGAAGATGATATAAATTTTATCCTGAATCCTTATGACGAATTTGCCGTGGAAGAAGCGCTTAAGCTGAAAGAAGAACACGGTGGCGATGTCACGATTATTTCACTCGGGCCCGATCGCATTACGTCCGCTATGCGCAGCGCGCTGGCCATGGGTGCCAACAAGGCGATCCATATCAAGACCGACAAGAACCCCGATGATCCCGGTGTGGTTGCCGGCGCTTTGGCCGAGGTGCTGAAGGAAGGCAACTACGACATCATTTTTACAGGCAAGCAGGCCATTGACGATGACCACGCCCAGATGGCATCGCTGTTGGCGGAAAAACTGGATATGCCGGCCATGACGGTGATCGTGAAGCTGGAGATCAAAGACGGCAAAGCCACGGGCGAGCGTGAAGTGGACGGCGCCCACGAGATCGTGGAATGTGCGCTGCCCTGCATTATTGGTGCCCAGCGTGGCTTGAACGAGCCGCGTTATGCGTCGCTTAAGGGCATTATGGCCGCCAAAAAAGTACAAATCGAAGAGAAGAGCGTTACCCTGCCCGATTCGCAACTGGAAGTGGTTGAATACAACTATCCGCCGGAGAAGACAGCCGGCAAGATCGTTGGCGAGGGCGCGGACGCCGTACCGGAACTGCTGCGTTTGCTTCACGAAGAAGCCAAAGTACTGTAAGGCGGCAGTTATACAATCGATATGAAAATGAAAGGAATGAAATAGATGAAAGCACTGGTTTTTGCAGAACAGCGTGAAGGCGCCCTACGCAAAATCGCTTTTGAAAACCTGAGCCTGGCCAAAAAACTGGGTCTCGATTTTGATACCGTCGTCATCGGCGGGGCGATCGAGAACCTGGAGCAGGAGCTGGGGCATTACGGTGCCGGAAATGTTGTCCATTACAAAGATGACAAGGTAGCCAATTACACGCCCGACGGTTACGCCGCGATCCTGGCCGAAGCCATGGAAAAGCAGGGCGCGGATGTGCTGATCATGGGTGCCACGGCCATGGGCAAAGATTTGGGCCCGCGTGTGGCCGCCCGGCTGAATGCGGCCATGGCCACGGATTGCACGCAGGTGGAACTGGAAGGCGACAATTTCAAAATCGTGCGCCCGATGTACGCCGGCAAGGTGCAGGCCACCATCCGCCTGACCTCAGCCAAGAAGGTGATCACGGTAAGACCCAACGTTTACTCTGCCGTTGAGAACAGCTCTTCGCCGAGCGTAAGTGAAGAGGCCGTTTCCGATACCGATTTCAAAACGGTGGTTACGGAGATTAAGACCGGCAGCAAAGGCAAGCTGGATGTTACCGAGGCCGACATCGTGGTGTCCGGTGGCCGTGGCTTGAAGGACCCCGAAAACTGGCACCTGATTGAAGAGCTGGCCGGACTGCTTGGCGCCGCCCATGGCGCGTCGCGTGCCGCGGTGGATGCAGGTTGGCGTCCGCATGACGAGCAGGTGGGACAAACAGGCAAAACCGTTTCGCCCAGCCTCTACATTGCCGTTGGTATTTCCGGCGCCATTCAGCACCTGGCCGGAATGTCTTCTTCCAAGTACATCGTGGCCATAAACAAGGACCCGGAAGCGCCCATCTTTAAAGTAGCCGACTATGGCATCGTTGGTGACCTGTTTGAGGTGGTGCCAAAGATGATAGAAGAGTTGAAACAACAACGCCAGTAAAAATTAAAGCCCCGGTTGTGCCGGGGCTTTTTTTTGTGATTGTTTTTAGGCTTTATTTAACCAACAACATCCATCCGGAATTTAATATACGCTCCCGCATTGTTTTATTGCTTCACGGCCCGGATTATGCCCCAACATAATCCGGGCCTATTTATCGACAATCATAGGCAGAACCTCCTAGATAATTAATGAGTCATTTTACCTTTCAGGATTACCCTATAATAATCGTAATCCTGAATAGCAAATACATAATCATCATTACACCAAAGCCCCCAGATGTTAAGACTGTATGGTGCATTTTTTATCTTTTTCCACGTACTACCATTATAGTGATATAACCCAGTCTGATATCCACCCGCAAAAATATTATTTTGCGCGTTACCATGAATAGAATAAATTGTCGATGTATAAAATTGATTGCTCCATATTCCATCGGCGTACTTATAAACCCCGTCCATAGCTGAATAGAAATTGTTCATGTCATATCCCCACAAATCCATGCCAAAGCCTTTATCAAAAGTTCTTGAAGAATCCAGGAGTACTATTTTTTCACCAACTAATTGATAAAATCCTGCAAAATACCTTCCATTCTCTTCAGTCTCAGTCCCAATTGCATAAACTGTTGTATCACTAAAACCCCAAAGGCCTCTAAACTGTATCGATTTTCCGGTTTTGTATTTTGTAAATTCTTCACCATCATATTTAATTATCATACCACTATCACAACCAAAAAACATATTATTTGATGAAGTGCCCCACACGGATAGACAAATTGGAAAATCTCGGTTATCCATACGATTCCAGGTACCGTTGTAATGCAGAAAATAACCGGGAGCTCCTGGTACATCGCTCTTAACGCCATACCCTACAATCCAGAAATCATCTTGCGCAAAACCGAATATTGCTTTATAGGTCGGTACATGATCAATTGGCGGTACATACACGTTTTTCCAGGAGTTTCCATCGTAATGCCAGATGCGGTAGCGCGTTAAGCTGCTGTGTCCTACCGCCCACACGTTGTTCTCATCGGTACCCCATATATCATACAAATAGATTTGGAAAGCTTCTTCTTCATAAAGGGTGTCGCTTGTCCAGGTAAACCTGTGGCTGGTTGTATCCGGGCCATTTTGTGCGGAGGCAGGGTTTTCACTACAGCTTATTAAAATAAGGGTGATTAAGACAGGCAGTAATATCTTCGTTATAATATTTCTCATAGCAGCCACTCGTTAAGTAGGTTTACTGTTAATATATAAAGAAGAACAGAGAAAAAATACAACAATAAAGTGGTTATTCTTGGCTTTCCTGGTCTCGACGTGGATCCCGGCGCATGGCCGGGATGACATACTTGGTACAATTCCCAATGCGTAGCGGAGACCGCCGGAGCAGGGCTAGTGACGTTCAAAAAGGCAAATAATGGTCAGCTCGTCTCCTCCTTTGCCTTCAGCTTGCCCTCAATCATCTCGCCGTGGGAGAGGCCCAGCAGGCGGCTGATTTTTTTGACCAGCGCTTCCTCGTACTTATCCACCTTACCGTCGCTTAACACGAGTCCCCACAGTTTTTCCACGATCACTTTGCGTGTGTCACGGTCAAAGCGTTCTTTAATCTGGCTGGTAAAAAACCAGATGTCGGTGTGCGATTGTCTCTTTTCCGCGGCCACTTCAATCAGCTCCTCCACGCGCTCCACGCTGATCTTGAAAAAGGCGCTCAAGGTATCACGCATGTGCTGTTCTTCTTCTTCGCTGACGGTCTCGTCGGCGTAGGCCATTTCCAGGAAAAGCACGGTGGTGGCCACGGTCAGGTCCACCTGATGGGATGGTTCATCAGCGGAAGCGCCGCCCATCCAATCGGCAATTTTTTGCCACTGTTTTTTCATTATTTTTCTCCTATTTCACCATGAAGAGCATGAAGGACATGAAGAAATAAATAGACTAACTCATGCTGTCTTTTATTCTGTCTCCAGTAAATCTATGTAGGCTTTAGCAACAAGATCGCTGTCCTTAATGTTCAGAAGGCGCATCAGGTAGTGTACTTTTTCTTGCGCTTCCCGTTCCGGCGTTTCCTGCTCCATCACCGCTTCCAGTTCGATAAAACGGCCCAGGCCGCGCACATCATCCAGGTGGATGCGCACATAGTCAAACATGTACAAAAGGCGCTGCTTCTTCACCACGCCGCGGATGCCGTACATGGCCGTCAGCAGCTCCTTCACCCGTTCCAGCTCGTCCTTTGCCACGGACAGCAACGCGTATTGCGATTCCTTTGGCCCTTTCTCATCGTCACGCAGGTAGGGTATTAAAAACGATTCACCCGTGCCCAGTTCGCGCAGCTTCAGGCGGCCTTTTGGTGTATTGTAAAAAGTATCTGTTTGCTGCAGGATTGCCTTACGGGCGATGGAGGCTTTTTCCAATGCTTCAACAGCCTTGTTTAAATCATGGCAGCGTGCCTTTATTTCGATGTTTTTACCCACAATAATTTACCCTTGTAAACAACGTAGATTTTTTAGTAATGCTGCCCTAAATTAGAGGCTTTTATTTTTTGTTGAAAATTTTTGTATATAGGGGCGCTTCCAAAATGAATCGACCCTCATCAAGGAGTATTTTTTTGGCTAAAAACAAGTCCGCTTTACTGATCATATTTCTGACCATTTTTATTGACCTGCTTGGTTTCGGCATCATCATTCCCATCATCCCCTTTTACCTGGAGGGCTTTTTGGGTGACGCCGATTTTATCGGTCGTAACATGGCCGCGATGATCACCCTCTACAGCCTGATGCAATTCCTCTTCGCGCCGTTCTGGGGCCGCTTGTCAGACCGCATCGGCCGCCGCCCGATCATTATGATCAGCCTGATTGGCACCGCGGTAACGCATGTCTGGTTTGCGTTATCAACGGAGCTGTGGATGCTCTACGCCTCGCGGATATTCACGGGCATCTTTGCCGCCACCATTCCAACGGCCAACGCCTACATAAGCGATGTAACAACGCCGGAGAATCGCGCCAAAGGCATGGGTCTGGTGGGTGCCGCTTTTGGACTGGGTTTTATCCTTGGCCCGGCTACGGGAGGTATTTTGTCGCATGTGGGTGGCTACCGGTTGCCTCTGCTGGTTGCCGGCGGCTTGTCCCTGGCGGCTTTTGTGCTTTCGGTTTTTATGCTGCCGGAATCACGAAAAAAAGATGCGGCGCGCAATTACGAGCGCTTTAAGATAAATTTCATTTTCAACGCCCTGCGCCATCCGCGGCTGGGATTGCTGTTCGCCATCTTTTTCATTGTAACCATGTCTTTTTCAAATTTTGAAACCATCTTCGCGCTCTACGCCGAAGAGCGTTTCCAATTTGATGCGCTGCAAGTGGGTTATGTCTTTGCCTTTGTAGGCGTATGCAGCGCGTTGATGCAGGGGGTCTTCATCGGAAGACTCAACAAGCGCTTCGGCGAGAAAAACCTGATTGCCGCCGCCACGCTGCTTTTGGCAACCGTCTTTATCGTGATGCCTTTTCTGGTGAACATACCCGTGTTTGTTGGCGCGGCCGGCATAATGGCCATCAGCCTGGGCATGCACAATCCGTCTGTGCTGGCGCTGGTTTCCAAAAACGCCTCAGATAGTGAAAGCGGGGCAATCCTCGGGATAAATCATTCCTTTTCCGCGCTGGGCCGTATTTTGGGTCCGTTGTGGGCGGGATTTTTCTTTGACAAGGTGAGTCCGGAATTTCCGCTGATAAGCGCCGGTCTGCTGATCGCGGTGGCTTTTGCTATGAGTCTGCTGCTTAGGAAAAAGCAAAACCTGGTGGAAAAGGTTAACCGATAAAACGGTTCACCTTGTTAATATTTGGTACTAAACCCGATGACTAAATTCATGGGTTAACTGTGCTTTAATAACCTCACCGGTCAAAAAAAACGGCTCATCGGTTTCCACAGCAAAATTCTAGGTGGCGTCTGCCTCGCCCAGGTTTTTTGTGTTTTCCTCGAGGTTCAGTTCAAAGGCATCACTGTCCTCGCTGATCTCACTGTCTTTGCGGCGCAGCAGGTTCTTTTCGGAAAGATTTTTTTCGATGATGATATAACCCGTTACCAGCGTGGCATTGATGATGGCGTAACCATAGCCTACGGTCATGTAGCCGGCCAGCATAAGGAAAATGTAGATGATAACAGCGGAGATTTCCGCAGATGGCCCCAGTGTTAAGGCGACATACTCTTTTTTCAGATAAACCAGTCTCGAACCGGCCTCACCAAAAATATCACGTACGATTGCATCCAGACCACCGACGGACATCTGCACGTAATAAAGCGCCTGATCCAGAATGGGCGCCAGCGAATGCATCAGCGGCATGAACAAAACGGAATAGATTATCAGCCCGATTTTAATTACAAACGCGAATGCGACCGTGCCGGTAATAAAAAGCAGGATGCCCATTAATCCGTAAACACCCAGGCGCCAGGGCTGGCCCCAGGTGAGATGCATGCACTGCACGGCCGCGCCAAAGCCATCTTCCTCAGAAGAAGCGATAATAGCAGGCGCCAGAAAAAAGGCCAGGCCGAAGCAGATCGTCATAAACACCAGCACCATGCCGGAAAAAATGTAGGGTAATGTGGCCAACGCGTTGAGGATTTCTCCAAACCAGGGTATGCGGCCGACCGCGGCCATGAGCAAGGCCCCAACTATGAACGGCGTAATCAAAAAGACAAACGTAATGAAAACGCCAAACAGCGCTCCGGCGCGGCGGAAAGCAAAAGCGATCGCCTGGCGGCCCGTGTAAAAATAGTTATCACGCAGATACATATAGACCGCGCGGGAAAGAACAGTTGCCGTAAGCAAAAGGCTAAAGGCGCTTACAGCAATGCCTGCCCAGCCGATAAGTACACCGGGCAGCGTAAGCTCCATCCCGAAGATAAAGGGCAGCAAGCCCCGGTTTTGCCACACGCTCCCGATTGAATGACCGGAAACGATACAGGCCAGATAGGTTGTGCAAAAATAAATAACATGGGTCGCTGCGATACCAAACGTGGCCAGGTACAATCTTTGCGGACTTACTGCAATCCGTGGGGCTTTGATGATGTCTTTGTAGTTGTAATAGATCATGGTATCCGTTCTACGATCCAGGCGTCGGGGTAACCCGAAGCACGTACGTTATTAAGCTCAGCCTCCGCCTCTTCGCGGGTGACAAAAGGCCCGACGAAAACTTTGTAAAGCTGCCCGTCCCGTTTATAAAAAGCGTTGCTGGCCGCGACGTTCTGCCATTGGTTCACAAGCGTTTTGGCTTTCAGCGAATCAGACGATGCCAGGAGCTGTATGCTGAACCGTCCCGCGTTTTGGATGCCGGCTTGCGGCTTTACAGATACGCTGTCCGCTTCGATCGGGATATTTATTTTTGTAGCTACGACCCACGCTTTGTCAAATCCTGTTTTACGCATATCCATCACCATCATGTCCGCTCCGGGGCGGTATGGGAAATCACCTGCCTGCACTTTGTAAAGGGCATCCTGCCGCACGAGATAAACAGAGTCTTCGACACTTGCCGCCACCTGGCTTTTTATAGCCGCCGCATTCAGCGAATCGATGCCGGCAAAAACCTGTACGCGAAATCCGTCGATCTGCTTGTGGGTCGGTGCGGGTGGCGGAGGCGGCGGGAGAACGGTCACGGTCAGGCGTACATCCTGTCCATAACCGGCCTTGAGGCTGTCCAGAAACGGATCGTTTACCGGCTTGGGCTGATAATACAAAACGCTGTCTGCAGCGGTTGAAGCTTCCATACGCCCGCGGCGCACCCCTTGTGGCGGTTGACATGCCGCAAGCAATAATACAATCGCCAAAAACAATAATATAAGTTTAGTGCGCATTAATAAAGCCTCCGCAAGCGCGTGCCCGGAAAATAGCTCTCCAGAATGTGGTAAAATAACAGGCCTTTTTCCGCCTTGTCCACCGCGCCCCATTGCGACATACCGACGCCATGGCCGTTGCCGCCGCCATGAATTACCAGGCCCGTATCACTGGCGCTAAGATAAAACAGCGTGCTGGGCAAGAGGCGCCCCGCCGGCCAGCCAAAGTAGCGACGGATCTCGTAATTCTGCAGGTCAAAGCTGTCATCACCGTATGTAACGTTCATTTTTTTAACACGATTGGACGCAGAGCGCTCCAACACTTTAAAGGCGTAGGGCAGGCGCAGCGTATCTGAGACAGCCTGCGGCTTTTGGCCCTTACCGCGGAAAGCCTTGTATAACGAATCGAGTTGCGCCAATGTGCGCGTTTGCTTCCAGCGGAACCAGGGCTTGTCCGATCCTGCCAGGCGATCACCGATAACGTCCTGGCGGGCCATCATGTATGTGAGATTGGCTCCCGGCCACAAAACAGAGTCCTCTTCCAGCATGCCGCCGCTGTGTGAGTGATAGTAAACCCGGGCAAGCTCGTCGTTGTAAACCAGCACACGGCCACGGGTTTTATCAACGGCCTGGTTGCTCCATTCCGTACGTCCGGTCAGCGAGCCGTAGGCCTGGTCGCGCACATCGGCATGCATGTGGTAAATTTCGTTTCCACGCTGCGCGATGCGGTTTAGGGCGTAGGTACGGGCGCAAACGGCCTGCGCTTTTATGGCTTCCAGGTAAACTTGTTTTGCTGAAGGAATTTCCGCCGGAACGACGCTCTTCAGGTAATCTTCCAGATCGATGACATTTACAAGCAGAAGGCTGTTGTCATCGGCGCGCTGAATAAAGATCTCTCCATTGTAGCGTTTTGTATCGAACGCAAACCAGGCACCTTCTTCACGGGGAACAAAACGCACGACATCCGCCGGGCGAAAAAGGAACAGCCGCTGCTCATTAAAAAGCTTGTAGCCATCGGGCAGCGGTTCAATAATTATACGATTGTTGTTACGCCCGAATTCGTAATTGGCCTCTTCACTATTCAGATCGAAGGTTTGGTGGAAGTAGAGCGTGTCCGGCGCTGATATCTTTTTCAAGAGCACTTTTACCGTGGGTGCCGGTTCGCGTGCTTCGCGGATCTGATCGCGCGGGACACAGGCAAAAAGCAGCAATATCAGCAGAAAAGCCGGGTAGCGCTTAATAAAATTTAATGGATTCATCTAATAGTGGTGCTTCTTTTTGCTAAAAACCAAAATTATAGATGCGCAGGCCGACGCGGAATCCAAGGCCGGACATGCGAATCTCCGACCGGACGGGCAGGCCCAATTCAGTTTCCCCCTGGTCACGCGATGGCGTGCTATGATGGTAAACCAGCTCGCCAAAAAAATCGGAAGCGCGCGAGATGGGCATGCTGACCCCAGCGCTTATATGCCAGGCAAAGCCACTGAAGAATTTGGTCTTGTCGATATTTTCTTCATACTTGGTGACGCTGTTCCATAACAGCTCGTAGCCGACACCGCCCGTTACCTTCAAATCCAGGGCCGGTGAAACAGGCCCGACATAATTTAAATTAAAAAACAACGGGATCGCCGTCATGCTTTGATCAACTTCGCGGGCGACCACTGTTATATCGCCTTGTCCCTGATCTTCCACGCGGATCTTGGTATCCTTGGTGTAACTGCTATGATAAAAATCCATACCAAAGCTAATACCGACATTTTCGTCGACCATGCGTCCCAGGTTTATCCCGCCAAAAAAGCCGCCTTTAGCATCTTCCGGCCCAAGATAGCCGGCCTTAAATTCTGTCATTCTGTTATCTGCCATTATAAAGCCGGCAAAAATTAACAACGTCCAAATCGCTCTGTGTACTGTTTTCATAGAATCACCCCACTTGTTCCGGACTAGTTTTCCAATCTGTCTTCCAGGAAACTGGCCTTGAGCCACTTTTCAAAGTTGCCCTCGATAACACAATCGTGGCAGGCCCTGGTGTATTTTAAAAGTATTTTTGTGTCACGTGATAAAACCGTGTTGTATTTAAGTCCCTTTAACGAAAGCAGCTTGGCAAACTCCTTATGCTCTTCGGCGAGGTGGTCCGTATAAATGCTGCGCAGCTTGTTTTCGTAGTCCTGTTCCAGCCAGGGAATCAGTCTGTCCGTTAAATCATAAAAAGCGTCAAACAGAAAAACTTCCTTAATTTTATTGCCAACACCGCCGTTTACCAGCCCAAGTATGGCCGGCCTGTAGCCCCCACTGTGCGCACTGATGATCACATTGCCCAACTCTTTGGCAGCGATTCTGTTTTCCGCTTTTAAAAGATCCAGCGTCTCCATGATAAACATACGCAGACCGTTTTTTTCCTCCATCTTACCGCCGGCCGAATCCATGGCGTTCTTAGGCCCCTGGGCAAAGATAAGAATGGCGTTCTTGTTGGAGCGCACCAGCTGCGGCGGCATGTCGAAATCGTGCATAACGTTTATAACCTCATTGCCCCAACCATGAAAATGGACGATAACATCGTTTTGGCCGCCATAGGAAAAATAGTTGTCGGGGATAAAAACGATGGCCGAGCTATCGCTGTAATTAACGGAATAGGTAAAGACCATATTTTTATAGGTATGGCCGCTTTTCCGCGATGCGTGGGGAAAGGGACTACTCTGCAGATAAACACGTGCCCACGAGCCGCCTTCCGAATTGTGCCACACCACACTGGACTTTTGCTGCTGCCTGGTATCATCCGCGCCAACGGCCATAACAACTGCCGTAAAGCAAATAAAAGATACCAGGATGGGGAAACGCATAGAAACTCCGCAGAATGTCATAATTATAGCTGAAAATACGTTTGCAAACGGATTCAAGTCAAATATCACAGTTCATATTTTGGCCACCTGATTCAAATTTTTAAGCATCCTGAAATATTAGCGATTATCAATATTAAACACGGATGTTTTAAACAAAGGATCAGGCTATGACACGTCAGAACATCAGACGCTCCATTCAGGAGATTTATGACCAGTTTTGTCAGCGCAGCCCGGCTTTGGAGTTCACGCTGGAATCAATCTATCTCATTTTTGATATAGGAAATGAGGTGTTTCTGAAAAACAGCGATGAAGAATACGAAAAGCTTGCTCAGCACCCGACTTCAAACGCACCGGACATCATGGATGATGAACCGTTCAGCTTTGACCGGACCATGGCAATTTACCAGGATTTGCAGCCACTCTACACGGAAGTAAACCCGCAGCTTATCCAACGCGTTTTTGAAGTGAACAGCCGGTTTGCCTGGAGCGAGTACAAGCAAAAATACCGCTCCTATATACTTGAAATCTACGATGAGCAGAAAAACGATGAGTATATCTGCTACCTAGCCGCTGTACTCCATTACGACGGGCACGAATTCGAAAAAGCCATCGCATGTCTGAACCGCGCCTACGCCCAGAACAATTCCTGCAGCATGATATGTCACTTAAGGGGGTTATGCTATCTGCAACTGGGACAAATGGAAGAAGCGCGAAGCGATCTTTATCAGGGATTGTTCCTTATTGAATTACTTCAGGATGTACCGCCAAGAATGCAAGGCGAGGATGAGATCTATCCTAATTATCCGCTGGAATATCACACCTCTGCAGATGTCATCCGCAGCGATATTCAAAAGCTGGATCAGGTTGAGGACTTCTATCAGGCATCCGTAGTACCGCTTTTAGGTGCTTGATTTTTCCAGCAATTCGAGACCGCTAGAAATAATGCTGTCCAGTTCATCGGACGTCTGCTTTACTTTATCCAGATGCGACATAAGCTCCGCTTGCAATGCGTCGCTGCTGTCCATTTCCCGGGCCAGTTCATAGATCTCCAGCGGCAGCAACCACTCTCCTTTATAGTTATCCCGCACCATATTAAAGATCTCGCTGAGCTTTGGCAGTTCCGCGGTTTTTTGCCGGCGCATGTCGCGCACCTCTTTATAGAGCAGATGCAGGCTTTTCTCTTTGTCGCTGTACTTTATAGGAATGGCTTTCCGTTTTGACTTTTCAGGAAATACATTGTGTTTCAGTTTGTCTGCCGTTCCCGCAAAAACGGACGGGAGTTCTGCTCCAAGCGCCATATCATATTCGCCCCAATCCGGTTGGAACAAAGTTTCATTGTCAGGTCCTGTCACTGTGCAGTTTGTAAATGTCATCAGCAGGTTTTTGCCATTTTCGCGCAGTGTCTTTAATAATTCTCCGCGTACACGCACCCCGCCCTCAAAGCGCAGGTCGTAAATACCGTCATCGTTTTGAAACTGCTCCAGCTCGGCCTCAGTCATATCTTCCAGCGGCTTTGGATTATCTTCCAGAACGCCGACCGGCGATCCGTAGCCTCCTTTGTGGTAGTCCGGGCCGTGACCCTCAAGAATATGGTTTTTATAGGACAGACTGGTCGGACCTTCAGTTTTAATATACACCGGTTCATCGCCGTTAATGATCGCGATTTTAAATAGCCCCGAGACCTGCAGACCGCTGGAATATTGGCATGTAGCTTCGGTACCCGATTCAAGCGCCTTTCTCAGGCCGAAAGCTCCGCCTTTTCGAAAAGCCATGCCATCGGCGAATTCTTCAAGCACATCCAGCAAATGCTGCCAGTCGCGATTTACAAATAGCTGCGGCTGTTCTTTTGTGATGTCGTAATTGTATTCCGTGCATTCGATAGTGAGTGGCAGCTTTTTGACCCGTGGACCCATACAGTTTTTGCTTTCTCCCACGGAGCTTAACAATCCGGCCCCGTAAAGCTTGTAATCTTCCACGTTACCAATCAGGCCGTATTCCACTGTCCACCAATGCAACCGCGACAACTTGGTCATTTCACTTGGATTTGTGTTCTGCTCAATCTTTTCGGCAAGATCCTTTTCCGCATCTTCAATTTCCTTGTCCGTTGTTTCCGGGTATTCCTTGATGATGGAGAGATATCGGATCGCTTCGTAAATCTCCTGGTCCAGTTTTGAGCTGAATGCTTTTGTACCGTAATAGCCGAATTTCTGCAGGAACTCGCTGTATTTTTCGTCGGCAATTATCGGCGCATGTCCCGCCGCCTCGTGCACAATATCCGGTGCCGGCGTATAAAGAACATGTTTGATGTTGCGGATGTCCGCTGAAATTACAAGTATTTTATGATACTGAAATTCCATAAAAACAGCCGGCGGCAAAAAGCCGTCCACGATGACTGCTTTCCAGCCTATGCGTTCCAGACAATCATTCATTTCATCTATGTCCGGAACGTGGCTAATGCTGATGCCGGTTTTGGAGAGTCCTTCCATGTAAGCAGGATGCGCATGTTTTTTCAGAAAATCGATGTTTCGACGCATGATATAGCGCCAAACCGCCTGATCCTGCCAGGTGTAGCGATCATAGTTCTGATCAACCACATATTGTCTCAGGTGCTTGGGTATGCTTTCATAGAGAATGCGAAACTTTTCAGTCATTTTTTACCTCTTTTTTATTAGACTTTTTTTCCGGCAGCAACGCTTTTTTAATTTTGCCAAGGTCATAGCCGCTCTCTCCGGCCAGCTTCTTTGCCCTGTCCAGGCCGGCAATCACGCTTCGGTTGAATGTGACCAAACCGCCCTTCGAATGCATCATTATGTAAACAAAAGCCTGCCAGTCCAGAAAATGCTCCCAGCGCTCCTTATTGATATACTCCTGTCCCTGGTAAACGTTATGGGCGAGGATCTCCCTCACATCAGACAAATTAAGAAACTCGCCAAGCTTGTCAACCGACGGCTCCGCTTCGATCATTTCAAATAAATTCTCATACTTGACGCTTATGGCAACATTCTTACGCGCCAGTCCATCAAGGTCATCCATAGTGCGCTTAATGATTTTGTTCATAAACCAGTTGTTCCAGCTTTTTTCCGCGTTAGCCCCCGAATGGTACGATAGCATAATTTGCAAAGTAGCGACAACGGCCAGTGTTTTCAGCTCAATTTCGGTGGACCATTTTTCAATAAAATGCTTTTCCGCTTCGGTCTTCCTGGCCATTTTCTGAATTGCCGTGCTGTTTTTATGTATCCGGGTCCAGCGTTTAAAAAGCAGGGTTTCCAGTTTTGTTTTATCGGATTCCCATTCCGCAAAGCTCCAGACCGCGTCAATAAAGCGCACCGGCTGCACAATATCCTCACGCTTGAATGCCTCTTTGCGGTTATGCCATTTCGTGTTGAGAATATGCCCGATCAGGTTTTCCATGGCTGTTATGAGCGGCGCCAGCTTAAGTTCCTCCATGGCATCGTCCACCGACGCCACAGCACGTCCCTGCAAGCGGCTGTACAGTTCGTGATATGGATGCTCCTGATTATGATATACAATACGGATTGGTGTAAAGACCATATATTTAAAAGCCCCTAATTGCGCGTAAAAGCCCGATTCAATTATTTCCGTACTGCGGCGCAGGACCTCCGTCTGGCTGATATGATCATGAAGGATTACATACTGGTTGGGATCATGCGACAGGCCAAGACCATCCGCCAGCGATGTACGCCGTAGATTATCGTTACCGTCGTTATAGCCAACGCTTGTTCTTACCCAGCCGGCCGTATCATTGTATTTATTATTATAAAGAACCAGACTGCGCTCATCATGATAGATATTGCTGTAGCAAAAAACGTTCTCATCAACTGTGCCGTGCATGGTTTCAAAATCGTAAAACAGGAAATGATCCACTTCACTGAACAGGCGGCGCTTTTTAAGCAGGGGAAAGACTTCAAGCTTGTGGCGGTTTACCAGGTACTCATCGTCTTTTTCGTCCCAGTAGGCGCGTCTGTATTCCATGCCGTATTTTTCAGAATAACCTTCTATCTGTCCGTGCCCGAACATAGGCAAACCCGGCATCGTACACATCAAAATACAAATTCCAAAATACTTATCGCCTTTTCCGAACTGCGCCACGGCCGTCTCTTCATCCGGGTTGTTCATAAAATTGACATAGCGCTTTAAAATTTGCGGATTGAATTCCAGCACGTTTCTAATCATCTCACGGTACTTGGCGTTTTCTTCTTTCTTGAGCATATTCATGAACGCGCTGTTGTAAACACGGTGCATGCCCAGCGAGCGAACAAAATAGCCTTCCATCATCCAGAAAGCCTCCGCCAGCAACAATGTATCCGGCACCTCCTGCTGAACACGGTCAACGACCTCGCGCCAAAATTCTACGGGAAATAATTCATTGAACTGGTCTTTGGTAAGCCCGTGTTCTGCCCGCGAAGGAATATCCCCTCCGCTGCCTGGTTCCGGAAACCATAGCCGCTGGAAATGTCGCTTTGCCAGCGTCATTGCTGCATCGAAGCGAATAATGGGAAACTGTCGTGCCACATGCAAAATCGTTTGTACAACGGCTTCGCGCACCTGCGGGTTAAGATAGTTGAGCTGCGCTGTGTCGTTCCAGGGCATGCCGGTGCCATCGTTGCCATGGTAGATATAGCGAGCCCGGTTATCGCGGTGATCCCATATTTTAAAGACCACTGCGGCGTCGGTTTTATCCCAGTAGCCATCCTCGATGTGGATGCTTAAATCAGGATCTTCGCTTAAATCTACACCATGAAAACTATATCCCGGAAACGGCGGGTGTTCGGATTGAACGAACCAGTCCGGATGTTGTTTTATCCAGCGGCTGTCCAGACCTGTGTGATTAGGCACCATATCGGACGCCAGGCGGATGCCCCGTCTCCACGCTCTGTCCCGCAAATTGTAATAGGCCTGCTCACCGCCCAGATCATTGGCAATAACATAATCATACAAAGAATAGGCTGAGGCCACGGCTTCAGGGTTTCCGTTGATCTGCTTGATCTTTCGCGAAGCACTGCTGCGCTCCCAGACACCGATAAGCCATAATCCGGTAATGCCAAAATTCGCCAGCCTGTTCAGCTCTTCATCGGGGATTTGGTCCAGGCGGTTTATTTCCAGACCATATTTTTTGGAAAGTTGATCCAGCCAGACATACGTACTTTTCGCAATCAGCACAAGGTGAGGCATCCAGTCCAGGTCCGGGCTGAATTGCTCCGGTTCAAACTCATATTCCGGGCCGAATCCGGGCACATTTGTCTCCGGCTCGTGAAACACTCCCGGATCAAAGCGTTTTGCTTCCTCACGGAACAGGTCCATGCTCATCAGGATAAGCGAAAGAAAACCACCGGCCAGATCGCGCCAGCGTGAGCGTATAAATTCCAGCTGATCGTAGACTGACTCCGGGTGACTGAGCAAAGGACTCAACAGAAAATCAATAAGCGACAAATCAGTACCGGGCACACTGGCCTGTTTACGTAAGTAAGCCGTTAAACCGCCAAGCGCCTTTTCATATATGTCGGTAAGCTTCAGCTCCGAATCGTTGATCAGCTCCTTGATATTTTTATAGGCAGGATTGCGGTTGTTAAGCCACTGTACGAGCATCTCCTCCATAACAATTTCGCGGTTGGACAGCTCGCCGCTCTGGCCCTTTATATATTGCGCTGCGGTTATTTCCCCCCTGTAAACCGCCGGTGGCGGAAATATATCAACAAAGCGCGCTAACAGTGCATCCCGGTTTTTGGTGCCATATTCCCCGGCCAGCCTGTCCAGGATGTCATTTAAAACGGATGGGTTTACCTGCTTGCGGTAATTTTCAATCACAAAATGGAAGATCTCATCAATCAGACCCATCGCCTGTATTTCTGCCGCGCTGACCCCCTGACCCGGCGGACGCGTCGCGTTGATCTTTTGAGCAAAGCGCCGGGCTCCGTTAAAGTTTGCAAAAACGACCCTTCCGCGTATGGAGAAAAGATCTTCATCAAAGCGGTACTTATCCCTGGAAGCGCGGGTTACGTGAAAATGAAAAAGCGGAGATTGTTCATCACCTGTATTGTGATTTTTCTGGTCAACGGTGAGGATCATCTTTTTCCCTTGAATAATTCTTAATAGGTTAACGTTTATCATCCTG
This sequence comes from Calditrichales bacterium, assembly GCA_965267575.1. GTDB lineage: Bacteria > Calditrichota > Calditrichia > Calditrichales > J004. The sequence goes on from OZ254086.1 coordinate 1,284,855, forward strand.
CCAATTTAAAGGAGCTAAAGTGGAATTTAACTATAAACCTCGTGTAATTTACGGTATGAACAGCTTTGATGAAAAATCCCTTAAAAAAGACCCGTTCGAACAATTCCATATCTGGCTCAAAGAGGCTATGGACAGCGGTTTGCGGGAGCCCAATGCCATGACCCTGGCCACAGTGGATCAAAACGGCCAGCCTTGTGCACGTATGGTATTGCTGAAAGAACTAAATGATAAAGGATTTGTCTTCTATACCAATTATAAAAGCGATAAGTCGCTGCAACTGCAAAGCAATTCACAGTGTGCGCTTGTATTTTGGTGGGACAAACTGGAGCGGCAGGTGAGAATACGGGGCAATGCTGAAAAAATAGATTCCGGCATCTCCGACGATTACTTTGCCACAAGACCTCGCGGCAGCCAGATTGCGGCATGGGCCAGTGCACAAAGTTCAGTTATCTTATCTCGTGATGCACTTGAAAGGGAGTTCAAAAGCGCGGAAAAACGTTTTGCCGATTCAGCTATCCCAAGGCCCGAACATTGGGGCGGCTATTTTGTCATTCCGGATTCAATCGAATTCTGGCAGGGAAGAAAAAACCGCCTTCATGACAGATTGCTTTTTACCCGCGGTGAAAATGCCTGGCAAATACAGCGGCTTGCTCCCTGATCCTATTAACAAAAAAGGCTGCCAAACCGGGGCAGCCTTTTCACTTATATTAACCGTTTCTATTTCCTATTTCAAAACCATCATTTTACGTACCTGTACTTTATTGCCCTGTACAAGCCTGTAAATATAAATACCGGTTGGCAACGAGCTGGCGTCAAAATGTGCCTGATGCACTCCGGCCGGGAGATTGCCGTCAACAAGTGTTGCAACTTTCTGGCCCAATACGTTATAGACGATGAGACTCGTATAGCCAGCCCGTGCCACACTGAAATCAATGGTGGTAACGGGGTTGAACGGGTTGGGATAATTTTGACCCAGCTTAAAGCTGAGCGGTTTATTCTGATCTTCAAAAATTGAGGTAACTGTTCGTAGAGCCCATACTTCCGAGAAATTACTGCTGCCATATTCGTTGGAGGCCGATACGCGCCAGTAATATCGCGTGTAGTCATTAAGACCGGAGATGGTGATTGAAGTATCGGTGACCACCGTATCCAGAATTACGGTTCCCTCCTGGAAGAAGGAGCTTGTCCCCAGCTGATAGCGATAAACATCCGCGGAATCAGCAGGATACCACTCAAATGTCATCTCCAAAGGAATATTGACCGTGCCGCTGCGTGGGAAACTGAGTTCCGGGGCAACCGGAAAACCGGTTGTAAAGTTGTATGCCTGCGAGTAATCGCTGTGTCCGGCGGCGTTACCTGTTTTTGTTCGCCAGTAATAGGTGCTTAAGCCCTCCAGTCCTGTAACACTGGCTTGCGTATCCTGAACCGATTCCGTTAATACAATCGACTCAAATTGATTGTCCGCAGCCACTTCAACCGTATATGCCCCGGCCTGGTCAACAACCGACCATGAAAGCATGGTCGTGTCCGATTGGTTTTTGGCCCCGTCAGCCGGCATAACAAGCGTCGGTTTTTCGGGCGGCGTTACGGTAATGACGTTGCTGGGAAAACTCTCGTTATAGTTACGGTCCAGCGCGCGCACCAAAAAATAGAATTGATCCTGATTTTCCTCAGGGATCGGCGGGCTGAAAGATCTTTTGTTTGTGACATCCAGGATGTATTGCGGCAATTCCAGGTCTTCGATCAACGGGGCCTCTTCAAATCTATAAATCACATAGCGCGAAGCCGAATCCCCGTCGGTCGCCTGAAAAGGCAAATCCCACTGCAAGCTGAAAACACCGTTGCTTTCATTCTGCGCGTAGGCCAGGTTTTGCGGCTCATTGGGCGGCACAATATCCTTCCAGTCCATAACGGGCAGCAAAGCAGGGTAGCGATAATAATTGTTCTTAAGGCTATCGGTTACCCCTTTGGGGTTCTCAAAAAAGTTATCCGCGCGGAAGAAAACGCTGCCCAGGCTGTTTTCCGTTTCGCGGTTCAGGCGAATTTGACGAGGTATTTCATCGGAAGCCCAACCGGATTGGCGGTATAAGGCCTGGCCCGGGTAGAGATGGCGTCCGTTTATCCGGGCATCATCAGCCCACCAGGGCATCAGTTTGCCGTAGTCCTGTCCGCCGCCAAAAGGCCAGTATAGCTGTGGCGTCAGGTAATCCAGGTATTCTCTGTCCATCCATGTCGGCGCGTCACAATAGATCACATTATAGGCATCCAAACCTGTTATGCCCGGCGGCACGCCGTTTTTCCAAATACCGAAAGGACTGATACCAAATTTTACATGCGGCTTAATGGCCTGAATACTGTCAGCCACCATGCCAACAAGGATATTTACGTTCTCGCGGCGCCATTCTCCGCGATTGGTAAAATCACCTTTATAAGCATCCCATGTTTCCTGGTCGTCGCTGTTGGTCGTTCCCTCATAAGGGTAGAAATAATCGTCAAAATGAACGCCATCGACATCATAGCGTCGTACGACATCCGTGATAATACCGGCGACATACTCGCGTACATCCGGAATGCCCGGATCAAGCATGATCAAGTCATTCTTTTTAAAATGCCACTCGGGATGTTCACTATAAATGTGATCGGGAGATAGAGTATAGGTACCTTCTTCCCTGACCGATCGATAAGGATTAAACCAGGCATGAAGCTCCATGCCACGGGCATGTGCTTCTTCTATCGCAAATTCCAACGGATCGTAATACGGTGAAGGCGGCGAGCCTTGCGAACCTGTAAGCCAGTATGACCACGGTTCATAAGGTGAGTCATAAAGCGCGTCGCATTCCGGCCGGACCTGAAAGATTACCACGTTTATGCCAACTTCTTTCAATTCATCCAGCAGGGTTATCAATTCTTCTTTCTGTGCCGCGGTACCCGTAGTCGGGTTAGCCGGCCAGTCCAGATTGACAACGGTGGCTATCCATGCCGCGCGGAATTCGCGTTTTGGAGGGTCAGCCTGCGCAAAGCAGGAGGCCTGAAATCCAAAAAGCAAAAGCAAAAAAATGTATCCGATCCTATTCATTACACATTCCTCAAGTTAAAAAAAGGGCACCCAGGTATGGATGCCCTTTTAGACTTTTACATTAAATATTACTTGATCAAAGTCATTTTACGTGTATCCGTAAAATCTCCGGACTGCAGTTTATAAATATACATGCCGGAAGAAAGCTTGCTGGCGTCAAAAGAAATGCTGTAATCGCCTGCGGACAGGTTCTTATCAACAAGTGTCAATATTTCCTGACCTAGAACGTTATACACTTTCAGCACCGTTTTACCGCTCTTGGCAATCGTAAAGTCGATTGTCGTTGTCGGGTTGAACGGGTTAGGATAGTTCTGCTTCAGCGTATAATTTTCCGGAGTTACAACATTTTCATGACGTCTCAGCGACGTGAATACACCGGTGTACTTATACACAACACCGTTGTTGAACGATCCGGTGTACATAACCGTACCATCGCTATTGAAAGCAACACCACGAGGTCCGTCGGTGTCATCACCGTTATCCTGCGGCATCCATACGTAACCGTAGGTATTATCACGCGGATCAAACCATACTATAGCATTTACGTCCTGCGTACCGGCATATGCGTTATCCTGGGATACCCAGAACTTGCCATCGGAACTGCGGTCTAATGTAACCGACTGTGCTTCGAAGATAGGTTTGCCGGTGTTGTCATTTCGGATACTGTCAGCCAACGGATAATTGATGAAGTCCGTGGATTCGTAAATATAAAGCGAGTGAACGCCTTCAGCCAGGTTACCCGGAATGAGCGTCAATCCGTCAGGCGAAACATAGATACCACGATGGAATCCACCTGCCAGAGGATCAAGCGTGATCGTTTGAGTTACGTCAAACGTAGCCGGATTAATAACGTTGATGAAGGGATTGCCGCCAAATACAACCGCACCTGTGTAGATAAATCCTTCATCGTCTACCATCGGTGCACCTTGCGACAGACCAAGCTCAACACGTGCCAGCGTACTACCGTCACTCGGATCAAGCTTCAGTGTTGTACCGCCACTCTTGGTATAAATGATGTTACCATCATTGTCCGTTGCCAGTCCGCGGCAGCCTGTTAAGAAGACAGTCGAGTCCCCACCGCCGTCTGCTTCAACGGTAGTTGAGTCAAGGGTCATGAATTCCGAGCCATCTTCGTTATAAACAAAGACACCACCGGAGAATGTACCAATCCAAAGACGGTTATTACCGTCTACAGCAACACCGTGTACGGCACCCGTTGTATCCACAACCCCGTCATAGGAGTATTGGATTTGGTCAAGCTGCCATACGCCGGGGCTTACGTCCGGTTCTACATTAAGAACAACCAATGCCTTGGTTTCCGGACCAAAGCTTGTGGTGTACATTACTTCGGTACCCAGGTCATCATCAATATTAGCAAGGCCAATAACATTCCAGAAACCGCTAGGTGCATATTCGGAGTCAATAATTTCATGAGTCCAGTTATTAATGTTGCTTACGTCGTCCTGTGCGCCAGTGTACTCTAAGCGGAAAATGGCTGCGTTGGGCTCAGCGAAACGCGAACCTACGATATAGTCGGTACGGCCGTTAACATCAACATCACCGATAGAACTACCGCCAAGACGAATGCTTTCACCGTAAGCGGAAAGGTCCGCCACTAGCGTGCCTTTAAGTGAATCGCCTTCGGCATCATACTCATATACATAAACGCCGGCAGGTGAATCGTCCTGAATAAAAGGCGTCCAATAAGTACCAAAGATAATTTCCGGCTGGGCGTTTCCATCAATATCATAAACCTCAACGCTATTGAAAGGACCACCACCACCTGCAACAGGCGGCAGATCCTCGAGCAACTCGTAAGTGTCAGCGGCCGTTGCGCGAACGCGCGTGGTAGTAATTTCGTCGAACAGGTAGATGGTGCCGTCAAGAACAGCAACATCCCACTTGTTTTCGGCACCGGAAATCGGGCCACCGGAAACAGTCAAACCATTGGATTCAACCGTCCAGGTTTCGCTGCCGTCGCCGGCATCCGGAACATCATCAACGGAGAGGACACCAAAATACCAGCCACTGGATGTACCGGTACGATCATTAAAGATCACTTCTTTTGTGCCGTCGCCATCAACGTCATTAACAACGAAATTAGTTGGGCGCAGGTTAAGATTGTCCTGATTGGTCATGGTGAATTGCGTATTTGGCAGAAAACCGCCAAAGCCATCGGAAACACCCATATCATCAGAACCGCCACCTACTGATTCAAAAATCACGATACGTGGAGGATTAGCTACACCGGCAAAATTATTAACCGGCCCCCAGATGATCTCTTCTTTACCGTCTTCATCAAGGTCATCAACGGTAAGGGCAGGCCAGGTGTTTTGGGCAATACCTGCGAGTTCGGTGCTCCAAACATTGTTCCAGCCACCAGCGCCGTCTTGTTCCAGCTTATATAAACGTGGAACGAGCTCATCCGGCGTATCATTAGAGTTGTCGTTGGCCATAAAAATTTCCAACAAGCCATCACCGTCGGTATCAGCACCGGCAACGATATTACCAATGCTTCCGACGTTTAGATTAAGATCAGGAATCTGAATAGAATCCTGACGGCTCCATTGTGCGAACAGTTGTGTTGCGCAAAACAGAACCACAAAAATGAACGTGGTATAACGAACGTGAGTCATACACTCCTCCTGTTAAAGGGTACTAGTATAGTGGTTTCCATTTCTCAACAACTCAAATAGGCTGCTTCACCTCCTTCGTGCTTGTTTCACAAACAGTATTTTTTTTCATTATTGATCGCGCCCGTAATAAGGAGCTCCATTTTCGCGCATATCTATGCGTAAAACTTTTGAAGAGGAACTCGATGTTTTTTGGGCGGCATACAAATACAGGCCTGTTCCCCAATGAAAATCAATTATTTCAGGCCCAATCAGTTCGGGATAATGTATGTCCAGTGTCTGGCTTGCTTCATCAAAGACGTATATAGCATCCGGCTCGGCAGATGTACCGATAAAAATCCTTCCCTCTTCTGAGACAGTAATATCATTTATACCGGCTTGATTTAAAACAGAACTTTGTTCTGCAGTTAATAACGGAGAAATAGAGGACAGCCCTCCATTTCCATCTATGGTTCCCTTATATAATGCGACTGCATCTGAGGAATCCGGATGACGTAGCGTGAAATACAAATTGTTGTTAAAAACACGAAGACTCGAAACCGGCCTGTCAAAACTCTGGACAACAGTACTCGAAGAGCCATCCGGCATGATGGATGTTATGTTGCCGGCAGCAATTACTTGTGTGCCTTGTGTATATGAGCTATCGATGGCCGTATAGATATAAAATGATCCATCAAAATCAAAATCACGGGGGATACCACGGAATGACGCGAAAGAGCTAAAACTGCCACTGGTAGTATCAAGTTTAACTATTTGACCATTTCTAATAGTAACAGACGCATAGAGTTCATCGTTTGGGCCTATTTGCATTGCTTCTACAAGCTCAAAGGCCATGGCATCGTTAACAAGCTTAGTAGATTGTCCCGGTATGGTTTTTCTCAGTACCTTACCCTGAATATATTTAAATACTGTCCCCGCACGGTTCACGGCTACGGCCAGAACCACTTCTCCCGGAGCCAAGGTGCCGAATTCGGCGACTGCCGGATTGAGCTTATAAAAGGCAGAATCACTGTATAATTCCGAAGAACGTATGCCTACTCTTACTCTAAACCTGTCTTTTGCTGTCTTTGGCGTTTTAACCGTAAGCTCGTTTTCGGAAGCTGATAGCACTTCGGCAACAATTTCATCAAAAACAACAAAATTCTCCGCGGGTACAGGCGAAAAGCCATTGCCCGTAATGGTCAATGTGCCTACACCGGCGAGGGCACTGTCTTCAGGCAGAATATTGGTTATGACTGGTGCCGTTCCCGGGTCCCTGTCCGGATTGTATAAGCTGTCTGTTGGCTCTTCGCTGCAAGACAGGACCAATACAATCAGTGACAAAACTAATATATGCATGGGGCGCATGCGTTTCATTTTTAGCTCCTTAATGCGCGTTTAAAAAGAAAATCCAAAGGCAAAACGGTGAACATCGCCGAAAACACCAAAAGGTGTGTAGGCATAATCCACGTTCAGATCAAATCCTGTAACTTCCTGCCGCAGGCCGGCGCCAAAAGACATGCCTTCTTCATCTGTTGGCGAAGTGAGTCCGGCGCGCAATGAAACCTGCTTGAGAAATGTATACTCAAGACCCACATCAATCTGCTCATAGTAGTCTCTGGGGTGAGATGCATCTATCGCAAGCAATAAATCATGCCTGTCAGAATCGAGGTCCGTCAGATCAAGCATGTCCATGGCAACACCGATTTCAAATGTCAGCGGAAGTTCAAATGCCTCTTCGTAATACTGTACCTGCTGTGAAAAATTGCGCACGTACATACCAAACGTCAGGCTTTGATAACCGGTTTTATAAAGAATACCAAAATCGAAGGCTAAAACATTGGCATCAAATTCGCCCGTAACCACCTGCTGATCGGCATTTTTAAAATTGACCGCACCGCCTGTAAGGTTTTGATACACATATTTCATGTGACCGCCAATAGAGAAACGATCGGTAAGCGCCCGCGCATAGCTAAGACCAATGCTGTAGGCAATCGGAGAAAACTCGCCGGTGTCGAGAAAGCCTTGTTCGTTTTCGCTTTTGATTGATCCCTGAAAGCTGCCGTAGTCCGGAGCGATATAGGTAAGACCAAAAACGCCATACTGTCCACCGGAAGGGCTGTAGGAAAGTGTGGCGAACTGATATTGAAAATCAGCTATCCAGTTTAGCTGACCAATGGTTGTTGAAACCATGGAAGGCAAGCGTGCCATACCTGCAGGGTTGTAGAGCATAGATGTGCTTCCGCCTTCAAGGGCAACCGTGGCACGGCCAAGCGCGCTCATCCGCGCATCCAGCGACAGGCTTAAGAAAACCATGCCTGTTTGTGCCAGCTTTTGGCGTTCAGCACCAAAGCCGGATGCTACAGTAAGCAAGATGACTATGAGAGTTAATAATTTGTTTTTCATATGAACACTCTCGCTTTATCGAATAACGACAAATTTTTTGATTTCACGGCGGCCGGTAGATTGGTCCGTTATCACGGCAAGGTAGATACCGCTTACTACCAATTGGTTGGAAGATGTAACACCATCCCAGAACTCATCTCCGCTGCCGTCCGTATGTTCAATGGAATAAACCAATTCCCCGCGCTCGGTATAAATATCGATAGTACAACGTGCAGGAATATTGTAGAAGACCAGTTTATTCGGCTCATTTTCAAAGCGCAGCCTGTTTGGTGAGGAGGCTATCATAAACGGATTCGGTACAATTCGTACGGTACTTTCATCAGCAGCAAATGTTTCTGAACTGCCGGCAGGGCGCTTAAGAAAAACAGGATCATAGGTTTGTGTGTAAAGCCTGCTGCTTTTTAACTGCGTTGCAGGTATTCCCAGATCGGGGTCTGCGGGAATGGTTTGGCCTAAAACTTCCAGAAAATAGAAGTAGCCTACTCCTCTTACTGGTGATGTGTCTTCAAACTCAGTGACGGACGGATCAAGAGGTTCTGGGGTTAGTAATTCTGGCTCGGCATCGAAACGGCCGCGGCTACGATAAACGTTATAACCGCGTACGTCACCAGAGTTGGCATACAAGGTCCAGGAAAGGGATACCTTGTCTCCCTTTCCTTCAACTAACAACTGTTGCGGGGGCAGTGGTGGATTTGCGATATCATATCCGGATTGATAATTAGCAATCGCACGGCGAAACGTTTGAAACAAAGAATCACGTCCGGTTAAAACAGCTTCGTTTTTTTCCACATCGGAAATATTGCCAGCCTTATACTCAACACCTATTTCCGTAGCGTTTTTGCGGCTTAGGCCGGCAACGGCTTCCGCCATCACAATACGGATTGTATCACCGGGGCCCATTGTGTAGGGGCCATAGCCGTTGGCAAAAGAAAAGCCGCCCGGCTCGCCCGGGCTGATATTTGCTGTCTTATCCTGTTCAGCGAAGTTGCCGTCCGGAACCACTTTCCATGCGTGACGATCCGAATGGCCTCGTGACATCCACGCGTATTCTTCCTGCATTTTACCTACGTCAAAAGCGCTGTTATTGGATGTCAATGGTTCATCAGAACCTACCGTGGTTGTTGTAAAAGGCTGACCCGGATCATCGCTTTTATCATCAACCGATTTATCTGCATGGATAGTAACAATGCCGCCGAATTGCGGCGCGCCAAGACGGCCTACTGTATCATATTCTGCAATATAAGGTGGGTTTACTGGATCCTGACGCCAGATGGGAGCGCCGATATTATCGTATGAGACCGCTTTATCGGCATAAAAGCCATGCCAGGCGAATTGCGCCCTGAACTGTTCATCTTCCGGATCACCGTATTTTTGCATATTTTCTTCGCCATCGCCCCTGGCATCATTCATTGTGTTTATTCCCCAGCCGGAAGCGTTGCCGATCAGGTATCTTGTCTGGCGGGTCATGGAATAACGGTATTGCCAGAAAAATATAACGTCATTGACTGTATTATCTGGCAATTCTATCTCTTCGTCGTCGTCTGTATTGCCCGTGTTGATAAAAGTGTATTCATATATCATGTAGTTGTCATGCAACGGATTGCTCCATGCCAGGATTTTCCTTTCCATAGTTATTCCCAACAGCGTATTAACCTTATTATAAATCATCCTGTCGGAGGGCAGCGTTGGGTCAATCCTGTCATTCTCAACTTCTTTTTGGTACGTTTCGACACCATCGGCAAGAACTGTTGGCGGTTCAAATTTGCTGATCATTTCAAATTCGAGTGGAAAAAACTCGTTAAAACCAAGCACGCGCGGCCCAACATGCACAACGCGCGCGGGAAAATTGGTTCCGTTTTCATCCGTAAAATTGGTGGCGCCAATCCAGAATCCTTTAGCGGCCTGATTGTCTTGAAATTCGTAAATAGCCGGCCACTGCAATCCGTTTTGCTGTTGGGCAAAGCCCTGGCCTTCTTCCGCCTCACAGCCGAATTCGGAAAACCAGTTATGCAGATTACCCACGGCGAGCCATTTGTAAGCACCTTGCGCCTGTGTGGAAGCAAGCAGACCAAATAGGCATATATAAAAGGCTAAAAGTAGATTTTTCATACGTCCCTCATTCATACAAATTGATGCGAATTGTCAAATCACCGCCCGGGAAGGACGACGGGTCGCTTTCGAGCATGATATCTTCAAAAAGAACCGGGTTTTGCTCTATGGTAGCCCGCATTAAAGTAATCCGAAACGGCCGGTTGGCATAAGCCGGGTATGTTGGCGTCAGGCGAATTTGTACTTCCGCGCCAACCAGGTTTAGTGGAAACGTCAAACCCGCCGGTGCATTATTTATAAAATCCTCTCCGGGAAAGGCTGTAATCGCCGAGCGGCCGCTGCCACTGTAGGCAAATGACATATCTGCCCCTATCGGACTGGTAAATTTTCCCGTAGAGAGCGTGTCGCTTCCCTTAATTACCAGGCCTTCATAAACCCAACCGTTTGTCAATTCGGGCAACACAAGGGTTTCGGAATAAGTACTGTCGATTACCACGGTGCCCGTTGTGTCTGTTGACATGGTCGTATCAAGCGTTGTAAACCAAAGTCCGGCAAAGTTATTGGCAGAAGCAGGGCTAGTTGGTGTATACACCATAAAAGAACCCTGTAAAGTAGAAAAATCAAAATTAAGCAGCTGCTGGCTTCCTATCGTAAAAACGCTGTTATTGGCTTCAATGGTTGATCCTATGACGCTAAACACTGTAGGAGTGAACAACGTATCACCGGCCCCGGTAAAACGCATGCCCGGTACATCATCCGGTTCAATCGTTATGATGACCTCTTTGGCCCTTTGCAAATCCCCGATTTCCACCTCTGTTTCCAGGGAGTAAGGGGAAGCGCTTCCAGCCAATATGCCCAGGCTGGCATATTTTTGAACATTGTTTCCGCCTTCAAGTACATCCCATGATATCCAGGCCTCATACCAGGCAGAGTCTCCGGGCGCATTAAGCCCGTTAACGGTAAGCGATATTTTGCCTGTTGTATCCCCCGATCCGAGAACGGTTGTTTCTTCACAGGAAAGCAGAAGCAATATCGCAAAAATAAGAGTTAGAAAAGTTTTCATTGATTTGTCCCGACTTTAAAAATCGAAAGAGATTTCTATGCCCCAGAAAATATCCCTCGGGTTCAAAAACGTTAGGTAGCTCTGGTTCGGCATATCGATATAAGCTTTATTGTCCAATACATAATTGACCCGGCTGTCTTTGGCTTTTGTCCACTCGCCCTGTTCATTATAGGTGAGGTACTGGCCGCTGCTGGCCTCGTAATAAAGATCGTTTTTGTTGGGGTTGTTTACGCTGTTTCGGTTAGCCATTGTAATGATGGGAATAAAAGGCACGCCGCTTTTTCTGTAGTCTCCGGGTTGGTCATCACCAGGAATATTTGTATAGTCCAACCGGTCGAGGCCTTCTGTATTTTCTGGCAGGTGCAGTGATCGCATGTAACGCCTAAAATCATCTTTTTCGCTAACGAATCCGTATGTGGAAAAAAGCTTGAAATTAAACAGGTTTTGTACGTCCATAAAAAAATCTATTCGCGCCGGTCCAACTTCCAGGCCCTTGCGAAAACGCATATTGACATTATAATAATCTGTCCACTGCACATTGTTATCAATACCTAATTCATCGGCTGACCCCCCGTCTGTCCAGTCAAAATATCCGCCGGAACGCCAGTTGGCCAAAAGGCTGAGTGTTACGTTGTCCAGCAGATAAACGCCTCCAACGCTCGGTCCATATTGATTGGGCGTAAAGAAGGACAGATTAGCCCTGGCGTAAGGACGGGGTCTTGGTTTGGACTGTTCATAATTTGCCTGGCGTCGTTCCTCTTCGCGCTGTTGTACTGAATTTTCAAACGAATTTCTGAAACCAAACGTACCGGATGATTCTACCTGGTAAGTGTAGTTAATGAATCCTCGCACCCACCGTCCCCGGTTTTTATTTATCGTCAGTTCAAAACCGCGAATATCTTCGTAAGAGTTAGGTTCATTAATATTTACGCGTGTGTTACTGCTGATATATGTCACGGTAGTAGGCTGATCCGAGATGTCTTTATAAAAGCCCGCAGTACGAACTAGGTATTCATCAAACAGACTGTGCTCGTATCCCAATTCATAAGCAATAGTTTTTGGCAAAGGATTGTTTGGATCAGCGATACGCTCAACCGCATTGGTTTGTCCGTTTTGCCTGAGAATAAAAAAGTTTTCCGGCTGCGGTACCTGGCGAAAGTGGCCATAGTTAAAGTATATCTTGCTGTTCTCGGATACAGGAAAAGAAACAGCCAGCCTTGGACTAAATGTAAAAATATGCTCTGTCGGTTCCTGATTGAGGGTATCCAAAGCGGCCGGGTCATCACCACTAAAGGCAGCATCGTAAGGATTGTAGCCGGAATACCATTCGCCGCCGGCGTGGGTATAATCCATCCTCAAGCCCACCGAAGCAATCATGCCTTCAAATTCAAGTTTGTCTTCGAGGTAGATTGCACCTTGTATTGGTGTTCTGTTCCATTTCGTTTGAGCATTTCCGGATGGTAAAAATCTATCGAAACGGGCATAATTGACCCGACTGTCAGTAATAACAAACTCGGCGCCGGCCTTAACATTATTATAGCGGTTCACCTGGCTGGAAATATCAAACTTGCCGTGATAACGCACTACCACACTGGAATCACGGGCGTTACTGAAGCCGACGCTCATGCGCATGTTACCATCTATGCCGGTAGTTGGGGCCTCCCAAAAGCCGAACGGCGCTTCATCCACAAAATAAGAATTACCGAACTGGTATCTTCTGGTTGTATCACGCAACGCACCAAGCGTAGTGCTGTAACGCGACTCGAAGCGTTGTAATTTAGCTTCGTAAAATGTTTTTGAACTTATGGCGTTGGTAAATTTTATACCGACATTATTAAAATTAACCCGTGAAGGATTCCAGTAATCCGTGCTGAAAATGCGTGAATCCACGAAACTGATCGTCGTCAGATCACTCGCTATTTGCCAGGGTGCCGTAAAAAGCGTAGGAGCTCCGGCGCGGCTGCGGCTTGTGCCAACCTCTTCGCCAATTAAACCCGAAACAACAAGTTTCTTGCCGGGTCCGAGATCAGATGTGAAGTTAATTTGCCAGTTTTGAGTTGTGTATGCCTCGCGTGAAAGCGGGACCAGATACATTTCTCTCAGGCGTCGATAGGCAGTAAAAAAGCGGAGATTACCCAGATCCTTGGTCAGAAACGGTACGGGACCGCCGAAGCCGATATCAACGTCATAGTCCGGCTTATCGATATCGGTTTGCTTGCGGTGCTGGAACAGAAAAAGCTCCTGAGCGGCACGCGGAGTCAGATCGTTTGAAGGATCATCATCTTCCAGGGTACGACGGGCAATTTCATTCCATCCTACGAAGTCCGGGTACTGCAAACGCGTCCACTCATCCCAGCCACCGTTATCGGTTCCAACCCAGGCAACCTCATCATCCAGGAATGGACGAACATAATAGGCGTCAAAATCATTGAAGGCCGGTCCAAAGTGTTTTGCAGCTATCGGCGAATAGCGAAAAACCGCGTTTACATTATAATCGCTCTTGGAGCCCTCCTTGGTGACAACATTTATCAATCCGGAACGGAAATCACCATATTCCGCGGAAAACCCTCCGGCCTGCAGCTGGATCTCTTTGATGCTGGTCAAGCTGATGCCGGTATAAGGTTCGTTGTCTCTTCCGTCACGAAGATTGAATCCATCCATGATAAAGACAACTTCGTCCAGTCCGCCGCCGCGAATTTCCAGGCCTTCGGCACCGGCCTGCAGAGCAACAACTTCGGAAACATTCGCCAGCGGCAATGCTTCGACCTCTTCAGTGGAAATATTCGCCCGGCTGGCGGCAACGTCTTTTTCCACAACCGGACGTTCGGCAACAACAGATATGGCTTCATCCAGTTCGATCGCTTCTGTGCCCAGCTGTACATTTATTTCTGTTGTTTGATCTATAAAAACGCGTACATCAGTGAATGTTTTGCTGGCGTAACCTACGTTTACAACCTGCATGGTATAAGTACCGGGCTCCACATTAATAATAACATAGAAGCCATCCAGGTCTGTGGCCGCACCACGGGTGGTGCCCTCAAGATAAACGTTAACGCCCGGAAGGGGCTCGCCGGTTTCGGCGTCTGTAACAACCCCGGCTATTTTTCCTGTCGTCCCTGAAAACAGGGATGAAGCGGTAAGGAAAACACTAAAGATAAGATAAGCGACTCTGCGCATGTCGCTCCTCCCTTACGGTTAATAAATAAATATATAGTTGCGGGCAAGTAGGTCTTTAACTGGTTTGTACGCTTGGCGAACAAACCGTTATAGCAAATATAATATTTTTATATATCCACACAAACATTTTTGTAAGAATCGTAATTTTCACTTGCCCGATTCGATCTCCTGTAACAATTGTTTCTTCAAAACAGGGCGCAAAGGCGGTACCAGTGTGCGCTTTGGGAAATGCTGTTTCAGAACCGCCATATTTGTGCGCTGGCTGTCCAGCGTATCCCATTGCGCGTAATTAAGCCGGACGCTGCTTTGCTCCAAAAGGCTATCCAGAGCATTTTGCGGATTGTCTGTACGCTCCAGCCAGCTTTGCTCAAGATAAAAATCGCTCCATAACTTTTTTTGACGTAACACTTGTTCCGCCGAGCCATATCCTTTTTCTCGGGCGTAAAAGACAATCGTCTGGTCATCCAGCATATCCTTAAGCACCCTTAAAAAGCTGCGCTGAAAAGCCGCACCGCTTTCAAAATTCAGAGGATAGGGTGAAACTTTCATCCGCTTCAGAACAGCACTTCCATCCCACACAACACCATTGGCAAAACGGACAATGGAAGCTTCTCCTGCAGCCGGCGCTATTTCGGGCATAGCCGCTCCGCGTAACATCCGTGGACCACGATTGTAAACTTCTTCGAACAGGCTTTTTAAAGCTCCTTTGTCTAATTCGTAGCTGTATTGACCCAGTTTCTCCCGGGCAAATTTACGAAAAAGATTTTTACTTTTCTTCAATTTAAGCTTTTTTTCAACCTGGCTTATGCCAGGCGTTTGGCCGGTCGGCGCGTTGGTTTCGGCAATAACCTGGTAGATATAGTAAAGATCGTTTACCCGTTGCGGTCCCCCTATTTCTCCGGGAACAGCGCCAAAAAGAGAGTCGGACAAGGCTGATCCGGGGTCATACTTCACCGTATCCGCACGCACTGAAAAATTGCGCCATAGCGGATTTTGCTTAAAGTCCCGCGCCGCGGCTTCGTCTTCAAATACCATATAGCGCAATATTCGCTGAAACTTGAACCGTTCGATAACAGCGGAAATCTCCTCGGGGCTTATCTGAACCTGAGGAAAGATCTCTTGCTCCCAGACTTCCTCAATCAACGCCTCACGTTCATGCTGAGCTACCCGCGCGGCAAGCAGTTCCGATTCATCAAAGCGCTGCTTTGCGGCATCATGCGTGATAACCTGGCGGCAAATCAAGCCGTGTAAAATCATGATTTTTGCCAGCGAGTCGTCTTTAACGTCCGTTAACAAAGGATTGTACCGATACAAATCGACAAAATAATCCTGGCTGATATCATGGCCATTTACTTCAAGCAACGGTTCTTGGGAGTCGGGAGAGCAGCAGAGCAAAAAAAAGGCAATCGCTACGATTGCCTTTTGGGTAAATAACGTTTTTTTCATTTCAATATCAGAACCGTATTGATAAGCTGAATTTTTGGGCGCTTTCCAGCCTGTTCCAGTCGGCATAAGCCCAATCTACACGCAAATGCGTCTGGCCCGCCAGGCGGATATTGGCCCCGAGACCATAAGTGAGGCCTTCTTCCGTTTCATCCTGAAACAGCGACTTATAGCCGGCCCGAAGAAAAACAAGCTCCTTCCAGCCATACTCGAATCCTGTATTGACGGCTTCAAAGTTATCATTGGGCTGAATGGCGTCCAGGGCCAGTGTGAGGCGATTGTATTCTCCGATCTCAATATCTTTGGCAAAGCCAACCTGAAAACGCAGCGGCAGGTTGTAGGCCAGCATTTCATACTGAGCGTTTACAATTTCCACGTTTCCGATATTGTCCGGGTCAGGGTCGGTGGCAAACTTGCTGTCGCGACCTTCCAATTTCATTTTGTTGCCAAAATTGCTGATGGAAGCCCCAAGACGAATGCCCCAGAAAGGCGTCTCGAAAAGCGTACCCACATCGAGCGCAACGGAAGTGGCCGTCATGTGCCAGATGCGCTGGTAAATAAACTTCCCGGTAAAACCGATGGAAAATTTATCTGTTAGATTGCGGCTGTAAGCGAGGCCCGCGGCTATATCCTGCGTGTCAAAACGCTCGCCGGTGCCGTCCGGTTGCTGAACTGTCCTTACTTCCATTTCACCGGACTGGAAAGAGGCCACCATGGCGCCCAACGCTCCAAATGAACCGAGATTGAGCACGACCGCACCATAATCAAATGAAGTTCCGGCCAACCAATCAACATGTGTAAACATGGCTTCATTGGCATAAATGCGCGACAGGCCTGCGGGATTATGATGAATGGCGCTTACATCATTGGCCACGGAAGTGAAAGCTCCTCCCATACCAATAGAGCGCGCGCTGGGTCCGATTTTTAAAAACTGGGCTACGGTAGTTCCGACCTTGGACACGCGGTCACCATCCTGAGCCAGGCCGGCGGAAAAACCGCAAAAATAAAATATAAATGTTATTGCTAATAGCTTTTTCATGAATCCTCCGCGGAGATCTTTATTTTATGATGGCGAACTTGCCGACAGTGGTACCAATGCCCGGGGCATCGACGTGATAAAAGTAGAGACCGTATGCCACCTCAATGTTATCACGTGTTAAAAGGTCCCAATAAACTTTGCCGTCATCTACGCTGCTGTCATGATGCAGGGTACGCACCAATTCGCCAGCCGTCGTATAAATCCTGATTGTGCATTTCTGCGGCACTTTGTCAAAGTAAATGCGCCGGAAGCCACGCTCGTCCCTCGCTGTTGGATTGGCCGGCTCAATGACGTTTGTAGCCACATAAGGGTTTGGTACCACACGAATGTCATCGAGCTTATTGCGGGCCAGCGCTTTATCCTCGCGTGCGCCTTCCGTGGTAAAACGGAAAATATCACCGGGATTAAATGGCTTAAAGGTAGCCAGCAGGAAGATATCGCCGTTGGCCGGCGCATCACTCGTATCACGGGTTTGAGAAACAAGCTGCCACACAGCGTTGCGTGTGTTGGTGCCATTCTCAAAGATGAAAATATCTTCACCCGGATCCCATGTGCCGTTGCGTGTAGCGGCTTTTTCCAGCACAAAGAATTTCGATTTCGTGTTTTCCGTAACATTCCACAACTGGAAGTTAGTGGCAATGTCGTTTATTGATGAATCCTGCATATCCGTAAAAAACCTCAGCTCATAATCCGCGGGGTAAAAGCTGGCCGAATCACGCTCCAGAAGGGTAAATTCCATCTCTGTCTGTGCGCTGCTGTTCCAGCCGGTCAGGTCTTCATTAACGCGGAATTCTTCGTTTTTAATAACCAGCTGCATGCCATCAAAGATGGGGTTGGTTTCCTGCGAATCCACGGCAAAACTGCGGAAAATGGGGAAGTGCGTATACTCGGCCGTATAACGGGTGTCGTCCATCATGCCCGCGCCGGGTACGCTGTCCGGGTCGAAAACAGTGATCGTACCAAAGCGGGCGTCGAGATCGTAATCTACACCTTCCGTGAAAGTCTCCCCACTCTCAGAACGTACAACAAATGACTCAGGATTAACGAATTGCTTTTGCAATGAGACAGACCTGCCGAAAAAGGAGATGAACATCTCTTCAATTGGTTTTTGATCCTCTACGGTATACTCCAGACCCTCCGCAGTCGAATCAGCGAACTGGATCTCAAAGGTATTGTTATCCTCTACGGCAGATTCGTCCAGAATGCTGACAAATATGGTCCCCGTGGAGCGGCCGCCGGTTTCGTTTTGAATTCCGTCGGTCAGGCGTGGCGCTACGTAACCTGCTGTTCTGCTCCGCGGAATCACAAGGGCGGTATTAACATCTGTTGAATAGGTGTTTGTCGTCGGGTCAAAAGTAACAATCTTGGCGCACTCCGATGGCGGAATACCCAGGCTGTCGCTGCCGTGATCATAGGAAACGATCGCATAAAAATATTGCTGACCATTGATCACATTGTTGGAATCAATAAAGGTATAGCGCAATCCTGTATTATTGCCAAGATTATAGGAAACACCGCGCCCCGTATATGGAACGTTACTGGGCCCGCTGTATTCGTTGTCCAGGTCAAAGCGGGCATCTACCCCGGTTACCGTTTTAAGCGGCTCAAATAAAAATTTGGTACCGTTTATGTCTGTGATGGTTTGAATATCAAGAAAGCCGGGATCTGTGCTGCGGTAAATGACGTATCCTTCGAAGTCATTTTCGCCGGAGACGGCGTCAAAGGAGGATTCCGCCACCTTATCCCAGTAAAGTGTCACTTTGCGGTCGCCGGGCACGGCGGTAAGGTTTGGCTTTGCGGGCGGTTTGGCAAACTGGTAACCGCTGTCATAAATGCGCTGCACCGTTTCAGCATTTTGAATCAGGTCATTACGGTCTTCCCCGATTATGAGGGCGATTGAAAAGCGCTTAATGGCTTCGCTTATCTGGTCATCCGGTGTCGTTTGGATCGATCTTAAAGTAAAGCGTCCGGAGCCATACAAAAACACATAATCGCCCGGATCGCGGGAGCCGGCAAGCGTGTCAAATTGGCCCGGCTGAATATAACGGCTCCACATCTCTTCATCGTCGCTAATCTGGAGACCGGAGAACGACGGCTGAGCAAAACTTGTCAGACCGATCATGTCCGATTCATCGATGTCGGTAAATTCAAAATTGGGCTCACCGGGTTTGGTGATATCAAAAGGATCGCCGGCAGTGGGTACACCGTCACCTTCACCTTCATCAAGGGTATTGGGAACGCCGTCTATGCCCACGTCATCGGTTTCGGCGTTCCAGTCGCCATCGTTGTCGATGCCGTCCGTCCAGCTTTCATCGATCATACCGTCTTTATCATTGTCGATACCGTCATTGGCCAGGCCCGGACTTTCCAAAAACTTATAGCCCATATAACCCGGAACACGGCCGGCGATATCGCTTCGTCCATCGTTATCCCAGGCAAAGGTCATATTAAGATCACGGTTAAAGTCAGCCAGGTCATCCTGCCAGTTATCCGGGCCGCCGATGTGCGGATCGCCCCACATACCAAAAATGACACGGTTCAGGTCGTAAGCGCCTTTGTTGCGGATTTTATAAATTAAAAAGATCGCGTCTTCAGCCAGGGGGTTGGACCACTGATACACGCGGCCTTCCACTTCAAGCCCCAGGCCCTTGCGCACTGAATCTCCGGGGTAGGGGTAATACTCAAATTCGCGATTGTTCACATCATCCATAACAAAGAAAGATTCCTTGTCAGCATTGGTGGCGCCTTGCCCCAACGCACCGGGCCACACATAATCGCGCAGGTTTTCATTATACCAGGCGTCGGGCCATGTGTCGGGTTTGCCGTCGGCGTCCTGATCCGGCGCGTCATTGGTAGGCATGGTATTTTGCGTGCTGTTCAGATAAACATTAATACCGTCGTCGCTAACCTCAAGCGGTTCCCAGCCCCAGCGCTCGGTAAAGTCTGGCGAGACTTCACCGCCATTGGAGATCAATCCATCGGAAATGGCATGTACCACCCAGGTGGAATCGTTCTTGCGAACAACATCAGGATGACTGCCGGGCGGCACGGGAATTTCAGACGCCACAAAGGGGCCGAACTCGTAACCGTAGCCAAGGCCTTCCCAGATAATGTCCGTGGTGCGGTTACCCGGTGCGGAAATGGAGCCGTAGTTCCAGATCTGCGTGGTAATCTTGTTACCGTTCATTATAACATCCTGGCGCAGGATGGGATTATCTGCCGCTGTTTTTTGGAAACGGTTATTATACCATTGCCACCAGGCGTCTACCTGCTCCGGCGACCACTCTTTTTGCGGGCCAAAACGATAAACAGAATCCTGCTTGGATAGCTGCGCGGAAAGCGGTACCGCCAGACAAAACAACAATGTTACAAATACAATCTTTTTCATAATGTGCATTTAATATGTCTCCCTCGCTTATAGGTCGATGCTCATGCCCACGCGTATCTCACGCGGTGCACGATAAAAGTCAGGACGTGTAATGTATTCTTCGTAGGTATGCACGCCTGGCGTGTCATATTTTTCGATAAGTTCTTTTGGCTCATCGGCGCTGCGGTTGGCAAAAGTATAACCCGCGCGGCCCGTATCGTTAAATACGAAACGTTCGTTAAGCGAATCAAAAAGATTATAAATCTTTACGAAGAACTGATAGTTAATGTCTTTAAAGGCAAAATTATAAGACATCCTTAAGTCTACGCCCTTGTATGTCGGTTTTCGGTCGGAGTTGGGTTCCGCGTCATACGTAGAGTTGAACAGAAAAGGTGAATAGGGGTAGCCCGTGCTCATTTGCCCGATCGCGCTAACCAGAAAACCCTGAAACGGCCGTACGGTCACCGAAGCATTCAGCACATGCTGCTGGTCCCAGTCCAGCGGAATAATTGTGCGGATTGCCGTTTGCCCAGACAGATTACTGAAATAAAAAGCCGACGGATCATTATCATTACCTTCTGCGACCTGGAACGTATAGTCAATATTGGCCGCAACCGGGTCGCCGCCCATCATGCGCTTGGTGAAGGAGAGCGTAAGCCCCTTCACATTGGCATAATCCAGATTGCGATAGAGGCTGTAGTTACGGATATCACCGCTTAAGGCGCGGAATTGCAATGATTGCGTAGCCAGCAAATCGCGGATATCCTTGTAAAAACCGGTAACGTCAATGGCGTAGCGGTCGCTGATCTGCTGCTGCAGACCCATTTCATAAATAACCGTTTTTTGCGGATTCAGGTTGGCATTGCCAAAAGTAAACGATCCGCTCACGGGTACTTCAAATTCCGGGTTTACATATAAGTTGGCCAGAGAAGGCATCTGGAAAAAGTGGCCGTATGAAAAGTGAATAATGCCGGTCGCGGTTATCGGGAAGGAAGCACCCAAACGCGGGGCAACCATATGTTTATGTTCCGCTTCCTTCAACTCGCCGTCCGGTTGCAATACATCTACCGCGTAATCGAAATCAGAGAAAAAGTAATCGTAACGAAGGCCCGCATTGATAATAAAATCGTCGTACTCAATTTTATCCTGGATGTATGCCGACATCTGCCGCGGATAAGTTACATAAGCGTCGTGTGTCGGTGAATCCAGGCCGAGTACCGTAGGCTGTTTATAGCGATTGCGGTCATAGAGTATCGTGAAATTTTCGCGGTCCAGCTCGTAAAGGCGTGCTTCCAGTCCCGCCTTGACCAGGTGACGGTTGTTAACCTGGCTCGTTATATCAAACTTGCCAAGGTATGTAAATGAGTTGGAATAAGAGTGCCCCATGGAAGTACCGCCAAAAAGAAACTGGACACCCGCAGGGGAGCCCTGGACTTTGTCCGTGGGAACGTAGCGCGGATCACCTGGATCTTCATAAAGATAAGTGGTTGAGCGCTGAAAATTGACGGCTGCCTTCAGTTCATAAAACGTCTTTGGAGAAAGAGTATGGGTGAAGAGCAACGAGTTTTGTGCGCTCCAGGAACGGCTGGTCGGCAAACCTTCCGGGTTAAATTTCCACAGGTGTGAATAAGATTTGGAGCGACCCTGGTTGAAAAGTGACTGCGTGCGCAGAGTCATATTGGGCGTAAGCTTAAACTTCAACTTGCCCATCAGATTCAGACCTTCGCTTGGATTCATCGGGACAATAGCATTATCACCGCCAAGTTCAATATACCACTCGTCATAGGTTCTCGTGATGGTAACGATTTGGGAAAAGTCATCTTTATAGCTGATTGTCTCTGTTTTCAAATCAAAATTTGCAGAGTCCGATGGCAGGTGCTCACGGCGGCCATAGAGATAACCCTCGCTCTTGGAATAACGCCCGGAGAGGAAAAAAGTATGATCATTGCTGCCCAGGAATGAGAGCGGGCCGGAAAAGGTACCTTCTATATTGCGGTTGGCAACCGCGTCAATGTCATCAATGTTTAAGAAAATATCGTCGTGCGAACTGACAAAGTCGCCGCTGTAAAAACTTAAAAATGCTTTATATTTCTGGCCACCGTCTTTGGTCGTCAGGTTTACAATACCGCTCATGGCGTTACCGTATTCGGCGTTAAACGCGCCGCTCACCACAGACATCTCCTGGATGGCATTGTTGGCAACGGTTACAGACAATCCGTTTGTGGAATACGGATTTGCCACAGAAACACCGTCAACCAGGTAGGCAATCTCGTTGGAGCGGCCACCCTTGATGTGCAGTTCGCCGCCGGCACCCTGGGTTACGCCGGCCTGAGTCAGCATAACATCCGTAAACGTTTCAACCGGAAGCGCCGCGATTTCTTCAGCGCTTGTTATTTTTTTGGATGCGGTAAGGTCCTTTTGTACAAGCGGCCTGTCCGCAACAACCGTGATCTGCTCCAGCTCGAGCGTCTCTTCACTCATCTGAAAGTTAATGATGCGTGATTGGTCGGCGTTGATAACCACGTTTTCTACGCGCTTCGTGGCATAGCCGATCATGCTACATTCCACGACATAAGTGCCGGGCTGAATATTCAGAACGAAGTACTCGCCGTTGGCATCACTTGAAGCGCCCAGTGATGTGCCCTCTATAATAATGTTGGCGCCCGGCAGTGGTTCGCCGCTGCTCTGGTCAATTACCGTTCCAAGCAACTTGCCGGTATTTCCGGCAAATGCCGAAGACCCTATCAGCAACAGAAATAAAATGGCTTGAAAAAAACGTACCATGTATCCTCCCAGGGAAATAAAACTTTGCCAGTCATGATAATGAATTTTTGGCAAATATCAATTTTTTGATTATACTCTTCAACGCCCAATATATAAAGCAAGGCTTTACAAATCACAATTAATTTACTTACCAAACAAACCTAAACAAAAGGAGGAGAAAGTATGCGTCGTTCGCTTACTGTATTCGCTATCCTCGTAACGATGGCCTTTATCAGCCAGGGATTTGCACAGGGAACTGAAGCTTCCCGCGTTGCAACTGCCTACAGCTTCCCACCGGCTGACACATTTTTCACCGGTCTGCAAAGTATCCGTGGTGTTAACGTAGCCGTCGATCCTTTCGGGGATGGAGTTAATCTTATTTCAGCCACAAACTATTTTACCGGTGGCGCGGTTCACGTTTTTGCCGCTGTCGGTATGGACTCCATCGAACTGAAGTGGAGCTCCCCGCCCGGAGTCGGTGGCGGTGGCTCTACACCTCGTCACTCCGCTTTTGGAGATCTTGACAATGATGGGGTTGTTGAAATCATCTTCCAGAATTCGGACCGTGGTTTCTACATTTATGAGTGGGACGGGGTTCCCGGAAGCTATAACTTCGGTGATGCTCCTGCACAGATCATAGATGATACCTATTTTCCCGCGACAAGCGGATATACGGAATGGTTCGACATTTCCGATGTTGACGGCGATGGTGCCAACGAGTTGATCACGGCTTATAATGCCGGTGGTTCTGTGAGCGACGGTCTGTTTGTTATCAGCGCCAACGGCGAATGGGAAACAGGAGATCCCGGTTTCTCAGGATTTAATGTTGAGCTGGAAGCACTGCGTTCGGATCCCTTTTATGGAGCCCTTGGTTTTGGCGGAAGCCCCATGGGCGCCTGGGCAGCTCAGCTGGACGGTACAGGTAACGAAGAAGTCTTCTACACCAACTGGAATTTTAAGAATGTTACCGTTGTAAGAGCCACGGCCGCAGACACCTATGAAGCAGCCGATACGACAGGCGGTAATGGTAACCTCTTTATTACATGGCCCGATGACAATACCGCGCTCTTTGGCGGCTTTGCCACAGATATCGATGGCGATGGTCGTGAAGAAGCCTATCTGTCGCAATTCGGTAGCGCTAATGCCGGCAAACTGCACATGATCTATTTTGACGAAGGCTCTGACCTCAGCAAAATCGATTCCAGCAATCTGGCAACAATTGATGTTACCGACGTGCTGAACGGCAGTATTTTCGGACATGGTGTTGGTGACATTGACCAGGATGGACGTCCTAACATTTACATGGGCTTTGTTTACGGCAGCAACGTTGCTACCGCGGAATTCCAGGGTGGTGACAAGACAGATCCTGCCAACTGGACAACGGACGTACTTTACGAAGGCGAAGATGACATCTATACATCGGTAACCTATAGCGATAGCCTGGGCACAGTCGATACATCCTATGCCATTGACAACTCCTTTGTTGCCAAGCTGGGCGCCGGATATTTTGACCTGGACAATGACGGCTTTGAAGATATCATTCTGCCTTACCAGGCTTTGAATGACAGCCTTGATGTTACCGAGCAAACCTGGGATGCCGATTCCGGAGCATACGTCGTAGATGCCCAGTATAAAGTGGTTAACCCCAAGCGCTGGTCACTGCGTGTACTGGAAGGCACCATTGGCAGCAGCATCGAAGCCAAAGACCTGACAGTTATTACACCGAATGATTACAAGCTTAAGCAAAACTATCCCAATCCTTTCAACCCGGAAACAACGATTGAATTCGTAATGCCGGTACGTAAAAAGATCACCATGACGATCTACAATACCCGCGGCCAGAAGGTTAAGACACTTCTTAAAGACGCGTCTTATCCGCAGGGTACGCACAGTGTTAAATGGGATGGTACAAATGAAGCCGGCCAGCAAGTGGCAACAGGCATGTATATCTACGAGTTTAAGTTTGGTAACTTCACCAAAAGCAAGCGCATGATGCTTGTTAAGTAAGCTCGGTTCTTACCTATAAAAAAGGCGCCTTTTTACGGCGCCTTTTTTGTTTTGTAATACTCCAGCTTCAAATCCTTTCCATCAAAAACAGCATAGCTGAAATAGGTAAGCCAGTCTCCCAGATTTATATATTTACAGCCACCTCTTTCGTGCACCAGCGGATTATGGCGATGGCCCATCATTACATAATCAAAGCCCTTGTCAAAACACGCCTCGGCAAATTCGACGTAATCGGTTTCATCACGCTTCTCGTTGATGGTATCGGTATACCCGCGACTCGTGCCCGACACCTTTCTCGCGAAGGGGATTCCAGCGTCCGGATGCAGCCAGCGAAAGACGCGCTGGTTCAGCTTACTACGCAGGATTCTCTTTAAGAAGCGGTAGCCCTTATCCTTTTTGGCAAGCCCGTCTCCGTGAAAAAGGTAAAACGATTTACCTGCAAGCTCGAATGTGTATTCATCCGGCCAGGTTGTGATTCCCAGTTGCTCATCAAAAAAGCGTCCCAGAAAGAAATCGTGGTTTCCCGCCAGATAGTGCATTTCCACACCATCGTTGCGCAAGTTCATAAGACGGTTTAAAACGCCAAAATATGCCTTCGGTATTACATGATTGTATTCATACCAGAAATCGAACAAATCGCCAACGATATATAAGTGGGTGAGGTCACCGCGTATGTCATCAAGAAATTTTTCAAAAATCGTTTCGCGTGCTTTTTCAGCAGCCGTATCCGCAATACCCAGGTGAATGTCCGAAACAAAAACAGCCTTAACCATAATCTGCTCATCCTTGTAAAAGAGGGCGAAAATATTGTATTATGACGTGTGAAGCAATTATCAACAGACTGGCTTTAATTTATAACCGGGAGGATATATGACCAAGATTTTAATGCCGCTGAGCGATGGCGTGGAAGAAACGGAAGCTATAACCGTAATAGACCTGCTTCGCCGCGCCGATCTCGAGGTTATGACGGCTGCATTGGAACAAAACCCGGTCCGCGGATCACACAACATTCGCTTTTACGCAGATGCCTTGCTTGAGGATGTTGGCCACGAGCTTTACGACATGCTTATACTGCCCGGCGGACCGGGAACGGCCAAACTGCGTGATTCGCAAATGGTTTTGGACATTGTTAAGAAGCATTATGAAAAAGAACGCTGGGTCTGCGCCATCTGTGCCGCACCAACCATTTTACAAAAAGCCGGAATTTCAAAGGGCAAAAAAGTCACCAGTTTTCCAACGGAAGAAAAGGTCTTTTCAGATAGCACATATCTAAAAGATAGGGTTGTTCAGGACGGGAAAATTATCACCAGCCGCGCTGTGGGTACAGCCATACCATTTGCCCTAAAATTGATCGGAGTATTAAAAGGTGGAGAGGCAGCCAAGGCTGTTGCAGAAAGGATCGTTTACGCAAGCAGCTAAAAAATCGAAATGGCCGTTTTGGTGGTAAAAAGCTCCAGCGCGCGTGTACCGGCCAGCGAATTGCCCTGTGGATTGAGACCGGGTGACCAGACGCAGACGCTGAATTCATGGGGCATCAGTGCCAGGATACCGCCGCCAACGCCGCTTTTGCCCGGCAGGCCAACACGGTAAGCGAAGTCGCCAACGGCATCGTAGGTGCCGCAGGTAAGCATGATAGATTTGATATATTTTGCCTGGCTCGGGCTTACAATCTCTTCACCATGCAGCAACCGGCCACGGTTAGCCAGAAACAGGCCCGCCCTGGCAACATCCACACAATTCATGGAAAGGGCGCAGTAACGGTAATAGTTTTCCAGAACAACATCCGGGTCGTTATTCAAATTGCCAAAGCTCTTTAAAAAATTGGCCAGCGCAGCGTTGCGAAATCCGGTGTCTCCTTCAGATTCCGCGACGGCATGGTCAAAGTCGATCGTCTCATTAGCCGCCAGTTTTCTTACAAAACGCAGAACATCCTGCACCGGGCTTTTAAGCCTTGAAGCCAGAACATCTGTTAAGACAAGCGCGCCCGCGTTTATAAAAGGATTGCGTGGAATGCCGTTTTCGTATTCCAGCTGTACAAGAGAGTTAAAAGCCGTGCCGGAGGGTTCGCGCCCGAGGCGTTCCCATAAGGCGTCGCTCTCATATTTCATGGCCAACGTAAGTGTGAAAACTTTCGATA
This sequence comes from Calditrichales bacterium, assembly GCA_965267575.1. GTDB lineage: Bacteria > Calditrichota > Calditrichia > Calditrichales > J004. The sequence goes on from OZ254086.1 coordinate 1,311,994, forward strand.
TGCTCTGCAGGGAAAAGGCCGTGCGCGCCTGGCCAACCTCATAAATTTTACCATCCAGCGTGCAGACAGCCATGCCAAACTGGGAACGATTGATCTTAGCCAGCTCTGGAATATAATCGGCCACTTCACCACTGTCCAGAAGCGGCATAACTTCCTTATATATCTCTTCAAGGATGTGCGTTATATTCATAAGCTGACTTAAAAGCCACGGAAGCGGCTTGTTATTTTTTCAGGGCGATGCTGTCCAGTAAGACGTTGATTCCGCCGCCCAGCGGATCGGCCACGGGCAAACCCAGTTGTTGTTTCAGCCGGCTTATCACATCACCGCGGTCTTCGGAAGAGGGTAGCTGAGCCAGGTTAATGCTTACCGCCAGCACCTGCGCCCCGTTAACCTGCTCCAGCAACATGCGCTGCAGTTCCAGCGCCCGTAAAGCGCCGCGCAGATCATTTGCCTGTTCCAGCCTGTAACACATAATAACGCCGTCCGGCTGTGAACCGTGAAGGATACCCAAAGACGCAGGCGCCTTCACCGGATCGGTAAATGCCCCCTGCCCCTGCACCAGGAGATATTCGAATTTACCGTTCAGCTCGTTCAACTCGTTTTCAACATGGCCGGCAATGATGTCCGCACCCATCGAATCTGCCGTCAGACCCTTGCCCTTTAGCAAATATCCGGCCAGGCTCGTTGGCAGCCAATCGGCAGACGTGCCTTTTTTATGCAGGGCGTGCGTCAGCTCAATGGATGTTACCAGCTTGCCGGAGTAGCGGTTGCCCCCGCTTATCAATATTCTTTTCGATTGCTTGCCTTCTTTGGGGCCGATAAATTTGAGCGGCCGGTTTTTCTCTTCGTCACGGCGTAAATCTATAATGCGTGCTTTATACTTCTCGGAAAGCAATTCAAATTCGGCCAGGTCGTTCAGTGTCTGGTGCAGGCCATTCAACACGTGTACCTTATTCTGCAATGCCTGTATAACCATGGGATACCATTCCATCGGAAAAGCGGGCACAAGAGAAGAGGCACCAAGTAGCAGGTAGTTGGGTTTGCGCGTAAACAGCTCATCCAGCGTTGAAGTCACAGGAATGGCGCCACCAAAACCCAGTACATCTTGAACTGTCTTACCGGCATTATTTTTATCTATAATACCAACTATTTCGTCGTTCAGATAACGGACCAGTGCGCTTTCGACCTGCGAAACAACAGGACGCAGCCGTGATTCACAATGTATTACAATGCGTCTTTTCATGGATTTCTTAATTCTATAATGTGGGGTAAATATATATAAATGTTTGTTTTAGCACAAAAACTAAAGTGAGTCAGGTATAAAAATATAAGGACGGATTAACTCCAGTGTCTTCGGGCCGATTCGTGTTACGTTGTCCAGTTCTTCCAGGCTCTTAAAAGGGCCGTTTTGTTCGCGGTATTGTATAATATTACCTGCCGTCACAGGCCCTATCCGCGGTAAACGCTTTAAACTTTCAATCCCGGCCGTATTGATGTTTATGCTTTTAGCCGTCAGCTTTTGCTCCGGCTCAGACCGCCTCGTCTTTTTCTGCGATACCTCGTCCTCAGCCTGCTCCATTCCCGCAGGATCATTTTCCTGTTCCACCATTGTATCTGCTGCCAACACATGGAAAAGACTGTCCTGTAATGTGTAATCGTACAATTCAGGATGAAAGCCATGCGGTTTAAGCCATTGCAGTGTAAAGGCGGCCAAAAACAAGATCGAAATCAGGCCGAAAGCTTTTTTCTCTGCCGGAGAAAATTGCGACATCGCCCAACCCTGTTAGAAATTCAATGCTTCCTTGAACTTTTCAAACATATTCTTGGAGCCAGAATCTTCCGATGGCTTCAGGTTGTCACTCTCCTTGAGTTCTTTCAGTAATTTTTTGTCCGAATCCGACAAGCGCACGGGCACATAAACCTGGACCTGTACAAGCTGATCACCGATGCCGGCGCCGTTGAGGTGCGGAATACCCTTGCCGCGCATACGCAGAATTTTGCCCGATTGCGTTCCCTGATTAATGTTCAATTTGGCTTTGCCGGTCAGCGTTGGTACCTCCACGGAAGCGCCCAGGGCAGCATCGGGAAAACTGACGGGCAGAACAACAATGACGTCATCTCCGCGTCGGTCAAATATCTTATGCTCTTTCTCTTCGATGTGAACGATCAGGTCGCCGGCAGCTCCACCGCGCATCCCGGCATGGCCTTCTCCGTTCAGCGGAATATAGTTGCCCGTTTTTACGCCGGCCGGAATATTCACTTCGATTGTCTTGGTGCCGTTTACGCGTCCTTCGCCGGCACAGGTAGCGCAGGGATTCTCGATAATCTGACCCTGGCCATTGCAGCGGTTGCAGGTTGTTATATTTACAAACTGACCAAACAACGACTGCGACACCTGGCGGATTTCACCGCTGCCTTTGCAAATGGGGCAGGAGACCGTCTTGCTGTATTTGGCCGCACCGGAGCCGTTACAGGTAGCGCATTCAATTTTTTTGTTTACTTTGATTTTTTTACGGGTACCCGTGGCTATTTCTTCCAGAGTAAGCTTTAAGCGTATCTGCAGATCGGCACCGCGACGGTTTCCGCCACGCCGCCGTCTTGTTCCCGCGCCACCGCCGAAAATATCGCCAAAACCGCCAAAGCCCTGTTCCATAAACTGGCGCAACGCTTCAGACAGGTCGATGCCGCCAAAACCAAACGGATCACCTCCGCCCATACCGCCCATGCTCTCCGCGGCATGTCCAAAGCGGTCATACTTCTGGCGTTTTTCATCGTCGCCCAAAACGGCGTAAGCTTCCGCCACTTCCTTAAATTTTTCTTCGGCATCCTTATCATCCGGGTTTTTGTCCGGGTGATACTTCATCGCCAGTTTTCGATACGCTTTTTTTATTTCATCCTTGCTGGCGTCCTTCGACAATCCAAGGACTTCATAATAATCTCGCTTTGCCATAATCTGTCCTATTTTGCTACCAATACCTGCGCGTGCCGGATCACTTTGTCATTGAGCTTGTAGCCTTTCAGGTGCTCATCTACAACCGTACCGCTTTCATATTCGTCCGAGTCCACCTGCATCAGCGCGTTATGCTCATCGGGGTTGAATTCGTTTCCTACGACTTGCAGCGGCTCCAAACCACGCTTGGTTAGCGTATTCAACATATTCTTGTAAACCAGCTGAACGCCCTTTAGCACCGGCGAATCCGGGTTCTCTTTTTCGGCATGGGAAATTGTGCGCTCAAAATCATCCAGCACCGGCAATAATTCCTCAATCAACTCGCGGCTGGCAGATTGAATATTATCGATGAACTCTTTTTCAGTCCGGCGCTTAAAGTTTTCAAATTCTGCCATCTTGCGCAGCAGCTGATCTCTCAGTTTTTGCTCTTCCATTTGCGATTTTTCCAATTCAGCCTCAAGCTGCTGAATCCTTTTTTCAGCTTCATCATTTACCGGCCTGTTCTTTGACGAGGCCTTTTTATCTTTTTTTGAATTAGACTTTTTCTCGTTCTTGGGCTTTTGCTTTTCTTCTTTTTCTGTTTCTTTTATTTCTTTATCACTCATTTTTAAACAACTCCAGTTTATACCTTTTTATAATATTTTGATAAACAATCCTAATGCCCGTTACAGGTATTTATTAAGCCGGGTAATTTAAGAAAGTATCCTTTCGGCTGTCAAGGCAGCGATCAGGACAAGCTCTCCAAATACTTAGCAACGCTCAACCTGCTGGAGATAAATCCGATCGCCACACCCAGAAACGTAAGTGCTGCGTAGATTTCCTCCCGGAACACGATCGAGCTAAAAACAGTTCTGCTCAATCCATAGTTTAAAGCAGCCAGAAGCAGGCAGGCCAGGCCCGCGCCGATCAATCCCTGCAGAATGCCTTCCACCACAAAGGGTCTTTTTATAAAAGAGCGCTTGGCGCCGACAAGCTTCATGATCTCTATAATATCGCGTCTGGCAAAAATTGTCAGCCGAACCGTATTATACAACAGCACAATCGTTACCGCGGATATCAGCGCTATGCCCAATGCCCCGGCCAGATAGGCAATAGTTAAGTAACGGTCAATCAGGGCGATCAATTCCTTTTGATAAATCACTTCGTCCACGGCATCGATGGCTGCAAGTTCGCCGGCCATGGCGTTTACCGCAGCGGCGTTCCGGGCCTCAGCTTTCGGCGTGATGATAAACGACGGTGGCAACGGGTTTACCTGAAGCACCTCATAAACGCTCTTGCCAAACTCCTGCTCAAAACGGCGCGCGGCATCCTCTTTTGAAACAAAGCGCAGGCTCTCCACATCATCGCGCTTTTGCAGCTCGCTGCGAACAAAATCAATGTCCTCCTGGCTGACAACGTTCTCCAGAAAAATCTCCACCTCCAGCCGCGAGCGAATGGTACTGATCCAGTTATCCACATTCAGGGCCACAAGAACGGCGGTCCCAATCAGAAAATGGCTGAATGTTATGGAGGAAATCGTAAGAAATGTCGCCAGCCGGGCGCGGCGAAATCCTTTGAGACCTTCCTTTATGGTAAACCAGAAATTCATTTCTCTACCACTTCTCCCTTGTCCAGGGCAATAGTGCGGTGTGGAAAGCGGCGCAAAATTTCGTCTGAGTGCGTGGCCATTAAAACAGCCGTCCCCTGCCGGTTAATTTTTTCCAGTATGGCAACAATCTCAAGCGATGTCTGCTGGTCCAGGTTTCCGGTGGGCTCGTCGGCCAGGACAATAAACGGGTTATTGACGATAGCACGGGCAATGGCCACACGCTGCTGTTCGCCGCCGGAAAGCTCCAGCGGATAATGAAATCTCTTCTGCCCCAGGTTGACCTCGGCCAGAACGCGCATAACCTTTCGCTTAATATCATGCGTTTGCGCGCCGGTTACACGCAGCGAAAAAGCAACATTGTCAAACACATTGCGGTCGTTGAGCAGCTTAAAATCCTGAAAAACCACACCCAGCTTGCGGCGCAAATAGGGGATATCTCTCTCCTTGATTTTGGCCGAAGTATAATTTTCAACCACAACCATTCCGCTGTCCGGCATCAGGTCCATATAAATATGGCGTAAAATGGTCGATTTGCCGGCGCCGGATGGACCCTTCAGATAGACGAATTCACCCTTGAGAATACGCATGGTTATATTTTTGAGAATGGTTTTATCGTCTATTGTTGTATGTACGTTGTAGAATTCTATCATTGGGGTTTTGCGCAGATAAAATGAATACGTTCACTCTGTTTGCGGGCGTCTTTGTGTGTTAAGTTTTCGAAAGCTGCTTTCATATTCAGCGGACTTTGTGCAATAAGCTCGGTCCACACTGCGTCGTTTCTGATCTTTTGAACATGGCGCTCTTTGTAACTTTCTCCATGGTAAAGAAAATAAAAGTCATTGTATTGCAGATTGTCTTTTTGGGAAAACCAGCCATGCCGCTCATAGGCGAGCCCGTTCCAGCTGTCCGATTCGTAATAATTGTCAAAGCATTGTCGCACACCTTCGCGGGTTACCACATCAAAGATGAAAATACCGCGGGGCGCCAGAACGCGGGCTACCTCGCTAAAAAGAATCATAATATCCTGTTCTTCCAGCAAATAATTGATCGAATCGTAAAGCATGAGAACGGCCTGCTGGCTTTCTGCGCGTAACGGCAGCGCCACGCTGTCGGATACCGCAAGCAAATTATGGCCGGATTTTCTGGCCTCCGCCAGCATCGGCAGCGAAAGGTCCAGCCCCACTACCAGCAAATCCTTTTTTTTTAAAAAACCCATATGTTTTCCCGTGCCGCAGGCTATGTCGGCAACTTTTTTTACCTTTCCCGGGTAGAAGGCAAACAAAGATGAAACGTAGCCGGCCCAGGCTTTGTAGTTTACATGGGCCATCACGCGATCATAAATTTGAGAAAGCATGCTGTAAGGGGCGGAATCGTTCATGCGGCAATTTGCGAAAAACAATTTTCTGAAACAATTACATATATTTATTATACTGACAGACGCGATTAAACATACACCATATGATTGATTTTATAAACCCTGCTCTGCTCACAGCACTAATTGCCGCCGGCATCCCTCTTCTGCTTCATCTGCTTAAGAAGGAAAAAACACGCAAAATCGACTTCAGCGCCGTACGCTTCCTGAAACAGCTCGAGCAACAGCGCATAAAGCAAGTGCGATTGTATCAATACCTGATCATACTCATCCGCACACTGTTTATAATCTTTCTTGTGCTCACTTTTGCGAGGCCGACGTTAAGCGGTTCGTTTTGGGGCACGTTGGGCCAAAGCGCCGGCACAGCCGTTATCATCCTGGATGACAGCTACAGCATGCAGACTTATCATACTGTTTCCACTTATTTTGACAGGGCGAAGGAGACGCTCGCGAGCATTTTACCGGCTTTTTCGGAAGAAGATAAAGTTTTTGTCGTGACCCCTTCGGACGTTAAAGCCAGGGCCATATCCGGTCCGGACGCCGCGATCAGCGATATTAAAGTCAGCAATCAGAAAGCAGGACTCGGTGACGCATTGACCCTGGCCGATTCGCTGTTCCGCTATTACAAGAATCCCAACAACGAACTCTATGTCATTTCCGACTTTAGTTTTTCCGCACCCGGCGGGGAGGAAATTACATCCGATTTTAGCGGCTTTATGCTGCCGGTTAGCGCGGGCGAATCAATAAACAGCGGAATTGACAGCGCTTTTATCAAAAACAGGCTTATCGAAAAGGACAAGCCCATCGAGCTGAACGCACGCTTGTACAACCAGGCCGGCAATAACATAGAAACCGCGCTGGCGTTGAAAGATTCCGCAAAAACGTATGCCGTGGATTATATCTCCCTGGCTGAGGGAGAGGAAAGGGATATTTCGCTTTCTTTCACGGCAACGCAGTACGGCCCGCTTTTCCTGGTGGCCGAGCTGGATGAAGATGACCTCAGTCTAGACAATCGCTACTATATTTTTGCTGATGTGCCGTCTTCCGTTCGCGTGCTGTTTATAAATGACGACACCGCCTCCATGCTGCGCAGCGCCGGTGAAGTATTGGAAAGCCGCAGTGTTCTTGAGATTACCACTATGAGCCACACGCAGTGGCAGAGCGCTTCTCTCTCCGCATACAACCTGATTGTTGTAAGCGGCCCTGAAAAAGTAAATGCCTCCGGCATGTCTTTGTTGCGGCAATACCTGGCCAGTGGCCGCAGCATTGTGCTGCTGCCCGGCCAACAGACCTCGGCCGAAGCATTGAATCTATTTGGGCAAAATGTGGGAGCGCCGTTAAATGCGGACAGCCTGATACGCGCAACCGGACAATCTTATTTTAGCATTGAATCTGAAAAAAGGGCCAATCCGCTTTACCAGGAGCTTTTCCGCAATCTCAGCGGCAGCATCGACGTGCCAAGATTTAACAGTTATTTGAAAGCCGGTTCCGGCGGTGAAAGCCTTATCCGCTTCAGGAATAATGACATGTTTCTCGGATCATATTCATCGGGCGAAGGGGGCGATCTGCTTCTATTTACGGCTTCTTTCGATTTACAAAACAGTAATATTCTGGTTAGCGGACTTTTTTTACCGTTGCTTTACCGCGTATTTTATAATGCCGGATATGACCGGGGCAATACCTTCTCGGCGCTGTGTGGTGAACGTGTTTTTGTAAGGAAAGATGACATTGATCTGACGCAATCGTATTATTTTATCCGGCCGGGTGGAAGCAGGGAAAGCATCATACCGGAACAGTTTTCCGATGGATTCCGTTTTGATTTAGGATCGCTGGATGAGCCCGGGTTTTACAAAATCTTAAATGACCGCAGCGATTTACTCTATGTGGTAACGGTGAATAAGGCATCGGGAGAACTGAATCGGCCGGCAGCGGATGATCCTTTTTTTTCCGGGTTTAAATTACTCGACGTAAATGACGATGGCCTGGCCGCATCCATCAGGGAACAGCGGCGCGGTGTTGAATTTTGGCCTTTGTTTTTGAGTTTGGCTTTGTTAATGTTGCTACTGGAAATGTTCGTTATCTATAAATTGGAAGGAAAGAAAAAAGCCGTTTATGAATGATATTGTTATTGACGTCCAGACGGAGAGAGCCATATTGGTTGCGATCCGGCTTCCGCAGCAGGAGCGCTTTGTTGTGGAGGAGCATCTCGACGAGTTAAAGGAGCTTGCACTTACCGCAGGAGCTGAAGTTGTTGCCACGGTTGTCCAGGAACGCCCCTCTCCCGATTCCGCGTTTTTTATCGGTAAAGGCAAGCTTGATGAAATCGCCGCTCTTATCGATGATCTTAATGCCGGAATGCTGATTTTTGACGATGAACTTTCCCCTGCGCAGGCCAAAAATGTCGAGCAGAAAATAAAGGTAAAAGTTATTGACCGTACCGCGCTTATCCTGGATATTTTTGCCGATCACGCCCAAAGCCGCGAAGCTAAAACACAGGTGGAGCTGGCCCAGCTAAACTATTTGCTACCGCGATTGACCCGGCAGTGGCAGCACCTTAGCCGCCAGGTGGGAGGTATCGGAACCAAGGGGCCGGGCGAAACCCAGCTTGAGACCGACCGTCGGCTGGTTCGTAACAGGATTTCCCGGCTGCACAGCAAACTGGAGGAGATTGAGCGGCAGGGAGCCACGCGCCGCCAAAACCGCGATACGCTTTTCCGCGTTGCCCTTGTCGGCTACACCAATGCCGGTAAATCTACCCTGATGAATGCATTAACGGATTCATCCGTTCTGATGCAAAACAAACTTTTTGCCACGCTGGATACAACGGTGCGGCGCATGAATGATGAGGAAACACCCGGAGAGATCCTCGTCAGCGATACCGTCGGATTTATCCGCAAATTGCCCACACAGCTTGTTGCCTCTTTCCGTACAACGCTTTCCGAAGCGCGTGAGGCCGACCTGCTTTTGCACGTCATCGACATTGCCCATCCTTATTTTGAAGAGCAGATCCGTGTTGTGAATGAAGTTCTTGCTGAGCTGGATATTACCAACAAGCAGATCATTCATGTTTTTAACAAAGTCGATATTCTTGATAAAAGCGAACGTATAGAGCAAATGCGCACCCTGTATGGTGAAGATTCCGTTTTTATATCTGCCAAAAAGCAAATCGGGGTTCAGACGCTTAAGGATAAGATCATTGCCCGTATGGAATCGCATTATAAAACCCGAAAGTTGCGACTCAGTTATATGCGCGGCGCCAATGAGCATTTGGTTATGCCTTATGCCACTATCTTAGATAAGTCTTTCGATGAGAATTTTATATATCTGACAGTCAAATATCCTCCGGAAAACGAGTATCAAATTGAGCGTATACAAAAGAATTTTAGTTAGTCTGCTTTTCCTGATGCTGACCGGCGCCTCGCTAAAGTCTCAGGTAGTACATACAAAATATTTTGATCGTTTTAGTCACTATTCCATTGATGACTGGATCACCTACGCCTATGCCAATCATATTACCTCGATTGACGTCGGATCGGATTATGTCTATTTCGGTACAACGCAGGGCGGCATTCTGCGCTTCGATGTTTTTGATCAGAGCTGGGATTTTCCTTTCACCGTAAGCAGCGGCTTGAGGAGTAACACCATTCTACGGCTAAGCTATGACCCGCTTTCCGACCAGCTTTACGCGCAAACACCCGAGGGCATAGACGTTTACAACAAGGCTTTCCGTTACTGGGAGAGGGCCGCAATAAGCGAACTGCCGCGGCAACGCACACCGCAGAATTTCCAGCGTGGCAATGACTTCCGTTATCCGCCGTACAGCCGTCCCGGCCTGGATATTCTAAACAATTTCTTTACGGACGGGCAGTACGATTACCTTCCTCGCGGTACGGTAATTTCTCCAGACAATTACCGCTACGAAGTTACCGACATGGTTGTCGACTTTCGTAACACGTTGTGGATCGGAACAAGCGGGGCTGGGATCGGCAATGTGGATCTGGACGGCCTGACCATGCATTTTGAGCCGAGGTCGGTTGCCGCAATCAGCCCGAGTGATCTATTGTTTGACGGTGATTATGTCTGGATAGCCGGGGATCCTCTCCGCCGCCCGGAAGCCGCCATAACCCGCTGGGATTCTTATGAAAATAGCTGGCAATATTTCCGTGAAGGTATTTACGCTTCGATTATTTCGCTGCGGATAAATACGATCGAGTGGTTTAACGGAAACGTGTTTTTCGGAAGTGATCGCGGACTGTTTTATTTCAACACCCAAAAAGGCTCCTGGCAAAGGCTGCGCAACGAATTTGTGGGCGATGATTTCATTTTTGATTTACAGGCAATGGACTCCGTGCTTTTTGCGGCAACGGAATCAGGCTTGCTCAAAATTTCAAAAAGCCTGGATTTTGCCACAGAAGTATCTCCTAAATTGCTGCGCCATAGCTCTGTCTATCATCTTGCTTCGGCGGGCGGGGAAGTTTACCTGGCAACCGATCGTGGTCTTTTTGTTTTGGATTCCGTCTCTGCCGGAGCCCGTTTTTTGGCCACAGGCAGCGCGGTAAGTGATCTCTTTCTAACAGCCGTCGGTGTTCAGAATGATACGGTCTGGTTTGCGGGAAGCGGGGGTGTGGCCATGGGTATTCCGGGCCAGCGCGACTGGCGTTCATTTCCCGGAGTACGGTTGTCTGTTACGTCCCGCATAAATGATATTGCTTTCAGCGGGGAGAATGTCTGGTTTGCCAGCAACAGCGGCCTGATCAAGTATGATAAAGGGCGCGACTACTGGTATCTTTATACCGAGCAGGACGGCCTGCCTTCGCCGGAAATACGAAAAATCGATGTAGCCGGTGATGACCTTTGGCTTTCCACCGCCGGCGGTATTACTGTCTTTCGCTGGAATGAGCCGGGCAGGGAAGAATAAAAAAAAGGCGTCATTAAGACGCCTTCTTTGCAATTTCTTCAAGCATGCTGGTCGTAAGTGATTTCGGCCGCTCAAGTGCCTGGCCCACTGCACGATCCCAAATGATATTACTAAGCACGCCTATCGCACGGCCCACACCAAACATGACCGTGTAGAAGTCATATTCGCGCACGCCATAGTGCCACTGTATTACACCGGAATGGGCATCCACATTCGGCCAGGGGTTTTTGGCCTTACCCTGTTCACGCAAGATATCCGGCACTACGTCATAGAGCATGCTTACGACTTTGAACAGATCGTCGTCTTTAAGATGCTTGAGGGAAAATTCCCGTTGTGCCGTGTAACGCGGATCGGTTTTACGCAGAACGGCGTGTCCGTAGCCCGGTATAACCTGTCCTGAATTAAGCGTATCCCATACAAACTTGCTCAGCTCATCTTTGGACGGAATCTTGTTGTCCATTTTGTGCATCAGGCTCTGAACCCAGCGCAATACTTCCTGATTGGCCAAACCATGAAGAGGCCCTGCCAGACCGTTCAATCCTGCGCTGAAAGCATAATATGCATCGGACAAAGCGGAGGCGACCAGGTGCGTGGTATGGGCGCTTACGTTACCGCTTTCGTGATCGCTGTGCAGAATAAAATAGAGCCGCGCTACTTCATCATAGGGATGGCCAATACCCATCATATGAGCAAAGTTAGCACCGAAATCGAGATCGTTATTCGGTGCAATCGGCGTGTCGGCTTTATATTTCATCCGGTAAATATAGGCGGCAATGTGCGGCAGTTTTGCCAGCAGGTTAATGGAATCTTCGTACATCGGATCCCAGTAGTCCATTTTGCTCATGCCTTCTTCGTAGCGCTTTACAAAAACAGATTCTCTTTGCATGGCTACGATCGCCGCGGAAAACATACTCATCGGATGCGAATCGCGTGGCATCGTTCTTAATAAATCAAAAACGTACTGCGGCACCTTGCTTCTGGAGCGGAACTCTTCAACAACATCTTTGATGTCGTCTTTCGTTGGAATTTCGCCGGTGAGCAACAGATAGAAATGGCCTTCCACGAAGGGCATTTCCGCACCATTGGCTTTGGGCAGCTTTGCAAGGCATTCCGGTATCGTATAGCCGCGGAAGCGGATACCTTCGTTCGGATCAAGATAAGAAATGTCGGTCGTTAGCGACTTTATGCCACGCATACCGCCATAGATTTGCGAAATACGGACCTGATCGACTACAACATCACCATGCTCCTTGAGCAGCTTCTGAATACGCTCGCGGTATTCAGGCAGCTTTTCCTGAAGTTTTTGTTTAAGCCGGGACATTGTTACATCCTTTCCTTTAAGCTGTGATTAATTATGTTTTTGCGGAGCCTTTGGTTTTTCTTTCTTTTCGCCTTTGTCAGTTTTCTCTGCCGTATCGCTCTTTTTTGATTGGGACTTATTACCTTTATAGTCTGTGATGTAAAAGCCGGACCCTTTAAACAAAAGCCCAGCACCGCCTCCAATCTTACGCTCCACTTTTCCGCCACACTCCGGACAGACGGAAAGCGGATCATCAGTCATCTTCTGAAAGGCTTCAAAGTTATGGGCACACTCCTTACAAATATAATCATAAGTTGGCATAAATAAATATCTCCGGTGATTTAATTTGATAATACACTGCAAATAGCGGCCACACTGACGATATCGTCGGTGCTGCATCCGCGCGAAAGATCGTTAAATGGTTTCGCCAATCCCTGAATTACCGGGCCTATGGCTTCAGCGCCGGCCAGACGTTGTGTAATTTTATAACCAATATTTCCTGCATCCAGGTCCGGGAAAATATATACATTGGCTTTTCCGGCCACGGGACTATCCGCTGCCTTGCGTTTGCCAACGCTTTCCAGAAGGGCTGTATCAAACTGCAAATCCCCGTCAATGTTTAGTGCCGGTTGCTGCTCTTTGGCCATTTTTGTGGCCTGTACAACTTTGTCCACATGCGGGTGATCCGCGCTGCCTTTACTGGAAAAGGAAAGCATGGCCACATTGGGGGTCTGCCCGGTTAGCCGTAAATGCGTTTGTGCCGTGCTAAGCGCTATGCCGGCAAGCTGTTCAACATCAGGGTCGGGTATTACGGCGCAATCGCCATAGGTAAAAATTCTGCCGTCCTTTAAAACCATAACGAAGCTGCTGGAAACAGCCTTTATGCCCGGTGCCATACGGATCACCTGGATGGCCGCCCGCAATACATCTCCCGTTGTACTGACCGATCCGGCTACACCGCCATCGGCTCTGCCGCTGCGCACAAGAAATGCGCCATAAAACAGATTGTTATATAAAATGTCGGCTGCTTGTTCCGGCGTCATGCCTTTGTGTTTTCTCAACGCAACGAGCTCGTCAATATAAGCTTGCCTGTCCGAATCCGTATGGGGATTAATAATCTCGATTCCGGCCAGATCAACCTTCAGGGCACCGGCACTCCGGGCAATTTCTTCGGGTATACCAACCAGCAGTGGTGTCGCGATTTTTTCCCTTTTAAGAATCTCTGCCGCCTTTAAAACCCGCTCATCGCCGCTTTCCGGTAATACAATCTTTTTGTTAAGCAACGCCGCGTTGCTGCGGACCTGTTCTATAAAATTCATTTTACTTCCAACTTCTCTTTTAATTTTTGCGCTACATGCGCTGTTACAAAACTATCTACATTCCCGCCAAATTTAGCAACATCTTTTACGATTGTCGAGTTCAGATAAGTATATTTTTCATTGGGCATCAGAAAAACAGTCGTTATCTCATTGGCCAGCTTTCTGTTCATCAGGGCCATCTGGAATTCGTATTCAAAATCGGTTACGGCGCGCAACCCACGGATTAAAACCAGCGCGTTTTTGCTTTGCGCAAAGTCCACCAGCAGGCCATCGAAAGAGCTGACGCTTACATTATCAAAACCATTGATCGCGTCTTTAATCATCTCTATCCGCTCGTCAATCGTAAACAAAGGTTTTTTGGATTGGTTTTTAGCGATCGTAACGATCACCTGGCCAAAAATATGGCGGGCTCTTTCAATTATATCTATATGGCCCCGCGTTATCGGGTCAAAAGTCCCGGGATATATGGCAATATTTTTTCGCATTAGCGCATCCTTTTTTCAATAAAAGATACAAAGCTTCTGCCCATTTTCTTTTGCTTAAATATATTATACGCGGGATCGGATTGCGGCAAGGGATTTATTACTTCGTGCTCAACAACCAGAAGATCACCCGCCCGAAAAATTTCCGATGTACAATAATTGCGGACCAATGTAGGTAAGGTGGGATAGTGAAAGGGCGGGTCCATGAACGTAACCTCAAACGGTCGTTCACGTTTTTCTGCAAAGGATTCCGTTGTAAGGCTGAGTATGGAAAAAAGTGAAGGGGCTATTTCAAGTTGCTGCAAATTCTTTTTCAAAACAGCGATAGACGTTTCGCTCTTTTCAACGAACGTTACGTGGCCGGCACCTCGGCTTAAGGCCTCAATCCCCAGGCTGCCGCTGCCGGCGAAACAATCCGCCACACTTTTAGAGGAAACAAAATCCTGCAGAATAGAAAAGATATATTCCTTAACACGATCGGTGGTGGGCCTTATGGAAAGGTCTTTTCCGGCACCAAGCTTTCTGCCCTTGAATTTTCCCGATATCACCCTCATCGCTTTTAAACAAATACTTCGAGAACAAAAGAAAGCCTGTAATTAGCATCTTTGTAGGTGCTCTGATTGGTTGAGCTCAGGCTCATCTTGTAAATGCTGAAATGTACGCCCTCACCGGAAATCTGGTTAATCAAAGCCTGGCAAGCGCTTAGGGAACCAACAAACTGGCCTGTTACATGAAACTTCTGAAATTCATTTTGCTTGGTGATATACTGGTTCTCAAGTCCGCGCAGTTGCGCCCCCCGCGATTGTGATATCGATTTCAGCCAGTCTTCGGCTTCCTTGATCGTGCTGAAACGCAGTTCAGGGTTTTGCGCACTGGCAGAGGATCCGCCCGCACCTGCCAGGTTTCCTTTAAAGACATTCAGGATGCCGTTGCCGGGCCGGTCGGTGGAAGAAACAACTTCAACAGACATTTTGTCTTTAATGGCCATATTAAAGCGGGCCAGGTCTGCGCGATCGTCTCCGTAAACTTCAAACAGAAACTCATCACCGTAAATATGCAGAATAGAGAGTCGTGCGGAATTGTTGTTAAGCAGTGAAAGCACGTTGCCAACAGAGGCCTGGGTCTGCTGCGAGCGGCTGTTCAGGCTTCCCAGGAAAGCCCGCTTTTGCTGCAGAAGCTGTTGCTGCTGCTGTTGCTCTGCGGTCAGCGCCTGCTCGTCGGTCTGCTCGGTTTGGGCCTGTTGTTCTTCACCGTTGCCAAGAAAGAAATAATCGATGGCAAAATAGGCCGAAACCAAAACTACGAGGGCGATCGCCGCAATCAGAATGGGCTTGTAGTTCGGGGAATCCTGTTTTTCGTCCTGATACTCTTCGGTTTCCGGCCCTGGCTGCTTTTCTTCTCTGTGAGTTTCAGGTTCAACTTCTGTAAATGATGGTGCGGCTGTTTTTTCAAAGGTGTCCAGCTCTTCGGAAAAAGATTCGTCCTCTTCGTCTTCAAAATCCTCTATTTCAGGCTCAAAGGTCTCTTCTTCATCAGCCAGAAGGTCATCCGGCTCTTCATGCGCTTCATCTTCGGAAAGCAATTCTTCATCTTCAACGGAGGTTATATCAAGAAGATCTTCGTCCTCTTCAACGGACCGTTTTTCTTCCTGGAATTCTTCCTCTTGCTTAGCGGATTCCTGATCCTTTTTTTCCTTTTTTTCTTCACGACCGAAGATATCATCATCTTCTTTAAAAATGTCGTCGTCTTCCAGCAGATTATATTTTGCCATAACTCCTCCCAGATCGGAATCAATTAAAGGATCGAACCATAGGCTTCGAGATACTTAAAGGCATCTCTTCCGGGAAGCTCATTCAGCCTGGCCTTGCTCACCGGCGAAGATATCCCGGATACGATCGTATCAAAATCCTTGTTTGTTAGAGCGCTGCCAAATACAATTATATTAATAGTTGGTGTATTTACAAAAGGCAATTGTGCCGTAAGCTGAGAAATCTGTTTATAGCGCTCACGTGTCAGATCGGAAATATTTTGCAAACGGCTCTTGTCCGCAGTCGGTGCAATTGAATCCACATAGGATGAATAATAATTTCCCGAAAAAAAGATGTGGTGTTCCAGGTAATATTCTCCCAGCTTAATCACGATAAAATTATCACCCGGCTTTAGTTCCTTCTCGCGCAAAAGATAGTTTTCCAGCGAAAAACAGTTTATTAAAATGCCCTGTAATTGCGATTGTGTGTTGTCCGCCATTTCCTTTAAAGTCTTTAACATGCTTTTGCTAATGGCAACAACCGTTGCTTCCGAAATTGCCTTGTCTCGTTCTATCTGCTTTAAAACCGATACCCTGTACTTGTCTATTTCCTCCGGCAAACTGTGCGAAAACTCCCATGCTATGTGCTGGCGAATTTCCTCTTTTGTTTCATCCGAGGGATAAATAACGTTTTTAGTGTATGCCTGGTTAAAGGGCAGGGCAACGATAATACCGTTTTCCGTGATACCGCTTTCCTGCTTTAAGGCCGAGATGGCGTCCGCTATCTGCCGAATATTTGCTTCGTTAAAAAGCATATCCGGACGGTAGTCATCTTTATAAAGATGCTCTTCGGCCTTTACGATATGACAGGACGAATCGTCGGTCTGAGCGTAAACGAGCTGAAATGCGCGGTCTGACAGTGATAAGCTGATAACGTGATCCATAGAAAAAATATACGGCCACCCATGGGTGACCGTATTTCGCTTTAAACAGGCTTACTGGTTGTTTTCTTTTTCTTCCCAGCTTTTGGTGTTTTTATGAACATAGCCCATATTTTGAATGGTCTTTTTAAATACGCCCATTACCGTAATCTTTTTACCTTCTTCGGCAAAACGGAAAGCATCTTCCAGCTGCGCCTGAAGAGATTTAAATTTTTCTGTTGAAACCGCTCCGGAAGGCTGTTTGATATCAGCCAGCAGCGTTTCCAGCTGCTCTTTTTCCGCATCAAACGGCTCTACTCCCCGCGGAAGCCTTCTCAGGTCAGCCAGCAGTCCGTTAAAGTCGGTCAGATCGTTTTGAATACCGGTATGTAATGAATCGATGTTGTCAAAAAGATTACCGCCATAAAGCTGTTCAAAAATGATAATGGAATTGCGCGCATTTTCAACCGCCTTTTCCAACTCACTGAAACTATTTGAATTATTATAGACGTTTACAAAATTGCGCAGGTCGGCAGCCGCAGTATACTCGCTGCTTTGCAGAAACTTATTGATCTTCTCTTCGATCTCTTTGTTTTTCACGGTAATTTCTATATTACGGCGCAATTCGCCTTTGATATCCAAACCTTTTTGGTAGATCGCTTCCAGCGTATCGTGATAGGTGAAAAACGCGTTTAAAAAACCGAATCCGGTTACTTCATCCACAACAGGCTTTACTTTTTCTTTAAGGTCATCCAGCAGTAACGGACTTTCCACTTTTACATCTTTACCGTCCTCATCAATTTCAATCAAATACAACTTACCGCTAACAGGGCTGGAGAACTTTTCCTTTGTCAAGGTCAGGATCATGGAATCGCTTTCCGAAAGGCGATACATAGCGCTGCGACTCGTTACAATAAAATCGGCCAGAAACTGCTGGTACGTTTTTTCCAGAGATTCTCTTAATTCTTCTGCCCGGGAAAGATCTTCCGTACTGTTAGCCTTCTTGATCGTTTGCAGGCCGGACGTTACATCTGCAGCAAAATCCTTGATGCGGTCTGCCACACTGGTAAACTGACTTACCTCTGAGTTGTCTACGCGATCATTAAACGCAGCCAGACGGTTATCCAGTGTTGTCCATTCGCTTTCAAAATTCGTCCAGTTTACCGACGGCAAATAAGGATTGAGATGGGTTACGTTGTCTTTAGCCCGGGAAGCAGCTGTTTGCAGATTGTAATCTGACAGGTCGCGGCGAAGCTGATGCAGTGAATCCAATGAGTGAACGGCTACGGCCAGATTGGGATAGGCCACGTCGTTTTCAAACTCTGAAAGCTGGAGACGTAACTCACTGGCTTCATTGAGAATAGATTCATCCGCCCGGAAATATCGCTCGTTTGCTTCCAGGTCGTCTTTAATGTTATCGATATTTTGATATACCTTCACAAAACCATCTATCGTTGGGATGGAAAGATAATTATCTATTTGATTCATAAGCTGGATCGTGTAGTCGACGATTTTTTGATTTTGATGTATGGCGGAATCGTTTTTAACGACCTGCAGCAGAGTATCAATGTCCGTGGTAAAAGAGCCGGTTAAACGGGAAAAATATTTTTCTGCTTCGTAGATGCTGGACATGTTATATCGGGATTGCTCTTGTTCCAATGCTTCTTCTTCCCAGATACTGTCCGGAATTTTGATTACGGCGATAAGAGCTCCAATTAAAACTACGATCAATATTTTATATAAAATGGAACCCTTTCCAGAAGACCTAGCCATCCTACCTCCAAAAACTTAGGTGTGAGCAAAAAGTGGAATCTATATAAAGTATTAGGGAAATTAAATTAACCATTACTTAAATTAATGTCAATTGTTTTGGCGTCTTGTTTTTTGCCGTAAGATATCGAAAATTCAGGCATTTATAAAGGTTTATGAGGATAAAATTGTGAATAAATTAATGCTTTTGACAATCTGTGCTTTTTGCATGATGAACTGTTCAAAAAGTCCTTCCGTTAACAAGGAATTTGTAAGCCAAATCAAAGGCCTTGAATATGGCAGAGTGACTTCCCCGGCAAGGTGGGATAAGATTTACAACGAAGCCACCGGTCAGGATCAGAAGATGCTTATTGCAGAAGCCGCCGGAAAAGTCAAGTCCGACTCGCTTCTTTCTGCTTTTGAAGGTTGGCTCAGGCCTGAAAACAATGATACCTTAAACAGCGCTCTTCTTTTTGCGATTGGACAAACACAAAGCGCCAGGGCGGAATCACTGCTTCTTGAATTAAGTAAGGGCTTTTCAGATGCTGACGGTCTTAGAATGATAATTAGCGGTCTTCGTCAATGCGGCAGCGAAAAATCTTTTCCGCTGTTATATGAACTTGCACAACGCGACCCTTTACGTGACGATGCGCTTGTGGCGGCCGGTGTATTGTCCCGCAAAAATCCTGTCGATAAAGCCTTTCTTGATATGGTTTCCGATTCCCTTTGGCCATATCATGGTCACTTTTCCACGGCCTATTTTTTGTATAACAGCCGAGATAAAAAGGACATACCCTTTTTTCTTACAAAAGCCCTCGAAAGTGATTCAGTTGCCAGGCAATACTACATAAAGGCAGCCGCCGCTAAAATAAACGATCGTTATCAGCTGGCGTCTGCGGTTGACTCCGTAACCTTTTCCGCTTTGCAATCCGGTATGCGCCAATTGCTCAAGTCCAGATCTTCCTGGATGGAAAAGCTTCACCTGCTTGCTGTTGCGCCGGTGTTCGCGGACAGCACGGATATTCCTGTTTTAAAACGCTTTATGGGCTCCGCCAATCCTCACTTAAAGGAAGCCGCTATTTCAGCGTTCTCCAGGACTTTTGGCCCAAAATCCATTCAGGACCTGATACGAATTATGGAGCAGGAGCAAAGCTGGAGCCTGCATGGCCATATTATTTATCAGATAACACTGCTCGATCCGCGTTTGGGCTACCGCTACATAAACCAAAACCTTGACAAGGGCAGTGAGACATTTAAACAAAAACTGTTGGAAGCGCTCAGCCTGATCGATGAACCGATCGCCGTGCAAACGCTGAGAAGCTTTCTGAACGTTAATTCCGACCGGCTGGCCTACACTGCTTTTCGTATCCTGAGTCAGAAAAATATTGTCACCCGTGACGAGGCCCGGCAGCTGCTTATGCGCAATGATTTTGCCCTTGTACATGATGTTTTGCAGTGGCACATAGACAAAGGTCTTGACATCCCAAAAGAAAAACTACTAATGCTTTATGCGGATAATGACCGGCAGGATATGCCTGAAATACAGTCACAGGTACTTAAAATAATTTCGGATCGCAATATATCTCTTTCAGCTGAAGAAAAATCGTTGCTGGTTAATAACGGTACCTATGCGGTATGTGAAAAAGTAAAGTTACTAACGGAAGACATGCCCGAAGCCAGCTTATCCTCAACACGTCCTGCTTTTGCAGATGGAGATAGTGTCGCGGCCTTGTTTGGTGAAGATTATTTTGCCAAGATCAAAACAAGCAAGGGTTCATTTACAATAATTTTTCTTGCCGAAGAGGCGCCGCTTACAGTATTAAGTTTCATTCGCTTAAGTGAAAAAGGGTTTTATAATGGATTAACCTTTCACCGGGTGGTGCCCGATTTCGTAGTACAAGGAGGGGATCCCTCGGGTGGGGGCTGGGGCGGACCCGGATATACCATACCTTCGGAAGATAATGACGTTCCCTTCATGCGCGGTTCCGTTGGTATCGCAACTGCCGGTTTCGATACAGGCGGCAGCCAGTTTTTTATTTGTCATTCACGGCAGCCGCACTTGCTGGGCAATTACGCAAATTTTGCGTTTGTGATTGATGGGATGGAAATTGTAGATACTATCGTAAAGGATGATGTAATAGAGGAAATTACAGTTTATCGTGGCTCCCCTAACTAAAAGGAGGGAAATATGTGGCGGGTGTTCTTTTTTTCTTTTTTGATTGTCGCCTTTTCAAAGGCACAGCTTGTTGAAGAATCTGTCGATTATTATATGGCTGAGGGGGATTCTGCATATGCCAATTTCGAAAATGAGGAGGCGCTTGAGAATTATCTTAAGGTCATCGAGCTTGATGCGGATAATTATGATGCCCACTGGAAAGCGTCCCGGGCTTATCTTGACATAGGTGAAATTCTGACCGGAGAGAAACGGCCTGAATATTACAAAAAGGGAGAGGAGCACGCGCGGCGGGCCATCGAGATACAGCCTGAAGGCAGTATGGGTCACTTGTTTTTGAGCGTGGCGCTTGGCCGCGTTGCGCTGGATGCCAGTGCCAAGGAGCGCATTCGCATGTCCAAGGAAATAAAAAAAGAGGTGGATCTTGCCATTCAGTACGATCCGCGTAATGACATAGCCTACCACGTGCTCGGACGCTGGCACAGAAAAATAGCTAATCTCAGCTGGATTGAAAAGGGCTTTGCCAACATGTTTTTAGGTGGCGTCCCGGAAGAGGCCTCCAACGAAAGGGCCGTTGAAAACTTCAAAAAAGCGATTGAATTAAATCCCATGCATATAAATCACCATCTGGAATTGGGAATTACTTACATGTCTATGGGTAATGATAATGAGGCAATTATAGCGTTTAAAAAAGTTCTGGATCTGCCCCAAAGTGATGCTGATGATTTAAAATACAAGGCTGAAGCCAGCGAGTACCTGGAGGATTTACAGTAGTTGCAGCGCATTTTTACCAAATATTCCGCAAACTTTAAAGGCATTTTATTTTTGCTGGCTTTATCGCTTATTGTGGGCGCGCTCTGGTACACACAGCAACTGGTAAATACATTAAAGGAAAAGTCGACTGAGTACATCAGTTTTCGGATAAAGGTGTTCGAAGAGAATATCAATAATCCCAATGCCGACATTGATGTCGGCTTTTTTTTTAATGAGGTTATACGTGGTTCGGACTATCCCATTATTTACACGGATACGGAAGGAAGGCCGCAGAGCTGGGTAAATATTTCTGCGCACCTGGATACGGTGACCATTTTATCGCGCGAAGATTCTATTTTGCTAAGCAGCCGGTTGAATAAAATGAAGGTGGAAAACGAACCGCTTCCGATTACTTACCAGGGATCCGTTCTGGGTTATTATTATTATGGCCTTTCCCCTGAAATTTACCAGCTAAAGAATCTGCCCTTTATTGCCATTGGCGCCGGAATTGTTTTTGTTTTGATTGCTTATCTGGGTTTCGCTTATATCAAGAAAAGCGAGCAGCGCAATATATGGGTTGGCATGGCCAAGGAAACGGCCCATCAGCTTGGCACACCGCTTAGTTCACTTTCAGGGTGGATTGAGCTTCTGCGTGAAAGCAATCCTGAGGACGGCCATTTGGTTGACGAAATGGCCAATGACCTGAAACGGCTTAACAAAATTGCCACGCGGTTCAGCAAAATTGGCTCCAAACCTAACCTGGACAGGGTCAATTTAGAGGAAGTAATAAAGGACGTTACCGTTTATTTCGGAAAGAGGCTGCCTCATATTCAGAAACAGGTTGGCATAGAATTATCATGTCCGCCGAATCTCATGGTTCTGCTCAACCGCGATCTTTTTGAATGGGTGCTGGAAAACATGCTCAAAAACGCCATTGATGCAATCGAAAAAAAGAAAGGGAAAATAAAAATTACGGCTGGCCCGGAAGAACGTAACGATTTGGTGGCTATAGACATCAAAGACAATGGCAAGGGAATGAATACTACTGAAAAGAAGAACATTTTCAAACCCGGCTATAGCACTAAAACGAGGGGTTGGGGTCTCGGGTTAAGCCTTGCCAAAAGGATTATTGAAGAGTATCATGACGGTAAGTTATTGCTTAAGGAGACCCGGCCGGGAAATGGAACGACTTTCCGTATCCTTCTTAAAATGCCGAAATGAAAACATCCGGAGATAAAATGAAAAGAGCGACTTTTACTCGTCAAAAAGAATTTTCAGAACTGGCAGAACCGCATCTTTCGTCTTTGTACAGCACGGCCATGCGCATGACCCGCAACAATCAGGATGCTGAAGATCTTGTACAGGATACGCTCTATAAAGCATATCGCGCGCTTAACCAGTTTCAGAAAAATACCAATTTCAGGGCCTGGATTTTCAAAATCCTTGTAAACACCTTTATTACCGGATACCGTAAAGCCGTCAAGCAGCCTAAAAAGGTGAGCTATGAGGATATTCATGAGTTCATTTTGTATAAGGGCGCCAAAATCGATGAAAGCCTGCTCTCTGATGACAGCAAAGTGGATATCATAAACCACTATTTTGATGACGAAATAAAGGAGGCACTTGAAAATCTTCCTTATCAGTTCAGGCTGGTCGTGCTGCTTTGTGACATTGAAGGGTTTTCCTATAACGAAATAGCACACATCATCGATGTGCCTCTTGGAACGGTTATGTCCCGGCTTTACAGGGGACGCCGTTTACTGCAACGAACGCTGTGGGATTACGCCAAAGAAAAAGGGTACGTCGGAGAACATACTCGGGTAAAAAAATAGACCTAGTTATTTATCAATTGTAAGGAGCGGTTGAATAAATAATTCCTGAATTTTACAGCGTCAAAATAGGTTACGCCGGGTGTCTTTGATTGCTGCACGGTAATCAGAAAGGTATCCGGCACCCAAACCCCGTTTATCTCGCGGTTTGTAATCTTTATAATCAATCCCGTTTCAATCTCACCATTTACACGCATCTGCACTTCCCACCCTTCGCACAACCATTTGGATTTAACAACTTTAAAAGAAGGGTATGTTTCAACGATTGTATTTTTTGCGGGCTGAAACGTTTCTACTTTCAGCAGGAGCCCGTTCAGCCCAAAGAAATATTTGTAATGGCTGGTATCGTCTTCCGTTGTTGTGGTAAAACGAACTTCAACAATTTGCTCCATTGGCCGGATTGTGTAATCGTCTTCAATCACATTATAAACGCCATCGAGGTAGAAGCGCTTAAGGTCCCATATCAGACCCGTAATCTGGCTTTTCATATCCGATATCAGTTCCTGTTGCCGCGAAATATCTGCGGAATCCTTTAAAGCCGGAGTTCCCTGCTCGGTAAGAAATAACCGTCCGTTAGACAACCAGATAAACTGCAGGGGAAATGTCTCGCGATTGTCCCATTGCTCGCTGGCAAAAGTTTCAAATCGGGAATTGGTAACCAGGGCCGTAAAATTATTGATGCCGCTCTGACTCATCGAGTAATAAGATTTCTGCAGCGCGTTAAAAAAACTCTTTTCGTCAAACTCCTGCGCCGGTAAAAGCGCCAGGCTTAGCAAAAGAAAAAAAATCACGTTTTTCACAACGGTACTCCAGCATTTGAAAAGATTTAGTCTATTGTTTAGCTTTAGAATTCAATAAAATGTTTAAAACTTATGCAACTTGAAACGATTCAATTCAAAGATCGCACTCTCTCGATAATAGATCAAACGCTGCTTCCAAATTCATTTAAGGTTATTCCCATAAAAACGATCGGGGAGGCGGTGGAGGCGATCCGTTCTCTGCGTGTACGCGGAGCTCCCGCCATTGGGATTTTCGCTGCTTACGCCCTTGTTCAGGAAGCCGTTAATTTAGCCAATAATGATAAATTAACAACAGAATCATTCAGGGAGGCGGCGCATCTTCTTTCTCAAAGTCGCCCGACCGCGGTTAATCTCGCCTGGGCAGTAAATGAGATCAGGCAGGTTTTTGAAAGTTCTTATGGCAAAAATGACTGGGCGGAAAAGCTGTACATGCGGGCCGCTGAATTACACCGGGAAGATCGTGAAATGTGCCTGCAGATCGGGCTAAACGGCGCGCCCTATTTTTCGGGTTTTAGCAATATTCTTACGCACTGTAATGCCGGTATTCTTGCAACCGGTGGCCAGGGAACGGCGCTTTCCGTGATTTATAAGGCAGCTATGGCCAACCCCCGTATGCACGTTTTTGTTGATGAAACCCGGCCGCTCGGGCAGGGCGCGCGACTTACATGTTTTGAGTTGCAGAAAAATAATGTAAATTGTACGCTCTTGACGGATAATGCGGCAGCTTCGCTTTTCGCATCGCGCCGGGTAGATGCCGTAATTACCGGGGCGGACCGCATTGCTTTAAACGGAGACGCTGCAAATAAAATCGGGACCTATAATCTTGCTGTTCTGGCGCGTGCTCATAAGGTACCGTTTTATATTGCGGCACCGTTTTCGACTTTCGATCTGACGATTGAAAGCGGAGGTGAAATACCGATTGAACAAAGAGATCCTGCTGAAGTAGTATCTTTTTGGAAAATTGAAAATTCGGATATTAATATTTACAATCCCGCTTTTGACGTAACTCCCGCCGACCTTATCACTGCGATTATTACCGATAAGGGAGTTATCGAGAAACCGGACGTGCAAAAAATACAAACCTTGTTCAAAAATTGAGGAGAATATGATGAAGCGTTTATCTGCCATATTAATATTGTTCCTGGCAGCACTCATGCTAAGCAACTGCCGTCCCCCGGAGCTGGAGGGTGCAGTCGTTGATTTTAATGCAGGCCGTTTTGATAACGCCCTGGCCAATGCGGAAACAGCCGTAGAAAAATATCCTGATAATGCGGAAGCCTGGTTTTATCTTGGCCGTATCTACGGCAAGAAAGATCGTATGGCCGACATGATGAAGGCTTTTGAGCGGTCACTTGCTTTGGCTACAACCTATGAGAGCCAGATCCAGGCCGAAAAGAGTCTTTACTTTTCGCAAAAATTTAATGCCGGTGTTAACAGCTACAATAAGTTCAAGCAAATCGAGGATAAGAAAAGCGAGGCAGCTGAAAAAGCATTGCGTGATGCCATCGAAAATTTCAAGGCTTCTGCGTTGATCCGCGACGATTATACCGCCAACCGCCTTATTGCTGTGAGCTACCAATTGCTGGGCGATAAGGTTAATGCAATCAGCCGGTATGAAACATTGATGGAAATCCGTCCTGACACTGCTGATGTTTACGTTGACCTTGGAAGTCTCTATTTCTTCGATAAGGAATATGACAAAGCAACGGGACTTTTCGAAAAAGCCCTTGAAGTAGATCCGGAAAACCTTGAGGCGGCGACATTCCTGGCCCAAGCCTACGATGTGCAGAAAAAAACCGAACAGGCTATCGTAGCCTACAAAAGGGCTGTAAGCCTGAATCCTGAAGAAAAAGCGATGCCTTTTAATCTTGGCTTGTTGCTGTTTAACGAAGCCAACAAAAAGGATCAGAATCCCGAGACCAAAAAGCAATATCTGTCTGAGGCCGCCACCTATTTCGGCAAGGCGCTGGCCATTGATGATAGCTTTAAGGAAGGTTATCAGCTAAAGGGCCAGGCCGAACTTCTGCTCGAAAGATATGAGGATGCGAAAGAAACATATCTTGCCGGCTTGGATAAATTCCCTGAAGACAGCAACATGTGGTATAACCTGGGTGTTAGTTATGCCCGGCTGAATGATAAGGCCAAGGCTGAAGAGGCTTTTGCAAAAGCGGAGGAACTTGAAGGTCAATAAGTGTTGAGGTTTTGTAATAAGGGGAGTCTTTCGGCTCCCCTTTTTTATTTCTTATTGTTAAGGAAAAAGGAAAGAGCTTCCAGCTCGATGGACATATTTTCATTTTTTACAATAACGCCATCGGGACTCTTTACGCTAATCGGAGCAAAATTTAAAAACGCCTTTACGCCACACTCCACAAACGTGTCAATAACCTTTTGCGCATATTTGCCTGGTACGGCCACGATAATGATTTCGATTTTATATTCGCTGATTTGTTTACAGGCACCATCCATCGCATAGACGTTAATGCCGTCTATATCCTGGCCAATCTTGCTTTCATCATTATCAAAGATCGCTTTTATATAAAAACCCTGCTTTTTGAACTCACCGTAGTGCACTAATGCGTGACCAATATTACCAAACCCGGCAAGCCCCACATTCCATTGCCTTTGCAGACCAAGTATTCTGCCGATTTCTTCACGCAACTCGGTTGTATTATAGCCCAAACCGCGTTTACCAAAAGTACCAAAAAAGGACAGATCCTTACGAACCTGGGCTGAAGTTATGCTATTGATGCTTGCTATTTCGCCCGATGAAATCGTTTCCACATTCCGTTCGATCAGATCCGTCAGCGTACGATAATAACGGCTCAACCGGTTAATGGTGGAGTCGGATATTTTTTTTGACATATGTCCCGTCCGCTTTACTCTTCTTGATTATCTTCTTCTTCTATTACTTCATCTTCCGATGCAACAATCCTGGCCATATCACCAACCACATCATTTTCCATAAGCCGGATGATCCGCACGCCTTGTGTATTTCGTCCTATAATACTGATAAACTTTACCTTCTGGCGAATCACAATTCCGTTTTGGGTGATGACCATAATATCTTCTTCTTCATCCACTTCCGCCGCAGCAACAAGATTGCCGGTTTTGCCGGTTGTCTTCATGGCTATAATGCCGCTTCCACCTCTCTTTTGCAAGCGAAATTCTTCAACCGCTGTTCTTTTGCCATAGCCGTTTTCAGACAAGGTAAGCAGTGTTTTTGTCTCATCC
Organism: Calditrichales bacterium; assembly: GCA_965267575.1. Classification (GTDB taxonomy): domain Bacteria; phylum Calditrichota; class Calditrichia; order Calditrichales; family J004. The sequence goes on from OZ254086.1 coordinate 1,339,126, forward strand.
GCCGGAACGGCTCCGATAACAAAGTCATCATCTTTGAGGCTGATCGCTTTTACACCGGTTGAGTTTCTGCCCATGCTTCTTACATCTTTTTCCGCAAAGCGTATCGATTTTCCATGGTGTGTAACGACGATAATATCATCTTCTCCGGATGTAACGTGTGCAGCTATAAGTCGGTCATTATCGCGGATATTTATAGCGATAATGCCGCCTTTGCGGGGACGGCTGTATTTAATCAATTCCGTTTTTTTAATGATTCCATTACGGGTAATCATCGTTATGTAACCGCCCAATGTAAAATCACGGATGGTTATAAACGTCTGGACTTTTTCATCTTTTTCAATATTGATCATATTGATAATAGGGCGTCCGCGAGAAGCTTTTCCACCTTGCGGGATGGCATAGACCTTAAGCCAGTAACAGCGCCCTTTGTCTGTGAAAAAGAGGATGTAATCATGTGTGCTGGCAACAAAAAGATGCTCAACAAAGTCCTCATCGCGGAGCGATGCCCCGCTTACGCCTCTGCCGCCGCGGCGTTGCGTTTTATAGGCCGCAGCCGAAAAACGCTTGATAAATCCGCCATGGGAAATTGTGATAACGGTTTCTTCTTCCGTGATCAGGTCTTCCATGGTTATTTCTTCATAATTGGGAATGATTTCCGTAAGACGGTCATCCCCGTATTTTTCTTTTATTTCAGTCAGTTCATCTTTTACAATATCCAGCTGCTTCTGATCACTGGCCAGTATCGATTTTAACTCGTCAATAAGCTTTAACAGCTGCTGATACTCTTCCTCAATTTTATCACGCTCGAGGCCGGTTAATCGCTGCAATCTCATATCCAGGATTGCTTTTGCCTGAACTTCGGTAAGGCCAAACCGCTCCATCAGATTTTCCCTGGCCACATCAGGGTCGGAGGACGCGCGAATCATTGCAATAATCTCATCGATGTTGTCAATCGCAATACGCAGGCCCTCGAGGATATGGGCCCGCTTTTCGGCCTGGTCCAGATCGAATCTTGTCCTGCGAACGATAATATCCACGCGATGGCGGATAAAATGCGTGATGATCTCTTTGAGATTTAGCACGCGGGGCTGGCCGTTGACCAATGCCAGAAGAATGATACCAAATGTGATCTGCATTTGCGTTTGCTTATAGAGCACATTGAGGATTGCGTCCGGATCAAAATCCCTTTTAACCTCGATAACAACACGCAATCCGCGTCTGTCCGATTCATCGCGCAGATCCGATATACCCTCCAGCTTTTTCTCCTTCACCAGTTCAACAATCTTTTTTATGAGGTTTAGTTTATTGACCTGGTAAGGGATTTCGGTGATCACGATTCTGGTTCTGCCGTTCTTAAGCTCCTCGGTATGCGAGCGTGCACGAACAATCACCTTACCGCGCCCGGTCAGATAAGCCCGCTTAACCTCTTCAATACCGTAAATGATACCGGCGGTCGGAAAATCCGGACCCTTAAGGTGCTGCATCAAATCCAGAATATCTATTTCAGGGTCATCGATCACGGCCTTTACTGCGTCAACAACTTCACTGAGATTATGCGGCGGAATGTTTGTTGCCATACCAACGGCAATACCGGCCGAACCGTTTACCAGAAGAGTGGGAACGCGCGAAGGCAAGACCGTCGGTTCATCGAGGGTGTCGTCAAAATTGCGCACATAGTCTACAGTGTTTTTATCAATATCTGCCAGCAGCTCATCGCTGATTCTGGCCAGGCGAACCTCGGTGTATCGCATGGCCGCAGGGGAATCGCCATCCACAGACCCGAAGTTACCCTGTCCGTCAACAAGAGTATATCTAAGTGAAAAGGGCTGCGCCATCCGCACGATTGTATCGTAAACGGCGGAGTCTCCGTGAGGGTGGTATTTACCAAGTACCTCACCGACAATTCTGGCGGATTTTTTGTGCGGCCGGCTAAAGGAAATACCCAGCTCGCGCATACCATACAGCACGCGGCGGTGTACCGGTTTCAGACCATCTCTAACATCGGGAAGAGCTCTCGCAACGATGACGGACATCGAATAATCGAGATAAGAATCCCGCATTTCCTCTTCAATTAATATGGGAAGAATTCTTTCATCAGCCATAATCAGATGGATCTCCTAAACATCAAGATTGCGCACGTAACGCGCGTTATCTTCAATAAACTTTCTTCTTGGTTCAACTTCATCGCCCATCAGCGTTGTAAACATCAGGTCGGCTTCGAAGCTGTTATCCACGGAAACCTGCAAAACAGTGCGCGAATCCGGATTCATTGTCGTGTCCCAAAGCTGGTCCGGGTTCATTTCACCCAAACCCTTGTAGCGCTGCAGACTGAGCTTGGATTTGTCCGTTTCGCTGAGCTGAGAGATCATTCGATCCTTTTCGTCTTCCGTGTAGGCATAGCTTTCCTTTTTATTGACTTTTATTTTGTAAAGAGGCGGTTGCGCGATATAAACCCGTCCCTGGTGTACAAGGTCAGCCATATATCTGTAAAAAAAGGTAAGCAGCAGGGTACGTATATGCGATCCGTCCACGTCGGCGTCAGTCATGATAATAATTTTGCCATAGCGCAATTTGGCAATATTAAAATCTTCTTCACCAATGCCCGTGCCCAACGCGGTTATGATTGTCTTGATCTCCTCGTTACTGTATAGCTTATCCAGGCGCGCCTTTTCCACATTAAGTATTTTTCCTTTGAGCGGTAATATGGCCTGGAAATTTCTGTCCCGGCCCTGCTTGGCCGATCCGCCGGCAGAATCTCCCTCAACCAGGAAAATTTCACAGATTTCAGGATCATTGCTGGAGCAATCGGCAAGTTTCCCCGGCAAGGAATTGGACTCCAGGGCATTTTTACGCCGCGTAAGTTCACGTGCGTTCCGTGCTGCTTCCCTGGCGCGCGCCGCTTGAATAGATTTTTCGATAATTTTTTTTGCGATGGTGGGGTTTTCTTCAAGAAAATCAAAAAGCTTCTCATTTACGATACTCTCTACGGCACCGCGCACCTCGGAATTACCCAACTTGGTTTTTGTCTGACCTTCAAATTGAGGCTCCGCCACCTTTACGGAAATGACGGCTGTTAATCCCTCCCGGACATCCTCCCCGGAAATAGTAACCTTATCTGCTGATTTTATAAGCTGATTTTTTTGTGCGTAATTATTTATAGATCGCGTAAGCGCCGCTTTGAAGCCGGAAAGGTGTGTGCCGCCCTCAACAGTATTAACGTTATTGCAATAACTTAAAATGTTTTCGGAAAACGAGGTGTTATAGTGCATCGCTATTTCTATAGGCACTTCTTCACGCGTTCCCTCAAAATATATAGGCGGTGTATGAATGGGATGATGGCTCTTGTCGAGGTATTCCACAAACTCCACGATTCCGCCTTCATACAAAAATGTTTCCTCTTTATTTTCACGCTCATCCCGAAGCACGATGCGCAGGCTTTTGTTAAGAAAGGCCAGTTCGCGGAGACGCCGTGAAAGAATATCAAAGCGGTATTCCCACTCTTTAAATATCTGGCGGTCCGGTACAAAATGGATCGTCGTTCCGCGTTTGTCGCTTTTACCCAGTTCCTGCAATTCGCTGGTAGGAAGACCCTTTGAATAGCTCTGTTGATATATTGTACCGTCACGAAATATCTTTACCGTGCATTCTTCTGATAATGCATTAACCACAGAAGCGCCAACACCATGCAGCCCGCCGGAAACTTTGTACGTGGATTTGTCAAATTTTCCGCCGGCATGAAGAACAGTCATAATAACTTCGACTGCCGGTTTATTTTCTCCGGGGTGAATATCAATGGGGATACCGCGGCCATTGTCTTCTACAGTAATTGAATTGTCTTTTTCAATTGTAACAAAAATTTCAGAAGCATAGCCGGCAAGCGCTTCGTCGATGCTGTTATCAACAATTTCGTAAACAAGGTGGTGCAAACCCTTGCTGGTTACATCACCAATATACATGGCTGGACGTTTGCGAACGGCCTCCAGGCCTTTTAAAACCTGGATATTTTGAGCAGTATATTTATCTGACATTTATTCTATTTTCCTCAAACAATTCTAAGACCGCTAATCTTAAAAGAACGAAATTCATTTTTAATTCTTGTAAGTATGATTTCACTGTTTTCTAAAAACTCCTTTTTCCAGGCAGGATCATCAACCTGCATTACAATCAGCCCGGACTCTATGTCATAACGAACAAAAGATACATGACGTGTTATCTTTGGATCCCATTTTTTCCATCTTTTTTCAAAGTCCTTGCTTTCAACTAGCGCTTGCAGGTTACTATCCTTTAGCACTTTTTTTAATGTATCTCCGATAGGTTTATATCTACGCTTCATAATAAATCTGTTTATCAGCTACCTTTATCATTTTTGCTTCGTTACCCAGGCGGGCGTAAAAAGACTGTTTTGAAGTAGTTGTTATAAATGTTTGTCCGGATGAATTAAAGTTAATTAAAAAATTTTTAATCCGGTTATCATCAAGTTCCCCAAAAACATCATCCATCAGAAAAATAGCTGTCTTCTTTTTTGAATCCGATATGAATTCATTTTCAAGTAACTTTAGTGCTATGAGAAAGGTTTTGTTTTCGCCCTGTGAACCAAAGGCTTTTATCGGTTTTCCTTCTTTTAAAAACTCGATATCGTCCCTGTGTGGACCAATCGTCGCCCGAGCATTTTTTCTTTCTGATAGCTCATTATCAGCAAGTGCTTTTGTAAAATTTTCAGCCAGCTTTTTTGCTGAATATTCTCCGTTTGTCTTTACCGTCGAATTATAAATAATACTTATTTTCTCTTCCTTACTGGAGATTTTTCTGTAATAATCTCCAATTCTTTCATTTAGATATTGAACCAATTCAAGCCGGCTTTTAACTATTTCCGATCCGTAAACCGCCATTTGCTGATTCCATAAATCGAGCTCTTTATCAATTAATCTTTTATCTTCAGAATTAAGCAGCCTGTTTTTTTGATTAACAACGCGTTTGTAATTCTGTAGATTTATCAAATATTCTTTACTTACCTGTGATAACAGAATGTCTGCAAAACGTCTTCTTGACGACGGAACACCGTATGTGATGTCCAAATCTTCCAAAGAAAGGAGGGTCACGGGGATATAACCGATTAACTCCGAAAATGCTTTTATTTTTTGATTATTCAAAAAGGCGTGTTTGCCATCTTTAGAAGAATAATAAAGTCTCAATTTGGTTGTACGGTCAACACCGTCAAAAAGGCTCCCTGTAATATCAAAAAAGCTGGCACTATTATTAACAGCCACTGCATCATTTCCGGATCTAAAGCTTTTTGTTATAGCCAGATAATAGATGGCCTCCAAAAGCGTGGTTTTACCCTGGGCGTTAAGTCCGTGAATAATGTTTACAGCAGGGTGGAAATCAATTTCAATATTTTCAAAAAGTCGAAAATTTTTTAAAACTAATTTATTCAAAAACATTAATTTATGCGCACAGGCATAATTAACATAACAATGTTTAGACCGTTACTTTCTTCCTGTACAGGATAAACAAGTGCGGGTCCGTCAGCATCGTTTACTGTAAAACGGATTGAACTGGTATCCAAGTGTCGCAATAGATCTATCAGATAGTTTGCATTATAGGCTATATCCAGGGCATCGCCGGCATAATCACACTCTATCCGCTCATTAGCTTCTCCGCCAAAATCAATATCCTGTGCTGAAACACTTACTATATTTGTGTTCAACCCGAGGCGTATTTGAGACGTAATAGGATTTGAAAAAAGCGAAACACGTTTGACGGAGGAAATAAAATTACTTCTTTCAATAACAAATTCTTTAGAAAATTCAGCCGGGATAACCCGTTCATAATCAGGATAAGGTTCATTTATTATACGTGAGTAAATCTTTGTTTCAGGAAGTTCAAACAGAACGTGGTTTTCGCTAAGAGTAAATACCTGATCGCCGTTTTCAGGAAGGTTGCGTGCAACAAAGTTGAGTGCTTTAGTCGGAATAATTAAATCGCGCGTAAACCCGGAACCCTTAAATTCCGTATCGAGAATTTTTACAAGGCGATGGCCATCGGTCGCAACCATTCTGAATTCATTTTCAAGAATCTGGCATAATACGCCTGTTAATGCCGGACGAAAATGATCGGTTGAACAAGCAAAAATTGTTTTTTCAATCATCTTTTTAAAATGATTGTTTGATATGCTTGTCTTTTGTTCGGTATCGACTTCAGGAGTAGAAGGAAAGTCAGACTTACTTTCTCCGGAAAGTTTATATTCTCCCAAATCGGATTTTATCAATATTTTAAGATTTGAATCAGCGGTGAATTCAATTTTAGTATTAGGCAGTTCCCGAATGATATCCATCAACAGTTTTCCGGGAATGGTAATTTCACCTTCCGTTTCAACATCACAATCAGTCCAGGATATCTGTGTTATTTCGAGATCAGTTGCAGTTATTTGAAGACGACCGTCTTTTGCGGATAATAATACGTTATATAAAATATCAACGGTAGATTTAGTAGGAATTACATTTATTACCTTTTGAAGAGCTTTGTGAAAACCGTCGCGCGCAACTGTAAATTTCATCGATCCTCCCTGTCCCTTAAAAACTTTCGAAATTAACCAAATAGTAGGAATAGGTCAAGGTAACAATTAGATGTCTTTTTATCATTATTAATATTAAGAATTTAATATATAATTCATTTTAGTAGTATATGATGTTGATATGTTTATAACCCTGCTTAAGACCCGAAAAATAAGAGAAGGATTAAAAAATAATTATGTGTATGAAAAAGCAAAATCAATGGATAATACAATTTAAATCGAAGATTGAATTATGAAATTAATGCTTATTAACATGCAATAAAGATTTTGTACACATAGTTATTAACAACACATATAGATTAAATAAGCTGTTGTTTTTACTTATTTTGCAGTTAAAAAAATAAAAAAATACATATTTTGCTTGCACAGATATTTTTTATTTAAATTATGAGTCTTTTACGAAAATAATTGGAGGTAAAATGAAACGCACTTTTCAACCAAGCAATAGAAAGAGAAAAAATAAGCACGGGTTTAGGGAAAGAATGCAATCCAAAAACGGACGTGCTGTTTTGGCCAGAAGACGCGCAAAGGGAAGAAAACGCCTGTCTGTTAGTGATGAATATAATAGGTCAGCCTAGTATTTCGACAATTACTAAGAAAAACGAAATTAGCCGAATATTTAAAGAGGGTAAAAAAGTACATACCGTATTTGGCCCGGTATTTTTATTAAAAACAAAAGATACCGATATGCGGACAGCTATACTTGTAAAAAGTAAAATAGGTAATGCCGTATACAGGAATAAACTAAAGAGACGCGTACGTCATTTTATAAGAACACATATCACCCTGTTTGATGAATATAACAGGGTGATATTTTTATTAAGAGCAGATAAAGAAAATTCTGCTTCTTATAAAAATATAAAAAAAGAATTTGAGTTAAGGCTTCATTTAGGATGAAAGTCCTTTTGTTAATTATTCGCCTGTATCAAAAATGGATATCTCCATTATTCCCGCCTTCTTGTCGTTTTTATCCGACTTGCAGTGAGTATGCTTACCAATCACTTAAAGTGCATGGTTTTTTTAAGGGTAGCTGGTATTCTGTAATCAGGATTTTGAAATGTCATCCGTTTCATCCGGGCGGTTTTGATCCCGTAAAGGAAAAAAAGGAAGTTTTGAAAAATGGATAAAAAGTCACTCATCGCAATGTTGTTTATTGCGGTCATTCTGATATTGATGCCCTATTATAATGAATATATCCTGGGCGTTAAACCACAAGAGGAAACGCAGCAACAGAGTGCCGCGGATACAACTGCTATTAATGATACTGTTATTTCAGAGGTTACACAGCCGGAAACTGAATTGCCCGTAGCAGATGAAAATATCAGGCAAAAGGAGGTTATCAACGATTCCTTGAAGAGAATCATTGTTATAAATACTGAAAATTATAGCGCTGAGTTTTCTAATATAGGTGGAGGCAGTCTAAAGAATTTTGTTCTGAATGATTACATCAAATATGATTCCACGCAGGTAAATATGATAAGCGAGGAATTACAAAATGGGATCACTGTTTCATTTCAGGATGTTAGTGGAAAATATATATCATTAGAAGATTTTGTTTTTAAAGTAAATGAAGATAGAGAAGAAGTAGAAATCAAGCCAGGTGAAAAATACGTTTTAAAGTATAGCTATAACTATAACGGAAGCCTAATTGAAAAGACGTTTATTTTTTATGGCAGCACATATCATTTTGATTTTGTGGTTTCCTTTTCTGAGCCGGATGAAGTACTCTTAAATAGGCAATACCAGGTTAACTGGGTTAACGGCCTTCCCTCGACAGAAACATATTTGGCTGATGATAATGAATATAAATTGGCAATCGCTTATATGGCCGATGAGTTGGTGGATTTTAAAGTAAGCGAAGCCGGTGAAACAGAAAGGCAAAGTCTATCCGGTACGGCTGAATGGATAGCACTGCGCACGAAGTACTTTATTTCCAGTATCTCCAATAAAAATGCCAATGTTTCTGAAGGTGTTTATTTTGAAGGATTTGGTATAGAGTTTCCTGATTTTATTAAAAGGATTTATAACGCTGGCTATTATGTCAATTATGAAGGAAAGCCGGATAGTTTTATGGTCTATATTGGTCCTTTGGATCATAGGCAGCTGGGTCAGTATTCCAATCACCTTGATGAAATGATCATGAACAATGGTTGGTATGAGAGGCTGTTCCGGCCAATTAGCCTTTTGATTTTGCCGATTCTTGAGTTTCTGTATTCCTTTATTCCTAATTACGGGATAGTAATAATAATTTTTTCGATAATTATTAAGCTTGTTCTTTATCCATTGACCAAAAAGAGCTACCACTCAATGAAAAAGATGCAGGTGGTTCAACCTAAAATGGCCGAGCTGCGGGAAAAATATAAAGGTGATCCGCAACGCCTTAATAAAGAAATGATGAAGATGTACCAGGAGTACGGTGTTAATCCTTTAGGTGGTTGTTTGCCGATGCTGCTGCAGATGCCTTTGCTTATCGCGCTATTTATTGTATTCAGAAGTACAATTCAGTTGCGGGGTGCAGGTTTCATCCCGGGGTGGATTCCGGATCTATCGCAAACGGATACACTTTTTACACTGCCTTTTTCATTACCGTTTTACGGAAATGAGTTTAACCTTCTTCCCGTATTAATGGCGTTAACGATGTTTTTTCAAACCAAAATGACCATGCAGGATCCAAAGCAAAAGGCCATAGCTTATATCATGCCGATATTCATGCTGGCTATATTTAACAGATTTCCTGCAGGATTAAACCTTTATTATACAATGTTTAATCTGCTTACGATTATTCAGCAAAAGTTTATTCACGTTGATGCAGAGAAAAAGGACAGCGGCGGCAAAAAAGGACTTGCTCCCGGAAAGAGCAATAAAAAACCAGGGAATAGAAAAAGATAAAAGACAGCTCTGTTAAAAAGAGCTTTACATGACCGCAATCACGAAAGAAACCGACACCATAATCGCTCCGCTTACTTCGACAGGGGGCGGTACGGTGGCATTAATACGAATATCCGGGCCTGATGCTATTACCATCTGTGCCCGTTTTTTTAAGCCTCATAATTTGCTTGATAGTGAAGGAGGGCGCTTTTTTTATGGTCGCCTGATCAAACCCGATAAGGCGATTGTAGATGAAGTATTGGTATATGTTTTTAAATCGCCAAATTCCTTTACGGGTGAGGATGTAATTGAAATAAGCTGCCATAATAATATCTTTATCCTGGAAGATATTATTCAAATGCTTGTTGACGCCGGATGCAGGCTGGCTGAACCGGGAGAGTTTTCCAAGCGGGCTTTTCTAAATAATAAAATAGATTTGGTTCAGGCTGAAGCTATCGCTGATCTGATTGCGGCAAAATCCAGGGCGAGCACGCGAAATTCTCTTAAAATGCTTGAAGGTCGCCTTTCCAATGAGCTAAAAATGCTTAAGGAAAAGCTTATTAAAGCAGCGTCGATGTTGGAACTAGAACTAGATTTTAGCGAGGAAGATCTCGAAATCATCCCGGATGAAGAATTACTTAAGATTCTGGATGGGATTATTTCTTTTACGAGGAAATTACAATCGAGCTATAAAAACAGTAGAATGCTTCATAAAGGCGCAGAAGTACTTATTGCCGGAAAACCAAATGTTGGAAAGTCCAGCTTGATGAATGCGCTCTTAAACAAGGACCGCGTTATCGTTTCAAGCATTCCCGGTACGACGCGTGATCTAATACATGAAGACATTTTGATGGATGATGTTCTTGTCCGGCTTATAGACACAGCCGGAATCCGGTTTACTGAGGATGAAATTGAAGCTGAAGGAGTAAACAGAGCAAAAAGCCTTCTGCATGATTCTGATATGGTACTTTTTCTAATAGACCTGTCTGATGAAGTAAGTGCCGATGAAAAGGAAATGCTTGAAAGTCTGCTTAATCATGTTGGCGAACACGTCATTCTGGTAGGGAATAAAACAGATTTAAAGCATCACCCGCAGAGCAGAGACTTTTACGGTAAAACAAAAGCGCACAAGGTAAATATATCGGCCCATGACGGGGAGGGCCTTGACGGCCTAAAAAAGCTGATCACCAATACGGTTAAGAAGTCTTTTACCCAATCTCAAGAGGATATTCTCATTACAAATCAGCGCCAGTTCAACGTATTGGGTCGTGTTGAAAAAGGGTTGGCACAAGCAAAAGAAGCCTTGAATTCAAAAATGAGTTCCGAGTTTATAGCGATTCACATACGCGATGCTATAGACGCTTTGTCCGAGCTGACAGGTGTTATTAGCACAGATGACATTTTAAATTCAATATTTAAGGGTTTTTGTATCGGCAAATAAGCGCCGAATAGTTCCACGTGAAACATATAATGATTTATGAACAGATATTTTGATATAGCCGTGGTTGGCGGCGGACATGCCGGAATTGAAGCAGCGCTTGTTGCTGCCAATATGGGTCTTAGGACTGCTTTGATTTCTCTTGAGGCCAATAAAATTGGACTGATGTCCTGTAATCCTGCTATCGGAGGCTTGGCCAAAGGTCAGTTGGTTCGGGAAATAGATGCCCTTGGTGGCTACATGGGCAAAATAATAGACAGGGCAGGCATTCATTTTAAGATGCTAAACATGTCCAAGGGTCCGGCAGTGCAATCTCCGAGGGCCCAGGCCGACCGTAAAATGTATGCCTCTGTGGCGCAGGATTTTATCCGCCAAAATACGAATATTACGATAATTGAAGACATGGCTACGGCTCTTTCCGTTGATGGCGAAACGGTCGACGCTGTTTTGCTTGAGAAGGGCGGGTGGTTGCCGGTGAAGGCGGCGGTGATAACGGCGGGTACGTTCTTAAACGGCATTATCCATGTTGGAACCCAGCATATGGCTGCGGGCAGGGCAGGGGAGTTGCCCGCCAGAGGCATAACCGAATCGCTGATTGAGCTGGGTTTTCGATCGGGGCGACTTAAAACCGGAACACCCCCGCGCATTGATCGGCGTAGTATTGATTACTCGAAGCTGGAAAAGCAGGCAGCGGACGAATCGCCCACACCATTCTCTTTCTCAAACGAGCAAATAAAGCAAAAACAGATTGATTGCTATATTACTTATACCAACGGCAAAACCCATGATATTTTGCGCGAGGGCTTTAGCCGTTCTCCCATGTTTACCGGCAGAATCAAAGCCATCGGACCGCGGTATTGTCCCTCTATTGAGGATAAAATAGACCGTTTCGCTGACAAGCTGCGTCATCAAATCTTCCTGGAGCCGGAGGGCTACATCAATAATGAGGTGTATGTGAACGGTTTTTCCACCAGCTTGCCAGGCGAAATTCAGGAGCGCGCATTGCGTACCGTGGCCGGCCTGGAGAAAGCACATATATTAAGATTGGGTTATGCCGTAGAATATGACTTTTTTCCGCCGGATCAACTCAAAGCTTCGCTCGAAACAAAAATGGTTTCAAACCTCTTTTTTGCCGGACAAATAAACGGTACCTCCGGATACGAGGAAGCAGCAGCCCAGGGATTTATGGCTGGCCTTAACGCTGCGTTAAAGCTAAAGGGCGAAAAAAGGCCGTTCATATTAAAAAGATCGGAAGCTTATATCGGCGTGCTGGTGGATGATTTAATAAATAAAATCCATGAAGAGCCGTACCGCATGTTTACCTCGCGGGCTGAGTTTAGGCTTATTCTTCGTCAGGACAATGCGGATCTCAGGCTAATGGCCTATGGCAGGGAATTTGGACTTATCGATGATAAAACCTGGTCACGATTTAACAAGCGCGTAGCTGACATAGAGGCAATCAAAGAAAAAGAGCTGAACAAAAAAGTTGACCCTGCGATATTTAATGAGAGCTTTGAGGGTAAGAGTTCTCCTTTGGCGCACGCACAGACCGTAAAGCAATTAATAAAACGGCCGGAGTTGAAGTTAGCCGATTTGCTGGACCTTGTAAGCGATGAAAAATATATCGAATCTTCCGTAAAGGAGGTCGAATACGAAATAAAATACAGTGGTTACCTCGACAGACAACAGGCTTTGCTCGACAAATTTAACAAGATGGAATCCCAAAAAGTCCCGAATGATATTGATTACTATGCAATAACGGCTCTTTCCGCTGAAGCCAGGGAAAAGCTTGCGGCCATCCGGCCGGCTAATCTTGGTCAGACTTCCAGGGTTACCGGAGTAACCCCGGCCGATATTTCGGTATTGTTAATATATATCGAAAAGAGAAATTCATCGCGTAGCGTTTCACGTGAAACAGTTGATGCACGCTGAGCGGTTTTTCGAATTCCTGATAGATCAGGGGATAGAAATTACTCAGGGGCAGGCGGAATCAATCCTGGTTTTCAAGAGAGAGTTGGAGTTAAATGCCCGTCTACACAGGTTTATTAGCCACAGCGACGTCGACCGTATAATCGAAAACCATTTGAGCGCCTCGTTCTATTTTGTAAAGCAGTTTCAAGCCTATTCTTCAGAACGGCTAAAATATGCCGATTTTGGCACCGGTGCAGGACTGCCCGGTTTTGTGGTTACCATCATGTTCCCACAATGGGACTGCCGGTTAATTGACAGCAATAAGAAAAAGATCAACTTTCTTAAAAGAGTTGCCGCGTTAACGCCTAAAAAGCTTTCTAATGGTTTTCTGGACTGCCGTATTGAGGCACTGGGCTCAGAAACCGGATATAATTTAATTTCTGCCCGGGCCTTAACTTCGCTTGAAAATCTGGCTTCGATGGCGCAACGCTACTTGTTGCCGGGAGGCGAACTGCACACATTAAAGGGCGCCGAAAGCTACAAAGAGGAAGCTTCACAAGAGACGATTAAAAATATTGCCATAACGCCTGTGGACAAGGAGTGGTCGGACGAGTTCCCAAAACTGAAAGACAAGGTTTACATAAGGATATTTAGGAAATGAATGAAAACAGCATCTTTAATGAGCTTTCTCTGCTCGTAACAGAAAAGAGAAATCCTAATTCGGAAAGAATTGACGAACTGGATAGCGCCGGTATTCTTAAGGTTATTAATACGGAGGATCATCTTGTTGCCCAAGCAGTAAAGCAGGAAATTCCTTACATAGCCCGGGCCGTAGACGTTATAACCGAGCAGTTCAAAAAAGGTGGCCGTCTCGTTTATGTCGGTGCCGGGACATCCGGCAGGTTGGGTGTGCTTGATGCATCAGAGTGTCCTCCGACATTTGGCGTGCCGAATGGTATGGTTGTTGGTTTGATTGCCGGCGGATACGAAGCTTTACGTAAGGCTGTGGAGGGATACGAGGATTATAAGGAAAACGGCGCCAAAGATGTTGATTCAGTTAACCTTACCGACAAAGATGTACTTTGCGGAATAGCCGCCAGTAAAAGGACGCCATACGTTATCGGCGCGATTGAAGAGGCTAAAAAAAGAAAAGCCAAGACGATTGTTGTTGTCTGCAATCCGCGCGAGCAGGTAAACTATGATGTCGACATCGCCATATGTCCTGTGCCCGGGCCGGAAGTGGTAATGGGTTCCACCAGGATGAAAGCAGGCACCGCCCAGAAAATGGTCCTGAATATGCTTACTACGGCATCCATGATAAAACTGGGCAAAGTCTACCAAAACATGATGATTGACCTGCAGCAGAACAACAAAAAGCTCGTGGAGCGCTCCAAGAAAATTATTATGATGGCCTGCGACTGTGACTATAAGGAAGCTTCTGAATTGCTCGCCGCATCAAACGGACATGTTAAAACCGCCATATTTATGGGATTGACAGAGGCAACGGCCGAAACAGCAAGGAAATTAATCAATGAACATGACGGCTTTCTGAAAAAGGCTGTTCAATCTTACTTGTCAAAAAGCTAAACCGCTGTTTTTAAATAACTTATGTCAACTTTAAGCGCCATAGTTATTCTGTTTATCGTATCATTCGCTTTTTACCTGTTTATAAAAAAGCTTTCCACCGCAAATATGTTTTTGCACGAGCTTTCATACAGCGGTATCGGGTATATAGCCATAGGATTTTTACTCGGCCCCAAAATACTTGGTGTTTTTAATGCTACCCTGCTTGAGCAGCTGGATATTTTTATTTTTCTGATTCTGGGCTGGGCCGGATTTCTTGTTGGCTTACAAACGCAATTAAAAGGGCTACGGCGGTTTTCTGCAGAATACTATTCTTACAGCATAAGCTTTTTTGTTCTGTCTGCCCTGCTGGCCTTTGTGTTGCTTTATTATTCAACGGCACTTTTGAATATCGAGCTGGGTTTGAATTATATCATTTTTCTGTCCATTGTTAATGCCTGCACATCCCCAATTCTTATTGCTCTAATGAGCAAAAAACTAAAAGGACAACTTTCCTTTCTTTTACGTTTTAATTCCGCTTTTGATAATGTAATTGCCGTAATCGTGTATGGCATCCTGATAGTTTATTTTTTGCAGCGTGCCCATGAAGGCTCAATCGGAATGGCGCTTTTGTCTTTCCTGATTGTATGCGTGGCCACGTTCGCCGCTGTGCTCGTTTATCGTGTTCTTGATAAACAGGTAAGCGACAATTATGAAAACCAGCTCTATGTGGTGGGTCTGCTCCTGGTGATAATCGGGCTCTCCTATTACATGCATCAGAGCATTATCCTTTTTTCCTTTATCTTTGGTGTTGTTCTTTCCAACATGAAGATCAATACCAAAAAGATTTACTTGAGCATCGATGAGCTGCAAAAGCCACTCTATATATTGCTGCTATTTATAGTTGGAGCTCAGATAGAATACAGTCTAAATATTTTATTATTAACGATTGTATTTATCGCCGTGCACGTATTTAGCAAATGGGTGTCGGGCTACTTTACAAACCGATTGTTTTGGAAGGGCAAAGCCATAGATAATCACATCGGGCTTGCCAACCTGGGCATGGGCGGGATTGTGCTAGCCTTTTTTCTGGAGCTTTCATACCTGGATGATAGTACGATAACACAGATGATGCTTTTTCTGCTGGCCATATCCATCATAGTCAGTGACATAATCAGCAACCGATACCTTAAACAATTACAGGCTAAATAAATGGCCATCCACTTAATCGGATCCGAACCCGTTTTTACGCTGGCCGGTTCAAGCGGGATATTAATGATACACGGTTTTACCAGCACGCCTTTCGAGTTCAGGGAAATGTCGGAACACTTTGTAAGGCAGGGTATTTCTGTTTCTGTGCCGCTAATCCGCGGACACGGCACAACTCCGGAAGACCTGAATGAAGTGAAGTGGTACGAATGGTTTGAGGATGTTAAAGGCGCCCTATTTGAACTGAGAAAACATTGTAAAAAGGTGATCGTGATTGGTCAGTCCATGGGCGGAACTCTGGCCCTGCACCTTGCTTCACACTACCAGGTGGAGGGGGTTGTTACTCTTGCAGCGGGCGTTTTTGTCAAGCAAAAAAAGAAAAGTCGCCTGCTCCCGTTTGTCACACCATTTGTTAAGGTTGCCAGGAATAATCGCGGACCGGACATCTTTGATGAAACGGCAAAGAAAACAGCCATATCATATAAGGAGACCCCGCTCTCAGCGGCGCAGCAATTGCAGAAGATGTTTACGCATGTAAAGCGCGATTTAAGTGAAGTGTATGCGCCGGCCCTCTTAATACATTCCACAAATGATCACGTTATTGATTATAAAAGCTCCAGGTATATATATGATCATATTTCCTCAAGGGACAAGAGGTTATTGTCATTAAGCAAATCCTATCATGTTCTTACACTGGACACGGACAAGGCAATCGTCCTTTCGGAAACGGACAAATTTGTAAGACGCATTTTCAGGATAAAACAGAGCAGCACCTTCTACAAGCCGTCATCTTGATTAAAGTCTATAAAAATCTTAAATTTAGCCGATGAAAATTTGCCTTGACAAATATCTGTAAATTTAGTGACCTAACACCCCAGAAAAAGGTAAAAACCAGCCCATATATTTTTTCCGGAATTCCACAAACCATAGTATTGACCACATCCGGCAAGCAGGTGCGGACTTCCGGGGATAAACCATGTGAAAGGCGAGGCTAAAATGGACCAAATAAAAATCTTGTATCTTGCTTCGGAAGTAGCGCCTTTTGCGCGTTCCAGCAGTGTTGCGGACGTGACGGGCGCCCTGCCAAAGGCGCTAAAAAATCTCGATCACGAGATCCGCATAATTATGCCCAAGTACAAGTTTATCAATGAACGAAAATTTGTACTGCGGGAAGTAATACGTTTGCGCGAAATACCGGTTACCCTTAACGGAAAAACTGAAGTAGCCAGTGTGAAATCCGCATTTTTGCCGGACAGCAAGGTACAGGTTTATTTTGTTGATATCCCCAACAACTTTGACCGGCCCGGCCTCTATATAGATCCTGTTAAGAATGCGCCTTATCCGGATAACGCGGAGCGTTTCGCCTTCTTTTGTAAAGCTGCCATGGAAACCTTGAAAACCCTCTCCTGGCAACCGGATGTGATCCATTGTAATGACTGGCAAACGGCATACGTACCTGTTTATCTGAAAACAATATACCAGGGCGAGGATTTCTTTAAGGGTATCAAGACAATCTATACTCTGCACAACCTTCATTTTCAGGGGGATTTTGATCCCTCCAAGGCCGCAAAAATTGAATTTGACGAAAACGAGGCACGTAAAGGCGGTATGTTCGAAAAGGACGGAAAACTGAACCTTACCAAGGCAGCCATTTACTTTTCAGATTTTATTACGACTGTTTCTGAAAATTATGCCAATGAGATCATAGAAAATAATGAAAAGGGTTTCGGTTTCGGCGACCTGCTTGATCAAAAAGGCGAAAACTTCGAGGGCATTTTGAACGGAGTGGACTATTCCGTATGGTCTCCGGAGAAAAACAAGAACCTGCCCGTCAGCTATTCGCAGGAAGATTTAAGCGGTAAAGAAGAGAATAAGAAAACCCTGCTTACACGGCTGGGCATGCAATACGAGGAAGGCAAGGCTCAAATAGGCGTTATTGCCAATATAAATGAGCAAAAAGGCATGGATATCGTACTTAATGCCATTCCCGAAATAATGAAACTTGATGTTAAAATGTGTGTTTTGGGCGAGGGAGATCCTGATTTGATAGACGCTTTCATGGATGCCCAGCAAAAGTTCCAGGGCAGACTTACCGTAAATGTTACTTACGATGATAAAATCGCTCACCTGATGGAAGCCGGTTCGGACATATTTTTAATTCCATCGCGCAATGAGCCGTGCGGCTTGTACCAGATTTTCAGCATGAAGTACGGAACCGTGCCCGTGGTTGCGCCCACCGGAGGCCTTCTGGATACGGTTGACGAATATGACCCCAAAATCGAAGAAGGTTCCGGATTCATCATGGAAAAGCATGATGCTAAAAGCCTGGTCAATGCGATCAAAAAAGCCCTTGATGTTTATGCAGACAAAGAAAAATGGAGCAAACTGCAAAAAGGAATAATGCAGGAGGACTACTCGTGGGATATTTCGGCAAAACGCTATGTGGACATTTATAAACGCATCTTAGCTGTCTGAAAAAAGGCGCCATCCGAAAGGGTGGCTTTTTTTTTTGAAATGAAACCAAACAAAGCAATCTTTCTGGACAGGGACGGAACACTCAATGAGGAGGCAGGTTATATCAACCATGTTTCCAGGCTGAAATTTCTACCGGGCATCTGGGAGGCAATAAGAGTGCTGAAAGAAGCGCGATATAAAATTATCGTTTTAACAAACCAGGCCGGGCTTGCCAGAGGTTATTTTAATGAGGAAACACTCGGGCAGGTACACGGCAAGCTTATGCAGACGGCGAAAAAAAATAATGCTGAAATCGACGCGCTCTACTTTTGCCCGCATTTGCCGGGAGCCACTGTCGAAAAGTATAACCACGAATGCGATTGCAGAAAGCCAAAACCGGGCATGCTGATTAAGGCGCAGAAAGAACACAATATCGACCTGAAACAATCGTTTATGATCGGTGATCGATTTAAAGATGTTGAATTCGGAAAGGGACAAGGGCTTTCGACGGTTTTTTTGCTAACGGGATACGGACTGGGCGAGTACTGCAACGAGCGAAAGACCTGGCCTTTTCAACCGGATTATATTTGCAAGGATCTGGAAACAGCCGCCAATGTCATCCTTGCAAAACGGCATAAAACGCATAATTGACTCATAAAAACATGATACTTAAATTCGCTTTCTTTTCAATTTTAGGATAATAATGAGATTTCTATTTTTTGCATTACTGACAGTACTGATTTCTTCTTGTGCCAATCTTGATCCGAATGATAACCCAAACAGCGAATATGGAGGGACGGACCGTTACGGAAATCTTACTGCTGATACGTTGTACGCGCTTCAGGATACGGTAAGACAATTTGATTACGTTTCTTCCGGAACGAGTTTGAAATTGTCCTTGGCCGATCTGGGCGGCTTAAAGGCCGGCTTTTTTATTCGCTTTACAACATTACCGGATTCGCTGGAGAGATTACTTTCTGCCCAGGTTGATTTTATAACCAATGAATCATTCGGTTTGAATATCGGTGATTCTATGCAGGTGGATGTCTTTTCCGTTTCGCGTGAATGGATCTCCACGGATGTCAATACGACCGAAGATTTCCGCAATAATCCACCGGCTGACTACATTGAGACGATATCCTTTAGCGCCGCTGATTCCGCCCGAAGCAGCTACGTTCTGCCGATGAACCTGGCGGAACAATGGATTCTGAATGACTCGCTGAATTATGGCCTTTATTTTACACCAAGAGCAGGCCAGGGAGACGTGGCCATAAACGTTGGTGCGCTTGGAGCGTCCCTTGCGCCACAGCTTATTATTGAAAGAAGCACGGATTCCACAGCTGTCAGAGATACACTTGCCACGGGACCAGACGCGACGCTGTTTTCCATGAACATGAATCCGCCTGCTCTGCAAATAAGCGGAGAGCAGGTAGTCGTTGCCAGCGGCGTACCGGTAAGAACTTTTTTAAAGTTTGACCTATCCAGCCTGCCACGTAATGCGATCTACTATGACGCTTATGTAACATTATTTGATGTAGAAGATAATCCATACGAAAACCCGGAAAAGAATAATTTGTTTTATTTGCGCAATATTTCGGAAGCAGGCCCTGATCTGTCGACATTTACAATAGATTCCAGCTTCACAACCAACTTCAGGCAAAGCTTTTCCCTGGAGCAGACTTCATCCAATAATTTTGCCAAGCTGCGCGGTTTTGAGCGCAATTATTTCGCTGAGGATTTTATTCAGCTCTACCTCAATGGCGAAATTGATCATGAATGGTTTTTGCTGCATTACATCAACGAAGGAACCGATCTTTCTGTAAAAAGGTTTTATGGAGCAGGCGTAGCAGACAAAAATCTGAGACCGATACTGGTCGTTAAATATATAAACGGAAATTAATATTGTGAGACAGCTAATTATTTGTACCCTAATAGGATTTACTTTTGCCTTTGCCGGAGAGAGCCGTTTCGGGCTTGTGACCAATTCTCTTGGAAAGCTGGATACCCATTATGGAGCGGCGGGCAGTGGACGCAATTTTAGTATTGCGCTGCGCGATTCCCTTCAAATCAACTTCCGGAATTTTAGTACCAGCACGGATATATCGCGAGCGACGTTTACTATAAACGCAGGCTACAATGCCATCTGGGGCGATAACAGCATATCTAAAAATTTCATCGATGATGCCAATTTCAGCGGCGCTTTTCTTGGTATTCCGCTGATGGAAAAAAAGATGTCCATGGTTGCCAGTGTAACACCGTACACATCCCTTGAACAGCGCATAGAGAACAGAACAACATTTCAAGGGCAGCCGGTAGTTGAAAACCTGGTAGTGCGCGGCGGTATCGCGCGAACCAATCTTAACCTGGCTTATAAATTTTCCGATCAGCTGTCCGTCGCAGCCGGATACGAATTTACGTTCGGCCGCATTTCCGAGGACATCGTTTACGACATTGAAGACGATCTTAATTCTCAGGTCGAATTCAGCTACGATAACCAGGTCCGTGGCCAGGGAGTTTTATTATCCGCTTATTACCGCCCGGTTGATCGTTTGCATTTGGGATTTGCGGTGCGTCCGCCCGTTGTAGGTACTTTTTCGAGAATGGGCAATACCGGTTCAAATGAGCTTGACCTGGAAAGAGAAGTGGACCTGCTGTTACCGGCAGAGTACAGCCTGGGCATGGTTTATGACTTGAGTGAGTTTTATGCGCTGGGAACAGATCTTATTTACCAGGGCTGGAAGAAAGGTTATGAGCTGGATAACCAATCCGTTTCTAACCATAATGACTATTTCAGGCTGGGAGTAGGCCTGGAAAGAAAAGCAACCGACAGGCGTTTTGTAAACTATGGCGAGCAAGTAAGCTACCGCGCCGGTCTCTATTACAGTACATTGGCGCAGACTTTTAATAATAAAACCGTTAATGAATATGGATTTTCAGTTGGTGTTTCATTGCCCGTACAAAGATTCCGTTCCAAGGTGGATCTTGCATTGATTGCCGGGCGCCGGGGAGATGCTGGAGTTGTCGGCCTGGAGGAAACATTCCTTGGAATTGGTTTTTCAATAAGTGCAAATGAAACATGGTTTGTTAATATAGAGGATTAGAGAAGGGGCGGATTATGAAGCGTACACTAATACTTTTGCTTTTTGGCTTGTCCAGCCTGCTTTACGCACAGGATGAAGATATGCTGCTTTTTGATACTGAAGAAGAGCAGGAAGAGACTCAATGCGTTCCGGATGATCTGACGGTGCCGTATGAGAAATTTGCCAATACGGCTGAGGGTGAAACGCAGGTGAGGCAGTGGTATTCTTTTGGCAGTGAGCACCATAAAAATCAGAACTACCGGGCCGGCCTGACCTATTTGTGGAAAGTGTTTTTCAATGACAGCACCCGTTATGCGGAACTGGCCATCGGAAAAGTAGCAGAAGCCTATTTTTATCTGCAAAACGCAGACAGCTCTCTTATTGCCTGTTACCTTGGGCTGGACCGCTACCCGGACCAGCAGAAGCTGCATTATTACGCCGGCTATTTACAGGAAAAGCTGGGCCGCGGCTCATGTGCCATACCTCATTACGAAGCTCTGGTAAATGCCAATCCCCAGCAAAAGTCTTATTTGTCTACTCTTGCGCGCCTTTATTATAAAGAAGGCGACGAAAGATGTATCGATATGCAGCAACGTGTTGTCGATCTCGATCCGTCCGATTCCCAGGCCAGCGGGGCCCTGGCCGAGATGATCACACAAATACGAGGTGAAGGCGCTGCGCTGGAAATTCGCGAATCCACCTGGAGAAACGAACCGGATAATCTTTCCTATGCTCTGGCCTTTGCGCGCGAAGCGGTTAATGCCGGCAGCTATAAAAAATCCCTGGAACCACTGGACAAAATAATTTCCACGGAACCCTCGGCAGAAGCGTATCGTTTGCGGGCCCGTGCCTATGAAAACATGTCTCAGTACAGCAATGCCGTGCAGGATTATGAAGGCGTTCTGAATTTTGAAAAAGACAATGCAGACGTCATGCTTGAAATTTCTAAAAACTATGTATATGCCAAACAATTCAAATCGGCAGACGCTTGGATCAACCGCGCTTTATCCGCGCGTTCCGGTTACGGTAAGGCCTACATTGCCCGCGGAGAAATGATTGAATCCCTGGTAAGTTATTGCCAGGACCAGCGCGGGGATGGCAAGTTATCGCTGCAGGATAAAATGGCTTACGAGATCGCCCAGTCACAATATCGCCGTGCGCAGCAGGATCTTGGGTTTAAGGCACAGGCCGAGTCCAAATTCAACAACCTTGCCGGCTTTATCCGTACAGCAGAAGATAAATTTATGGAGCCAAACGCCAAAATTGACGACACCTGCTATAGCTGGATCGTAAAATATCAATAGGTTAAATTTTTATGAAAGTTGCCATTGGCGCAGACCATGCCGGTTATCTAATGAAAGAAACGGTAAAAAAATATCTTCATGATAAGGAGATTCAATTTACCGATTTTGGTACGTTTAAAATGGAACGCACCGACTACCCGGATTACGCCTATAAAGTGGCAAACGTTGTCTCCAAACAGGAAGCGGATCTGGGAATACTTATTTGTGGTACCGGCATTGGAATGTGTATTGCCGCGAACAAAGTAAAGGGAGTCCGGGCGGGATCTGCCTGGAACACCAGGTCGGCGGAGCTAAGCCGCTTGCATAATAATGCCAATATTCTATGCCTTGGCGCGCGCCTTCTTGAAGAAGAAGAGGCGATCATGATTGTCGAGACCTGGCTGAATACATCATTTGAAGGCGGTCGGCACGAAAAGCGCATTGAAAAGATTCATTCTATAACCGGCATTTAAGCCTGGGGATTAAAATGTTAGATCACGTCAGAGAGCAGGACAAGGAAATTTTTGATTCTATTTCCCGGGAAACTGACAGACAAAATAATACCATTGAGTTGATAGCATCGGAGAATTTCGTTTCCCATGCCGTTCTGGAAGCGGCCGGCAGCGTCATGACCAACAAATACGCCGAAGGCTATCCGGGCAAACGTTATTATGGTGGCTGTGAGTTTGTCGATGAAGCAGAAGACCTCGCCCGTGATCGCGCAAAAAAGCTTTTTGATTGTGAATATGCCAACGTCCAGCCGCACTCCGGTTCACAAGCCAACATGGCGGTCTATTTTACCTACCTCAATCCGGGAGATACTGTTCTCGGGATGGACCTTGCCCACGGCGGACACCTGACCCACGGTTCGCCCGTAAATTTTTCAGGGAAACTCTACAATTTTATTAGCTATGGCGTGGATAAGGAGACGGGCCGCATCGATATGAGCCATGTCTCCACGCTGGCCAGGGAAAACAAACCCAAAATGATCGTTGTGGGCGCTTCCGCTTATTCGCGTCATTATGAGTTTGAAAAATTCCGCGAGATTGCAGATGCAGTGGGCGCCATTCTGTTTTGCGATATCGCCCATCCCGCAGGCTTGGTAGCCGCAGGTGTTCACCCTTCGCCGATCCCTTATTGTGATATTGTAGCAACTACAACGCACAAAACCCTGCGCGGACCGCGGGGCGGTATGCTCATGATGGGCAAGGACAGCGAAAACAAACTGGGTATTGTCGCTCCAAAATCCGGCCGCACAAAAATGATGTCGGAGTTGTTTGACAGTACCGTGATGCCTGGTATACAGGGCGGACCGCTGATGCATGTCATCGCGGCCAAAGCCGTTGCCTTTAAAGAGGCGTTGCAGCCCGGTTTTAAAAACTACGCCAGGCAGATCATAAATAACGCGCAGGAGTTGGCCAATGCCCTTGTTGAGCACGGCTATGATATTGTATCCGGCGGAACCGATAACCATGTATTTCTCGTGGATCTCAGTAAAAAAGATATAACGGGCAAAGCGGCGGAAAATGCGCTGCATGCTGCCGGAATCACGGTTAACAAAAATATGGTTCCTTTTGACCAGAGAAGCCCCTTTGTAACAAGTGGCATTCGCCTCGGAACGGCTGCGATGACGACAAAGGGCATGAAAGAAGAACAAATGCGCAGCATCGCGAACATGATTGATACGGTATTGCGTGATGTTGAATCGCAGGACGTGCAAAATAAGGTCCTGCAGCAAGTACGCGACTTAAACAAAGATTTTCAACTGTACTAAAATCTAACTACGATTTTTACGGCCTCCACGATGGGGGCTTTTTTTTTAGGCCTGAATATGGAAATGTCATTTCTCGATCACCTTGAAGAGTTGCGCTGGCGCCTGCTCAAAAGCATTGTCAGTATTGTCGTTTTCATGCTGGGTGCCTTTTTTATCTCCGATTATGTGCTGGACTTTTTGCTTCTACCGATGCAGGACATCAATGCGCAGATCTCCATGCAGGTACTTAAGGTTCAGACTATTTTTGTTATAAAGCTGGAGATTGCCTTAATACTCGGGATAATTTTGAGCCTGCCGGTAATTCTTTATCAACTTTGGGCGTTTATCGCACCCGGTTTACTGCCCAAAGAAAAAAAATATATCTGGCCGATTATCTTCTTTGCTATGCTAAGCTTCCTTATAGGCGCATCGTTTGCCTACTTTATAATAATACCCTATGCCCTGGAGTTTTTTCTTGGCCTGGCGCCGTCAACCGTGAGCAATAATATTGCCATCGATTTTTACATGGGCTTTATCCTGCGCCTTATCCTGGTGTTCGGTATTGTATTCGAGCTGCCCATTTTAAGTGTCGTGCTGGCCAAACTGGGGCTGATCTCACCCCAGTTTCTGCGCAAATACAGGCGCCACGCTATTGTAACAATTTTTATAATCGGGGCTATACTTACACCACCGGACCCTACAACACAGGTCTTTCTGGCAATCCCGCTGGTTATCCTCTATGAGGTCACCATATGGATGGCTGCCGTTTTCGGGAAAAAGAGAAACGTGCAATTGAATCAATAGCACCAAATGTTTATTTTCCCTGTCTGTTATTTTTAAACCCACACATTTTATGGCTAAAAAATTAAGCGCTATTAAGAAACCTTTTGAGGCTGAGCTAAAAGCATACGACCGGGTTTTTAACGAGATCATGTCTTCAAATGTGAAGCTGATCGATACGATCCTTAAGTATATTATAAAGCATAAAGGCAAGAATCTGCGTCCCCTGCTTGTGCTGATGTCAGCGAAAATTACCGGCGCACCCAACGAAAACACCTATATCGTCGCGTCAATCATTGAAATGCTGCACAGCGCCACCCTGATCCATGATGATGTTGTGGATGATGCGGAACTGCGGCGCTCTTTTCCCTCGATCAACGCGGTCTGGAAGAATAAGATAGCCGTCCTTATGGGCGATTACCTTCTTTCCAAGTGCCTTATAGGCGGCACAAAAACCGGCAGCCTGGAGGTGATGAATATTCTGGCAGACTCATCGCGGCGTTTGAGCAAAGGCGAGCTTCTCCAGATAGAACGTTCGCGAACGCTCAACATCACCGAGGAAGAGTTTATCGATATGATTTCAGATAAGACAGCGGCTTTGATTGGTGCTTCCGCGGAGTTGGGAGCGATTACCGTAAGCGAAAAGCAGGAAGACCGCGACAACCTGCGGCGCTATGGCGAAAACCTCGGCATCGCCTTTCAGATCAAAGACGATCTTCTGGATTATTATGGCAAGCAAAGCATTGTCGGCAAACCCGTCGGAAACGACTTCAAGGATAAAAAACTGACTTTGCCACTGATACATGCCTTTAGCAAGGCGCCGGAAAAAGAAGTAAAGTCAATCAAAAAGATGATTAAAAACGGCGTGAAGAGTAAGGACATTCGCACAATTATTCAGTTTGCAGAATCCTTCGACGGCATATCATACGCGCGACAAAAACAGGATGACTATGCCGAAAAGGCAACGCAGGCTTTGCAGAGTTACCCGGAAAGTCCGGAAAAGCAAGCAATGATCCGCTTTGTGGATTATGTAATTGAGCGGTCCATGTAGATGGAGCGGACGAAAATTTTGATAATCCGGTTAAGTTCAATCGGAGATATAATTTTAACCAGCGCTTTTGTAAGGCAGACCCGCCGGGCTTTTCCGCAGGCGGAAATACATTTTACCGTAAAGAAAAAATTCGCCGATCTGCTGCGTTTTAATCCGCACATAGATAAACTGATTGAGTTTGATGATGCCGGCGGCTATAAAGAGTTGCAGAAACTGGCGTCCACCATACGGGCCAGCAACTACAGCCATATCTTTGATCTGCATAATAATCTGCGCAGCAACCGGATAACGCGGGGCATAAAACCTTCCTACCTAAAAAGAATCAGTAAAGACAAGATCAGGCGGGCGGTTCTGGTATACCTGAAAATTAATCTCTATAAAAGAGCGATCGCCATTCCCCAGCGCTATCTTGCCGTGGGTGCTGAAGCCGGTGTACAGGATGACCAAAAAGGGCTGGAGCTGTTTTGGGATGATGCGATCGAAAAGAAGCTTGATAACGCCTTAAGCGCCAACGGAATAGGGCAACGTTTTTGGGCGGTTGCGCCGGGGGCCGGTTTTGCTACCAAAATGTGGCCTCATGACTACCTGAACAAACTGCTCAAAGAGCTGGCCGGCCATGAAGATGATCTGCCCGTTGTTTTGTTGGGTTCCCAGGCGGAACGTGCGATGTTTTCCAGACTGGCAAAAACAAAAAAAGTGTATAACCTGGCCGGAAAGCTTAGTTTGCTGGAGTCGGCCGCCGTTTTGAAAAGAGCTGACTTTCTGCTTACCAACGATTCCGGCCTTATGCATATGGCCAGCGCCGTCGGCACGCCGGTAACGGCTATTTTCGGTTCAACGGTGCGCGAGCTGGGCTTTTTTCCCTACCGCGTGCAGAATAAAGTTTTGGAGCAGCAGCTGTGGTGCCGCCCCTGTTCGCACGTTGGCAGAAGAACCTGTCCCCTTGGCCATTTTAAATGCATGCGTGAGATAACGCCGGATATTGTGCAAAAACATTTAAACAAAGCCTATTCTTTATGAGCCGCCTTTTTTACAATTTTTTTGTTTTGCCGCTTTTGTGTCTGTTTGCCCACGTCGCAGCTGTTTTCGATCGCAAATGGCGCGCGGCGATAAGCGCGAGATATAAAACGGTTAAACGCTATAAAGAATGGGTTGAAAAAATTCCACGCGAGCGGTCTGTTGTTTATTTCCACGCTGCTTCAATGGGCGAGTTCGAGCACATAAAGCCGCTTCTGCAAAACCTGGCAAGCGCAGGCCGGGGCAATGTAGAGATTGTCGTTTCATTTTTCTCACCGTCGGCCTATGACCATGTTCAATCCCATGAAGGCGTCGGATTGTTTATCTACCTGCCGTTCGATTTTACCTTTACCTGGAAGAAATTATTCAACGCACGCAAACCCGATGCCATCCTGATCTCCAAGCATGATGTCTGGCCCAACATGACGCATACCGCGCGGCGCTATGACATCAAGGCTTTTCTCGTAAACGCTTCTTTGTCAGAAAAATCCAGTCGTGGCGGCGCACCCTCGCGCTGGTTCCTGGCGCCGGCCTACAGAAATCTTGAGAAGATATATGCTATCAGTAAACAGGATGCGGCACGCTTTGAAAACCTGTTTAATTGTAAAAATGTCGTTATTAACGGGGACACAAAGTTTGACCAGGTCTTTGAAAGAAAAAAAAGCGCCGAACAAAAAAAGCGTTTGGACCAAAGCTGGGAAGAGGCTACCGTTCTGCTGTATGGCAGTATTTGGCCGCAGGATGGAGCGGCCGTTCTGCCGCACCTGGAAAAATTTCTAAACGGTTCGGGCAAGCGCCGCGCGATCATTGTTCCTCATCAGCCCAAAAATGAAATTATTGATCAGCTTACGACGCATATTAAGAAGACGAAAACAGCCCGGTTTTCGGAGAACGATTTTAAAACCAGCATTCTTATTGTTGACAGGATTGGCCTTTTAGCAGAACTGTACAGCTATGCAGATATCGCTTACGTAGGCGGCAGTTTTAGACAGGGTGTGCATAATGTGATGGAACCGGCTGTATATGGCATACCCGTTTTGTACGGACCGGTACACAAAAACGCCTATGAGGCGGTTGAGCTGGCAGAATTTGGTGCGGGCATTGTTATTAACAACGCGAACGAATTCTACGAAACTGCAGAAAAACTGGCCACGGATAGCGCATACAGAAAAAGCATTGGCGAGAAAGCGGCGGCATTCGCCCAAAAACATACCGGCGCCACAAAGCGTGTCATGGACGATTTAAAGACTTTCCTTAAAACTTCAGGTTGAACTGAGGCACATCTCCCTTTAATATATGGCTGTTTCATTCAGGGGAAGCTGTATTATGCTGGCTTTGCGCGTGCTGTTAGCGGCGGCTGTGCTTTTATCCGCCAGTGCATTTAATCCGGATTTTAAACATATTACAATTGAGGATGGCTTATCTCAGGGTACGGTCTTTGCTATCCTTCAGGACAGCCAGGGCTTTATGTGGTTTGGTACCGAAGACGGCCTTAACCGCTATAACGGTTATGAGTTTACTATATTTAAAAATGATCCAACCGATAGCACAAGCCTGCACAATAATTTTGTAACTGCCCTCCTGGAAGACGAGGAAGGATATATCTGGATAGGCACGATCCAGGGCCTTTCGCGTTATAACCCGCGCACAGAAAATTTCTTGCAAATAGACCAACCTAAACTGGCGGACGTTTATGTCAACAATCTTAGCCAGGACCAGGCGGGAGCCATTTGGATTGCCACCCTAAAGAATGGCGTTTTTTCCTTTGATCATGCAGACGAGAGGATTAAACATTACAACAGCAAAACAGGCCTTTCCGATGACCGCACCTGGAAAGTCATCGCGGATAAAGACGGCGCATGGATCGCAACCTCGTCCGGATTGAATTATCTGGACCTTACCGTCGGCACGGTTAAAACATACCGTTTCCCGCAAGCGGACGATAACGCCGTTCGTGATTTTATAATTAACAGCGATAGCTCTCTGTGGATATGCTTTTACAGCTCGGGAATCGGTTATCTTGACACGACGCGCAGCATTCAAAATATATATGCGACAGGGTTTGAAGGACAAAACGCGCGAAAAATTATGAAGGACGGAGAAGGACGCATTTGGATCGCCACGATGTTTGACGGCGTAAATGTTTTCGATCCTGAAAACGGCACACTTCAAAGCTTGCACTATGAAAAGGATAATCCAAGCAGCCTGAGCGGCAATTATGTTGAATCTATTTACCTCGACAAAAACGGATTGATCTGGGTGGGCTGTAACGCAAACGGAGTAAATTTATACGATCCGAACAAAAAAAAATTTACGCATATCGGTGCCGAAGACGGACTTAGCGACGTGATGGTGTACGAAGTTTACGAAGACCCAAAATACGGTGGCGAAATTGTCTGGATCGGGACAGACAAAGGCGGACTGAACAAGCTGGAAAAGAGCACAGGCCAGATTACCGTTTACAGTAAGAATGAGAACAATCCGAATTCCCTGCAAAATAATTCCGTTCGCGTGGTTTTCCGGGATATAAACTCCCGCCTGTGGATTGGCACCGCCGACGGGCTTTACTTGTTTGATGAAGCAAATGAGCATTTTAGCAGGCTGGAAAGTGAAAACCCGAAACTATCGACAATTTCCGTTCGAGCGCTGTTGAATCGCCCAGGTGAGGACGGCGATGTGTTGTGGATAGGCGGCGCCAGCATGGGCTTTGTGCGCTACGATTTGAAAAACCGCACCTATAGAACTTTTGCAGCTAAGGAAGACGGCGGGATATTAAGTTCGGGATTTGTGCGTTCGGCCATGTTCGACCACGGGGGCGATTTATGGATAGGCACACTGGGCGGCGGCTTGAACAGATTGTATCCGGATAAAGATACGGTTGACATATTTTTGAATGATCCGCAAAACCCAAACAGCCTAAGCAATAACATTGTGCTTAGCATAATTGAGGACATCAGTCCGCAGAAAAAGGATGTTTTGTGGCTGGGCACGGCGGCCGGCATCTCCAGGCTTGAACCGCAAACCGGGATATTCAGCTCGCTTACTCAAAAAGACGGATTACCCAATGATGTTATTTATGCGGTCCTTCAGGATGAAAAAGGCCGTCTGTGGGCATCAACCAATAAGGGGATCTCTCGTTATAATCCCGCTGACAGCACCTTTAAAAATTTTGACGTAACCGATGGTTTGCAGGGTGAGGAATTTAATGCCGGGGCTTACGATAAAAGCGTCACCGGTTACCTCTATTTTGGCGGCGTAAACGGTGTTAACTACTTTCATCCGGACAGCATCATGATCAACACATCACCGCCAAGGGTGCACATAACAAGTTTTAAAAAGTTCAACAAAGAGACGGACCTTCCGCAATCGATCACCTTTACTGAACAGGTCGATCTATCCTACAAGGATGATTTTTTTTCGTTTGAGTTTGCGGCGATAGACTACGGTGCCCCGGAAAAAGTTGAATATGCCTATATGATGGAGGGCTTTGACAAGGATTGGATTTATGGCGGAAACCGGCGTTACGCGGGTTATACCAATCTTGATCCCGGTGAATATATGTTCAGAGTAAAAGCCGCGAATTCCGACGGAGTATGGAATGAACAGGGGGCGTCAATGGCAGTTACTATCGCTACGCCGCCCTGGAAAAGCTGGTGGGCTTACCTGCTTTATGCCCTGGTGCTTGTCTTGCTGGTGCAGGGCCTGCGTTGGGCTGTCAAAAACCGTAAAAGCATTCTGGCCCTGCGCAAGAGAAAGATATCGCACTATAAATTGATTGAAGTGATTGGCGAGGGCGGACTGGGCATTGTTTACAAGGCTTTAGATTTTAATACAAACGAGCAGGTCGCTGTAAAGTTGTTAAAGCCCGATTTGCTTGAAGATGAAAAGAACCGGCAGCGATTTGCCAACGAAGGCCGCATGCTTACGGAGCTGGAGCATGAACATATTATAAATGCATATGAAATCGGTGAAGCGGACAAGCAGGGCTATATCGCAATGGAGTATTTGCCGGGCGGTACATTGCAGCAGTACCTCCACCGATCCCATCCACTGGAAATAAAGGAAATCCAACGCATTTGCCTGCAAATTACGGATGCACTTGAACTGATCCATGCAAAGAATATTATACATCGTGACCTGAAGACGTCAAACATCATGCTGGATGAGAACGGTAATGTCCGCGTTATGGATTTCGGATTGTCAAAGTCGCCCATCGTTGCTACAATGACAACCCTGGGGACGGTGATGGGCACGCTGGGTTATGTGGCACCGGAGCAAATAACCAACATTGATGTTGATCACCGGGTGGATATATTCAGCTTTGGAGTGATTTTATATGAAATGCTAACGAATACACTTCCTTTTATCGGAGAAAACGAAATGGCTATGATCCATGCGATCTTTAACGCACGGCCTGAAAAACCAAGCGTGCTTCGCGATGACATTGTGCCGGATTGGGATACAATTGTCTTTCGCTGCCTTAAAAAAGAACCATCCCGGCGCTATCAGAGCTTTTCTGAGATCCGCGTTGAACTCAAAGAACTCACACTTATCCCGGTTAGATTGTAATGATACGGTTTATCAGTATTCCCGCGCTCATCGCCGCTATTCCACTATTAAACGGCCTGGCCCTGGTCGTTTACATGTATGCTCACCCGGATCAGTCACTTGCCATTAAAGTGTGGAATTACCTGGAATCAGACACTTTTAAGCTTATCAGCGGTTCGCTGATTATTCCGTTGTTCTTTTCCGTGCTGGAAAAGCGTTACAGTTTTTTGGAAAGTCTGCGCAAGCAGCGTGAAGACAAGCACCGCCAATTGAGAGACGAAAAAAGAGCGGCCAGGAGAAAGGTGATTGATGAAACCCTTGAGATGTGGCGCAAATTGTACGACCTGGCCGGAAAGCTTATCTTTTTTGTGCCTCAGAAGGATGATCCGGAAAAAATGAATAGCATTGTCTCGGAGATGATGGCATTTACCTCCTTCGCCGAGCAAATCGTCAACAAGTGGTCGCATCAGTTTCCCGTATTAAGCCGCCGCGACCAGGACCTTTTTCTTGAATTTATAAATGTTCTCTACCAGTCATCCTTAAGTGTTGCCTTTTTTATCCAGGACGAAAAGGACGAAAAAATCCGCGGATATTATCAAAATATGCTATACCTCATCCAGGACCAGATAAAGTCCATTGCCCATCATCGAATTTTGAATTCCCTAAAATATGCTTTAAACGTGATGGAGTTGCGCGAGGATTACGCGGAAAAAGCAGCGATCGAGCAAGCTGAGAGTCAGTTGCAGGAGGTATTGAAGCAGTTGCGCGAATGGTATGATCACCTACGCAGGCTGGATGACAAGTTCGATAACTTTATGTCGCCGGCAACCGGAAAAGCCATAGAAGAGCTGCGATCGACGGCGCGGAAAATAGAAACGTGGCTGAAGGAAGATGAGAAAAGGCTTGTATGGAATCATGACGAATACTGGCCGGTATTTGAAAAGCAGTACAATGCGTTGACGCTGGAAGAAAAACTGGCCTCTTACCGCGCGCCTTATTCAAAGGAGTATCTGGAAGCACTGGCGCATGACTTCAGTTTGTCGTCCGCGTGCGAATATATTTATAACAGAGCACATGGTATTTGGTAGATAAGAAAAAACCCGTGCACGCCGGGAAATGTATGCACGGGTTTTTGGGGTTTGGGGGCAGGTTTTAGAAGCTGTCTAAAGACGCGTAAATATTTTTCACGGTCTGCTCAACGACGTGTTCTCCGTGCCGCGCAGCCGTGAGGATTAATACGATCTTATCTTTTACGGCGTCATCTTTTTCAAATTTTTGTGTTCTTTCCAGAAAATCCAGCGCCCAGCTGTTGTTCATTTTATAAAGTGTTATAAGCGAGAGCATGCGTACTTTACGGTTCTCGTTGTTGCGGAACTCGCGCATTACGTCATAGACGGCGTCTGACACATTTACATAATCGCTGTGGCGGATGACGAGCTGCATCGCAGAATACTTAACGCCGATGTTATCGGACTTGAGGGCCTGGGTAAGATTGTCCGAGAAGCGCGTCCAGTTTACTTGATCGGGAGAGTCAGGAGTCGTTTGGGAAATGGCCAGTGAGAAGGTTACTAATAAGGCGACAACGCCGGGTAACAACTTTTTCATTTCTTCCTCCTGCACATAATGTGCTTTGATTTTGATTGTATCTACGGCCTGGGCGCGGCAAGGTTACGAATAAAGCCGGAATTATTTTTTAACAGCCTGAAAGAAAGGGTGAAAGGTAGAAACGTCTATGTCATTGGAGATTCGCTTTGCGCAGGAAAGTGATGTCAAGCTGATCCTGGAGTTTATCAGGGGCCTGGCCGTATATGAAAAGCTGGCACATGAAGTGGTGGCAGATGAAGGGCAGCTCAGAAATACACTATTCGGAAAGCACGCCTATGCAGAAGTGTTGCTGGCATTTGAAGGCGCAAGCGCAGTAGGCTTTGCTTTGTTCTTTCATAATTACTCAACATTCCTGGGTAAACCGGGCATTCATCTGGAAGATCTTTTTGTTCCGGAGAAATACAGGGGTCGCGGATATGGCAAAGCACTATTAAAGAAATTGGCACGAATTACCGTAGAACGCGACTGCGGCCGTTTGGAGTGGGCGGTACTTGACTGGAACAAGCCGGCGATAGAGTTTTATGAAAGCATAGAAGCAAAGGCCATGGACGAATGGATTACGTACCGCATGACAGGCGATACGCTGATAAAGTTTGCCAAATGAATGAGAGACCGGAAATTGGCGAGATAGTAACAGACAGGTTGATCCTTACAGCACTCCGTTATGAGAAGCATTATTTGCTTATCAAAGAGCTTTTTAAAAACGATCCATCCATGTTTTTTCACGACGATGCGGCTATAAGCGCCGCTGCCGAACATTGGTTTGAGAAATATGCTGCCAGTAAAACAAGCCCGGTCTTTGGTTACCGCGCGTGCGTCTTAAAAAAGACGAACCAGCCAATCGGGCAGTGCGGCTTTTTGTCGTCGGAAAATCCGGAAAACCCAGAACTTGGGATTTCTATTTTAAGGCCATTCTGGAACAAGGGTTATGCGACGGAAGCGATCACAGCCTTGATGGATTGGGCCGAAGTTAACCACAGTGTGTGTGGGTTCAGCGCTTTTGCTATGACTTATAATGAAGGGGCCAAAAGAATTCTTGAAAAGGCCGGATTTTCTTTTCTGCGGGAAACGACGCAAAATGGCCACCCCGCCTGCCATTATACGCGTTTATTAAATAAGCGCAACGCCGGCAGCTGAACAATCAACATGGCGCTTAACATTAAAACCATACCGGTCATTTTTCTTCCATCCACACCCTCGCCAAGGAAATAAAACCCAAACAACGCGGCAAAAACAGTTTCCAGCGAAAGAATGATACCTGCCTGAGATGCGCTGGCATGACGCTGTCCGAAAAGCTGTAACGTATAACCAAAGGCAATTGAAATTACTCCCGTATACAGGATAGCCGGTGTTGCAAGGTAGAGCATTTCAAAATGAAGGCTTTCGCTAAACAAAGCAGCCAACAGGCTAAACGCAGCGCAGCTAAAATATTGCCCGACAGCAAGGTCCACGGGCGCCAGGTGCTGTACGATACGTGAAATAAGCAGTACGTGGGCGGCCCAGAAAAAGGCACCAAAAAAGACCAGGATATCACCAGGGTTAACATGCAATGAAGCATCAAAACTGATCAGGTAAAGCCCCGCCAGGGACAGCGCTACGGAAATCCAGACAACAGCAGGAATACGTTCTTTAAATTTCAAAACAGCCATCAGTGGGATAAGCACGACATAGAGACCGGTAATAGGTGGTGTGCTCGATACCGGCCTGCTGAAAAAAGCTGCCTAAAAAGAGCAGAGCACCAGGCAGGATCGTTTGTTTCCAGTATGGAGCACTGCGTTTAAAAGGCCGGCTGATAAAGGGCAGTAATACAATCG
The DNA here is from genome assembly GCA_965267575.1 of Calditrichales bacterium. GTDB lineage: Bacteria > Calditrichota > Calditrichia > Calditrichales > J004. The sequence goes on from OZ254086.1 coordinate 1,374,074, forward strand.
CGCCGATTAGAAAGCGGCTGGCATTAAAAGAAAAAGGGCCCACGTAGCGGGCCCCGATACTTTGCGCCACAAAAGCGCTGCCCCAAAAAATGGCGGCAAGAAGCAGAAACAGATGACCTTTGAAGCGCATTTCAGTTCGCGCGTATCATTTAGTGAACTCCAAAATAGCTCTTCTTTTTTGCCGTTTGTTCGATATCGCTTATCGACCTGGGCGCGGCTTTGGAAAGATTGACATACCCATCCTCCGTAACCAGAATATCGTCCTCGATACGTACACCTATATTCTTGTACTTTTCAAAAACGGGACGCACTTTTTCAATAAACGTGGTAAGCTCATTGGTGTCGCTAATAAATCGCCCAAACATATGGGGCAGATTGTCCAGGGCATCAGGCGCAAAATAGAGACCGGGCTCAACCGTTAAAACCATACCGGGTTCCAGAACCCTGCCTGTGGCCATATCCCCGGAACGGTAGCCGGAAGCGTCGTGTGTATCCAATCCCAGCCAATGCGACGTACCGTGCATAAACCAGACGCGGGTCTGCCATGTGCTGTTCGGGCTTGTTATCAAACCCAGTTCAAACAATCCTTCGGAAAGTACGCGCTGCGCGATACGGTGGATTTCCCGGAATCCTACAGCGGGCTTAACAGCTTCGATCGCTTCGTTCTGTGCTTTTAATACCAGGTTATATATCTGCGTTTGCTCCTTGGTAAACCTTCCGTTTACGGGAATAGTACGGGTAACATCCGCGGAATACATACCGTACTCCGCGCCGATGTCCATTAACAACAGGTCACCGTCCTGCATGGTATCATTGTTATCCGAATAGTGCAAAATAGTAGCATTTGCGCCAGAGGCTACGATAGAGGGAAATCCGACACGGGGACTGCCGTTTTTGGTATAGGTGTATTCTATCAGAGCGGCGATTTCGTTTTCGGTTGCTCCGGGAGCCGCGGCCATCATGGCCTGGACCTGGGCTTCAACCGTAATGTCAATAGACTTTTGCAACATTTGTATTTCATAAGCGCTCTTGTAAAGACGCATTTCGCCAATAATCGGCGTAAGGTTCTGCATTATGTCGGGCCCGCTGAACCAGGCTCCACCCGTATTGTTAATTTCTTCAAGCAGTTCATCATCACTAAAGGGCAGATACACTTTTTCGTTTCCGCGCAGCAGCGCGGCCAGTTCGTCGGTAAAACGATCAACGGTATAAACAGTATCGGCGCCGTATTTCTCCTGGGCGCTTTGAGGAGTATGGTGCTTACCTTCCCATACGGCGTGCAGAGGATTATAAGGTTTGATAAAGAGGATAAAGCTCCGGACGTTCTCACCAGACGTGAAGACAGCAATGGCCCCCGGTTCATCAAAACCGGTTAAATAATAGAAATCGCTGTTTTGCCGGAAAGGATAATTAATATCGTTGTTGCGCACCACTTCCACACCGCCCTTAATGACCGCGACGCCGTCGATCTCGCTATAAAGCTTTTGTCTTCTTTGGGCAAACTCTTCAACCGGGAATTCCTGCGCATAGGAAGTGCAAAAAATTAGAACAACTGCAATCCAAAATTTCATATCTTGCTCCTTGAAAAACAGAGCGTATTTTAGACCATTGAGGGTTAAAACTCAACACGGAGGAAGAATGAAAAAAAAGAAATCAGAAACGATTTCAAGTTGGGACATTGTTTTTCCAAACGATGCAAACCCGCTGGGGACGATGTTTGGCGGTAAAATGATGGCGGTTATGGATGAGATCGCCGGTATCGCTGCGGCACGCTATTGCGGCAGGCCATCCGTGACAGCCTCAACCGAGGCCATCATCTTTAAAAGTCCCGTAAAGGTAGGAGACAGGATAGAGTCCGTGGCGCGGGTGGTTTTTACCGGCAACACATCGTTGGTCGTTAAAGTTGATGTATATGCTGAAAATCCGATTGCCAACCGTCCGCGAAAGCACTGCACCACGGCACACTTCAATATGGTGGCGCTGGATGATGACGGCCGCCCGACGCCGGTACCGGATCTGATTACCGAAACAGAACAGGAGCGGCAGGACTATGAAATTGCTGAGATCGTTAAAAAACAAGCTTTAATACGGAAACAGGAAGTACTAAAGCGTAGGGGCAATAAAGCGAGGTAGCCGAAGAATGCAGGCCTTATTACCGGTTAGACCTGCGGGCCTTTAACATTTTTTTGCGGGCTTCTTTTTGTTTGCGCTTCTTTTTTTCAGAAGGCTTTTCATAAAAACTTCTTTTCTTCATTTCTTTGTAAAAGCCCTCTTTTTGCATGAGCCTTTTCAAAGTCTTCAAAGCACGTTCTACATTATTGTCATGTACTTTAATCTTCATTGGCATAGGCAATCTTCCTTTCTTTGGTTTTATTTTAGAAACCTTAAATATAACAAATATTTTTCTTATGATAAAATTTATTTTATCTTATTCTCTTTTTCCAACGACACGGTTTACTGACTTTTATGCCCTTTATATTGCCCAAGCCCGATGCTTCCGTGATAAGCCTGTTCAAGGCCCTCAAAAAAGAATGGCAGGTTGAACGGCTGCTGTTATTTACCACAGACGAGAAATCCAATAAAACAGTATGCGTTTTTTCCTCGGTGGAGCTAAACAATCATAAAGCCTTTGATTATGATATTTTATCATTAACCGATGAAATCAGGGCATCAGCCGTGACGGACACAGCGCTAAAGTCTATATTCGACTATTACAAAGTGGATGTCCTGTCTCCCATTGAATTACCGGCCTCAGGAAAAATCGTTCTGGGCCTGGCCCAAAACGCATCATTTAGCACTCATTCACGGGAGCTTATTCGTTTTACCGTCCAGCAAAGCCTTAGCCGCCTCTATTTCAAGAGCATGCTGGAAGAGCAGCAGGTGATGATGAATCAGGTCATGTCGGAAGTGTCCTACATGCATGAAATAGGGCGCGCCTTTGAAACGACCAGCAATCTTGATAACCTGCTTGAATACATTTTGGGCAAGGCGCAAAAGCTGCTGCAGGCAGAGTCATCTTCACTGATGATGTATATTCCTGAAAGCAATGAGCTTGAATTTCGTGTTGTTTTCGGACCCAAGGCGCAAAAGGTAAAGCCGTTTAGATTGCCGGTGGGTCGCGGTATCGCCGGGTGGGTTGCGCAGAACCAGGAGCCCATTCTTATCGAAGACGCTTACAAGGATCCGCGCTTTGATCCCTCCTTCGACAAGCGCAGCGGATACAGAACGCGAAGCATCCTGTGTGTACCGATGGTGCATAAGACAAATACGATCGGTGTAATGACCGTTCTGAACCGGTTGGACAAAAAGCCCTTTGAGAAAAAAGACAAAGAGGCGCTAATGCTTTTTGCAACGCAGGCAGCGCTGGCAATCGAAAACGCGCGTCTTCTTATTGATGCCCTGGACAAAGAACGCCTGCACAAAGAGCTTCAGGTTGCTTCGGAAATACAAAAAAAGCTCATTCCTGATACCCTTCCTGTAATAAAGAATCTGGATATCAGCGCGGTTTATCTGCCCAGTAAAGAAGTAAGCGGCGATTACTACGATGTTATCCAGATAGATGAAAGGCGCTATGCTTTTGTAGTGGCGGACGTTGCCGGAAAGGGCATTCCCGGCGCTTTGCTGGTTTCCAATATGCAGGCCAGCCTCTATGCTTACCTGGAGGAAAACCCTGATCTTATTCACGTGGTTTCAAGGCTTAACCGGCGGCTTATTAATACCACCACATCCGATCGTTACATCACCTTTTTTATAGGGATATACGATATGCAGGCCGGCGACTTTACCTATGTTAACGCCGGACACAACCCGCCAATGTTATTCAAAAAAAACTCCGTTGAGCTTTTAAGCACGGGCGGCATTTTTATCGGCAGCATGCAATGGCAATACCAAAAGGCAACAATTGAGCTGAGGCAGGGTGAACTGCTGCTGCTTTACACGGACGGCCTGGTGGAGGCCATGGATGAAAGCGAGGAAGAGTTTGGTGAAGAGAGACTTAAGCAGATTGTGCAAGATACCCGGGATAAAAGCAGTGCGGAGATAGAAAGTGGTATCCGGCGTGCCGTTAAGAAGCATACCGGCGGCAAGCAACTGGATGATGATTTTACGCTTATTGTAATTAAAAGAAACTAAAAAGCCCCGCTCACAGGAACGGGGCTTTTAATTAATCTTCCCTTTACTCTACAACCTTCATAATACCATTCATTGTTTGCCAGTGACCGGGATAGGTGCAAACATAAGGATAATCACCCGGTTCATCCGGCACTTTAAACGTGACTTCCGTTTGCTGACCGGGTTGAGCCAGACCCGTTGCGGCGATAATGGCATCACTATCCGGCAGGTAGCCTTTATCCGGACCGGCCGTCAAAGCATCCTGACCAATAACACCAATATCTGTACCGATATCAGTAATGACTACATTATGAACCATGGCCGGTGATGTGGCCGTGTTGTTCATGATAATTTTTACCTGGCTGCCGGCCTTAACGGTAAATTCGGTCTGCTTATACTTCATTTCATTGCCAACCGGTAAAATGGTAATAACCTCTACTGAGCTACCACCGCAGCTGACAATAAATGCGAACGATATAACAGATAAAAACAAAGCTGATATCTTTTGGCGTATCATATTTCCTCCATTTTAAAATTCGCAATATGAAACAAATTACCAAAATCACATATTTCAAAATGTGAATTTAAAAACGAAATGAACCGCCAATGGCAAAAGTAAAAGTCCTCGTCAGACCGTCCACATTTACTTTACGCTCCAGCGTGGCAAAAGCCGTTTTGACATACGCGCTCAAGTTTTGCTCCAAAGGATAACTGGCAACAAATCCAATATTAACCTGCAGCGGATCGCTGTCCGCGACCGGCTCGTCAACACCGTTTGTGCGCACAAGAGATTCTTCAAGCCGCTTTATGGCCAATACTTCGGCTGTTACGACAAATGGCTCGGCGTTAAACGAATAAGCGCCCTTAACGAATACATCATCACCACGCTTTAGGGGTTGTACATTATCGTTAAAAACCCGCTCAACATATTGGTACCCAGCGGCAACAAGCCATTGGGAGTGGCGGTAATTCACGCCAAATAAAATATCACTTGTGCCAAGCCCCGTTTGGTACGACATGGGCAGGGCAGCGTCTGCGCGGGGATCACCCGTGGCGAGCTTGGAACCGATTTGTAAAGCCAGGCTGCTCTCATGCACTTTGTAAACAACCTGTTCCCAGGCGGCAATAATGTCACCGAAACCGGAAACGCTGCCCAGGGGACCGTCCTGCAACCTGAAAACCGGCGCGAAAATCAACAGGTAGCCGTTTTCTAAAATCTTGAACCGGCCGTTAACCCGAATGGAATGATAATTGATCTCATCGTCCATACCGCTATAAGCATAGGAATACTCCAGACCAAGCTCGTTATGCAGGGCAAGAGCGCTGTCGGCGTTGCCCATGCCCAGATTGCATACACCCGCGTCTGAGCACTGTGCGGAAAGATTCGTGGCGCCGGTAAAAATTAAAAAGGCCAGAAAAAGCGTTCTCATAAAAGCTCCTTGTTAAAAGCTGTAGATTTCAGGCTCCCGGATATCATATTTACGCCGCGTAAAAAAGTGATGTCTCTCTGTACTCAACATGCGTCTGAAACCAAGCAGATGAAAAAAATCGACAACCAGCCAGCGCGCGATGCGTCTGTTAACCCGAAAGGTATGCGGATCATCATCCAAAGGTTTAATACCGGGAAGCCACATCAGATAGCGATCGACATCCAGGCGGCGCAGCTTTGCGGATAACCGCAGCCAGAACATTCTTATTTCCGCGATTACAAAGAAACCGTCGTCACCCTGTTTTTGATAAAGCGGCATAAATATGCGCCCACCCCTTGGTGCAACGATATCATTGTTTTCGCTGCGCGCCAAAAGCTGGCCGCGTCGTATCGACTGAAAATTAAAGTAACCGGGCAGCATGGTGAAATTCTCGTTCTTTCTGACCCCGTAGCGATAGCAGATCTCAAATACGCGTTTATTAAAAGCATTACTTTGCTTCAGGCGCTTAAGGTGCTCGGCAAAAAAAGGAATACTGTCATTACTGATACATCCGGCAAAAACAAGCGCCAGCCAAATAAAGGAAATATGATTTTCAATAGATGAAAGCGCGTCATGATGGCCGGCTTCAAAACCCATGGCCACGGGTCCCACTTCATTTATGTAGCTAAGCAACGGTCCATCGAGAAACTCCTCGATACCCAGAATGATCGGTACAGGGAAGTGTAGTGCATACTCCCTGTTACGGATCGTATCACCGATGGTGATAAAAGGACAGCTATGTGACGATGTAGTGTGAAGGTCGATCAGGTAGAACGGGGGCTTTGAGTTGTCAAAAATAGTCTGCAGACGGCGGTAAATTTCTATCTGTTCTAAAAAATCGGCGCCGCCGGGTTCCGGGCCGGAGCCGTTTTTCTTAATTGTTTCGATCCGCTCCGCCTGCCAAATGCGGTTTAAATCCTGGGCGATGTAACGCTGGCCCTTTTCCAGCGCCCGCAAATTACCACTCAGCGCGATAAACTCGCCACGAAAGCCAAAAACATTTTCACGGAGATAATTCAGGATATGCAGCAAAGCGAAGACGCCGCTTGGCTCATTGCCATGAATACCGGCCATAAAAATAAGCGTCGGTCCTTCTTCCTTGCCCGTAAAGCGGCCAATTTCCCTGTCAACGCGGACTTCTTTTTCAAGAGCTTTGCTTTTTACCGTAATCATAAATTTTTATGAATTTGATCCTTCCAGTTCCTCAAACAGGGCATGACAGATTTTAACGAAATCGTACTCCGTAACGATGCCGACCAGCTTCTTGCCAACCGTAACGGGAAGGCATTTCAGGTTCTTTTTGCGCATCACGCGCAGGGCGTCGATGGTGGGTGTTTCCGGTTTAACCGTTACGGGATTGCGGATCATGACATCGGCGATCGTAAGCCGGCCTGTTTCACCGCCGAAGCTTGTGCCGTAATAATGCATCAACAGGTCGGAAGAAATCAATCCGCGCAGCTCGCCCTTGCTATTTTCCACGGGTACATGATGAAAATTGCGCCAGTCCATGATATTGGTAACGAGGTTAACCAGGTCTTCTTCCTTAACCGTAAACAGATCCGTGGACATAATCTGAGAAATGTATTTATATCGGTTCACCCAGCTACCCCCTTCCTTTAACTGTGCCATATTCCAGGTGTGCACCGGCTTGCCGGCACGCTGGCGGTAAAACATGGCTGCCGTACAGGCCACGAGCGCCTCATCATTGGTCACTTCTTTTTTGAGTTGTGAAAAGGAGTCCAGCAGCCACTGCGACCCGGTTCTTTGCGAATCTACACGTTCTTCAATAATGCCCATATAGGTGTCAATATCCTTTTCATCTATTTCGGCGTTTTTTAAGCCTGTGCGTGCTATGGGTATAAGCTCCTTAATGATCAGCTCATGAGAAGGGATCATCTTTTCGTGGCCGATCCATTTGAACTGCGCCCCAAGGCCCATGCGTCCGGCCTTTACGAAATTTGTCTTGGCTTCATCAAAATCGAGCTTTTCCCAGATGTTGCCGTACTCCGCGGGCATGCCTTTCATCAGGCCAAGCCAGAATGAGGTATTGGCAACTTCGTCCACAATGGTAGGGCCGGAAGGCAGCAAGCGGCATTCGATGCGCAGATGCGGCTTGCCATTCATGATGCCGTAACACGGACGGTTCCATTTATAGATCGATCCGTTATGCAGCATCAGGCTGTGCAGGCGGGGTATGCGTCCTTCACTGATCATCTCCATGGAATCTTCCTCGATTGGCGAGGTAAAGATGACGTGGTGGCGGGCAATGTCTTCCTGGAAAAGCTCAATGATAGAGTTTTGAACCCAGTTGTTGCCAAAGAGCACACGCGGGCTCTTGTCGCGGATAACTTTTGTCGATTTGCGAATATCAATGGACTGCTGGAACAGGGCAATCCGCGTTTCCCGCCAGAGCCGTTTGCCCAAAAGCAGGGGGCTGTTGGTCAACGCCGCCAAAACAGGCCCGGAAATAGCCTGGGCCCAATTATACTTGTCAACAAACTCATCGGTGTCAATCTGGTAATGTACCTGGAAGCTGGTGTTACATGCTTCGAACAAAATATTCTGATGTTTGGTGATCAGCTCGTCCGTGCCGTTTATATGCAGCTCAAAATGACCGCCGCGGAATTCCAGTAAAAGATCACTAAGAATTTTATAGCGCGGGTTGGGTGTAATATTGTCCATTTCCAGATCGCTTTTCTGGATGGTTGGTAGAATACCGGTAAGCAGCGGTTTGGCCTCAAATTTCTCGGCAGACTTTTCCACGCGCTCCATTGCCTTGCGCAGACCCTGTTCAAGCTGGCTGAAACAATCGCCCTTAAAAAGCAACGGATCAAGATTCATTTCCATGTTGAAACGGGCGAGTTCCGTGGTAAAATGGGGATCGTTCAAATCTTCGAGAATATTCAGGTTTACCGGCGCAGGCTTCCAGTGCTTGTTAACAAGGCATAGTTCCTGCTCGGCGCCAATACGTTCAACGCCCTTTTCAAAAAGCCCCTTTTCAAGCATAATTTCAAGCGCTTTCACGTCTTTCAGCATGTTGTAGATAAAGTCGTTTTTTTCTTCCAGGCGCTTGCTGGTTTTAACACCATATTCACCCATAAGAAGCCCTCTGTTCGTGATACTGTGCAGGAATTTGTGCTGTAGAAATGCGCGACCGGCTTGACCGCTCAGCTTAAAATAATACAGACGCTGTTAGCTGACAACTTATAAAACCTGGTGAATTCCAAGGATATCAAGGTCGTTGCCGTCATAGCGGACCTTGTATCGGCGACCGTGATTTTCCAGCCGGGCAACGAAAGGGGAGGCCAAAACAGGCGTGTCCTGCGGCACCCAGGTCTTTTTCTTTTTGTCTACAATTATAAACAGACCGTTTTCATCGCCTGAAGCACCAAATGCGTCATAGTCGCCGCTCCAGTGTTCGATGGACGCTTCCTGTTCAAGCTTCTCAGCCATGGCGGCAACGTCGTCACAGGGCAGCCCCAATTCAGATATTTCCTGAATATTTTTTACCGAAAATGATTGATGCGGTGAGGATGTTAAATTATGGCGGGCGATGAATTCTACAATATTTCCGGCAGGATCTTCAAAATAAACCGCGTGCGCGTTCCAGGAGGGATAGTCCATAATAATATTGCCGCTGTCATCCACCGGCAGCACATCGATCTTTTGCTGCTTTAGCCATTCGGCGGATTCCCCTATGAGGTTTTCTGATATGTTGAAAGCGAAATGATATTGGGCCGGACCGTCATAGGGCATCTGCTCGAAAGTAAGCCAGCTGCGGCCGGCGCAAAAGGTGGCGTGCCCGGGACCTGAGCTTTCAGCATCCAGCTTTAGTGTGTTGCGGTAAAAATCCTCCATTTTATCCAGCTCTTTGCTATAGAGCGTAATGTGCTGAAAAAACATGATCAACCCTTTACGAGACGAGCGAGGCCGCTTCGGCTGACGGGTATCTTTTCGCCGCTCTTCAAAACAGCAAGGCGGCTCTGCTCAATTTTTTCCAGATAATCCATATTTATGATATAAGAGCGGTGTACACGTTGGAACGCCTGTGATTGCAGTTCATCTTCCAGGCTGCTTAATGTTCCGTGGCGAAGATATTTCCCGTTTTCTGTAACAAAACAAACATAATCACCCTGGGCTTCAACGTATTGAATATTATTAACAGGCACTACCATCCAGTTGTTGTTTTCCTTTATAAAAATACGACCGACATCAGGTTCCCGGCCTTCCGTACTCTGCATCTTCTGGCGCAGTTTGTCCAGGCAGCGCGCCAGTCTTTCATCGCTGACAGGCTTTAGCAGGTAATCCACCGCTTCAGCTTCAAAAGCCCGTACCGCATAGTCGTCGTAAGCTGTAATAAAAACAACGCGCATTGAATGCGGTGTCAGCTTCTGCAACAGTTCAAATCCATCCATTTCCGGCATTTGAATATCCAGAAAAAGTACGTCAACAGGTGTATTGGGGATTGTTTTTAAAGCCTGATGCGGATCGGTGGCAATACCTGTAATTTCAACATCGGGGTGTTTTTGAAGAGAGATCTTTATACTCTCGATGGCAAGTGGCTCGTCGTCAACCAGAAAGAGGTGCATCTTCTTGTGCCTGCGGTTTAGTCAATCTTGGAAGAAACATTCTTACACTAAAATATTGCTCTCCCTTATGGATTGTCAACCGTGCCTTTTCGCCGTAGCTGTGTTTTATACGATCTCGCAGGTTGTTAAGACCAAAACCGCTTCCGCTGCGCTTGCTGCTGTTTGCCCGCCAGGGGTTACTTACTTCAATAACAAGGTAGTGTTCGTTGGAATCAATTGTAAGTTCTACGGTGGACCCGCCGGAAATAGTTTCCACACCGTGCTTGACGGCGTTTTCCAAAAGCGGTTGAAGGCAAAAGGAGATGACGTATTCTTTATCCGGCCGGGTGTTTATGTTGCTTAGGAATTTGAGGCGGTTACCCAAGCGCGTGCTTTCAATGGCGATATAATTTTCAGCGTGCTCCAGTTCTTCGGCCAGCGTTACATAATTATTGTCACTGTAGGCAAAGCTGTATCGTAAAAAATCTGCCAGGTTAAGACAGAGGGCACGCGCTTTGTCCGGCGCCGTGATGCACAAAGCGGAAAGCCCGTTCAGGCTGTTAAATAAAAAGTGCGGGTGAATGCGCGATTTGAGAAATTGCAGCTCCTGCCGGCCTGCCTTTAGCTGGCTTTGCAGAGCAAGGTTTTCAACCTGGCGGCCTTCTTCCAGCGCGAGGATAAGATAGCTTATACTGGTGCCCGAAATATATACAAGAAAAGACAGGATCAACAGAACGGGCACAAGCCGCTCAAAGGCGGTACGGTAAAGTTCCAGTCCGGTTAGCTGAACCAGCAGTTCACTGTACATCATCGAAAGTTGCAGGCCAATGGCCGACATAACCATGACGGTAATGCCGTGGCGCGCCAAAAAAGCACCAAGACCAGCCGTATTAAGCGGCGTTACTTTGCAGAGATACCAGACGGAAAGAAATATGAGCAATTGCCCGGCGGCAACCGGTGCCGTCAGAATAAAGGCCTGCAAAAGGGCTAGGTCCGCAATCAGGTGAACAACGTAAATAACAGCCGCGCTGAACAAGGCCCATGCGATGCCCAGCGCGACTGTTGGTTTCCATTCCCCCAGAAAAGGATGCATGACAGATTAGTTCTTGATTTCCACGCCACCCATTATCGCCGCTCCCGTAATTGTCAGTTTCCGGGGTTTTAGCGACGCAGCCGTTGTTTCGGGTTCGGGCGCTTCGGTTACGTTTTCCATTCCACCCAGCAAGGGCGTTCCCTTAAGATTTACCTGCCAATGGCGCGGCACACGGATTTCAATGCCACCCCAGAAGGCAAACGTGTCAATAACCATTTCATCGCCGCTCATTTCGGCCTGGCGCAGATCCACCGTACCGCCGCCCATTATGGCCGTAATTTTGCCACCCGTAAGCTGGCGCGAGGTAAACACCTGGTCGCCGCCGCCAAGAATCATATCCAGATGAATGTGATCACCGCTTAAATCGGTTTTATCGGTCTTCCAGAAATGGTTTTTCAAAATGGCAATGCCAATCGCGATTAACACAAAAGGCCAAAGTTCAAATACGCGGAAGTAGACGACATCCAGACTGCGCAGCAAAAACAGCACGCCGGCAATCAGAAAAAGCCAGCCCGAAAAAGACTGCCCGGTCTTATGCCCGTTTATGAGCTGGTTGGCACCGATGGCGATGAGAAAAACAGGCCAGAAATCAAACAGGTCCACTCCAAGACCCAGGCCCACATTATCCAGGAAAAGCATAATGCCTATAAAAATGATGGCCAGGCCAAAAAACGCTTTAATATCCAGTGAACGCATGATACACCTCCTTTTGTGTGTGGCCTAATGTACAGGCGCAGGGGGCATTATGTTACGAACCTTTCGATGAACGGTCATATGGTTCGGTGAATGACATTTTTAGCCAAAAAGTTTTATTGAAAGCATGTGCTTAAGCTCTTTGGCAGAATCAAAATCCGGCTTGATGTTTAAAGCCTGGTCCACATCATGAACGGCGCTAACCCAATCATTCAGGTCGTAGTAAGTCAGCGCGCGCATGTAAAAACATTCATATTGCGATTTATTAATGCTCAATGATTGCTCGAAATCGTCCAGCGCCTGTTTGTATTTGCCACGCATACGGCAGGTAATGGCGCGGTTATTATAAGCACGGAAATTCTTGTCGTCATAATCCAGGGCCCTGCTGAAATCGTGCTCGGCCTTTTTGTATTCGGATAAAACAAAATAGGCCATACCACGGTGATTGTAGATTACCGAGCGTACGGGATCTTGCGTTTTCATCCGCAAAATTCGGGAATAGATCGCAATGGCTTTTTTAAAATTACCGTTACTGTGATACTGTAATCCTTCCAGAAGCAGCTTTTCCAGTGTGCTCTGCGGCTGTGTCGAGGAAGCCAGATCGAAGGTGCTGTTGCTCAGGTCCGGCTTTTCAACATTATCCAGAAGCGAAATACCCTTGGATATGTCTACCTTGTCCTCAACCGTCTTGCGCAGTTTAATGCCCTGAAGCTGGGTTTCGCGCTGGTAATCCCGTATTTCCTGGAAGATGACATCAGAAAGAGTGAGGATGGCGTTCAGCGAAGCCAGTTTTCTTTTTATGGGCTCATTAAGTAGCGAGAAGTTAGCTTTGTAAATCAACTCATGCTCAACCTCGGCCCAGGCATCCTGCAGGATTGTGCGCAACTGAACCTCGAACACATTGGCCGAAAAGGGCAGCAATTCATCCAGCGTATCGTCAGGAAGGCGAATAAGCATGTGGATAGAATCATAGCCGAATTCACGGAAAGAGTGTTTCAATCCCTTGCGCTCAATCTCCTGAATTTTAAAATGCTGCGATAAGATATTTTCAACACGGTCCAGGTCCTCCAGGAAGGGACAGATAATGCGCAGGCCCAGAACATCCGTCAGCTCCGGCCGCGAAGTCATATTTTTGAGACGCAGGATTTTTTCAAAATAGCTGGAGAAGCTTTTAACGCGGTATTTTACGTCGATGTCGAGCCCGTTTTGTTCAAGCAGGTTGATGATGCGCTTTTGCAGCTTACGGATAATGACTTCATAGTCCCGGACAATTTTTTCGTAAGCCTGCTCGACTTTTTTCCGGTTGGGTATGTTTACGCGATTCTTTTTTCTGCTCATCTCATTCCCGTATTGCGTTGATACATAATATAAAAATAATTCCGGCACATTAAATGATTATTAGTCGCTGTATGACCTTAAACGCGACAGCAATTCAGCCGGAATTTCCGCCGAAAAACGGTAGCGCCCCTGATGTAGCAAGTCATTCATTTTTATCAGCTCTTCATACCCCGGTCGTCCCACGTCAAAAGGCACTTTTTTTAAACGCGGCTCCTTTTTGCCAAAAGGCGGTTCCGGTTCGGCGGCAAACAGTTCGCCCCATAAAACAGGCGTGCAGCTGAACAAGACCCCGTGCCACCAGTTGGCTTCCCACCATTCGTTAAGACATTCGTTTATATCCTGAAAAAAGGCGCGGCTTTCGGCCAGGCGGATGCGTGAACCGGCCCGGGATTTGCCCTTGGTTTTTAAATAGCTGATCTGGGCCTTGCCCTGTTTTTTGCGCACCATATAGCGCCGGATGGATTTGTGCCGCTCACAAACGCCGTTTTCAAAGGTGCCCACGGCGGCGTAACCGGCCTGAATCAGAAACATCAGGTATGGCGGCGATTGCTCCTGCCAGGTATCAATATATTTGGTAGATTCCTGCCTGTTTTCGGAAAGGGCCCAAAAAACGGGAACATGAAGCCAGCCCAGGGCGTCTCCCTTTTCGCTGTACACATCGATGCGGTTGCGTGATCTATCGATATCGGCAGGAAGATCTGAATTGAGAATAAAACGAAGCAGATTTACAACGGAACTGTAATTTAAGGTTCCTGATATATTTTGCTCTTGATCCATATAGGCCCGAAAAACATATTGTAAGGTTTATTAACGGCACCTGAACTTAGTACAATCCGGAGGAAAAATGAAGCGAACGGTTGCTTTGATTGTAATCTTTTTAACTACAAGCCTTTTTGCCCAGAGTGCCAATTTCGATTTGCGATTAAAAGTGCACAACCCACCGCCCAGCATGAAGGTTCTTCTAAAAAAGTACAACCTGGCCCAAAACGTACAGCCGCTTATTGATACGCTGGCGCTGGATGCGGATAATTTTTTTCACCAGAAGTTGCAGGTAGAGCCGGGTATATACCAGCTTCATTTTACCGGTCTGGCAAAGGTGCCGCTGCCTGTGGTGCAGAACGGTCTGATGGGCGTGGTGGTCGATAATCGGGTTAAAAGCGGACCGGAAATTTTTCACTCCGGCGGCGTGCTGGCGGACATGATTCAGGAGTATGAATATTTCAGGAAGAAGACGTTCGCCAGACTGGTAACACCGGAACAGAAGAAGCTGGAAAAGGCGCTGAGCGATACATCCGACCTGGACCCGGCGCAGATTACGAGCGAAAAAGATCGCCAGGCGGAAAAATACCGCCAGGAGCTGGCCGATTTTGCCGCCCAATATTTAAAGAAAAGCGTCGTTTTCCTCTACGCCACCCTGCGAATGGATGAGCGCCACCTGGGCTTGATGAAAGAACAGCTGGCCTGGTTTCGTGAAAACATGCCGGATTTCGATCACCTGGATGAGCTGGAAGCAAAAATTAAGACCCTGGAAAAGCTGGCCACCGGCGCTGTTGCTCCGGAGATAACCCTGCCCGACCCGCAAGGCGAAATGCACAGCCTTTCCGGTTTACGCGGCAAGTACGTGCTGCTGGATTTCTGGGCCAGTTGGTGTTTGCCCTGCCGCCGGGAAAATCCGTTCTACGCCGAGCTATACAATCGTTATAAAAAGGACGGCTTTGATATTTTTTCGGTGGGTCTGGAAACCAACAAGACGCTATGGGAGCAGGCCATTAAGCGTGACGGCATGACCTGGACACAGGTTTCCGATTTAGAGGGTTGGGGGAGCGCGGCGGCGGCCGAATATAACGTCACCTCTATCCCGGCTAATTTTCTTATTGATCCGCAGGGCAGAATAATTGCCAGGGATTTGCGCGGCAGCCGTCTGGAAGAAAAGCTCCGGGAGCTGTTCGAATAGCCGCGATCAGGTTTTTTTAAAAAGCAGGATTTTAAAAATACGAGGCCTTTTACGCTGCATATAGACGCTCTTGGAAAGGTGTTCCAGCAATTTCAGCTTGAGCGATTTGTCGTTTTCGGCCAGGTGCACCATAACATCATCGCCCGGCAGAATAACCGTTTCATGCTCCAGTTTTATTTCAGGGTTTTCCACCAGCAGGGCTACTTTCCCGCCCTTTTCACATTGCGCCGCCAGATGCGCAAGGATTTCCGCGTGATTTTTCCAGAGATAGAAAAGACGGATGATGTCATCCTTTTTGCCCATTAACTCCAGGCGGTTGATTGCGTCCTGAACATGGCGCGGTATTTTGGCAAACAAGCCCCGTTTTAAGCCCAGTTCACTTTCCAGCTGCTCTTTTTCCTCCTCGCTCATCGGTCTGCTGCCGATGATATTGGCCTCTTCCGCGCTTTTGTAGGCGCCCTTGCTGTTCAATATGGCGATCAAACGGCGGTCCTTTTCGAAAACCCCGCGCAATGGCCAGGACGGTAAAACAGAAATAATGGCCGGATAGTTGCCTTCGGATTCGCTCATCACATCGCTGCAGCTTACAGTTGCCTCTCCCGTGGTTTTGCGGACAAAGGAGCGCCCTTTATGCAGGAGGAAAATATTGAAACAGATATCGAGAAGGTTCTTCTTGTACACTTCCATGAAGCGGATGGGCTCTTTTTTGCGCAAAGCCAGCGCCAGCGTGTTAACCAGTGCTGCAAAAAAGAGGCGGTTGACAGCTTCGTTGCGGGTCACAGCGGACATCTCGATTAAAAACCGCGTAGCGGCAACAAACTTCAAAGTCATTTCATCGGGGGTGGCGTGGCCCAGCGTTTTAAGTCGCTTACGTTCTTCCGCCCAGAAAGAGAGGAACTGACCTTCTGCGCTGTACAGGAAAAGATCTACCTGCGTGGCGGCACTGGCATTCATCAGCATCTTGATTTTACCCTGCATCTCGCCGATAAGCCGGTTGAACTCCTGGAAATCCACATGACCCTGAACGGCGTTTGCTGCTGCCAGCGCCTGCTGAATGGGATTTATGTCCAAGCCTATCATGTTTTGGCCGGCCAGCATGGCCTCCACCAAAATCATGCCTTCTCCGCAAAAAGGATTCAGCACGGCTGCATTTTCATCCGCGGCCAGGCTGTTTATCAATGCACGCAGCCAGCGTTTATCCGAGAAATCATGGACAGCATAACGGCGATCCAGCTGCAACGTGTAGTAATTGCCTTCGCCGGAGTAGGCGATCATTTCCGAAGGGTCTTTTGTGAAAGGCTTATCCGGTTTATGCGAAAGTTCATCCTTTAAAATGCGCAGGTCCTGCTCTACTTCGGCCTCAAGCTGCGTGGTGCTGCCAATGTAAAAAGCACGGTCGAGAAAGTAGGCGTAGCTCCAGAAGCGATAGACGCGCCACAGGTAAATATTGAATTCCTGCAGGGGGCAATTCCTAAGCTCGTTGTTTAAAAAAGGCGGTTCGGGATCGAGAAGCTGCTGGAAAATGAAAAATTCTTTTATATAGGCCAGGCGACTCACCGCGCGGATCACATCAGGTAAATCTGTTCCGACCCACAAGTAGCCGTGGCGGCCGCGGCGGGGCAGGGAGTCGGTCAGTGCCTGCTGCAGGGGCAGGTCTTTTTCGACAATACGCTTTACTTCCGGTTGCTGGCTAAGCTGGAAAATGTTATCAATAGCTGTTACCGGCCCGACCAGATGCTCGATTTCCCGTGCGGAAAGTTTTTCAACGGCGTCAGGATGTTCGTTGTGGTCGAAGATCTTAAAGAAAATAAACTTTCTGCGCATAAGCCCCCGAAGATCCGCTAGATTAGGGTGTTGTCCGGAATAACCGTGCCTTTGGCTATGATAATGATCCCGTCACGGATCGTAAAAAGCTCCTCTTCCGCTTCCTGGCGATTGTCTTTGTTTATGATCTGTACATTGTTGCCAATGCTGCAATTCATATCAATAATCGCGTTGCGGATAATACAGTTCTTACCGATGCCCATATTGGGAGACTGGCGGTATTCATTCACAATGCGCTGTTCTATTGTCTCATAACGCGCGTTACCCATTATAATGGAGCGCTGCACAAGCGTACCTTCATCGATGTATGAACGAATCCCGATGACCGAATTTTCAATAATCGAACCCAGCAGGATCGACCCTTCGGCAATGATGCTTTGGTTTATCTGACACTTATTGATCTTGGATGCCGGCAGATAGCGCGGACGCGTGTAAAAAGGATAGCGCTCATCGTAAAAGTTAAAGCGCGGCACAGGATTTGTGAAATCCATATGGGCGTCAAAAAAGGCCCGCACTGTCCCGATATCTTCCCAGTAGCCGTCAAAAAAGTAGGCCGCTACCTTTTTTCTATCAAGGCAATCGGGAATGATCTCCTTGCCGAAATCTTCCTTGTCGTTATCGGCAAGCAGTTCAAAAAGCACCTCTTTTTTGAAAATATAAATCCCCATGGACGCGACATGGGAACGTCCTTCGGGTTCTATCTTAAAGTTGCTGAAGAGTTTTTCATCTATGCGGTAATCATCCAGAACTTTCTGCTCTTTCGGCTTTTCATAAAATGATGTTATTGTGCCTTTTTCATCGGCTTTCAATATTCCAAAACCACCTGCTTCGCCTTCAAAGATCGGCTTTACGGCGATAGAAATATCCGCTTCCATTTCAAGGTGAAAATCCAGAAAGGTTTTGTAATCCATCCTGTATAAATGGTCGCCGGAGAGGATGATGATGTTATCCCCGCAATCATGCAGAAAAGAGATGTTTTTGCGTACGGCATCCGCCGTTCCCTGGTACCAGTCCTGGCTCTCCGCTGTCTGCTGGGCGGCAAGAATGCGTATTGAGCCCTGGCTGAAATTGTCAAAACGGTATGTATTGTAAATATGGCGGTGTAATGACTCAGTGTTGAATTGCGTCAGAATAAAGATATCGCGCACACCTGAGTGCAGGCAGTTGCTCATGGGTATATCGATAAGGCGGAATTTACCGCCGATGGGGACGGCCGGTTTAGCGCGCACCTTGGTTAACGGATCAAGGCGTGTGCCCCGACCTCCCCCAAGGATGACAGCTGACATATTATTCATAGTGGCCTTTCGTTTATGAGGATTGAGAAAATTTCAGGATGGCCTGTTCGTCAAATCCGATATGATAGCGATTGTCTTTTTCCAGCAGCGGCCTGGTGATCATGCTCTGGTTTTGCAGGAGCAGATCAAAAAGCTCTTCATCCTGAATGTCTCTGCCGGAAAGACCCAGCTTTCTGTAGGTTGTACCTCTTTTATTGACAATCTTTTCAAGACCAAGTTCCTGAGTTATCCCGCTAAGCTTTTCGCGGGTTAGGGGATGTTTCTTAACATCAATAAAAGTATAAGAAATATTTTTTTTATCCAAGAGAGAACGGGTTTCGCGTATCTTGTTGCAAGAAGGAACACCGTAAAGCGTTATCAAAGTATTTCTCCCGGTATGATTATTAGCACACTTGTTAATATAAATATGGTATAATCAAAAAGCCATGCAACCTATTCATTAAAAGCCGCGGCAACAACATTGGCTACCAGGCTTCTCAAACGCACCACGCTGCCTTTATCATGGGGATGTGCGCGGTTTGTTAACAATACGATCGCTAAATCCTTTTCCGGATCTATGACCAGCGATGTACCCGTATAGCCTGTATGTCCGTAGGCTCCGGCGCTTAGCAAATCGCCCTGGTTGGAGGCGTAGGCGCTGGAAAAATCCCAGCCCAAAGCACGGCCGAATTGTTCATAGCCCTGCGGAATATGCGTAAGCGCGTGAACCGCGGCAGGACTTAATATGCGTTTCCCGCCCAATGTACCTTTATGCAGCATCATCCGGGCAAAAAGAATAAGATCATCCGCAGTGGAGAAGAGTCCGGCATTACCGGACACACACTTCATTGATTCGCGCGCCAGGGGATCATGAACGGTTCCCTTCAGGGGCGTGTCATTAATAATCTCCGTCGGGGCACAAAATGCAAGCATCTCGCTATCCGGCTCGTAAAATGTATTGTGCATGCCCAGCGGCTCAAAGATGTTGCGGCTGCAAAAAACATCCAGCGATTGCCCGCTGACTTTTTCGACGATCCTTTGCAGTGTCACAAAGTTCAGACAGCTGTACACGAATTTGCTGCCTGGTGCTGAATGGCGTTCCACGTGCTGAATATGGTTAAAAAGTATCTCTTCGTCGGCACCGTTGTATTTTTCCCGCAGCATCTCGGGGGCTGCGTATGCAGGCAGGCCGGACGTATGTGTTAACAGATGAATAAGCCGCACCGGCGCGCGGTTGCCGTTTTCACCGGGTCCGCTCTCGAAGTCCGGGAAAAAGCGTGCAACGCGATCCAGCAAACGCAACTCGCCTCGCTCTATCAACATCATGATGGCGCTGGCTGTGGCGACCGGCTTGGTGATGGAGGCCAGATCAAAGATCGTTTCCTCCGTCATGGGCGTTTTTTCCGGGACAAGGCTTTTATGCCCGTAGGCTTTTTTGTAGATCGTTTTATCCTTGTACAGCACGGCAAGTACCGCCCCCGGAATGTCTCCGTTACTAATCGCTTTCTCAATGACGTCATCGGCGATCGCTAATCGATCACTGTCAAATCCGCCGGAAATGTTCTGTGCCAGCGCAAAATTAGCGGCTATTAACACTGCCATAAACTGCGGTGTGATTTTTTCCCTAAGTATATTAAAAATCATAATGATACATCCTTCTGCGAAGTTGCTAATATGGGGCAACTCTGTTAAATTTCACTAATTTACTTTTATCGTCCATGGAGTTGAAATGTCCCGGAAAATCGCGATTCGCAAGGAAAATATAGATCTAACTGAAAAACGCGCACCACTTTCACCCAAACATGTCGGTCGTCTCATAAAAGAACACAACATTACGGTTATGGTGGAGTCCTGGCCCAACCGCCACTTTCCTGATCAACAATTTAAAGAAAATGGTGCTTTTATTTCCAGCCAATTGGAAGATGCCAACCTGATTCTCGGTGTAAAAGAAGTGCCCATAGACGATTTGATTGAGAATAAGGCGTTTTGTTTCTTTTCCCATACCATCAAAGGCCAATCCTATAACATGCCTCTGCTGCGTAAAATTCTGGATATGAACGTTACTTTAATGGATTATGAAAAAGTAACCGATGAAAAAGACCGTCGCCTGATTTTTTTTGGTCCGTATGCCGGGCTGGCAGGGGCCATTAACGGGCTGTGGCTGCTTGGCCGCCGCCTGGATTGCGAGAATATTGATAATCCGTTTAGTTTAATTAACCAGGCGCGCAGCTATAAAAACCTGGGAGAAGCCAGGCAGGCGGTACGGCGTTGCGCCGAGCAGATCAAGAAGAATGGATTGCCCGATACCGGCAAACCATGGACTATTGCCATAACGGGCAATGGTACCGTCTCACATGGCGCTCAGGAGATTATCGATCTGCTGCCGGTGAAGAATGTTACGCCCGAAGAATTCCGTAGGATGCAAAAAGACAACAGCTTTGATTTGACCTCTCTGTACAAAGTGGTTATCGATTGCGACAATTTTGTAAAGACCAAAGACCCTAATGGCGAATTTGGCTGGGAGGATTATTTTGCCCATCCGGAGAAATATGAAGCCGATTTTGCGCGCTATCTGCCGGATATCACTTTGCTTGTAAATGCCATATTCTGGGACAAAATGTATCCCAGGCTTGTAACGAAGGAAGACATAGCCTCGCTTTGGGAAAAAGACGATCAACCCAACCTGCGCGTTATTGCAGACATAACCTGCGACCCGGAAGGCTCGATAGAGTGCACCTTGAAGACAACGACTTCGGAAAACCCGGCGTATGTTTTTCACCCGGAATCGGAAGATCTTGATTATGGCGTTAAAGGGCGCGGCCCGGTTATTCTGGCCGTTGACAAATTGCCCAGCGAGCTGCCCGAGGAAGCAACACACTTTTTCGCAGACGCGCTTTCGCCTTTTATCCCGGGCCTGGCAGGCACGGATTTTACAAAGCCGTTTGAAGATCTGGACATGCCGGCGGAATTCAAGCGCGCCGTCATCGCTCATCAGGGCGAGCTGACACCGGATTTTGAATATCTCTATCAGTTTTTGCAGGGCTATTGAACGGAGGCAGCACAAAAAAATGGCCTCAATAAGCAAAACAACAAAACGGACTATGAAAGATCAAAACGATCAAAATATTGTCCTTGAAGGAATTACGGCTTCGGAAGGAATCTCGATCGGCCGGATCGTCGTTTATCGCACCGATTTTGACGACGTAACCCGTTATGATATTTCCGACGATGAGATCGAAGAGGAACTGGAACGATACCACGCTGCTGTGGAAGAGATAAATGCTGTTTTCAAGGAGAACAAGTCCCGCGTCGAATCTGAGATAGGCGAAGAGAGCGCCCGGATCTATGATGCCTACCTGCTCATCCTGAGTGATCCCTTTTTTCAGCAGGAGATCCCCGATGCCATAGAACAGGAAAAGACCAACGCCGAAGCGGTGATACTTTCGCATCTGCGCCGCTATGAAAAGCACTTTACCGACGTAAAAAACGAGTATCTGCGCGAACGTATCGGCGACATCCGCGGCATAAGCCGGCGTATTATTTATCATCTTTTGCAGAGCGAATCACAATCAGGCACCTCCGGCAGGACCGCGCGTATTGTGGTGGCCCGTGAACTAACCCCGGCAGACAGCATCCACTTTCACCACAAAAGCCTGCACGGGATCATAACGGAATATGGCGGAAAAACCAGTCATGCCGCCATTCTGGCCCGCTCCATAGAAGTACCCGCCCTGGTCGGTGTTAAAAATCTTCTCAAGCACGCGCAAAACGATCAAAAAGCGATAATTGACGGCGCCACCGGCAAGATCATCCTCAATCCCGATGAACGCTGGCTGAAGATCTATGAGGACAAAAAGCAGGATTTTCTTAAACGTAAAAAAGACCTTTACGGGCTGATTGACAGGCCCCTTAAAAAAATCGGATCGCGCTGCATACGTCTGTTGGCCAATATCAACGAGCCTGGTGAGGTGGAAGCTGCCCTGCGCTACAAAGCGGATGGTGTTGGTCTCTACCGTACGGAATTGCAGTTTGTGGCCCGCGAACGGTTTCTTACCGAAGAGGAGCAGTTTGCGCTCTACAAAGATTGCGTTGAAAAGTTTAACGGCAGCGAAGTGGTAATACGCATTCTGGATCTCGGCGGCGATAAGTTTTTACCGTTTTCCGACCTGCAACGCGAGGCCAATCCGTTTCTGGGCTGGCGCTCCGTGCGCATTCTGCTAAGTGAAACAGAGATTTTCAAGCATCAACTAAAAGCTATTTTCCGGGCCGCGGCATACGGCAAAGCCAAAATCCTGATCCCGATGATCTCGAGCAAAGAAGAGATCATTGCCTGCAAGGAAATTATTCGTGAATCCCTGGCCGAACTAGAAGCCGACAAAATTAAACACGATCCCAATGTCGAGATAGGCGTGATGATCGAAATACCGTCGGCGGCTATCCTGATCAGCTATCTGATTGAGGAGATCGATTTTGTAAGCATCGGCACCAACGATCTTATTCAATACACGCTGGCCGTGGATCGCAACAACGAAAAAGTGGCGCATTTTTACCAGCCGCTAAATCCTGCCGTGCTTAATCTCATTTACAAGGTGGCCAAGGAGTGCCGGCACCATGGTAAGGGTCTCTCAGTGTGCGGTGAAATGGCCGGTGATCCGTTGTATACACAGTTGCTGCTGGCCCTCGGCGTTGATGATCTGAGCATGCAGCCTTCGTCAATCCCCGAAATCAAGAACATAATCCTCAACACCGAACCCCGCGTGCTGAAAGAGATCGAGAAGCGCATGTTATCTTACTGCTCGATCGATACATTACGCGATTTTCTGGCCCGCGAAATGGAAAAAGCCAACCGCTGAAAGGAGTTGATCATGCTGCGCAACCTGGTTCTACGTTTTTTTATTAACGCCGTGGCCCTGTGGCTGGTGGACGTGATGTTTACCGATATATGGTTCATGGATACGCCGGCGCTTTTCATAACGGCCATTGTTTTCGGATTGCTGAATGCCGTGATCAAACCGCTGCTGCTCTTTTTTACACTGCCCATCAATTTGCTTACCCTGGGTCTGTTCACGCTTATCATCAACGCGATTGTTCTGGAGCTGGCGGATTGGCTTATTGACAGCTTTGTGGTTGACGGCTTCGGAACGGCCATCCTGGCGGCGCTTTTCATAAGCATAATCAGCACTATCCTTAGCAGCTTGTTGAGAGAAGAACGCTAATTGCACATTGACCGGGTCAATATTGATGAACGGGTTTATGTCCGTTAAAAAGAGAAAATAATCTTGTAAATCCTGTAATCCCGCTTAAAAATATTTAGGAGATTGTAAAATGCGCACAGGAAACCCCGCACTTAGTGATAAAACTTTTGCGCTGACCGGTGCTTCGGAGCAGCGTATGACGCTAAACGGTGTTGTAAACAAAAGCGGCATCATGCTGATGATACTGCTGGTTTGCGCACTCTATGTCTGGAACCGCTTTTTCAGCACGGGCCAGGCGGCCGAAGCCGTTATGCCCTTTTTATGGGGCGGATTGATTGGCGGGCTTGTTGTAGCGCTGGTTACTGTTTTCAAGCCCCATCTCGCCAAATACACGGCGATACCTTATGCCGCCCTGGAAGGTCTGGCGCTGGGCGCCATCTCGGCTTTTTTTGAGGCGCGTTATCCGGGCATCGTGTTGCAGGCGGTAGGCCTCACTTTCGCTGTGTTTTTTAGCCTTTTGGTTGTCTACCGTTCGGGAATGATCAAGGTAACCGAGAACTTTAAAATGATGGTGGTCGCGGCCACCGGCGGCATTTTTGTGGTCTACATGATCAGCTTTGTCATGTCCTTTTTTGGCAGTTCGATTCCGTTTATCCATGAAGGGGGCATTATAGGTATTGGTTTCAGTTTGTTTGTAGTGGCTATTGCCGCACTCAACCTGGTTTTGGATTTTGACTTTATCGAAAAAGGTGTGGAACGCGGTGCTCCACAGTACATGGAATGGTATGGGTCTTTCGCGTTGCTGGTGACGCTGGTGTGGCTGTATTTGGAGATTCTGCGCCTGCTGGCAAAGACGCGCCGCTGACTGTGAGTAAATCAATAAATTTTTAAATCTTAGGAAGAGAAATGAAAATATTATCGCAACGCGGCATGGAAATGCCTTCATCGCCCATTCGTCGCCTGGTGCCATTTGCCGACCAGGCATTGGCCGCGGGTAAGCACGTTTATTATCTCAATATCGGCCAGCCGGATATAAAAACGCCCGAGCAGTTTTTACACCCCATAAAAAATATGGATATGCCTGTTGTGGCCTATGGCCCCTCGGCCGGGTACCTCTCGCTGCGCAAGAAGTTTGCAGAATACTATCGCAAAAATGACATAAACGTCGATGCCGAAAATATCCTGATTACCACCGGCGGCAGCGAGGCGATCATTTTTACTTTAATGGCCATAACAGACCCCGGTGATGAGGTCATCATTCCCGAGCCGTTTTATACCAATTACAACGGCTTTGCGGTGGAGGCCGGTGTTAAAGTTGTGCCCATTCCATCTACCATTGAAGAAGATTTTCAGCTTCCGCCGATCAGCAGCATCCGCGAAAAGATCAACAAGCGCACCCGCGCCATCATGATCTGCAACCCCAACAATCCCACCGGCTACGTTTACTCGCGGGGAGAAATGGAGGCTCTGCGTGATATCGTCAAAGAGCACGATCTGTTTCTGCTGACCGACGAGGTCTACCGTGAATTTGTTTATGACGGCCGCAAGCATGTTTCAGCGATGCATTTCCCGGAGATCAGCGACCGCGTGGTGATGCTGGACAGTGTTTCCAAGCGCTACTCGGCCTGCGGCGCGCGCATCGGGATGATCGTTTCGCGCAACATGGAAGTCATTGAATCCGCACTAAAGTTCGGTATGGCGCGATTGTGTCCTCCCAGTATTGAGCAAATCGGAGCGGAGGCAGCGGTAGATACGCCACAGAGCTATTTTGATGAAGTGATCGCCGAATATACGCAACGCCGTAATACCATGGTTTCATTGCTGAAAGAGATTCCCGGTGTGATTTGTCCTGACGTGCGCGGGGCGTTTTACCTGGTGGCCCAACTGCCCGTGGATGATGCCG
This sequence comes from Calditrichales bacterium, assembly GCA_965267575.1. Lineage (GTDB taxonomy): Bacteria > Calditrichota > Calditrichia > Calditrichales > J004. The sequence goes on from OZ254086.1 coordinate 1,399,495, forward strand.
ACCGTTTTTGCCAATGGCTGCTTACCGATTTCCACGTGAACAACGAAACAGTAATGATGGCACCGGCCAACGGTTTTTACAGCACACCCAACATCGGCCAAAACCAGGTGCGCATTGCTTACGTGCTGAACATCGAGTCGATCAAAAAGGCTATGCATATCCTCGCCGAAGGCCTGAAGGTTTATCCCGGACGCGCATAGCGTGCAGTTGCGACTCTTCCTTTCCGTTATTCCGCTGTTTGTGATTCTGCTTTTGGCGCCGGAGGGCATTTATGCTCAGCGCATTTCGCTGGAGGTGGAACGCGATACGGTCTATTATGCTGTCTTTGGCGAAGACCGTGCCGAGATTTACCACTGGCTCCGGAAAAACGGCCCCCAGGCCAACGGCACAAGGGCCGCGGCTCTGCTAAACTATGCCATTGGCTGGGACGTGGAGTACGGCGGCTTTAACGAGGGTAATTACACAATCCGCTCCGGCCGCGTTAAGCTGCATATGACATGGACCTTCCCCTTTTGGGCATCCTACGATAAAACCGATGACCCGTCACTCAGGTCTCAATGGGATGATTTTTACAAATCACTGGAAAGGCACGAGGACGGCCATAAAAAGATCGTGTTGGAACATGCCGGCCGCCTTGTAGATTTGCTGAAGGATTATACTGAAAGCGACAAAGTCAGATTCAGCGAAATACTTGAAGAAAAAGCCAATGCCATCATCGATGCCTGCGAAAGGGAAAACAATGCCTATGATAATGACACATCCTACGGCAAAGAGCAGGGCGGCATCTGGCTGATTAAGTAAAGTTCTCCTTCACTGAGGAAATAGATCCCGGCGCGGGGGCCGGGATGACACGTATGTCGTTCCGATATTATTCTAATAATGGCTTCAACACCTCCCACACATTTTCAGCCACAATCACGTGGCCGGCGGCGTTGGGGTGAATGCCATCGGGCAGGTTTAGTTCTTTAAAGCCGCCGACATCCTTCAGCAAAAAGGGTATCAATTTTGTATCGGCCTCTTTGGCTACCTGTGGATAAACCTGCCTGAATTCCTTCGTGTATTCCGGACCCAGGTTGGGTGGTATCTGCATGCCGGCTAAAACGACCGTAACACCCGGGTTTTTTGCGCGTACCTTTTCAACAATCTCAAAGAGGTTTTGGCGCGTTACATTCAGCCCGATGCCGCGCAGGCCGTCGTTGCCGCCCAGGGCCAGGATGAAAATATCCACGGGTTGGCGCAGCAGCCAGTCGATGCGACGCAACCCGCCGCTGGTTGTCTCGCCACTGAGACCCGCGTTGACCACCTTGTAATTCAAACCGAGCGAATCGATTTTGTGTTGCAGGTGCGCGGGATAAGCCTGCTCTGTGGAAAGACCGTAGCCGGCGGTAATGCTGTTGCCGAGGATCAGAATATTTTTTGTTTTGGCGGAGTTTGTATCCTGCGCGCCGCAAAGCGCATAAAAGAGTAACAGAAACGAGATTAAAACAGAACTGCGCATGGTCGGGTTATCCTTTCGCTGGAATCGAATCGATGATTTCACAATCTAAGATGATCAGGACCTTTCAGCCACAGACGGAGCAAAAAATATGAAAGCCATTCTTGCCCTGAAAGCAATCGAAAAACGCTTTGAGAGCGCCGGGCGCTCATTACAGGTTCTCAACGACATCTCTTTTGAGATTGATCCCAAAACAAGCTGCGCCATTGTCGGCCCATCCGGCAGCGGCAAAACCACGCTGCTGGGAATTTGTGCAGGCTTGGAACGTCCCAGTTCGGGAAAAATTTCCCTGGCCGGTATGGAAATCAACAACAAAAGCGAGGATGAGCTGGCCGCTCTGCGCAACCAGAAGGTCGGCTTTGTTTTCCAGAACTTCCAGCTGATGCCCACGTTGACCGCACTTGAAAATGTGATGGTACCGGCGGAGTTGCTGCAGCGCGATAATCCCCGTGAACGCGCCGTTGAGCTTTTGGGCCGCGTCGGGCTGGAGGACCGCCTCGATCATTATCCCGTTCAGCTCTCCGGCGGTGAGCAGCAGCGTGTGGCTTTAGCCCGCGCCTTTATCAACCAACCGGAAATACTTTTTGCCGATGAGCCCACCGGTAACCTCGATGATGAAACCAGCCACACCGTGGAAGAGCTCCTTTTTGATTTGAACAGCACACAGGGCACAACCCTGATCCTTGTAACCCACGACCTGGAGCTGGCCCGGCGCTGTGACCGCGTGATCCGGCTGAAGGGTGGCCACATCGAAGAAGACACCCGTTCCGTGGAGCAGGAAAACTATGTCTGATAAAATATCCTGGTCCTGGGCGGCACGCATGGCCTGGCGCGACAGTCGCAGCCGCCGCGGACGCTTTTTGCTTTTTGTCTCCTCCATCATGGTGGGCATTGCCGCGCTGGTTGCCATCGATTCTTTTCGCATTAACCTGGACGCCGCCGTAAATGAAGAGGCCAAAACCCTGCTCGGCGCCGACCTGGTGCTGCGTTCCAACCGCGCTTTTAATTATAATGTAAACACCTTTTTGGACACCCTCTCCAACCCGGTCGTCCGTGAGATCAGCTTCAGCACGATGATCTACTTCCCGAAAACCGGGAACAGCCGCCTGGGACGTCTGCGCGCCATCGAAGAGGGGTTTCCCTTTTACGGCTCGGTGAAAACCAATCCCGTGGGCGTGTATGAAAAGCTGGGCCAAAGCAATCATGTCTTGATTGATGAAACGATGCTGGTGCAATACGACGCGCAACCGGGCGACACCGTGCGCATCGGCTACAGTACCTTTGAAATTGGCGGAGCTGTAAAGGCGGTCTCCGGCGAAACCGCTGCCGGTTCTACCATCGCGCCAATGGTGTTTTTACCCATGAGCGAGGTAGACAAAACCGGGCTGCTGCAATTCGGCTCCATCGCCATTTACCGCGCCTACATCAAGTCGACCCCCGGACAGGACATAGATGCCTTTGTGGCGGCCAACGAAAATTTCTTTAAGGAAAACAGCGTCCGTTACCGCACCGTTGAATCACGCAAGCGCCAGTTGGGCCGGGTGATTGACAACCTCAACGCCTTTCTCAGCCTGATCGGTTTTTTTGCTCTGTTGCTTGGCGGCATCGGCGTGGCCAGCGCGGTGAATGTGCACGTGCGCCAGAAGCTGGACAGCGTAGCGATATTGCGTTCACTGGGAGGGGGCGCCTGGCAGGTCTTTGCCATCTACCTGATTCAAACGCTTTCTTTTGGATTTATCGGCGCGCTACTCGGTGTGGCCTTTGGCGTGGCCGTTCAGTTTGGCCTGCCGCTCATTTTCCAGAACTTTTTGCCGGTAACGGTGAACGTTTTTGTCGTGCCGTCGGCCTTGCTGCAGGGCCTGTTTGCCGGATTTTTTATGACCAGCCTGTTTACATTACTGCCGCTGGTTTCCCTGCGTCGCGTGCCGCCGTTGCGCAGTCTGCGTGCTTCGTACGAGGGCGAAAAAAACCGTGACCCGCTGCAATACCTTGTTCTTGTTTTACTGGGATTGTTTTTTCTGGCCTTTGTGGCCCTGCAGGTGAACAACTGGCAAACGGGCATCGTCTTTAGCCTGGCGTTACTTGTTGCCATCATTTTGTTCGGCTACAGCGCCCGTTTTGTAGTGCGACTGATCCGGCGCTTTTTCCCCAAGAGCTGGCCTTATGCCTGGCGCCAGGGTCTGGCCAACCTTTACCGTCCCAACAATCAAAGCTCTATTTTGATTTTATCACTGGGACTGGGTGCTTTCCTGATCAGTACGATGTTTTTGACACAGGACGCGCTGTTGCGCCAGGTCTCTTTCAGCGACGAAGGCGAGCGCCCCAACTTGGTGCTGTTCGATGTGCAAAGTGACCAGATTCAGGCCGTGGAAGATACACTACAATCTCGCGGATTACCGCTGCTACAGCAGGCGCCGATTGTGACCATGCGTTTGCAGGAAGTGCGTGATGAAGACGTGGTAGAGATGCGCAAAGACACCACCGACCGCTATGAAAAATGGGTTCTGAACAACGAGCTGCGTGTGACCTACCGTGACTACCTGCAAGAGTCAGAAGAGCTGGTGGAAGGCAGTTTTCCGCGCACGGGCAGCGATACCATCTTCGTCTCCGTGGCCGATGGCCTGGTGGACGCGCTGGACCTGAAACTGGGCGATCGCATTGTCTACGATGTGCAGGGTGTACCCCTGGAAACCTACGTGGGCAGCATCCGCCGCGTAAACTGGCAGCAGTTCTCGCCCAACTTTCTCACCGTGTTTCCGCCGGGAGTGCTGGAAGCAGCGCCACAGTTTCACGTGGTTGTGACCCGGGTTTCTCCGCGTGAAAAAGCCGCCCAATTTCAACGGGCCATGGTGCAGGCTTTTCCCAATGTCTCTATCATAGACCTGGCGCTGGTGCTGCAAACCGTGGAAAACGTGCTGGACCAGATCAGTTTTGTTATCCGTTTTATGGCCTCGTTTACAATCCTTACCGGCGTCATTGTTCTGATTGGCGCGTTGACAATAAGTCGTTTTCAGCGATTGACGGAGAGTGTCCTGCTGCGTACGCTGGGCGCCTCGAAGCAGATAGTGCGTCGCATTATGACGCTGGAGTATGTCTTTTTGGGAAGCCTGGCCGCGCTGCTGGGTATTTTAATGGCGCTGGCCACAAGCGCGCTGTTTACGGTGACGGTGTTTGATGTATTGTTCCAGCCGCCCTGGCTGGAGTTGGGTGGTTTGTTCGCGGCCCTTTGTCTGCTGACCGTCGCCATCGGCTGGCTCAACAGCCGCGGGATATTTGACCGCTCGCCGCTGGAAGTGCTAAGGCAGGAGGCGTAGTCCGGACTGCGATTCGTGTGATGGAATGATTTTGTGATTAGAATAAGGCCCAATCAGAGTCCGTCATGTAATCATCAAAATCATAGTTTATGACAATTACCCCTGTCTGAACTATGATTCGTATGATGGTGTGATTTTGTGATTAGAAGATTTACAAAATCATAGTCCATCACATAATCCAAAAAATCAAGGTTCAGACAATTTTCTTTGCACCCGCTTAAACTGCAAACTCCTGCTGCCGAAATTAATCAATAGTCCTACTTCCATATTATACGCTTCCAGGTAGTTAATCGCTTGCGCCAGGTGTACATGTTCCAGTTGAATAATAGCTTTTAGCTCAACCATTATCTTGTCATCAACAAAAAAATCAACCCGTCGTGTGCCGATGTTTTGATCATCATAATAAATGGGCATTTCCATCTCACGCTCAAAAGAAAGCCCCTGCTTGGTCATCTCAATCGCAAGGGCGCGCTGATAGATGACCTCCTGAAATCCATTGCCCAACGTTGAATGCACTTTCATCGCGCAGCCAATGATTCTGGATGTTAAGTCGGAGTATTTGTATTCCGGGTTAATGTTACTCATGTGTCTAAACTTTGATTGTTGGTTGAAGCATTTGTCTGAACTATGATTCGTGTGATGAAATGATTTTGTGATTAGAAGATTTCTCCAATCACAGTCCGTCACAAAATCACAGTTTAGACAATCTTCCTGTCTGACCATGATTCCTGTGATGGTGTGATTTTATGATTAGAAGATTTCCTAATCACAGTCCATCACGTAATCAAATAAATCATAGTTCAGACTACTTCAAATTCTCAGGATTCAGCCCCTTCAAATCATCCACCACAAACAGACCGCCTTTGCGGATCAGTGTGTCATCAAAGTAGATTTCGCCGCCGCCATACTCCGCTGTCTGGATGCAGACCATGTCCCAGTGGATGTTGCTGCGGTTGCCGTTGTCGGCATCCTCGTAGGCCTGGCCCGGTGTGAAGTGGAAAGAGCCGGCGATCTTCTCGTCAAACAAAATATCCAGCATCGGTTTGGTGATCCAGGGGTTAAAACCGATGGCAAATTCACCGATGTAGCGCGAACCGTCGTCGGTATCTAAAATTTCGTTGAGGCGTGTGCTGTTGCTGGCGCTGGCTTCAATAATCTTGCCATCCTTAAATGTGAGCTTGATGTTGCTGAACACCGTCCCCTGGTAGATCGTATCGGCACTGTAACGTAGGGTGCCATTTACCGAATCACGCACGGGCGCTGTAAACACCTCGCCATCGGGAATGTTGTGGCTGCCGGCGCAGGGCACCACGGGGATATCCTTGATGCTGAAACGCAGGTCGGTGCCGGGACCCTTGATGTAGACTTTGTCTGTCTTTTGCATGCGTTCCTTCAGTTTTTTCGCGGCAGTGGCCATCTTCTTGTAATCAAGCGTACAAACGTCGAAATAAAACTGCTCGAAAGCCTCGCTGCTTTTCTGCGCCTGCTGGGCCATTGAAGGCGTCGGCCAGCGCAGTACGCACCACTTGGTTTTGGGCACGCGGATATTGAAATGAACCGGCTTCAGCCAATGCTCCTCGTACAAGCGCATCTTGTCGGAAGGCACATCGGACATCTCCGAGATGTTGTAGCTGCCGCGCAAACCAAGATAGGCCTGCACCTGCTTCATGCGATAAGCCTCCACATCGGCCGTAGCCAGCATCGTTTTTTCATCGCCGTCACGCAGCAGTTCGCGCATCAGCGTGTTGTTTTTGATTGTCAACAGGGGAATGCCGCCGGCTTGCCTTACCCGCCGTATCAGCGCCACTATGAATTCCTTTGGAATGTCAATGGCCTCGATGAGAATTTTTTCCCCTTTTTGCAAATTTGTAGAATGGCCGATTAATACATTTGCAAGTTTGTCAAAGCGTGGGTCATGCATGGTTTTTCTCCGTATTTCTTAAGATTCTATTCCCCCTTATCAAAGGGGGTTAGGGGTTGTCTTTCAAGGTGTCCATTATTTACAAAATAACCCGTTAATCTCTTTTTTGAGGGGAAACCAGATTGATTTTCAATTCACGGTATTACTCGCCCGTAATTACTTCACCCTTCTCGTAATCATATTCTGAGCCCATAGTGCTGTGCGGTATGGCAAAAACGAGAATCAGGATCACCGCTGCGGCGACAAATAGAGTGTTACGGCGTTGTTTTAAATTCGCAACTATGGCAATCGCCCAAACGATTACAGCGAGCAACGTTTTATTGTCCGTTAAATCCCAGCCAAACGGCACGCCTGTCCAGAAAGCATCGAAGGCGTACTTTTGCACAATGGGTCCCAGGATGAGCCCGCCGATAAACAGGACGACCAGGGTACTCAGGGCCATGCGCCAGGCCAGTGGATGCTTGCGTAGCGCCAGCAACCCGCACCACGTGGAGAGCCACAATCCGACAAACATGAACACAATATGACTTGCCAGCACCGGCGTAGGAACGGCGCCCTTAAAACGGATCACCACCGGGTTATCCCGGGCAACTTCTGCCCGGTCATTGCCATCCTGCAACACAATGTAATAGGCCAGCTTGCCGGCAGCCGGTTGCTCGGGCAGCAGGGCGCTGAGCGTGTCGCGGGTGCGAATAAACGGAGCCGCGCTAAATTCATCATTCGTGGGATAGCGCTTGTAAAAAAGCGTCGCTGAAACCGACGTATCCGGCGCCAGGAGCGGAATCAGGCAGGGCGTGCCTTTTTCATGGCTGCGCGGAAGCTCAAACGTAAAGGACGTATTGTTAAGTGTAACCGAAACGTTTTTCTCCCAGGTAGGTCCGGTTGCCCGCTGGTAGTAAAGTGTGGCCAGTACAATTATAAGTGCCACTATCGCCCAGGGCCAGGATTTTTTTTGATTTTCCATTTGCGATTTTTCTGTAAAACCACCTTAGTCAAAAAACTGATATTTCCCTTAGAAAAGGGGGCAAAACCTAATACTAAATTAAACAATGAAGCGATTACAAAAAACCACAGACGGAAAATAAAAAAGCCCGCCGGGTCAGGGCGGGCTTGCTTGTGTCAGCTTATCCTAATTTTTTTTGTCAGGTGCCGGTGGCAGGCCGGGAATCTCTTTTTCGGCAGTCTCCAGTTCCTTCAGGATCTCTTCAATGGCGCGGTCAAGCTGCGCGTCATTGCCTATAAATTCCTGGTGCGGATCGTTGTCTACAAAAATGTCCGGTTCCACACCAATGCCCTCCATCAGCCATTCGGTGCCTTCCAGGTTGTAGCGCGAAAATTCCGGCTTGTTCAGCGAGCCGCCATCGATAAAGGGCAGCGAACCGCGGATACCGACAACACCACCCCAGGTGCGTTTGCCGACCACCTTGCCCAGGTTGTGCTTCTTAAAACGGAACGTGAAAATATCGCCGTCTGAAGCGGAAAATTCGTCGGCCAGGCAGATCATGGGGCCGTAGAGTGTGGCACCGGGGTTAACGCCGGGGCTGGCGTTACGGGCCATGTTGATCATAACCGCTTCACGGCGCAGTCTTTCAATGATCATCGGTGAAACGTTGCCGCCGCCATTGCCGCGTACATCCACGATCAGCGCTTTCTTGCGCAACTGCGGATAGAAATGCTCCACAAATTCGTTCAGACCGCCGGGGCCCATATCAGGAATGTGCAGGTAGCCCACTTTACCATCTGTTGCTTCATTCACCTTTTTGATATTGGTATGCACCCAGTCGGTGTAATAAAGCTGCGATTCATCAGCCACCGGCTCGATCAGCACCTCGCGGCTGCCGGCCTCCTGCGGAGCGCTGTTTACAGTGATGCGGACGGGTTTGCCGGCTTTGTTAAGGAGAGCGCTGAAGGGATTGCCCATACCCTTGGTTGATTCATCTTCGATAGCGATGATATAATCGCCCTCGCTGATATCCAGGCCTACCTGGGTCAGCGGCGAAATCGTTGATTTGTCCCAGTTTTTGCCTGGCAGGATTTGTGTAATCCTGAAGAATCCGGAACTGTGCTTTTCCAGCTCGGCGCCAAGCAGGCCGGTTTGAATGCGTTTGGGCTGGGGGCGATCGCCACCGCCGACATAAGCGTGACCCACATTCAGCTCGCTGATCATCTCGCCAATAACATAGGTCAGGTCGTTGCGGTGGTTAACGTGAGCTACAAGCGGCGCGTACTTATCGCGGATGGCCGGCCAGTCTACGCCGTGCATGTTGGGGACGTAGAAAAAGTCGCGCATCTGGCGCCAGCTTTCGTTGAATATCTGCGCCCATTCGGCTTTGTAATCCACATGCGCTTCCATGTTGGAAAGATTGAGCTTCTTGTCGGTGTTGATCGGACCGGAGGGCATATCGATAATAGCGTAGGCATTGCCCATTCCTACAAGCATCTTTTTGCCATCGGCGGATACTTCATAGCCGTTTATCTCGCCCAGTTCAGTCTCTTTTTTCTCGGACAGGTTATACAAAAACAGCTTTGATTTCGGATCGCCGGAACCCTGGCGGATGTAATAAACCTTGCCGTCCGTGCCGTAAAGGTTGCGGTATGCCGAGGAGGCAATCGGCAGCACGACGATGCGATCTACAATATTGTCAAAATCGACCGTTACACTGACGTCGCCTTCTTTCTTTTCTTCCTCTTTGGAAGCGTTTACTTCATCATTTTCAGGGGCCAGCGGTGAAGGTGTTGATGCATTCAGAGTCAGCAGATAGACGCGGGCCATATCCTGGTAAGCGTGGTTCCACTCCGTCCAGCTGTAGATCGGATTAAAATCGCGGCTGGAGGTGAACATCAGGTATTTGCCGTCCTTGCTGAAAGCGGGCGACCCCGAATTGTACCAGGCATCCGTTACCGGCCGGCTGTTGCCGCTGGCCAGCTCGTAGATGTAGATACGCTGCATTACCTCTTCTTCCGGGAAGCTGTAAGCAATAAAGCGGCTGTCGGGCGACCAGGTGTATTCGCCGATTTCCCATGCCGTAGCCTGGGCCACTTTTGTTGTTTTCTTTGTGTTGATATCCGTGTAGTAAAGCGTCTGAGAACGGTCGGCCCAGAGCAGCCTTTTACTGTCGGGAGACCAGTAGGGCTGGTACTTATAAGGCTTGCCGTTGTCGGTGATTCTCTGCGGCGGTTTCAGCCCGTCTTTGTCCTGAATGTAAATCTCATCTTCGCCGCTGGCATCGGAAATAAAAGCGATCCACTTGCCATCGGGCGACCATTTGGAATTACGCTCGTGAATAGACGAGGTCCCGGTCAGGTTATAGGTGATGCCCTCTTTGGCGGGAACAGTGAAAACGTCGCCGCGCGCGCCGAACAAAGCACGCTTGCCGTCAGGGGCGATCTCATAGTTGGTTACTTCTTTGTCCACGCTTTTCAGCTCGGAGCGGGAAGCCAGGAAATCATTGGCGATTGTAATAGCGACTTTTTGCGGCTGATTGCTTTGTGTATCGAATTTGTAGATATAGCCGCCGTTTTCATATACGATGTAGCGTTGGCCGGCAGAAGGAAATTTAATGTCAAAATCGGCGTAGTCGGTCAGCCGTGTTTGCTCTTTACTCGCCGTATCATACACGTAGAGATTCATGCGCTTGTTGGGGCCGCGGTCGGAAAGAAAATAGATCTTATCAGCGATCCACATCGGGATAATATCCTGGGCCTCGTTATTTGTGAGGTTAGTGGTCTGTTTTGTGTTGAAATCAAACATCCAGACATCATCGGCCATGCCGCCGCGGTAACGCTTCCAGGTACGGAATTCGCGGAAGATGCGGTTAAAGGCCATTTTGCCGCCATCGGCGGAGTAGGAAAGAAAGCCGCCGCGGATAACCGGGATCTGCTCGGGAAGCCCGCCATCCAGATCAACCGTGTACAACGATCCGTTAAAGCTGTTAAACGAACGCATCCGGGAGCGGAAGGCGATTTTTTTGCCATCCGGCGTCCAGTCCATCACAATGTTGTTGGGACCCATGCGGTCACCGATATCATCGCGGCCAAGCGTGGCTGTGTAGGTCAGACGCTTTGGTGTGCCTCCTTCCGCGGGCACAACGAAAACTTCGGTGTTGCCATCATACTGTCCGGTAAATGCAATGGTTTGCCCATCCGGTGAATAGCGGGCAAACATTTCGTAGCCGTCGTGGCTGGTCAGTTTGCGCGCCATGCCGCCGTCCAGGGAAACGGTATAAAGGTCACCGGCATAAGTAAATACCAGTTGCTGATCATTGGTCGCCGGAAAACGAAGCAACCGTGCTTCATCCTGGGCCGCAAGCTGGGCCGTGAAGACAAATACGATCGCGAAAAACAGAAAACGCATAGCAATGCTCCTTGTAATTGTTAGGCGGGAAGAAAATACACTACGCGCGTTTTTAAGCTTGGTTGCGCGCATTTTGATGTATAAAAAGCCGGGCCACGGACAGCAGCAAAAAAGGCGCCCGTCCCGGCTATAATTGAATAAAGCCATATAAACAGTCTAAAGTTTCTTGTCCAGCTCGCGGATGCTTTCATAAGCCTGAATGAATTGCTCCTCCGTACGCTGCAGGTATTCCGTCACTTCGTCGATATAGCCGTCTGCCGAAGCCGACCAGACGCGGTTGAGATAGCGCTCACCCGTCGCGAAATGGTTCATTACCTCAGCGTAAGCATTCAGGCCGTGGACAAGGCCGATGCTTTTGCGCGCGTCCACGAAAATTTGCAAGTCTTCAGTCAGCTTCTCGTCAATCAGCGCATGGATCGCCTGGGGATGTGTCGGATCGAGCTGCCCGCGGATTTCCTTAACATCTTTTACAATCCGTTCCAGGCTGGCCTCAATATTCTTCATATTGCTGGTCAGCGTTTCCTCGTGCATGGCCTCTTTTTTGGTGCTGCTGCGAATGACCACAACCCCTATCACGCCCACCACAAAGGTGAGCGCAAACCAGAGCCAGTCCACATGGCGGGTTTCTACGACAGCCACAAGTGAAGCCGCAATAAAACCCAACGTAATTAATATATATCCGATTGCTTTCATGGCGGCCTCCTAGTTCATACCCTGAAAAATGAAATAAATGGCAAAGCCCACACCGACAAGCGCTTCACCAACGATCAACCCTGCGGCAGCCGGGATACCAACCTGCTCGCTCCAGCCTTTGCCCATTTTCCAATCGGTGAACAGGCGCAGCAAAGTGCCCAGGCTGTAGGTTAGGACGATATTAAACGGGAGATAGAATCCCAGCCCGACAAGCACACCGAGTCCGCCCACACCGCTGGCGCTGAGCAACGCTCCCAGTCCGGCACCGGCGATATATTTTTGAACAGGCACATCACCGCCCAAAATACCATCAATCATGCTGGCCAGGGCCTGACCCTGCGGCGCCGGTAAACGTTCGCTGCCAAGACCGTATGCTTCGTGCAGGATGAAGATCAGCACCATGATTACCGCGGGACCGATCCAGACACCCCAGAACTGACCGGCCTGTTGCTTGCGTGGCGCGGCACCGACCAGGTAACCGGTTTTCAGGTCCATCATCAGGTCCGTTGCCTGGGACATGGCCACACAGGCAGCGGCGCCAACCAGCAGGGATGAAATGATGGCGGCGCGATCGCCCAGACCCGAACTGATGATGATAAGAATGGTAACCGCGATCAGCGTCATACCACTTAACGGCGACCAGTTGGTACGGCCGATACATTCGGCAAGAATGACACCGGCTACCCAGACCCAAACCGTACCCAACAAAGCCATCAACGCGCCACGGAAAAAGCCCATCTCTTCCGTTGAATAAATGGCTATGGCGAAAAGCAGAATCGCGGCCAGGGCGACGGCAACATAGAGTAGCTTGATCGGCATCTCTTCGGTGGAAACAGCCGTTTTTAGCTTCGAAGCCGTTTGCATACTGCGGATGGCGCTGGTAATAAGCGGCAGGGCCAGGACGATGCCCATCATGGCACCGCCGATCAGCATACCGATACCCACAGGGCGGAACAGCTCATAGCGCAAATAGCTGGGCATCGATTGTCCTGCTTCGGCCAGCACTTCGGGTGTAGGCAGCAGGCCCAATCCCGAAAGAATAGGAGCTAACACCCAGTAACAGGTAAAGCCGCCGACGATAAAAAAGAAGCCGCCTTTACCGGCGATGTAGGCTGCGCCCAGCGTCAGCAGCGACACGTACCAGACGCCGTTCATGTACTCGGGCATACCGATCTGCGCGCCAAGGTTCCAGTTTTCAAAGCCTGTCGTTTGGCTGATAAAGTGTAGAATCGCACTGACCGCCGCGCCTCCCAGAAGATAAAACGCCTTACGAATCCCGGCACCAGGAGATTTTAGAATAGTAGCGACCGCCACGCCTCCGGGATAGGTCAGTCGCTCAAAATCTATCATTTGCTTGCGCAGCGGTATAATAAAAGCCACGCCCAAAACACCGCCGGCGATACAGGCAAAGACCATCACAACAGCATTGAAATCGGTCTGCCCCAGAATAAACAAGGCCGGTACCGAAAACATCATACCGCTGGATGCGCCGTTAACGGCACTGGCCACTGTCTGGTTGATGTTGTTCTCGATGATGCTGCTGCGCCCCATCAGACCGCGAAGGATACCAAAACCAAGAATGGCCGCCAGCTCCGAGCCCTCGATGGAAAAGCCCAGAATAAGGGCGGCGTAACCGATGCTTAATGCGATCAGAATTCCTAAAACATAACCCACAAGTACCGCGGTAGGTGTCAGTTCAGGATACGGCCCGCGCCGTACAATATGCTCCGTTTGTGCCACGCTGAGTCCCCCTATGTGTGAAAGTAAGTTGCAAGTTGCGTACTTAAAATAAGGAAATCGGCCATTTCTCAAAACAAAAAATAATCTGCAAAAGAACAGAAATATCAGTTGATTTTGTGAAATAATTCTTTATTATATATAGAATTTTTAGATAACCTTCCATAGGGGACTGGATGGGGACGGAAGGGCGTCTGCCTTACGAGACAGACGCCTTTTTTATTTTTAACTGTTCAGCCTTTTTTGCCAGCTCCGCGCGGCCCGCCTTGATAGATCCGGCGCTTTCTTCCGGCAACTCAAAAAAATAGTCCGGCACTTTAAAGCCGGCCAAATGCTTTTTCAGATAAGATCGTATTTCTTCGAACTTTATGCTTTTTCCCTTTACAAAAGCCGCCGGCCTGCGACCAAATTCTTTATCGGAAACCGCCACCACAATTGCCCGGTCAACCGCGGGATGCTTCAAAAGGATTCGCTCAATTTCTTCCGGCTGAATGTTTTCCCCGCCGCTGATAAACATATTGTCCTTGCGTCCGCTAATTTTCAGTTTTCCGTTTCTGTCCATTTCACCCAAATCACCGCTCAAAAACCAGCCGCTTCGATCAAACGGTTTTTCCAGGGCGCCGTTTTCAAGATAGCCCAAAAAGCGCGTTTCACCGGCCAGGGCAACTTCACCATCTTTTAAGACCTTAGCCTTTCTGTAGGGCAATATGGTAGCCGCTTGGGGATTGTCCGGATTGGCTATGGCAACCGTGCTGGCCATCTCGGTCAAACCGTAGCCGGGATAGAGCATGTTCAGGCCCAATTCGCGGGCGGCGTGCAGCAGGTTTTGCGCTATGGCGCTGCCGCCAAGCAAAATGCGCGATTGTTTCAGTTGCCCGGTGACATTCCCTGCGGACAACAGGCGTTGAAGTTGCGTGGCCACCAGCGAGATGTGCGTAGGCTGGTGGTCAATGACAGCCTCTTCCAATGACGCACTATCTTTAACCGGGATGACGCTTGCCCCGGCAACCATTGCCCGTGTTAGAATTGCCAGTCCGCTTACATGGTGCATTGGCAGGCATAACAGCCAGCGGCTGGGCGTGCCGAAGTCAAGTGTTTGGTTAATACCCAGCGCACTGAAGTAGTGGTTGCCAATGGAATGAAGCACGTACTTGGGGTTCCCGCCGCTGCCCGATGTCAGTACAATCGTGGCCGGGCTTTTCAGTTTAAGTGGAGGAGCAGCGAGTGGCACGGCTGACCCGGCTAATAAATCTTCTATGTAGAGGCGCTTATGATCGCTGCCGAAGGCAGTGCTTTTGGAGGTTGCTAAAACAGCGTCGCAGTCACTAAGATGTTTGGACAGTGTTGCAGGAGGTAATTTGGCATTAAGCGGAAAGACGGTGTGCCCCTCATACCAGGAGGCCACAAGCAAAGCGGCGAAATCGGAAGCAGGCAGACCGGCGCAGGCGATAACAGTCGGTTTTGTAAGCCTTTCCCGCAAAGATCCGCGAAGTATATCTATGCGCTCCAATAGATGCCCATAATCTTGCGCTACATTGCCGTGGCAAAATGGCGATGCCGCATTGGCGACCATTGAGCCGTAAAGGTCCCAGGTACGTTTCATGGCACCTCTTGCAACACGCTGCGGTCCGGCTCGATTTGCTGCATGGCTGTTATTGAGTCGGCCGTTGGGGTATCCAGCTTTGCCAGATCGTTTTCAAAGAAGCGGGAGGTATCAAGTCCGTGCGCCGTTTTAGCGGCAAGAGCAGCGGCCAGGTGCGCCAGGAGATTTAATCCGACGGCGCTTTCAAAAACGCTGCTGATGGTGCAGTCGATACCCGCGTTTTGTGCCGCGCGCGCCCAGGCCAGTGTTTTAAAGATGCCATGCAGCGAAGGCTTCAGAACCAAAGCCCGGCATCCACCGGGAAATTGCACGGCGTCCGGCCGCAAGTCACGCAGCGACTCATCGAGCGCGAAGGGCAGACCGGTTTGCGTGTAAAAGCTTTCCAGGTCTGAAGGTTTTTTCAGCGGCTCCTCGATGTATTCAATGGGAGCTTGCAGCTTGTCAGTAAAGAGGACTGCTTCTTCAAGCGACCAGCTTCGATTGGCATCCAGGCGTATGGTTGTGCCCTTCCTCAGCATCCGGGCAATGCGGTTTACAAAGGAGGCTTCTTTCACCGGACTGTGCCGGCCGACTTTTATTTTAATGCTGTGAAAATTATCAACGATCGCCTTTAAGCTATTTTCATCATCTGACATGGAGACAAGCGCATTGAGCCGGACGGATGAAGCGGAGCCGGGATTAAGCGCCGTATGCAGGGTTAGGTTCTGATTTATGGCAAAAATTTGCAGCCACAAACCCTGCAGGGCAAAGCGCAAACTGGGTGGCCAGGCGGCAGTTGTTAGCATATTGGGCTCGCGTTCAGGACTGTTCAGGTTTGTCAACAGGAAACCGGCTTCATGCCGCAGAGTCAGGACCTGTTCCACCGTTTCGCGGTGCAGTCCCGGCAACGGCGCGGCCTCACTCCAGAGGGACAGACCCGAGTCGGTTACGCCTTCAACTACAATACCATGCCGCCGTGTAAGTCGTTGACCCATCATTAGCAGCGGGGCTTTCAAACGGCGATTGTATTGATACCAGCGCAGAGATTTAAAATACATCGGATCAGGCGATCCAGCCTATGGCAAAAATAAGGCTGTAAAGGAATAGAATTTTACCCGTGTTGGCCAAAACCTTATTCAGAGGTGCCCCGGCGCTGCCGTCCAGCACCATGCGAATGCCGGGCACGGCGGGAAAAAGCACCAGGAGAGTCAGAATAGACAAATAGTTTTCGTGCGTCATGTAGATCAGGATCAGTGGAACGAGGCAGGCAGCCAGCATACTCGCAATGTATTCGAAGCGGGCAAAGGCCACGCCGAAGCGCACGGCCAGCGTCCGTTTGCCGGCCAGACGATCGGTTTTAATATCACGCAAATTGTTGACTGTGAGGATGGCCATGGAAATAAAGCCCGGCGCCAGCCCCGCCACCAGCACCACCGCTGTCATATCCAGCGTTTGTACATAATAACTGCCACCTACGGCAACAGGCCCGAAAAAGACCAGCACAAAAATATCACCCAACCCGTTATAACCCAGCGGATAGGGACCGCCGGTATAAAGAATACCAAACAGGATCGAGAGCAATCCAATCAACAGGATGGGCCAGCCGCCTCTGAAAATGAGATATAGCCCGATAATAAAAGCGAGAGTGAAGGTGAGAATAAAGGCACGCTTCATTACAGCAGGTGCAATAAGCCCGGTCTGCGTCGCCCGACGGGGGCCAAGACGCTCGTGGTTGTCCGCGCCCTTTTTAAAATCAAAATAGTCGTTGGCGTAGTTGGTGCCGATTTGTATCAGCAGTGCGCCGAGCAGGGCCGCAAGCGCCGCGGGAAGATGAAAGCCGCCATCGTGAAAGGCCATGGCGCTGCCCATGATAACGGGCGCGGCCGCAGCCGGCAGTGTTTTGGGGCGGCTGGCTTCAATCCAGATACTGAGATTCATAACCGATAATCTTGATTAAGGCCTGCGTGTAAATTTGGCAAAGTCCGGTTTGCGCTTTTCCAGGAATGCATTCTTACCTTCCTGACCTTCTTCGCTCATATAGAACAGCATGGTGGCGGCGCCGGCCAGTTCCTGCAGACCGGCTTGTCCGTCACAGTCGGCATTAAGGGCCGCCTTCAGGCAACGGATGGCTGTGGGTGAGTTGGCCAGGATATCTTTGCACCATTCGATTGTTTCTTCTTCCAGTTTTGCATAAGGCACAACCGTATTCACAAGGCCCATATCCAGCGCCTGCTGCGCGTCGTACTGGCGGCAGAGAAACCAGATCTCGCGTGCCTTTTTCTGACCCACGATACGCGCCATATAGCTGGCGCCGTAGCCGCCGTCGAAGGAGCCTACCTTGGGACCGGTTTGTCCGAAGCGCGCGTTATCCGCGGCAATGGTCAGATCGCACATCAGGTGCAGAACGTGCCCGCCCCCGATGGCGTATCCCGCTACCATGGCGATGACCGGTTTGGGACAGGTGCGGATCTGGCGCTGAAAGTCGAGCACGTTCAGCCGATGCACGCCGTCATCACCGACATAACCGGCTTCGCCCCTTACACGCTGGTCACCACCGGAGCAAAAGGCCTTTTCGCCTTCACCCGTCAATATGATAACGCCGATGCTGCTGTCGTCACGGGCGTCAGCCAGTGCCTGCATCATTTCCTGCACGGTAAGCGGACGAAAAGCGTTGCGTACTTCCGGCCTGTTTATGGTGATTTTGGCGATGCCAGACGGATCGCTCGATTTTTCATATTTAATGTCTTCAAAATTTAAAGCGCTTGACCATTGCGTCATTTTTAACCCCTATCTCGTTTTATTAGCGAATTGACAAATTTAAGAAGCTTACAAGATGTTCTGCAAATAGCTGTGGTTGCATAAAGTGTGTGTTGTGGCTGCAGTTTTTCATGGCAATGCTTTTAAACGACATATTTAGCTGCAGCATTTCATGTGTGATTTGCCGGTATCGTACATCATCCTCACCGTGGATTAACAGCGTTGGCTTTTTAAATGCCGGCAAAAGGACCCTGTAATTTGTCTGAACACCCGGCGAGTACGCCACAATCGCCTGCGCTATGTTTTCTTTGTCCTGTGCTAGCCGGCTTTGCAGAAGCTGCCGGAAGTGTGGCGCCGATTTAATGCCCATAAACAGATCAGCGTCATACCAGGCGTTCAGAAACAGAGCATAGTCTGCGCGGATGGCCGCGGCGCGGCTTTTATCCTGTTCCAGGCGCGCCTGTTTGTGTGGTCCTTCGGGCATGCCCGGAGATGTTGACTCCAGGATAATCGCGCTGACATAGGCCGGATAATGCAGCGCAAAATCAAGTGCAACGCGCCCTCCAAGCGAATAACCGCACAGCGCAATATGGGGAAGATCGTAGTTGTCTAAAATGTCCAGGATTAGCGAGCGGGCGGCATCAAAGCCCGGTTTGGTTTTGCCGGCGGAAGCATGTCCAGGCAGATCGGCGGCTATCAAAAAATACTGATTCCGGGCGTAGCCGGCCACTTCAGACCAGTCAACGGCGGAGCCCATAAAGCCATGCAGAAGCAGAACCGCCGGTTTTTCCGGGTTGCCCCAGGTCAGGCCATATTTTGTTTTAACCATTGGGCGATCTCTTCACTCAGCTTGCGTTGAAATGTTTTGTGCTGCTCCAGGTTAGCGACGCGTTCGGACTCTATTTCGATAAGGTGATGGCCGCTCTTATTTTGCAAAAGTGCGGCTAACTCTTTTAGCGAGGCCGGACGCGCGTATTGCAGGCCGAACATATTAGCCGCGTGCTCAAAATGGAGGTCATGTGGCGTCCCAAAAAACGGCTCAAAAACGGGTGCGTGTTTTGCAACCGGCAGAAAATGAAAAATGCCCCCGCCGTGATTGTTGATGACGACTATCGTGGCCTGCTGCTCCAGCGCTTTTACAAGTTGCAGACTGCTTAAATCGTGCAGCAGCGCCAGATCACCCATCAGCAGCATAAGCGGTTTGCCTGTACCCCGCGCAAATCCGGCCGCGCTGGCCACCGTACCATCGATGCCGCTGGCGCCGCGGTTGGCCGCAACAACGGGCGCCGGACTAACAGGCTGTGCGTACATATCCAAATCACGTACGGGCATGCTGGAGGCCATAAACAACGCCTTGCCCGCGCAAAAGCGGCTAAGGCACAGCGCAGCAGAGGCCTCGTTCAAGTCATCATCCAGTCCGGTAGCAATTTTCACGGCCATATGATCGTTTAGCTGCTTCATCCAGCGCCAGTCCCACGCCGGTTTTGCCTCTAATCCGGAGAGCGCCATACAAAAGGCTGCAATATCGGAGGTAACGCGCCAGGTTACTTTGTGTAATGGATCCACCCGCTTTTCACGTGGTGAGATATGGATGTATTGTTCAATATGCTTGCCCAGCCATTGCATTACTCTTTTCGACACGAACGGCCCTCCGAAATGCAAAACGGTTTTCCCTTTCAGCCGCTTGGCAAAGTCGTCATTCAGCAATAGCTGATCAAAATGGGCGATTAGATTGGAGCATGTGCCGTCCAGCCTTATCGGACAGGTAATGTCCGCTATCACCGGCAGGTTGAAATCTGACGCCAGTTTTTTTATAGCCTGCGCATCGGCTTGAGTTACGCGTCCGCATAAAATAACACTGTTGCCCAGATCAATCCCGGCAAATTGATTGCCGGAAAATGAAACAAAAGGGTTCCCGCTGCTGATTTTGGTAAACGGCCGGTTGCCTTTGCTCCAGCCCTCCAATGGAGTCAGGTAATCCGGGTCGATGGGCTGCGGGTCGGGTGCCAGTGGTTCGCGGAACATGCAATTAAGGTGAACCGGCCCTGCATTCTGCCCAACGGACTTTTGCAGAGCATAATTGATTGTCGAAAGGACAAAAGGCGCCTCTATTTTTTCATCCGGGCAGGGCATTTCAAAAAACCAGCGTACGTATCCGCCAAAAAGTTTTGTTTGATCAATAGTTTGGTTGGCGGCGGAATCTTTCAACTCCGGCGGACGGTCGGCGCTTAAGATAAGCAAGGGCAGGTTTTCCGAGGATGCCTCAATTACCGCCGGATAATAGTTGGCCGCCGCTGTCCCCGATGTGCACATCAAAACGGCCGGTTGACCGCTGGCCCTGGCGTGGCCCAGTGCGAAGAAAGCCGCGGCGCGCTCATCAAAAATAATGTGTGTATTGGCCCTGGGATTTTCAGCGGCAGCAAAGGTGAGCGGCGTACTGCGCGAACCGGGCGAAATGACAAAAGTGATGATGCCCTGCCGCGTCAGCTCCTCAACGATCAGGTCGCTCCACAGTTGGTTTAGATTTGCGGCAGCCTTCAACATGGAGATGTCTTTCTGTTAGCGCGAGACAGAATGGGGTGTGTCCGCGGGAAGAATAGTTTCCTCGTCCTCAGGGGAGAGGGCACGCAGGAAGCTGGCGATTTTGCTTTCAATCTCTTCCCACTCTTTTTCCGCATCGGAGCCTTGCACAATACCGGCTCCGGAGTAAAGGTAAAGATCTTTATGGTCAATCAATCCAGAGCGGATGGCTACAGCAAATTCGGCCATATTCTGGCCTACCCAACCGACAGGTCCCGCATACCAGCCGCGGTCAAAAGGCTCAATCTTTTCAATCTCCTGCTGCGACGCTTCCGTTGGCACGCCGCCCACCGCCGGTGTGGGATGCAGACTGTCCAGAATATCCGGATCGGCCACTTCCGTGCGCAGTTCACCTTTAAACTGCAGTCGCAGGTGTTGCAATCGCGAAAGCTTTAAAACGTTCAGGCCGCCGTTTTGCTTACGGCTGCTGCAAATGCCATCGAGCGCCTGGCGGATGCTGTCCACCACATAGCGGTGTTCGCGCACGTCCTTTTCACTGTTCAGGAGATCCTGCTCCAGCTGTAAATCTTCTTCGGGGTTATGTCCGCGGCGGCGTGTGCCGGCAACGGCCTCTGTGTGGATCTGTCGTCCGCCTCGTTTGTACAGCTGCTCCGGTGTGCCGCCGATAAAGGCGATATTATGCTGCGGCTGGAAACAAAAATAGTAGGCACGGTGATTGTTAAGACGCAGCTTCCACAATAAGTCAATAACCGGGATATCCTGCTCAAAGCGAAACAGCGACTTACGCGCCAGGACGATCTTATCCAGTTTTTTCTGAGAAATAGCCTGCAAAGCCTCATCGATCTTGCGGTGCCAGACATTGCGTTCGGGCAAATCCTTACGCTCGTTCAGATCCGGCAGGCGTTTTATCTGCGGCGGCGCTTCAAACACGAGTTGATGCAATTGTTCGAGAACACGCTCCTGTGTCTGCTCGCGCGGCTCACTGTTCATCAGCGGAATGTTGGCGGCCAGAACGGTCTCACTGCCTTCACGAAACACTTCGAACAGCGGCACTATAAAACGAAAGGATGTAAACGGCTGCCAGTGGAATCCCGAGCTGTGGCTGCGGCTGAAGCGCATGCCGCCGTAATAGCGTATCCCGGGTGAGGAATGTTTCAGATATTCGTTTAATCTGCTGAAAATAGCCTTGTTGTCTGCCGTAAGCGATCCGCAGACTACATCCGATTCGCCGACACCTGCCATTTCAAAGCGGCTTTCACGATCGCGCCAATAGGTTTTGGCGGCATTCTTCTGCGCGGCCAGCCAAAGCAGGGCGTCACATTTATTAAGGGCTATCTCTACGCGGATGATGCGTTTTGGTCCGCCCGGGGGCTCCTGTTCAATGGCCCGGTTAATGGCGTTTTCCAAATCGTTTTTTGCTGCGAAATATACAGAGCTGCACTGTGTCATTACGATGTTGTTTTGTCTCCGCTGTAAATCGTTGCAATTCCAAAAGTAAGCGGCTTTTGTTTTACATTCCTGTATCCGTTTTCCTCCATCAGACGGCAAAAAGCGTCGCCGTACGGGAAGCTTTCAACAGTTTTATTGAGATACCTGTAGGCGTAACTGTCTCCGGAAAGTGACCCGCCGATGATCGGCAAAATATGGCGAAAATAAAAAAGATACAGCTTTTTCATCAAGCTGTTTTTTGGCAGGGAGAATTCAAGCACCAGCAGGCGACCGCCATGCTTCAGAACGCGTTTCATGTTTTGCAGGGAGCGACTCACGTCGGTTACGTTGCGTATGCCAAAAGCGATAGTCACCACATCAAAGGCCGCTTCATCCAGCGCAATTTCCGTGGCGTCACCGGTTTGCAACTTTAAGCGATTGTCCAGCTGCAGACGTTGCAGCTTTTCGCGGCCCACGCTGAGCATTTTTTCAGACATATCGATGCCCACGCCTTCAATCCGGGCGGAGGCATGCTTTTGCAGGGAGATCAGTACATCAGCGGTTCCGGTAGCTACATCGAGTACGCGCAGCTTTTGGCCGGCGGGCAGAAGGCGCGCCAGTTTTTTGCGCCAGGCGACATCCTGCCGCAGAGAAAGCATGCGGTTTAACAGGTCATAACGGTGGGCAATGCGGTCAAACATGAGCCACACTTTTTGCCTGGAAATATCCTGTTGTTCTAAGCCGGTCTTGCTTTGAGGCATGGTATCCATGTTTGTGAAATTCATCTCTTTTCCAATAAAGCGTAAACGCTAAATCTATCACAAATATTCAGTTTGGTCAAATGGATAAATGCTCTCTAAAACGGGAGAAGAAAAGGCGCCCCGAAGGACGCCGGTTTTAGCTTTACTTGCGGTTTCGGGGTGTGGGCATGGCGCCGGGGCCCATTTCCGGCATATCTTTTTTCTTGAATCCCGAAGGGGGTAAAAAGGTACCGCTGGGATGGGACACTTCCTCAATGGATATCAGACGGTACATGGACACATCGCTGTAACCCGTCTCGGAGGAGATTTCCGTTGATGCAGCGGGCCAGCCTTCCTTGATGTTGTCCCATACTTTTCTTTCTGTTTTGGCGCCCATCGGGTCTATATCAAGCATGCCTTCAAAAGCCCTGCGTATATCCTCTTTCTCCGTTGTTATCCAGTATTGACGCCGTTCGCTGTCGCCAACAGAGACAATGTATTCCTCACAATCATAGCCGTTTACATTAAGGCTTCGCCCGGTGCTTTTTACGTCAACTGGCTGCTCCTCTTCACCGCCCATCATGCCCATTTGCTTCATCCGGGCTTTTGCTTCCGGCGGCATGTTGGCCATCATCTGCTCCATCGCCGGCATCTGTTGCGCCATCATCTTTTCCATTTGTTCGCGCATTTCGCGTACTTTTTCTATATCAATTTCATAGTACGAATTTTCAGCCCAGTTTATGGAGTAAATTTTCTGCTTACCCTGGTCCATGATGTGGCTCATTTTATCGCCTTCTTCCACCATGTCTACACGAAATTTGTCCTTGCCCAGATAAAGCACATTTTTTTCGTGTTCGGTTTCCAGATCACTCTTTTCAAGGCTGGTCTCAACTTCGTCCAGGCTTTTTCCAAAAAAGAAAGTGGCCATGTCATCAACCGAAGGGTCCTCGTTTTGCATAAGCGCGAAAATGGTTTCGGAATCAAGTGATAACTGCTCGGTCTCAACGAGGAAGTCCTGCGCGGGCAGCATGGCAAAGAACAATAATATAAAAGTTAAAAGAAAACGCATGGTGAACGTCCTTTCATTTAATAAGAAGTAAACACGCGGGTAAAAAGTAATCGGGAAATATCGTTATGGCCATCAATATATGAAAAGTTGTATCTGCGTTGAATTAAATTTTTATGTGGTTTATCTTGCTGCTTTCATTTTCTCGTTACTTTTCACATCATAACACAGGAATGGTCATGTCACAATCCAAAAAGATTGAAAAAAACGGCAACGGTTCGTTTTTGCTCAAGGCGCTGAACTGGATTGAGGTAATCGGCAACAAGCTGCCCGATCCGGCGATGCTCTTTTTGTTTGGTCTGTTTATCGTCTGGATTCTCTCCTGGCTGCTGGCTCCGGTTGCTTTTTCGGAAATAAACCCGCGTACGGGCGATCCCATTCAGGTAATAAATCTTTTAACGGGAGCCAATATTGCCAATTTCCTTTCTACGATGGTCAACACCTTCGTCAACTTTGTACCGCTTGGTGTCGTGCTTGTCGCCATGCTTGGTGTAGGCGTTGCCGA
Organism: Calditrichales bacterium; assembly: GCA_965267575.1. Taxonomy (GTDB): domain Bacteria; phylum Calditrichota; class Calditrichia; order Calditrichales; family J004. The sequence goes on from OZ254086.1 coordinate 1,423,628, forward strand.
ACACTCCGGATACATTAATGCCGGGCTCAAATTGTTGCTCAATTTCACTCCTAAATCTCTGCTGACACCGATGGTGATTTTGGTCGGAATCATCAGTCACACGGCGGTGGATGCCGGCTATGTGCTTGTGATACCGCTTGGCGGTGTAATTTTCTATGCCGCGGGAAGGCATCCTCTGGCGGGTATTGCGGCGGCATTTGCCGGGGTGTCCGGCGGCTTTAGCGCCAACTTTGTGCCGTCTGCGATTGACCCCTTGCTGCAGGGCTTTACGCAGGCAGCCGCGCAGATACTTGATACAAGCTATGAAGTGAATCCGCTGTGTAACTACTACTTCACCGCCTCGTCCGGTATCATCATCATTGCCCTTGGCTGGTTGCTAACGGACAAGGTGATTGAGCCGCGACTGGATAAAAACGATCCCGTCGATGAAGACGCAGAAGAGACGCCCGAGATGGAAAATCTGGGAAGCAAAGAAAAGGCGGCTTTTTGGGTTGCCACCGCTACCATTATCCTCGGGCTGGTCATTTTGTTCTTTGCAGCGATTCCTGCTGACTCGCCGCTGCGTGATGCCGAAGGCGCGCTGGATTCCTTCCGCGCACCGCTGATGCAATCGATTGTACCGCTTATCTTTATTCTCTTCTGGATTCCGGGCATGGTTTTTGGCTTTATGACCAAAACCTTCAAATCGGCCAAGGACATGATCGATACGATGACCAAGGCGATGAACGGTATGAGCTACTACATCGTGATGGCCTTTTTCTGCGCACTGTTTATTGACGCTTTTGGCGATTCCAATATCGGCGCTTTGCTGGCCCTGAAGGGCGCTTCCTTCTTGCAGGCGCTTGCTTTACCCGGCGAGGTAACGATCGTAGGCATTATTTTTCTGACCGCGTTTGTAAACCTGTTTGTTGGCTCGGCCAGCGCCAAGTGGGCTTTAATCGGTCCCATTTTTGTGCCGATGCTGATGCAGGTGGGTATTTCACCGGAACTGACGCAAGCCGCATACAGGGTTGGGGATTCTTCTTCAAACATCATTACGCCGCTGATGCCCTATTTCCCGCTGGTAGTGGTTTTCTGTCAGCGCTATGTAAAGAAAACGGGAATCGGAACTCTCATCTCAATGATGTTACCTTATTCCGTCGTTTTCCTGATCGTCTGGTCTATTTACCTGGTGATTTACTGGATTCTTGGTATCCCGCTGGGTCTGCAGGCCACGTACGTTTACCCGTAAAAACAAAAAAAGGGAGCCAAAATTGGCTCCCTTTTTCTTTATTAGAAGTTATTGTGTTATTACCTCTGCCTGCTGCTCCATTTCCTGTTCGTCCGGCAAACTCTCTACAAGCTGCTTAAAGTTTTGCAGCCCCTGCTCGAACTGCGGCCCGATCATGCCTTCCATGCCCAGGTTCATATAGCGCATCATGTAACTGGGGCTCTCACCCTCGATCGCCCAGGTTACGTCGGTCGTCGTACTGTCAATTTCTTCAAAAGTCCATAGATCTTTGGCAACGGACTGGTAGGGGGATACAAATTCCAGCCGGCTCTCGATGCGGCTGTAAGGTTCAAAAGAAACAAGAGTCAGACTGCCAACACCGACCGTGTCACCTTCCCATGACCATTTGGAGCCTACTTCGCCCGGTGTGCCGCTCATTTCATCATAGGCGGATGGTTCCATTTGTGACCATGGATTCCACTCCAAATAGTATTCATAATTTTTGGCGATCATAAATGTTTTTTCCACAGGCGCGTTCACTGTGACGGAACGCTCCACCCTGTATTCGGAATCGACAAAAGCCGGAATGATCACAATGATTAGGACAATAACGGCAACGGCGATTAAAATACCCTTGAGTATTTTCATACTTCCTCCCCTGAGTAATGAGTTTAGTCGTTGGAGCCTGAATATAGCCTAAAAAGCGTGAGGATAAAAGAATGACTTTAAATGACAATAATTTCGCCGCCCGCCGCGTCCATAACTTTGCGCCACTGCTGCTGATGGCGCAGCCGGGCAATCTCCAGTTGATGCCATAGCGCGTCAGGATTGGCCAGGCTGATGTTTTTATTGAAATATGCTTTGAATGAATCAGGGGAGGTATCCCTCATAACAGCGTACATGCGGTTAACCGGCGTCAAAACGCGACGTGCCTTTTCAGAAAGAAGCTCAATTTCTGCATCCACATCCTTGCTGTAAACTTCCTCATAAAGCACGGAGAGTCTCTCTAAATCGGACGGGCTTACACCTCTGTCCAGTGTGTTTTCCAGGAGGTCGGACAAGGCATTAAGCGTGTGCGTTGTCTGCTCAAGGTCGGCCATCAGCGCCCCCATAACGCCCCCGCGACGGATAACCACAAGGTATTTATCCATGGTTTGCGGCGGACCGGGATTTTTATTGGACAGGCTGATGCTTATCTCGGAGAGCTTAAGCAGGCTGAATGAAAGGGCGGCTATTTCGGCGCTTGTCGTTTCACCCGCATCGCTCAGGGAAAAACAGCGCTGGAATTCTTCCGCGGCAAACGTTGCGTTCCAGAACGCGGGCAGCAGATTTTCCCGTTTCAGTGCTTTGTATTCATTGAGATTCTGATAGGCCAGGGGCTCGTTACTGCTGTCAATTCCGGCCAGGCAACTCCCCGCTTCGTTAAAAAAGCGCCACTCGTACAGCAGACGCTCGCTGGCCGGCATAACCCTGCCCAGGATGCTGTTGCGCTGCGCCAGTAAATCGCTCAGGCCGCAGCCGTCATAATCAAACATATCGAAGAAACCGATCCGCGTTTCCTGCAGCTTCACCTGGACGGCACGCTTGCGTGGATAATTTTCCAGACTGCTGGAGAAGGGGGCAACCGGCTGGCCCAGTATGCTGGACAGGCTGTCGGCATAAGCGTTATCCAATGATGATTTCTTTCCGGATTGACAGCTTACTAAAAAAAACAGGGCGATTAAGATTAAAAGAGATTTCACTTTTCCACACTTTCAGGATTTGGCGGCTGCCGGTTTACGGCGCTGGTAATAGCGGCAGTAGTCGCTGAGAAAACACTCTTCACAAAGCGGATTGCGTGCACGGCAAACTTTGCGTCCATGCCAGATCAGCCAGTGATGCGCCGCCGACCACTTTTCAGTAGCGATATTTTTCATCAACTGCTCTTCTGTCTTCAGCACGTTTTTGGCATTGGCCAGTCCTATGCGATTGCTTACACGAAATACGTGTGTATCAACGGCGATGGCCGGAAAATCGCTGGTTATGCTTAAAACCACGTTGGCTGTTTTGCGGCCTACGCCGGGCAATTTTACCAACTCTTCGCGTGTTTGAGGCACCCGGCCATTGTATTGCTCCGCCAGGATGCGGCACGTTTCAACAACGTTTTTAGCTTTGGATTTATACAGTCCGACCGTTTTTATATACTCTTCCATTTCGGCGGTGCTAAGCTGCGCCATCGAAGCGGCATCAGGGTAATCACGGTAAAGTTCTTTGGTGACAATGTTGACCCGCTTGTCCGTGCTCTGTGCTGCCAGCATGGTTGAAATCAGCAATTGGAAAGGCGTCGTGTAATCCAGCGCGGTTTCCGTTCCGCCATACTCCTTTTCAAGAAGTTCCAGGGCCTTTTTGTTTTTTTCTTTGCGCGTCATCCTTCACATCCTTTTTGAAAACGCCATCAAGTTAGGGTTCCCGCCTATTTTTTTCAAAAAGGAAGCTTTCACCTCTATCGGATAATTTTCTATATTGCCGCTTTTAACAGCACAACAGGAGATTATATTCGTGAGCGGTGAAGAGAAAAAGCTTTTGCGGCCGTCGGTCGAGGAGATCGACGCCATCCTCGGTAAACAGTTTAAGGTGCTCGACGATGGCTTTATACGCGTTGTCGATTACATGGGCAGTGATGCTGCCATCGTGCAGGCTGCGCGCGTTTCCTATGGCGAAGGGACAAAAAAGGTGCATGAGGATCGTGGATTGATCCGCTACCTGATGCGCCACCGCCATACCACGCCGTTTGAAATGTGTGAGATAAAATTCCATGTACGCGTGCCGATGGACGCCTGGCGCCAGTGGATTCGCCACCGCACGGCCAACGTTAACGAATACAGCACGCGCTATTCCGTGGCAATCGACGCGGCGCAGGCAACGGAACCCGGGGGATGGCGTTCACAATCGGATTCCAACAGGCAGGGCAGCGCCGGCTATCTGCCAAAAGATCTGGGCCGTGAACTGACGGAGCAGGAAAAAGAGCTGCATGAAACCAGCCGCCGCATTTATGAAGAGCGCCTGGAAAAAGGCGTTGCCCGCGAACAGGCGCGCAAGGATCTGCCCCTTTGCACCTACACCGAAGCGTATTGGAAAATCGATCTGCACAACCTGTTGCACTTTCTTTCCCTGCGCATGGACAGCCACGCGCAATACGAAATCCGTGCCTACGCCGAAGTGATCGGAAAAGAAGTTGTCAGCCGCTGGTGCCCGGCAGTCTGGGAAGCGTTTATGGATTACCGCGCCAACGCCCGCTTTTTATCCGGCATCGATGTCCAGGTAATACGCGAGCTGGCTGCCGGCAACCCGCAAGAGGCCACTAAAATTTTGGAAGAGGCCGGTATGATCAAATACCGCGACGGCAAGCGCCTTCGCAACCGTGAAAGAGCCGAGCTGGAGGCCAAATTGGAAGAGTTGAACCTGCCGGTACCGTGGAAGGAGTAAAAATTCCAAATTGGCAAATGCCAAATAACAAATGAGCACCCTCCTTTGGCGACACGGGCAACAAAGGGATACTGCCAAACTGCTTATTGCGAATTTTCCGTGTAGCCCGGCCCCTTTACAAACCTGCCCGGCAACGCGCCCGTATGCTCGCCATCTCTCAGGACCTGTTTCCCGTTCACAAAAACATGCTGCACGCCGGTGCTGTATTGATGCGGTTGCTCAAACGTGGCGTGGTCCTGAATCATCGCCGGATCAAACACCACAACGTCTGCGAAATAACCCTGGCGCAGATAACCGCGCTCACGCAGATTGAGCTTGTCGGCGGACAGGCCTGTCAGCTTATGGATCGCCTCATGCAGCGGGATAACCTGCTCTTCGCGGACGTATTTGCCCAGCAGTCTCGCAAAGTTCCCGTAGGCGCGGGGGTGCGGACTGCTTTGTAAAAAAATGCCTTCCGGCGCCATGGACCCGGCATCGCTGCAAAAGGTCATATAAGGCAGTTTGATCTGCCGTTTTACATTTTCCTCGCTCATCAAAAAGAATACGGCTTCCACGCGGCTGCTGTCCTCCAGCACCAGGTCTATTGCCGTTTGCTCCGGCGATTGCCCGCGCATTTCGGCCACTTCGGCCAGGGTTTTGCCAACGTAGGGGCGCAGCTTTTCCGTGCGGAAAGAACTCAGCAAAATACCGTCCGCGCCCGAGCCATAGTAGAAATTTTCCCACTCATCGCTGTCCTGCACCATTTCCGCAGCAACCTTTGCACGGGTTTCGGGATCGCGCAGTCTTTCGGCCCAGGCGTCATAACCGCCCTCCTGTACCCAGGGCGGCATGGTGGCGTTTAGTCCGGTTGCGCCGGCAATGTAAAGGTACATGTCAGCGGCAATGTCCAGTCCGGCTTGGCGTGCAGAGTCGATTTTGGCAATGACCTGATCCAGTTTGTCATGATTGTTTTTGCCGGCCGCCTTAAGATGGTAGATCTCCCCGCGGATGCCGGTGGCTTCGACGATTTGAATTAGCTCATCAATGGCCTGCAGCAGCTTATTGCCCTCACTGCGCAGATGGGTTGTGTAAATGCCGCCGTGTTTGGCTGCTACTTCGCATAAGGCGATCAGCTCTTCTGTTTGGGCATAAAAAGCCGGCGCGTAGATCAGCGAAGACCCTACGCCGAGCGCTCCTTCACGCATGGCCTGGTCCACCAGCAGCCTCATACTGTCCAGTTCCGTCTCTGTCGGCGGCCGGTCTTCCTGACCGATCTGGTGAATGCGCAGGGTGGTGGCGCCAACCATGCTGGCCACATTAGGCGAAACACCTTTCTCTTCCAGGTAGGTCAGATATCCACCCAGCGTGGACCACTCCACGCCGTAAACAATCTCATCCTGGCTCTCCTCGTGCCTTTTTATCATCTCGCTGTTCCAGGGCCCCATGCTCCAGCCTTCGCCAAAAACCTCCAGCGTCACACCCTGACGGATATCACTTTGCGATTTGCCGTCATGGATCAGCGATCGCGTGGCCCAGCTCAACATGTTTATAAAACCCGGCGCCACGGCTTTTCCCGACGCATCTATGACCATCGCGGCGCTTGCTTCGCTTAAGTCGCCCATTTTAACAATACGATCGCCCTTAATGGCCAGATCGGTTTTTACGCCTTCCGATAAACTGCCGTCGTAAACGGTACCGTTTTTGATAATGACATCGTAGTCAGGCGAGCTGCAGGCAAATAAAGAGAGAATCAATAAAAAAGATAGTTTACGCACGGAGACCTCCATCGCTGTGAAAGGGATGCTTAAATTTGTTTGTAGCGTAATTGCCGGCGGATGGCGTAGCCGATGACCAAAACGATATAACCGATCAGGAGCGGCCAGAAGAGACCCGGATCGAGCGAAGCCGCCTCGGACAAATTGGCGCGGTAGACGATGGCCGAGATGAGACCAAGAAAAAGCATGGTCATGGCGCCAATAATGTTCAGATCGCCCCGCAGATCTTGGATGGTTTGTTCACGGCGCTCCGGGGCAAGCCAGTATTTCTTGTTTGGTACGTTAATCAGGTCATCAGGCAATTTGGCCATCATTTTCCCCACGCCCCAGAATACAAGCAGCACAAATAGAGTAACCCCCGAAATAAGATAAACGTACATCTCTTTGCTCAGCCAGGAATCGGCCGAACCGCTAAAACTGAAATGAATAGCCATGGTTTCGGGGATGGCCGGGTAGTAGTAAAAATGGATCGAAATAAAAAAGAAAATAGCCAGAAACATAAAGATGCGGCCGTTCATGCGCTCTCCTCACGCTCAATGAATTGAAGTAAATTCTCAAAATGCGACTGCCACTTTTGGCGAAAGGATTCGCGCCGGCTTTGATCCAGCTTAATCGCGATGTTGCTGTTCTGGCGTGCCTGCTTTACTGTACGGATACCCGGGATCACCGTGGAAACAGCATCAAAAGCCAGGATGTAAGCAAAGGCGAGGTCCGCCTGCGACACATCCAGTTCGTCGGCAAAATCGCGGAAAGGCGCCAGGTCCTTTACGGCACGTTCCAGAACATGCGGCTTCAGGCGGAAATGGCGGTGATCATCTTTATCGAACTGTGCGCCATCATCGAATTTGCCGGTAAGCAGGCCAAACTGCAGCGGCATACGTGCGATGATGCCGTAACCCTTTTCACTGGCTTTGTCCAGGAGTCCGTAGGCGCGTTGGTTTATCACATTAAAAACAAACTGGAAACCATCACCGAGATTATGGTCCATCATGTACTCCGCTTCCGGAAAAGGATCATAGGTGTTTAGCGACAAGCCCCAGTAGCGGATTTTGCCCTGCTTCTTAAGCTGCTCCATCGCCTCAACACAGCCGCCTTCCAGCAAGTGCTTTAACTTTGCGGAATGAAGCTGGTAATAATCGATCTGATCGCGTTTCAGACGTTTCAGGCTTTCATCGCAAGCGTCAAGAATATGCTCCCTGCTATAGTCCAATGCGATCGTGTCATCAGGCATGGCGCGGTGGCCCACCTTGGTCGCGATGATCACTTTATCGCTGTTGCCAAAAGCTTCACCGATCAGTTTTTCGGAATGGCCCAGACCATAAAAATCCGCGGTATCATAAAAATTGATGCCGCGGTCGAATGCTTCCTTTAAAGCGTTCAGCGATTCCTTGTCATCCGTACCGCCCCAGCCGATGGCCACATCACCGACCTTGGCCGGACCGCCAATGGCCCAGGCCCCGAAACCAATCTCGCAGACACGCAGTTCACTGCGGCCGAAATGTCGACGTGTCACTCTTTAGGGCCTTCGCCGGGTGCCTGGCTGCCCAGCTTCTGGTCAAGCAGGAAGAGCGCGCTGGGATTGTCACCAACCATTTTGCACTGCTGAATGATATCCTGGGCTTCCTTCTCTTCTTCCACCTGTTCCTCGATAAACCACTGCAGCATCACCTGCGTCGGATAGTCGCCCTCCTTAACCGAAAGCTCGTACAGCTTGTGGATCAGCGCTGTCACATGCTCCTCATGTTCCAGCTGCTTTTCAAAGATCTGGCGGTGATTCTTAAAGCTTGTCGGTGGCTGCGGAATGGCCTGCAGCTCAACTTCACCGTCACGGTCCAGAATGTAGTTGTAGATTTTCATGGCATGGTCGCGCTCTTCCTCGCTTTTCAGCTTCAGGAAGGCAGCCATACCTGGCAGGTCATTGGCCTCGCACCAGGCCGACATGGAAAGATAGTAGTACTCGGAATAAAGCTCATCCTTAACCTGCGTATTTAAAGCCTCCAGCATCTTTTTGCTAAGCTTGGCCATAATAATTCTCCTGTTTTTTGATGATTGTTAAAATACAAAATGCACTCTTACCGCCCAAAAATGTCAGACATTGTTAACAAGCGCCATACGCATGTCGCTCACTTCCAGCGGTAGCGACGCGCGCTTCCCAGCAGCCCGAAAAAAATCACATACAGGGGATAGGTCAGCGCAAACATAAACAAACCCGCCAGGCCGCATTTTTCATCCAGTTTTGTAGAAAAAAATTTCAGGGCGATCGTTTCCACGGCCGCTTTTGCGCCAAGGGCTGAAAGCCAGATTTCCGGTGAAAGCCCAAAAATCCACGGCGCCCCATACAGGACGGCATGCGCGGCAAAAATCACCAGCGAAATCATAACGCTGCCCGGCGATTTCTGCAACAGTTTGCTGTTCTTACGCACCTGCTGCTGGAACACATCGGCTTTGCCTGCCGGCGGCAGCGTCTCTGTTGTGATGTCCTTTCCCGCCGCAAAACGGATCTCTCCTTTCAGCCTGCGCCGGAAAAGCTCTGTTAAATGCACATCATCGCCGCTGGCAAAAGCGGACAGCCGTGGATAGCCGCCGCTCTGCAGGTAAGCGTCTTTCCTGTAAGTCATATTACGGCCCACGCTGGAGTTGGGAAAACCAAGCCGCGCCGGCAGAGCGATCATTATGCCGGAAAAAAGATTGTCCATGCGCAGCCAGGCGTTCAGCCAACCCGCTTGCTTTTTTATGCGGCTATGACCCAAAACCATCAGCGTGTTCTTGTCAAAGGCCCCGGCCAGCGCATTTAGCCATCCGCCGGGCACCGTGCAATCGGCATCGGTAACGGCAATGATTTGTCCACGGGCTTTTTGAATCGCCGTATGCAGGGCGTTTTTCTTACCTGGCAATGCCGTGCTTTTTGTATCTAATTTTATCACCTGCCAGTTGTCTTTTTCGCGGCCATGCTGCTCCATAATAGCTGCCGTGTTATCCTGTGAAGCGTCATCCACAAGAATGACTTCGTAGTTTTTCTGCGGGTATTCCAGCTTTTTAAAGCTTTCCAAAAGCGGCACAATGCGGAGGCTTTCGTTACGCGCGGCAACAATGACAGAAAAAAAGGGAAGCTCCGTCGAACCGCCGTTCCGCTTTGCGAGGAAAAGCCGCATAAGCAGCGCAAGAAACAACGCATATAGGAAAATCGAAATAATCAGGATTAACATGGGGCCGTGTAAAGTTGAACTGAAACAACAAAATAGCTAATCTAGCGCTTTCCGAACAAGAAAAATGAAGCGGAGCTTATGCTGAACGAACTTGTCTTGCCAAACCTTATGAAATCTCTTACGCCGCGCCGCGCCGGCAACCTGCTGAAAACGGGCAGTTCCTATCTGCTGTCTGCCTTAATGGACAAGCCGGTTATCTGGGGCAAGCCTTCCATCCTGACCATCGAACCGACCAATATCTGCAACTTGCGCTGCCCGTTGTGCACCACAGGCTCCGGCGACATGAACCGCGTTAACGGCAAGATGCACCTGGACACCTTCCGTAACATCATCGATAAAATGGGCGATGACATATTTTTCCTGCTACTCTACCACCAGGGCGAACCCTATATCAACAAAGATTTTCTGGAATTTGTGCGCCTGGCAAAGGAAAAAAAGATCTACACCACCACCAGCACCAACGCCCACTATTTCAGCGACGAAGTCATTAACGCCACGATCGATGCCGGGCTGGACAGTATGATCGTTTCGCTGGATGGCGTTACGCAGGAGGTGTACGAGCGCTACCGCGTAAAGGGCAAAGTGGATAAGGTCATAGAATCCACGGCGCGTTTTATGGAAATAAAGCGCCGGCGCAAAGCCAAATATCCGCTTATCGCCCTGCAGTTCCTGGTGATGAAGCATAATGAGCACGAGCTGTCCGCCGTAAAAAAACTGGCCGCCGATATAGGTGTGGACCGCTTGCTGATCAAGAACATAGAAGTGCACAACGAAGAAGAGGCGGCAGAGTGGCTGCCGTCGGAAGATAAGTATCGCCGCTACAACTTTGACGGACAGAGCCTGCAGGTCAAAAACGGCAGCAAGAAATCGTGCCCGCGCGTCTGGAATTCCACGCTGATCAATTGGGACGGCTCTGTGGTGCCGTGCTGTTTTGATAAAAACGGCGAGCATGAGCTCGGTAATATCAACAGCGCGGAAAACCTGGATGCCTTATGGAATGGTGATGCCTATGCCGCTTTTCGCAAACGATTGCTGCACCAGCGCGAAAGCATCGACATGTGCCGCAACTGCAACCAGGGCCTGGGCAGCTTTGTTTTCAACATCCGCACCAAAAAGAAGCAATCGGACAAAAAAGAAAATAAATCTCCTTTTGTAATCCTGAATCAATAATCCTTGCAGGCATTGCATTGAATATTCTTTGCCCGATATATTCCCATTACTGAAAATGCCTCACAAGCCGTGGATGGGAATATAGCATGAGCCTTCTTGATAAACTTGTCGTCTGGTCTATCCCCTTTGTACCCAAGCCGCTGGTCGGCTATTTTTCGCGCGATTATATCGCCGGGGACAGCCGTGAACATGCCGTCAGCAAAGTGAAGGAACTAAACAGTCTGGGCATGATGGCTACGCTGGATTTTCTTGGTGAAGAGATTACCAATAAAGCCCAGGCCGAAGCCGCGGCCAATGAATACATCGCCATGCTGGATATCATCGAACAGGAAAAGCTGGACTCGAATATTTCGATTAAGCCAACCCACATGGGGCTGAATCTTGATCAGGAGTTTGCCCATAGAAATATCCGCCGCATTGTGGAAAAAGCCAAAGAACACGGCAATTTTGTCCGCATTGACATGGAAGACCGCCACGTTACAACTAAAACCATCGAATTATATCTGAAGTTAAAAAAAGACTTTGAAGGACATGTCGGTACGGTGATACAATCTTACCTGCGCCGTACCAATGATGATGTGGGCGCGCTGATTGAGCACAGGGCAAATCTGCGCCTGTGCAAGGGCATTTATGTTGAACCCCGCGAAGTGGCCTTCAAGGATATGGCGATCATAAACGAATGCTACAAGTACAACCTGGAACGGCTGCTTAAGAATGGCTGCTATGTCGGCATAGCCACCCACGATGAGAAGCTTATCTGGCACGCCTTACGCATTATCGACGCGCTTAACCTGCCCCGGGAGGCTTACGAATTCCAGATGCTGCTGGGCGTGGACGAGCAGCTGCGCGACATCCTGGTTAAGTCCGGACATCGCCTGCGTGTGTATGTGCCATACGGCCACGATTGGTACGCCTATTCCACGCGCCGTTTAAAGGAAAACCCGCGTATGGCGGGCATGGTGTTTCGCAAAATCTTTGGACTAAACCATTAATTTTTATTTTTCGAATACTTTTAACCTCGCCTCAATCCAGCTGATAAAATCCAGGTAATCCAGCACATTGCTCCTGGATTGTGAAGATTCCTCTCTGAACAGATTGTCCTTGATATGAGATAATATTTTTTCGTGTTGGTCTTTTGTGGACGTGCTGAGCCTGGAGAAGCCGTTTAACAATACTTTTTCATAGCTCTGCAGCATGCGCTTTTTCTTTAGAAAGCGGCGGCAGGACTCCACGGCGTAGCGCAGCAGATTCATATTGCCCAGCTCAAAGTGAATGATCAGGTAGAGCAGGTGCGCAAAAGCAAGAATGTCTTCCCGCGGATGAACAAAACGATCGTTTAAAACACGATTGAGGCGACGCAGAGCCGCTTCATGATCGGACGCCAGAAAAAAGAGGTAAGCGCATTGATAGCGCAGCGACAACCGGTAATTTTCAGGCAGGTCTGTGTGCTTTTCCAGGAAAGCTTCTATAGTAGCTACACGCTTAAGGCCGGTCTCAAAATCACGCACATCGCGGTAAAATTCCAGTTCCACATTGAATAGTTGCAACACAGCTCTGCGGCTGATCGTTTTGTTCCGGCCGTAAAATTTAGCGGCCTTCTCCAACAGAAAGCGGGCTTTTTGAAGGTCCCTGAATTGCAGTGCCATGCCAATTGTATTATTAAGCGATGTGAGATAGCTGGTGCCCTGTGTCTCTAACATGACCGGTTTTTCTTCCCATAGCTGCAATACTTTTTCGGCCTCCGGCAAACAAGCGTCACGATTGTTGTGCATGGCATACCAGGTCTGGCGTATAAAATGATATTGTGTGGCTGCAGCTAAAGATAAAGGCTTTTCTTTTCCATCCAGCACATCACGCAGGGCCTGCGGCGGGTCGGACAGCGACTCAAAAAGCTGCGTGGACATTATCCTGAAACGGTTCTCCTGCTCGATGATCCTGTGGATTTCCGTTTCTTCATGCAAAACCAGGCGCAATTCAATGTCCCGTTGCCTGCGGGCGAAACTTTCATTCGCGAGACGTCTTTTCAGTGCCAGATATGACAAGGCCTCCGGCCACATTTCCAGCTCGCGTGCTCTTTCCAAACCCGCTTTGAGATGCCGCGAGCAGAAACTCCACAAACCGCGTGCATATAAAAATTCGCACTCGCTGAACTGCCGCCGGCAGCGGCTTTCGGGGCTGTTTTGCAGCTCCTGCGCGGAGAAAGCCGCCAGTATTTGTCCACGCAGGTAATTCTTTAAAACGTGGAACTGTCGCAGGAAAGGCTCTCCGGCAAAGTATTCACGCAAAGCGGATTCATCATAAATATCCTGGGCATCGATGGCGTCAAACAGGCGCGCGTAGGCTGTTCCGTTACGGGCAACGTTTTGCCGGAAATGTGCTTTTTCGCGCTCAGTGAGCGATTTAATCAGGTAAAAAAGTTCTTCTCTTTTGAGCATTGTTCCTACGTTTTGCCGCTATTTAGCAGACAGAATGTATTATAATTAATAATTGGTGAACAAAATAGATAAAAATTGTTCTACGTTTTATCAAAACTTTGTGATTGTTTCGCCGTAAAGCACAGCCTATAATTACGCCGGGCGCTCACGAAACAGACACAAACATACAATAGGAGGAGATATGGCAAACGCGATCAACTGGTTTGAAATACCCGCAACGGATATAGACCGTGCCCGTGCTTTTTACGGCAAGGTCTTTAGCGGTGAGATTGAAGTAACGGAAATGGGCGGTATTAAGATGGCTTTTCTGCCCGGTGATTATATGAGCGGTGAACTGACCGGCGCTTTGTGCCAGGGAGAAGGCTATGAACCCACGGACAAAGGCGCGCTGCTTTACCTTAATGGCGGGGAAGACCTGAGCGAACGCCTGGCCCTTGCCGAAAAGGCCGGCGCAAAAGTGCTTTTACCAAAGACAAAAATCTCCGATGAAATAGGCTTTATGGCCATCTTTCTCGACAGCGAAGGTAACCGCGTTGCCTTTCATTCGCCGCGCTAAATTAAAAGCTGCTCCCGGATGATGCACGCCGGGAGCTTTTGACTTTTTGACAAGGGGGAGCCATGGAGAGGACGCTTAATGATATTATCGCTTTGTATAATCTGAACAACCGCTTACTAAAACGTTGCTTTGACGCTATCTCCACGCAGCAGGCAGACAGGCCATTGCAGGCTGAATTGCCTCCTGTAAACTGGCTGCTGGGGCATATCACCCGCACGCGTTATCACATCATGGAGCTGCTGGGCGCAAAACGGTCGCACGAGTTTCTTAGTGCTTACGGAGAGCCTTACAACGCGAAAACCCGTTACCCCTCGGTGGCGGAAATAATTCAGGCCTGGCGCGGGGTTGAGGATGACCTTATTAAAATGATGAAGGATGCAGGCGCCGACAAGCTGAACCAAGCTATAGATTACGATTTGCCTCATGGTGACAAAACGGTACTAGGTGCGATCGTATTTTTTTGCTATCACGAGACGTGGCATGTGGGACAGATCTCAGCGCAGTGCCGCATAGCCGGTCTGCCCGGATTGGCCGGATAAAAATGAGGAGCCGATAATGACTTTTTTTGAACAGGATTTTGTTCGCTTCTTTCAGGAGCTGCGGGCGAATAACGAGCGCGATTGGTTCAACGCCAACAAAAAGCGCTTTAAGCAAAATGTGCAACAGCCGTTTAAAGCTTTTCTGGCCATGCTGCTGGGCCGCATCCATGAAGACGATCCTGAAATACCGCCTTCGCCGGATGAAGCTGTTTTTCGTATTTACCGCGACGTTCGTTTTTCCCAGGACAAGTCGCCATACAAGACGCATATGGGCGCACTTATTGCTCCCGGGGGCCGACGGGAGAAACGGCCCGGTAATTACATTCAGATGAATGACGAGCAGATCTTATTTTACGGCGGCGCTTACTGGCTGGAAAAAAACGAGCTGGAGAAGGCACGTGCGCGGCTGCTGAAAGAGCCTGGCACGTTTCAGGCCATCGTTGATGATCCCGCATTCCGCAAGGCATTTGGGGAAGTGCAGGGTGAAAAATACAAGCGCATCCCGCCGCATTTGAAAGAGGACGCCGAAAAACAACCATGGCTTTTTTACAAGAGCTTTTACTTCGGCACCAGCCTGCCCGTTGATATGATCTTTTCCGACGAGCTTCCGGACAAGCTGTTTGAGCTTTACAAAACCGGCAAGGCATTCAACCTTTATATGCGCGAAACCATCGCCTGAACGTTTACTCCGGTGCCAGGCCTTCTGCTTTGTTGGCCGATGTAACAATTCCCTGAATCAGCGCCGAGCTGAATCCGGCATGTTCCATCTTGTTAAGGCCGGCGATTGTGCAACCGAGCGGCGTCGTCACTTTGTCGATTTCAAATTCGGGGTGGCGCTTGTTTTTCAGCAGCAGCGTCGCGGCGCCTTTTGCTGTTTGTGCCGCCATGGAAAGCGCCTCTTCCGCATGAAAACCAATCTCAATACCACCTTGAGACGCGGCACGGATGGCGCGAAGGAAAAAGGCAATACCGCATGCCGCCAGGGCCGTAGCCGACGTCATCTGAGTTTCCTCAATAACCAGTGTGCTGCCCAGCATGTTAAATAGCTCTTTGGCTTTTTCCAATGCAGGATCCTTTCTATTCACGGCGCTCAGACAGGTCATCGATTCGCCCATGGCAATGGCCGTGTTTGGCATGGCACGTACGATTTGCAGGGGCTTTGCAACCTTTCCGGCGATATGCGCAACCGTAACAGCTGTAGCAACGGAAATAAGGATTTGTCTTTCATTCAGGTCGGCGCCGATTTCATCCAGCACCTTATCTACCTGATGCGGTTCCACGGCGAGTATAACGATGCCGCACTCCCGGACGGCTGTTTTGTTGTCGGCAGATACCCGGCAACCTTCATCCGCAAAGCCGCTGATAAGCTCTGCTCTGCGTCGCGTCAGATATAAATTGTCCGCCTTAACGGCCTTCCTTTCAAGAAAGCCGCGGGCTAATGCCCCTCCGATATTGCCGGTGCCGATGATGGCGATTTTCTCGTTTAGCATAAGGGCTCCCCTGTTTACTGATGATTTAATTGAATAGCCAAAAGTAAGTAAAAAAGGGAAATGACTGAAAACTGTTTTGAGTGGTTGTTTGATTTAGGTGTGTGGAACGAAGCACCGGCAGACGAAAGGCTGATTGCGGATTGCTAAACGGCCTGTTCCAGAAAAGGCTGGACCTTATTGATCAGGTCATGGGGTTTGTAGGGTTTTTGCAGAAAGCCGCACAGGCCATCGCCTTTAAAGCGCCTGGTAGCCTCCTGCTCGCTGTAGCCGCTGGAGAGGATCACTTTTACATCCTCACGTATGCGTTTCAGTTCCTGGAATGCTTCGCGGCCGTTGAGGTGTGGCATGGTCATATCCATCAAAACAAGGTGGATCTCCTCGTGATTTTCTTCAAAAACACGCACCGCGTCACGTCCGTCATCTGCTGTGATAACATTGAGGCCGGCGCCTTCCAGCGTTGTTTTGCCCAGCTGGCGTATGGCCTCATCATCATCCACAACCATCACGGTACCGCTTCCGCGCCAGTCCTTCATGGCGGCAGCGTCCCCGTTTTTGCTGTGCAGAAGGCTCTCCTGCTCGGTTTGCTCTTTTACCGGGAAAAGAATACGGAAGCGCGTGCCATTGTTCACAGAGGTTTCCAGATCGATGGCGCCACGATGGCTGCGCACGATACCCAGCACGGCGGCCAGGCCGAGACCACGGCCGGTGAACTTGGTCGTAAAAAAGGGATCAAAAATACGTTCTACCGTTTCCTGATCCATACCGCTGCCGTTGTCCTCAACCTCAAGATACATGTAGTGGCCTTCAGGGAGATTTTCTTCGTGCAGCGTAGTGTTGAGGTATTGGCGATCGCAGAACATGGTTTTGGTGCGCACCGCAATACGGCCTCGGCGGTCACCAATGGCTTCGCTGGCATTGGTGATAAGGTTCATGATCACCTGCTGAATTTGCGCGGCATCCGCTTCGAGAGCCGGCAGCGATTCGTCAAAGTCATACTGCAGCTCAACCTTTTTGGATAATGATACCTCAAGCAAATGGGTCATGTCCTCAACCATATCATTGAGGTTGATTGCTTCGACGATAAACTGACCCTTGCCGGAGTAGGCCAGCAGTTGGCGGCATAGGTCGGCCGCCCGCGTTGAGGCCTTTTCGATATTGGCCAGATTTTTCCGCAACGATTTTCCCTCGTCCGGTATCTGCATAATGGCCAGTCCGCAATTACCCATAATCGCCGTTAACAGATTGTTGAAGTCGTGGGCGATGCCGCCTGCCAGAACACCAAGGCTTTCCAGCTTCTGCGAGTGGCGGATCTGCTCCTCAAGCTTACGGCGCTCCTTCTCCGCCAGTATGCGCTCGGTAATATCCTTTGCTACGCCGACAAAGCGCAGCTCACCGCTGGAATTCTGGTTGCGCGAAACCGATGTGGCATGCCATGCGGGATGGCCGTTTTTGTGGTTGACTTTGTACTCCAGCCCGATCTCGTTTTCGCTGCCCTCCAGAACGCGCTTGAGGCTGGCACTCACTTTGTCGCGGTCTTCCGGAGCGACAATCGTCATAAAAGGCTGATGCCGCAGCTCCTCCGTTTTGTAGCCGCTGGCCTGCTCAACGGCAGGCGACAGGTCCGCAAAAGTTGCTTCCGGCGAGAGTGAAAAAATAACATCCTGGGCATTTTCAAAAATAAAGCGCAGCCGGTCTTCGCTCTCCTGCAGGGCTTTCTCGGCGGTTTTTTTCTCCGAGATATCGCGCACGATGCGCATAACGCGTTCTTCGCCGCATTCACTGATGCGCGCCTCAAAGTGGCGTATTTTACCGGTGACGTTAAGGCTGTATTCCATGGTGCAGGTTTCACCGCTGGCAAGCGACCTGGCGAAAAGTGTTTTCATTTCGTCGGCCACGTCAGCCGGCAGCACATCGTCAACGGTTTTACCCAGAAAGCCGCTTTCCGGCGAAGCGGTATTTTTCTCGGCTGCCTGATAATCCAGGTACTTTCCGTCGCGGTTGTGCAGAAAGATCAGGTCGGGAATGGACATCAGCATCGCCTTGTTGCGCTCTTCGCTTTCCTTTAAGGCTGCTTCGGCTTTTTTGCGCTGATTGACCTCTACCAGAAGCTCCTTGTTTATTGTTGCCAGCTCCAGTGTGCGTTTGTTTACACGTTTTTCAAGGTCGTTTTGGATATCCTTCAGCTCGCCTACCGCACGGCGACGCTCCTGGATGGCAACCGCCATGCTGTAACCAACCAATGCGGCAATCCCAACAAAAAACTGTGTATGCGTAAGCGCCAGTTGCCTGTCCGGACGCATAAACGGCCCGTAGCCGGACATCGTAGCCAAAACGGCCATGGCGGCCAGGCCAACCACCGCGGCGGCCGTTTCGCGAGGCGTAAAACGGAAGCTTATCCAGAGCAGAACGATCATTGTCAGAAAGGGAAGAACAGATATAAACTCTTCGGCGATCATGGGGCCGAATATCAGGAAAATCAACGCGACCGTGAGCGTGAAGACGGAAATTACCTCAAGGAAACCGCCCAATGAAAAATCGAGCTTGCGGTTTTCGTAAAAGGCAAGCATAAAAGGCGTTATTACCCAAAGGCCAATGATATCTCCCAGCCACCAGGTAAGCCAGCCATTTAGAAAAAGATTACCTTCCAGCAGGCCGAAAACCAGAAATAAGGTTGCCCCGGGCAGCGAGGTTATAAAGCCAAGCGCCAGTGCCAGGCCAAAAAAGGTGAAGGTGTTTTTTACACTGCTTAGAAAACCCTTATCAATATTCAGCTGTTTGAGTACGGAGTAACCGATCCAGGCCTGGGCACTCGCAACAAGCGCATCGAACAAGGCAAACAGCACAATCGATAAACTCCAGCCGTGGCGCCAGGGCAGCAGGCTGAAAGTAAGTATCAGGGATCCGAAAAAAATAGCCGGCAAAATGCGCTTGCCAAACAGAAGCATAGCGGCAAGCGCTAACCCTGCGGGCGGCCAAAACGGACTGATAAGAGTTGACGGCGTTGCCAGCAAAAAACCGGTCCACCCTGCGACCGGGAAACCGATGGTTACCAGCAGAAAGGTGAGGATCTCTTTTTTATCAGGCGGCTTATCAAAAAAATGTATTGGCATTTTTGTTAGCTTGTACTTTTGCTAAGGCAATATTCGGCAGATATTTTTGTAGATTTACGCTTTCAGTTCAGAAAGATGGTAATAGGTCTGAAAAAATACGGGATGAGTGTGGATGGTTTACGTAATAGCACAGTTCTTTTTTCTGGGCATGCTGGCCTGGGTGGCGCCGCTGTGGCCGCTAAAAATCGTGCCCCTGGTTTTGTTAAGCCTGGGTATATTTACCGGGTTGTGGGCGATTATAAGTATGGGCTGGCCGTTTAATGTGCGACCGCAAATCCATCCCTCGCGTGAGAAACTGGCAACGCATGGCCTCTACCGCTATGTACGCCACCCGATGTATCTTTCGGTTTTGACGGTCGGCGCGGGTCTGTTGCTGCAACGTGTTAATCTGTGGAGCCTGATCGCATTTGCGGGTCTTGTTGTTGCGCTGCTTCTGAAGTTACACTTTGAGGAAAAGCATTTGCAGCAAAAATTCCCGCAATATGAAGAATACATAAAAAAAAGCAAAAAGCTAATACCGTTTATTTATTGATCGTTCCATTCGCGGTAGGGGTATTTTGCCAGCCAGGCATTGTAATAGCGTTTGTCGCCTGTTACTTCTTTGCCCAGCCAGGGCGGTTTGGCAAACTGTTCATCCGCGTTGTCAAGCTCAATTTCAGCAAGAACAAGTCCGCGGTTTTCGCCTTCAAAGACATCCACTTCCCAGGTTTTTTCCCCGAATTCAATTTTATAGCGCCATTTTTCTACCACATTACCGCAATAACGCTCCAACATATATTGGGCTTCCTGCAGCGGGATCTCGTATTCAAATTCATCCCTGGTTAGATTTTCAGCAGGACCCTTTATGGTCAGAAAACCCTTGTCGCCGGCGATGCGCAGCCGAACCGTGGTTTTACTGTCTGAGGTTGAAATGTAACCCTGGCGAAAGGGAATTCCTTTTTCCGATTGTAGCCAGGATGTGTCTGTTATGAGAAATTTGCGCTCGGTTTCTTTTGCCATAATAAGAAAAAAGCCCGCCGGGCAGCGGGCTTTCGTTTGGATTATTTTCTGTTAAGTGTCAGCGTTTCCTGCTCTGTGTTGAAAAGCAGCTGGTTTTCTTCCGGCTGTTCTACAAAATAACTGACAACACGGTCATTGTAGGCAATATCGATTTTCTGGTTATCGGTTATATTCCAGTAGGCTGCTGTCACATTTTCGCCTTCACGGATTTTCAGCGTTCCGTCTTCGGCGAAGGTCCAGGTAATGTCCCCATTGGTCCAGCTATCGATCAGCTCTACGGATTCCCAGTAATTGTAGCTTCCGTAATAGCTGCCACCAAAACCGGAAGGACTATCGCCGGCAAAACGGCCGCACTGACATTGGCCCAAAAACAGGGAAGCTACGGCAAGGACTGCGATAATTATTTTGGTCTTTTTCATTCTTCACCTCCAAAATTATAAGTGAGGGAAAGTTGAGTGGCCAGCCTTTCACCCGTATTGCTTATGATTGCGGGTCCGTCAAACAGGATGCCTTCATTAAAAGCGAAGTCCAGGTCAAAAGCACCAAAGTTCATGGCCAAACCAAGGGAAAGACGGAACTGTGATCCGTCGGTCGTTGATTCGCTGGTTTCCCCACCTTCCGGTTTAGATTCGGTTGTTGTTTGTACGTTTTCCTGTGCGGCTCCAACACGCCCGGTAAGCCAGCTTGAAATCCGTGATTCTACTCCAACAAAAATTGCCGGTAAGCGTAGGGTCGTTGTGGTCGTTTCGCCAACATCTTTTGTATCGGCGGTAAGACTGCTGTAGGTAATACCCTCTATACCCACCACAATCAGATTATTTTCACTAATCTCTTTGGAGACACCAACGCCCGCCGAGACAGACAAATTGCTGAAATCAACCTCGGTGCCATTGGAAAGCGAACTGCTGCTAAAAACCACGCGACCAACAGGGAAAATATTATAGCCGTTTCTTTTCATTAAATGCATACGTCCGTTTGCGTTCAGGCCAAAACCGCTGAATTCCGTGGTTGCATCTCCGACTTTTCTCTCGATGGCGGGCAGTTCTACCATCAAGCCGAGATCCATCATATTATTTGATAAGCCCGCTAAAACCGAAAGATAGCGAGATGTTTCCTCTACCTTACCGGCACCACTGCCCGTTTCCGTACCAGACATGGCGCCCATAAAACCAAAGCCAAGATTCATACCACCAAAATTAGCGGCGTACATTAAAGCGTAAGTATTATCAAGCGTGGATGTAAGCCCGGCGATACTTGCTTCTCCAATTGCAACAAGCGGAGAGGTAATAGGCATATTAATGTACAAGGCAGATGCCGTATTTTGATCATAGCCCATATGCACGCCAACCGAATAGCTGGGCTGCGTTTTGCGGGCACGCATTTCGGCAACAACCAAATCCTGGTAGTCGGCCAGAGTTGCCGGAAATAAAAAGACGTTGGCCTGGTCCTCGAGGAAAATACCGGAGCCGCCCATCGTAGCGATGCGCGTTTCACTCGCGAAAACGTTTGTGGCCAGGAAGGTAACAAGAAGGGCAAATAACGTGCGCTTCGTAAACGAATTCTTCATAGTCGATCTCCTGATAGGTGTTGGTTGGAATCCGTTCTGTGAAGATACATCCGTATAAGAAAATATAGCTGACTGCACCTCCTTCTTTTAGTGACACTTTCGTTCGAGAAAGAAATTGGGATTAAAAATAGCCTTACGATGCCCTTTTGTAAAGAATTAATTTCAATTTATGATTGTGGTGTAAACTGAATGCGATTCATATCCTGGCCGGAGGGTTGCTGGTAAATGTGCAGATCAAACTCCGGTACCACGGCCAAAATGTGGTCGAAAATGTCGGCTTGTATGGCTTCGTATTCAACCCAGGCCGTAGTGTTGGTAAACATATATATCTCAAGCGGCAAACCCGTCGCGCCGGGGGCAAGCTGGCGCACCATGCAGGTCAGGTCCTGGCGGATGCGCGGATGGTTCTTGATGTATATCTCCACATATTTACGGAACGTACCGATATTGGTAAGCCGCCGGCGGTTTACGATCTCGGTGTCATCAATGTTATGTTTCGCATTATGCTCGGAAAGTTCTTTTCTTTTTTCGGATAAATAATCGCGTATCAGGCGGATCTTTTCAAAGCGTTGCAGAAGAGCTTCGTCGCAAAAGCGAATGCTGTTCAGGTCAATGAAAAGGGAGCGCTTGATGCGCCGTCCGCCGGCCATGGTCATACCGCGCCAGTTCTTAAAACCTTCTTCAACCAGTTTATATGTCGGGATTACACTGATCGTCTTATCCCAGTTTTGCACCTGTACGGTATGCAGGGCAATGTCAATCACGTCGCCATCCGCGCCGTATTTGGGCATTTCGATCCAGTCGCCTACGTGCACGAGATCGTTGCTGGCAATCTGGATGCTGGCAACAAAACTGAGGATCGTGTCGCGGAAAATAAGCAGGAGAACCGCCGTAAGCGCGCCCAAACCACCGAGCAATGCCCAGGGCGACTTTCCTGTTAAAGAGGCTAACACAAAGATAAAGGCAATCAGATATACAAACAGATTGACTATTTGCACATAGCCCTTGATCGGACGCTGCTTTGCGATATCCAAAGTGGAATAATAATTACTGAAGCCGCTGGTGAGTGCCGTAATGGAGCGGGCGATTATAAACACGATTACGATCTCGCCCACGGCATGAATGATGCCCTGGTAGCTTTTGAACAGAAGCAGCGCGTTATATATGATAAGTACGGGGATCAGCAGGCTGAGCTTGTCAAAAACACGGCTTTCCAGAATATAGTCGTCAAAACGGACGCGGCTGCGGCGGATCAGGCTTTCCGCCAGCTTAAGGATAACCCTCTTAAGAAGAAGATGGATGATAAAACCGATAAGAAATATTAAACCGACAAGCACGGCATTACGCCATGGCCCCAGACCTTCCAGCCATTGCTGCGCATTTTGAAAGATGTATTCAAACATTAGGCGTTCTCCCGGTTCTGCAGCAGAATGTTTTCCTTAATGGATTTACCGTCGCTGACAAATTCCCTTACGCTGCCGTGCATAATATCCAGGCTGCCGTCGCTGTTATAGCAGACAAAGCTGTTCTTACTCAGCCCCCAGGCCGCGGCATGATCACCGCTGGCCAGCAGCGTTTTCTTAAGGCCGGACCAGTGACTTTTGTCCGCATGCACGTCAATAAAAAAGGGGATCAGACCTATGCAGGGCGCGATGGCGCTTTCGTTCCAATAGCCTTTGCCCAGATGAATGGCGCCGGCGGACACCCCCGCCAGCATGCAGCCGTCAACAAAGCGCTCGCGGATAGTCTCAATAAACCCGCCGCTTAATAAAGCGCTTATTCCCATTATCACATCCCCGCCGGACAACAGGACAAAATCGGCCTGTTTTAAAAAATGCCACTCTTCGTCGCTCGGGCGGGCATGGACGTGGACACATTGTTCAATTCCCAGATTGTTCATGGCGCCGCGAAAAAGCTCATAAAATTCCGGCTGGTCGCCATTGGCGGCGCCGATATAGGCAGCGCGGCTTTTGCCTTTCAGGACGTCGCGTATTTCATCGGAAAAAAGCGGGCGGCTGTCTGCCAGAAGCAAAATGGCTTGCGTTTTAGCGGCCATGTTTCTTTTTCTTTTGCTGTTTGGATTGCTTTGCTTTTGGTTCGGGCTTTGGCGGCAGCGGGCGGTTTTTTGCAGACAGGAAAAAATATAGACCGACAAGCACCAGCGGGATGCTCAGCATCTGGCCCATGTTCAGGGCCATGGTGGCTTCAAAAGCTTCCTGGTTTTCTTTGAAGTTTTCCACGAAAATGCGGAAGCCGAAAACGAGAATTAAAAACAGACCAAAGAGCGAACCCGGAGCGGTCCTTTCTTTCCTTTGGGTATATAAAAAGTAAAGAAAAACAAAAATGATCAGATAGGCGCCGGCCTCATAAAGTTGCGCAGGATGGCGCGGTATCATATCCACGCGCGTAAATGTGAAGGCCCACGGCACATCGCTGGGTTTGCCGATAATCTCGGAGTTGAACAGGTTGCCAAGCCGGATAAAACTTCCGGCAAGCGCGACCGGGATTACGACGCGGTCCAGCAGCCATAGAAAATTAAAGTGCGGCCTGCGCTTGACAAAAAGGTAGAGGGCTATAATGATTCCGGCGGCTCCGCCATGGCTGGCAAGACCACCTTCCCAAACTTTGAATATTTCTAAGGGATTGCTGAAATAGTGCCCCGGATTGTAAAACAGAACATGGCCCAGGCGCGCGCCCACAACGGTTCCGATCAGCACATAAACAAGCAGGTCATCCACTTCAAGAGGATCATGGTTTTCCCACTTGAAAAAACGCTTCATGAGAAACAGGCCCAGCAGAAACGAAACAAGAAAAAGAAGACTGTAGTAGCGGATCGAAATAAAACCGAAAGAAAATATTTCCGGGTCAA
Organism: Calditrichales bacterium; assembly: GCA_965267575.1. Lineage (GTDB taxonomy): Bacteria > Calditrichota > Calditrichia > Calditrichales > J004. The sequence continues at coordinate 1,447,998 of OZ254086.1, forward strand.
CGGACCAGGTCATGGACTACCTTTCTTTATAGTTAACAGGAAATTTCTGCTTTTAAACCACACGATGCAAGTGGCAATCAGCTCGTTTCGATGACCCGGCGGATGGTGTCGCGCAAACGCGGAAGCAATTCGTCCTCGAACCAGGGATGACGCTTAAACCAGGCCTGGTTGCGTGGAGAAGGGTGCGGCAAAGGCCACGTTTCAGGAGCAAACTCCTGCCAGCATTCCACGTTACGGGTAAGATTGCCCCGGTGGTTTTGAGCGAGATAGTAGCTGTGCGCGTATTGTCCGCAAAGCAGCGTCGCGGAAATATTTTTCAAGGCGGGAATAAGACGATCAAAAAATAACAGGCTGCATTCTTTGCGCGGCGGCAGGTCTCCGCTTTTGCTTTTGCCGGGGTAGCAGAAACCCATCGGGACCAGCGCAAAAAGGGCGGGATCGTAAAACTGCTCTTTGCTGACATTAAGCCAGCGCCGTAGCCGGTCTCCACTTGGGTCGTTCCAAGGGATGCCGGTTTGGTGAGCGGCGCGTCCCGGTGCCTGCCCGGCAATCAGGATTTTTGATTGGGATGATGCCTGAAGCAACGGAGCCGGCCCCAAAGGTAGCTGATCCGCGCAATATGTGCAGGAACGAATTTCCCGAAGCAGCGAATCCATCAGGATGATGAGAGTTCTTTTATGATTTTGTCCAGGCGGCGTTGACGCGTTTCCTCTTCCTTGGCCTGCTCCACGGAAATAACTATTTCTTTTTTGCGGGTATAGGAAAGCTTTTCAAAAGCTTCCGTAAGACCGGCCTCTTCCAGCTTATCGCTGAGTGCGTCGGGAAGGCTTTTGATCTCGCGGTCCTCAAAATCAATATGCTTTGATTGCTTCGGTCTGGATTTGACCTGCTCCTTTATCCGCAGCCTCATTGCCGACCAGACATCGCTGAGAGCTATCTGGGAAACCGCGCGTAAGTTAAAATCAGCTGCCATTTCCATGATCCGGTCACGATTAAGATCGCCCTGTTCGCCCTTGGCATATGCAGTCCAGATGATTGTTTCATCAGAACTTTGTTCCAGCGTCCGGTCCAGCTTTTCTTCAAAATCTTCGGCATCGTTTACAAAGGCGATGATCCAGTCGGCTATCGCGTCATGGCTCTCCATATCGACGATGCTGCATCCCTCCGGCAGTGGCTTCAATGCCGCAGTAATCTCCTGTGGCGCATCGATAAGCAGGACTTTGTAGTTTATGTTGAGTTGCAGTTTTTTGTGTAAAGGATTTGCAGACATCATTTATCTCAGCCTTGCCAGTTCAACATCAATTTGCCCAATTAAACCCGAAGCGTCATTAAAATACTCTCTGTAGTATTGGATTATGGAGCTCTTAAAAATTCTGTTGACTATCAGAGAATTACGAAAATATTTTTGCTCCATGAGCTCTTCATAAAGGGCTTTTCCCGATTTTGTTTTTCTCATCGGATTATCGACAAAAAACATTGTCGCGTCTTTCATCAGGAATGGTATAAACTGTTCAAGCACCATGCTGCGATCTATATAACTATACTCCTTTAAAACCAGGGCTTTGTCATTGTATAGTTCCACAACCCTTTTTAAAAGGGCCTTGTTTGAGATTATGTTGAGCTGCCCGGTTTCTTTCAGCTGTTCATATCCGGTACTGTTTTTATTAAACGTGGTATATGTGGCGTAGGCCGTTAAGGCGGTTATTATACTGTCCCTGTTTGCCTGCGCATCTCCCTGGTACAATCGAATCATATAGTTAAGCGCACTATCAAACTTATCCATTTGCTTGATTTCATTATTGATCATGGTTGTGTCGGCAACCAGGTCATCACGCAAACTTTCCAAAGCCCGGATCTCGGCCTCGGCCATGTTGCGGTCCGCGCGCCATTCATTTAGCAAAAAAGAGAGCGTAATACCAACGATAATAACACCTATCTCAAGCAGGTATTCTGGCCAGCGGCGCTTTAGTGTATCAATAAACATGATTGTTTACTCGTCTTTAAACAGCGTCGTTTGCTCTTCTCCGGCGATAATAATTTCAGGGCCGTCATCATCGGCATTTTCAACCGGTTTAACATCCAGCACCCGGTAATTGCTCAGGCGGTTGCCGCGGGCCTTCCAGCCCTTCACGTCCACAACGTCCTTTAACTCCAGGGTTTCCGTGCGACGCTCTTTCTGGCGGCCAAAAAGAAACTTTACCTGTGCCTTCGGATTGTCGTCGGTAGATATAAGCGCGGGAAAGCTGCTTTTGTCCTCGGATATAAAAGTGAACAGCCTTCCCGTTGACTCGCTTTCCACCTGGAAACGCTTTACATAGAAGTTGTCCGATTCGCTGTCGTAATGCACGGCGGTTATTACAATTTCAGGATCGTATCTCATTATGCTGTGGATTTTTTCATAATCATAGCGATTGGTCAACTCGTAATTGGTCAGTTCCAGCGACCCGTCTTTGTAGATAACCAGTATTTTGTCGTCACCCTCAAAGCTGCCCAGGTACTGCCCGCGCTCCTCGTCGTTCAGGCGGCCCACGGTCGCATCGTACCAAAGCTCAAGCCCGCCCAGCGTGGAAGCGCCGGTTTCGCGCAGACTTACTTTGCGCACCGGATATTTTGTTAGAATGTTGCCCTGCGCGCCGCGTCCCTTGATGGCCAGCTCTCCGAAATCGAAAGAAAATTCCTTTTTGCGTGCTTTTGATTTGGGATGTAGCTGAATGTCTACAACCTCGGATTCGCTGTTGGGGTTAGACGAAAAGTAAAGCACTTTTGAGCCTGCCGTGCCTTTGGACAGGTCGTAGGGCTTGTCGCGTGTAATAGACGTGACGGCGAATCGCTTAACGTAACTGCTGCCATCTTTGCCATCGCGGTAGATCATGTGGTAGATCATGCGCTCATCGCCCTTTTTCCAGACGGTGGCGTGGATGATGTTTTTGCCCACGAAGACTTTTTCCGACATACGCGTCACCTGGAAATTGCCGTCTTCCAGGAAAACAATGATATCATCGAGGTCCGAGCAATCGCAGATAAGCTCATCCTTGCGCAATCCCCACCCGATAAAGCCTTCCTCGCGGTTTACGTATAGCTTAACATTGTTTGCCGCTACCTGCGCCACCTCAATGGTGTCAAAGTTGCGGATTTCGGTCTTGCGTTCGCGGCCAGTGCCATATTTTTTGAGCAGATTGCGGAACCAGTCAATGGCGAAATCGACAAGGTGCTTGAGGTGGTGCTTCACCTCACGGATCTCGTCTTCAAGGTTCTTGATCGCCTCATCGGCCTTGAACGAATCGTATTTTGAAATACGTTTGATCTTAATCTCGGTTAGCCGGATGATGTCGTCGCGGGTGATCTCACGGTAAAACATATCCTTGTAGGGCTGCAGGCCCTTGTCGATTGTCTCGATGACCGCTTCCCAGGTTTCGCACTCTTCGATATCGCGGTAAATGCGCTTCTCGATAAAGATCTTTTCCAGCGACGAAAAGTGCCACTTTTCATTCAGCTCGGCCAGGCGGATTTCCAGCTCACGCTTGAGCAGGTGCAGTGTGTTACGCGTGGATTGCTTCAGGACGTCGTTGACATCCATGAAATGCGGCTTTTCATCAATGATGACGCAGGTGTTGGGCGAGATCGATACTTCGCAATCGGTGAAAGCGTAGAGGGCATCGATGGTCACATCCGGTGATGTACCCGGCGGGATTTCAACGATGATCTCCACCTCCTGGGCCGTATTATCGATAACTTTTTTGATCTTGATCTTGCCGTTATCGTTGGCCTTGATGATGCTTTCTATCAGTGAGGTGGTGGTGCTGGAAAAGGGAATTTCACGGATGGCCAGCGTGCGCTTGTCTACCACGTCGATCTTAGCGCGAATGCGGACGCGTCCGCCCTTTTGGCCGCCGTTGTAATTGCTGAAATCGGCCATACCGCCTGTTGGAAAATCCGGCAGGATGCTGATCTCTTTTTTCTGCAGCACCGCGATGGATGCTTCGATCAGCTCGCGGAAGTTGTGCGGTAAGACTTTGGTGGCAAGACCAACGGCGATGCCTTCGGCGCCCTGGGCCAGCAGCAGGGGAAATTTTACCGGCAGATGCACCGGCTCGTTTTTTCGGCCGTCGTAAGAGAGCTGCCATTCGGTGGTCTTATCGTTAAAGGCCACCTCGAGGGCAAATTTGGAAAGGCGCGCCTCGATATAACGCGGTGCCGCGGCGCTGTCCCCCGTGCGGATATCGCCCCAGTTGCCCTGGGTTTCGATCATCAGCTCTTTCTGGCCCATATTGACCAGCGCGTCGCCGATGGCCGCGTCTCCGTGCGGGTGGAACTGCATGGTATTACCGATGATGTTGGCCACTTTGTTGAAGCGCCCGTCATCCATCTGCTTCATGCTGTGAAAAATGCGCCTTTGAACGGGCTTCAGTCCATCGAACAGAGCCGGTACGGCCCTTTCAAGAATCACATAGGAAGCATAGTCCAGGAACCAGTTGCTGTACATGTCCTGAACGTGTGTGGCCTCACGCATTTCCTGCGGCTGGCCGTTTTGTTCTGCGGGAGTTTTTGAATCTGGCATGTCTTTATTGAATGATTGATTTGATGAATTTATTGAATTAATGGATTGCTGAAACCTCTTCCGCGGCTTCTTCCGCCAGGTCCGGCTCTTCGTCTACGACGTCTTTTTCAACGCGCAGGTTGTCTATGATAAAGGTCTGCCGGTCGGGTGTGTTTTTGCCCATGTAATAGCCGAGCAGATTTTTGATGTTGGTCTTTTCCTGCAATACCAGTGGCTCAAGGCGGATATCTTCCCCGATGAACTGCTTGAACTCCTCAGGCGAGATCTCGCCAAGGCCTTTAAAGCGCGTTATTTCAGGATTCTTGCCAAGCTTTTCCATGGCCCGGCGTTTTTCTTCTTCACTGTAGCAATAGATGGTTTCCTTTTTATTGCGCACACGAAACAGCGGCGTGTCCAGAATATAAACATGGCCGTTGCGCACCAGGTCCGGGAAAAATTGCAGGAAGAATGTCATCAGCAAAAGACGGATATGCATGCCGTCCACGTCGGCGTCGGTGGCAATTACCACGCGGTTGTAGCGCAATCCTTCCAGTCCGTCTTCGATGTTCAGCGCGTGCTGCAGCAGGTTAAACTCCTCGTTTTCATAGACCACTTTTTTGGTCAGCCCGAAGCAGTTCAGCGGCTTGCCGCGCAGGCTGAAAACGGCCTGTGTGTCCACATCCCGGGCCTTGGTAATGCTGCCGCTGGCCGAATCGCCCTCGGTGATGAACAGCGTCGTGTTGTGGCGGCTTTCCTTTTTCTCATCTTCGTAATGAGTGCGGCAGTCGCGCAGCTTTTTGTTGTGCAGGTTGGCTTTTTTGGCGCGTTGATTGGCCAGCTTCTTAATGCCGGCGATTTCCTTGCGCTCGCGCTCGGATTGCAGAATGCGCTTCAGCAGCTTGTCCGCTGTCTCAGAGTCACGGTGCAGGTAATCATCCAGCTGCTTTTTGACGAAGTCATTGATAAACGTACGGATGGTTGGCCCGTCCGGACCGACCACCTGAGAGCCCAGCTTGGTTTTGGTCTGCGATTCAAACACCGGCTCCTGCACGCGCACGCTGATCGCGCCGATAATCGAAGCGCGGATATCGGAAGCGTCAAAATCTTTTTTGTAAAATTCTCTAACCGCTTTAACGATACTTTCACGAAAAGCGGACAGGTGCGTGCCGCCCTGCGTGGTGTGCTGGCCGTTTACAAAGGAGTAGTACTCCTCGCCGTATTGGATGCCGTGGGTCAGGGCGAATTCAATGTCCTTGCCGCGAAAATGGATGATCGGATAACGGATCGACTCCGGATCGGTTTTGCGTTCCAGCAGATCACGCAGGCCGTTTTCAGAATGGATTTTATCACCATTGAAGTTGACCGTTAAACCGGCATTGAGAAAAGCGTAATTCCAGAACTGGCTTTCCAGAAAATCGGGAATGAAGCGGTAATGCTTGAAAACAGAATCGTCCGGCTCAAATTCTACCAGCGTGCCGTTGCGCTGTGTCGTAAGCTCTACCGGATGGTCTTTCAGGACTTCACCGCGGGAGAACTCGATGGTCTTCATCTTGCCGTCGCGCACGGACTGAACCTTGAAATAGTTGGATAACGCGTTAACCGCTTTCGTACCCACGCCATTCAATCCGACGGATTTCTGGAATGCTTCGCTGTCATATTTACCGCCGGTATTTATCTTTGCCACGCAATCGTACACCTTGCCCAGCGGGATGCCGCGGCCGTAGTCACGGATTTTTACTTTCTGCTCGGTAATGCGTACGTCTATGGTTTTACCAAAGCCCATCACATGCTCATCAATGGCGTTGTCGATCGTCTCCTTCACCAGCACGTAGATGCCGTCATCCTGGGCGCTGCCGTCACCGAGCTTGCCAATGTACATGCCGGGTCGCAGACGGATGTGCTCTTTCCAGTCCAGCGATCTAATATTCTCTTCAGTATATGTGGAATTGTTTTTTGCCATAATATCTTTTGTTGGGGTCACGGGTTGAAGTAACTGATGGCCAAATATACATCACATGAAGTTATTTGCACAACCGTACAATAAAAACAATTACGACTCCTGCAAATAAATACGCTGCTGCAGGTCGTCGATGGTGTCCGGTGCGTGGCCTTCATAGTGGTTGTTGGCAAAGGCAAAAACCTCGAGGCCTTTCTCCATAAACGCGCGGATACGCCCGGCCCACCAGTCCAGTTCCAGCGACCGGTCAAGGGTACGTTCAGTAAAATCATCGCCGGTCACTTTGCGGTTGCCGATAAGCCGGATGTAAACAAAGGCGGCTGTTTCAATGCTCAGCCGCGGCATGTAATAGAGATCGTTTAAGACCAGCGCGATGTTCAATCCGCGCAGGCGATCATAAAATGTGGGATTGAGCCAGCTTTTGTGGCGCACTTCTACGCAGAGCCGCGCCTCATCACGGTGCCGTTCCAGAAAATCAAACAGGACACGTTCAAATTTGGCTGCGGTAAATTTGTAATCAAACTGCAAAACCACGGGACCAAGACGCGGGCCAAGGCCGGACATAACCTCCATAAATTCACGCCACAGATCATCGCAATCCTGCAGGCGCTTTTCATGGGTGATCTGTTGCGGAACCTTGGGGGCAAAGCGGAAATCCTCTGTTGTTACGGCTGCCCATTTCTCAATGGTCGTAGGCCGTGGCGTGCCGTAAAACGTGGAATCGATTTCGACCACATCAAAACGCTTGGCATACTGCCGCAGAAAGTCCGTCGATTTGGAACCGGGCTCGTAAATCTTTCCCAGCCAGTCTTTATAGCCCCAGCCGGAGGTGCCGAGATGTAGCAGCTTTTTGTTCATCAGCGCAGCAAGACCATTCTTTTTTCAAAACTGTGACCGCCGGCCTGCAGCTTGAGAATGTAGATGCCTGATGCCGCGGGCGTGCCGTTTGCGCTGTTGCCATCCCATACCAGTTTTGTTTCGCCGGCGGATGCGCTGCCGTTTACCAGTGTGCGCGTTTTGCGGCCGTGGATGTCGTAAACGGTCAGCCGGACGTCCTGCGCTTTGGGCAGATAAAAGCGCAGCGTGGTTTGCGGGTTAAAGGGATTGGGATAGTTTTGATAAAGCTGCATGGCTTGCGGCTGTAACGGCTTCTCTTCGCCGATATGATCCGGCGTATCCCGGTAACCAATGATGGCGATATCGTCAATATGCCAGCCGTCGAATTCCACGTTGCTGTCCGAGGAGAGGTTAAAGCGCAGATAAAGCGAATCACTGCCGGCGTAGGTGCTGAGATCGATAAGCTCGTGCACCCAAATCAGTTGCGTACCGTGATAGCCGGGTTCGTTAAGGTCCTGCCGCCCGTAACCGGAGCCGGGATAGCTGAAAAGGCCGCTCAAAGCGTTCCAGTTGCTGCCATCCGTCGAAGCCTGAACGATGCCAAAATCATAACCGGTTTCAATGGACCAGCGCGTGCGGAAGCTGAGGTAAATGTTTTGCAACGAGTCTGCCGGGAGGGCTTTTTTCAGCACAAAGCTGCTGCTAAGATTGGAGCCGTAGTCGGAGCCGGGGCTGTCGCTGTAATGATTTTCTCCGCTATAAGAGTCGCTGCTTTCTTTGGCCCAGGGGCCCTCAAAAAGGGAGATTGTACTGTCGGCATTGTCGGTCATCAGCAGGTTGGGGATGCCTACAAGAAAAGTTCCGACCGGTTGATAGTGCGTATAACCGTTATGGTCAATTTCCAGAAACAGATCGCTGACGAGGCCGCGGCCGGCTGCCATGCTTGCTATGACGGGAATGGTCAGGATGGTGTCTGTCTGCGCGGCCAATGAATCCAGCATGATGCTTTCTGTTAGCGGCAGAATGTCCTCGTTTTCGTTGAAGATATTTATCCGGGCATCAGCGGCAGTCCCAAGCCCGATGTTGCGAATGCGAAATTGAATGTTGACGGAATCACCCGGCGCAACCCAGGTGACCGGGCTGTCGTTTTGGCTTAATGTGTAACCCCGGAAGCGCAGCAATCCGCCCGCGGCTTGTGCCAAAACCAGGTTGGGATAAAGGTTCTCGCGGGCATGCGGATAGATGCGATCTATGTCAGGCCAGAAACCGTCGGTATAGCGGCCCACTTCGGGCGTCATCGAGAAAATCTTGTTTTTCTCTTCCTGCTCGCCGTACATCCAGTCGTCGGAATCGCCATTAACCAGGTAGCCGACAGTTTGATCGCCGGTGCCGTAGACGTAGCGGTTGTCGCGCGTCATTTCCATACCCAGGTAACGAAAGGCCGTGGAGTCTTCCGTCTCAAAGGAAGCGATGTAGCCCCAGGGATAGATCAGCAGGTTGGAGTAGGTGTGATAGTTGAGCGCCAGCCGGAATTCGTGCAAAAAACAGAAATCGCGAATGGCCTGTGTTTCCGGCTCTGAGAAAGGCCCCGTGCCGCGGTACACGGCGCTGGAAGGATTGGAGCTGGAACCGTTGTCGTCGTAACCCCAGGTGTGGCCGTAGTTGCGGTTGAGGTCTACACCATAACTGCCGCCGCCGTTGTCGCGGCGGTTTTTGCGCCAGTATATGTTGCCCTCTTCGTAGCCGTTTTGATTATAGAGATAACCATCGGGATTGATCATCGGGACAAAATGAAGCTGGCGGTTTTCCAGCAGGTAGGTGACCTGCGGGTCCAGGCCGTAGTTTTCCAGCAGGTACCACATAAAATAGACCAGTGTCTGCATGCTTCCCGGTTCGCGGGCGTGGTGCAAAGAAGTATAAAGCACTTCCGGCTCCTGCTCCTCATATACCTCGGGATTGTCGGAGATTTTCACCGTCCAAATGCTGCGATCTTCTATAGTTTTACCGATGGAAGACTTCTCCGTAATTAAATGCGGGTAAAGCGATCGCATGGAATCCAGCTCGGCCTCAAATTGCTCTTTGGTGTAAAAACCGCCCAGGTCGCCCAGCTCAAAGTTGACGGGATCGTCGCTGTTTTCCAGCTGCGCTATGTCCGGCCATTGCTTTTTGCGGCGCTGGTAATCGGCAAACAGGTCTTCCACGGTGATGCGGTAGGAAAAACCGGAGGCCTTAAGCAGGGCCATTTCATCCTGACCCAGGATTGTTTTTAGCACAAAGCTGCCGTCAGCTTTCTCCAGGTGCGCGTGGTCCAGGATAACGCCGGCCCCGGCCAGTTCTGCAATCTCAGCTTTGGAGTTAAGCAAAATATCCACTTTGCTGTGAATGTTTTGTGCCGGCGCAGGGGCCGTAAGCGCAAATACAATCGAAACTAAAATTAAAATCCGTTTCACGATGCGATCCTTTTTTTATGAATGTTTTTAATATTAGTGCACCTGCCAACGCGCCGCAAACAAAAGAGTGCCCCGGCAATTTGAAAAGCATGCGCGTATCCGATATTTTCAAGCTCTGAATTAAACCTGCTCATCCGCATGTTTTCGATCATAGACTGGCTTATCATCATCGCTTACCTGGTTTTTGCTTTTGCCATCGGCGCGCTAATGACGCGCAAGGCGGGCACAGGCCTGGACTCCTACTTCATCGCCGGGCGCAGTTTGCCCTGGTGGTGGCTGGGCACATCGATGGTCGCTACGACCTTTGCCGCCGATACGCCGCTGGCCATCACCGGCATCATCGCCAAAGACGGTATCTCCGGCAACTGGTTCTGGTGGAGCTGGATCATCACCTTTGTCACGATCACTGTATTCTTTGCCCGGCGCTGGTCGCAAAGCGGCGTGCTCACCGACGTGGAGCTGATCGAACTGCGCTACAGCGGACGTCCGGCGTCCATCCTGCGTGTGTTCAAGGCGCTGTACATGGGCGTGATCGTTAACTGCGTGATCCTGGGCTGGGTGTTCCGGGCGATGAGCAAAATTACCAGCCCCTTCATCGACTGGCAGATTATTCTTGGTTCCGGCGTTTATAACAACCTGCTCAACTTCTGGCCCGGATTCCTCATTTTTGACAATTTTAATAACACGCTGACCGTGCTGGTTATTTTTGTTATTGTTGTCACCTACAGCAGCATGGGCGGTATCCGCGGCGTTATTTTAACCGACCTGTTCCAGTTTGTTTTGGCCATGGGCACGGCGATCATTTTCGCGGTACTGGCGGTGCAGCATGTCGGCGGCTTGGGAGAACTGTTTGCGCAGATGCACCAACTTTACCCCGAACGCGGCGCGGACTTCCTGCGTATCTGGCCCGATTTCGACAATGTGCTTTTGCCGTTTGAGGTGTTTCTCATTTTCATCGCCATCCAGTGGTGGGCGCAGTATTACTCCGATGGCTCCGGCTACCTGGCCCAGCGCATGAATACGGCGCGCACACCGGCGGACGCGGAAAAAGGGACCTTGTGGTTCACGCTGGCCAACTTCTGCCTGCGCACCTGGCCCTGGATCATGGTCGGGCTGGTGGCGATTGTCGTTTTCCCGCTGGACGATCCCGCCAGGTATTACGCGCTTGGTGAAAGCGTGGCCGGCGACCGCGAGATGGGCTACCCGGTGCTGATGAAACTGATCCTGCCGTCGGGCTTACTGGGCCTGACTTTCGCCAGCCTGATGGCCGCCTTTATGAGCACGGTGGACACGCACATCAACTGGGGCGCCAGTTACATGGTCAACGATCTGTACAAGCGTTTCTTTAATCCTGCAGCCTCGCAAAAGCGCCTGGTTCTTGCCAGCCGCGTCAGCGTTATTCTTATTTCGCTGGCCGCCGTGTTGATAGCCAGCCAGATCAGTTCCATCGAAGAGGCCTGGAAGTTTTTTGTCGCCCTGGGCGCCGGGCTGGGTCTACCGCAGATGCTGCGCTGGCTGTGGTGGCGCGCCAACGCCTGGACCGAGATCAGCGGCATGGCGGCGGCGTTTGTCAGCTCCGTTTTTCTTTACACGGCCTTCCCTGATACCCGCTCGGAGTACCTCATCTTCTGGAGCGTATTGATCAGCACGGCCGTGGCATTATCCGCCACATTTGTAACAGCGCCGGTGCGCGCTGAAACGCTGCGTCAGTTTGTGGACAAAACATCACCGGTGGGTTTTTGGGGCGTTTACACCGTAAAAACAGAACAGCGCAAAAAAGAATTCAAACAGCGATTGCTAATATGGCTATTGGGGCTGATTACCTGTTTTGCCAGCGTATTTGGTATAGGCTACCTGTTGCTGCTGGACTGGCCGTTGGGACTGGCGTTGCTCGCTTTGTGCGTGGTGTGTTTTTGTGCCATGCTAAAACGGATGAAGGCGAAATAGGCTTTTCGCCGATTCCCTCTTTTTCCTTCTCATTCTCGTTATCTTTATCGTATCTTTATTTCACCATGAAGGCCATGAAGGCCATGAAGAGCATGAAGGAAAATAATGCCACGACGGTTTCTTGATCATGATCGTGCTCCTGATCAAAGAGAATGTACCCTTCTGGGCAAAGATCCCGGTGTGGAAAAAGCACCAACCGGGATGACACTTTGGGCTGTCATTTCCCGGCGGGGATATTTTCAGCTTGAAGGAAAAATGTAGAGACGCAAAATCTTGCGTCTCATTGAATTAGAGAATGATAATGATTATGAAAATGAAAAAGACCTTTACGCGGCTGCCGCTCCTGGCCTTATCGTTTTTCTGCAGCGAACAGCCAACAGACCCGCCTCCCCAACAAGACGTTTGCGAAATAAGCGACACGACAACCCATAACTTTACCTGGCATACGGACACATTGGGCGAGTGGCCAAGCGTTTTATATGATGTTGCTGCTGTTGATGAGAATAATGTGTGGGCCGTGGGCGACATCAAAAAAGCGGACAGCCACTATAATGTTATTAAATGGAACGGGGAGTCTTATGATTACTTATCATTAAAACTACATGCATATGGCGGCAATAATCCTCTTTATCAAGAGCTACGCTCATCAATAGCTTTTTCCGTAAATGATGTTTGGGTTTTTCCCATAGGGGGAGCTTATGCGCATTGGGATGGTAGCAAGTGGGAAAGTGAATATTTTGGGACCTTCCAAAAAGGCATTACCCTTGATGTATGGGGTTCCTCTTCCAACGATATTTTTATTGTCGGCTCAAACGGCTCCATTACCCACTACGACGGCTCATCCTTTACGCTTATGGAAAGCGGAACGGACGTGGAACTGCGCGACATCACCGGCTATGTCGATCCGGAGACCGGGCTGACCCACGCCTGGGCCGCAGGGCCATTGACATTGCTGCATTACGATGGCTATGAATGGCAAACAGTGTGGGATGAAAACAATCCCCTGGTTCCGGACGGCTACATTCATCCGGCGGCCATACATGATATTAACCATGAACAGGTTCTGGTCGCTGCTTACAAGCCGATTGAAATCAGCGGTTATTGCATCAATACAAAAGACCCTGCCGACTTCCGCCACATTTTTACGACGGACTTTTTTCCATACGCCATTAGCGGGAGCAACGCTTAGTGACATCTTTGTTGTAGGAGAATGGGGAAATATAGCACACTTTAATGGCGCCAGTATTATGAAATATCCGGAGTCAAACTCAGGTGTAAACAGAAACGTGAGTTACGTAAACGACCACGTCTTTGTCGTCGGTCCGCTTGCCGAACAATTAGGGTTATTTGTCAGAGGCAGGAAAATTCCTTAACGGGCGTCTATGAAGAATAAATGCAGAGACGCAAAATCTTGCGTCTCACCGGATTAGAAAATGATAATGATTACGAAAATGAAAAAGATTCTTGCGCTATGGTCGTTTTTATGCTTGGCGCTCTTTTGCAGCGAACAGCCAACCGACCCGCCGCCTGATGAAAAAGAGCTTTGTGAAATAACGGACACTACGAGTCATGCTTTTACCTGGCGAGTTGACACTCTTGGCGCTTTTGGAAGTGTATTGATGGACGTGGAAGCTGTTAGTGAAAACGAAGTGTGGGCATGCGGGGAAATCGAGCTTAAAGAGCGTCCGGAAGTTGACAGATACAATGTGGTAAGATGGAATGGGTCTGAGTACGAATTCTTGAAAGCAAAAGCATATGGCGGTGTCTCTCTTGCCGAAGCGATACTGCCCTTCCCTGATGGGACGGTCTGGGTATTTATGGCAGGTGTAGCGTATTCGTTTTGGAATGGAGATTCCTTTAAAACCGAATATTTTGACGGAGAAGTGACCGGGCGGGTAATGGATGCCTGGGGCACCGCTACAGATGACTTTTATGTTGTCGGTCAATTCGGCTCAATCGCCCACTACGATGGTACCTCTTTTACTCCGATGGAAAGCGGAACGGATATTACACTTTTCGAAATACAGGGCTATGTGGATCCGCAAACAAATAAGCAACATATCTGGGTTTTGGGCTTCGTGACCGGTCGCTCGGTTGTACTCAAGCTGGAAGACGGCGTTTGGAAACATATGTGGGAAATGGAGATGCTGCAGAATAACTTTCGCTTCCCGCAGTCTTTGTTCATTGATGATTCCGAAACGGTCGTCATGTCTGTGTGGAGTGGCCTGGATCAACGGGGCAGGCTTTATTGTTTTGACCAAAACGATTTTACCAACTATCGACTGCTTGCCGAACATAGCGCGTATTCTCGGGGTTTTGGTGGAACGGGGATCAATGACCTTTTTGTCGCTGGCATTAATCAATATAATATTGTTCACTTTAATGGTTCCACGGTATTTCAATATAGCGAGCTCAGGGCCGCCGGTCTTCTAACTGAAATAGCAACCTTAAATGACAAAATATACATAGTGGGAGATACTGCAGGCGGTGCTCATGCGGTAATCATGCATGGCTGGTAAAAATGTAGAGACGCAAAATCTTGCGTCTCTACCTCCTTGGCACAAATCACCTAAAAATCAAAAAGATCATTCAGGAAATTTTTCTTCTTGCGTTTCTTGTAATCGTAATCATCATCGTAATCCTTGCGGTAGCTTTGTTCGCGCCGCTGGCTCTGGGCGGGTGCTTGTCCAAATCCGGCGGTGGCGCTGCGCTCGATGATTTTATCAAGCTCACCGCGGTCCAGCCAAACGCCGCGACACTGCGGGCAGTAGTCCACTTCAATCCCCTGCCTGTCGGCGATTACAAGGGTTACATCTTTACATACCGGGCAATTCATACTCTTTCTCCTTTGTGGGTAGTGTTTTCAATTACTCGCGTTAACGATAGACAAAAAATTAAGATTCCTGAAATCGGTTTGAAGAATTGATTTGCGAAAGGAGCCTTTTTATTTATATTTGCTAAGCGATTGTATGTTTTTACTAAGCAGGACTAAAGTTATGATTAATCACAAATCAGTCAAAGTAAGCAACCGTTTTCAAATTGCACTTCCCAGCGAGGCGAGAAGGAAATTGAACATTCATGCCGGCGACCGGCTTTTGGTTGATATTCAGGATGGAGCCATTGTGCTGGTACCGCGCCCGGACAGCTTTACAAAAAACCTGGCGGGACGCTACGCAAACATCTGGAGAGAGCTGAAGTCTGCTGAATATTTGGCGCAGGAGAGAAATGATTGGAAAGACTCAGTAAGCGGCTAAAAAGCCATCAAATAGTTGCGCTGGATACTTCCATTTTAATTTATCATTTCGAAGCGCGCACAAAGTATCTGCCTTTAACGCATATCATTTTGGAAAATATCGAAACCGGAAATAACAAAGCCGTAATTTCCACCATTTCCCTAATGGAAATAGCCGTTGGGCCTTTGCGCTTTAAACGGCACGACATTGCCCAGCAATACGAAGCGCACCTGGCAAATTTTCCCAATCTTTACATTGCAGATATAACACGCGATGTCGCCCGCAAAGCAGCTTATATCCGGGCGGAAGATAAACTGGCTCCCCCCGACTCATTGCTTATTGCAAACGCGATTATTAATGGGGCGACGTTATGGCTTACTAATGATAAAAGACACGACAGGCTTAAAGCGGAAATAGACGTGTTGATCCTCGATGAGTTTCTATAATCATCCATCATACCTCCCCACAGCCACTTCCGGGTGCAATTCACTACCAAACACTAAATAAGCTGCCATTTGCCGGGCGAAGTAGGGTGCCAGTGTTACGCCCTTTGTGCCAAGACCGTTAAAAATATGCAGACGCGACTCTTCCGGGTGTGTGCCGATGAAAGGTCGCCGGTCCTGGGTGGCCGGCCGTAATCCCGCCTGCTGATCCGTTACTTCAAAGGGCAGTCTTACCAGGCTTTTAATTTTTTTTGTAATGAATGTGCGGCCTTCCTCCGTTGTGTCGAGGTCGAAGCGGTCCCACTCGTAGGTGGAGCCGGCGCGGAAAAGCCCGTTGCCCAGGGGCAGCAGAAAAACACCTTTATTGAGAATAGCTTGTTGATTTAGCCCGGGACAATGAATCGTCAGCACCTCGCCCTTGTTGGGGTAGATTTCCAGATGCCGGAACCAGGGGTTTTCCTTCACCCGCCAGCCCTCGCAGAAAATCACGTGCCGCGCTTCCACATCTTTCCATCGTACGTCCTCTTTGCGCAGATCTAGATCGTCATAAGCGATATTTTGAGTGGTCAAAGCTTCGCTCTTCTCAAGATAGCTGCGCATTTCATCCAGGAAAATTTCTGTATCCAGCCAGCCGCCATAGCGGAAAACGGCGTGGCCATGCGGCGCGTTCAACTGCCCTATATCCGGGCGAAAGTCCTCGTCGATAAAGGGTGCTGCTTCGGGGTCCGCCGCTTTCACCGACCAGTCGTTGGCCTGTTTGGCGGAATTAAAGACGCGTACCACTGGAAGGGGGAAGAAAAAGCGTTTGTCAAAAAAACGCTCCAGCTGTGGATAAATGGAATGGGCAAATGGAAAAAGTTCGTCGGCCAGCCAGGTAAGCACCATCTTTTTGCCGGTGACAGGATTGATGATACCGGCAGCAACGCGTGATGAGTGGGCACCGCTGCGGGCGTCGGCGACTAGCACACGTTTGCCATGCTGCATCAGAAACCAGGCCAGCCAGCTTCCGGCCAAACCCTGCCCGGCGATCAGGTAATCAACCTGCATCCAGCTCCTCGCGTTTGGCGCGTGGCAGGCTTTTAACGATCAGATCGTAGCTGTCACGGACCAACTCTTCTAAAAATTCAGTGGCAAGGCTGCCGTCCAGCTGCACGGTGTTCCAGTGCTTTTTGTTCATGTGATAACCCGGCGTGATGGCGGGGTGCTTTTGGCGCAAAGCAATCGCGAAAACGGGGTCGCATTTCAGGTTCATACTGACGGGTTCATCCAGGCTGAGCAGGCAAAACATTTTGCTGCCCACGCGGAACACCATCGGGTCCGGGCCAAAGGGGAAATCGTGGGTTACTCCGTTAAGAGAATGGCAGTAGTTGATGATGTGTTGCGCGATCTTATTGACGTCCATGCTGAAAAATAGCAAAAAGCAGGCAGAAGCGACAGTTCAACCGCAATCATTTTATCCGCTTGCAGGCATCTTTCAATAACCGCGGCGCGTTGCTATATTGCAGCCGAGCAATCGTAAACGGACATTGAAATGTTTTTTGAAGAAGTAACTATTTTTGGTGACGTCTTTCGTTTTTACAGCAAGGCTCTGGCCTTTCCGTATAATGAAATGGGCTTTGAGTTTCAGCATCTTTTCCGGCAAATGGAGGTAGCCTGCCGCAGCGATGAGGATGAGCAACTTGCCGCCCGCGTTCTGCAGGTGATCAATAATTTCCAGGGTGAAGAGATTAGCGCCCTGCAGGCCGAATATACGCGCATGTTCACACATGAGCCCGCGTCCAGGCCGGATGTCTCTATTTACATGGCGGATTACAGTAACAGCGAGACGGCAGACGCGTTGATTGCCCGCATGTATGAAAGCGATCTGGGCGATATGTATGATGAGACGCCGGAAACGATCACACACTTGTTAAATTACGCGGCGCAGATTTCTGACGAAAATGATCCTGAAAGCCAATTATCAGAGCTGCCGCAAATAATCAATCCCTTCAGCCAGCACCTGTACAAAGGCACTACATTGGGCTTTTACAAGGAAGTGGCCAAAGGGCTCAGCGAAATCTGCCTTGTCATAACCAGCTAAAAAACCATATGGCCATTCGTGTTGATGGGCGGGATATTTATCTTGCCGTGAGGGACCTGGCTCCTGCAGCGGATGACGGACCGCTGCTTTCCTCTTTTCCGCTGCCACGCCGTGGTGCTTTGGGTCAGCGTGCTCAAAAATATTTTCAGCGCCAGAAAAAACAAACCGGGCTTTTCCACAGCGAATATCACATCAGCCGCAGCTACGAGCAGGATGGATTCCGCTTTCACCTCTCCGGGCGCATCGATGGCATTTACGCGATGCCGGGCAAGCTGGAGGTGGAAGAGATCAAAAGCGTAATCTTAAACCGCGCGGCTTTTAAATCCCTTCAACCGCAAAATATGCCGCACTTTACCGAGCAGCTTCTCACCTACGCGCTGATGCTCGCCCAGGAAAAACCGAACGAAAAAATCCGCCCTTACCTGATTCTGATCAACCTGACGGACCTGAGTGAGAAAAAAGTAGAGCTCGACCTGGACCGCAAAGTGCGGGAAGCCGTTCTGCGCAAAAAACTTGCCGATATTGCACGGCGCACCGAAGACGAAATGACCGCACGCGAGATTCGCAAAGACCAGGCCTCGCGTATGATCCCCGAGCCTGTGGAAGAGCGGCCGCAACAAAGGGAGATGGTGGCCTGCGTTCAGCGGACGGTGGAGCAGGGCGGACAGCTTCTCGTTTCTGCACCAACAGGGACAGGCAAAACAGCGGCGGCGCTTTACCCTGCTTTGAGCTATGCCTGGGCCAATGGCAAAAAGGTCATTTTCCTAACCCCCAAGAACAGCCAGCATGAAGTGGTAATCGACGCTCTGCGCCCCGTGCGGCAGGCCAATCCGGATCTGCGCTGGGCCATACTGAAGGCGGCCCGCAAGCTGTGCGCCAACGACATCTTTTTCTGTCACGAAGCGCATTGCAGCTATGCCGAAGATTTCCGTAAGCGGCTGGACAGCAGCAATCTAACCGGCAGGCTGATCCAACGCGGCATAATGCGGCCGGAAGATATATTTGACCAGGCCCGTGGTGAAATGCTATGTCCGGCAGAAGTAAACAGCGATCTGGCTGTGCGCGCCGATGTTATCGTCGGCGATTACAACTATGTGTTTGATCCGGCCGCCCGCTTTAACCGGCTTTTTCAAAAAACAGCCGAAAGCGATTGTATTCTTATCATCGATGAGGCGCACAATCTATACGACCGGGGACGCCACTACCTGTCACCCACACTCTCGCGCAGAAAAACGGCGTTGCTTCTGGAGCATGCGTCGTCGTACCATTTGGCTGTCTACAAAAAGCTGGCCCGCGCCCTTAAGGAGATCAAAAGCGTTTTTGACGCTCTGCAGCAGGAAGGTGAAACCGCGCATGAATCGCAACAATACATGGCGGTCCAGCCAGATGTGGCGCGTTGGCGTGAACTGCAGGCGGCCTATGAAGCCGCTTACGTGGCTTACCTGATCTACCGCGTTAAAAAAAATATTGTGCAGGCGGAAGATCCCTTTGAAGACTATTTTTATAATCTGCAGCGTTTCGCGCGCACCCTGCGCCTGCTGGATGATTCCTTCCGGGTCTACTATGACGCTGCCGATGGCGGTGTGCTCAAGTTGTTTTGCTGCGATCCCGCGCTGCATCTGGCCAATATCTTGCAGCGTTTTCATGCGGTGATTGCCATGTCTGCCACGCTCGATCCAATGGCTTATTACCGTGAGGTGCTGGGCTTCGATGCCAATGCCGATACTTTGCGGCTTGATTCGCCGTTTCCTTCACAAAACCGCAAAGTGGTGATCGTGCCGAATGTCTCTACGTTGTATAAAGACCGTACCGACAGCTATCCGCGCATCGCCGAGATCCTGATGCGTTCCGTAGCGCTGAGGCAGGGCAATTACCTGGCTTTCTTCCCAAGTTATGAGTACATGCAAAACGTAAAGCTTTTTATGGGACGGGCGCCATTTGAGATTTATATGCAGCGTCCCTCGATGGGGCAGGCAGAAGTTGAAAGCATTCTTGCCGAAATAAAAAATAACGGACGCGGCCAATTGCTTATGGCCGTTATGGGCGGGATATTCGCGGAAGGCATTGATTTCAAAGGTGACATGGCCATCGGCGTATTTGTGATCAGCCCGGCCCTGCCACGGGTGGACTTTGAGCGGCGGCTTTTGCACGAGTATTATGAAAATAAGAACGGTAGTGGCACCGCCTATGCCTATCATTATCCCGGTATGAATAAAGTAATCCAGTCTGTGGGTCGGCTAATCCGCGGGCACAGCGATAAAGGTGTGGCGGTTTTGATCGGAAAGCGATTCGCCGAGGATCATCTTAACGGACTTTTGCCCGATTATTGGTTTGGCGCCACCAGAAGCGTTGTTATCAGTGCAGATTATGAGAACGAGTTGAAGGATTTTTGGTCATCCATTCAAAAGTAAAATTATGGACTATTCAAACTATACCCGCGAACAATTAATAGAGCGCCTGAAACAGCTGGAGCTGCGTGATGCGGTATCCGCCGTTAATACCCAACCGGGCGATACGGAAAGCCTTGTTCTCGACAGCCTGCCTGTTGCCGTAATCCGTTTTAACAAAACAGGCCGCATGCTTGCCACGAACCGGTTCAGCCATATTATCTTTGCCGCCCTATCCGATCCGCTTGCGGGTTACAGCAACATTGAAGACAGCCCGGCGGTAAAGCTGATGCAGCTGGAAGAGCCGCTACACAATCTAATTGCCAAAGACAAGGAGTTTGATTTTGAGACGGAGGGCCTGAGCAGCGGCAAGTATGTACGTTATATGCGCTGCATCGGCCGTGTGTTGCACCCTGGCAATGAAAGCGAAAATCAATATGTGCTGATTGTCGGTGATATCACCCAGCGAAAGATCATCGCTTCGCGTTATATCGAGCACAGTTACAACTATAAGGCGCTATTCAAAGTGTCGCCCAATGCCATTCTGCTGGCCGACGACAACGGCATCATCATCGATGTTAACCCGGCCCTTTATAAATCGCTTGGCTACGAAAAAGATGACTTGATCGGGAAGAATGTAAAAATATTGGCGCACCCTGAGAACGTAACCGAGGTGGAACGCAATATAAGCCAGATTTTGCGTGGCGACACGTTGCGTCATACCGTAAAAAGCCGCACGAAAAAAGGTGATATTGTCTACATGGAGCTTCATGAGCGGCGCGTTTTGCTAGCCAACAACCGATACGGTTTTATAAGCGTGGGGCGCAATATCACGGAGCGTGTGCTGGCCGAACAGGCCCTCAAAAGTGCCCGCGATCAGCTGCAGGCGGTTATCGATGCGGTGCCGGGAGGTATCAGCTGGATTGGGCGCGACCTGCGCTATATCGGCGTGAACCGCCACTTGTGGGAAAGCCATAAGGTCGAAGCGAATGAGTTCATCGGGAAAAAGGTGGATGAATTCGTACCGGTAAGCGAGGGTTTTATCCAGTTTGCCAAGTCCTTTTTTGCCACCGACCGAACAAAGGACAGTTGCGAAATACAGGATGATTTTGCGGGGCGCAAACGGACATCGCTGATTGTGGCGCAGAAGTATTCTTCCGGTAACGCCGCCGTTTTTGTTGATATTGATATTACGGAAAGCCGCCACGCCATGGAGCAGCTTGAGGAGGAACGCAACTTTAACCGCAGCCTCGTGGAAGCCGCTCCCGCGATCATCGTTATTTTGGAAAAGCCGGATCTGATACGTGAAATAAATAAATACGGCCTGCAACTGAGCGGCTATCGCCGGGATCAGGTGATAAACAAAAGCTGGATGGAATGTTTCGCGTCGCGCAACGATGAGGAAGATGCCAGGGAGCTTTTAAAAGACATGTTTATCGAAGGGAAGATGGCGGAAGGCCGGCTGGCATCTTTATACACGCATGACGGCAAGCAGCGGCGCGTTTTGTGGCACAACAGCCTGCTGTCCCGCGGCACCCGGCAGAACCTGGTTATTGCAGTCGGTATCGATGTAACGGAAAACCTGCGTCTTGAGGAGCAGTTGAGGCAGTCGATCAAGATGGATGCGATTGGAAAACTGGCAGGAGGCGTCGCTCACGATTTTAACAATCTGCTTACCATAATTAACGGCTATTGCGAACTGCTGTCTCTGGACAAAAAACTGGAGGAGGAGTCGCAATCCAAGATCGTGCAGATCAGGGATGCGGCGGAGCGGGCGGCGGGCTTAACGTCGCAGTTGCTGGCTTTTAGCCGGCGGCAGATGCTAAAGCCGACAATTGTCGATTTGAGCGACTTGGTGCGCAATATGAGTAAGATGGTCTCACGGGTGCTGGATGAAAATATTCGTTTTGAAACGCGCCTGGCTGAAGACCTGTTTAAGATCAAGGCCGATCCCAACCAGATTGAAAGCGCGCTTCTGAATCTGATCATCAACGCGCGAGACGCCATGCCCGATGGCGGCGAACTGCTAATAGCAACGGAAAACCTGCATCTGGATGAAGCGGCTGAGTTTAACAGGACGCTGCTGCCGGCCGGTGAATACGTCAAGCTTTCGATACGCGACTCGGGCAAGGGGATTGCGGAAAACATCCAGGACAAGGTTTTTGAGCCATTTTTTACAACGAAGGATATCGGGCATGGAACCGGCCTTGGACTATCCATGGTTTATGGTGTGATTAAGCAAACGGGCGGGCACATTGCGCTGGAAAGCGAAGCGGGCAAGGGAGCCTGTTTTAATATTTTCCTGCCCCGCACGAAAGAAAAGGCGCCGCAAATAAAGCGCGACGGGCGGGTACATAAAAAGCCTGAGGCCCACTACGGTATTCTTGTTGTTGAAGATGACGATAAAGTGCGCAAGCTGGTTTGCGATATACTGGTATCCAACGGCTACGTGGTGCGCAATGCCGCAGACGGCAAAAAGGGACTGCTCGCTTTTCAGGCGGAACCGGAAAAAATAAAGCTTGTTTTAACCGATGTTGTCATGCCCGTAATGAACGGCCCGGAGATGGCCAGGCACATCCTCCAGATAAAGCCCTCTGTAAAGATTCTTTATATGTCGGGCCACCCTTATGATGTGATGCAGGGGAAGGGTCTTTTGCAATCGGAGGCGGAAATGATCAAGAAGCCTTTCACGCTGGACGAACTTCTGTTGAGGATCAGCGGTCTGGCCGAAAAAAGCGACCCGAATGAGGTGCTATAATTTTTGATTTGAAAAAACAATCATCGTATATTTAAAAGCTCTGATGCGAAAGTGGTGGAATTGGTAGACGCGCTAGGTTCAGGGTCTAGTGGGCGCAAGCCCGTGGGGGTTCGAGTCCCCCCTTTCGCACAGCAACGGGCCCCGCTAAAACGGGGCTTTTTTTTATTCATCTTTTTCATTTTCTTAATCTTTATCTTTTTCAAAACAATCCGGCATGAAGCCGGGAAGGCAATTATTAGTCTTGCTGCGTTTATGAAGCTGTTGGCAGTTACCGGCTAAATCCTGAAAATCCCAATCTTTTATATAATCGCCTTTCATTAACGATGCGAACGTTGTAAATTTTTGTGCTTCCCTGTAACCGAATGAGGAGGAAATTTACATGCGTAAGGAAAAGGATGCTTTGGGTCCGGTAATGGTACCGGAGGACAAATACTTTGGAGCGCAGACACAGCGTGCTTCTGATAATTTTAAAATCGGTGCGGAGTATTTTCCGAAAGAAATGATACGTGCCCACGCCACAGTTAAAAAAGCGGCGGCACGTGTCAACAGTGCCATCAGCGGCCTTGACAAGAAAATCGCCGAAACAATTGAAAAAGCGGCCGATGAAGTGATTGAGGGCAAACTGGATGATCACTTCCCGCTGGTGATCTGGCAAAGCGGCAGCGCGACGCAATTTAACATGAACGTCAACGAGGTGATTGCCAACCGCGCCATCAAGATGCTGGGCGGGCAGATGGGCACCAAATCACCGGTGCACCCCAACGATCATGTGAATATGTCGCAATCCACCAACGACACGATTCCCACAAGCATGCACGTGGCCACGGTAATCGCCCTGAAGGAAAAACTGCTGCCGGCCGTGAAATACCTGAAGGAAGGTCTGGACAAAAAAGTAAAGCAGTTTGACGGCATCGTGAAAATTGGGCGCACGCATCTGCAGGACGCCACGCCGCTGACACTGGCACAGGAATTTTCCGGGTACGCCGCGCAACTGGAACAAGCCTATGAAGCCATCGAAAACACGCTGGATCATTTATACGAACTGGCCATAGGCGGCACAGCCGTTGGCAGCGGCCTGAATACCAAAGTGGGCTACGACAAAAAAATGGCCGAAGAGATCAGCACAATTACCGGGCACCCGTTTAAAGCGGGCCGTAATAAATTTGCCGGTCTGGCCGCCCATGATGCCATCGTGGAAACTTCCGGCGCGCTGAAAACGCTGGCCGCGGCGATGATGAAGATTGCCAATGATATCCGCTGGCTTGGCAGCGGACCCCGTTCCGGTCTGGGCGAGCTAAACCTGCCGGCCAATGAACCAGGCAGCTCGATCATGCCGGGCAAGGTGAATCCCACGCAGTGCGAAATGGTGACACAGGTGGCCTGCCAGGTTTTTGGCAATGACACCACCATCGCCATGGCTGGGTCACAAGGCAATTTTGAACTGAACGTGTTCAAGCCGCTAATGGCCTACAATATCATTCAATCGATTAATATTTTGGCCGATGCCTGTAATTCGTTCCAGGATAAGGCGATCGAAGGGCTGGAAGCCAATATGAAGAATATCAACGAGCATCTTAAAAACTCGTTGATGCTGGTGACCGCGCTAAACCGCCACATCGGTTACGACAAGGCCGCGGAAATCGCCCTTAAAGCCTGGCGCGAAGACAAGACCTTACGCGAGGCAGCGCTGGAGCTGAAATATCTAACCGAAGATGAATTTGAAAAGTGGGTCAAACCGGAAGAGATGACCGGCCCGTCGAAGTAGAAAAATTTAAGGCCGTCGAAAGGCGGCCTTTTTTGTTGAATTATTGGATTTTTTAATTGTTGAATTATTGCGTTTTAAAAAGCGGGCCACTTAGCTCAACAATTCATTAATTCAATAATTTACCGATTCAACGCCCTTTTACCTTCGTCCCAACTCGAAAAGTTTTACCAAGAGCAAGCCTGCTACGAAACCTCCCAAATGCGCGTACCAGGCAACACCGCCGGTCATGGCGTTACCATATTCCAGAAATACATTCAGCAATTGATAGGCAAACCACAGCCCCAGCGCAATCATTGCCGGAACGCGGATAATGCGGATTATAATGAAGAAAAAGAAAAGCAGCGTCACACGGTTGCGCGGGTATTTAACCAAATAGCCGCCAAGCACGCCGGAGATGGCGCCGCTGGCTCCAACCATCGGGACGGTTGATTCCGGGAACGCCACCACCTGTATCAGTGCGGCACAAATGCCCACGGCCAGGTAAAACAAAAGATAGCGCACGTGGCCCAGCGCGTATTCTATATTGTCGCCAAAGATCCACAGGTAGAGCATGTTGCCGCCCAGGTGCCAGATATCTCCGTGAAGAAACATGGAACTGATCAGCGCGCTGTAGCCCATCAAAAAGCGGCTTTCTTCGCCCAGTGTGGAGGGAACAAGGCCGTAAGTGTTAAAGAAGCTCTGCAGCATCGCCCGCTCAGCCGGTTGTTGAAAAAAGGCAAAAATGTTCAGGGCCAAAAGCAGGTAATTTACAAACGGCAGAAAGCGCTTTGGGCTTTGATCAGCTATGGGGATCATGGCGTCACGCGGATAGTGTAGGTTTTTTCCAGGCGGTTGCCGCTGCGGTCCTGAACTTCAATGTGCAGGGAGTGTGAACCGGGCTCCAGCACAAAATGCGGCGTGGCGCTGACGATATCACGCTCCGGGTCCCACTCAGAAACCACAAACCTGTCATTGATCGTAATGCGGATATCGCGGTCGCCGTTAAACCCGGACAAACCATCTTTAACGGCAAAGCGGATGTTACCCACATTACGAACAGGTTTGAGAAGCTGCGTGGAAAGCAGGCGGATATCCGGCTTTGCCGTATCAGCGGCGATTATATAGCGGCCAAAGGAGCGAATGCGTGTTTCTATAAAGCCGTTTTGCCTGCTTCCCCCATCGAATGAAAGCTTGCCGTCCGAGGAAGCGCGATAGATAGCTGCTTGTTTATGAAACGTGCTGTCCCCCAGGCGCAGGCGTAACGTAAACGACTCCCGCAACAACCTGTCCGTTGGCCGAATATCATAAAGCAGTCCGTTTACCGGGGCTTCCCAGTCAATGCCTTCGGAAGATTGCTCATTTATGGCGATAAACATTGTATCGTAGACGCTGCCGGCCGGCCACTCCAGACGCAGTGAGCCGTCAAAAACATCTGCCACGCCGCTGTGATCAGGGAAAACAAGACGGCTGTTTAAGAGCGTATCGGCCAGCACCTCTCCTGATTTTTCCAGAGATATACGCACAGGGCCATCAACAGCCTGCGACGCGGGAAGAAAGCCGTAAAGGTCCGGGTATGATCCCTCGATGGCCGCTTCCCGTTGCCCGCCAGCGCCGTGGAAAACCAGCTTAGCCTGTCCATCCCCGCTGAAACGATCGGTTTTTACATATATGTATTTGCCCCACAACAGCGGTTCAATAAAATGGGGTTCGCCGATTGTATTATTCAGCGTGGTGAGAACATCGCTTTCCCATCCGCTCTTATCCCTCGCCACAGCCTTCAGGAAGGGATCACCGGAATCACGCAGTTTAACTTTCAGCAGCGCGCTGCTTTCCTCTTTGCCGTGGTTCCAGTCGATAAACTCGTAGTAGTCCACCGGGTTAAGCTGGTTGGGGTCGCGGCCGGAGTAAAATTGCAGTCCGGCCATCTCCGCGGGCAGGCGCATGCGCAGATACGCGTTGCCATTAAGCTGCTCGCTTTGTTCAATTGCCAGTCTGCTCGACGGCGCCTTTGAGACAACTTTAAAGCGCAGGGTAGTATAATTGCCAAAGAAGTCGCCCACCTTTATCTCCACATATGAGCTGTCGCCGGAATAGGTGAGGATGCCGTCTGCCGGACTGGAAGCGTAAGCCAGCAAATCGGTTTCCGGCTCGCGATATAGCTTGGTATAGCGGCGGCCAGTGCGCGTTTTCCAGGGATAGAAAATATGGCGGTTGATCAGGTGCGTATGGGAAAAACGCATTTGGTCATAGCGCATACTGAAGCGTTCGTTACCGTTTACAGACATACTTAGGCTGTAAAAGCCCAGTTTGTTGTGAACCTCATTAGCCTGGTCATAACCCTCTATGGCAAAACCCAGCCGTCCATAAGCGTGGATCGGTTTATCCAGCGTAATCAAATTGTTGCGGCTTCGCGGCAGATCGATCTCCAAAGGCATCAGATCATTGTTTACGCGCGCCTTTTCGTTTAAAGGAATTACCAGCAGCTTTCGTAATTCCGGAGCCAGGTTATCTTTGATCTTTTCGTAAAACGCCAAAGGATTGAGTGGTCGGTTTTCACTGTCGCGAATTTCAAAATGGAGGTGCGGCACGCCGATGCCTGTTTGTCCGGTGTAGGCGATCACTTCGCCTTTTTTTACTTTAATCCCCGGCCACCAGTCAATGCTGTAGCGCTCCTCGGCGATCTGTCTTTCGCGAATGGCTTTTTCCAGTTCCGGAGTAAATTTTTGCAGGTGGGCGTAAACGGCCGTGCGACCGTCATTCAATTTCAGGTAGAGCACTTTGCCATAGCCAAACGGCGAAACGCGTATACGGCTAATCGTACCGTCCTCTATGGCGTAGCAATCGTAGCCTTCGCGGTTCCACGTCTTAATGTCTATGGCGCTATGGAAGTGTCCCGAGCGGTATTCACAAAAACTGGAGGTCAGATAGTTGCTGGCATTCGTCGGCCATAAATAATTTTGCCCGAATGACCATTGGGCAACAAGCAGCAAAAGCAGAGCTGAAAACTTCAAATGAGATCCCGGTTTGTTTTAAATCAAACCGTAAATATATCAAAAGCGGAGAAATAGGTTCAACAGCGTTTTACGAAAGTATACTTTGGATACGTTTAACCAGATCCCCGAGTTTAAGCGGTTTATCTTCTACACCCTTTATTCCCAGCTTCTCTATCTGGTCTCTGTATTTATGCTGGTGAGCCGTTATTATAAGTATGGGAAAATCGGGATTATGCTCAAGGATCTTGCGGGAGAGCTGTAAACCGTTCATGCGCGGCATTTCCAGGTCAATCAAGGCCATGTCGGGTTTTGATGTAAGATATTTGTCCCAGCCATCAAGACCATCTTCGGCACTAACGCATTCGTAACCGCTAATTTCCAGAAATTCGCATATCAGAGTACGAACATCCTGTTCGTCATCAACAACAAGTACTTTTTCCATGTCCTTATCTTTATATCTGATCCTTTTAAGATAGTCGACTTTAGTGACGCTAAAATGAGCCTTACCCGTTAAACAGTGTTAATTTTTTCACCGGGCTTTGAATCTAAGGTGTAATTTAGATAAAATTGAACGCCTGCTTTTGCTCAATCACTCAAAAAACCGGGAAAATAATAAAATGCTTGATATTTTTAAGGTTGGACATTACAGCGATACGCAAAACGGAACAGGTTGTACGGTCATACTTCCCCCATCTGAAAACATTACTTCGGCCCATGCCATGGGAGCATCACCCGGCACGCGTGAATACGCCCTTTTGTCTCCCAAAAGGAAGATCAGTACCATCCATGCGCTGGTGTTAACAGGCGGGAGCGCTTTTGGTTTATGTGCTGCCTGTGGCGTGATGGATGCTCTGGAGGCCCGTAAAACAGGCTATCAGACGCATTTTGGTGTAGTCCCGATCGTGCCCGCAGCCGTTGTTTTTGATTTGAATGTGGGCAATCCGCGCGTACGCCCGACCGCAGAAAACGGACGTGAGGCTTTGGAAAATTGTGCTTTTAATAATGACGCCGCCGGCTGTGTTGGCGCGGGAACCGGAACAACCGTCGGCAAATGGAATGGTATGCCGAGTGCCATGAAAGGCGGCATAGGTATCGGGTATAGCGAATTTGGCTCCATCCGCGTTACGGCATTGATGGTCGTTAACGCTGTCGGGGATATTGTTGGCACACATGACCGGATAATCGCCGGAGCTTATGGCAAAGATGGTCAGTTTCTGGCCGAAAACGATCTCAAACGGCGTTGGAATCAACCGCAGGTAGGCCTTGCCGAAAGTACAGTACTCGGTGCCGTTATGACCAATTGCCGGTTGACCAAGCAGCAGGCCGCCTACGTGGCGCAGCGTGCGCATCTGGCCATCGCCCGGCACGTGGCCCCGTCTCATACACAGCATGATGGCGATATCGTATATGTGATGTCCGCCGGAAAAGAAGAAGCGCCACTAGAAACCGTAACCGAAGTGACAAAAGACGCCGTGGCCGCAGCCGTAGTTGACAGCGTTGAAAAAGCCCACAGCCTGCTGGGTATAAAAGCAAAGAAAGACCTATGAACATTTTTTTTCAGGTACTGCATTATTTCTCTATACAGGAAGTTTTCCTGGCGACCGTCATCTATTTTGGCGGCTACGCGCTGGCTCCCACGGTATGCTACAAAAATATCCGCCTGTTAACCGGGTACCCGCTTTGGGTGCAATCGCGGCTGGAGCACTTTCTTAAAAAGAATAAATCCAACTGGCAGTTGTTTGCGGTGTTGCTGCTTACAAACTGTTTGCCTTTGCTGCTGGTGTTATTCAGCGCGCTTATTCCGGTGGTACCGTTTGTGCTGGCAGGTTGGCTGGGGCTTAAGCTGGGGATAATCGCCTACAAAACGCTGGAAGGTGAGATGTTCTTTTCTTCACTGATAAATCCGGTAGCTATTTTTGAGTTGCCGGCATTTTTTATCACGCTGGCGCTGGCCTTCAACTTTAACCTGCAGCAGCTGGGGGTCGTAAGCCCGTTTGTAGTTGCACAGGTTACGTTTGGCCAGCACCTGGCAGGTTTTCTGCTTCTTGCGGTCCCGTTGCTCTCCTTTTCCGCCTTGCTGGAGCTGCTGGTTGTACGCCTTAACCAAAAAGCGGAGCAGGATCAGTAATTTTTATTCATCAAGGATGTCGTCAATCCGCTTATTGTCTTCCACGCCCTCTTCGTTGAATTTATCGTATTTGCTGCCGTACCCCTTATCCTGGCGTATCTGGTTGAGCTTATTTTTTTTCATGTACAAATCTGTGAGTTTTGCCGGATCCAAACCAACCAATTGACACTTGCTGACCCAAAAATGAAGTTCATCGATCAGTTCCATGCGAATATGGTCCCAGTCGATTTCAGATTTATCCTTCCACCATTTCCAGGGCAGGTCGTCCTCCATTTCGATCGATTCATGGATTTGGGCGCGGTTGTAATTGAGCAGCCACTCCACGCGATGCTTTACGGTCTCCGGGCTCACATCTTCCTGGTTGCATATGTTATCGTAGTCCAGACCGTTGCGCTCCTTCAATATGCGCTTGTTCAACTCGTATTGCTTATCAAAAATAACTTTAAGCAAATCCATGAAGCCTCCTAACTTTCAACGCGGATAAATAAAAAGCGCGTATCATTATTGCGCCTTATAAAAAAGCGGATATAGGTGTTTTCGTCCGTCTCATATTTTTTTAGCGATTGTTCCAGTTCATTGGGTGTGCTTATGCCGTCGCCGTTTACGCTCAGCAGCAGATCACCAATGCGCAGGCCGCCTAATCCCGCAGGGCCGGCACGTTCCACCCGCGATATCCAGACACCCTGTGTATCGAACGGCAGTTTCTTGGCCAGGATAATATCTTTTGTAAGTCGCTTTGCCGAAAAACCCAGACGGGAATTGCTGTATTCATCGGCGAGGGCCTGACTGATTGGTGTATCGCCCAGGGTCAGTTCTTTTGTCTTCAGCGCGTTGTCACGCCAGAATGTGATTTTGGCATCGGAGCTGGGCGCGTTGCGCACCAGATTGCGAAATACATCAAGGTCGGCATTTTTTTCACTGCGCAGGGCAATACCGTTAAAATGCGTCAACACATCACCGGATTGCAGGCCGGCATCTTCCGCCGGCGAATCTTCTATCACCGTATTGACCAGAACGCCCTGCACCTCCGGTGCGCCGAAGTATTCGGCCAGGTCCCGGGTAAAGGGCTGCATGTTGATGCCCAGCCACTTTTTAGCGTTACTGCGTTCTATGCTGTTGTTAGCGGTTTTGCTTTCAAAAACGGGCGGATTGTCGATAAACGGCTGTAGCCTGGTATAGGGCAGTATCTCCACAAAGCCCGGCGCCGTGCGGCTGAACTGCGGGATAAACATATCACCGTTGCCCCGTGGATTGTGCATAACACCTACCGGCAAACCCAGATCATTAAAAGCCAGCGCAAAAGCAATCGTGCCCTCGGACATATCTGAGAGCCAGCGCATGGGCGGCCCTTCGATAACGGCATTTATTTCCGCCTTTTTGAGCATCAGCTGGTTGTTATAATTATCGCCCAGAATCGATGTAAGCAGCAATACCGAGCCATAGTACAGGCTGTCCTGAACAAAGGAAACCGTTTCCCACGGTCCCTTTTGCTTCAGGCGGACAAAGGCAACATGGTGGTCATCATCCTTGCCGACAAAATCGGCGGGATGCGACGAGCCGTCCTGAAAATAGACCTTTATATCGCTGGGTGGGCTGGAACGGCCAAAAAGAGACGCACCGGAAATGTCCAGCCGCGCGGAAAAAATCACCGGCGAGGTCAGTATCAGGCCGTCCTTTGTGACGACAACGCCGTTTACCGTGCGCCGGATCTTACCGCTCTCCTCAACCGATTCCGGGGAATCGATCGACTCATAATATTCGATTTGCACCAGCGCGTTTTTGGACGTGGTGAGCGCCATCTGCCAGTTTGTCGTCTGGCCGGTTGCGGTTACAGCAAAGGCCGTAAGCAGGAAAATTAAGAAAATATGTTTCATGGATTCTTTTTGATTAATGCGTAATAGTTTGACCTACCGGATTGTAAGAAAAGCAGGTGTGATTCGTTTGCGGAAGAGGTCACATCGGCATACAGTTTTTTAAATTGTTCCAGATCGTCAATTTCGTTTTTATCTATTGATAGAAGGATATCGCCGGGACTGACACCAGCGCGTGCCGCCAGACCGCCCATCTGGACGCCGGAAATGAGAACGCCTTCCTGCGAAGTAAGATTGAAATTACGGGCAATACGCGGCGTAATCTCCTGAACGGAAATCCCCCATTCGGGCCCGTTGAATTCCGTGCCGCGAAACTTGCCCTGGCGTTGTGTTTCCAATTGCAATGCTATTTCGCGATTGTCCCGTACCACGGTACATTCGATTTCCGTACCCGGTTCAAAAGTGGAAATAAGCAATCTTATTTTAGGCAGCTCTTCTTCATAAAGGGCGTTAATCTTTTGCCCGTTCAGATGGGTGATCAAGTCGCCGGGTTTGAGGCCTGCGGCTTCCGCGGGAGAGCCATCTTCCACACCGGCCACGAGTACGCCGCTCAATCCGGGCTTGCCGGTATAAATGCGGAACTCGCGTATCTCCTGCAGGGTCAGCCCCACCCAGGAGCGCTCAACCTCTCCTTTTTGTAGCAGCCGCTCCACCACGTCCATCACGATATCGGCCGGGATGGCAAAACCCAGGTTCTCGCCAAACAGAACGGCCCTTGCGTTGATGCCGATTATCCGCCCGTCAAGATCGACCAACGGACCACCGCTGTTGCCGGGATTGATGGCGGCATCGGTCTGAATCCAGAGATTAAATGGCGAGATCATTTCGCCCACATCGCTGAAATAGCGCTCCACCGAGCTGATGACACCCATGCTGAGCGAACGCGCCAGCCCCAGCGGCGAACCCAGCGCCAAAACGATCTGGCCCACTTCCAGATCTGCGCTGGAGCCAAAACGGGCCCATGGAACGCTGTCCAGACCAGCGGATTCCAGGTCCAGCTTAAGCACGGCCAGGTCGGTCCAGGGATCCAGCCCGACAACTTCGGCATCCAGCTCCCTGCGTGATGAAAGCGTGCAGCGTACCTGGCTGGCTTGTTCGGCAACGTGGTTATTGGTCACAATATAGCCATCCGGACTAATGATAACGCCGCTGCCGGTAACTTCCACGCGCTTCTTCTGGCCGGTGTCGTACAACTCCTTTACCGGTTGCAGGTGCACCAGCGCCGGAAAAACGGTCTTGCGCGCCTTGATGATCCTGTCTTCCAGGTCATCAGCTAAAGCATGGGCCGTAAGGACGGAAAAAATCAGAAAAAATATCATTGCGAATTTCAAGCAGGTTACTCCTTTTTTTCAGGGGCGGTAAGGCGGATTTCCTGGAGCACACGCAGACCGCGAAACTGCACGGTGAAATAGACGACCACCGCGACGATAAGCAGCAGCATGCGCCAGAAGTATGGCATAATAGATTGCCAATGCAGCCAGGTGATGACGATGATACCGATCAGAATAAGGGTGAGCAGGCCGGTCAGAAAATTGAGGCGGCGTACGTCAGCCGGGCCAACCACGTGGTTTTCCTTGAGCAGGCTGGCCATCACCATAAAGGCAATCTGGCTAAAAATAAGCGCCACGGTAAACTTGGTGGCCTGCAGCCAGTCGGTCATCTCAAAAAGAAAAAAGCTGACGATGAACACGATTACCGGCAGATAATTTTTTAATTGCTGGGATGATTGTTTTGACATGTTCAGTAAATTTTAAATCGTTGAACGCCCTGGTAGACTTCCTTGCTGACCACCTTTACGATGCCGGTTGCTGGAACTGCCAGCAGCATCCCGATGATTCCGAAAAACTGGCCCCCAATCAGAATAGCCAAGATAATGGTGAGCGGGTGCAGATTTACACTGCGCGCCAGCACCAACGGTTGAATCAGGATGTTGTCGATCAGCTGAACAATGGAAAAGGCGGCAATGACCCATAATATTTCCTGAACGCTCCCATCGTTTAACGCGACTACCGAAACGGCCGCCACCGCGCCTGCCATCGGGCCGACATAAGGGATCATATTGGCCAGCCCGGCAAAAACACCTATCATAACGAAATAGGGCACGTTAAGAATCCACATGGCTATCAGCGCCAGCAGGCCTACAAGAAAAGCATCCAGAAACTGACCGCGCAGATAATCGCCAAGCTGCAGGTCCACTTTATACATCAGGTTCAGGGCCATCTCGAAGTAGCGGTTGGGAATGGCGCTTACCAGGGCCTTTTTCAGGCTGCGTCCGTCTTTTAGCAGGAAAAAGGCGGCAAACGGAATGATAACAATCGTTGATATAAGCGAAACAACATCGAGCAAAATGGAGAAAAAGGAATCGGCCAACTGCTGCAAAAACGTACTGAGTTGATCCTGCAGGTGCAGCGATTGATCGGCCAGGATGGGAACATTGCTGCTTATGAATTGCTCAAGCTGCTGTATAAGACTGCTGGCTTTTCCGCCATGAAAGCCTTCCTGCAGCGCCGTGATTTCATGGGCAAGCGCGGGCGCGAGCAGCCAGCTCAATGCGGCAAAAAGAACAACCAGGCCGGCAAAAATAAAAACCGCTGCTTGTGTGCGCGATAAACCGCGGAATTCCAGGTAACTGGCAATCGGGTCAAGAATGTAGGCGATAAGCGCGGCGATGAGCAGCAAAATTACGATTTCATGCAGGGCAACAAGCAGCCAGATGGAGGCCGCCACTGCCCCCAGGCCAAACAGCGTTTTGATGATACGTCCGAAGGTTATGTCCAATCAAGCCTCCCCGGACGGAATCGATTCTTTGTTGCGCAGTGCTTCCAGTTCGGACTGCATTTCATGCAGGCGCGTTTTGAGCTGCGAATTTTCAAGTGTGGTCAGACGCAGCCTTTCCGCGATCATTTGCGACAGCCGGCGTAGAATTTTATTGCCCACTTTGGGATTGGTTTCCAGCAGGTTAAACAGGTCGGGCTGGAAAAAGCCCCACAGGCTGGTCGGTTCCGTGGCCGTGGCCGAAGCAGTGCGCCGGCCTTCCAGGATCAGCGCCATCTCGCCAAAAAAATCGCCGTTGGAGAGCAGCACCAGCAGCTTTTTCTGCTTGCCGATGGTGATGTTGACCTTGCCTTTTTCGATGATGTACATACCAACACCGGGTTCGTTTTCGTGGAAGATCGTTTCATCGGCGCGGTAGGTGCGGCGGTGCAGAATGCGTTCGATTGCTTTCAACTCTTTATAGCTCAGGTCCTGGAAAATCGGCACGCGCTTGAGCAGCACGTAGATGTTTTCTTTTACGACTTTCTGGCGTTTAAAAATATTGGTCCAGTAAAACTCATCGGCCATATAAATGTCATCCTTGTTGCTAGTTTTCCGCGGGAGGGAGAATATACAGGTCGTCCGTAATGATGGCAAAAATTAAAACGGGGTTGGGAGGGTCTGGGAGTCTGGAAGTCTTGAAGTCCTGAAGTCTGGACGTCCGGTCGTGAGCCTGGATTGCATCGAGGGCGCTTTGTGGAATCAGCATTGTTGTTCTTGCCAATGAATCCAACGCCGAAGGCGTGACAGGATTGTAGCAAAAGCCCAACCCAATTCTTAAAATCCCGAAGGGATGAAACAATGAACGGGCATATGCTAAAACTAAAAAAGCCCGGAAGCCGTGATCCCTTCAAGACTCCACGACTTCCCGACTATTGACTTCAAGACATCTTTTAGGACTTAATCGACGCGCGGCGGAAATACCAGGCCAGGATAACAAAAAGCGCCAGCGCCAGCAGCCAGGCAAAATCTCCGGCCCAGGCAAAGCCGATACCATCCGGCGCCGTGCCCGATATAAACACAACCGCGGCGATACCCACGCCCAGCAAGCCTTCTCCGCCAACCAAACCCGAGCCAAACAGGATGCCCCGTTCGCGGCGGCCGGTAGCTTCTTCCTCGCTGGCCGAATTTTTCTCCAGCCACAACTTGAGCATACCGCCCAGGAAAACGGCAAAGGTAGTCTTTAGCGGCAGGTAAACACCCACGGCAAAAGGCAGGCTGGGGATCTTAAATACTTCGCAGAGCAAGGCAATGGCAATACCGATTCCGATAAAGGCCCAGGGCAGCGCGTTGTCAAAAATACCTTCGATAACCAGCTTCATCAGCGTGGCCTGCGGAGCGGGCAGTTCCTGTCCGCCAAAACCGTAGGCCTGGTCGAGCAGGATAACGGCGCCGGCCACAAATACAGCCGAGGTCAATACCCCGACCAGTTCACCCATTTGCTGGCGGCGCGGCGTGGCGCCAATCAGGAAACCGGTCTTTAAATCCTGCGATGTATCGCCCGCTATCGATGCGGCAATGGCTACAATACAGCCTACCGTGATGGCAGCCACCTTTCCGGCGTCACCGTCAAAGCCCAGCAGCAGAAAAATGGCCGATGTGCCAATCAGCGTGGCGATGGTCATGCCGCTTGTCGGGTTGGAGGTAACACCCACCAGACCGACAATACGCGAGGATACGGTGACAAAAAAGAAAGCGAAGATAACTACGAGGATAGCGCCGGCAATGCGGAAACCAAAAACCTCTATCGGGCCAAAAACGAACGGCACGAGGGCCATGACCAGGGCGATAATGGCGATGCCGATGCCGACGGTTTTGAGCGGCAGATCATCATCGGTGCGCAGAGAGACAAAGTTGCTGTCAGCCATGCGTTGTTTTAGTTGTTGCAGACCGATCTTGAAGCTTTCGATCATTGTGGGAATGCTTTTTATAAGTGTGACCAGTCCGGCCGTGGCCACGGCACCGGCCCCGATGTAGCGGATGTAGCGCGTCCAGATCAGCGCGGCGTCCATGTTGGCGATAATCTTATCGGTTTCCGGGAAAAGCGGCATCGCGCGGTCAGCGCCCCAGATGGCGATACCCGGTATCAGTACCAGCGACGACAGCAGGCCTCCACCAACCATAATCGTGGATATGCGCGGCCCCAGGATGTAGCCGACGCCGAACAAGGCGCTGGACATGGCCAGGGAGATTTCGCCCTTGGGCAAAAAAGGAATCTTGGCTTTTAACGTACGCGGTGTGAGGTGCAGCCAATCGACGATGAATTTGAACAGCATACCGCTGCCCAAACCAAGGAAAACATTCTTGGCGCGTGAACCGCCCACTTCACTGGCAACAAGCACTTCGGCACAGGCGGTGCCCTCCGGATAGGGCAGATGTCCGTGTTCGCGGGCGATCAGGAAACGGCGCAGGGGAATCATAAACAGTACACCGAGCAGGCCGCCAAACATGGCCAGCATAGTCATCTGTAATAGTGTCGGCGGCAGACCCCATAGAAACAGCGCCGGCAGAGTAAAGATAATCCCGCTGGCCAGCGAGCTGGAGGCCGAGCCGATGGTTTGCGACAGGTTGGCTTCCAGGATGCTGCTTTGGTTGCCCATGGCCCGCAGCGCGCGGAAAGCGGCCACGGTCATAACGGCAACAGGGATGGAAGTAGAAATGGTCAGACCGGCATACAGGCCAAGGTAGGCGTTGGCGGCGCCAAACATCACGCCGAACAGGATCCCGGCGATAAGCGTTTTGGCGGTAAATTCAACCGGACTTTCCTGTGAGGGCACAAACGGTTCGTAGGTTTCTCCTTTTTCAAGCGGACGGTAAGCGTTCAGATCCAGGCCTTCTTTGCTCGCCATATACTCTCCCAAATGTTATGGTTGAAAAATAAAGGGCTAAGTGTAAGAATTGCGGTTGAAACAGGCAAGTTCTTAACCACAGAGAACGCGGAGGTTTTCACAGAGGGCACGGAGTATTTTTACTGAATGGTCTTTTTCATTTTCATTATTTTAATCTTTCTCCGTCTTTGTGGTGGTGAGAATTGAGATGGTAGGCGTAAATATGCGATTCAATCATTTTAATAATGATTATGTCCCTGACGGGACTTGTGGGGTATAGGCATTTTGCCTGTCTACCAACATTATGCTCCTGACGGGGCCTTATTGTAACATTTAGATTAAGGGTATTTTTGAATTAGTATTCTTTCTCATTTTAATTCTCTTAATCGTTATTCGTTTTTTTGTGGTGGGAGAATGGGAACACGGAGCACACAAGTGGCGCAGATAAATCCAAAGATCTGCGATGGGTCTTTCAAACGCCGAAGGCGTGGCAGGATTATAGCATAAGTATCCCAATATTTCTCCAAAATCGCGAAGGGATGGTATAGAGGTCGCGCCCATCCGCACCAACCCAACCATTCATTAATTCAATAATTCAACGATTCGTCACTCCACCCGTCTCACATATCCCTCTTGGCAAACACGCCGTAGGCCGCGGCGCTGAATACCGCAAACAGACTTCCCAAATAAATAAAGGCACGTGTAAAATTATAATCACCCGCGCCGATTTGCGTGGGCTGGTAATAGCCAAACAGGCTCCAGGGCTGCAGGAATTCGATATCCGGCCAGATGCGGATGATGGCGTCGAGAACGAAAAGAACGACCAGGATACCGGCGCTCCAACCGATGGTGCGGCCACGGTAGCTGTTCAACACCGCCACCAGCATGACAATCGCGCCAACGGCGGTGAAAAAAAACCAACCGACAGCGGCAATTACCAGCAGGCTTTGAACGGGCATGGGCTCATCCAGCCCGGAGAGCACTTTGCCGATATAACTGCCCAAAAGCATAACAGCGAATGTCAGCAACACGGCAATCATAACATACACCTGCACCGCCAGCAGCAGTTTTGGCCGCGGCAGTACGCGGTTGGCCAAAAGCTCAATACCGCGCGTTTCGATTTCCGCGGTGATGTGTCCGCTGAAGGCGGCAATGCCGATACTGCTCAGCAACAGCAGCACGGAAGGATGGCCAAAGCCAAAAGCGAGAAACTGTTTGCCGCTGAACGTCTCGCCGATGAGGCCGGAAACCTGCTTGATAAAGCCCGGCATCACCTGGTAGAGGCTTTCCATAAACAGGCGCAGTTCCGAAGTGGCCAGGATGTAGGCATATAAAATCTGCATGATGCCGGTAAACAACATGGTCAGCAACAGGACCCAGCGCTGGCGGTAAAAAATCATCCGCAGGTGATACAAAAAAGCCATCATGCGCGGCGATTCCCTTCACGGTAAAAGTCCATAAAATAATCTTCCAGCGAGGAAGGCGGGATATGCAGGTCTGCCACGTCAAATTGTGCCAGAAGCTTGACCAGCTTGTCGCTTTGCCCATCGATCTCCAGTTCCATAAAATGGCCTTCGCTGTGGCGAATGTTAAAATGGCCGGCCAGCTTTTGCGGGTCTACAGGCGTTTTAAACCAGATTTTGGCAAAGCGCGGCAGACGCTTTTTTAGGTTCTCCAGGCTGTCCTGTTCCACAAGCACCCCGTCTTTGATGATGCCCACATGGTGACACACTTTTTCAACCTCGGCCAGGTTGTGCGAGGAGAAAAAGACCGTATGGCCGGCCGCGGCAAACTCACGCACATAATTATATAAGGTGCTTTGCATCAGCGGATCCAGGCGCTCGGAAGGTTCATCGAGTATGAGCAGCTGCGGCTTATGCTGCATGGCCTGGATCAGGATAAGCTTTTGCTTCATGCCCTGCGAGTACTGGCCGATTTTTTTATCCAGGTCGCGCGGGGTGAGTTTGAAATCATCGCACAATTTTTGACGCCACGCCGCATCGGCGGGCAGAAAACGTCCCCAGTAATCCAGCGCCTGGCGACCGTTTAACCCGCCAAACAGGTGCACTTCGCCGGGCACTACGCCAATCCGCCTTGCTACATCTGCAAAACGGGACGGCACTTCCTGACCCAGCACTGAAATCGAACCGCTATTGGCTTTGGCGAGATTGAGCAGCATGCGGATGGTGGTGGTTTTACCCGCACCGTTAGCGCCAAGGTAGCCGTAGATCGTGCCTCGCGGCACGTGCAGGTTTACTTTATCGACCGCAGCAAAATTGCCAAAGTATTTGCTCAGCTGCCGTGTTTCAATGGCTGTATCACTCATTAGCCGGTCAATTTCCTTTTTTGTTTGCCAAGCCCGAATAGATTTATGAGCTTTCCTTCGTTAAATTAAAGACTCTATCGAACTTCAAAGCAAGGAGATATATTCATGGTCTTCGATCTGGAAATGATCAAAAAAACATATCAACAGTTTCCGGCACGCATCGCGGCCGCCCGCAAAGCTCTGGGCCGTCCCCTGAGCCTAACCGAAAAAATTCTCTACAGCCACCTGTGGGACGGCGAAGCGACAAAAGCCTTTACGCGCGGCAAAGATTACGTGGAATTTGCGCCCGACCGCGTTGCCATGCAAGACGCCACGGCGCAGATGGCCCTGCTGCAGTTTATGCAGGCCGGACGTAAAAAAGCGGCAGTGCCCTCCACGGTCCATTGCGATCACCTGATCCAGGCGCAGGCCGGGGCACACACCGACCTGAACCATGCCCTGGAAACCAACCGTGAAGTTTACGACTTCCTGGAGTCGGTTTCCAATAAGTACGGTATCGGTTTCTGGAAGCCCGGCGCGGGTATTATCCACCAGGTAGTTCTGGAAAACTACGCCTTTCCCGGCGGCATGATGATCGGGACCGACTCGCATACGGTAAATGCCGGTGGCCTGGGTATGGTGGCCATTGGTGTGGGCGGCGCCGACGCCGTGGATGTGATGGCCGGTATGCCGTGGGAGCTCAAATTTCCAAAGTTGATTGGTGTAAAACTCACAGGAAAGCTCAGCGGATGGACCGCCTCTAAGGATGTGATTTTAAAAGTGGCCGGGATTTTAACGGTTAAGGGCGGCACGGGCTGCATCCTGGAGTATTTTGGTGAAGGCGCCAAAAGCCTCTCCTGCACCGGTAAAGGCACCATCTGTAATATGGGTGCAGAGATCGGCGCCACCACCTCCACCTTTGGCTACGACCAGAAAATGTCCGAGTATCTGCGCGGCACAGACCGTGCGGAGGTTGCAGACCTGGCCGACAAGATTGCCGAACACCTGACGGGCGACAAAGAGGTATATGACAATCCTGAAAAATATTTTGACCAGGTTATCGAGATTAATCTCTCCGAACTGGAGCCGCACATTAACGGGCCGTTTACACCGGACCTGGCCACGCCGATTTCGCAGTTTGGCAAAAAGGTCAAGCAGGAAGGCTGGCCGCAAAAACTGGAAGTGGGCCTGATCGGGTCGTGCACCAACAGCTCTTATGAAGACATTACGCGCGCGGCTTCCGTTGCCAAAGCGGCCGCCGACAAAGGCCTCAAGGCCATATCCGAATTTACGATCACCCCGGGTTCGGAGCAGGTGCGATTTACAGTGGAGCGTGACGGTTACCTGGATACATTCGAGCAAATCGGCGGCGTGGTATTGGCCAATGCCTGCGGTCCCTGCATCGGGCAGTGGAAGCGGCACGGCGCGGAGAAAAAAGAGAAAAATTCGATTATTACCTCCTTTAACCGCAACTTTGCCAAGCGCAACGACGGCAATCCCAATACGCACAGCTTTGTGGCTTCACCGGAACTGGTAACCGCCATGGCGCTTGCCGGCGATCTGACATTCAATCCGCTGAAGGACACGTTAAAAAATGAAAAAGGCGAAGATGTGAAGCTGCCGGAGCCGCTTGGCCTGGAGATGCCCTCCAAAGGTTTTGCTGTGGAAGATGCAGGCTACATCGAACCGGCCAAAGACGGCTCGGGGCTTGAGGTGAAAGTCGATCCTTCATCGGACCGTTTACAACTGCTGGCGCCCTTTGAGCCGTGGGATGGCAAAAACATTAGCGGCATGAAGCTGCTGATCAAAGCAAAGGGAAAATGCACCACCGACCATATCTCCATGGCCGGACCGTGGCTGCGTTACCGCGGACACCTGGACAATATCGCCAACAACACGTTGACAGGCGCCATCAACTTTTTCAATGATGAAGCGGGCGTGGTGAAAAACCGGCTGACCGGAGAATATCAACCTGTTCCGGATGTGGCACGTGCTTACAAAAAAGAGGGTATCCCGACTATCGTCGTGGGTGACGAAAACTACGGGGAGGGCTCGTCCCGCGAGCACGCCGCCATGCAGCCGCGGCACCTGGGTGTGCGTGCCGTGCTGGTTCGTTCCTTCGCGCGTATCCACGAAACCAACCTGAAGAAGCAGGGCATGCTGGCACTAACCTTCGCCAACCCGGCCGACTACGACAAGATCCGTGAAGACGATGATATTGATTTTGCCGATCTGGACAAATTCGCGCCGGACAAGCCTCTGACGCTGGTTCTGCGGCACAGTGACGGCAGCGAGGATCAGATCAAGGCTAACCATTCCTACAATGCGCAGCAGATTGCCTGGTTAAGGGCCGGCTCCGCGTTGAACATGATCCGCCAGCAAAACAAGAATTAAGACACACAGATGAGGGCTGTTCAAAAGACAGCCCTTTTTTATATCCATGAACAAACCCGTTTCACCACTAAAAATCCAACTTATAGCCGAGAAATCCGCTTTTGAAGAGCGTCTCGGAAGAGCTCTTGGTGACGACTTTGAACTTAAACGCGTCACGCTTAAAACCTGGCTCTCCGGCGCCTTTAGCAATATGTCCTGCGGTTTGCAGATTATTTGCAGCCCGATCCCGGTGACTCTCTCGGAGGCGCTATTGGATGAGATTGAGGTGCGCTCACAGGCGGCGCCGGTTTTGCTGCTGGTGGATAAAAAGGACATTCCCTTTGGTGTGCAGGCACTCGCTCGGGGCGCTTTCCAATACGTAAAAATGCCGCTGGCTGACGAAGAGCTGAAGCTTCTGGTTACAACCGCGGTTGACCAGCCGGGTGCGGAGGAGACAAAGGAAGCTGTTGAAGGCCTGGATCAGCTTATCGGGCAGGCTGCCGTTATGCGCTCACTTTATGACCTGGTCCATAATGCCGCGGAAAGCGATATACCGGTTTTGATCCTCGGTGAAACGGGCACGGGCAAAGACCTGGTGGCTCAGGCGATCCATAATATGAGTTCCAGGAGCGCTGAAAATTATATCCCGGTTAACCTGGGTGCCATCCCGCGTGATTTGATTGGCAATGAATTGTTTGGCCATGAAAAAGGCGCTTTTACCGGAGCGCAGAAAAAGCACAGCGGCGTGTTTGAGCAGGCCGCCGGCGGCACCGTTTTTCTGGATGAGATAGATACGGTTGATGAAAAAGTGCAGATCAGCCTGTTGCGCCTTCTGGAACAAAAACGCTTTAAGCGACTGGGCGGTAAGCGTTTTATAAAAAGCCATGCCCGCGTTATCGCTGCTACCAACAACGATCTTGTGGAGCTTGTAAAAAGCGGTAATTTCCGCCAGGACCTCTTTTTCCGGCTCGACGTTTTTCGTATTACCGTGCCCCCGCTGCGCGAAAGGCGTGAAGATATCCCCATGCTCAGCCGTCATTTTCTGGCCCTGTTCAGGCGCACGATGAAGCGCAAAGTCAATCAAATCGGGAATGCCTGTATGCAGGCCCTGCAAAATTACGACTGGCCTGGAAACGTGCGCGAGCTGAAAAACGTTATTCAGCGGGCAACACTGGTCTGCGAAGACGAAGCTTTAGGGCCTGAACATTTGCCGCCGCGTTTCCAAAAGCACCATAAGCCTGCCGATACCATCACCATCAAAATCGGCACTCCTTTGGCCGATGTGGAAAAGACCATGGTGGAGCAGGCCTTGCGTCTTTCCGCAAATAACCGCACGGAAGCCGCCCGTTTGCTGGGAATTAGCAGAAGAGCCATCTATAATAAACTAAAAAAATACGGCCTTCTGTAAACTATCTTCACGGCTTGTCGCCTGAAAACCAAACCCCGTACCATACCTGCACACTCTTTTTTGAAATACCACTAAGTGTACCGATCGTGCACGATCTGGCTTGCGTAAATTCCCGCATTTTGCTGTCGCGCAAAGGCTTAAATTCCGTAAATACAGTTATTTAAGGTTCTGGCATGGGTGTTGCTTTTATATATGGCAAACAAAAGCGAGGTGATATGCAT
This sequence comes from Calditrichales bacterium, assembly GCA_965267575.1. Lineage (GTDB taxonomy): Bacteria > Calditrichota > Calditrichia > Calditrichales > J004. The sequence continues at coordinate 1,491,312 of OZ254086.1, forward strand.
GTTAAAACAAGTCAAACATCTTATTGGTAGAAAATTGACAATTCGTGACCAGACACTTGGTGAGGTCGGCGATATGCTTATCGACGACTCTAATTGGCAAATGCGTTATTGGGTGTGTGTTGTACCGGCGACGCAAAAGCAATGGCTTTTTAAGGCAGACGCATTAAAATCGTCTGAAACAGATTCCGGTTACCTGGCCATAAAGCTCAGGCACGGCAATATACTTGATGCAGACAAGGTGCCGCCTGTAAGCAAGCAGAAAAAGAAAGAAATGCAAAAATATAAAGAATGGCCGCTCAATAACATGAACCTGGATGCGCTGAGCGAAGAGGAAGCTCTTGAGCTGGCTGAGATCATGTCCAGCCACAGCGGGTTGAAGAACAGCAGATCGATGATCCTTGATGAGCATCTGCGCAGTGTCAAGGAAATTATGGGATACCGCATTGATACTGTTGATGATGAATTCGGCCACGTGGACGATTTTATTGTTGATGACAGCGACTGGTTGATTCGCTATGTCGTTATTGATACACGCAACTGGCTGCCGGGTGGAAAGCGCTTGTTGCTGCCGGTAACATGGATTGAAGATATCATGTGGAGCGATAACACCATCAAGACTGCACAAAGCCGCGAAAAGCTGGAAGGATGTCCGGAATTTGAAGACGGACAAAGAATTACAGCAGAAGAAGAATTAACCATTTTTAAACACTACGGAGGACATCTTTAATTGAGTTTATGGAATGACTTGTGGCCGGTTGTGGTCGTTTCCACACGCGAAGATATGGAGCTTTTGAGGGCCGTGGTGGCCGGGCGCTGTGTGCCGCTGATACGCCAGGATATCAGCCGCCTTTTGTTTGTCATCCGCCACCAGATGCCTTTTGCCATCATCATTGAAAGTAATTACCTGGAAGAAGATGCGCTGGAAGTGATTCTGAATATCCGCGATGTGGACAAAACCATACCGGTGCTAATTTACGGAGAAAGCACCCGCGCGCTGGACAACTTTCGCGACGATGAAAATGATCGTCACACGGTGGAGATCAAATCGGCCAAAGACGTGTGTATTTTATTAAAAAGAATGCGTTCGCAAAGCGCGGGAAAAAAATATAATAAAATAACAGGAAATTACAGATACGCCTAACAAAAGGAGGATATATGTATCAGGTGATTTATCATGAACAAGATAAAATTGAGATCGCATTGGAAGGAAAAGTGACGCGCAAAGATATGCAGGAAGTAAACCACCAGCTGGAATCCCTGTGCCAGATGTATCCGAAGATAAATGTGCTTCTGGATACGATGAACGCCGATTCCTTCGATGCCTCCGTTTTGCTTGAGGATATCCGTTTTTACAAAGAGTATAGCGGCCATCTTAACCGCATGGCTGTAGTTGGAGACGGCGCGGCCAAGATGATTGCCAATGCCGTTGACAAAGTGGCGGATACGGAAATAAAAGGATTTAATGATGATGATATTGAAGCGGCGCGCAAGTGGATTTTTCCGAGCGTACTGCCTGCGTAATCCGAAAGCTTCGGAAAGGAGTGTCTTATGTTACATAGTTTTAAAGCTCTGAGTAAATTTTCCCTGAAAGCACGTGATGGAGAAATAGGATCGGTGAGTGATTTCTATTTTGATGACCGCGTCTGGAACGTACGCTATCTAATTGCCGATACGGGCGGATGGCTTGCCTCAAGGCTGGTCATGATTGCGCCGGATTCCCTGGGCCTGGCCGCCTGGGAAAAGGAAAATCTTAGCGTTGAACTCACGCGTGAACAGATTGAAAACAGCCCTTCGATTGAAAGGAAGCTTCCGGTTTCCCGGCAAAAAGAGCTGGAGCTGATTGAATATTACCACTGGAATGATTACTGGGCCATGCACGACATTACGATTCCGCCCAGCGGATTGATTATTTCCGGGGTGATGCATGACGATAAAGCCAAAAAGGAAATCGCCAAAAGCGACAATAAACCTTGGCTGCGCAGCATGGATGAACTGAATGGTTATATCGTGCACGCTACGGACGGAGAAACGGGCCACATAGCGGACTTTTTTATTGATGACAAAAGCTGGCGCATACGCTTTATTGTTGTTGATACAAGCAATATTCCATTGATGGGCAAGAAAGTGCTTGTTCCGCCGGAATGGATTGAATCTGTTGAGTGGAACAAACGCAGCATTTTTCTTAATATCTCCAGGGAGCTTGTTGAGAAAAGCCCTGAATATGATTCACAAAAGCCGTTTGAACAAAAATCGGAAGAAAAAAATTATGATTACTATCAGCGACCAAAAAACTATGTCTGATTTTAGCCGGAAACTGCCAGGGCTTCTGCGCGGATTTATGCTCGCCGCTCTGCTTCTGTTAATAGCTGCGGGCTGTAAGCAGGAGCCTCAGCAACCGGTAATGACCGGCCTGGACCGCGTTGATCAGCATAAGGACATTTTTTATGCCAAAAGGTTGGGCTTGATCACTAATCATACAGCTTTGACCCGAGACGGATCGCACATGATTGATGTCTTCAAAAACATGGATGGCACCGTAGTCACCGCGATATTCGGGCCTGAGCACGGTATAACCGGCCTGGCCGATGCCGGCAAAGAAATATCCGATAGCAGCTATGGTGAAATTCCCGTGTATAGCCTGTACGGGGAGAACCGCCGGCCTACTGCGGAAATGATGAACGATATAGACATGTTTGTTTTTGATATTCAGGATATCGGTACACGCTATTATACCTATATCTGGACCATGGCCTTGTCGATGGAATCCGCGGCAAAAGCGGGCATCCCTTTTGTGGTATTGGACAGGCCCAATCCCATCTCCGGTGAAAATCCTCAGGGTAATCTTGTAGATACGGCTTTTGCCAGTTTTGTGGGTCTCTACCCGGTACCTGTGCGTCACGCGATGACCGCCGGCGAGTTGGCCGGGCTGTTTAACAAGCAAGGCTGGCTGGATTCTGACAGGCCCGTTGAACTTACCGTTATTCCAATGGCCAACTGGGACCGTTCCCTTTATTATGACCAGACACAGCTGGAATTTGTAAAACCATCGCCCAACATGCCCGATCTAAAAAGCGCTTTGCTTTATCCCGGAACCTGCCTGTTTGAGGGCACAAACCTCAGCGAAGGTCGCGGAACGGACATGCCGTTTCAGATATTTGGCGCTCCCTGGGTCGAAAATGAATACATTGTGCGTCTGCTAAATGAAGCGGATCTGCCGGGGCTAAGCTTCCACATGGAGCAGTTTACGCCGCGTTCAAAGCCGGGTGCCGGGGCTCCCAAATATCAGGATGAATTGTGCCTTGGCGTGCGCATTGAGATAGACGATCGGGATTCGATCAATCCTTTTTTCAGCGGGCTCTATATAATAAAGCTGCTTTATGAGCAATATCCTGAGCAATTCCGCTTCCGTGAAGCGCACTTTGACCGTTTGTGCGGTACGGACAAGATCCGCCAGGCAATCCTGAGCGGTGAACCCATGGAGCGGCTAATGAACCTGAGTTCAGAAGGATTGGAAGAATTCAGTACAATTCGTCTCAATCACCTGCTGTACCAGTAAGTATTACTGCTTTCATCTGTTCGATAATTTCCGGATTTGGCAGGTTGTCAAAACCCAGGACCAGGTATTCAAAATTGCTGGCCAGAATCTCTTCAGGATGAATGATATATTGTGTGTTGCGTCCGATATGCTCCCAGAATGAGGGCAGTGAACCGGGCGAGTGCAAAACAGGATCACCGTTTTTAAGTACGGCTTCCCAGCCGGAATTATTCTTTTTTGTCTCCATCAAACTGAAAGCGAAGTTCTGAAAAATACCGCCGGGCTTATCCGGATTATAATGTGGGGATGAGCTATGCAAAAAAGACGTGACCGCTATGGTACTGTCTTCATGCTTCAGCGTCATCACGGCGTTAATCAGCGGCGCGTCAGGATTTGTAAGGCGCCGGTTGTGCCATTCCTCCGGCAGTTTCACTTCGTAATTCAGTTCCTTAAATCCAATAATCTCAAAAAGCTGTTGCCGCAGCGCCGGGTTTTGCCGCGAAAAAATATGAAAGATCTCGTGCACAAAAATCTCTTTTAAGCGTGCTTTTTGCTGCACGATAATACCTTCTGTGTAAACGATGCCGTTTCTGCGGGTATAGGCCACCGGAGCCCCGCCCTCCTCCAGACCACTTGTTTTTAAAAGCCATACCGTATCCGGAAGCTGTAACTCCAGCTGCTCCAGTTTTGGGCGAATTTCATTGACGTAGGCTTTAAACAGCTCAATTTCCTCAGCCGTCCAGGAGCGGCCCTGTTTGGCCATATGGCCCAAAAGCGCTTCACGGCTCACCGGCTCCAGCCTGTTCAAACGTGCCTGAAGGTCATAGCGGCCCATCGCCCGGATATATTCATCTTCAATGCTTAAAAACGCACCTGCTTTCTGCGCATCCGCGAAAACAAGTACGCTGCTTTGAGACAGGTCTGTTTTTTGCCCGTGGACGGGGCCGGCCCATAGTACAATCAGAAACGCGCAGAAAAAGAGTAAAAGGATTCGTTCCGTTCGCATTGTGTTACCTCCGTTGGATTAAGAAAATTGCGTGCAGTATCTTTTTTTAATTAGCTTCGTAGGTGCACTTGATATCCCGGACTTTTGCAGGAGTTGGACGGTTATGGCCAAAGATATTCGCGTACGTATTCTCATATATTTTCTCCTCGCCATCGCATCATTGTTTATGGGCTTCAGACTGGATAACAAAACATCTCCGGACCTGGCCCTCGTCCCAAAAATTGACCGCCAGCAGGCCATCGAAACGGCCAGGGCTTTTCTGGATCGTTATGGCTTTGCGTATGAAAACTTTAGCGAATACGCCTTTTATAAATTCGATAACAGCGGCTCCAATTATATCATTTCTCGGCGCGGCATCGAAGGTTTCCGCGCGCTGGTTGAGGCTGATAGCATTCCCTTCAGCCAATGGAGCGTCGAATATTATAAAAATGTCCCAAAAAACAAAGAAGAAGAATTATTTATGGTTCTTGTTTCTGCCACGGGACATCTTAACGGATTTATGCACCGTTTACCGGATTCCACGTCAATGCTGTCGGCCAGTGAAGAAGAAGCACTGCAAAAAGCCAACGCCTTTCTGGAAAAGTGGCCGGGCATAGACGCGACGCAATTTACCCGCGACCGCGTAAACTCTCAGAATTTCAGCCGTAGCCATTACGATGTGGTTTATGTGCGCAGCGGTCCGAAACTGGCCGCCGGCGAGGAGAAAATATTTATAACCGTTTCCGGTGATCGTGTCACCTCTTTTCGCCACATTTTTTCAGAACCGCAAAGTGCCAATGTGGGCGCGGTTGAAGGTCCCAACCTGCTTTTTAATGCGCTCTCCATCTTAGCCTATTTGATTGTCAGTATCCTGGCGCTGGTTCTGTTTCTCAAGCGCTATCACGAAGGTGAAATCGGCGTAAGCACCGCGCTTTGGGCAGGCCTGATTGTTTATGTGGCGTTGATCGTAATGGTCATATTGCTGTGGGATGGCTGGGCAGATGGTGTCGGATTTGGAACCGTGAGCCGCATCTATACAAAATGGATCCTGCTGGGCGTGCAGATGATTATTTCCTATGTCTACCTTTTCGTCAATAGTTTTACAGCCTGGGCCGTTGGCGATTATGAAATCCGTAAAAGCGGCCGCAATTTGCTGGGTGGTCTGGACAGCATTCTCAACAGGGCGTTTTTTACAAAAAACGTTGGTCGTGAAGTGCCCGTTGGCATTGCCATGGGCAGCGTGGTCTTTGGCCTGACGGTCGTGGTTAATTTTCTCATCATTACGTTTACCGGCGGCTACAGCGAGGTTTACGGGGAAAATACACGCCATCTGAATTATTCCTTTCCGCTTGCCGGCGTATTCTTCTCCATGCTTTTTTACGCGCTGTACGAGGAGATCATTTTCCGCAAGTTTTTTGTTACCTACATGCGGAACATTACATCTTCGTGGTTCTGGGGCATTTTTATTTCGGCCGGAGCCTATGCCCTGTTCAATATTTTCTTTTCGTCGTTTTTCCAGTTCTGGCCACGCTACTACGCGCTGATTCCCTACTTTACCATAGGGCTGGTTCAGGGCTACGTTTTTTGGCGCTACGGTCTGCTGGCTTCAATGACTTCGGGCATGTTTTTTGTCAGCATGGATATTGTGCGCTACTGGCTGGAAAGCGGTAACCCCGCGTACACTGTGCCCGCCTACATTACCGTGGTTTTTTGGATTGCCGTAACGCTCGTGTCGCTATATAGCCTTGTAAAAGGGCGCTACTTCCAGTATTCGCGCTCCAGCGAACCGCTGCATATCAAGCGCATTAAGGAACGTACCCGCATGCAGAAGGAGTTGGAAATAGCCCGCAGGGTGCAGCTTGGCCTGCTGCCCAAGGAAAGACCGGCCATGGAAGGTTTTGACGTCGCCGGAATTTGTGTGCCGGCAAATGAAGTGGGCGGCGACTATTTTGATTTTATTCAACTTCAGGACGGCAAGCTGGGACTGGCCATCGCCGACGTTTCCGGTAAGGGCGTTCCGGCGGCGATATACATGACGCTTACCAAGGGCATTTTGCAGTCGCACGCCGAATCCGATCTTTCACCCAAAACGGTTCTCAGCAAGGTAAACAGCCTGATGTACCGCACCATTGAGCGCTCCTGGTTTGTGAGCATGTTCTACGCCGTGCTCGATCCGCAAACCCGCAAGATGCGCTTTGCCCGTGCCGGTCACAATCCTGCTTTTGTTATAAACCAGAACAGGGAAAAACCGCAACTGCTGCAAACAGCGGGCATCGGTCTTGGCCTGGAAATGGGCGAGATCTTTAACCGCACCCTGGCCGAAGGCGAGCTGCAGCTCAGCCCCGGTGATACGCTGGTTTTTTACACGGACGGTTTCACTGAGGCAATCGATGAACAGGGTAAGGAATATGGCGAGGAACGCTTGCTGGACTTTATCCAGGCTAACGACAATGGTGGCGGCGCGGCCGGTATACTCGAAAAAACCGTAAATGAAATCAGACTGTTTTGCGGAAATGCCGAGCAGCACGACGATATGACCATGGTGGTACTTAAAGTGTTATGAGAGTCGCTGCTGTTTTGCCTGTGGCGGCATAATCTTTAAATTGTCGTTATGATTAGATTATATCGACACCCTCAAAGCGCTTTGGCCGACCAGCTTGAGGAGCGCTTAAAGGAACATTCCATTGCTTATGAAAAGCGCGTTGTAAAAGACCAAACCCCGCCTGAAATACCGACGGATGTATCATTGCCCGCATTTGAAGAGGGCGGAAAAATAACATCCGGAAAAGAGGCCTGCCTTAAATTTATTAAACAACTGGAAAAAGAGATCGCTGACTGGCGCAAGTTTCAGAGCGATTCCTGCTATATTGACGATGACGGAAAAGTGTGTTAACGACCTAACCTGTGAGGGAATATGAAAACGATCCTGTTTATGATTTTGCTTTGCGTGGCCTTTGTTTTGGCCCAGAACAGCAGGGAATGGCTGAGTCCGGCTATCGATAATGCTACGACGCAGCTTGTGGAAAAGTATGGTGAGGAGCAGCGCGCCTCCATTGAACGCGGACTGAAACAGGTAGCCGATTTCTGGCGTGAGGAAGACGGCAGCGCGGAAGACTACATCGCTTTTGCGTTGCGCCATTACGCCGGGGATCAGGCCACGCGCGACGCTATGTTTAATCGTTACCAGTATTTGCTGGAACAGATCGGCGGACACATGAACCAGATGATCCTGGCATTGCGCCGCCAGACGGATGAGGACAGGGGCCCGATCTATCCGTTTGATGAACTGTTTGCCGCTTATAATCCGGCAGCCCACGTCAACTCAGACCTTTTTGAGAACAAGCTGGCCTTTATTGTATTGCTCAATTTTCCCCTGACCACACTGGAAGAGCGGCTGGCAAACGGTGCTGAATGGACCCGCCGGCAATGGGCCGAGGTGCGGCTTGCCCAAGATTTTGGCGTGCGCGTGCCCTCTTCCGTAAACCAGGCCGTTTCGGCTGCTGCCGCCAGGGCCGATCAGTACATTGCCGGTTACAACATCTGGATGCATCACCTGATTGATAATGACGGACAGCGCCTTTTTCCGGAAGGACTGCGGCTGCTGTCGCACTGGAACCTGCGCGATGAGATAAAGGCCCAGTACGCCCAGGACGAGCAGGGGCTGGAGCGCCAGCGCATGATCCGGAAAGTTATGGAGCGGATTGTTGACCAGACAATCCCTGAGGCGGTTATTGACAATCCGCACCTGGATTGGAATCCCTACAGCAACACCGTCAAAAAATCACCCGTTAACGACAGCGACCGTAAAGCTCCCACAGACCTGAAGGCCGATGACAGCCGTGAACCCGATACGCGCTACGATGTATTGCTGGGCACATATCTGGCTGCCCGCCAGGTCGATGCTTATTCGCCGACCGCGCCGACGCATATTCTGCGCCGTTTTGAGCAGGACCGTGAAATCCCTGAAGAACGCGTTCGCAAAATGCTGGAAACGGTTCTGGAGTCGCCGCTTTTTGCGCAGGTCGGGCAGCTTATAGAACAGCGCCTGGGCCGCGAGCTGGAGCCTTTTGATATCTGGTATAATGGTTTTAAACCACGCGGCAAATACACCGAGCAGGAGCTGGATAAAATTACCCGCGAGCGCTATCCCACGGCGCAGGCATTTCACAAGGACATTGCCCGCATTCTGACGGGGCTGGATTTTTCCCGGGATAAAGCCGATTACCTTGCCGCCAACATTGAGGTGGATCCCGCACGCGGCTCGGGACATGCCTGGGGTCCGCAAATGCGCTCGGCGCCGGCCCACCTGCGCACCCGCGTGGGCAAAGACGGCATGGACTACAAGGGCTATAACATCGCTGTGCACGAGCTGGGACATAATGTGGAGCAGACCTTTTCCTTAAAGGATTTAGATTATACGCTGCTTGAGGGTGTGCCCAATACCGCTTTCACCGAAGCACTGGCTTTCGTTTTCCAGAACAAGGATTTGGAATTGCTGGGACTTTCCAGCGATGACCCGCAAGGCGAAGCGCTTAATGCTTTGAATACGTATTGGGGTACCTGTGAGATTGGTGCGGTGGCGCTTGTTGATATGGAAGTGTGGCACTGGATGTATGATCACCCGCAGGCCACGCCCGCCGAGTTGCGCCAGGCCACGCTGGACATCTCCAAAAAGATCTGGAACCGCTATTTTGCGGATGTCTTTGGCAAACGCGATGTGACGTTGCTGGGCATCTATTCGCACATGATCCACTCCTTTCTGTACCTGCCGGATTACCCGATTGGCCACATGATCGCCCTGCAGATTGAGGAACACATGCGCGAGGCCGGTGAGATCGGACCGGAGTTTGAGCGCATGACCGTGCAGGGCCGCTTAACGCCGGACCTGTGGATGAAAGGCGCCACCGGAAAACCGGTAGGTCCGGACGCGTTGCTTAGCGCTACGGAAAAGGCCCTAAAGGTTATAAAAAACGGCAACTAAGCGGAAGAAAAGAAAAGCTAAAACTACTGAGAGGGCCCGCTCGGCGGGCCTTTTTTATTTAGAGCAACTTCAATTTTTAGCTTCATTCGAATTTGCGTATAGATTTTGGCATATTTTTTTTATCTTTGTTTCAGCTTGCAACACTTTTTTTAAATGCGCGTGCGTTGCAGCGCTGGCCAAATCAACCCAATACTAAAACAGTAAACAGACGAGGAAAGAATGGTAAAAAGCGTCTTAAAGCGCTTACTGCTTCCAACACACTGGTGGGGTATTTATAGGGCGTCGCGCGGCGGCCGTCGGCCGGCTCGTTATGCCCAAGATCCGCAACTGAAGCTGTACGACCAGATCCTGCAAACGGATTTTCTGCATTACGGCTATTTCCCCAATCCCGCGATTGTGCCGGAAAAGATAAGCCTCTATGATATGAGAGAAGCGCAACGCCGTTATGCCCGGCTTATTCTCGACCAGGTAAATGACGATACCAATCCCGTGCTGGATGTGGGCTGCGGCATGGGCGGGCTGATCGGGATGCTTCTGAAAAGGAATTCCGCAACCGTTGGCGTTACGCCGGACAGGCTGCAAATAAACTACATCTACCGCAAGTATCCGCAGGCGCGTTTGGTGCACGCGCGCTACCAGAACATGAAGACAGAAGATTACAACGCTTATTTCGGCACGATTATCCACTCCGAGTCGCTGCAATACATGAGTCTCGATAAGGCAATCGAAAACACGCTTAAAATGCTGAAGCCCGGCGGACGCTGGATTGTGGTGGATTATTTTCGCCTGGGCAATGCTTATGAAAAGTCCGGCCATTTGTGGGCCGATTTTTTGCACAAAACGGGCAAAAGCGGATTGCGCATAATTAACGAGCAGGATATTACCAAAAACATTCAGCCGACGCTGGCCTATATTTTTATGTGGGGAAAGGAAATCGGCAAACCCTTATTTGAGTTTCTTGTGGAGAAGCTGAAGCACAAACATCCCGGCAAATATTACGTTCTGCAGGATATGGTCGAGCAAATGGAGAGCAAGATCAACAAGCAGCTAAATATTGTAAATCCCGACATATTTGTGCAGGATAAAAAATACACCTTGATGACCCTGGAAAAGCCGGAATAACGAAAAAACCACAAACAGTGCCTAATTAAACTATCTCTTTTTGAATACTTTGGTTTGTTATTTCTGTTTTGAAATTTGGAATTTTGGACTTTTTATGATCCGTAATTTGCTTTTACAATCTCCCGGCCGGGGAGACGTACTGTTTCGCTGGCGCGGAAATGAGGTTTCGCGGCTGGAGGGTTTCAGCGACGCGGCTTTTGCTTTTGCTATAACCCTGCTGGTGGTTTCACTGGAGGTGCCGCGCGGCTACAATGAGCTTTTGCGCACCATGCTTGGCTTTCCCGCTTTCATGATCTCCTTTGCCATAGTGGTGTTTCTGTGGTATTACCACTATCTTTTTTTCCGGCGCTACGGCCTGCAAACGGCCACAGTCATCGTGCTAAATTCATTGTTGATATTTGTGGTTCTGCTTTATATCTATCCGCTGAAGTTCCTGTTCAACTACCTGATTGGCTTCTTTTTTGATGCACATGAAGGCACTCAGAAAATCTTTATTTCCCGTTTGGATGCATCCAACCTGCTGATCATTTATTCGGCCGGTCTCTCGGCAATTTTTTTGATTTACCTGCTGATGTATCGCTACGCCTACACGCTGCGCGACCAACTAAGACTCAATGATGTAGAGGTGGTGCTTACAAAGGCGGCCGTCGAAACACAGGGTATTTATCTCGGTGTTTCACTGGCGTCGATTGTGTTGGCGCTTTTTTCGCCTTTGCTGCCGCTGGCCGGATTCATCTATATTTTATTTTTACCGCTTAAGGCGCTTCATGGCTATACCGTCGGCAGGCGTATCAAAAAGCTGGATGAATTAAAGGGACTGGATACAAACGTCACCTTCAGAAAAAGGGATATGAAACGTGGCGCTTAGATACAGTAACGAATGGCTGCAAGCCTGGCACGAAGCCATCAACGCCTCACCTGCTTACGAGGCGGCCGCCGCAAAATGGGAATGGCCCGTATTGCTAAACGTGGAAGATAAACCCGGCCTGCGCTTTTATCTTGATCTCAAAAAGGGCAAATGCCTGGAAGCAAGGCGCGCCGCCGAGGCCGATACGGTCGGAGACGTTTACGTCCTGAATGCGCCCAAAGCCGTCTGGGACAGTTTGCTTGATGCGGAGATGGAGCCCATCTCCGCTGTAATGCGCGGCAAGCTTAAACTGGAAAAGGGCAAGCTGAGCCGTTTGCTGGGGCAGGTAAAAGCGGCGCAGGAGTTGGTGCAATGTGCCCGCGGCCTGGAACATGGCAATGATACAATCCCGGATGCAGAGGATGACAAGCCGCCCGCAGTCACAAAAGCGCCGCAAAGCGGTTTCCGCTCATTGCAGCCTTTTGAACAGAAATTCCCATTGCGGCTGTACCAGAAAGCTAAAAAGTTGGGCATATGGAACCCCGCCGACATTGATTTCTCGCAGGACAGGAAGGACTGGCAGCAGCTGAATGAGCTGGAGCGGGAAGTACTGCTGCATCTGACGACGCTTTTTCAGGGCGGAGAAGAGGCAGTAACCATGGATATTTTGCCACTGATGTTGTGCGTGGCCCGTGAACGGCGCATCGAGGAAGAGCTGTATCTTTCCACATTCCTGTTTGAGGAGGCTAAGCACACTGAATTCTTTCGTCTTTTCCTGGATGAGGTTTGCGGCGAGCAGCCCGACCTTTCGCGCTTTCATGATGCCGCTTACAACCGTGTTTTCAGCGAGGCCCTGCCCGCCGCCATGTCCGTTTTACTGCAAGATCCGTCAGCGCAAAACCAGGTAAGGGCGTCGGCTACGTATAACATGATCGTTGAAGGTGTGCTGGCGGAAACAGGCTACCAGGCATATTACAGCATGCTGCAACGTAATGATATTATGCCCGGTTTGCGCAGCGGCATTGCACGGCTAAAGCAGGATGAATCGAGACATATTGGGTATGGGCTCTATTTTATCGCCCGTCATATTGATGAAGACCCTGCCTTGAAAAAGGTTTTGTTTACTACCATGGATGCGCTTTTTGCGGATGCTGTCGCTGTTATCGAAGCTATTTTCGCGCGTTATGAGGTTATGCCTTTCGGATTGCAAAAAGATGAGTTTATTGATTACGCCCGCCATCAATTCACTTCCCGCATGGAGCGCCTGGAAAGAGGCCGTGTTGGGGAACTGCCTGAATAATTCTTTGCTTTGATGGTTTTAAACTTTTTTCTATTTTAGCGCCTGTTTAACAATTTAAACCCGCCCGAAACAATCCATAAAAAATTAAGGAGAAGCCTATGCCTGCCAGATTAGTGCTTGGGGTTATGCTGTTGTGCGGCCTGTTGTGGGCCCAAAGCAGCCACCCGCAGCTTGGCCTGGAAGAAAACAAGCCGCAAAAGGTGGCCTATACTTCGGCGACTATTGTGACCGAACCCGGGAAAACCCTCACCAAGGCGACACTGCTTGTCAATGAGGGCCGTATTGAAGCCGTGGGAACGGATGTAAAAATTCCGGTTGACGCCCGCGTTGTCGATGTTGAAGGCCGTTTTATTTATCCCGGCTTTGTAGAGCCTTACGCGCGCTACGGCGTTCCCGAGCTGAAAAAAGGCGAGCGCAAGCCCGGCCCGGAGCCGACCATCGAGCAGAAGGGACGCATTTACTGGAATGAGGCTGTGCGCAGCCAACGCAATGCAGCCGATGAATTTCTGGCGGATAAAAAGGAAGCCGAACAATGGCGCAAAGCGGGTTTCACCACGATTCAGACAAACGGCCTGGATGGTATTTTCCAGGGCGTCGGCGCAGTCGTTTCCAGCAATGAAGAGGCCCCTAACAGGTTGATCCTTAATCCTGCCTCCGCGCAGTTTTTGTCTTTCAGCAAAGGCTCGGCCACGCAGGACTACCCCGGTTCACTGATGGGCAGCATCGCTTTGATCCGCCAGGCGCTTAATGATGCCCAATGGTATGGCAAGGCTTGGAACGCCTTCTCCAAAAACCCGGCTCAGGCACGCCCCGAGCAGAACGTATCCCTTTCCGCCCTGCTACCGGTCGTTGAAAAAAAGCAGCCGGTTATCTTTGAAGTGAACAATCATCTTGACCTGCTGCGTGCCGCGGCCATCGCCGAAGAATTTGGCCTGCGTTTCATTTATAAATCGGGTGGCGATTCCTACAAGGACCTCGGCAACATCGGTCGCCTGAACAGCACACTGATCGTGCCGCTCAATTTTCCGGATAAGCCGGATGTGGCTGACGCCGACCGTGCCGCGGACGTCTCGCTTGAAGAATTGAAAGAGTGGGACGCCGCCCCCGAAAATCCGGCGCGCCTGGCCGGAGCAAATGTACGCTTCGCTTTTACCAGCCACGATCTGAAAAACAAAGACGACTATCTGAAAAATATCCGCCTGGCGGTAAAGCGCGGCCTGGATGAAACAACCGCCCTGGACGCGATGACGCGCATACCGGCAAACATCGCCGGCGTGGATAAACAGGCAGGCTCGCTGAAGCCGGGCATGCTGGCCAGTTTCGTTATTTGCGACGGCAACCTGTTTGAAGACGATACGCAGATTGAATCGCTGGTTGTGGAAGGCGCACATTTTGAAATTTCCGAGGCTCCGGAAACCGATGCGCGCGGCGTGTATGACGTAGCTATAGACCAATCCGGCAGAATGTTTAAAATGGATATCAGCGGAAAACTCAAATCGCCAAAAGCATCATTTATGGCAGACTCCGTTAAGCTGGAAAGCTCCAACTTCAGCATCAGTGGCAGCAAGGTCACTTTTAATATCTCCGCGGATACGCTGGGCTTTACAGGCGTCACTCGCTTCACGGGGCGTCTGACTGAAGGCGAAGCGGCGGGCAGCGGGCTGAATGCCGACGGTTCCGTTTTTGCCTGGACGGCCAAACGCGTAAAACCGTTTGAAGAAAAAGAAGAAAAGAAAGAAACAGACGAGCAGCAGCCGGCGCTTTTCCCCACGGTTTATCCCGATATGGCTTATGGCCGCAAGGGCTTGCCGGATCAGCCACAGGTCGTAGCCGTCACTAACGCCACCATCTGGACGGCGGGTGAGCAGGGCACTCTGCAAAATGCCGATATGATTGTCAAAAACGGTAAAATCAGCGCGGTGGGCAAAGGCCTCAGCATACCGGACAACGCGCTGGTCATTGACGGCAGCGGGCTGCACGTCACACCCGGCATCATCGATGAGCATTCGCATATTGCCATCAGCCGGGGCGTGAACGAAGGCTCGCAGGCGGTAACATCGGAGGTGCGTATCGGGGATGTGGTAGACCCGACGAGCATCCATATCTATCGTCAGCTGGCCGGCGGTGTGACCACTTCGCAACTGTTGCATGGTTCCGCCAATCCCATCGGCGGGCAGGCCCAGGTAATCAAGCTGCGCTGGGGCGCCGATGCCGAAGGGCTGAAATTCAAAGAAGCACCGCCCACCATAAAATTTGCCCTGGGCGAGAATGTCAAACAGTCCAACTGGGGTGATTATTACACATCTCGTTATCCGCAAACCCGCATGGGCGTTCGCGAAATTATGTATGATACGTTCCGTCGTGCCCGCGCCTATGAACAGGAATGGAAAGGTTACAACGCGCTCTCGTCCTCTAAAAAGGAGAGCACTGTTCCGCCGCGCCGCGACCTGGAGCTGGAGGCAATCGTTGAGATTTTAAACAGCGAGCGATTCATCCACTGCCATTCATACGTTCAAAGCGAGATATTGATGCTGATGCGCCTTGCCGAGGAGTTCGGCTTTACGGTGGGCACATTTACCCATATCCTGGAAGGCTACAAAGTGGCTTCGGAAATGGCGGAACACGGCGCCATGGCCAGCACCTTTTCCGACTGGTGGGCCTATAAGTTCGAGGTGTATGAAGCGATTCCCTACAACACAGCGTTGATGCATCGTGCCGGTGTCGTCACGTCCGTCAACTCCGATGACGCCGAGATGGCCCGTCGCCTCAATCAGGAATCGGCCAAGGCCATAAAATACGGCGATGTTACCGAAGAGGATGCCCTAAAATTCTGCACAATCAACGCCGCGAAGCAATTAAAAGTTGAGCAGTATGTGGGCAGCCTGGAAGCCGGCAAGCATGCTGATTTTGTGCTCTGGAACGACAACCCGCTTTCCGTTTACGCCAAGGTGCAGCAAACCTGGATCGATGGCCGGCGCTACTTTGATATCGCTGAAGACCAGGCGTTGCGGGCGGAAATTACGCTGCAACGCAACGCGCTGATCCAGAAGGCGCTGGATGCGGATGGCCCGGCGGCTAAAGCGGGCAAGAAAAAGGCATCCGGATCGGACTACGACTGTCTGGATGTTCATGATTATGTAGGAGGCCTGCAATGAAACATATAATAATATTTTTAATGATCGCATGTACGGCGGCTGTTGCGCATGACATTGTACCCGGCAGCCCGCAAAGCCAGCCGATAGCGCTTGTTAACGGGAAGATTTACACCGTTTCCGGCAATGTAATCGAAAAAGGGACGCTTGTATTTGCGGATGGCAAGATCAGCGCGCTCGGCGAATTTGTAGCTATCCCTGATGACGCCCGCGTGATAGACCTGGCGGGAAAGCATGTTTACCCGGGACTGATCGCCGCTTTTTCACAGGTTGGCCTCGTGGAAATCAGCGCGGTGCGCGCCACACGCGATTTCAATGAAACCGGCTCTTTTAATCCCAATGCCCGTGCCGCTACAGCCTACAACAGCGATTCCGAGATCATACCCACGGTACGCAGCAATGGTATCACTTCGCTGAACATATCGCCCACGGGCGGACGCATCTCGGGGCTGGCTTCACTGATCAACAGCGACGGCTGGACGGTTGAAGATGCCATGCTGAAAGAAAATACAGGCATGCTGCTGGACTGGCCGCGGATGACGGTTGTAAACGCCTGGTGGATGCGCACACCGGCTGACAAACAAAAAGAGCAGATAAGCAAGAGTCTGGCTGAAATGGAGGATTATTTCGAGCTTGCGGCGGCCTATAACAAAGCGCGCAATGCCAACCCCAAGACCACGGTCGATCTGCGCTTTGAAGCCATGCGCCCGGTGATGGCCGGGGAGATGCCGCTGTTTGTGCGCGCCGACGAGCTAAAGGAAATAGAAGCTGCCATCGACTTTTGCCGGCGCCACGAGCTGAAAATGATCCTGGTGAGCGGCCGTGACGTCTGGAAGGTTCCCGGCCTGTTGAAAGAAAACAACATCCCGGTTATTCTTCGCCAGACCCATGACCTGCCCGCCCGGGACGATGAGCCTTACGATATTGCCTTTCGCCGGCCCGCTATTCTGCATGAAGCCGGTGTGCAGTTTTGCATCAGCAAAACCAACACGGCCGATAGCTGGGATATACGTAACCTGCCGTTCCATGTTGGCAGCGCCGTCGCCCATGGGCTTGATTACGACGCAGCCTTAAAATCGATTACACTGTGGCCGGCGCAAATCTTAGGTGTGGCCGATCGTGTCGGTTCTCTGGAAACAGGCAAGGACGCCACGCTGATCGTCAGTGAAGGAGACATACTGGATATGCGCACAAGCAAGGTGACGCATATGTTTATTTCCGGCAGGGAAGTGGACCTGGATAATATGCAAAAAAGGCTGAACGAGAAATACAAAGTGCGCTATAATCAATAGATAAAAAAAGGCTGCCCGGTTGAGGCAGCCTTTTTTGTTTTAGCGCGTTGATTCAAGATACCTGTAAAATTCGCTGTCCGTAGACAGAATCAGGACATCTTTTTCTGAAAACGTCTGTTCATAGGTCTCAAGCGTTTTCATAAAGCGGTAAAACTCCCGGGCCGAAGCGCTCCGGTTGTAGGCGGAAGCGTAAATGGCTGTTGCTTCAGCGTCGGCTTTACCGATGATCTCCTGCGCTTCGCGGTATGCCGTTGACTGTATGCGTTTGAGTTCACGCTCCTTGTCACCGAGAATTTTGGAAGCCTCACCCTGACCCTCAGAGCGGAAGCGTTCGGCAATTCGTTTACGCTCGGCGATCATCTGCTCGTATATTTTCTCCCGCACTTCAGGAATGTAGTTTATCCGTTTAAAGCGCATGTCAAGCAATTCGATGCCCAGTTCTTTGGTTCGGTCGGCAGCGCGCATCAGGATCATATTGGAAATCTGCGCGCGCCCTACCTCGATTTGCCCAAAATCTGCTTCGTTTTCATCTCCCAGCGTATCTGTAACAACCGGTGTACGGTTGGTGTTACGCACAAGCTCTACCAGGTCGTGGCTGGCAACGGCGTTACGTGTTTCACCATCAAGGATGTCGTCGAGCCGGGCCTGGGCGCTGCGCTCATCACGCAAACGCTGAAAGAAAAGCAACGGATCGGAGATACGCCAGCGGGCATAAGCATCCACAAATATGAAACGCTTGTCCTTTGTCGGCACCTGGTTTTCATCACCGTCCCACTCCAAAAAGCGCTTGTCAAAGAAATTGCTCTCTTCCAATAGCGGAATTTTGAAATGTATGCCCGGGTCTTTGATCGGCTCACGTACCGGTTTTCCAAAGCGGGTTATAATTACCTGCTGGGTTTCATTGACTATAAAGGCCGAGGAATACAGCACGATAAAGGCAACAATACCCACAATTATAGCGATGGTAGTTTTCTTATTTTGCATTCTTAAGACCCTCCTCCAGATTAAAGAGCGGCAGGATACCACTGGCCTGGTCGTTAGTGATGAGTTTGCGGCCCACTTTACCCAGAATGTTATTAAGCGTTTCAAGATAAAGCCGCTGGCGTGTTACCTCCGGCGCCTTTAAATATTCGCCGTAAAGAGAATTGAAGCGATTGGCCTCACCCTGTGCGCGGTTAACACGCTCAAGAGCATAACCACGGGCTTCTTCGATCTGCTGCTGCGCCTGACCTTCGGCTTTCGGAATTACCCGGTTATATTCCGATTGGGCCTGGCTGATAAGCTTCTTTTTCTCCTGCTCAGCTTCGTTTACCTCGTTAAAGGATGCCTTTACTTCGTCCGGCGGATTCACGTCCTGCAATACCACCTGCTCTACTTTAATCCCGGTGGAGTACTGGTCGGCCAGCTCCTGCAGCATCACCTGCACGGTTGTTTCAATCTCGCTGCGGCCCACGGTGATGATCTCGTTTACCGTGCGATCACCGACAACCTCGCGCATAACGGCCTCGGTTATGTCACGAAAGGTGTTCCTGGTGTTGCGTACTTTAAACAGGTACAAATAAGGATCGCTGATACGGTACTGGACAATCCATTCCACATCGGCTGCGTTAAGGTCACCCGTCAGCATAAGCGATTCGTTTTCGTAATCACGCGTTGAATATTGCGTCCTTACGTCGGCTTGTACCGTACGAAATCCGAATTCTTCCTTCTGCTGGCGCTCAACCGCTACTTTGTTAACCCGCTCAATGCCAAAAGGCATAACCAGGTTAAGGCCGGGATCTATGGTTCTGTCGTATTTGCCAAGGCGTAAAACAACGCCAACTTCTTCCGGACTTATTGTTACAAAGCTGGAATAAAGAAAAAAGATGAGCAGAATACCGCCAAGTATCCATTTCACATTCTTGGTGGACAGGCTTGGTGGTCTCAGATTGTTAAGATCAAAAGGTTGCTCTGCCATTATACCTCCCGTTTAGGTGTTGGTTTACGGTCAATTTAGAAAGTCACCGTAAATAATTCAAAGTATTAGAAAAGGCCAAAAAAAACCCCCGGACAAATCGGGGGCATTATTAAAGCACTTATGTCGCCGCTATTGTTTTTCCAGAACGGCCATGATCTGGGATGCGTGATTGGATGTATCCACCTTATCAAAGATGTGCATTATTTTCCCGTTTTCATCGATCAAAAATGTAATGCGTTTGGGAAACATAATGCCGGTGATAGTGCCCTTTGCGCCATATTTTTCCGCCACCTCTTTTTCAGTGTCGGCAAGCAGTGGAAAAGGCAGGTCATACTTCTCGGCAAACTCGCGATGCGACGTGGTGTCGTCATAGCTTACGCCCAGGATGGCAATGCCTGCTTCCTGCAGGGCCGAGTAGTTATCACGCAGGTTGCAGGCTTCGGCGGTGCAGCCGGGCGTATCGTTTTTGGGGTAAAAATACAAAGCCACCTTTTGGCCTTTATATTCGCTCAGGCTGTGCACTTTCCCCTGGTAATCATAAAGCTTGAAATCAGGCGCAGGATCACCCACCTTCAGGTCATCCCCGGCAAAGGCAAATAGTACCATTGATAAGACTCCGCTTAAGACATATTTTAGCATAATTGTTGCTCCTTGTTTGGTCGTTTTCTGCTGATTATCAACGGTATAGTTTATCGTTTTATTCAATTAATATCGAGGGGAATAAAAATGCGCTACTGTCCTTACTGTTCTGCCGCCGTTTCAGAAAAATCTAACACTTGCCATAATTGCAAAAAATCCCTGGATCTGGAACAGGTCCGCGAAGTCTATCGCGCTTCCGGGGGCGGGGAGAGTGCCGAGATAAACAAGCAGGCCGTACGCCGCCTGTGGCTGCAGGAGCATATGCGCTATATAATGCCGGCCATTACCCTTTTGGCCGGTTTAGCAATCGGTGCGTTGATTGCTTTTGTTGCCATGAAAGCATCGTTTGCCGCGGAAAAATCGGCCCTTACCCAAAACATCGCCTCGCTTCGCGACAGCCTGACGCAGCAGCGGCAAATGTCCATGGCCGCCCGCGGTGACCTGGCCAGCGACCTTGAGACAAAAGACAAGATCATCAGCCTCCTGTCCGATCAACGCGAAACCATGGCGCGCGTAATCAACTTTACGCGACGTCTGGCCAACAACAGCCAGATCATCCCGGCCAGTGACAGCGAATCGCAATATTATCGCAACAATGTGCGCTACCTGATACGCCAGTACGAGCAACAACAGGAAGAGCTTATCTCAGCCGGCGCGGAAAGCCCGCCAAATTATAACCTGGAGACCGTGCCGCAAATGCTTGAATAAGATTGTTTCCTTCATGACAGTAAATAAATAGGGCAAAAAATCATTATTCGTTGATTTTTTGTCAATAAAATGTTGTAGATTATTAGGCCTTTTTAGCTCCGCTTAAAGCCTAATACCAATGGAGGGAAAAATGATCCGCAGAGAGGATGCCCTTAAATACCACTCCGAAGGGCGTAAAGGAAAAGTAGAAGTTATACCCACCAAACCCTGCATAACCCAACGCGATTTAAGTCTGGCTTATACGCCGGGCGTAGCCGAGCCTTGCCGCGATATTCACAAAGATGTGGATAAAGTATATGAATATACCGCCAAGGGAAACCTGGTGGCCGTTGTTACAAACGGAACGGCCGTTTTAGGTCTGGGTGATATCGGCCCCGAAGCAGGCAAACCCGTTATGGAAGGCAAGGGCGTTTTGTTCAAGCGCTTTGCCGATATCGACGTTTTTGACATTGAATTGGCTACACATGACGCTGATGAAATCATTAAGGCGGTGCAGCTTCTGGAGCCGACTTTCGGCGGTATTAACCTGGAGGATATTAAAGCGCCGGAATGCTTTTACATTGAAGAAAAGCTGAAAGAGACATTGAATATCCCCGTTTTTCATGATGACCAGCATGGGACGGCGATTATTTCCGCCGCAGCCCTGTTGAATGCGCTGGAGCTGCAGAACAAGAAAATCGAAGAGGTAAAAGTGATCATGAGCGGGGCGGGAGCGGCCGGGATCGCCTGCGCCAACCTCTACATCGACCTGGGCGTGCGCAAGGAAAACCTTTACCTGGTTGATTCAAAAGGTTTGGTTTACAAGGGCCGTAAGGAAGGAATGAATCTTTATAAGGAAAGACTGGCTAACGGCGACGGCCCGGCAGACCTGGCGCAGATGATGAAAGGCGCGGATGTTTTTGCCGGGGTCTCAGTAGCGGGACTGGTCACAAAAGAGATGGTGAAGAGCATGGCCGATAAGCCGATTATTTTTGCCATGGCCAATCCCGATCCCGAGATAAGCTACGACGACGCCATCAGTGTTCGCGATGATATAATCATGGCTACGGGCCGCTCCGATTTTCCGAACCAGGTCAATAACGTTCTTGGTTTCCCTTTTATCTTCCGTGGGGCGCTGGACGTTCGCGCAAAAGCCATAAATGATGAGATGAAAATAGCCGCCGTAAAAGCGCTGGCTGCCCTGGCCCGAGAAGATGTGCCCGACTCCGTGATCCGCGCTTACGGCAGCAGCCCAATCCACTTTGGCAAGGAGTACATTATTCCCAAGCCGTTTGACCCACGCGTTCTGACCTGGGAAGCTGCCGCCGTGGCCAAAGCTGCCGTTGAGACAGGTGTTGCCAGAAAAACAATCAAAGATTGGGATGCTTACCGCTACAACCTGGAAAGCCGCCTGGGCAAATCCTATGAGATTATGCGCTTCCTGATCAACAAGGCGCGCCACACTAATAAACGCATAGTTTTTCCGGAAGGCGAGGAACTGCAGATTCTGCGTGCCACCCAGATCCTTATTGATGAGCAGATTGCCCGCCCCGTATTGATCGGTAACGAGATGGTGATCAAGAAGCTGGCTTCGGAAAATGAGCTGAGCATTGAGAGCGCCGAGATCATTGACGCGGGCACCTTTGCCCAGATGCCCGAATACGTGGATGACCTGCACAAACTGCGCCGCCGCAAGGGCATGACCAGGAACATGTGCCGGCGCCTTCTCATCAACGAGCCCAATATGCTGGGTGTGATGATGGTTAAAAAGGGCCACGCCGACGCCATGCTGTCCGGGGTGAACCATTATTACCCTGAGGTGATCCGCCCGGCCCTGCAGATACTGGAAGTAGACAAAGCCAAAAAGGTCGTAGCCGGATTGTACATGATGGTGGTAAATAACGAAACCATATTTTTTGCCGACACCACCGTCAACATTACGCCGGACGCCGAAGCGCTGGCGCAGATTGCGATCCTGTCTGCCGACGAAGTGAAAAAGTTCAACATCGAGCCACGCGTGGCCATGCTCTCTTTCAGCAACTTTGGCAGCGTGCGCCATCCTTTGACTGAGAAAGTGGCTGACGCGACGCGGCTGGTTAAACAGCGCCGCCCGGATATAGAAATCGACGGGGAGCTGCAGGTGGATCCGGCCCTTGATGAAGAATTACTCAGGAAAAATTATGGCTGGAGCGATCTGAAAGGACGGGCTAATGTACTGATCTTCCCGTCGCTGGAGGCCGGCAACATCGCCTACAAGCTGATGGCGCGGCTGGGCGGTGCGGAAGCAATCGGGCCTATTCTTGTGGGTCTGGAAAAATCAGTCCACGTGCTGCAGCGTAACAGCGATGTGGATACTATTGTCCGCATGAGCGCGATCGCGGCGATTTAATTTTGCATTTATCCGGAAAAGGTCCCGGCGCAATGGCCGGGATGACAGTCTGGTCGGCAATCTGTTACGTCATCCCGGCTGGCGCATAGCCACGCCGGGATCTCCTGCCGGGAGCAGGTTCATTCAATGCTTCGGGTATTTCTGATGAAAAATAGATAACGAAAAAGAAAAAGACTACCCGACATCAAGACCCCAGACCCCGGGACTTCCTGACCTCATGACCCTTTGTCTTCCTCACCCTTTCTAACCGGCAGCGGCGTGGCCGAGCGCAGATGCAGATCGCGCTGCGGGAAGGGGATTTCCACGCCCATTTCGCGGAATTTGCGGACAATCTTCTGGTTGATCTCACTGCGGATAAAATGGTGGTTATGGGGTTTGTCTATCCAGCAGCGCAGCACCATGTTCCAGGAAGAATCGCCAAAACCTTTCAGCAAAACATCCGCTTTAGGATGGTTTAAAACTTCCGGATGTTCGCCGGCCACTTCGTGCAGCGCCTTTAATACTGTGTCCAGGTCAGAGCTGTAGGAAACGCCAACCTCCAGATCCAGTCGGATGCGCGGATCGCCGTGCGACCAGTTGATCACGCGGCTGGAGACAAACTCGGAGTTGGGAACGATGATCGAAATGTTATTAAGCGATCGTATCATCGTGCTGCGGATATTTATGGCCTGTACGTCGCCCTCTGTGTCACCCACCGTAACGCGGTCGCCGATTTTAATGGGACGCTCGAACAATAGAATCAAACCCGCAATAAAATTGGCGGTAACATTCTGCAGGCCAAAACCGATACCCACGGACAGGAGCCCGAAGATTACTGCCAGCCCGCTAAGATCGACGCCGATAAACTGGAAGGAAACGATCGCGCCGATGATCATGACGATATAATGGGTGGTGCGCTTAAGTGTAAAACGCACGCCCGGATCAATGGCCATTTTGTCCAGCACGGTATCCAGCACCAGCCGCTTAAACAGGCGTGACGAGGCATAGAAGGCTGCCAGCACCAGCAGAAACATGAAAATGGAGGAAAATGTAATCGGCGTTTGATTGATTTTAAACAGCGTGTATTCAAACGCCTGCGACAGGAAGTCCATCGCCTCCTGCAGGGTTATCTCCGGAACATCCATCGGCACCTCGGGTCAGGGCTTTTTGATCAGGTCTTTCAGCTTGTCCTTGGCCTGATCGGCAATTTTGTTTTTCTGGTCTTCCAGCTTTTTCTTCTCGGCTTCCAGACGCTCATATTGCTCTTTCAGCATGGCGTCATATTCAGCCACTTTCTGGTCAATTTGTTGTTTGTACTGATCGTATTTTTGGCGAAGCTCGGCCCGCTGCTTGTCCACTTCATCCCTGATGCGCTTTTCGATTTTTTCACGGGCGGCCTGAACTTCAGCGGAGGCGCTTTGCTTAAAGGCGTCGGCCAGGCGTTTGTCCAGGTTGGAGCGCATGGCGATATCGAGATCGCCCGCCTTACCCGTTATCCGCGTCGAAAAGATCAGATCGCCAAGCTGTTTAAAGGAGTTCTGTACGATCTGCGCAATTTTGTCATCGGCCTGTTTTCCAAAAGCGAATGTCGCCTTGGCCGCGGTAAATTTGATCTCTGCGTTTACCTGATCATCCCGGATTTGCAGCTCCGTACTAAGGTAGCCGGTACCGCCATCGATGGCCGACGGCAGGTAGGGTGAATTGCCGCCCAGTTTGTAGTTATCCACGGCGAAACCAAAATAGCTCATTTCAAATGTTTCGACCGGTGCTTCTCCCAGATAGTCCAGCGTTCCGGCCAGGCGCAGCGTTTTGTTGTTTTTGTTGGCCGCGTCAATGTTGATGATTACGGGCTGGCCTACCAACGGCGGATTGCTGGTCAGGTCGGTCATCGTGCCGCTCAGGTTCATATCTTCGCCGAGCATGCCGGAGATGCTCATTTTCTTCAGCCAGAAATCGGGCAGGGTGGCGCCGCCAAAATAGATGTCCTGACCTTCGAGACGCGGCGGGCTGGGTTCCTTCTGGTTGCCGGATTTCAGCGTTTGCACGGCTTTGCGCGCGTAGCCGACATAACCGAGATACTGGCCGAACTGGCCGTAAACCGATTCGCCAAACAGGATGCGCGCCAGGTCTTTAAAGGTGAAGTCCGGCAGTTTGGCCATCTTCAGGGCGTTGCGGTAATCGTCCTGCACCCAGTTGTCCACCTGCTGAAAAGCGGAACGCCAGTCGTCGTATTCGCTGGAGAAGTTTTTGTAATAATCGCGGATTTCCGTGCGCTGCTCTTTGATGGTTTCGTTGATGTTGTCCACGGTTTTCAGCGCGTTGGCGATCTCTTCAGGCTTTTTCAGCTTGTCGGGATCAAGCTTGTCAATCTGCCCTTTGAGTTGCTGCAGGTCTTTCTCAAAATCCAGTCCCTGCAGGCGATCATTCCAGCTGCTGTAGCTGTTTTGCAGCGCGTCGTTCAGCGAATCGATTTTGCCCGGTGTTTTCAGGTTCAGCACGCTGATGATGCTGTCCACGTTCACATCTTTGACCGCTGCCGCGAGACGCATTTGCGGTGTTTGCTGCACTTCTTTTTCCAGGCGCTGCCGCGTCTGTGCAATGGCGCTGCTTTCGCCGGTCTCTTCTTCCCGTTCGGCTTTGCGCGGCAGGGCGCCGTCCGTTTCGCGCTGGGTGCCGCTGCGCAGCTCGCTCAGCTCAAAATTTTCAATGATCGTTTTTCCGCGCAGCAGCGGCCAGAACTCCATGCGGAATTCACAGAAGCCGGTTTCGATCATATTGCTCATGGTGTTGCGCGGGTTGGTCACCTGCAGCCGTTCCCAGCTGAGGCGCGGCCCGATGAAGGAGAAATCGAGATTGTCTATTTCCACCTTTGCGCCAACGGCCTGGCTGGCCTGGTTTTCCAAAATGTTTTCCAGCCACAGATCGGTGAGCAGGATGGAGAGTACAAAGAAGACGGCAAAAATCGCCAGCAGAAATCCGAGTCCTTTTTTGCGTATCATGATCAACCCCTCCACTGCGACAGTTTTTCGTACCAGCCGTAGAGCCGCGAGCCTTTGAGCACCTGTACTATTTTCATCTTTTGCACACGCGCCTCAATCCGCTCGCGGTAGGCGATAACGCCCTTTTTAACGGCAATATGCATCGGCGCGATCAGTATCAGGCTGCTGACCAGGCTGCCCATCACCACCGTATTATTAAAATTGCTGAGGGCTACAATCGGAATGGAATAAAGCGAGCGGTACATACCCCGCAGCGACTCCAGGTCCACCAGCAGGAAATAGCCGAAGTCATGAAACAGCGGGTCCAGGATGTAGGCGAATCCACTGAACAGGGCAAAGCTGAAAATGGCCATGGAAATGTTGACGTTGAGAATAATAATGATCAAAACAACCAGCAGGTTGTGCAGACTCCACAAAGGTGTCAGCCCGATGATCATGCCCAGCACAAAGCCGCCGGCAATTTCCCCCGGCTCTGCCGCCGAGCGTAAAATTTTTACGAGTTTTGCAAAAAACTGCAGGATAAACATGGTTGTATCATCCCCGTATGTTGTGAGCGATAGTTATCAAGAGCACCGTAAAAATAGTGAATAACGGAGATTAATAAAAGGGGGATTGTTTGCTGTGTCTGTCATCCCGGCCTGTCCCGATGATTTTTATCGGGGTTTGGCGGGTGAGCCAACAGCGGGATCTCCGTGGCAAGCAGAAACAACTTCTAAGCGTCATTCCCGCGCAGGCGGGAATCCACAAGGAACGCGCGTTGACCAAGTAATGCCCCCAAAGCCAGAGACCGGTCATATTGATTCCCTTTTTCACGGGAATAACAGTTTTGTGGCTTGTGATCCAGTCAAAGGGAAATTTTAGATCTTTTGTTTTGTATTGCTAAAGTATGTACTTTTCGACATGAACGGTATTAAGTTCGAGTGGGACGAAAACAAAAACTCCCGCAATCAAAAAAAGCACAACGTCTCATTTGAAGAAGCGCGATCTGTTTTCAATGATGAAAATGCCAGGTTAATTGCGGACCCGGATCACTCTCAGGAAGAAGATAGATTCGTTTTGCTTGGCTTGAGCAGATCGTTAAGGATGCTTGTCGTCGTCCATGCGTACCGAAAAAGTGATGAAATCATTCGAATAATATCGGCACGCAAGGCAACAAAATCTGAAAGTAAAATTTATAACCAGGGTGTTTAACATGAGAAAAGAATATGATTTTTCTAAATCTGCAAAAAATCCCTATGCAAGAAAACTAAAAAAGCCGGTCACAATCAGGCTGGAAAATGATGTTATCGAGTATTTTAAAAATCTCGCCAGGGAAACGGATATACCGTATCAGAAATTGATTAATCTGTATTTGAAAGAGTGTGCGGATAAAAATAAGAAGCCTTCCATAAGTTGGAACGCAAAATAGTAAAACGATGGTGGCATTTATTTTTATATCTGCTTTCTAGGCGCTGAGATGGGTTAACCATGATATTAAAATTGCCAGTTAATGATAGGTAAAGACCTCTTACCATTTGTATTCCATAAACCTATTTGAATACCCTCCAATTCAGTACATTTGTTGAAAATCGCAATCTGTAAACCTGTGAATCTTTCACTTTCATTTATTATCCCAGAAATCGAAATCCACCTGCCTCTTTCACTATAATTTACAATGCCAGAAAAAGACAGCCCGTCCATACTTTTAAAACTATTATAAAACCCAGAAACAGATAAGCCTTTCATGTTTTCATAAATACCAATAAGTCCAGTTATTGATAACCCATAACCGTTTTTTGCAGGCCCCAAAAGATTAATTCTCACCCCATTATAATTATATGGAGCTATTGCTATGCCCGAAATTGCGAGCCCATTTATATATACATCTGAGGTTATTGGCGGCTGGTTCCGGTTTCTTGTGCTGTCAGTTGGTATTGTCTTACTTGAGTCATCAGAATAGAATAAATACCTAAACGGTGCAGTGATCAACCCGGCTCCTAACATAGAAGCTCCCATTCCCACTCCCATGACACCTAAAAAATTAGAAAAAGGATTGATGTCTAAATAGGCACCACTAATTATTAATTTATCACAAGGATTATCAGAGACATTCCAATATCTTATTCCCACTCCATAGACAGCTAAGGTATCTGCTGAAAACATTTTTAAGTAGTATCCTCGCCCTGAGCAATTTAAACTATCTACTTTATTGGAGTCTGGGTTAGTAGACAATGAATGTCCAATGTTAATAAGTATTAATACTAATAATAATGATTTATTTTTATTCATGTTGTTTAAATGGTTAAAAAGTATTTAGAATACTAAAATCCATTGTTATAATTAATTTAAAAAAATGCCCCGCCGGCTCGTGGGGGGCATCGATGAATTAAGCGATTTCTTCGCTTTTCACGGCGTCCATGCCTTTTTGAAATGCCTCTTCGTTCAGCGGCAGCATGTCTTTTTTGTCCTTCAGCGCCAGGTGAATGGCGGTTAAAAAGCTCTTTTGCGGCATGATGTTGCTGGCCGCGCACAGGGCACCCAGGGCCACAATATTCTTCACCATCAGCTTGCCGATCTCCAGGGCGATGCCGGAGAAAGGCACACCCACCACGCGCAGCGACGGATCAAGACCTTGCGGCTCTTCGGAGATCACCGAGCTGTCGTACACAATCAGCCCGTTTTTCTTCACCGCCGGACCAAACTTGGCCAGGCTGGGCGCGTTAAAGGCCACCAAAATATGCGGCTCCGGTGATGCCGGTGAAAGTACCTCGCTTTTGGCGATATGCACATCGGCGTAAGAGGTGCCGCCGCGCGACTCCGGTCCGTAGCTGGGGATGTGTGTGGCGTCAAAGCCTTCGTTGATGGCACTGCGGGTCAGCAACATGGCCGCGGTTTGGGCTCCGTCGCCACCGGCACCGGCCATTTTTATGGCGATGTCTTCCGCGTCGATGTGCGCAGGAAAATCCTTCATAAAGCGTTTGGGCTGCTCGCTTTCCGCGGAAATGGTATCCAGGAAAAGCTGTGCGTCAAATGAGGGCTCGGTCTTTTCAAACCACGGCTCGGGATCTTCATCTTTCAGCACGCCCAGCGGAAATACCGGCTCCATATTTTCCTTCACCCATGTCTCCGCTTCTTCCGGCCGTATCTTCAGGTGCGTCGGGCATTCGGAGAGGATTTCCACAAAAGAAAAGCCCTTATTTTCCTTTTGCAAACGCAACGCCTTGTTGATTGCCTTCTGGGTGCGTGTGCGTTGTTTGTTGTCGTATAAAGCGCAGCGTTGCACGAAAATCGGCCCGTCCATCTGGGCGATGATCTCGGCCATTTTCAGCGGTGTGCCCATCATACGTTCGCGGCCGAACGGCGTCGTGGCCGTTTTTGTGCCCATCAGCGTGGTCGGCGCCATTTGCCCGCCGGTCATGCCGTAAATGGCGTTGTTGACGAAAATAACGCTCAGCGGGATACCCATTTGCGCCGCCTGCATAATTTCCGCCAGACCGATGGATGCCAGGTCACCATCGCCCTGGTAGCTGATCACGATCGATTCCGGGTTGGCCATTTTGTGTCCCAGTGCCACCGCCGGTGCTCGTCCATGGGCAGCCTGGCTGTTGCCTACATCGAGGTAATAATAGAGGAACACCGCGCAGCCCACCGGGGAAATGGCGATCGTCCTGTCCTGGATATCCAGCGCTTCAATCGCTTCGGCGATGTATTTGTGGACCAGGCCGTGTCCGCAGCCGGCACAGTAATGTGTCGAGTGCCCCTTCAGGCCCTCACCATGGGCGTGGCGTTCAAATTTGTTATAGAATACGTTGCTACTCATTGCAGCACCTCCTCTTGCTCCAGTACCGCGGCGACAATTTCATCCACCTGCGGCAGTACGCCTCCGTAACGCTGCACGGAACGAATCTCCGGCAGCGTGCTGATGCCTTTGCGGCTCAACGCGAGACGCATTTCATCTTCCAGCTGACCGGCGCTGGCTTCCACCATTACCAGTTTTTCGGCCCTTTCTACAACCGGCACAAAATCATCAATCGGGAACGGCCACAGCGTCACCGGACGGAACAGTCCGACCTTGAGGCCTTTTTCACGCAGCATCTGCACGGCGCCTTTAGCCATGCGCGCCGGGGTGTTGGCCGCCACGATCACGATATCGGCATCATCGCAGAAAAAGGAGGACGAGCGCTGCTCATTCTGTTTCATGTTAAAGAATTTTTTTTTGAGATAGATGTTGTGCTTTTCCAGGTCGGGTTCGGAAAGCCGGATGGAGTTGATCAGGTTGGCGCGGTGCGATTCGTCACCATAAACGGCCCACTCCGGTATCCCCGGTTTGATCATATATTCCGGCAGGTCCACCTTGCCGGTCATCTGGCCCAGGTAGCCGTCACCCAGAATTACAACCGGGTTGCGGTATTTGAAACTCAGCTCAAAAGCCAGCATGGTCAGGTCCAGCATTTCCTGCGGCGTGGATGGCGCCAGCACGATGGCGTGCGTGTTGCCGTGACCCAATCCGCGGCAGGCCAGCTTTATGTCTGCCTGCTCCGGCCCGATGTTGCCCAGGCCCGGCCCGCCGCGCATAATGTTTACAAAAACACCCGGCACCTCCGCGCCAATCATGTAAGAAACGCCTTCCAGCATCAGGCTGAATCCGGGTGAGCTGGTAAAGGTCATATTGCGCATACCGGCACCACCGCAGCCGTACATCATATTCACGGTAGCCACTTCGCTGACCGCCTGAACAAAAACGCCATCCAGCTGTGGCAATATTTTGGCCATCAGTTCGGCGCCTTCCGTGGACGGTGTAATCGGGTAGCCGAAGAAATGGCGGCAGCCGGCCAGCATGGCGCCAATGGCCGAAGCGTAGGTGCCCTTCACTACCAGCGGTTCCACCCGGGGCATTTTTACTGTTGTGTCGGGGATGGTTTCAGCCACGGGGGCATCGCTTACTTTGGGGCCGAATATCGTTTCCGGGTCTACCAGTTCATCATCAACCGGTCCGGCTTGCAGGCCATAAGGCTCGGGGCAGGCAGAAATACACAGACCACAGCCGTTGCAGATTTCAAGGTCCAATTCCACGGGGATAACGCCGGTTTCGGGATTAATAGCGTCGGCGAAGTGGATACAATCTTGGGGACAGGATACAATACAGCGTCCGCAACCTTTGCAGAATTGGGGCAGGAGAAACGGCTTTGGCCTTTCCTTTTTTTTCTTCATAACAGGCATGTTCGCTCCTTTCACGTGCATGTGCGAGCGCTGAGATATATTTCACAAGCGATCGCGGGATTTTCACTAAATATAACAATAACCACGTCCGAAAGAAACCGGATTATTGCTTGCTTAACCTCGCCCTTGTGACGGAGTTAAGCGCCACAGTCTCTGCCGCGTTTTGTGTTGACAAACAAACGAATTCCCCCTTAAGAAAGGGGGCAAGGGGGTTTTCCTTAATTTTTCAAGATTACTGATCACAACCCCTTAATCCCCTTTTTTAAGGGGAGCCAGAGCATCGACCTTCAACCGCACATCCAGCGCCACACAGCCGCTCCCCGCATCAAAAACGCGCAGCGGATTTATCTCCATCTCCGAAATAAGCGGGTGGTTGTCCATCAGCCGGCCCAGCCTGAAAATAGCATCTTTTAAAGCGGGCACGTCGGCGGGGTTTTGTCCACGCACCGACGCAAGCTGCTTCCCGGCCATGGTATTTTTGATCATATATTCGGCATCATCTTCGGAAACAGGAGCCAGGGAAAAAGCCACGTCCTTTTGTGTTTCAACGGCGATGCCGCCGGAACCAAACATGATCAACGGACCAAACTGTGCGTCACGATAAGCGCCCACGATTGTCTCGCGACCACCGTCCGCCATCTTCTGCAGATAAACGCCCTCAATGGCAGCTTGCGGTTCCTTTTCGCGGATCGTCCTTAACATTGCGTTGAACGCGTCCACGGCAACTTCCCGGCTAGCGATATTTAAACGCACTCCACCCACATCCGTTTTGTGCACGATTGTTTCCGCGGCGATTTTCATTACCAGCGGGTAACCGGTTTCATCGGCCAAAGCACCGACTTCATCGACGCTGCGAGCCAGGGCCAGCGGGTAGAGCTCAATCCCGGCGGCCTGGCAAATCACCTGCGCGGCCTGGGCATTTATAAAGCCGGCGCCGTTTTTGTCCGACTCCCTTTTCAAAATCAAAGCAATGTGTTCATGGTCGATATCGTCAAAGTCAGGCAGGGCACTTTGTGCCTTTTGCGCAAAACGGGCCGAGCGCCACAGAACGGCCATGGCCTGCGCTGCCTGCTCCGGGTAGCGGAAATCGGGTACATGCGCCGCCCGCAGATGTTCCTCGGCTTCGCGAACCAGGCGGTCACCCATCGGCACTACTAAAACCGGCTTATTGTGCGATTGTACCACGGGAATTATAGCGCGCGCCACAGCTCCCGCGGAAGACATGGGCGGTGGCGGCAGCAACACGATAATGCCATCCACGTTGCTGTCTTTAAGCAATAGCTGCAAAGACCGCGCGTAATCCTGCGGCGACGCGGAGGCCAGCATATCAACAGGATTGTTCAAACCGGCGGCAGGGGGCAGAAATGAACTTAGCTCCTCTTTGGTTTTATCGCTGACCGGCGCCAGCTCCATGCCCTCGTTTTCAAGTGTATCGGTAGTGGTAACGCCCGGCCCACCTGCATTGGTCAATACGACGATGCGTTTTCCGTGTAGCGGGGGGCACCAGGCCAAAACACGGGCCCAGTCAAAAAGGGCTTCACTGCCCGGCGCGCGGATCACTCCGCAGCGACGAAAGGCCGCATCATATGCGCTTTCCGATCCTGCCAGCGCGCCTGTGTGCGAGGCAACGGCTTTGCGTCCCGCCTCGGAGCGCCCGACCTTCAGCGCAAGAACAGGTTTTTGCCTTGCCGCGGCAGCGGCACTTTCCACAAAAGCCGCGCCATTCTTGATGCCCTCCAGGTACATCGTAATTACACGCGTATTTTCATCCGCGGCGATGGCCGGCAACACGTCGCTTTCACAGATATCGCTTTGGTTGCCCAGGCTGACAAGGTGGGACAGCCCCATGTCCTTGCCGCGCGACCAATCGATGACCGCGGCACAGATCGCACCTGAATGGGAGATAAAAGCAATCGGACCTTTTTTGGCACCCGGCGGCGGCAGAAAAGTGAGGTTCATCGGCAGGTGTGTGTTTACCAGCCCCACGCAATTCGGGCCGATAATGCGCAGGCCCTCGCGCTTCGCAATCCGAATACACTCTTCTTCCAGCCTGCCGCCCTCGGTACCGGTTTCCCGGAAGCCGCCGGAAGCGATCACAATGTGGCGAATACCGCGCCCGGCACATTCCATTAGCAGCTGTGGCACCAGCGGAGCGGCCACCAGCAGGCAGGCCAGGTCCACCGGATCGGGCACGTCGGAAATGGATCGGTGCAACGGTTGCCCGAGCAGCGTCTCGCCTTTTGGATTTACAAAGTGGACAGCACCCTCATAGCCGCCATGCACCAGGTTGTAAGCCAGGCCGTAGCCCAGCTTGGCAGGATTGGTGGAAACCCCCGCCACCACAATGCCATTTGGACTAAAAAAGGGCTTCAGGTCTGCCGGATTTTCCTTTTCATTCATTGTCTCATCCTTGTCGAATTTTGTTGGCCACCGTTATTAGCTTTTCACAGGCCAGGTCAATGATTTGGTCGCTGGCGGCAAAACCGATGCGGAAATAGCCTTCGCGGCCAAAATCGCTGCCGCCCACCACCAGTAGCAGGTTTTCCTTGGCAATCTGCACAAAATCCTTCTCCGGCCCGATGGCCTTTGGGAAAATATAGAATGACCCGTCATTGGGCGGATAGCTGTATCCGGCTTCATCCAGCGCGTTGTAAAGGCGCTGACGCTTGTCGCGGTAATGGCTGAGGTCGATATGCGCGTCCAGCGATTGGGCGATGACATGCTGCATAAAGGCGGGCGCGTTCACAAAGCCGAGAAAGCGGTTGCACATGGAAAGCGAGCCAATCAGCATGGGCCAATTGTCGGTTTCCAGCCGCGGATTTATGGCAATGTAGCCGATGCGCTCGCCGGAAATGCTGAAGGCTTTGGACCAGGAAAAGCACATAAAACTGTTGTCATGAAACGAAGCGGGCGAGGCAAAAGGCGCGTCAATAAATTTCATGTCACGATACGGCTCATCGGAAAGCAGGTAAATGGCGTGGCCGATCCTTTTTTCGGCTTTGTTCAGCAGCTCTCCCAATTGCCGCAGTTGCTGTTCCGAGTAAATCCTGCCGCTGGGATTATTGGGCGAGTTAATAATAATAGCCCTGGTTCGCGGATTAATCGCTTTTTCGATTGCTTCCAGGTCAAGGTCAAAATCTTCGGCGCTTTCTACCAGGATCATCTTGCCGCCGTGGTTGTCCACATAAAAGCGGTACTCCACAAAAAACGGCTTTATCACGATCACCTCATCGCCTTCATTCGTAATCGTTTTAAGCACTACGTTCATGGCCCCGGCCGCACCGGTGGTCATTATGATATGTTGTTGTTCGATCTCAGGAAAATAGGCTTTGCGACGCAGATACCCGGCCACAGCCTCGCACACGTAGGGGTAGCCGGCATTGGGCATATAGGCATGTTGCAGATTGTCCGCATCGGCAGACAGTCGTTTAATGGCTTCCGTGTATTCTCTGGGCGGCGGAAACATGGGATTGCCGATGGACATGTCGGCAACAGCCTCCTCGCCAAATTCTTTTTTAAGCCGCAACCCTTCCACAAACATCTTGCGTATGGCCGAGCCGCTGTGGAAAAACTGCTGCACTTTATCAGATACAACCATATTTCATCCCGTGTTTAAGTTTGGGTTTTTGCACTAACTTATATACAAAAAAAGCACGGAATTAGCCAGTAATCTTTTGGGAAAGTGTGCTTGAAGAGTCAGGAAGTCCGGGGGTCATGAAGTCTTGAAGTCGGGCTGCACTGGAAGCTTAAAAGCTAGTGGTGTAAAGGTTTAAAAAAAGGCAAGAGTACAGCTTGCGGAATTTAGAAAAATCAGGGAAGAGGTGCTTAATTTCTAATTTTTGATAATGATGAAGATAATGAGAAAGAAAAGAAAAAAGCGTGTCTTCCGACTCAAAGACTCCAAAACCTCAAGACTTCAGGACTCCGAGACCTCACGACTACAAGACTTCAAGACTTCAAGACATCCAACCCCCGGTAATGATTGAGAGCTTTACAACAGATGCATCACCGCAAAATAATGGCACACGCTGCCGCCAAGCACAAACAGGTGCCAGATGGCGTGGCTGTAGGGCAGCTTTTTCCAGCCGTAAAAAATTACTCCGGAGGTATAAAACAATCCGCCCGCGGCCAGAAGCCAAAGGGATGTTGAGGGAAGGTTTTCCAGCATCGGTTTAATGGCAATAACACAGAGCCAGCCCATGAAGACATAAATGGCGGTGGACGTTTTGCCCCAGCGCCCGATAAAGAAAATTTTAAATACAAAGCCGGCCAGCGCCAGACCCCAGATGGTGCCAAAAATAGACCAGCCCCAGGCGCCACCGACGCCTACGAGCATAAATGGCGTATAGGTGCCCGCGATCAGCAGGTAGATAGCGATATGGTCCAAACGGCGCAGTACAGGTTTTACCGATTTTTTGGGAATGCTGTGGTAAAGCGTCGAAGCGGTGTAAAGCAGGATAAGCGTTGCGCCAAAAATGGTGGAGGCCGTTACAGCCAGGGCGGAAGAGATTTCAACACTGCGCAGGATTAGAAAAACCAGCCCGGTGATGCTTAAAATAATCCCGATTCCATGACTGACGGCATTGGCAATTTCTTCTCCCAGGCTGTACTGAGGATGCGACGCTTTCATGACTATTTCCTTTTTGGTCGATAAACGTGCGTGGCAGTGCCAAAGAACATCTCGGCGCTTTCCATGATGGTTTCGGAAATGGTCGGATGCGGGTGAATGGAGAGTTTCACATCGCTGGCAAGCGCGGCCATTTCAACCGCCAGCACGCCTTCGGAGATGAGCTCTCCGGCCCCGGCGCCCACAATACCCATACCCAGGACGCGTTCGGTTTCCTTGTCAAAAATCAGTTTGGTCAGTCCGTCGGTGCGGTCCATGGTGATGGCACGCCCGGATGCTGCCCAGGGAAAGCGGGCTACTTCAACATCCAATCCTTGTTCTTTGGCTTCGTTTTCGGTAATGCCGCACCAGGCCAGCTCGGGATCGGTAAAAACCACGGCCGGAATGGCGTTGGGTTCAAAAGCCACTTTTTCACCGGCGATCGTTTCCACGGCCACGTGACCCTCGTGACTTGCTTTATGCGCCAGCATTGGCTCACCGGCCACATCACCGATGGCAAATATATTGGGCTCCGACGTGCGGCGCTGCAGATCGGTCGGGATAAAGCCTTTGTCGTCGGGCTTGATGCTGGTGTTCTCCAGGCCAATGCCTTCCGAATTGGGCTTGCGGCCGATCGACACCATCACGCGGTCGAATTTTTCTTCAACCTTGTTGCCGTCCTTTTGCTCGAATGTCACTTTAATGCCATCGGAGATTTCCTTCATCTCCACGACTTTAGTGTCCAGCATGATGTTGTGAAAACGAGATTCCAGGTTTTTGGACAGAACCTTTACCAGGTCACGGTCGGCACCCGGCAAAAGGCCCGGCATCATTTCCACCACGCTGACTTCACTGCCCAGGGCATGATAGACGCTGCCCATTTCAAGGCCGATATAGCCACCGCCGACAACCAGCAGTTTTTTAGGAATATCTTTTAAGTCAAGGGCTCCGGTGGAATTCATCACCCGTTCGGAGTCGGGGATCAGCGAAGGGATAGTAGTGGGCCGTGAACCCGTCGCGATGATGCAATACTGAAAGGAAACCGTCTGTTCACTGCCATCCAGCAGTGTCACATTCAAACTGCCGCTGTCTTTAAACTTGGCATGCCCGCGAATATGGTTGATACCGCGCTGTTTGAGCAGTTGTCCCGTCCCACCGGTCAGCTTTTGTACGACGTTGTTTTTCCAGTCGCGCACTTTGTCCAGGTCAATTTCCGGTTTTTGAAAGGCTACGCCCCATTTATGGGACTCTTCCGCTTCATTGACCAGCTTGGCGATGTGCAGCAGCGCCTTGGAAGGAATACATCCGCGATAAAGACAGACGCCGCCGGGGTTTTCCTCCGGGTCAACCAATGTGACATTCATTCCAAGATCCGCCGCCAGAAACGCCGCGGCATAACCACCCGGCCCGGCACCAATAACAACGAGATTTATTCCTTTTGCTGTTTCAGACATCAATTTGCTCCTTTAAAAATCTTGATCATGATCATGTTCTTGATCGTGATCTTTTTCGGTAAGGTATGTATCTTCCACATCTTGCACCCGATTTGCCTGAGACTTTATCAAGCCCATTAACATGGAGACAACGTCCGAGAGAATCTTTTTGCCTTTTTCAACTTCATTATCACCGGTGACGACTATTTTAATCAGGTCCAGACATGCAGCACATTCTAAAGCCGAACCTCGTGCAATATGAAAAAAACGTATTTTATCGTCAGCACGGTAACGGCCA
Organism: Calditrichales bacterium; assembly: GCA_965267575.1. GTDB lineage: Bacteria > Calditrichota > Calditrichia > Calditrichales > J004. Next base: position 1,528,712 of record OZ254086.1, read on the forward strand.
TTTCCTTCGGCAATGTTTAATGGTATTGAAATAGCCGCTTTGTCCAGTTGTCTTGTCAAAACAGCGGACAAATTTTCTTGCTCTTTTAGAAATTCAAAAAGCCATTTATTAAATAGGATGGCTTTTTGATAAACATTCAGTTTTTCATGGTCAAACATGTTTACCTTAGATCATGATCATGAGCAAGATCGTGATCGTGCGTTTCACCCTTCAAGCATAACCCTGAACGGTTCTTCCAGCACTTCACACACCCACCTCAAAAACCTGGCTGCATCCGCGCCGTCGATCAGCTTGTGATCGTAGGACAAGGCCAAAGGCATCATCAAACGCGGCTCAAACTTGCCATCAACAAATTTCGGCTCCATAGCCGCGCGTGAGACGCCCAGAATAGCCACATCAGGTGAATTGACGATCGGTGTAAAGCCTGTGCCGCCAATGCCGCCCAGGTTGGAGATGCTGAAGTTGCCGCCCTGCATCTCTTCCAGGCTAAGCTTGCGGTCGCGTGCCTTTTTAGACATTTCGGTCAGCTCAACCGAGAGATCGATGATGTTTTTCTTTTCAACGTTTTTAATGACCGGCACAACCAGTCCGTATGGCGTATCCACAGCGATGCCGATATTAAAGTACTTCTTGTAGATAATCTCCATTTTGGACATATCCACACTGGCGTTGAACTGCGGAAATTTACGCAGAGCGGCCTCGATAACTTTTATCAGGATTGCGGTCATGGTCAGTTTACCGCCGGCGTCTTCCGCTTTTTTGCCGTTGGCTTTGCGCAGCTTTTCCAGCTCAGTGATATCAGCTTTGTCGAATTGCGTCACATGCGGGATGCTGACCCAGGCATAGCTGAGATGTTTGGCTCCCGTCTGCCGCAGTTTGGACATGCTTTCGCGCTCGGTTTCGCCCCATTTGCTGAAGTCCGGCAGCGGCTCAGCCTGAACGCCAGGTGCCATGCCGGCGCCTTTTTGCTTGTTCAGCATTTTAGCGTACGACTTCACGTCCTCAACGGAAATGCGTCCGCCCGGGCCCGATCCCGGAACATCATGGATATCCAGCCCGATTTCGCGGGCAAAGCGGCGAACAGAAGGAGAAGCCGGTGCAAGCTTGCCGCGCTTGGGCGGTTCAAACACCTGCTGCGGCACGTCTTTGGATACGGTGGCCGCTGCTGCCGGAGAAACGTCCTTTTTCTCTTTGGCTTTTTCTTCTTTTGGCTCTTCTTTCTTTTCGGGCTTTGTTTCTTCCGCGGCTTCTTCTGTGTCCTCTTCCGGTTCAGCACCACTGGATTCGATGACCATTACTTCCTGGTCAACAGCGACTTCGTCACCCTGGGAGACATTGATTTTTTTGATTGTACCGGCGACATCGCTGGGTACTTCTACGACCGCTTTGTCAGTTTCCAGCTCCAGCAGGCCCTGGTCCTTTTCCACGGCGTCGCCTTCACTTACAAGAATGGAAGTAACCACGCCGGATTCAATGTTGTCACCCAAATTGGGGATCTTGAAATTAACGGTTTTGCCGGCGTCCTTGCTTTTTTTGCTTTCCTTCTTCTCTTCCTTCGCAGGCGCCTTTTCCTGTTTAGGCTCTTCGCCGGATTCCTTCTCTTCCTGCTTAGGCCTTTCTGCCTTTTCTTCCTTTTGCGCTTCTTCTTTCGCGGATCCGTCTCCGGCGCCCTCAATCTCCACGATGGCCTGGCCTACATCGACCTCATCACCTTTGGAAACAAGCACCTTCGAGATTTTTCCACTTTCCGATGCCGGAACTTCGATGACCGCCTTGTCCGTTTCCAGTTCCAGCAAGGCCTGATCTTTTTCAATAGTATCGCCTTTGGAAACAAAAACACTTACAACCGTTCCCGATTCAATACCATCACCCAGTTCAGGCAGTTTTATTTCTTGTGCCATAAATTTTAATCCTCACTTACGCTTCGTTTTTAATCGCCGGTTTAGCTGAACCACGGGTTTGGTTTCTCCGGATCGATATCCATATCCTTGATCGCCTTTGTTACATCCGATCCCTTCAGGTCGCCTTTTTGCGCCAGCAGGTTTAGGGCGGCCAGTACGACATAGCGCTCGTCCACTTCAAAGAAATTACGCAGCTGATTGCGTCCGTCGCTGCGCCCGAATCCATCGGTTCCCAGCGCCGCAAACGGTCCCGGCACCCATTTGGCGATGGACAACGGCAATGCCTTTACATAATCGGAAGCGGCCACATAAACGCCCTCACTGCCATCAAGTACTTCCTCTATATATGCTTTCTTCTGCTTTTTCGTCGGATTGAACATGTTCCAGCGATCAGCCTGTGTGGCGTCCACGTGCAGTTCTTTGTAGCTGGTAACGCTGTAGATATCGGCGGCAATGTCAAATTTATCTTCCAGCATTTCCTGCGCCTTCACCACGCAGTTCATAATCGTTCCGCTGCCAAACAGGTTTACCTGCATTTTGGCTTTCTTCTTTTTGGAAGCGCGGAACTTGTACATTCCTTTGACGATGCCTTCCTTCACCTCTTTGCCTTTGGGCATTTCCGGCTGCTTGTAGTTTTCATTCATCACCGTGAGATAATAGAAAACGTTTTCATGTTTCTCGTACATGCGCTCGATGCCGTCACGGATCAGCACAGCCAGTTCGTAGGCGAATGCCGGGTCATAGGCTTTCAGGTTGGGATAGGGGTAAAGCATCAGGTGACTGTTGCCGTCCTGGTGCTGCAGGCCCTCGCCGGCCAGCGTTGTGCGTCCGGATGTGGCGCCCAGCAGGAAGCCTTTGGCGCGCATATCCCCGGCCGCCCAGATCAGGTCGCCAATGCGCTGTACCCCAAACATGGAGTAGAATATGAAAAAGGGAATGGCGTTAATGCCATGCAGCGAATAAGCTGTACCCGCTGCCGTGAAAGACGACATTGATCCGGCTTCGGTGATTCCTTCTTCCAGGATCTGGCCGTTTTTAGCTTCTTTATAATAAAGCAGGCTCTCTTTGTCCACCGGCTCATAAAGCTGGCCGCCGTGCGCATAAATACCCACCTGGCGGAACAGCGATTCCATACCAAAGGTGCGCGCTTCATCGGGCACAATCGGTACAATGTTTTTACCGATTTCCTTGTCACGCAGCAACTTGGACAGCAGGCGCACAAAAACCATCGTCGTGGAGGCCTCGCGGTCTCCCGTGCCTTCGTAAAACTCTTCGAAAATGCTTTCATCCGGAGTTTTCAGGGCACCTGGGGCTTGCTTTTTGCGCTGCGGCATGTAGCCGCCTAGCTGCTTGCGGTGCTCCTTCATATATTGCATCTCCGGGCTGTCTTCGTCCGGCTTGTAGAAAGGAATATCGTCGATTTTTTCGTCAGAAATCGGAATACCGAAACGGCTGCGGAAAGTACGCAGTTCCTGTTCGTTCAGTTTTTTCTGCTGGTGGGTTATGTTTTTGCCTTCGCCCGCTTCGCCAAGGCCGTAGCCTTTTACAGTGCGCGCCAAAATCACGGTGGGTGCTCCCTTGTGCTTTACCGCCGCGCTGTATGCCGCGTAAACTTTTTCCGGATCGTGGCCGCCCAGACGCAGACGCTCAAGCTGCTCATCGGACATGTGCTCAACCATTTTCAGCAGCTGCGGGTACTTGCCCCAGAAGTGCTGACGGATATAAGCGCCGCCCTTAACGCTGTAATTCTGATATTCACCGTCGACAACCTCGGCCATACGCTTGACGAGCAAGCCTTCCTTATCCTGTGCCAGCAACGGATCCCAGTCTTTACCCCAGACAATCTTAATGACGTTCCAGCCGGCGCCGCGGAAAACGCGCTCTAGCTCCTGGATGATTTTACCGTTGCCGCGTACCGGGCCGTCCAGACGCTGCAGGTTACAGTTAATTACAAAAATCAGGTTGTCCAGCTGTTCCCGTGTGGCCAGCGAGATAGCGCCCAGTGTTTCCGGTTCGTCCGTTTCACCGTCACCCAGGAATGCCCACACTTTTTCATCACCCTTGGGTTTCAGGCCGCGGTCTTCCAGGTAGCGGTTAAAACGCGCCTGGTAAATGGCCATAATCGGACCCAGGCCCATAGACACAGTCGCAAACTGCCAGAAATCGGGCATCAGCCAGGGGTGTGGATAGGAAGACAGTCCGCCATTGGGGTGTGTTTCGTGGCGGAAATTTTTGAGCTGCTCCATCGATATGCGTCCTTCCAGGAAGGCGCGGGCGTAAATACCGGGTGAGGCGTGGCCCTGGAAGTAAACGGCATCACCGCTGAAGTTATCCGACGGGGCGCGGAAAAAATGGTTAAAGCCTATTTCATAGAGCGTGGCCGCGGAGGCGTAGGTGGAAATGTGTCCGCCAATCCCGGCCTCATGTTTGTTGGCCCGCACAACCATGGCCATGGCGTTCCAGCGGATAAGGCTTTTTATACGCCGCTCGATTTCCCGGCTGCCGGGGAAGTTAGGCTGCTCTTCCGGCGGAATGGTGTTGATATAAGGCGTGTTGGCGGAAAAAGGCATTTTGATGCCTTCGTAATGGGCGCGGCTCTGCAGGGCTTGCAGCAAAGACGTGGCGCGCTGCGAGCCACCTTCCTGAATCACGTAGTCAAGCGATTCAAGCCACTCCTGAAGTTCTATTTCTTCTATAGTTTTATTGTTTTGTTGACTCATATAGCCCCTTTTTTAGTGTGAGCATTAAAAAGTTTGGAGACGTTTAAAATATCGCTGTTTTTAAAGAGCTTTTAATATAGCAAAAATTCCGAACCCTTACAAAAAACGGCCGGTGTCTCTGAACGCCCGATGATCAGCGAAACCGGTCAGCTAAATCTTGTTCTTTTTTAGCCGAAAATCTGTGAAAATTTTTATGAAAAACAAAGATAGGAGAGTTTATCATGTGGGATATGCAGGCCTTTGGAGAACTGGTGCGTACGCACAGAAAAAAAAGCGGACTCAGCCAGATCGAGCTGGCCAACCTTGCCGGCGTCGGCAAAACAACCATATTTGATATTGAAAAAGCGCGCCACTCCTTTCACATGCGTACAATTGTCAATGTGTGCAAAGCGCTTAACCTTAAAATGGAAATGCTCAGCCCCCTGCAGAACGACTAAGCCAGTTTCCCGGCGGCCTGATCGCGTATACCGGCCGCCACGCCTCCCTTTTATCTTTTTCTTTTTGTAGTTTTTTCAGCCTGTTGTATTTTTCAGCGGCCTGACCCCGGAAAAATCCACATAATGAAACGTTGCCCCATTACATACGATCGTATTGATGCCGAAGGCTATAGCCGCCGTGGCCTGCGGATTATTTCACGCCACCTGGAAAAGCTGAAGCCTGTTAGCTTTGATATAGAGAAAAATGCCTGTGGCAGCAGCAAGGACGATCTCTTATGCAGCTACGCGCGGTTATCAGTTAAAGAACAGATCTTCGAGGCGGGCACTGAAAAAGATCGCTTTATGCTGCTGCGCGACCCGGCTCCCGGGAGTGTTATGATACCCAATATGGATCTGACCATGAAGCTGGCCGGTCGTGCCGGTGTTGAAGTGGTTAAGCACGGCATGGTCCGTCACGCGGATGATGAGCTGTTATTGTTTTGTCTGCGTCCCGTTTTTCAGGGCCGTTTCCGGCGGCTCCCGGTGAAACCTCTTTTTGACGAAAACGATCCCTTTGATCTGGGCGCTCTGTTGTCAAAGGTAGATCAGACGTGTACATTTCCGCAGTTGGAACGGCTGAAGCTTTTTCGTTTGCTGCTTGTTGCCTTTCTTGTCGGCCACAAGGCTTTCAGTCCGGATGATTTCCGCGCTGTGCAAAATAATGAAAAATGGCAGCTACTGCCGCAGCAGCGGCTGATAAATGAACAATTTTCAGGAAGCATAGAAAAGGGATCTGTACAACTGGGCAATGACCTGCTACGCTTTTCCGGCGCCGCCGATGCAATCGCATTTGCCCAACGGCAGATGGCATTGAACAGCAAAGCGGCCAACCAGGTGCTGCGTGAGCTGGAAGCCTTGTTCCTGGAGTGGATGAAGCTGATAAACGGCAGCTTTTTACCGGCAAAACAAAAAAAAGACTATACGGCATTCGTGCAGGAAAAAAGAAAATTGTTTTTTAAATATTGAGGAGCGCTGATGGATGAACAGGAAATAGTTGAAAAGCTGGCTGCCAACACGGCCGTTTTTGAAGCGCTTTGCAAAGGTGTCAGTGAACAGCAGTGGCGCTGGAAACCTGATCAAAAAACATGGTCTATGCTGGAAGTAGTGCACCACCTGCTGGACGAGGAGCGCGATGATTTCCGGACGCGCCTAGATTACACATTACACAAGCCGGGCACGGCCTGGCCGGCGATAGACCCGCCAAAGTGGGTTGTGGAGCGTAATTATAATGAGCGCAATCCCTCACTGGTGCTTACGCTTTTTCACGAAGAACGGGAGCGCAGCATTCAATGGCTGAACAATCTCAATCAACCGGACTGGGATGCTTTTTATGACCACCCGCAGGCCGGCAAAATGAGCGCGCGACGCATTCTGGCCAACTGGCTGGCCCACGACTACCTGCATATCCGGCAGCTTGGCCGCCTGCAGTGGCAATATCTGGCAAGCGGCATTGCCCCGATCGACCTGTCTTATGCCGGACCGGTGCCTCAGAAATAAACCGTATTTACCCGAAAAGTGCTGATATGCGAGATACGATCAGAGATAAAATTTTTCTTGCCTTAAAATATGTTGTCGGCTTTGGGCTGCTGGCCTACATATTTAGCAAAGTTGATGCTTCACGGACCTGGGAAACGCTTCTTGGTTTCGGCCCGCTTGTGCTTTTGCCGGTTATCGCGGTGGGCTTAATCCACCTGGCCCTGCAATTCGGATTGTGGCGCTTCCTGACTCAGCACCATTCCGCCCACGTGGAAGCGCGCGACCTGCTGCCGTCCTTTTTCGCCGGCTTCGCTTTCCGGATGATGCTGCCCGGGGGCAACGCCGAAATCGCCAAAGTATTTTTATTGCGCGGACGCAAAAGGGGCAAGGTGATCGCCTTTGCCGCCGAAAAGTTTTTCCAGACGACGCTTAAAATATTGCTTGTAGCTTTTACGCTTCCCGTTGTGTTCCCGGAGTATCGCTATGGATTGTGGGCCCTTGGAGCTGCCACAGTGGTGGCCTACCTCGTTTTACCCTTTCTGCTCAAGCGGGACATTTTTCATCGTTTCCAGGAAAAAAATGTTGACTATATCCGTATTTTCACTATCAGTGTTCTTTATAACATGCCCATTTTCCTGACCATGGTTTTGCAGTATCACATACTGCTAAATGCCCACTACGATATCTCCTGGATGCATACGTTGTGGGTGGGCGTATTTGTCTGGAGCGCCGGACTCATCCCCGTTTCCGTTTCCGGGCTGGGCGTGCGCGAGAACCTGGCCGTATTTTTCCTGGCCCAGTATGGCGTATCCGGCGGCGCGGCGGTTGGGGTGTCGCTGCTGGTTTTCTTCCTTAACGCGATCATTCCCGCGCTTATCGGAGGTATTATCATTATGCGTCGCCGCCAGGACCTTAAAAATGCCGGCAGCGAGCTTAAACAAATGACGCAGCGTATTTACAAAAACGGCAAATCGAAAGAGGCTTCAGAGCAGAACCGCCGGCAGGAAGAAAACGAACAGGGTAATGCATGATCGGACAGGTTCAAAAACTGGTGCGTGTTCTGAATTTACGGGAGCACCCCGAAGGCGGTTTTTTCAGTGAAAGCTATCGTTCCCCGGAAAGCATCATCAAAGAAGCCTTGCCCGAACGCTTTGACGCCCAAAGATCGGTATCCACGGCAATTTATTTTTTGCTGCACGGCCACCAGTTTTCGGCTTTTCACCGCCTGCGGCAGGATGAGGTCTGGCATTTCTATGAAGGTGATCCGCTTCTGCTGCACCGCCTCAATCCGCATACTTCCGATTATGACATTCTGGAATTGGGCCCGGTAAACGACGCCGGCCAAAAGCCACAGATCGTGATGCCTGCCGGCAGCTATTTTGCCGCCCACGTGAAGGGCTTTCGCGGCTATACGCTGTGTGGCTGCACCGTCGCCCCCGGGTTTAACTTTGATGACTTCGAGATGCCGGAGCGCGCCGAACTGATAGAACTTTTCCCGGAGCGAGCCGCCATTATACGCCGCTTAACGCGTTCCTGAATTTCGTTTTAATTTTATAGCAATCTCCGGGCAAATTTCTTATTATCATTAATATAAATCTTTTAGCGTCAGGGAAGAGACATGAAGCGACCAAAGAATATCCTGCTTATTTTATTCTCAGCCGGCCTTTTTGCCTGCGGTGACATCGCGCCTGTTGTTGAACTTACCGCTTTGCAGGCGGGAGATGTTTATCCTGAAATTAAAATGATCCGCAACATAAATGGTGAAACCCTGCATGCCCAGTCCACCATTAAGGTTCATATGAGAGACACGGATGGCAAGCATGTGGAAATATTGGATGGGGAAATTCGGGTCAACGGTGTGAAGCTATCACCGCCATACGCGTTACTGAATGACACGCGGCCATACTACCTGAGCTACACGCCGGTAGTGTCCGATTCCATTTACGTTTTTGAGATTGTCTTTAGCGACAGCAGCCGCTTTTATGCCTGGATTGAAACACCGGAAATCGAATTTACCTCGGTTGATTTTGACCGCCGCCACCCGGACCGTGCCAACATGCAGATAAGCTGGTCACCGGTAGATTTTCGCTATCCGCAATATGCCATTATTCAGCATTTTAGCCCGTATGATGGTTTCACCGAAAACGGGCAGACTGTATTGAATATCAACTACCCGTTCTACGGTACATTCACAATCGACGGATCATATTTACGTTACAGCGACAATGATCCCGGCCGGCTGGATGAGCATCGTATTAAAATAGTTGCCGAAGAAACCGGCGTGGTTGATAACCGCTTTCACCGCGGCGGCTATATTCAGGCGCGCATCGCCATTTTTAATAACCTGGAAATTTACTGATCAACCGGCGTAAGCCTCCGCTTCAATTTCCACCAGAATATCCGGCGAGATCAGGCGTGATACTTCCACCATCGTTGTGGCCGGCCGGATGTCCCGGAAAAACTGTCCGTGCGCTTCTCCCACCTTTTCCCAGTCGTCTATGTTGACCACGTACATACGCGTGCGGTAAACGGCGCTTAGGTCCAGCCCGAAATTACTCAGCGCCTTTTCAATATTCCGGATTGTAATAACGGTCTGCCTGTATGCATCGCCCGCGGCCTGTATTTTTCCGGCGCTATCAGTCGGCGTTGTACCTGATACATAAACTGCGTTTCCGGCCTTTACCGCCCGCGAGTAACCGACGATAGGCTCCCACCTCGTCCCGGAAGCATAAAGTTCAAAGTTCATCGTATCGTCCTCCACAAAAAAAGGCGGGTCAATGCCCGCCTTATTATTTATTCTTCCAATGTGCTCAGATCGCCTTCGTCCTGGCCGAGCGCCCGTGCTTTTAAAACGCGGCGCATAATCTTGCCGCTGCGTGTCTTTGGCAGGTTGTCGGTAAATATGACGGCCTCCGGTTTGGCGATGGGGCCCATCTCTTTGTTTACATGTTCCTTTAGTTCTTCTTCAAGTTGCTTGTCCCCGGTCTTACCGGCCTTAAGAATTACGAAAGTGTGGATGGCATTGCCCTTTAGCTCGTGGGGCAGGGCGATAGCCGCGGCCTCTGATACGGCAGGATGGCTCACCAGCGCGCTTTCTATTTCGGCGGTCCCCAGACGGTAACCGCTTACTTTTATCACGTCGTCAATCCGGCCAATGATCCAGAAATAGCCATCTTCATCCATACGTGCCGAATCGCCGGCCTTGTACCAGCCCTGTTTTTTGTAATCCTTCCAGTAGGTTTCCTCATATCTGTCGGGGTCGCCATGGATAGTGCGTGCCATGCCGGGCCATGGGGCCTTCAGTACAAGTTTGCCCTCTTCACCGGGTTTTACTTCTTTGCCCTTGTCGTCAACTATCGCTACTTCATGTCCGAAGAAGGGCTTTGTGGCCGAACCGGGCTTTAACGGTGTTACCGGCAACGGCGTAATTACAAAACCGCCGGTTTCAGTTTGCCACCACGTATCCATGATCGGGCAACGCTCTTCGCCGATTACGTTATAATACCATTTCCAGGCCTCAGGATTAATGGGTTCGCCGACTGACCCCAGCAGGCGTAACGTACTCAGGTCGTGTCTCCGCGGCCAGGCATCGCCAAAACGCATCAGGCCGCGTATGGCTGTGGGCGATGTGTACAGAATGGTTATGCCGTATTTTTCTACCATTTGCCACCAGCGGCTCGGGTAAGGATGGTTCGGGGCACCTTCATACATCATAACCGTTGCACCGTTGATCAATGGCGCATAAACAATATAGCTGTGTCCGGTAATCCAGCCCGGATCGGCGGCGCACCACCAGCGGTCTTCGTCTTTAATATCAAAAACAGTACGGTGCGTTGTGGAGGTGTAAACGCTATAACCGCCGTGCGTGTGAACAAGGCCTTTAGGTTTTCCCGTTGTACCGGACGTATAGAGGATGAACAGCATATCCTCAGCGTCCATTTTTTCCGTTTCGCAGCGTGCACCGGCTATGGGCAGGCCCATCAGGTCATGATACCAGAAATCGCGATCGTTTTCCATGTAGCATTCTTCGCCCGTGCGCTTTACAGTGATGCATACCTCAATAGTAGGAGACCGTTTGATCGCTTCGTTGGCAATGCCCTTCAGGTCGGTGGGCTTGCCGCGCCGGAATCCGCCGTCCGCGGTAACCAGCACACGGCTTTGCGCATCGTTGATACGATCGGCCAAAGCTTCTACGCTAAAGCCCCCATACACCACACTATGCGCGGCACCGATCTTTGCACAGGATAACATGGCAATAGCCAGTTCCGGAATCTGCGGCATGTAGATCGTTACAATGTCGCCTTTGCGCACGCCCATGCTTTTAAGAACGTTGGCAAATTTACACACCTCGCGGTTCAAAGCGTGGTAAGAGAACGTTTTCAGGTCGCCCGGCTCGCCCTCCCAGATAAGGGCCAGCTTGTTGCGGCGCCACGTTTTGAGGTGCCGGTCTATGGCGTTTTGAATAATGTTAATTTTTCCGCCGACAAACCATTTGTAAAAAGGCTTATTGCTGTCATCGAGAACTTTGTCCCACTTTTTAAACCAGTCCAGACGCTTCGCTTCATCTGCCCAAAAGCCTTCGCGGTCTTTAATCGAGCTCTTGTAGAGTTTTTCATAATCTTTTACATTGGCATTTTTTACTACTTCTTTTGCAGGATAGTAAACATCGCCGGTCATTTTTTTAGCCATAAGAATCCTCCGCAGGGTTTCGGTGAAAAGATTTAATTTGGGGCAAAGTTGGTAAAATCTATAGTCATCAGTTTATAGATTCAACTTTACAATTAAAGGAAAAGATTTTTTATATTATTAGAAAGAGATTAGAATACTAACGCTTAACTAATAAAAATCTAACATTGGGCTTTGTATTTTACACTTTTCTAAATCTCGGAAAGTGGTATCTATACAAGGAAGATTTTTAATGAAGTCTGACAAGACAAAAGGAAAAGGCGAAAACACAATACTCAGATTGTTTTTACTCATCCTTTTCCTATACATATTTCTGCTCAGCATTTCACTCATGGGGTCCTCTCTCAAGCTGTTTGGAAAAGGTCTGGCAGAAGCTCTCATCAGCAGTACATCCAATCCTTTCGTTGGTCTCTTTATCGGTATTTTAGCAACCTCACTTATACAAAGTTCTTCATCTACAACGTCTATTGTGGTCGGCATGGTTGGAGGCAACGCTTTAAGTGTGGCAAATGCCATCCCGATTATTATGGGCGCAAACATAGGTACGTCGGTAACCAATACATTGGTTTCTATCGCGCACCTAAACCGCTCCATCGAATTCCGACGATCATTCGCGGCATCTACCGTTCATGACTTTTTTAATATTCTGGCTGTTATTGTGATTTTTCCGCTGCAGTTGTCTTTTAACATTCTTGGTGAATCGGCCACATGGCTTGGAAATGCCTTTCAGAATGTGGGCGGGCTAAACTTCTTCAACCCTTTAAAAGCGATAACCAGCCCCGTGGCAAAAGGTATTATTGAACTGCTTGGCTCATCGGCCTGGCTCTCATTAATACTGGCCCTGCTGCTTCTCTTTCTGGCGCTTAAGCAGATCGTCTCGTCGCTGAAGATCCTGGTGGTTAAGCGTGCGGAAGCCTGGTTTGACAAAATTCTGTTCAAGAATGCCATACGCGCCTTTACGGTTGGTTTATTGCTGACGGTTCTTGCGCAGAGCAGCTCCATTACCACCAGCCTGATTGTTCCGATGGCCGGCGCAGGCATTCTGAATCTTATACAGATTTTTCCTTACACGCTCGGCGCCAATATCGGTACGACATTTACATCTATTTTGGCTGCATTGGTCACAGCTAACGCCAGCGCGATCATAGTATCTTTTGCGCACCTGATATTTAACATAGCCGGTGTGCTTATCCTGTGGCCGTTCCGTTTTCTGCCGATTTATTTTGCGGAAAAAATGGCAGACGTTGCTATCCGGAACAAAGTTATACCTTTTGCATACATCATCGTTATGTTTTTTTTACTGCCATTGACTATAATATTTGTGTTTAAATGAGGTTATCATGTTAAAACAGCTTTTTGCAATCTTTAATAAAGATACGTTGATGGACAAGGCGTTCAGCCGGTCCTATGAAATGCTGGCTATTACCAAGGATATGTTTAATGCCGCCCGTAAAAGTCTGCGTGAAAAGGAAAACAACTCCATCGAGATTGATATATATGACAAAGATATCGAGGTCAACCGCTTTGAGCGCGAGGTCAGACGCAATATCTTCAGCCATCTGACGGTGGCCGGCGGCGATGAGATTTACTCAGCGCTGGTGCTGGCAAGTATAGTTATAGACATAGAGCGTATTGGCGATTATACCAAGAACATGGTTGACCTGGCCAAACAGCATCCGGCAAAACTCAGCGGCGGAATTTTTGAAGAGGATCTTCAGCGTGTTGAAAAAGGCGTTGCGGATACCTTTGAGCGCGTTCCGGTACAGTTCGAAAAATCGGACGTCAAAGATGCTGAGGCTGTGCTCAAGGAGTATCGCTGGATTAACCAGCTTTGCGATCAGCATGTAAATGATTATATCAACGAAGTGGATAAAGAAATATCCAGCGGTGACGCAGTTACCCTGGCAATGTATTTCCGCTATCTGAAGCGTATAAACTCGCACCTCAGAAATATCGCCACCAGCGTTGTCAATCCTTTCGACCATATCGGCTTCACGCACAAGCTGTCCAAACAGCAGCAGGAAGAGGACGATTAATCTCAAGGCCGGCGCTGACCGGCCTTTTATATTTCTGTTCAGCCGCATAAATAACAAAACAATTCTTAACATATTCTGAATAAATAAATGCTATAATGCGTATAGCAATTCAGGAAATGCTTATGGTTAAAAATATCGGACAAAGTATACTCGCTGTGGATCAAAGGCTTTTTTTAAGGCTTGCCACTATCAGCAACAAAAAATTTGCGGACGGCTACTTCCGTTTTATGACGCGCTCCGCGGACGGCTATGTTTATGTGCTTTATGGCCTTACGCTGTTTCTTATCGGGGACGCCATAAGCCTGGACATGCTCGCTGTTGCCGCAGCCGCCTTTGGCATGCAGATACCCGTTTACCTGTTGATAAAGAATGTGGTCAGACGTAAACGCCCGTTTGAAAAGCTGGTAAGCGTGGCCCGCAAAATTAAAGCCCCGGACCGCTATAGCTTCCCCTCCGGCCATACGGCTTGTGCCTTTTTGTTTGGGCGGCTTATCGTTTTGCATGTGGTTGAGCTATGGCCGCTGATGCTTTTTTGGGCGCTGAGCGTCGCCGTTTCACGTGTATATCTGCGGGTGCACTTTCCGGGCGATGTTCTTGCCGGAGCGCTGTTGGGGTTAGCTTCTGCTGAAACCGCCTTGTACCTGTTTGGGTAAATGCCATGAGAGTAGCCATCTTTGCTGACAGTTTACCCCCAAGCACGGATGGCGTTGCCAACACCTACTGCCACCTGGCTAACCATCTCGATAAAGAAAAAATCACCTACCGTTTCTTTTCCCCATTTACGCCGGGCAAAGAGTACAGCTGGAGCCGCAGGGTACGTTCCATGCCCTATGTGCCGTTTTTTCTCTATCCGCATTACCGTATTGCTTTACCGGGACAAAAAAGACTTTTTCGCAGCCTTGATCGTTTTCGTCCTAATCTAATCCACGTTTCAAGCCCGACGTTGGTGGGATACCAGGCCATGCGCTATGCCCGCCTCAATGACATACCGGCAGTAGCCGCTTACCACACCGATTTTATTGCTTACTTTAAATATTACGGATTTAATTTTGCGGAGAATGTCGGCTGGGGTTATCTGCGCTGGTTTTACAACCAGTTTGACGCGATACTGGCGCCTTCGCAATCCACGCGGCGTATGTTGCGGCTGCAAGGTTTCCGTAACGTGATACTTTGGCAGCGGGGCGTAAACACAGAGCTGTTTAACCCCAAATGGCGCAACCGGCAAAATAAAATACCACGCCTGCTCTTTGTAGGGAGAATTGTAAAAGAGAAAGATGTGGATGACCTGGCCGCGGCGTACTTGCTTTTAAATAAAAATGCCAAAAAATGTGATTTAATCTGGATTGGCGATGGTGAGTACCGCGCGGAACTGCAGCAACGCCTGCCGGACTGCCGCTTTGCCGGATACCTTCATGGAGACGATCTGGCACGCGAATACGCAAATGCCGACCTTTTTGTGTTTCCCTCCACCACCGAGACATTCGGAAATGTTATTTTAGAAGCACTGTCCAGCGGCTTGCCGGTCGTTACGGTGGATAAAGGCGCGGTAAAAGATCTGGTTGAGGATGGTAAAACCGGACATGTGACTGCCGCAAACGATCCCGCGCAACTCGCTGCCGCGGTTGACGTACTGCTAAATGATGAAAAAAAGCGTCTGCAATTTGCCCGCAACGCCCGGCAATATGCTCTCAACTTCAGCTGGGATAGTATCAACGGAAAGCTGCTGGATGCTTACAAAAAGCTGTTAAGTTACCCTGTTCATCTTCCGAGTATGGATAAGAACAGGATGAAAGAAAAAATTTAAAACGCGCAACAGGGACCGTATATGAAGCAAAGCAGGGAAGCGCACTCTCCGCTAAGGAAGCATTTAAAGAAAATATTCTGGGCAATCCCCGTACTTGTTGTTATAAATATTACCGTTTCACTGTGGGGCGGAAAGCAGGATCTCCTGCAAAGCCTTTCCGCTTTTAATCCCGTCTATTTTGTGCTCGCGCTTGGTCTTGGTCTTATGCCCTGGCTTACCCATGCTTCACGCATCTGGCTGTGGACAGATTTTATCAAACAAAAAATATCATTTAAAAACAGTCTGCGCACCGCGATTGGTTCTGACCTCGGCGCGGCGCTTACGCCCACCGCGGTGGGTGGCTCTCCGGTAAAAGCGGCCATGCTGATCAGCAATGGTGTCTCGCCTGCATCTTCCATCGTTTTAAGCGCCATTACTACATTGGAAGACCTGGTCTATTTTATGATTTCCTTTTTGGTAATTTTTGTGTTCAGCGGTTTTATCAGCGAATCCCTGCTTATATCGGGGGTAAGCAATATGCTGCTGGATCACCACGCGCTATTGTATGTGGCGATCGCTGGCACGGTGCTGGCCTTTCTTTATAAAGTGGTTTTTTACGATCAGCCCTGGGTTGTACGCGCCCGTAACTGGTTTACCGGACAGGTTGCTGAAATAAGGCAGGTAAGCCTGCTGATCTGGAAAAGCGGTAAAAGGTTGTTTTTGCTGAGCCTGCTGCTCAACACGCTGCAGTGGCTTATTCGCTACTTATTGTTGTACGTGCTTCTGCTAAGCCTGGGGCAGCCCGTCGGACTACTCACGGTGATAGCCCTCTCCTGGCTGGTTTATTTTATCATGTTGTTTGTGCCCACACCGGGGGCAGTGCTTGGCGCGGAAGCGGCATTTTTCATGGCTTTTTCAACCTATCTGCCTGCTGAGATCATTGGTTTTGTTATTTTTGGCTGGCGCTTTTTAACTTTCTACTATCAGTTATCGATGGGTGCGGTTATGTTTGCTCTGCTGCCATACCTCACACCTATCCGCCGCCGTCTTCCACGCTGGATGCCTTTCCGCCTAGCCCGTTTTCAATCCTGAAAACCCTCCTCTAAGTTTGCCCGCTTTCAGTATATTCAAAAAAGCGGGCATATAAAACAAGGCTTTTTAGTTTAGGGCTTTTCAATTACTAATTCGTACCACCCTTAAGGAGCTTTACTTAACTTTAATGTCGGGCATTTTCAGCAATTGAGGGCAAATTATGAAATCCGTATGGGTTATCTCGCTTCTGATCTTTTCGCTGGCTTTCGGGCAGAGCGGAAAAGGAAAAATAGCCGGTGTTATTAAGGACGGCCGTACGTTGCAGCCGCTTCCCGGTGCCAACGTGTTGATCGAAGACAGCGATCGGGGAGCCGCTACAGACAGCAGCGGTTATTTTTCGATTCCCCAGCTTGAACCGGGCAGCTACAACCTGCAGGTGGTCTTCCTGGGCTACATCCCTTTGAAAAAAAATAACGTGGTTGTTAACCCGGGCAGAACCACGGTTGTGGAGTATGAGCTTGAGGAAAGCGTGATCGAAGGCGAGGCCATCGAGGTGCAGGGCAGCTATTTCGAAAAACCGCGCGAAGCCGTGGTGAGCACACGCAGCATGAATTTTGAAGAGATTCGCCGCAGTCCTGGTGACGTGCAGGATATTCAGCGTGCAGTGCAGGCCTTTCCCGCAGTCGTTTCCGGGGCGGACCAGTATAATGAGATCATAATTCGCGGCGGCATCCCGGGCGAGAACCTTTTTATTATGGACCAGATTGAGATCCCCAATCCCAACCACTTTGCCGTGCAGGGGGCAGGAGGCGGGCCGATCAATCTGCTAAACAGCTATATGGTGCGCGACCTTGATTTTTACGCCGGCGCCTTTTCAGCACGCTACGGCGACAAAGCCTCTTCGGTCATGGAAATCTCCCTGCGAGAAGGCGCGCGCGACCGTTTCCGCGGTGACGTGAATATGGGGCTTGCCGGTTTTGGCGGCCTTATCGAGGGCCCGATCGGAGAAAACGCCTCCTACATGTTTTCGGCGCGCAAAAGCTACCTGGAGCTGATCATCGAGTCAACCGGGCTTACCGCCGTTCCGCAATACTATAACCTGCAGAGCAAAATTGCCTGGGACATTAATCCTTCAAATAAGCTCCTGTTCAACGCCGTTTACGGAAATGACGCCATTAACATCGAAGAAGGGGATGAGGGCGGTTATGGACGCGGAGCCGAGAACGTTGATTCCGAAAACGATCAGACTATCGCCGGTTTAACCCTGCGCACATTCTGGAACAAGCAGCTATATTCCTACACAACACTTTCCGCGGTGCATAACAATTTCTTCGCCGATGTTTACGAAATTGATGAAAATGACCGGGAAGATACGTTTTTTGTGAACGAATCGGCCGAGACGGAACTTCATTTTAAGAGCGACTTATTCTGGCAGCTATCCAAGAATACCAGCCTCAATTTTGGCGCTGGTGTAAAGCAGGTGCGGCTGGACTACGCGGTTACAGGGGATCCGGATACACTTTTTCTGTATGAGCCGCAAAGCAGCCGCCCCGATTCAGCGATCGGCATTTTCCAGATCAACCCGCCGACGGACATAAATGAAAATATCGTTTCTTATAAAAGCGCGGCCTTTGTTCAGCTCTCGCAGGACTTTCTGCGCCGTATGCGTTTTACCGCCGGACTGAGGTATGACTATTTTGATTATACCGGCTACACATCCTGGAGTCCGCGCCTTGGGCTCTCCTGGTATGCAACGCCCAAACTGACGCTGAATGCCGCTTACGGACTGCATTATCAGACACCGTCCTACATTGAGCTGGTCTCCAATCCGCTAAACCGCGATCTGGATAGCAAATTCACCAGGCAGTATGTGCTTGGGTTGGATTACCTGTTCCGCGATGACATGAAGCTGACCGTGGAGGGCTATTACAAAAGCTATCATGATGTGCCACTCGAGCAGAGCCTGACAACGCCCGAACCGCTGGATGATTTTAATGACCGATTGCTGAATGCCGGCGAAGGCGAAGCTTACGGGATCGAATTCTTTTTCCAGAAAAAACTGCTGCGCCAGTTTTCAACGATCATCTCTTATGCCGCTTCAAAATCCACGGCTGTCGATCCAAGAAGCGGTGAAACTTACGACTGGGATTATGACTATCGCCACGTATTTACGGCCATTGCCGGCTACAAATTTTTATGGCGTGAAAAAAGCTGGTTCCGCGATATCAAAGGAACATGGTGGTATCAGTCGTTTTCCTGGCTGCCTTTTTTCCCGGCCGACGAAGATGAGATCAGCTTTAAATGGCGTTATCTGGGTGGCCGCCCTTACACGCCGCCGGTTTATGATCCCCGCCTGCGCGAGTGGCTGGTGCAGGAAACCGACGACCTCAACCCGACTCGTTTTCCGGCATACCACCGTCTTGATTTGAGGATTGACAAGCGCTACCTGTTTGAAAATTTCAACCTTGTCGTTTTCTATGATCTGATCAATCTTTACAATCGCGACAATATCTGGAATTACAATTACAACGATGACGGTACGCGCGACAAAATCCTGCAGTATAAGAGTTTGCCGGTGGTTGGTATTTCGCTGGAGTTTTAGAGCAGTTTCTTGATGTCGGCGGCATTGCCCATCACCAAAAGCTTGTCGCCCGGTTTAAGTACATAATCGGCGGTGGGCACGGAGCCGGAGCGGTTAGGCAGACCGTCTGCCGTTTCGCGGGCATGGCGGATGAGAATAATCTCGACATTATAACGCGAACGAATGCCGCTGGCTTTCAGCGATTTCCCGACCAGGCTGACCGGCGCGTCGATCTCCCGCAGGATATAGCCTTCGCTGAGCTCCACCTCGCGCTCATTGCTTACCGCGGAAACCACGCTGTGCACGCCGCCAACAAGGTCAGCTTTAAAGATCTCCTTATTATAAGCGTCGATGACATCCTTGCGCCGCACGGAGCCCGCCAGCCTTTTATCGCTGCTGCTGTTTACCACTGGCAGCTCATCCACGTTATAGCGCCCAAAATTGTGCATCACCAGGTCCAGATTGTCTTGCGGGTAAAGCTGCGTCGGTACCGGCCGCGCCACATCATCGGCAATAACCAGACCGGAGAGATAATCCTCATCCTGCAGGAATTCCTTCACGTCATCCAGCGACACCACGCCCACAAGCTGGTTCTCTTTATCGACGATAAAAACTTCATGGTGGTCGCTTTTAAGTATCTTGCTGATAAGCTCGTTGAAGCTGGTGCCCGGCGTGGCTGTTACCGCGCTGCGCTTTAGCACATCCTTCACAAACAGTGAGCGGAGCACATTCAGGTCGCGCCCCTCAAAGATGTTGATGCCTCGCCGTTTCAGCTTCATCGTGTAAATGGATTCCCGTTGCAGGTAGGTAGCCAGCAACAGGGCAATGGTGGCGGAAAGCATCAGCGGCGGAATGATCTGGTAACTGTTGGTCAGCTCAAAGATGATAAGGATAGCACTGATCGGGGCATGCGTTGTAGCGGCTACGAGCGCGCCCATGCCCACCAGGGCATAAGCCCCCGGACCGGCGGTCAGTTGCGGCCAGAACGCGTGGGCCTGCTGGCCGATCAGGCTGCCCAGCATGGCCCCTATAAACAGCGAGGGCGCGAAGATGCCCCCGCTGCCGCCTGAACCAAGCGTCAGTGAGGTGGCCAGCAGTTTTGCGAACACAAGCAGGGCCAGCAGCCAGCTTACATCACGGCCCCACAACGCATCATTGATTGACTCGTAGCCGACCCCGAACACCTGCGGTAAACCCAGACCGATTACGCCAACCAGCAATCCGCCGAGAGCCGGTTTCAGGTATCCGGGCATTTTAAGCCCTTCAAAAACATCCTGTGATTTGTAGAGCGTGGTGATAAACAAAACGGCTATCAACCCGGCGAGGATGCCAAGCAGCAGGTAGGGAAAAAACTCATAGGGGCTCACAAGCTCATAGGCCGGCACGCGGAAGGCAGGAAAATCGCCCATGTAATGGCGCGAAACCACCGTGGCCACAACGGAGGCGATCACGATAGGGCTGAACTGCGCCACAGCATACTCGCCCAGGATTACCTCTACCGCGAACAGCGCTCCGGCAATGGGCGCGTTAAATGTGGCCGCGATACCGGCCGCCGCGCCGCAGGCTACGAAAGTGCGCAATCGGCGCGCGGAAACCGCCAGCACCTGGCCCAAAAACGAGCCGATGGCCGAACCGATCTGCACAATCGGACCCTCACGACCGGCGGAGCCGCCGGAACCGATGATCACCGAGGCGGCGAATATTTTTGCAAGAATAACGCGCGGCCGGATTGCTCCCCCGCGAACCGCCACGGCCTCCATCACCTCCGGAATGCCGCTGCCACGCACTTCGCGGGCAAAGTAGTGTACCAGCGGCCCGACAATCAATCCGCCGAGAGCAGGTATCAGCAGCTTTTGCCACCAGGGCATGGCGATAACCCAATCCAGCGAATATTCCCAGTTGCGAAAAAAGGCGTAGTGCGACACCTTAATCAGGTAGCGAAAGCCGATGGCGCCATAGGCACCGAGCACGCCGATAATGATGGCGGAGATGACCATGAACACGTGCTCTGCCCGGCGGATACCGCCAAACAGGCCGGCCAGTTTTTGCTGAAGCAGCCGGCGCCAGCGTAACAATCGTAAAAAGTTTTTACGAAGCAGTTTTAGAAATCCGCGCATTGAACGATAAAGGCCTGTGATATTTTTTACCGGAATGATCTCATCCGGCTTGGGCATGGTGAATTATTTTATTAATTTTATAAGCTCGACAAAAATCAAAGCAGGCACAACCGGCCAAAAGGAACCGACGCAAATATTGCAGAAATAATGAAAAAAATAAAAAAATTCTTAATCGGTTTGGTTATAAAATTTCGCGCGGCAGACAGCGTTTTTCTCGTTACAATGGCGGTTATTATCGGTCTGCTGTGCGGGGTCGGCGCTGTTTCCATCCAATACCTCATCAAGTGGTTTCAACACATGTTCTGGGGTGCGGAAGAGTTTCCTCCTGAACATATGGCCATGGTCCCGTTTTACCTTAAAATCATCATTCCCACGCTGGGCGCCACCGCAGTGGGCGCGCTTGTTTACTTTTTTGCCAGGGAGGCCAAAGGCCATGGCGTGCCTGAGGTAATGCAGGCGGTGGCGCTGCGCAACGGTATCATTCGTCCGCGCGTGGCGATTGTTAAGCTGCTGGCGTCATCCCTGTTTATCGGAAGCGGCGGTTCGGTGGGCCGGGAGGGTCCCGTTATCCAGATTGGTTCGGCTATAGGCAGTGCCGTGGGCCAGTTGTTCCGGCTTAATCCGCAACGTCTTAAGATTTTTGTGGCATCGGGGGCAGCGGCAGGCATCGCGGCGGCTTTTAACGCGCCTGTGGCCGGCGCCATTTTTAGTCTGGAAATTATACTGGGTGATTTTGCCATCGCCCAATTCAGCCCCATCGTAATCGCTTCTGTGGTAGCCACCGTAGTTTCCCGTGGTATGGTGGGTGATTTCCCTGCTTTTACCATCCCGCGCTATGAGCTGGTTTCGCCTTACGAGTTGATTACGTATACCATTTTGGGCGTACTTGCCGGCGTGGTCTCGCTTATTTATATCCGCGTCCTGTACCGCTTTGAAGATTTTTTTGAAGACTTAAAGATTCACGAAATTCTGAAAACAACCATCGGCGGGTTGTTGCTTGGTATGTTGGGTATTTGGGTG
Source organism: Calditrichales bacterium (assembly GCA_965267575.1). GTDB lineage: Bacteria > Calditrichota > Calditrichia > Calditrichales > J004. The sequence goes on from OZ254086.1 coordinate 1,550,540, forward strand.
CCGCAGATCTTTGGCGTGGGCTACCACGCCATGGACCGGGCACTGCACGGCGCGCTGGAAAGTCCTTTTGGCAATGAATATGTATGGCTTTTTATGCTGGCGTTGGTTTTTATCAAGATCCTCGCCACATCCATTTCGCTTGGTTCGGGCGGCAGCGGCGGGGTTTTTGCACCCAGTCTTTTTATCGGCACGATGACCGGCGGATTTTTTGGTGAACTGGTGCATCGCTTTTTCCCGACCATTACGGCCGGCTCCGGGGCTTACGCGCTTGTAGGTATGGGCGCGCTGGTGGCTGGCACCACGCACGCTCCCATTACGGCAATCCTGATAATTTTTGAAATGACCAATGACTATAAAATTATATTGCCTTTGATGATTACCTGCGTCATTGCGACGTTGCTGACTACACGCGTGCAGAAAGAATCTATTTACACGCTCAAACTAATTCGGCGCGGCATTAACCTGTTTCAGGGCAAAGAGGTCAATGTGCTGCGCTCGCTTCCGGTTCGTGAGGTTATGCTGGACAATCCGATCCTTGTTTCGGCGGCCACACCGTTCAATAAGCTGGTGGAGCTTTTTTTCAAGAGCCAGCACCCGCAGTTTTTTGTGGTCGACGACAAAAAGCGCCTGCTGGGACGCATCGGTCTCGGGGATTTGCGCCGCATCCTGCAGGAGGAAGAATATCTTGCCGACCTTGTCGTAGCCCATGATATCATGAACAGCGATGTGGAACGCATCCATGAAAACGATACGCTGGACACGGCTATGCACATTTTCGGGCGCAGTGCGGCGGAAGAGCTTCCCGTTGTTAAGTCCGATGGAAGTAACATGGTTATCGGTGCTGTTTTTTACCAGGATGTGATACAGGCTTACAACCGCGAGCTGATCAAGAGCGACCTTGTGCGCGAAGCAGGCAGTTCCATCAAGCTGCTGGAAAAATCACAGCGCATTTCCTTCCTCGATGGTTACTCCATGGCCGAGGTCGCCGTACCCATGAGCATCCGCGGTAAAACACTGCAGGAGCTTAATCTGCGCAGCCGCTTTGGCGTAAACGTCCTGATGATTAAACGCAAAGATGAAAAGGGCGCGGAAAAACAGCTTGTGGCCATGCCCAATGAAAAATTGCTATTGGGCGACCACCTGATAGTGATGGGTCGTGACGAGGATATTGATAAGTTAAAGGCGCTTTGATTATAGAGTATTGAGTCAATTTAGGGTCATGACTAGACCAAAAGCGTCCTGCAATTGGGATTGTAATTGCAATTTGGAATATATTTTACATTAACGCGAATACCTGATTACGCACTTCGATACCCTTAAACGTTAACACTTTAATACTTTGCGAGTAAAGGAGTATGTCCATGCGAGGGACTCTGCTTCTGCTGATGTGTTTTGCTTTTTCCGGCGCGCAGGATGCCTGGAAAACCTATTACGAAAAATCCGGTTATCTGGAAACGCCACGTTACGAGCAAACGGTTGAGTATGGTAAGATGCTTGCCGATAGCTTTCCGGCTATTCAGTACCGCTCTTTTGGCACAACTCCGCAAGGCCGCGATTTGCCTCTGCTGATTGTTGACAAGGACGGGCTGGATGACCCGCAGGCCATTCGTGAGAAGGGGCGCATTATTCTGATGCTGCAGGCGGGCATCCATTCCGGGGAGATAGACGGCAAGGACGCCGGGTTTATCATTCTGCGCGACATGTTTGTGTACGGCAAGAACTATGAGTTGCTGGACAACGTGTCATTGCTGTTTATCCCGATATTTAATGTGGACGGCCATGAGCGCTTTTCCGCCTACTCCCGCGCCAACCAGAATGGACCCCGAGAAATGGGCTGGCGCGCCACGGCCCAAAATTACAATCTTAACCGCGATTATCTTAAAGCCGATGCACCGGAGATGCGTGCCTGGCTAAAACTATTTAATGATTGGCTTCCCGAGTTTTTTATAGACAGCCACGTGACCGACGGCGCCGATTTTCCTTATGTCATAACGTTTGATGTTGACCTTAGCGGAATGATGGCGGAGAACCTGGTGGACTGGTCGAAAAACAAGTATATCCCCTTCCTCAAAAGGGAGATGAAAGCCGCCGGATTTCCTACTATAGAGTATGTGAACTTTCGAAAATGGAATGACCCGCGCAGCGGCTTGCAGGCTTTTTATGCCAGGCCGCGTTATAGCACAGGCTATGTCGCAATCCAAAACCGGGTTGGTTTGCTGATTGAGACGCATATGTTTAAGCCCTACCGTGAACGGGTTGAGGCTACGCGCCAGATGGTGCTGCAGACCATGCGTTATCTCAACCAGGAGAAAAATACCCTTTCAAGCCTGGTCCGTGAAGCTGACCGTGACGCCGCTTCTGCCGAATTTCGACAAAGGCCTTTCGCGCTTACTTACACGCTGAGCGAAGATAGCACGATGGTTGACTTTTGGGGTTATGAGTTTGTTGTTGAGAAAAGCGATCTCAGTGGCGGCCAGTGGTTTCGCTACTCCAATGATACCGTCACCTGGCGGATACCGTTTTTTAACACCTTCGAACCGGAGAATGTTACCACATTGCCCGTTGCCTATCTGCTGCCCCCGGAATGGCTGGAAGTGGCTGAGCGTTTGAAAGCGCACGGCATTGAATTCTGGAGGCTGGAAGAAAAGCGGAAGCTTACGGTCGGAACCTATCGCTTTGAGGACCCGGACTGGAGCGAGGCTCCCTGGGAGGGCAGGCATTATCTCAGCGTTAAAACAATCGCAATAGAAGAAACACGAACCTACCCGGCCGGAACGATTGTGATTCCGATGCAGCAACGCGGCGCCCGTGTGGCTGCACATATTCTGGAGCCCGAAGCACCTGATTCTTACGTTTTCTGGGGATTCTTCGATTCTGTATTTGAGGTTAAGGAATATGTTGAATCCTATGTGATGGAAGAGAGGGCCCGCGTTATGCTGGCCAGCGATGCGGGACTTAAAAAACGTTTTGAACAAAAGATGGCCAATGATAGTACATTTGCTTCTGATCCCCGCGCTATACTCTTCTGGTTTTACCGCCAGTCGCCTTTTTGGGATGACAGGGTAAACAAATATCCCGTGGGAAAAATCTTTGATGAGCAGATTTATCAATCGCTTAAATGAGGTGTGAGATGCCTGTTAAAAAAAGCCTGATTGTTGTCGGGGACCGGGTTTTAATAAAGCCGGAAAGCGAAAAGGAACGGACGGCTTCCGGCCTGTACCTGCCCCAGGGCGTTGAAACCAAGGAAAAAGTACAGGGCGGTTACGTTTACAAGGTAGGTCCGGGATATCCGCTCCCCAACCCGAACGAAGGCGACGAGCCATGGGAAAGCCATGGTCAGAGGGAGCCGCGCTACCTGCCCTTGCAGGCCCAGGAAGGGGATTTTGCCCTGTTCCTGAGAAAAACCGCAGTGGAGATAGAGTTTGAACAGGAGAATTTTCTCCTCGTGCCGCAATCTGCCATATTGCTTTTGGTACGTGAAGATATACTGGCAAACCTGAATAAGGATGAATAACCTTGAGTTTTTACAAAAGCATGGCGTTTGGCCGATTGTTTTTGGTGTTTTGTTTGTGTTTTGGTTTTTGCAATTTGGAAATTGGATAGTTTTATGATGCTTGTTTTGAGATTTATTTTTATGGTTACGCTGCTGGCCGTAAGCGCATACGCGGCCCGCGCCTTGTTACGGAAAGTCAACAGGAAAAGCTGGCAATCCGCCACGGTTGAACATATTGCAGCCGCGTTGCCTTATTTGCTGCTTGCGGGTGCCGTTTTTTGGGGCGCAGGCAGCTATCTGAATATCGCCTTCATGAAAATGGCAGGTGCCACCTGGACCGCCTTCTTGATAATGGCCAGTGCGATCCTTTTGATTACACTGCCGCTTTCCATGGTGCTGATCCCGGTTTTTAAAAAAGACGAAAGTGACGATGACGTTTCTGTTGATTTGAAAAAAAGGACTTTACTTAAGGGCGCTGTGGGAGCAGCACCGCTGCTGTTTCTGGGTAGCGCGGCCAAGGGCGTTGCTGACTCTTTTTCATCGGTGCGTCTGCCGCTGATTGATATTGAGGTTCCGGGGCTGCCCGATGCGCTGGAGGGCAAAACTATCCTGCATTTATCGGACCTGCATCTGGGCTACTATTTTGGTTTGGACCATCTGGAAAATACTCTTTTGGCGGCGGAAAAATTTGATCCGGATCTGGTGGCGGTTACCGGTGATATCGCTGATGACCTGACGCTGATGACCGACGCGATGAATCTCATCGGTCAGTATAAACCGAATACGCAGAAGTTTGCTTCTATTGGTAACCATGAGTATTTCCGAGGCATTAACGACGCCATAAGGCAAATCGAAAAAGGCCCGGTTCCGCTGCTGAAAAACGACAACCTTTCGACTTCGGTGGCCGGTGTCCCTGTTGTTGTCGGCGGTGCTGATGACCCGGCTTACCTCCACGGCGATATATCGGGATTCCTGGATGACAGTCTTTCCAAAACGTTTGCCGGCGCCAAAGAAACGCCTTTCCGTCTGCTGCTCAGCCACCGTCCCTCGGCGTTGGACGTGGCCTCCAAACATAATGTAAACCTTGTATTGAGTGGTCATACCCACGCCGGACAGCTAGGCATCAACAGGCAAAGTCTTTTTTCCTACATGAACCCCGAAGCCTACTTGTGGGGTGTCTATCAGAAAGACAATGCGCGTCTTTACACATCGGCGGGTATGGGACATTGGTTTCCCTTCCGTCTCGGCGCACCCCTCGAAGCGCCGCTTATCCGGCTACGCAAAGCCTGAAAAGAGAATTGAATATTAATGAAGCCATCAAACCTTCCGAAAATAGTTGCTCTTTAAATTAATTCAAGCTGCCGCTACAGAAATGATAATGTAAATTTGTCTTTTCGCACTTTGCGCGATTGCATTTAAGTCGGAGGATTCACAACGATGGCTGCGATGGTTCATGCGCTGCGACCCATTGAAATCCTGTTGATAGAAGACAGCCCGTCCGATGCCCTGCTTACCAGGGAATCACTAAAAGAAAGCAATGTAAAGTGCCATGTTTCCGTTGTGGCAAGCGGCAGTGAAGCGCAGGCATTTTTGCTGCAAGAACAGGCTTATCAAAACACCACCCGGCCCGATCTGATCATCATGGACCTTAAACTTCCCCGGGGCGAAGGGCCGGAAACCTTACGTCGCATCAAAGAAGATCCCCGTTTCAGACATATCCCGGTCATCGTTTTATCCTCATCAGACGCCGAAGAAGACATCAATTTCGCCTACAGACATTCCGCAAATTGTTATATCACAAAGCCGGTAGACCTGGAGCGTTTTAGCGAGGTGATATCGGTAATGCAGAAATTTTGGTGTGAAGCCGCACAATTACCATCCCACGAAGAGTAAATATGGACAAAAAAATCGAACTAAGTCTATACGTTTACGGCCTCAATTCTTCAAACAACCGCGTTATTGCGCGTCTGATAAAGACACTCGATGATCAGTTGAGGGATGACTATAAATTTAATGTTTATGATCTCAAGAAAGACCCGGTGCCCGGATTGCGCGGAGAAATTCTCGTAACCCCAACGCTGGTGCGCGATTATCCCGAACCAAACATAAAAATTACCGGTGACCTTGAAAATACGGCCAACATTATGTTGAAACTGGAATTGCTGGGCGGAAAGTAGAAAATGAATACTCAGAAACTGCGCATAGTAATGATCGAAGATAATACCGCCGATGCCGCTTTTATGCGTACAATCCTTATGGAGGAGCCCTCTGTGGAGATTTCTTTCCACTGGGAAAAACGCCTCGAGGATGGCATCAAATATTGCCGTAAGAGACGCAACAGCGTGGATGTGGTCCTGTTGGATCTTTCTTTGCCGGACAGCAGCGGCATACGCACTCTGGAGCGATTTACAAGTGCCTGTGCCGATTTGCCGGTTATTGTTTTAAGCGCCCTGAGCGATGAAGAGCTGGCCCTGGAGACGCTGAAGAGCGGTGCGCAGGACTATGTGCTAAAAGGCCAGTTTGAGCGTACCCTTGTTCTTAAGACTATCTACTATGCGATTGAACGGCAAAAGCTGACGACCCAGCTAAGCCGCCAAAAAGAGAATCTTTCCTGGATTGAAAAGCGCCTGCGCACAATTATTACCAGTTCACTGGACGGCATATTGGTGGTTGATAAAAAGGGCTTTATTCGTTTTGCCAACCCCAGCGCGGAGCGGCTTTTTGGTCGTACACAAAAAGAGCTGATTGGTTTTCAATTTGGCATTCCGCTGATAAAGGGCGAAAGCGTTGACCTGGAAATATTTAATCCGCATCAGGAACAGGCGTTTGTAGAGCTGCACCTGGTTGAGATCAACTGGGAGGGCACCGATGCAAACCTGCTTACCATGGGTGATATTACAGAGCGGCGAAAAGCGGAAGAGGCCATACGTGACAGTGAAGAAAAATTCCGCGCTATCGCCACCACGGCTACGGACGGCATAATACATCTGAATGAGCGTAATGAAGTAGTATTTATCAACGACGCCGCCTGCCATATTTTTAATATCGAAGAAAGGCCGTCCACGGTAGAGCCGTTCTCCCTTTTGCTTAAAGGAAACGAGCAGCTTCTAAAGTTTATAGAAGGAAAACGCAAAATCTCCGACCGCTTAAAATTTGAAGACGATCAGCAACAAAATCCGCATGAAATCCGCGTTAAACGCGTAGGAGATGAAGTTTTCCCCATCGAACTGTCTTTGTCCTTTTTTCGCCGTAAAGGCCGCAAACAAACCGTTTGCATCATCCGTGATATAACCGAAAGAAAACGCTCCGAAGAGATCCTCGTTGATACACGAAATGAACTAAAAGATGCCCTGTCTGAACTGCAAAACAACCAGGAGCGCCTCGTGGAAGTTGAAAAGCTAAACAGCGTGCGCGAACTGGCCGGCGCCATTGCTCATGAATTTTCGCAGCCGCTTCAGGGGCTGTTTAATTATTTCCACCTCATCCGGAATAACGAGCCTCGTGAAGAATACTTTGAAAAAGCCGAGCAGCTTCTTAATCGCATCTCCGACCTCAAAAACAGCCTTACCAATATTACCAGTCTGCACCAGAAGAGCTATCTTGATTCCAAGATCCTCGACATCTATGCCTCAAGCGAAATCAGTGAGGCGGATAAGAAATCGAACATTCTTGTAGTAGACGATGAACGGGAAATCCTGGAAACAATGATGGATATTTTTAACAATGCCGGGTTTACCTGCTACGGTGCCAGCGACGGTACAGAGGCCCTGGAAATTGCTTCCGGCCACACGTTTGATCTGATCATATCCGATGTTATGATGCAGCAAATGAATGGCCCCGAACTCTATCGTCAATTGAAAAAGCTGAATTACGGAGGAAAATTTATTTTTATTACCGGCTACGAAATAGAGCGCGAAATGGAAGATATAGTGGGAGAAGTAGACGGCGTTATAAGCAAGCCCGTTGCCTTCCAGGACCTGCTAAATTCGGTTCGCTATGTTCTGAACAAGGAACGAGATAAAGAAGACAGCACCGTTTAGAAAGTACACAAGGTGTTGAATTTGTCTGTTTTAAATGTTTAAATTGCGTTTTAAAAACCCACTAATAACATAATTTAAATATCGGAAATGGAACGGAGGACAAATGAAGCCATTTTATGGTGCCGGCGTGAGCGCACGGGAAGTATCGACGGCTGGCCTCAAGAACCTTAAAAAGGTTCATTATAATCTGAGCCCGGCGGCACTTTACGAAGAAGCCCTGCGCAACGGCGAAGGTGTAATGGCCGATGGCGGGCCGCTGGTTGTGGAAACAGGAAAATTTACCGGCCGCTCCCCCAACGATAAGTTTGTAGTTAAGGATGAAAACAGTGCCGACAAAGTAGCCTGGGGAAAAGTAAACGTCGCTATCGATCCGGGAAAATTTGATAAGCTTTATGATAAAATAAGAGCCTATTTTCAGGATCGCGAAGTTTATGTGCTGGATGCTTTTGCCGGCGCCGACGAAGATTACCGCTTGTCGGTGCGCATTATAACGGAACTCGCCTGGCACAGTCTGTTTGTTCAAAATATGTTTATCCGTATTACCGATAAAAAGGTATTGGAAAAATTTGAGCCGGGCTTTACGGTTATCAACGCTTCCATGCTGCAGGGCGATCCCGAACTGGATGGTCTTAATTCGGAGACATTTATCATCGTTAACTTTACAAAGCGCATGGTAATAATTGGCGGAACACAGTATGCCGGGGAAAATAAAAAATCGGTTTTCAGCGTATTAAATTATATCCTGCCGCAACAAGGAGTATTACCGATGCACTGCAGCGCCAACGTTGGTAAAGAGGGCGATTCCGCATTGTTTTTCGGCTTATCCGGAACGGGAAAGACCACACTTTCAGCGGACCCGACCCGCGCGCTGATCGGCGATGACGAGCATGGCTGGAGCGAAAACGGGATTTTTAACTTTGAAGGGGGATGTTATGCTAAGGTTATCCGCCTATCCGAAGAAGCCGAACCGGCCATTTACCGCACTACACAGACTTTTGGAACCGTCCTTGAGAATGTGGTGCTTGACCCGCACACACGTATCCCCGATCTGGACGATGGCAGCAAAACCGAAAACACCCGTGCCTCATATCCCATCTCGCAGCTGGATAATATTGTGGAAGACGGCAAAGGCAATCACCCCAAAAATATAATTTTTCTTACCGCGGACGCGTTTGGCGTTTTACCGCCGCTTTCCAGGCTTACCCCGGAACAGGCCATGTACCAGTTTCTGCTGGGTTATACGGCCAAAGTGGCCGGTACGGAACGTGGGGTGACCGAACCTCAGGCGACGTTCAGCACTTGCTTTGGTGCGCCTTTTATGCCGCTGCACCCCAGCGAGTATTCCAAACTGCTTGGAAAGAAAATTGAGAAATACAATGTGAATTGCTGGCTTGTTAATACCGGCTGGACCGGCGGTCCTTACGGTGTTGGCAAACGTATTTCCATTAAACATACGCGTGCTCTGCTCAATGCGGCACTGGAAGGCAAGATGGAAAGTGTCTCTTTTTCGAAGGACCCGGTTTTTGGTTTGCAGGTGCCGGATAAATGCCCGGGCGTTCCTGATGAGGTGTTGATGCCGAGAAATACATGGAACGATAAATCAGCCTATGACAAAAAAGCGGCCGACCTTGCTACGTTGTTCAAAGAAAACTTCAAAAAATATGAACAGTTTGTAAGCGAGGCGGTGCGTAAAGCCGGACCGAGCGTATAGACGAAATTATCAGCCCCGCCCAGCGGGGCTTTTTTTTTGCACCGAATCGTTTTGTTTGCATTAGAAAAGTTACGGTTATAGCATTGTGCCACATTAAACCGAGATACTGTTATGAAGAAACTTTCCATCATTGCTCTTTTTCTTTCCGTTTTTATGTTAGCGGGTTGCAGCGAGCTATTGCAGTTTTTGCAGCTTTCAAAAGTTGAAAAACCGACCGCCAGGGTCAGCAGCGCCAGGATAACGTCCTTGTCCTTCAGCGAGGCGCAGATATTGGTGGATATCCAATTGCAAAATCCCAACAATCTTTCCATCAAGCTGGCCGCCATGGATTATGATCTCAGTATCAATGAATTCAGTCTGATAAGCGGTAATAAGGATGATGAACTAAGCATTGCAGCGCGTGACAGCAGCTTGGTGCAATTGCCTTTTACTCTGCGCTACGACGATTTATACAACTCTCTGAAAAGCCTTAGCGGCAAAGACACTTCGTCCTATAATTTCAGCGGCGGTCTCAGCTTCGATGTACCGGTGCTGGGGCAGGTACGGGTGCCGGTAAGCAAAAGCGGCATACTGCCTCTTCTGCGGTTGCCCAAAGTCAATCTCGAAAAGCTAAAGCTGAATACGGTAAGCTGGACCGGCGCCGATCTGCAGCTCGATGTTTCCGTGGAAAGCTTCGGCGGTCTGGAATTGTTTGTGGACAAGCTCGATTATTCGCTGCAGGTAAATGGCCGCAAGTGGCTGGATAGCGCTATCAACAAACGCATTGATCTGGCGCAGGAGGGCAAGAAGATTATTTCCATACCATTTAAGCTGGATTTCCTGGAAATGGGGCGCTCAGCCTATGACGCTATCATGGGCGATGCGCCGCTCAGCTATGATTTCAGTGGTCTGATCAAGGTGGGTTCGGAAAATCCGCTGCTAAAAGACGCGTCCTTTAATTTTGAAGACCTAAGCTCCGTGGAGCTGTGGAAGTAGTGGCGAATTGTTGTTAACGCGCCATTTTCATTATCGTCATTCCCACGAATGCGGGAATCCGGGAAACGTGCTTTTGCCCATAGCCAGATAATTTTCCGGCGAAGGGTCCAATGGAGCCCCACTTTCGCGGGGATGACATCATCATCAACTAACCAACATTCAGCATGTACCAATGGTCGCCGCGCTGGGGATTTTTTGTAAAGCCGATTTTGCGCAGGAATTTTTCGTGCGTGCCACGACTGTGAATATGCAGTGTTTTGACGCCTTTTTCTTGCAGTACTTTCCGACCCTCGCCAAATAATAAAAAACGCGCCGCTTTCAGATCGCGAAAGTCAGGAATGACGTAATCTGCCTTTATTTCGTAATCGGTCGCCGAGAGTGGTTCGGCCACAAACAGGCCCACCGGTAGCATATTTCGCAAAGTAAACAAAGACAGGGGGTTACGCAGTTTGGAGATGTCAAATTCCGGGAAGAAATGTTCGATGTCTTTTCCGTGAAAGCGCAGAAAGCGGCCGATAAAAGGCTTGCCCAGGGCAGAGGCTTCCAGGACTTCAAACTGGTCACGCGCCCGGCGCATTTGCCACAGATAATAAACATCAACCACGGCGATCCAGCCGTTAAGAGCCAACACAGGATATGCCCCTATCAGCAAACCATACAGCGCAAAAACGGACGCGCCGGCAAAGTTCCACCAACGCAGCCGCACAATCGATTTCATCATCAGCGACAGGGCAACCGTAACCGAACCCGTGTAGCCGATGACCTCCAGCCAGTTAATTTCCATATCTACACGTTAAAGCGAATGTTCAGAATATCTCCGTCCTTTACGGTGTACTCTTTGCCCTCAAGCCGCAGCAGACCTTTATCGCGGCAGGCGTTCATACTCCCGTTGGCAATCAGGTCGTCGTAGTGCACAGTTTCCGCGCGTATAAAGCCCTTTTCTAAATCACTGTGAATAACGCCGGCGGCTTTTTGAGCGTTGGTACCCCGGCGGATGGTCCAGGCGCGGCATTCGTCCTCTCCCACGGTAAAAAAGGAAATGAGCCCCAAAAGTTCATAGGAAGCGCGGATTAATTTGTCAAGCGCCGGCTCCGTTATCCCGAGGTCTTCCATAAACTCGGCCTTATCTTCATCGGGCAGTTCGGAAATCTCCTTTTCGATTTCGGCGCTCAAAGAAACTACCTGACAATCATTACCGGCGAGCCCGGCGTATTTTTTTTCGATTTCCGCGCTGTTACCAGCCTCGCCCTCGGCCACGTTGATGCAGTAAAGCAAAGGTTTGGCCGTAACAAACTGGTAACCTTTCATGATTTTCTGTTCATCAGCATTCAAATCCAGTTCGCGGATCGGCTTTTCGTTTTCCAGTTGCTCTTTAAATTTTGTCATCAGGGCCAGCTCGCGGATGTCTTTATCTTCCTTTAGCTTCTGCACCAGTTTTTCCAGCTTTTCTACGCGTGTCTCCACAATGGCCAGGTCGCTTAGCAGGAATTCCCCGTTTATAAAATCAATATCCCGCCTCGGATCGACGGAATCGAAAGGGTGCGGATAGTAATCATTTTCAAAGTCGCGTATCATCACCAGGATGGCGTCGACATTTTTCAGGTTGGCCATAAATTGCGCCGGCAGACCCTGCGGCTTGGTGCCGTCGCCTTCCAGTCCCGCCACTTTTACGAATTCAATCGTGGTGTGCACCTCTTTTTTGGGGTTAAACATGGCCGCTAACTTATCCAGTCTTTCGTCGGGCACTTTTACCACGCCGCGCTCAGCCTGACCCTTGGCGCCATGCGAGGCTTCACTCTTGATGTTGAGCAGGGTTGAAAAGAGAGTTGTCTTTCCGGAGTAGGGCAATCCTACAATACCGATTTCCATTAAATTTTTCTCCAATATTATTGCTGTGTAAAATTCGCAAAATTACGGAAAATTTATAACTTAGCCAAAAGGAGAAGAAGCGAATGATTGAATCGTTGAATTATTGAATGATTGAATTGCTGAATTATTGAATTGACAGCTTAATGGCAAGACTTGATTAGGAGATAAATCAAAAATTTAGCTTTAAAGATGAGTACGGCAAAATATCGATTCAGCAAAAATCCAATAATTCAATAATTCAGTAATTCATCAATTCACTAACTCAATCTTCTTATGGTTCAGATTGTTATAGTCGGTTTGGGTGGTTTTTTAGGGGCGATTGCGCGCTATCTTATTTCGGGCTGGGTCTACCGGCGCTGGGGCAGTGCTTTGCCCTGGGGTACCATGGCCGTTAATGTCGCCGGTAGTTTTGTTTTGGGTTTTTTCCTGTTGCTCAGCGAGGGCCGTTTCAGTATTTCGCCGTTGTGGCGCTCGTTTATCGCCGTTGGCCTGTTGGGGGCACTGACCACGTTTTCAACCTTCAGCTATGAGACATTCGCCCTGCTGCAGGAGCAGCTTTACCACCAGGCCGTTTTTAATATTTTGCTGAATGTTGTAGTGACGCTTTTGGCTGTATGGCTGGGTATGGTGAGCGCGCGTCTGGTTTAGGAGGGTGCAATGAAAAACAAAAGCATTGGTAAGCTTCTGCGTATTTTTGTGGGAGAACTGGACAAATGGCAAGGCAAGCCGCTTTACGAGGGGCTGTTGAATAAAGCCCACGAAATGGGAATGGCAGGTGCTACGGTTCTTCGCGCCATCCAGGGTTTTGGCGGCGGAAGGCGTACCATGCACAACGCAAAGATCCTGCGTCTCTCCGAGGACCTGCCGCTGGTTATCGAAATGGTTGACAGCGAAGAAAATATCCGCGCTGCCATAGAGGCATTCGAAAAAATGATTGACGAAAGCGGCGCCGGTGTGTTGATGACGCTGGAACAGGCCGAGGTCATTCGCTATCACAAATAGGGGTTTATGGAAAAACTTGTTATTTACGGCCGCCAGCCTGTGATTGAGGCTTTGCGCGCAGGACATAAGATCGATAACATACATATTGCACGCGATGCTGGCGGCAAGCCGCTGCAGATTATTGAGAAGCTGGCTGCCCAAAACGGTGTAGCTGTGCGCCGCGTTCCCAAGGATGAAATCCAGAGGATCAGCGGGCCGGTAGTGCACCAGGGGGTGGCGGCACGGGCGCAGGACATTGTGACTTTCAACAGCGCCCGGCTGGAAAAATTTCTGACGGATAATAAACGCCCGTTTTTGCTGGCATTGGACCAGATCCAGGATCCGCACAACCTGGGTGCCATTTTGCGCACCGCGGAAATCTGCGGCGTTGATGCTGTTTTACTCCCCGAGAAGGGCAGCGCCGATCTGAATGCTACTGTGGCCAAAACGTCGGCAGGGGCGATGTTCCACTTGCGCTTTTTCCGCGCACCCGACATCGCCGTTTTTCTGGAAGTTCTAAACAAGCATGACGTGCTGACGGCGGCGTTGATGCCCTCATCGGAACACGACATGTACAGTTGCCGTTTAGATGGAGCGCTGGCGCTTGTGGTTGGCAGCGAGGGCAGGGGTGTGCGCAAAAATATCGCCAGGCTGTGCCGGGAACGCGTTGCCATTCCGCAATACGGACGCGTGGCTTCGCTCAACGCATCTGTTGCGGCAGCGGTAGTGCTCTACGAAGCGCTGCGTCAGCGAAGATCAAACGAAGAGGTCTCTGGGTGAGAAAACCAAGGAGAAAAAATGCAACGAATTTTGTGGGCCGATGATGAAATCGAACTGTTGCAATCGCACATTATGTTTTTGCAACAAAAAGGCTATGATGTTACGACTGTGACCAACGGGGATGATGCTGTGGCCAAGGTGCAGCAGGAGCCGTTCGACATTGTTCTGCTGGATGAAACCATGCCCGGCAAAGATGGCCTCGCCGCACTTAACGAGATAAAAGACACGCGCCCGCAAACACCCGTTATTATGATCACCAAAAACGAGGAAGAGAGCCTGATGGAAGAGGCCATCGGCAAGCGTATTGACGACTACCTGACCAAGCCGGTGAACCCCAGCCAGATCCTGATGGCGTGCAAAAAGATTCTTGACCGCAAAAACATCATCAGTGAAAAACGCAGCGAGCAGTACGCCCGCGATATTTCACAGCTCTCCCTGTCGCTGATGAACCCGCTTATGGCGGACGACTGGCTGCAGCAGGCGCTGAAAATCTTTCGCATGGATATGGAGCTGGACGCCACCTCGGACAACGACATGCGCCAGGTGCTTTACGATCAGCGCAAGGAAAGCAACATAGAATTCGGCAAATTTGTGGAGAACAATTACGAAGGGTGGTTGCGGGACAAAAACAATCGCCCCACGCTTTCCGTGGACCTTGTGGAGCAATATGTTTTGCCGGAATTGAACAAGGGCAAACGCGTTGTTCTGGTGGTGATCGACTGTATGCGCCTGGACCAGTGGCTGATGCTTGAGCCTTTTTTCTACGAAAATTTCACGCTTTCCACCGATTACTTTTTTTCCATTTTACCCACGGCTACGCCGTTTTCTCGCAATGCTATTTTCAGCGGGCTGTTCCCGCAGGAGATCGAAAAAACCTACCCCGAGCTGTGGCGCATGGATGAAGATGACGAAAGCCTCAACCGCTTTGAAAAGGAGCTGCTGGAGCTGCAGCTAAAACGCCTGCACACGCCGGCGGCGGAGGCCGTTAAATATGTAAAAGTGATGAACAACGAAGACGCCCGCCAGCTTGACAAAAGTCTAAACAACTACGCCGATGCCTCGGTGCTGGCCATCGTCGCCAATTTTGTGGATATCCTGGCGCACAGCCGCTCCGACCTGCCGATTCTCAAAGAGATTGCGCCCAACGAAGCGGCATACCGTTCGCTGACCCGTGCCTGGTTCGAGCATTCGCCGCTTAACAACGTGTTCCGCAAGCTGGCGGCGCCGGACACCGTTATGTTCATCACCTCCGACCATGGCAGCGTGCGCGGCCTGCATGGTACCAAAGTCATCGGCGACCGCGAGACATCCACCAGCCTGCGCTACAAATACGGGCGCAATCTGAAAGTGGACAAAAAGCACGCGGTGATGATCAAGGACCCGGCCACCTGGAAACTGCCTCGCCGGGGCATCAATACCTCCTACATCATTGCCAAGGAAGATTACTATTTTGTTTATCCAACCAATTATCACAGATACCTTAACCACTACAAAGACAGTTTTCAGCACGGCGGCATTTCGCTGGAAGAAATGGTTCTGCCCATGATCCGTCTGGAGGCGCGCTAACTTCTATTTGTTGTTTTGGCAAGGGAATTCCCTTAACTTTTTAAGCTTTAATTTATAAGCAAATAGGTGCATGAAAACGATACGAGAATGGACATCCGCTTCAACGGACGAGACTGAAAAAATCGCGCAAGAGATAGCGGATATTCTTAAGCCGGGCGACATAGTTTTGTTACAGGGCAATCTGGGCAGCGGTAAAACTTTCCTGGTGCAAAAAATCTGCGCTGCGTGGGAGGTCAGCGAAACCGTAACCAGCCCCACGTTCACTTTGATCCAACACTACAATAGCGGGCAGCACGCGGTCATCCACATGGATTTGTACCGTCTGGATAACATTAGCCAGCTGGACCAGCTTGGCTGGGAAGACCTGTTGTTTGCCGGCAATATTACATTTGTGGAATGGCCGGAGCTGATTAAGCCTGTGCTTTCTTCATACTACCTGGTTACAATCGACAGCGAAAACGGCACCCGCAAACTGCGTTTGTCACGCCGGGAAGGGGAGTGATGATCCTGGCGATTGAAACATCGGGATTGCTGTGCAGCGTGGCGTTTTATGACAAGGGCCGGCTGTTTGCGGAATACAATCATGAGTTGCCGATGCAGCATGCCACCCTTCTGGGACAGCTTGTGGAAGAAGGTAAAAAGCGACTGCAAAAGCAGAATATTCAGTCTAAAATAGATACGCTGGCTGTGGCCATAGGTCCGGGCAGTTTTACCGGCCTGCGTATCGGTCTGAGTTTCGCGCAGGGTTATTGTTTTGGCAACGAATGCCTTCTTGCCGCCATTTCCAATCATCAGGTGCTTGCGGCGCAGGCGCCACAGGGCGAAGGGCCGCTTTACACGATCATTGACGCGCGCCGTGATGAGGTGTACCTGGCGCGTATGGAGGGTGAGGCGCCGTTTGAATTGGCGGAACATAAAATTGTGCGGCTGCAGGACCTGGCGCAGACGCTGCCTGCCGCAAGCCGCCTTGTCTGTGAACAAGGTGTGCTGCCGCAAGAGATAAAGGAACGCATGGCAGATAAAACAATCGTTTATGACCATGCTTCCTACAGGGCTTCCATAATAGCGCGGCTGGCCGAGGCCAGGTTGAAAAAGAGCGGGCCCGATGATCCGGAACAGGTAGAGCCCCTTTACATAAGGCCGTTTGCCGGCGCCTATTAAATGTATCAAATCGAAAAAATGACCCGGCGCTGGATTGACGAAGTCGTGGTGCTGGAAAGGCAGATCTTTGAAAAAGATGCCTGGAACAGGGAGATGATACTGGAGGAGCTTGTGGATGCGCCGCACAAGCATCCGCTTGTTTTAATCAGCGAAGAGAGGCTGGCCGGATACGCCATGTTGTGGACTATTGACGGGGAAGTGCATCTTTATAATTTTGCCATTCATCCCGATTTCAGGCGCCGCGGTTTGGGACAATGGTTTTTAAATGCTATTTTTGATCGTTTCCGGGAGTCGCATGTTATGTTTCTGGAAGTGCGCGCAACAAATGACGCCGCACGAACCTTGTATGAAAAAAACGGCTTTGAAGTATTTGCATCACGCCGCGGCTATTACAGCGACGGCGAAGATGCATTAATCATGAAGAAAAATCTGACCGAAGCGGGGTAAATTATGGAATGGTTTAAGCGCAAAAAGAAAGTAACCGGACAATCCGACAAAAAGGATCTGCCCGACGGCCTGTGGCAGAAGTGTGATAGCTGCGGCGAGATTATCTACAAAAAGGAGCTGGAAAAAAAGCTCTATGTCTGCGGCAAATGCAATTACCATTTCCGTATCGGCAGCGATATGTACATCGACATCCTGTTTGATCCCAAAAGCTTCAAGGAGTTCGATGCCAACATAAAAAGCGCCGACCCGCTGGAGTTCGTGGATGTTAAAAGTTACCGCGATAAGTACGCTGCCACGGTCAAAAAGACCGGTCTGAAAGAGGCGGTGATCATCGGGACGGCCAGGATAAACCGCAAGGGTGTTGTGGCCGCGCTGATGGATTTCCGTTTTATGGGCGGCAGCATGGGATCGGTTGTGGGTGAAAAAGTAGGCCGCGCCATTGACATGGCCTATAAGAAAAAATGGCCGTTGATTATTCTTTCCGCCTCCGGCGGCGCGCGCATGCACGAAGGCGTGCTGAGCCTGATGCAGCTGGCCAAAACAAGCGCCAAACTGGCCCGCCTGGCCGACAAAGGCATCCCCTACATCTCTATATTAACCAACCCGACCACCGGCGGCACCACCGCCAGCTACGCCATGCTCGGTGATATCAATCTTGCCGAACCCGGAGCTTTGATCGGTTTTGCCGGCCCGCGCGTGATCAAGCAGACCATCGGTCAGGATTTGCCCGAAGGATTCCAGCGCTCGGAGTTTGTGCGCGACCACGGCTTCCTGGACACGATCGTCCACCGCCACGATTTAAAAGAGCGGCTGGCGAATATGATCGAATTTTTCCGGCACAGCAATCCGGCAAAATAGATTATGACTCAAAAAAAAATTCTGGTGACTAATGACGACGGCATTTACTCTGCCGGTATTCTGGCGTTGGTTAACGCGATGCAGGAGCTGGGTCATGTCGATGTTGTGGCGCCGCTGGCTGAAAAAAGCGCCGTGGGTCACGCTATCACGGTTTCCGATCCGTTGCGCGTGCAGCAGGTGGAGCGTTTTGGACGTTTCTTTGGCCATGCCGTAAACGGAACGCCCGCGGACTGCGTCAAGATCGCCATAAAATGCCTGCTGGATGATCTGCCTGATATTGTCGTCAGCGGCATCAACCAGGGCTCCAACACCGCCACCAATGTGATTTACTCCGGCACCGTTTCCGCCGCTGCCGAAGGTGTGATCATGGGCATACCCTCCATTGCCATTTCCCTCACCAGTTTTACCAACCGCGATTTTTCCTATGCCGCCAAAATTGCCCGGCATATTTCATCCCTCGTCCTGGAAAAAGGTCTGCCGCCGCGCACGCTGCTCAACGTAAACGTGCCGCCTTTGGATGAAGAGCAGGTAAAGGGCGTGGAAGCTGCGCGCCAGGGTATGGGTCGCTACGAAGAGGTTTTTGATGAGCGCCAGGACCCGATGAAGCGCACCTACTACTGGATGGCCGGCAAGCGCATGGTGCTCGATGACGATGAGGATGTTGACGATGTTGTTGTGATGCACAACAAGGTTGCCATCACACCGATTCAATATGATTTGACGCATTATGATTTCCTGAAGGAATTAAAAACATGGAAGCTAAAGCCTTAGGCCACGAAACCATACTTATTTTGGATTTCGGCTCCCAGTATACACAGCTTATCGCCCGGCGCGTACGCGAGAGTGGTGTCTACTGCGAGATACAGCCTTTTAACCACGATCTGGCAGAATATAAAAGCAGCAGGCTGAAAGGGATTATCCTTTCCGGAAGCCCTTCATCTGTTTACGATGACAACGCGCCCATCCCTGAAAAGGTGTTTATGGACATGAATGTGCCGGTGCTGGGTATCTGTTACGGCCTGCAGCTGCTGACCTTTCTCAACAACGGCAAGGTCAAGGCCTCGGATAAAAAAGAGTACGGCCGAGCCGCCATCCGCGTAAAAGACGCCTCAACGATTTTTCACGACATACCGCAGCTTTTCGATGTCTGGATGAGCCACGGCGATAAAGTGCTTGAAATACCCAAGGGTTTTAAGGCGATCGCTGAAACGGACAACGCCCCCTTTGCCGCCATTGAGCACGAGAGCGGCCATTATTTTGGATTGCAGTTTCACCCCGAGGTGGTGCATACGCAAAACGGCAAAGCGATCCTGGGCAATTTTCTGTTCCGCGTTTGTGGCTGCAGCGGCGACTGGTCGGCAAAATCTTTTATCAAGGAAAGTGTTGAAGCCATCCGCCGGCAAGTGGGCGATAAGCGCGTGCTGTGCGGGCTCAGCGGCGGGGTCGATTCCAGCGTAGCAGCGGTTTTGATCCATAAAGCTATCGGTGAGCAGCTGCATTGCATATTTGTGGATACCGGTCTGTTGCGCAAGGACGAGGCCGCCCAGGTTGAAAAGACCTTTAACGAAAATATCAAGATTCCCCTTACCTGCGTCGATAGTTCCAAGACTTTTTTTGCAGCCCTTGAAGATGTGACCGATCCCGAACGCAAAAGAAAGATCATCGGCCACCAGTTTATCAATGTGTTTGAGCGCGAAGCCCGCAAGCTTGGCGACTTTGATTTCCTGGCGCAGGGCACGCTCTATCCCGATGTGATTGAGAGTGTCTCGTTTAAGGGGCCTTCGGCAACGATAAAATCGCACCACAATGTGGGTGGTTTGCCGGAGAAGATGGGCTTTAAACTGGTGGAGCCGCTGCGCGAACTGTTTAAAGATGAAGTGCGCGAGGTGGGCCGCGAACTGGGCATCCCGGAAATAATCCTGGGGCGTCATCCTTTTCCGGGGCCGGGTCTGGCCGTGCGCGTCCTGGGCGCCATCACCGAAAAGCGGGTGGCAACATTGCAGGATGCCGACGCGATCTATATTGAAGAACTGCACAAGGCCGGGATCTACGATGAGATCTGGCAGGCTTTTGCCGTGATACTGCCGGTAAACACAGTGGGTGTTATGGGCGATGCACGAACCTATGAGGCAGTGGTGGGTCTGCGCGCCGTTACCAGCACCGACGGCATGACCGCCGACTGGTACCAGATGCCTTACGAGGTGCTTGCTAAAACCTCCAACCGCATCATCAATGAGGTGGAGGGCGTGAACCGCGTGGTGTACGACGTAAGCTCCAAGCCACCGGCGACAATTGAATGGGAATAAAATTAACGGAGTAAAACTCTATGTGTGGAATTGTAGGATACATTGGCAAAAAAGACGCCGCACCGATTTTGCTGACAGGCCTGAAGCGCCTGGAATATCGCGGCTACGACAGCGCCGGTATCGCCGTGATGAACGGCAACGGGATGGAAATGGTCAAAGAAGTCGGCAAGATCGCTAACCTGGAAAAGGCGCTTAATACGCAGCCGCTGAAAGGTAACATAGGCATAGGCCATACGCGCTGGGCCACCCACGGTGAACCCAACCAGCATAACGCCCACCCGCATACCGACGGCAGCGGCAACATCGCCATTATCCATAACGGCATCATAGAGAATTATGCTTCGCTGCGCACTATGCTGCGGGAAAAGGGCCACGTGTTCAAATCCGATACGGATACGGAGATCCTTGCCCACCTGATCGAAGAGTTTTACGAAAAGGATGTGGAAAAAGCGATCCGCGCTGCACTACAGGAAATTGAAGGCACCTACGGCGTTGCCATCATCAGCCAGTATGATCCGGAGAAAATTTTTGTTGCCCGTAAAGGCAGCCCCATCGTCATCGGCGTCGGCAAGGACGAGTATTTTGTCGCCTCGGACGTTACCCCGCTGGTGGCCCATACCCGCGATGTGTTTTACCTCGATGACTATGAAATGGCCATCATCACACGCGACGGCGTTACCACAAAAACAATCGAAAATAAGAAGACCGAAAAGAAGGTTGAGCGCATTAATTTTGAGCTGGAAGCCATTGAAAAAGGCGGCTTTGACCACTTTATGCTCAAAGAGATTTATGAGCAGCCCAAAACGATCATGGATGCCATGCGCGGCCGCGTGATCAAGGAAGAAGGCATCGTGAAGCTGGGCGGCCTGGATAAGGTGGAAGACAAACTGGTTAATGCCAACAAGGTGATCATTACCGCTTCCGGCACGTCGTGGCACGCCGGCTTGATCGGTGAATACCTGATAGAGGAATTTTGCCGCATCCCCTGTGAGGTGGAGTACGCTTCGGAATTCCGCTATCGCGACCCGATTGTTTCCAAGGGTGATGTAGTGATTGCCATTTCGCAGTCCGGTGAAACGGCCGATACGCTGGCCGCTTTGCGCGAAGCAAGGCACAAAGGCGCCACGGTTGTCGGAATAGTGAATGCCGTGGGTTCGACGATCGCGCGTGAAACCGACGCCGGTGTCTATATCCATGCGGGACCGGAGATCGGCGTGGCCAGCACCAAGGCCTTTACCTCGCAGGTAACCGTCCTGGCGCTGATTACGACAATGATCGCGCGGCGCAAAAATATGAGCTCGGAAATGGGCCATACCATGGTCGAGGAATTGCTGCGCATCCCTGAAAAAGTACAAATCATACTGCACCAGAACGATTACATCCGCGATTTCGCACGGCAGTACAAAGACGCCCGCAACTTCCTCTACCTGGGACGCGGCTATAATTTCCCCGTAGCCCTGGAAGGCGCGCTTAAGCTGAAGGAAATCTCCTACATCCATGCCGAGGGTTACCCGGCCGCGGAGATGAAGCACGGGCCCATTGCGCTGATCGATGAGGATATGCCGGTGGTCTTTGTCGCTACAAAAGACGCGATTTATGATAAGGTGATTAGCAACATCGAAGAGGTGAAAGCGCGCGGCGGACGTATTTTCTGCATCGCCACGCAGGGGGATGATAAGATCACCGAGTATGCCGATCACGTGGTTTATATCCCGGAGACACTGCAGGCGCTGACGCCTCTGCTGTCGGTGATCCCGCTGCAACTGCTTTCCTACCATGTGGCCGTTATGCGCGGCTGCGATGTGGACCAGCCCCGTAACCTGGCCAAAAGCGTCACGGTTGAATAAAGGTAATCAGAAAACAAACAAGCCGCCTTCAAGGCGGCTTTTTTGTTTGGGGCTACTTCACATGCTCTTCGTAATAAACCGATGAATCGGTTATCCGGTCTTTTTTTTCGTGCCTAAATCCCACGACTGAAGTCGTGGGTTATCGATAATTCTGTTTTTTTTAATTTGATTTGAATATGAGAGCGTTATTGTTGGGTGAAGCTAAATCATATCCAACCGCACACACTACATTTCTTAATGCGTGTATCTGCTTAAAAGCGCCATCAAAATCGAATGGTATTTCATGCCAGGATGCGCCGTTATAATGCGCCATAAAAGCGAGATCACCTACAATGAATATGTCATTGATAGCACTCATTGAAAGCGAGCGTGGAAATCCGCTATAATGATGCTCAGGATATTTAGCGCGTTGGTAAGAGCCAGGGAGATTTAATGAGTATGTATAGATGCCGCGGCTGGTAAGAATGTAATTTGTGTTGTTAGAAACAGCTCCGGAAACAAGACTGCCTGAGAGAGTATCGACCCTTAGTCTAAAATATTCCTCACTTTCATAAAGCGTTTCTATTGTATTTCCATTAATCTTGATTAGCACAGTCCCTTTAAAATCTTCCCAGCCGCATGCCCACACCGTTTTGCCATCAGGCGTACCCCAGACATCGGTCAGGTTCACATCCGTGCCGCTTTGCAGCTTCGTCCAGCTTTGCCCGTCGTAGTGGACAATTAGCCCTGAATTACCAACTCCATAAATTTCGCCAGTACCTGAATGCCACAACTTTTCTACTGTCTCATTTGTTGAGATATCTCTTCGATAGAAAAGAGTAGCAATATGGCCTTTCCAATGATATACGCTGCCTGCTGCCAACCAAATGCTGCTGTCATTTTCCACGCTTATTCCACGAATCACGCTTATCCTATCCTCAGAGGTTCTCATGAAATTAAACATTTCCCATTTCTCCCCATCCCAGTGTACGGCGTTGTACTCTTCAATTTCACCGGCGGAGTCGGCCACGCTTATCCGGCCAACGGCCCAGATGTTGTTTTCATTAACAATAGCCACGTCGTTCAGGTAGCTGCTTCCGCCGGCGCCACCAAATTCGTACACCTGCCAGCTAAAGTTGTGGCCGGTGGTATCCATGGTGCGGCGGTTAAAGGCAAAGCGGTACCATTGCTGTTGCGTGCTGTCTTTGGCCAGCCATAGCTCGTAGAGGTAGTTTTCATTGGGCTGCAAATTGTCGTCGTAGAAGGCGGTGTCGTTGCCGGTCAGTACGTGGCGGAAGAGCAGTGTGTCGTCTAGGGTGTCTTTTACGTTGGCGCGGGTCAGCGCGGCCAGGACCGGCAGGCGGGCGTTCTGTAATTGCAGGCGCAGGCCCAGCCTTGTCAGGCCGGTGTCGCTTACAGTCAGCATGGCGGCAGGCTCCACGTTGCCGTTCTCCGGCGGGTCGGTCGGCTGCTCGCTGCAACAGACAAACAGCATAAACAAAATCGCAACGGCTATCTTTTTCATTATCCTAATCATTATCATTTTCTGTTACGCAGTTTAGCCTGTTTCCAAAAGACGGTCAAGGCGTTTTGAGCAAGCGGGGTTTACGGTATATAAAAGATAACGAAAATGCGAATGAGAAAGAATAGGAGATGTGGGAGTAAATTTCCTGTAACCGGATATAGTGGATTCCTGCCTTCGCAGGAATGACTGCTATCAGCTTCACCAGTTAGGGACCGAGACAAAAACTCTTCATGATCTTCATACCCTTCATGGTGAAAAAATTGAGAACCGTCATCCCGCCGGGAGTTGTAAAAGATCAGGAGCATGATCATGATCAAGATGACATCAAGACTTCAAAACTTCCTGACCTCAAGACCCCATGACCTCTGAACTTCAAGACTTACACCACAATTCTCTCTTGCCGTTTTTGTGCGTCTGTCCTAACTTAACCGCTTAATCGAAAAAGCCGAGGGAACCATGCGACGTTACCTGTGGATATCCGCCGCACTGTTTTTAACATTTCATTTTTTAAGCGCCCAGAATGCTTCATCGCGGGAGTGGACAATCTTCCGTAAAGGCGTTGCCGAATACCAGAAGGGCAATTACGAGCTGGCCCGCCAGAGCTTCAGCCTGATGATCAGCAAACTGCCCAACAGCGCGCTGACCACCGCCAACTACCTGATGCTGGCAAAGACCCATTATAAAATGGGCGAATACACCACGGCCCTCGAGCAGGCCGCTGCCTTTAAGCGCGATTTTCCCAACAGCAGCTATACCGACGACATGAGCTATCTGCAGGCCAACAGCTACTACCGCATGGATCGCGTCGACCGCGCCGTATTGCAATGGCTGGAAGTGGCCTTTAGCGGCACCGATGACCGCCTGCGCCAGAAAGCGCTGGAACATGCCGATGCGGCGATCCGCCATAAACTGAAACGTGACCGCGTGGAAAGCCTGGCCGATGAATATACGGGTACGCCGCAGGGTGCAGCCTTCCGCTACCACCTGGCATTGAACGATAAGGAAAGCGGCCGCCTGGAAAAGGCGCGCAACACCCTGCGTCTGCTGGCGGCAACGCCGGGCAGCGGCCTTTATGGCGACCGCGCTAAAAACCTGCTGGACCAGATGGAGGGACGCGCCGTGTCAGGCAGCGTTTCACAACCCAGGATCGCGCTTTTGCTGCCACTCAGCGGGCCCAATGCGGAAGTCGGGAAATCGATGCGCAGCGGCATTAAGCTGGCGCTGGATGAACACAATGCCGCGGCCGGCCAAAAACTGGAACTGCGCGAGTTTGACTATGAAACAAGGCTGATTCCGGCATTACGGCATATGAACAGCATCTCGGCGGATCCGTCCATCGTGGCGGTCATTGGTCCGCTGGAAAATGACATTGCCGCCGCCTGTGCCGCGCTGGCCGATCATCTTGGGCTTGCCCTTATCAGCCCCACCGCCTCCGCCGGCGAGATCACCGAAATCTCCGAAAATGCAATCCTGCTGGCCCCGACAATCGACGCCATGGCGACGGAACTGGGCCGTTTCGCTTTTGATTCGCTGCGTGTACGGCATGCCGCCTCCCTGGCCCCGCTGGATGATTATTTTGTAAAAATGGTGGAGCAGTTTGCCGGCCAGGCCAAGGCGGACAGCGCTTCGCTCATCGCCCAGGAATGGTACTATCCCGGTGACCAGGATTTTAAAAAACAGTTTCAAAGTCTTAAGCGGATTGGCTTAAAGCTGGAATTCCGCGATTCCGTGGAACAGGAGTATGGCGTGCTTTCGCAGCAGCGCCTGGATTCTCTATATCGCGCCTGGCGCAAAACCGAACTGGAACGGCATAAGGAAGAGAAGGTTAAGATCGACTCGGTGGATATTCCGGTTAATGCTTACGGCGCGCTCTTTTTGCCCGTCTTCAGCGACGACATCAGCTTAATTGCCGCGCAGTATGCTTTTGCCAATTTTAACACACAGCTTCTCGGTAATTCCGACTGGTACGATGAGGAGCTGCTGCGCCGCAACCGCAACTATCTGGACGGAATGGTCTTTGTGAGTGACGGCTACATGAATGAAGAGGGCTGGGAGTACAAGCAGTTTCGCAACAACTTCCGCAACAGTCTCAAAACAACGCCGGACCATTTCGCGCTGATCGGATACGACAGCTTCAAGTTTATCAGCCGGGCTTTTCAAAACGCCGGCGACATCAGCCGCAGCAATATGATTGATCGCATCACCTCGCTGGACAGGCACAACGGTATTTACCGCCGTTTTTCCGTGGGCGATAAACGCTACAACTCCGGGCTGTTTCTGCTGCGCTACAAGTTCGGCCAAATAATCCCCGTCCGCTGATGCAGTTGATCCGTTTTGACATTTTTCGCGATACCCCGCTTGTGCAGGCGTTTTCCACGCGCCGTGGGGGCGTCAGCAACGGGCCGTTCAGCAGCTTAAACCTGGGCCGTTCCACCGCCGATGACGCGCACAACGTGGAACACAATCGCCGGCTTTTTTTTGATGAGCTGAATGTGGAGGCTGAGCAATTGGTTTTTCCGCAACAGGTACATTCGGCGCATGCTGAGATTGCCTCCACGCCCGGTGTTGTTGCCAACTGCGACGCGCTGATTACGGCCACGCCGGGATTGTATTTGACCATTCAGACGGCCGATTGCTTTCCGGTTTTTCTGTATGAGGCGGACAAAGGTGTCGTGGCGCTGATACACTCCGGCTGGCGCGGAACGGCAGCATCGATTTGCAGCAATACGATCGCTAAAATGGTTGAAGCGTTTGGCTGCCGGCCCGAAAAGATGCTGGCGGCGATCGGGCCGGGCATCACGCAAAAAAATTACCAGGTGGACGAAAAAACCGCGGCGCAGTTTTCCGGTGATCACCTTTTGCCGGACGGTCCCGGCCATTACCGGCTGGATGTGCGCGGAGCGATAGTGCGTCAGCTTGTCGACGCCGGCCTCCCGCTGAGCCGTATTGAAATTGATGAGCGCTGCACCTTTGAAAACAAAGAGCTGTTTTATTCATACCGTCGCGATGGCCAAGAGTCCGGCCGCATGATGGGTGTTTTGGGAATGAAGCGATAATGAACCGGGCCGCGCAGATGCAACGTCTGCAAGACGAAAAGAAGTGGGACGTGGTGATTATCGGGGGTGGTGCGACAGGGTTGGCCTGCGCAATGGACGCGGCCACGAGGGGCCTGCGCACCCTCCTTTTTGAACAGGGCGATTTTGCCGAAGCGACCTCCGGCCGCAGCACCAAACTGATACATGGCGGCGTGCGCTACCTGCGCCAGGGCAACATCCGGCTTGTGCGCGAAAGCCTGCGCGAGCGCGAGTTGCTGCTAAAAAACGCGCCGCACCTGGTTAATGAGATCCGTTTTGTTTTGCCCTGCTACGCCTGGCTGCAGATGCCCTGGTACGCGCTGGGTATGAAAATTTATGATGCTATTCGCGGCAACTCGCGTTTTGCGGATTCCGAAACATCCGGCTACGAAGATGTGCTTAAGCTTCTGCCCGGCATCAAAAGTGATGACTTGAAGGGGGCCGTCAGTTACAGCGACGCGCAATTCGATGACGCACGGCTGGCCCTGGAGATGGCGCTGACGGCAGGACGGCACGGCGCGCTTTGCCTGAACTATTTGCGTGTGGAAGACGTCCGGCAAGCGGGTGACAGCTTTGAAATTAGCGCTCATGATCTTATTGCCGCGAAAGAGTACAGCTGCAGCGCACAGATGGTCATCAATGCCGGCGGCATTTACGGCGACCGCTGGCGGCAGGGTGATAAAGGCTACAGCCTGGTTTTGAGCCGTGGCAGCCACATTGTTCTTGATCAGGAGTTTCTGTCAACGAAAAATGCGCTGATTATTCCAAAAACGGAGGACGGTCGCGTCATTTTTGCCATACCCTGGCTGGGCAAGCTTGTGGTGGGCACAACCGATGTGGCTTGCAACGCGCCGGAGATGGATCCGCGGGTGACCGATGAAGAAATCGAATACCTGCTGGAACACCTGCAGCCATACCTGGCAAAAACGGCACAACTCAGCGATATCCGCTCTTGTTTTGCCGGCATCCGCCCGCTGATCGCCCGGCGTGAAAATAAGGCGACACAAGCGCTTAGCCGCGATCATAAGATTTGGCAGGATGACAGCAACGGGCTGGTGCAGGTGGCCGGCGGTAAGTGGACCACTGCACGGCTTATGGCGGAAGAGACCATCGATTTTGTTTTGAAGGCAGCCGGAAAGCCGCCGCGCGCCTGTGTTACCAAGCACCTGGCCCTGGCAAACGATTCCGCGCAAAACGCCGGTGACCCGCAGCTCCGGCCATACGGCAACAAGGCAGGCGACGTCGCGGCGCTTATCAACAGTCATGCCCGCTGGCAGGAGCAGCTTCATCCGCGGCTTGAGGTGTTGAAGGGACAGGTGTTGTGGGCGGTACGCCATGAGCTGGCGTTAACGGTTGCCGATGTGTTGTCGCGCAGAACACGCAGCCTTCTGCTGGATGCCCCCGCTGCCCTGGAAAGCGCCGAAGCCGTTGCCGCGATCATGGCTGAAGAACTGGACTGGAGCGCGGAAGAACGGCAGGCGCAAATCGAACGCTTTAAACAATCGGCGCAGCACTATGTTGCCTGATATGTGTATATAAACAATAGAAAGAAGTAATTTTTTAGTTAGAAAAAAGGGAATCGTTATGAAGAATGTTTTCAAGTCAGCAGCCGTTTTTTTGGCGATGATTTTGCTGTTTTCCTGCAGCGATACGGAAGCCGTCAAGGAAGAGTTCAGCCAGAAAAGCGACATAATCGCCAAAACATATATTGAAGACCGCAGCCTGGATGTGTTTGACGCAAGGCTGGAGTACGATGAGGAAGGCTGGGAACTGGAAGGCGCGGCCACCCGCGAGGATGTGCGCGTGGCTGTCGAAAACCTGGCCGATTCCCTACTTGGCCCGCAGATGTACACCAACAGCTTTGTTATGCTGCCGCAGGTGGAACTGGGCGACAGCATCTATGCCGTTACCATGGTCAGTGTAACGCCATTACGCCGCACGCCGCGGCACAGCGCGGAAATGGTCGATCAAACCGTGATGGGGCGCGAGTTGAAATTGCTGCAGAAACGCGGCGGCTGGTATCGCGCGCAAACCCATTACAATTACGTGGGATGGGTTAACAGCAGCGCAATCTGGCGCACAGATTCCAGCGGGCTTGCACAATGGCGAAAAGCGCCAAAAGTGCGCGTAACGGCGTTGAACGGTTTTGTTTACAGCGACGCCCTGGAAGAGAGCTACCCGGTGACGGACATTGTTTTAAATATGAATATGAAATTGGTGGACAGGGGTCGCGCATGGACCATGGTGGAAACACCAGATGGGCGGCGTGGCTATATACCCAGTGGCCAGGTGGAGCCATACCAAAGCAAGGAACCTAAAACCCGCCAGGCACTTCTGGAAACGGCGCGCAGCATGATGGGGGTACCCTATCTGTGGGGCGGCAATTCTAGCAAAGGCAACGATTGTTCCGGTTTTACTCAGACCGTTTTTATCAACCATGGCGTGGAGATCCCGCGCGATGCCAGCCAGCAGGCGCGTGTTGGTGAGACCATTATTCCGGATTCCACCTTCGGCAATGTTTTGCCCGGTGACCTTTTCTTCTTTGGCTATAACGGCCGTATTACCCATGTCGGTATCGGGCTTGGCGGGGCCGATTTCATTGATCAGGGCGGACGCGTGGCTTATAACAGCCTGGATGAAGAGAGTCCGTTGTTCAATGAATACCGCAAACGTACATTTGTAACCATTAAACGCGTACTAAACTAAGGGCTGTTCAAAATGCAGCTAAAAGTAGAGACAAAGCGGCTGACGCTAAAAACCAAATGGACTATTGCCCGTGGTAGCAGCGATTACAAAGACAACGTGTTTGTAGAATTGGAGCATGATGGCATCACCGGGATAGGCGAGGCCGCGCCAAATACACGTTACAAAGAGAGCGCCGGGGAGACGACGAAACGGCTAAACGAAATCCTGCCGCTGATTGGGAGCGCCAACCCGCTCCATTACAGCAGCCTTATCGGCAAGGTGCGCCAGGCCTTTGAAGGGCAGAGTTGCGCCAAGGCCGCTTTTGACATAGCGCTGCACGACTGGGTCGGAAAAAAATGGGGCATACCGCTTTACGCCCTGTGGGGCCTGGATCCGCGAAACGCGCCGCTAAGTTCTTATTCCATTGGTATTGATGAGCCGGAAAAGATGGCCGCCCTGGCCGCTGCAAATTCCGCTATGCCGGTTTTTAAAATAAAGCTGGGCAGTAAAAACGATCGGGCGATCATTGAGGCGATCCGCCACGTAACGGACAAACCTATCCGTGTGGACGCCAATGAAGGCTGGACTGACCGCCAACAGGCGCTGAATGAGATTAAATGGCTTGCCGGCAAAGGCGTGGAATTTGTCGAACAGCCTATGCCCGAAGCGCAGCATGAAGATATGGTCTGGCTCAAACAACATTCGCCACTGCCGCTCATCGCCGATGAATCGGTGCACGTGGCTTCGGATATTCCGCGTTTGGCGGAAGCTTTCCATGGCATTAATATCAAACTGATGAAGTCTGAAGGGTTGCTGGAGGCGCTGGGCATGATACGTATGGCGCGCGCCATGGGCCTGAAGGTGATGCTGGGCTGTATGGTGGAAAGCAGTATTGCCATCTCAGCCGCGGCGCACCTTGCACCGCTTACCGATTACATTGACCTTGATGGCGCCCTTCTTCTGGCCAATGACCCGGCCCGGGGCGTGGAAAACAGGAACGGAAAATTATTTTTTAATGAGCAGCCCGGACTTGGGGCCGGTATGAAATAAAAAAAGCCGGGCGCTTTGCCCGGCTTTATCTAAATGTTTTTGTCTCAATCGTAAACCGGCGTCAGCCAGCCGTCCGGTGCCGGATATTCCCCGTTGAAAATATCAAAGAAGCTTTTTTGAACTTTTTCGGTAATCGGGCCTCTCTTGCCGATACCCACTTTTATTTTATCCACCGAACGTATAGGTGTAATTTCCGCGGCAGTACCGGTAAAGAAAATTTCATCGGCGATATAGAGGCTTTCACGCGGCAGGGCCTCACGCGCCAGGCTCAGACCCATATTTTCGATAATGTGAATAACCGTGCTGCGGGTTATGCCCGGCAGAATGGCACTGCTTAATTCCGGTGTAAAAGCCGTTTGTCCCTTGATCAGGAAAATGTTCTCGCCGCTCCCTTCAGCCAGAAATCCCTGGTGGTCCAGAGCGATGCCCTCAACATAGCCGTTCAGCACAGCTTCCATTTTGATCAGCTGCGAGTTCATATAATTACCGGCGGCCTTGGCCATTGCCGGCAGCGTGTTGGGCGCCATGCGGTTCCATGTGGAAACCATAACATCAACGCCGTTCTCCAGAGCACCTTCGCCAAGGTATTTACCCCATTCCCAAACACAGATATAAGTTTCAATCGGATTGTGCAGCGGGTTAACGCCAAACCGTCCAAAACCGCGAAAGACCACCGGACGGATGTAGCACTCTTTCATATCATTTTCGCGGATCGTTTGCATAACGGCTTCGCACAGCTGGTCCACATCGTACTCGGGCTCCATCCTGTAGATCCTGGCCGAGTTAATCAACCTGTGCATATGTTCCCGCAGGCGAAAAACCGCCGGGCCGTTGGCTGTGTTATAACACCGTATTCCCTCAAAAACCGAGGTTCCATAATGAACTACATGCGACATAACATGAATATTAGCTTCATCCCAATTAATAAATGAGCCGTTTTTCCAGACCTTCTGTCCGATCTTATTTGACATTCTATGCTCCTTGTCTGTTAATCATCTTCAAGCGCCTGGAACGATACATCACGAATGGCGAATTTTTGCCAGCCTTTTAAGTCGTAATGCCACCACTCGCTTTCCAAACGCTCAAAGCCGTATTTTTCCATAATTGTCCGCAAAATCCAACGGTTAATCAAAACCTGATGCGGCAGATCCATAAAACCATGATGTGCTTTTTCTGAGAAGTCATCAAAATCCGTTGGCATAGCCAGATCGTTGCCGTTTCTGTCAACCAATGTTAAATCCACCGCCGCACCCCGGTTGTGACGGCTGCCGTTTTTGGGATTGGCAACATAGCGCGAATCGGGCATAACTTCCCACATCCGGCGCTGCACCGATAGCGGTCTGTATCCGTCAAAAATTTTTAATCCCAGGCCGATCGTTTCCAATTCCTGTTGAATGGAATCAAGTTTTACAGCGACTGCATACCTGACGATACATTGCGCCTTTTGGTACACTTTTTCGCCAAGAAAATTATTCTGCGTCGCGTAGCGAATGTCCAGCCGGATGGACGGGTTGATATTAAGAATATTTACAAAGCTGCTGTCGGATTGCGAAAATCCCCGGGATGCACATAAAAGAAAAACGGCCAGGAAGATTTTAAAGCCGGCCATGGTCTCAGCGCTTTTTTCTGCTCATGAACGTATTTAACAGCTTGATGAGACTGGTAATGATCCTGCCGATCGTTTGAATAGGCTGTTTAATCTCATTGATGACCATGTTTTCCAATTCACTAAACTTGGCAACGCTTTGCTGGATCTGATCGCTGGCGCTGTCCAGCTTTTTGCTCACGCTGTTAAGGTTGGACATCACTTCCGGCAGATCTTTGTTAACGCTGTCCAGCGTAGTATTCACTTTAGAAACCGATTCACGCAGCCTAAGGACGACGGGAATCAACAAAACTACAAGCACTGTAAGAGCAATCAGGAACACCGTAAAGGCTATTTCCCACATAATATACCTTTCTGTCTTCGTTCGGGGAGGAGCGTGTTACTTAGCTTTGGACTTTGAGTTTTTGGGCGTTTCTTTTGCTTCGTCCTCATCATCCATGGAGGAAGCAATACCTTCTTCAAAGGCACGTTCTTCTGCCGTTTGGCCCGGCTGCTTGCGCTTCTCCATGTTTTTGGTGATTCGTTCCTTCAGGTCGCTCAGCTCATCCCGAACTTTATCCAGTTCGCTCTTGGCCTTGTCGATAATATCATCGCTTTCGTCCTTCAGGTCTTCACGGAAATCGTGGCCCGATTTAGGTGCAAACAATAACCCGGCGATAACGCCCATAGCGCCACCTAAAAGAAAACCTTTAATGAAACCGCTGTTTTCAGTTGACATGATATATCCTCCCATCAAATTGGTCGTGATTTTTAAACACCCTAAAAATATTAAAATAAGGCAATATTTACAAAATAATCCCGCAAAAATCGCAGCGCCGTCCGAAGCGTGCTCATTAAATTTTGCGGATTATAAATTCGCTTTGACGCGTTGACAAGGAATTGATTTAATCTTATATTTCACAGCTTTGTAAAATTCAACGGAGATAGTTCATGGCCATCCAAACGATTGATCTGCGCGAGATGCGGAAAAAGAACCTCAATGTATATGAAGCCTGCCTGCTTATTGCGGCACGCGCCCGCCAGATTAACGCCAAGAGAGTGGAAGAAAAGAAAGAAAACGAAATTCTCAGCGACATGGATCTGTATGATGAAGCCGATATCTATGATCGCGAATTAATGGAAGATATCAAATTCGAAAAAGAAATCAATCCGACGGTTATAGCACAAGACGAATTTTTCAGTGATAAAATTCACGCTTATTACGTGGAGCCGGAAAAAGAGGAAGAAGAAGAGTCTTAAAATATCGCCGCGAGCAAACAAGCTTTGCCGAAAGGGCGCTTTAATTATTAATTGACTCATTTTTAGATTTATTTTATTTTCCTGAACGTTATCCCTTCACTCGTATTAGTCCCAGGAGCAGCTATGAAAATCAAAGAAAAAATTGAAAATCACGTTGCCGTGTTAACGCTTTCCGGTAAGATGATGGGTGGTCCTGACACGCAGGCCGTTCATGATCATATCAAAGGGTTGATTAATGACGGGGTTAAAAACGTTGTTATTGACCTGGGCGAGGTTAAGTGGATGAACAGTTCGGGCATGGGTACCCTGATGGCTTGTATGACGACGTTGAACAATTCCGACGGTAATCTTGCCCTGGCCCGTGTAACGGAAAAAGTGGAGAGCCTGTTAATCATTACGCAGCTTATTAAAGTTTTCAAGACGTATGAAACTGTCGAACGGGCCGTTTCTTCCTTCAGTTAATACTTCCTTTAAATGTGTAAAAAAAGGGATTAGGTAAACTTGGCCTGATCCCTTTTTTCGTTTAAAATAGTCATCACAAAAAAACATGAAAGCACAGACCATGGACGAGCAATCCAAAGTCAGGGAATTAGAGGAACAGCTCAAGCGCCATAAGCGCCAGATGGACTCCATTCAGCATATCGGCAGATCGCTCAGCTCGGAGCTACAGCTGGAGCGTCTGGCCCTGATTGTGATCAAAGAAGTAAACAAGCTGATGGATGCGGAGCGCGGAACCCTGTACATCGTGGACAAGGAAAAAGGTGAGCTTTGGTCAAAGGTGGCTCAGGATGCGGAGATCAAGGAAATCCGTCTGCCCATCGGTTTGGGTATTGCCGGCCATGTGGCCAAAACCGGCGATGTGATCAATATACCGGATGCCTACAGCGACAAAAGATTCAATCCCGAAATAGACAAGAAGACCGGCTTTAAAACGCGCAGCATACTCTGCATGCCCATCTTTGAGGCCAGCAATGATGCAAAAAAAGAACGCAATATCATCGGTGTACTGCAGATCCTAAATAAAAAGGACGGTGTTTTTACCGAGGAAGACGAAGAACTTCTGGCTTCGATGGCGTCGCAGATTGCCATTGCCCTGAACAATTCCCAGCTTTATTCGCGATTGGCTAAAAAAGTTAACGAACTCAATCTGTTAATAAACACGGAACGGGCGATCACCAAAGCTTACGACCTAGATGAACTGCTGGTGCTGCTGATTGACCAGCTTACTGAGACCATCGGCGCGCAGGCGGCACTTATTACCCTGCGCGACCCCAAGACAAATGAATTTTCGCGCCGTGTTGTCAAGGAAATCGATGAAGAAAAAGTGAAAGACC
The DNA here is from genome assembly GCA_965267575.1 of Calditrichales bacterium. GTDB lineage: Bacteria > Calditrichota > Calditrichia > Calditrichales > J004. The sequence goes on from OZ254086.1 coordinate 1,585,066, forward strand.
TGCGCTTTTCCGGCAACACAGGTATCGTTGGCAAGGTAGTGCAAAGCGGGGAGTTTTATTTTACAAACAACGCTGCCGAAGATGAGCTGTTCAATGATGCCTTTGCAAAAAAAATCGGCATAAAGGTGGCGCAGGTTGCTTGTGTGCCCATTAAAGAAGGCGACCGCGTTATCGGCGTTATGGAGGTGTTCAACAAGCGTGGCGAGAACGACTACTTCCGTGAGGATGAAATGATCCTGCTGACTTCACTCGCCAGCCAAATCTCGCGCACCATTGAGAATTACCGCCTGCGTGAAGAAAAAATGAAGGCCGACCGTCTGTCTGCCATTGGCAATATGATGAGCACCATTGTCCACGATCTGCGCACACCGATGAATAATATCTACGGTTTTGTAGATCTGATGCTGGAGGAAGAGGATAAGGACGTACGCAAAGAGTACGGTGACATCGTTGTCCAGCAGATTAAGTTTTTGACCAATATGACCACCGATGTGCTCGATTTCTCAAAGGGCAAATCGAGTATCCTGCCCGTTAAATGTGCCGTTAATAAAATCCTGGAAGACTTCGCCAAATTCTTTAAAGGCGATATCGAGAAGAAGGGCTATCATTTTGAATACGCCTGTAACGTGGCTGCCAGCGTATATGTAGATCCGGAGAAGGTGCAACGCGTTTTCATGAACATTATGAAAAACGGCATCGAGGCTATGGACAAGGGCGGCAAATTTTCAATTATCGCCAACCAGAAGGGTGAGGATATTGAGTTCCTGCTTTCCGACACCGGTACCGGTATCCCGCCGGAAATAAAAGACAGCCTGTTTGATTCCTTCGTTACAAAGGGTAAAGAAGGGGGCACAGGTCTCGGTCTGGCTATTGTAAAAAAACTGGTGGAAGAACAAAAAGGTCGTATTGAGGTAGATACGGAATATCTGCAGGGAACGACATTTAAGATCTATTTCCCCAAAATGAAATGAAGCCGCTGGTTTATATTACCGACCCCGTTTTTGCAGAACACAATCCCGGCCCTTTCCACCCGGAACGTCCGGAACGCATAAGGCATCTTTGGTCTTATTTGGAAGACAATCCCCTTGAAAATATAGTAAAACGCCGGCCACAGCCCGCGGCAAAGGAAGATCTCCTGCGTGTACATAGCCACGAAATGATTGAAACAATCCTGGCTACGCGCGGCAAGGAGCAGGTAGTTCTGGACATTGGCGATACAATTGCCGGGCCGCGTTCGGCCGATGCCGGACTTATGGCGGCAGGCAGCACGATCGCCGCGGTTAAAGCCGTTTTTGAGGAGGATTATCAGCGGGCTTTTGTTGCTGTCCGGCCGCCGGGCCATCATTCGGAGAGCAACCGCATTATGGGCTTTTGCCTGTTTAACAACATTGCCGTGGCCGGCGCCTACGCCCTGGAAAAATACGCGCAACGCATTCTGATTGTAGACTGGGATGTACACCACGGCAACGGCACGCAGGAAATTTTTTACGATTCGGACCGGCTGTTTTATGTGAGCATTCATCAGTCACCGCTGTTTCCGGGCACAGGCGCCTCGAATGAAACGGGCAGAGGCCCCGGCAAAGGTTTTACGCTTAATTACCCTTTGCGCCCGGGCATGGGCGACGATATATGGTGCGATACGTTGGAAGAAGCGCTGGCAACCGTCGAACAAAAATTCAAGCCCGACCTGCTGATGCTGTCGGCGGGTTTTGATGCCCACTTCAATGATCCGGTTGGATCGATGCAGGTGACGGAAAAAGGCTTTGCCCGGATGACCGATATGCTATGCGCTTTCGCGAACAAAAACTGCTCCGGCAGGTTTGTCTCTGTTTTGGAGGGCGGCTATGACCTTGACGGTCTGGCGCGTTCCGTTCATGTGCACCTAAAAAGACTTATGGAGATATGATGAAATTATATAAGCTAACGTTTAAAGCTCTTATGCTTTGGGTAATGCCGTTTTTCATTGTATTTTCATGTGCTACCCAAAAAAAGAGTGAAACAACGGATCGTTATAAAGATATGCGTGAAGAAATGATCAAAAGGCAAATTGTTGCCCGTGGAGTAAAGGACAGTCTGGTTATTAAAGCCATGGAAACCGTGCCCCGCCATCTGTTTGTGCCGGAGCGTGAACGGGAAAAAGCTTACCGCGACGAACCACGAAGCATTGGCGAGGGACAAACGATCAGCCAGCCTTACATTGTGGCCTTTATGACCGAGGAGCTTGGCGTTAAGCCCGGAGATAAGGTGCTTGAAGTAGGCACCGGATCGGGTTACCAGGCCGCGGTCCTGTCACAAATCGTCGATAGCGTTTATACAATCGAAATAATTGAAGAGCTGGCCAATACGGCCCAAAATACGCTAAAAGAGCTCGGTTATGACAACGTGGTTGTTAAAGTGGGCGACGGTTATGCCGGCTGGCCCGAAGCCGCCCCCTTTGACGCCATTATTGTTACGGCGGCACCGCCTACCATTCCACCGCCGCTGCTGGAACAGCTTAAGCCCGGCGGCCGGATGATACTGCCCGTGGGCGAATATGTGCAGGAGCTGACCGTGGTGGACAAAAGCGAAAGCGGCATCAATATGAAGAGTGTCCTGCCGGTTCGCTTTGTGCCGATGACAGGAAAGATTCAGGAAAAGAAAAAAGATTAATCCGAGCCGCAAGGAATCAAGGAAGCAGGAATTGTATTCAAAACGACGCGAAAAGATAGCTGAATCGATAATAGGCCAAAAAATGAAGCGCGATTTCTGGGGGCGTCTGTATGGCCACCTGGTTTATAAGCAACACCGTGACGAACTCGGCGAAGAAGAGGTTTATGAAATCCAGAGGCGCCTGCTTGAAGAGGGGCTGTACACGCAGGCGGAGAAATCACCGTCCCATTACTATATCCGGGTGGTAGACTCCGAAAAGAAAAAGACAAAGCCGCGCATCGGACTGCACATATTTCTGCTTTTGCTAACGGTGCTGACGACCATGCTCACCGGCTCAAACCTGCTAATGCGCGACCCGCTGGCATCCTGGGCCGATTTCTGGATTGGCGGGCGTTATGCTTTTGCTCTGCTGGCCATTCTGTTTACACACGAAATGGGGCATTACCTTTACGCACGCTACTACAAGATCGATGTGACGCTGCCATACTTCATTCCTTTTTACATCCCGTTTGCTTTTCATCCCGGTACACTGGGCGCGTTTATCCGCTTGCGTGCACCCATTCCCAACAAGAAAGCGCTCTTTGATGTGGGCATTGCCGGGCCGTTGGCAGGATTCGTGATGAGCATTGCCTTCCTGCTTATTGGCTTTAACAGCGTGCCGCCGGAAGAGCAAATGTGGCAGTATATTTCCACGCTGCACCCGCTGGATTATGACAATACAATTACGCTGACGCTGGGCGGTAATCTGCTGTACGATTTTATCGCCAATGCCATGGGCAAGTCGTACCTGCCGATGTACGAGATGTACCATTTCCCCTATATTTTTGCCGGCTGGTTCGGCCTGCTTGTTACGGCCATTAACCTAATGCCCATCGGGCAGCTGGACGGAGGCCACATAACATACGCCATGTTTGGGCCCAACGCCGGGCGGATTGCATTGCTGGCATTTGGAGCGTTGATTCTTCTTAATATCTACCTGATCTCACAGTTCAGCAGTTTTGTATATGTGCTGTGGACAATACTGATTTTGGTGTTTATCCGCTTCAAGCATCCGCCGACCCTGGACGACAGCATCAGTATCGGACCCGGGCGAAGGGCATTGGGTATCTTGTCCTATGCCATTTTTGTCGTATGTTTTTCACCGCTACCGTTCTATTTGCAATAGGAGCCTATGTTTCAGATTTCCCTTATCGTTGTCGCCGTGCTTTTTCTTGTCTGGGGTGCCCTGATATACGTCCGCAAAACCATGTGGGATGCCGTGCACCGTAACCTGCTTGATCTTGTCGATAACTATTCGGGCAAGGTGATTCGCAACGGCTTTGCGGCACGACCGGTCTTTCACGGACAGGTTAATAACAACGATCTGACTATAAATTTCAGCAGCGCCAAATCGGTAAAAGGCCGTGAAAGCTATATCGATTTTACGTTTACGCAAGCATCGGAAATTACTGTCACTATTGCCGAAATGGAGTGGCTGAAGCAGCAAAACGACGATGGCGAAATGCCCACCGGTATGCGCCTTCAGCTTCAGGATGATTTGATCTATATGGTTATGCCGGGTGATAACCGCAAACTGGAGCGCCTTGCTAAAAAGCCGGGCTTTCGCCGCGCGCTGGGACGCTTTTCCAATCTGGCCTATTTTTTTGTCGGCAAGAGCGGTACGATCTGCGAGTTCCGCGCTAAAGACCTGCCACGCGAAACGGAATTCGACAAAATGCGCGAGCGCATTCAAAACATTCAATTAATGCTTAGTGAATTACAATGACTGAAACGTTATCTCAAAATCATAAATCCGGGTATGTGACGCTGTTCGGGCTGCCCAATGCCGGCAAGTCCACGCTGATGAACCGCCTTCTGCAAATCCACCTGTCAATCATTTCGGCGCGGCCGCAGACAACGCGGCGCAATGTACTGGGCATTCTCAACGAGCCGGAGCTGCAGGTCATTTTTCTCGATACGCCCGGTGTGGTAAAACCTCAATACGCCTTGCATCATAAAATGCTGGCACAGATTGATTACGCGCTGGGCGACGCTGATTTGCTGCTGATGCTGGTGGATGCCACAAAGGACGAACACCCCGTCGAAATCGATCTGCAACGCATGAACAGCACCCAAAAGCCGTTGCTGCTTTTGCTAAATAAAATCGATCTGGTTGAAAAGAAAAAGCTGCTGCCGCTGATCGCGCGCTACCAGGAACACTACACCTTCAAAGCAATCATCCCCATAAGTGCCGAAACGGGTGATGGCCTGGATGAGCTTAAAAATGAGATGAGCCGGCACCTGCCGTTGGGAGCGCCCTTTTATCCCAAAGACGCGCTGACCGACCAGCCCGAGCGCTTTTTTGTCGCCGAGCTGATCCGGGAACAGATTTTCCGGTCTTTTCACGAGGAAATTCCCTATGCCACAGAGGTCGTGGTGGAGGACTTCAAGGAGAGAAAAAAAGGCAAGGATTACATCCGGGCCGTCATATTTGTTGAGCGTGAATCGCAAAAAGGCATTTTGATAGGCGGCAAGGGTGAAAAGCTTAAGGCCGTGGGCAGCAAGGCGCGGGCGGCCATCGAAAAGTTTTTGCAGCGTCCGGTCTACTTGCAGCTAAATGTAAAATTAAACGAAAAGTGGCGGCGCGACGAGGATAAGCTGCGCAAAATGGGCTACTGAGATGGAAGCGATCCTGCTACTTTTTGACATAGACGGTACGCTGATCAGCGGCAAGGGCGTACCCAAGCGTGTCATCCTCGAGGTACTCCGCAGACGCTTTCCCCATTACACGCGCGGCGAAGAAGTACGCTTTTCCGGCATGACCGACCCGCAGATAGTGACCGACCTGTTGACGCTTAACAATCATGAAGAAATCACCAATAAAGATATAGAAAATATCCTCGATGAATTTGTAGTTGAGCTGGCGCGCCATGTAACACCGGCATCGCCGCCACACATCCTGCCCGGCGTGCGCGCGCTTTTGGATGCCTGTGACGGTTATCGTCATGTTTATTACGGCCTGGTTACCGGCAATATCATGAAAGGCGCGCAGATCAAATTACAGGCCGTCGATCTGTACCGCCGTTTTGCAGTTGGCGCCTTTGGCAACGACCACATTTTGCGGGACAAGCTGCCGCCGCTGGCCTTGAAACGGGCGCAAAACTATTTTGACGTGCCGTTCTCGCCTGCGCGTACCTGGATCATCGGCGACAGCCTCAAAGATGTGCAGTGCGCTGTAAACAACGGATTGCGTTGTCTGGCTGTGGAAACCGGCCGCATTGAAGCCGCAACGTTAAAGGAGGCAGGCGCCACTGCGGTATTGAAAGATCTTTCGGATACCGGGGCCGTTCTAAAAATCCTGGAAATAGAAGCATGAACAGGGGATACCGACCGCTCAGGCTGCTTATTGTTGGTGGCGTTGCCGCCGGAATGAGCGCTGCCGCCCGCGCCCGGCGCAACGATCAGCGTGCCGAGATTACCGTTGTACAAAAAGAGGATGTGTTATCCTATAGCGCGTGCGGATTTCCCTATTTATTTGCCGGGGATCTAAGCCGTGAAGAACAGCTTATCGCCCGTGACCCCGCCTGGTTCCGCGGCAAAAATATCGAGATGCTTACCCGCCATGAAGCTCTGCGCATTGATGTGAGGCGCAAGGCAGTAGTCGCGCGCAATCTGCTTGACGGCAGTCAGAAATCACTGTTGTATGACCGGCTTATTCTTGCCACCGGGGCGCGCGCCGTAGTGCCGCAGATCGAAGGGCGCGGTCTGGACGGCGTGTTCACCTTACGGCACTGGAATGATGCCCGCAAAATCAGCGATTTTCTTCAACGGCGAAATCCCAAATCCGCGCTTATTGTCGGCGCCGGATATACAGGCCTGGAAATGGCTGAAGCGTTGGCGCGCAAAGGTTTGAGTGTGACAATCGTTGAAAAGAATGAACGGCTGTTGCGCTCCGCCGACGAAGAGATCAACCGCTATATTCTGAATAGCCTGCGACTAAACAACGTGCAAATTCACTGCGGCAGGACCGTAGGTGCTTTTACCGGTGAAGATGTTGTGAAAAACGCGGTACTGGACAATGGCCGCGAGCTTGCCGCGGAGCTCGTTCTGATCAGCGCCGGGATAAAACCGCAGGTCTCCCTGGCACGTGAGGCGGATTTGCGCCTTGGGCCAAACGGAGCGATTGCAGTCAACAACAGTATGCAAACATCCGAACACACAGTTTTTGCGGCCGGGGACTGTGCCGAGACAAGGCACCTGCTAACGCGCAAAGCTGTCTGGCTGCCCCTTGGCACCACCGCCAACAAGCAGGGTCGCGTCGCTGCAGACAATGCCTGCGGCATCAGCAGCGTTTTCAAAGGTGTGATGGGAACGTCGGTCGTGCGGCTCTTTGATCTTGAAGTGGGTCAAACAGGTTTGGGCATGGAAGAGGCGGCAAAACATTTTGGTGATGTGGAAAGCGTGGCCGTCGAAGCGCCCAGCCGGGCCGGCTATTTCCCCGGCGCGCAGAAGGTTACCGTAAAGCTGGTTTTCCGCAAAAATGACGGATTGCTGCTGGGTGGCCATTTGTGCGGCAGGGAAGGTGTCGCCAAACGCGTTGATGTGCTGGCCACGGCGCTGGCAGCAAAAATGACACTGGCCGATTTGTCAGAGCTGGATCTGAGCTACGCCCCGCCGTTTGCCCCCGTATGGGACCCGCTGCTGGTGGCGGCCAACGTTGGCCTGAAAAAAATCCGCCGAAAAATATAAAGCGGTGCGCCCGGGCAACACAAACCGGCCATCCCGATTGGCGGCTGTGAATGTCTGGCCTCTCGCCAAATATGAAAGCAAACGCCGGAGTGCATTTTTTGGATTTCGGTTTTCATGGGAATGACAAATCGGATTTTTCTTGTACGGAAAAAACCTGGGAAGAAAAGACCAGGAGCAGGATCATGATCAAGATGACTTCCGGACTTCAAGACTTCCGGACATCTTGACTTATAAATCAATCAAAAACTTTCTATGTGCTCTTTGAAGGCTTGCAGGTTGGAGCGCAGCAGGTTTCTAAATTGACTTTCCAGTTTAAAGCGATGGAAGAGCCGAGCGGTTACCCCCGGCAGTCTGTAGCTGATTTGCCAGCGTACTTCGGTGCTGCCGTCAGCCAGGCCGCTTATAACGATTTTCCCGCCGATTTCATGCAGCATGCTGTAGCGTTCTTTTCCCACCTCAATAAAATCAACTGTCGTTGCGCCTTCGCGTACGCGCACCTGCTGGTTGGCGATTATGGTCGCACCGTCCAGTGTGTAGCGCACCTGGCGGTGGGTGTAATTATGATTGTAAAGTGTGGCGGTCTCATTTTGCCATTTATCATGCTCCTCAAAGCGCAGCAGCGTATTCCAAACCACAGCCTGCGGTGCCTCAATCACAATGGCCTCTTCAAGCGCGGGCTGTTGCGGCGTGCTAAGGCCCAAAACAGCCAAAACCAGTACGGTAAAAGTCAGCAATGCGGAAATAGAGAGGATTGTTCTCATGTAATCAGCCGTTTATTCATGCGGCCAATATAATGAAAAAAGAGATAGGATGAAGCCATATAGCGCGCTAAATCCTATCTCCAGGGGCTGGGGACGTTTGCTTACTTAAGCAGCACAATTCGATTCGTTTTTACAAGATCGTCACTTTGCAGACGCAGAAAGTAAATACCGGAAGAAACCAGTTGTCCCGCATCATCCAGGCCATCCCAGGATGCTTCATAACTGCCTGCGCCGAATTTCGCATTTACGATAGTTCTTACCTGTGCGCCGCGTGCATCATAAACAGCCAGTTTTACCGATCGTGTTTTATCCACTGTAAACGGAATGCGTGTCGTCGGGTTGAACGGGTTGGGATAGTTGTCTTTTAGTTCAAAGCTGTAGGCCACGGCCGGCTCTTCGATGGAGGTTGCCATCAGGAGAGCGTTAATGGTGTTATTGATCGTGCTGGTTTCCGCGGTAGGTCTGTACAGGCGAATGATGCCTTCCTGATCTATGACCGTGCTGTTTTGGTAAGAGGCCCCGTAAGCACTTGCTGTGCCACTGCCATTCATAAGTAGATCGTACTCTATCTTTGATGCGGATTGGAAGTCCAGGACCTGACTCAGGCTTCCATTGGCAACGTCAATCGCCATGCCCTTAAAAACATCGCTCGAGTATTGATCCACGATTTCCTTTTGCGTTGTTTCCCCCTCCGCACGGCAAATAGAACACCAATAGGCAATCCAGTTAATATAAATGACCTTACCCTCGTGATCGCTTAAGCGAACCTTGCTTCCGTCCGGCTTGCTCAACTCAAAATCCGGCGCTTCGTTGCCCTCTTGTGCCATGGCCGGCAGCACAAAAAATACAACCAACAAAATAATCAGCTTTTTCATAACTCCTCCTTTTATAGGCGACTGTTCCAGGTAAGCTCAAGGCCTTCAAACGGCAATACTTCATAACATATACCGCCGGTGCAGGCATTCCCTCCACGCCGCTTTCCGTAAAAAAGTCCGAGGTCGTGGCGGCCGTTAAAACGATACAAAACAGAAATGGCGGGCCAGTAGTCAAATTCCAGGTTTTGTCCAAGGCGGTCGTTTTCAAGGGGATCGTTACTGCGCTCGACCAGCATTGAAACGGAAAAATCTGGGGCATAGCTGAGTGTTGCGCTGGCAAGCTGGTTCTGCGCGGAATGATCAAATTGAGGATTGCCATAATCTCTGTCAAACCACTGTTGCTGCAACTCGCCGTTTATGCTCCATAAGCCGCCAAGGGTCTTCTCCACCGCAATACCCCCCGTATAACGGTCCCTGATCAGAAAAAGGTCATCTTCTGAAAAATCGCCAAATGCCTTTACCAGCAAACCGTCCGTCAGGTAAAGATTGATGTCGGCGTAGTATTCACGAAAAATCAGCAACGCTGAGCCAAAATCATTCTGGGCGTAGCTGTTATTCAGCGTCACCGTATTGGACCCGCCGATGTTTACCAGCAGTTCGGCCTGATAGCCTTTTTCGTTGACAGGCTCCACGTTGTGAGTGGCACGGTTGAGCAGCGTGTAACTGTGCTGACGAACCAGTTGCGGCGCCTCGTTAAAAACCAGGTTGAAATCATTATAATCCTTGTACTCCAGCGTCAGGCTGGCCCGGCTGCCCAGTGTCTGGCTGATGCTGCCATAAAAAGCGTGCGGCGATTGTTTCCCGAATTTAAGCAGCTGATAGCGCGGCGAGCTGTTTTGAACATACTCCGCGTAATACTGCGTTTGCCCCAGGTATCCTGAAAAATTGGCTCCGGCGTACTCCATTACGTTGCCGTCCGTGTCCGAGCGCAGGTAAAGTATACCGGGCGTCGCGTAGCCGGCCAGATTAACGTTGACCTCACCACCGTGCACCAGGCTGGGACGTCGCTGCTCTTTTTTGCGCATCGGCGGGGCGCTGAAATCAAGCGGTCTGCCGCTAAGCACTTTTGCCGAAATGAGATCGCCCTGGTAGCGGACGGAAACACCTTCGATGTCTTTAAAAAAGGCATAGCGCTGGCGGCTGGCACCATCTTCAAAAGTGGTGCCGGGAACCTCGTAGCCCCTCAGCAACAATCCGCGTCCCAGTATTTCATAAAAATGGCCGGCCTGTACTCGCCAGTCTCCGACGGAGTAACGCCCGTAAAGCTGGCTGAGACGCTGGTATTCGGCGGGGCCGTCCACGTAAAAAGTCTCTATGCGCGCGCCCAGCGTAAGGCCGTCGCCGGAATAGCGCAGATTAAGCTGATTGTAAAGATTAGTGCGATTGCTCGGCTCCAGACGAGGCTCGTTGCCGGCCTGGTATTCGCCACGCATCGTAACGTTTAGCTGCGCCGCAGATTCCCGTGGGATCAAAAGCAAAAACAGGCAGGATGCAATCGCAAAAAGAAAAAAGGAAGAGTTTTGGAAATTGTGTTTATTGCTCATCTCCGGCCCCCAGCAGCGTCTCAATTTCCTTTTTGATCACCTGTTCATCGCCGGGGCGGTAACCGGTATGGGTGTACACAATCTCGTTTTGCGCATTCACGATCAGCAGCGTGGGGTAACTGCTTACGCCAAGCTCGGCGGCCAGCTCGGCGTTGGGATCGCGCAAAATGGGATAGGTAATATTATGAATTTGACTGAACGGTTTAACTTTGGCGCTGTTGCGCGGGCCGTCCACACTTATCCCGATCAGTTCCACGCCGCGGTCACGATAGGTTTTGTAAATGGCGTTGAGCTTGGGGATGGACTGAACACAGGGTTTACACCACGTGGCCCAAAAATCGATCAGAGTCAGTTTTTCGCCCTGCAGTTCCGAAAAACGCGTGTTTTGATTGTCCAGGTTCTTCAGGGTAAAGTCGGGCACATCCGCGGCATATAGCAGCGAGCAGAATGCAAGCGATAGAAAAAATCCTTTAATCATGTAAGATTTCCTTATTGTAGAAGTCCGTCGATGACGCCTTTAATTTCACTGATATTCACACGGCGTTTTTTGTAAACGATGTTTTGGTCCTGGTCCACGATGACGATGGAGTCGTAGGACACACCGTAGACGTTGCCCACACCGCTGGCTTCAAGCAGCAGCGGATAGCTGGCGCCCGTGGCGATCTTGAAATTGTTGGCCAGCTGGCTGCGTGTTCCGTTCCAGACATCCAGCCCCAGCACCTGCACGTTTTGGCCCATATAGCCCTGATGCAGCTGGCTTTCCACCGAAGGGCCCTCGCCGATGCACAGCGGACAGTTGTAACCCAGGAAAAACAATACAACCACTTCGCCCTGATAATCGCTAAGCGAGACGCTGCCATGGTCCAGGCTTTCCAGTGTAAAATCCGGCGCGCTTTGGGCATTGTTGTTATTTGTACCATCATCATCATTGTTGCTGCTTGTGCTGTTCTCCGAGCAGGCAATCAGGAAAAGAAATAATAATAATAAAGAGGCAATTTTGTACATGGTTTTACTCCGTGATCGATTTCTGGCATAATTGTAAGGGAGATTGCTCACAAAATGTTCACAAAAGCCTAAAAGAGGAAAGGGTATGAAGCCGCGGCTTTCTTGTTTTTGTTCGCAGGCCCCTTTAAATTTGGCGCTCATGTAAAACGCATTTACTTATAGTCACCCGGAGGTTCTTTTGTCCCGATTGATGGTTTCTGTTTCCGGTGTTCGCGGTGAGATTGGCTCTACACTGACCCCGGAAGTTATTCAAAAATACACGCTGGCTTACGGCACATTTGTAAAAGGTGGAAAAGTTATCCTGGGGCGCGATTCCCGCGTGTCCGGACCATTTGTGATGGACTTGGTAAAAGGTTGTCTGGTGGCTACCGGCTGCACCGTCATCGATATCGGTATTGTGCCGACGCCGACAGTGCAAATGGCCATCGAGCATCACAAGGCGGATGGTGGTATTGCCATCACAGCCAGCCATAACCCGATCCAGTGGAACGGACTGAAGTTTATGGATGCCAACGGGCGCTTCCTCAATCCCGAGCGCGCGCAGATGGTTTATGAGATGGCCGACCGCGGCGACGTGACACTGAAAGAGTGGCAGGAGCTGGGGAAAGTGGAGCAGGACGACGAAGCCAACGAAAGGCATATTGATGCGATCCTGGCGCTGGATTACATTGACGTTAATAAAATCAAAAAGAAAAAATTTAAGGTAGTGCTGGATACGGTAAATGGCGCCGGTGGCTTGATTGTGCCGCAGCTTCTGAAAAAACTGGGCTGTGACCTGACGGTGTTGAACGGCGAGCCCCATGGCCGATTTGCCCATACGCCCGAGCCGCTGCCGGAAAACATTCGCGATCTGGCCAGCAAAGTGCGCGAAGAGAAGGCCGATGTCGGTTTTGCCGTTGATCCCGATGTGGACCGCTGCGCCATTGTGGATAATGAAGGCAATCCGCTGGGTGAAGAATACACATTGGCGCTGGCGGTGAAATTGGTGCTTTCGCAAAAAATGGGACGCGTTGTCGTAAATATGTCCACATCACGCACTTCGGAAGATATTGCCCGCTACCACAATTGCATGTTTGTGCGCAGCAAGGTGGGTGAGATAAACGTGGCCGAAAAGATGCTGGAAGTGGACGCCATTATCGGCGGTGAGGGCAACGGCGGCGTTATTCTGCCAGAGTTACATGTTGGACGTGACGCGCCGCTGGCCGTGGCGATGACGCTGCAGTTTATGGCTGATTTCGACGGTACGCTGAAGGAGCTGAAAGCGTCGCTGCCGCAATACACCATGGTGAAGGACAAGATAGATATTGAGGGCGTTGACCCGGACAAAGTAATAGCGGCGTTGACCGATAAGTACAAAAAAGAACAGCTCAACCTTCTGGACGGGCTCAAGATAGATTTTGACGACAGCTGGGTGCATCTGCGCAAATCCAACACGGAGCCGATTGTGCGCATCATTGCCGAGGCACCGACGACAGAGAAGGCGCGGGAGCTGGTGGATACTTTTAAAAAAGAGATCGGTTCGGTGAACTGATGCAAATCTGCCGCGTGGTCGGGGATGTGGTTTCGGTAGTTAAGAATCCGCGCCTGGCGAATAAAAAGATTTTGCTGGTGCAGCCGTTGGACCTGAAAGGCCAATTGAGCGGCACCGCGATTCTGGCGCTGGACACGGTTGATGCCGGCGTTGGCGACCGCGTTCTGGTGATGCGCGAGGGCGGTTCGGCACGTATCGTGTTTAATGACAAGGAAACACCGGTTCAGGCTGTCATTACCGGCGTGGTGGATGATATAGATGTGCCGGATGAAAAAGATACTTTATAAACTTTGAGAGAAGAACATGTCTTCCATAACAAGCCACGATATTGAAAGTATAATCAGCCAGGTGATAAACGAAACCAGCCTGGACACCTGCCCCCATTGCGAGGAAAAGCGGCCGTTCAGCTACGAAGCCGGCAACGAGCTTGTTTCCTTCGGGGCGTCGCGAATCGGTGTGGTGGCGCCAAGTTGCCCGCCCAAATACGAAATGGCCCGCTGGATCGATCATACGCAGCTTAAGCCGGATACCAGCGAACAGCAGATCGAACATATCTGCGAAGAGGCACGGCAGCATCATTTTGCGTCGGTTTGCATCAACCCCACGTGGGTGCCGCTGTGCCACAAATTGCTGCGCGGCAGTGGCGTAAAGGTGTGCACGGTAATCGGCTTTCCGCTGGGGGCAACGCTGCCGCAAGTAAAGGCGTTGGAGACAAAGCTGGTGATCGACCAGGGCGCCGATGAAGTGGATATGGTGATTAACGTGGGCGCGCTGAAGTCGGGCGACCTGGCAATGGTGGAGCATGATATACGATCGGTAGTGCGCGCGGCATCGCGCAAGGTGGTTAAGGTGATCCTTGAGACCTGCCTGCTCAGCGAAGAGGAGAAGGTGACGGCCTGTGTCATTGCCAAAAAGGCCGGCGCCGATTTTGTAAAGACTTCGACCGGGTTTAGTCATGGCGGCGCGACGGTAGCCGATGTGGCGCTGATGCGTGAGGCGGTTGGCCGGGAAATGGGCGTAAAGGCCAGCGGCGGTGTGCGCAGTTACGAAGAGGCCTGCAAGATGGTTGAAGCCGGGGCCACCCGTATCGGGGCCAGTGCCAGCGTGGCGATCGTAGGAAACGGTGTGCCCGAAAAAAGCGGTTATTAAAGCACTATGACCACGAGCGACCATCAACACAATCTTGAGGCAAAAATCGTCTTCTACCGGTTTTTAGTTGGTGCGTCCATTGTCCTTACGCTCACAATAGCGCCGCTACTTACACTTTTAAACGTTTTGGATTTTAATGACTGGACTGTGGTTCTTGCGATAGCCCCTTTTGTTTTTTTAACCCACTATTCACATCAAAAACTGCAAAAATTGAAAGCCCGCCGAAAAAGAAGATTATGACGGCATACGAAATTATAAGCAAAAAAAGAGATGGCAAAACACTAAGCCAAGATGAGATTGAATTTATGGTTCACGGCACCAACGGCGACGTGCCGGATTACCAGCTTTCGGCCTGGCTTATGGCGATTTTCCTTAATGGAATGGATGCCAAAGAGAGCCATTGGCTGACCCAGGCCATGCTGCATTCCGGGGATGTGGTTGACCTGTCGGAAATAGGCGCTGTTAAGGTGGACAAGCACAGCACCGGCGGCGTGGGTGATAAAATGTCGATTGCCCTGGCGCCGATTGTAGCCGCGGCGGGTGTACCCGTTCCGATGATCTCGGGGCGCGGTTTGGGTCACACGGGCGGTACGCTGGACAAGCTGGAAAGCATTCCCGGCTTCCGCGTCGACTACGATACCGCCACCTATAAAAAACTGGTGCGCGAAAACGGCTGCTGCCTGATCGGGCAAACCGCGCGTATCGCTCCCGCCGATAAAAAGCTATACGCCCTGCGTGACGTGACAGCGACGGTGCAATCCATACCGCTGATCGCCGCCTCAATTATGAGTAAAAAACTGGCCGAAGGCATTGATGCCCTGGTGCTGGACGTGAAAACCGGCAGCGGTGCTTTTATGCAGGAATACGATCGCAGTAAAGAGCTGGCTCGTACACTGGTGCAAATTGGCACAGAGGCCGGTAAGGAGACCATCGCGCTGATTACCGATATGAATCAGCCGTTGGGAAACGCCGTTGGCAACTGGCTGGAGGTGCGCGAGTGTATTGATATTTTGCATGGCGAGGGTCCACCGGACAGCACGGAAATTACCATCGCCCTGGCGGCGGAGATGTTGTTGCTGGGCAAGAAAGCCGACAACCGCGATGAGGGTGAAGCGCTGGCCCGGGAAATGGTGAGCAGCGGAAAGGCCTGGCAAAAGCTGCTGCAAATCGTCCGGGCGCAGGAAGGAGACACACAGGTTTTGGAAAGCCCGGACAGCTACCCAAAGGCCGCCTTTAAAAAAGAGGTCGCCGCGAAAAAATCCGGATATATCAGCGCGATGAATGCGCAGGAAATTGGCCTCTGCTCGGTGCAGCTGGGTGCCGGCCGCCAGAAATGGGAAGACAAAATCGACCCCGCCGCTGGAATTATGATGCACAAAAAAATGGGCGATCGCGCCGAAAAAGGGGACACGCTGGCAACGCTTTACACGGAGAAGGAAGGAAATCTGGCCGAAGCTGAAGATCGTTTTCTGAAAGCGTTCACCATTTCCGATACACCCGCAGAGAAGCCGAAACTGGTTTACGAGCGCCTGGATAGCGGCGACCTATGAAACGCCTTAACAAGCGTCAGCTCAAACGCATTGAGCACATGTTCCGCGAAAAACGCGACCGCAAGGAAAAGCAGCAGATGCTGCACAGCGGTGAACTGCCCAAGTATATCGAACGCCACGTTCCGCTTATCCGCCGCCTTGCCCCCAACCTGGACCAGCTTATGATTGTGGCCAGTTTTGCAAAGCCCAAGCTTAAAATCGGCCTGATTGACCGCCTGACCGTTTTGGCCGAGATCGAAGAACTGCAAACGATTATTTGCCTGAACAAAGTGGATCTGCTGGAGGACCGTGAGGAAGCCACAGATTTGGCCGCGATTTACCGTGATATCGGTTATGACGTGGTAATTACCTCCGCCAAAGAGAAAAGTGGCATTGAAGAGTTGTTTGAACTGATGGGCGGAAAAACCACGGCCCTGGCTGGTCACTCCGGCGTGGGTAAAAGCAGCCTGCTCAACGCGCTGGACCCGGAGCTGGAAATCCGCGTGGGGGAAGTGTCGGAGTGGAACCAGAAAGGGCGCCACACCACAACGACAGTTACAACCTACCAGCTTTCCGGATGCATCGAGGTAATCGACCTGCCGGGCATGAAGCATGTGGATTTCCCCGATCTGCACCGCGACGAACTGCGGCTTTTCTTCCGTGAATTTAACGAGCGGTCCGAAAGCTGCAAGTTTCGCGATTGCCTGCACATTCACGAGGACGCCTGTGCTGTAAAGCAAGCCATTGCAGAGGGAGAGATTTCAGGGGAGCGCTATAACAGCTATATGACAATTTTTAATACGCTGTAGCCGAAACTATCGGCAATCGTGTTTGTCATTCCTGCGCAAGCAGGAATCCGCTGTGTTTTATAGCTCGAGACTTTAGGACAGAAGGACATATTCCTGGATTCCACTTTCGTGGGAATGACTACAACGGTGTTTTGCTTGAAACATAAGGCCCGGCCCCAATAATTTTTCTAATGTGACTAATGGCCGATAAAAAGATGATCAAAGCCATTATTCTTCGTATTTTACCTGTCCACTAAAAAAGGACCCATTATGAAAATCCTGCTTGGTGTTACATCTTCGATTGCGGCCTACCGCACGCCCAACCTGGTGTCGCGGCTACGCAAAGAGGGGAGTGAGATCGTCTGCATGGTGTCGGAGCGGGCCAAAGCTTTTGTGGCGCCTCAGGCACTGGCGGTGATGAGCCAAAACCCATGCTACAGCGATGCCGATGAGTGGAAAAACACCGACGACGTGCTGCACATCCGGCTGGCGAAATGGTGTGATGTTTTTCTGCTGGCGCCGGCAACGGCCAACACGCTGGCCAAAATCGCCAACGGTTTCTGTGACAACCTGCTAACGAGTACCGTGCGCGCCCTGGGCGACAAGCCCCTGATTGTCGCGCCGGCCATGAACACACGTATGTGGAAAAATGCTTTCACGCAGGAACATATTGATGCAATTGCAAAACATTATACGTTGACCGTAATTGACCCGGTAGAAAAGATGCTGGCCGATGGTGACCAGGGTATGGGCGGTTTGGCGGAAGATGAGACGATCATTGCGGCCGTGAATAAAACTAAAAAGTAGCACAAAATTTATTTCGTGACACACCGTTTGTCATTCTGAACGAAGCGAAGGGGCTTGAACCTGTCTTTGAGAGTTTTCCCGATCAAGATCAAGAGCATGATCATGATCAAGAGTTTCTTCATGATTAATTGTAAAAAGGAGTAATTTAAAAATGAGACCGGTATGTATAATTATCCGCGATGGCTGGGGCTATAACGAGAATCCCAAAGGCAACGCCGTTCTGGCAGCCGATACGCCTAATGTGGACAGCTATAAGAAAAATTACCCCTGGACGCTGATAAAGACATCGGGGGAGGCCGTGGGGTTGCCTGATGGCTTTATGGGTTCCAGCGAAGTGGGCCACCTCAATATTGGCGCCGGCCGTATCGTTGTGCAGGAGCTGAAACGCATCGATGACGGCTTTAAAGATGGCTCGATCTTTGAAAATGAGAAGTGGAAAGATTTTATCAAAAGCTGGAAAGAAAACAGCTCAAACCTGCACCTGATGGGGCTGCTGCAAAACGAAGGCGTGCATGCCCACCAGGACCACCTGTTTAAAATCATGCGCCGGGCACGGCAGGAATTTGCCGACGGCCATATTGTAATCCACCCCTTTTTGGATGGCCGCGATTCGGCGCCGAAGAGTACGCTGGAGTTTATGGCCATGCTGCGCGAGGTGATGCAGGAGGTTGGCAATTGCAGCATCGGGACGGTGATGGGACGCTATTATGCCATGGACCGCGCCGGCGACTGGAAGCTTACGGACAAGGCCTTTCACTGTCTGATAGATGGCCAAGGCAGACAGTTTGCGAACCCCGAAGAGGCAATAAAACAATCGTACGAAAATGAAAAAACACCCGATGGTGAGGAGATGTTTGATGAGTACATCCCGCCGCTGGTATTGGAAGGCTATAAAGGGATTAACGACGGCGATTGCGTGTTCCACTTTAACTACCGCCAGGACCGCGCGCGGCAGCTGACGATGGCTTTTGTGGAGGACAACTATGAAGGCAATCGCAAGCGGCGTCCGGACGTGACCTACCTGGCTTTTACGCGCTATTACGATGAACTGAAACAATACCTGATGGGCGCCATGGGTAGCGGCGGCACGATGAACAATCTGCTGGGCGAGGTGCTGGGTAATGCCGGTTTACGCCAGTTGCGCATCTCCGAGACACAGAAATTTCCCCATGTGACCAGCTTTTTTAACGGAAAGAAAACCACCCCGTTTAAAGGCGAAGATTGGGTGGAGATCAAAAGCAAGATCGATCCCTCCGAGTACGCGCGTTTCCCGCAAATGGAAGCAAAAGCGATCAACGAAGAGCTGTTAAAAAGGCTGGAAGAAAATCCTTATGCGCTGATTGTGTTGAACTATCCCAATGCCGATATGGTGGGACACACCGGCAGCTTTGACGCGGCAAAAAAAGCCGTGGAAACGGTGGACGCAGCCCTGGGTCCGATTGTGAAACGGCTGCTGGAATTGGATGCCCACATCCTGTTGACGGCAGACCACGGCAACTCCGAGCAGATGGTGGATTATAACACCGGCATGACCAAAACCAGCCACACCACCTTTGACGTGGAGCTGATCTACATCGCCAACGATGCAGGGGATAAAAAACTTAAAAGCGGCGGTAAGCTCTCCGACTTGGCCCCGACGACACTGAAGCTGCTGGGCGTCGATATACCGTCCGAAATGACGTCGAATGTCTTGATTGAGGGGTAGAGGGAATTTTTGATCCGCTGAAATTTGAATATTTGGCTTAGCAATTAGACTGTTGACACCGTACATACAATGACATAATATTTGGCATGATCTACTGGGATGAGCAGAAAAATAAAAAGCTGATTGCCGAAAGAAAAATATCGTTTGAGCAAATAGCTGAAAAAATATTAAACAAAGAATATCTGGATATTTTAGAAAATCCCAGTAGAAACGATCAGATGGTATTTATCGTAAAATTAAACGAGTATATATACGTAGTTCCGTTTGTAATAGATGATCAGGAATGTATTGTTCTAAAAACTGCTTATCCTAGTAGAAAGTTTAATAAAATGTATGGTGGTTAAAATGAGTAATAAAAATCTGGATTCCTTCGAAAAGGACATTGAAAATAATGCCGATAAATTCGTTAAGGTTTCCCCAAAAACTGAAGACCGAATTAAGGGTATTATCGATAAAGCAAATGAAAAAAGCAGAATCACGTTAAGATTAAGTAATCAAACCCTTGAATTGATAAAACAAAAGGCCATGGAAGAAGGCTTACCTTATCAAACATATATTTCCAGTATCCTCCACAAATTTGCTACAGATAAGCTTTTGGATGAAAAGCAGGTTATCAAATCGATTCAACTCCTGAATAAGTAGCACGTTTCTGTATTCTCCTTACATCTCCGCCAAACCAATAATAAGCTTTTTGTGAATGTTATTGATGGCGCTGGTTGAGCCGTTAAAATTATTGGCAATAAAGCTGAAAGCGATCAGCCTGCCCTTGCTGTCTTTCACATAACCGGAGTGGCTGCGCACACGGTTGATTAATCCCGACTTGACGCGGGCGTTATTGGCCATGGCTGTACCGCCGCCCCAATTGCTGAAAAAGCCTTCATCATCGGGATCGCCGGCTACGGCCAGGCTGTTGTAAAAGGCTTCAAATTCCGGGTGGTTTTTCATGATGCGTAAGGCCTGGACCATATGCCGCGGCGTAACGCTGTTGGCCGGGGAAAGCCCGCAGCCGTCATAAATATGCAGCCCGTCTGTGCTTAAACCGTGTTTTTCAAAAAACCCTTCAATGGCATTTTCCGCGCCATTCAACCCGCGCTCACCGAAAGCCTGTAAGCCCGCCATACGGCCAATAGCTTCGGCGTAAAGGTTAAAGCTGCGCTTGTTAACTATAAAAACGATTTCTGCCAGGGTTGGGGAAAGCGTTTCGTGTAAAACGTTTTCCGGTTTGTAGTCAAATGCCTCACGGCCACTATGGGCAATTCCTTTTACGGGGATGCCATTTTTGTTCAAATAATCCTGCACATGCTGGGCGGTAAAAAGCGCGGGATCGGGAATGGAGCCTTTTATGGAAAATTCGTTAACGCCGGCGGGGATGGTGCCACGCAATGTGGCGGCAAAGCTGCCCGGGCCGTTGTAGATGTAGCCGTTGTCGCCGGAGCCGACTGCGCCGGTTTTCATGTAGTTGATAAAAGTGAGTCCGGGGATGTTTGGCTCGGTCCGCAGAACATCCGCGGCGCTTCCGATGCGCGAACCGGGCTTAAAAAAAAGATTGTATAGATTGTCGTTAATGTTGAGCGCGCCCGCACCTGCACCATAATAATTGCCCAGGTCGATCCAGTACCAGTTGGGCTGTGTACTTTGTTCATCGTACAGCGCTTCGTAGCCAACAATATCTCCACTGATAGTTTTAATTCCCTTTGCAGTGAGTACATCACGCCAGTTTTGCATCAGTTCATCAAGTGCAGTATTTCCTTCGATACGATAGCTGGCCAGGGCCGGGTCTCCGCCACCGATGATCAGCAGGTTGCCCTGCAGTGTGCCGTCTTTGATTTGGCCATCAGCGTACAGCGTGGTTTTGAAGCGGAAATCAGAACCAAGGATATCCAGGGCCGCTGCGGAGGTCAGCAGCTTTAGCCCGGATGCCGGTGTAAGACTGAATTGCCCGTTGTGGTCGATTATGGTCTCACCGCTTTCCACATATTCGGCGTAAAGGCCCCACTGGGCATGTCGTAAAAAGTCGCTGTTATTCCAGCTGTGGATTTGGTCTTGAGACGGCTGGGCCAGCAGGGCCGAACTTAATGCGATCAAAAAAAATATACGAGTCATGGCAGGCCTCGTGTTAAAATGTGCAGGTGATGGGCTGTATCAATGGCTGAATCGTTAAATGGCGGCTAAATGTTTCAAAGCGCACCCATTCAATATTTACAAATAGCCACCAACCCTATATTATGCAAACGGGTGAAAATAAAAAAGCCCTCGCAAGCGGCAAGGGCTTTTTCGTCTGCAGGGGCAGACCTTCGGGTTTGGGGGAGCCCGATACTTATTTCAATAAAACCATCTGTTTTGTAATGCTTCTTCCGTCAACGGTTAAGCGATAATAATAAATACCGCTGGCGATACCGTGACCTGTGTCATGCGCGTTCCAGCGAACATCATAGCTACCGGGCTGAAGCCGCACATCCACGAGGGTGGTTACGCGCTTTCCGACTATATCGAATATTTCCAATGTAACATGAGCCGGCCGGGTGATAGAATATTCAATCGTTGTTGCGGGGTTAAACGGGTTCGGATAGTTCGCTTCCAGCCGGAAAGATTCAGGCCCAATATGCGCATTTGAAAGGCTTGTTGCAACCCCTTCGTACTCAAACGCTCCCAAATCTATCCGCCCGCCCGGATAGTCGTCGCCATAAACAGGAGCCCCGGCGTCTATAGCCGGGCTGCCTTCCTGCAGCTTATAATTATGCGCGGCCTCATCTACAAACATGGGGTCATTGCCGGTTACGTCGTTACTGCCTGCGATGATTTCGGACGACTGAAACCAACCGTTGTAGTCGATTTCAACGATGCCGGAAAAATCGCCTGTATCGCCTTTGAAATCATTCGTGTTATAAAAGATGTTATTCATCATCGTAATGTTGGTGGCGCCACGGCTGGCAATCCAGAACAGCGGACCAGGTATGTTCACGAATGTATTGTTACTGACTTCAATATCGATCACGCCGTCAAACTGGATACCGTAGCCGTACTTGGAGGGATCGCCGTCCAGGAAAATATTGTGGATCGTATTGTAGCGGAAAACGATATTTTCGCATTCGTCGCCGCTGATACGGAAGCCGCCGTTGCTGTCATAAAACTCATTTTCCTCGATGATCATATTGTCCGAATCTTTGTTCACCTTCAGCGCTACGCCATCACTGTCCGGCGCGTCACGGAAGCCCCACATCTTATTGCCGCGGATTATGCAGCCCTGCGTACCCTTCAGGTCAATAGCGTTTTCACTGCCGGAACCCAGCGTGGTATAAAGCAGATTGTTT
Organism: Calditrichales bacterium; assembly: GCA_965267575.1. Lineage (GTDB taxonomy): Bacteria > Calditrichota > Calditrichia > Calditrichales > J004. Next base: position 1,607,448 of record OZ254086.1, read on the forward strand.
TCGATCAGGGTATTTACGTTGACGTTTTCCTTGTAAAGCTGGATACAATCGCCTTTGCAATCATAGATTGTATTGTTGCGAATGACGTTTCCGTCGCCGCCGTCCAAAATTATGCCATGGGCGTCATACTCATCGTTGCGCGTAAAATTGTAAATGGTGCAGTTTTCAATGAGGTTGTTGTCGGCGTTGGAGATATCGATGCCGTCCCTTTGGCCGTTACGGATGGTAAGGTTTCTGAAAATGTTGTTATCGCCGTAAAGGCGAATGGCGTCATCGGTCAGGCCATCCATGTCAATTGTGAAATTTTGGAAAACCAGCCACTTGCTGTAAACGGAAATGCGGTCCTCCGGCGTTACCTGAACCTGTTCTCCCGGGTAAGCCATAATCACGATGGGCGCTCCGGACTGACCGTTAAAGTCATCCCGGAAACTGGGAGATTCAAAATAGACGCGCGCCTGGTTTTGGTCGCCGCGGATAAACAACGTGTCACCGGCGGACAAAGCGGAAAGCCCGTCGGCAATGCTGTCAAACGGATCATTAATGCTGCCGTTACCGCCGGAAGCATTATTGTCCACATAGTAATTTTCTGCCATCAACGGCGAAAACGTCAGTAAAAATATAAAGGTTAGTATAAAAAGCCTGTACATCCCGGCACTCCTTTGTGCAATTATTTTACTTTATCATTCGCCACGGCACGATATTAAGCCGTTTTGCGGCGATTGTCGTGATAAAAACACAAAATGCGTGCCAATAAAAAACGCGCTAATCCAGCGGGTTTATAAAGATACCGCGTTTTTCAATCTCGCTGATAAAGCGAAAACCGGGGATGGCCTTTTCCTGGCGTAATACGCCCCGTTCACTGATGACACCGTTAAGGATAAGCTGCATCACCACGGCAGCCGGAAAAGCCGTTGTGCGCATCATGGCGGTGAGGCCAAGCTCTTTATCGCCGTATTCGATTGCCTGGTAGGCGATGGTCGCCTCCTTGCCTTCCTTTTGCCCTTTGGCCGATACGCGGATCAGGACTACATCATCCGAGGGATAATCGAGCAGGCTGCCCAGCATGGCCTCGAAGACGGCTCGCGTATTATACTCTTTGTCCTCATAACTGAAGCGCTTTTCCTTGTCGGTAAATCCCAGATCAATCATTGACTTCATCAATGAACAATGGCCGGGATAGCGGATGGTTTTGTAATCGAGATTGGTGACCTGCCCTTCGAAGGTGAGCGGCAGGGTTGATGTTCCACCGGAGGTGTAAAAGGCTTCCAGGTTGCCAAACGGGCTGGGAAAATCCAGCGTCTCCAGTCCTGTCATCGACGGCCTTTTGGTAATCCTCCCGTCTTCCAGAATCACCGCCTGCTCGATGTACTCGTTAATCAGGCCATGCGGCGAAAACACCAGTTTGTATTTAAGCGGCGTTTTCGGCTCAACAGGCAGGCCGCCAACACGAATTTTTACATCGTCCACGCGGGCAAGCTGATCCATGGCGTAGGCCGCGAGCACGGAGGCCATGCCCGGCGCCAGACCGCAGTCCGGGATAACAGTAACGCCGGCCTTTTTGGCTTCATCATGCAAGCGGAATTGTCGTTCTACGACGGTATTGTTGCCGCCCAGATCTACAAAATGGCAGCCATTTTCAACAGCGAGCTTTGTAAGCTGTGGGTTATAATCGTAAGGGACGGCGCTGATGACGCCATCGGCTTTTTCGAACAGCGGTTTTAGCTGAAAGATATTGTCCGCTTCCGCCTCTTTTACGGTTAGGCGATCGGAGTTAAATTTATTTTGTATTTCTTTTAGCGCGGCCGGATTTTTGTCAGCTATTATTATTTGGGATTTCTTTTCGTTTTTAAGGAAATCACTAACCAGCCCGTGCGACATGCGTCCGGCGCCCAGAATTAATACTTTCATTTTGTCCCCCTTTTTATCAGGAAATATCAAGATTGATTGTCAGTTGTAATCTACTTGAACAAAACAAAAATACGGTGAAGAAATGACAAGTCATAACTTACATAAAGTGGTGATCGTTGGCGCGGGTTTTGGCGGTTTGTATGCTGCCCGTAAGCTTTCCAACAAAAAAGTGCAGGTAACGGTCATCGATAAGCGTAATTTCCACCTTTTTCAGCCTCTGCTGTACCAAGTGGCCACAGGCGGTTTATCGCCCGGTGATATTGCCTCGCCCATCCGCGCGATATTTAAGGATGCGCCCAACGTGCGTGTTATAAAAGCGGCGCTGGAGAAGATTTTACCCGAGGAAAAAACCGTGATTGCCGGAGGCAAAGAGGTACCGTTTGACACGCTGGTCATTGCGACAGGTGTGAGCCACCACTATTTCGGTAACGATCATTGGGAAAAAGACGCTCCCGGCCTGAAGACGGTGGAAGACGCGCTCACCATCCGCCAGCGTATTTTGAGCGCCTTTGAAAATGCCGAATTAGAGGAAGACCCGGAGAAGCGCAAAGCCTGGTTGCGGTTTGTGATCGTTGGCGGCGGCCCTACAGGCGTGGAACTGGCAGGCGCCCTCAGCGAACTGGCGCATTCTACCATGGTGCGCGATTTCCGCAATTTCAGCCCCGGCGACACGGAAATTTATCTGGCGGAGGGCACGGGGCGCGTTTTGCCGCCTTTTCCAGAGAAGCTTTCCGAAAGGGCAAAACGGTCGCTGGAAAAGCTGCGCGTGAAAGTGCTGACCGAAAGCATGGTAACGGGAATTGATGAAGACCGGGTTTATTTAAAAAACGGCGAACGCGAAGATATACTGCAAGCCAGGACGATATTATGGGCGGCAGGCGTCAAGGCCGGTCCGGTAAGCGACATTGTCTACCATGCCACCAAGGCGGAGAGCGACAGGGCCGGGCGCATAAAAGTTAAAGATGATCTTACGATTGATGGATTCCCCGATGTCATGGTAATAGGCGACCTGGCACATTTTGAGACACCGCAAGGGCCTTTGCCGGGTGTGGCACCCGTGGCTATGCAGCAGGGGAAATACGCCGCGGAGAAGGTGGTTGCTCAAGTTAGCGGCAAGGCAACCAAACCTTTTGAGTTTTGGAACAAAGGCAATCTGGCTGTTATCGGACGAAAAGCCGCTGTTGCCGACGTGAACGGCCTGAAGTTTTCGGGATGGTTCGCCTGGCTGATCTGGATTTTTGTCCATATCGCATATTTGATTGAATTTGATAATAAAATTAAAGTACTTTTCCAGTGGGGCTGGAATTTCTTAACCCGCAAAAGGGGTGCGCGTTTGATAACGCAAATAGAATCCGGCTGGCAAAAAGTTAAGGGTCACGAGGAATTACAAACACATGCCTGACATATCCGCACTGGACAGAGAAAAAATCTTACTATTGACACGCGATAACGCCTTTTTTGGACAAACCCGCAAACCATGGGTAAGCATGGATGTGGAGCTTCTGACGAGAGAAATCGAGAACAGGGGCTACAAAGTTGAAAGACGTACATTTAGTGACGTTGTCAATGATCCGGAGGTGGTAACAAACCAGATTGTATTTTATTCTTTTAGCCACAAACTGAATGTGCGCGAATATATTTATGATACGATTCGCCTGTTGGACAACGGTACCAACCTGATCGTTCCCAACAAGGATTTTCTCTACTGCCACGAAAACAAAGGCTACCAGGAGATTTATAAAAAGAAGCTTGGCGTGAAAAGCCTGAATGCTTTCTATTTCAGCAGCCGCCGGGAGATCGAAGACCGGGAGTTCGATTTTCCGCTGGTGTTTAAAACGGTGGATGGCTCCAATGCTACGGGCGTAAAACTGGTACATAGCAAGGAAGAATTGCTTCAAACCGTAAAGGAATTTGAATATCTGCCCGTTGTTGAAAAACTGGATCTTTTCAGGCGAAAGTATTTACGCAAAAAGAAATCTTACACGGAATACCCTAACTACTCAAACCGCCGCGATTACTATCAATACAGCGATTACATTCTTCGCGAAAAGCGCTTTATTCTGCAGCAGTTTGTGCCCAACCTGGGTTTTGATATCCGCGTTCTGGTAATGTATGACCGCTATTACATCATGAAGCGCAATGTAAAGAAAGGCGATTTCCGGGCCAGCGGGGCCAAGCTGTTCGATATGAAATATGAGCCGGACCGCGAACTCCTGGAATGGAGCCGTTCACTTTACAATAAATTTGATACGCCCTATTTCTCAATCGATGTCGGGCAGGCCGATGGAGAATACTACCTGTTTGAATACCAGGCGCTGCACATGGGCATGAACCCCATCGTTAAGTACAAGGGCTTTTACATGGATGGCCCTCAGGGCTGGCACTACGTAGAACACAAGCCGGTCATCGAAGAGGCATTTGCGCACGGCCTTACCCGCTACCTCGATGACAGGCTTGGAAATAAGTCTTAGTCCCGGCTGACCCTGCCCGTTCAATTCCTCTACAGACTGAGCCAGTAGGTCGCTTTCAGCAGAAAAATGTTGTCCGGCTGGCCCGGCACAATCTTGTTGCGCAGCGAGCGATAGGTAAACGGACCGCTTTCACTGTGCTGGTCATACAAGAAACGGCTTTGCGTCCACACGAGATAGAGAGTTGATCCTGGCCGGTACTCCCAGCGCAAGACAGCGTTGCCGCGCAACGAGCGGATCAGAAAATCGGGGTTTGAGAACGTGATCGCTTCTGCCGGTCCGTTGCCGTCATTGTCAACGATGTAATCTCCATCTTCACGCTTAAGCGTTGTTCCATCTTTTCCGTATTCGCGAAAATCATAACTGTTGCTTTGAGCCAGATATTTGAAAGTCTGATAATCGCCGGCAGAAACCAGCGGCTGCATATACATCTGGAAGCTCAGTTCAGGCGTGAAAGTAATATTTGCCCTCACGCCTGCGGAAAAGGTGTGTTGTTTCATCTCCGCGAAAATATAGCGTTTGCCAAACGTGCTTTGCGCCTGCGGATCGTCAAAGGCTCCCACCCACTGCACGTCAGGGTAGTTCCAGGAGTATTCCGGGCTGAATGTGAGGCGGATATTTTCTGCCGCTTTCCATTCGTAGCTATTCCAGAAATTATAATCACGGGAGCCGCTTGAGGAGATGTATGTAAACCCTCCCATGCCCACTACAAAATCATTGCGATCGTCGGATTGGGCATAGCTAAAAAATTCGACGCCCGGTTTGTTTATGGTCAACGGACCGCCCCGTGTGCGCCGGTTATTTGTAGTTTGCGGATTGACAGCGCCGCCGAATTCAAATGAGTAGTAGTTATTCATTGTAAAACTAAAATTATACCAGACACCGCCCCAGGTCATGTTGCCGTCAAAATCGGACGTGCCAAAAAGAGATCCCAAAAGCTGTTTGCGTCTGAAATATTTGCCCGGTTCCGTCCAGCGGTAGCCGCCTGCGAAGTGACCGTTGATCATATTGGTGTTCCATAAAAATCCCAGGTCGTTAACTTCAAAACGCGGTTCTATTACGCCAATCGCGCTGTTCAGCAACCAGTTGCCTTTCTGCCGGTTCAGCGCAATACGCCCGGCATAGCCCGTCATGCTTTGTGCGTTGCTGTCCACCGAAGCATAGTCAAAATCCGGCCTTTGAAAATAATGCCTTGAGCTTTGCTGCAAATCCGTAATGCGCTCCTTATTGCCTGTAACATGGGACATACCTGTCCAGCCACTCAGAACCCAGGTTTTGGAGCTGTCCAGAAATACCCAGCCGTCAACGCCAAAAGCAAAAGCAGAGTTGTTCAGTTCGCTTTCAAGCTGTGGGCGGTCAAAGCTGCGCGTGGTGAGGGTTGAAATAAATCCAAGACCCTGACGGCCCTGGTTAAATTCCTTTTGCGCCCGCGCGATTCCATAATAGCTAAGCGGCTCCACTTCGCTACTCCCCGAGCTGCCATCGTCAAAGTGCAAATCCGCCCGCTCCCGTGAGGTGACGGCATGAATGGTGCCCACATTGAAATTGTTGCCTACTTTTCCGGTCACCTTTGCAGCGCCCAGAATTTTAGTTCCGTCGGGTACGTCACTCCACTGTGCATCGGGCAGGCTGCCCTGCGGTGCGCGGCCAATCCGCCGGCTGTAGAAAAAGCTGGGGTTGGACCAGTTGAATCCCCAGTTGCTGGTAGACCCGCCGTAGCCAAAGCTGAAAATAGAAGAGCCTTCAATAAAGAAAGGCCGCTTTTCCTGAAAGAACGATTCGACATCGCTCAGGTTAACCACTGCCGGATCCACCTCCACTTGCCCGAAATCAGGATTAATGGTTGCATCGAGGGTCAGGTTTGGGGTAATGCCGTATTTGATATCTGCGCCGAAGCCTGGCAGAAATTCGCCGTTCTGATTAAAAGGATCGTTTGACGGTCTTTGCAGGTACTCAAGTTTGCTACGGAAATAAGGGAGAATTTCCAAATTACGTGCGGCTTTAATATCTCTTAGTCCTCTCAGGTCTACGAAACGCGAAACGAAGCCGCTTTCATTGCGCGGTTTATACACAAGGTAGTCTTTTTCATTGTTACGGCTTATTTCCCGTAAAAAATTGATTCCCCATACATGCTCATCCTGAGCTTTAAAGCGCAATTGTGAAAAGGGTATACGCATTTCGGCTATCCAGCCTTTAGGATGCAGTTGGGCCTTTCCTTCCCAAACCCCGTCCCAGGAATCATCCTCCCAGTCATCGTTGTAGAGTACGCCGTCGTAGTAGGTTCCGGCGGCACTCAGGCCGAAATAGAATCCGCTGCGCTTGTCATGATATGGATCGATATAGACACCAAACAGGTCGGAATTGAGATATTCATCGCGGCGGCTAAGCCGGGCAACGATCGAATCCGGCGCAGTGTCGTGCATGAACGCTGCGACATAGAGGTTTTCATCATCGTAGGCAAGAAATACTTCGGTCTTTTGTGTGGCTCGTTCACCTTCATTGGGGTCGCGTTGCAGAAAGTGGGTAATTGCTCTATTTTTCTTCCAGACAGCTTCATCCAGGATGCCGTCAATAACGATAGGTATATCCGTTCGATTTGCATGCAGCACCTGCGGTCTGCTCTCGTCATTTTCTGATGCGCAAATCAGGACGGCAGAGATACATAAAATTGAAATAACATTTCGAAGCATAACTCCCCCTGAGTTTTTGCCGGACAAAACTGTTTTCCCTTAAAGACGTAAGGAGGATGAAAAAGTTAGCGGTTATGGGAAAATTAATAAAAACAAAAGCCCTGGTAATGGGTGCCATCAGATGGAAGGAATCTTCAAAGATTGTAACCCTGTACACGCGCGAATTTGGCAAACAGAAAATTATTGCCCGTGGCGCCTATCGCAAAAACAGCCCGCTTGCCGGCATTCTGGAAACAATGAATTATGTGGAAGTGGTACTGGATTTTAAGAGCAGCAGGGAACTCAATTTGCTGCGTGAGATCAACCTTGAAAGCGGGTTCAACAAGCTACGTTCTCAATTTGATGCGTTTATGTACGGCATGGCGCTTCTGGAAATTATCAATCAGGTTTTTGAAGAAAATGATTCCGACAGCCTGTTTTTTGACTTCACAATCACGCAACTCGACCAGCTCGAGCAGCTAAAACAGCCGCAGGTGGGAGCTACTTATTTTTTGCTTAAACTATTATCTTTCCTGGGCTTTAAACCGCAATTGGCCGATTGTCAATCGGGTGATACACAATTATGTGCCGAATACGTACACCTTAGTATGGAGAGCGGCGATGTATATTGCAGCCAATGCGGTCTTCGCGGAGACAGTTATGTCACTTTATCAAAGGCTGAATATATTTGGCTCCGAGACTTACAAAACGCCCATCACCGCCGAATATACCAATGGGAGTCTCTGCAATCTTTTTGCCCGAATGTAATAGGAAGGCTTATTAAATATTTGAATTATCATTTGCAACATACGGTACATATCGAATCTTTGTCACTGACAGAAGATGGACAAATAGCTTAAATATAGCATTGAGTAGGAAAATGATTAGTGCTTTTTTATTATTTGTCATAAATTATGCGGCTGAATATTTAGTGCATAAAGGAGGAATTTAGTGGCGCAAAAATCAGCCAACGGACTAATGGACAAAATTGTATCTCTTGCAAAGCGCAGGGGTTTCATTTTTCAAAGCAGTGAAATTTACGGCGGGATAAACTCCTGCTATGATTACGGCCCTCTCGGCGTAGAGCTGAAGCAAAATATTAAAGAGCTGTGGTGGAAGGCCATGGTTTATGAACGTGAGGATGTCGAAGGTGTCGATGCCAGCATTCTGATGCACCCTCGCGTTTGGGAAGCCAGCGGACACGTGGAGGGATTCTCGGATCCGATGATCGACTGTAAAGAAAGCAAGGCGCGCTACCGCCAGGACAAGCTTTTTGTTTACCTGCCCGAAAACGGGGCTAAAAACGAGTTGCTTTATGCCTACCCGGACGGGCAACCTGATTATATAGCAAAAAAACTCAAAAAAGAGGGAATCGATCCGAGCCAATTAAAAAGCGTGCCTCTGTCGGAAATAGATCCCTCGGAGTATGGTCGTGTGGTGGGCCCGGATGTAAAGACGCCCGGTACACTCACCGAACCTCGGCTGTTTAATTTAATGTTTAAAACATTTATGGGGCCCGTTGAAAGCGCGGCCAATATTGTCTATTTACGTCCCGAAACCGCGCAGGGCATTTTTGTGAATTTTCACAATGTACGCGAAGCTTCCCGCCAGAAGCTTCCGTTTGGTATTGCCCAGATCGGCAAAGCATTTCGTAACGAGATCACACCGGGCAATTTTACATTCCGTACGCGCGAGTTTGAGCAAATGGAAATGCAATTTTTTGTGCGTCCCGGAGAAGATGAGAAGTGGTTTGAATACTGGAAGGAAAAACGCAAATCGTGGTATAAGCGCATCGGCCTGAAAGAGTCGAAGTTGCGCTTTCATGCGCACGGTCCGGATGAGCTGGCCCATTATGCCAAGGCTGCATTTGATATTGAGTATGAATTTCCTTTTGAATGGCAGGAAATCGAAGGCATTCATAACCGTACGGATTTTGATTTGTCGCGCCACGCTGAATACAGCGGCAAAGACATGCGCTATTTTGATCCCGAAACGCAGGAAAAGTTCATACCCTATGTTATTGAAACATCTATCGGCTGCGACCGGACGGTGTTAACCTGCATTATTGACGCATATGAAGAAGAGGAAGACAGAGTAGTGCTAAAATTTGCACCGGCGGTGGCACCTTTTAAGGCGGCGGTTTTTCCGCTGGTCAAAAAAGATGGTATGCCCGAGATTGCGCGCAACATTATCACAGACTTGCGCGGCGATTATCGCGTATTTTACGATGAAAGCGGTTCCGTCGGTCGTCGTTACAGGCGGCAGGATGAAGCGGGAACGCCTTTCTGCATTACTGTGGACAGCGAAACGCTAGAAAATGGCTCCGTTACAATCCGTCACCGCGACACGATGGAACAGTTGCGCGTAGACAAGAGCCAAATTAAGAAATACCTGGACGATCAATTAAAAGTCTGACGAGGAATAGTGTCACACTCAAAAGCTGAGCAAAAGAACAGTACTCTTTTTGTCCGTGAGGTGAAAATTGTTACGGTTCTTTCAGTTATATCTTTAGCGTTGCTTGCGGTTGAAATAAACATTCTACCCACCCTTGATGGTCTTGAACCAATTATGGTGGTTAATGTTGGCCTTTATTATATAATAGTTTTTCTGATTTGGAGATCAGCCAAGCTTTCATTAGCTAACAAAACTGTTTCTAAATTCTTTCTATTTGAGTTTGTCGTAATAGCAGTTTATTCATCTTTCGGGCTTATAGTATTTTCTCCGCTTACCCTGGATATATACATTATTTCATTTAATTTGAATTTTCTGATTGTGCCAGCAATCCTATTGATGACAACAACTTATATCTTTTTTTACTCATTAACGCCAAAGCTTCCAAGAAAGAATATAATATATATATCCATTTTTATTTCTATACTTGTTACGGTGTTGGTCAATCTAAATATTAATATTTCCAATGATCTCTTCCAGCATAACTTTGACACCGACAGCTTACCAAATAAAATTACCGAAAACGCCTATTATGTTCATCTAATAAACCTGTCGTTTTTGATTTTTATTTGGGTGACTTATCACCAGGGAAATTACATATTGTCTGAATATTTACCTTCCGTTATTAGCATGCATACGCTTATGATTATGAACGAAATATATCAATTATATAATATTAATAATCTCATTGATAACTTTGTATCTGCCCAATATTTTAACATGTTGCTAAATATCGGTTTTTTAAGTGTGTGGGTTATTCGCTTGCGCTATATTTCGGACCCCACTAATAAAAAGAACGAGCATTATGTTCTAAATTATGATCTTTTGCGAGATTTTGTTAATAAGCCTAAAAACAACTTATTGGAGATCGTCTTAAAAAAATGGGGCCGGATGCGCGTTTATACTGTTTCTATATTTCTGTTTACAATTATCAGTATACCTCTCCTTTTTTTGGGCAATTTAAATCATTTTATGCGTATTAACATGTTGTTGCTTGTATTTTTCTGGATGGGTGGTATGGTATACGCAGTCTACTACACGCAGAAGCGATGGCTAAAACAGATTCGCTTTATGATCAACAAACCCAAAAAAAGAGCAGAATCTTAATCCCCCGGGAGTTCTTAAATGGAGAACCGTTTATCAGAATTAATTGATGAGCTACACGATGGGTTTTGTTCGATTCGTATGGATGGTGAACTCGTTTATGCGAACCAAAGCGCACACAAGCTTTTAAAAATTTCGGATACGGATAATTACAATTTTTTCGAAGACTTTGTCCGCGACAAAAAGCTGATTTCTGAGTTAAAGGAAAACATAACTAAACGGCTTTCCATCAAGGATGTGGAATGCGATCTCTTTAATAGTGAAAAGCACAATTTCCCCGTTATCTTAACGGCAAACCCGATCCGCGATATTGACGGCGACACCATCGGTATGGCCCTTTTGTTTAAGGATATGAGCACACTGGCGGCGATGCATGCGCAACTGGTGCAGGCACAGAAGATGGAAAGCGTGGGTATGCTTACCGCCGGCATTGCGCATGAATTTAACAATATCTTAGCGGGCATTATCCCCAATGCCGAACTCATCAAAATGACCATTGAAGCGGAAAACCCCAATTATACCCGCGCCGATTCAATACATAAATCCGCCCAACGCGCCGCCAGTTTTATAAAGCAGCTGCTGAGTTTTGCCCGCAACGATGATGTTAAAGAAAACATTTCTCTTAATCTGGCACAAACGGTTTCTGAGACGCTGGAAATAATGGGCAAATTGTTCGGCAAGGAGATTACTGTTGAAAATGAATTGCCGGTATCCCTGCCGCCTATCAAAGCAGATCCCACTCGCGTGCAACAGATTATTATGAATCTGGCGATTAATGCCCGGGATGCTATCCAGAACAGCGGTACGATTACATTTACCGCAGAAGCCGTTGCCCTGCAAAATGAAGCTGAGAACGGTCTGCAACCCGGACGATACGTCAAATTAAGCATTGAGGATACGGGCAAGGGCATTGAAAAACACAATCTGGATAAGATATTTAATCCCTTTTTTACCACAAAGGAGCCGGGCAAAGGAACAGGACTGGGACTTTCCGTTGTGTATGGAATCGTTAAAAATCTAAAGGGCCATATTACTGTCCATTCTGTTGCAAACCAGGGAACGCGTTTTGATGTTTTTCTGCCCGTATCAGAATACGCGCCTCAAGGTGAAACCGAGCAACCCTATGTGGATACGCGAAAACGCAACAAGACAATCCTGATTGTTGAAGATGAAAAAGTTATCCGTGAAATGGCCAAGGATATGTTGAGCTATCTTGGGTTTGAAACAATCGCAGTACAAGATGCGATCGAAGCGCTGGAGGTTTATCGCAGGCAACAGGTGGACATTGATATGGTTCTGCTTGACCTGATTATGCCACGCATGAATGGCGTAACCTGCCTGCATAAAATGCGCGAGATAAACCCGGAAGTACAGGTGGTTATTACGTCGGGCGTTGGCGAAGTAAATAAGCGCGATGATATGTTAAGAATAGGCGCTGTCGATTACATTGAAAAACCTTACAGCATCAAGGCTTTCGACGAATTGTTTAGCAGGATAATCAGCAGCGCCCAATAATTTTACTTATAAAAGCCTTCCAGACAATCTAAAATGTATTCTTTTTGTTCCGCTGTCAGCTCCGGATAAATAGGAATTGCAATGGTTTCATCCGCTGCTTTTTCCGCAACCGGAAACTCCCCCTTCTTATAGCCCAGATACTTAAAGCATTGTTGATTATTGAACGTTACCGGGTAGTATACCTCACAGCCGACATTTTTTTCCTTTAGATATTGTAGCAGCTCATCCCTGCGTGGTACACGTAATACATACTGATTGTAAATGTGCCGATAACCCGGCTTGCTGTAAGGCGTTGTTATTATGCCGTCCAGACCTCGTTCCTTAATACCGGCTGAATAGTATTCCGCATTTTTCTGACGGCCTTTTGTCCACTCATCCAGGTACTTTAGTTTTATGTCCAGCACCACGGCCTGCAAGGCATCCAGACGAAAATTTCCGCCTATCATGGCGTGATAGTATTTAGGGTTGGCGCCATGGTTGCGCAGGTAGGTCATTTTGTCAAAAAGCTCTTTGCTTTCTGTTGTTACCAGGCCGCCATCGCCAAAGCCACCCAAATTTTTGCTGGGGAAGAAAGAGAAACAGCCAATCGTGCCAAATGTACCCGCTCTTTGGCCCTTGTTGTCTTCGGTGCCAATGGCCTGGGCCGCATCTTCAATAACGTGCAGATTGTGCTTTTCAGCGATCCGCATTATAGCTTCCATGTCCGCTAACTGCCCGTAGAGGTGAACAGGAATGATCGCCTTTGTTCTGGGTGTTATGGCGTCTTCAATTTTAGCAGGGTCTATGTTATAGGTGTCTGCTTTGATATCTACAAAAACGGGCTTTGCATTCAGCCGCGAAACACAGCCGGCCGTCGCAAAAAACGAATAAACCGGTACAATAACCTCATCATCCGGTTGAATATCGAGAGCCATCAGTGCCTGTAACAATGCATCGGTGCCCGAAGAAACGCCAAGGGCGTAAGTGCTGCCGCAATAGCCGGCAATGTTGCATTCGAATTCACCGACCCGTGGTCCCATAATAAAATACTGGGAATCCATAACCTCTTTCACTGCTGGTTCGATCTCAGCGCGCAGCTTTTCATATTGCGCCTTTAGGTCTAACAGCGGTACTGTAATGTTATCCATGTGCTAAATATCCTTATTTGTTAGATTTATTTGCCCTTTTTTAATTCATGCAGAATATTAAGAAATATTCCTGCCAATTTATTGTATTTTCTTATTTCAAAATATGGTACCTGCCTGGCGCCAAATGAGCGGAAGAAACGTTCTATTGGTTCGATCATGCTACCCTCAAAGTCAAAAACTTTTCCGTTATCAAAAGCGAAGCGAATAGCCTCCCACATAATAAGTGAACCTGCACCACTTGATCTAAACTTACTGTCACTGCCTCCCATCAAATAGTACACAGTTGTTTTGTCCCAAACAAGATATATACCGGCGTGATAATTTCCCTGCGCATCTTTGGCCAACAGGATACGCCGTACATTTTCCTTTAGGCATGCGGCATCGAGATTTAAAAAATCCTCTTTGGAATAGGGCATCTCTTTGCCCTGGCGCGCGAACGTTTTTGAGTTTAACCTGTAAAACAATTCAGGATCGTCGGATTCGCTAATATACAGACTCTTGGAAGCTTTTTTTATCTGTCTGCGAATACTTTCCTTAACGTTTTGTAATGCCTCTTCCTCCTTTTGCGGTTCCAGCCTGTAGGTATACCTGGTTGTTTGCCGATACCCGGCCCAATACCAGGGCAGCCAATTTGTCACCGCGGGACTAAACGAGACATTGAATTTGTGAAAATCCGGTAATTCCGTCCTCAATTCCGTCGTAAGTTTTTGTTCGTAGCTTAGTCGATTATAATAGTTTTGCTCTTTGGGATATATTATAAGCGGTCCAAGATAGGGGGTAAACGGCGGTTTAACGATCGATCTGATCAGGCTCTTTTCTTTAAAGTTAACCGGAAAAAGAAGGCCAGGTTCGTTACCGTGATTTATAACTATTGCACGCCACTTTTCTCCGCAAACTGCATCCAACCACCAAGGTTGAAAAAAGATTGGAGCAGAATCCAGACTGGCGATTGTTTTTGCGTAAAGTTCTTTGCTATGCATAATAGTCTTGCATTTTTACCAAAGCATTTTCAAGCATCTGTTTTTCTTCAGTCTTTTTGTTTTTGATTTCCTTTTCGCCGATTAAAATTGGTTTGGCTGAATGACGCTTTATCGGTTGTATCCGCAAAATTCCCCAAACATTATTTATTTCTTTTTCCGGTCTTTCCTTAAAGTTTTCAAACCGGATTTCCGCATGATGCTTAAAGCGTGTTATATCGCGTTCAACATGTTTTTCAATCGCCAGTATTTGGCCGATAATCTGCTCAGGCCATGGTCTGTCTTGCAGGTCTTGATATTCCGGTGGAACTACCGACCACCATTTTTGCGGATCGTTATTTGCCTTAAGCCGCGCTTCACGGATAGAGAGCGCTGTGTCAATAATATTGCGTTTAATACGGATAATTTTAGCATCAGGCCAAACCTTTGCAATTGCTTGCAGTCGCAATGTAGTCATCAAATTTTTAAAGACTAGGGGCTGCTGATAGCGCAGGAAAGCCTGGCCAATAGCACAATTTAACGCATTTGCCAAATCCGTTTCTATTTCCGTAATAAGGTTCGCGCTACCGGTACTGTTTTTTGGGAACCACTTGTACCAAAGTCTTCCGCTTTCGCTGGGTGCGTGTAATCCGCATTGCTGCGTGTTGCCTAAATTACTTTTGTAGCAGTTATGCGGCTTGTCGTTAAAAAAAATTCTGCTTAAAGCCGATCCAATACGGGGATTACGATAAAACATATCAACCAGATTATCTACATAAATAACCTTATAAATATTTGTAATGTATTGATAAATCAATGTAGAGCCACTTCTGGGTGGTCCGACAAGAAATATAATATTTTTCCCGTTGTCCGTTGTTTCCGGCTTTTTCAATAGCGCCTTTTCGATGACGCTTAAGAAAGGGCTGCCGTATTTTGCGAAAAGATGTAATGGATATGAGATGTCCACTTAGGTCGTTACTCCAAACTTGGCTCGTATATTTCTATTCAGCAAATAAAGAATCAACAAATAATAACCACCCGCTGTGACCGAAAAGGCGCTTAACATTAAAATTACGTTATCCTGAAATAGATACATAGCACCGAAGCGTACAGCAAGAGAAATCAGGGTTAGAATAAATAATGACTCCTGTTTATCGATAACCGAAAATGTCTGACTAATGGGAGAGGCAATGAATTGTGCAAGCAGGAAAAATGTCATTATCTGCATATACAAAGCGCTTTGGCTCCATTCCGCCTCCAAAAGTATATCCACGGCCAAAGGTGCAAAAAGTAATATACCAATCGCTGGAAGCAGACCGACTTTACCTAGTTTTTTTATAGATGATATGAAGAATGAATGCAATTTTTCCGCACTCTTGTTATAAGCGTCGCTTGCTGATTTAATATAAACCTGTGAAACAGAGCGACTAACCATGCGGAACGGTGTGGCGGCGAATTTATTTGCCATCATATACAAACCAACCACTGCTTCATTAAAAAAAGCACTAAACATAAAAACAGGCAACTGCATGGCGAAGGTATTTACGAAAACGCTCGGGGTATTGATAAACGCGAATTTGCGATATTGCCAGTAAATTCGTCCCAGGTCATTAAACCAGCCAGACATGTTTTTTGGGCTGGTTCCCTTGAGGCCGAAGAAACAAACTGCGACGAATCCGCAAATTTGAGCAATTATCAGAAAAGTGGCGTTGCGCCCCCAAATGAGTCCAAGCGCCAATGCCGAAAGTTGTATCAATAGAGCCTGTACAACTCGCAAGACAGAAAGCCGTGAAAATTTTTTATCCCGAATTAATATGTATTGGACAATCTGCCACAGACCCATAAAAAAAACACCCAGGATGACATAATAGAGGTAATCATAAAGCAATTCCGCGCTCAGCAGGCGAAAAACCTCATGTCCGAAAAATAAAAAGACCACACTGCACAGCAGAGTGAATAAGATCAGATTCAAAAAAGCCACAAGAGTGATTTTGTCTGCCTCTTCCTGGCTGGTAGGTATGACAATAGCCAGCTCATAGCGCAAAGATCCCACGACGCTCAGGCTGGTGGCTGTTGATAAAAAAAGCTGAAGATTACCAAAGTCACTTTTTGTAAAAATGCGTGTTAGCACGGGCAGTGCTATTAATGTAATTACCTGAGCCGCCAGTGAGCCGGTAAAAATATCCAGAACGTTCTTGTTAAATTCCGAGCCATACAGGCGCTTTTTTAAGCTTCTAAGATCCATGAACCTGTCTGGAATCTTTGTCTGGAAAGTGTACTTTTTGATCCCGGCTCCGGATTTCCTTGAGAAATGCACCAGGCAAAATGGATTTGACGTTGCACTCCGTCAGCCGGGCCAGAATATCTTTATAGAGCTTTGTTACCCCGGGATATTCTTCTTCTTCAAAAAAGCTGTTATGCCACAAAAGCACGAAAAGACCTGAATATTTTTCACAAATCTCTACCATGTTTTTAACGGCTTTATAGGCACCCCTTGCATCCAGATTCATATAATCGAAAAGCGTTCTGTCCATAAGGCACAACGGATATTCCCAAACGTCTATAATGCGCCCTTTTTCCAAATCGTAAGGCTTAAACGGCAGGCAGTAGCCGTTTCGCCAGCCGATCATATCCGCAAAGCCCCAGCTTGAGTCATATTTAAGACCCACGCGTTCATGTATCCGCAGCGTATCGGGATATTTAAAGCTGAGCCAGTGCTGTCTGACGCCTTGTATCGATTGCGGCGCATAGCCGTCGAGCTCTTCGTAATTGGCTTGCAATATATGTCTGTTTTTGCGTGAGGCATATGTACTGTGCAAACCTATTTCATCCCCGGATTCGGTTATGAATTGCATCAACTCGGTTATTCTTTTTTCGCTGAAGCGATATTTTGCGTCGATTTTCTTGTCTCCTGCCGGCAGGAAAAACCAGGTGGAGCGCAGATCATACTTTTTGCCCAGGCCTTTTAGCCAGCGAAAATTCCAGTAGCTATTATTTTTGCCTGTTATATAGTTATGCGCAGCTTCGAGAATGCCGGGCAGATGACGCGCTTTTTTCTCCTTTATCAAAGACAGAGTAGCCATTTTAATGCGGCCGATTGTCCATTTGTCAACGCGATCCACGTCGTGGGTTAGCATTACACCCATATCACAATCCTGCCAGAGGCTTCTTTTCCTGAAGGGGATTCCATGTATTTTACAAAATTTGAAGCATGCTTTTTCGAGGATAGAAAACCATTGGCTAACAACGGGATAAGCCATTTTGTAAAACCGGCTTTGTATACTGTCTGAAAATTTAAACCGCTTGAGACGATCGCCCTTGTAAGGAAGGGTTTCCTGGTATCCGGATAGCAGGTAAAAGGCGGCCTTAAAGATATCATGCTTAAATATAATGTTTCCCGATTTGTCAAATACGTACCACTCTTTTGATGGAGAACACGGGAAAAGAACCGGCGTGTCGTTAATGGTAAATTCCTTATCGGGTCCGCCGTTTGAAGGTGGCATAAAAATAGCGGGGCCGGATAAAGGTTTGTCGTCGCCATAACTTAAATGACGTGCCAGAGAGCTAATTTCAAAGTGATTCATGTGCAGGTGATAGAGAATGTATTCTACCTGATCGTTGTTTAGTGCCTGTTCCATCAGGTCAATCTCTTTTTGTAAAACTCGACCATTGGCTCGATTGTTTGATCCCAAAAAACGGGACTGTCCTTTAATAGCTTTTTAGATCCGGATTCAGCTGATTTCTTAAATTCCCCGTATTGCCCGTGAATTTTTTCTATCGCTTGGGAAACCGCTCCTTCCTCTACTTCCGTGACGGCCAGCCCCAAGCCGTTTTTTTCAACAAATTCCCTCATCATGGTGGCGTTGCTGGTAACAATGGGCTTACCCATAGCCATATACTGGTACATTTTAGTGGCGATCGTATTGTTGATCTCTCTACTAACGGGGTGCGGGATAAAAATGCAGATTTCTGAAGCCGCGATGTAGGAAGCCAGTTTATCAACCGTCAACCAACCAAGAAATTCAACGTGTCTTTCAACACCAAGCTCTTTGGCCAATTCCAGCGGATGTTTCATGCGTGCCGCAACTCTTCCGGCGACAACAAACCTGACATTGGGAATCTGTTTTCTAAGCCGTGGCAGGCTTTTAATAACAACATCTACGCCCCGTAAAACATCGATGGCGCCCGCGTAAAAAATCATGAAATCGTTTTTATACTTCTCTACAATTTTAGCATCAATATTTTCAGGACTAAACCAACGCCGGTGCGGCGTGTTGGGCACTGTAATTATTTTATTCGCGTTTATTCCCACTTCATATATATATAATTCTCTTAACTTGTCCGTCACGGTGATCACAAGGTCAGCTTGATTAAGGTACTTTCTTTCGAACTTCTTCCAGTTGCCGAGATGTTTTACGATTTTGCCGAGAAGCGTATTGTAGTGAGCTGTGTTAACGACCCAGTTGCTCCAGTATTCGTGCTGATCGCAGACGACTTTGAAGCCTGTTTCAGCAGCCAGCTTAATGACAATGTCCGTCATCGGCAGATCATGAATATGAACTACGTCCGGATGGCTTTCGGCGATAAACTTTTTTATTTGGCGCTTCCAGATGAAACGGTAAAAGGGAAGTACTAAATAGGCTGCCCCAAGCTTTTTTACGATCCAATAAGGAATGTGAAAACGATTGATTTTTATACCATAGTAGTTTTCTGACCTTTTGTAGTTCTTTGATTTTGAATAGCATAACAGATGGACCTCGAAACCGTTTTCGATAAGGCTCAACGCTTCTTTCTCCGGCCGGTCATCCGGCGGGAAGTCCCGTTCCAGGATCATGCCCACGCGGGGATTTTTAACTTTTTTCTTTGTCATATAAAACCAGATGTTCTTCGGCTGTTAAGCGTTGTTTCAGTTTTTCGTATTCGGCGCTGTTCAGCGTTAAAACGGAAATCTTGCGCTCAATCAGTTGCTCGGTTTTCCGTGTTACCCGTTCCACTTCCTGCATGTTGATATTGTCACCCACCAGTACCAGGTCGATCAGACCGCTGTCTTTACCGCTGGCATAATCGCCGCGCACAAAAGCAAAACGCAGGTCGCCGATGCGGTTGATAATATTATTGATCACGCTGGAAATGCCGGTGGATTTAAGCACAATATTGCGGATATCCTCAAACAGCGGATGAGTGGTGTTGGCTTTGTAGATCTTTTGCCGGCCGTCGGTTTCGGCATGCAGCAGATGGGCTTCACTGAGTTTGTTCAACTCGACGCGGATGCCGTTTGTCGATTCGCCAAACTCCGTGGCCAGTTGACGCAGATAGCCGCGCGTGTCGGGATTAAGAAAAAACTTAAGCAGCAGCCGTATGCGTGTTTGCGATGTAATTATTGAATCGAGCATTTATCTTTTATGAGTAAAATAATTGCTCGTAAATGTACGGGTCAATCTGCTCTATGTCAATAGTGAATTAGGGTTGGGATGCAGGAAATAAGAAAATGTCACTTTCCGATTGTGGCGTTATCGTAAAGCTCTTCCGCCCAGCGCAGTAAAAACTCCAGGCCGGCCAGTTTCAGGGCATGCTCGAGTTGGTGCAGCGAGCTGCCTTCATTGGCGCGCAAGTCATCCAGCCAGATATCAAAAGCGGGCTTTTCAATAATTGCTGATAGTTTTTCGGGATTAGCCAGATAATCAGCTACGGGCGAATCGGCGAGCAGATGGCGGTATAGCGGCATGTAGTCCCAGGCTGCTTGGAGATGCGTCTTTACAGGAACGCCGGCCTTGTTTAGCAGCTTGTTGCGCATTCGGGCCGATTGCTTCCAGGCATAGCGCAGGTAGAAGGGGATAAAGGTAAGCGCATTCTTCGGCACCATGTTGATACCGCCGAAATCGGTTCTTTCCCGTGCCAGCTTCGGATCGATGGCGTACATGACGGCGCGTTGAAAATTGGACTTGTTCCAGCGCCATTTGGGCGGCAAAGGCAGGCCGATCTCCAGGTTGCGGCGCAGCAGAAGCGGGGAAAATGAACGGTAAAGGGAATTAGCCACGCTGTTGGCGATTACCGCGTAGTTTTGCCAGCGCGTCAGCGAAAATTTGTCTATCTGCATGGAAACGGGCAGGTGCTCGTAACCGCTGATGCTGTCATTCAGCATGTCGAGAAAGTAATCGGCGGAGTCCGCTTTCACCTTCATGAAGGTATCGTTGAAAAAAGAGTCGGGGTAGTTTTTGTTGAGCGGGCGCAGCTTCAAAAACATGGATGGATTGATCTTACCTGGCTCGCGGTACAGGTTGAGCGTGTAAACTTCTTCCCAGAAGCAGTCTTTGTAAAAGGGGCCGCCCGCGCCGTTTATCAGGCTGTCGCCATACTGCGCCTGCTGCTCGCGCATGTAGAGGATGCGTCCTAAGAGGTAGCCCGGCTCATCGCCGCTGCCCAGTAAAAGCGCCTTTTCAAACAGCCCCGCATAACGCTCTCTAAAGTCATCTTTTAATTGTATGGTATGATGTTCGATGTTGTGACGCTTTACCAGCTCGCGTACTTTAGCCACTTCCACAAAATCATCTTTGCCGTAGGTGCTGGTGTTAAAGCCCAGGCCCTGGCTGCGGAAAGAGGCCACCAAAAGGCGCGAATCCTGGCCCAGTGTTAAATCCATGCAGGGATTCTGTGTCAGTTTGTTCAACAGCCGGGCTGTCTCGCGTGTCTGTTGCACCATAAGCTCCACGTTTTCACGGAAGCTTTTTGGCGTAACGGCATCCGGAAATTGCCAGTAGCTTTCGCGGACGATTTCCCGGTCAACCGTATAGACAGACGCCGGTTGTAAACGATCGACCCCTGTAAAAACCGTGCGCTCACTTAGCAGGTAATATCGCCAGAACAATTCGTTCAGGGCGTGCAGATCGGGTTGCGGTTTGATAAAGGCGCTGCAGGTGAGAGCAAAGGGCGTCACCATAAAAAGGCCGTCTTTTTCGGCGATATAGTTGATGCGGCTTTTGATGATGTCATTGCCGATGACGAAAATGTCTTTCTGCGCGTCATACAGCTTAATCACGTAATGGCCGTCGAGCTGGTCAAAAAGGGCCTTGCCTTTGCGCCGGTAAAGCTGCCACAATTCGGACGCGTTATAGACTTTGGTTTCGTTAAGTGCGAACACGCTGCCCTCAACCGCCAGCCAGCTACCGTCCTCCTCGCGGTGAAAAATATTGCCGTCCTCCTCGCGGCGCAGGATGGCCAGCCGCCCGCGGGTCACAGGCAAAAACTCCATCTGCACGAAAAACGATCCGTAATTAGTGCGGAGAAACGCTTCCAGAGCGCGACACATTTGGTCAAAGCGGGCATGACTTCCGCCCTGCTTTTGTCCGAAAAGAATAACCGCTGCCATTACAACCGACCTATCTTTTTTAACGCTTTGTATTTCACCGTGTACATACGCAGCGCGTTTACGATTGTATCCTGCGCGCGGAAAATATCGGCGTATTGTTTAAATACATCGATCCCCGTAAGGCGGTGCATCATGTCCAGCTGGTTTACATGCAGGCGTTGGTAGGCGATGGTAGCGGGATCAATCTCCGGGTGCCACGGCGCCAGGCACAGATTGTAGCGTGACCAGAAGCCAAGGTCATAGTGCGGCAACACTTTGGATACAGTCTCAACACCCTGATCAAAAAGGACGCGCGCGGTTTTATCATCCGGGAAAACACGTACAAAATCATACAACCCGCACAGTGCGAAAATTTTGCCATTCAAAACCATGGTCGGCACCTTGGAGGTGTATTCTTCATAAAACGGCCCCCACTCCGTAAACGAGGTGACACCGCCTTCTGCCACCGGATGATGAAACGATTTCAAGGCATCTTTAGCCATTGTCGCGTATTTTTCCTCATTCGTCAGTTGAAATGCGCGCAGCAAAATGGACAGGCCGCGGCTTTGTGAAAAGGCCGATTGCCACGGTCCCGGATTTTTATACTGCGGCAGCGCCACATCGGTAAGCCAGCGCGCGCCAAGCGTTTCGTCGCGGTGGGCATTGCCATAAAACCAGTCGGCAAATTTCAAAAAACGTTTCTTGTCGCTATCCGAATGGGTCTCCAACCAGGTGTGAAAAATGGCCAGCCCCATCTGCCCGATCGAGATGGGGAAATAGACAAACTCCTTGTCGGTCACATCGATGTAGGTGCGGTTGATAGGAATGCCGTTTGCATCAAACTTTTTGATCAGCGCCTGGTCCTTGCCGGTGGAGAGGCGCTGTTCGCGGAAGATAAAATAGTAATGCTTCAATTCCTGTCCGTGCAGATCCCGCGGGATCTCATATCGCACCTTCAGGCTTCTCCAGTCCTGGAGAAACTTGTCCAGCATAAACAGCTTTTTTTTCAAACTCATGCAACTATCTCGTCAAAAATCCGGGCCAGTTCGCCGGTTAATGTTTTTCGCTCATAACGGTCGATTGCCTTAGCCGGCGGCGTTAAATTATCACCGCTTTGCCAGCGGCCGTACAGGTTGCGCAGCCAATGCAGGGCGTCGTCACTTTTTGAAAAAAGGCGCCCGCTTTCGGTTTCGTTCAGGATTTCCGCGGCTTCTCCGGTAAAGGGGCTTAAAGCCACAACCGGCCGCCGTGCCGCCAGATATTCAAACAGCTTGCCGGGCAGATGTCCCTCATAATGCGTTGTTTTTTCCGTAAAAAGCAGCAGAACCGCAGCCCCGCTCATGATGCGCAGTGCTTCCCTGTGCGCCACGTACCCCGGAAAACGCAGCCCGCTCCAGTCACCAAAAATATTTTCGATATCGGAGCGGATATGTGATGCCACTTTGCCTGCCAGCGTTAAGCGTACTTTTTTCTTCCGTTCATCATCCGCGTTTATCCACCCGGCCAGTGCCCTGAAAAAGCGCGGATAATAGCGGTTTTCGTTAAGACCCCCTACATATGCCAGATCAAAACAATCTGTTTCAGGCGAGGGCATATTCTCAAAGTCCGGCGCGTCAAAGCCATTAGGCAAAATGTAGATGTTTTTGTCTTCCGGTTTTTCCAGCAGGCCGGCGAATTTTTTGCTGACGCAGACGGCCAGGTCGCATTGCTGTAAAACTTTACGCTCCAGCGCACGATCCTTTTTTGTAGCCCGTTGGCTGCGCTGCTCACCATAATAGTGAATGCGGCTCCAGGGATCTCGGAAATCGGCCACCCATTTTAGCCCGTGCTTTTGCGCCAGTTTCATGGCAATAAGGTGGCTGGTTGGCGGCGGCGAGGTAGACCATACAACCGCCGGCTTGTGCTCGCGAATGATCTTATCCGCCGTGGAAAGCGCGAAGGGCAGCCAAAATTTTTTGGCATCCGGGATAAACCAGTTCATGCGGATAGAGTGGGCCAGACGTTGCTTCCAGCTCAGGTTTTTCTGGGCAAGAACGCCCACAGTCGTTTCCCCGCTGCCGCGTCCTGCAAACCGTCGGTAAAGCGCGTCCGGCTCCGGGTTGCGGCTACGAAACACCGGCACCTCCGGTGGTACTTCCTCCGCGAGGGAGGCATCCGTGGCCGGGTAAACGCCGTCCTTAACCGTGAGCACAACCGGCTGCCAGCCAAAGTGCGGCAGGTAGCGCGCAAACTTCAGCGGACGCTGCACGCCCGGCCCACCCGCGGGCGGCCAGTAATAGCTGATCATCAGGACTTTGTTCATTGTCCGCTTTGGGCCGCTTTCTTCCTTTGGCGGATAATTCCGCTGAGCAGCGTCCAGGCGATGATCAGGTAAACGATGCCCAGGGAGACGCTGGCGTAGGCCACGTTGCGGTAGTAGGACGCCGGCTCAAAACGAAGATCCACGCTATGCTGTCCCGGCGCAATAACAACGGATTGCAGGGCGTGGTTGGTTCTGTAAATTGCCTGTGTCTCCTGGTCGTCAACATAGAGGTGCCAGCCCGGCGGATAGTGCAGCTCTGAAATAACCAGCAGGCTTTGCTTGTCCGTGTAAACCTCCAGGGAAAGCAGGTTGGGATTAAACTCCTTCACTGTCACTTTATGACTGTCCGGTATGGCAATCGATTCGGCGAGCGGCTGCTCCAGTATGGCGATACTGTCGGGGTCGAATTCGGGTGAATTTATAAAACGCAGGCGATCGTATTCGTCCTCAATCACGCGGGTCTGGCCGACGAAAAAGGCGCGCGCGTTGCTATCGCTAAAGCGGTAAACAAACTGTTTCTGGTCCTCATCGCGGAAGGCCGGCTGCAGTTGCGGATGCGGAACGGCCTGCGGCATCACAACGTATTTCACGTTAAGCATCTCCAGCACATTCCAGTTGATCGGCAGGCGTTGGTCCCAGCCGTTAAAAATACAGTTTTCAACAATCTCCTCAATCGTGTACATCTTGATCGGTGTATAACCGCCCACCGTCTGGTGAGAATAGGCCCAGCGGTTGTTATCAAAACCTTCCACCGGCAAAATGCGGAACAGATCGTCATCATCGTTGATGAAGCGGTCAGCCGGCGTGGCACGGAAATAGTTGCGCTCCAGGCGCTCACGATCGATATAATCCTTGCTGACGCGCTCGCGGATACCGACCAGGTCAACCAGCGTGATCACGATAAAGGCCAGCACCAGGGCGCCAAAAGCTACTTTCTTTTTGAGATAGGCAAATAGCAATCCGCCGGCAACGAGCACAATCAGGAAATAGCGCAGCAAGTCATCCATAAACATTTCCTGCCGGGCCTGGGAGATCAGTTGTTGCACATTGGCCTGGTAAGATTCACCGGTTTTTACGAATTCCGCGCCCTGACCGTAGAGAAAAATGACAATACCCAAAGCAATAAATGATCCGATGCAGGCGAACAGCAACTTCTGCTGTTTTGAGTCCCCCTCTCCTGAAAAAATCTGCCACAACGCGTTTAACCCGAAGGCGGCAAACAGGGCGATGATAAACGATGTAACGGTCACGCTCATCATCGGGGCGCGGAATTTGTTAAAGAAGGGTACGTAGTTGTAAAAGAGGCTGTAAAACCAGGACATGTGGCGCCCGAAAGAGAGCAGCACAAGGAACACGGCAAAAATCCCCAACCCGATGATCAGCGGTTTTTTGCGGTTAAAAACAATCCCGATCAGCGCCAGCAGAAGCGTAAGCACGCCCATATATTCGTAACTCTGCGTAAAGGGCATTTCGCCCCAATAGCCCGGTATGGTGCGTCCCTTAAGCTGGCTGACGGCGTCACCCTCATATTTCTCGCCGGACATACCGCCGAAGATGCGCGGCACAAACCAGGTAAGGATTTCTTCAGGGGCTGTGGACCATTGCGTGGCATATTCTATCGACACGCCATCGTCGCGGTCCAGGTTTTCTGGTTTTTGCGGCTGCTGCAGGTTGATCGTGGTTTTACCGCGCTTGGAGTAGGGCAGATACTCGCGGGCGTTAAACAACGGTTGCGCGGCCATCAATACGGCCAGGGCCACGGCGGCAAATACCATCAAAGTGGACAATCCAAAACGTTTGAAATTTTTCTCCAGTGCGTCCTTTAAAATGGGGTAAACACCGATGCTGAAAATCAGCAAACCGCTGTAGAATACGATCTGGTAATGTTGCGTGCGTATTTGCAGCCCGAAAGCCAGCGCAAACAGCGCCATGGCAAACAGCGTTCTTTTTTCCAGGAAATAGAGAAAGGTCAGCGTGATCCATGGCAGCATCATCAGGGCGCGGAATTTGGTGTAGTGCCCCTCCAGGTAGAGCGATTTGTAATGCGGCATCAGCACAAAGGCCAGGCTGCCAAGAAAGGCCACAAGCGGGCGCATTTTCAGCCAGCGTAACAGCAGGTAGGTGCCCAGGGCGGCAAAGAGATAATAGATGAACACGTTGTTGGTCAGCCGGCCCAGCCAGTGCAAAATATCATCCGCGGAAAAGGTAACCGGATTGATTCGCTGGTAGCGCGGCATTCCGGCAAAAAGATAAGGATTCCACAAAGCGCGGTCGCCGCTCTCCTCTTCAAATTCTTTTACCTGGTTGTTGGCGCCGATCGAAGCAACCACATCCACACCCTGTGGCGACAAGCCGTCAATAACCATAGGCTTGAGCAAAAATACCATAATGATGGTGAGCAGAACCGGAAAGAGAATATCCTGCTGCCGCGTGTTTAGGCCGAACCCTTTTTTCTCCGTCGTCTCTTTTTTGCGTTTCGGTTGACTCTTTTTAGCCATTAACAGCTCCTGACTCTTTATTTATAATAGTTTTTCCTGAAACCGCTATGCGCGCCTTTGCCCAAGATAATACGACGCGTGAAATTGTACAAAAAGCCCAGGCCATAGCCCAAAACCTGCGCCGGCATCACCAGCGGCAACCATAACGCCGGCCGGAACGAACGGTACATGATAATGGCGTCGATCAACGAAAAAATCAGGCCGAGGCAGGCCAGCGTAAAGCCAGCGTAAAAAATATTTAGCGCGATTGTATTGAACGGCGCGAGCAGACACACCAGTATAATCAAAAGCGTGGCAATAGCGGGCAGGGCATGCAGCGGCTCCAGCATCATGCGGTCTATTTTATACAGGTTGATGCGTGCTACGCCCCAGTTGAATACCTGCTTAAAAAAGCGCCGCAGATTGGTGCGTCTTTTGTGGTAAACCGGGGCGTCAACAAAGACCACACGGGCGCCGCTTTTGATAATACGGTGGCTGTACTCGATATCCTGGCCGTGACGCAGCGCGCCAAAGCCGCCTATTTTTTGCCACAGCTCGCGGCTTAGCCCCATGTTGAAAGAGCGCGGGTAAAATTTAGCCAGCTTTTTACCCTTGCGTCCGCGCAGGCCGCCGGTCAGCAAAAAGGAAGTCATCGAGTAGTTGATAGCCTTAAGCAGTGGCGAAAACTCCTCGTGAAACGTGTCGGGGCCGCCAAAAGCGTCTGCCCCGGATGAGCTTAATTCTTCGTCAATTTTTTTTAGCCAGTCCGCGGGCATGGTTACGTCGGAGTCGACAAAAATAAAAAAGCTGCCCTGTGCCTTTTCCATGGCCAGGTTGCGAGCGGCGCCGGGGCCCTGGTTTTTCTGGCGGATGTAGCGCAGGTGGTAGACATTCTGCTTTTGTACCGCAATAGCCAGCTCCCTGGTGGAATCCGTTGAGCCGTCATCGGAAAGAATGACTTCAAAACGATCCCGCGGGAAATCCAGCATCGAAAGCGATTGCAGCAGTTCGCGCAACTCGCTCGCGCGGTTAAACGTGGGGATGATAATGGAATAAGTGTGTGAACGGGTTGTACTCATTCAGCCGTGGCCGCTCAGTTTAGCTCGTCTTTGACGGTGTAGTCGATAGAGGTGCCCCGTGTGTTGATCAGCATTTCGCCGATAAGCCCGAGCGAGAAAAACTGCACACCCACGATGATCAGCAAAACACCGAGGAAAAACAGCGGGCGCTGACCAATGCCATAGCCCTGGAACCATAAGACGGAAAGATAGATCAGGATGATTACGCCCAAAACGGAAGCACCCAGCCCCAGGAAACCAAAAAGATGCAGCGGCTTCTGGCGGAAACGCGTTATGAACAAAACGGTCAGCAGATCGAAAAAGCCGTTAAAGAAGCGTTTGACGCCAAATTTGGAACGGCCAAATTTGCGGGCGTGATGCTTTACCACAAGCTCGCCGACGTTAAAGCCCAGCCAATGGGCCAGCACGGGCAGGTAGCGGTGCAGCTCTCCGTAAACCGGGATTGCCTTGATGACCGCGCTGCGATACGCCTTAAGGCCGCAGTTGAAGTCGTGAATGTGAATGCCGGTAAGCATGCGCGTTACAGCATTAAACAATTTGGATGGCAGGGTTTTGCTCAGCGGGTCGTTGCGTTTTTGCTTCCAGCCGCTTACCAGGTCCAGCCCCTCGTTGATCTTTTGGACCAGGTTGGGGATTTCCGCCGGGTCGTCTTGCAGGTCGGCGTCCATGGTGATCACGATATTGCCGCGCGTTCTTTTAAAGCCCTCGGAGAGTGCGGCGCTTTTACCGAAATTGCGGTTGAAACGCACAACGCGGATATAACCGTACTGCTGCTTAAGCTTTTTTAAAATATTAAAGGAGTCATCGGTGCTGCCATCATCCACAAAAATGATCTCGTGGGTTTTGGAAACCTTTTTAAGCTGCTCATCAATGCGGCGTGTCAGTTCGGGGAGGGATTCGGCCTCGTTAAAAAGAGGTACAACGATCGATATTTCCATAAAGCGCAAAATACATTCATTATAATGAGAGGTCTATTTGGGTCGCGGAATCGGAAATGTGAATATTATAGCGCTCGGCAGCGATCGGTTCATTGATTTGCAGGCCGGTATAGATAATAGTCACACCCTGCTTCTCATCCGGACGAACGAAATTTACGAGGTGCGGGAAATAAATGCCATTTACTTTGCGGAAGTTGTCGTATTCTTTATAAAATTGCAGTTGCTCTTCCAGGTAATACTCGATACGCGTGATCAGGTAATTTTCCGGATCAAACCAGATATGGTAGCTGTAGGCGCCGTTGGAGGCTTCCAGGTAATATTGGTCGTCGCGGACGGAGTAGCTTTGCTTCTGCAGCACATTAAAGCTGTTTTGCGCGGTAAAAAGATCGCTAAGCTGGTCCACATCCATTGGAAACTGCAGGAAACGCCTGCCGCTGAGTTGCGCGCGATCGCCGGTGTAAAACTGGTTCATGGCCTGGTTGTAAAAAACAAAGCGGCTTTTGGAGAAATAGACTTTTCCCAGGCGCATGCCAAACGGGCCGGTAACGGTAATTAAAAGACTGTCGCTTTCGTTGCGCAAAATTTCTGCGCTCAGGTTGCCGGAATATTCCGGCGTATCCAGCGTAATGCGCATGTCTCCGCTAATTGTTTTGATTGCATCCTGCCACTCCGCGTTATGACGCAAAAGCAGCTGGTAATCGGTTTTTTCTGCATCGGGTTTTGTCGTGCTGAAATAGGCGCATCCCTGCAAAAAGAAGGCGAGCGATAACAATACTAATAATTTTTTCATCAATATGAATGTGCTTCCAGTTTATCGTTTACAGATTTGTTTCCGGGATCTAATTCAAATGCTTTCTGCCAGCTGGCGCGGGCCTGCTCCACATTGTCCAGCTTAAAAAAGATATCACCAAGGTGCTCCCAGACCACCGCCGATTCGGGACGTACTTCCAGTGATTTTTGCACCCACTCCAGCGCGCCGTCATAGTCTCCCATTTTGTAGAGTATCCAGCCGTAGGTGTCGAGGTAGGCGCCGTTTTCCGGTTCCGCGGTAATTGCCTTGCGCGACATCTCGAGGGCTTCCTCCAGACGCAGGTCCCTTTCCACCAGGCTCCAGGCGTAGTTATTCAGAAGCAGCGGATTATCGGGCAGTTGCTGCAGGCCAAATTCGTAAATGCTGTCGCTTTTGGCGACCATGTTCAGTTCCTCATACACAATAGGCAGGGAACTAAGCGCGTTCAGGTTGGATGGATCCAGTACGAGGGCGCGGTTGAATGGGCCAACGGCTTCACGGAATTTCTTTTGCTGTTGCAGCGAAATGCCGTACCACGACCACAATTCCGCGTCGCGTGGCAGATGACTCACGGCATCGCGGAAGTTGGCGGAAACGGCTTCCTTGTCGCCCATATCGGAATATGTGAAGCCCAGAAAAAGCCAGCCATAGCGGTTTTTAGGATCGGAGTTTACAATTTCCTGAAAATAGCCGGCGGCGTCCTGGTAATTCTTACTTTCCAGTTCAATGCGTCCCAGCAGGTCGTAAACACCCCAGGGAACATCCTTGCGGCTGGCCAGTGGCAGCAATAACTCGCGCGTTTGTTCCGGCTGATCCAGAAAATAGTGCGCTTCGGCCATCATGATACGTGCCGTTAAATTGTCGCCCTTATTTAAAACGGGCTGATATAGATTGATCACTTCCTGGTACATGCGCTGCTCGCGGAAGAGCAGGGCCAGGTTATTCATGGCCTCGCTGTTGCCGGGGTCCAGCTCCAGCGCTTTGCGAAAACTCTTTATTGCAGGGGCGGTTTCACCCAGGTTATCCTGAGCCTCGGCACGCAACTCCCAAATGGTGCTGTTTGTAGAATCGATCTCCAGCCACTCATTGATATATTTCAGCGCGTTTCTGAAATCGTCCTGCTCCACGTATGCTTCTACAATCTGCTTGAGCACAGTCTGGCTTTTGCCGTAAATATGCAGCAGGTCTTCGTAAAGCCTGGCCTTGCCGGCCACGTCATCATTTTTTTCATAGAGGAAGAAAAGAAAATTACGCGCTTCCTCGTTCAGCGGGTCCAGTGCCAGGATTTTTTCGTAGGTGCCAATGGCCAGGCTATCCTTGCGCTGGCGGAAATAGACCTCGCCCAAAAGGGTCAGCGTCTCAATGTTGTCAGGCTCCAGGGAGCGGGCTTTGCTCAGATGGTAATAGGCCGGTTCCAGCTCGTTCAGCTTGATGTAATTTTCGGCCAGGCTGTTGCAGATCGTGGCCGAGGTTGTATCATAGATCTGTGCTTTGTGGAACTGGATCAACGCTTCGCTGTAGCGTTCTTCCATTTGCAGGTACAGGCCTTTAAGAAAGTATTCCCGGGCCTTAAAGGATATTTGTTCCTGCTCATGCGTTTCGCTTTCAACAGTGCTTTTACGCAGCGCGGAACAACCCTGAATGGAGAGGGAACCGATCACAAAAATCAAAAGTAATATGGGCGTCTTCATAAGCCGCTAAATATAGGTTTTACAGTTAAGGATAACAAGGCCGCTTTCTTGCGAATGTTTCGGCTTTTGGTTAGCTTTCTTGCGCAATAAAAGCATCCCGTCCGGCACGGGATTATAGAACAGGTCATCAAAAAAGTTCCGGATTAATGAAACGAAAAAAAAGAAACAACACTTCCTCGAATATTTCCCCGTTTAAAAGCAGTGCCTCTCAAACCGTGTTCAAGCCCAGTTTTTCAGAAGCCTTTAAAGATAAAAAACATTGGCTGATTATTTCCGTGCTGGCGGTTGTCGTCATCGGAGGCCTTATTTTTTTCTGGCAAATCAGCCGTGACCTGCCGCCTCTGGCTAAACTGGAACGGATTGAACCGGCCATGGCCACACAGGTCTATTCGTCCAACGGGGAAATCCTGCACTCCTTTTTTACATCCAACAGGGCCTATACGCCATATGACCGTATCCCCTCGCATGTAATTGACGCCTTGCTTTCGCGCGAAGACCGCAGCTTTTACGATCATTGGGGCATCAACCTGATGGGTATCGCCCGGGCCATCATTGTCGATATCCGTGAAATGGCTATCGTGGAAGGGGGCAGCACACTGACAATGCAGCTGGCCAAAAACCTCTACTTTGGCCGTGAACAGACTTTTACAAGAAAAATCAAGGAAGCCTTGACCGCCATCCAGATCGAGAAGACCTATTCTAAAAACGAAATTCTCGAGATGTACCTCAATGTAAATGATTTTGGTAATAATGCGTTTGGTATACAGGCTGCCGCGAGACGCTATTTTGATAAACCCGTTGAAGACATAACGGTGGATGAAGCCGCGCTGCTCATCGGTATTTTAAAAGGCACCACACGCTATTCGCCCATTCGTCACCCGGAGCGTGCAAAGCACCAGCGCAACGTGGTACTAAGTACCATGGTCAGCAATGACATGCTGAGCAAAGAAGCCTTCGACAGTCTTAAACAAAAACCATTGGGGTTAAACCTCAACGATCCAAATGAAATGAAAACGGCGCCCTATTTCACGGAATTCATCCGGCGTCAACTGAACAGCCTGCAGGACTCGCTGGGGGTAAATATCTATGAAGACGGATTGCGGGTTTACACGACGCTTAATACAAAATTTCAGCACTATATGGAGAAGGCCGTAGAAAAGCACATCGACGCGGTGCAACAGCGAGTACGTAACCAGCGTGCTTTCAGGGAATTGCAGGAAACCCTGAGTGATTCGGCTTTTAATGAAGTAACTACCGTGCAGATCGCTTTTACAGCATTGAACCCGCACAACGGCCATATCCTGGCGATGATCGGCGGGCGCGATTTCAGCAAGTCCAAATTCAACCGCGCCACCCAGGCACGCAGACAGCCCGGTTCGGCCTTTAAGCCGTTCCTCTACACCGCGGCGATCGACAATGGGTTCTCACCCGTGGACCAGTATCTCAACCAGCCCACGGTAGAGATCAACCCCGATGGCACGCGCTGGACGCCGGAAAATTATGACAAATCCGTCGGCGGGCTGACCACCTTGCGCGAAGCGCTGTACCGCTCACTTAACCTAGTGGCCGTGCGCCTTATCGCCGATGTAAATCCGCGCAATGTGGCGCGTTATGCCAAAGCGCTGGGTCTTTCCACGCAAATTCGACCTTTCTCCTCGCTGGCACTTGGCAGCTCTGAGGTGATACCCCTTGAACTGACTGCGGCCTATGGCACATTCGCCAATAACGGCCTGCTTGTTGAACCGATCGGTATTATCCGCATCGAGGACCGCAACGGCAACATCATTTACCGCGATACGCCGCGGCCCAGCGAAGCGCTTTCGCCGGAGACAGCCCATATCGTGCGCGACATGATGGAAGATGTAGTGCGCCGCGGAACGGGTTACGCCCTGATACGTGACTATGGTTTATATAATCTGCCTTTGGCCGGAAAAACCGGTACCACCAACGACTTTACCGATGCCTGGTTTGTGGGGTATACGCCGGACATAGCCGCCAGTGTCTGGGTGGGGCTGGACGATCCGCAGATGAGCCTGGGACCGGGTATGACCGGCTCCGTGGCCGCCTTGCCCATGTGGGGCGAGTTTGTAAGTACGGTTTATGACAGTGTGGATTTTATCCATGGCCGTTTTGTTGATTCGCCGGGTGTGCTGAATGTGGAGGTATGCCTGGAAAGCAAAAAGCTGGCAACTCCTTACTGCCCCAATACGGTAACCGATCTGTTCACCGTGCGCAATAAACCCGCTGCCACCTGCGAAATTCACGGCGGCTTTGATTCAGTTAAGAAGACGCGGAAGAGGAGATTTTAATTATTCTTATCGAGCCGGGTAATAATTTCAACTTAGTTTAGCCTGCTTTGACAAGTTCTAAAAATTCTCTCGGCGTTATAATTTTGATCGGAGAATTAGCCCTCACGTCCAATAAATCCTTGTCACCCGTAATAAGAACGGCTGCTTTACTTTTTATAGAAAGGGCGAGGATCTTCTCATCATCCTTGTCTCGAAGTGCCAAAGGCGATGGTTCATTTGCATAGGTACATACTTCAAAGTGGTTTAGATAATTGAGAATATTTTTAACCGAAGTATCCGGCATTTTAAACTTCTTGAGCAGAGCATTTTTGAGTTCGGCAAGGACCACATCGCCAATGACAAGCTCGTGTTCCTTGACTATAATTCTAAAAATATCAGCAGACAAACCACGCGAGACAAAGGCGCTTATCAGCACATTTGTATCCAGGAAAATCCTCAAGAGATTTCCCTAAATACATCTTCATCTGTAAGGATATTTTTGCTTTCGCCGTAGGGCAGAGATTGTTCACGCAGTACCTCATACATCTGCAGAAGTAGCTGACGACGCAGTGATTCACGGACCACTTCACTGCGCTTGCGCCTCTGCTGTTTGGCGACGGCGTTTAACAAATCGTTTAGCTCGTCATCAAGACGGATGGTGATAGCATTTTTCATGTCATACAATGTAATACATGGAGCTTGAGGCCGCAAGAAATTGAATTTGATCGGGCCATATGGGATCGCATGCCTTTGCAGCTTTTGAAGGCGTAGATGCTTCTTACTTACGCAAAGTCATCATCCGCCTTGTTGGGATCAACAGCCTGGTATTTTTTATGTAGACGATATGAATATTTTGTAAGAACAAAAATTATGATAAAGGAAAATGTGATCGTAAAGAAATTGAATTCCATATTACCCTTATACATATCGTAAATTACCCGTCCGATCATAATTAACATATAAGTGCCTATATTTCCGCTGTCTGCAATCTCCGCCTGTCGTGGGCTTTTGGGGCGTATATAGTCTTTATAGAAAAGGATGAATCCCACCTGTTCCAAGACAAAAGAAACAATAAAAAAAGCAATAACTATTATATGCGCTTTTCCGATTGAAATTAAGACGGAGATGAATGATTCTGTTAGCATTTACTTTACGTCTCTTTATGGGTTAACAGCGCGATCTATTGTATGTATCCTTTGCATAAAAATTCCCGGTACATAAAATGGTTTATAATAATTCCCTGCTGGACCACCGATTTCCCGGCTGGCTCCAATGCTAATGGCAGTTAACAATAAGTCATTAACGACCGGAGCGTTTTGTAAGTAGAAATTATAATAACGAAGCCCAACCTCTATTGCCTTGCCTGAAGCAGCAGCAATACCTTCACCCGCATAGCTCACGCCAAGCGCAGCCGCTCCACTGGATGCTGCAATGGCGCCAATATACCGCCTGATGTAATGGCGGTTAAGCCCGCCGCCAGCGTCTTAAAAGCCGCCTGCCGGCGCTGGATGTCGGGATCGTCGGCTAACCATTGTTGGATGTCATCCCAGTCGTATGGGCTTAGGCTGGCTTACATTATTTAATCTCAACCCTTATCTTCCACTTAGAGCTTGCCTCACTACTCGTTACCTTCAAAAAAAGCTTCGTCACACCTCTCAGGCGGGTTTCCGTTTTTATTCTGCCATTAGTAGTGGTCATTTCTGTGGTAAACAGTTCTTTTCCGCTCTTGTCCGTAACATTTAACTGATCGGCTTCTTTATAAAATTCATAGGTTAGTTTTAGCTTTGTTTCGTAACCAGATAGTAGAACTTCCTTTGTTAGGCTGCCTGTTCCAGCGAATTCTTCGTTAAGTTCACGGTAGAATGTTTTGGAGCTATCTTCAGGAATATAATCATCCTTGTTAAACGAATTACACACCTGTTTTCCCTGTTTATCAAAACATAATTCCATCTCTTTGTTAGATAATTGCTTTAAGTGAAAACTTAGCTTGCTTGACTTTTCAAATAATCCACTAAAAGAACCGTCATAACTTTCTAAAACAGTTCTTTCACTTAAAATCAATTCTTTTCCAGAAGGGTCATAGTGCCAAGTTCCTTTTTCAGTCATTGAAGTATAGGCTCCATTTATTCTTATGTCATTGTCCTTTAGTTTCCCCGTTAACTCATAGGAACCAATATCAGCGGCAATTGGATTATAAACGAAATACTTGTGATCTGACCTAAAAATAATAATATCTTGATATTCACAATAATTGCATATCAGGAACCAGCTTCCCAATAATTTTTCTTCTTGTGGCTCGGAGCACGCAGTATTGCTTAACAACAGAACAAGAAACGCTATTTTAATTATTAACATTATTTTAGTCCTGGAAAGTATGGTGTTGGGTTAACCCAAGTTCTGTTAAGTCTCATCTGCAAATGAATATGAGGCGTTACATGAGGGGGATATCCTAAACCTTGTAAATTCACTGATTGTCCAACAATATCACCTGGACTTACTTTTCTCCATCCACCTTGTATTGGTCCTACATAAAGAAGTTCTAATTTATCAAATCCAATGTTTGGATCGCTAGGAATAATTACAATAGTTGGTATGTCAATAGTTCGTCCATCCTTAAGTTTCTTTGGAAAAGAAGAATTAATAGCTCTGCCGGAAACAGGTGAAACAATATCCTGCCCATCAACGCTTAGAAAGTCTATTCCGTAATGTAGCCTATTTCCTCTTGGTGCCCCATAATGCCCCTGACCTCCATCATCATTTCTAATGCCAAGCCCGGTTGGGTTGGTTAGGGTATTTCCCGCTCCTTGTTCAGAAACCCAGTAATAATACTCTAATGCTGCTACTTTGCCATCAACAATGCCGCCAGGCACACGCACAAGTCTTCCAACCAGATTACCTGAAACGGTTGTTTCTTCAAATTCCACGCCTGTATTCGCTGAAACATCTAAATAC
Source organism: Calditrichales bacterium (assembly GCA_965267575.1). GTDB lineage: Bacteria > Calditrichota > Calditrichia > Calditrichales > J004. The sequence goes on from OZ254086.1 coordinate 1,643,508, forward strand.
ATTGAGAATAAACGTTCATTCACAATATGCCCATTGAACATGAAAGTAGTTCCCCCATAAGCCGGATGTCGCCACATTTCTGCAGGGCCGGATGAAAGTTGGTTCAGCATCGATTCAAAGTCAACATCTATAGGCGAACTGTCCGCCCGCCCGTCCGGGTCATAGAAGTTGGGGGCGTTGTTGCGGTTGAATTTGTAGGGGTTGGCCCATTGCCGCGCCGGGTCGGTGGTGTGTCCCTTTACATCTGGACTTACGCTTTGCTCCAGCAAACACGCCGCCGTTGCACCCACTCTCACAACTCCAACACCTAGAACAACAGCTTTAAACCCAGCCTGCCGGCGTTGAATGTGTTGGGTTCACTGGTATTATAAGCAAATTGATACTTACAAATTTTAAGACATCATTATGGAAATCGTCAATGGTATCAAATATATCAAGATAACTAAAGTCGAATTAACGATATTAACTTCCTTTTGATGCTTTTCTTGTATTTTAACTATGCGCCTTTTTGTGAAATACAAATATACCGCCGTCCACCATATTATTAAAAACGGTAAGAAAATCGCCTTATTTGTGGAGCTGTCTTTTGAAAAACTAATAAATATTTGGAAATCTAAGTAATATGACAGCAATACATGCAAAAAGCCCACATGAATAAGCATCGCTAACATAACTAAACCAGCAGTAATGAACCTAGGGGTTTCATTTCTTCTTGCAATCAAAGGGTATAAAATAGCAAATAAATAACTGTACATAATTTACTCCAAAAATCGTCGCCATATTTTTCTTGTTTATCTTCAATCATCAAAAATGTGTTCCGTTATCGAACGACCCGACGCGAATTGAAAAGTGATATCAAATGCATAATAGGTTGCAGCAAGCGTCCAGCCAAGCGGCCCTGATGCTAATACGCCTGCGGCAATAAAGCCGCCTTGAATAAGTAAGTCTGCTGTATGGTGATTTTCCCAACCATTACTAAGGCCATCGTAAACCGTTAACCCAGAGCCAGTTATACCCAAAGCAGTCCCACTAGCTTTGACAAATTTCAAATAAGGCTGTGCGGCTTTAACGCTGCGGTTCAGTGCTGCAGCCAGGTGGATCGTTTCGCCTTTAACGCCGTTCACAACACTCATAAAGCCAATTATATTTGCTAAATCTTTTGCTAAATCAGTATCGCCTCTCCAATACCAGTATGCTTCCCCTTTTAAATCCCATTCAGAACCAGCAGTGCGAGTGTACGCTGCGCCAACTCTTATCCAACGACCTCCGGGTTGTGGGTCTGGAGGCCCGCCAGTAATGATTATTTTATCTACTTGATTTCTCGATATGGCGCTTTCAAGCCATGGCAAAAAGAAAGTGGCATCTACCGCTTTGCCGTCTATTTCAAAGCCCGTACCCCCATAAGCCGGATGCCGCCACATTTCTGCAGGGCCGGATGAAAGTTGATTAAGCATAGATTCAAAGTCAACATCTATGGGTGAACTGTCCGCCCGCCCGTCCGGGTCATAGAAGTTGGGCGCGTTGTTGCGGTTAAATTTGTAGGGGTTGGCCCATTGCCGTGCCGGGTCGGTTGTGTGCCTCTCGTCAAAGCCGGGTCTTATTACGGTCTTGGGGGGCAGGTCATGGACTTTCCCCGCTCAACATGGCGTGATGCGCATGATTTTTACAAGGTAAAGGATATAAAAACCGACAATGGAATAAGATATATAAAAACAACAAATAATATATTTTTAAAACTATGAATTCTTTCACCCTGATAGCTATTTAGGGTTTTTTTTATACGTTTTGGACTAAAATAAAGGTAAACTCCAACCATAAAAAAAAGAATGATAGGCAATGTACTGTACTTAGCTGTAAGGTTTGCCTCGGACATAAAATCGTAAATACCAAAATATTTTAACATTGCTAAGATACAAAAAACATGCATCCAAATAGCAACGAATACTACAACGGATGTTCCGAGTCTTGGGGTTTCATGGTTCCGTTCTTTTAATTTTGTATAAAAAAAACCAAACAAAAAACTATACATGACTTCATTGCCTTTCATTTAATCAAAGAGATGTTCGGTTATCGAACGCCCTGAGGCGTATTGAAAGGTCATATCGACAGCATAATAACTGGCTGCGAGAGTCCAGCCAATTGGACCAGTAGCCGCAAGCCCTAAACCAATAAAGCCCCCCTGCAAAACTAAATCTGCTACATGATGGGCATCCCATCCATTTGAAAGTGCATCAGCAAAAGTTAGCGCAACACCAATTCCACCCAAAACAGTACCAGTACCCTTAACCAAATTAAGATAGGGTTTGGTGGCTTTCACGCTGCGGTTCAGTGCTGCGGCCAGGTGAATCGTTTCGCCTTTAACGCCGTTCACAACACTCATAAAGCCAATTATATTTGCTAAATCTTTTGCTAAATCAGTATCGCCTCTCCAATACCAGTATGCTTCCCCTTTTAAATCCCATTCAGAACCAGCAGTGCGAGTGTACGCTGCGCCAACTCTTATCCAACGACCTCCGGGTTGTGGGTCTGGAGGCCCGCCAGTAATGATTATTTTATCTACTTGATTTCTCGATATGGCGCTTTCAAGCCATGGCAAAAAGAAAGTGGCATCTACCGCTTTGCCGTCTATTTCAAAGCCCGTACCCCCATAAGCCGGATGCCGCCACATTTCTGCAGGGCCGGATGAAAGTTGATTAAGCATAGATTCAAAGTCAACATCTATGGGTGAACTGTCCGCCCGCCCGTCCGGGTCATAGAAGTTGGGCGCGTTGTTGCGGTTAAATTTGTAGGGGTTGGCCCATTGCCGTGCCGGGTCGGTTGTGTGCCAACGTGCCAGGGCCGGGTCGTAATCCCGCCAACCAAAATGGTATTTCGCCAAGCCGGCTTCGGTATCCAGCTCTTTGGTGCTGAATTTAAGCTGGGTGTTGGTATTACCGCTGTTATAGGAGAGCCCGCCCATCTGCAGGCCAAAGGGGTAATAATCATCCTTGCTGACGATTATGCCGTTTTCGTTAACTATCTTCTTTAAGTGCTATATTGCCTTTAACGCAGGAATAGCGATAGGACGTAAAACCAATAGGCAGGTTTTTCAGCTTCCCATTTTATTAACCATTCAAGTTATCGAAATTATTTTTCGTTGGATCTATTGGCGTAAATTTTAGGTGGATCTTGCCAAATATAATTGCAAGCAATAAGACTAAAACGAACCAAACCAAAAATGAAAAGCCTTCAGGATCGTCGTGATACGCTCTCAGATCATTAAATAGAACAAGTAGGTTGACGAAAAAATAGAATAAGGCCGCTAGAACCGCAGCGCCGTCAGCCATAAATTTATTTTTTGGCGCCTTAAGATTAGACCATAACAAATATAAAAACTTTATTCGATTTTCAATAAGAAAACTAAGCAGATACAATATTCCTACTACAATTGTACCTTCAACAATAATTGATATCGTGTATTGCATATTACTTCGGTAAAATTTGTATTATCTGCCCCATAATGTAACCGCTAATTCCCGGCCACCCACCAGCGCTAGCATCTGAGCCATATGAACTTGCAACACCATGAACAAATTGTGAAATCCCTTGATAATTCCTTGTTGCAATATATAATGCCTGAGCGGTAGCAGCATTAGCCATATATATTGACGAATTTATCATCATCACTGCTTCCGCCTGGGCGGTTGTGGCAGCAATATAAAACTGTTCTGACACATATGGTAGTGTCGATTTAACTGCGGCAAAACCTTCACCCGCATAGCTTACGGCAAGCGCAGCCGCTCCACTGGATGCTGCAATGGCCAATATACCGCCCGATGTAATGGCGGTTAATCCCGCCGCCAGCGTCTTAAAAGCCGCCTGCCGGCGCTGGATGTCGGGATCGTCGGCTAACCATTGCTGGATGTCATCCCAGTCGTATGGGCTTAGGCTGGCTTTGTTTCAGCAGCAATGACTACTGGGCGTTGCTTCTTGTCTACGTAAAATCGTCATCCGCTTTATTGGGATCAATGGACTGGTATTTTTTATGTAGACGATATGAATATTTTGTAAGAACAAAAATTATGATAAAGGAAAATGTGATCGTAAAGAAATTGAATTCCATATTACCCTTATACATATCGTAAATTACCCGTCCGATCATAATTAACATATAAGTGCCTATATTTCTGCTGTCTGCAATCTCCGCCTGTCGTGGGCTTTTGGGGCGTATATAGTCTTTATAGAAAAGGATGAATCCCACCTGTTCCAAGACAAAAGAAACAATAAAAAAAGCAATAACTATTATATGCGCTTTTCCGATTGAAATTAAGACGGAGATGAATGATTCTATTAAAATCGTGACCATCATGATGACAAGTAAATAATAATGGATAAAGGCACTATGTAGATTAGAGCAACAAAAACACTGTTTTTAAAACTATGAATATTTTCTTCGCCGTATTTAGCCAAAATGCTTTTTATACGCTTTGGAGAAAAATACAAATATGCAAAAAGCCAAATAACAATAACAATTGGCAAAAAACTGTATTTGTTTGAAAATTGCCCGTCAGGAAAAACGTCCATAACTGAATAGCCAAAAAACTCCCTTATTATTGCGTCCAACGATAAGACATGAAATAGCACCGCTAGGAATACTGATCCCGCAGCATTAAATCTCGGCCCGCCACTATTTCTTTTTTTAATTAAGTGATAAAAAAAGGCGAAAACTAAATTATACATATTCTTTTATCCTCTCAATCAAATATATGCTCTGTTATTGAACGACCTGATGCGTATTGAAAAGTAATGTCAAAAGCGTAATACGTAGCAGCCAGTGTCCATCCGATCGGATTAGACCCGGCCGCTATGCCAACAACTATAAAAGTTGTTTGTAGGGCTAAGTCAGCATAATGATGATTTTCCAATCCGTTTGTATGCGCATCAAGAGCTGTTAAACCAAGCCCTGTAAATCCCAATGCCGTACCAGTACCTTTTACCAAATTAAGATAAGGTTTTGCCGCTTTCACGCTGCGGTTCAGTGCTGCGGCCAGGTGAATCGTTTCGCCCTTGACGCCGTTCACAACACCCATAAACCCAATTATATTTGCTAAATCAGAGGCCGTGTTGTCCGTATCATATTCGTTCCAAATCTGTATTGTCGAATGCAGTTCTAGAATAAGATTGGTAAACAAATAAAAAACAACAAAATGCTACCAATCAAATAAGCCAAAACTATAGCCGTACCTCTTTTTTTTTGTTTAATGTGTTCTCCTTTATACTTATCTATTAAACCATCCCATTTGTCTTTATTATACAAAGCAAAATGCAGGGCAAACCATACTATTATTAGTATAATACTTACAATATCTCCCGAGGATAAAAAATCAGCTATATTTAGCTTAAATGGAGTAACAGCTTCAAGTAAGCTCAAGAACGTAAGCATTAAAAAAAATGTACTGTTGCCAAAGTAATGACGACGTTAAAAACTGGAGTATCACCTCTTTTTAAAGCCCACGAATATAATTTATAAATTATGTAATCGTACTTAAAAAACATATTCATAAACTACCTTTAGTCATTTGCTGCATCTACCCAATCGCCCCAAAATCCTTCCATATCACCAACAATATCTAATTCTCATTTGTCAAAAAAATGTGCTCCGTACTGAGTGCCTAAAATTTAACCATTATGATAAATGGAATAATATATATCAACGAAACAACAATAATATTTTTTAACGAAAGAATATTTATATTTTCATATTTCTTTAGTAATTGCGCAATCTTTTTGGGTGTATAATAAAGGTATACGCCAACCCAAATTAGAATTACAATCGGAAGAAACGAATACTTGTTATTGAAATACTCTTTAGAGAAAACATCGGAGATGGAAAAGTCCCAAAAAGCGTTTACCAATGAGTTCAAACATAGAATGTGCAGCAAAACCGCCAAGTGTAGCAGGCCAGAAGTTTCAAACCTCGGTCTTTCGTGTTTCTTCTCAATTAGGCGATAAAAGAAAGCAAATAAATATTGGTACATGAATTTCCCTTAAAAACTAAGATTACAATTAATCAAATATATGCTCTGTTATTGAACAATCTGATGCGTATTGAAAGGTGATATCAAACGCATAATAGGTTGCAGCAAGCGTCCAGCCAAGCGGCCACGATACTAATACGCGCCCCGCTCAACAAATACGCAGTTCACGCCTCGGGGCGTGATTGGATTTTTCAACATTTACCGTTCCTGTGCGTCCACCAGCACCCGCGTGCTGCCGTCATCTTCTATCACGGCTATTTTCCCGGAGAGGCCGTAGGTGAGTGTGCGGGAAAGAGTCCCTTCCTTCATCTTTCATCTTTGCTTCACTTCAACCAGGCCAGCGGGTCATAGGTCTGGTTGCCGCCGTAGATTTCAAAATGCAGCTTGGAGCCGGCCAGCGCGCCGCTGTCGCCCACCCGGGCGATGACCTGGTTGTTGTCCACGATATCATTTTTCTGCACGTAAATTTCGCCAAGATGCGAATAGACCGTGTAGTAGCCGTGCCCGTGATCGATGATCACCGTGTTGCCGTAGCCGGAAAGGTAGGTGATCATGCGGACGACGCCGGTGAAAACGGACTTTACGGGGGCGCCCAGCTTGCTGGAGATCTCGATGCCGCTGTTGGTGACGTAGGTTTTGGAAGCCGCGTCGTATTGCTTACCAAACTTGCTGATCACTTTGCCTGAGACGGGCCAGGGCAGCCGGCCCTTGCCTTTTTTAAAATCATCAAAATCGATAACGACCGGCGCTTCGGCAGGTCGCGGGCTATCCGGTTTTTGCGTCCGCTGCCGTTCCAGGGCCAGCTTGCGTTCGCGTTCCAGCGTGGCAATAAGTTGGGTCAGCTTTTCACGCTCCTGTTGTTTTTGCGTGATCTGCCTTTGGTAAAAGGATTCGTCTTTTTTGACGCTGGCCAGTAGTTGCTGCTTCTCATCCAGGCGGGCTTTGTAGCGCTGTTCTTCGGCCAGCTTCTCACGCAGGCTGCGGTTTTTTGCTTCCAGGTCGGTGGTGAGCCGGCGCTGAAGTTCGCGGATCCTGTTTTCCTTTTCCTCAATCTGGCGGATCGTTTTTTCATCCTGTTCCGCGATGCGTGCCAGGTAGCGGTAGCGTATCAGCGCCTGGTTCAGCGACTGCGCCGTCAGGATCAATTCAAGGTCGCGGACCTTGCCGTGCTTATAAGTGTAAACCAGCCGCTGGGCGTATAGGTCTTTCAGTTTTTGCAGCTTGTCGCGGGTGTCGCGAAGTTCCAGGCGGCTGTTTTTGAGGCGCTGCTCCAGCAGGCGTTGTTCGCGCAAAAGCAGACCTTTGGTGCGGGCGATCAGGGCGATCTCCTTATCAATCTGGTTTACCTGCTGGTCGATGCTGCCGGCCTTTTTCTCCGTGGACTGCAACTGCTTTTTCAGCGAGTCGATTTCATCGCGGATGGCATCGAGGCGCGAGCGGTTTTGGCGCAGTTGTGTGTCATAATCCTGTGCCGGCACAGAAACCAGCAAAGCCATCAGGGCGATCGTTAAGACTCTAAAACGCATATTGAAATCCAAGTCCATGACTGATATTGAGAATAGGATGCAGTTCCAATGCATAATCTAAAACAAAAGGCCCGTTTTTGTAAGCAGCCCCGGCCGAAAAAACGTCCTGATCGCGCACGCCACCCAACAGATCAAACTGCTCCAGCACTTCCACCGCCAAACCAATGTGGTAGGTGAAATCGTAAAGTTCATCTTTAAAGATATCAAAATTCAGCACTATACCCGAAGCAGCCGCGTAGCTAAAAGCCAGCGCGCCCTGCAGCGGCACCTGCTCGCCGGATTGCCCCAGTTCCGGGCGCAAAATGTTATCGGCGACCGCGGCAATGGTAATAGACTGTACAGGCCGGTATTGCAATGCAACGGAAAAGGAGACAGCACCGGCGGAGCCATAGCGTTCAATCGAAAGCTGGTAAAAATGGAATGCCACGCCCGTCTGCAGTTGTCCGTCCAGCCAGCTATAGGCGGTGCCCCAGGCGATGTCGTTTTCGCCGTAAAGAGGATTGCCAAAGCGGTTGAGAGCCACGGCGTGGTTTAAACCCAGGGCCTTAAAGCTGCCCTGAACGGCCAGACCATTCAGACCTTCCACACCCCAGTAAGTGCGGTAAAACAGGTCAATCCGTACTCGTTCGCTAAGAGCAATTGTCGCCGGATTGGCGAACAGGCTGAAGGATGTGGCTGCGGCTCGTCCGGACAAACCCAGCGCCATATAGCGGGTGCCGGGAAGCCTGGCCTCAAAGGCGGCTTGCAGCGGAAATGCGATCAGAAGTGTGATAAAGAGAAAGCGTTTCAGGGCCATGCGCCTGATCCTTTAAACGGTGCGCACATAGCATATTGAAAGCATGGGAAATATTCAAGTTAATAAACGATTTCAGTTTTAATAGTTATTATCGATTTTTAATACGCTTTATATAAGCGTCCCATACACTCAAGAATGTTTCCAAATTTGATGGAGACAGTAGAGAATTCAGATTAAAAGAAGGTCTTCGATTTATCGAATCTTCGGGAAGTTTAATTCCCGGAATTTTATTTAATTTTCTTAACAAATCCAAACGATTAGACTTCTCATTATAAATAGGTTTTTCCTTGATCCATTGAAAGGAAATTTCAACTGTCGCATTTGTCCATATTGAAAACATAAAATATTTACTATCACTATAATCAAGCATAGGAACTAATGAGCCCAATTTCTGTCCTTTACCCCACCAAACTCTTAAGCCATTCTTTTCCGTCCAGCTTAGAATATTTTCTACGAGGTCTGAAATATCTCTTCCAAAGTCTTGCCCTATTCGCTCTAAAAACGACTCCCGGGTCCACTGAGTCTTGGCGCTTTGTAAACGTGATTTTTTTTGCTTGACAATTGAGTTTTGCCCGACGACACGGGGAACAAGTGTCTTTCTGGATCCGGACGAAAACTGTTTTATTTCTACTCCCAATATCTCTGCCGGATTCATTTGTTCATTTAAAAATTCAATAATTCCTCTCAATTCAGTGGGTATTTCATCAGCGACTATTAAAAGCCGGATTTGACCAATTTTTAAATTGTCTTCTACTTTTTGCCAAAAAGCCGCGTAATCTTCTTCAATTTCTAAAACGCTGCGTAGCTTATCTTTTGCGTCCAAGCCGTTTTTTTGACAAAAGACTTCAAATGTAGCTTGTAGCTTTTCGGCGTTCCAATATGTTACAGCATTAGCTGCATACTCCAAGATTTGTCCGATCACTTCGCGCCTTATTCGCGTATCAGAACTACGTTTTACTTCTACCAACGTAGGTATACCGTCCTGATCAAGGAATAAGTGATCAACATACCAACGACTTATTCCTTCATCATTGTCGAATACGGATGCCTCTTTGGCGATTAAAACCCATCTTCTTGGATTTAAGTCATCTATTTGATCACCGGGAATCAGGTTTGGGTAGCTGACAAGTAATTTCTGTAGTATAAGTTCGGTATCATAGGCCCTCTCATGCATTTCAACGAGACTGCCGTCTTGTTCGATAAGAAATATTCCGTTGCTCAAATGACCCCCATGAAAATATCTATCAAATTTATACACTAAACGGTATAAATTCGATAGCATTTTTGATGCGGGCCATTTTAAGTGAGGTCATTTTTTCACCGGCATTTCCGCAATTTCCGAAACTTCCAGTGTACCGCCGGTTTCCAGGAAGGGGCAGGATTTGGCCATCTCCAGGACGTGTTCCATGGTGTCTGCCTCCACCAGCGTATAGCCGGACATCTTTGTGTCGCTGCCGGATTTAGCCAGGCCGTTTGCAGCAACGGTGTGGGTATTTTTAAAAGGATTGGCCGGACTGATAGCGGCCTCGCCGAGGCCGTTTAGCCACTCCATGTATCTGGCAAAATTCTTTTTGCCTTCCTCCGGGGTTGCCGGCGGGTTACCACCGAGATAGACGATAGCGTAGCGGGGCATAGGCGTATCTCCTGTCTAGAGTTTATTCATCCTCCGAAATCGAGGTCCGGGAGCGGATTTCCTTCAATACATCCGTAATTTCCGCGGTGGTAATTCCAGTATTGACGCCTTTTACATTTAAAGGTGACTCGTTTTCTTCAGCAGGAAGTAAAATAAAAGAAGAACCATCTCTTCGTTTGATCAAAACCTTTCCTTCTATCCTGGCTTTCTCCAAAACGGCCGCAAAGTTTTGTCTTGCTTCAGAGTATGTGTAGGTTGTCATTTTTAGACCTCAATTAGATTTATTCCTTCACTTGAAGCTATGTCAACAAGAGCATTGTCCAAAGAAATTAAAGGACAATTTAACTCTTTACATGCCACGATAAAGTATGCATCATATGCATATATTGAATATCGATATGAGACCAATAGCGCATCATCAAGGTTTATGTCCAAAAACCGAATGGGAATTTCCTGATAATACTTTATTGCTTGAAGTGCTTTTTTGCTGGTCAGACGTTTTCTTCGAAACATTGCTGAAAACGCATTTCCAACTTCCCAGTGTAACGAAGCAGGTGCAAAAAGTTCAGCGCTTTTTGTAATTTTGACAATTCGATGCTTTGTTTCTTCGTTTAAAAGAACCGCTATTACAAAATACGTAAGGGAAACGTTAAATCAGCACACGTTTTTTCATCACAAAAAATATGTATATTGTGGACTTAATTGATAGAAGGACATGCTTTTGTTTTACAATGATCCGCAGATTAAAAAAGCAATTCTGGAAATGATTGAACGGGCCCTGGTAGAAGACATCGGGCCGGGTGACGTGACCACCGAGGCCATTGGTGCTGCCGGGCGCGAAGCAAAGGCAACCGTTATCGCTAAATCCGATTGTGTGGTGGCCGGGTTGTGGGTCTTTGCCAAAACCTTCCAGCTGCTGAAGCGCGACGTGGATGTGCGCTTTTTGTGCGACGAAGGCGCTGCCGTAAAAAAGGGGGATGTGATCGCCCATGTCAGCGGACCGGCGTCCACCCTGCTCTCGGCCGAACGAACCGCGCTCAATTTTTTACAACGCATGAGCGGCATCGCCAGCCAAACGCGCCTTTTTGTCGAAGCCGTTAAAGGCACCAAAACCCGCATTCTGGATACACGCAAAACCGCGCCGGGACTGCGGCTGACCGATAAGTGGGCAGTCGTGCTGGGCGGGGGAAACAATCACCGTATGGGTTTGTATGATATGGCAATGATCAAGGAGAACCACATTGCGGCGGCGGGGGGCATCAAAGAAGCTGTGAAGCGCGTGCGCGATCATGCCCGAGATAAGATCGGACTGGTGGTGGAAATAACCATGGCCGGGCAGCTGGAACAACTTAAAAACCTAAAGGTAAACAGAATTCTTCTCGACAATATGTCGTTAGAAGAGATGCGCGAAGCCGTCGCGCTGAACAACGGACGTTTTGAGCTGGAAGCCTCAGGAAATGTCTCCCTCGAAAACGCAAAGGAAATAGCCCAAACTGGTGTAGATTTTATCTCTGTGGGCAGCCTGACGCATTCGGTTAAGGCGGCCGATATAAGTATGATTTTTGACCAGGAGTAAAAAAAGCAATGCGATATGAAGAGCTTTTTGAGCAGATGTATGAAAAACTGCAGCACGTTATGCCTGAGCTGTACATCCGCTACAAGGCCAAAGTGGCCCATGAAATTCTGCAATTGAAAAAAGAGCGTAATGCCGTCATTTTGGGGCACAATTACATGGAGCCGGCGCTGTATCATTTTATCCCCGATTTCAAGGGCGATTCGCTGGAGCTGAGCCGTAAGGCCGCCGAGGCGGAAGGCGACGTGATCGTATTTTGCGGCGTGGAATTCATGGCCGAGACCGCAAAAATACTGAGCCCGGATAAAACGGTGTTGATTCCATCCGACAAGGCCGGATGCTCGCTGGCCTCCAGCATCACCGCGGAGGATGTGCGCGCCCTGAAAACCAAATACCCCGGCGTGCCTGTGGTCACTTATGTTAACACCTACGCCGATGTCAAAGCGGAAAGCGACATCTGCTGTACTTCGGGCAACGCCAGGCAGGTGGTGGAATCACTAAAAAGTGACAGCGTTATTTTCCTGCCCGACGAATTTTTGGCCGGTAACATTGCCCAGGAAACGGGCAAGAAACTGATCTTCCCCGATATGCAATCTAAAAACGGCAATAGTAACGGCGCCCTGCAGGCCAACCAAATGGTGGGCTGGAAAGGCCGCTGCGAAGTGCATGACAAATTCACCGTCGACGATGTAAAACGCGTACGTGAACAGCATCCTGATGTGCTGGTTCTGGCGCACCCCGAGTGCAGCCCGGAAGTGACGGAAGCCGCAGACTATTCCGGCTCCACTTCGGCCATGGTGCGCTATGTGGAGGAAAGCAACGCCCCGCGCTACCTGCTGCTTACCGAATGCGCCATGGGTGACAACATTGCCGCGGCCAACCCGCAAAAAGAGATGCTGCGTTTGTGCAGCGTGCGCTGCCCGCACATGGCCCAGATCACGCTGGATGACACGCTGGAATGCCTCAAGCAGATGCGCTATGAAATCACCGTGCCTAAAGAGGTGAGCGACAAAGCGCGCCGCGCCGTGGAACGGATGCTCGAAATAGGCTGATGCAGGAACTGGTCAAGGGCGATGTGCTGATCGTTGGCGGTGGCATCGCCGGTGGTATTGCCGCCTACCTGCTGGCCGAAAAAGGTGTTTCGGTGGTTTTGGCCAACCGCGCTTCCGAAGAAAGCGGCAGCAACACCTGGTATGCCCAGGGTGGCATCATCTATACTCATCCAGACGACACCCCGCAAAAATGCTTTGAAGACATCAATCACGCCGGCGATGGCATTTGTTATCCTGAAGCCGTGCGCCAGTTGTGCGAACAGGGGCCGGGCTACGTCCGCGATATCCTGATTGAGGCGCTGGGTATTGAATTTGACCGTGATGCAGACGGCAGCCTTTCGCAAATCGCAGAAGGCGGCCATTCCGTGCCGCGCATCATCCACTCCGCGGACGCCACCGGTAAAGCCATCCAAAACGCGCTTATTGACCGCTTACAAAATCATCCTAACATACATTTTTTAAACGGCTTTACAGCGATTGATCTGTTGACGCCGGAGCACCATTCGCTGGACCGCCTCTCCATTTACGAACCGCGCCGTTGTGTAGGCGCCTACCTGCTGGAGCAAAGCTCCGGTCGTGTTGTGCGCGCCATTGCGTCGAATACGATTTTAGCGACGGGCGGGCTGGGGCGCATTTTTCTGCGTACGACAAATCCGGTCGGTGCGCGCGGTGACGGTATCGCCATGGCCAACCGTGCCGGCGCGCGTATCATCAACCTGGAGTATGTGCAGTTTCATCCCACCGCCCTGTTTCATCCCGGGGCCACCAGTTTCCTGATCTCCGAAGCCGCCCGTGGAGCCGGCGCGCGTCTGATGAATGCCTCCGGTGAATATTTTATGGAACGCTACGACGCGGAATGGCGCGACCTGGCACCTCGTGATGTGGTGGCCCGCGCTATCCATTACGAAATGCTTCATGAAGGCAGTGAATGCGTCTATCTTGATTTTGCTTCGTTCCTGACTCCGGAAAAGATTGTCCACAAATTCCCGACGATTTACGCCTTTTGCAAAAAACAAGGCTATGACATCACCCAAAAGCCTTTGCCTGTTGTGCCTTCTGCGCACTACTCCTGCGGCGGTATCTGGGTCGACTTGAAGGGTCGCACCACCATTGAAGACCTCTACGCCGTGGGCGAGGTTAGCTGCACAGGATTGCATGGAGCCAACCGGCTGGCCAGCAGCTCGCTTTTGGAAGGCCTGGTTTGGGCGGCCAAAGCTGCAGAAGACATCATGACAAAGGACGAACGGCCGCTGTATGAGCAATCGCTTATCCCGCCCTGGGACGCCGCCGATGAATTTGAGCCCGACCCGGCGTTGATTGCCCAGGATTTTGCGACCATCCGCAACATTATGTGGAACTATGTCGGCCTGGTGCGTAACCGCCATCGTCTGCAGCGCGCCCACCGGGAACTGCGCCAATTGGAGCAGGAAATCGAACGCTTTTACCGCAAAACCAAACTCGCCGATGCGTTAATCGGCTTGCGTAACGCCGTGCGCACCGCGGTATTGGTGACTTCCGCTGCATGGGAAAACCGCAAAAGCCGCGGCTGCCATTACCGGGAAGATTGACCGTCTCCATGCCGTTGCAGGCATAAACACCATTTTGTTTTTAATAACAGCACCATTAGATTCTGCCAAAAAAATATCGTAATTATGTCCGTTTATTTAGATCACTCCGCCACCACACCCATCGATCCTTCCGTTGCTGAAGCCATGCATCAATGGCTGCTTGAAAAAAGCGGCAATCCGTCCAGCCCGCACCGTGACGGGCAAAAAGCCAAAATACGGTTGGAGCAGGTCCGCGATGCCGTTGCTGCAGAACTTAACTGCCTGCCCAAAGAGATAACCTTTACCAGCGGCGGTACGGAAAGCAACAACCTGGCCCTGATCGGCGCGGCCACGGCCCAGCGGGAAAAGGGCCGGCACGTCATCGTCTCGGCCATCGAACACCCGTCTGTTTTAGGCGCCGCGCAGTACCTGAAGCAAAACGGCCTTGAGGTAGAACGGGCCCTGCCCGGGCGGGATGGCGTTGTAAGCGTTGAAACCATACAAAAGATGCTCCGTGAAGACACCATCCTCCTTTCGCTGATGCTGGTGAATAACGAGACCGGTGTTTTCCAGCCGCTGGATGAACTTGCTGCCCTGTGCCGGGAAAGAGATGTGGCCCTGCACTGCGACGCCATCCAGGCTTTTGCCAAATTCCCCATTGACCTGGATAAAACGGCCGTGGATTTCCTGAGCTTTTCGGCTCATAAAATAAACGGGCCGGCAGGAGTGGGCGGCTTGTTTGTGCGCAGCGGTGTACCCCTGGAAGCGCGCTCATATGGCGGCGGGCAAGAATCTAACCGCCGCCCCGGAACAGAGAATATGACAGGGATTGTTGGTCTCGGCGCCGCGCTTGAGCTTTACCGGAGTAAAGGTGAGAACCTGCGCCGGATGGAAGAGTTGCGGAATTTTTTTGAAAGCGAGTTAAAACAAAAACATACATCCTCCGTCATAATTGGCGCGGATGGCCCGCGTTCGCCGTTTATCAGTTGTGTGGCATTTCCGGGCATTGATAACCAGGCCATGCTGCTCAACCTGGATATGGCCGGTGTTTCGGCTTCGGTGGGATCGGCCTGCAGCTCGGGCAGCATTAAGCAGTCTCATGTTTTGCAGGCCATGAAGTTGGATGAGAATATTATCGGTTCGGCTTTACGTTTCAGCTTTGGGCTGTCTACGACAAAAGAAGATCTTCGTAAGGCATTAAAGGCAATCGATACTGTTACGGAACGTTTGGGCCGCCAGGCGGTCGTTTAAGGAGAAAAACTATTTCTATGCAATCGGATGAACTAAGCGGGAAGCTATATGACTCTGCGCTGCTCAAGCGCATGTTCTCTTACACAAGGCCTTTCAAAAAACTCGTTGCCGGCGCCGTAGGACTGATCATCGTTGCGTCCATGCTGCAACTCGCCGCACCCTATCTGACCAAGCAAGCCATTGATGTCTATATTCGCGGGGATAATCTGGACGGGCTTTACGGGATTGTGGCCCTCTATTTTGTTGTGTTGATCGCTATTTTCATTGTCCAGTACGGCCAGACCTACACAACGCAGCTATTGGGTCAGAAACTGATGTACAACCTGCGTTCGAAGATTTTTCATCACCTGCAAAGCCTGTCGCTTAGTTTTTTTGATAAAAACCCCGTTGGACGCCTGATGACGCGGGTAACATCCGATGTGGAGTCGCTAAACCAGATGTTTACACAGGGCGTTGTGGCGATCTTTGGTAATATTTTTCTGTTGGCCGGTATTATCAGCATCATGCTCTCCATCAACGTAGAGCTGGCTTTGTGGACCTTTACTGTCATCCCGATGCTGTTTATTATTACGGCCATTTTCAAGCGTAAGGTGCGCGTTGCTTTCCGCGAAATCCGCAAATGGCTGGCGCAAATAAATAGCTACCTGCAGGAAAATATTACCGGCATGAGCATTGTGCAGATTTTCAATCGTCAGCAAAAAAACTACGACAAGTTTGCTGACATCAACATGGAGCACACAAAGGCCCACGTGCGTACCGTGTTTTATTATGCCGTTTTCTATCCGGCCATCGAGCTGGTAAGCGCTATCGCCCTGGCCATTGTGCTGGTGCGCGGCGGTCTGCTTAAGGTCGATCAGGCTACCACCTACGGCGCACTCGTAGCCTTCATTCAGTACGCACAAATGTTCTTTCGGCCGATCAGCGAACTTTCGGACAAAATCAATATTTTACAGGGAGCGATTGCATCCGCTGAACGCATTTTCAAGTTGCTGGACACACCGCCGCGGATTACCTCAATCACTAATCACGTGAAAAGCGTTCCTCTGAAAGGCGACATTCAATTCCGCGATGTCTTTTTTGCTTATGAACAAGAAAACTATGTGCTGAAAGATGTTTCCTTTAAAATCCCACCTGGTACGTCCGTGGCGATTGTGGGCCATACGGGCGCGGGAAAGACCACGCTGATAAATCTGCTTGGGCGGCAGTATGAAATAAACAAAGGCGAGATCCTGATCGACGGTAAAAATATCAAGGATTATGAGCTGCGACATTTGCGGCGCACAATGGCCGTTGTATTACAGGATGTTTTTCTTTTCTCCGGGACAATTTTTGAAAATGTCGGACTGGGCAATCCGGACATAACAAGGGAAATGGTGATCGAAGCCTGCAAAAAGGTGAATGCCCACCGCTTTATCGAGAGCCTTCCGGACAAATATGATACCGTGTTAAACGAACGCGGCTCGATTCTTTCCATGGGCCAGCGGCAGCTGCTTTCTTTTGCCCGGGCGCTGGTCGTAAGTCCGCAAATCCTGATTCTGGACGAAGCCACATCAAATATTGATACCGAAACGGAAATACTGATTCAGGATGCGCTCGACTACATGATGCGCGACAGAACATCAATTATAATCGCGCATCGCTTATCCACCATCAAACACGTGGATAATATTCTTGTGTTTCATAAGGGATATTTAAAAGAGATCGGGTCACACGAAGAACTGCTTCAAAAAAAGGGATTGTATCATCAGCTCTACAGGCTGCAATATGAGGACCAGGAAGAAATACCTCAAGAACTCATCGCAAAGTAGAAGGTGTGTTACTATGTTTAACGTATTAGCGTGTTAAGGTTTTTGTCTATCCTCATTCAGGTCGTCATCACAATCGAAATCGTCTCGCCCGGCTATTCCATTACTGCCTACTCAACCAATCAGAAAATTCTATACCCACACATAAAAAAAGGCAGGCTGTTTCCAACCTGCCTTTAAGCGTTTGCTACAAGCCTTACTTCACTTTGATGTCGATTTGCTTGGGCTTGGCTTCTTCAGCTTTCGGCAATACAACCGTCAGGATACCATCTTTGTAGGTAGCATCAATTTTGTCCTGAACAACTGAAGTATGGAAGCTCAGTGAACGGCTGAAACTGCCATAGCTGCGTTCAATGCGATGGAAGTTCTTGTCTTTGCGCTCACTCTCATTGCCTTTCTGGCCGCTGATCGTAAGCATGCCGTCATGGTAGTTGATATTGATATCTTTTTTATCAACTCCGGGCACTTCCGCGGTGATAATGAACTCATTGTCATTTTCTTCGATATCCACGCGCGGGCTTATCTGAACATCGGCATCGCTTAGCAATTGATTGCTGAAAAAGTCGTCTATAAAACGACCCATATCGCGATTGATATCAAGTAAAGTGCGGTTCGGGTTCCAACGTGTTAACATCATTACACCTCCTGTTAGATTGGTTTGTTTTGTTGATTCTGCCCATAATTAATACAAGGTGCGTGCCAAAAATTAAAGTAAGTGAGCTAAGATGTTGTAAAAGTTAAACTTAAGGGGATTTAAATAAAAACAGATAATTGAAGTCTTAAACAGGAGTATGACCATATGGCGCATAAGTGCGTCATATGGTCAGCAAAAAATATGTCAAAATTTAAAGAGGGTCGTTTATTTTTGCAGTTCTTCCTTGATTTTCAGGATAGCGCTGGCGAAACCGTTCATGCGCCGGTTGGTGATGGAGCTGCCCAGTCCAAGCTTATTCAAAACATTCTGTTCGTCCACGGCAAGAATTTCATCAGCGGAATGCCCGTTAAAGGATTGCTCTAAAAGATACAGCATCCCGCGTACGATTTGCGCTTCGGAGTCCGTCTTCACGCTGACCGATCCGTTTTCACGGCTTACAACGACCCACGTTTCGGAGGCGCAGCCATATACTTTGGTTTGATCATTGCGCAGCTCCGGCGGCAGGCCCTCGGCTTTTCTGGCCATATCGACCAGGTATTCCATTTTTTCCATGCCCTCAAGGAAGTCAAAAACTTCGCTGAGTTCTTTCATCTTATCTTCAATTGTCATAATACTTAAAAGGGTTTTTAGTAATAAATTTTCACTTTGCAGCCGCGATATTGTTCACTTAAGCGCAACGAAAATCAAACGGCAATAAATCCACAAAATTTCAGCGTGTCGGTTTAAATTGTTCAATTTCCTTTTTCCACTGCAGTACCCCTTCGTGGTTGTAAATTTCAATCTCTATGCGCCGTTCTTTACGCGGGCCCTTGAAATGCATCAAGGCAAAATTTTGTTCGGTTACCAACGTGCCGTCCACGCGATGTTTATTGTCCTCCTGATTTTCCCATGAACCCGAAGTAAGCGGCGAAACGGTCAGGTCCCAAAAACTGTCGCCGTCTTTTCTGGCAAGGCGGGACAATTCCGTAATATGCCTGTCTCCGGTCAGAAAAATAACGTCGGTAATGGCTTCCCGCTCAATGGTGTCCAAAATGTATTCACGCTCTTCTGGGGCGAGGTTTATATAGGTCTCGTGTTTGGGCACGCTGTTCAGCATCTGTCCGCCCATTACAATAATTTTAAAAGCGGCATTACTGCTTTTAAGACCGTCGATAAGCCATTGGATTTGCTTTTTTCCCAGCACGGTGGGCTCGCCGGTCACGCGGTGATTGGCGCTGCGGTGGTAACGGTTATCCAGCAAAAAGAAATCCACATCGCCCCATTGGAATTTGGACGTCAGGCCGGGCAGATCTTCAAAACCGTAGGTCAGGTTACCCCAAAACAGCTTGAAAACTGTCAGCGCATTCTCCTTTTGAAACCAGGAGCGGTCGCTGTTGTTAGGGCCATAATCATGGTCATCCCAGATAGCGTAGTTATGCGTTGAGGCGAACAGCGGTTGCAGGTATTCCTGGCTGCGCGTATGGGTGTAGCGATACAACATTCCCGTCCGCGTATTCCAGTCTGGTTCACGGTAATAAACGTTATCGCCGATCCAGATCATGGCATCGGGCTTTTTAGCGATGATGTGGTCAAATATTTCAAAGTTGCGACCGTATGGCTGGCCCGGCCGGTCTAAAGGCTGGTCGTTCACATAGAAGCAGCTGCCTGCCGCGATCGTAAAATCGGGCGGATCCGTGCGCCATTTCCATAACGCTTGTGTCTGGAATTCCGTCGGATAAGGAAAATCCACTTTTTTCCCGTTGATGTGCAGATCGTAATGGTAGCGTTTACCGGGCATAACCTCATCGGCGATCAGCTTTGCGGTGAAAGCGTCCTTTTTGCCCGTGCGGATTGTGTCGGTTGAAAACGTCGCTTCAGGCGACTCAATATTATGGTAGGTAAAATTCACATCGGCCGGTTGATTGGTTTGGACCCACAGCAAAACTTCGCGCATTTCGCTGTAGCCCAGCATCGGGCCGGATTGCAGCAGATTGTGCTGGGCGGAAAGCAACAGCGGCATCAGGAGCATTAGAGACAAAAGCAGTTTCTTAATCATAATTTTTCCCCAGGGTTGAGACAATCAAAAATATAAAACTATTTAGTATGAGAAAACCCGGACCTGCTTTGCGACCGGAACCGGTGGGACAAAACAACTCTCACAGCTTGTCTTTGAAAAAGGATTTGGCATTTCTAAATGCCATTTTCTGTGCAATACGGTCGCCGAATTCTTCCGAAATCCGTTGAACAATATCGGGATAGCGTGAAGCATTAGCCTGCTCAGGATGATATATCTCGCCGCGGCTGGGGTCTGTGCTGAAAAAAAAGTCTGCCCCAAATGCCAGACTGTCTTCCGCACCCTTTTTGAGAGCATATTCAATGTGCTTGTAAATGTAATCCGGCTTTTCCGGATTCAGGTAAGCTTTCATAAAGTTGATGCCCGTCAGACTTTTCCGTTCGATCAGTCTTTCCAGAAGATCATCCGGCAAGTTTCGGGGATGATTATACACCGAACGCATATTGGAATGGCTGGCCAGTACTTTTGTGCGTATTGAATGTTCTTCAATATAATCGAGTGTGTCCCGTGCGCTTTGGTCAGAGGCATGGGAAATGTCGACGGCGCAGGGCCTGCCATCGAGCCAGTCCAGCAAAACGCGGCCATCCTCGCTAAGGCCCTTGTTGCTTCCAGCGGCGCCACCAAAACGATTATCGGATATATGCATAAATCCGATATAGACCAGCCCGCCCCAGGTATCAAACAGTTGCTGCAGGCGTCTGAATCCCTCATCCAGTTGTTCATCCTCGTGGCAAATGCCGGATGCGTTTTCGATTGCCGGCAGCAGCCTGATTTTGTTTTCCGGGTTCTCGCCAAACCCCGCGACAACCTCGTTGTAGTTTTCAGCCAGCAGCAGTAAACGATCACTTTGTGCCAGTGCAAATCCGTGAATAACCGGATCATGCGGTGTAAAAAACGCACAGACCTGGTGTGACACGTTTCCTGCCTTCAGGTGGGGCAGGGCGCAGCCAATATCTTCACCGTTTTCAAAAGAGGCTCCGGTTTTCTCAAGCAGGTAAACGGTCAGGTCGCAGTGCAGATCAAAAACGGGGTACGATTGCTTCATAATTCCTCACAAATTTTGATGCCCGTTAAATAAATAACGGCGTAACTTCGTTTAAATATTTATATCTAATATATCTTAATCGCCTGAATAAAACACACAGGAGGAAAGCGATGAAAAACAAAGAGTTAAATGTTATTGGACTGCCTAATGAATATACCGACAAAGTTTCGGTATTGATGAACAATCTGCTGGCGGATTATACCATGTACTATCACAATTTGCGTGGTTTTCACTGGAACATTCGCGGGCATCATTTTTTCTCTTTACATGAGAAATTCGAAGAGCTCTACCTGGATGCGGCCGAGGCCATTGATGAAATCGCCGAGCGCATTCTGACACTGGGCAAAACGCCCCTGCATACGTTGACCGACTACATGGAACATGCCGAGATCAATAGCGAGAAAAACGTTTCCCGCGAAGAGGATGCCGTGGAAGCGATTACCAGAAACCTGAGCATTCTGCTGATGAACGAGCGCAAAGTGCTTAAAACGGCCAACGAATTTGAAGATGAAGGTACGGCCGATATGATGACGGCGCTGATCAATAAGAAAGAAAAAGTACACTGGATGATGCGCGCCTGGTTGCAGGACGACAAAGTCGCCAAAAAAGAATTCGTTCAAGCCTGAAACTGATCGATCAAAAATAAATCCTTCAAACCCCTGGAAAATAGCCCGAATATGAGCTTACCCTTCAGGGGTGAAGGGACGTGGATAAAGGGCCCGGTTTTTTGCCGGGCCTTTTTATTTTAATCCAGTTTAATGGCCGGGATCGCCTGCTCCGCGACAACAGCATTAAAAGCCGGCACATCTTCCTTAACGATAGTTCTAAACTGATTCAAAAGCGGGTCAATCTGCGCGAAAAGAGAATCACGCACGGCATAGGCCTGATCTGTAGGCGGGAAATCCCCGGCGGCCGTCATAACGCCGACCGTACTCAACTTGTTATTAAGGCGTATCGGAAAATTTAACGGGTCCTGCGGACTTTGATTTTTGGTTTGATAAAGTGCCTTCTCAATCACTTCTGTTTTTTCCAAAAGCGCTTTGGCCTTTTCCGCGATTGTTTCATGCCCTGCATCATCATTTTCCAGCTTTTCCCTGAGCGTGTTGACCTGGGCACGCAGCTGACGTATCTCCTTTATCGCGCTATGTATCTCGGTCAGCTTGTCGCGCACGCTGATCAGGAAATCGAACTTTTTCTGCCGTCCTTGCTGAGAAACACCGCTGCGGGGATCCGGCAGAATGGTGAACGCCACTTCACTGGAATCGCGGCCATTAACGAGGCGCGCGCGGTAGAGGCCTGTTACAGCTCTTGGGCCGCGCGTAGAGCCGAACCACATCACCAAACCCTCAAAATCTTCCGCATCGGGATAGCGCGTATCCCAGGCGAAGCGGTTCATGCCTTTTTCTGCGGGCATGCCGTTTTCCTTGTTACCCGGCTTAAATACTTTAATCACATCACCATCTTCTTCGAGGATCTTTAATGACAAGGCGGAACTATCCACTTTTCCGTTCAGCACATAATGTATCAATACACCTTCGGGTGGATTCTTACCTTCGTCATCGCTGCCACCGCCGGCGCCGATACGGTACGTATCGCGGGGCTTAAACAACACGGAGCTTTGATGGGCCATGGCGCTTCGCATTTGGTGCAGCGGTGTCAGGTCATCCAGCACCCAGAAAGAGCGGCCTTGTGTGGCCACGATCAGATCATTTTGTTTAATCGCTAAATCGGTGATTGGCACGACAGGCAGGTTTTGCTGTGAAGGCTTCCAGCTTGCGCCGTCATCAAAGGAGATATAAAGGCCGTTCTCTGTTCCCGCATAGAGCAGTCCCTGCCGGCCGGAGTCGGCGCGGATAACACGGGTAAAGTGCAGCGGATCGATGCCGTCGGTTATCTTTGTCCAGCTTTTGCCATAGTCTTTTGTTTTGTAGAGATAGGGCCGGAAGTCGTCGGATTTGTACATGGTGGCGGCTACATACAGTCCGCCGGGGTTAAACGGATCGGCCTCGATGCTGTTGATCTGAATCCACTCCGGCATGATGCGTTTGGGCGGCGTAACGTTTTGCCAGTTTTTCCCGCCGTCACGGCTGATGTGTATCAGGCCGTCATCGGATCCGGCCCATAAAACGCCTGCTTCATGCGGACTTTCCAGGGCGGCAAATATGGTGCAATAATACTCTACGCTGGTATTATCCTTGGTGATCGGTCCGCCGGACGGACCCAGTTTTGTGCTGTCATTGCGCGTCAGGTCAGGGCTGATTGGTTCCCAGCTTTGCCCCTCATTGCTGGTTTTGAACAACACGTTGCCGGCCGCATACAGCGTATTCGGATCATGCGGGGAAAAGAAAATCGGGAAGTTCCACTGAAAGCGGTAGCGCAGGTCTTTTGCGCCGTGGCCCATGGGATTGTCCGGCCAGATATCCACCAGCCGTTGCTGCTTGCTGCGGTGATCGTAGCGTTCCAGAAAGCCGCCGTATGAGCCGCCGTATACAATTTCCGGGTCATCCGGTTTAGGGGCGATGTGGCCGCTCTCACCGCCGGCCGTGGGTTCCCAGTCGCCTTCATCGATGCCATAGCCGTCGGAGCGGTGCAGGATGCGTACGGTGGAGTTATCCTGCTGTGCCCCGTAAATGCGATAGGGGAAATGGTTGTCCGTGGTGACACGGTAAAACTGTGCCGTCGGTTGATTGTGGTAGGTGCTCCAGCTTTCGCCGCCGTTAAAGGTCACCTGGGCGCCGCCGTCATCAGCAATAACCATGCGCCGGTTGTCGTTGGGGTCAATCCACAAATCGTGGTGATCGCCATGCGGGGTACGGATGCGTTCGTAGCTTTTGCCGCCGTCGTTTGAGCGCCAGAAGCCGACGTTGAGTACGTAGACACGGTCTTCATTCTGCGTATCGGCATAGATGCGTGTGTAGTACCATGCGCGCTGGCGCAGATTGCGTTCGTCGTTTACTTTGCTCCACGTTTCCCCACCGTCTTCACTGCGAAATACGCCGCCGTCCTGATTTTCAATTATGGCCCATACGCGCTGCGGATTTACCGGTGAAACGGCAACCCCGATAATACCCAGTGTGCCGGAGGGCAATCCTTTATTGCGCGAAATATTGGTCCAGGTATCGCCACCATCGACGGATTTCCAAAGGCCCGAGCCTTCACCGCCGCTTTCCAGACTGTAGGGCGTGCGCTTTACACGCCAGAACGTCGCATAGAGAATCCGTGGATTGGAAGGGTCCATGATAAGATCCACCGCGCCGGCATTTTCGTTTACAAAGAGAATATTTTCCCAGGTTTTCCCGCCATCCGTGCTGCGGAAAACGCCGCGCTGTTTGTTAGGCCCGAACAGGTGACCCAACGCAGCCACATACACGATTTCCGGGTTGCGCGGATGAATACGAATACGCGGGATATGGCGCGTATCTTCCAGGCCCATATGCGTCCAGGTCTTGCCGGCATCCACCGATTTCCAGATGCCGTCGCCATGCGACACATTACCGCGGACTGTCTTTTCGCCACCACCGACATAGATAACATTGTTATCCCAATCACTCACGGTAACGGCGCCGATTGAGCCGCCGAAGAAGCCGTCGGAAATGTTGTACCAACCCTGGCCGCCGTTTTCGCTTTTCCAGACGCCGCCGCCCGTGCCGCCGAAGTAGAAAGTCATGGGCTGCTGCGGTACACCGCATACGGCTGCCGAACGTCCTCCGCGGAAGGGACCTATCTCGCGGAACTGCAACGCATTGTATAATGAGTCCGGAAAGCCGGCACTGCTTTGCCCATGGGTGAAGGCAATCATAATAAAAAGAAGAAAAAACAGACGCATATTTATTAACATGGGGGTACCCTCGTGAAATTGAAAAGCTTAAGTTAATGATAATTACGCAAGCTTTTTTTAAAGGGCAAGTTTTATTGTGAAACCGATGCTGCTTTTTGAGTGATGTGCTTAATCTTTTTGCACATCAAACCGAGTACTTGCCCTGATAAAAATCCAACTTACTATCTTTCAAGACCGGAACATGTCAACAGCACTTTACAGCGTGCCACGGCACATCATGATCATAGACGATGATTTCGATTTTGCCGAAAGCCTTTCGGATATTCTTACGGACAACGGCTACGAAACCTGCATTGCCCAAAACGTGCAGGAAGTTAAGGAGCGCAGTCCCGAATTTGATCCGCGGGTAGCGCTGATCGATGTGCGTTTTGGCGACATCAGCGGTTTGGAACTGATCGAGTATTTCAGGGAGAGCAGACCCGCTACGCTCTGTGTGATGATTACGGCCTACGCGATAGTGGATTCCGCCGTGGAAGCCCTGAAAAGGGGCGCTTACGATTACCTGCGTAAACCGGTTAGCCCGGAAGACTTGTTGGCTACCATCGATCGCTGTTTTCAGAAAATCGATCTTGAAGCAGAGAAGGAGGCGGCGCAGCGCGCCCTGCGCAATACGGAAGAGCAGTTGATCCAATCGCAGAAAATGGAAGCCGTGGGCCGGCTGGCCGGTGGTGTTGCCCATGATTTTAATAATATCCTGACAATTATCCTCGGCTTCAGCGATATATTGCTTACCAAAATTGACGGGGATCAGGCCGAGTATCTAAACGACATTCAGCAGATCCGCAGCGCTGCACTGCGTGCCAGCTCCCTAACCAAGCAGCTACTGGCCTTCAGCCGCAAGCATGTGGTATCACCCGAAATTCTCAATGTGAACAAAATATTAAAAGAGATCGAAAAGATGCTCATGCGTCTTATCGGCGAAAATGTGGAGCTGGAGCTTAAACTTGCAAACGGCATCGGGCAGATAAAGATGGACATGTCCTACCTGGAGCAGGCGATATTGAACCTGGTGGTAAATTCGCGCGATGCGATGCCCAAAGGCGGCAAGATTACAATCAGCACTAAACAGGTGTCCCTGAACGGTAATGAGCCCGGCCTGCTTATGCCGCGGGCAGGTTCGTTTGTTTGTGTCTGCGTGGCCGACATCGGCATCGGGATGAGCCAGGACACGTTGCAGTTCATCTTTGAGCCCTTCTTCACCACCAAGGATGTCGGGAAGGGAACGGGATTGGGGCTTTCCACGGTTTTCGGCATTATACAGCAGTGCGAGGGAACGCTGGAGGTAGACAGCGAACCCGGAAAGGGCACCAGGTTTTATCTCTATTTCCCGGTACATAAAGGCGAAGATGGTGAAAAAGCGCAGGTAGTTCCTGAAACGCATGTAGACGGAACAGAGACGATCCTGCTGTTGGAGGATGATACCACCCTGCGCGAGTTGGTGGCAAGCATTTTAACCCGCCACGGCTATGAAGTACACAGCTACGGCGATCCCCATCTCTGCCTGCGCGAAGTGGCTAAAAGCAAACAGCAGTTTGATCTGATCGTCAGCGATATAGTTATGCCCGGATTTAGCGGACCTGAAATAGTAGAAAAGATTTACGGAGACAGGGAATGGCCGGCGGTTATGTACATGTCCGGTTACACCAATGACGCGATTTCAAGTTATGACATTGAAAAAGCCAACGTGGAGTTTATTCAGAAGCCGTTTGCGCTGGCGGAGTTTATGCAGAGGGTCCGTTCTTTCCTGGACGCACAGTAAGTTAACACTATCTATTGCCGGAGTTGTATGGCGAGCAAAATATCTGGACACATTTTACCTCTTTCCGATTTTGACAGGGAATTTATCAGAGAAGCTTTTAACGCTGCTGAACTTGGCATATGGAAATGGGATATCAGTACCGATAAAGTTACCTGGTCTGAGAATGTACTGTCTATATTTGGGATCAGTGAGGAGCAGTTTGATTTTACCTATCGCGGGTTCTTAAGCTTCGTCCCCGAAGCAGACCGCGAATATGTCCGGAATACGATCGATTCCTGCCTCAAAAACCTTTCCGACGGCTACTACATGGAACATCGCATCGTGCGCGCAGGCAACAGCATAAGATGGCTGGAAACCTACGGTAAATTACAGCTTGACGAAGAGGGACGGCCCATGACCCTGCTGGGGACCGTTTGCGACGTTACGGCGCGCAAAGCTGCGCAGGAAGAGCTGGCCGCCAGCGAAAACCGGCTGCGCACGCTGATTGATGCCGGGAGTGACGCCATAGCCTGCTATGAGATAAAGCCGCCATTTGATCCGCAACAGCCGCCGCGCAGACAAAAAAGCACCCTGGCCGGCGCCGTGTTGTCAGAATTTAATGATCGCTTTTCTGCTTTGCTGGGCATAGACCGGGCACGGCTTTATGGCAGCCGGCTGGAAAAGCTGGTGCCCCTGTTCAAGGATATGCACGAAGATTTTATCGGGCGCCTTGTGGAAAAGAAATATGCGCTGACGGAGCGTGAAATATATATCGCCGGAAAGAAAAAGAGCGGTTACTTTAATGTCACCTTTGCACCCGTTTTTTCCGGGACGAAACTGCAGCGCCTGTGGATAAGCTTTCACGACACAGGGGAGCAGCACAAAATATTAAGCCGGCTGCGTGCCAAGGATGAGCTGCTGCGGCACGTTATCAGTGATGTGGACAGCGGCGTCCTGTTGCTTTCGGCGAACGCGCGGTTTATCCAATATAACGACAAGGCGCTGGAGTTGTTGGGACTCTCCCGCCAAGCGATCGCCGGGCGCAGCTATGAAGAACTGCATCCCACCCTGCGCGATGATCAGGACCATGACCTGCCGCTCTCCTGGCATGCGCCGACTAAAGCGCTCAAGACCGGAAAAGATACACGGCAGACGGTTGCCGTTATCAGTGAAGAAGAACCGCGTTGGCTGATCATCAGCGCCAAACCATGGAAGGATGCTTCGGGCAGCATCGAGCACGTGGTCTGCACGCTTACCGATATTACGGCGCTCAAAAAAACCGAGCTGGCACTTAAGGAATCGGAGCACCTGTTTTCTCAGGCCTTTATGTCCAGTCCGGATGGCATTAGCATCACTTCATTTCCGGAAGGCATTTTCTACAAAGTAAACGACAGCTTTTTGCGCATAACGGGCTATAGCAGGGAAGAGCTGATCGGGAAAACGACACGCGAGGTAAATATCTGGTCTGATCCGGAGCGGCGCAGCGAAATGGTGGAAAAGCTGCAACGGGATGGTCATCTACACAACTTCAGGGCTTTTCTGAATACGCGGCAACAGGGCCAGGTGATGTGCGAACTTTCTATTGAAACGATCAGGCTCTCGGGCAAGCCTTATTTACTGGCCACCATCAAAGACATCACCGACCGCTATCTGGCTCAGCTTCGGCTGGAAGAGCAGCGCAATTTTAACCAGGCCATTCTCGATACGGCCGGGGTGCTGATTGTTGTTCTGGACCATGAAGGCCGCGTGGTTCGCTTTAACAAATACTGCCATACGATAACCGGTTTTTCCACTGAGGAGCTGCGCGGCAAAAAGTTCTGGGAGTATTTGATCCCGGAAAAAGACAGAGCAGCCATGCGCGATTCTTTCAGCCGGCTCGTTACGCAAAAACTGACATCCCATGATACAAACGTGTGGCTGGATGCACAGGGAGCCGCGCACCATATTGCCTGGTCCAACAGCTGTATTATGGATGATGACAATCAGGTGAAATATGTGGTCAGCATAGGGCGCGATATTTCCGATTTGATGCGCAATGCCCATGAGCAGAAGCTGATGGCGCAAATGGTGGAAGAGCTGAACAGCGCCACGGATCTGAACACAATGGCGCGCATTATGTCCGCCAAATGCGCGGCGCTGTTCGGGTATGACGCTTTCAGTTTTGAAGTGTTTGATGAGGAACGGCGCGTGCGCTACCCCATTTTGACTTTGGATACCATGGAAGGTGAAAGCAAGCCGCGCATTGTGCCTAATGAAATCGAACTGAGCCTGCCAAAAACGCTGGAGCAGGTTTTCCGAGGCAAAGGAAAACTGGTTAACCGCAAAGCGAGTGAAGATTTAAAAAAGGCTGACTTGAATCCCTTTGGCAGCGGCCGACGCTCGCTTTCCCTGCTGTTTGCGTCGGTGCGTGATAAAGCCGATTGCCTGGGTATCCTGAGTGTGCAAAGCTACAGGGAAAATCGTTATGGTAACCGTGAACTGAATCTTCTGCAAATGATAGCCGACCACTCCAGTACAGCCATGCGCAGGATTATTGCGCAGGAAGAACTGGAGAAAAGCCAGGAGCATTACCGCCGGCTTTCCGAGGCGACCAGCGAAGGTATCATGTTTCACAGAAACGGTAAAATTGTAGACGCCAACAGCGCGTTGTGCCAGATGAGCGGCTTCGACCTGGAAGAGCTTATCGGAAGCAGTGCCTTTATGCTGGTGGCCAAAAAAGACCGTCCCTTTGTTTCGCAATACATTGCTGAAAACCGAGAAGGCACAATTGAAGTAACGGGCATTCATAAAAGCGGAAGAAAGATTCCCCTGGAAATAAACGGTCGCAATACACATAAAGGCGAAAGTGGAATGCGCATTGTGGCCGTCCGCGACATTTCAGAGCGCAAGAAAGCTGAGGAGGATCTGCGCCTGAGCGAACAAAAGTTCCGCGTAATTTTTAACCAGGCTTTTCAATATATCGGATTGCTTAGTGCAGAAGGCAGCATTATTTCGATGAACGAAACGGTATTTGCGCAATCCGGTCTGGGCGCCGGAGAGATGGATGGAAAGCCTCTCTGGGAGCTTTCCTGGTGGCGCGATAAGGCTGCTGCGGGTAAAAAACTGCGTCAGGCCATAAAAGCACTCGGCGATAAGGAAAACCTGCAGCGATTTGACCTGGAAGCTGTCTCCGCCGCGGGCACGCCGCAGATAGTTGACATTTCGCTGAAGCGGGTAACGGCAGCGCCGGGACAGATCAGGTATGTTATTTTTGAGGGCCGCGATATTACCGACATCCGCAAAGCGGAAGAGAGCCTGCGCAAACAGTCGCGAATTCTGCGCCAAACCGGCTCTCTGGCGCTGGTTGGCGGCTGGGAGGTGGATCTTCAAACCCAGGCGTTTTTCTGGACCCAGCAGACGTATGAAATTCATGATGTTGATGAGACATTCGCTCCCACATTTAAAAGCCTGAAGCCGTTTTATAAAGCCCTCAATATGGGCGCGATCGACGAAATCGTGGATGATCTGCAACAGTTGAGCGGCTCTTTCAATTTCAGTATTCCCATGACCACGGCGAAAGGCACCAAAAAATGGGTCCGCGTGATCGGTGACCTGGAGCGCCAAAATAACCGCGCGGTAAAAGCCTTTGGCGCAATCCAGGATATTACGCAGCAGAAAGAATATGAAGAGGAATTAACGGCCTATCGCTATAACCTGGAACGTCTCGTCGAAGAGCGTACCGGCGAGTTGAAAAAGACGCAGGAGGCGCTGATAAGCAGTGAAAAAATGGCTACACTGGGTCGCCTGACCGGCGTTGTAAGCCATGAACTGCGCAACCCCCTGGGGACGATCCGCAGCTCGCTTTACACGATCCGTGAAAAGGCACGCAAGTCCAACGTCGATATCGAAAGACCGCTCAGCCGTGCCGAAAGAAATATCGTGCGCTGCGATCTCATTATAGAGGAGCTATTGGAATATACACGGGCCCGTGAACTGACGACAGAACGGGCGGATCTTTCCGAATGGCTGCAGTCTTTTCTGGATGAACACGCTGTGCCCGATGATATTATTTTGAACCGAAGCATCAGTGAAGGCGTCATTGTGGAATTTGACAAGGAGCGACTGCGCCGCTGTATGATAAACCTGATCGACAATGCCTGCCAGGCCATTCTTGGCGCCAGAAACGCCGGGACAAAAGATGCCCGCGTTTTGGTTGTTTTAAGGACCACCAGGAACCACGCGGTTATCGAGGTAACCGACAACGGGCCGGGGCTAGGTGACATGGAGCCGGAAAAGCTGTTTGAACCGTTGTTCAGTACCAAAAGCTTCGGCGCCGGCCTGGGCCTGCCCATAGTCCGGCAGATCATTCAGCAGCACGGTGGCGAAATGACAATCGCTAACGTAACTAAGGATGAGGGAGCAAAAGCGGTGATGAGGCTTCCGTTGTCAAACGGGGATTCAAAACCAAACGGGGAGGGACATGACCAGGGATAAACTGAGCATTTTCATCGTGGATGATGACGTTGATTTTGCCGAAAGCCTGGCCGACGTCATCGAGATGAGAGGCTACCAGGTGCAGATTGCCAACGATGGTGAGGAAGCCGTGGAGCGTTTTCGGCAAAACTCCTTCGATCTTGTTTTTATGGACGTAAAGCTGCCCGGCATCGATGGCGTAGAGGCGTTTTCAAGGATCAGGGCACAGCAGTCCGACGCCAAGGTGATTATGATGACGGGCTTTAAAGTGGAGCAGCGCATCAAGGAAGCGTTGCAGAACGGCGCCTGGACGGTTCTTTCCAAACCACTGGACATCGATTATGTTTTGCAGGTTATTGAGCGTCTTGATATGGGCGGGGTACTTATTGCCGAGGACGATGCTGATTTCCGCGCCACGATAGAAGAGATTCTGACCGAAAAGGGCTACAGTGTCATACTGGCACAAAATGGCGAAGAGGCGCTGGCCAGGGTAAGAAAAAATGCGCCCGATATCGTTATTCTTGATTTGAGATTGCCGCTGATACACGGTATCGAAGTGTACCTTGAAATGCGCCGCGAGAACATCACCATTCCGACAATTATTATTACCGCCTACCTGGAAGAAGAGGCTACGGCCATAAAGATATTACGGGAAAATAAGGTGGACGGGATCCTGGTAAAACCTTTTGCGCCTGAGGACCTTTTAAGCCTGGTTGAAAAAGCTAAGATATAGTTTTCCTGCGCCGTTCCAGGTAGTTGTGCCATAGCAGCCGGGCAGCGGCTGCCCGGTAAGGTTTCCAACTCGCAGCTTTCGCGCGCAGGTCGTCGTATGACGGTACGTTGTCCAGTTCAAACACTTCTTTCGCCGAAACCGCCAGCGCCCGGTCACCATCGGGCCAGATATCAGGTCGGCACATGGCCATCAGCAGGTAAATGGCGGAGGTCCACTTGCCGATACCTGTTATGCTCTGCAACGCCAGGGCCGCTTCATCATCACCAAGCCGGTTCAATTTTTCAAGCGGGTTACCGTTCAAAACCGTTTGCGATAGTATCCTTCCATAGCGCGTTTTTTGGCGGCTAAAACCAATTTTTTTCAACTCGCCGTCGGTAAGTGTAAGAAAGCTTTGCGGTGTGATTGTACCGAGGGCAGAGAGCAAACTTTGGTAAGCTGCCTGCGCCGAGGCCAGTGACACCTGCTGTTCCAGAATGATGCGCAACAGGGTTTCAAAGCCCGGTGGCCGGTCCCACAAGGGCGGGTAGCCGTAGCGGGCGATCACACTTGCAAAAGCGGGCTCCGTTTGCGCCAGGATATCGCAGGCTTTTTGCAGGCTCTCTTCGGTCAGCGGTTCAGTCATTTTCCTGCCGCGACCGTTTTTTTAGGCGTTTCCAGTAGGTGTGGTAACGGGCCATGCGCTCCTTGTCCCTGTCGCCAAAGTCGTTCACCCGGCGCATATCCATATTGTCTTCCAGGTCGGCCAGCTTGAGACGCCTTGCTCCAGCGTCATGCTCCAGCCGGGCGATGTACTCGGCGTAGCTTTCATCTTCGCGCCGCGACAGCAAGTCCACCAGTTCCACGACGCGCTCAGGGAAGCCTTCTTCACGTAAGTCATCCAGCGTGGTCGGACTGTCTTCCACCACATCGTGTAGAAGCGCCGCGCATTGCTCGGTCTCATTTTCCACACGCTGCATCACACGGATGGGATGCAAAAGATAGGGCATGCCGTATTTGTCTTTTTGACCCTTGTGGACTCGATAGGCAACGTCGAGGGCTTTTTCCAATAGATTCATAAGCGTGTTGATTTGTGTCAGTGTGTTATGGTGCTAATGTGTTAAGGTTCTTGATCGTGATCGTGATCGTACTCTTGATCCTGATCTACTTTGTTTTGTGTCAATGGATACCGGTGTGTCCTGACGGACAACCGGGATGACAGAGTTAGATTTCACTTCTTATTCCAAAAGTTAAAATATAAGGATAAAGCGAATGCTGCCAAAAACAGGCTAAGTGTCAGCATGTCCACTGTCTGCGCCGCAAAATCAAAAGGAGTAACCTTTTCCAGCAGCCACTCGATGTAAGATGCCGGCATGTCGCGGAAACCCAGCTCCCGGCGTACCTGCCACTGCCAGTCGGTGATGGGGCAATAACCCCAGCCGTACCAGGCGCCCAGCCCAAACCAGGAGGCAAATACAACCAATACCGATACCAGGTGCAGACGCCTTGTTTTTGGCCAAATCCAGCCCAGCAGGTTAAAAGCAATCAACGCCAGGTGCGCAAAATGTAAAAGAATATTAAAAAGGTGCAGCATAATCCCGCCTTGCCGGGCAGCAGTTTAAAGGCTATTTTTGCGCCATGCAAATAATCAAACTCCAGGTAACACAAACCTTTCAGCAGCCTTTTGAGCTTCTGCTGCCCGACACAGGTAGCAAAATCCGCGCGGTGGTCATTGCGCTGCATGGTTACGGTCAACAGCCTGATGATATAAAATCGATTTTGCTGAATGGACTGGAAGATGACATCGCGCTGGCGCTGCTCCAGGGGCCATTTCCACATCACCGCCGCCGTCCCGAGGCCGGTAAAAAGACCGATTTCGGCTTTGGCTGGATCACCTCTTACGAACCGCAGGAAGCGGTAGCGCTGCATCATAATGCGATCCTGCGCATCCTTGATGAACTGGCGCGCCGTACTATAAATGCCCCGCGACTGCTGTTTGGCTTCTCGCAATCGGTCGCGCTCAATTTCCGTTTTTTGTTTACACACCCGCAAAAATGTGACGGCGTGATTGCAATGTGTGGAGGTATTCCCGGCGACTGGAACAGCAACCCCGTTTACACAAAAGCTGAGAAGCGCGTTCTTTACATCGGTGTCGAAGATGATGAGATATATCCGCCCGAGGTTATCCGGCGCAACAGTGACAAATTAAAAGAACACGGCGCTCGTGTGGAAACCGCCTTTTTTCCCGGCAAACACCGTATCCCTCAAGATGCTTTTAAACGGCTTAACCGATTCATCCGGCAGTTAGCTCCCTGATATATACAGATCAGTAAATAAGTGTAACCACAGCTGGCTCGAACCGTATCATTTGGCTGTCCTTTCTTTTTTATCCACTTACCAATTTGGGAGGTTTTATGATTAGCCACCGTCTTATTTTGTCCGCTGTCGTTTTTACTTTATGTGCAGCCGGCGCTCTATTTGCCCAGCAGGGTCTGCCGTTTCAGCGCGTCAGTCCGCAGGCAGAGGTGCGGCAAAACATCGGCAACTTTGTAACGGTCACCATCAACTACAGCAGTCCCGCCGTAAATGGCCGCGAGGTGTACGGGCAGCTGGTGCCATACGGACTGGCGTCAAACAACTTTGGCAACGGCAAACCGATGCCCTGGCGCGCCGGGGCCAACGAGAATACGGTCATCACCTTCAGCCACGATGTGATGATTGAAGGCGAGAACCTGCCCGCCGGCACCTACGGCCTGCACATGATCCCGGGTGAAAAGGAGTGGGTGGTTATCTTTAACAAAAACCACGATGCCTGGGGAAGCTTTTTTTACGAAGAAGACCAGGACGTGCTGCGCGTGAACGTAAAGCCGCAGAGCGCGCCACACATGGAAAATCTGGCTTATTATTTTGACGAACTCTCCTTTTCCGGCGCCACCGCTTTCCTGCATTGGGAGAAAAAACGCGTGCCCTTTAAGATTTCCATAGACGATAAAAAGATCACCGTGGAGGAGTACCGCAAGCTGCTTACTAATTTACAAGGTTTTAACCCGGCGGCTTATGCGGCAGCCGCGCAATACTGCCTGCAAAACAGCTACAACCTGGAAGAGGCCATGGCCTGGGCCGACCGCGCTCTCAACATGCCCAACGGCGCCACGTTTGGCAATAAATCGGTTAAGGCCGGATTGCTGACCGCCACGGGCCAAAAAGAAAAAGCAGATCAAATGATGGAGAGTGCCATCGCCGGGGCCAGCGAAGCCGAGCTGAACACCTACGGCTACCAGCTGATGAACACGAACCGTCTGGATGAAGCCATCCGCATTTTTAAACTCAACGTGGAGCGGCACCCCGATTCCTGGAATGTCTACGACAGCCTGGGTGAAGCGCTCAACAATAAAGGCGATCGTGACGGGGCGCTGGCCAATTACAAAAAAGCCCTGGAGATGGCGCCGGCCGGACAGCACAGCCGCATCAATACCATTCTGCAGGGAATTTAGTGCACCCCTAAGGCGTCTTATTCTTTTTTTAAATGACCGTCTTCCGGGCCGGTCAGCGCAATTCGGGCCGGGTTTTTTGTCCCGGCTCTTTTGTTTCTTAACGTCTTCTTGCTATTTTTCGGGCTTATTAATCGCCACTACCAAACGCCTTTGGAGAGTTCATGCATAAAATCTGTGCTTTTTTGTTTCTTGTTTCGATTGTATTCACCGCTGATTTTGCTTATTCGCAGCCGGTTACCTCCTACAGCCATGATGCGATCCAACGGGACCTGCAGCGGCTCAAAGTGCTGGGCTCTGTTCTGTATGTGGCTGCCCACCCCGATGATGAGAACCAGGCTGTGCTGGCTTACATGAACAAAGGGCGTCTGTTGCGCTCGGCCTATCTTTCGCTTACCCGCGGCGACGGCGGACAAAACCTGCTTGGCAGTGAGCAGGGCGCATTATTGGGCGTTATGCGCACGGGCGAACTTCTTGCCGCCCGTTCCGTGGATGGCGCCGGACAGTTTTTTTCGCGTGCCGTCGATTTTGGTTACTCCAAATCCACCGATGAAACACTACGCTTCTGGGGCCACGAGGCGATTCTTTCCGACGTGGTGCGTGTTATCCGCACCTTCCGGCCGGATGTCATTGTAACCCGTTTTTCCGAAGAGCAGGGCCGTCACGGGCACCACCTGGCTTCGGCTGTTTTAGCAAAAGAAGCATTTGACGCCGCCGGCGACCCTTACCGCTTCAATGAACATTTTGCCGACGGGCTGAGGCCCTGGAGCCCAAAGCGACTTGTCTGGAACAGCTGGCAGCCGGACCAGGCCACGGCAAGTGTCACCTCGCTGGATTTGGGCGCATACGATCAGCTGCTTGGCCGTTCCTACATGGAGCTGGCTGCTTTTGCCCGCACTATGCACAAAAGTCAGGGCTTTGGCGCCACGCCATTTAGGGGTAGCTACGAAAACTTTTTTGAACATACCACTGGTACAGCCGCCGAGAAAGATCTGCTGGAAGGCATCGACCTGACCTGGCAACGCGCCGCTTTGCCCCAAATGGAGGCTATGGCCGATAAAGCAATCGCCGCATTTGAAAAAGACGGACCACGGGCAGCGATAGCGCCGTTGCTGGAGATGTATGAAGCGCTGCAGGAACACGAGGACAACTGGTGGGCCCAGGTGAAATCGATAGAGATTCGCGATCTGCTGCTGCGTTGCAGCGGCTTGTGGCTGGAAGCACTCAGCAGCGACAAGGAGTCCGTCGCCGGTGCGGAGGTTAAGTTGGAACTACGGGCCGTCAACCGTTCGGATGCAGATGTTGAGCTGCAGAACGCCTCAGTCAACGGCGTGGCCAAATGGGATTCGTCCTTTTCGGCAAAGCTGCAAGATAACCAACCCTGGGAAACCAAAACGAGCGTGACGGTTGCTGAAGATGCCGCTTACAGCCAACCCTTTTGGCTGAAGAATCCGGCAGCCGGCGCACTCTACGATGTGCCCGAAGGACAAATGGCCATTATGCCCCAGGCTCCGCCCGCTTTACAGGCTGTTTTTTCTGTGCGCTTTGGTGATGTTGAAATTAATTACACGCAGGATGTTTTGTATCACCGCAACGACGCCACGCGAGGCGCGGTTTATGCGCCTTTTGCTGTCGTGCCCGAAATTGATTTGGCCGTGGCTGACCCCGTTTACCTGTTTGCCTCAGAAAACGAAAAGGAAATCCACGTGCGGGTGCATTCCGCTCTACAAGAGTCGGCGGCAACAATAAAGCTGCAAACGCCGCAAGGCTGGCAGGTAACACCGGCGCAAATGGAGCTGCAGTTTAACGGCGCGGGCGAGCATACCGTGATCTTTACACTCAAACCCGGTCCGCAGGCCCAAAACGGCAGGTTGCTGGCCATCGCCGAAAGCAACGGTAAGCGCTTTGACCAGAGCCTGACCCGCATCGACTACGAACACATCAGCGAGCGGGTGGTGCTGCAACCGGCGGAGGCGCGGCTGGTAAAGATAAACGCCACCATTCCTCCTAAAAAGATCGGTTACATCATGGGCTCCGGAGATGAGATTCCCGCGGTGTTGCAGCAAATCGGCATGGAGGTGACGCTGCTGCAAAACGGAGATATCAACGCCGAAAATCTGGCCGCTTACGACGCGGTGATCTGCGGGGTGCGCGCTTTTAACGTCAATGAGGGTCTGGCCGAAAAGCAGGACGAATTGCTCAGCTATGTGCGCGACAGCGGCACCTGGATCGTGCAGCACAACACCCGTTTTGGCCGCAGCGTGCCGCAGATTGGTCCTTACCCCTTTGAAGCTACCGGCCGCTACCGCGTCTCCGATGAAACGGCCGCCATCGAAATGCTTGACCCGCAACACCCGCTGCTGAACTACCCCAATAAAATTTCACAAGCCGATTTTGAAGGCTGGGTGCAGGAACGCGGCCTCTATTTTGCCACCGAGTGGGACAGCAGTTACAGCACGCTGCTGGCGTCTGCCGACCCCGGTGAACCGCCGCGGCTTGGCGGACTTCTGTACGCGCCTGTGGGTAAGGGTGTTTTCATTTTTACCGCCTACTCCTGGTTCCGGCAGTTGCCGGCCGGTGTGCCCGGCGCTATCCGCCTGTTTACCAACCTGGTTGCCGCGGGAGACGCTCATGAGTGACAAACCCGAAAAGAAAATTCCGCTCGGTTCATGGAAGCGCATGTACGCCCTCGTGCTGGGCAACCTGGTTTTCCTGATCTTCCTGTTCTACCTCTTCCGGAGCCTGTTTGAATGACGACACTTGACTGGCTGGTAATGGGCGGCTTCCTGGCGTTTATCGTGGCATTTGGCACGTGGCGCAGCCGCCGCAGCGAAAACCTGCAGGACTTTATGCTGGCCGGGCGCAAAACCGCCTGGTTCACGGTCACCCTTTCGATCATGGCCACACAGGCCAGCGCTATCACTTTTCTTTCTACCCC
Organism: Calditrichales bacterium; assembly: GCA_965267575.1. Lineage (GTDB taxonomy): Bacteria > Calditrichota > Calditrichia > Calditrichales > J004. Next base: position 1,681,627 of record OZ254086.1, read on the forward strand.
GGGCCAGGCTTTTGTGGACGGCATGCGCTTTGTGCAATTCTACATCGGGCTGCCCGTGGCGATGGTTATTCTAAGCATCACCGCCGTGCCCATTTTTCACAAGCTGAGCGTCATCACCGCTTACGAGTACCTGGAAAGCCGCTTTGATCTCAAGAACCGTGCTTTGGCCGCTTTACTTTTTTTGACACAACGCGGACTGGCGGCCGGCTTCACCATCCTCGCCCCGTCGCTTATTCTCTCCGTGATCCTGGGCTGGGATATTGATTACACCATCATCGCTATCGGTATCCTGGTGATTATTTACACAGCCAGCGGCGGCAGCGACGCGGTGAACAAAACCCACCTGCTGCAGATGACGGTCATTTTTTTCGGGATGATGGCGGCCTTTCTTACGATTTACCTGAAGCTGCCCGCGGATATTTCGCCGCTGGATGCCGCGCACGTGGCGGGTAAACTGGGTCGTCTCAACGCCATCGATTTTTCATTTAATTTAAGCGATCGCTACACCTTCTGGTCGGGGCTTATTGGCGGCACCTTCCTGGCCCTCAGCTACTTCGGCACGGACCAGTCGCAGGTGCAGCGCTATCTTTCCGGCTCTTCTGTACGCGAAAGCCGCATGGGCCTGCTGATGAACGGCATGGTCAAGATCCCGATGCAGTTTATCATCCTGTTCATCGGGGCGATGGTGTTTGTGTTTTACCAGTTCAGTGCGCCGCCGCTTTACTTCAACCCGGTGGAAGAAGAGCAGGTTTACCAGTCCGATTACGCCGGGCAATACAGCAATCTGCGCGATGAATATGACGCCCTGCACGAAACCCGCCAGGACGAATTGCGGGCCATGTTGAACGCGAAGGAACAGGGCAATGAAGCCGGGATGCGCACACACCAGCAAAAGGCGCTGGCACTGCAGGATCAGGCGCAGGGTCTAAAAAACGAAGCGGTGGAAATCATCAAAAAAGCCAACCCCGATTCCGACGGCAATGACACCAACTACATTTTCCTCACTTTTGTGATCGGTTTTTTACCCGTCGGACTGATCGGTCTTGTACTGGCGGCGATTCTCTCAGCCTCCATGTCATCCACCTCCGCGGAGCTGAACGCGCTGGCCTCTACCACCGTGGTGGATATCTACAAACGGATGATCCGCAAGGACGCGCCGGATAAGCATTATGTTATCATTTCCAAAACGGCCACTATTTTCTGGGGCTTTTACGGCATCGGTTTTGCCCTGTTTGCCAACAGCCTGGGCACGCTGATCGAGGCGGTTAATATTCTTGGCTCGCTGTTTTACGGAACAATACTGGGTATCTTTCTCGTTGCCTTCTATGTGAAACGCGTGGGTGGCATGGCCACATTCTGGGCGGCGGTTATCGCGGAAACAGCGGTGTTGCTGCTGTTCTTTTTCAGCGACCTGCCATACCTGTGGTTTAATTTTGTGGGCTGTTTATTAGTAGTAGTTATGGCGTTGCTGCTTCAACCTTTTGTTTCCCGGAATTCTTCAAGCCACTAAGAAGCACTCGTTTCGGCAACTGTAACAGGCAAAAATTATTCATGACTTCATTATTGTCGAGGGTAAAAAACGCCCTTTCATTTTGCTCTTTTTTTATGGCATTCTTGCTCGTGGTGCCAGTCTTTGGAAGCGAAAAGCTGCACCATTACAACGTGCAACTCTCAGAAGACAGGCAGACCCTGACGGTTGAAGCACATTTTGCCGGCAGCTTTCCGCGCGTTTTGCATGCCGCTGAAGATGAAGCTTCCGATTACCTGCTTTACATGCGTGTAATAACGCAACATGATACCATCTATTTTGAACCCGAGGGTGACAGGGTGTTTTTCCGGCGGATAGCAGCCGGCGTGCGGCTGGAATACGCCGTTGATATAGCCCGGGCTTTGCGGCATGGTGGCAGGGGCGGCGCGCGGAAGGTGGGTAACGATTTTCTGCTTCCACCCAAGCTTTGGCTGTGGCGTCCTGCTGGTCTGCGCGAAAACGAAGATATTGAGATCCGTTTTAATCTGCCCCGCGGAACCAAGGCCTCTGTGCCGTGGCGCGCCGTTGGCACCAACCGTTACCGCGTGGGACAGAGCCCCTACTACTGGCCGGCGCAGGTCGCCTTTGGCTCTTTTCACAGCGATACGCTGGATATCCCCGGTTCCCGTCTTTACATGGCTGTACTCGATGGCGACCCCGACCCCGATCCGCAGGATATGCGCAAATGGATACAAAACGCGGCGGAATCTGTCTGTGCTATTTATGACAGTTATCCTTATCCACAGGTGCAGATTTTGATCATTCCCGGGCGGCGCAGCAGGGAGGCGGTGCCTTTTGCCATGGTCGTTCGCGGTGGCGGCCTGGCCGTGCATTTTTACATCGATCCGTCACGGCCGCTGAGCGAATTTATCAACGACTGGACGGCCACCCACGAATTGTGCCACGGTGTGCTTCCTTATGTTTACCGTGATGATGCCTGGCTTTCCGAGGGTATGGCCACCTATTACCAGTACATTCTGATGGGGCGTGACCGGCGCCTGAGCGAACAGCGCACCTGGCAGAAAATTTATGACGGCTTCCGTCGCGGTATCCGCAACGCCACCGGTGAAACGTTGCACAAAAGCGCCGATGACATGTACCGCTTACGCGCCTTCCGCTATGTTTACTGGAGCGGTGCCGCCATTTTGTTAAGGGCGGATGTGGAGCTACGTTCACAAACCAACGGAAAGTGGAGCCTTGACAAGGTCCTGGAAAAGGCTGGCAAAGAGGCCCTATCCGAAAAGCGCGCCTGGCATGCCCGTGAGCTTGTGCAAATCATGGATCGCGTCAGTGGCACGGACGTGTTTGGCGATCTTTATAGCCGTTACCTGTTTTCGAAGATATTTCCTGTAGACGAGGAGTGGCTGGCGCTGTTGGGCGTAAATGTGATTGACGGCCGTGTTTACCTGGACGACAAAGCGCCGCTGGCCGACATACGCCGGCAGATAACACGCCGGGCAGCGACTTTCCCCGCCGCCACCGATTGATCCCGTGGTTTCATTTTGGCAAATGCACAGGACAAGCCTTATATTACGCGGCTCAAAATGAACGTGTAAATGTGTTTTGGTGTTAAGGTGTTAAAGTACTAAACGTGTGTGATTTTCAATAACGATACCCTAAATCATTATTTCACCAATTTAAAAATCCAAGCCATAAAGAAAATGATTGAAAACAACCCAAATTTCGTCGTACTGGCCATTTACAAATTTGCAAAGCTGGATGACCCGCGCGCCTTGCGTGACGCGTGGCGTCCGTTTTTTGTAAAGCACGGCATACTTGGCACGATGATCCTGGCCGGTGAAGGCATCAACGGCACTATCTCCGGCAGCCGCGAGGCTATTGACGCATTTTACCGGGTGCTGCGTGAGGACGGACGTTTTGACGCCGCGGAAATGAAAGAGTCTTATGCCGCCGAAAATCCCTTTTATCGTTTGAAAGTGCCGGTGAAAAAGGAGATTGTTAATTTGCAGAGCGGGGAGGCTGACCCCACCGAGGTCGTTGGTACTTATGTGGAGCCTGAGAAGTGGAACGATTTGATCAGCGCGCCGGATGTGAAGGTGATTGACACGCGCAATGATTTTGAGTTTGACGTCGGCACCTTTGAAGGGGCAATCAATCCCCGGACGGAATCATTTTCGGATTTTCCGGAATACGTTTCACAGCACCTTGATCCAAAACGCGACAAGCGCATTGCCATGTTTTGCACTGGCGGAATCCGCTGCGAAAAGGCCACCTCCTACCTTAAAAAACGGGGCTTTGAGGACGTTTACCATCTGCGTGGTGGTATTTTGAAATACCTGGAAAAAGTACCGGCAGAGCAGAGTAAATGGCAAGGTGAATGCTTCGTCTTCGATAACCGCGTGGCGCTGACGCATGGCTTGCAAAAGGGCGATTATGAATTGTGCCACGGTTGCGGAAACCCGGTAAGTGCGCAGGACAGGCTCTCCCCGGATTATGAAGAGGGCGTAAGCTGTCCTAAATGCCGCAAAGACCTCAGCGTTGAAAAGCTGCAATCCAACCGGGAAAGACAACGCCAGGTTAAACTGGCCCGCGAGCGCGGCGAGCAACACATCGGCCATAAGGTGCCGGAGTGATGAGGTTTTTCGTCGAACTATTGAACTGCTGATTTCAATGTCATTTCGGTTAACCATTTTTTGCCGTGAGCTATCCACGCAATATGAGCATCAGACCCCGGCGCGGGGGCCGGGGTGACATTCATCGCTTAATTCTGTCATCCCGATTGGCATCTTTTTGCCACACCGGGATTCCGTGCCTGACCCGGGTCATGGTGGCGGCAGCAAAAAGTCCACCCCACCACCCGGACACATATTGACGCTTGCCCTTTTAAAGTTTGGATAATTTGTTTATTATTCTTTTTTGTTTATCCAACCACAGCGCGTATGTCCGAAAACTATCCGCTAACCGGGAACGAAGAGAAGAAGATACTGGGTTTTTACAAAAACCTTTTTCAGTATCCTAATGTCTATCTTTTTCCGCTTGTAAACGGTCGCAGCATGGAGCCGGAACTGGCCCTTGGCGATGACCCGCTTCCGCCGTTTTTCCCCGACAGTCCCATTGATTGGATTAACTATTACCAGAAAGTGTTGCTGCCTTCAAACAGCGAAGAACAAGGCGCTATCGGTGCCTTTTTTGAACACTTCGATCTGGATATGTTGTGTCCCATCCGCATGAACGGTACCTGTTTCGGTTTTCTGGGTATCAACGCGCGTGGCAAGCCGCTCAATCACCTGGAACAGCAAATCGCCGGCTTGATCGTTCGCTACCTTGGCACGTTATGGACCAACCGCCGCCTGGTAGAAGATATCCGCACGAACGCCTCCAAAACGGAAACCCTGCTGATGGAGATCAGCACGCTGCTCGAGGTAAACCAGGCCATCGAGAGCGGCGGCGAAATCCAGAGCGTTCTGGAAACGATCATGGAAAAGTGCATGGATGTGCTGAAAGTGGAAGCCGTATCTTTGCTGTTACTTACCGAAAATAAAAAGGAATTGGAGTTCCGCGTGGCTCTGGGTCCGCGTGGCAAAGAGGTGCAGCGCTACCGCGTCAAGGTCGGCCAGGGCATTGCCGGCACGGTGGCCAAAACAGGCAAGCCACTTCTGATTCCCGATGCCTACTCGGACAAGCGTTTTGACCGCAGCTTCGACCTGAAAAGCGGCTTCCGCACGCGCAGCATTTTGTGCATGCCGCTGACTTATCGTGGTACGCGACTGGGCGTTGTGCAGGCCCTGAACCGTTTTGACGGCAAGCCCTTCGGCGATGAAGATCTGCGCTCGTTCAACCTGTTTACGCGCCAGGCCGCACTGGCAATCGTTAACGCGCGATTGCTCTACCAGGCCATGCGCAAAAAAGAGCTGGAAAACCAGTTAACCGTAGCTTCGGAAATACAGCGGCTGATCGTGCCCAAACAGCTGCCCAAATTCGACGATCTCGATGTGAGCGGCTATTACCGTCCCAGCCAGCAGATTGGCGGCGACTTCTACAGCGTGATCCGGCTTAATGACAATCAAACCGTTTTTTGCGTTGCCGATGTGGCCGGCAAAAGCGTACCGGGAGCCCTGCTGGTTTCTACTTTGCATTCCACCCTTAACGCCTACCTGGAATTCAGTAATGACCTGGAAGAGATTGTCAACCGGCTCAACACACGCATCATGAAGATGTCGACAAGTGACCGCTTTATTACGCTGTTTCTGGCCCTGTACGATCGAAAAGAAGAAGCACTCAGCTACATCAGCGCCGGTCACAATCCGCAATTCCTGATGCACCGGCCTTTTGAAATCCGCCGTCTGACGTCCACGGGCATCTGTATAGGCATAACCCCTTTTGCCTATAAAGCAAAAACGGTCTCCTTAAATGAGGATGATATTCTTGTTATGTACACCGATGGTTTTGTCGAGGGGCGCAACAACGACGGCGACGCATTCGGTGAAAAACGGCTGGAAAAAATTCTTTACGAAAACGCCGATCGACCGGCCGGCTATATCATCGATCAGATCGTCAGCACCTTCAACGATTTCTGCCGCACTCCATCCGACGACCTCACCTTACTGGTTGTAAAAAAAATTAAATCCCAATAAACCTTTTTGCCGCATTTACTGTCCTATAATTAAAAACAGAAACCGGTTTTCTTTTGATTACACCTTTGTCGCGATCCGTGCAAAACGGGGCCGTTGACCGCCGGCAGGAAGAGCGTATCCTGCGTGGTTGTCGCTCCGGTAAACGCGAGGCTTTTAAAGAGCTGTACTATTGTTACAGTCCCATGCTCTACAACATAGCCTTGCGTTTGCTCGGTCGCCGCGATGACGCGGAAGATGCGCTGCATAATTGCTTTATCCGGCTGTATCGTTACATCGGGAAGTTTGAGGGGCGCTCTTCACTGCGCAGTTACATCACGCGGATATTGATCCACTGCTGCTACGATATCGCGGCAAAACGAAAGGAAAACAGCGGAGATGCCCTGCCTGAAGTGCTATCGCTTCCGGCGGAGAGGCCGCTTTGGGAACTTGAAAAAGCGCTGACGCAATTGCCCGAAAAAATGCGTGAATGTTTTGTGCTTTTTGCGCTGGAGGGCTTTGCGCAGCAGGAGATCGCGGACATGCTTGAAATAAGCGTCGGTACAGTGAAGGCGCACATCCATCAGGCCCGGGCGCGCCTGAAAGATTTACTGGAATTGCAGGAGTAGCCATGCTATGTGAACATTGCCGCAACGGTACTTTGCACACGATGAGTAACAGCGATCGCGAGCAGCATATTGCCCGCTGTGCCTGGTGTGCCGACAGCACCGCGGACGCAAAGCTGGACGAGTTGTTGCGTAAACTAGAACGCCCTTTGCCCGCCCCGGATATCTGGGCGCGCATAGAAAAGGAGCTGCCGCAAAAGCGGTCTTCCGGGCCTCTCTTTGTTGTATTAAAAGCCGCGGCGGTGATTCTGGTTGTTGCCCTGGCGGCTCTGCTGCTTTTACCGCAGGATGATGCCGACGGCCGGCTGTTTACCTGGAGCAGCTCACAGCGCGCACAATGGTATGAACAGCAATACAGCAAAGCGATCGCGGAAATGGAAAAAGAGATCGGTCCGCAGATAGCGGAGATGCCGCTGGAGTTGTCCTTGTTGTACCGCGACAGGCTGGCCGTGATCGATATGCAGATCGAAGCCTGCCGCCGAACGCTGGAATTGGAACCGGGCAATGTGACCGCGCATCGCTATTTGCTGGCCGCCATGAAAGAGAAAAAAGAGACACTAAAAGAGATAGAAAAGACACTGAGAAATTCGGAGGATGTATGAAAAAGATCATTTTTGCATTGCTGTGCGCCGGGCTTATCGGCGCGTTTGCCGCGGAACCACGGCCGGATGTTATAAAGCGCGACTTCACTGCGCGCGCGGAAGCCAAGCCGGGCCAGAAGCTGGTCATAAACGATCTGAACGCGGACGTGGAAATCACGGGTGGCAGCTCCAATGCCATTGAAGCGAAGCTGACCTATCGTTTTGCAGGCGCCAACCCGGAGCGTGTTGAGAGCTATTTTAAAGAGGTCTCGTTTGAGCTTATCGAAAAGGCCGGCGGGTATGAGCTCGTGCTTGACGCACCGGACACCGATTGGCTTGAAGGCAACGGCGGTTTTTTCCAGAAGCTGTTCAGCGTCTTTGACGAGATCAGCTACTCCGTGCACCGCGAGTTGACGGTTACCGTGCCCGCGCAAAGTGATATTGAACTGGACAATGGCTATGGCATGGTTTATCTGCGCAACATCAACGGAAAGCTGGATGTGAGCAACACATCGGGCGACATGGTGGTTGAAAATTGCGCCGGTCAGGGTCTTCTCAACAACCGCTACGCGGAAATACGCGTCTCCGGATTTGACGGTGACCTGAATGTTTTGGGAACGAGCGCCGACGCGCGGATAGAAAACGTTTCGGGCAATCTCAATGTGGAGTCTTCCTACAAACCGTTGTGCATCCGCAAGATTGGCGGAAAACTGACCGTCAAAGCGCAAAGCGCGGATATCACTGTTTTTGGAGTCGGCGACGAGGCGATTGTTGAGAACAACTATAAAGCCGTAAAAGTGGACAGCGTGAGGGGCAATCTGTTCATCCGCGGCTCCAGCTGTGACCTGGAGATAAATGCTGTGGCCGGCGATTTGTCCGTTGAAGGCGCCTACAAGCCGATGCGTATCACGCGGGTAGAAGGCAATCTGGACATTAACGCTACCTCTGCCGATTGCTTTGTCCGCGATGTGAAGGGTAATGCCTACATCTATAATGAGTACAAAGACATCGAACTGCGACGGGTGGCCGGCGATGCCATTATCGAATCAAAGTCCAGCGCCGTTACCGTGGACGATGTGAGCGGACAAACGGTCATCGATGCTTCATACAAACCGTTGTATCTCTCCAACCTGCAGGGCCCGCTGGAAATCCGCGCCAATTCCGCGGATATCAACATGAACCGCATTAACGGCAATGTGAACATCCGCAACTCCTACAAGCCGATCAAGGGCGAGCAGATAAAGGGCTGGGCCAAAATTGACGGGGAATCGTGCGACGTAATCCTAAGCGATGTGGACGGTGATGTCAATGTGCGCAATAACTACAAATATGTTATCTTAAAAGGCACCGCGGGATCGATTTATGTGGAAGGGAACAGCAGTCCGGTTGAGATCAGCAATATCAGGCGGTTGCCGGAAAACGGAGAGATAATTATTTCCACGCAATACAAGCCCGTAACGCTGCAGCTCCCCGCGGACAGCCGCGTGCACGTGACCGCCAACAGCCGCCATGGTAAAATACGCTCGGAGTTTCCTGTTTACCTGGCCGATGAAGAGGTTGCCGCGCCCCGGGCCAAAAGCGGTGAAACCAAAATAGAAATCGAGACTACGGCCGATATCAGCATTACCAAAGCGCCGTAAAAAAAAAGCACGGTCAATGAGGCCGTGCTTTTGCATATTTTCCTGTTATTTCAATAAAAGCATTTTTTTGCTGATTGTTTTGGCTGCCGTGGTCAGGCGGTATATATAGAGTCCGCTGGCAAGGTGATCTCCGCGAAAGGTGACGGCGTGTTGCCCGGCTTTTACACTTTGATTAAGCAGCTGAGCCACTTCCCGACCGAGCATGTCATAAACAGCCAGATCGACGCGCGTGCTCTTGTTTATGCTGAATTCAATGGTCGTTTGCGGATTAAAGGGATTCGGATAATTGTCAAAAAGGGTTATCTGCTGCGGAACAAAGGATGGCACATCATCCAGGCCAACCGGATAGGTGTCGATATGTGTTAATCTTGAGGTTCCTGTAAGCCCGGCACTATTGTAATCACCGGCAATAATAATTCCCTGGTCAGAAACAATCAGCTCGCGCACCACCGCATTTGCCTGTTCATTATTCAGGCTGATTGTTGTGGGGCGCGGGTTTCCTCCAACGGAATCGATCACAGCAAATCCGTTGCGCACGCTCTCGCCAAGACGATTAAACGATCCACCCACATGAATTTCTTCACCACGCTGGAAAATAGCGTAGACCGTTCCGCGGGAGCTGTTGCCGTTAAATTCCAGCAGAAACTGTGGTGCAACATCACCCTTCAGGCTATAGTCAGACAGCGAAAAGGCCGCAAAGCTGGCCTGATCCTTTCCGGCCACTTCGGAAAAATTTCCCCCGATATAGAGCGTATTGCCATAAGCCATAAGCGTGTTGGGCGAACTGTTAGGTTCGGGATTCAGGGCATTGGCGTTTCCGCTGACTATATCGACGCCGGCGACATATTTACGGCTTTGCCCGCCAATGTTGTTAAACCAGCCGGCAACGTAAAGCGTGTTGTCGTGCAAGGACATGGAGCGCACGCTGGATTGCGGCTGAGGGTCCCAGCTTTCCAGGTTTCCTGACGCGTCAAAGGAAACGAGATAGCCGCGTTCCTGCCCACCGATTTCGTTAAAGCCCCCGCCAACAAAAAGACGATTGTTGCCGTAGGCCAGGGCCTCCACCGTTGAGTTGGGCTCAGGTGCCCAGTCGGTCAGGCTGCCGTCGGACAGGTTAATGGAGGCCAGGTTTCTGCGTTCCTCACCGTTGATGTTCCAGAAGCTGCCGCCGATGTAAAGAGTTTGGTCCACCACAATCACGTCGTTTATACGACCGCTCAGCTCTATGGAAATATCCAGCAGTTTGCTATCGGCTATGTTAAACGCTGCCAAACCTTCCCGCGAAGCACCATTCATTAGCCGGAAGCGGCCGCCGGCAAAAAGCGTCTCTTCATCATGCGCCAGAACGGTGCCGCGATATCCGGCAACAGGGTTCCAGTCGGTAACACTGCCATCTGTCATTGAAACGGCGCCAAGATAGTTGCGGTCCATACCGCCCAGTTGCTTAAAGTCACCCGCTACAAACATGGTGTTGTCATAAACGCTGAAACTTTCGATTAGGGTTTCAAAACCGCCGACCTGCGGAGCCCAATCGAGAAAACTGTTATTGTTTATGTCCCATGCAGCCAGACAGGTGCGGCTCGTTTCATTTACGCTGCTATAGCCGCCGGCCATGTACAAGACATTGTTTATGATTTCAATGTCGTAAAGTCCCGCCGGTCCCTCTTCCTGGTAAAAATCGAATTTCAGCGCAGTCACTTTTTCGCTTTCCATATCTATTTGCGCGAAATATTCACGGCTGGAGTCGGCGATTCCGACAAAACTGCCCGCAAGAAAAAGCCGGCCATCATGGACAATACCGTCGAAAATAATCTGATCGCCGAAGTTGGTTTGCCCGTTTTGCGGGTCCCAGTCTGTGGCCATGCCCGAAACGGTATCAAGCTCTGCCATGCTAAAGCGGTCCTGGCCGCCGATGTTGGTAAAAATACCGAGAACCAGCAAAGTCGATTCCCGCGGCAAGATCTTATGCACAGTACCGTTAAAGCTGTAGCGCACCGCCTGCGGGTCCCAATCCGTAAGCTCAAGACTGTCCAGGCTGAAGCAGGCCAGCCCCATGCGATCAATGCTGTCCACCATTGTAAAATCGCCGCCGATGTAAAGCCGGTTATCCCATAACAACATGCTGCGGACTTCACCCCCCTCAATACGCGGCGTCCAGTCATCCAGGGTGCCATCTCCGGTTACATGAACGAGACCGAACTTCTGCTGCTCAGCGGCGCTGATAAAGTCTCCGGCAACGTACCAACCTCCATTGCCGTCGCTGATGGCCGCGGTGACATTTCCGTTTATTTTAGGATAATTGTCCAGCCAGTTTCCAATATTAAGATCAAAGAAAGCAGCCCCGCCGCTATAGGGACCAACGACATCAAAACCGCCGGCCATGTAAAGCGTGTTATCGACCAGCTCAATATCATTGGGAGTGGTGTTTGGGATATACAGCTCCTTGTTCACCTGGGCGTTTGCGGCTTGTACAAAAAGCAGCGTAATACAAAAAATCAAAGTGTTACAAAACATACAATCCTCCAATCCTGATTGCTTCGAATGGAAGACAAAATTTTAGCGGGGCGGGCTGAACGAGTTGACGAAACCCGAAATCATACCTCTTCCATGTTATGGCTATATGCTCAAAGTTTGTGCCAGCGCTATGCCCGGATGTGTAAGTTATTGTTTTTTAACAGATAACTCCATCATAGTTTTTTTTAATGTTGTACATTTGCAACATCCGAATGAGCAAAAAGTGTCGGCCTTTCACGACACATCAGCGCAGCGTAATCAGCAGCGTTTCAATTGACGCCGGGCCGGCAGTGAATGCAAAAAGGTGTTTGTGCTCCAGTGCCAGCTTCCCGGTTTCATTTTCCAGCAGATCCGCTTTAGAAACTTTGCTCAGCGCACGCCGCGTACGGGCGCTCACCAAAAGGTTTTTGGAACTGCGGTTGTAAACGCGCACAACAAACTGTTTGCGCTTTTTGCCGCTCTTTAGTGCGCTTATTTGTATCTCCGGCCGGTCAAAAGCGATTACCGGCGTGGCGGGCAATTGCCTTCCAGGCGCGCCTGTGAGGGTCTGGCTGTAAAGGGGAACAGCATACTCATACGCCACACGATGGGCCTGCTCCGGCTGCATGTTTTTGGCGAAAGGGACCAGGCTGTATTCAAACGTATGGCTGCCGGGGCATTGCGCTTCCGGTGTAGCCAGTTGTGGACCGGCCTGGGCCACGCGCGTTATGTAATCATTGCGTGAGAGAATACCCACACAGCGCAGCAGCGTAAGGGCAATCGCCGAATTTTCTTTTTGATGAATTATCTCATATTCAGGGAGGCCGCGGTTAGCCAGCAGCAATCCCTTTTCTTTCTTGTTAATGTAGACATAAGCGTTGTTGTGCCGCGTGCCGTAATATTCAAAACGGTTCTTAGCGTCGGGACGTTTATCGAAATGTGCCGGGCGTTCGATTGTGCCAAAGTGGCCGTCAGCGTAGGCCTTGCTAGCTTTAAATCCCGCAGGAAACAGAACCCTGAGCCTGTGATCTTCGGCTTTGTTGTCAAAGTGTGTCTTAAAATCTATACGCGGCTGATTGTGATACAGCGTGATTTCAGTTTGCAGCCGGCAACCAACATTCGCCTGTGAACGACGCGCTCTTTTAGTGTGCAGCTTTTGGGGCAAAAGCCACGCATATGTCAGCCGCATGGTTACGGCCAGCGGTCCGACCACCGGAAAATCAATTTTATCCGGCTTTTGGCGCAGCAGCAGGCGCTTGCCCTTTTCCACCCAGGAGTAGGTATATTCGTCGCCGGCATCCTCGCAATCTTCAAATAAATTACAATCTTCGTAAACCTGGCCGTTGCGCTTATCGGTAATCGTCAGCGTACCGTCTTTTGCGAGCTGAACTTTAAAGAAAGCGTTTTCGATTCTATCCTCGCCATGGCGCAACGTAGAGTGAGGCAATCCCGCCTTTTCTTTGAGGGGTGCGACAGACAGCATACGCCAGCCACAGGATGGAACCGAGCGGGCGGCAAGAAGCACTTTAACCCTGCGGTAACGGGCTTCGCTTAATACCTCCATGCGGTAAAGCGCCTCATCGGAAATGACCTGGTGCGGCAGCACATCGCCATTTTCATCCATGATGTGCCATTTTGAAATATCGGCCTGCGACAATGAAGACGGCAACAGCAGTTCGCATTCGGCCAGATCGGTATTGTCCCAGTTAAGCGGGTTAAACAGAAAAAGCGTGCGCGCTTCCGGATCACCGTTCATATCACTTCGGAATGCATCGAGCACGGCCTGCTCGCAGACATAGCGCCCAATTTGCTGTACTTTCTCAAAAAGTGTCACATTCTCGCGGTGTACTTCATCCACGCTGCAGCCACAAATGTCATCATGCGGATGGTTTTTGAGCAGCGTTTTCCAGGCGTTTTGAATAAACGCAGAATAATCCGCCCCGTTGTAAAGACGGCATAAAAGTGCCAGCGGCTCGGCATAACGCTCCAGCAGATTCTGGCAGGCATAATTGGCCTGCTTCAGATAGATCCGGGCAGAATAAACGCTCAGCAAAATAGGGTGGTGATAATTGCCGATCAGTTCTCCGCTGTGGGTTTTAAGGTTACCCGAATGCTTTTCAACTTCGTCAATAAAATCGGCAAAAGTGCCGTGGCGCAGTTCAATGTCACTTTGCACTTTGTTGCAGGCTTTTATCAGTTTGGGTGTTTGCGGCTGCGGTGGCAAATGATCAATGCCGTTGTTTAGCAGGATAGCCGGTGTTTGCGCCAGCGGTTTTAAATTATTCAGCGTTTTTTGCAGGTTCTGCAAAGCAACCTCTTCATCCGGTTCGCTGAAGCGGTAATCGCCAAAGTCATATTCAAAGCCCCAGCAGGCCAGGTTGCCGTAAATGTCGCGTTGGTTAATTGAAAGGATGCGGCTGCCGTCCGGGCCTTCCCAGAAAAAATCTGTGCCCAGCTTTTCGATTTCTTTGCCCATGCCTCGGGAAAAGATAAAGGAGCGCAGTCCGCTTTTTTTCAGTATTTGCGGCAACTGGGCAATATGTCCAAAAGGATCGGGTACATAGCCTTCCCGCATTGTAGCTCCAAATTCTTCGGCGATGGCCATACCCATTTGCAGGTTGCGAACAAGGGCTTCACCGCTCACCAGAAATTCATCGGGCAGAATATACCATGGCCCTACGTGCAGCCTGCCGGACTTTACCAGTTTTTTTAATCTCTCTTTATTTTCCGGCTTTACTTCCAGGTAATCCTCAAGAACAACGGTTTGGCCGTCCAGCACAAAGGCTTGGTAGTCAGAATCGTTTTCCAGGATTTCCAGCAACTGGTCGATGGTTTGCACAAGCCGCACGCGAAACCACTCAAACGGCCAGTACCAGGCCCGGTCCCAGTGCGTGTGTGAAACAACAAATCCTGTAAGCTTTTTCTCAGACATTACACTTTCCCGGTTATGCGATTTTTGATTAAACATCAATTGGGTCAATCTCTGCCAAGATTACACATTTTTCTTATACGGATAAACGCTTGTCGATTATAAATATTTGCCAGACTGGCAAATCAAAAAAACAATCAAAGTATAAACAGGAGTTGCTATTCATGAGTCGTATTTTTCCAGTATTTATCATATTAATCTTATTATTATCAAGTGCTTCAGCACAGGAACCTATACAGGTATTTGGATTTTTTCAAACCCGCTTAATGCAGGTAAACGGAACAAGTGATGTGATTGCACGGGATGTTCCCGTAGCCATTAATCCTCAAACAGGCATGCCCGTTTTTCAGGATGTAACAGTCAGTGAGGTCGAGGAAGACCGCCTTACCGCTGATATTCAGCAATTAAACCTGTTTTTCAGAAAAGAGATTGATCCGCGCTTTACAGCCTGGGTAAACCTTGAACTTACAAATACCTACTCTTCCGAGCGCGGATGGGGAACAATCAATCTTGAAGAAGCATGGCTGCGCTACACCCGCACTGATGCCTTTGTTGTAAAAGCCGGCTTGCTGATCCCCAAATTCAACAGTATGAATGAAATCAAAAACCGTATGCCCCTGCTGCCTTATATCATCCGCCCGCTGGTGTATGAGGCATCGCTTTCGGCGATTTTTAACCAGGGCGACTTCATTCCCGGACGTGCTTTTGTCCAGGTTTATGGCAGCATTCCCGTGGGCAAAGCCATTTTTAACTATGCCGTTCATGCCGGTCACGCTGAAAAAGAATACTTTGTTTCCGGAGATGCAGTAGGCGCCCAGGTGGCCGGAACCGACACAACCACGTTCAAGGCATTCGGCGGTCGCGCCGGTGTTGAGTATGGCAACGTGAAAGCCGGTGTATCTTTCACCTATGACTATGACAATCAATATATACCGCTGGCCATGGGCGTACCCGCGCTTAACCAGGATGTACCGCGTACACGTTTGGGTGCAGACCTGGCCTTTACATTGGGTGATGCCTATTTCGAGGGCGAATTTATCCAGGTAACCGAAGATCCTGATACGGACCCGGTTCTTGGCGACGTGGACCTCGACAAGATGTTTTATTATGGAACAGCCGGCTACAATTTTACTGATCAGTGGTTTGGTTATGGCAGCTACAGCTATATCGAAGACAACGCAGTGGACTTTCTTGGTGACGGCATGCAGAGCTATCTCGTGGGTTTTGGTTTCCGTCCGGCCTACTCGGTTGTACTGAAAGCCCAGTATGCCCATTACGTTGTCGATAACGGCACAACAAGCATCCCGATTCCTGAAGTGGGTGTTGTGCCCGGAACGGTAGATATCAAATATGATGCGTTTGGCGTGGCCCTTAGTATCATTCTGTAGTAACCATAAATACGAGTAGCGGAGATTATAATGAAAAAGATTTTGATTTTAATACTGGCAATGTGCGCTATGACAATTGCGTCGGCAAACGCGCAGGTAGCAGTAATCGTAAATAATTCTGTCGGAGAAGACGCACTTGATCAGACAAAACTGGCGCAAATCTATACACTGAAGGTTAAAAGCTGGGATGATGGCAGTAAGATCGTTGTCTTTGATTCAAAGGATGATATATCCGATCAGTTTTACAGCTATATCGGGAAGTCAGCAGCGGATTTGCGCAAGGAGTGGATGCGCGCACAGCTTACCGGTGAAGGTAAGGCGCCAAAGGCCCTCAAAAACGACGCGGAAGTCATCGAAAGTGTTGCCGCAACGCCCGGAGCTATCGGCTATGTCAGTGAGGCATCTGTCACCGACAAGGTAAAAGTGGTGGCAACCATTAAGTAACCATGGAGAAGACATGGAAGTATTAACATTCCTGAAAAAATCGGTTAAGTGGAAGCTGGTTGCGGCCTGCAGCGCAATCTTAATTGTGCTGATCGTATTCACCTCCATCTACTTTCCATCGAAACAAAAATCACTGGCCCTGGATTACGCGCAGACGCAGGTGCACACGCTGAGCGAAATGATCGCCTTTACAGCTGGCGCCGGTCTTTATGACGGTAACATCGAGCTTGTTTCCGCGGCTATGGATTGGGCGAAAAAGGATCCTAATGCCGTCTATATCCGCATTGTGGATAACGACGGTAATCAGATCATAGAGTACAACCCTTCGAATCTGTCGTTGCAAGGTGTAGCATCCATGGCTGCCGGCGAAACGAAGGTAGACGGCGAGTACATTCTGGCACTTGCCAAAATGGATTATCAGGAGACAGAGTTTGGCCAGATACATATTGGCTATTCGCTGGAAGCGGTGAATGACAAGATCGGCGGCACAGTGGTTGTCTCGGTGCTGATCAATCTGCTGCTTTTTGCCATCGGCATCGGGCTGATCCTGTTTATCAGCAATTACCTTACGCGGCAGATTGTAAACATCCGCAATGCCGCGCGTCAGGTGGGTGAAGGCGATCTTGATGTGGAACTTTACGTAACCAGCGAAGACGAAATCGGTGAGTTGAGCCAGTCCATCAACAGCATGGTACAATCGCTGCGCTTAAACCGCGAGCAGACGCTGGAGCAGGCCCGTACCGCCGATAACATCGTGCGTGAAGTAGATGGTGTGGCCGACCGCCTGCGCGAGGGTGATATTGACGCCCGCGCCAATGTGGACAGCGTAAATGAAGATCACTACAAGCGTATGCTTTTAGGCTTTAACCAGGCTCTGGACGCGGTTATCCACCCCACGCTGGAAGCTATGGAGATCATCAGCGAATATGCCGCCGGTAACCTGGAGCGCGAAATGCGTACGCTTCCCGGTAAGCAGATTGCGCTTACAAATGCCATAAATACAATCCGAAATAACCTGAAAACATTGATTGGCGAGTTGCTGATGCTGGTGAAGGCGGCCGAAGAGGGCAATCTTTCCGTACGCGGCGATCTGGATAAATTTGACGGCAGCTATGAGGAGATCATCCGTGGCGTCAACAATATCATTGCCCGGATAATAGAACCGGTCCGTGATGCCATCGGCGTGCTGCAGGATATCGCCACAGGCAACCTTGCCGTGGAGGTCCGCGGCGACTACAAGGGCGATCATGCCAATATGAAAATCGCCATGAACAAAACGCTGAGCGCCCTTAACAACGCTTTGGGCAAGGTTTCCCGTTCCGTAGATATGGTGCGCTCAAGCGCCGGACAGATTTCCGATAATAACCATTCGCTGTCGCAGGGTGCGTCCGAGCAGGCCAGCTCTTTGGAGCAGATAACAGCCTCGATGAAGGAAATTCAATCACAGACGAATAACAACTCCGCCAGCGCCGTACAGGCCAGCAAGCTTACCGGGGAGGCTTCCAGCTTCGCGCACAAAGGAAACAGCAAAATGCAGAGTATGCTTGAGGCCATGAATGAGATCAACGGTTCATCTGAAGAGATCTCCAAGATCATTAAGGCCATAGACGAGATCGCGTTTCAAACCAACCTGCTGGCGCTGAACGCGGCCGTGGAAGCGGCACGCGCCGGTGTACACGGCAAAGGCTTCGCCGTTGTTGCCGAGGAGGTGCGCAGTCTGGCGCAACGCAGCGCCAAGGCGGCCAATGAGACAACAGAGCTGATCGAGAATTCCGTCTCGAAAGTGAAGAACGGCATGCAGATTGCCAATGAGACGGCCGAGGCCCTGGAGTCGATTGTAAGCCAGGTGACCAAAGCATCGGATCTGGTGAACGAAATCGCCGTAGCCAGCAAGGAACAGGCGGAGGGCATTTCACAGGTAAACAGCGGCTTGGAACAGATTGACAAGGTAACCCAGCAGAATACGGCCAATGCCGAAGAAAGCGCTTCAACCGCCCATGAACTGTTCAACCAGTCCAGCGAGTTGCAGCAGCTTATCGGTAAGTTTAAGCTGCGCCGTGCCCGGCAGGATCTGCATCAGGCACCAAAAGTGAGCAATGGTTTTCAAAAGCCGCAAGAACAGGCTGCCACCCGGCCGGCAAAACCGCTCCCAAAGCCCGTGGCAAAAACAACGGCAAAGCCTGCGGCCAAAGAAGCGGAGAAACCCGCCGCTAACAATAGTGATTCAACTGATAAAAACAGCAGGCGAAGAGTGGATAATGTTTCCGCAAAACCTGTTGTCAAAAATGGCAAAAAAGAAAAAGCCGACGCACCCGCGCCGGCTTCTAAAAAGAAAGCTCCCGATAACGATCACCATTTTGGCATGGAACATTCCGACGATGATGATATCATTATCAATCTTGATGATGACGATTTCGGAGATTTTTAGCGGATTACTTGATAAGAACCAGCTTCTGGCTTAAAGCCCGGCCGGTCGCTACAAGACGAACGAAATAAATCCCGGATGCAAGCTCTTCGCCCGAATAGCGCTGAGAATGCAGGCCGGGATTTTTTTTGCCTTCAACCAGGGTCGCCACAACGCGCCCGTTGATGTCATAAATTTTTAGGGCAACTGTTTCGGTCCTGTCAAGCTTGTAGCGAATGTTTATCTGGCTGTTAAAGGGATTGGGATATGCCGGAAGCAGTTCAAATGTTGTGGGACTGTTTGATTGCAGCCGCTCATCCTGCAGTGACGTCAGGATCAGGTCTTCAGGGCGGTTGCTGTTAACCAGCATAACCGCGTCGCTGAACAGGATATCACCATCGGGCAAGTTGTGATTATCCAGGCGCAGGAACGTTTGTTCACCCTCCTGCAAATAAACATCGCCCACCTTATGCCAGCGGCGGTGCCCGGGCTTGCGCTGATTGACATACACCGTGTCAGCGGGTCCATTGCTGTGCAGAAGCTGGTAAGGTGCCTGCTGATGTGCCGCAAATTGATATATAATCCAGGCGTATACTTCGTACCAGCCTTCACGCGGCACCTGCGCGCTGTAAGTGATGGCGGCGGCGTCATTATCGGTAGCGTAAATACAATCGGTATCTTCAAAACCCGGCAAAGTTGTGTAGGTCGTCCACGACCCGCTTTGCTGCACGGCGCTGCTGTCTTCGTTAATTATGATGGCCGGCAGGCGCCAGTCAGCCGGACGGTAGGGTACGTTTACTTTTTCGCTGTAAGGTCCGTTTTTCAACGTTTCATAATAAGCGCCCAGCCGCGCGTGATACCAGATCACGTGACCGGTCAGCCCCTCGTTGCGCGTTGTCTCAATCATTTTTACCAGCTCGGAAGGCGGCGTCTCATTGCTGTTTGCGATTGTCGAGATGCCGGGATAGACCAATGTGTCGTTGTTTGTTTTTTTCAGTTCTTCGTTGAGACGGAAAGAATAGCTGCTGTTGCTGCTGTAGTAGACCTGCGGTGTCACCGTATCCAGCCAGCCATTGTTGATCCATGCCGGCCAGTCCTGGCAGAATTGTTCATAGCCGTACCACAGAGGCGCGTTGCTCACGTGCATTTCGGGATTAACCGCTTTTATGGAATCATACATTTCAGCCATGAACAGGTTAAGCTTGTCCGCCCGCCAGCGAATCCAGGCGGAGTTGCCGATGCTTGTGGGCGGCTCCTGCCCGTTGTGTTCGGACTTATATAGTTCCACCGTGGCCGAATCATAACCGCAATCCAGATCGGGGTAACGGACGCGGTCGAATTCTACGCCATCCAGATCATAGCGGCGAACGGCATCCAGTACGAATTGTATCAGAAATTCCTGGGCATCGCGGTTTACGTGGCTTAGCCATTTGTACTGCACGCCGCCGTTCGCTTCGAAGGTGGTATTGCCGTTACGCTTTTCGGCAAACCATTCCGGGTGTTCATTAAACAGGGCAAGATTGTTTCCCGCACAGGCCTGGAAGCCGGCCTCGAACCAGGCATCCACATTCAGACCATAGCGGTGGCCTTCGGCGATCATATCGGCCATGACATCGCGGCCTTCTTCCAGCAGCGGGTCCGTGTAATGGCCCGTTTCTTCATGAAACACATTGCTGCGGAAGTAGGGCCAGCCAAAGCGCCATACATCCACGTATACAGTGTTAAAATTATTTTCTGAAAGCAGGCGCATCGCTTCGCTGATTTCTTCCTTGGACGGTATATCGTTACCGGCCCAGGCCAGCCAGGCTCCGCGTACTTCTCCTGCGTTAAGACCAAAGGCCATCAACAATGTAATTACGATGGAAATAAACAATCTTTTTATCACGGTTTTCCCCTATACAAAAAAGGGGGCCGCAGCCCCCATATAAAACTACTTTATTAAAACCATCTTTCTGGTGGATATAATCCTGTCGTTGGCAACCAGCCTGTAGAAGTAGACACCGCTGGTCAGGCTGCCGGCATTGAATGTGACCGAATGTGTGCCGCTGTTTTTGTTGCCCTGGTCTACTTTGGCAACCTGGCGTCCGGCTATATCAAAAATCTCGATACGCACGTCTGCTTTGCGCGGCAGACTATAGGTAATTTCGGTTGTCGGGTTGAAAGGGTTGGGATAGTTCTGCTCCAGCGTAAAGCGGCGCGGCTGCTCAATGGGCTTGTCGCCGATAGCCGTCAGCGTGCTGCGCACCACGTTCACATAATTGGTATCCGTCGGAAAGTAGCCCTCGCCAAGCTGGTCGACATAGTAATAATGGGTAAATTTGGCATTGGCGCCCAGCGGGTTTTTATCCGGGAAGGAAGCTTCCACGCCCTGACCGTTGCTGGCCATGTAGGCCATAACCGCCACTTCGCCGGTCAAAGCGCCCACACCCGCGTCGTTACGGATTGCGGAGACTTCGGTAACCTTGTCCTCGCCCTCATCGGCAAAAGCCAAAGCACCCTGCGCGGCCACGTTGCCGTCAAAAAGGTTTTCTTCCCAGCTGCTGCCGTTCCATTTCCAGATGGTGCCCAGAAGGAAATCGGCCTCATCCCAGGGCTCCACTTCATAAACGATGTCCGCCTTGAAAGGCAGAGCGTTTATGCCGCCGCGGGCCACCGGTGGTGTCTGTGTGCCGTTGGGACCTTCGGGATCCAAATCAAAGGCGATATAGAGAAATCTTTCTTCCGTCGGGTCCACCAGGCCGTCACCGCTGAGGCCAAAGAAAACTTTGCCCACGGACCAGGTGAAGAACATATCACGGCCATTGCTAGTGCCAACGTGATCGGTCGGGAAATAGTCATTGATACCGTCAATGCTCACCACCAGGTTGCTGTCGCGCGGAGCAGAAGCTTTCAGCAGATTATCCATGCTCAGCGAACCGATGCTGTTAAAGCCCATCAGCGTGATCAGCGAATGCCGCCGGGAATCATAATCCACAACCGCCGTGGCGTTGGGGTTGCTGTTAAGGCCGGAGCTGTAGAACAGCGCCGATGAGTCGGAGTTTTCCCCAAAATAGTCGTAGGTGACTGTGCCCAGTTCATCCTCAAAATAGCGCACGGTTCTCACCGTTGCGGCGTAGGCATTGGAGACGGTTAACAGCTTGTATTGGCCAAGTTTTAGTGCTTTCACATGAGACGTGCCGCCGGGTGACGCAAAGCTGTCCGGTACGCTGGAAATAAGGGTGCCGCCGGATGAAAGCAATGTAGGCGGGTGCTCGGGGTTGGCCGAATTGATCCATAAGTTGCCGTTTGCCAGCGGTGAAATGCCGTGGCGGGCATTTCCGGGTACCGGTAATACCGGCTGACTGTCCAGGGTTGCCGTAGCGCCGCCGGTGTCACGGATAACAACAACATCGACCGTCTCAAAACCGGACGAGTAAAGCAGCTTATCGGAGCCGAATGTTCTTACCGCGAAAGAATCGCCGTAGCGTTTATCATCCAGCGCGTCATCAAATATGGTTTCAGGTGCGGCCGATTCATCGGCGTAGCGGTATATTTTGAATGTGGCGCCCGGTGTAAATTGCGGCGCTGAAAGATTGCACACATAGATCGTACCATCTTCGGCCACGTCAATCAGGTTGATCGGGTACGTGCCTCCACTCAGCCCTTCGGTATTCATCATGCCAAGGGAGTCGCCGGTGGCCGCATCCAGAATGATAATACGCACGCCGCCCTTACGCGTAGCCACCAGCACATGGTCGGTTGTGGCGTTATAGGCTACGCCCCGGGTATTGTCGCCGCCGATGTCAATAAATTCGTGGCTGACCCAGTTTAGCGGGTAGGTGCTTTGGGCAAGCGACATGCCCAGAAACAACCCAAGAAAAAGTAACATTCGCTTCATACATATTCTCCTTTGTCAGGATTTTCGTTTGTCTTATGGCTAAAAATTATACCGGATACCCAGGCCAAGATTGAGCGTCTGCAAACCGGAGACATTTTCCAGTTCGATGCCGGGTTGCAGCGTCGGCCACAATTCGCCGATCACCACACGGTAATAGACAACGGGTTCCAGCTCCAGCCTGTTCCAGCTGTAGTTAAAAGACAGGCCGCCTTTAAAGCCCCAGTTCCACTCCTCCAGCCTTCGCTCGGCGATGAGCGGTATGGGCGGGTTGGCGTCCGGCTCGGCTTCAACGCGCCCGCGGATGCCCTTCCAGTAGTAGAGCCCTCCGCCCACATTGAGGCGCATGGTTATTCCGGAAAATTGTGTAAGCGGATAGAGTCCGTTCAGTGTGAAGGAGCCGTGCTCCAGAAAAAGATCCACGCGCCGCTTGCGCTCGGCATCCAGGTTCTCGTCATCAAATCGCGCGTAGGAAGCGCCATATTCCAGGTACCATTGGTTGTCTGCCTGCTTGCCGAACTTAACGGCAATGGCCGGCGCCGGGTTAAACCAGTTGGCCAGTTCTCCGATCGGTACACTGTACTCCGGCTGCACCGAAACAGACCAGCCGCCTTGCTGCGCCTGCAGCGGTAAAAGCAATCCGCCGCATAAAAAAATGAATGCAATCTTTTTAAGCATTTTTAAACCTAATATTTGATGACCAGGCCAAACTGCAGCATCATTTTGTAGTAGACAGGAAAATCACGCTGATCGCCGGCCGGTATGTTGAATAATTTCTCCAGTGGTTCGACGAGATCACGATCGATATAGCCCACCATACGCCCATCAAGCTCCAGGTCAAATCCGGGACTGAGCGTATAGGTGACACCCAGCGCCGGAGCAATAAAAAAGCGTGTGCCGTCTTTGGGCGGTGCGAAGTGGGTCAGGTCAAAGTCGTAATTATAATCGTACTCTTCGGTCGAAGTGGAATCCAGTTTGAAACGTTTGATCCAGTGCTCGTCCATGCGCAGTTCGCGTGTGTAGAGGCTGGCGCCCACACTCAGTTCGGCGTTGACCTGCCACTTTTCCAAAAGGCGTTCACTCCAGGAAGCGCCAATGCTCAGGCGCAGCTCTTTCAGCGATTGTATCGGTTCAAACACGGCGGAGTAGATGCCATCGTTACTTTCATAGCGCAGTGTGCGGTTCACTTCCGCCAGGTCATTGCCGCGGGCACCAATGAATTCCAGGTAAGTGTCTTCCCAGTAGGGCCAGTTCCATTCGGTCAAAACATCATCCTGGTAGAGACGTTGGTTGTCGTAGCTGACGCGGAAGATCCCTTTGAGCTTTTCGGTAAACTTGTAGCGGAATTCCCCGGAGAAGTTAAAGCCACCGTCAATGCTGTCAGGCAGGCCCAGGTAATGGGCGCCGATGCCGGTGTTTTCCGCGCTGCGCGTTCTGTCCAGAATGTTGATGTGCCCGGCGCTGAATTTTACTTCCAGCGGCAGGTTTTGAGCTGCGCTTGATGTCAGCAGAAGAAACAGGGTTATCGGAATAATCAGGAAATAACGCATCTACAACTCCATCATCAGGGTATAGCGCATGGTGCTGTCCAGGTAATCATGCTGCATCCAGCCAAAATCAAAGCGCACGTTGCGGCCCTTAAAATCAAAGCGCAGACCACCGCCCAAACTGAGGTTTTCATCTTCCAGGCCGAATTTATAGCCGGCGCGGGCCACAAAGCGTTTCCACAAAACCTGCTCCAGGCCAAGCTGCACATACTCGCTGATATCATTGGGATGGGCCGCCTCGGCGATCAGGGTTAAATAGGTGTCTTCGCCACGCTCGCCCCACACCTCCGCGGAAGCGCCCAGCTTAAGCATCTGCGGCATTTTGAATTTCTCTTCCAGGTATTTGGCCTCCAGCCCGAAGTGCTGCAGGTAAGCGCCGATGCGCAGGCTGTGAAAACGGGTAAAGTAGAGAAAGCCGATATCCACTACCACGTTGTCCGCGCTGTATGTGTCGATCGTTTCATTGACATATTTGACCGTGCCGCCAAAACTGAACAGGTCGGTCAGACGCCGCGAGTAGGTTAAGCCGATCGAATAGGCCGACGCGCTGTACGTGCCCAGGTCAACAAAGGAGCCGCCTTCCGTCGGGAAGGGGTTGCGTGTTTTGGCCATCTCGCCAAAATCGAAATAGATCACCTGCAGGCCGATGGTGCCTAGTCCGGGCCGGTTAAAGGTAATGCCCGCCGCCTGGTGTGTTGTCTCCACGTACCAGCTGGCATAAGTAAGCTGGGCGCTAAGCGTCTTATCAGACAAACTGGCCAGGGCCGGGTTCATGCTCAGGCCCTCAACACCGGCATCGGGCAGGGTTATACCCGTTTCGCCCAGGCCGACATAGCGCGCGGAAACCGGGATATTTAAAAAGACAAATCCCGTGGTGCCTACTTTGGAAAAATCCTGCGCCGGCAAAACGGTTGCAAGGATCAGTAAAATGATAATGTGACGTTTCATCGCTTTGGCTTTGGTTTGTCCGCTCTTCCGCAACGGACGTGTATGAATTTTCGCTACAGAATCTCCGGTTATTTCACGATGGCGAATTTACCTTT
Source organism: Calditrichales bacterium (assembly GCA_965267575.1). GTDB lineage: Bacteria > Calditrichota > Calditrichia > Calditrichales > J004. The sequence goes on from OZ254086.1 coordinate 1,706,695, forward strand.
TCGGACATCGCCCTGTTCATTCTCAATGTGATAGAAGTAGAGCCCGCTTTTTACAAGCTGCCCGAACTGGCTAACCTGGTTCCAGGCAATCACGCCGGATTCGGGGTTGTCGTGTTCGATTTTTCTCACCAGGTCACCACGTACGGTAAAGATGCGCAGGGTGCATTTACGCGGCACGTTTACGAATTGTATGATGTTGCCGTCGCCCAGACCCGGCAGACCGGAATTTCGGTAAAACGGGTTGGGCGAAACAGCGATGTCTTCCAGGCTTCTTTCCGTAGGACGCAGGGTGCTGCGCACCGGGAATGATGTTTTATTGGCAAACAGCGATGACTCCAGCGGCGGCACTTCCACGGTGGGGTCAACCGCCCAGGAACCGTGCCCGTTGTCGTAGCTGGTAACCGCGTAGTAGTATGAATAGCCCAACGCCACATCATTGTCGATAAAGCGGTAAGTGCCACTGGCTGCGTCGTAAAAATCCTCGTCCCCGATAGAAATATCGGCAATTTCCTCCCATGGACCTATCGGCAGCCGGAAGCTGCGGTAGATACGATATCCGGCAACATCAACAACGCCCTGGTGCGGATCGGGGATTGTTTCAACTGTATCCCCGAACGTGACCACATTGGCGATAACACCACCTTCATCAAGCGAGTTGACGCTGAATTCCGGTCCGGGCGGCGGCATCGGTACAATATAATTATTGGCGTAGGTCTGGCTTACGCGGTTGCTGAGATAAGTCACTGCGGAATCACCGGCTGCGCGGATGGTCTCTTTAGTTGAGGAAGGATCTATGGCTGTTTTATAGTCGGCGCCGCCCACAAACTGCGCGATAACAATTTTGACCGAATCACGACCACGGGCCTGCAGCGTGTAGGGGCCCAGCGAAAAATTAGCAAGCGTGCGGCTGCGGCCCATCGCGGGATCATCCGCAGAGCTGAAAGCATCGGAAAGTTTGCTTACATCTTCCATGGCCTCGTATTTGGCATCCAGGCCCGTAACACCTAAAAACGGTGCGGTGGAGCTGCCCGAAGGAGGCGCCGTGGACCAGGTAAAGCCGTTGATGCGATTGGCCACGCCAAATGTATCCGGCGAGATATATAAAAATTTGATGCCCGCGTGTCCGTGAGCGATAAACTCCGGTTCGGTATCAAAATTGTCTTCAACGGGATCATAAACCTGGTTCTCAAAATAGTCGTAGCTGTCATCAACGCCGGGGCTGTCCTTGAAATCACCCGCCCAGAAGGTCAGCAGCCGTTCGTTCGGGTCCCAGTAGCTTTCCACGTTACGCGCGCCCGACGTCAGGTTGGGATAAGTTAGATTCCAGCCGCGGTTATTTGGCGATAAGGCGTATGTAAATAAAAGATAAACACCTTCCAGATCGTTGCGGCGGTTGACGTTGGTTAAAATGTATTCGCTAATAATGTAGTCCTGGTCTACTTCGGAGCCGGACCATTGCCGCACAACGCGGCTAACGCTCACCGGTATATTCTGGTTGTCTGTAGGCTGGAACCAGGCCCCGTTAAATTCCCAGTTGGTTTCAACGACTTCTTCGGCGTCGAATGGATTCTGGGCCAGGTGCCAGTTGGCGCCATCCTTATAGCGCGAACGGTGGCGCGAAACGAGATAGCGGTTGGCGTCGCCGCTTATGCCGACCGATGCTACACTGTTAACGGCAAAGTCATCCCAGCCGTAGACCGTTCCGGAATCGGTTTTGGCCGTAATAAAAAAACCGCCGGTAACAAGGTAGCTGTTATAGCCGCCAATGTTCACGGACAAACTGTCCTGATTGTATCCCGGCCAGTCAAGACCGTAGCCGTTGCGCTGCCAGGCCGTCATCGGCGCGACATCCTGAGAGAAATGAAGCGAATGCCAGAGCCTGCCCCTGTCAAGGATTATAAAATTACCCTCTGTAAGCTGAGCAAACGCCGAAGTCGAAGTCAGTATCAGAAGTACGAATATGATATTTTTCAATCGCATTTAAAAGGTGATCTCCGCTGTAAAAAAGATTTGCCGCGGTATATTGCGGAAAGTCTGGAAATAGTTGTAGATCTCAACGTCTCTTTGGATTCTTTCACCATTTATGTCATAGTCTCTGCTGTTATATGTCACGCCTCGCAGAACCCATCTTTGAAGTTCTTCGCTTCCACTGATCGGCGTCAGGTGCTGGTTGTCAAAAAGATTGAGAATACGCATGCCCAGCTTCAATTTGTAGTCGCCAAAGCCAATGCTTTTTTGCAGTTTCAAATCGGTCGATGATTCCAGCGGATAGCGGCGGTTGGATTCCACTTCAAAATTGGTCTGGAACGTTGGTGAATAAAAATAGGGCGCGCCGCTGGCCAAACGGTAAACGACATTGGCCGTAAAATTTTCCAGCGGATAGAATCCGAATATTTGAGGACCCTCATTATCAAACCAGTTATAGGTAAGCGAGCCGTTAAAACGATGGGTCCGGTCTTCAGGTGCTATCAAATCCGTGGCATCATAAATAAAACGATCTTCAAGCAGAGCGCTTGCCTGGGCCACTTCTTTAATATCGCCGTAATAGCCAAAGGTTGTCTGGCTCAACGAGTAGCTGAAGCTGTAAAGCAGGTTACGGTCCTGGCGGTTGCGGAACTGAATCTCCACGCCGCGTGAGTTGCCGTAGCCGTTGTTTCTGTATGAAAGATAGGTCCCGGTTAGGTTGCGGTCGCTGGTGGAGCTTGCGGTGGGCGATTCAATGTAAACAACGGAAATCTGATCCTGCAGGTCGTTGTAGTAAGTCACGACGTCCAGTTGGTGCGTGTCCCATAGATTTTGTTGTACGCCCACTTCATAATTAACACTCAGCTTTGGCTTCAAATTAGGGTTACCATAATGATTCCAGCCATTGAAAGTTTGCTGGTCAAGCGCCTGATTAAAGGTGGGCATGGAACGGAAATGACCATACTGAACGCGGAAGGCGGTTCTTTCCCCAATCGGGAAGGAGATACCAAGCCGCGGGGAGAAGAAGGAGTAAGTTTTGGAATCCTCCCACTCGGGCAAGCCTCGATTGGTGTTGCCATCGGCCTGATAAAAAATATTGTGTTCATCAACAGGAACATCGGCGCCAAAATTGTAAGCATCAAAGCGCACACCGGCATTGGCAATCATACCCGAAAATTCCAGCTTGTCCTGAACGTAGGCGGCCGTGTACCAGGATTTTGCCTTGTAGTTACTGGCAAACCCGGTGCGCCAGATATAAGCAGAAACCGTCTGCGATGAAGAGGCATTATAGTTCTGATCAAGAATCCAGCCTTCAAATCCTGCTTTAAAAAGATTGCCTTTATCCAACTGGCTGCTAAAATGGCTTTTCAATTCGTAAAAATCAGAAAGCGAAGCCTGGTTGTAGAGGCTGGACCAGGTAAAGTAAGGACGATAATCAAGTGTGGTTATGCTTTCAAGAACACGGTCTTCTATTTCAGGATTTAATTGCCGGTCGCGATCGGTTCCCGGTGTGGGCGTTTGCAAAGCATAAAGCCGTTCACTCTGATGCGTGAACGTTGTTTCCAGAAAAGATCGCGGCGAGAAAATGAGCTTGTAGTTTACGCTTTGCGCAAAAACGGTTTCTTCGCGCGGCGAGTCGTAGATCAGTGTGTATTTACGCTTGGCGCCGTACGTGCCCCACAGGCCGGCCCAGCGTATATCGCGTGAACCTGAGCCGATACCACTGTAAAAATACTGGTACAGGCCGGTAAACTTCAGGTGGTGCTTCTCGTTTGGTTTATAGGCCACCACCAGCGAATAGTTTTGCAGACGCTGGATTTTTTCGCGGGTGGGCAGGCGTGTCGGATTGTTTTTAAGTTCGCCGGAAAGGAAAAATGTCATGTTGGTGTTGGCGCCGCCCAACGGGCCGCCCAGACTGAACAGGTAGCGCGTGTACGGATCGTTGCGGTAATCGTAAACACCCAAAGGATTGTCCGGCCCCGGTGTGTGATTGCGTATCCATTTTTCGTAATTAAGCTGCGCCAGGTTGCTATCTACCATACCGGTATTTTGGTCGCGGTAAAGATTGTACCAGGTTTCATCCAGTTCGCCGTAGAGCTGCCATTCCGGTTGATCTTTGGAGTAGAGATATTCGCCCCAATGGTATTTACCGGCCGGGCGGTATTCCATCATAAATCCGCCGGAAAACTGCGGTCCGCCATCTTTTGTGACGACTTTGACCACACCGGCCTGGGCGTTGCCGTATTCGGCGTTAAAGCCCCCTGTGATCAGCTCCATCTGCTCCACAGCCAGCGGGTTTATGTCATATTTCCAGTCGTTGTCCGACTTCTGGCCTGTCCCGTAAGCCGGCTGCCCGGAGTTGGTGGTAATACTTTTTATACCGTTGATTGTGTAGTTGATCTCGTCGGAGCCGCTGCCGCGGATGGAGAGCGTACCATCGGCGTTGCGGTTGATGGCTGCGTTCAGTTCCAGCACGTCGGTCAAAGCTTCGGCGGCCACGGCACGTATTTCCTGCGCTTCAAAGTGGCGCGAGCTGAATGTTTTGTCTGTTTCCACGATCGGGCGGTCGGCTGTTACCACAACGGCTTCGCTCATCTCCACGGCCTCTTCCCTCAGCTGCTGGTCGATGCGCGTGGTGCGGTCGATCTTTACGGATACATCTTCCACAACCACGGTCTGGTAACCGATGTAGGAAAATTCCAGGGTGTGGCTGCCGGGCGGCACGTTGAGGATAACGTAGTTGCCGTCTATATCGGTAGAGGCGCCAAGCTGCTGATTCTTAACGACGACGTTAACGCCGATGAGCGCTTCGCCGGTGCCGGCATCACTGACATAACCGGCTATTTTGCCGCTCTGGCCGAAAGCAATCGAAGAAAAAACAAAGCAAAACAAAATGGAGTAATAATTGAATCGATTCACGGTAAACCGGGGGTTGGTTTATAAACTAAACAATCTTAATACCTTTCATCGATTATTGCAAAAGCATTTTGCTTTTTTCGGCTGCTTATCGGCGAAGAAAAGCCGGATTATGAGGCAGGCGGGCTTTAGTTTTGTAAGGGCCATTTAACAGCGTTTTTGCCAACAAATTGTTTTTTTTGCGCAGGCCCTCGTAAAAGAAGAAAACCTCTCCGTTAAGCCCAAAGCTTCGATTTAAGCGCACTTTCTCCAGCAGCATATCCTCCTCAATCACATATTCGCCCACATTCATCAATATGCCGGGATATATAATTTGCAGATCGTCTTCATTCAGGCCGACCGAATCGCTGCGAAAGGCCTGCAAAGTCTCCTCATAGCCATCCAGCGTGTAGCGATAGCATTGCGGATTAATCACGTCGGCGTACCCGCCGTGGAGCCAATCGGGCCAGACCTGTAAATACTCCTGGTAGGACCAGGGGTAAATGCTGGGCGACCACGACACCCATACCGGCGACTTGATTGCCTTTACGCCTTCATACAGCCGGCGCCCGAAATCATTCAGCTTGGCGGCACGCCAGCGCAGCCACTCAGGGTCGTGATGGTCGCGCGGCGGTTCCTCGCCCGTTTCGCTCTCGTAAAGTGCGCGCGTGTACGGGCTATAACCCCCTTCCGATGGAATTGCCGGCAAACGGTCATCGCCCTGAACCCCGTCCACGTCATAATTGCGCACCACCTCCTGTACAAGACTCAAAAGCAAACTCTGCACATCAGGGTGGAAAGCATTCATCCACTCAAAGCCGTTCTTTGTAAGCAGGTTGCCTTCCGCATCCAACGCGGCCCATTCCGGAAAGGCGCGCAAAATGTGACCGCCGCCCTTTTCATGGGAGGCGGCAAAACCGTACTCAAACCAGGCGATGACAGCGATGCCACGCTTGTGCGCCTCTTCCACGACTTCGGCTAAAGGGTCCCTTCCGGCGTAGGCGCTGTCAATGGGCAGATCAAACAGTGAATCCATCACCGCGCTGGGATAGAGCGTGCGCGCGTCGTTCCAGACGACGGGGTAAACCACGTTAAAATTATGTTGCGCCAGAAAGTCCATGGCCTCGGCGATGTTTTCACGGCTGTCAAGCACATCGCTGTCCACGTTTGTAAGCCAGACGCCGCGCCATTCATAAAAATTATCAGGCTGCGGTTCTTCGGCGCTGCAGGAGGAAAGCAGGGATAAAAGCATAAGCAGTATCGCGATTGTTTTCATGGTAGTTCCGCTGTAAGGGTTGAAAAGGGCTCAAAAATACTGTCCACAAGAAAAGCGAATTCGGCGCGGGTGATCGGTTTGTGCATTTTGCCGTTAGTGCCCTCCAAAAAATGCAGCGGACGTTTGCCGGATTTGTCCGTCTCCTGGCGGGATTTTATCTGGGCGCTCAGCAACAACGTCAGAGCATCAACGCGCGTTACCGGTGTCGATTTCGGTTTAAGGTCAAAAGAGGCGATGATATGCTTTTCCGCGAGCTTATCCAGAATGCGCTGCATCTCTTCCAGCGTTAGTTCAGCCTGAGGGTAGAAGTTGTAATGGTTGGCCCAGTTTTCGGTTTTGGCCTCGCCGCCCATAATGCCGCATACTGCCAGGCGCTGCACGGCGTAGAAAAACCAGTCATTGGCCTTCAGGTCCGTAAAAGGCATCAGCCAGCAGCCCGCTTCCAGCAGCGATTGCTGTACGGCGCGGACATCCGTTTTAGGCACGGGGAGGTTTTTTTTCGCGCAGAGTGCCGCTGCGGCTCCTGCTGCCTGCCCGATGCCCATCACCACCGGCTGCAACCTTGTGGCGCCGTTGGCCAGGTGGCTCACCGATATTGCTTTTTCGGCCACCAGCAATCCGCCGATTTCCTTAGGCAGCAGAGCGCCAAAAGGCACATAAAAAGCTTTAATATCCGGCAAGTCTTCTTTCTCCTTCAAAGGCCCGCGATCGTGATGGTGGTCCAGCGGGTAGTTGCCCACGGCGATGGCATGATCCAGCAAGTGTCTCGATTCTGCAGCGTATGGTTCGGCCAGGTCGTTGGCTGTCAGGGTTGCCCGTCCCTGAAGGCGTCGTCCTTCGCGATGGTAGGGGATCATGGCCAGACCGTCCGCGGTGGGAAATTCATCGCCGGCAATGCCCCAGTTTTTAAAACCAAGCTCATGCTGGATAAAATAGACAAACTGCAGTGTCCGGACTTTGGCTTGCTCAAATGCGTCTTTGCGGGCATGCTCGTCGGCCTCCGCTACATTCACATAATAATCGTTGCCGCGGATGGGCCAGTTGATCATGGTTTTGTTGTTTGGCAGGCGGCCGTAGCTCAGCATTTTTTCAGCCGCAGGCGGATTGTTTTTGTCACCGGATGAAGCAAACTCGGCGCAGCAGCCGCGGAACAGCTCCGGGTCGTAACCTGCGGGGCGGGCAATGGTCTTATCCGCGTCTTTGCCGTAATCCTTCAGGATGGCCACCCAGGTCAAATCCTGAATGATGTCGTCGGCGGTTTTAGGCGCGCCTTTTTCGTTAAACGTTTCCCGGGCGTCCCGTCCCACGTTGTAGGCGCAACCGGCTGCAGCCAGCACATCGCCCAGCTCCGTCGCATCAATCGTTATTTTTGCTTCTACATCCAGCTCACCATCGGCTGAAACAAAACGCGCCCCGCGAACAACACCGTCATTTTTGAGTACGGCATCAAAACGCAGTGGCCAACGGAACTTCAGATTTTTTTCAGCGGCGATTATATCCAGCAAAATCGTTCGCGCCACCGACGGTTCAAAGCAGGTGTGGCTCACCCAGCCCGTGGCCAGTTTGTCCGCGCCGCCGTAATGCTGTTCAAGGCGCCGGCGCAGCTCGCCAAAAATACCGGAAGGCAGGTCATGGTTGCCATCGATGCAACTTACGCCGGCAGCGGTCAGCATTCCGCCCGGCCAGTCATGCTCTTCGGTTAAAACGACCTTTGCTCCCAGCCGCGCCGCCTGGATAGCCGCGCTAACTCCGGAAGCCCCGGCCCCGATTACCAATACATCACAGGATAGATTCATGTGCTAATGTGGTTTTGTGTTATGGTGTTAATGTGCTCCATCCATCTTGATCATGATCGTGATCATACTCCTGATCTACTTTTGCGATCGGGAGATCCCGGTGTGGCAAAAGGACGCCAACCGGGACGACAGTCTGAAAAGCTGATTGTCCTGAAACACCGCGCGCCATGATTTAATAAATAAAAAATAGCCAAGCGCAAAATCATAGTCCATCCTAAAATCAAATTAATCAAATTCCAGACTTTTTTGTGCAATAAAGTTGTGCCTTGTTTATTTTGTTCACTAATCAAACTTACCTCCTAAAAATATGCAAAACCTGCAACTGATCTTATTCCTGCTGATTTTCCTGGTGATGGCCGGCAGCATGTTTCTGCGCAAAATACCGGCTTTGCTGGCCCTGCCGCTAATGGCTTTCCTGATCCCGCTTGCCGGCGGTGTCGATCTGGACAGTACCATCCAGCTTGTTATCGGGGAAGGCGCGCTTAAACTGCACAACGCCTATACTGTAGCCATTTTCGGAAGCATGCTCAGCATTTTGCTGCAAAAAACCGGCGTGGCCGAAAGCTTTATCAAAAAAGGCGCGGAGCTGGCCGGCGACAATCCCTGGACCATCGGCGTGTTGATGATGATTTTGATTACCCTGCTGTTTACCACGCTGGGCGGTCTGGGCGCCATCATTATGGTGGCCACCATCGTCCTGCCGATTATGTCATCCATTGGTATCGGGCCTATGACGGTGGTAGGCATTTTCCTGATCGGCCTTAGTATGGGCGGTATCCTTAACGCCGGCAATTGGGCGGTGTACGTCGACGTCATGGGACTTACCGTGGAAGAAATCCGCCCGTTTGCGTTGACCATGTTTGCCATAACCTTTGTGGCCGCGCTGCTCTACATCACCATTCAGTTGTACCGTGACGGCCACGACCTGCAGTGGAAACGAATAGGCTGGGGTGCCGCCATTTTTTTAGCGCTGATTGTCGTGGCTGCCACCTTATACCTTAACGCCGGTGATGCCACCCGTGCCCAACTGGCGCGGTTTGGCGATATTCTCTCCAACGGCCTGAGCTGGCTGGTGGGGATCGGCCTGGCCTTGCTGGCGCTGTTGGTGATCATCCGTTTTGTGCGCTCGCTGCGTTCGCACTCCCGCGAAATTTACTGGGCGGCCTATTTCACACCGCTGGTGCCGCTGCTGTTGATCCTTGTTTTTGCCATGAATTTTATTGCCGCCTTTATCTGCGGGTTGATTTACGGATTTATGGCCACGTACCGCAAAGGCAGTCTTAATACCCTGGTGCAATCGGTGCTGGAAGGCGGCGCCGTGGTTATGCCCGCCGTAGCCCTGATGCTAGGCATCGGCATGCTGTTGAACGCCATTATCGGACCGGGGCCATCCTGGAGCGGTGAGTGGCCCGTGTTAACATTGTTGCGTCCCTTGCTTTTGGAGATTGTGCCCGAACAAAGCTGGAGTTATGTGTTGCTTTTTGGCCTTGCCGCACCCCTGGCGCTCTACCGCGGACCGCTTAACGTCTGGGGTATGGGTTATGGACTGGCCGCCGTGTTTCTGGCCAGCGGTATGCAGCCCGGCGCGGTGATGGGCGTGCTGCTGGCAGTGGGCCAGGTGCAGGGTATCAGCGATCCGACAAACACGCACAACGTCTGGCTGGCCAATGAAATGCAGCAGGACGTGCAAAAAGTATTGTGGAACACCATCCCTTACACATGGGCGGTGGCGGTGGTGGGCTTGATAGCCGCTGCAATCATATTCTATTAATTTGATAAAGATAAAGAATAATGAGAAAGATAAAGATTGGGATTGACGTAGGGGGCACATTTACGCACGCGGTGGCGGTGGATATCGCCGATTTCTCGATTGTGGGCAAGGCGGTTGTACCCACTACGCACAGGGCCAAGGAAGGTGTTGCCTCCGGCGTGGTGCAATCCCTGGATAAGCTGCTGGAAGAAGCACGTATCAAGCGTGAAGAAGTGATCCTTATCGCTCATTCCACCACGCAGGCCACAAACGCGCTGCTGGAAGGCGACGTGGCCACGGTAGGCATCATCGGGATGGGCAAGGGCTTTGAAGGCAAAATAGCCGCCCGCGAAACCAACCCTAAAAACATCGAACTGGCGCCGGGCAAGTTTCTGCAAACGCGCCACGTTTTTCTGGATACGGCAAATGGCCTGAAAGACAACCGGATTAAAGAAGCTCTGCAAACGCTGAAAAAACAGGGCGCGGAAGTGATCGTGGCTTCTGAGGCTTTTGGTGTGGACGATACGCGCCATGAAGAACGCGTGATGACAATGGCCCGCGAGATGGGTTTTCTGGCGACGGCAGCCAGTACAATTTCGCAGCTTTACGGTCTGCGCATCCGCACGCGCACAGCGGTCATTAATGCCAGCATGATGCCGCGCATGCTGGAAACAGCCAACATGACCGAGCAGTCCGTCCGTGAAAGCGGGATTGAAGCGCCGCTGATGATCATGCGTTCGGACGGCGGTATTATGGACATCAACGAGATGCGTAAGCGTCCCATTTTAACGATGCTTTCCGGGCCGGCGGCGGGCGTGGCCGCGGCACTAATGTACGCACGTATCTCTGACGGTATTTTCATCGAAGTGGGCGGTACGTCCAGCGACATCTCAGTGATCAAGAACGGCAAGCCGCAGGTGAAAAGCGCACAGATTGGCGGCAACCGGCTTTTTCTGCGCACGCTGGATGTGCGCACACTGGGTATCGCCGGGGGCTCCATGCCGCGCCTGAAAGATAACCACTTCGTGGACGTGGGTCCGCGTAGCGCCCATATCGCCGACCTGGCCTATATTTCCTTCGCCGCCGATGCCGATTTCAGCGCTTTTGAGATGGAATTTTTCCGGCCAAAGGAGGGCGACCCGGAGGATTATTTTTACGTTCAGCCGCAAAACAACACCACCCGCTATACGATCACGCCAACCGGCGCAGCCAATTTTTTGGGCTACGTAAAAACGGAAGGACACGGCGCGGCGGAAATGTCCGTTCTGCAATCTTTTTTTAAGGCCTTTTCCCAAAAGACCGGACGCGATGCCGAGGAACTGGCCCGCGAAATCCTGACCCTTAGCGCGGAGAAAATCAAACCGGTTATTAAGCGGCTGATGCGCGAATATAAGCTGGACCCGGAGATGGTGCGCTTTGTGGGTGGCGGTGGCGGCGCGCCGGCGCTGGTGCCCTTCACCGCGGAGTTCATGGAAGTGGAGCACACCATCGCTGAAAACACGGAGGTCATTTCCGCCATTGGCGCGGCGCTTGGGATTATTCGTGATTCTGTGGAACGCACCGTGCTCAATCCAACGGAAAGCGATATTGTTTCCATCCGCCAGGAGGCGATGCAATCGGTCGAAGCTATGGGTGCCGTGCCCGAAAGCATCGAGGTGAGCGTGGAGGTGGATACGCGCAATAAACGGTTGATCGCCGTAGCCACCGGTTCCAGCGAAATGCGTGCCCGCGACCTGGAGATTGCCGAGAAAAGCGAAGAGGAAATCGCTGAAATTGCTGCGCGCTCCCTGAAAACGGACAGGGCCAAAGTGGGGATGGTCGGCAAAACCAATTTTCTCTGCGCTGCGATTGCAGAAATCGAAAAGAGTTACTTTTTTGGCCTGCTGAAGGAAAAAGAGAAGCGCGTGAGAGTCATCGACCGCGAGGGCGTTGTTCGGTTGCAGGTAAACGATTGCCTTGCAGAAGAAGTACGCGCCGGAGAAGCCCGGTCGACGATCTCGCGCATGATTGAAGAGCTGACCGCTTATGGCGATGCAGGCGCCCTTGTGCCGGACATTTTTGTGCTCGTCTCGTCGCGCATTGTCGACCTGACCGGGCTGGTGCAGGAAAGCCAGATCGCCGCGTTGGTGGATATCGAGCTCAAGTCCCTGCCCGACAGCGAAGCGGTGATCATTATCGCCCAGCGCAAAAAGTGATAGGATAGTGAGTGGGGGGAAAGTCTGAACTTTGATTATTTTGATTGCGTGATGGACTATGATTTAGAAATCTAAATATCAAGAAATCATTTCATCATATAAATCACGGTTTAGACAGAAGGATCAGGCGTATGATCACGATCATGATCAAGAGGCGTAGGCACATTAACACAATAACACACAAACACGTTAACACAATCTTTAATCTTCATGCGCCTTAACAGCCTGGATGCTTTACGCGGCATCGCCATCCTGGGGATGGTTCTTTCGGGGACGATTCCCTATGGCAGCCTGCCCACATGGATGTACCACGCCCAGCTTCCCCCGCCGGACCACGCTTTTTCTCCCGACCTGCCCGGCTTCACCTGGGTCGACCTCGTTTTCCCGCTTTTTTTATTTGCGCTGGGCGCGGCCATCCCGTTGGCCCTGCAGCGCCGACTGGACAAAGGGGCGAGTGTCAGAGAAGTTTCTTTTTACATTGTGCACCGCAGTTTTCTTCTGGCCTTTTTTGCCATCTTTCTGCAGCATGTGCGTCCGCACCAAATTGCCAATCCCCCGACGGCACAGGCCTGGTTGTTGGCCCTGGCCGGTTTTGTCGTGCTTTTCCTGATCTTTATGCGCCTGCCGCAATCTATCGGCAAAATAAAAACGTGGGGCCTGCGTGCCGCGGGTTGGCTGGGCGCCTTGTTGCTACTGGTTTTTGTTCAATTTCCGGATGGCGGCGGTTTCTCCCTGCAACGCAGCGATATCATCATCCTGGTTTTGGCCAACATGTATTTTTTTGGCGCTTTTATCTGGCTGGCCACACGCAAAAACGCCGAATGGCGCTGGGCGGTTTTGGCGCTCTACCTGGCCTGGCGTTTGTCGCACGGCGAGGCGGAGTGGCTGGAAGCGGCCTGGAACTGGTCGCCGGCGCCGTGGTTGTATAAAGCCGGTTTCCTGAAATACCTGTTTATCGTTCTGCCCGGCACAATGGCCGGGGAGTGGTGGATGCGGCGTAAGGAGCAAACCGACCGGATGCCCGCGGCAAGACGTGTTCTTTTTTCGGTACTGGTCGTCGCTATGATTTTCCTGCTTTTCGCCGGGCTGCACTCCAGGCATGTGGCTCTTACTTTTGCCTGTTCGATTGCCTTGCTGCTGGCGGGACATTTTATGGTCAAACCGGCGGCATTATTTTTCAGGCAGACATACCTTCTGGCTGCCTTTTGTCTTGTGCTGGGATTGATCTGGGAGCCATTTGAAGGCGGCATCAAAAAAGATCCATCGACGATGAGCTTCTATTTTGTCACGCTGGGCATGTCGCTGATTGTGTTGCTTTTGCTGCACCTGGTGCTGGATCGCGGCGAGCCCGGCTGGTTTGGTCGCCTGCTTTTGAATAACGGGCGCAACCCGATGATCGCCTATGTAGGTATGGCCAACCTCATCTGGCCGTTGACGCATTTGAGCGGCATACAAAAAATAATCGAGCAATGGACGGCAGCACCCTGGCCGGGCTTTTTACGCGGGCTGGCCTTTACGCTCTTACTGGCCTGGATCGTGCACCTGTTTACACAAAAAAAATGGATTTGGAGAGCTTAATGATACGATTTCTGAAAACGGCTTTTGTAATGGTCATTTTTTCGGCAATGACCTTGCCGGCGCAAGTTAAGGAATTCCGCGCCGTAAAGATTACCAACGTGGACAGCGAGGTCATGTTTTTCGACGGGGCCATTGCCTCTGCCATGGATTACCTGGCGTCAATCAATATCAACGTGGTGCTGGTGGTGGTCTGGAATGGCAGTCAAACCGACGGCACGCATACGCTTTATCCCAGCGCGGTGATGGATTCGCTTTTTGGCCGGCCCATTCACCCACACCCCAAAATTGTCGGCCGTGATCCGCTTAAACGCATCATCATTGAAGCGCATCGCAACGGCATCGAGGTGTTCCCCTGGTTTGAACTGGGCTTTGCCACGGGATACAATCAGAACGGCGGCTATATTTTAAAGCAAAAACCGGAGTGGACCCTGCGTGACCGCCAGGGCAACCTGGTAAATGAAAACGGCTTCGACTGGATGAGCGCCATCCATCCCGGGCCGCAGCAAATGATCCTGGACCTGGCGCTGGAAGTAGTGGATAAGTACGACGTGGATGGCGTGGAATGGTCGGACCGCATACCTGCACTGCCCGTGGAAGGCGGCTACGAAGACACCACCGTGGCCATGTACAAAGCGGAGCATAACGGGCAATCGCCGCCGCAGGACTATAACAATAGTGCCTGGAAAGAGTGGCGCGCAGACAAAATGACCGACTACCTGGGCCGCGTGCGCGATTCCATTAAAGGACGGGGCGAACACCTCATCTTTTCGTCGAGCCCGTCGGTCTATCCCTGGGGTTATGACAACTACTTGCAGGACTCCGAAGAGTGGGTCGACCGCGGCATCATTGACAACCTGATCCCGCAGCTTTACCGCTATTCGCTGGAGGACTACATCGCCGAACTGGATAAATCGCTCAGCTATGTGCCGCTCTCCTGGCATAACCGTTTTTACGCCGGGTTATTGGTTAGATCGGGCAGCTATGTAATCGACCCGGAATTCATGCTGGAATCGATTGCTGCCAACCGTGCCCGCAATGTTTACGGCGATGTTTTCTTTTTTTACGAAGGCCTGCGCGCCAACGACGACTTGCTGGGGGATACGCTGAAAGCGACATACTACGGCGAGAAAGCACTGAATCCGGAAAGGGAGGGTGTGTGGCGTCCGCTGCCGGAAATCGTGAATGAGGATGACGACAATGTGGCCGCTGAAGGCGACTGGACAGAGACATCGAGCAATGGCTACGACGATACCATTCTCTACGCCGCCGGCTCTTCGGATGCTTCTATTACCTATAGCTTTGATGTGCCCTACGACGGCTGGTTCGATCTATTTGCGTATGTGGTCACCGGCGGGCTGGCCGCGGAAAACGCGCCTTATACCGTGCTGCATCCTGACGGCGACAGCACCAGTATCATCATCAACCAGGTGGATGGCCGCAATGGGGGCTGGCAACCGCTGGAAACGCTTTACCTGGAACAAGGCTTACATACGCTGCTACGCCTCTCCACGGATGGTGTTGCCGCGGACCGCAAGGTTACCGCCGATGCCGCCATGCTGATGCTGAACCGCAAGCTGTCGCCGGATGTGCTCGTCACCGGCATCGATAAAGAACCCGTCTTGGCAAGGGTTGAAAACTTTACTCTTTACGAAAACTATCCCAACCCTTTCAACGGGCAGACGACGATTCGCTTTGAATTACAGCGCGCCGCGCATGTGCGTTTGGAGGTTTTTGATTTACTGGGCAGGAAGGTGCAGACATTGTTAAACGAACAGCGCCCGGCGGGAGCACACACAGCCCGTTTCAACAGCGCCACTCTTTCCAGCGGTTTCTACTTCTACCGCCTTACAGATGGAAAAAATACGCAAGCGCGCAAGATGCTGTTGATTAAGTAGAAGGCCCCGCTGTTGGCGGCTGGCCAAAACAGGTGATGACAGCACGGGAGTATCTACTTTTTAAAGACAGGAAAACGCCGCCTGTTCTTTTCTTTGATTAATAAAAATCCCGGGTGACGTTTTGCCACACCGGGATTCCCCCTCGCGGATCAATCACATGTGGAAGGTGTGGGCGGAGGCAGAGAGGCGTTTTTTGCCACCTGCACGCTGTCGACCGGGTTGTGCGCGGCCGGCACGTTATATTCAGACGGGTCGCCGAGGAGCAGGGCAAGCAGGCCCAGCAACATAAAAAGCAGGCCGAACACGGACAAGGCGCGGCTTGGTTTCATCGGTTTATCCGGTTCTCGATAATCTCGGCAACAAAAAAGGCGGCCAGCGCCGAAACAATCACCGCAAAAACGGTGGCGCCGTAGCTGAGTTGAAACAGGTGTGGCAGAAAAACATTACCTTCCTGCCCGCTAAGATAAACGCTTTCCCACCAGTCAAAACTTTCTCCAAACAGCCACATGCCCCCGATCATGCCACCCAGGAACCAGAGTGCGTCGCGCTTGCTACCGGCCATGCCCACCACGCAGGTCCCCGGACAATAGCCGCCCATCACAAACCCGATGCCCAGCAGCAGGCCGCCCAAAAGCTGCGCGCCCCAGTAGGTATCGGTAAAAGCCAGTCGCGCAAAATCCATCCATCCCATCCAGGTTAAGAAAAAGATGCCGGCCATGGCTGTTAATATGGCGCTGAACATCATTTTGAAGACGGTCATATCCGTGAGGTAGAATTGCGCCACCAGCTTGCGGGCATTGCCCAGCCCGGCGCGTTCCAGGAAAAAACCAAAGGCCACGCCCGCGCCCAGGGCGTACAAAAGATTGAAGCTGCCCTCAGGAAAGACCGGGAACATTAGTACCACTCCCGGCGCAGCAAACGCGCCACCAGGTAACCGCCCACAAAAATCATGATCATAAACAGCCAACTGCCCCCGTTAAGCAGGGCGCCACCCGTTAAGGCCTGGCCGCTGGTACAGCCACGGCCCAACCGTGAACCAACACCCACCAGCGCACCGCCGCCAATGGCAAAAAGCTTTCTACGCCTGTCGGATACACCCGGCCCTTTAACGATCTCTTTTCCGGCGCGCCCGGCCAGTCTGGCTGACAACCAGCCTCCCGTGTACACACCGATCACTTCAACAAAAACCCATGTGCCCAGCAAGCCCGGCCCGCTGATGTAGCGACTGAAATAATCATGAAAGGTGGCGTGTGTGCCGGTGAGGACCGCAAGCGTGTTGCTCATCGCCCGGTTCAACGCGCCGGATACACCGATGCCGTGACCGGTGATCAGAAATGTGAGCAACAATACCAGCCCCAGCCCAAAGCCGGCCAGGTAGGGATTCATATATTTTGTTTCATGCTTGATCATGATTATTTTCCTGTCATCCGCCCATGCATCGGGGCTGACAAACACAGTTCTCTTCCAGGGATGGGCTTAGGATGTGTTACCTCTGCACGTACCAACAATTCACCCTTCACAACCCTTAATTCAGCCTCTTGCCCCTTCCGGCAATGTATCCCGGTGTTGGCTGCTCGCCATACCGGGATGACGTGTCAGGTAATACAATTGTCACTTGGTCACTCCGTCACTTATTTTGCGGCCTTTTTCCGTGCGCCCGGTCATGATGAATTCTACTGTGCCGGGTTTTGCCTCGGGGAAGTGGAATTGCCAGTTGTAATCCCGGGTGAAGAAAAGGTGCTCGTTGTCGGCGCGCAATAAGACAGGCTTATTATTCCACGGCGGTATCATCACAAAGCCGCTGTCAT
Source organism: Calditrichales bacterium (assembly GCA_965267575.1). Taxonomy (GTDB): domain Bacteria; phylum Calditrichota; class Calditrichia; order Calditrichales; family J004. The sequence continues at coordinate 1,723,853 of OZ254086.1, forward strand.
GCAAGGCAAATTGAAGTTTGGAATCGCCCACCTGGTAGGAACCGCTTAATTGCCGCAGTTTCGTATCAGGCACATCAACGCCGCTCCAATAAACTGCGTACTCTTTCACATCCAGCTTGCCCAGCATGCGTTTGGCCCGGGTGTAGCCGGGGTTGCTTTGCGCCAGCTTTTTGTATGTGGCGATTGCTTCCTTGTCTTGTCCGGCATCCATCTGTACCCGGCCCAGCATGTCCCGTTCGCTCCATGCCTGGGGATGCACATCGAGAAGCATCTGCAACGCGGCGATAGCATCCGCATATTTTTTATCGCCGTAATACTCCATGGCGATGCTGTGTATCTGTTGCTGTGAAAAAGGAGCGAAACTCGGATTGCGTCTGCGTTCGGCACGGAATTTGGGCAATGCTTTTTGCGCGCCTTCTGCGCGGATCATTTTTACAAAATCCGATTCAAAGCGGTACTCCGGGTCGGCACCGTATTTTTTTAAACCCTCTTCGATGAAGGTGTGCCACGTTCCCGTCGGATACCAGATTTCATCCATCCATTTTTTGGCCTCAGTTTTGGGTACACCCAGTTGGGTAACGCGGTAGACGTACATAAAAGCGCTGGCACGCATGTTGGCCTGGCAATGGAAAAAGACCTTTTCACCCTCGTGCATTTTCATATCGTCCACAAAAGCCTGCAGGTTTTCCATACTCGGGTCACGCCACTCCACGGGGATTTGTGTGAATGTCATGCCCAGGTCCTGCACCACCTGTTTCTCATCTTCCTGGTCACCCGGCAGCAGGGTGATTACGTGGCTAAAGCCGTAATCCCTTACGAATTGAAACTGGTGATCTTTCACATAACCGGCGCTGGCCAGGTCATCTTGCACAAGCTGGAAGGCGCGGATGGTATTGAGCGAATCGACGACGGGCTGGCTGTACAGCGGGGACAACACCGAAAATGCAAAAAATAGAAGGCAACTTCTCATAACGTGATCCATGGTTTAATCAAACAGGCAAAGGCAATTAAAAGGTAGGAAAACGTGTGTGCAACTATCGGACAAAAAGCGGTCAAGAAAGGACAGAAGTTTTTAAATTTTGATCGAATATCCGGCTGATACAAAGAGCATCATGAGAATGAGCATTTTGATGGATTTCTGCCTTCGCGGGAAGGACATCAGGAGGAACGTAAACGTGAGTATCTGTTCCAAACCCTTCTGAACTGCCTTACACTGCCAAAGCCGCACGCTTCTGCGACTTCCGTGATGTTGAGATTGGGGTCATCCATCAGCTCACGGGCCCGCTCCATGCGCATACGCTGGGTAAATTCGCGGATTGTAATGCCGGTGCTTTGCTTAAACTGGCGCGTCAGGTGGCGCGGACTAACGTGCGCTAACTCGGCCAGGTCATCATTGCTGTGCTCGCGGTCCAGGTTCTGAACGATCCAGTCTTGCACGCGGTGTACGTTCAGGTTGATATGGTTACGAAAGTTCAGCAAAGGGCTGTGCTGGCTGCTGCCGGAATCACGACGAATATAAAGCACCATTTCGCGTGCCACCTTCAGCGTTATCCGCGGGCCGTAATCCTCTTCCAGGATCGAAAGGGCCAGGTCAATGCCCGAGGCAATCCCCGCGCTGCTGTAGATGTTCTCATCCTTTACAAAAAGTACATCCCGCACAACTTCGATCGCTGGAAACATTTGCTGTAATTGATCAAAGCGTTCCCAGTGGGTGGTGCATTTTTTACCATCCAGCAAACCGGCATAAGCCGGAATGAGCGCGGCATTGCAAATGCTGCAAATCGACGCTTTTTTTGCAGCCTGGCACAGCCACTCAAAAAAGGGTTCGCCCAGGCTCTGCAGATAATGCATCGAAAAGTTCTGCGACGCTACGCCGGGAAGAAAAATGTAGTCGCCCTTTTGCGGCCGTATGGTATCAAACAGTGTGAGCTTGCTGCTTGTTAAGCCTTGTCCGGACGTGACTTCTTGTTCCAGCCCGGTAAAGTGTATGCTGTATTGGGCGCCAAAGCGATTGGAACAATCAAACACTTGCAGCGGTCCGTTCAGGTCCAGCGCCTGGTAGCCGGGGAGCAGGACGAAATAGAGACTTTTCATAGGCAATTAAGACAATCGACAAAACAGCCTTTATAACGCAGCGATGCGCGCGATGTTGCGCCGCTACTTAAGAAGCAGGCATTTGCGCGTTAGCGATGTACCTGTCGCCTCCAGCCGGTAATAGTAAACCCCGGAAGCGAGATCGCCTCCGTCGATTTTGAGAAAGTGTCTTCCGGCTTGCTGCGTTCCACGGAAAAGCGTTTTAATCTTTTGGCCGATCGTATTATACAGTGCGATTTCAATGTAACCGGGCCGGGGCAGATGGTAGCTGAACTGTGCTTTTCCGTTGAACGGATTCGGCCGGGGCTGCTCCAGTTCGTAGCTTGCGGCAACGGCTAATTCGGTCGGACCATACATTGTGCGCTTGCCGCTGAAATCCACCTGCTCCAGCCAGTAAGTCAACTTTTCGGCAGGCGGCAGGTCCGGGTCCACAAACGCATAGTCAGCGCCGATACTGCTGTTTCCTTGCCCTTCTATCAGCCCTGATATAAGCTGCATGTTGGCGCCGCCGCCTGACCGGTATAAATAAAAGCCAAGATTGTCCTGCTCGGAGTGTGTGCGCCATTCTATCACGGCCCGCTCCCCGGCGGGATCATATCGCGCCAAAAACGAAGCGGCGTCAAAAGAAACAGGCAGCGAAGCGTCATCCTGATTCCACTGGTAAGTAAGAAAACGCGGACGGTAGGTGTCGGCATTGTCGTACAGTTCAAACACATCCGACGTGTTGACGTTGTAGCTGATGAGCATGTTGCCGTTATCGCTCAGATGGGGATGGGCCTTGGCGTTGTAGACGAATCCGCCGGTGTACAACGTGTCCTCCGGGCATTCATACAAATAATGGACCGGATCAAAAGGACCGGTTACGTCGTCTGCGAAGCGCACGCAAACCCATGTATCAAATTCAAACGTCGCCATAAAGCGCCCGTTGCTCAGCGGCGTCATGCTGAATTCCTGCGAGATGCTGTCGGTAATCACAGCGCAGTTTTCAATGCTGCTTTGCCAGCCGCCGCCATCCCAGAAGCGGTAGCTGGAGAAATTTTCGATGCTGTCCGCCGGTACGCGTGCCACCACCATCTGCTTTACCTGCAGCGGCCGGTTGCGTGGCCCGTAAATATAAATATAACCATCCGGATTGGGATTCCCGGATGCCGCAGTCATCGGCATAACAGCCTGGCCGATGACAATCTCATTATCCGAAGCATCTTTATAGTAAAGAGGCGCATCCACATGGGTGTAGTTAATAATATTGTTGCTAGCATCCAGCTCAAAGGAAATCAGCGTTACACCATTTGGTTCAAAGCCAAGAAAGCCGGGCGGGTCGAACAGCTTCAACCCATAAATATAAAAACGCCCGTTGATGTTGATGCCATCCATCGGCCAGATCCATTCGCCCGCGGCGGATTCCGGGGTGTCTGCTTCAAACAAAGCCTTCGGATCACCACTGCCATCGCTATCCCAGTAAAATGTCATCTCGTTAAACAGGGGCGACTTTGTGCTCAATATTCCGATCGTATTACGGATAAGAACGCTGTTTTGGCGGGCCTTGGTTTCGTCCACCTCGCCGATGAAGGTATCTCCAAACAAAAACATGGTGCTGTCATCGGCGGCACTTCCCGGCGCATCATAGCCGGAAAAGGGGATGGAATAAACCGCGTCACTGCCTGTCCAGCCGGAGTCGCGTTCAAACAGGGCGGTCCATTGCGGTTCAAGAGAAACATACGGACTGTTGCTTTGCGCGGTGACCGGCCCGCAAAAAATAAACAGGCAAAGCATAGCGGATAGCAGGGATTTAGGGAATGCCATTTTTCACTTCATTGCTTTTACAAAGCGTTCGGTTATCAGCCAGGGACGCGTGATGGCCGAGCCAACAACCACCGCGTGAGCGCCGAGGTCCAGCGCCTGGCGCGCCTGCTCCGGCGTCCAGATGCGGCCTTCGGCAATGACCGGTATGTGCGGGGCGAATTCTTTTACACATTGCTGTAGTAATTCAAAATCAGGCAGATTGTCTTTTGCACGTGCTTTGGTTTCTTCGGTGTAGCCCGACAAAGTGGTCCCGATCAGGTCAAACCCGAGTTTGGTTGCATGGCGGGCATCGTCAAGCGTGGCAATATCGGCCATGAGCAGGGCGGGTGTGCTGGCGCGCAGTTTGGCTATCATCGCAGACAGATCGGCATTTTCGGGTCGCACGCGCCTCGTGGCGTCCATGGCGATGATCGCGCAGCCGGTTGCTGCCACGGCCATGGCCTCCTTTTCAGTCGGCGTAATAAATACGGGGCTATCGGCATATTCCTTTTTAAAAATCCCGATCACAGGCATTTTAACGACACGTGCAATGGCCCGGATATTTTCGGGGTAGTTTGCGCGAATACCGGCGGCGCCGCCTAAGACAGCCGCCTTGGCCATGGCCGCCAGAATATGCGGCTGCCCCAAAGGCTCATGGCCCTCCGCCTGGCAGGAAACAATCAGACGGTTTTTGATGTGATTTAAAAGCTCTTTTTTGTCCATAGTTTTTAAGTCCTGATGTCTCGAGGTCTTGATGTCTTGAAGTCATGATTCCTCTGTCTGAACTGTGATTTGTGTGATGAAATGATTTCTTGATTTTAAGAATTCTGAATCATCGTCCATCAGGTAATCATAAGAATCATAGTTCAGACTTTGTGTGTTATCCCGGGATCCCGGTGTCGCTCGTCCGCGAACCGGGATGACACATTACGTCGTAGGTTGTAAAACGCACTTTATCTCAAGGCTGTCTTTGCCGGCCAGCAGTTTCGCTACGCTTTTATCCCGCAAGTCTATCAGCGCGCCGTTCAGGGCTGTACCATCAATCTCCATTTCAACCCGGCCTTTATTCAAGCCATGCGGGTTTTCGATACGGAAATTGTATATGGTGCCGCGGTACTTACGCCGCACTTTGTAGCTTTTCCACTCTTTCGGGATACAGGGATCCACAAGCAGACCATGGTAGGTGGGACGGATGCCGCAGATATGGTCGGTGGCGTCACGCAGCATCCAGGTGGAAGAGCCGGTGAGCCAGCTGTGACTGGCCTGGCCGTAGGTCGGGTGGTCGGGGCTGGTGACATATTCGGCGTAGACATAAGGCTCCACCTCGTAACGGTCAATGTCGATCACCGGGTTCATGGGCAGGGCTTTTTTGTAAATTTCAAAAGCGCGCTCGCCACGGCCATGAACGCATTCGGCCAAAACGGCCCAGCTTACTGGGTGATTGAACACGGCGCCGTTCTCTTTTTTGCCGGGAACACAGCGCGTAGCCAGGCCAATGTTGTCGTTGATTTTCGTATAGGCCGGGTGCAGGATTTTAGGGCCCTTTGGCGTATCCAGGTGATCGATCACCGCGTCCAGGCATTTTTGGGCGCGCTCTCCCTGCGCCACACCGCTGATCACGGCCCAGGTTTGCACATTCAGAAAAATTTTGCCCTCTTCATTTTTAGAAGAACCGATTACATCGCCCAGATCGTTGGTGCCTCGGGTATACCATTCGCCGTCCCAGCAGTGTGTGTTAATCGCCTGGCTAATGCGGTCGTATTCCTTCCGGTAGCGTTTTTCCGTTTTCTCACTACCGATGGCCCGGCACAGGGCAATGGTCTCACGCAGGATATAGCAAAGATACATGGTTACCCACACGCTCTCGCCCTTGCCGCCGCGACCCAGGTAATCCAGCGTGTCATTCCAGTCGCCGGGGCCAAATTTGGCCAGCCCCCGATCGGACAAATTGCGGATCGTATAATCGATGGCGGCGCACAGGTGTCCAAAGATGGTGGCATCGTCTTCATCGTAATAGCGTACTTTTTCTTCCAAAAAGGCGAAATCGCCGGTTTCCTTCAAATAGACCATAATCGAGAGCGGCAGCCACAGCGGGGTATCGGTGTGACCGGTTTGCTCACCGCCGCCGGTTAGCGGGAAGTAAAGATGAAACACCTTGCCTTCCTTAAACTGGTAACCGGCCATCTCCGTGATACGTTTTTTGACCCACTGCGGCCGCGGCATCACCGGACCCATGATGTCCTGGCAGCTGTCACGGTATCCGCGCCCAAACAGCAATCCGCCATGATAATAAGAGGCATCACGGCTGAACAGGAACGTCACCGAGGTCTGATACTGGTTCCAGACGTTGATCATGCGGTTCATGTCTTCGTCCGGCGTATCAACCTGCACGTGGCTAATGTAATCACTCCAGTGGTTGCGCAGGTTGAAATAAGCTTGTTCAACCACATTCTCGCTGCGGTATTTTTTTACAATCCGGGTGGCTTCGTTTTTATAATCCGCGCGTGGTACGACACCCAGCATAAGCGAAAACTCTATGTCCTCGCCCGGCGCCAGGGTTACTTCGTTTTGCAGAACGGCCACGGCGTCGCCCGCGGTGATGGCTGTATTGCGGCATTGGCCCTCTTCCACGGCCAGCGGATTTTCTTCCGATCGCCAACGGCCGATAAATTCATTTTTGCTGCCGTCAAAACCCTTTACCGGCAGAGTAGAGGCAAAAAAAACATAGCGATCCCAGGCTTCATTGGCCTGCTTTACGGTCGCGCCGGAGTAGCGCACCCAGTAGCGCTTGGAGGCAAAAAGGATTTCCTCGCCTTTGTCAAAAAAAACATCGTTAAAATGCTGATCGTTCGGCTGGTTGATCAGGTCTACAAGGGCATGGCCGAGGCACAGTTCCACGAATCCGAAAATGTCAAAGGTGCGTTTTTTCCTGCTGTCGTTTTTCAGTTGCACACGCCAGATCTCCAGGTCGTCATCTTCCGGCACGAAGTACAATACCTCATGGCTGCAGCCGTGGGCCGCCGACTCGATGCGTGTGTAATACTGCCCGTGGTGGCAGGCGTATGTGTCCAGCTTTGTAAAAGTCGGCTGCCAGGTGGGCGACCAGTATTCGCCGGTCTCACGGTCACGGAAGTAGATGTAGCGTCCCGGCCGGTCCACGGGCAGGCTGTTATAGCGCCAACGCGTGATACGGCTGTCTTTGGGTGAGCGGTAAAAGCTAAAGCCGCCTCCGGTATTACTGACAAGCCCGTTGTAGCGTCCGTTGGAAATATAGTTCACCCACGGTGCCGGCGTATCGGGCCGGGTAATTATAAATTCGCGGTTATCTTCCGAAAAATATCCGTACTTCTGCATTTCTTTCCTTTTATATTTTTGATTTCTTTGTTACAGTGCGGAACTAACTTTGCATCATTTCGCGGCCGGCAGCAAGCAGTTTTTTAACGAACGCATCATCCCCACCGCCGCAATAAACCCGGAACAGCGGCTCCGTGTCAGACAGGCGGATAAGCATCCAGGCGTTATCCAAATAAAACTTGATGCCGTCTTTGGTGACAATGCGCTCAACCTTACGTCCGGCGATTGCGTCGGGAGGCTGCCTGAGCAAATTTTGCAGATTGCTTCTCAGCGCGTCCGGCTTGCCGTAGGCATCGATACGGCGATAATGAAACGGCCCGAAACGGTCGCGAAGCTCTTCCACAAGTTGGGAGGGCGGTACCTTCCGCTCGGCCAGCAATTCCAGAAACAACAGGCAGGAAAGTACCCCGTCACGTTCGGGGATGTGGCCGGAAAAGCCGAACCCGCCGCTCTCTTCGCCCCCGATGAGCACATCGCCTTTGAGCATCTCTTCGGTAATATTTTTAAAGCCCACGGCTACTTCACACACTTCCGTGTTATATTCCGCGGCCATTTTGTCCACCGTATCCGCCATGGAACTTGTGCGTACCACGCGTCCTGTTTTACCGCGGCTCTTTACCAGGTGCTCAAACAGCAGCGGCAGCAGATCGTGCAATTCTAAAAAATTACCCTTTTCGTCGATGACGCCAAAGCGGTCGGCATCGCCATCGGTTGCAAAACCGCACAGGGCTTTGTTTTGCACAACGGCATCGGACAGGGGTTGCAGCGCCGGCATAAGTGGTTCGGGATTCACGCCGCCGAACATCGGGTCGGGATGGTCGCGCAGTTTCAGCACCTGCAGGCCGGTTAATTCTTCCAGCTTATCGGCAACTGCGCAACCGGCCCCCTGCATGGCATCAAAGACAATGGTTCTACCTTTAAGGGCTTTCAGTTTTCCGGCGCCCACGAAGGTATTGAGGCTGTTCAGCCAGGGCGTCAGCATATCAACCGCCAACAGGGCAGGATCATCCCTGTTTGCAGCCTTTACCTGTTGCGCCAGCAGCGTTTCAATACGGTGCGTCCAGCGCGGCAGCATGGGACCGCCATACTCCCCCTTGAATTTTATACCATTGTAAAAATAGGGGTTATGGCTGGCGGTAAACATAACGCCTCCGGCCAGCTTGTTGCGTGCTACATAAAGAGACAACGCCGGTGTGGGAAGAAAACGATCGCTTAAAAGCGCATTAACGCCATTACCCTCCAGCTGCTGCGCGAAGGCCTCGGCAAAACGGTCGGAAAGAAAGCGCGTGTCAAAACCCACGGCCACGTTTTTATTGGCAGTTTCCTGCTGTTTGAGCCAGGCGGCATAGGCGTCTGCCACGCGGCGCACGTTTTCAAATGTAAAACTATCGGCAATAGGCGCGCGCCAGCCGTCGGTGCCAAAACGGATCTCTTTCATAAGCCTCACACATGAACATATACGGAAATGGCCAGGAATACGGCAGATGCCAGGATCAGCAATCCAAACAGCGGCAGCATAAAGCGCCACCATTTTTGCAGCGGAATGCCTGCCAGGCTTAGCATGGCCATTAGTACGCCGGATGTGGGGATGATGCTGTTGGAAAAACCATCGCCACAGGTAAAAGCAAAAACGGCTGTCTGGCGGCTGAGACCAAGCACATCGGCCAGCGGCGCCATCAGCGGCATGGTAACCGCAGCCTGCCCGGAACCGGACGGGATGAAGAAATTTAGCGTGCCCTGGAAAACAAGCATACCCCAGGCGGCAAACACATTGTGGAAATCACGCAGCAGGTTGGCCGCACCGTAGATCAAGGAATCCAGGATCTGGCCGTCTGAGAGAACCACTTCGATGCCACGGGCAAAACCAACAACCAGCGCGGCCACAACCATCTCTTCCATGCCCTTAACGAAGGCTTCCATCGCCTCTTTTAATTTCAGGTCGCTGATCATCCAGGCCACGATGCCCATCAAAAAGAAACCGCCGGACATCTCGTTCATCCACCAGCCCAGTGTCTGCACTGCCGTGAGGATCAGGGCAAATATTGCCACCGTGGCGACAAGAATATAAACGTGGCGTTTTGTCAGGCTTTCTTTTTGTATTTCCAGGTGCGAGAGGTCAAAATCATCTTGTGGCATCAACGACTTGGACGGGTCTTTTTTGATACGCCGGCCATAGCGCAGAGTATACGTGATGGCAATGGCCAGGCAGACGACAAGAAAAATCACCCGGAAGCCGATTTCGCTGTTCAGAGGCAGTTCGGCAATACCCTGGGCGATGTTTACGGTAAACGGATTGGTCGTTGCCGCGGCGAAGCCTATTTCCGCCGCTATCAGAACCATGGCCAGACCGTAAATACGATCGTAACCCATTTGTTTTGAAATAAGCAGAAAGATCGGTACAAGGGGGATGAATTCTTCTCCCATGCCAAGGGTCGATCCGCCAACGGCGATAACAATCATTATAATAATGGTAAGCAAAGCGTCCGACTTGCGAAATTTTTCCACCATCTTTTGCAGTACGGCCACAATGGTGCCTGTACGTTGAATAACACCCAGCGCACCACCGATGATAAAGATGAAAAAGATGATGTCGGCCGCTTCCTGCATGCCACGGGGTATGGCGCTTAAAAAGCCCAGCAGGCTCACCGGGGAGGCTTTACCTTCCGCCTCATCGCCAATGATCAGGCCTTTGGCGGAAATATGTTTTTCAATGGGTTGGAAAGTACCCGGCTGAACGACATTTCTGGTCAATCCGCCAACGACTTTTGTTTCACGCTCATACGAGCCGGAAGGGATGAAATAGGTAAGCAATGAACAGAACAGAATAACATACACCAACAATGTGAAAACGTGGGGCATTTCCACGTTCCTGAACCATGACCTCATTAGACCTCCCTGAAAAATCGGCTTTGATTGAGTAGCGGGTTAAAACCCAATTTAGCAATAATTGTAATACGCTGCCTCAAGGCCCCTTATTGTCTTCCTTTACCTTTACCAGCAGGTATTTAAAAAAGACGGGTCCCATCAATTCATTCAGAACAACTGTGGCGATCAGAATTGTGCTGAGCTGTGTCCCGATCTCGCCGGGAAACGTGCGTTCGATTATTGTTGCCAGCCCGACGGCGATACCGGCCTGCCCAATGTAGCCCATCCAGGAGTAATGGCGCAATGCCTTGTCCCCGGAGACAGGCCGCATACCCAGATAGTTGCCCACGTAGAATAAAGCCAGCCGCGTAAAGACCAAAAAAAGCGTCAGCCATAATACATTCTGCAGATTTTCCAGGTGCAGGCCTGCGCCGGCAAAGGAGAAAAAGATGATATATAGCGGCAGGGAGCTGCGCTCGATGCCGTTAACGAGAGCCTCGCCCTGTTTGGAATAATTCTCCACAAGAATGCCCGTTATCATCGCTGTAAGCAAAATTTCCATGCCGAAAAGCTGACTCAGCTCGGTCAACACAATCGCCATGCACAAAAGGAAAAGCCCGCGTTCCACATTTACATATTTCAGATACCAGATGATGATCACCCCGACACCCGCGCCGGCCAGCAGGGAGCCGCCGAATTGCTGTGCCAGTTGATATAACAGCTCGCTGCCAAAACCGGAACCCGGTATCAGGTAATGTTTGGCCCAGGCCACGAAAACCGGAAAGAGCGCCACCACGGCGAAGGAGTTTAAAACAGTGACCGATAAAACGATTTCCGTAACGCGCCCTTTGGCCCGCAGCTCGGTGATGATGCCGATGACCGTTGCCGGCGACATGGAGATGGCCGTGGCCGAAAAGAGAATCGCAAAGCCAAGCAAATAGTCTTTATTCAGCGCGGCCAGAAAAGGGAAGAGGGGGGCCAGTGTAAGCAACAGAAAAAAGAGCCCCCAGAAAACAACAGCGATTTGCCCCACGAGCACAAAAAGCACCAGGCGCAGGTTGTTTTTGAGTCGGGAAAATCTAAGCTCGCCGCCGGCGGTGATGGCGATGAAGGCCAGTGCCAGGTTCTCCAGGAAGTGCAGACGCTCCAGCATATCATGCTCAAGAAAATTAAAGCCGGCCGGGCCGAGCACAATGCCCAGTGCCATGTAGCCGGTCAGTTTTGGAAGCTTTACGTTCTTGAGAAGTAAGGCCAGCAAATAGGCGCACACCAGCACGATTCCTGTCAATACGGTCGTTCTCGCGGCAATATTCTCCCGCTCGGTGGGCAGATAGTCCAGTGAAAAATAGAGCAGAATAAGAGCAAGAATTATTAATAATTTTTTCATAATCGATTAAGGCTGTTCAATTCCGGTCATCCTGTTTGCGGCCATGGATAAATTCATAAACAAAGAGGGACAAAAAAAGAAGCGATAGTAAAGACATCAGTGCTTTTTGGCCATCGAGAGGGTCAGGGTCTGTTTCCATGATCCAGTCGTATGCCGCGCCAAGGGTTGTAACAAAAGCGATCAGCGTCACGATCGTTGCACCGTGCGAGGCGATAAGCCGCAGATCCTGCTTAAGGGCCAGTGCTGCAAGCAGCAGCAATAGTCCGCCAAACATGGCCGGGAAAAGCGTATTGGGGTTGCCGGGCTCTCCAAGCAGAAATGCAATGGCCAGCAGCAGCAGCGCGTAGATAAATATAAAAAGCGCCATTCGTTTGGGAGGCGTCATATTCAAACCTCAACGGGGACGTTGATTTCACCTGTCATATACGTCACTGCCCGGCCGCCAATTTCTACCCGCTCTGCGAGATTCCGGCAATACAGGGTCCCGCCGCGGGGCGAGACCTGGTGTGCCGTCAGGCGATCCTTGCCAAGGCGATCGGCCCAGTAGGGCACCAGCGCGCAATGTGCGGAGCCGGTAACGGGATCTTCCGGAATCCCGGCGTAGGCAGCGAAATAGCGCGACACAAAATCGAATGCCGTTCCGTTGCCCGGCGCGGTGATGATGATGCCGGCGTCATCTATGCCGGCCAATTTTTCGAAATCAGGTTTAAAACCAATCACATCGTCGGCGGATTCAAACACGGCCATGTAATTAAGATCTTTGAACAGGGCGGCGGGTTGCATGCCAAGCGCGTGTCCGATTTTTTCGTCGTCTTTGGCCGGGGCCGGATGACGGGCGGGAAAATTAAGAAGGATAAGGCCGTCTTTTTGGCTGACGGTTAATTTTCCGCTGAGGCTTTCGAAGGTTATTTGCGGTAGCTTAAAGCCCAGATGATTAAATAATACGTGGGCGCTGGCCAGGGTTGCGTGGCCGCACAGCTCCACTTCCACGGTTGGCGTAAACCAGCGTAGCTCAAATGTCTGCGCATCATTTTGTACAAAAAAAGCGGTTTCGGAAAGATTGTTTTCCTGGGCGATCTGCTGCATGGTTTTTGGTGTGAGCCATTTTTGCAGCGGCACCACTGCCGCCGGATTACCGCTAAACAAATCAGCGGTGAAAGCATCCACCTGGTAAATAGGCAATCGCATGTTTATTCTCCCGGGGATTTAAGCCGAATAAATGTTTTAATAGACGAACGGAATAAAATGCGCTAAATTTGGGAAAAATTCTAACAAATTTTTGCTTTTACAGATTATCGCGTTTGCCACGATTACGGATCATTTACGATATCCGGCATTTTAATCAATAAAAGCCGGCTCACAAAGAGTGCGCTTTTGCTTTGATTGTTATCGTCACTATGTTTAACTGTTTCATTTGCCGAGCCCGTTTATGTTGAGAATTTTGTTGATCGCAATGATGCTTTATGGCGCTTCCCAGGCCCAGGAGTATCGCTTTGAACATCTGATCCCCAAGGAGGGCATAAACCATAACCTTACCTATGCCATTTTGCAGGACAGTTATGGCTTTATGTGGTTCGGTACGTTTTACGGCCTCATCCGCTACGACGGGCATCAGTTTACCACCTACCGTCATATCCCCCTGGATTCCACTACGCTTTCGTCGGATGATATCATTTCCCTGTATGAGGATGAAGAAGGCGCCATTTGGGTAGGAACCTGGTCCGGCGGGCTAAACCGCTTTGACCCCGTGCGCGAGGAGTTCCGGCAGTTCCGTCATGATCCTTCCGATCCGCTGAGCCTCAGCAGCGATGTAGTGTACGCCATATGTGAAGATAAAAAAGGCCGCCTGTGGGTAGGCACCGAAAAAGGCCTGGATCGTCTGGTGCCGGCGGAGGCGCCCGGTAACCCTTATGGCCGCTCCTATTTTGTACACTACCGCCACGAACCGGATAATCCCTTCTCGCTTAATAACAATCCTGTGCGCGCCTTGTACAGGGATAACCGCGGCAGGCTGTGGGTGGGTGTGTATGAAGGCGGTCTGCATTATTACGATGACGCTGCCGATCGTTTCATCCGGCTGGAAGAAGTGACCCATGACGGCAGCACCAGCATTGTTGCCATCCATGAGGATAACCAGAACAGGCTATGGGTAGGCACCTGGGGCGGCGGCCTGAAAAGGGTAGTCCCGCTGGAATCGGAGCCGGACACGATAATCGGTCTGCGCACCCGGCGCTTCCAACACGATCAAAGCGATCGCCACACGATAAGCAACGATTATATCTGGTCGATAGGAACAGATCGTAACGGCAACATCTGGGTCGGTTCTGACAACGGGCTGAACCGCTTTAACCCCGAGCGTGAAACATTCGATCGCTATTACAGCGACAGCAACAATGCCAATACGATCTCCAGTAACAAGGTATCCGCCATTTACCTGGATCGTTCCGGTGTGCTGTGGATCGGAACATTTCGCGGCGGCATAGACAAGATCGTGCCCGACCAGAGTGAATTCGAGTATTTCCTGCATAACCCGTTTGACCCCAACAGCCTGATCGGTAAGAGCGTCAACGCCCTGCTGGAAGATGAGCGCGGACGCATTTGGGCGGGTACGTCGGGCGGCATAACGCAAATCTCAAAAAAAGACAAAGATTATAGTTACCGGCATCTGCGGCTGACGCTGAATTCTTCCACACAAAAAAGCGACAACTACATTACTTCCATGGTGCGCGATGAAAACGGCACCATATGGGCGGGCACCTATAACGGCCTCAAGTCCATATCGCCAAAAGGCCGGGTAAAGCATTATAACCTGCCGGTGCTGCCCGGAGAAAACGAGCAGGGCAATGTAGTCACCTCCCTGCTTCTGGACAGCAAAGGCTGGCTGTGGGTGGGCAGCATAACGCACGGTCTGAATATTTTTGACCGCAAAAGCAAAGTGTTCACATCTTTCCGCTATAATCCGGAGGATTCATCTTCGCTGAGTTCCAATTATGTCATCTCCCTCTACGAGGACAAAGATGGTGTTGTCTGGGTTGGCACTTACAGCGGCCTGAATGCTCTGACGCTTTTGTCGCCGTCAATGGCACAGCCGCGTGTAGCCTTCGTGCGGGATATCCAAACGGTCTCGGGACGGAATAAAATCAACGATAATATTTTCTGCGTTTATGAAGACAGCAAGCGGCGCCTTTGGGTGGGCACAAACGAAGGCCTTTACCGCTATGACAAAAAGGATCTTTCATTAAAACGGATCACCGAACAGGACGGGCTTTCCAGCAACGTGGTCAGCGCGGTAGTGGAAGACACGCTGGGCAATATCTGGATCAGCACGCACAAAGGTATTGTTAAACATCAGCCCGGCAAAGATTCTTACCATAACTATTATGCGCTGCATGGGCTTCAGGGTGATGTGTTTGTTTCCGGCTCCTATCTTAGAGACAGCGACGGTAAGATCTGGTTTGGTGGCATCAACGGACTCAATTGCTTCAACCCCAGCAATATCAGCAGTGCCGAAGACGGACCGGAGATCGTCTTTACGTCCTTCAGGGTTTTCAGCCGTGAGAAAAAGTTTGACAAAATGCTCAACGAGCTTGAAGAAATAAGGCTCAATCATGATGAAAATTTCTTTACGATAAATTTTGCTGCCATGGATTTCCGCATGCCCGAACGTAACCAATACTATTATTTCCTGGAGGGGTTTGACCGCGACTGGGTTTACAGCGGCACGCGCAATTATGCAAGCTATACCAACCTCGATCCGGGCAACTATGTGTTTCATGTAAAAGCGGCCAACAGCGATGGCGTTTGGAATGAAAAGGGTGCCGAGATCGCGCTGATGATTGCGCCGCCGTTTTGGCTAACGTGGTGGTTTAAAAGTGCCATAGCTCTCGTTACGCTGGTGGCATTGCTGTTTATAATTTATCTGGTGCAGCGGCACGAAAAGCGCAAAACAGAATTGAACCGCAAGCTTTCGGAGTTGAAGCTGCAAGCCTTGCGTGCCCAAATGAATCCCCATTTTATTTTCAATACGATCAACTCAATCCAATACTTCATTTCCTGTAATGATCAGAAATCGGCCTTTTTGTACCTGTCAAAGTTCTCAAAGCTGATGCGCCAGACGCTGGAAAATTCGGAAAAATCGACGCTGCCGTTGCAGTCCGAGATTGAAATGCTGCGTCTGTATCTGGACCTGCAGCGCCTGCGCTTTGAGAATAAGTTTGACTACTCCATTGAAGTAGATCCGGATATCGATGTGCACAACTGCGAGATCCCGTCGATGCTTATCCAGCCCTATATCGAAAACGCGATTAACCACGGTATCAGTCACAAAGAGAGCAAGGGTCATTTACAGGTAGAACTGACGCGCAACGGGGAAAAACTGATATGCACGGTGAAAGATGATGGCATCGGAATAAACGCGGGTTTGCGGCTGCGCCAGACGCGTCAGCAGGATCACACCTCATCCGGCATGCGTCTTACCCGTGAGCGGCTGGACATCATCAATTCCGGCAAGCGCAACAACGTGTCAGTTTCCGTGGCCGACCTTGGCGAGGAAAATAATGGTTGCAGCGGAACGCGTGTTACTATTCATATACCAATGCATTTTTAGAATCCTATAACGTTTGGGGGACCATATGATCAGAGCCGTTATTATCGATGATGAAGAAAAGAGCAGAATGCTGCTGCGCAATTTGCTGATAGATTACTGCCCGCAGGTGGAAGTGCTTGACATGGCTGATTCGGTCAAAAGCGGCCTGAAGCTCGTTCAGTCACACCGGCCCGATCTTATTTTTCTGGACATCGAAATGCCGGACGGAACAGGCTTTAATCTGCTGGAGCAACTGGATGACGCTCACCCCGAAGTTATATTTACGACCGCCTATGACAAATATGCCATCCAGGCGATCCATTTCAGCGCGCTGGACTATTTGCTGAAGCCGATCAGCGTGGACGATCTTAAAAACGCGGTGGAGAAAGTGCAGCAGGAAATAGAGGCACGGCTGGAAAAGCAGTCTATGAATGAGAGCCTGCAGGTACTGCTGGAGAACAAGAAGGCCCAGGCAGGCAATAAGAAGATCGGTCTGCCCACGCAGAGCGGGATCAACTTTGTTCACATCAAAAACATTGTCATGTGCAAGGCGGAAGGTAATTACAGTATTATTTACTTATCGGACAGGCAGCATCAGGAGATTGTTTCGCGTACGCTGAAGGAGTTTGAGGATATGCTTTCGGAATTCAATTTTTTTCGCGTGCACCGCTCCTACCTTATCAACCTGGAACACGTGAAAGAGTACAGCAGAACCAACCAGTCTTCGGATTATGACGGTGACGGGGGCAGCGTGATCATGATGAATAGTCTGCATGTCCCGGTTTCGAGGGACCGCCGCAAGCATTTGCTGGAGCGTTTTTCACGCCCGTTTTAAGCGCCGGAAGGGGCCTTTTCCTGGCTGTTGATGACACTGGACCAGTGCGCGATCGTCTCTTTTAGCTTTTGCGCGTCCACCGGCTTTGAAATATAATCAACCATACCGGCCTCAAAGCACATTTCCTTGTCCTGGTTCTCGGCGTTTGCCGTCATGGCGACTATTTTGGGCGCCGCCGCACCGCGCTCGCTGTACGTCTGCAATATATTTCTTGTGGCGGACAGTCCATCCAGCTCCGGCATTTCAACATCCATAAATATGAGATCGTATTTTTCCCTGCCTGCCATTTCCACGGCCTGAACACCGTCGAGTGCCACATCGATGTTGTAGCCGAGGCGCGCGGCAAGCTGGCTGATCAGTTTACGGTTGATGGAGTTGTCGTCCGCCAAAAGAATTTTAAGCGGCAGCGAACGGGTCTCCTCCTTCTGCGGATTATTACCGCTGCTTTGGCTGAATATTTCAAGCAGCATGGCGTAGAGCCGTCCCTGGTTAACGGGCTTTTTAAGCATGTTGGCCGTACCCGGCGAACCGTTCTCCCCGGCCAGAATAATCTTTGGTAAATCGGCTGGGAAATGCCCGCTGCACGATTGCACCAGCTGCTCATCGATGAGAACAACATCCACCACATGTTGATGCAGCAGCATCCCGACCGTCTCGCAGTCCCCTGCGGATTTGGGCAGCATACCCCAGCCGTGGCATTGAACGGAAAGCATCCTGCGCGTTTCGGCTGTTTCATCTACAATCAGCACGTGTTTGTTTTTGAGAATGTGGCTTTTCTGCTGCTCGTAGAGCTGCTGCGCTTTTTCGCTTACCGTAAAAGGAATCTGCACAAAAACGGTGGTACCTCTGGATATTTCGCTTTCCAGCCAGATCTTGCCATCCATTCGCGTCACAAGCTGTCCGGCAATGGCCATGCCCAATCCGGACCCGCCAAAACGGTGCTCGCCCTTTTCAGCAATCCTCGAAAAGGGTTTAAAAATATAGCGTAATCTTTCCGGTGGAATACCCGGTCCGGTGTCGCTTAACAAAAACTGGATATCGCATTGGTCGCCTGCTTGCTGCACGCGGTAAACACGCAGGAAAACTTCCCCCTTGCGCGTATAGCGCAGTGCATTATCAAGGAGCTTTTCCAACACTTTGCGCAGCCTTTTTTCATCGCCAAGGATCGTATCCGGAACATCGGGCTCTATGATGTAGACCAGTTCAAGCTGCTTTTCTTCGGCCGCCGGCCGCTGCCTGTCGATAAGCTCATCGAGCATCGAGCGCAATGAGAAAAAGACGCGGTCCAGCTCCAGGCGCCCGGCCTCTATCTGGACATAGTCGAGAATATTTTCGATGATGGTTACTAGGTTGTAGCCGCTTTTTTTTACGGATTTGAGATTGTCCTGCTGTTCCTGTACCAGGTGGCTCTCCAGCAGCAGGTCAGTCATCCCGATAACCCCGTTCAGGGAGGTGCGTATTTCATGACCCATGGCTGAGAGAAATTCGCTTTTAGAGCGTGACGCTGTCAGTGCTTCATCGCGCTGGTCCAGGATGGTGCTGTAAAGTTCGCTCAGTTTTCGGCGCATGGGTCTTAAAAAGAGGATCATCACGCCGTGCAGTGCCAGCAGCAGGGTAACAAAAATGATCAGATTTGTTTTTTGGAGCGCCTGCTGTGTGGATTGCTGCCTGGCGTTAAACGCGTTCAGGCTGTCAGCGGCAGCAGAAACGGCTTTGTCCAGTGCTTTGTTGAACTCTTCTGTTTGGGAGGCGCCGGCCGCTTCAGAGAGTTCCTGAAAGCCGAAATTTGCAAGGGCCGGATTTGCGGCCAATTCATAAAGGGAGCGCAGTTGGCCGGTTACGGGCAGCCCGTCATCAAGTGTGCTCAGGCGGGTAAGCAGGCGCGTGTAGATCTCACGGTCGCGGTTATAGGCATCTATATCGTTTAAAAAATTGTACTGGACAATGAATTCAACAATCAGGATTAATACGATCAGCGCCATAGCGCTTACGTATTTGGCAGTTATATATCTGCTGATTTTTTTTTCGTTCATTGATGCCTGTTGGTGCCTTTTTGTTAAAGTTCGGATTTACCGTCGAAGTCTTGAGAAAATGGTGGAGCGCATTGCCGGTCAATGGCGGAAATCAGCTTGTTGAAAAATGTATTCCGTTTAAACATCAAAGTGTGCGCTTTACTCAGTGGCGGTTATCAATCGCTTTTAAAAAGCTTATATATAAATCTCGCAGGGGAACAGTCCGCATTCGCGGTCCGGTTCGATCAACAAAAGGAGAAAAGGGTGCTTTTTAAAAGATCCGGACAAAAATATCCTGATGCCGCAAACATCTGCCCGGGGGATAACAAGGCAAATGTGTTTCGGCAGATCGTAAACCGGGCCGCTTTGTTTTTTTTCAGATCCTTCAGGAACGGCTTCACTTTCCGCGATATGAGCCACTCTTTCCTGCTTACACTTATAACGATTGAATCTCTCTTTAACCTACTCTTCGATTTTTATTTTCTGTTCTGGACATCGTAAGCCCGGTACTGCGTCCAGTCCGACAGTACTTTCTTAAACTCCTCAAAAACGATAGGTTTGCTCAGGTAGTCATCCATGCCGGCCTGGAGGCAGCGTTCGCGGTCTCCCTCCATGGCATTGGCTGTGAGCGCGATGATCGGAATGTGTTTGTCGCCCGTATCTTCAAGGCGGCGAATCGCGCGTGTGGCCTCATATCCATCCATGTCCGGCATTTGAATATCCATTAATATCAGATCGTATTTTTCCCGTTTATAGGCATCTACGGCTTCCGCGCCATTTACCGCCAGGTCGCTTTCATATCCCAGCTTGTGGGTAAATCTTTTGGCCAGTTTCTGGTTAATGATATTGTCTTCCGCGATGAGTACCCGGTAGGTCCGCAGATCGCCGGGGTGTTCATTAGCGATTGCTTTAAGCTCATGGTCGCTTCTTTCCAGCTGTCCGGTGCGGATATGTTCCAGGGGAATTGAAAACCAGAAACAGGCGCCCTCGCCTTCATGACTTTCGATACCGATCTCACCATCCATCAGCTGGACCAGGTGCCGGCAGATGGTTAGCCCGAGGCCGGTGCCGCCGTATTGCCGCGAGGTGCTTCCGTCGGCCTGGGTAAAGCTTTCAAAAATAAGCTGGTGCTTTTCACGGGCGATACCGATGCCCGTATCGTGAACCGCAAAGCGGACATTATACATTTGCATCTGCCAGCTCTCCGCAGAAACATCAAGGCTAACACCGCCTTTTTCCGTAAACTTGACCGCATTGCTGATCAGGTTTACCAATATCTGGCGCAAGCGGATGATGTCGCCGTTTAGGATAGCAGGAATGTTTTTATCGCGCGTAATTTTAAAGAAGATATTTTTTCTTTTTACGTGTGGTTCAAAAAAGAGCGCCAACTCCTCCAGAAGGTCGCTTAGCAAAAAGGGTGAATAAACCAGTTCCAGCCTTCCGGCTTCAATTTTTGAAATGTCCAGGATATCGTTGATGATACGCAGCAGCGATTCCGAACTGTTATGAATTATGCTTACCGATTCTGCCTGATCCGGCGTAAGCGGCGTGTCAGACAATAAACGCGTCATACCGATAATGCCGTTCATCGGCGTGCGGATTTCATGGCTCATATTGGCCAGGAATTCCGACTTAAGTCGGTTGGCCTCTTCCGCCTGCCGGCGCTTTTCTTCCAGTTCGCGGTTGCTGTTTTGCAGCTCGATGGTCCTGTCCTTTACCATCGTCTCCAAATTGCGCGTATAGTGATTTATCTTCTGACGCTGCTTTTTCAGATCGATGATCATTTTATTGAATGCCCCTGCCAGATCGCCGATCTCATCGGTGCTTGTTTCAAAAATATGCACATCCATATCGCCCTCACCAATACGCCGGGCTGCGGCGGCCAATTTTTGGATAGGCCTGATGATGAGGTTGCTGAGCCCGTATACCGTGAGCAGCGTAAGCAGGAAAATGAGCCCAAGCATGGCAGTGAGAGTAAGCAGGTCTTCTTGTAACCGCGCGTTTAGCGGTGCGCTGCTCAGAGCCAGTTGCAGTGAACCATGGACATCACCGTCAATAGCATAAACGGGGACTTTTACCTGCAGGTATTCGTCGTTTATGTTTGCTTCCTGCAGGATTCTGAATTCAGAATAACGTTTTCCAAGGTTGGGAGCATTGTAGGAAGCGACGGTGGAATCATTTTTATCGCGCACATATACAAACAGAATATCTTCGTTGCTGCGCGCTGTTTTGAGGACGTTTTTAATGTTTTCCAGGTCGTTGAATTCCAGGCCTACCGAAATTCCCTGTGCCAGAAGGTGCGCGTTGCTAAGGGCTTCGTTTCGCAATTGGTCATGGCCGTAGTCCCAAAAGCGTTGCTGGAAATAGGCAAAAATGACAAGCGGCACGACCAGCACGAGCAAAGAAACCGGGAACAGCATTTTCTTTTTAAATGAAAGGCTATTGAACAATCGCATCCATTTCCTCAATCGATTTTAGGTCATTATCGGGGCTTAACTAATTACGTTTAGGTTAAACTTTGATAAGAACGGAATACAATCAGCAAAAAACAGTTTTGTGAGGATTGTGTTAGAAGGGCCGTTCACGTTGGGAAAACTGTAATCATTTGCTACATTTCACTAACACTTTCATGGAGTCTCAATGGCAGCGAATCGTAACTATATAAACCGTGAAATCAGCTGGCTTTCATTTAATGAGCGGGTTTTACAGGAGGCAGCGGACCCCAGTGTTCCTTTGCTGGAGCGGCTCAAGTTCCTGGGCATTTTTTCCAACAACCTGGATGAGTTTTTCCGGGTGCGCGTGGCAACGCTTAAACGCATGGTAAATGCCGGGATAGGCAGCAGTAAAGCGACGGCCGGGCAATCTCCAAAAAAGGTGCTGAAAAAAATTCACGATAAAGTGATGCATCTGCGTGAACGTTTTGATCTGATCTTTAACCAAACGCTGGAAGCTCTGGAACAGGAAAATATCTACATGATCAACGAGAAAGAGCTGAGCCCGGAGCAGCATGAATATGTGTTGCAATACTTTGCCGATGAAGTGCGCCCGCGCCTGGTGCCGATCATGCTCGACAAATCACGGCCCTTCCCCCGGCT
This sequence comes from Calditrichales bacterium, assembly GCA_965267575.1. Taxonomy (GTDB): domain Bacteria; phylum Calditrichota; class Calditrichia; order Calditrichales; family J004. The sequence continues at coordinate 1,745,862 of OZ254086.1, forward strand.
GGAAAACCAGGTTATCTATCTCGCGATCAAAATGCAGCGCACCGATGAACCGAAAAATTTTCAATACGCGCTGATTGAACTGCTGACCGATGTTCTGCCGCGTTTTGTACAACTGCCCGATCGTGACGGAAAAAAGATGCTGATCATGCTTGATGATGTCATCCGCATCGGGCTGCCGGATATCTTCGTTACCCTCAATTACGATCGCTTTGACGCTTACACGATAAAACTGACCCGCGATGCCGAATTTGATATCAGCGATGACATTACAAAGAGCTTTTATGAAAAAATAGCCAAAAGCATCAAGCAGCGTGAACAGGGCCAGGCCGTACGCTTCGTTTATGACCGCGAAATGCCCGAAGACCTGCTGCATTTTGTGCTCAAGAAAAACGCCCTGCAGAATTTCGAAAACCTGATCCCGGGTGGACGGTATCACAATGCGCGCGATTTTATCAGGTTTCCGACCATGGGGCTCGATCATCTGGTTTACCCGGACGAGGAAGCTTTGGCGCATCGTGACTTACTGCCTAAATCCAGCTTATTTGAGTCCATTCGCCAGCGCGATATCCTGCTGCACTATCCCTATCAGTCTTTCCATTACATTATAGATCTGTTGCGTGAAGCGGCAATTGACCCAAGGGTAAAGTCAATCAAAATTACGCTTTACCGCGTGGCCAAGTACTCCAATGTTGTTAACGCGTTGATCAACGCCATCCGCAATGGTAAAAAAGTGACCGCGGTGATGGAACTGCAGGCAAGGTTTGACGAAGAGGCCAATATCTACTGGACCAACGAGCTGGCCGATGAAGGCGCCCATATTTTAAGCGGCATACCGGGCCTGAAGGTGCATGCCAAACTGTGCCAGATTACGCGCCGCGAGAACGACGAAGATGTCCATTACACCTATATTGCCACCGGAAATTTTAACGAAACCACGGCTACAATCTACAGTGACCACGGTCTGTTTACATCGCATGAAGGCATCTCCAAAGAAGTTTCCAAGCTGTTTGATTTTATGGAGCATAACTATAAAAACTACAATTACCGCCATATTCTTGTTTCGCCTTTTTATATGCGCCGCAAGCTAAAGAAGCTTATACGGGCTGAGATCAAAAACGCCAAAGCCGGCAAGGAAGCCTATATCCTGATCAAACTGAATAACCTGGTGGATACCGATCTGATCGACAAGCTGTATCAGGCCGGTAATGCCGGCGTAAAGATAAAAATGCTGGTCCGCGGGATTTGCTCGATCATACCCGGCGAGAAAGGGCTAAGCGAGAACATCGAGGTGTACAGCATCGTCGACAAGTATCTGGAGCATTCGCGCATTATGATATTTTGCCATGGTGGCAACGAGCAATATTACCTCACTTCTGCCGACTGGATGATCCGCAACCTGGACAACCGCATCGAAGTGGCCACACCGGTCTACGACGAAAACGTGCGCCGTGAACTGAAAGAGTTCATGGAAATTCAGCTCAGGGACCGTGTAAAGTCGCGCATCATAAACGCGGCCCAGGATAACCCCTATCGCCGTGATAAAGATGGCACTGCCCTCCGCGCTCAAGAGGAGCACTATCGCGTGCTGAAAGACAAATTGAAATCGCTCAGGCAGGAAGCTGTATGAAGCTTGCCGCAATCGATGTGGGGTCTAACGCCGTGCGCCTTTTGCTTTCACGGGTTTATGAAACCGACAACGGGCCGTATTTTAAAAAAATATCACTTATCCGAATGCCTATTCGCCTTGGTGACGATGCCTTCCGTGACGGTAGGATCTCAGCTGCTAAAATGGAAAGCCTTTGTGACGCTTTCATCGGGTTCAAATATCTCATCAAATCCTACGGACCTGAAGCATACCTGGCCTGCGCCACATCGGCCATGCGCGAAGCGAGTAATGGAAGTGAGCTGGTGCGCCGCATATGTGAAAGCAGCGGTATAAACCTGGAGATCATCGACGGGGAGCGCGAAGCACACATTATCTATTCCAACCACATCGCTGAATACCTGCAGCGCGGGAAGGCTTATCTCTATGTGGATGTTGGCGGGGGAAGCACGGAGTTGACTCTGTTTTATCAGGATCGTGTGGTGGACTCGCGCTCCCTCAATATCGGTACGGTGCGTTTGCTGGAAGGGCTGGTGAACGATGAAAAATGGGACGACATGAAGCGCTGGCTTAATGAAAAAAAGAAAGAATTTCCGGAAGCGGCAGCGATCGGCAGCGGTGGAAACATAAACAAAATGCACCGCATGCTGAATATTAAAACGGGTAAACCTGTTTTGTTATCACAACTGAAAAAGCTGCGCAAGCACCTGGAAAATTACAGCGTGAAACAGCGCATAACGGAGCTTGGCCTGCGGCCTGACCGCGCCGACGTGATTGTGCCCGCCGTGCAGATCTATACATCGGCGATGAAATGGGCCGGTATAAAGGAGATGTACGTTCCGCAGGTGGGCCTAGCTGACGGCCTCATCGCTGAGCTATATGAAAAACAAAAAGCAGGAAAACAGAAAAGGATAGATTGTGACCATTCGTTTGGAGCGGGAAAAAGGCTGGCGTGATTTTTCGCAGAAGTTGCCGCCGGAATACAACGCCGTACGCAAAAATAAGCAGGCGCTTTCGATCGTCTTGCTGGACAGCTTTGACTGGCGGGTTTACAACAGCGGGCATACCCTGCGTCTGGCGGACGGCCTTTTGCAGCTCCGTGCCATCGAAGATGGTTTACCTGTTTTTGAAAGCCGCCAGAGAAAAGGCGTATTGTCCGTCTGGCCAAAAGACGTTAAAGATGCGCATCTCTCGGCATGGCTGGCGGATGTGCTGGATGTGCGCGCCCTGCTGGTTCACAGCCTCTGGCAGGGCAGCAGCGAAGAGTTCGATTTGCTCAACACAGACCGTAAAACGATCGCCCGCGGCATTTTTTATAACTTGAATAATGGCAATGCCGGATTGCGCTTGCTTGAGGTACAGCCATTGCGCGGCTACGAACAGGTGTGTGAGGTTATCTTTGCACCCTGGAAAATACTTGCGGCCGACAACAGTGATTCGCTGCTTTACGCGGAGGCGGGGGTTGTGCCCGGCGGTTACCGGGGTTCACGTCCCGAGCTGGATTTTTCACAGGAATCCTCTCTCTCTGCCGCATTGAAGGAAATATTAACCGCAAATTTTAAAATGATGCTTCTCAATGAGCCCGGTGTTAGGGAAGATATAGATACGGAGTTTCTGCATGATTACCGGGTCTGTGGCCGGCGCATGCGTTCCGCGTTGAGCCGCATTAAAGGCGTGCTGAAAGAAGAGACCGTTCTTCAGCTGCAAAACGATCTAAAACGCATCGGAAACTTTACCGGCCCCGTGCGTGATTGGGACGTTTTTCTGTTACGCCGCGCAGGTTTTGAAAGCGTTTTGCCGCCGCAGTTTCATAAAGGCCTGGGCAAGCTTATGAGCAATTGCGCCCGCCGCCGGAGCATGGCGTTCAGCAGCCTGCATAGTTTTTTGGAAAGCAAAGAATATAGTCAGATTATCGCGAGAATTGATGCCACGCTAAGTGATTATGAACATCATTTGGTGACCGATGCAGATTTAAAGACTTCTGCCGCTCGCTGGATAAAGGCGCGTTTTAAAAAAATACGCAAGCAAGGCGCGGAGCTAAGCGATGAGGCCGGGGACAGCGCCTTCCACGACCTGCGCATAGAGTGCAAAAAGCTGCGCTACCTGCTGGAGTTCTTTCAGAGTGCCTTCAAGGAAAAGCCGTCGCGGAAAGCCATTGCCATGCTTAAAAAACTTCAGGATAATCTGGGCAGCATGAACGATATGTCGGTTCAGGAAGAGCTGTTGACGGAGATTTATTTGACGGCCAAAAAGAAAAATCAGGCGGAATTGACAGAGACGGCTGCCGCCCTGATTGGCCATACCCGCACGGAGAAAAAGCGGTTGCGGCGCGACTTCAGGAGCCTGTTTAGCGGCTTTGCATCATCCAAAAGCCGCCATCTTTATAAAAGTAGTTTCACCGTGGAGGGCGAATGAAGATAGTGGCCCTCTACAGCATGAAAGGCGGCGTCGGCAAAACGGCGGCCTGTGTCAACCTGGCCTGGCATTGCGCGCACCGTGGATATAAAACACTCTTGTGCGATCTCGATCCGCAGGGTTCGTCCGGTTATTATTTGCGCATACGCCCTGTAAAAAAGCACGATACCCGCGTGCTTGTAAAAGGCGGAAAAAAGCTGGACAAAAGCATCCGTGAAAGTGACTTTAACAACCTTTACCTGTTGCCATCCGATATGACATACCGCAATCTGGATTTATTGCTGGATGAGTTTAAAAAGCCTTCTAAAAAACTGAAGAAAACATTCAAACCGCTGGCGGAGGAATTTGATTTCATCTTTCTGGATTGTCCGCCAAACATTACGCTAGTTTCCGAGAATGTTTTCCAGGCAGCGGATAAAATAATCGTGCCTATTATTCCTACGACCTTATCGCAGCTTACATATGAAAAGCTATTGCAATTTTTTGCGGATGCCGGCTACGATGTCAAAAAGCTCTATGCCTTTTTCTCCATGTTTGAGAAGCGCAAGTCGCTGCACCGCACAATTATGAACACACTGCCGGAACAGCACGATCGTTTCTTAAAAAGCGCCATCCCTTATTCCAGCGATGTTGAGAAGATGGGGCTGGAACGTGCCCCGTTGGGCAGTTATAAAGAAAAGTCCGCGGCCAACCGCGCTTTCGAAATGTTGTGGAAGGAACTGGAAAATATTTCCGGCTAATTCAGCGCTATTCTAAATGCCGTTTACCACGTTAACCGGTTTTCCCTCAAGAAATGCTCTTACGTTTTCTACAGCCTGGTTCATCAGGCGCTGTCTGGCCTCCAGCGTTCCCCAGGCCTGGTGCGGGGTTATGTAACAGTTACGGGCCTTCAGCAACGGATGATCTGCAGGCGGTGGTTCCTGCGACAAAACATCCAGCCCGGCCCCGGCAATGATACCCTGGTTGAGCGCTTCGGCCAAAGCCTGTTCGTCAATCAACCCGCCCCGGGCGGTGTTTACAAGAAAAGCCGTCCGCTTCATCAGCGCCATGTTTTCCGCATTGATTATTTTTTCGGTTTCGTTTGTCAGCGGGCAATGCATGCTTACAAAATCGCTTTCACGAAGCAATTGCTGCAGGTCTGTGCCGGTTGCCCAGGCGTCCAGCTCATGCCAGCGCGGTGTTGTAAAAAGTACGTTCATACCGAGGGTGCGGGCCAGTTTTGCCAGCCGCCGTCCAATCCGGCCATATCCGATGATACCCAGTGTTTTGCCGTTTAATTCCATCATCTGAAAATCCCAGTAACACCAGTCTTTACGCGCGCTCCAACCGCCGTTCCGCACGCTGTCTGTGTGGTGGCAGAACCGTCCGGCCAGGTTAAGAATATGGGTTAAAGCGGCTTGCGCCACGGAGTCGCTACCGTAAGTTGGAATGTTTGTAACCGGGATGCTGTGTTTTGCCGCGGCCTCAATATCCACAACGTTGTAGCCGGTGGCCAGCACGCCGATATATTTTAGTTTTGGCAGTTGCGCGATTGTTTCCGAGCTGAGCGGTGTTTTATTTGTGAGGATAATGTCGGCTTCTTTGGCCTGGTCTGTGATCTCATCCGCGGTACAGCGTGGATAGATGTTGCAGGAACCCAGCTTTTCCAGTTCCGACCAGCTCAGGTCTCCGGGATTAAGCGTATGTCCGTCCAATACTGTGATGTTCATGATATTCAAAGCAAAATTTAAAAACAGAAGAGACGCAAAATTTGCGTCTCTCAGTTTTGGCTTAATGCTATAAAAATTGCTGTTTATTTTGTCAAAAGAAGCATATCATACCGGCCTGCGCGCCGGGATTCCAGTCCTCCCTGACCAAAGAAATTATAATACGGATTCTGCCGTAATCTCAGCGTTCATCAGCCGTTTGTGCGCTCAAACTCCTTCATGAAGTCCACAAGCACTTTAACCGACTCCGGCGGCACGGCATTGTAAATCGAAGCGCGGATACCACCGACCGAACGGTGCCCCTTTACGCCTATGATCTCGGCCTTTTCCATGGCTTCGGCAATGAACTTCTGCTCCAACTCTTCCGAAGGCAGGCGGAACGTCACGTTCATCATTGAGCGGCTGTCCTTGGCGGCGGTACCGCGGAAAAACTCGCTGCCGTCGATGGTGTTATAGATCATGTCCGCCTTTTCATTATTGATCTTTTCAATCCCATCCAGACCGCCTTTTTTGATCATCCATTCGCAGATCAGTTTGAGGATATAGATGCCAAAGGTGGGCGGTGTGTTGTACAATGAGTCTTTGCCGCCGATTATTTTGTAGCTGAGCATTGTCGGAATATTATCGGGGCTTTTCTGCAGCAGCTCTTCCTTCATGATCACAACTGTTACACCGGAAGGCCCCATGTTTTTCTGGGCGCCGGCGTAGATCAGTGCGAACTTGCTTACATCCACTTTGCGGCAGTTGATATCCGAAGACATATCGGCCACGAGCGGCACGCTGCCGGCATCCGGATAGCTGGCCCACTGTGTGCCAAAAATTGTGTTGTTGCTGGTGATGTGCAGGTAGGCAGCATCGGGATCAATCTTGAATTGCTTCGGGATATAGGAAAAATTGTCATTTTCCGATGATGCAATCATGTTAAACTTTTTATTTAATTTACGCGCCTCGGCGATTGCCTTTTGCGACCATGAGCCTGTGTTGATGTAGTCGGCAAACTGCCCTTCGCCAATCAGGTTGAGCGGTACGGCGGCAAATTGCAGCGTTGCGCCGCCCTGCATAAAGATCACCTTGTAGCCGGCGGGTATGCCCATAACCTCTTTGAGCAGTTTTTCGGCGTCTTTGATGATATTGTCAAAAGTTTTGCTGCGGTGGCTCATTTCCATTACGGAAAGGCCTTCCCCGTGATAGTCGATCAGTTCTTCCTGAACCTGCTGCAGGACTTCGAGGGGAAGGGCGGCCGGTCCGGCATTAAAATTGTGTATGCGTTTCATTGTTCCTCCGGGATTTGCATGTAAAAAATCGTATCACGAATATAATCACGGTGACTGTCAAATGAAATTATGGAATTGACTTTGTTGCTGTAATTGCACGCCGGGAGACCACAGGTCCACAGCCTGAACGGTCATCGGCCAGATCAGAAAATTTTTGTAACTCCAAATTTCCATAAGAAGTCTAAAATGTCTAAAATTGATGGTAATTAAAAAACCGGAATGAATGTGATGAAGCTTTTTACTTTAATTATTGCCTTTGCGCTTCTTGGCGGAGCAGTCCACGCGCAGTTTGACCCAAACAGTGTTTATCTCGATTACGGTAATTACGAGGTAAGTACATACCAGGCGCAGCAGGAAAAGGCCCACGGCAACTGGAAGCATCTGCCTTACCGCACCGCCGCGTTCAACCCAACGCAGATTTTGCCTGGCAGCGTACTTTTTATCCCTGGGCTTATCGGTGTTAGGCTGAGTGGCGGAACCTACCACGACGGCTATTTTTTCGCGCACGCCGCCAACACAAAGCTTGGCTCCGGCAAGATTGAATTATGCGTGGAACAAGGCCATAATCCTTTTGCCGGCAGATTAAACGAGCCCATGCAGGTGCATGTTGTCCGCGGTACCATGGCCAAAAGCCTGCGTACCCGTTACGCGCCGCAGTATGAAATAGAACGCATAAAGCCCACCTACCTGATGGTCGCTTCCGAGTTTACCGAGCTAATGAAGACGGCCCGCGAAAAGTATCCCGATATCGATGAGCGCATACAGTATCTGTCTGAACGCGGCCTGGGCACGCCTTATCTCATCTTTAATCTTGGTGAGGGAGCAGGCTCCAGTCCCGACCCCGACCCGACGATCGATTTTGCGCGCACTGATTGCATGACTTTTTGCGAGCATACCCTGGCCCTGGCCATTTCCACGGATTATCCGCAAATGTACAATAAGCTGCAGCAGATCCGCTACAAAGACGGTAAAATAAGCTATACAACCCGCAACCACTACACCATCGCCGACTGGCTGCCCAATAACAGCTGGCTGCTTTATGACGCCACCCCCGAGATAGGACCGGGACTAACGCGCACTATGAGCAAGACAATCGACCGTAAGAGTTTTTATAAAAACAACGGCGTTGCGGAAGAAAACCTGGCTGATGCGCCGGGCCCAATGGATTATAAGGTTTCGCATATCCCGACGGAAAACCTGATGCACGCCGCGCCCAATTTAAAGGGCGGAGAGATCGCTTCGATCGTAACAACGCATCCGGCTGTGATCTCCGCGCATATGGGGATTATTGTGCGGGATGAATGGGACAACCTTATCTTCCGCCACGCCTCCAGCCCGCCTGAAACCGGCGAGGTGATGGACGAAAAGTTCAGTGAAGTGGTACAGCGACTGGAAAAATCGAAATCCCGCGTGGGCATGATTTTTATGAGAGCCAGGGAGGACAGCGATTCTTATTGATGTAGACTTTAGCAGCTTATGTTAGGGGTAAAGTTGTAACTTCCCGTTTTGAGATGTATGGAAAATATCCCTATATTAGACCCATATATCTTCTTGTAGTAGCAAACAAACTGACGTGGACTAGTTTTGGCGAAAGCGAAGCTTTATGACCAAAAAACAGTCAGGGAGGATGCGCCTTTCTTTTGGCCTCACAAGCACAGGACGCTTGTTAATTTGCGAATCAGGTGTACCGGCTCTTCAGAAATTCCGGTATCATCGTGTTTGCGATCTGCTTTTGTTCTATTATCCTTTTTTAGACGTATTATTATATTTCCATTTACCGGTCGTTTTATTTCAACTCCATTTATTATTCTAAGAAGATTTTCTACTGTCCGATTCAAAAACATTCTCATGAATACGCAGGAAAGGGGGTGGTAGAAAAACATCAAGCACGACCTGACTTAAGTTTAACCTAACCAGGAGGCTTTAATGTTTAGAGCTACAATTATAGCGTTACTTTTTTGCGCATCGCTTTCGTTTGCCCAGACCGGCGAAATTGCGGGGATGGTAACCGATGAAGACGGCGGTCCGCTTACCGGCGCCAACGTTTTTATTGAAGGTACAACCATGGGTGCATCTACCGACCTCAACGGAGAATATGTAATTCTGAATGTACCCGAGGGCGAATTTACACTGATGATAGATTATGTAGGATACCAGGCGGAAGAGGCCACGGTTTCCGTGCTACCGGGGGAGACAACCCAGCAAGATTTTGTCCTTCAATCGGACATGCTGAATATGAGCGCGGTAGTGGTTACCGGTACGGCTACACCCAAGAAAAAGCTGGAATCCAGCGTGGCTATTACCACGGTTGATCCCCTGAAGATTGAGCGCATGGCGCCGCGCAATACGGCAGACCTGCTCAAAGCTATCCCGGGCTTTTATGTCGAAAGCTCCGGCGGTGAAGGGGGCAATAACCTCTTTACGCGCGGTATTCCGGCGGACGGCAGTTTCCGCTATGTTTCCGTACAGGAAGACGGCATGCCGGTTTTTGCCGCACCCGAATGTATGTTTTTCAACATAGACCTTGCAGTAAGGCTGGATGAAAATATCGAGCGCATGGAAAGTGTCCGTGGCGGCTCCGGTTCCATTTTTGCCAGCAATGCCGCGGGCGGAATTATCAACTACATCAGCAAGACGGGCGGTTCGGAGTTTGACGGAAATGTTAAATTTTCCGCCGGTGATTACGGTATGTTCCGTACCGACCTGGAATTTGGCGGCCCTATTTCCGAAAGCCTGCGCTATCATGTGGGTGGTTTCTACCGCACGGACCAGGGTATTCGTCCGACAGGCTTTACTGCCAACAACGGCGGCCAGCTCAAAGCAAACCTGACCTACCTGATGGACCGCGGCCATGTCCGCCTTTACGGAAAATATCTCAATGACAGAAACGTATTTTACCTGCCGATTCCTCTAACGGGTTTGGATGAAGAGCTGTCCGGCTTTGATGCCAACTATGGCACCATGACCAGTCAGGATCTGTTCTATCTGAACGTGCGCAAGCCCGAGGGACGCGGATACCAGGAGCAGCACCTGGACCGTGGTATGAATCCTGAGCTAACTACATTTGGCGGTGAGCTTAATTATGCTTTAACGGATAATATTACCGTTCGCGAAAAGTTCAAGCGCAGTGTACTTGATCATCAGTTCAACGCCATTTTCTCGCTGAACGATCCTATGACAGCTGAAGGCTACGCGGCGGATAAGGGTATTGCGGATCCCATGTGGAGTTACGCCCGCGGCGGCAATATCGGTGGTAACGCAGCCATGCAAAATCTCAACGGCAACGGGCTGGTTGTGGAAGTCGGCTGGTGGGCCGTTACCATGCCCATGCAGGACTTTATAAACGATCTATCTTTTAATATTGATATTGCTGATCATAGCCTTACGATCGGCCATTATTTCGGCCATGACAAGCAGGAAGGCCATTGGTGGTGGCACAACGTGTTGACCGAAGTTGGTGAGGACCCGATGGCCCTGGACCTTGTTGACGGAAACACGGGTGTTTCGCTGACCGATAATGGTTTTACACGCTATGGATCGAATTACCTTAACTACAATTTCTCCAATTTCATAAATGCCGTATATGTAAATGACGAGTTCTCATTTGACGCCTTTACATTTGATATCGGCTTCCGCTATGAGGTTGGCGATATAAACGGTATGACGGAGAACACCAGCACCTATGATATGGGTGACGCGACCACGATGGCTGATGATAATGTCCTCTACGGAAACGGCAGTTATCAGACATGGGATTTCGAGTATGATGAATTTGCCTATTCCGCTGGCCTGAACTATAAGCTGAACGATAATCTGGCTGCCTTTGGCCGGATCAGCAATGGTTTTCGCGCGCCGGATGATAACAATCTGGTATTTGATGCCGCGGCCAGCGCCCGTGTAGAAGATATCTCGCAATATGAAGTCGGTGGTAAATACAACTCGCCTAACTTGGCTGCATTTGGTACCTTCTTTTACAGTACTCTGAACGACTTCCCCTTCAGCGATGAAGTTGTCGATCCGCAAACCGGTACGGTTTCAGCCGCTACCCGTTTTGCCGATGCGACGGCCATGGGGCTGGAGCTTGAAGTGATCGGAAAGTACAATGATTTCGGTGTAGATTTCACGGGTACTTTCCAGGATGTTACCTATCGTGACTACCAATTTACGCAAAGTGGTCAGGATTTTGATTTTGACGGTAACCAGGTGCGTCGTATTCCTCAGATATTCTTCACCTTAACGCCTTTTTATGAGTTGGGTGACCTGCGTGTAGATTTTACTGTTCAGCACTTTGGCGATCGTTTTACGGATGATGCCAATACGGCAAGCGCAAAGCTGCCTGCATTTACGCAGTTCAACGCGGGGGCAGCCTACGATTTTGGTGATTTCACCATTGGCGCCAATGCCGTTAACCTGACCAACGTCATTGGTATCACAGAAGGTAACCCGCGTACGGAATCTGTTCAGGCGGGACAAAAAGCCTTCCGGATGGCCCGTCCGATAATGGGACGTACGATTGTTGGATTTATAAGCTATAATTTCTAAGGTCAGACTCTTGGCGGGGCGGTTTTTCCGCCCCGCTTTTTTTAACTAACCTTCACCATCACGGATAAAATATGCCACAGTTTTCGCTTGCACCGGTAGACCTGATCGTAATCGCTGTCTATTTTGTGTTTGTAATCTGGCTTGGAATCAGCCTGGGTAAGAAACATGAGTCGGCTGAAGACTATTTTCTTGCCGGCCGTTCAATGATATGGCCGTTTATCGGTATTTCACTCTTTGCGTCCAATATATCCAGCACCACCCTTATTGGCCTGGCCGGTGATGCTTACAGCACCGGGATTTCCGTTTTCAATTATGAATGGTTTGCGGTTGTTATTCTGATCATTTTTGCCATTTTCTTTTTGCCGTTTATCCTTCAGGCTCGCATTTTCACAATGCCGGAATTTCTAGAGAAACGTTTTGATGGACGGGCACGCACATATTTTTCCGTGCTAACGCTCTTTTTAAACATAGTGGTGGATACAGCCGGCAGCCTTTATGCCGGCGGGTTGATGCTGAAGCTGATCTTTCCGGAAATCCCCATGTGGCAGACGATTACAATTCTGGCGGTAGTGGCAGGCGTATATACCATTGCCGGCGGTCTGGCAGCTGTCATTTATACGGATGCCGCCCAAACCATTTTGCTTCTGATCGGCGCGGTAACCGTTACGATCATGGCCCTGGATAAAATCGGCGGCTGGGGGAACGTTACCGAGGTTATTCCGGCTGATATGCTTAGCCTGGTACGGCCGCTGGACGACCCCAGTGTACCCTGGCTTGGGCTTATCACCGGGGTACCGCTTTTGGGCTTTTATTTCTGGTGCACGAATCAATTTATGGTGCAGCGCGTGCTCAGCGCCAAAAACCTGGAGCATGGCCGCTGGGGCAGCCTGCTGGCAGGATTGCTAAAGCTTCCCGTTTTATTCATTATGGTGCTGCCAGGCACTATGGCCATTCTTCTTTACCCGGATTTGCCAAAGCCGGACCTCGTTTACCCCACGTTGATGTTTGATCTGTTGCCGGTTGGGTTATTGGGTCTGGTAATCGCAGGGTTTATCGCAGCGCTTATGTCGCAAATCGATTCAACGCTCAATTCGGCCTCCACGCTGGTTACGATGGATTTTATCCACAAGTGGCGGCCCAACCTGGACAGCCGCCAGCTTATGAAAACAGGGCGCTGGGTAACATTTGGCTTTATGATCCTGGCCGCACTTTGGGCGCCGCAGATCGAAAATTTCGGGTCGCTCTTTAAATATTTACAGAAAGTGCTTTCCTACGCCGTCCCGCCGGTGGTGGCCATGTTTATCGTAGGCGTGCTCTGGAAAAGGGCCAACGCGCAGGGCGCTTTTATTTCGCTGGTTATTGGTGTAATCCTGGGCGCTGTGTTTTTTGTATTTAATGAGTTACTGGGTATAACAGACGTACATTTTCTCTACATCGCGCCTATCCTGTTTGTCTTAAGCTCCGCCGCTCTGGTTATGGGAAGCCTGATGACCGGGTTACCGGCAAAGGAAAAAGTGGAAAATTTTACCTGGTCGCGTGAATTTTATGACAACGAAACCAAAGAGCTGGCCGGCTTGCCCTGGTACAAAAATTTCCGTATTCAATCCGTAATACTGTTGGTGGTAACCGCCGTTCTGGTTGTTTCATTCTGGTAATTTTTTATGGCTGATTCAGGTATTGCTTACGAAAAAGCATTGGCCCTGTTAAAACGGGCAGCTACCCCTTTTGGCATTCTGGCCAGCGTGGACGCGCGCGACAATTACCGCCGCGTCTGGGCGCGGGATGGGGTTATTGCCGGCTTGGCCGGACTGCTCACCGGCGATACGCAGATCCGGCAATCATTTAAGAGCACACTGTTGCTTTTAGTAGAAAATACCGGAGCCCAGGGACAGATTGCGTCCAACATCGCGCTGGACGAGGGGGGCAACATAAGCAGTATCAGCTATGGCGGCCTTGCCGGTCGCGTGGATGCGATACCGTGGTTTATCATCGGCGTTTGCCAATACAGAATATTATGCGATGATGCCGAAATTTTTGAGCGCTGCGGTACAGCAATCCGCGCAGGGCTGGCGTTGCTCAAAAGCTGGGAGTATAACAACCGCGGCCTGGTCTATGTACCACAGGCGGGCGATTGGGCCGATGAATATATTTTGCACGGCTATGTTTTTTATGACCAGGTACTGCGCTTGTGGGCCACAAAACTCTATGCCCGTCTCAGCAATGATGCAGAAGCGGCGAAACAGGCGCGAACGATTCAGCAGCTTATTGAAATAAATTTCTGGCCGGAGCAGGGGGCAGAGCAACCGTTTTACCATCCGGGCGCGGCAGAAAGACTGCTTGCCGGAAAAGGGAAACTCGTGTACCCGCCGGCCGCCCTATCCCCGGGAGGATATTTCCCGCAGTTCGACGGACTGGGTAGCGCGCTGGCTTTGCTGGCAGGATTATTCACGCCTGAAAAAAGACAATCGCTGATAAATTATATGTTGTCTTTAAAAGGGGAAGTAAACAGCGCCATGATACCGGCGTTTTGGCCGGCCATAAATAAAGGTGACAGCCTGTGGCCGATGCTTGCCGGCAATTATGCGTTTGAGTTTAAGAACCAGCCCGGACATTATCATAACGGTGGTTTGTGGCCCATGGTTAACGGCTGGTGGGGCGCCGCGCTGGCGAAACATGGTTTGCATGAAGAAGCCGGGCGTGTGCTGGAAGCGGTGAACGGCTTCAACAAAAAGAAAAACTGGGGCTTTTACGAGTATGCCGCCGCCGCTGATCATAGTCCCAATGGCACGCCACACATGGCCTGGAGTGCCTCGGCGACGCTGCTTTTGCAAAATATTTTGAATGGAAAAAAACTGGTTATGGACTAGGTTATGCATATTATAGATTACATTGTTATCTCCGTTTACCTGCTCGCAATTGTTCTTGTGGGTCTTATCGTTCAGAAGAAGGCTTCGCAGGGCATTGATTCGTATTTCCTGGGTAACCGCGATCTGCCGTGGTGGGTGCTTGGCGCTTCCGGCATGGCTTCCAATACAGACATTGCCGGAACGATGATCAACACCGCCATGCTGTTTGCCCTGGGCACGCTGGGCTTTTTTATTGAAATTCGCGGCGGCGTGGTGCTGATGCTGGCTTTCCTGATGATCTTTATGGGTAAGTGGAACCGCCGCTCGCAGGCGATGACCATGGCCGAATGGATGCATCTGCGTTTTGGCAAAAACCGCGACGGAAACTATGCGCGCGTCATCAGCGCCGTGGCCAACCTGGTATTAACCATCGCCATGATCAGCTATTTTGCCATTGGCGCCGGTAAATTTGCCGGGGAATTTTTGGGCATCAATTGGCGCGTTGCTTCCCTCATTATGGCCGGGCTCGCTTCTATTTACACTATCGCCAGCGGCCTTTACGGCGTAGTCTGGACCGATGTGTTCCAGGGTGTTTTTATTTTTGGAGCGATTGTATATGTGGTAGCCAAAGCGATGCTGCTCGTAGACTTGCCGGAAGAGTTTATGGTTTCGGTGCCCCTGGTAGAAGGCGGCTTCCAGTCAATTGCTGTTACGCTTGATGAGTGGACGCGTGTTATCCCACCGATGCAACTTGAACTTCCGGGCATTTACGCCGGCTTCAACATGTTCGGCATTGCACTTTTCTTTTACCTTTTCCGCGTTACGCTGGAAGGAGCCGGCGGCGGCAGCGGCTACATGGTACAGCGCTATTTTGCCGCAAAAAGCGATCGCGAAGCCGGTCTGTTGTCGCTGTTCTGGACCTTTCTGTTAATGTTCCGCTGGCCGATGATCGCGGCTTTCGCCATGCTGGGTATCTATTACGGTGGTTTGCACGGTGTCATCGCTGACCCGGAGCTGGTGCTTCCGACTGTAATCAATCAGTTTCTGCCTGTTGGTATTAAGGGTCTGCTCATTGCCGGTTTTATCGCCGCGGCCATGTCCACATTCGACTCCACCGTAAACGCGGGAGCGGCCTACTGGGTTAAGGACATTTACCAGGCTTTTTTTAATCCGCAGGCAACCGGCAAGCAGCTCATGTGGCATAGCCGTATCTCATCATTTGTGATCATTATCCTCGGCTTGTTATTCAGTTTTACCATTACCAACATCAACGAGATCTGGGGTTGGATAACCATGGGCATCGGAGCGGGCATTTTTATCCCGCTTGTGCTGCGCTGGTACTGGTGGCGCTTTAACGGATACGGCTTTGCGTTTGGCACGCTCTTCGGAATCATTGCCGCTATTTTGAGTAAGGCGTTTTTTGATTACCTGCCCGAGTATATGCTGTTTATTTTCAGCAGCAGCGCCTCTCTTCTGGCGTGCATCATAGCTACTTTTATGTCGCGTTCCACGGACGATGCGGTTTTGAATAATTTTTATAAGATCACGCGGCCCTTTGGCATCTGGAAGCATATAAAAGAGCGTCTGCCCAACAATATTCAAGGAATGATCGACAGCGAAAACCGTCGCGATATTATGTCCATTATCGTGGCCGTGCCCTGGCAGTTAACCCTTTTTCTCACCGGTATTGTATTTGTGTTTAAACTGTGGGACAAGTTTTTTATCCTCGCCTCGGTCCTGGTGGTCCTTTCGGTTATCCTGTATAACACCTGGTACCGCCATTTGTCCGATTCCACTGAAATTGAAGATCAACTAAAAAAGATGGATGTATGACGGCTGCGCAAAATAAGCCACAAAAGATTGATGTTCTTGCCGTCGGTGAGTTGCTGGTGGACCTTATTAGTCACCAGACCACCACCAGCCTGGCAGAGGCACGCGACTTCCACCGCTACCAGGGCGGCAGTCCTGCCAATCTGTGCGCCAATCTCGCCCGGTTGGGCAATCGTTCAGCGCTGATTGCCTGCGTGGGCAACGAGAGCCTTGGCGCCTACCTTAAAAAACGCGTGGCTGAGGCCGGCGTTATCACCGATTACATTGTGACCGACCCCGTTGCGCCGACCACCGTTATTTTACTGACCCGCACACCGGGCACTGCCGATTTTATCGCCTACCGGGTGGCCGACACGCTGATCCGTCCTGACAACATTCCGGAAGATTTGTTTGGGCGGGTGCGCGTTTTCCATACAACCTGTTTTGCCCTTAGCCGCCAGCCGGCCCAGAAGACAATCGTGGATGCCGCCCTGCGCATGGCTCAAAGCGGCGCAAAACTGAGCATTGATTGTAATTACGCGCCATCGATCTGGGGCGATCGCGAAGAAGCGAGACATGTGGTGCAAAGCTATTGTGCCGGTGGCGCACTGGTAAAAATAAGTCTGGACGACGTGGCGCGGCTGTTTGAGGATGAGCATATCTCCGAAGAAGACGCCATTCGCCATTTTCATGGTTGGGGCGCCGAGCTGGTGTGCCTGACACTCGGCAAGCAGGGCAGTATTGTCTCTTCGCAGCATGGCAGCAGGTTTGAAAGCATTAAGGGCCGCCTGATACGCGTGGCCGATGCCACAGGTGCCGGGGATGCCTACTGGTCCGGTTTTTTAACCGCCTGGCTGGATGGCAGGCCCGCGGCTGATTGTGCTAAAACCGGCGCCATCCTGGCCGAGATGAAGCTGCAGAAAATGGGGCCGTTGCCGGCCAAAGTTGACAAAAGTGCCATTTACGCTGAATTGGAAAAATATGATTGATCTGCTTATTGTTCTGGCGTTTATCGTTTACGCTGTCAGCTCCGGTTTTCGCTCCCGGAAAAAAGCATCGGAAAACCTGAGCGAGTATTTTCTGGCCGGCAAAACGCTAAGCGGCTGGAAAGCCGGATTGAGTATGGCCGCCACGCAGTTTGCCGCGGATACACCCTTGCTGGTTACCGGGTTGATCGCCACGGGCGGCATTTTCCTGCTTTGGCGCTTGTGGATTTACGGCCTGGCCTTTCTTTTGATGGGTTTTGTATTTGCTGCGGCCTGGCGTCGCGCCGGGGTTTTGACCGATGCAGAGCTTACGGAAATACGCTACAGCGGCAAAGGTGTACTGGCGCTGCGAGTCCTTAAATCCATTTATTACGGCACGGTGATTAATTGTGTTGTTTTAGCCATGGTGCTGGTGGCCGCCATGCGCATCGCCGAAGTATTTCTGCCCTGGCATGAGTGGCTGCCGGAGTTTATCTACGGCGCGTTTTATTCCCTGGTTGGTTTTTTCAACTTATCATTGGGCGAAAGCATCACCGGGCTCAGCACGCAGATCAACAGCACCAACAGCCTGATCAGTATCCTGGTGATCATCAGCTTTACGGCTCTTTACTCCACCACCGGCGGCCTGCGCAGTGTAGTGGCCACAGATGTAGTGCAGTTTGGTCTGGCGATGATCGGAACCCTGGTGTACGCCTTTGTGATCATGGGTGAAGTGGGCGGCCTGGCCAGCTTCGGTGAACAGATTATAGCGTTGTACGGTGAGGCCGGCAAGCAGATGCTCTCCTTTGCGCCCACCGGGGGTGAAGCGCTGCTGCCTTTCCTAGTGATCATCGGTTTGCAATGGTTTTTCCAGATGAACAGCGACGGCACCGGATACCTGGCACAACGCTCGATGGCCTGCGCCACGGACAAAGACGCCCGGCTGGCAGCAATCGTATTTTCCTGGATGCAGATCGTTTTTCGCAGCCTGATCTGGCTGGTAATCGGTATCGGGCTGCTACTGGTTTATCCTTTTGCTGTAGCCGATATGGGCACGGAAGGCTTTGCCGCCTCGCGTGAAATTTTATTTGTGACCGGCATTAACGATCTGTTGCCGGTGGGTGTGCGCGGTCTGATGCTTACGGCCTTACTGGCGGCGCTGGCCTCCACCATAGACACGCACCTCAACTGGGGTGCCGGCTACTGGAGTAACGATATCTACAAACGGCTGATCTGCAAAGAGTGGCTGAAGCGCGATCCCAAGAACACGGAGCAGGTACTGGCGGCGCGCTTTTCCAATGTGCTTATTTTAGCGATTGCTTTGGTCATTATGGCCAACCTTGGCTCGATACAGGACGCCTGGTTCATTTCACTGCTTTTTGGGGCGGGTATGGGTTCCGTGCTTGTGCTGCGCTGGCTGTGGGAGCGCATAAACCTATTTTCGGAGCTGGCGGCAATGGCCACGTCACTGATCGTGGCGCCCATCCTGCTTTTTGCTACCGACCAGGAATGGATACGTCTGGGCTCCATGGCACTGCTTTCCACTTTTGCGGCGATCGTGGTGACCTTTTTTACACCGTCGACCAGCATGAAAACACTGGGCGAATTTTACAGGCGTGTGCGCCCGATTGGTTTTTGGGCAAAAAGCGCTCAGGCTGCCGGCGATACGGCGCAGGTTGCCAGAAAGCGTCTCGGCGAAGCGTTGCTCACCACGGGGATTACCGCGCTGTCGCTTTTTCTGATGCTGGTGGGTGTGGGCAAACTTATCTTTCCGGCGGGGGACACCATCCTGCTGCCAATTCTTTATATTGTTGTTTCGATTGCCCTGATACCGCTGTGGTGGAAAAAGGCTATGCACGACGACTATCTCAAAGCGGAAAAGGTGTGATGCACCATGCTGCGTTGCGATATCGCCGGCACTATGTCGCGCTTGCTGGCACAGGAAGACACCGACAACGACAAGCGCATCACCATCGACGATAAAGGTCCCAAACGCTTCGAGCTGAAGCCGGGCGACCGCACCATGACCGTCACCGGTACGTACCACCTCTCCAACCTGCTGCAAGAGCTAACCCTGGCCCGTGAATCCGGCCGCGATGAAATCAACCCCGACCATATATTTGAAAACCCGCTAAACCGCCTGGACCGCGTGATCCGCGAGCAGTTTTGGTCCGGCTTAACGCGCTGCATGGACGAGGCGCATCTCGGACAGATCCTGCAGGATCCTAAAAGCCCTGATCCTGATAAGCTGATTTTATATGTGCCTTTCAACGATAAGGCCGCCTTCGATTTTTATACTCCCCTGCAAAAGCGCGTTGGTTTTCGCCTGGAACGGCTGCCCCAAAACGTGACGCCGCGGTATGTGAAATCACTCAATGATGCTTTTGGTCTGCTTACGCTTGCTGCGGATAAAAATGACGGCAGCTATAAACCGCTGCCATTTGTCGTGCCCGGCGGACGCTTTAACGAGCTGTACGGCTGGGACAGTTATTTCATTAACCGCGGGCTGCTGCTGGACGGCAAAATCAGCCTGGCCAAAAATACGGTCGATCATTTTCTTTATGAGATCCGCCATTACGGCAAGATTCTCAATGCCAACCGCAGCTATTATCTTACCCGCACACAGCCGCCGTTTCTCACATCGATGATCCGCGAATTGTGGCCGCACCTGGCACCATCGGGAGAAAGCAGAGCATGGCTGAAAAACGCTTTGCTTACGGCTATTTACGAATACAAAACGGTCTGGATGGCGCCACCGAGGCTTACCGCCAACGGCCTGTCGCGCTACTATGGTGAAGGTATCGGCATGCCGCCGGAGCCGGAGCCCGGACATTTCGATCATGTGTTTGAACGCTTTGCCCGCGATAATGGCATCGATCCCGTTTCGCTCAAGGAGGATTATCTGGCGGGGCGGATAAAGCACCGCGGATTAGACGAGTTTTTTATCCATGACCGTAGTCTGCGCGAATCGGGACATGATAATTCCTACCGAATAGCCGGGCGTTGCGCTAACCTTAACACGGTGGATTTAAACAGCCTTTTATACAAGTATGAATGTGATCTGGCTGATATGCTGGAGACACATTTTGACGGTGTGCTGGAAAACGCAGGCAAAAAATATGAGGCCAAATATTTTCGCCAAACTGCTGAACAGCGCAGTGAGCGGATGCAATATTTTATGTGGAATGAAGATGAAGCCCGGTTTTTTGATTACGATTTTGAGAAGGATATGCAGACCGGTTTTGAGAGCATCACTAACTTATATCCATTGTGGGCCGGTATGCTGACGCATGGACAGGCTGCCCGGGTGGTTGAGCGGGGTTTGCCGCTGTACGTGGAAAAAGGCGGGCTGGTTAGTACCACGGAAAAATCGCGCGGTCCATTGGGCGAAGGGCGAGTGGCCTACCAGTGGGATTATCCTAATGGCTGGGCGCCACACCAGATGCTGATATGGCAGGGTTTGCGCAAATACGGTTACGAAAGTGAAGCAAGCGATCTGGCCTACCGCTGGCTGCATACCATTGTACGTAACGCGGCGGATTACAACGGCACCGTTCCCGAAAAGTACGATGTTGTAGCCTGCAGCCACAAAGTATTCGCCGAATACGGCAATGTTGGCACCGATTTCAGCTACATCACCCGCGAAGGTTTTGGCTGGATGAATGCCAGTTTTAAGGAAGGGCTGAGCTTGTTGGATGCCGGCCAGAAGAAAAAGCTGCGGCATATAGGTTTACCGGAGTAGCCGGACATCCTTATTACTTTACTACTCATTCTCATTATCTTTATCTTTTTTTATACTGGAATACCCCGCTTGCTCAAAACACCTTGACCGCCTTCGGCAAACAGGCTAAACTGCGTAACAGAAAATGATAATGATTAGGATAATGAAAAAGATAGCCGTTGCGATTTTTTTTATGCTGTTTGTCTTTTGCAGCGAGCAGCCGACCTACCCGCCGGAGAACGGCAACGTGGATCCTGCCGCCATGCTAACAGTAAGCGACACCGGCCTGACAAGGCTGGGCCTTCGCCTGCAATTGCAGAACGCCCACCTGCCGACACTGGCCGCGCTGACCCGCGCCAATGTTAAAGACACGCTGCACGACACCCTACTTTTCAGCCATACACTGACCGGCAGCGACACCGCCTTCTACGACGATAATTTGCAGCCCAACGAAAATTACCGCTACGAGCTGTGGCTGGCCAAAGACAGCACGCAACAGCAATGGTACCGCTTTGCCTTTAACCGCGGCACCATGGATACCACCGGCCACAACTTTAGCTGGCAGGTGTACGAATTTGGCGGCGCCGGCGGCAGCAGCTACCTGAACGACGTGGCTATTGTAGATGAAAACAACATCTGGGCCGTTGGCCGGATAAGCGTGGCCGACTCCGCCGGT
Source organism: Calditrichales bacterium (assembly GCA_965267575.1). Lineage (GTDB taxonomy): Bacteria > Calditrichota > Calditrichia > Calditrichales > J004. The sequence goes on from OZ254086.1 coordinate 1,767,419, forward strand.
GAAGTTGAGACGTACAACGCGGTGCATTGGGATGGGGAGAAATGGGAGTTGGTTAAGATCGAAGTGGCCACATCATTTGGCACGAAAATAATTGGTGAACTGCGAGCCATCTATGCTAATGGTGGAGAGGATATTTGGGGCTTTTCGGTTCAAGGCTCTTATGTGCACTTCGACGGTTTGAGATGGACAACATCATTCGTTGAGCAAAGACAAGGAACCATTAACCGTATTTGGGCTTCGGATGAGAATAATGTCTACTTCGTTGGAACCAACGGAAATATCACCCACTACGACGGGCAAAGCTGGACGAAGCTGGAAAGCGGAACGGAACTGGATATTCAGGATATCTGGGGAGCAAATAATCCGCTATCCGGGGAAACGAAAATATTGGCCGTTGCTTCAAACCGGACACGCAATGAGGGCCGCGAACTGCTGCAGATAAAAGACGATCATGTAAACAAACTAAACACAACAGGATTGTCCTGGAGCCTTCGGAGTGTCTGGTTTTATCCGCACAAACGTTATGTTATTTGCGGAGACGGTATATATATGCGGCCGGATTTGGTGGGAGACTGGCAACGTGATGAAACCTTTCCTTCCCTGTATAAAGATGCCGTAAGAGGTGTACATATAAATAATATCGCTGTTGCCGGTTCTTTCGGTTTGCTTTCCCATTTTAACGGCAATACCTGGCGCCACTATACACGGGGTGACATAATCGACGCTGAATACAACGCCGTAGATATTTCCGAAGAGACGATTGTGGCTGTGGGCAACTATGGTAGCTTAGCCATAATCACCCTGGGATCAAGATGAAGATTGGGGTTGCACCAAGAAGGCTCCCGTGCCGGAGCCGCAAAACGGTTGTTAATCTAATGCTTATCTCGATAGAATGAAAAATTCAGATACAAAACCCTTAGCGTATATGCCTGCCGCCATCTACGGGGATCTCAGCGCCGGTGATGTAGTCACTTTCGCAGAGGAAGCGCACGGTTTGGGCAATATCTTCGGCGCTGCCTTCACGCTGCAGCAACGTAGCCTTTACGGCTCGCTCGCGCTGACTCTTATCGTAATCTTCCGGCAATAATACAGGACCGGGGTTGACGCAATTTACCAGAACTTCCGGCGCCAGCGCCTTGGCCAGCCCGATGGTCATACTGTTGACCGCGGCTTTGGTCATGGTGTAGGGGATGTAATCCGGCCAGGGCGAACGGAAATTTGTATCGCCGATATTAACAATCCGGCCGTTGCCGTTTTTTTTCATCCAGGCGCCCATCTCCTGCGACATAAAAAAAGCCGCTTTGCTGTTCAGCTCATGGAAAGTGTGCCAGTCTTTTTCAGTCGCTTCACCAATAGGTGTGGGGTAAAACAGGGCTGCGTTATTAACCAGGATATCGATGCGCGAAAAAAGCTTCAGGCAGGCTTCACGGATTTGCCCGGGCGCCTCCTTCTCGCGGATATCGGCCTGCATGATTTCGCAGGTCCCCTCCGCCGTAATGATCTCATCGCGCAGAGATCTGGCCTCGTCCGCGCTGGAATGATAAACGCACAGCACGGCTGCTCCTGCATTGGCCAGCTCCAGCGAAATGGCCCGCCCCAGACGCACCGCGCCGCCCGTTACGATTGCCGCCTTACCATTCAAATTCATACCATCTCCCGGATAAAAGGGTTATGCACCCGCTCCCGCCCAATGCTTGTCTGCGGGCCGTGACCGGGATAAACGATGATATCATCATCCAGAGGCATCAGTTTGGTTTTGATGGAATCGATCAGTTGGTTATAATCGCCCATAAACAGGTCCGTACGGCCGATGGAATCGTAGAACAGTACATCGCCGCTGATGACGAAGCTGTCGAACAGGAAGCAGATACTGCCGGGACTGTGGCCGGGAGCGAGCAGTAATTTGAATGCCTGATTACCAAATTCATAGGTCTGACCTTCCTCTAGAAAGGAGGTGACCGACGGAGGTTCGGCGCAATCGAGGCCAAACATGGCCGACTGCTGGCGCATGGAATCCAAAAGCGGCTGTTCTTCTTTGGCCAGGTAAAAGGGCAGGTCGTGACGGCGCTGCATATCGCCGGCAAAACGCACATGATCAATATGGGCGTGGGTATTGTAAATGGCCTGCGGCTTCAGATTGTGTGCGTTCATGAATTCTTCGATTCGCAGGATGTCGTCGCCCGGGTCAAACAGCAGGCAAGGGCCGCCCTCCTGTTCATAAACAACGTAGGCGTTCATCTGAAACGGCCCTACAGTAATACATTCAACGTGCATGGAAACTCCTTTGACAATGGTCTTCAATTTAAACGATTGTATAAAACGATTCAAAAAGACCCTTTGGCTGCTGCTTATGCTTTTTTGCCTGCCGCTGGCCGCCGATGAGCTGGAAACCCGCGACGGCAGGTTTTTCTACGGTCAGCTTGTACGTGTATATGATGAACGCGTTGAGCTGTTGATGATCGAGCCGGATACGTTGCAACTGGTTGAGCGCGCCTTTCCCCGTAAAGGCCTGAAACAGGTAACGGACGAAAGCGGCACAGCGTTGATGCGCGACGGCATGTTGTTGGTCGAAGACCCGTTGAGCTATTACCGGCCGCTGCGCAACAATTGGGAGTTTCTGCGCAAACAGGTGGTGGACAGCCTGCCGGACAGCGTCCGTTTTGAAACGGGGCAATGGCGTAAAGGTACGATTGTATCACTGGATGAAGAGGCGTTGTTCCTGGAAAAAGACAGCCTGGATAACAACGGCAAGATCGTTGTGGACAAGATTGCCCTGGCCGATCTGCGCCGGGTAAACGGCTATGCTGTAAGAAAAATAGGTCAGGCTTATTACTGGCCCGATGAAAAGGAGCTTGAGTATAAATGGGAGCTTGAACTCGGCGCCGATGCCAGGCTGATACCTTCCCGCGAAATCGAAACTCTTTTTGCCCGCGCTTACGAAGGCGCCGGTCTAAACGTGGAGCCCAAAAACCGTCCTGCTTCGGTCAGTGGTCTGTACGCGGCAACGCACCTGAATCTTGCGCGGCGTTGGCAGTTGCTGCTTTCGCTGCATTACAGCGCCGCCGATGAGGCCAACCGCCTTACGCGCAGCGCCGCGGCCCTGCGCTATAAAATCCTGAATGGCACCTTTTCTGCCGGACTGCGCGCCGGAGTGGTTTTTGGCGCCTGGCGTTTTGCCGGGCGTGACATCGAAATGGAAGAAGACTTTGAATGGCGAGGCAGTGCCGCCGGCATTCTGCTTGGCGCGGACCTGGAATGGCAGCTTTCTCCCGCATACGGATTACGCCTGACGGCGGAACACGAGTTAAACGGCAAACGCGATGTGGACTTTGAAAATAATGATGTGATCGCCTCCACCTCTTCCATTAGCTGGGATCCTACCCGGCTGGCGCTGGGACTCGTTTTTTACTTCTGATTCATCGCTTTCAGGTAGCGCTCGCTTATTACCTTCATGTGATGAATGAGGTGGCCGGCAATGATGTAGCCGATAGCGCGGACCGTGAACGGGTTTTTGTTGGCCTTACCTTTTTTCTTCATCATCTTGTCATCAAAGGAAGAGAAAAGCGCAATCGTAGCGCGCCGGCAGTTGTAGAAGAGCTCTATAAGCTGGCCCAATTCCATTTGATCATAGCGGCTGTTTTTTACATAATCGTCTTCTTCAAAGCCGGGAAAATCGGTTTTATCCCCGCGACTGGTACCAAGAGCTCGGTAGCAAAAAACAAGTTCCACGTCCACCAGGTGGCCAATCACTTCGCGGATGCTCCACTTTCCTTTATCATAGCGGAACGATGCCTGATCGTTATTGATCTGGGCGAAGAACGCGCCGAACTGCTGGTTCTGTTTATACAGCACATCAAGCAGCGGCTCTTTTGGTACAAGCTTAATATATTTCTGATAATATTCTGCGGCTTCTCCGGCTGCGGGACGATCCATAAAATTTCCTCCTTTTTTTTATTATTTCTTCAAAATGATAGCCTTGGTTAAACAAAAATTCTTCGCTTTACTCAGAATGACAGGGCCGGGCATGAATGAAAATTGTGTTACTTCTTTTTTTGCCGGCATGAAAGGGCAAAGCTACAAAAACAAAGAATCGGCGCAAGTGATTTGAACGCAAGCTTTGGCGGCTTTAATTTTAGAACTTATCAAAAAAGGAAATTCATGTTCGTTTTCATACTGCTGATCTCTGTGCTGGCTGCCGTTTTTGTGCTCTCCTGCGATTACGAACTACGCCTGGAAAAATCCGGACAGTCCGGTTATGGTTTTTATTCAATGGCCGTTTCCGTGCTTTTTTCAGCTCTCTTTCTGGTCCTCCCAACCTATTGGGACGGATTCGTTATTGCCCAGATTTTTTTGGGAACAATCTTTATACTTTTTTGCTTTTTACTGCTCACCATGTTGCCGGCGGAATTATTGCCGCTTAAGCTGGCGGAGGGTATCTGCTTTAGGATTTATCTTCCGTTTTGCGCGCTGGTGGCCGGCATTAGCGGCATTGGCCTGGTGCAGGCTCTTATTGCCGTTTTAACATTCGCTGTATTACGGATTGCGTTAAGGCCCATATGGCCGCGCTTTCTGGAAATGTTGTTTAAAAGCAGGCAAAATGTGAAGGAATTATTAGAACTCAACCGGCAGTTGCTGGGTATATTTACTTTCATACTCGGAATGGTGATTGCCACAGACCGGGTTCGGTTTATCGAAAATTTTGTAAAATGGTTGTTTAATTGAAAGGAGTAATTATGCGAATCATGCGTTGGACGCTGGGCTTGTTAATACTATTTGCCGCTTTTGCAGTGGCCAAAGACGCGCCCGATTTTACCTTCAAATCGCTGGAAGGCGGGGAAGTATCTCTCTCCGATTATAAAGGCAAGGTGGTTATGGTGAATTTCTGGGCGACATGGTGCGGCCCGTGCATTAAAGAGATGCCCGATCTGGAGAAACTGCAGCAGGCTTATAAAGACGAGGGCCTTCAGATTCTCGGGTTGACTGTTTCTTCTAAAGAAAAAGATATACCGGGCAAGGTGAAATCTACCGGTGTAACCTACCCGATTTTGCTGAATGCCGAGCCTGCGGTTGCCAAATTCGGCGGATTCAATTCCATCCCGCAGACATTTATCATTAACCGCGAGGGCAAGATCGTTAAGCAGATTACCGGTACGCGTCCCTATGAAGCGTTTGAAAAAGAGATAAAGCCGCTGTTGTAATAATTTTTGTTCTAAGATAAAGGCCGTCTTTTTTAAGGCGGCCTTTTTTATTTGGCCGCGGTGGAAGAAAAGATCATAATCACAATCAGGATGAAGTCTAGAGGATGCGGAAAAATGGATACGGATTGGACTGGGTGATATATTGAATCCATGCAGCACATTAAAATAGATCCGGCAGCGGAGACAAAATTAAGCGGCGTAAAGCTGGCCGCACTGCGTGGAACGGGCATGCGCGTGGTAAAGGACGGTTACAACTTCGAGGTAATGGTAGAAAACACCGCGGCCGAAATAAATAAACGATTTGCCGAGCAGCCGATTTCGTCCGATCCGGTGGTGAGTGCGGTGCGCCGCATGTACCGGGTTGTGGGTTGGGAGCCTACAAAATACCGCCCGTCCTCTGAGGCGATGGTGCGTCGTCTGCTCAAAGGACAGGGTTTGTACAGCATCAATAACCTGGTGGATTTGCTGAATATTGTATCGTTGAGTTTTCGCCTGCCTGCCGGATTGTATGATACGGAGAAGATTGCCGGGCAGCCCGAATTGGGTGTTGGGAGGGGTGGTGAAAGCTATGAAGGCCTGAGCAAGAAATTGATCCATGCCGAAGGCAAAATTATTCTCAGGGACGATGCCGGTGTATTTGGCAACCCGACGGCGGATTCCCGGCGCACGGCCATAAGCGAAAATACAAACAATATCCTTGCGCTGTTTTTTGTACCACAGGGGGTAGATACGCCCTACATCGAAAAGATGATAGAGCAGCTTCGTTCCTATTATCAGCCTTTTTGCGACGGCACTATGCAAACATCCGTTCAGGGTATCGGCTAAAAGCCGCTATTCGATGTAAACCATCTTTTTGGTCTCTCTGAATGCCCTGCCGCTTTGGATGCCGCGTCCTTCCAGCCTGTAAAAATAGACCCCGCTGGATGTAAATTGGTCCGCGTTGATAATCACAAAATCATTGCCTTGCACCGAGCGCTCCGGCAGGGTAAAAACTTCCCGTCCCAAAATATCAAACACGGTGATGCGTACACGGCTGGGTTCCGTAACGCCGTACTCAATGCGCGTAAAGCCATTGAACGGATTGGGTGTATTTTGTTCTACAAAAAAAGTTTCGGGCACCAGGTCGCCACCCATCACGTAGTTATAAGCCGCTTCTATGTTCAAAATACCGTAACCGATGTAATTGTCCGGCTCAATGGCCTGGCTGGCCGTTTTGGTGATCGCCTCGCGTACCTGCGCCGGTGTCAGCTCCGGTTTGGCTTCCAGCAACAATGCAATCGCTCCCGCAATAAGAGGGCTGGAAAAGGACGTGCCCGATCCGCTGCGAAATCCGCTGTTGCTTGATGAGGAAGCGCTGTATGCTGATCTGCCCAGGGCGGAGACGGTAGGCTTGGTGCGGCCGTCCGCGGTGGGACCGTAAGATGCTGTTGGCCAGTATTCTCCTGTGCCTTCAATGCCACCGGCGGTTATGACAAACTCTCCATCAGCCGGAGCATTGAGTGTGTTCGGCGCGTCTGTGCGACCATTATTGCCGGCGCTGTTCACAACAATCACTCCTTTTTGCTCGGCCACGATGGTAGCCAGAGTGGTCACCGCCGTTTCGCCATCCATGTCTTCCCAGGTGTACCAGTCGCTATAGCCCAGGCTGCTGTTAACGATGCGCGCGCCGTTACGTTCGGCCCATTCCAGGCCGGCCACCCAGAAATCTTCCTCAGCCTGGATCTCTTCGTAGTCCATTTCTGTCTTTGCCAGCAATAACGTGGCGCCATATGCCGGACCAATCAGCTCACCCGGCGTGTAGCCGGCCAGCACCGAAAGCGTGGCCGTACCGTGCCAGCCTTCAACGGGCCGCGCGTCCGGGTCATCCACGGAATCATCATTGTTGATAAAATCATAGGTGTCTTTTATGTCCAGCTGCTGAAAGGTTTCATGCGTTTTATAAAGATTGTAACCGTCATCCAGCATGCAGATAATCACACCGGCGCCGCTCAGACCCATATCATGCAGTGCGGGCACACCAATTTGCTCCACCTGCAGCGCCGAGGGACCATAGTTAAGGCTGTAAACCGCCGAAGGCTTGCTCAAAATGCTGAGCGTGTTTTCTTCCCGAGCGGGATCTTTGCGGTGCGTTATTACCGGCCTGATTTCCCTTACAAAATCAAACTCTGCCAGCTCGCTTAGTCGCCCGGCGGATACTTCCACGCTCAGGGCATTCAGCCAGCGCGATTCCGTCCGCACCATTGAGACGATCTGCTCCACCTGTTGGCGGTAGCCGGCAGTGACAGGCAGGTCGTAGTTGTCAATTAGTCGCGAAGGATTACTGTAACTGCGACGTTGCAGCGCCTCATCGGATATATCAAGCGCCTCTTTGTTCAGGCCTCCCTGCTGGTCTGCTTTATCCGAAAAAAATAGCCAGACATTAAGCGGCTGGCCGGGTTGCGTTTGGGCCAATTCAGCCAGCTGGGCCGGCAACTCCGCTGCCACAGAGGCAAACGGCGCGATGGTCAAAAGGACGATCAAAAAACGCTTAAGCATACTTTCCCTTGCATAAGTAAAAGTGTTATAAATAAAAAGTTCCGGCAAACTAACATCTGCCGGAACTTAATAAAAGAGCTAATATGTAAAACGCCGGTTTTGCTATTTTATTCGCAGCACAATGTTCTCGTCATTTGCTGCAGAAATGGCTTTTTCAAGTTCCCGGAAGAGTTCGTACTCCGTTGAGCTGATTATGTTGTTTTCCAGATTGTATTCGCGGACATATTGGATGTTTCCGTTTCCATGGTATTTAGGACGCATAGTAAATGAGGCGAAATCTTTATTTTCCGTAATATTTTTAGAGGCATTTTCCAGCTCGTATACGTCCTCATTAAAGCGGACGGTCACAAAATCCTTAAGGATATAAGGTGATTCAAAAACCAGCCCGTAGCGGCGCTCTTCATCACGGTATCGGTCTAAATCATCGCGGATCGTAAAGACGCCCGGTTTGAAAATATAGAGGTTGTTTGTTTTTGAGCCGGCCTGGTTACGCCGGAAATCGAATTTCATGGTAAAGTGTTCGGCCTTTTCCTCCACATCATCATATGTAAGATTTTCGATGATAATGTCCGAAGTGTTGGCGTTTATATAGCTTTCGAAATGTTTTTTAATGTCACTTTCAGATTTTCTGGAAAGCTTGCTGCGAATCTGAAGATTTTCGTTGCCGCTGTAGCGTACCTGCACCGTGCCGTGTAAAGCGCCGTCGTCTTCCACGTACATTTCAACATTTCGCAGGATCATATTATCTTTCGCCTCACTTTGCGGCAGCCGCTTAAACTGTCCTTTGCCATCGGAAAAAATTACCCAGGCTTGTGCATCTTCCAGGCGGGCCGGCAGTTCTTTTGCGTCGCAATAGGTGTTGGAAGGATCCAGCCAATATTCCTTGTCATCTTCGGTTTGCGCATAACACACCATGTGATTGAATCCGGAAAGCGTGATAAAATTTTGTGCTTTCAACCCGTAGTCGGTTGACTTAACAACAGCGGGGTAAGCGTTGATTCCGGCGGCTTTGAGCAAACAAGCGTTTAGCAAGGTCAGATCCAGGCAATCGCCGTATTTGTTCTGCAGGATAACCGGCAGTGAAGCCGGCAAATAACCGCCCCGCGCTATGGAGCCCGATTTATAGCGGAAGTTATCGCGAATATAATCAAAGACCAGTTCGATCTTTTCTTCATCGTTTTTAGCGTCCTTAGTGATGGAGGCCGCAAGCTCATTAATCCCTGAATCATCTGTTTCTTCAAAATAGGGTTTTAGCGATTTCCAGTAGTAGCCAAACAGCTCATCCCAGTTTTTGTATTTGAGACCCAGATAGAGATACTGGCCAACGTCGGCATAGGCTGGCATATTGGGTTCAGAACGCAGTGCCTCGATATCGCGCACTTCCCAGAAATATACATAGCCGGCATCAAGCGTTCCGCTGGCGGTTATATTTTTGATTTTTGACGGCGGGTCAAGAAACGTATTGTGTTCCTGGTAGACCCAATCATAATATCTAAAAAAGATATTTGGGATTTCCGCCGCGTAGCGGCTGTATAACTTGGGAATGTCCTGCTGTATGTACCAGGTGTCAAAAAACATCGGGTTGCTGTGCGTTACGGAATAGTAATACTCCAGCCGTGCGCCGGGCTCCACGCCTTTAAAGGTAAACTTAAGTGATTTTTCGTCTGAATATTCCGTTGTGGTAGGTACGAGGTCAGAGCGTCTCAGCTCCAGAATTTCGCCGTTTGGCTTTACCGTGCGCGCATAAAATTGTGTCAAAGCCCGATCTTCATCCAGGTAAATCGTATGTGTAAGGTGTTCTTCGGCCTTATCATTAAAATAGAGCATTGATACGTGGTAAGCCCTGGTGAAGTTTATTTCATAGTTGTTGTTCAGAAAAAGTTTAACACTTTCATTTTCCGAAAGTATTACGGCCCCGTCATCAGGAAATTCTTCCTGCGTGGGCAGGGCCTGTCTGTCCGTTAGCTCCAGAATATCTTCATTGCTAAGAAAAAAAGAACCGGAGCAGCTAGTTAAAATTAGAGAAGCAGTGAAAAATATGAAGACTGAATTCTTCATTGTATTACCTCCCATTTAATAAAAAAGCCCTTGGCAAAAGGATTTTTATTTATCGATTGCGTTTAAGAACAATATTCGCATCGTTGGCTTTAGCTATCGTTTGCTGCACTTCGCGGAATTGCTGATAATATTGATTGTCGATAATCGCGTCACGTAGTTCGTATTCGCGCACGAATTGCAGATTACCCGGGCTGGCGGGTTTTATCTGGGCCTTAAAAAGGGCGAAGTTTTTGCTGGCGGCAAAAAAGCCATCTTCCGATTCCAGAATATAGCGATCCGGGTTGTAGCGTATGTTAACGATATCCTTTACTGTATGGGGAGCGTAGAAAAAGAGATCGTGCTTGCGTTCTTCGTCGCGGTACCTGTCCAGTTCCGGATCAAGCTGGAAGATGCCCGGTTTGAAAATAAGCAGATCACCTGCCCTGGATCCGGCCTGCTCGCGCGTAAACTCAAAACTCATGTTAAACACGTCGGCAATTTGCGAAGGATCGTCGTAGCTGATATTGCTGATAGCCAGGTTGCTGGTGTTACTGTTAACGTAGCTTTCAACCACTTTACGCATATCGTTTTCACTGGCTGAACGTAAGCTTGAGCGAATAGATAGATTTTCGTTTCCGGTAAAGCGAAGCTGAGCCTTGCCACTGATACTACCGTCGTCATTAACGGTAATATCTACCATGCGCTGCAGTAGATTGTCCGAACATTTGCTTACAGGAATTGTCTTAAATTCGCTCTTGCCGTCTTCAAATATAACCAGGGCTTCCGTTCCTTCCAGGGAAGAGTACACTTCACCCAGCGGGCAGCTGCTGCCGGTGGCGTCCAGCCAGAATTCACGGCCGTCACTCGTTTTAACCAGGTTGATCATATGATTAAAGTTAAAGCCAATAGTGGTTTGCTGTTTTAAGCCTGCGCCCTTTGTCCGTACAAGCGCCGGATAAGCGGAAATATTAAGGCTGTTTAGCAGGCAGGCATTCAGAACAGACATATCCTTGCAGTCGCCGTATTTGTTAGAGATAATGGTGTTTACATTGTGCGGAATAATGCCTGAATCTTCAATGTCGATTGCAATATAGCGACAATTTTGCTGCGACCAGGCAAAGATTTTTTCAATTTTTTCTTCTTCGCTTTCCGCGCCGGCCGTTATCTCTTCCGCTAGTTGTTTGATCTGCGGCTCGTTTTTGCCATTGAAATATTTGGATATTCGCTTCCAATAATTTCCTGTGAACTCATTCCAGTCATCATATTTTACGCCAAGCCTGATATACTGCGTAACATCCCAAAAAGGCGGCATGTTCGGCTCACTTTTAAGGCCAGGTACATCACGGACTTCCCAATAAAAGGTTCTGCCCTCGTCATAGGTTCCTCTCTTGCCCAGGACTTCTCGTTCCATGGGCCGGCCAAGAAATATGTTATACTCACTAAAAGTCCAGTCATTGCCTGCCTGGAAAAAAATATGTGGTATTGATACTTCGTAACATGTGTAGACTTTTGGCAATCTTTCCTGGATAAGCCATCTGTCTCCATAATACCATCCTTCGTCAATAATGCGGTAACTGTATTCAACGATTGCGCCCGGTTCAACACCCGCAAAAGTGAATTTCACAGATTGATTATCGCTGAATTCCACAAAGCTGGACTTTATGACGGTCGGGTGTAAATCCTCTTCGGATAGTTCTACGACTTCACCGTTTGGCTTTGTAGTTCTTGCGGAAAAGGATTTCAGTCGAATGTCAGGATCAAGGTAAATAGTGCGTGTTAACTGGCTTTCTGCTTTATCGTTAAAATATAACATGGCCCAATGAAAATTCTTTTCCCTGTTGACGTCATAGTCCGAGTTAAGAAACAGCTCCTGACTCTCTTTCTCATATAAAATAACCCCGCCGTCATCAGGATAATCTTCCTGCGTTGGCAGGTTGCTGCGACCAATCTCGCTAAGCAGTTGGTCTTTAGTGAAAAGGTTGGAACCGCCGCAGCTGCACAACAGTGCGGCAAGCACAAAAACTAACATTAAACGTATAGTGCTCATACTACCCCCAAGGTAACGTGTATAAAGTAAGTAAAATAAGAATAGTGAAATAAATATTTAGTGTCAACTTAAAAACGCTATTGCGTGGAGTTTTTTACGGATTGGATGGAGGTTTCGGATTAGGTTGATTATAGCTATATTTTACAAGAGGTTACGACGAGAGAACAAAAGCAACAGAGCAATCAGGCTAAAAAAAATTTTTGAAAAGCGTAAAACAAATGCGGTCTTGCCCCGCTTTTGTCGCGCAGAGACAAGCGGTAACAGCGCCATGTTAAAAGGAGTTAATATATAAATGGGATTTTGGGGTAAAGCGATCGGGGCGGGGCTGGGTTTGCTGGCCGGCGGACCCATTGGCGCCATTATAGGCGGCGTTATCGGGCATACCTTTGATGCAGATGGCGACAGACAGCGCGCTTCAGCGGGTTATCACGAGATTGACCTGGAGCGCGAATTCGACCGGCAGTACTTGTTTTATGTGAGCCTGGCATCACTGGCCGCCAAAATGGCCAAAGCCGATGGCCGCGTCACCCAGGATGAAATTCGCGCTTTTGACCATTTTTTGCGCCACAACCTGGGCCTTACCATGGAAGAGCGCAAAATGGTGGCGCAAATATTTAACGAGGCCAAAAATTCGCCTGAAAGCGCCGAGGATATCGCTAGGCAATTCAAGGCCCTGCTTGGTTTCCAGAGGGATGTGATGCGCATGATGCTGGAGCTGCTTTTTCACATCGCCCTGGCCGATGACCAATTGCACAGCGAGGAAGAGCGTTTCCTTGAGCAAATGGCGGCAATCCTGGGATTGGGCCCGCAGGAATATCAGCAGGTAAAAGCCCTGTTTGTGAAAGCGGATGACCGGGATTATAAAATCCTGGGTGTATCGTCCAATGCAAGCGATGACGAGATCAAAAAAGCTTACCGCCGGCTGGTGCAGGAATATCATCCTGATAAATTGCAGGCCAAAGGTGTGCCTGAAGATTTTATGAAAGTTGCTCACGATAAGATGGCTGAAATCAATGCTGCTTATAATGCCATTAGAAAGCAAAGAGGAATTTAAGAGGATACAATCATGAATGTTAAACAACAAGATTACTACCAAAAGCTGCGTTTGCGTATAGCCAACTACCTGGATAAGCACCACTTTGAATATGCAGACATTCTGCTGATGGCCCCCGATATTTTTCACCTGCTCGTCAAACTGTCCATGGATGAGCGCGTGGCCGTTTCCAAAAAGGCCAAGCTGCTTTTTGCCATCGGCTATTTTTTCTCGCCGGTGGACTTGCTGCCGGAATTCCTGATCGGTCCGATCGGGTTTATGGATGACATCGCGCTGGCCGCCTACGTTTTGCACGATTTTGTAAATAACAATGAAACGGAGGTGCTTTACGAGCACTGGGCCGGTCAAACCGATGTGCTGGCCTCTATTCAGAATATTTTGTCCCTGGCCAACCGTTTTCTTGGTGAAGGGCTCTGGGGCCGCATTAAAAAGAAAGTGACGGGCAGTAAGTAACGCCATGTGGATGGCGCGGCAGCTGCAAGAGCTGCATCAAAAATTCTCCACACCTGCACTTTTAATTGCTGCCGGTCGGCTTGAAAAAAACATTTTTAGTATGCAACGCAGGGCGTCAGAGAGCGGCAAATATCTTCGCCCGCATATCAAAACGCACAAATGTCCTGAGATTGCCAAAAGGCAGATAGCGCAAAGCGCCGGCGGCATCACGGTGGCCAAAAGCAGTGAAGCGCAGGTCTTTGCCGCTGCCGGTTTTACGGATATCTTTATCGCCAGCCAGGTGACACAACCCTTAAGAGTAGCTACATTGCGCGAGCTGGCCGCAAAAATACGGCTGCTGTGCGCCGTGGACCATCCCGATCAGTTGGCGCTTTATGAAAAAGTGGCACAGCCCGGCCAAAAACTGTCGTTGCGCGTTGAAATCGATTGCGGTTTTGGCCGTTGCGGTCTGCTGCCGGACAATCCGCGTTTGCCTGAACTTGCCCGCGAGATCGACACATCCTCAAGCTTTGAACTGGAAGGTTTGTTCACGCATGGCGGGCAGGCCTACAGCGCCGGATCAGCTGGGGAACGAGAAAGAGCGGCGCAAGCCGAAGCTGAAGCATTGCTGGAAGCGCGCAATCGTCTAAAGGCAATCGGCATTGAAGTTGCAACACTAAGCGTCGGATCAACACCGACGGCGGAGTTTGCATTTAAGCAGCAGGGCATAACGGAAGTGCGTCCGGGCAATTATGTTTTTTACGACGGCATCCAAAACGCCCTGGGTGTTTGTGAAAAGGAGCAGGTCAGCCTGTTCGTGCTGGCAACGGTGATGTCGCTGCCGGCGGCGGGACGAGTTGTCTGCGATGCCGGCAGCAAGGCGCTTTCCAGTGATCGCGGGGCACACGCCGCCCATATTTTGCCGGGTTTTGGACAACTGGCCTGCGGACGCGGCTACCTGGAACGGCTTTCCGAGGAGCACGGCATTATCCGCTGGGATGAAAAAGAGCCGCTGCCCAAAATCGGCGAACCGCTTCTGATCATACCTAATCACGCCTGTGTTGCATCCAACCTGTACGATACATTTTACCTGATTGAGGAAGGGGGCAGTGTGCAAAGCTTGCCCATTGCCGCGAGGGGGAAAAGTCAATAATGAAGCCGGTTTATAAACGCATTATTATCGCGCTGCTGCTATTTGCGGTAGCCGTATTTTTGAGCGGCTATTTTCTGTACCAAACCTACCGCGACCTTGGCGACGACCTGGTCCGGCGCACGGCGCTGCTGATCGGTGATTCCGTGAACGAGATTTTGGGCAACGCCGCCGACAAAAGCATGGAAAGCCTGACCAACAGCGAAAAACGCAGCCTGCGCCGGCTGATGCGCTCGCTGACTTCGGAAGAAGGCAACATCATCCACATTCTGCTTATCAGCGACAAAATGCGTATTCTGCTTAGCAGCGATCCCTCCGTGGAGGGCCGTGAATATACCTCTGCCGAGGAGCTGGCCAAACTGCAGGGCGATGAGCCGCGGGTCACGCCGATTACCTGGGATGAACGCATCCGCGTGGTTGATGTGATCCTGCCATTGAAAAACAGCGAAGGCTACGTTTACAGCTATCTGCGGCTTGTCCTTTCCCAGGAGCAGCTGCAAAATTTTTATGGCGACCTCTCCGTCATCTTTATCCCGCTGGTTTTGGTTTTCGCTTTGCTGATCGGTTTTACGGTATTTTTTATTTCGCGGGCTTACACCAAGCCGCTGGAGTCAATTGAAGAAATGGCTGCCAACATCAATGCCGGGGATTTCTCCTATCGTATAAATTACGAGCGCAAGGATGAATTTACCGACACATTCTCGCGTATCGATAAGTCGCTTGAGAAAATGAGCGTGCTCAAGGAGGGCTATAAAAAGGCGGAAAAACGCATGAATGTGCTGATGCAGGCCATCGAGGAAAGCATCATCATGTTTGACGCGGAGGGCCGCATAACGAGCTATAACGAATCGGCAGTGGAGCTTTTCCGTTGCCCCGTTGAGATGCTGTTTGAAAGCCATTTCAAGCAGATTGAGAATATGAACCGCGAGTTGAAAAGCCTGCTGGAACAGGCCCGTAAAAACGGTCGCGACGTTAACGCCCACGAAATGACATTGTGGCTGCCGGGTGGCCTGGATGTATTGGCGCGCGTTTCCACGCATGTCTTTCGTGAAGACGGTGAAATCAGCGCAATCCTGCTTTCCATAAAAGACCAGAAACTGCTGAACGAACTGCAGCGCAATCTGCAGCGCTCGATGAAATTTGGCGTGATCGCCAATCTGGCATCATCCATCAGTCACGAAATCAAGAACCCGCTTTCATCGATGGCCATTCATGCCGAGATACTGAATGTGCGTTTGCAGGACATGCAGCTTGAAAATAAGGAAAGCATTCAAAAATCCCTTGATGTGCTGCAAAATGAGGTGAAAAGGCTTAACCGCATTATCAACCAGTTTTTCAATCTGGCGCGCAGCAAAAAAGCCGATCTTATCCCGATTAGCATCAATGCCGTTATACGCGATGTGGTGACCCTGGTGCAGCAACAGGCCATCGAACGCAACATCCGCGTTGAAAGCATTCTGGATGACAATATTGACAAAGTCTATGGCGACGCTGACCAGCTAAAGCAGGTTTTCCTGAATATTATTCTCAACGGGTTCCAGGCCATAGAGCATGACGGGCGCGTGGCGGTGCGTACGGGCAGCCGCGGCGGCCGCGTACATATCGAAATTGAAGATGACGGTAGCGGTATGACGCCCGATGTACAGCAGCGTATTTTTGAGCTTTATTTTACCACCAAGCACGACGGCGGCGGCATTGGTATGGCCGTTTGCAAAAACATCATCGAGGCGCATGACGGAACGATTAACTTTAACAGTGCCCCGCAGCAGGGTACCACTTTTGTGATCGAGCTTCCCAACCAGGACCAGACGCGCAGCGTGATGCAGCTTAAATCGGGCCAGAGTACGGCAACGGTTTAAGAATATTCTTGATTTTAAATGGCGCGGACGCGAATTTTATCCATGCCACAACTTCATATCATCAGCGGACCTTCGCACGGTTATTACCATTTTGAGGCGGATATAAAAAAACGGCTGCAGCAGGGCCGGCAGGACTGGCTTGCTTTTCTGCCTGTTAACCGTGCCGTTCGCCTTTTGCAGCGCCGCCTGATAGACGCTGCTCCCGCCCATGTTCTGGCGGACCCCCCACTGTTTACATTCGATTCTTTTTTGCTGCGCATCTACCGTTCTTTGCCGCAGGCCCGCACGATTATCGCCCGTGAGCACCTGCACTTTCTGGTTGGTGAGATATTGCGCCGCCATGCCGCGGAGCTGAATTATCTGCCGGCTTCATCCAATCCGTCACGCAACCTGGTTTACCGGCTCAGCGAGATGGTCGGCGAGCTGCGACGCTTTGGTTACAGCGCCGAAAGCCTTTCCCGCGAAAACGCTGAAGAAATCGGTGTTGAACAGAACAAGCTGGCGGATTTCATTTTCGTTTTGCGGGCTATGGAAGATATTTTGGGCGATCGTTACATCGACGCCGACAGCGCTTTATATGAGGCAGCACGCGGGTTGCAGCGCGAACAGATTGAAAATCACTTTCCGGGGCTGACCACTGTGTATATCGCCGGCTACGGCTTATTTACACCGGCCATGATCCAATCGATCGAAAAGCTGCACAATTGGTATGACATTCAGTTAAAGCTCGATTGCCTGGAAGAAAACAGCGAGTTGTTCAGCCACACGCTGCCCGCGCTTGAACGGTTCAGGATTATGGGTGCCGCAGAGACCAGGCAATCGCCAGGCGCACTTGCCCGCAAACTGTTTAACCGTAAACGCAAAAGCGAACCCTTTGAAGCCTCTTCGAAATTTTTCCTGATGCCCGCGGAAAACCGCCGCGGTGAGGTGCAGCGCATGGCCCGCCTGGTCCGCCGCCTGCACGAAGATGGCCGGCCGCTGAAAGAGATCGCGCTGACCTTCAGCAACCTGGAAGTCTACGTGCCGCATATCCGCCGCATTTTTGAGGATTACGGTATTCCCTACAATCTTTCCACGGGCTACGCGCTGTCGCAATCGCCGCTCATCGGGCTGTTTATGCGCCTGCTGGATGCCGTCCGTGAAGACCTGGAATACGGCCGCGTGATGCAGTTGTATCAATCGCCTTTTTTAAAAAGGAACAAGCCGCTGGCCGACGACCTGCTGTTCCGCGAGATCATCACCCGGCGCGTGCGCCATTTGCGTGCCGGCTGGACAGGGCAATTGCTAAAGGCACACATAACCGCGGAAGGTGAAAACAGCAACAAACTACCGGCTTTGCAACGGTCGGCGGAGCAGCTTGAACAATTTATGCAGCCGCTTTATGCATTTGGGCGTCACAGCCGCAACGCCGATTCTTTCCGTGAAGATTTTTTACGGCTGTTGCGTGAAGCGGGCGCGCTGGAATGGTACAAAGCCGAAGCGCCGGGCCTAAATGAACGCGAGCAGGAACGCGAATTTCGCGCCTACAACCGTTTTATGAAACTGCTGGATCAGTTCTTCTGGTCGATGCGCCTGCTGCATGGTGAGACCAAACTGGACGTAGCCGACTGGATCAATCACCTGCAGGCGGCCGTGGCGCGGGCCACCTATAACCTCACCGAATGGCCGCAGGATGCCGTGCAGATCATGCCACGGCTGGAGATTCTGGCCGTTGAGCACAGCGTGCTGATCATCGGCGGGCTGGTGGATGGTGACTTCCCGCGAGGCTCCGCCGCCGACCTTTTCTTTGACGACCGCGCCCGTGCGCAACTGGGTTTGCTGGCCAGCGAAGAGCTGCTGGAGCAAGACCGCTTTATGTTTTACAGCCTGCTGGATGGCGGCGCTCAACAGGTCTATCTCTCTTTTCCTGCCTATGAGGGCGAAAAAGCCCTGGTGCCCAGCACCTTTCTGGATGATCTGCGCGAATGCTGCACGATCAGCGAAGTTGCCGGGGAAGATGAGCAGCCGGCACGCAGCTTCCTTGAATTGCAGGTGGAGTTCGGCGAGGCTGTTCTGAACCATAACGGGCAAAAGGCGGCGAAGGCTTTGGCAATGATGGCCGGCAGTCCGGCATTTGCCCAAAACATTCCCGATCTGCTGCGGCGCATGCGTGCCGGGCAACAGCGCCTTGCCTATGGCGCGGAAGCCGGTGTTTACGAAGGCGTTCTGTCCGCTTATGAAAGCATAAAACAAAATCTGGCGCAGAGTTTTGCGGAAAAGGCCTGGAGCATCACCCGCCTGGAAGAGTATGCTTTTTGCCCGATGCAGTTTTTTATAAAGCGCGTGTTGCGATTGAAGGAGTGGCCGGAATTCGAAGAAGAGGTTAGCCCGATGGAACGCGGCAACGTGGTGCACCGCATCCTGTTTCGTTTTTACAGTAAACTGCGCGACAGCGGTCGTGCCTCTAATCCCGCAGCGGGGCTGAAGGAGTTGGAAGCCATCGCCCGCGAGGAGCTGAAAAAGTTGCCCTTTGAGGGCTTTTTCTGGGAGCTGGAGAAGAGTCGCTTTTTCGGTTACGACAATACGCCCGGGCTTTTGCAAACGCTGGTTAAGCTCGATAGTGAAGAAATCGACAAAACCGGTTACGTGCCGTCGTACTTTGAGTTCTGTTTCGGTCACCGCTACGACGACGAGGTTGACCCCGCTTCGGTAGATCAGGACCTGGAACTGAGCGACGGGACGACGACGCTGAAGGTGAACGGTAAAGTGGATCGCATCGATATAAACGACAGCAAAAACCAAGCGTTGATTTTTGACTATAAGACCGGCAACATCAGCGGGAAGACGGCCAAAACGATTGCCGCCGGGCTAAGCTTTCAGCTTCCTTTGTACGCGCTGGCCGTGGAGCAGCTTCTGGGGCAGGATGTGCGCGTTGTTTACGGGGGCTATTTCCAGGTTAAGGACAACGATAATTGCAAAAGAAAAGAAGCAATCGTTGACAAGAATAGTTTTAGTGGCGTTTCGGGACAGGCTGCTTTGCCTAACAGCCAGGTGAAAATCGCTGGAAATGCGGTCTCTTTTGACGAGCTGGTGGAGTTTTCCAAACAGCAGGCTTTGCTGGCCAGGGCCAATATGGAGCAGGGCATTTTCCGCCACACGCAATTCCCTGAAAAAAACGAGTGCAGCTCCTACTGTGACTTCCGCCGGATGTGCCAGAAAAACGTCAGCAAGCTGCTTTACCAGCGCAAAGCCCAAAGCGAGGAAGAGGAAGAAGAAAATTAGAAATTGAGAATTTGGGAATTGGGAATGTTGTCTTCGGGTATGGCGGCCGGTCAACTCATTCTGTCATCCCGGTTTGGCGTATAGCCAACACCGGGATCCGCAAACGAAAGCAGGATAAACATCAAAAAGAAAATTACAAACAACAAAGAAATTCCAACCCACATTTCTAAATAGCGGGAATGTCTGAGTGAGTAATACATGCAATTAACCCCCAGCCAGCAGCAAGCACTGGCGCTGGATAAAAATATCTCGGTTACCGCTGGCGCCGGTTCCGGCAAAACACGCATCCTGGTGGAGCGTTTTTTGAAGATTGTTTTGCAGGACCCGCAACTGACGCGTCGCGTGGCAGCCATAACCTTTACCGAAAAAGCTGCCGGCGAAATGCAGGAACGCGTCGCCCTGGAAGTAAACAATCGCCTGAAAAACGATAGCATCACCGCCGCAGAGCGCCAGAAACTGCAAATCATCCGTGACCAGCTTAAGTCGGCCTATATCTCTACCATCCACGGATTTTGCAAGCGCCTGCTATCCGAATTCCCGTTGGAAGCGGGCATCGTTCCCGACTTTGGCGTGCTCGACCCCATCCGCCAGCAAATCCTGATTCAAACGGCCATCAACAATGTCTTTCGTGATCTGGACGAGAGCGAACCCGGCGATGAGCTGTTCCGTCTTTTCCTGTCGCTGCCGCGCATGCGTATCCGCGCCATGCTGCAAAAAGGACTGGAGCAGCCCTGGGAAATGCGTCAAATAGGGGAGCGCTTTGAGGCCTGGGGCGAAGAAGGCTTTATGGCCTTTCTGCAAAATGAGTGGGGCGACTGGTTTGCCGGTGTAGCCGGAAAAGATGATCTGCAGGAAGCTGCACGGCGCGTTGAGGCCATTTTGAGAGGTGACAGGCAGGCAAACAAAAGGGACAAAGGAGACCTGGCGCTCGCGGCCCTTGAGAACTTTGCCCGCCATGCCCAAAGCCTAAGCAGCAATGAGACCCTAAAAGATTTTATTGCGCTGTGTGATGTATTTACCACGGGTCAGCAAACGCCATACAAAAACTTATCTCAGCTTGGTACAAACAGCAGCTGGTCCTCCAACGTTCACAACGATATCAAGGAACTCAGCGCTTTTCTGGCGCCCTTTGCCGAACGGCTGAACAATGAAAAAATGGGCGATCCGCCGGGAGAAGACGATCGCAGCTTTTACCGCCTTTTTACGATTTACCTGCGCCTGCAGCAGATGTGCGATGAGGCCTATGCCGGGCTTAAAAAAGATATGGCCGTGCTCGATTTTGAAGACTTGCAAATCAAGGCCAATGAGCTGCTGGAAAAGAATGAAGCTGTGCGCGCGGTTTTTGAGGATCGTTTTCGCTACATCATGGTCGATGAATTTCAGGACACAAACCAGTTGCAGTGGCAGATTGTGCAATGGCTGGCCGGCGGGCAAAACGCCTTTGCCGCGGATAAGGTCTTTATCGTCGGTGATCCCAAGCAATCCATTTACGGTTTCCGCAACGCCGATGTGCGCGTGTTTCGCGATGTGCGCGACTTTTTTGCGCAGCAGGCCGGCCTTCTGGTGGGCTACGAGGGCGATATCATTTTTGCCGAAAGCTTCCGCTTTGTTCCGCGGCTCAATGCCTTCATTAATTTCCTGTTTAAACGCGTTTTGCAGCAAGACCGTGATAACAGTTATGCCGTTGCCTATGAGGCGTTGAAGGCCAGCCGGGCTGTGGATGCCACGGATGAAGCGGAACTGGCCGTCTTCAGTGAAAGCAACCCGGAATATAATGAAGCCGACTATATCGCCACGCGCATCGCAGCCCTGTTTGCGAACGGCGAACAGGTAAACGACCCGCGCAATGCTGAAAATCCGCGCCCCTTACGCTACGGCGATGTGGCCATTTTGCTGCGCGATCGCAGCCATCTGGGCCAAGTGGAGCAGGCCTTGCGGCGCCGCGAGATCCCCTTCAAAACCGTTGGCGGTATCGGGTTCTGGCAGCGCCAGGAGATTTACGACTTTTATCATATCCTGCGTTTTCTGGCCAACCCGGCGGATGATCTGGCGCTGGTGGCTCTGCTGCGTTCGCGGCTTTTTCTCATTCCCGATAATGCCGTGTATGGCCTGGCCGGAGAGAAGGGTTTTGGCTATTGGGAAAAGTTGCAGAATGTGGCGCAAAGCGATCGTTACGCTGCCGAAGATAAAGCGCTGCTGACTACAGCGGCCGCAAAGATTGGCATGTGGCTGGAGTTGCGCGAACGGCTGAGCCTGGCCGATATGCTTGCGCGGATATTGGAGGAGACGGCGCTGAATGCCCTGCTGCATGCCGAGTTCAGCGGTGACCAGCGCGCGGCCAACCTGCAAAAGGTGATTGAACTGGCTGATGCCCTGGAGCAAAGCGGGCCGGGTGGATTACGCGCACTGCTGGACACGATTGATAACCTGATAAACCGCGAGGTATCCGAGGCCGAGGCTTTCCTGGCGCTGGACGACCTTTACAGCGTCAAGATCATGACCATCCACACATCTAAGGGATTGCAGTTCCCGGTGGTTTTTGTGCCATACCTTAATCGCAGCCGGATGGGCGGCAACGCCGATATTCTGCTCGATGCCGATCTGGGCATGGCCTTCAGCCTCCGCAATATTGACAATGACTATCACAAAGACAGTCGCAGCGAGGGCGTTTTCTACCGCCTCGTCAAGCGGCGCCAGCAGCAAAAAGACGAAGCCGAGGCGCGACGCGTGTTTTATGTGGGGCTCACCCGCGCCAGCGATCGTTTATTTCTTTCCGCGACCATAAAAGATAAACCCAAAGAAGGCAGTGCTTTTGACTGGCTGGCTGCCGCCGCGGGTCAGATCGGTTTTGAACCCGGCGAAACAGGCGTTTTCCAAGGCGGTGATTTTACCCTGCGCGTGGTCGATTCCTATGATAACGGGACGCGGGAAGAGCAGGAAATAAGCAGCTTTAGCGCCATGATGAAACAGCTGGAAAAAGTGTCTCAAGCGGATGTTGCTCAGGATGACTTGTTAAAACCCATTCCCGCTGAAGTACATGGCCGCACGTTTTCCGCCACCGCGCTGATGACCTTTGCCAAAGACCCGGACGAATATTACCGGCGCTATCACCTTGGCTACTTTGAAAGCGATTACCGCCGTTTCGCCCAGGCCGGTGAAGAGGGTGAACAGCTTGACAGCCTGCTTAAAGGAAAAGTCGTTCACCGCTTTCTGGAATTGCAGGGCCGCGATGGCGCTGACGCGGCCACACTGACCGAGCGTGTTCTGTTTGAGTATGAGATTTTTGACAACGCTATCCGCCGGACACTAACGGAAGAGCTGGGCGAGCTTTATGCCCGCATGCGCCAATCGCCGACGGGGCAATCGGTGTTGCAGGCCAAAACGTACCGCAATGAAATCCCGGTAACCATGCGCCTGGGTGAAGACTACTTTACCGGTACGCTGGACCGGCTGCAGCAAAACGCCGACGGCCACTGGGAAGTGATCGATTATAAGACGAACAGGGTAAAAGCGTACGACGTCGAGCAAGAGGGCACCCAATATGATGTGCAAATGGAGGCTTACGCGTTGCTGCTTTCGCGGCTTTACCCGCAGCAACCGCATTATGATGTAAAGCTCTTTTTTCTGGTGCCGGACCGTCTTTACCAAAAGCGCTTTGACAAAGCCGCAATCGGGGGGATTGAGCGACGCTTTGCGCAGTTGATTGATGCGATAAAGAAGCGCTATCCGCTATAAATTGCGTGTATGAAACTGATGAATGATCGGATCTGCCAGCCGGAGCAGAAGAAACCTGGGGAGGCATTATGAAAAATGTGCTAATGCTGATTGTTTTATCCGTGGTCTGTGCTGTTCCGGTATCCGGGCAGGAGTGGCAAACGGTTACATCCCGCGAGGGCCACTTCAACGCTCTGTTTCCCGGAGCGCCGGAGATCCAAACATCGCTGGTGGAAAACGAAGAAAATGATATGATCGTTCATTCGCTGATCCTGGAGCAGGGTCCGCGTGCCTTTGCCGTGCACTACACCGATTACCCGGTGAGCATGCTGCACAACGCCAACATCGATACGTTCATGTATAACGTGCGTGAAGGGGTTTTGGAGAGTGTGAACGGCACGCTGCTATCGGAAGAATCGTTTGTGGCCGATACGGTGTTTAGCGGCCGCAGCTATCGCATCGACCTGCCCGAAGGCAACATGATGCGCATGCGGCTGATCCTGGTGCGCCAGCGGCTTTTTCAGATCCTTGCCGCCATGCCCGCGGATGATGGCTATTCGCCGGAGATAATACGCTTCATGGATTCCGTTGACATCGAATATGAAAAAGTGCAGCCCTACATTCCGCGTATGCTGGATTCACTGGAATACACCTATGACGTGGACGAGAACGGCCGCTACCAATTAACGCTCGGTTTTGATGATGAGCGTTCTCAGCTTCTCTATATTTCACCCACCGTCTCCGCTTATACCCGGCGCGAAGTATATGACATCTGGTCGTACGCGCTGGTAACGCAGGACAGCCTTAAGCGGGATTTACTTACATCGCTGATGAAAGAAAACGGCACAATGGACGGACCGCGGTTTCAGCTATATGAGTCGGAGGGTGTGTTTTACGTTGTCTTCAGCGCCATCGCCGAGGAGAGTCACAACGCGGATACCTTTACCAGGTTATTGCATGATGTGGCAATCATATCGGATGACTTTGAAGAGCAGCTTATGGGCGGGGATGATTATTAGTGCAGTGCCTAAATTCCAAATAATAAATTTCAAATCTCAAAGAATATGGCTGTTATATCCAATGCCTTATGTTTGTGTTTTGGAATTTGGGTTTTGTTTTTTGGGGCTTGTCCAGGTTAGGAACGTGGCGCACGGTTAAAGCTGTTTTTGCTGCCGGCGACAAATTTTTTCCAGGCCAGCGGAAGGATCGCTGCCAGTAATGCCGCGCTGAACAGGGCCGGCGCACCCGTGCCGATAGTTTCCATCAGAAAACCGCCCGCGGCCGGCGCCACGACGCGCGTGAGACTGTCCAGCGACATGGAGATACCCAGAATCCCGCCGATCTCATCATCTTCCACGGTTTTGGTCAGCGAGCTTGAAACGATCGTTCGGAACACGCCGCTGGCCAGGGTTAACGGAATCATTACAAGCACAACAAGCAGGACAGTGGAAGAATAGGCCCAGCCGGTCAGCGCCAATACCATCATGATAATGGAATAGAAAATCAGCGGGCCGTCGCGGAAGACGCGTACCAGCCGTTCAATAACTATCCCCTGAACCAGCACGATAAGAAAACCGGCATAGGCCAGCAGGTAGCCGGTCTGGTCGGCATTAAGCAGAAGCTCTTTTTGGGCAAACAGGGCAAAAATGGTTGTAAACGTGGAAAAGGCCAGGCTAAACATAAAACGTACGGAGAGCAGTGTTGTGATGAATGGGCGACGTAGCGCATGGCGCATGGAAGAGAGCGAAATGGCAGCGATTGTGCTTTTGCCGCTGCCCTTGCTTTCGGGCAGCCACATATAAACGGCAAAGGTGTTGAGCAGGCTGAGCATGGCGGCTGCATAAGCTGGCGCTTCGTAGCCCAGCGGCGCCAGCACGCCGCCCATGGCCGGACCGATAATAAAACCCAAACCCAGCGCCGCACCGAGACGCCCCAACCCCGTGGCCCTGTCATGTTCGCCGGTGATGTCGGCCACGTAGGCCTGGATCACGGAGCCGTTGCCCATCATTAGGCCGGACGCGATACGGCTTATAAACAACACGGTCAGGTTTTCAGCCCAGGCAAAGATCACAAAAGCGACAGCGTTGCCCAGGATAGTCCATATCAGCACCGGGCGGCGACCAAAACGATCGGACAAGCGCCCCAAAAACGGTGATGCCAGCAATTGCGCCGCCGGATAGCTGGCAATTAACAGACCTATCTGGCCGGCATCCGCGCCAAACGTGTCGGCGTAAAAAGGCAGCAGCGGAATGATTATGCCGAAACCGATCAGGTTTAGAAAGGCAACAATAAATATGGTCGTTAGGCGGCTGGTACTGATATGCATTTTTTCCGGGTTAAATTTTTAAGGTGGCAAATGTAATAATAATTAGCGCTTCTCAAAAAAAGAACAGCTGAAAAAGCAATTTTTTAAATGATTGGCAAAATATCACTTAATAATGGTATATTGCGGCCCTTGTTTATTTTTACCTTATGGAGTACCCCTTTTGAAAATGGAAGAAAGCAGTGAGTACGATATGGCCCAAGGCGTATGGTACCTTAAAAAATTTCGCATATTTAACAAGCTCAGCGAACAGGCGCTGGAGCAACTGCACAAAAGCACAACCGTGCGGCAGTTCAAAGCCAAAGAACTTATCGCTCTTTCCGATGAGGTCGAGCATCGCATTTATTTTCTGATCAAGGGCAAGGCGAAGATTTCGCTTATTGACCCCAAGAGCGGCAAGGAACTGATATTATACTTGCTTAAGCCCGGCGATATTTTTGGTATCCTTAGCATGGCAGATGAGAATTATTCCGATGCCGTCGTACGGGCCCTGGAAAACTGCTCGGTCGGGTCCATCCCGGAGCATGATTTCCGGCGATTGATGGAAGCCAATCCCAACCTGCTTACCGCCGTCAACAAACTTGTGGGCATGCGCCTGGTTAAGATTCAGAACCGCCTCGAAGAACTGCTTTTCCGAGACGTTCCTTCGCGACTGGCGCGGCTGATACTGCGTCTTGCCGACGAGTTTCCTGTCGAACTGGCCGACGCGGTTAAAATCAACCTGCGCCTTACACAATCCGATATGGCCAACCTGATTGGTGCCACGCGTGAAATTACCAGCCTGACGATCAACGAATTCAAGCGTGAAGGCTGGATCGCCATACGGCGCCGCTATATTTACGTCCACGATAAAAAAGCACTTCAGAAGCTGGCAGAATAGCACTTCCTTTGTTAAGCCTTTAACAGCACTTATATGTGTGAAAAGCCATACTTGAGCTATGGACAAAAGGCTTTCATTATATGACCAACTGGACGGTGCCGAAACGGATGTTGTGCGCAAGGCGTTTATATTTGAACGCCTTAAAAGGAACCAGAAGCTAAATCTGGATTTTGCGCATCAACGCTATCTTTTTCTGGTCCAGGGCACACTCAAATTATTTCAGGTGGACAGGCGTAATAACCGTCGCCTTATTCGCGGCATGCTGCATCCGCCTGATTTATATTCAAGCGGTGCCCGACAAAACGCGGGCTTTACATATATAGAAGCCGTAGCTATTAACGATTGTATTCTTGCTTCCACGGATATATTGGTTTTCCGGCGCCTCTGCAAGGAAGGTTTTTTGGATCCGAAGCCCTGGATGCATGCTCTGCTTCGTTTTTTGTGGCGCCAGGACAACTACATTAACCACCTTCTTGAGAATGATAAACAAAGGAGGCTGGCACGTATCTTTATTCACTTTAGCCGCCAATTTGGAGACAGCCTGCCCGTAAGCCTGGATGATTTTGAGGCGATGATCGGTGAAAAAAACGATGACGCGATTTTGAAAATATGGAATAGTTTTATTGAAAAAGGCTGGATAAAGCCTGTTGCGGACAAAATCTTGCTGCAAGATAAGGAACAAATATTACGCATCTATGCCGGCTGATATAGCCGATAATATGAAGATATTAAGAAAGGAGATTTTCATGTCAGAAAAGAAAGATGCTTACAGACAAAAGTATGAGTCGCAATTAAAAGAGTGGGAAGCTCAGGCTGCTTTGCTTATGGCAAAAGCTGAAAACGCGGGCAGCGACGCGCGTGTAAAAATAATGGAAAAGCTGGACAAGCTGGACAAGAAAAAGAGCGAATTACGTGATCAGCTTGATGCATTGAATAAAGCCGGAGAAGAAGCGGCGGATGACTTTAAGTCCAAATTGGAAAAATCCTGGAACGAATTAAAGGACGGTTTGGATAAGGCCACAAAAGAACTAAAATCGTGACCAAACCTTATTGCTCTGGATTGCGCAAAAATTGCTGATTGCGTATGTTACGCGTTCTTTAAATAACACGCGTAACTATGAAACAGACAGTATTGCTGCTAACCTGCGAACATGGCGGCAATCGAATCCCAAACGAATATAAATATATTTTTCCCGCAGAAAGTGAAACTGTGCTTGAAAGCCACCGCGGCTGGGATCCCGGAACCCTCGCCCTGGGAAAATTCCTGGCCGGCCAGTTTCATGCCCCTCTTTTTGCCAGTGATATCTCCCGCCTGCTGGTGGACCTGAACCGTTCCACATGGCGCCGGACGCTTTTTTCGGAGTATGTGAAAGGTCGGCCCCAGCGTATTAAGAAGGATATCCTCGAACGCGTTTATTACCCCTATCAAACTAAAGTGGAAAACTTTGTGCAAGAAGCAATCTCAGGCGGGGAAAAAGTATGCCACCTGGCGCTTCATAGCTTTACGCCTGTTTTAAACGGGAAACAACGTAACGCGGATTTGGGCCTTTTGTATAACCCCGCCCGGGAAAATGAAAAACAGTTTGCGCGCCTGGCAAAAAAACAATCGAAAAATATTTTACCCGGTTGGAATGTACGCTTTAATTACCCCTACCTTGGCAAACCGGACGGCTTATGCGCACGGTTGCGTAAAAAACATTCTGATAACGATTACCTGGGCATTGAAATCGAGATAAACCAGAAATATGTTGAGCCGGATGGACGTTTTCCTGACGGGCTTAGTGATAAAGTGACGCTAATGCTGGATAGGACGCGGAATAATTTTCGGTGGATTTGCCAGACGCGTAACTTATATTGATAACCGGGCGTACAATCAGCAAAATCTAACAATGTGTGGTTATGAAACAGCTTTTTTCCCTAATCTTAATATTCATTTTTTTTGGAACAGGCATGGGGCAAGATACACAGGCAAAAACCGGCAAGTTCAAGGCGCACCATACGCCCAATGGCTTTCGTAATCCGTTTAATACGTTTGAAGACAGGGGATTTAAAGATTTTATGCGTTGGGTGGTTTGGGACAGATTTATTAAGTCCGAAAATAAGGCTGACGCGGATTCCCTGGAATATAGTCTGTTACCAAATGATGGCAGTGCCCTGCGTGATAATGATGAGAATATGAGTGTGACCTGGATTGGTCACTCAACGCTTTTGCTGCAAATCGACGGGCTTAATATTCTTACCGATCCGGTATGGAGTGAACGCGCATCACCCGTGAGTTGGGCCGGTCCCAGGCGTATGGTGGAACCGGGGCTTAAATGGGAGAATTTGCCTGATATTGATGTTGTGATCATCAGTCACGACCATTATGACCACCTGGATGAGGAGACAATCAAAAAAATTGGTGATGACGCTTTTTTCCTGGTGCCGCTGGGCGTGGGTAAGTTTTTCGAGAAGCTGGGCATTACCAACATGCAGGAGTTTGACTGGTGGAATAGCATCACTTTCAACGGGGTCGAATTTGTATGTACGCCCACGCAGCATTTTTCCGGCAGAACATTGTTTGATCGTAACAGTACTTTATGGTGCAGCTGGGTGATTGTGGGTGAGCAGGAGCGTATTTATTTTGCCGGTGATTCCGGCTATTTCCCGGGCTTTAAGGAGATTGGTGAACGTTACGGCCCGTTTGACCTTGCAGCGATCCCGATTGGTGCCTATAAGCCACGCTGGTTTATGGAGCCGATGCATGTGGATCCTCGCCAGGCCGTTGATATTTATACGGATGTAAAAGCGCGCTATTTTGTTCCTATTCACTGGGGAACGTTCATTCTCAGCGATGAAGGGGTGAACGATCCGCCGCGCGAGCTGTTGCACGAAGTAGAAATCCGCAAACTGGATGCGGATTTATTTAAGATATTGCGTCACGGAGAAAGCTTTTTTCTCCCACAGCAGGAAAAGATGAAAAATATTACTTTTTAAAAAGGAAAGGCCGCTAAAAGCGGCCTTTTTTTATTTCAAACCTCGAGAATATCATCCAGCTTTTTCAATTCATCTTCGCTGAAGCTAATATTATCATGTATGGCGTGGATCTCATCGATCTGTTTCACTTTGCTGGTACCGATTAATGCCGAGGTCACCTCTTTGTTGCGCAATGTCCAGGCAACTGCCATCTGCGCCAGGGACTGCCCGCGTTCGGCAGCATGGTCGTTCAGTTTCTTCACCACGCTCAGCTTCTTCTCGGTAATGCTTTCTTTCCTTAAAAAGCCGCTTTCCTTTGCTGCCCGTGAATCCTCCGGGATGCCCTTGAGATATTTATCGGTTAGCAGGCCCTGCTCCAGCGGTGAGAAAACAATGCAACCAATCCCCTCATCATCCAGCACGTGCAGCAGGCCGTCTTCCTCAATGCGTCTGTCGAACATGCTGTAGCGCGGCTGGTGGATAAAACAGGGTGTGCCCAGGTCTTTCAGTATGCCCGCGGCTTTGCGTGTATCCTCGGCGTTATAACTGGAAATTCCCACGTACAAAGCGCGTCCGCTGCGCACGATAAAATCCAGCGCGCCCATGGATTCCTCCAGCGGCGTTTCGGGGTCGGGCCGGTGGTGGTAGAAAATGTCGACATAATCCAGGCCCATGCGCTTCAGGCTCTGGTCGAGGCTGGAAACGAGATATTTGCGTGAGCCGAAATTGCCGTAGGGGCCGGGCCACATATCCCAGCCCGCCTTGCTGGAAATAACCAGCTCATCGCGCAGGCCGTGGAAGTCTGTCTTTAGTATGCGGCCGAAATTTTCTTCCGCGGAACCGGGGGGCGGGCCGTAGTTATTGGCCAGGTCAAAATGGGTGATGCCCAGGTCGAAGGCGCGGCGCAGCATGGCGCGGGCATTTTCCAACGTATCGACGCCGCCAAAGTTGTGCCACAAACCGAGTGATACAATCGGCAATTTTATACCGCTTCTTCCGCAGCGCTTGTAGGTGGACTTTTCATAACGATCTATGGCAGGTAGATAGGACATGTTTTTCTCCGCTTTAATGTGGGTTTTAAATGGAAATGTACGGATTACCTCTTATGCAGACAATGTCTTTAACGGTCCTTTCTATTGAACTTCGGCTTCTTGCGGAGCAATGACCTTTTTGGTTTTTGCGACAACATCTTCAAGTATCATGTACAGGCTGGGTACCAGCAGCAAAATAATCGATGTGGCGAAGACGATACCGAAGCCCAGCGAGATGGCCATGGGGATCAGGTAATAGGCTTGGCGCGATGTTTCCAGGATGATCGGGGTGAGGCCGCCGAAGGTTGTAAGGGTCGTTAGAATGATCGGTCGGAAACGGCGCAATCCGGCTTTATGGATGGCGTCAAAGGCCGATTTGGATTTGTCTTCACGCTGGCGGTTGGCATAGTCGATCATGATCAGCGAATCGTTCACCACAACACCGGACAAGGCAATCACTCCCATCAGGCTGATCAGCGACAGGTCGTAGCCCAGCAGGATGTGGCCGATCACCGCGCCAACGATGCCAAAGGGAATGGCCGCCATGACAATAAGCGGCTGCACGTAACTGCGGAAGGCAATCGCCAAAAGTGCAAAAATTACGGCCATGGCCAGCGAAAAACCACCCCATAACGCGGCCGTCGATTCGCGCATCTCGGCCTGGCTGCCCTGAAAGCTCCAGGTAATGCCGGGAAAATCGGCGCGCAGTTGAGGCAGCACTTCGCTTTGCAGCGATTGCAACACCTGGGTCGTCGCGCGCTTGGGTTCCACATCCATGCCCACGGTTACAACGCGCCGGCCGTCGCGACGGTTAATGCTTGTAAAAGCCTCACCGCGACGCACCTGCACCACATCCATCAGCGGCACCTCGATGCCGGCCGGGGTGCGCACCACAAAATCCTCAAGATTGCGTACATCGACGCGTTCATCTTTGGGCAGCTTTACGCGCACTTCGATCTCGTTGGTGCCGCGCAGCTGGCGCATGGCCAGGGCGCCGTAAAAGGCATCGCGCACCTGTTGTCCTACTTCGGCAGAGGTCAGGCCCAGGCTGCGGCCTTCCGGAAGCAGCACAAAATCAAACTGCTCTTTACCCTTATTATAATTGTCATTCACGTCACGCGTAGCTTCAAAAAGCTCCACCCGTTCCAGGAAAGCCCGGCTGGCTTTTTCCAGCACTTCGATGTTGGAGTGGCTTAAATCAACGCTGATATCCTGCTGCCAGCCGCCGGGTCCGCGCTCGGCCTCAAACGTAATCTGGTCCACACCCTCGATATCACCGATCTCATCGCGCCACAATGTTATCACTTCGGCGGCTGTCATGTCGCGCTCGTCGGGGGGCCTCATCACAATTTCCACATCGATGAAGCTCTGCCCGCGCACGTTGGTTTTTATGCCTTCGGCCACTTCGGAGAGATTGTACTCTTCAAACATACGCTGTGTCGACCGCGTCACCTCGTTGGCCACTTTTGCAGCCTGAGCCGGCGTTGTGCCCACCGGCAGACTAATGCCCGCCTCAATTTCGTCAGCGGCCACTTCCGGCATCATGATCATGCCCATGTGATCGCTGTAGCCATAACCGCCCACCAGGATAAACAGGGCGATCGCCGAGCTCAGCGTGATATAGCGGTTACGCAAACAGAGATCCAGGAAACGGCTGTATTGGTTGTTGACGAAATCGTTAAAGCGCGAAGCAATTTTCTGCTGCCACTCGTGGATTTTTTCTCCGATTTTGAAGTACGTTTTCTGCGATATATGCGCCAGGTGCGCGGGGAGAATAAACAGCGCTTCCAGCAGTGAAACAGCCAGCACCGTAATAACCACGGCTGCCAGCGGCCACCAGAATTTGCCGGTAGTGCCGGGGATAAAAAGCAGCGGGATAAAAGCCACAATATTTGTAAGAATACTGAAGGTGACCGGTCCGGAAATATCGCGCACCCCCTGGATGGCAGCGCTAGTAAAATCCATGCCCTGCTGGCGGTATTCATAAATGTTTTCGCCCACCACGATGGCGTCATCCACCACGATACCCAGGACCACAATAAAGGCAAACATGGAAATCATGTTGATGCTGACATCGATAAGCGGCAACAGCGCCAGCCCGCCGATAAACGAAATGGCCATGCCCATCATTACCCAGAAGGCCAGCTTGTATTCCAGGAAAATCGCCAGGATAAAAAGGACGATCACCAGCGCGATGGCGCCGTTTTCCATAAGCAGCGAAAGGCGCTCGTCGTAATCATCGGCGCGGTTGCTGTCGATGCGGTATTTCACGCCCGGCGGCAGGGTCGCTTCCAGATCTGTTAAAAACGCCTGAACGGTGGAAGAAATCTCCAACGGGGACTGATCGCCCACACGGTAAATGCCAATTTCAACCGAAGGCTGCCGATTGAATTGCGAATGGAATCCGGCCTCTTCAAAGCCATCGGTGATCGTGGCTATGTCGCCCAGCGTGAGCGACGCGCCGGCATCCGATGAAATTATTTTTATGTTGGAAAACTCTTCGGCCCACTGCTTGCGCTCTTTCATGCGCAGCAGTATTTCCCCGCTTTGTGTCTCGATGGCGCCCGCAGGTATGTCCAGGCTGGACTGCCCAATGATACGCGCTACTTCACCAAGGGTCAGATTGTATTCACGCAGCCGGTCCTGGGGGATTTCCACGTGGGTCACGTAGTCCGGCACATTGCCGATCTGCACCTGGGTCAATCCTTCCTGGCTGAGTAGGCGGTCGCGCATACGCTCGGCAAGCTGGCGCAATGTCCAGATATCCACGTCGCCATAGAGGACAATTTCCATCACATCGCGCTGCTGGTCGGCCAGGCGTACTTCGGGTTCCTCTATGTCATCGGGAAAGGTGCGGATGCGGTTTACGGCCTGGTCGATATCCTGGAACGCCTTCATGCGGTCGGTGCCGGCTACAAGCTCGATGCTCACGGAGCCGGAACCTTCGCGCGCCGTGGAAACCACTTCTTTGATGCCCTGAACGCCGCGAATCGCTTCTTCCACCGGCAGTAGGATACCCTGCTCCACTTCAGCCGGGGAGGCGCCGGGATAAACCACGCTTACGTTGACGATATCAAGCTGGAACTCGGGAAATACTTCTTTTTGAATATTGATGGCAGTCCAGAAGCCGGCCCCGATGATGATCACCATCAGCAGGTTGGCGGCAATGGAGTTTTGGGCCATCCAGGCCAGGGGACCCTTGCGCACGTTTGGGTTTTGTTGACTCATCTGCTGCCCCCGGCCGTTTCTGCCGCACTGACGGACACTGTGTCCGCGCCGCTTTCTTCACCTTTAACCCGCAGCGGGCTGCCGTCAACCACCGTGGTCAGGTTGGTAATAACAACGCTGTCGTTTTGATTCAGTCCGTTCTCGATGTAAGCCCAACTGGCATCCTGGAAAGCGATCTGCACATCGCGGATACGCAGCTGTTTCTCCTGCATCACCCAGACCGTTTCATCCTTGCGCACAAAATCGCGGTCAATGCGCACCACCTCGCTTATGGGCCTGCCCTTGATGCGCGCCTCAACAAACGATCCGATTATCAATGCCGGTTTTTCTTCCCCGTCTTTCTTGTAGCCCAGGGGATCGGGCACTTCCACCAGAACGCGCGCCATCCTCGTCGGCTCTTCCAGCGCGCCCACCAGCCGGTCAATATAGCCGCTGCGGTAAACGCCTTCCGGCCAGGCGGAGCGGTTGCGAATAAGTACCTCGGAGCCCCGTTCATTTTCATCATCCGGAAATTCGATCCAGCGTAATTGCGAAAGGGGCACGGTTGTAACTACCCAATAGGCATCCAGACCCACCAGACGCC
The DNA here is from genome assembly GCA_965267575.1 of Calditrichales bacterium. GTDB lineage: Bacteria > Calditrichota > Calditrichia > Calditrichales > J004. The sequence goes on from OZ254086.1 coordinate 1,801,706, forward strand.
CCACCGGCTCACCGGGCGCCACCTGCGAACCGACATTGGCGTTGCGGCTAAGGATGTGCGCGTTAAAGGGCGCGCGAATGGACGTTCTTTGCAGGTTAAGCTCGGCTTGTTTAACGGCGGCTTCAGCGGCTTGCACACGTGCCCGCGCGGCATTCAGCTGCGGTTCGCGTAAGACAAGCGCCTTGCTGCCAACGGAAAGCGTATCGTCAAAAAGCTGGAAATCGCGTTGGGCCACTTCCTGGCGGCCCATTTCCACATTGAGGTCGGCCTGTGCCTGACGCAGGTCACTTTGCGCCTGTAACAGGGCATTCTCATAATCCGCAGGATCAATCTGTAGCAGCAGTTCGCCTTTTTGCACATAACCGCCGGGTGTAAAATCGGGCGAGCGCATCACCACCTCGCCGCTTACCCTCGGGCTAAGCATAACGTCCTGCTCCGGCGCCACCGTGCCCGTAGCAACGATCGTCGGCCGGTAATCGCCCTTTTCCGCCGGCGATACATCCACCAGCATGGCCGTTTGCTTTGTGGCAGTCACGCGCTGCGCTGTCGGCTCGGTGGAAAATATCAGTAGGGTAAGCAGGGCCGCCACAACCAGGATGGCAGCGGAAATCAGCAATGTCTTTTTCCAATTGATGGCGCTTTCCGCGCCGCTGTCGTTATGTTGCGTCGTCATAATTTTTATGCTCTAAGGTGATTGTCTGATTGCTTAATTTGCTGTATGGGCTGTTTCAAATCCGCCGGCCAGTGCGCGGTGCAGGGCAATGCGGTATTCCAGCAAAAGCAGCTTTGCCGAGAGCAGTTCCCGCTGCAGGCGCTGCTGCTCGGTCAGCGTGGTCAACACATCCAGGTAATCGCTGATGCCGTTGAGGTATTCGATCTGCAGTTGTTCGTATGTTTGCCTGGCGTATTCCACCTGCTGCTCAATGCTGGCGATGCGCTGCCGCTGCTTTTTCTCGCGGATCAACGCATCTTCCACTTCGCGGAAGGCAATTAATATTGTTTGACCGTATTCATACAGGCGCTGTTTTTTCGCAGCCTCTGTGCGCTCTACCTCGGCGCTGCGTTCTCCGCCGGCGAAAATGGGTCCAAGCAGACCGGCACTCAGGGTGCGCACCCAGTCCTCCATAAGGGCATCGGCATCATTGCCCGTGCTGGTGGCCGAGGCGCTGATCGTCAGCCGCGGATAGCGGTTGGCGGCGGCCACGGCCAGGTCGCGGTCGGCGGCACGCAGCCGGTTAAAGGCCACCTGCACATCAGGCCGGCGGTTTACCAGTTCCAGCGGCAGGCCGGTAGCCGGCAGGGGTGGCAGCTGTGGCAGTTTGTTGCCTGCGTATTCCAGAGAATCCTGCGGAGAGCGGCCGACCAAAACCGCCAGCCTGTGTTCCAGAACGCCGATCTCGCTTTCAACCGCGATGCGCTGCTCGCGCGTGGCCTCCAGCAGCTGCTTCTGGCGCAAAATATCCACGCTGCGGATCTGGCCGCTGCCAAAACGGTTGCGGATCAGCCGCAGCACTTTTTCATTTGTGCCAATTTGTTCGGCAAGCAGGTCGCGCTGGCTGCGCGCTTCTGCCAGGCGGTACCAGGCGCGTACCACCTCCGCGGAGATCGATATGGCGGCTGTTTGATAATCATAGCGGCTGGCTTCTTCACGGAAACGGGCGGCCTCAACACCGGCGTAAACACGGCCCCACAGGTCCAGCTCGTACTCGGATGAAAGCCCCAGTGTCAGGTCCTCGCTGCGGGGCACCTCCGGGCGGCGTACTTCACCGCTAAGCGAGGCAAAAAGATCGGGGAAAAAAGAGGCCGAGGCGCGGTCGGTGACAGCCTGTGCTTCGCGGACACGCTGCCAGGCGGTTAGCAGGTCGAAGTTGTTGCTTAAGGCATTTTCCACCAGGCTGTCAACGGCGGTATCGCCAAAAGTGGCCCACCAGCGCTGCGGTGTTTCCACCCGGCCGGAGTCGGAAAAGGCTTGCGGCGTTTCCAGCGGTGGCGAGACATCGCCGGAGCGCCAGGCACAGGCGGAAAGGAGCAACAAAAACAATCCGCCAATAACAAAGCGTTTTAACTTAAATATATGTTTGATTCTGATGGTCATTCTTGGGCGTTTAAAAATTCGACAATTCACAAAGCAGACAAAATAGCCGTGTGGCCGGAAGCCTTCTGTTTTATAATTCACGATATAACTGGAAAATGGACAACGTAGCTATGAAGTAATCTATTCAAATAAGAAAAAAAGTCTAGTTTCCAATGCCCAGACTAAGCGTAATGGTGGCGATGGTCAGGTAGATAACCAGTCCGAAAATATCGTTGGAGGTTGAGACGAGCGGGGCGGCAGCCAAAGCCGGGTCGATATTGAGGCGCTTGAACAGCAGGGGCACCGTAGCACCCACAAGCGCAGCGGTGTTAACCACGATAAACATGGAAAGTCCCAATATGGAAGCAAAAACAGGCCCGTCCCAGAAAAAGACAATCACAAAAAGAAGGATAGAGAAAAACAGGCTGTTAAGCATAGATACACGGAATTCCTTGTAAAGACGGCTGCGTGTGTCGCGCAGCTCAATATCACCCGTAGAAAGACCGCGCACAACGATAACCGATGCCTGCTGCCCGCTGGAACCGCCCATGGCCATGATGATCGGGATGAAAAACGCGGCCATGATCATCTGGCTGAGGGTCACCTGGAAATTGCTGAGGATAAAAGCGGCAAGCAATTCGCCCGTAAAGGCCACCAGCAACCAGGGTGTGCGCGCCCGGGCCAGGATAAAAGGCGAATCTTCCATCAGCTCTTCTTCCGGCGCACCGGAAATACGGGCGATGTCTTCAGAGCCTTCTTCTTCCAGAACGTCGACGATATCATCTACAGTAATGCGGCCTACTAGGCGATGCTGGGCGTCCAGAACCGGGGCGCTGACCAGGTCGTACTTTTTGAAAAAATTGGCCACCTCTTCCTGGTCCATGTCTACGGAAATGGTTGGAAAATCAGGATTCATGATCTCGCTGATGCGCGTATTGTCGGAAGCCAAAACCAGGTCAGTAAGCGAGACGCCACCGATAAAATGATTGCGCTGGTCGACGACCCAAATATTGTAAAAGTGTTCCACCTCATCACGCATTTCACGGATTTTCTCGATGGCGTCGCGCGTGGTGGCCTCTCCCCGAACAGCCAGCACCTCCACGGCCATAATACCGCCGGCGCTCTCCTCAGGATAGGTGAGCAGTTCCTTGACCTCTTCCTGGACATCCGTTTCCAGTTTTTCCAGAACGCGTTCGGCCACATCGTCAGGCAACTCGGCAACGATGTCTGCGGCATCGTCGGATTCCATTTGGTCGATAATGGCCGAAAGCTTGGCGTGATCAACCTCCTCTAAAACCTGCTCGATCAGCGGGGAATCCAGCTCCGGCAAAACTGTGGAAGCTACGTCCGGAGGCAGAATACTGAACAGGTAATGGCGGTCCTCGCGCTTCAGGCGGTTCATCACCACCTCGATATCGGCCGGGTGCATATCGATCAGGATATTCAGCAGGGCGCCGGTCTGGCGGTTTTCCACCAGCTGTTCAATATCGGGCAGAACGCTTTCTATCTTCAGATCAGCCATTGTTCATCAGTTTGGTTATGGAGTTGGAAAGGGTTTTAAATTCTTCAACGGACAAGGATTCCGGACGCCTGTCCAAAGCAATGGAATCTATGCAATCTACAACGTTCGGTGCAAATATGCGTGCTAAACTGTTACGCAGCATTTTACGGCGTTGATTAAACGCACCCCGTACAACCCGACGAAACAGTTCCACATCTTCGATGCCGGCAGGCGCTTTTTGCAGATTGAAAAGCACGACCGCGGAATCGACGTTGGGCACGGGGAAAAAATTACCGCGGCCTACGTCAAACAGATAGCGCACTTCGCACAGGGCCTGCAGCAATACACTGAGAATACCGTATTCCTTGTTGCCGCTTTGGGCAACGATTCTGCGGGCCACTTCTTTTTGCATCATGATTACGGCACGTTTATAAAAAGCGCGGTTCTCAACCATTTTGAACAGGATCGGGCTGGTAATGTTGTAGGGAATGTTTCCGATCAGCAGCGCCGGATGTTCCGCCTGCAGATGCTTTTCTTCCGGCCATTTCAGGAAGTCGGCGTGATGCAGAATAAAACGATCGCCATATTGTTTTTCCAGTTCGGCGGCCCAGCGCGGATCAATTTCCACCACCTGAAAACGGCGGGGCTCTTTTTGCAGGATCAGCGGTGGCAGCACACCCGGTCCCGGCCCGATTTCAACCACGTCATCGGCCGTTGATATTTCCAGGGCGTCCACGATCTTTTGGGCGATCTGCGGTTGTTGCAGAAAATGCTGACCCAGGCGTTTAAGCGGACGGTGGCTCATGCGGTTACAGCGCCAGGTTAAACAGGTGCCTTGCGTTTTCGCTCGTAACCTCTGCCAGTTCCTCGAGAGAAATTCCTTTAATTTCGGCGATATGGCGGGCGGTGTGTATCACGTGCGCCGGTTCGTTGCGCTTGCCGCGGTGCGGCTCCGGCGTGAGGAAAGGGCTGTCGGTTTCCAGCAGAAGACGGTCCAGCGGCACCATGTCAATCAATTGATTGTCTTTGTATTTTTTGAACGTGACCATGCCGGTAAAGGAGACATAAAAGGTGGTATTGAGCACACGCTCCAGAAATTCTGGCGTGCCGGTAAAGCTGTGCAGCACGCCGCTGACCTCACCGGCTTTTTCCGCCAAAAGAGTGTCCAGCACATCCTCGTGCGAGTCACGGTTGTGCACGATGAGCGGCAGGTTGCGCTTGCGGGCCAATGCGATCTGGCGAATGAAAGCCTTTTTTTGCACCTCTTTTTCACTGTACATGCGGTAGTAGTCCAGACCCACCTCACCAATGGCAATCACTTTTTCGTGTTTGCTAAGTTTTTCGATTTCAGCGTAATCCTTGTCTTTGGCAGCGCCGCAATCGGAAGGGTGAATACCCACGGCGGCGTAAATGGAGGCGTAATTGTCGGCCAGCCCGATGGCCTGTTTGGAGCTTTCCAGGCTGGTCCCGATGGTGATGATAGCCTGAATGTTGTTTTTAATGGCGCGCTGAACAACGGCGTCACGGTCCTCGTCGAATTGCTCAAAATCCAGGTGCGCGTGCGTATCAATAAACATAAATCCGTCCTTGCTTGAAATGGTAATTAAGCGGGTATCGCTTTAGCGGATGGCGCTTCCGGCCGGTATATCTGCCATAACCGTCAGCAGGCTCAGTTTACCGTCATCCTCGGCGGTCAGCAGCATCCCGCGCGATTCAATACCGCGAAGTTTGACGGGTTTCAGGTTGGCAACAATGATGATGCTTTTGCCGGCCAGCTCTTCCGGCTGGTAATGCTGGGCAATACCGCTCACAATGGTGCGTTCCTCGCCGCCCGCATCCACACGGATCTTTAGCAGCTTGTCGGTTTTAGGAACGCGCTCGGCCTCGATTATGCGCGCCACTTTCATCTCCACTTTGGCAAAATCATCAATGCTGATTTCGGGTGCTTGTTCTGGCACGGCTTTCTCCTTGCTTTGCGGCTTGCGCGCCGCCTCCAGCCTGTCCAACTCGGGCTGAATGGCGCTGTCTTCAATTTTGGAGAATAAAATTTGCGGTTTCTCAACGGCATGATTGTGTTTAAGCAGAAACGTACCGGCATCGTCCCAGTTCAGGTCATCGCTGATGTTGAGCAGCCGGCGCATTTTTACAGTGCTAAAGGGTATCAGCGGCTCCAGCAGGATGCTCAGTGAAGCGACAGTTTGCAGGCACAGGTGAATCGTGGTGGCGCAGTCCGCCGGATTCTCCTTGCGCGTTTTCCAGGGCTCCTTGTCATTGAAATACTTGTTGGCAAAGCGGGCCAGGTCCATCACCTCGCGCACGTAGTTTTTATACTGGTGCGTGTTAATCAGATTGCCGCTGGCCTGCGGTGCGTTTTTCAGCTTGTTAACCAATTCGTTGTCCAGATCGCCGTATTCGCCGGCCAGAGGCACTTTACCGTCAAAATATTTGTGGGCAAAGGTAAAAGTGCGGTTAACGAAATTGCCCAGGATGTCAGCCAGCTCGTTATTATGGCGCGCCTGGAAATCTTTCCAGGAGAAATCGCTGTCGCGGGTTTCCGGCATAATGCTGGCCAGCACGTAGCGCAGCGAGTCGGGATCGAATTTTTTGAGATAGTCATCCAGCCAGACGGCGTAGTTGCGGCTGGTGGAGAGCTTGCCGCCCTCCAGGTTGAGAAATTCGTTGGCCGGCACATTTTCCGGCAGCACATATTCGCCGTGCAGTTTGAGCATCAGCGGGAAAATGATGCAGTGGAAGACAATATTGTCCTTGCCGATAAAATGAATCAGACGCGTGTCCTCTTCCTGCCAGTATCTTTTCCACAGCCCGGGATCGCCCTTTTGTTCGGCCCATTCCCGTGTGGCGGATATATAGCCAATGGGTGCGTCGAACCAGACGTAAAGTACTTTGCCTTTTGTGTCCACGCCGGCCTTTTTGGCCACGTCTTCGGGGAGCTGTACGCCCCACGGAAGGTCGCGGGTCATGGCCCGGTCACGCAGACCGTCTTTAAACCAGCTGCGGATCTGGCCCAGCGCGTTGGGCTTCCAATCACCGTGCTCGTCAATCCATTTTTCCAGCATCGGCTGGTATTTTTCCAGCGACAGGTACCAGTGCTTAGTCTCTTTCAACACCGGCCTGGCGTTTGTGATGGCGCTGCGTGGATTGATCAGGTCGTTGGGGCTGAGCGAAGTTCCGCAGTTTTCGCACTGGTCGCCATAAGCGTCTTCGTAGCCGCACTTGGGACAGGTGCCGCGCACAAAACGGTCGGCCAGAAACATGCCCGCTTCAGGGTCATAGAGATGCTTTTCTTTTTTGAGCACAAACTCATTTTTTTTATCCAGCCGCCGGAAGAAATCCTGGCTGGTTTGATGGTGCACCGGCGAAGAGGTGCGACCATAATAATCGAAACTCATGCCCACTTTTTCAAAGCTTTTTTTTATGATCGCGTGATAGCGGTCCACAATTTCCTGCGGCGATTTGCCCTCGTCGCGGGCGCGCAGCATGATCGGCACGCCGTGCTCGTCGGAGCCGCAGATATAAACCACATCGTTGCCCTTCATGCGCTGGTAGCGCACAAAAATATCGGCCGGCAGGTAGGCCCCGGCCAGGTGACCAAGGTGGATCGGCCCGTTGGCGTAAGGCAGGGCGCTGGTAACCAGAATTTTTTCAGACACAACTTTTTCCTTTTTTTCAGAATCCGTCCCGAATAGAGAAATTTAGAATCGCTTCCCGACTTATGCAAACGGCGGATGGGGATGTTTTTGTCTTGCGGTGTTAAGGTCCTGAAGTCTTGGGTCACGGGGTCTTGAGGTCAGGAAGTCATCGGGCATCTTGATCATTTCCGGTGTGGCCTGCGTAGCCGATCGCGGAAAAAAATCAGGATAACCCGGGATGACAGTTTAAGAAAATAGCCACGATCTTCAGATCGTGGATAAAACCGTTTAGGCGAATTTGGCCAAATTATCGCCTATTGAGATGCTGAACGAGTTTAGCATGACGTTGCCCTTCCTGTAAGCACGCTAATACTTTAACACACTAACACGTGCACCCTACTTGCCCACATCCACATCCGGGCCCCAGATGCGCTGCCACAGTGCGGCCAGAACGCGTTCGCTGTCGCGGAAGCTGTTGCGGGCCTGCTCTATACTCTGCACATTACCGGAAGCGTCCACGGTGACGGGGTAGGCGAAAACAAAATTACCCTGTTCATTGAGGAAGCCGTCGGAAACACCAAAGCGCAGATCATTAACCTGGTAGCCGCCGGGGATTTTTTCCACGCTGTACCAGCCGCCGGTAATCTCCAGCAGCCGCGCCACGCGGGGATGATTGCGGACGGGATCAAGGATATCGTGGTTTTTGGGGAAGTAGTTAAACTGCACCCGGTCATCATCGTCATCCATAATGGAGCGGTAGCCGATGTAGAAACCCTCTTCCGTCTCCACGTTAGCCGTCCATAAAATGGAGTTCAACGGGGAGGGACGCGTTTCGAAGCGCAGGTATTCGATGTTCTGGCGCTGCAGGGCCTGCTCGAATTCCATGCCAATAATGCCTTTGAAAACCAGGGTGAGTACCAGGTAGCTGCTGCTGACAATTAGGCCAATGCGGTTCAGCTTATGCCGCCACGGATCTTCCTTACGGCGGAAAGCGGCGGCGATCAGAAAGCCGAGAAAGGGCAGGGTGTAGAGCGGATCAATAACAAAGATGCTGCCCCAGGCAACGCGGTAATCAAACGGCCAGAATACCTGTGTGCCCCAGGTGGTAAAACAGTCCAGCAGCACGTGGGTGGTCAACCCCAGGAAAAAGAGCAGGCTCCAGTGTTTCCATCCGATATCCAGCTTGCGATGCAGACGGTTTACCAGCTTGCCCAAAAGCGGCGAGGCGGCAATCGCAAAGAAAAGCGAATGACTAAGCCCGCGGTGCACTTCCAGGCGGCCGACCGTGTCCAGAAATTGCCCGGCCAACACATCCAGGTCCGGAATAGTGCCGGCGATAGCACCGTAAAGTATGGCCTTGTTGCCGGCCTTTTTACCAAGTACGGCCTCGCCAACCGCCGCACCCAGAACTATTTGTGTTAAACTATCCATAAATGTTTTATAGTGTTAATGTGCTAAAGTGTTATTGTATTAATGTGCTTTATGCTGATTATGATCTCATTTGAACTGTTTTCGCAACAAAAACCCATCTAAAAATTCCGACAGAAGCTGTAATCAAAAAACCTGTATTTTCATTCCCGCGCAAATTCACAATCCAACAATTCATAAATTCACCAGTTCAGCGTTCTAATAGCGGTCAAACGTGCTGGCGCTTGGGTGCTTGGTCAGCTTAATGTCTTTCAGGCTGGGATCTTTGATATTGATCTGGAAGCTGTAGTAACCGACAGTCGGTTGCCAGTTAAACGACATCTGCCAGCAGTGCAGGTCGCGGTAAATGTTAAAACTCTGGTAAACCAGGTCCTTTCGGACGAGGTCAAAATTGGCGCGCCAGCTCACCTTCCAGTTTTCAGTCAGCTTGAAATCGGCGGAGGTGGAAAGGTTGATCGATTCACGCGGGTCCAGCGGATTCGTTTTAGTAAGAATGTAATTAAGATTGAATGAAACCGACCATGGCAGGTCGATGTTGCTGGTTTCGCGGATTTCATCGCGCAGGGAAGGCTGGATATCGCGCTGCGTGCTGATGATACCCTCGTTCTCGGCGGATGTTGTATCCGCGGCTGCTTTTTCGTCTTTATCCTCTTCTTCTTTCTGGAAAAGCGTGTTGTCTACGTTAAAGCCGATCGACGTGTTGAAGGATGTAAGACGCGGCAGAAACTTGCCGGCATCCCAGAACAGCGTACTGGTTTCCCTGCCCTCTTCATCCACCGTGTAGAGGCTGTAGCGGGCGCTGGCGTTAAGCTGCTTGCCCAGAATAGTCGTCGCGTAGCTGGCGCTTAATCCGCCCCAGGGCTTTTCTTTATCCTTAAAATTATAGCTCGTGGAAAAATTGGCTTTAAACAAATCCAGCTTGCGTTCTTCGCCTTCTTCGTCGATCAGCTTGGCCTGAAACAGGTTGTTCAGCCGGATGCCCAGTGTCTGGGATTCCCGCGACGGCGTGCCGCCAAAGGGCGAGCGGCCAAACCGGTCGATCATCACTTCATTACCGGCCGAGTCGCGCACGGTTTCGAAATAGCCGTAAGCGGGATCCGAAAAATCGGGATTGTAATTCCAGGAAACGGACGGGTCCATTTTATGGCGGATAAATTTCAATTCGCCGATGTTGGGTTCGAACAGGCCGTAGACGGTTGTCTTGGCCGATACGCTGGTGTTGAAGGTTCGCCGTATGGCAAATTGTTTTTTTTGGCGCCGCTCGATCATGTTGGTCTCTTCGTTCAGCTCGGCGGTTGTCACTTCATCCACCCATGTTTCGGTGTAATTGAGCGACGGATTCAGGCTGAAATATTTTAACACGCTCTGCGGCGAGTTAAGGCTGAGGTTATGCTGCAATCCGCTGCGTACTTCCTCGTTAAAAGTTGTTGTTCCCGTTGTGTCGCCCGGAGCCGGATCTACCTCGGTTTTGGAACCCTGGCGCGTAAAACGCGAGCTGTAATTGTAATAGATGTTCTGATACCACGAGCGGCGCGCGCCTATACTCTGCCCGGTAATTGTTTCGTAGATCGTACTTTGCCGTGTGCTGAAATTTATGCTGGGCAAAGTGTAAGATAATTCGTTTGTTTGCAGATTCTGATTGCTGCTGGCGGAAACATTGAGGCTTGTGCCGCCCTTAAAGCGCTTGCTGATGTTAAGGTTGGAAGTGATGTTCTGGCGCAAACGGTCGTTAAAACTGGGCGATGTCTGTCGTAGCAGGGTCTGGTCACTCTGGAAACTGCCGGAACCGCTTATGCGCAATGTCGGGTCTATCTCCTGGTTGTGATTGAAGTTGAAACGCCAGCGTTCGCGGCGCTGCCCCGTGGCCGGATCGCGAGGGTAATATTGCCCGGAGATGCGCCCGTTCAGCAGATAACGCACATTGTAGCGCACCTGCCCTTCCCAGGTCAGACCGATTTTGTCGTAGTAGGTTGTCTGCAGGGCAGCATCAAAATAGTCGTTGGGTGCCCAGTAGTAGCCCAGCCCGTCCAGGAAACGCCCGGCGACGCGGCTTTCACCGTAGCTTGGGATAATGATGCCCGAGCTGCGACCGCCCTTGCTTGGAAAAACGCCAAAAGGAAAAACGCCCAGCGGGATGTCGGCGATATAAAAATAGATCGGCTTGGCCACCACCTTGTCGCGCATCTTAAGGCGCATTTTGTCGCTTTTAAAATAGTAATGGGGATCGTTGGGCAGGTCGCAGGTGGTAAAAAATCCCTGTTCCACCAGCAGCGTGCTGTCGGCAATTTTGTAGACATCCGTGCCTTTGTAATAGCCAGGCGGCATCTCCGTCCGCCCCACGTCGATCTTGCCGCGTTTTGTCTTAAAGTCGTACTCGATACGCTCACCGTACATGGGTTCGCGGCCTTTTTCATCGAGCACCGGCGCGCCTTTAAAGATCGTATTCCCTTTGGCGTCCACGGAGTCGGGCGTGCCGCGGGCGTATAGCATACCCTTTTCCTGGTCAATGGTGATGTTATCGGCGGTGAGGGTCAGGTTTTGATAGGTGATTTTGGCGTTGCCGCGCAGGTAAATGCGGTTACCGTCCACGCTGATACTGATACGATCGGCCGAATGGGGTATTTTGTCGGTGAAGACGCTGCCGCCGCCCGGCGCGGATGTATCTGCCAAAGCCGTTGCCGCTGCCGGCTGTACGAGTGAATCCGGTGGTGCAACGATACTGTCCGGCGGGGCCTCGCCCGTAGTCTGTGCGATAAGACGGGCCAGCGGCAGGCACATCAGGATCAGGGAAAGTGTAATGCCGCGGGAAAACCAGGCCGCCGGCGGTTGTTCGAAATCAGGAAGCCTTTTTACCACGTTTGCGCTTTTTTCCGCCTTTGGGTTTAGGTGCTTCCTCTGCCTTCTCTTTTTTATTGTCCCCTTCAAAATCCGGATCTTCCAGCAGCTTAAAGTTGATTTCGCGTTTTTCCAGGTTAACGCCTTCCACGCGGATTTCCACGCGGTCGCCCAAACGGATGTGACGTCCGCTATGTTTACCCGTCATCGAATAGGTTGTTTCGTCATAAATATAAAAATCATCGGTCATATTGGTCATTTGGACAAGACCTTCGATGTAGTTTTCCTCGATTTCTACAAATATGCCAAATGAGGTTACGCCGGAGATAAAACCATGAAACGTATCACCAATGTGTTTCTGAATGTATTCACACTGTTTCAGCTTTATGGATTCGCGCTCCGCTTCAACGGCAAGGCGTTCCCGCTTGCTGCAGTGCTCGGCTGTCTGCTTGATTTCCTTGTTCAGTGCCTTAGGGTCCTTCATATCGTTTTTGGCATACATGCGCAGCAGGCGGTGTACAACCAGGTCAGGGTAGCGGCGTATCGGTGAAGTGAAATGCGTATAATCGTCAAAGCACAATCCAAAGTGACCAATATTTTGCTCGGAATAAACCGCTTTCATCATCGAGCGCAACGCCACCTCTTCAATGATCGTCTCTTCGGGGGTGCCCGAAATTGATTCCAGCACGCCCTGCATCCATTTGGATGTGACGCGTTTAACGGGTTTAAATTTTACATTCAGCGCCTTTAAAAAGTTGAAGAATTTGGACATCTTTTCTTCATCCGGCTTTTCGTGCACGCGGTAAAGAAAAGGCAGTGTGCGGCCTTTATTGGGGCTGATATTTCGGACATGTCTGGCTACAGTTTTGTTGGCCATCAGCATAAATTCCTCCACCAGGCGGTGGGCCAGCAGCCTCTTTTTTGGAATTACATCGACAGGCTGCCCCTTTTTATCCAAAACAAAGCGCACTTCGGGCGTCTCAAAATCAATGCTGCCCTGGGCGAAGCGCTGCTGCGTGAGACGCTTGCTCAACGCAAACATGCGGTTGATGATCTCCAGGTACGGGTCCTTTTTCTGCTGATCATAGATTTCCTGGAATTCCTCATAGTTGTAGCGCCGGCGGCTGTGAATAATCGACGGGCTGATTGTATAATCCACCACATTCAGGTCTTTGTCGATCTCCATCAGGCAGCTGAAGGAGAGCCTGTCTTCTTTGGGCCGCAGGCTGCAGAGGTTGTTGGAGAGTCTTTCCGGCAGCATCGGGATTACGCGATCCACGAGGTAAACGCTGGTGCCGCGGTCGTAGGCTTCCTTGTCCATTTTGGTTTTAGGCTGCACAAAATGGCCCACGTCGGCGATATGCACGCCCAGACGCACATGGCCGTTGTCCAGCTCTTCCAGCGAAACGGCATCATCAAAATCGCGCGCGTCCACCGGGTCGATCGTAAAACAGGTCAGATCGCGTAAGTCCAGGCGTCCCTGCAGGTCTTTTCCGCCGATACGGCCATCGATCTGCTCGGCCTCTTTTTCAATCTCCTTGCCGAATTTAACCGGCAGGTTGTAGCTGTATGCCACGGAAACCACATCCACGCCGGGATCACCTGGATCGCCAAGCACATCAACAATACGTCCTTCCGGGTTGTGCTGGTCGCTGTCCCATTTCTCAAATTCCACAAGCACTTTCTGGCCGTCTTTGGCATTCAGATTATGCTCGCGGTTTACAACGATGTCACGGTAGATCTTGGGTGAATCGGGAATGACGTAGCTGTAATATTCGGTTTGGCGGTAGGTACCGACGATGTTGCTGCGGAAGCGGCTGACCACGCGCGTTACAAATCCCTCCGTGCGTTTACCGCTGCTGGAGGCGTAAAGCTGCACCTCAACGACGTCACGATCGAACGCCGTGTTGAGATTATCACGGGCAATGAAGATGTCGTCGTCCAGCCCCTCCACGCTCACAAAGCCATAACCGGCACGGGCCGTGGAAAGTTCACCGGTGAGCCGCGATATTTTCTGATACATGTAGTTGTGGCCCTTGGTGCGCTTAATGCGTCCGTCCCTGACCAGCTCGTTCAGCGAGTTCTCGAATATGGCGTATTCGGATTTCTTGATATTCAGAAAATGGCTTATCTGTTTGCGGGGCAGCGGTTGACCCGGGTTCTTTTTGAGAATACCGACAATTTTGCGTTGCAGCGATTGTGAAATCCTGTTATCGGGTTTTCCGCTTTGGTTTTTGTTCTTTTTAGACATAAAGATCTTTCGTTTGATTCTACTTAAAATGTATTGATAAGACCCGGGGAATATCGTTCAGGTCGTTGATGGCAGTTACTTGCAGGTTATGGCGTTCTGCGGCCAGTTTTATTATCCGTTGCGGTTGCGAGCCGCTCATTTCCAGGAACAGGTACTCTGTTTGCAGCGCTCCGCCGGAGAAAAGCTCGAATATTTTTTTATAAAAGCGCAAACCGTCCTCACCGTCAGTAAGAGCTTCACGCGGTTCGAATTCCGCCACCTCCGGCTGCAGATTGTTCATCTCCGCGGCGGCGATGTAGGGCGGGTTGGAGACAACAATATCATATTGCGCGGGTAAACGCTCATCGGGCCAGGCCGAAAACAGGTCCTTGCGGATAAAATGTCCTGCTTCTTCGCTCAGCCGGTTTTGCCGGGCGTTTTTGGCGGCTGTTTCCAGGGCGCCCTCAGAGCAATCGATGGCGTAGAATTCGCTGCCCGGCCAGTGATGCGCCAGGCTAACCGGAATACAGCCGCTCCCTGTTCCGATATCCAGCAGGCGCGGGGCTTTGCCGTTGTAGGCGGAACGCAGCTTCAGCACTTCCTCGCACAGAACTTCCGTTTCCGGACGCGGGATAAGCACATGGGGGTTAACCTGAAAAGGCAGACCCATAAATTCCGTTTCACCAAGGATGTATTGCAGGGGTTCATGTTTGGAGCGGCGTGCGATGAGGCGGCGGTAGCGGTCCAGCTCCGGCTCCGTAAGCGGCCTTTCAAAATGAACGTAGAGCTGAACGCGGCTCAGGCCCAGCACGTGTCCCAGCAGGCGTTCGGCATTAAGCCGGGCGTTTTCTATGTTTTTATTTTTGAGATAATCCGCCGTGGTATTAAGCAGATCGATGACTTTCCATTGTTTATCAGGCATAACGTCTGTTTCAGTTTAATAGAGCAATATAAAGAAAAATGTGCAATGAATGAAGCCGGGCGAATCGCAGCTGCTTAATGCGGCGGCAATCAGCAGATCTGTCTTGCAAATAAATTCTGTTTCAGTAAATTTTCCTGCTCGGTTAGCAACAAGATTTAATATGATCGATGAGGATGTCTATGAACGAACATACAATGTTTCAGATAATCGCTGAAGAGCTAAAGCTACGCGCCATCCAGGTGAAGAATACGGTTGACATGCTTGATGCCGGGAACACGGTCCCTTTTATTGCCCGTTACCGCAAGGAGGCCACCGGTTCCATGGACGAAGAGCAAATCCGCGCCGTGGAGGAACGCGTCAATTACCTGCGCGCGCTGGAGGCCCGCAAGGAGACCATTCTCAAATCGATCGAGGAACAGGGCAAGCTTACGCCGGAGTTGAAGGAGCGTATTGAAGCCTGTGCCAAAATGCAGGAGCTGGAAGATCTCTATTTGCCCTATAAGCCCAAAAAACGCACCCGCGCCACCGTGGCCAAAGAGCGCGGTTTGGAGCCTTTGGCAAAAACCATCCTGGCGCAGGAGCTAACCGGGGGTGACGTAAACGCAATCGCCGCCGGATACGTTGACGCTGAAAAAGAGGTGAACAGCGCCGAAGAAGCGTTGCAGGGAGCGCGTGACATCATTGCCGAGATGATCAGTGAAGATGCCGATGTGCGCGCCGATGTACGTGAGCTGACTTTTGATAAGGGCCTGATCGAATCGAGCGCCAAAAAAGTGCAGGAGCGCACGCCGTTTGAAGATTATTATGAATACAGCGAAGCGCTTAAAAAGATTGTGCCGCACAGGGTTCTGGCCCTCAACCGCGGGGAAAAGGAAGGCGTGCTTAAGGTGGCCATCGATGTGGACAACCGGCTGATTCTCAATGCCATTGAACGGCGCTATTTTAAAAACAAGGATTCCATTTTTCTGGAACAGATGCAGCAGGCCATCGCCGACTCCTACAGCCGGCTTATCGCGCCGAGCATTGCCCGCGAAGTACGCCACACGCTGACCGACAAAGCCGACGAGCATGCCATCACCGTTTTTGCCGAAAACCTTAAGAATTTGCTACTACAGCCACCCATCCGCGGCAAGATGATCATGGGCATTGACCCGGGCTACCGTACCGGCTCCAAGGTGGCGGTCATCGATCCGACCGCCAAGTACCTGGAGGGCACAACCATTTACCCCCACCCGCCACAAGATGAATACATGAAGTCCAAATCAATCATCCGTGGGATGGTGGATAAATACGACGTGGATATAATTGCCATCGGCAACGGCACCGCCAGCCGCGAAACCGAGCAGATGATCGCCGAGCTGATCTCCGAGATGAAAAACGAACGCACGTTGCACTATATCATCGTTAATGAGGCCGGGGCTTCTGTTTACTCCGCCTCCAAGGTGGCGCGCGAAGAGTTCCCCGATCTGGATGCCAGCATGCGCGGGAATATCTCCATCGCCCGCCGCCTGCTGGACCCGCTGGCCGAGCTGGTGAAAATAGACCCCAAGAGCATTGGCGTCGGCTTGTACCAGCATGATGTAAATCAGCGGCGCCTGGCTGAAACGCTGGGCTTTGTTGTGGAAAGCTGCGTAAACAGCGTCGGCATCAATCTTAACACGGCTTCGGCTTCGCTGCTGCGCCACGTTTCCGGGTTGACCAGCCGCACGGCGCAAAACATCATTAAGCACCGCGATGAGAACGGGCCGTTCAACAGCCGTGATCAGCTTAAGAGCGTGGACGGCATTGGCGAGATTGCCTTTGAGCAGGCCGCCGGTTTCCTGCGTATCCCTGATGCCGACAATCCACTGGACAACACCTCTATTCACCCGGAATCGTATCCGGCAACGCAGAAACTGCTGCAGCGCTTTGATATAAAAGACGCGCGCAGGGAAGGGCATGAGCTGAAGCGCAAGGTGGCGCAGGCCGAGTTGAAGGAGCTACTCGATGAGCTGGGCATCGGCGAACCGACATTCAAGGATATTCTTGAAAACCTGGAAAAACCGGGCCTCGACCCGCGTGACGATCTGCCCAAGCCGTTGTTTAAAAGCGACGTGCTGAAAATGGAAGACCTGAAGGAGGGAATGACGCTGAAAGGCACCGTGCGCAACGTGGTCGATTTTGGCGCCTTTGTGGATATCGGCGTAAAGCAGGACGGCCTGGTGCATGTGAGCCAACTGGCCGACCGCTATGTAAAAAATCCCCACGAAATTGTTTCCGTTGGAGATGTTGTGGAAGTACGCGTGGTTTCAATCGATCTGGATCGCGGTCGCATCGGCTTGTCGATGCGAAAAGGCTAATCCAGATTTAAAAGCTGAGAAACGTCGTCTTTTAGCTTCATGATCGTAAATGGCTTCTTGAGAAACATGTTTTTTTCAGGAAGCTCCAGATCGCTGAAGTCGCTTTCGTCGTCAAATCCGGACATGAAGATCACCGGGCATTGCGGCATCATGGCATGCAGCTGTCGGTAAGTGTCTTCGCCGCTCATCACGGGCATGTTCATATCAAGCATTATAAGATCGATACGGCCTTTATTTTCCGCGGCCAAAGCCAGTGCTTCGTCACCGTCCCCGGCCTGCAGGCATTCAATATCGATCAGCTTCATCACTTCGTTAATAATATTGCGAAGCGGCGCCTCGTCGTCTACAACCAGCGCTCGAAGTGCCATTTACAATCCCCTTGTTTAAGCCATAGTTTTGTTTGGATAATTCTAAATCTCTATCTTCTGTGAAAGATACCCATTAACGGATATAACGGCAATTTCTCAAGGATCAGATATGGAATTTTCAGTAGCGGATCAGATTATCGTTTTTGTGTACCTGCTGGCGGTGGCATTGATCGGTTCGTTTTCCGGCGGAAAACAGCGCACCACGCGCGATTACTTTCTGGGCGGCAAGAGCGTGCCCTGGTGGGCCGTGGCGTTTTCCATTGTGGCCGCGGAGACCAGCAGCCTCACCTTTATTTCCATTCCCGGGTTGGCTTATGTTGCCAACCTTAATTTTTTGCAGCTAACGATAGGCTTCTTGCTGGCGCGCGTCATAATCGCCCTGGTTTTTCTGCCGGCATACGCAAAGGGCGAAATGGAAACGGCTTACTCTTTTCTGGAAAATCGCTTTGGTCATGGCATCCGGCGCTATGCCAGTACCGTTTTTATCTTTACGCGCCTTGCGGCCGACGGCGTGCGGCTGTTTTCCACCGCCATTCCGCTGGCGCTTATCTTCAAAACAGCGGCCGCTTTCCAAACCTGGTCAGATACACAGATCTATATTGCCGCTATCGCCATTATCGGGATTGTGTCGCTGCTGTACACCTACAGCGGGGGCGTAAAGGGCGTTATCTGGGCAGACGTACTGCAAATGACGATCTATGTGGGCGGCGCTTTCCTGGCCCTGTGGATACTGCTGGATGAGCCCGGCGTTTCGCTGGCGCCGGCCATCGCGCAGGGTAAAACGGCATTGTTTAATTTTGACTTCGGTGACTCCATTGCCGCCTTTTTCCGCGAACCTTACACGCTGGTGGCCTCACTGCTGGGTGGTACGTTTCTCTCCATGGCTTCGCACGGCACAGACCAGCTTATCGTTCAACGCCTGCTGACAACGCGCACGCTAAAAGACGGCCAGAAGGCGATTGTGGCCAGCGGTGCGCTGGTTATTGGCCAGTTCACACTGTTTTTATTTATCGGATTGTTTTTGTACTCCTTTTACAACGGTGTGGCCATTGGCGCGGACGGTGCCCCGTTCAGCAAACCCGATGAAATCTTTCCTCTTTTTATCATTAATAATTTACCGTCCGGCGCCCGCGGGCTGATCATTGCCGGGCTTTTTGCGGCGGCCATGTCCACGCTTGCCGGCTCCATGAGCTCCATCTCGTCCGCGCTGGTGATGGATATTCTTAAGCCACGCCTGCCGCAACTGGATGACGCGCGGGCATTAAAGCTTTCACGCTGGATGACTGTTGTGATGGCCTTTGTGCTGATCGCTGTGGCGCTGCTGTTTATTCAGCTTACGCAATCGGTTGTGGAGATTGCCCTGGGAATTGCTTCCATTACCTATGGCGGGTTGCTGGGCACGTTCCTCTTGGGCATGCTGTTTAAGGATGTGGATGCGAAGGGAGCCTACTATGGGTTTACCGCCGGGATTATTGTCATGGCTGTTATCGCGCTGATCCCTGTTTTTGGCGGACAGGCTATTGTGCATTGGACATGGTATGTACTCATCGGCACCGTGGTTACGATGAGCGTGGGCAAGTTGACGCAAAAGGTAAAGAAGGCGGCGCAATAGGGGGCCGGTTCGGTGTGGTTGGGCTGAAGCCCTACTTGGGTGTAGGTTTTTATCCACGATCTGAAGATCGTGGCAATATCATGTGGCTCTTGATTAAGAAAATGAAAAAGAGATGTGTAAAGACGGCTTAAGAATGATCATGATCAGGAGCATGATCATGATCAAGTTAAAGTACACTAACACACTAACACCTTAAAACCTTAACACATCTGATTTACTCATCCGGTTGTTTCCACTCCAGCAGAATGCGGGCTACGTTGGTGGCGTGGCCGCTGATGCGCCGAAATTGTTCGATCAGGTCCTGGTGCACTTCACTGGTGGCTTCGCTTTCGGCCACCTCGCTGCGCAGACGCTGGTAATGCGTGCGCATAAACTCCCAACTCATCGAGCGGTATTTTTTGTGTTTCTGCTTCATGGCGCGTGCTTTTTCCAGATTCACTTCATCAAACACATCCAGTGCGCGGGAGATCTGTTTCAGAGCCCGTTCGTGAAAATCAAGCAGCTCTTTTTGGCCTTCCTCCGAAAAAGATAGATTGTTGGCCAGCCAGCTTTCCGAGCGCGGCAAAATTATCTTGGTGATAATATCGCCGATCTGCTCGAATTCCGTCACCGTGTACATGATCTGAAATGCCTCGTCGGTTTGCTTGGATGGAATGCTTTGCCGGGTGATGCGTGTCAGGTAATCTTCAACCTGCGCCGTCAGATCGTTTATCTGGTTCTCACCATGGATAATTTCATTAATCACCTCCTGGTTATGCTCCGTAAACGGAAGGATCGCCTTGCGCGTGTTTTCCTGCACCAGGTTGCCGATGCGCAGCGCTTCTGCCTTGGCCAGGTTAAGCGCCAGGGCCGGCGTGCCCAACACGCCCTTGTCCAGATATTTGGGCGCGATTTCCAGATGATGATCGGGCCGGTCCGGTAGCAGCTTTTCTATCAGCAGTGTGGCGGGTCGCACGAAAGGCAGCAGGATCAACGCCGTGGCCAGGTTAAAAATTGTGTGGGCGTTGGCGATCTCTCGTGGCACCACCTGGCTGATTGCGTCGGCCGTCGTACCGGGAGAGACAGAGCGGATCAGCTCGGCAAAGCCGGGCATCCAGAATATAAACAGCAGCATTCCGAATACTTTGATTAGTGTGTGGGCCAGGGCTACGCGTTTGGCCTCCCGCCGCGCTCCGATAACCGCCAGACCGGCTGTAATGCTGGTGCCGATGTTTGAGCCCAGCACGAGCGGAATGCCGGCTTCCAGCGTTAAAAGTCCCTGGCTGGCCAGGACGATCAAAATGCCTGTAAAAGCGCTGGAGCTTTGAATAACAGCCGTAAATATCACACCGATGCCGATGCCGGCCAATGGATTTTCCAAACGGGTCAAAATATCAACAAAAGGTTGGTAAGAGCGCAGAGGGTCCATGGACCGGCTCATAATTTCCATGCCGAAAAAGAGCAATCCAAAGCCGAATATGGTTTCGCCAATGGTTTTAAGACGCGGGTTATCAGCAAGAAACTGCATACCAATACCTACAGCGACAAAAAGCAGGGAATACTCCGTTAGCTTAAACGCAACGATTTGCGCGGTAATGGTCGTGCCAATATTGGCGCCCAGCACAATACTGAAGGATTGCCCGAATCCGATCAGGCCGGCTTGAACCAATCCAACCAGCATTACGCTGCTGGCGCTGCTGCTCTGGATCAGCATGGTAACGGCCGCACCCGTAGTTAACCCGTAAAAGCGGTTTTCGGTAAGCCTGCTGAGAATAGTCCGCAGTTTGTCGCCGGCGGCCTTTTTCAGTCCGCTGCTCATCAGGTTCATACCGTACAGGAAAAAGCCCAGGCCCCCGGCAACACCAATGATCAGCTGAAACCAGTTTATGCTGTTTTGTGTCATTTACGGACACCCGTCACTAAAAATTGAACAAATACCTTCACTGTCACTTTTATGTCTCATCTTTCAACATCTACACACGAAAATGTCAATTAATTTAATTACCATTCCAAGATTGATAAAATACAAAATGCCAGTAAACAGACAATTACAAGCACAGGTAGACTACGATCTATTAAAACGCGGCATACAGGGTATTTACGTCTACCCGCTGGTTTACTTTTTGGTTACCATACCGGGTATGTATTTTTTTGAGCACCTAAGCTCCACGGCCGTGATCTTGTTTTTATTTATAATCAGCGGCATATACCGTTTTGTGGTAAACAAATTATTTAAAAGTATTTACCGGACAAATCCGCATTTGTGGCGCAGGCTTTTTATTGGCGGTGTGGTAAGTTGCGGTTTGATATGGGCTTTTTCCGGTATCCCCTTTGTGGTTATAAATCCCGACAAAATGAGCGCCCTGCTGTACCTTAGTGGATGCGCAGGCCTGGCTGCCGGCGGTTCCAGTTCGTTTGCGCCCAATAAAAAACTGATGCGTTTTTATATCAGCTCCATCCTTCTTCCTTTACCGGTTTACAGTTTTTTTATGACCGATAATATCAGTCTTACGGCTGCAGGTGGCGCTTTTGTGCTGATGATCTTTTTCTGGATAAACGGCTCCAAACTGCACAGCGAATACTGGCGCGCGTTGCATAATAACCAAAAACTGGAACAACAGACACACGAGCTGAAACGGGCACGCGCCGAAGCGGAAAACGCGATGCAGGCCAAATCTGAATTCCTGGCCAACATGAGCCACGAAATACGCACACCGATGAATGCGATCATCGCCTCGGGCGACCTTTTGCGGCAAACGAGGCTGAGCCTGGAGCAGAGCGAATACAGCGAAACCATTATTAACGGTGGCGAGCAGCTACTGGACCTGATTAATGCAATACTTGATTTTTCAAAGCTGGAAGCCAACAAGATGGAATTGGAGAGCATCCCGGTTGATATGTGTAAATGCATGGAAGCTTCGGTTGAGATTGTAAGTATGAACGCGACACGCAAAGGGCTGGAACTGATTTACGATATAGATGATGACGTGCCGGCCGTTATAGAGGGTGACAAAGCGCGCCTGCAGCAGGTATTGATAAATCTGCTCGGGAATGCCATAAAGTTTACCGAAGAAGGTTATGTGCGTTTGCGCGTAAGCCGTATGGACGCGAGCGAAGAAAAGACACGTTTAAGATTTGCCGTGGAGGACAGTGGCATAGGCATTGAAAAAGAAAGGATAAACGCTCTCTTTGATCCTTTTGTGCAGGCTGATAATTCCATGACACGACGCTATGGCGGCACCGGTCTGGGGTTGGCTATCTCCCATAAAATTGTAGAACTGATGGGCGGCGAAATGGATGTGCAGAGCGAACCGGGCAAAGGGTCGGTCTTTTCGTTTGAGATAGCCGTTAAGAGCGTGGATGGACAAAAGCTGAATCCGCCGAAATTGCTGCATGATAAGAAAATTGTTCTTTTTTCCGATTCGGCTCCGCAAAGCGAGTTGATACAAAAATACCTGCGGCGTTGTGGCGGAAGCATCATGGAAGACGTTGAAAAATTGCCACACGCAAAACCGCATCTGATCATCGTGGATGTGCCGGCGGGGCTGGAAGAAGTGCCCGAAGAATATATGGATAATGAAGCCAGAGCGCTGGAAAACGGTATACCGGTTATCTACCTGTTAGCGGTGGGCAGCCCGTTAAGGCGGCAGTTGGATGAAAACAATCGCAACGTTTTAAACAAACCTCTGCGTTGGCACGTTTTTGAGCGAATGCTGCTAAGGCTTTTTGGTGAAAACGAGACTCCCGTAAGCGACACGCAGGTGATGAAAAAGTTGACCTTGAATCACAATAAGGCGCGGATCCTGATAGCCGAAGACAACGTGGTCAACCAGCGCGTGGCACGGCGCCTGCTGGAAAGACTGGGATTTGATGCCGAGGTATCTCCTAATGGTGAGGACGCGTTTCAAAAGCAAAAAGCCAATCCTTACGACATTATTTTTATGGATGTGCAGATGCCGGTGATGGATGGCATCGAAGCGGCGCGTTCGATTCGCTCCGGCAACGGGCAAAGCGGCAACAGGCCGGTGATCATCGCGCTGACGGCAAACGCCACTGTCCAGGATCGCCAGCTCTGTCTGGATGCCGGCATGGATGATTACATAAGCAAACCAATCCGCCTGGAGGAGCTGAAATCGATATTGGAAAAACATTTAAATTAATTGGCCGTTAAAGATTTGTTTTGTCCGCTAATTTTATTCATTTTGCGACCTGCTTTTTAACAATGGAAAGACTTATGAAGATATCGGTTTTTATTTTGATTTTTTTTGTTTTTGCCGCGCTGGTCACGGCGCAACCCCTTTCTGAACATAAAGGCATCCACCAGGTGCATTGGGAAAAATTTTCTAAAGATACCCCCGATTTTACGGCGCCCGATCCGCCTGCTAAGGGCATTATTCCTCTGCAGCCACGCCTTGCCAAAAGCGACCTGTCCGCGAAAGTGTTTGGTTTCCTGCCTGATTGGGAATACCCGGGGGCTATGAATAACCTGCGATTCGATCTTCTGACCCACATTGCCGCTTTTGATTTTACGGTTAATGAAAACGGGCAGATCAGCAATCCCGCGCGCTGGCCCTGGACCGATCTGATCAATGAAGCGCACAGTAACGGCGTAAAGGTTATCCTTACGGCGGTCAGCTTTGATGGCTTTGTGGTGCATGAACTGATCACCAATTCCGGCGCAAAAAACGCCTTCTTCAATAATCTAAAAAATAAAATGCGCACCTATAA
Organism: Calditrichales bacterium; assembly: GCA_965267575.1. Classification (GTDB taxonomy): domain Bacteria; phylum Calditrichota; class Calditrichia; order Calditrichales; family J004. The sequence continues at coordinate 1,825,372 of OZ254086.1, forward strand.
CCTCGACGGCGTTAATATTGATTTTGAAAATTTCTATGAAAGCGATCGCGGCGCGCCGATCAATAATTTTATGGCCGATCTTACAAAGTTTTTGCACGATTCCATCCCCGGCAGTGAAGTGAGCATAGACGGCCCTGCTGTGAATTGGGGAGATCATTGGGATTTTGAAGGTCTGGCCAACTCCTGTGATTATATCTTTATTATGGGCTATGCCTTTGCCGGAAGCTGGAGCGATTTTACCGCCTCAACGGCGCCGCTTACCGGCGGCACTTATAACATCACCAACACCGTTAAGGTGGAGTACAATGACGTGACATTCAGCCAGCCAGAAAAGTTGATTTTAGGCGTACCCTATTACGGGCACAGATGGCAAGCCGTAGACGGCAGCGCGCACGCCGCCATTGAGGATTTTGAGGGTTCTTATTTTTATCGCAGCGCCGCTTCCGGGTTTGCCAATTACGGGACTTTGTGGGATACGCCGACCTCATCGCCGTGGTACCGTTACCAGAGCGCCGGCGAATGGTACCAGGTTTGGTGCGAGAACGAGCGCAGCCTCGACGAAAAATTCGATCTTGCCGATACGTATGGTCTTGGCGGTGTAGGCATGTGGGCGTTGAACTACGACGGCAGCCGTAACGAATTCTGGGAAGTGATCCGCCAGCATTACGCGTCGGGCAATCCCGTTTTGCCTTACGAGCCGCGCGGACTGCAGGTGACAAAAGATCAATCCGGTGATCTGGAAGTCGGCTTTGAAGCCGTTCCGGAAGCTAGCAGTTACTATGTTTACATTAGCGAAGATGGCCTTGCGTTTAATGATTCGGTCAATTCAGTTGCCACCACGGTAACCTTTGAAGGGCTGAATAGCGGGCAGAATTATTTCTTCCGCGTATGCGCTATTAATGATGCCGGGGCCGGACCCGTAACGGGCGTGCTGGCAGCAACAGCCGGTTTGAGCGACAGCACTGTTTTGATCGTTGACGGGTTTGACCGCACCAGCGGCACCAGCAACCCGCGAAATTATATCCGCCGGCATGCCGACGCCTTTGAGGACCTCGGTATATCGTTTGTTTCGGCCAGCAACGAGGCTGTTCAAAGCGGCGCTGTTTTGCTGGAAGATTACCCGATCGTCAATTGGTTTCTTGGCGACGAAAGCACGGCAGACGATACCTTTAATCCCGCTGAGCAGAGCAAGGTGAAGTCTTACCTGCAGCATGGGGGAAATCTGCTGGTAAGCGGTGCCGAAGTGGGCTGGGACCTGGTGTCCCAGGGCAACGACAGTGACAACACTTTTTACCGTGATTATTTGAAAGCTTCTTATGTGAGCGACGCACCCAACAATAATAAATCAACATATTACACTGCCGGGGGGATGGCTTCTACACCGTTCGCTTCTGCCGGAATGTTTGATTTTGACGATGGAAATTACGGTACGTTTGATGTTGACTGGCCTGATGCGATAAAAGGCGCAACAGGCGGTCAGCTTGGTTTTTCCTTTGATGGCGTCAATACGTCTTCCGGTGGTGCGGGTATCTATTATAGCGGTACGTTTGGTTCATCGCAGCAGGCGTCGCGGCTGGTTTATCTATCCGTGCCCGTGGAGACCGTTTACCCGCTGGAGAAGCGTGTTGATCTTTTACAAAGCATTATGGATTTTTTTGATGAGCCGCTGACAACCATAGAAGACAAAAAAGTTATAAGCGCGAATGATTTCCGGCTTTTGCCCAATTATCCCAATCCTTTCAATCCCTCTACAACCATACGTTTTGTGGCACCGTCATCGGGCGAAGCGTTTTTGCAGGTGTATGACATTCAGGGCCGGGTAATTACGGCATCGCGGCGCAATATTACGCAAAGCGGCGAAGTGTCCTGGCAGTGGCCGGCAAATGGCATGGACACAGGTAACCTCTCCAGCGGGGTCTACATCTACAGGGTCATCTTTGAAACAAAAAACGGCCACCGTGTTAGTGCCGATGGCCGTATGAATCTCATTCGCTGATTCTATTTTTCCGTCATGGTGGTTACACCGTCCCAGTCCGGAGCGGGCTCGTTGATCTTATACTCCAGGCAGCGCTTGCGGTACATTTTGGACGGGTAGTCATCGGGGTAAAGGTTCAGGCAAAAATCGAAATAATCGATGGCCTGGCGCCAGGCACGGTTGCGGAATGCACTGACCCCGCGCTGGTACACCGAAAGCATTTCCAGGTATTTGCTGGGCAGCTTTTCATCACGCTCGGCGATAAGCTCAAACACCTCGATCGGCTTATCTTTACCCTTAACTTTAATCAGGTCCAACGGCCTGGTGTAAAAATCATTTTTTACATATTCGTAGGTGAATTCGCTGATCATGATCAACGTGTCATAGAACTTGTTAGCCCCTTCCAGACGCGCGCCAAGGTTTACGTGGTCGCCCATAACCGTATAGTCAAAAACAGTCTGTGATCCCATGTTGCCGACAATCACTTCACCGGTGTTAATGCCAACCCGGGCCTGCAGCGCGGGTCTGCCCTCGGCTTTCCACTTTTCGCGCATTTGGGCCAGCTTTTTCTGCATTTGCAGGGCTGTGCGGCACGCTGCCTGGGGGTGCTCTTCATAGGGTACCGGCACGCCAAACTCGGCCATGATCGCGTCGCCCTCATACTTATCAATAATACCGTTATTAGCCAGAACGATATCAGTCATAGCTGTCAGGTATTCATTCAGCAGTGTTACCAGCTCACGCGGCGTCAGCTTTTCCGATATGCTGGTAAAACCGGCCACGTCGGAGAACAGCACGCTGACCACTCGCTCTTCGCCGCCAAGCTGCAATTTATCAGGATTGTTTATAATCTCCTGAACGACACCTTCCGGCACGTAGTGGGCAAAGGCACCGCGCAACACCTTTTTCTCCCTCTGCGTTTCCAGGTATTGGTAAACCGTATGACCCACATAAGCGAAAACAATCACCAGGATAGGGTTGACCATGGGCATGACCAGGCTGTCACTCAAAAATAAACCCATTGACAGGGCGATGTAGCCCAACACCAGCAGCACTGCGACGATGGTTGACCAAAGCGTGGGCAGAAACCGCGTGATAAGCCATACCAGAACAATCGCCAGAACAACAATCAGAATATGTGTGAAAAACGGTACTTGGTAGAGATAATTGTTGTTCATCATTGTCAGCAGGGCGTTGGCGTGGATTTCCACCCCGGGCATTTCCACCTTAACGGGATTACCCTGATCGTCGGTATATTCTAGGAAAGGCGTCGGGAAATTATCGTGCAGCTCCTGCATTGTGGCGCCTATCAACACGATTTTATCTTTCAGCTCGCCCGTGTACTTGAGGCCCGGTGGCAAGCCAAACTCAACATCGCCCGGATCATCGAACACGTCCAGGTCATAGTCCAGGTTGATGTCGAATTCGGAATCATCCAGCACGTTGACGAAAGAGTAATACTGAAAACTGTATGCCGGTCCGTGAAAATTGATCAGCATACCGCTTTGCTCATATTTGGGTATAATGCGGTCGTTCACAATGAATGCGCCAGGGTTGTTCTCCAGTTCAAGATCGGGGTCGTTGTTATACAGGCTCATAATGTGCGCGGCGAATGAACCGAACATCGAATCCTGATGGGCGTCGGCGACAAGATAGCGGCGGTAAAAGCCATCCGCGTCGGCTTCGATCGCCACAATACCCCATGGTGTATCGTTTACCTGGAACTTTTCATATGGCGGTATGATTGTGGAGTATTTGCGCTGCGTGGAGCGCAGCAGCTTACCGGCAAGAACCACGTTGTCGTTTTCAGCCAGTACCCTGGAAAGCTCATCATCATTTTCCGGACTGTACTTGTCCGGCTGGTCAAAAATAACGTCTACCCCGATTACCGCTGCACCTGCTTCATTGAGATTTTCAATAACATGGGCGAAATAGGAACGCGGCCAGGGCCAGCGATGTGCGGTCGCTTCATCGGACTGATCGTCGATTGCCAGAATAACAATCGGGTTGTCTTCCGGCACGACCGGCCCGCGCAATTCATAACGCATGTCCAGAAATTTCAGTTCAAGGATTTGCAGCGTATCGGTCAGGCTGAGAATATAGGCCAGAAGCACCGCCACAATGCTGATGCCGATCGTTTGAAGAGTACCTGATCCTTTCTTCTGTTGTGCCATGATAGATCCCCGTTTCTGAAAATAAGAAAAACGGCACCACTGTTTTGCAATGGTGCCGTTGGCTTGCTTTTAATTTTAGATCAGAATGTTACATCGTAGCGGGTTACGATGATCGTATCCTGGTAATCAATGTTTGGCCTGTCACCATAGTCGATGTAATCCATGCGCAGCGACAGATTGCCAAGATCGCGGGAGTTAAAAAACAATCCTGCACTGTAGTTCAGGCGATTGTAATTTTGGTCGAACGTGCTGCTTACATTGTCAACCTGCTGTAAGCCCAGCGTGAAAAAGGGCTTAATGTTTACATCAGCAAAAGCTTTATCAAAACGGTATTCAACGTGTCCGAAAAAGCGGTTTATGTCGTTCGTCGTTTCGTTGCTGGCGTTTTCACCCAGCGTACTGGTCGATTGCGAAAACCCGAAACGCGTCGTCAACGGAAACTCCCAGTCGTTTTTAACCGACAGGCTGAATACGTTAAAGTCGGAATTGTTGGAAATATCCATCGAGTCACCGGCGGCCGGTGTCATGGTGTTTTCAACGCGGGTCAGGAAGTTATTGTCACGCGCAACGTTTGAAACGGAGAATGTAGCCGTATTGCGAATACTGCCTGTGAAAAACGAATAGGTTGAGGCCAGGCTGACACGCTGCGTTGTATTGTCTTCAGGATAAAGCGCCCCACCGCGGTAAATGTTGTCCGGCGGTGTGTTCCCATTATCGCGAGACTGGTTCCCGAAGGAAAGCGTAATGCTGGGCAGGCTCTGCAACGGGAAGTAGGACAATGATGCTCCAAGGTCACTGTTATCGGTTTCAGCGTTTTCCTGAGACAGGTTGTCCGTGTAGTTTTTATAGTAAAGATTCAGGAAAACCTGGTTTTCAAAAAGACGGATGTTGTCCGTAATAAAGAAACCGCGAATGCCCTTAAGCAAATAGGGGTTACCGGCTGTCACGTAGTCGGCTTCAATGTTTTTATAGGTGAAGCGCAGATTGTTATTAAAATAATTGAGCGCCATTTCAAACTGCATAGCCAGGTTGGGCAGGGGAGCAAGGCCTTGTGTCAATGTGAGAAAACCTGTCGACTCCATGAAGTTAACAAAGCTCTCGGCCAGGTCCTTTTCCGAGCCTTCCAGTTCATATCTGTCTGCCAGCGTATCAAAGTCAACTTCCGTGGTAGCGTCGCTGTTGGCGATACTGGCCTGCACACTGCTCATAATACGCACACGGCTGGCATCAAAATTCAGATTCAGCGTTGTACCTAATACCAGTGATTCCCGCGGGTTGGCTCCAAACTTAATCGAACCCGGATCTTCTTTGCCGTTTACCAGATTCAGTCCCCAGTCCACGTGTTTCCCGAAGTGGAAAACCGGGCGTATCGCTAAAAAGCTTTGCTCGTACGTCCCAAAACGCGTGATAGTCGTATCACTGCCCGCAATAGTCGCTTCGCCTTCCACGCCTTTTGCAGTCTGGCCGGCGGTTACATCAAGGTCAAAAAACGAAGATTTCATTCCAACGCCAAAACCCAGCACCCGGCGGTTCCAGAAAACAAGCGGATCATAGTCGCCGCTGAAATCACCACCGCGCACATACATGCGAAAATCGGGCGAGAAGTTATAGGCGACATAAGCGCCCACGCGGTTGGGGCTCTGCCCGCTAAAACCCTCGTCGGAACTAAAACGCCCGCGCAGGTAAAAATCCCAGGCGTTGTATCCGGCATCCCAGTCAAAACCTCCGCGGAAGAAATTATCGTCGCGCTTGCTAATGTTCTGATAGCGGTTATCTGCAAACAGCGTTGTACGTTGGCGGAAACCGGCTTCGGCAGCGGAAGCACTGCTGGAGACACGGAAAGACCATTCGGTGGAGCCAACGGGATTACCGTTGCTATCAAATAACTTAAATTCCACGTTATGGATACCGGTACGGATATTTTGTGGTGAGAACGTATAAAGTGTACCGTCACGATCCATCAGGGTCGTAACGTTTACGCCGTCAATCAGAAGGCGCGTCCGGTCATGGTCGATCGCCGCATCGGCATCAGGTACCGAAATGGCCAGCAGCAGTTCATCCTGCGGCACAACATCATTCGGCTCCGGGCTCAGTATCAAAATTTCCACGCGTGATTGATAGGCAGCGGCCGGACCTTCACTGCCCGCGCTCAGGATAAAACTGAGCGGCTCATTGGCTGCGTTGGCCTCGGGATAGGTAAAAACATTGCCATCCATGGTTTGCATGGCAAAGTAATACTCCACATGCCCGCTATTTATCTGCGACGTGTTGAGTGTAGCCGACATGGTATAACCCTGTTCCTGCATGGGGACCGAGAGGTAATCGGCCTGGCCGCGCTCACGATAGAATAGCCGGCCCTCATAAATATTGGCATCAAAAGACATGATGTTCAGGTCCAGGCGCAGCGCCTCTCCCTTTACGGCACTCTCTGGCTGGTAATGTACAAACACCGGAACGCCGGCAAAGAGATAGCTACATCCTGCAATTAACAATCCATAAAGTATATGGCGCATTTTCATTTGATCTCTCCTTCAGGCGCTTTTTATTCTTTTTCGGCTTTAAATTTTAACAGCTTGTTTTGTCCCCGATCGTTTTCAAACTCGAATTCAAATTCATCCGGTGTGTCATCATCGCCATCAAGGGACGGCTTTTCACCCGGCTTTGTCTTTGTTACGATGGGTTTGCTGTTTTGCGAGCTGACGTAGCCTTTTTCGCCTTTATTGAGTAAGGCGGTTCCGGCTTCGTTTTCGATCTCGATAACGCCTTCTTCGCCAAAGTAGGTGGTAGCGCCTTTAAACTCCTGGATTGTCCAGAATATGGTGCCCTTTACCGATGCCACAGACGTGGGTGTCGTAACGCGGTATGGGCTGCGCTGGCGGGTGATTTTGGAAAATATGGTACCTACTTCCACAAAAATGTTTTTTGCTACGGACTGGTTCTCTTTTTTGGTGTTAACCGTACAGGTGCTGTTGGGACGAACACGAAGCAGACTGTTGTCATCAAGAAATTTGATGGCAACACGGCCGGTTTTGTTGGTGGTAATTTTGTCGCCATCGGCAAGTTTGGTTCCGCGTTTTGCTTCAACCGATTTACCGGTTTCTTCATTCTTGATGCTTACGCCACCGCTGGCCTTTATCACAATAGCTACGGGATCATCGGCAGCCAGGTATCCGATAAAAAAAGTTATAAAAAGGGTTGTCAGCAGAATTGACAGCTTTTTCATTAGGGGCCTCCTTAGTTGCTGCTGATAATATTCAAATCCTTGATCTCAACATTCTGATCACGATAGCGTTCCAGGATTTGATAGAGTTCCTGCGGCGAAACAGCGGAACCGTTAAAGCGAATTGTTTTCAGATCATAATTATCAAGTTGACGGATTATTTCTTCGGCGCGGTTACCCAGGAGCTGCCTTAAAAGCTGTTCCAGTTCCTGCTTGGCCATGCTGTTTTCAGAAAAACCACCGGCGGCCGGGTCAACGACTGTAAAGGACCAGATTTCACTTATAACTTCGTTCTCCCCGGATGAGGTCTGAATGAACGATTTTACCAGCCATACATATGAACCGCCGTATTCCAGCGGTACGGCAGGTGCGCCGCTGGGGCCCGTTCCGTCCGGGTACTGCAGCGACAGACTGTTCAACCGGCCCGAGGCATATACCGGCACGGTATTCAGGATGTCCTCAATGGAGCCAAATTCATTGCGCTTTTTAAACACTACAAGCTGATACTCGCCACTGTTGCCGTTCCAGTTAAAGACAGGCTGCGTCGTGTAAACCTCATAGTCGATACCGGAGTTTACGTTTGCTCCCGGAGACACAAGGTTGATCAATGTGGGATTGGAAATACTGAAGTTTCTGCTGGTGCCGCCCTGCAGGTCATCCTGCGCCGGGTTCTTTATTCTGTTTTGAGATTGATAAGCGTTTATAGTTAGCTGGTATTCACCAACCGGAAGCTGGCCGGAACTAAGGATATTGCTGCGCAGATCTTCGGCCGCTTCGTTAATTCCGCTGTCACTGATGCGGACGATTGTGTTCGAGTTTGTGGGGTCAAAGGCAAATGTTCCGTTTGAAAGCGCGACATTGTCAAGCGTACCCATCGCACCAGCCGGCACCGTAAAGAAATCCGTTTCCGAGAAAGCCAGCAGTTCGCCGTTTACCGCAAAATCAATCCGCAAATAGGTATTTGTAAGCTGTTGGCCGCTCGTGTTGGTTATACTCATACGGAACAACTGCTCCGAAGTACCAACCTGCAGAAAGTCCAGATCGGAAATAAAAACGGACTGATAACGCTCCAGCCCTAAATCTTCCACGACAATATTTAACTGGGCGTGCGCAAAGTTAAAACAGGCAAACACCAGTATCATTTGCCAAAGTTTGGAAAAACGCATTGTGGATATCCTCCTTTTAGTGGAACGAAACAGGCCGGACATATGCCCGCCTCGAAAGATATGATGTTAGCAATCTCAAAGAGTTCAAGGTGTGATTTATGTCCGATTATACAGAGCGACTGGTTTGAAAGCAAACCCCGAAATAACAAAAAATGCTGCCTTATAACTGCGAAATCAGCGGCTTGAAAACATCTTCTATTATTTTGGAAACAAGCGTCATAAACGTGGATTTCACTTTCTGAGCTGTCTCGGTCACATCATCATGGCTTAACCTGGCGGAAGATATGCCGGTGGCAAAATTGGTAATGCAGGATAAGCCTACCGTTTGCAGGCCAAGGGCATTAGCGCGGATAACCTCTGGTGCCGTGGACATGCTCGCCGCGTCTCCGCCCATACGGCGGATCATCTGCACTTCCGCGCTGGTCTCGTATGTCGGTCCGCTGGAAGCCCATAAAACGCCTTTTTTTAGATTGATTCCGTTGTCCAGTGCGCACCGCTCTATGGCAGGATGCAGGTCGTCCGAATAGGGAGCGGACATATCGCTGAACTGGGCAATGCCGCGTAACGGCGAGTTGAAGAAAAAATTAACCTGGTCGGTGATAAGCATCAGATCCCCGGGGATAAGGCGCGGATTGGTGCTGCCTGCTGCGTTTGTGACCATTAACAGTTTTACACCCATGGCATGCATAATATCCACCACGTAGCTCACCTTTTGCAGAGAGTAGCCTTCATAAAAATGCGTTCGGCCCTGCACAGCCAGCAGGTTTACGCCTTTATGCCTGCCGAAGACCAGGTAACCTTTGTGGCCCGATACGGTGGATTTGGGATAATGGGGCAGGGAGGAGGTGGCGATCCTTACGGCCTCTTCAAAGCCATCCGCAAAATCGCCGAGGCCGCTTCCAAGTATCAGGCCCACGCGGGGCTTAGGCGGCTTATGCTTCTCAATCCCGGCAACGGTTTCCCGAAGCTGTCTGCTAAGATTTTCTTTGTTCATAGAAAGATTTAAAAAATACTTTGCCATACATCAAGGCGGAAAAAAGAAGACTGAGCATGGCCAGGATAACAGCGTATTCAAAGAGCGTCTTAAAGCCCGCCAGAAAAACCAGTATGGCAAGGGCGATAAAGAAAACGGCCACTTTCCCCGGCCAGTTGGAGGACGCTATTTGTTGATGTTTTTCATAAATAAACAAAGCGCCAAAAAGAATAAAGACATCGCGTAACACAATTAGCAGCATCAGCCACAAAGGGAAATTCTGGAAAAAATAGAGCGCAATGACCGTGCCCCCGATGGTGATTTTGTCAGCAATCGGGTCGAGGATTTTGCCCAGTTCACTTATTTGATTCAACTGCCTTGCGAGAAAGCCATCCAGCCAATCCGTGAGCATACCGAACAGTGCGATCCAGATAACCAGGTCGTTACGGTCTTCGTGAATAAAAAAAACCACCGGTATTACCAAGAAAATGCGCAAAAAACTCAGCGCATTGGAGATGGTCAGATTCTCTCGAAGGTTTAGTTCCATTGTATCCAGTAGGGTATTAAGGCCATGGGTTTATTCTGGACCTGCTGCAATACAGACACAGGTTTTTGCCAGGCTACCGACGGGTTCAGCAGACTTTCGACACGACCATAGAATTCCGTAAACAGTCCCTGCTCACGGGGGTAATAACTAATTCTCACAGATTCTTCTTCGTCAATTCCGGCCATAACTTGCGCAAATCTAAGTGCAGAATAAAAACCGCCTACAGAATCGGCCATTCCGTTTTGGAAAGATTGACCACCGGTCCAGATGCGCCCGCCGGCGAGGGCGTCTGCAGATTCATAATTCATATCGCGGCCCATGGCAACTTTGGATACAAAATCAACATAAAAATCGTTTATAAGCCTTTGGATTACATTACGCTCCGATTGCGACCAGGGACGTGAAGTGGAAAACAGCGAAGCGTTTTCACCCCTTTGAATAATCTCCGGGTTAATGCCCAGTTTATCGTACAGACCCGCTATATTAAATTTGCCGGCAAAAATGCCAATCGAGCCCACCAGGCTGTTGCTGTTGTTAATGATCGTATCAGCAGCCAACGCTACATAATAGCCGCCCGAAGCGCCGTAATCTCCGATGCTGGCAACAACAGGTTTCTCTTCTTTGGCTCGCATCACGGCATCCCAGATTACATTGGAAGACATGGCCGAGCCGCCCGGGCTGTCTATCCTCAGAATAATCGCTTTAATCGTGGATGAAGCCGCCGCCGAACGAATGTCGCTCACTATTGTTGATTCACCGGCCAGTTTGCCAAGCAAGGGATCATCCACATCGCTGCCCGGCGCAATCGTTCCGGTGATATGAATAACCGCGATACGCGATTTATCCCTGATGCCAAGAGAACTTGCCGGAATCTCGGCATAATCAGTCGCGCTGACCTTGTTCAGGCGCCCGGGAGATATAAAACTCTTCACGTCTCTCAGGAAAAGGTTACTATCGATGATCCCCGCCTGGAAGCCTTCACGGCCTGTAAAGCCACTGGTTTCGTTAATATGTTTTTTGATTGTCTCAGTGCTCAGGTTGCGGTTAATGGCGAACGCCTGCACGCTGTTTTCATATAAGGAATCCAGGATCTCATTTAAAACCATGCGCTGCGTTTCAGACATGTCACCACGGGTGTAGGAATCGGGTGCATCTTTGTATTCACCTACATGCACGAAATCTGCGCCAATCCCGATTTTATCAAAAAAGTCTTTATAAAAAACAACCTCGCTGCCAATGCCGGTTATGAAAATATTACCGTTCGCCGGCATAAAGACGGAATCGCAGGCACTGGCAATAAGCATATCACGCATAAAGGCATATTCACTGTATGCGTATATTTTTTTACCGCTTTTCCGGTAATTTTTGATGTATTGCTGTATTTCTTCGGCCATCGCATAGCCGCATTGAAGCAGAGTCGGTTCAATTATAACGCCCTCGATTCTCTCATCCACGGCTGCTTTTTCCAGAACATCCCTTACCTTTTTAAGATCGAGCGTAGTTCTGCCCAGAAGTTTTTCGAAAGGGTCATCCGGCCTGTAGTCCGGCAGGGAGCCGGAGAGGCTGATATGCAGGTAAGAGTTATCCTCCACGATGACCTCGCGCTCGGTGAGGCCGGCCAAAAAGAGAAAAAACAGGAAAAACAGTATAATGAATGCAGAAAGTAATACGGCCAGATATTTCAAAAATGATTTCATACGAATCCTATAATGATGTTAGTACACCTGCGATGGTGGCTGTCATAAATGTAGATAGCGAGCCGCCTAATACCGCCAGCAATCCGAACTTAGCGATGTCCGAACGTCTGCTTGGCGCTATGCCGCCTATGCCGCCGATCTGGATCGCGATCGACGAGAAATTGGCAAAGCCGCACAGGGCATAGGTGGAAATTAAAACGGCTTTTTCGCTTAATACTCCCTGTGGAATCAACTGGGACAGGTTGAGATATGCGATAAATTCATTTAAGACAACCTTTTGCCCGATCAGAGAACCTACGTTTACGGCATCGGCCCAGGGCACTCCTATAATCCAGGCGATCGGGCTCAGCACATATCCGAGGATCAGTTCAAGCGTAATCGGCTTCCCGCCTTGTGCCGTAATGCCTAGCCAGTCGGTGGCCACACTGCTGATAATGTAATTGAACATGGCGATCAAAGCGATAAAAGCCAGCAGCATCGCACCCACATTCAGGGCCAGCTTAAGCCCGTCGGCCGCACCTGTCGCGGCTGCTTCAATCGCATTGGAAGACGTTTTTTCCACGTTAATTTTAACTTCGCCCATCGTTTTGGATTGCTGCATTTCCGGCATGAGCATTTTTGCTATAACTATGGTAGCCGGTGCGGCCATAATGCTTGCTGAAAGCAGGTGTTTTGCGTAATAGATCTGCTGCGCCGGATCAACACCACCCAAAAGGCTGACATAAGCGGCCAGCACACCCCCGGCGATAGTCGCCATGCCGCCCACCATCATCGTAAGCAGTTCGGAACGTGTCATCGGTTCGATATAGGGTCGCACTACCAACGGCGCTTCCGTTTGACCGATAAAGACGTTCGCCGCAACGGATATGGATTCGGCCCCGCTAATCTTTAATAACTTTGCCATCACCCAGGCCATCCCTTCCACGATTTTTTGCATAACGCCGAGATGGTATAAAACGCTCATTAACGAGCTGAAAAAAATGATAGTTGGCAGCACCTGAAAGGCGAAAATAAAGCCAATCCCAGGCTGCCCGTCAAAGGCACTTGCGAATGTTGCCTGGTTTGCCAAAGCACCAAAAACGAATTCAGCGCCTTCGTTGGTAAAGGATATGATCTTTACGAAGATATTTCCGATAAAATCGAATACTGCGGCCCCCCAAGGCGTCAGAATGACAAGGATGGCAAAAATAATCTGCATTAATACGCCAATGCCAACCTGCATCCATTTGATACTTTTTTTGTCCGCAGAGAATAAAAAGGCAATCGAAATAAGAACTGCTAGTCCGAAAATTCCGAAAAAAACATCCATATCAGCTCTCTTTCTCCTCTTCTTTGGGCGGCTCAAAGCAATTTCGGCAGCGCGCTTCGTACGTGTCCGAAGCGCCGATAACTACTTTATCGCTTTGGCTTGTTTTGCGTTGTGTATGGTTTGCGGGGTTGCCGCATATTACACAAATAGCGTGTGTTTTGGTAATATATTCGGCTACTGCCAAAAGCTGTGGTATCGGTTCAAATGGTATGCCCCGATAATCCTGATCGAGGCCGGCCACAATGACGCGTTTACCCATGTTGGCCAAAGTCTGGCAAACCTTGATCAGGCTTTCATCAAAAAACTGGGCTTCATCGATACCCACCACCTGGGCCTCAAGTGCATATTCCAGCATTTCCTGTGGCTTTTTAATAACATGGGAACTGATTTTCTGGCGGTCGTGCGAAACGATGTCGGTTTTGCTGTAGCGCGTATCTATTTCCGGCTTGAACAGTTCACATTTCTGGCGTGCGATAATGGCCCTTCGCATTCTGCGGATGAGCTCTTCTGTTTTGCCGCTGAACATACTGCCGCAGATTACCTCTATCCAGCCGGTATGTTGCTTAAGTACATTCATGTATCAATTCCTTTTGGATTAGATTCCCTGTAGCAACTCTTTGATTTTACTAGTTAAAATATCGATGGCAATGAGGTTTTTTCCGCCGCGTGGTACAATAATATCGGCGTAGCGCTTAGATGGCTCGATAAACTGAGCATACATAGGACGAACCGTATCGGAATATTGTTTTATGACTGAATTAACCGATCTTCCACGCTGCTCGATATCCCGCTGTAATCTGCGAATAAAACATACGTCCGGAGGCGTATCCACGAAGACTCGTATGTCCATCTTTGAGCGTAAATCGGGATCATAGAATATAAGAATACCCTCAAGGATGATGACTTTATGAGGTCCTACAATGCGCGGTTCTTTCTTGCGGCTATGTGTTTTATAGTCGTAAACCGGTTGCTCTATCGCTTCGCCGTTGATTAATTGCTGAATTTGTCTTTTTAAAAGCTCGTGATCGAAAGCATCCGGGTGATCGAAATTGCGTCCCGTCCTTTCGTTAAAAGGGATATTGCCGAGATCTTTGTAATACGAGTCTTCCTGGATCATGATAACTCGATCGGATCCCAATCTTTCTATAATGGTGTGGGCGATGAGAGTTTTGCCGGAGCCGGATGCCCCGGATATACCGATGATAATACCCTTTTTCATTTTTGCGTCAGCTTTGAGTCGTCAAAAGCCTTAGGTAATAGATCTTTTATATGATAAGTATCATGCTTTGTCCCGTTACTAAGGACGACGGTCAGGTTTGGAGCATAGTCATACAGCAATTGCCGGCAGGCACCGCAAGGGGGGACATAGTCTTGCTTCTCTGCGGTTATGGCAATGGCTTCAAAATCGTTATAGCCCTCAGAAAGAGCTTTTGCAAGAGCGACGCGTTCGGCACAGATCGTTAGGCTGAACGAGCTGCTTTCGATATTACATCCTGTAATAATTTCACCACTCTTTGATAAAAGCGCAGCGCCCACCCGAAATCCTGAGTAGGGCACACGCGCATTATGTTGTGCTTCAATCGATCTTTTTACAAGGAGGTTTTTATCCACTTCGTTCCCGGTCTAGAATGGCAGATCGTCTTCTTCTTCCGCTGCTTCTGGCGCATTGCTTTTGCTCTTTGCGGGCGCAGAGGCTTCCTTGTTTACAGGCTTAGCTGTTGGCGCGTCCGTGTAATCGCTATCCCCCTTCGAGCCCAATAGCTGAAGATCATTGACGACAATTTCCGTTTTATATCTTTTTTGGCCTTCCTTATCTTCCCAGCTTGAAGTCTGAATGCGCCCTTCAATATAAACAAGTTTGCCCTTTTTTAAATACTCTCCCGCTACCTCAGCCTGACGGCCAAAAGTAACAATATTATGCCATTCGGTTACTTCTTCCCATTCTCCGTCGCTTCCCTTGGTGCGGTGATTTGTAGCCATAGAAAAGCTGGCTATTGCTGTACCGGATGGAGCATATCGTAACTCCGGATCCTGTCCCAAGCGTCCTATTAATACAGCTTTATTAACGGTTCCTCGCGACATACAGCCCTCCTTTCAAGAGTTAGGTTGAGTAAACAAAAAAGGCCCCGAATTTTTTTAAGATTCGAGGCCTTAAAATTAGCGAAAATATTTATAAATACAAATTTGCCTCATTTGGAATGAGTCAGAACGGCACGACGTTACTCGCCTCCGTCTTTCTTTTTCTGATCATCTGGCGCCGGTGGCGGCGGCAGCGGAATAATCGTGGCATAAGAATGCTTGCCTGAGACTTTGTGCGATTGGGCTGCCTGGTTGACAATGGCCAGCGCGACCGCGGCCGTGAAAGTTAAAGCTACGATAAAAGCAGTGATCTTTTTCATGATATTTTTCCCTTAGTTAAAGCCATAAAAGATTGAATATTGGGTGGTAAAAACTTACTCGCCTCCGTCTTTCTTTTTCTGATCATCTGGCGCCGGTGGCGGCGGCAGCGGAATAATCGTGGCATAAGAATGCTTGCCTGAGACTTTGTGCGATTGGGCTGCCTGGTTGACAATGGCCAGCGCGACCGCGGCCGTGAAAGTTAAAGCTACGATAAAAGCAGTGATCTTTTTCATGATATTTTTCCCTTAGTTAAAGCCATAAAAGATTGAATATTGGGTGGTAAAAACTTACTCGCCTCCGTCTTTCTTTTTCTGATCATCTGGCGCCGGTGGCGGCGGCAGCGGAATAATCGTGGCATAAGAATGCTTGCCTGAGACTTTGTGCGATTGAGCAGCCTGGTTGACAATGGCCAACGCGACCGCAGCTGTAAAAACTAAAGCGACGATGAATGTAGTGATCTTTTTCATCATACTCTCCTTGTATTGGGTTATTTGTTGTTAATTTGACTAGGTGCCGGTGGCGGCGGAATTGGGATAACTGTAGCAAACACATAATTTTTGCCGTCCACATATTCATGTGTAGCCGTATTGATGATAGCTAAGGCAATGGATAGCGAAAAAATCGTGGCAACGAGAAAACGCGCAAATTTCTTCATAAAGCCTCCTTTAAATTATACTTTTATTGCGCTTTTTTTTGATCAGACTTTTTGAGTTCTTTGTACGGATAAAGAGGCAGAGCTTTCATTAATATAACACTTTTATCTTTCTGCCACCTCTTTTTATATACATGCGGATATTGAATTTCAGCATAATTACGCATCTGGTTCAGGAAATCACTCAACTGTAGAAGAAAAAGAAAGATAAGAAAAACCGTTAGAAGAGCCCGAAACGTACGCTGCATTTCATACCCTTGATTTTAATGATAAAATTAGATATCGTTAGGTGCAAGAAATATAAAAGCTATCGTATGAAATGCAATAATGCTTTAATAAGAAATTGACACTTAAGCATGTAGCTGTATATGGCAGTGACCTATGTCACAAAAATACCTATAAAAAATTAATTTGCCAGCCTGCTGAGACGCTCATTTCGTTCGGCCATGCTTAATTCTTCAATCAATTCTTCAATTTCGCCTTCCAAAACACGGTCCAGCTTATAAAGGGTGAGATTTATACGGTGGTCGGTAATTCGACCTTGAGGATAATTGTAGGTTCTGATTTTTGCGCTGCGATCGCCGCTGCCGACCATCGATTTTCGTTGCGCGTCAACCGCATCTTGTTGCTCGGACAGGGCTTTGTCCAACAATCTGGAGCGTAATACTTTCAGGGCTTTGGTTTTGTTTTTTAGCTGGGACTTTTCATCCTGACAACTTACGACAATACCGGTTGGAACGTGCGTAATGCGCACGGCAGAATCCGTTGTGTTTACGCTTTGCCCGCCGGGGCCGCTGGAACGAAATACGTCAATGCGCAAGTCATTGGGATCGAGTTCAATATCAACTTCTTCAGCTTCCGGTAGCACCACAACTGATACAGCAGAAGTATGTACACGTCCCTGAGTCTCTGTTTCCGGTACCCGCTGAACCCGGTGTACGCCTGATTCATATTTCAAGGTGCCATAAGCGTGATTGCCATCTATGGAAAAAATAATTTCCTTAAATCCGCCCCGTTCCGAAGGGCTGGAGCTCATTACATCGATTTTGAAATGGCCGCCTTCGCAATAGCGCTGATACATGCGGTACAGATCGCCTGCAAATATGGCCGCTTCATCGCCACCGGTGCCTGCTCGTATTTCCATTAAAGCATTCTTGTGATCATCCGGATGCTTGGGCACCAGCATGAGTTTCAGTTTTTCTTCATACTTGTCAATAACTTCTTCAAGCTCTTCCTGCTCAGCTTCGGCAAGCTCAACAAGTTCATCGTCCTCTTCAGCTGCAATTATTTCCTTATTGCCCTCGTAATTTGCCAGCGCTTTCAGATAAGGCTCGCCGGTTTCCAAAACCCTGGAGATATCGCTATGCTCGCGGGAAAGATCTTTAAATTTTTTTGGATCGGAATGAACGTTGGGGTCGGCAAGAGCTTCATTAAGCTCAGTCAAACGTTGCTGTAGTTGTAATATTTTAGGCTTAATTTTCATAATATGTACCGCTGAAGAATTTTAAGTAAAAAAAAACGGAATGATTAAATATCACTCCGTTTATTGATAGAAAAATTTTGCTAGCGATTATATTTTCTGCGGAATTTCTCTACACGACCGGCTGTATCTACGAGCATTTGCTTACCTGTAAAAAAGGGATGAGATGCACTGGATATCTCAAGCTTGATCAAGGGATATTCTTTGCCATCTTCCCATTTGATTTTTTCGCTGCTGGTGGCCGTTGAGCGCGTCAGAAAAGCAAAATCAGATGAAGTATCTTTATATACTACAAATTGATACTCCGGATGAATGTTTTTTTTCATTTTTCCTCCAATTTCTAAAGCCTATAAATATAAGAGGCTTTTCAGGCTTTAGCAAGATAGTCTAGCTGCTCATTGAACGTAAAAAGTCTTTGTTGTTCTTGGTTTCTCTTATTTTGTCCATCAAGAATTCCATACCTTCAACGATATTCATCTCGTTAAGCAGTTTTCTTAAAATCCAGATCCTTGAAAGTTCTTCCTTGGTGAGAAGTAATTCCTCTTTTCGCGTACCGGATTTGTTGATATCTATTGAAGGGAATATTCTACGGTCGGAAAGGCGACGATCCAGAACAAGCTCCATGTTACCGGTTCCTTTGAATTCCTCAAAAATCACTTCGTCCATGCGCGACCCCGTATCGATCAGGGCTGTGGCGATGATAGTGAGGCTGCCGCCTTCTTCGATGTTGCGCGCCGACCCAAAAAAGCGCTTGGGTTTTTGCAGCGCGTTGGAGTCCACACCACCGGAAAGGATTTTGCCGCTGTGCGGAACAACCGTGTTGTGGGCACGCGCCAAACGCGTAATACTATCCAGAAGGATAACAACATCACGATTGTACTCAACCATGCGCTTTGCCTTTTCCAGCACCATATCCGAAACCTGGACGTGCCTTTCGGCCGGTTCGTCAAACGTTGAACTTATTACTTCGGCATCAACGGACCTTTCCATGTCGGTTACTTCTTCCGGGCGCTCATCAATAAGCAGTACCATCAGCTGGACTTCCGGGTGATTTTTGGTGATCGAATTGGCAATCTTTTGCAGCAGGATCGTTTTACCTGTTCTTGGTTGCGCGGTAATCAGACCTCGTTGTCCCTTCCCGATGGGGGTCAACAAATCCATGATACGCATGGAGTAATCGCTGCGCTCTGTTTCCAGGTTCACCCGTTCGTTGGGATAAAGCGGTGTTAGTGTATCAAAAAATTTACGCTGGCGCGCCTTATCCGGGCTTTCAAAGTTAACAGCTTCTACACGGAGCAGAGCAAAGAAGCGCTCGTTGTCTTTGGGGGGTCTTATCTGGCCCGTGACGGTATCGCCTGTGCGCAGGCCAAAGCGCTTTATTTGAGAAGGAGAGACGTAAATGTCATCCGGGCCGGGCAGATAACTGTAGTTTTGCGAACGTAAAAAGCCGTATCCGTCAGGCAGGATTTCAAGTACGCCCTTTGAAAATATGAGACCTTCCTGGGCGGTTTGCTCTTCAAGGATTCTGAAAATAAGCTCTTGTTTTTTCAGACCGGAAAAGCCCGTTACGTTCAGATCGTTCGCGATCTTTGTAAGTTCTGTTATCTTTTTTTCCTTTAATTCTTCAATGTCCAGCATGATGGGCCTCTTATGAAGTTTTTAACTCTTGAGTAGATTGTTTTTATGGGGTTTTGGGAAAGACAGGTGTTTCGTTCGAGTGCCTGCAATATAAACGCATTTTGGTTTTCATGTCAAATGATTCAGAATTTCTCCGACAAGGTAATGGCTGCCCATGATAAGAAGATTGTCCCGGGGGGAAAGTTCGCTTCTAATCCATTCGAATGCCGTAACCGAATCTTTAATATTTTTTACATTTTGATTGTAGCTGTCGAGGTGCATTTTTAGCAGGCTGCTTTCCTGGCGCCTCTCGGTGGCAGGTTCTGTTACAACGATTGTATCAAACCTGTTGCCCAAAAAGCGGCAGATCTTTTCGGCATCTTTGTCATTAACAAGTCCTAATAATAACGTCTTGCGCCCTTGTTTCCATTCCGGAAAGCGTTCCAGGCTGGTAATTGTCGTCTTAACACCATCGAGGTTATGGCTTACATCCAGGATTATGTTGGGCTCTTTTTGTATGATTTGCAGCCGGCCCGGCCATATCGTGTCGCTTATGCAGTCAACGGTTTTTTGCTTGGTGAATGACAGGCGCATTTGCTTTGCATAAAGCTGTGTGCAGAATAGGGCAAGGGCGATATTTGCGGCCTGGTATTCACCGTTCTGGCGAGTTTGCAGCTCGTATTGATCGGTTGTTTTATTTTGTTTGATCTCCAGCAAAAAACGTGTTCCATCCAGGGAAGTTTCTTTCACATGCCAGCGACAAAGTTCGGGAAGATAATGGAAGGGATTTTTTTGGGCCTTTTCCATAATCAAACGGTGAACCTCAGGTTCCTGACCGGCACAAACGACCAAAGCGCCCGGTTTAATGATGCCTGCCTTTTCCCCGGCGATTTGCGTAAGCGTGTTGCCAAGTTGCTTTTGATGGTCATAACCAATATTGGTTATAACCACCAGATGGGGCTGCACGATATTGGTCGAATCCAGGCGGCCGCCAAGACCTGTTTCAATCACAGCCACATCGACTTTTTGTTCGCTGAAGTAATCAAAAGCCAGAGCCGTTGTCGTATCAAAAAAGGTGGCTTTGCGTTCAAGAACCCACTGTTTGTGCCTGCTCCAGAACTCGCATACAAATTGTTCTGAGATGAGTTGATCGCCCACGCGAATCCGTTCCCTGAAGTTGACCAGATGGGGCGATGTGTAAAGGCCGACCTTTAAGCCCAGGGCGTCCAGAATTCTGGCAATAAACCAGGCGCTGCTGCCTTTGCCGTTTGTGCCCGCAAGATGGATAACCGGGTATTTTTTATGTGGCTGATTGAGGCGATCGCAAAGCGCGGTGATATTATCCAGCCCCAGCTTTATGGCAAATTGCTGAAGGCCAAAGAGCTCTTTAACGGTTTGCTGGTAATTATACATATGAGGTTATATAAGCTTCCCCAAAATAAATCCAATCACGATGCCAACAAGTAAAACGACAGTGAGAATACGATAATTGACGACGTCTTTTGTGTAGCCACGTTTGATCGCGAGAATAGAGACAAAATAGCCCAGCGCATTAATCAGCCAAAACAGCGGTAATGCCAGCACTTTGGCTATTATCGGACCAATAAGCGGGATCAGTCCTATAATATTGATAAGCCCGATAAAAGCCTGGGAAATGATACCAAAAATCACCACAGAGCCACCGATAACGGTTTTATCCACGTCATAATTAATGGCTACGATCACAAACGATATCAATAGTATCCAGGTGACGATCGTTTTCCAGAAAGCCTGAAAAAAGAGCTTAAAGGAAAGAGTATAATGCTTGAGTTGGTCTTTGTCCGGCATCAGATGTTGTTGAGCGCTACTCCGGGCTCCAGTTGTTCACTGATTTTGCCATAACGCCGTTCGCGCTGCAGGAAACTCCATACCGCCTCGATAAGCTGCGGTTTTCGGAATTCCGGCCATGGTGTGGAGGTAACGTAAAGTTCAGAATAGGCAATCTGCCAAAGAAGGAAATTGCTGATGCGGTTTTCACCGCCCGTACGTATAATGAGATCGGGATCGGGCTGACCGCAGGTGTCCAGTTCCCTGGCAATAGCCTGGTCGTCGATATCTTCCGGCTGCAGTTCTCCGCGCTTGATCAGATGGGCAATTTTGCGCATAGCATCGATGAGTTCCTGCCGGCCGCCGTAGCTTAGCGCTACATTTAATATAAGGCCGGTATTTCGGTGGGTTCTTTTTATGGCAGAAAGCATGCTCTTCTGCGCCCGCTCGGGCAGTTTGTTCAGGTGCCCGATTGTCCTGATCTGCACATTTTGCTTGGCAAGACGGTTGATTTTTTTATTCACTGTGGATACCAGCAACTGCATCAACGCGGAAACTTCCCAACTAGGACGCTTCCAGTTTTCCTCGGAAAAAGTGTAAATCGTAAGGTTGTTTACGCCCATTTCAGAGCAGCCTTCCACGATTGCTTCCACGGAATCAACACCAATGTTATGTCCGGCCACACGCGGCAAACCCTTGGCCTTGGCCCAGCGCCCGTTTCCGTCCATTATAATCCCGATGTGCTTAGGAAGATTGGGGTGTTGTTTTATGAAATTTAGCTTTTCCTGATATTCCAGAGGTAAATCGTTAGACAATTTCGTTCCCTGTTTAGAGATTCTATCCGTAATAAAAACGGGATAATTTAAACTGAATGCAAATAAAGTCAAGGCCTATACTTCGACCTTGTTTTTTCACTCTTAAGCTACGTTATTAAAGAGATTTCTTTCTACCAGGTTCCATCGTGATTGTTTGCTTTTATTAAACAGGCAGATTAACTTCATCGGCTATTTGAGATATTAAGGAAAACAGCCATTTATGTACCTGGATTTTATCCGAAATTTTTGCATTATCGCTCATATTGACCACGGTAAATCTACCCTTGCAGACAGGCTTCTGGAGCATACTCAAACTGTCAGCCAGCGTGAACTGAAAGAGCAGATGCTGGACAGCATGGATCTGGAGCGCGAGCGCGGCATTACCATTAAATCACATGCCATCCGCATGAATTACAAGGCCGATGATGGCAATACCTATATATTTAACCTGATCGATACGCCGGGACACGTGGATTTTAGCTACGAGGTATCACGTAGTCTCGCTGCCTGCGAGGGCGCACTGCTCGTTGTGGATGCGGCCCAGGGCGTGGAGGCGCAAACCATCAGTAATCTGTACCTGGCCGTTGAAAGCGATCTGACCATTATTCCGGTTATTAACAAAGTAGATCTGCCAAGCGCTGAGGTGGAAAAAGTCAAGAACCAGATTATCGAACTGATTGGTTGCGATGAAGATGAAATTTTGCTCGCTTCGGCCAAAAGCGGCATCGGCATCCACGATATACTGGAACGCATCACGCGGGAGATCCCGCCGCCCAAAGGCGAGCCGGAAGGCAAACTGCAGGCACTTATTTTCGATTCCCTTTTTGACAGCTATCGCGGAGCGATCGCCTTTATCCGTGTTTTCAACGGTACGCTCAAAAAAGGTGAAGGCATACGTTTTTTCAGCAACACGCAATATTATGAAGCTGATGAGATCGGCACGTTGCGCTTAACGCGTGTGCCCGGCAAGGAGCTGCGGGCCGGCGAAGTGGGTTACCTGATTTCCGGCGCCAAAGATGTGCGAGATACCAAGGTGGGCGACACAGTTACGCACTCAAAGAATCCCGCTGAAAAGCCGTTGGCCGGTTATAAGGAAGTAAAGCCGATGGTATATTCCGGTATTTACCCCATTATCAGTGAAGATTTTGAAGACCTGCGCGATGCCCTGGATAAACTTACCCTTAACGATTCGGCGCTTGTTTACGTGCCGGAAACTTCCAAGGCGCTGGGTTTTGGTTTCCGCTGCGGCTTCCTTGGATTGCTGCATATGGAAATTGTGCAGGAACGGTTAGAGCGCGAATATGATCTGAGCATCATAAATACGGTGCCCAACGTGGTATATAAGGTGTATCTGACCAATGGCGAAATGGAGGAAATCGACAATCCGACCGAACTGCCCAATGCCGGCAACATCGATAAGATTGAAGAGCCGTATATCCGCGCCCAGATCCTGACACCACCGGAATATATAGGCAACATTATGAAGCTGAGCCAGGAAAAGCGCGGTGTGTTTGTCAATACAACCTACCTGGATGTGAACCGCGCCGATATGACAATCCTGTTTCCTTTGGGCGAGGTGATTTTTGATTTTTACGATCGCCTGAAATCTTATACGCGCGGCTATGCTTCGCTGGATTACGAATTTGATGAATACAAAGAGAGCGACCTGATCAAGCTGGATATTCTGATCAATGGTGAACCTTTGGACGCGTTGTCGACCATTGTGCATCGCGAAAAGGCCTACGACTGGGGCCGGCGTCTCTGCCGCCAGCTCAGGAAACTGATCCCGAGGCAGATGTTCGAGGTGGCCATACAGGCAGCCATTGGCTCCAAGGTAATAGCGCGTGAAACCGTTAAGGCTATCCGCAAAAACGTGTTGGCAAAGTGCTATGGCGGTGACGTAACCCGTAAGCGCAAGCTCCTGGAGAAACAAAAAGAAGGCAAAAAACGTATGAAGCAGGTCGGTCGCGTGGAGATTCCGCAGGAAGCTTTTCTGGCCGTACTATCAATGGATGAGGGCGATGATTAGGTCGCTGATGGAGGATAGAGTTGAGCAAAGAGTCTGTTAAAAAAGAGAAAAATGCCCGCGACGTTATCCGCGGCCTCTTCTTCGCGCTGATCATAGCGCTTATTATTCGCCAGTTTGTTGTTCAGGCCTATACGATTCCCACCGGTTCCATGGAAGACACCTTGCTGATCGGCGATTTTTTGCTTGTAAATAAATTTGTTTACGGCATGCGTACCCCCGACTGGATCGGCATTCCCTATACAAAGTATGGATTCGATCTGCCCTGGCTGCGCTTTCCGGCCATAAAAGATGTAAAGCCGTATGACGTCGTGATTTTCCGTTTCCCTGAAGATACCAGCGTGGATTATATAAAACGTTGCGTAGCCACCGGCGGCCAGACGGTCGAGATCGTGGACAAAAAAATCATGGTGGACGGCGAGCCTTTTCCACGCCCGCCTGAGATGAAATTAATCGACAAACAGGTGTACCAGCGCAACGAATTCCCCAACTACAGCACATTCCGCGGCCTGGGCACGCGCGACAACTATGGCCCGATCACGGTGCGCGAAGACAGCTACTGGGTTATGGGCGATAACCGCGACAATAGCCTGGACAGCCGCTTCTGGGGATTTGTACCCCATGAGCTGATCGTCGGCCAGGCGCTGATCATCTATTTTTCATTGGATTACGATGACTGGCCGCGCAAATTTTATGAAATGGTCCGTCTGAGTCGTATCGGATGGGTTATTCGCTAGCCCAATGGCTTTGAAAAGCAAGAAGAACATTAGTACCAATCCGGGGCTTTACATACACATCCCCTATTGCGATACCAAGTGCGGTTATTGCGATTTTTACTCCATCACCAATCACTCCACGCGTAAAGAGTTTATCCCGGCCCTGCAAGCAGAGATGGATCTGTATGCCCGCCCGCCATTTTCCAAAGCCCTGTTTGACACAATCTATCTTGGCGGAGGTACACCCTCGCTGCTGGAGCCTGCCGAGCTAGAACAGATATTCAACCGTTTGCGCGCGCATTATGGATTTGCGGAGGATTGTGAAATTACCCTGGAGGCCAACCCCGGTACATTAAATGAAGCAAAGCTGCGGGCCTATAAAGAGTTGGGCGTTAACCGGCTGAGTATCGGTATTCAGAGCTTCGATGAGAGGGAATTAAAATTGCTTGGCCGCATACATTCCGCGGATGACGCGCGCAGAAGTGTAGAGAAAACACGCTCGGCTGGCATTGTTAATATTAGCGTGGATTTGATTTTTGCCCTGCCCGGTCAAAGCCTGGAAACGTGGCAATCCAATATGGCCGAAGCGCTGAAGCTGGAGCCGCAGCATATTTCCGCCTATAACCTTATTTTCGAATCGGGAACGCAGTTTTACAAAAAGATGATTGTAGGCGAGATCGTTCCCAAAAGCGAAAACGAGGAGTGGCTTTTTTTTCGTGAAACGATTAAGACTCTGGAAAAAGGCGGCCTGAGCCAGTATGAGGTTTCCAATTACGCAGCGAGCGAGTCGCTCTACTCACGGCACAATTGTAAATATTGGGACCATACGCCATACCTGTCATTGGGGCCGTCGGCGCACTCTTACTGGGACGGAAAGCGCTGGTCCAACATGCGATCGGCCGCAGGCTATATAAAAAAGCTGCAGGAAGGGATATTACCTTTGGATTTTGAAGAGAACCTGGACGAGGCTACTTTGCGTTTTGAACGGATGATGCTGGGATTGCGCACGCGCTACGGCGTGGATTTGGCCAGATTCCGGGAACATTTTCGGCAGCCGCCCGATAGCTATTATCCCGGCGTAATAGAGGCGCTGCTGGAAAACCGCTACGCTGAAATTAAAGACGGTTTTTTTCGTCTGACCAAAAAAGGATTGATGATCTGTGATGAGATTGTGGCACGTTTTGCCCCGGCTTAGTTTTTTTGCGCTATTGCTTTCCGCGACCCTCACCTTTGCCCAAAATCCGCAGGAGTTGCAGCTTGCCGAACGCCTGATGCGGGCAGGCAATTTTGAAACGGCCTTACGGGTTTTTGAACGCCATTATGATGCCGGCATTTATACGCCCAAGGTGGTAAATGGCATTAGCCGCTGTCTTCGTGAGTTAGGGCAGTACGGCAGGTGGGTGGATTTTCTGATGGAGGTAAACCGCCGCAGCCCGGACGTTTACTCCTACCAGATTGAATTGGGGGAAGCGCTCTATTTCAACAAGCAGCAGGACAGCGCTTTTGCCGTCTGGCGCGACGTGTACCAGACCGAACGCCCCGATATTATGCGCTACCGGCTGGTGGCCCAGGCCATGGCCAATCTGCGGCTGATGGATGACGCGGCCGATGTTTACCTGGCGGCACTGGAACGGATGCCCAACCAGTTAACCCTGCATTTTGACCTGGCCAATCTTTACCGCATTCAACTGGAATACGAAAAGGCGGTGGATCACTACATGGTCTACTTTGAGCGTTTTGACAAACAGCGCTCTTATGTCAGGTCGTTGATTCTGAATATGGCACGGGACGATGAAGCGACCCAACGCATTATTGACCGGCTGGAAGAAAAAGAGGTTGATGGCAATCCCGATATGATGGAGCTTTTGGCCAACCTGTACATGCGCAAAAAAAGCTATGCCCGCGCCTTTGAGCTTTACCGCGCAATCGAGCGTTACAGCGAACCGGGAACGTTTGCCTACATGAAACGCTTTGCGGTTGAAGCTGCCAAAGATGACGAATGGCCCTACGCCATCCGCGCTTACGATTACATGCTTCAAAACAGCGGGGAAAGACCTGCTGAAATTTTGTTCCGGATGGCGGAGGCCACCTATAGGTACGGGCGCGCCCAGAGCGACAGTCTGCCGCAACAGGCCTCTCAAAATGTAAACAAAGCTCTTGCGCTGCTGCAGGAAATCGATGCCCGCGGCAATTACGGTCGTGCGGCACGGGAACTGAGCGGGGATATTTACCTGGACTATTTTGAGGATCTCGATAAAGCACTGGAGTTGTATCGCTCGCTGCAGCCGGAAAAGATGAGGGGCGCCCAGGCCGATCGCCTGAAAATTAAAACAGCGGAAGTGATGCTTCTGAAAAATGACTTGAAAGCGGCGGAAGATTTATACAAAGCCGTTGAAGATCAGCGCTATCAAAGTCTGGCGAATTTCCGCATGGCGGAGTTGCGTCTTTTCCGCGGCCAGGTGGAGCCGGCAAAAGAAGCGTTTAACGCCGTACTGGCAGCGGCGGGCATGCAGGACTCGCTTGCAAACAACGCGCTGGAGCAGATATTTTTTATTGATAATTTTGCGGCGGACAGTGCCGCTTTCCGGAAATTTGTTGAAGCCGAGTTGCAGCAGAGGCAGAAGCAATACGGCCGTGCCGCCAAAACCTTTGAAGAGGTGGCAGGGGGCAGCGGTTCTCTGGCGCTGGAGGCGGCGTGGCGCGCGGCGGATTTGTACAAGCATCTGGATGAGACGGACAAGGCCGTTGAGCTGCTGGCAAATTCGCTGGACCGTTTTACGAATGCCGACGGTATTGATAAGATCACTTTTTTGCTGGCCACTATCCTCGAGGAAAAAGGCGACTTTGAAAGGGCGCTGACGCTTTACCGCGAAATCATCATCAACTACCCGTCCGGTTTCTACAATGAGGATGCCCGCCTGCGCGCACGGCAGATCACCGAGAAAATCCAAAACACGGTTACACCCTGATGCGATTTACCCGAAAGATATTGACAATCCTTCTATTTACTTTTGCCGCCACCCAGGCCCAGTATATCCTGGTACCGATGGACCTGTCACAGACCAACCATCTTAAAGCTTACGGCGTGGCCTGGTGGATACTGAAAAAAGAGATCAACGTGGAGTGGCTGCTCAATTATCGCGGCGGGTCGTTTTTGTTTACGGACGCCCGGGCCTTCCGTGACGAGCTGGAGCTGCGCGGCATAAAGTATGAACCTCTTTCCGGGGTACAGGTAAATTCCATCTACGCGGAAATCGAAGAGAACAACATGGAAAAAGTGCTGCTGGAAAAGGCGCCGAAAATCGCCGTGTACACACCACCCGGCTACCAGCCCTGGGATGATGCCGTTACGCTGGCCATGACCTACGCGGAAATCGAATATGATAAGGTGTACGATGAAAAGGTGCTGGAGGGCAAGCTGGCCGAGTACGACTGGCTGCACCTGCACCACGAGGATTTTACAGGCCAGTTCGGCAAGTTTTACGCCAGTTTCCGTAATGAGCCGTGGTATATAAAACAGCAGAAGGAATCCGAGCAGCTTGCCGCGCAACTGGGTTTTAACAAGGTTTCCGAACAAAAGCGCGCCGTCGCTTTTGAAATCCGGGACTATGTGCGGCAGGGTGGATTTATCTTCGCCATGTGCTCGGCCACGGACGCGCTGGACATCGCGCTTTCGTCCTGGCAGACGGATATCGTTGCGGCTGTTTTTGACGGCGACCCCGTGGAGCCGGGCTACCAAGAGAAGCTGGACTTTTCGCAGACGCTGGCATTTGAAGATTTTGAGCTGATGCCCGATCCCTCGATTTACGAGTTCTCCGACATTGATGTACCTCCCAGCCATATGCCGCGGTTGCGTGACCCGGAAAGCGACTATTTTTCGCTGTTCGAGTTTTCCGCCAAATATGACCCTGTGCCGACCATGCTGACGCAGAACCACGTTAACATCGTGAAGGGCTTTATGGGGCAAACGACCATGTTCCGTGAAAGCAAAATCAAGCCCAAGGTTACGATAATGGGCAAGATCGAAGAGAGTAATGAAGTTAAATATATTCACGGGAATGTGGGCAAAGGCACGTTTACGTTTTTGGGCGGCCACGACCCGGAAGATTACACTCACCGTGTCGGGGATCCGCCGACGGACCTTAACCTGCATCAAAATTCACCGGGCTACCGCCTGATCCTGAATAATGTTTTATTCCCTGCGGCACGGAAGAAAAAACTTAAAACCTGAACGGATTTTGACGGGAAAACAGGATGGACAAGATAAAGTGAAACAAATTTTGTTCGTTAGAAATATCTCGAATTATTATATCTTATTAATCCTGTAATCCTGTCTAATCTTTTTAAAGAAATTGAGGGTAAAATGATCTCATTTTCGGTTAAGACATCTGAGCGTACTGAAATGATAGATATAACCGGGCGTGTGCAGCAGGCACTGGCCGAGCAGGATTTGCAGGATGGCATTGTGCTGGTTTTTGTACCGCATACCACGGCCGGCATAACGATCAACGAAAACGCCGACCCCGATGTGGAAAGAGACATGCTGAAGGAAATGAACAAAGTGATCCCGTTTGAGGATAACTACCGCCATGCCGAAGGAAACAGCGCCGCGCACATTAAAGCGTCCTTATTCGGCTCGTCGGTGCAGGTGATTGTGAAAGACGGCCGCATGCAGCTGGGCACCTGGCAAGGCATTTTTTTCTGCGAATTTGATGGCCCGCGTCAGCGCAAAGTATGGATAAGTACACTAAAATAGCCTAAACTTGCCCCATAAAGAGGCACCCTGTAAATTTTACCAAAAAAATACCTGCCACGTTTGAAGGAGTAATTTCATGTTAGACGAAACCATTGAGCTTTTTACCAAACGCGTGCGTGAAACGGTATTGGCCGATCAGCGCATGTCGCACATCCCGCTAGCCTACCTGATCACGCTGCAGATCCCGGACTCCATCAAGCATTTTTTCAAGCAGGAAGTGGAGATCTGGCTGCGCGAGGAAGAAGAGAAATTTACAAGCGAGCGCTTTGATTACGACGAGCCGCAGGTGCGCATGCTGATCGATCAGATTTTTGATCACCTGCAGCAGAATGCGGTTTTTGAGCTGACCAAATTCAATCACCTGCTGGAGCGCGCCGTAAAGCTGGAGCTGAATTACCTGGTGCGCCCGCACCGCACGCTGACGCAGTTTATCTTCCGCAACAGCAACAACGTCTCGACGATGGAAGTGTATGACACGCTCAAGTACTTCTTCAAATTCGAATATTATAAAAACGCCATTTCCGATTATTTCAATACCAAGTACCTGCGCAGCATCACGCAGGACCAGTTTGTTGACCTGATCAACCAGATCGATGAAAAAGCGTTTAGCGAGAACCGACTTGAGACAACGCTTAAAACGGTGAAGTCGATTATGGCGGCCCTGGCCGAGGCGCGCCAGCAGGATGTGGACAGCATCAGCGTAGAGGTTCTGCACGACGCACTCTCTGATCGTAACCTTGATGATTACGCCGGACTGGTTAAAGAAATAGTGGATAAGGGCCAGGTTAATGAACTGACTCTCGGTGAAGTGGAGCAGCTACTTAAAACCGGTAAACTGGAAGCCGGTGTCAGTGAAGAAACGCAGACCACGCTGGAACCGCACCGCGATATCGAAAGCGAAGCGCCGGAAGTGGATGTGGCCGAAATTGAGATGAAAGAGGCCGAAGTTGACCTGACCGAGGTTGAAGAGGAAGAAGACGAATTCGAGGAAGAACTGGACGAAGAGACAGAAGCGGCGGCTGAAGCCATCACCGATGTGCGCAAATCCAATGTTGCCAGCGACCTGGCCGACCACGTAGCCAAACAGATCAGTTCTACTTCACCGTTGGCTGACCTGAATGAAATGATCAAAGGCCGCCAGCGCCGCAAGATCATTAAGCGCCTTTTCCGCAAAAACGAGCAGGAATTCCTCAAATTTCTGCAGTTGATCAACAACCAGCCAAACTGGAAATCGGCATCGCATATTATTGACGATGAGTTTTATAATCGCGAAATCAATCCATATTCCAAGGAAGCAATCGCGCTGAGCGACGTGATTTATCTGCGCTTTTTCCCCAAGGACAAATACGTGGGCGAAAAAAGCGACGACGTCAAGTTTGACTAATCGCCGGATGAAAAAGCTGTTCCTGATCATCGGGGCGGGCAGGATCGGGACCTCCCTCTACCGCGTGCTCAACACATCGCAGGAGGGCTGTGCCCATCTTTTTGGCAGGCAGGAGTGGGCCGCGTTTGACGAAGGCCGTATCGCCAAAGAGCATTATTCCACAACGCTCCCCGAAGATTTAGTGGAAAGTGTTAAGGCGATTGTCTTTGCTGTTCAGGACGATCGTATCAAGGATGCCAGCCGTGTTATTCTAAAATACCGTCTCAAAAACAAATGCGTTTTCCACCTTAGCGGCGCCAAGGGCAGTTCCGAATTGGAACACCTGGCCGCGCGTGGCGCATTGACCGGCGCCCTCCATCCCCTGCAATCTTTTGCCAATCCTTTTGAAGATATCCACCACTGGAAAAACGTGCTTTTCTCGTTTGAAGGCGATAAGGGCGCGCTGCTCCAAGCCAGGGATATTGCGGAGCGGGCAAAGGGCCGCCTGATCACCGTAAGCGAGGAGCAGAAAGTGGCCATACACCTGGCCGGTGTATTTTCTGCCAACTACTTGGTACCCATGCTCAACATAGCCGAAAATATCCTGCACACGGCGGGCATCAACGATCTACCCGCCAACGAAATGCTTTTTCCGCTGCTGCGCGGCGTCACTTTCAACTACGCTCAAAGATCATCCGAAAAAATACTTACCGGGCCGCTGGTGCGCGGAGACGTTACCGTCCTGCGCCGCCACCTGGATTTTCTCAAACGCAATGAGGGCAACAGCGAGCTATATGTGCAACTGGCCCGGATGATCCTCGACAACCCCCGCTTTGATATTGCCGACCGTGAGCGCATTGCCGCTCTTATAGAAACGTATAAGTGATTGCTGTAACGTCTTCGTTTGCCCCGCGTCCAAAACAGAGTAAGTAAAATGACAGGAGTGAACCATGGCACGCATAACGCAAGACAAAGAGATCAAAAACATCCTTGAACAAAGTAAAGTAATCGCCGTCGTAGGTATGTCGCAAAAGACCTGGCGCGACAGCAACAAGATCGGCCGCTACCTGATGGACAACGGCTACCGCGTGATACCGGTGAATCCGGCCTACGATGAGATCGATGGCGAAAAATGTTATGACAGCCTGAAAGACATTTCCGTGGATATTGATATTGTGGATGTGTTCCGCAAGCCCGAGGCGGTGGCTGAAATCGCCGACGAGGCAATCGACATTGGCGCAAAGACGCTGTGGCTGCAGCTTGGCGTGGTAGATGAAGAAGCCGCGGAAAAAGCCTCCAACGCCGGCCTGAATGTTATAATGGATCACTGCATCATGGTGGAACACAGGAAGTTGCTTTGAGAATTTAATTTGGTACATGGCAATAAAAAAAGAGCTGCTTACTGATTCATACGGTAAGCAACCAGTTGTTTTGATAAATCGCCAGTTGGGTCATTTAGTATTCTCTTTTGCCTGGATTTTAAGTCAAGGCACATTGTTCTTTTTGCCTGTCCAAACCCGATTACCGCGCCTCCCTGCGCTCATCGGGATGAAATCATCCCGGATTTCAAAACAATCCCAAAAGACCTGACGCATTGAGTCTTGCACCTTTGGGTTTTTCGCAAAAAATTATGGATGGGAAACGGCGCTCTACAAAGAAATGGATATATTATAACTTGACTTTAAAAATATCCACGTTAAATTTAAACCATGTTTAAAAGATGGTTTTCCGTTAAAGACGATAAAAGCAGTCTGATAATAGGCCCCCGGCGCAGTGGCAAAACAACCTTGCTTAAAGCGCTGTTTCCGGACTATAAATATGTTACGCTCGATAACCTGGATTACCTGGATTGGGCCGGGAAAGATCCAAAAGGTTTTATAGAGAGTCTCGGTTCTAAAGCGATTATCGATGAAATACAACGCGATCCAAAATTGACTGTCGCGGTTAAGTACGCCATCGATAACCAAAATGTGCATTTTCTGATGACGGGTTCAAGCTCCATCGGTTTGCTGGATAAGGCTGCCGATACGCTGGCCGGCCGAATAAATCTGCGTGCTCTTCCAACGGCCTGTTTTGGCGAAAATGCAGGAGCTCCCACGCACAAAATTCTGGATGAACAGCCGGAACGTTTGCAAATAAAGAAAGGGCAAAGACTCCTGGAAAACGCCCTGGAGTATGGCCAGTTCCCCGAGGTTCTTACCTGCCAAACGGACGAAGAAAAAAGCGATCTGCTTTTAAACTACCGTGACACATACTTCACGCGTGACCTGATGCAAATGGCCAACCTGGAAAACCTGGACGGGCTTTTGACGGTTTTTTATCATCTGGCACGTAGCATTTCTTCGCATCTCGAAGTGGCAAATTTTGCCAGGGAATCGGACATGAGCTATCCGACGACAAAAAAATATCTCAACAATCTCTTTATGTCTCATCTGACTTTTCGATTGTATGGGTATCAGTATGGCCCGGCTAAGAAATTTATCAAAGCTTCAAAAACCTATTTTGCGGACAATGGCATAATTAAAAGCCTGAACGTTAAACTAAATGATGGCCAGATCCTGGAAAACTTTGTCATTGCGGAATTTGAAAAACGTCGTAAGCTTGGTTTTTTGAAATGCGACAGGCTCTATTATTACAAAAGCGCCGCCGGCCGTGAAATAGACCTGTTGTTTGAAATTGATGACCGGCTTCACGCAATTGAGATAAAACATACCCGAAATCCGGCGCCAAGGGATGTAAGCAATCTGGTGCAATTTTCAAAGCAACTTGATAAACCGGTAAATCTGTTTTTGTTCTATACCGGCGAAGAATATGGCGAGATAAACGGCGTCAAAATAGTACCGGTGGCGGCATTGTTCGGCGGGGTCTGAAAGGTTTTAATCAAGGCCTATGCCCAGGGACGGGCGCTCTATAATGCGTCGTCGCGCTTGGGGCGCGATAAGGATTTTTAGTTCTTTGACATGTGCCACCTCCGTTTCCGCAGCTCCGAAGCCAGCAGCAACCGGCCCTACCTGGAAGTAAAATACAAGATCGAATACACCGCCAACTACTACCTGAAAGACCACCTGGGAAATATCAGGGTAACGGTGGATGAAAACGGCGACGTGGTCAGCCATGATGACTATTACCCCTTTGGGCTGCAGATGGCGGGGCGCTCCTTTAATGCCGGCACGGATAATGATATTTATAAGTACAATGGCAAGGAGCTGGATGATGAAGCCGGCATTAACTGGCATTATTACGGGGCACGGTATTATGATGCAGTGATAGGGCGGTGGATGGCGGTTGATCCATTAGCTTACAAATATTATTCCGTCAGCCCGTATGTATATACTTTGAACAATCCAACGAAGTATATAGACCCAAATGGGATGGAAGTTCGTGGAGATAGTACAGACTTAGCACAAGTTGCTGAAAGTCTAAATAATGAAAATGAAGGCGCGAATGTAACTGTTGAAAAAAAGCCTGAAAAGAAAGTAGATGTTTGGGGAACAATTAAAAACTTCTTTTCTGGTTCAATAGAAGTCGCCTATACAACAAATACTTACTTTGCTTTATCTACAAATGGAAGCAGTTTTAATTGGGGTGCAAATAAATTTACCTCGGCAATGTATGATGTGATAAATAGTCGAGATATTATTTATGATGTGAAAATTTCTGAAAAATACAATGGCCCGGATAATGCTATTAAAGGGACTGATATAGCGTCACAATTAGGAGGTGGGTATTTTGATGAAAGAAGTGGAGGCGGAACCGTTTGGCTGTCGGGAGTTGGTACGCATAGCGAGTCAATAGGTGTAAGATTTATGCATGAAGCGATCGGACACGGACACCCGGTAACAGGTATAGGATGGGAAGGAAATGCCACACTTGTGAATCAGCACTACAATGGACGATACGATTCTGGTCACTACGGTTATCATCCTGTTGTCGGATGGAGATATATAAATTTATACAGGATGGAACAGGTGGGGAGGAAAGTACTTAAATAATGGGGTTTTAGAAATGAATACTAAAAGCATCGTCAAAAAGAACATTCTTATTATCTTTGGTATTTCTCTTTTAATCTCATCGAGCATTTTGATTTCTCAAAGTTTCAAAGATAATAAGTACAATAATAATAATATAAATAATGAAAATGTAATAAATAATTCAGGTTCTATTGATGGGATTGGAGTTCCATATTTTTACAAAGAACGGAGCATTTTTAGGACAACCCCGCAAGTACTTTTTGTAGTGATTTTTTCGATTCTCATGGGTTTTGTCTTTTTGTTCTTTCCCACCGAAGTAAAAGCTATTTTTTGTTATAATTTAAATCTGAAATATCTTATTGGCTATTTAATTTTTGTCTTACTTTTTGCTTTTGCTATAAAATACTTTCATGTTAAAGTATTCTTTTATAACCACAATTTTTTATTTTTAAATGGTATTATTTTTTTGCTAATATTATTCTTGTTTTTAAGACTGTGGCGAATTAATCCGAGCAAACGAATAATATTTTTTATTAGTATTTTGTTATGTTTTTATCAAGGAATCGGACTACTGATTGAGTTGGGTAATTTTTTTGTACCATTATTTATCCACGAAGGTAAATGGCCGTTAGTAGATGGAAATTATATAGCAATATATGATTCATTCATGAATCACAAGTTTACGCTTGGATATACTCTGTTTAGATTACAAAATAATTTTCTTCTACTCTTTTCACTATTTTTTTTATTTAAGCTGAAACTTAAAGAATAAAATATCTAATTTTGTCATTTGTTTTTCGAGCTATTTTTGCTCTGAAACGGACATCCAGCTACAACTGGAGCGGCACGCTGGCCGAAGGGGATTATGACCCCATGTACACCGATGAGCAGACCGTGGTGCTGAATCCTTACCAGTGGTACGAATGGGATGTGCTGGAAGCGGTCTCCATGTGGCACAGCGGCTACGCCGGCAATTACGGAATGATCCTGATCGCAGCCAACGAAGACTCCCCCGGTTATGACGTCCGTTTCCGCAGCTCCGAAGCCAGCAGCAACCGGCCCTACCTGGAAGTAAAATACAAGATCGAATACACCGCCAACTACTACCTGAAAGACCACCTGGGAAATATCAGGGTAACGGTGGATGAAAACGGCGACGTGGTCAGCCATGATGACTATTACCCGTTTGGGCTTCAGATGGCGGGACGCTCCTTCAACGCCGGGACGGATAATGATATTTATAAATACAATGGCAAGGAGCTGGATATGTATATAATTCACCCATTAATTATATAGATCCGATGGGTTTATCACCGGAAACAGATGAGATGATACGCCAATGGAGTAGTGAATGGGATGCTGTGTGGGGTCCCGCAAATGGAATGCTTCCGGGCTGGGATAGTTGGCATGGTTCCACCAATAGCTATTTGGAAAATTATCAAAATGACGCCGGCGGACATTGGGAAAGACAAGATTATGGAACATCGGCGGCTAACGACCCTATTACGTGGCATGGATATGATTGGATTTGGGCTGGCCCTTACGAAATTGGCTGGCTTGGGCTCTTATTAGAGGACATACCAGCAAGACATATTACTTTCAGAAATGGCAGTGTTTATGCTACAGACAGACGGGGGCCTGTTGGGACGTTTACCGTACATACAGGCATGCCTCCTGATGCGGGACTTCCCTCACTCAAACTGTTAAAAGGAAGCAAAGATGTAGCCGCACTGATTCAAATCGCGAAAAGAGCCAAAAAAACTGGTGTAACTGTTAAAGAGGCTAAGATTCTTTTAGAATGGGCAAGAGAATAAGGGCTTAAAACATCACAAGGAATTGAGCGCCATTTATCAAGAAATTTTAAAGATTGGCATATTAGAATAGGCCGCACTAACCATATAAGAGTAAATAATTATCGTGGAAAGTAATTTCGTTGAGCAGGAGGGTGTTATGAAAGAAATTAATATATCGCGTGGTTTTGCCAAAAAACACTACAAAGATATATTAAAACACGCCTTAGAACATTGTTCTTATTGTCTATATGTTGTGCAAGATTTTGAACTTGTAAATTCAAATGCATTGAAAATAATAAATAAAATGAGAATGAAGCTTGCAAAACAATATAAGGATTCGAAGTGGCCAGGAACTGAATTGTTAGATACGCAGGTCGATATTTTTATTCATATATTTGACTATGATACCTGCGAAATGCTAACCGGATTTGCCAGTGGCTTCCCTGCATGGCAGCATCCAGATTTACCTGAGGATTTATGCCTATTGAGAGAAGATATGTCTCCATATTTCATATCAATTGCACACGAGCGTGATTTTTATTTCTTGTTACAAGACAATGAATTT
This sequence comes from Calditrichales bacterium, assembly GCA_965267575.1. Taxonomy (GTDB): domain Bacteria; phylum Calditrichota; class Calditrichia; order Calditrichales; family J004. The sequence continues at coordinate 1,862,393 of OZ254086.1, forward strand.
GAACTGCTTAAACATAGGTTCCCCATGTTTTAAAACTTTTGTATAAAGAAATGGACTCGCTGAAACAGGAACGGCGTCTTGCCCGGGCCGAGCTGGACGATTACGAGAATAAAGCGTTGCTGAAATTTATGCGCCGTGGCAAAAAGCTGTTCCACCTGCCGGATGATATCGCCTATGCCGAAGCGGACTCCGCGGAAGGGGAAAACCACGCCACCCTGAAACGGCGCCTGAAAACGATAGACGGCAAACAGACGCTGATCACGGGCATCAAATATCAAAAGCTGCAGAAGTTTGCGGCTGGTGCGGTGGTGCTGGACCCGACCATCGAGACATCGCTGGATGCGGTGGAAGATGTCTGGCTGGAAAATTCAGGCAACAAGAACTATTACAGCATGCTGCTGGTGGCCAAGGACCGCAACTATGCCAAGAAACGCTCAATCATCAAGTTTGACATCAGCAGCATCCCGGGCATGGCCACCATCCAGAGCGCATCGCTGAACATGTACTACTTCAGCCGTGGCGGCAGCAGCAGTCAATATCCCTGGATCGATCGTCCTATTCGCACGCACCGGCTTTTAAAGGATTGGCAGGAAGCCTATGCCACCAGCATCAAACGGACATCCGCTCAGAATTGGAGCGGCACACTGGCCGAAGGGGAACGGCTCTTAAAACCTAAACACGCTAAGAGGCGTTTACTGCGCGTTTGTTGAGCGGGTCGTATAGCTCAAACTCAAGGCCCTGCGGGCCATACTGTCATAGCAGCTAAAAACGGCGGTAATTCTGCAACCCCATCGGGGTGTACCGGCAGGCCGCCGCGATGCGGCTGCTTCTTTTTCAGGTAACCTTTTCTATGACGGAATGCATCTACGATGCTCAAAACGTCGAAAGCAAAAAGACCTGACGCATTGGGTCTTGCTTCTTTCAGGCTTTCGCGTAAAATTATTGCCGGGGATAGGCGCCCTAAATGCGTCGTCGCGCTTGGGGCGCGATGGGGTGAGATATCCAATTAAAAATTTACTGACATCAAGGTTGTCTTGTGGCAAATGAAATTGTGCTATGAATACTACGTCAACATCTTAATTCAGCAATTCAGCAATTCAGCAATTCAGCAATTCAGCAATTCAGCAATTCAGCAATTCACTGATTCAATCATTCAAGGATTAAGTCCCAGGTCGCCAGCGACGGGTTTAAGGGCATCGACAACAAACTCCGCGTGGCTGTCGAAATCCAGGTTCAGCTCTTCGGCGCCCTGACGCATTTCTTCGCGGCTTACTTTGGCGGCAAAGCGTTTGTCTTTCATTTTCTTTTTTACCGATTTGGCCGAAACCTGGCTGAGAGCCTTGTCCGGTTTTACAAGCGTAACGGCGGTTATAAAACCGCACAGTTCATCTACGGCAAACAGGGCTTTGGCCATGCGGCTTTCGCGCGGCACGCCCGTGTAGGTGGCGTGGCCCATAATGGCTTCGCGGATATCCTCGTCCACTCCCGCTTCGGTCAAAATTTTCTCGCCTTTGTAGGGATGTTCTTCGGGGAATTTCTCGTAATCAAAATCGTGCAGCAGCCCGGTGATGCCCCATTTTTCCACATCTTCATTCCATTTTTGGGCGTAAGCGCGCATGGCGGCTTCCACGGCATAGGCATGGCGCCGCAGGCTGTCCGTTTCCGTGTATTGATGCAATAATTCCAAAGCCGTACTACGATCCATAATGATTCCCTTTATCCGCAGAGCACGCTGCCGGCATTGATGTTCATTACCTCGCCGGTAATGGCCCGCGACTTATCCGATGCCAGAAAGGCGATGCCGTGGGCGATATCTTCCGCTTCCGGTATAAAACCCAGCGCCATCTTCTTTTTAAGTTTGGCTTCGTCTTTTTTCATTGTTTCCGCGGTCATGTCGGTTTTTACCCAGCCCGGCGCCACGCAGTTTATGCGGATGCCCAGATCGCCCAGTTCCGCGCACATGGATTTGCTGTAGCTGATAATCGCGCCTTTGGTGGCGGCATAATGCGCGTGGTAGGTTTCACCCACCTGCCCGGCCGTGGATGAAATATTAATGATCGAGCCTTTGATTTTGTGCTCCTTCATATGCCGGGCCAGCATGGTGGTAAAATAAAAGACGCTGTCCAGGTTTATCTGTACCATCTTGCGCCACTCGTCCACGGTAAACGTATCCAGGTGCGCTTCTTTCCAGATACCGGCGTTGTTAACAAGTATGTCAATCTTTTCAAATTTGTCGACCACCTTATTGATAAACAGTTGCACTTCCTGGTAATCGCTTACATCGCACTCGGCAAAGAACACCGCGCCGGGGTAACGTTCGCACTCCTGCGAGAGCTGATCGGCTGCCCGGTAGTTTTTGTTGTAGTTAAAGGCCACATTCGCGCCAAGCTGCATAAACAATCGTACGCAAGCCGCACCAATACCGCGACTTCCGCCTGTTATCAGGACGTTCTTCCCGCTGAAGTCCAGCATACATTCTCCTTTTGATAGGGTATAGGGCAAGAGTTAAAGTGGTCGCAACGGAATCGGCAGCCAACTCATTCCGTCATGGTAATGACTAACAAAATAAACTGACAAAATCAAATTGAAATCGGCAAAAATATTGTAGCGATTTTCGATTTAAAACAGCTATTATTGATATATGTCATTACGGCCATCTTCGGGAATTGGGATTTTGTTGACCTTTTTAACGCAAACACAGCGGGGGAATTATGCAATCCTTTAAGGAATCCGGCATCGAAGTTTTTTCAACCTGTCCGCAATCCAAGGACGTGGACCGGGAAAAGTATCTGCAAAACGTTAAAGACGTGGCGCGCTGGAGCGAACAGGCCGGTTGCCGGGGCATTCTGGTTTACACGGATAACGGGATTGTCGATCCCTGGCCGGTAGCCCAGGTCATCATCGAAAATACAAACGAGCTGGCGCCGCTGATCGCCGTGCAGCCCGTGTACATGCATCCCTATACCGTGGCCAAAATGATATCCACGTTCGGCTACCTGCACAATCGCCGTGTTTACCTGAACATGGTGGCCGGCGGATTCAAAACCGATCTGCTGGCGCTGAACGATCAGACGCCGCACGACCAGCGCTACGAACGGCTGACCGAGTACACGCAGATCATCATGCAACTGCTGCAGGCCCAAAAAGGCGTTACCTATAAAGGTGAATTTTACAAGGTGGAAAACCTGCGTATGACGCCGCCGCTGGCCGACGCGCTGCTGCCCGGTATCTTTGTCTCCGGATCGTCTCCGGCCGGTTTGGCCGCTGCCAAAGAGATGGGCGCAACGGCGGTGCAATACCCCAAACCGTACCAGGATTACAAGGATGATCCGCCCGATCCGGCGATGAATTGCGGCGTGCGCGTGGGCATCATTGCCCGCGACAGCCACGAGGAAGCCTGGAAAGTGGCACACGAACGTTTCCCCGGCGACCGGCAGGGTGAGATCGCTCACAAGCTGGCCATGAAAGTCTCCGACTCGCACTGGCACAAACAGCTTTCCGACATGGCCGACCAGACCGCATCCGGCGAAACGCCCTATTGGATGTATCCTTTCAAAAATTACAAAACATTCTGCCCCTACCTGGTTGGCAGTTATAAGGAAGTAGCCGATGAACTGGCCGGCTACATTTCCGTGGGCTACAAAACATTTATCCTCGATATCCCGCCCGACAAGGATGAGCTGAACTACATCAACACGGTGTTCAGCATGGCGGCCAAAAAGGAGAAGGCTTCATGAGCAGATTGCTGCACAGCTGGGTAACGGAGCAAGCCCAAAAACAACCCGATGCCCCGGCCATAACCCTGAAAAACGAAACGCTTACCTACACCCAACTGGATAAACGCTCTTCGCGGATTGCCGCCCTGCTGATGCAGCATGGCTGCCAAAAAGGCGACCGCGTCGGCTTGTTGATGAACAAAGACATTACGGCGATCTGCGCCATAATCGGTGTATTGAAAGCGGGCGGCGCCTATGTGCCGCTGGACCCTTCGAGTCCGGCCAGCCGCCTGGAGCACATGCTGCTGTCGGCCGAGCCGCCGATCATACTTGCCGCCGGAAAGGTGGATAAAATTGTCAGCGAGATTTATGCCTCCGGCAAGAGCAGCGCCGGCATCGGCCTGCTGGATGAGGCGGCCGATAAAGTCGAATCCGATAAGGTGATGTTCCGCTCGGCTGACGTGGCCTCAGCCCTGGAAAAAATATCCGCTGAAGTCACGCCAGAAGATCTGGCTTATATACTTTTTACCTCCGGCTCAACCGGCGTACCCAAAGGTGTGGCGATCACCCACAGCAACGTGGCCCATTTTGTGGAGTGGGCCGTCGACTATTTCGGCATGGATGCGTCGGACAAAACCTCCGGATTTTTCCCGCTGCATTTTGACTTGAGTGTGTTTGACATTTTTTGCAGTTTTGCCGCGGGGGCGCATTTGCACATTGTGCCGGCAGAAGCCACTTTGCTGCCCAACAAACTGGCCGCTTTCATGCGCGACAGCGAATTGACGCAGTGGTTCAGTGTCCCGTCGATATTGAACTACATGGCCAAATTCGATGTTGTCAAACAGGACGACATGCCAAAGCTTAAACGTCTGCTGTGGTGCGGCGAAGTGTTTCCGACGCCGCCGCTGATCTACTGGATGAAAAAGCTGCCGCATGTGGCTTTTACCAATCTTTACGGGCCCACGGAGGCGACCATTGCCAGCAGTTATTACACACTGCCGCGGGTGCCCGCCGCCGAAACGGACCCCGTGCCGATCGGTATACCCTGCGCCGGCGAAGAGTTGGTGATCATGAACGGCGATTTGAAAGAAGTGCCGCGCGGTGAAACCGGCGATCTCTATATTAAGGGTGTCGGGCTGAGCCCGGGCTACTGGCGTGACAAGGACAAAACAGCCGCCGCCTTCCTGACCGATCCGCAAACAGGGGAGAGGATTTACAAGACCGGCGATTTGGCCTATCTTGGGGATGACAACCTGATCTATTTCCTGGGCCGCGCGGATTCGCAAATTAAGAGCCGCGGCTACCGCATTGAATTAGGTGAAATTGAAACGGCCCTGAATGCGTTACGCGATCTTCGTGAGGTGGCCGTTGTGGCCGTGGACAGCGGAGGATTTGAAGGCGCCACCATTTGCTGCGCTTATGCCGCGGTAGACAGCAAGGACGTGGAGCCCAAGCAGGTGCGCAAGGAGTTGCAGAAAAACCTGCCGTCGTACATGATTCCAACGGAGTGGATGGTTTTGGATGTGCTGCCCAAAAACGTAAACGGCAAAATCGATCGTAAAAACCTGAGACAACAATTCGAGAAAAAACTGGAAAGCTAAGCATGTATCATTTTAAGCGTCTTGCTCTGTGGGTGTTGATTCTGGCAAATGTCGCCTGTTCCAATCCTGAAGAGGACATAAAAGAGATCACCCTGCCGGAAGGATTTCGCATCGGCATTTTTGCTGAGGATGTAAAAGGCGCGCGTTCCATGACCCGCGGCGATGAAGGCACTATTTTTGTCGGCACGCGGCACTCCGGAAATGTCTATGCCCTGCAGGACACTGACGGCGACAACAAGATCGATAAGCAGTATACGCTGATGAGCGATCTGTTTATGCCCAATGGCGTTGCTTACCGTAACGGCGATCTCTACGTGGCCGAGGTGAATAAAGTCTGGCGCCTGCCGGATATTGAAAATTCCCTCGATAATCCCAATCCCGAATTGCTTTATGACAACCTGCCCGATGAAAAAAGCCATGGCTGGAAATACATTGCCTTCGGGCCCGATGACAAGCTGTACATTCCCATCGGCGCGCCCTGCAATGTCTGCGAGCGCGACGACGAACGCTATGCTACCATTAACCGCATCAACCCCGATGGCAGCGGCTTTGAGATCTACGCCCGCGGTGTGCGCAACAGCGTCGGCTTTGACTGGCACCCGGAAACCGGCGAGCTGTGGTTTACCGACAACGGCCGCGACTGGATGGGTGACGATATTCCGCCTGATGAATTGAACCACGCGCCGCAGCCCGGTCTTCATTTTGGATTTCCCTACTGGCATGGCAGCGGTGTAAAGGACCCCGAGTTTGGCGACAAGATGGCGCTGGAAGAAGTGACAAAGCCCGTGCAGGATTTGGGTCCGCATGTGGCGGCGCTGGGTATGAATTTTTATGATGGCGATATGTTTCCTCCGGAATACCGCCATCAGGTGTTTATTGCCGAGCACGGCTCCTGGAACCGCACCGAGCCCATTGGCTATCGCGTTACACTTGTGCGCCTGGATGATGAAGGCAACTCCCTGGGCTATGAAGTTTTTGCCGAGGGCTGGCTGAAAGAAGACGGCACGGTAATCGGCCGGCCGGTGGACGTTTTTGAAATGCCCGACGGGTCGCTGCTGGTTTCCGATGATTACGCCAGCCTGATCTACAGAATCTGGTACGAAGGCAGCTGATGGCGAAACGCCTTAATATACTTCTTGTGGCTGAGGAGTCGGCCGGCATTCAGATGCTGCGCGCCATTCAAAAGTCGGATCATAACCTGGTGGCGGTGCTGGCTTCGGAAAAGAAAGCGCAGGGCAGCAGTGCCTCTGTGTGGGCCACCGCGCAAAAACTGGATGTGCGTCTTTGGTCCGCCAAAAATGTCAAACAGGCCGGGTTTGCCGAGACGCTGCGCGAAGAAGCGATCGACATTTTATTAAATGTACACTCACTTTACATCATTAACGAAGAGGTGCTGAAAGCGCCGCGCATCGGAGCCTTTAATATTCATCCCGGGCCGCTGCCGCACATGGCCGGGCTGAATGCGCCGAGCTGGGCCATTTACAAGGGTCACAAAACCCACGCCGTCACCATTCACAAAATGGAGCCGGGCATCGATACGGGCGCCATCGTTTATCAGAAAAGTTTTCCAATTGGCGATCGTGATACGGGTTTAAGCGTCGCCCTGCAGTGCATCAGGGAAGGCCTGCCGCTTTTGCAAAAGCTGCTGGATACGGCGGCTGAAGATCCGCGGGCCATACCGGCGCAAAAGCAGGACCTGGATAAAAGAAACTACTACAGCAAACAGGTGCCGCAGGAGGGAAAAATCGATTGGAACAAGCCGGCAGGTGATGTCCACAACTTTATCCGCGCCTGCGATTACGCGCCGTTTCCCAGCCCCTGGGGCCATCCGCGGGTGGAGTGTGGCGGCACAGACGTAACGATTACGCAAAGCGCGCTTACGGGAAAAAGTTGTGATGCCGCCCCCGGCACAATCCTCCGTATGGATGAAAAAACAGTTGCTGCCTGCGCTGATGAGTGGCTGGAAATAAAAAAGGCGCAGCTTGACGGAAGAAAAATTGACCCGGCAGAGTTGCCGAATCTTTGTATTTAATCTGAAAGACTAAGCGGGAGACAGGAATGTCATCTATACAAGATGAGATTATTCAGTTTTTTGATGAAGAACTGAATATCGGAGTGCCTTCGGTAGACACGGACCTGGTTGAAGAGGGGCTTCTGGATTCACTGACGTTTGTGCAGTTGCTGTTCCATTTCGAGCAGCAGTATGGCATTGAGATGGATCTTGATGAGCTGGAAATCGATACATTGCGCTCCGTGGAACGTATCGCCAATTTTTTGATGTCGCAGGACGGCATGCACCGCGCCGGCTGAACCGAAGAATGAGGAAGAGAGAATGACAAGCTATCCGAAAAATATTCGCCCGTTTAAAGAAGCGGACCTTGATGCCGTTTGCGATTTGTACCAGAAGATTCAGCGTGATCCAAAGCAGAAGGCGCCGGCAGGACTGCGCAGTGATTTCAAAAGCTATTTTCTGGATAATGTCTGGAGCGATCCGGAGATACCGTCTCTTGTTTATGAAGAGAACGGGAAAATTATTGGATTTATTGGCAGCCACGTGCGGCCTTTGCAGTACAACGGCAAGCGTGTCCGCGCGGCCTACAGCGGCCAGCTTGTGAGTGATCCGCAGGGTCGTGCCCGTGCCGCCGGCGCCTTCCTGATGAAGGCTTACATCGAAGGCCCGCAGGATATAACGATGACCGATGGAGCCACCGCCGCCGTGGCCCAGATCTGGACGCAACTCGGTGGTGATATCGCGCATGCCCGCTGCCTGCGCTGGACCCGGATACTAAGGCCCACGCGCTTTTTCAGCAGCAAGCTGGGCGAGCGTAACATGCTGGCGGTATCAGCGGCGCTTAAGCCTTTCAGCACCCTGCTCGATCCCATTGCCGGCAAGCTGATGAGCAGCGAATACAAACCGTCTGCAAAAAAACAATCCGATGAAAAGCTTACCGTAAAAACCTGGCTGGAAAACGTTGACAGTATTTATCCGGCGTCGCAGCTCAAGGGTAATTATTCTGAGGACCAGTTGAGCTGGTTGCTGGAAAAGGTCAGCGCGCTGGTTTCCCGCGGACGTTTTGAGGAGCACGTTGTGCGCGATGAAAAAGAACGCGTAATAGGCTGGTTTATGTATTTTCTGGCCGACGATGGTCAGGCCCAGGTTTTGCAGATCGCCGCGAAACCAAAACTGCAGAAGGCGGTGCTGGAGGATTTGTTTAATCATGCCTATCAGCGCGGATGCGTGGCCCTTCAGGGGCGCGTAGAGCCCTCTTTTATGCAGTCGCTGGATGACGTGGGCTGTATGTTCCGCTATTGGGGACCGTCCACCCTCGTGCACAGCCGCGATCCCGAGTTGCTTTTAGCCTACCAGAGCGGTCACGATTTCCTCACCCGCCTTGACGGTGAGTGGTGGATGGCCTTTCACCGTGATGAATACCGCTAGTTGAATTTGGAACTGGGAATTGGGGAATTAAGAATTGCGCATTTGAGATTCCTGTTTTTGACTGCGCTAAACCGACCGACATATCCCTTGCCCGTTTGGCGTTGGCGAATTGTTGGCTACGGGCAAAATTCTTCATACTTTCATTTTTTGTTAAACGATTAAAAACCTTTTTCCTTAACTTTCTCCGTATTTGGTCTGTCCCGTAAAAAAGTAAAATTATGAACAAGAAGAACCTTATTAATGTGTTGGAGGATATCGCCGTAATGCTCGAGTTGAAAGGCGAGAATCCGTTTAAGTCAATTGCGTATACCAATGCCGCCCGCGCCCTCGAGCAGGCCGAAGGCGACGTTTTAGAGATGATCCGCAACGGCGATATCAGCAAGCTGAAGGGAGTTGGTGATGCTATCTCCAAAAAGCTGCAAACGCTCGTCACGGAAGGACGCCTGCCTTATTATGAAGACCTGAAAGAACAGTTTCCGCCGGGCTTGCTTGATATGTTGGAAATTCCCGGAATGGGGCCTAAAAAGGTAAAGATGCTGTTTGAGGACATGCACATCGATACGATTGAAAAGCTGGAGAAAGCCGCTAAAGAGGACAAATTGAGCGAGCTGGAAGGGTTTGGTAAAAAGACGCAGCAGAAGATTTTGCAGGGTATCGAGCAGTACCGCAAATACAGCGCCCGTTTTCGCCTCAGCGTAGCCCTTGACGAAGCACAGAAAATTTTGCCTTACCTCAAAAAGAATAAAAAGATTAAGCGAATTGAAGTGGCCGGCAGTCTGCGGCGTTATAAGGAATCGGCCAAAGATATTGATATCGTTGCTTCCTGCTCGCCGGATGATCGTGAACAGGTAATGGACTATTTTTGCGATTTTGAAGATAAAAAAAGAATCATCGGCCACGGGGAAACCAAGTCCAGTATTTTGCTTTTTTCCGGGATGGGCTGCGATCTGCGGCTGGTCGATGACGATGAATTTCCCTATGCGCTGCACCATTTTACCGGCAGCCGTGAGCATAACACCGCCATGCGCGGACGGGCCAAAAAAATGAATCTGACGATGAACGAATACGGCTTGTTCAAAAAAGATGACAGCCGCCTGGATTGTAAGGACGAGAGTGAAATTTTTGCGGCACTGAAACTTTCATACATTCCGCCGGAGCTGCGCGAGGACATGGGTGAGATTGATGCGGCGGAAAACGACTCCCTGCCGGAGCTTGTTACGGAAGCTGACATCCAGGGCATTTTGCATGCCCATTCCACATGGAGCGACGGAGCGGAGTCAATTAAAACGATGGCTGAAGAGGTTCGTTCGCGGGGTTACAGCTATCTGGGTATTAGCGATCACAGTAAATCGGTTATTTACGCCAACGGCCTGAATGAAGACCGTGTGAAACGTCAGCAGGAAGAGATCGATAAGCTGAATGAGGAGATGCACGGTTTCAGAATATTTAAAGGCATTGAGGTCGATATCCTGCAAAAAGGCAAGCTGGACTATGATGACAAAACGCTGGAATCCTTCGATTTTGTGATTGCCGCCGTGCATCAACCCTATAATTTATCGGAAAAAGAGCAGACAGAACGTATCTGCGAAGCATTGCGACATCCGGCCGTAAGCATGCTGGCGCACCCCACCGGCCGCCTGATACTCAGCCGCGAGGGCTATGCCGTTGATATGGCCAAAGTTCTTGAGTGCGCGGCAAAAGAGGGCAAGGCCGTTGAAATAAACGCCCATCCCAAGAGGCTTGATCTGGACTGGCGCTGGGGACGCCTGGCGCGCGACCTGGGCCTGATGACATCTGTGAATCCCGATGCCCATAAAATTGAACATCTGGAATACGTCAAGCTGGGCGTGGGCATTGCCCGTAAGGGATGGTTTGGAGCGGACAAAGTGCTTAACACACGAAAAAGTGCCGAACTTGAAAAATGGTTTAAGAATGCACACTCTGGAAAAAAGAGCTGATTTAGCTTATCTTTCATAGCTGTTTTTGATCTAACTCCCCGGAGGGAAAATACTATGGCTTATACGATTGCAGTGGATGCGATGGGTGGCGATCATGCGCCCCATGAAGTGGTAAAGGGTGTTGTGGAAGCCTTGAATGAAGAACCGGATTTGCGTGTCATCCTCGTAGGTGACGAGAAGGCTATTCGCCGGGAACTTGCCGCCAACAATTACTCCGATGATCGCGTGGATATTGTTCATACCGATCAATCTGTTCCCATGGATGCTTCACCTAAGCCGGCGCTGGAGCAACATCCCAACGCGTCTATTGTCCTGGCGATGAAGCAGGTGAACAGCGGTACGGCCATGGCCTGCGTGAGTGCCGGTAACACGGGCGCTACCGTTCTTGCGGCAGCACAGAATCTGCAGATGATTGAGGGGCTGGAACGTTCCGCGCTGGCTGCGATTTATCCCACCGCCAAGTTCACCCCCGAGAGCCGCGGTCACGCGCTTATGCTCGATGTAGGCGCGACAATCAAGTGCAACGCCAAGCAGCTTGTCCACTTTGCCATTATGGGCCATTACTACATGCAAAAGATTATGGGTATTGATGCGCCGCGCCTGGGTTTGCTTAACAACGGTGAAGAAGCAAGCAAGGGCGGACCGGTTCTTACCCAGACCTACAAATACCTCAAAGAGATCAAGATGATCAACTTTGCCGGAAACGCTGAAGGCAAGGACATTCCCAAAGGCACCTTTGATATTATTGTCTGCGAAGGATTTGTAGGCAACGTGGTGTTGAAGCTTTTGGAAGGCGTGGCTGAGGTGGTCAAGGACACCGGCAAATACGCCTTTAAAAAGAAGTTTACCTGGAAAATCGGTTTGGCCCTCTTGCGCCAGGGTGTTCACAAGCTGAAAACAAAAACGGATTATTCAGAATATGGCGGCGCACCAATTCTGGGCTTTAACAAGATTGTTATCAAGGCCCACGGGCGCTCCAACGCCAAGGCCGTAAAAAATGCGGTTAAAGTGGCTCTGCGCGCCGTGAAACAAGACATCATCACGCAGATATCGGGCTCTATACATAAGTTTAATGAAGAGCACCAGATTGATTTTGTGGAAGTATAGGGGTGTAACTCTTACGGAAGCTTTGCATCTTATAGTTTTTTACGATTAAGGGAATTTGAATTTATGAGTAAAACCACGCTTATCTGGATTGCTGTAATAGGGGCGGCGCTGTTGTTTTTTTACGCGCGCAATTATTTTCAGGATGCCTCGCTGCCCTCAGTGACGGCCGAAGAAGTGCAGCAACGCCTGGGCAAAAAAGATTCTACGATGTTTTTCCTCGATGTGCGGACGCCGGGTGAATTCAACGGGCCGCTTGGACACATAAAAGGCGCCAAACTGATCCCGGTGCAGGAGCTGGCCGGGCGTGTTGACGAACTGTCCAAATATAAAAACAAGGAAGTGATCGTTTATTGCCGTAGTGGTAATCGCAGCCGCTCTGCAACACGGCTTCTGCTGGAAAACGGTTTTGACGCTAAAAATATGTTGGGCGGGATGCGCGCCTGGAATAAAGAGAAATAGGTCGTGAAGTCAGGAGGTCCGGAAGTCTCGAAGTCTTCTTTTCCTTTCTCATTATCTTAAGCTTTATCAATTCTTAATGCCGGGAGATGCGCATCTCCCGGCATTTTTTTATTCTACTTTGTAAAATAATCCATCACTTCCTCCAGTGCCGCCGAGCAGACCGGATCAAACGGCGCCATGCTCAGGCTGAACATGCGGCAATCCACCGAGGGACGATACAGGCCATATTGTTCATAGCCCGCGCCTTCAAAGGCACCTGCTCTGCCGCTCCACGGACTGTTGTCCAGAACCGCCTGTTGCTTTTGGATGTACGGTTCACGCTTTTCGTAATAATCTGCGGCCAGGCGATCCAGTTTACCGCGCTCAAAGGCCAGGCTGTCATACAGCTCTTTCTGCCACGGAGTGGGCAGCGGGGTATCTTCCGCCACAAATTCTTTCCATTTCAGATTGTCTTTATCCAGCAGCGCTGTAACATTGCGCTCCCACGGTTCCACGTCCTTTTTGTAGAATTCTTCATAGCTGATCTGCGAGCTGTAATACTCATCGCCCAGACCGGCAAAACTGTGGCCGAATTCGTGGACGTACACGTAGTCCATCTGCCAGGCCTGATCGGGGTGATCCGGGATGGCGTAGGTGGTCGTGTACAGGTTGTAAATGCCCCCGCCGCCGTAGCGGTCATCGTTGATCAGGATGTTTACGTAATCGTACGGAACCAGGCCAGCGGCGTCGCGCAGTGCCTTATTGTTTTCAGTAAGAATGTAACGTGCCGAGCCGAACGTATTGTATTCGCAACCCAGGGCGCTATTCTTCCAGATCCCTTTGTCCGGTTTGGGGATACCGCTCACTTTGGAGGTCACCTCAACTATCCACACGTTGAAATCGTTTTTTCGCGATTTGAAAGGTTCCGTTTCAAACAGCTCATCGTTAAAATGGCGGGCGTCGCGCCGGAACTTAACCATGTCCCCCTCGGCATAGCCATCACCAACGATCACAAGGTCGACCTTTGTCGCCGGATCGCCGTTTTGCATGATCGCGGTAACTTTCCAGTCCGGCTTTTCTGGTTTTGTGTTGACAGCCACTTTGTCATTTGGGTCTATCGTTGTTCGCCAGATTTCGTCGAATTCCATTTTGGCATTGCGTCTTGCAACCGCCAGTTCGACTTCGTTTTTAGGCTTGGGAAGCAGCCACGTTTCATGAAAAGTATGCCATCTTTGTTTGGCTTCAGCCGTTGTTTGCCATTCGTTAAAAACTGTGGAATAGCCGCGGCTGTAAATAAGCTGGCCGCTTTCGGCGTCATACATTCTCACCTGGTATTCCCCCAGGTTAAGCGGGGTGATCATCTGCGTGCGCGTACCGGCCCACTCCCCGTCCTCATAAAGCTGATCCAGCGCAAACAGCTCTTCGCCTTTCGTGCCGGTGTGATAGTAATCCACCCGCAGCGTTTTGCCCGTAAAGTGATCGCTAAAAGACTGCGCCCACAACGCCGACGCCATAAAAACCAACAAAAGAGATTTCATTCCACCCTCCACTGAGTTAGTCAGATCGAAGCACAAATTTATACAAAGTGAAAAGCCGTTCAAGTTAATATAGTTTCGAAGTTTCGAAGTCAGGAAGTCAAAAGTCATAGGTCATCCTGATCGTGATCATGCTCCTTGATTTTTTACGTCTCCCGGTTGGAGGTTCCGGTGTGTCTCAGCCGCTATGTCGGATGATACTTATTTTGTGTCGCTCTGAGTGTTCCTGTCATTCCGGTCTTAACGCCGGGATCTGACAGAAGACAAAGTACCACTTGAGTCCATGAAAGAACTGAGTAGAGCGTGAAGTGCTCCTCATGTATGATGTAATGGAAATATTCATTGCCTATTGAGATGCTGAAACGAGTTCAGAGTGACGTCTGAATACATTAGCACTTTAATACGCTAACACATAGCACCTTAACACTTTTTTCTTGCATCGGCGAATTACGTCTTATATATTTCAATCGTTTCAAAAAAATCAAACGCTTATGCCCGACGCCCTTTCTCTCAAACAGGAATTTGTCCAGGATTATGGTGAAGCCTACCAGCACTTCGGTTTGCCCGTGCTGATGGGCCGCATTGTCGGTCTGCTTCTGTTTGAAGGTCGGCCGGTGAGCCTGGATGAAATTACCAGTGAGCTGGGAGTTAGCAAGGGGCCTGTCAGTCAGATTGTACGGCGGCTGCGTGACCACAACCTGGTGCTGCGCAAATGGGTGCCCGGGGACCGTAAAGATTATTATGAAGCCGATCCCAATATTTTTGGCAACGCCTTCCAACACCGTATCGCCCTTATGCAAAGCAATCTCGACCTGGCGCAGAAATATATCAAGCTGCTGGAGACGACCGACAACAGTGCCCCACAGGCCTTCCGCGACAACGTGCAGGAAATGGCCGATTTTTACACGCTGATGACCACGCATTTTAAGGTTTTTGCGGATGAGTGGCAGGAGCAACGGACGAAGAAAAAATGAGTTTTCTTATCTCCCCTTAAAAAAGGGGACCAAGGGGTTGTAAGCTAATTTTTGGAGCAATTTTGAAGGACAACCCTCGTGCCCCTTTCATACCGGGGTTATGTAGTTTGCGTTTTAAAATTTTCAAACGATCAAAAAGCTTAGACGGGAGAAGTGAAAAATGAAGCGGCTTCAGGATAAAGTGGCCATCATTACCGGTGGAGCGCAAGGAATCGGCGCGGAAACCGCCAAAGTTTTTGCCGAAAACGGTGCGCGTGTCTTCATCTGGGATGTTAACGCTGATGCCGGTGAGGCTTTGGCCAAAGAGATCGGCGGACAATTCTTAAGGGTTGATGTGGCGGATAAATCCAGCGTTGACGCGGCAACCGGCAAAGTAAAAGACGAAGCGGGACGGATTGACATTCTGGTCAATAATGCCGGCATTACCCGCGACGCCACCCTGCACAAAATGGAAGAGGCGCAGTGGGATCAGGTCATTGACATCAACCTGAAGGGTGTCTTTTTGTGCGGGCAGGCCGTGGCCAAAGTGATGCGCGAACAGGGCAGCGGCATAATCCTCAATACCAGCTCGGTGGTGGCGTTGTATGGCAACTTTGGTCAGACCAACTACGTGGCGGCCAAATCCGGACTGATTGGCATGACCCGCGTCTGGGCCCGTGAACTGGGTTTTAAAGGCGTGCGTGTTAACGCCGTGGCCCCCGGTTTCATTGCCACAGAAATGGTGAAAACCGTGCCAGCAAAAGTGATTCAATCGCTGGAAGAGAAAACACCGCTGGGACGTCTCGGTGATCCCAAAGATATCGCCAACGCCTATCTCTTCCTGGCATCGGATGAGGCGGCGTTTATTACCGGCGCGGTGCTCAGCGTGGACGGCGGCCTGGTGCTATAGACGAACCAAAATCCACCAATTAGAAAATTCACTCATTGATTCGGAAGGCGCATGCGAAACGCGATTATAACTACAACAGCCATGGCGGTGCCGCGAAAGGTTCTGCCCAACAGTTACTTTAACGAACTGCTCGGCGAAGATGTCGACACATGGCTGCGAGAGAACCTGACCATCCACGAACGGCGCTGGCTGGCGGAGGACGAAAGCACCGCCGACCTGTGCGAAGGAGCGGCCAGGGAGATCCTGAAAAAATCGGGCTTGGCGGCGGAACAACTGGACCTGATCATCATTGCCACCGATACCCCGGAGTACATTTCACCAAGCACCGCCTCGGTGCTGCAGCATCGCCTGGGGGCAAAAAACGCCGGCACTTTTGATATGAACACCGCCTGCGCCGGTTTTGTGACCGCTCTGGACACGGGCAGCAAATACATTCGTGCCGACCAAAAATATAACAATGTGCTGGTGATTGGCGCCTATGGCATGTCCAAGTACCTCAACATGCAGGACAAAAAAACGGTGACCCTGTTTGCCGACGGCGCGGCCGGTGTTTTGCTGAAGGCATCCGAAGACGAAGGACATGGCATGCTGGGATCGCAGCTGCACACCGAAGGCCAGTACCACGGCTGGATGGGTATTTACGCCGGCGGCACACACGAGCCGATCGACCAGAACGCGCTCAGCAACGGCGATCATAAACTTAAATTTGTCAAAAAATTTCCAAAAGAAATCAACCCAACCACCTGGGCACGCATGGTACGTCAGGTAGCGGATGAGGCCAGCCTGCGGGTCAGCGATATCGACCACATATTTTTCACGCAGATCAACATCAACAGCATTTATGAAACGATGGAGATGCTCGGGCTGCCGATAGATCGCACGCACACCGTGATGGATCGCTATGCCTACACCGGCTCGGCCTGCATCCCGATGGCCCTGGCCGAGGCTAATGCGCAGGGAAAAATCAAAAAGGGTGATGTGGTCTTTTTTATGGGCTCCGGCGGGGGGCTGGCTTTTGCCTGCGCCGCTTTCCGCTGGTGAAGAAAACCACGGAGGCGCAGAGAATTACACGGAGTGCTCGGAGGTGCTAATTTTTTTTCAAACAGTTTTAATCTCAGTGGCCTCAGTGTTCTGCTCCGTGAACTCTGTGGTTAGACTGTAGCGCAAGGGATGCATGGAAAAGCTTGGTGCACTAGTTCAACAATCTACATTTAAAGGAGAAAGATGCACGATTGGGGTATGGCCGGCTGGATTCTGATCGGTCTTTACATGACGGTGACTTTGGTGTTCGTGGTACGCGGTGCCGTGCGCATCAAAAACATGTCCGATTACGCCCTCGGTAATATCTTCTTTTCGCCGGTGGCCGTCGGGCTGGCCCTCGCCGCATCGATGACCTCCGCCGCCACCTTTATCATCAATCCCGGTTTTGTGGCTATTTATGGCGTCACTGCCGTCATCTCGTACGCCTTTGTTCTGCCTGTCGCGGCGATGACCTCACTGGTGATTCTCACCAAAAGCTTCCGCGCCCACGGCAGCACAGTCAAGGCGCTTAGCATGGCGCAATGGATGTCGACGCGCTACAAATCCCCCGGCTACGGTTTTTTCTTCGCCATCCTCTCGCTGCTGCTTATCACCTTCATCGTGCTGATTTGTGTCGGTTTGACCAAGGTGATCTCCAAAACCCTGGACATATCGGAAATGACCGCGCTGGCCGGTATCGTGATTTTCATTTTTGGCTATATGATGTACGGCGGCGCCAACTCGATGGTCTATACCAACACCATCCAGGCGCTGGTAATGATCGTTGTGGCCATTATTTTGCTGACCAGCGGCTACGAGCATTTCAGCAACGGCGTCCACGGTTTACTGGATAAGCTGGCTGCGATCGATCCGGCCCTTGCCCAACCGCTAAATAAAAACAGTTTCCTTTTCCGCGACTACTTCGAAATCGGTTTTGTTCAAATTGTGGTGGGCATTGCCATTGTCTGCCAGCCGCACATCATCACCAAGTCGCTTTTGCTCAAAGACGACAAAGGCGTCAACCGCTATCTCACCGTCGCTGTGGTTACGGAAATCCTCTTCTTTCTCGTGGTCATCGCCGGGCTTTACGCGCGTTTTGCTTTTCCGGATCTCACCTTCAACGGTGAACCGTTAAAGATGGACGGGATCATTTCGGCCTACGTGGTTAAGGAGTTCCCCGTTTACATCGGTCTCGTGGTTGTGCTGGGCCTCATTTCCGCCGGCATTTCCACGCTGGAAGGCCTGATCCAGGCGCTGGCTACCACCATCACAGAAGACATCATCCGGCCTGTAAGCCGCAAGCTGGACAAAGTTCGGTTTATTGACAAAAACGGCATTCTTATAAATAAAGGTGTGATTGCCTTGTTGGCGCTGGTGAGCATCTGGCTCTCCTGGGACCAGTTGGTCAATCCCAAGCTGAGCGTGGCCATTTTTGCCCAGAACGGGGTTTACGCTTACTTCGCCGCAGCGTTCTTGCCCATCGTGCTGGGTATGTTTGTAAAAGAGCTGCCGCGTGTGGTACCGATTGCCGCTTCGGTGACGGCTGTAATCGTCCATTTCACCATGTATTATGCCAAACTGCCGGTGCCTTTCAGCGCGGCCACGGGTGAAAATCCCGGTGTGGCGGCGGCGGTTGCCATCATCATTTCGGCGGTTGTTGCCTTTCACCTGATGCTGGTTTACAGGGGGAAATAGCTATGATGTACGCGACAGACTGGCTGGAAAAATGGGCAGCTTACAGCCCCGGCCGAATGGCATTACGTGAGCACAGTCGCGACCTGCAGTGGAGCTACAAAGAGATGAATGGCCGCGTAGACGCGCTGGCCGCTCACATGCGCAACGAGTGGAAACTGCAGCCCGGTGACCGCCTGGCTGTTTACTCTAAAAACTGCGCCGAGTATGTCTTTCTCTTTTTTGCCTGCATTAAAAGTGGCGTGATTATGGTGCCGCTCAATTTCCGCCTGATGCCCGAAGAACTGAATGTGCTGCTTGGCGACGCAGAACCCACACTTTTGCTTTACGAAAAAGAATTCGCTGCGCAGGTCAGCGCTTTACAAATGTCTGAAAACGGCGCCCTCAAAAGGCTGGATGAGCTGACGCCATTTCTTATAGAGAAAGCGCTCCCAAAAGCTTTTGCGCAATCACTGCCCGTGGAGAGCGAGCGCGCCATAATGATCCTTTATACATCGGGAACGACCGGTCTGCCCAAAGGCGCCATGATCAACCATAGGATGCTGTTCTGGAACTCCATCAACACCGGGCTGCGCCTCAACATCACCGCCGATGACCACACGCAGAGTTTCGCGCCGTTTTTCCACACCGGCGGCTGGAATGTGCTGCTGACGCCCTTTTTCCATCACGGGGCCTCGCACACGCTGCTGGACGGTTTTGACGCCGGTCTGATCCTGAGGCTGATGGAAGAGGAAAAATCGACCTTGCTGTTTGGCGTGCCCACTATGCTGCAAATGATGGCCGATGATCCGGCCTTTGAAAAATGCAATCTGCAAAGCGTGCGCTACGCTATTGTCGGCGGAGCGCCCATGCCCAAACCGCTGATTGATACCTGGCACGAAAAAGGCATCGCCATCCGTCAGGGCTATGGCCTCACCGAGGTTGGCCCCAACTGCTTCTCGCTGCATCAGGACGATGCCATCCGCAAGAAAGGCTCCATCGGCCTGCCCAATTTTTACATCGATGCGCGCGTGGTTGGCGAAGACGGTCATGATTGCGAGGCCGGCGACGTGGGAGAGTTGTGGTTGAAATCCCCCGTGGTGACACCCGGCTACTGGCGCAATCCAAAGGCCACAAATGGGGCCATAACCGACGGCTGGTTCCACACCGGCGACATGGTGACCCGTGATGACGAGGGCTACTACTACGTGGTGGATCGCAAAAAAAACATGTTTATCAGCGGCGGCGAAAATGTGTACCCCGCCGAAGTGGAAAAATTTTTGTACAGCCATCCGGCGATCAAAGAGGTTTGCGTGATTGGCGTGCCCGACGATAAATGGGGCGAAGTGGGCAAGGCGTTTGTCGTGCTGAAAAAAAAATCTGCTGAAACGGAAGAAAGCATCCGCGCCTTTTGCAAGGGGCGTATTGCCGGCTACAAAACGCCCAAACATGTAGCCTTTGTCGATGAACTGCCCAAAAACGCTGCCGGAAAAATTGACCGAAAATCCCTTTACTAGAAACCCTAACCAACCTTTACAGGAGGATTTGTTATGAAGCGTTTAATTCATCTTTTAAGCCTGGTAGTACTGGCTTCCATGCTGGTTTGGTCCTGCAGCGAAGAAGACGACAGCGGTACCAACGGCAACAACAACACCGATCCCTGGGTCGGGACGTGGTTGAGTGCCGATGCCGACGTAGCGCCCCTTTTGGCGGCCGTTTTCAGTATTGACTCCGTCCGTGTTGAAATGAAGGACGACGGCAGCGTTTTCTTGGATCAGCATGTGATGGGCGCCGGCTGGACCAGCAACAGCGGTACTTACACCGTAACCGAAAGCGCCAGTGGCAATGTGCACAGTATTTCCATTTCCTACAGCTCGCCGGCTTTTGAGCAGGAAGGCATCGTCGAAATTACCGAAGGCTCGCCGGATGTAATGCGTCTCGAGGTGGTTCAGACTGTTCCGGACATTGGTGCCACGCCGCGCACACCGGCTACGGGTTTTGGCAGCGATACGGCACTGGGCACATCCAACATTCAAACCTACAGGCGTGTTGAATAATACTCTTGTTGTTTAAAGGATTGTAATCGATCCAGGGATGGATTTTTAACTTTTACCACGGTAACGAACTATGAAACGGATTCTTGCAATCGTTTTGCTGACCGGATCGCTGTGGGCGCAATCTTCCACCGACTATTTTGCGGAGGATAAGGAGATCTGGCCGCGCGAAGAGTTTACCTTTATCGGTTATTACTTCATGCGCAGCGAACAGGCCAACATTGCTCCTACCAATGAATTTTTGAAAGGTCAGGTGGTGGGTCGGTTGTTTGGCGGAAATACCACCAAAACATCGGATCGCACATCGGCCTTTACCGAGCAGCGCTTTATCCCGATCATCGCCTATTCGCCCCGGCTATTTGACGGATGGGCCACCATGCGCATGTCTTATGAGTTTGACTGGACCTGGGGTGATGCCAACTATGGCGCCGGCGGCAACTTCGGCGGCGCTTTCGGTGCGGATTTCGTCAATATGCAGACCCAGAACCTGTTCATCGAATTCCGGCCCGAGCGTAATATTTTTATCAATGCCGGATTAACCCGCCTTTTTGATAATGTGCGCGTGCCCGCTTACACCTTTACCAGCACGCTGCTCAATACGGGCTACCGGCTTGCATTCTGGGGCTCCGATGCCAGCGGTCTGGCCGGCCATTATTACGGCGAACGCTATCGTGCCAAGGCCGGTGTCTACCAGCTCTATGAAAACAACGTCGACCAAAACGATGATGTGATATTGCATGAGCTGCATGCCGAGTATGATCTCGATATCGTAAACACTATTGGTGCAACGGTGTGGTATTTAAAGGACCGTGCCAATGGCGAGGGTGGTGTTTCCATCCTGGGGCAGGGACTCAATTCCGGCCTCAGCAACTACAACGGCGTCTATAATTTCAACTTCGGCGCGGAGCCCTATGAAGCGGACATCTTCTGGCTAGGCACGCACTTTCACGGCAACCCGCTTCTAAACCAGGGTCGTTTTGGGTACAACGGTTTTGCCGTTCTTAACAGCGGCACAGCCAGGTCAGAATCACACGATGTGGATATTATGGGTTACGCCGCCAACCTGCGTCTGGCTTATAAGTACGGACGTACCGCCAACGACTATGTAGCTTTGGACGGTATTTTTACCAGCGGGGACAAAAGCAACATCGAAGATGGTAAATATACGGGTGTGCTTACCGGCAATAACTGGACGGCACCCGGCGCGGTTTTTATCAGCCACGGATTGTATCTGCTGCTGCCGCACGGTAATGTGGTGAACCGTTTCAACGGAGCGGTGATTGACATCCAGAACATCGGCTACGGACTTGCCGGCGGGTCGCTTTCCGCGGCCTACGATATCGTTCCCAATAAATTCCGTGTTAAACTGGGCGCCGGCGCTGCTGCTTCCAATGTGGCACCGGTCGACGGTGGTACATTGCTGGGCAGCGAGATCAACCTGAATCTGCTATACAGTCCAAAAGTGTTCATGGATATCGAGTTGCATGCAGCCTACCTGCAGTTGGGCGATTTCTTCGAAAGCCCGGTTGTAAACGGTGGCATCGACGGTACGCCGAAAGATCCCTGGACCGTTTTTCTGACCTTTAAATGGATCATGTTTTAAGGAGGGGGCAATGCGAAAAATGTGGATACTTTTTAGCCTGATGCTGGCGCTTGTTGTGGTCGGCTGCGCAAGCTCCCGCTATTATGACCTGGGAACGGTGCAGTTTGAGGATTTTGACTACGGCTTCGCTGTAAAAAAAGTGGCTATAAAAAATATTAATGTGGCGTTGATTGATGAAGGTAGCGGAGACGAGACGTTGGTTTTAGTTCACGGACTCGGTACCAACGCCAAAGCCTGGAATCAGAATATTGCTGCCCTGGCCGAAAGCTTCCGCGTTATCGCGCTGGACCTGCCGGGTTATGGTAAATCCGAGAAAGGCTATTTTATATTCTCAATGGATTTTCACGCTGAAGTGATTGCCGGAGTTCTGGACGCGTTGAATATAGAAAAGGCTGTGCTCGTGGGTCATTCCATGGGCGGGCAGATTGCCATGACGGCCGCGCTCAACTATCCCGACAGAGTGAGCAAGCTGGTGCTGATCGCCCCGGCCGGTTTTGAGCGTTTTACGGATGGCGAAGCGGCCTGGTTTAAGAAAGCGGTTACGCCCACTTTTGTAAAAGAAACACCGATCCGCAACATTGACGTCAACGTAAAATCCAATTTTTACGAGATGCCTGATGAGGCCGAATTCCTTGTCACCGAGCGTATCCAAATGCGCAAGGCTGATGATTTTGAACTCTACTGTTACGCCGTGGCCAAAAATGTCGCCGCGATGGTTGACGGGCCTGTCTACGAGCGCCTGGAAGAGATCACTCAGCCTACGCTGATCATTTTTGGTGAGAACGATGCCCTGATACCCAACCCCTATCTGCATGGCGGCTTTACCGCGGAGATCGGGGCTATTGGGCAGGAAAAGATCGACGGCAGCACACTGGTTATGATTCCCGAATGCGGCCACTTGGTGCCTATGGAAAAACCGCATCTTACCAACAGCCTTATAGAAAACTTTGTAAAAGAATAAAAAAAGCCCGTTTCGGCGGGCTTTTAGTTTAGAAGGGTTTATACACGGCGAGATAGGCGGCAATAAAGCCAAACATCAAAGCCAGGTACCACCAGATGGTCGATTGTCCGGGATTACGACGGATGATCACAACAAGCGTTCCCAGCACCAGCCAGATGATCAGCTTTACAATAACCCAGCCGGGAAAACCAATCCCCAGTTTGGCCAGTAGCCCGAAGCCCGCGACAAGCAGAAACAGTAGACCCACGCCATGATTGACCATCAACAGTTTCTTGAAGGTGTCCGGTGGTGCCTGCATCTGGCTTTTAACGACGGTGCCGCCGATGGAAAGAAATATCAGGAATATCCCGATAAAGTGCAGCATTTTGTAAAATTCGTAAGACATAATTAAGGCTCCGTATTATTGAAACGAATTATGTAACGCGTCATTAATCTTGCGCTTGTGAAACCTGCAATTTATTGGATTTATTTTAAATGTCCCAAATTTTCGTTCTGAGTGGTCCTACGGGCTCGGGCAAATCGACACGGCTTTTTGGCTGGTTAAAAAAACAGACCTCTGCCGCAGGTGTGTTGCAGCTTGTGGAAGACGGCAGACGCTGGCTGCTCTCCTGGCCCGATGGGGAAATTCGTCCGTTGGAAGAGTTAAGCCATCCTCATGATGGCCTGATTGTGGGGCGTTTTGTTTTCAGCCGCGATGCGCTGGCCTGGGGACGGGAAGCGCTACGACAGGCCGCTAACCGGCAGCCGGACTGGCTGGTTATCGACGAAATAGGCAAGCTGGAGTTGCGCGACCAGGGATTGGAGCCGGAATTGGGCCGCGTTATCAAAAACAATACGGCAAAAAAAGGTCTCATCCTTGTTGTGCGCGATGAATTATTCGAGAATGTGCTAAAAAAATATGGGATTAAAGAATACAGCGCATTCGAATAGGTTAAGCTCTCATCAAGAATTCAAAGCTGTTGCGCGAGATATCATGATAACACCGGGACGAAAAGATCCTTAATCTCTCATTTCTTTTGTTTTGAAGCATGGGTACGTTCCCGCACAAAAACAATCCCCGTAAAAATAATGATCATACCCACCAGCAATTTCCAGGTAACCGGTTCATCCAGTACAAACCAGCCCCAGACTAAAGCCAACGGCGGTGTAACATATGTGATCATTGAGATCATAACGGCTGACGTAGTTTTCAGAATCCAGAAGTAGAGCAGGAAGGTTGTAGCCGTTCCGATAATGCCCAGGTAAAACAGCGTAAACAGCGCCATCGGGCTAAAATTTACGGTGGCATCGGTCTCGAATATAAATGAGAGCATCAGAAAGGAAAGTCCGGCATAAAGCATGGGCAGCGTGTTCAGCATAACCGGGTGGTAGCGGTTTCGCGCAATTTTTCCCTGTATGGTACCGTAAGCAGAAAAGACCGGGCTTAACAAGACACCAAGCATCGCCCAGTATCCAAGCGGGTGGTCCACGATAAGATGGTCGCTGAAGATAAGCAAAACACCGCCAAAACCGATGGTGATCCCAAGCATCTTACGCAAAGTAACATTTTCAGCGGGCAGCATTTTTATCGAAAACAGCGCTGTATAAAACGGCATCACTGAGAACAAAACGCTGGTCAATCCGGAGTTTATATACTGCTCACCCCAGTACACCAGGCCATAGCTGAAAGTAAAGATCATAAAGCTGAACAAAAACAGAAAGCGGTGTTCGGCCAGGCCTTTGGGAAAAGGCAGACGCATCTTTAAGGCAATCATAAATAAAACCACAAAGGCTAATAGAAAACGCAGGCCTGCTGAAAGAAAGGGCGGCATGTAGCCCAGGCCCAGTTTTATCACCAGCCAGGTGCTGCTCCAGATAAGGGACAGGATAACAATGGTGAGAACCGCTACGGTGCTTTTTTTCATAATAGTTTATTTTGAAGGAAGAATAAAATTAGCAAAAAGGCGGAAATAAAAAAACCCGCCGTGAAGCGGGTTTTTTTGATGTACTCCCAAGGGGATTCGAACCCCTGTCGCCGCCGTGAAAGGGCGGTGTCCTAGGCCTCTAGACGATGGGAGCGTTTTTAAAGAGCCTCTTATAATCGATTGGGTGAGTGATGGGATTTGAACCCACGACCCCCAGAGCCACAATCTGGTGCTCTAACCAACTGAGCTACACCCACCATATAATTTCTCTGGTACGCCCTGGAGGACTCGAACCTCCGACCGACTGCTTAGAAGGCAGTTGCTCTATCCAGCTGAGCTAAGGGCGCAGCGTGTGTCGGGGTGAGAGGATTCGAACCTCCGACCC
This sequence comes from Calditrichales bacterium, assembly GCA_965267575.1. GTDB lineage: Bacteria > Calditrichota > Calditrichia > Calditrichales > J004. The sequence continues at coordinate 1,887,648 of OZ254086.1, forward strand.
CCTGCTCCCAAGGCAGGTGCGCTAACCAGGCTGCGCCACACCCCGATAGATGCCTTCAATCTCAAGAGCCGCTAATATACAGAGCCCTATAAATCATGTCAAACAAAAAAAGCGCTTCTTAACCGCCCAAAAAGTCACGGAATTTGCGCAAGGCATCGGCCCGGTGGCTGATGCTGTTTTTTTGTTCCTTTTCCAACTCGGCAAAGGTTTTGTTTTGTTCCGGCACAATGAATAGCGGATCGTAGCCAAAGCCTTTATCTCCCTGTGTTTCAAAGCCGATGGTGCCGTGGCAGAGTCCGTAGAATGTGTGCTCTTCTCCGCCGTCCACATAAGCGAGGACGCACTCGAAATAGGCAGCGCGTTTTTCGCCGGATAAGCCTTTCATTTTTTGCAGCAACAGGGCATTGTTTTGCGCGTCATCCGATTGCGCCCCGGCATAGCGCGCCGAATAAATGCCCGGCTCACCGTTCAGCGCCGGTACCACCAGGCCGGAGTCATCGGCCAGTACCGCTTTTTTTACACAGGCGTGATAGCTGCGTGCTTTTATCAGTGCATTTTCCTCAAAGGAATCGCCAATCTCTTCCACGTGCAAGGCAGCGCAGCGAGGAAAAGCGGATAAATCCAAAAGTTGTAAAGAGGGCAGGTCGAGTATCTGTTCAATCTCTTTTAATTTGCCCCTGTTTTTTGTTGCAATAATAATTTCTTTCATGTCAGGCCGGGTGTTTGAATGATCAGATCGTTTAAATCGGTGCTTGTTTTTATAAGTTTTTTGCTGATTGTGTTCGTGGCGCAGCTCGCCTATCTGGACTATGCGCTGGAGAAAAAGCTGGCTGTAATGGAGGCGGAACAATGCCGCAATGTGCGTATTTATGAAGACGTTCAAAATAGCGCCCGGCTGGTCCGCTTACACTTTTGGAATACCCTCCCCGCGGACGAACTGATGCTCGCCGGTAATGACCTAAAACAACTTCCCCCGCAACAGTTTATTCAGCATCTCCCTGGCCCGGAAAATTCGCGCTTTAACGGTACCCAGCGGTAAATCCAAATCTTCCGCAATCTGTTCGTAGCTGTATTCTTTCTGGTGCCTCAATACAATCACAATACGGTATTTCTCCGGCAGCTCCTCGATCGCCTCGCGGATGATCTTGCTGCGTTCATCGGCCACCAGGTCGTGTTCCACGTTTGGGTCGGGCGAAGCATATTCGTGGCGGATCTCATCGTCTTTGTAGCGGATGGTCTCCTCCATCGAATAGGTCTTCAGTTTACGCTTGCGGAAAAAATCGATGCAGTTGTTGGTGGCGATTTTAAACAGCCATGTGGAGAAAGCGTACTCTTCGTTAAAAGAATGCAGGGAGTTGTAGGCTTTGATGAAGGCTTCCTGCGTCAAGTCTTCGGCTTCCTGTTTATTGCGTACCATGCGGTAGACAATGCTGAAGACAACGTCTTTGTACATGAGTGTAAGCTGATCGTAAGCCTTGGTGTCCCCTTCTTTGGCCTTTCTGACTAGTTCGACGTCGTCTCTTTTCAAAATATTTTCCCGGTGTCGCTGTTTTGGCTTAATCGTTTAAATTTAGTAAAATCCTGATATATAATTTAAGCAAGTTAAAAGGGCGCAAAAATATTGTCAAGCTTATGCAACGTGTTGTAAATAATGAGCTGATGCGGCGGTTCGACCAAAAAGCCATCGAGCAGGTTGGAATACCCGGTATTGTGCTGATGGAGAACGCCGGGCGCAACAGCGCGGAAATTATCATCGGGTATTGCCGGGAAAAGGGCATTAAGGATACGATTATTCTCTGCGGCAAGGGGAATAACGGCGGCGATGGTTTCGTGATTGCCCGCTACCTGCAGAAAGCCCGGATCCGCACAACCGTTTTTCTCTGCGCGTCGAAGGATGACATCTCCGGGGATGCCGCCACCAATATGGTAATCGCCGAAAATGCCGGCATAAAGATCAAAGAAATTTCCGATACGAAACAGATCGACCTGCCGCGTCACCCGTTCCTGGTTGTTGACGCTTTGCTGGGAACCGGCATCAAGGGCGCCGTAAGGGGTTTCCTTGCCGATATAATAGATTGGATTAACGATCAGGACGCGCATGTCTGTGCTGTGGACATTCCATCGGGCGCTAACGGCGATACGCTGGAGATGCCCGGTCCGGTTGTTAATGCCGGTTTTACCGTGACCATGGCCCTGCCAAAGTTGAGCCAGCTTTTCCAGCCCGTCCGCTCCCGCTGCGGAACGCTGCATGTTGTCGATATCGGTTTTCCGCCGGACCACTGCCAAGACTTTACACCACAGATACGGCGCGTGATGAACGAAGACGTTGTTTTGCCGGGTCTGCAGGATAACCTTTACAAACAGCAAGCCGGCAAGGTGCTTCTGTTGGGCGGTTCTTCCGGCATGACCGGGGCGCTGATTTTGGCGGCAAGGGCGGCTACGGTGTGCGGCGCTGGCCTGGTGGTGGCGGCCTGCGCTGAAGAGCTGCAGCCCATCCTGGAAAATGCGTTGACCGAACAAATGACACTGGGCCTGCCCGCCGGCACGCAGGGCGCTTTGGGCAAAGAAGCGGTCAAAGTTGTGGAAGAACGTCTGCAATGGGCCGATTGCATTGTGCTGGGGCCGGGACTGGGCCGTAATGAGGGATCCGTCGCTTTTGTTGAAGGTGTGATCGATCAGGTTCTTAAGCATGACAAATGCTGTGTTATCGATGCCGATGCCTTGTTCGTTCTGGGCGAAAACAAATCTCTGCTCAAAAAACTTGACAAAAGATTTATCCTGACGCCGCATGCCGGCGAGTTTGCCCGGCTGATGTCCGGCGAGGGTGATGATATGGAAAAGCGCCCCTGGCAGGCGCTGGAAGATTTTGGAAAGGGCTGCCAAGCGGTCGTCAATTTGAAGGGAGCACCCTCCATGGTCGGACACAAAGAGGCTGGCATTTTTATCAACAGCAGCGGCAACCCGGCACTGGCCAAGGGTGGCAGCGGCGATACACTGGCTGGAATGATCGCGGCATTTTGCGCCGCCGGAATCGACAATGTAGAGGCCGCCTGTTTCGCCAACTATCTGCATGGCCTTGCTGCCGATAACTGGGTACAAAAACAGGCTGCCCATGCTTTGACGCAGGACGATCTGCTAAAGCAAATAAAAAGGGTGCTAAGTCGCGTTGAACAGAGAGGTAGCACAAAGTGAACACGAATAATATGTTTGAAATGAACCTTGACTGGACCACCAAGGTGATGACCGAATTCATCCGCCAGGAGATGCATAAAATCGGTGTAAAAAAGGGCGTTTTGGGATTGTCCGGTGGTGTGGATTCGGCGGTGGTGGCCTGTCTGGCGCAGCGTGCCCTCGGCGCGGAAAACGTGCACGGGCTTATCATGCCTTACCGTAAAAGCAACCCGGACAGCCGGAAACACGCCGAACGGCTGGCAAAGCAACTGGGTATCTCCTACGACGTGATTGATATATCCGAAGAGGTGGATGCCTTTTTTAAAAAGCGCCCTGATGCCGATGAAGTGCGCCGCGGTAACAAAATGGCGCGCGAACGCATGTGTTGTCTTTACGATTACTCTTCACAAACGGGCGCGCTGGTACTGGGCACCAGCAACAAAACCGAATTGATGCTGGGCTACGGCACTATTTTTGGCGATATGGCCAGCGCCATTAACCCGATCGGCGATCTTTACAAGGCCCAGATCTGGATGCTGGCCAAGTATCTTGACGTGCCCCAAGAGATAATCCAAAAAGCGCCTTCCGCAGATCTGTGGCAGGGCCAGACAGACGAAGATGAACTGGGTTATACCTACGAAAACATTGACCGGCTGCTCTATTTCATCGTTGATGAACGCCTGCCCGACGAGCTTATCCGCGATGAGGGCTACGGGCAGGAAATGATTGATGACATCCGCGCGCGCATCCGGCGCAACCAGTTTAAACGACGCCCCCCGGTGATCGCCAAATTGTCCAACCGCACCATTAACCAGGATTTCCGCTACTGCCGCGACTGGGGTGTTTAAGTTGGATGAACGCATCGAAAATGCCCTTTATATTGTGGCCACGCCCATCGGCAATCTCGGCGATTTCACATACCGCGCCGTACATATCCTGAAAAATGTAGACCTGATTGCCGCCGAGGACACGCGCACCAGTTCCGTGCTGCTAAAACATTATGGCATCGGTACAAGCGTGCGCAGCTATCACAGCCACAACATTAGCCATGAAACGCCACGGCTGGTACAGCAGCTAAAACAAGGCGCGTCGATTGCATTGATCAGCGATGCCGGTACGCCGGGCATATCGGATCCCGGTTACCACCTTGTAAAAGCCTGTGTGGAAGAGGGCATTCGCGTGATTCCTGTTCCGGGGGCGGCGGCATTTGTGGCGGCGCTTGTCTCATCCGGTCTCGCTACCCACAGCTTCGTTTTCGAAGGTTTCCTGCCCATAAAAAAAGGGCGCCAGACCAAGATAAAAGCGCTTGCGGAGGAGAGCCGCACGATCGTCTTTTACGAATCGCCGCACCGTATAGCCAAAACCGCGCGCCAGCTTTGTGAGGCCTGGGGCGACCGGCGCTGTGTTCTTGCCCGCGAGATCACAAAAAAGTTTGAAGAACTCCGCTATACTACGCTGCAGCAATTAGCCGAAGAATTAGAACAGCAAAAGGCCAAAGGTGAGATGGTATTGATTATTGAAGGCTATTCCAAAAAGTGATTCATTTACAGGTTTATCGTGATGAAAGAGCAGGCAAAAAAACGTTTTATCACTTTTGAGGGCATTGATTTTTCCGGCAAAAGTACGCAGATAACCATGCTGCGCGGGTACCTGGAAGAGAAGGGCCATAAAGTGTTCGTCTTACGCGAACCGGGTGGGACGGACATATCCGAGGAAGTGCGCCGGATTTTACTGAAGCGGGAACATGACGCCATGAACGCCCGTACGGAGATATTACTGTTCAGTGCGGCAAGGGCACAATTAACTGCCGAGAAGGTGATGCCGCTTCTGGACAAGGATTATTTTGTCCTGGCCGACCGTTTTGTTGATTCAACGACAGCCTACCAGGGCTTCGGGCGCGGGCTGGAACACGATTTTGTCGATCACGTTAATCAATTTGCCACGTTCGGATTGCTGCCCGGGCATACATTTTACCTGCGGCTTACGGCGGAAGAGGCCTTTGCCCGCAAAAGCCAAAGGGAGCGTCCCGAAGACAGGCTGGAGCAATCCGGGTTGGCGTTTTACGAAAAAGTGGTAAAAGGCTACGATACACTGGCCCAGCGTTTTGCGGACCGTTTCCGTGTGATAGATGCCACTCAAGATATATCCGCCATACACCGACAAGTCATTAAGACCATTGATATGTTATAACCAGGGAGTTTTTTATGGAGCGTCGTCGTCCCTTCCTTATCGTCCTTCTGAGCATAATATTCTTATCTGCAAGCGGCTGGGTGGTTCAACCGCTTAATGCCGATGAGCAGGATTATTATTTCCGCCTCAAGAAGAGCTGGCAGCAGATGCAGAGCGTTTTCGAGAAAATCAACCTGCACTATGTGGAAGAGATCGACCCCTACCCGCTGGTCCAGGCCGCTATTGACGGCATGCTGGATAAATTGGACCCCTACACGGTTTTTATTGAAGAAGACGGCGAACGGCGCCTGCGCATGATTACCACCGGCAAATACGGCGGGCTGGGGATGGAGATCGGCATTAAGGAGGATGCGGTCACCGTCATTACGCCCATGGATAACTCCCCCGCCAAGCGTTCCGGCATCATGGCCGGCGATATCATCCGCGAGGTGGACGGCACCGAAGTAAGCGGCTACAGTATCGACAAAGTGTCCGACCTGCTGCGCGGTGAAATCGGCAGCGACGTCACTCTTGTGATTGAACGGCCCGGCACCGGCAAAACCATAGAGCTAAACCTGACCCGCGCTGAAATCGTAATTGAAGATGTGGGTTATGCCGGCTTTGTGAGTCCGGGTGTTGCTTATATCGCGCTGGAAGGTTTTACGGATAAGGCCGAAACCGAGGTTCGCCGGGCGATTCGCGAGCTGCGTGAAAACGGCAAACTCGAAAAAGTGATACTGGATCTGCGGGGTAATCCCGGCGGGTTGCTGGACGCGGCGGTTGATATCGTAAATCTTTTTGTGCCGGCCGGTGAAACAGTCGTGTACACCAAGGGCTTCCGCGAGGGTGAGATTGTTTTCGAGACTCGCAAAGAGCCGCTGCTGCCCGATGTGCCTTTGGCTGTTCTGGTGGATGAGGGCAGTGCCAGTGCCTCGGAAATCGTGGCCGGCGCCCTGCAGGATATGGATCGAGCCGTTATCATCGGGGAAGAGACTTTTGGCAAAGGGCTGGTTCAGAAAGTGTACAATGTAGACAAGAACAGTGACGCCAAGGTTAAAATCACAACCGCCAAGTATTACATACCCAGCGGCCGCTCCATTCAGAAAAAAGATTATGGTATGAACAATGAGGTGATCGTTACCGATTCCGTGGCAGCAAACGCCGAAGAGCACGCGCCCTATTATACGCGCAACAAAAGGACCGTTTACGACAGGGGCGGCATATATCCCGATATTTACATGAACGGCGATTCCCTCGGCTATGTATTGATTGAGCTGATGCGCAGCAATATGCTTTTTAATTTTGCGGTACAATACCAGCAGCAAAAAGATAATTGGGATGGTGAAGTCAGCGCCGGCGTGTATCAGGAGTTCCTGGATTTTCTGAAAGAACAGGATTTTGAGTTTCCAATCCGTGGAAAAGAGGAGCTAAACCACCTGCGTTCCCTGGCCTCGGACAACTCGCACTCAGAGGAACTGCTCAAAGCGCTGAATGAAGTGGAAGATCTGTTTTACGAATCGCGCGCGCAGATTCTGCAAAAACAGGAACAGCATATCCGTGAAGCTTTGCAGCTGGAATTGGCCGAGAAGTTTTTTGGCTCCAAGGGCCGCAAGAAGTTTGCTATCCGTAGTGACAGTCAGGTGTCCCGCGCTGTTGAAGTGCTGGAAAACCGCGAGCGCTACAACAAAATTCTCGCTGTAAATTGAAATAGAATATCCTCCTGCCTAAATTGACCTTTTGACCATCCTCCGCCCTAACCGGCGGGGGATTTTGTTTTATAATTCAATGCTTCAAAATGACAACTCAGCGTTTGTTTGAAATTATCAATACCTGTGCCCGCGAAGTGGGCATTCCCGTTTATGTTGTAGGCGGCTTTGTGCGCGATTCCCTGCGCGGCGAGGAGCCCAAGAAGGACATAGACTTTGTTGTCGTGGGCGATGCCATGCGTTTTGCCGATCATCTAAAGGATTGCCTGAAGGTAAAACAGATGGCCAGGTATCCGCGGTTTGGCACGTTTATGTTCAGGTACAAAGGCTATACCCTGGAGTTTGTAAATGCCCGCGCAGAATCCTACACGGAAGATTCGCGCAAACCCGATACACGTCCCGCCGACCTGACAGCCGATTTGAGCCGCCGCGATTTTACCATAAACGCAATGGCCCGTCCTCTTAAAAACGCCCCCGATGCCGAAATCATCGATATTTTTGAGGGGCGCAGGGACCTCGAGGCCGGGGTTATCCGCACACCGCTGGAGCCTTCCCGCACGTTCAGCGATGATCCGTTGCGCATGTTGCGCGCCATACGCTTTGCCACGCGGCTTGGCTTTACCATAGACGAAAAGACCTTTAGCGCTATCCGCGCAAATGCAGTGCGTCTGCAGATTATTTCCGTTGAACGCATTAATGATGAGTTCAGCAAAATACTGGAAGCGGACACGCCTTCCGGTGGAATGCGCCTGCTGGATGATAGCGGCTTGCTGGCCGAGTTCCTGCCGGAAGCGCTGGAGATGAAAGGCGTCGATCAGCGCCAGGATTTCCACCATAAGGATGTTTTTAACCATACGCTGCAGGTAATGGACAACGTTGCCGAGCGCAGCCCAAAACTAGAGTTAAGGTTAGCCGCCCTGTTTCATGACATTGCTAAACCGCGCACCAAGCGCTTTATTGAAGGCACGGGGTGGACTTTTCACGGGCACGAGGTGGTTGGCGAGCGCATGGCCAAAGCAATTCTCAAACGATTAAAATTTTCCAAAGAAACGATCGCATATGTGGCGAAGCTGGTGCGTTTACATTTGCGACCCATGGCCCTGGTAGATGACGAAGTGACCGACTCTGCCATCCGGCGCCTGCTGTTTATGGCCGGCGATGATTTTGAGGATTTGATGCAGCTTTGCCGCGCGGATATTACGTCAAAAAACCCGCAGCGTGTAAAACGCTACCTGGCCAATTATGATTACCTGCTGGAAAAAATCAACGATGTGGAGGAGCGCGACCGTATCCGCAATTTTCAACCGCCCGTTAGCGGTGAGGAAATTATGGAGATATTTAACTGCAAGCCGGGGCCGTTGATCGGGCGAGTCAAAAAGTTTGTTCAGGAGGCTATTCTTGAGGGGGACGTGCCCAACGATCATGATGCCTGCGTGAAGCTTATTATGCAAAACAAAGAGCGCTTTATAGAATAGTCTAATTCCTGCTTTTGTTCTCTTACAACATTCCTTAATTTGTCCGAACCAACGCACAACTAATGCAACTTTTCACAATGGTTGCCGTCACTTTACAATCACTTCATTCAGGAGGCCAAAATGAACGAGAGCACGCAATCCGCACCTGCGTCATCTAATCCGGTTGATACAGTTGTTAAAGTTTTTACCGATCCCCAAAAAGCATTTGAACAGGTCAAAGCGAAACCAACCTGGCTGTTGCCGATACTGATCAGCATCATTGTAGGTTTGGCATTTACTTACCTGACACAAGATATACAAGCCGAGATGCAGCGCGATTTCATTATGGAATCCGAACGCTACACGGAAGAGCAGAAGGACATGATCCTGGAGAATATGGAGAACCCCGGTGCTTTTATGAAAAACGTGATGCCGGCTTTGGGTGTGGTTGTATGGTCGTTTGTGGCGCCGCTGGGCATTGCTTTGGGCATGCTTATATTCGGTAATTTTATTTTTGGCGGGCAGTCGACTTTTAAGATGAATTTTGTCGTTGCCGCGTGGGCCGGATTGATCGGGGCACTGGAAGCACTCATCAAATTGCCGTTGGTGCTGGCCAAGGGCAGTATGCACGTTTACACGTCGCTGGCGGTCTTTATGGATCCGTCCGAGTTCAAGACGGTTACCTTTGGCATTCTCAACCTGGTAGACATTTTTTCAATCTGGAAAATCATCGTTTATGCCATCGGTTTCAGCGTTATTTATAAATTTGCACGAAACAAAGGCTACATTACTCTCGTCGTTCTATACCTGATATACGGTTTTGCCGCAATCGGATTCACACAATTATTCGCATTCTAAAAAGGAGTTCTTTTATGAGATCGTTCGCATGGTCGCTTTTTGTTCTGGTCTGGACAGTATTTGCTTTCGGCCAGCAGGCGGAGAAACTGACGCTGGAGCAATGTATTCAGATTGCCGTTGAAAATAACGCCGCGTTACAGCAAACCCGCCTTAATAATGAGGCCGCCGATTATGATGTGACGGGAAGCTATTCGGATATTATGCCTTCCCTGGATCTGAGTTTTCGTAAGGGCGAGTCTAACATTGGCCGTTCGGAAAGAATAATTACCGACGCGGTAATAGGTGTTGATCCTGCTACGGGCCAGCCCATCTATGGTACGGTAACAGCCACGACACCCAAGCAGTATTCCAAAGACCACTCTTTTACGGTAACCGTTAACCAGCTTATTTACGACGGAGGCCGTTGGTGGAATTCTATCCGTAAGGCAAACGTGGATAAAGAATCTTCTGACCTGGAACTGCAAGGGGAAGAAAGTACAACCGTACTAGCTGTTCAGGAAGCGTATTTTGACCTGGTAAAGCAGATCAAGATTTATGATGTGAATAAGGTGGCCGTTCAGCGCAGCCAGGACCAGCTGCAGCGCACCGAAAAAATGTACGAGCTGGGTTCGCGGGCGCGGCTGGATGTTTTCCAGGCAAAAGTGAATCTGGGCAATGACCGCATCAATCTTCTGACCCAGGAAAATGTGGTTGAAGATGCACGCAGGAATTTAAATATCACTATGGGCAGGGAGCCGGATAAACCGCTGGACGTCATTGTTGATCCTGTTGTACAGGCGGAAATCAACGATATGGGAAGCCTGGTTGATATGGCAATGGAAACAAACCCTTATCTGGAAAAAAGTGAAGTTGATATTAAATCCAGTGAACTGGGTATTTCTCTTGCACAGGCCAGCTACTATCCGCGTCTTTCAACCTATTTTCAGTACAATCGCCGAAACTCGGATTTTGAAAAAATCTATGATGACCTTAATCGCGAATATGTATGGTCGGTTGGGCTTCAGCTAAGTTGGAACCTGTTCAATGGTCTGGAAGATCATGTCTTTGTACAAAAGTCCAAGCTGTCGAAGCGCAGTGCAGAAATAGCCTACAATGATATCCAGCGCCGTCTGAAGTCCAGAATACACGCGCTGCACGCCAATTATGTGTCTTACCTGGAAATCATTGAGATTAACCGCGAAAACCTGGCGGCGGCCAGAGAGGAATTGCGGCTTGCCCAGGAACGTTACCAGGTTGGTGCCGGCACGTCTCTGGAAGTGCGCGAGGCCCAGGTTAAGCTTACCCAGGCCGAGCAGACGCTGATAGCGGCGCAGTACAACGCCCTTATCACCAAGGCGCAACTCGATAACGAAACGGGCGTAACAGTACAAAAACTGAACGAATTATAACGGAGATTTTATGAAGAAGGTATGGATCATAATTGCTCTTGTGGTTGTCATTGGTGCTTTCGTTGCCGCCAATCTGCTGCAGGAGGAAGAAGGTCAGGAAGTTACGGCCGAAAAAGTGGAAAAAGGAACGGTTATCCAGAAAGTTACCGGTTCCGGGCAAATAACGCCGGCCGTAGAGGTGAGCGTTAGCGCTAATGTATCCGGCCGGATTGTAGCTCTGCATGCCGAAGAAGGCGATCGCGTAAAAAAGGGCCAGCTTCTGGTCGAATTGGAACGCGAACAGTACGAGGCGGCGGTGCAGCGGGCAGAGTCGTCTTTACTGAGTGCTGTGGCACGCGAAAAAAGGGCCAACAGCGAGCTTGTACGTGCCCGTGAGTTACACGAGCAAAAACTGATGTCCGACGCGGAGTTCGAAGCGCTGGAAGCTACCTACCTGGAAGCTGAAGCGGCGCGGATGCAAGCTGAAGCATCACGCGACGAGGCTTTGGATCAGTTGCGGAAAACGCGCTTGTATGCGGATATGAATGGCGTTGTAACCAAACTTAATAAAGAACAGGGCGAGATGGCCATAGGAGCCACCTTCACAGAAGACGTTATCATGATCATATCCGATCTTTCGGTCATGGAAGCGGTAATAGAGGTAGATGAAAACGAAGTAGTAAGCATTAACGAAGGCGACAGCGCCGCGGTAGAGGTGGATGCATTCCCCGATACATTGTTCTGGGGCGATGTGACCGAGATAGCCAACTCCGCTATCACCAAAGGCCTGGGCACGCAGGAGCAGGTGACCAATTTTGAGATCACGATTACGCTGCGTGACCCCAACGCCAAATTCCGCCCGGGCATGAGCACCACGGTGGACATTTACACCGATCGCCATGATGACGTGCTGCGGGTACCCATACAATCGGTAACCGTGCGCGAAAAGAAGCGCCTGGAGAAAAAAGGCGACGTGGAAGACCAGCCTGCTGAAGAGGAAACGGTTAAGAGCGCAGCCGATGAGAACGTGGAAGTGGTTTTTGTTGTGGAAGAAGGCAAAGCCATTGCCAAACCGATCAAGCTGGGCATAAGCGATGATACGCATTTTGCTATCCTCTCCGGCATTAATGAAGGTGATGAAGTTATCACCGGGCCATTTAAGCTGCTCAGCCGTTCTCTTAGCAATGAAGACAAAGTACAGGTAAAGAAAGACAATCGTTATGCTAATAAAGATTAAAGACTTATTTAAGATCTATGACCTTGGTGAAGTGAAGGTAAACGCCCTTAATGGCGTGGATGTGGAGATAGCCAAAAACGAGTATGTGGCGATTATGGGACCGTCCGGCTCCGGCAAGTCCACCCTGATGAATATCATCGGCTGCCTTGATGTGCCGAGCAAGGGCGAATACATCCTGAACGAACGCCAGGTTAATGATATGAATGATGACGAACTGGCCTTTATCCGCAACAAGGAAATTGGCTTTGTTTTTCAAACCTTTAATCTTTTGCCCCGCGCGGATGCATTGCACAATGTTGAGTTGCCGCTGATCTACAACGGAACGGCGCGCGGGGAAAGGCGCAAAATTGCCGAAGAGATGCTTGCAAACGTGGGTCTGGGCGATCGCATGCACCACAAGCCCAACGAGCTTTCCGGCGGGCAGCGCCAGCGTGTGGCCATTGCCCGTGCGCTGGTGAACAGACCGTCCATCATCCTGGCAGACGAGCCCACCGGTAACCTGGACTCAAAAACCGGCGAAGAGATCATGCAGGTTTTTGAAAGACTGCACGATCTTGGAAATACTATCATTCTTGTTACACACGAAGAACACGTCGCCGCACACAGTAACCGCGTTATCCGCCTGCTCGACGGCAAGATTTTGTCCGACGAAAAAATTGAAAAAACAGCCTTAGCCCAATAAGGATACATATGTCTGCATACAGGATTTACTCGCTGGTCAGTGAATATCTATTGATGGCCTGGACAGCGTTGCGCAGCCATAAGCTGCGTTCGTTCCTTACTACCCTCGGCATTTTTATCGGTGTGACCACCATTATAACTATCTGGACGACCATCCAGGGACTCAACAGCTACATCACCGGCGCTTTTGCCGATATCGGTCAATCTGTTTTGTATGTCGAAAAGATGCCCTGGGTTATCACCGATAATTACTGGAAATACCGCAACCGTGATGATATCACCTGGAAAGAGTACGAGGCCATCGAGGCCCAGAGCCGCCTGGCAGACCAGATAACGCCGCAGGTCGTTTCAATGAAACGCGTTGGTTATGAAGAAAACAAGTTTGACAATATTCCGATACTGGGAACGACCGAATCTTTCCTTTACACAGCGGGTACGCAACCCGAAGTGGGCCGTTTTCTTACGACGATTGATGTGCGTAACCGGGTCCCTGTGGTTATACTCGGGGCGGAACTCGCCGAGCGCCTTTTTGAAAAGCAGAACCCTATTGGCCGGCGTATAAAAATTGATGGCGAAAAATACCGTGTGGTTGGTGTGTTGGAGCGGCAAGGTGAGTTTTTTGGACAAACACGTGACAACTACGCTGTTGTTCCGATTGGTACATTCCAACGTGTATATGGCGGGCACCGCGGTATGCAGATTGCCGTAATGACCAATAACCCCGATATGCTTGATGATTTAAAAGAGGAGCTGCGCGGCATTCTGCGCCGGGTGCGTAAGGTGGAACCCGCTGATGAAGACAATTTTGCCCTTAACCAGCAAAGCCAGCTTACCGATTTTTATCAGAATACAACCAAAACGCTGTACGGCGTTATTATCATCATTGCCGGTATTTCGCTGCTGGTAGGGGGCATCGGCATTACCAACATTATGATGGTAAGCGTTACCGAACGCACCAAAGAGATAGGATTGCGCAAAGCCGTCGGCGCCACCCGTTCCAATATCCTGACGCAATTTTTGTTTGAATCTGTTTCCATTGCTTCTGTCGGCGGGGTTGTTGGTATTGCCGCGGGCATTGCGGCGGGCGGATTTGTGCTGGGACTGATGCAGGTGGACGAGGGCATCGGGCTCAGTTCGATTATTGTCGGATTTGGTTTTTCGACCTTTGTGGGCGTCGTTTCCGGGTTTTATCCTGCCTACAAAGCCAGCAAGCTCAACCCTATCGATTCATTGCGTTATGAGTGAGGTTTTATGCTAAAAGATAATTTAACGATCGCCTTAAACCAGTTGCGCTCCGGCAAGCTGCGTTCGTTTCTTACCGTTCTGGGCATAACTATTGGTATTGCCACGGTTATCTTTATCGTGGCTGTGCTGGAAGGTTATTTTTCAAGCATCAGCAGTGATCTGAATGTTCTGGGCGCCAATACTTTCCAGGTGCAGAAATGGGACAATTTTGGCGGCATCCGTGTGGGCGACGGCGACAGCCGAAACCGCAAAGACCTGGACCGTAGCCTGGCTAAAGTTTTGCGCGAGGAATGCCAGCTCGTTTCGCAGGTGGGCGCCGAAGTCTGGCAGTTTGGCCAGGTGCTTGAATACAAGGATAAACGTACCAACCCCGTTATGCAGCTCGCGGGTGCTGAGCCGGAGTTTTTTCCAAACAACGGATACTTTATTGATCGCGGCAGACCTGTTACGCGCGAAGACGTCGTTAACAACCGCCGGGTGATCGTGCTGGGGATGGATGCTGTGGACAAGCTGTTTCCTTTTGAAGATCCGCTGGGCAAACAGGTACGCCTGCGCGGCCTCAAGTTTACGGTTGTCGGCGTGCTGGAGGAAATGGGCAGCCAGACATTCGGCGATACGAAAGACAATAAGCTGGCCATACCTATCACCACTTTCGAAGATATTTACGGTAAAGAACGCTCTGCTATTATCACGGTTAGCGTAAAAGACCAGGTCAATTTTGAAGAAGCCAAAGACGAAGTGATCGGTGTGTTGCGCCGTGAACGCAAGGTACCGCCCGGCGAGGAAAACGATTTTGCCATTTTTTCCAATGATACGCTTGTCGATTCTTTCCGTGATGTAGCCAATATGGTGCAGCTTGCCGCCGGGGTATTGGGCCTCATCTCTCTCGTTGTCGGCAGCATCGGCGTAATGAATATTATGCTGGTTACGGTGACCGAGCGAACCCGCGAAATAGGCATCCGCAAGGCCGTGGGCGCCACCCGCCGCGTTATCCTGTTGCAGTTTCTGAATGAGTCCGTCCTGCTCAGTCTGGTGGGCGGTTTACTGGGCATGTTAATCGGTTTCGCGCTGGCCGGCATTACCAACAGTATTCTTGAAATCCCGATGGTTTTCCCAATCTGGGTGGTTGTCAGCGCTGTTCTTGTAACCAGTGCTGTGGGGCTGGCCGCGGGTATCTATCCCGCTGCAAAAGCGTCGCGTCTGGATCCCATCAACGCCCTTCGCTACGAGTAGATCACATCTTTTGGCTCATCCCGGTTTGGCGGCCACCCATACCGGGATCCCGCCAGACCCAGCCGGTTTCAAGACTTCGAAAGCAACAGTACGATCGTATAATAGCCAATTGAAAACAACAGGCCGGGTATAAACGGCTGCATGCCCAACGCAAGCGATCCCGTAACGGTGCTATAGCTAAAACCCGCCAGACAAATCAAAAAAGCCAGAGCCATTACGATGAAGGTGTGCGGACGTTTTAGTTTTAAACGCGGATAAAGCCCGCCTACTACCGGCAGCAACAACGCCGGCAAAAAAAGGCTACCCAGGTTAAACCACAAGTCCACCACCGAAGGCACCAGCCAGATCAGCAGCAGGGCTATGGCCGCTGTAAGACCCAAACCGGTGCGCGTAAAATAATTTAGTCTGTCCGGATTGGCTGATCGGCGCAGCAATACGGCCATATCGCGGCCCAGCGTTTGCGCGGAGAGAAAGGTAAAACTGTCCACCGTCGACATGGCAATCGCCAGCAGCGCCAAAAGCAACAATACATACCCGGCGGCCGGCAATACCTCTTTCGCCAGCAAAGGATAAATCATCAGCGGGTCGCTCTGCGGAAGAAAGACGACAGCATAAAGACCCGTCCACAGCGTCAGCATATCAAATAAAAACCAGAACAATACGGAAAGCATAACACCACGGCGTGCCGTTCTGCCGTCACGGGCGGCGGCGCAGCGTTGGTGAAATCCGGGATCGATAAAGGTCCAGGAGGCAATGAAAAACCAAACGATGATCTCCTGTGCAGATAAATTTCCGGCCGGGTCACGAAAAGAATCCGGCAGGCGGCCAAACATCTCCAGCGGCGAACCATAGGTATTAACCAAAGCGGCCAGCAGCGCCACAAACCCGGCGAACATCAGCGCAAATTGCAGCCTATCCGTCAGCACCACCGAGCGGAAGCCGCCCCAAAAAAGATAGATGGTGGAAAAGAGCGTGGCGATTATTAACGCCGGCCAAAGCGACCAGCCGAAGATGTGGGCCAGCAGCGTCCCGGTTATCAGCAGGTAAGGCGCGGGTGTGGTAATAACGGCTACAAAAAATCCGCCCAGGATACCTGCCTTGCGCCCATAGCTTTTAAACAGCAGGTCGGGAATGGTCATGTACCCGGCTTCCCGGATTTTAGGCGCCGCCAGCCAGGCGAACAGCAGTGCGAACACATAATAGGGCACGCCAAAAACCAGCCAGGCGGCGATACCCGTCGCGTAAATAAACTCCCCCACCCCGAGGATGCCGCCGTACCAGGTACTCACCAGGGTGGCGACCATTGCCGGCAGCGTCATCTGCCTGCTGCTAAGCAAAAATTCGTTCTCATCCGCGCCTTTCCGCCGGCCCCGGAAACCCAGAAAAAGCAGAAATGCAAAATAGGCCGCAACGGCGACGCCCAGCCAGATGGTCATGCCCAGTCACCGTCCAGCAGGTAAAAAAAGAGGCTGCCTTCTCCGATTTTTATTATGGCTTCATCCTCCTCAATCACATTGGAAACACCCACAAACATTGGGTCAAGCTTTTCTTCTTCCAGCGGCCAGGCAAACCCGGACATCCGCAGATCACGCACGGGCAGCGGCGCAAAGATTGATACGGTCCTGCCGCGCAAGCCTTTTAAGATATGCTTTCCGGGACCAAGCCGGCGCATGGATCCGCTGTCATCATGCATAAAAAGTGCGCCGGAAAATTCAAAGCTATAGAGAAAAAACAGGTTGCCCAGCGTATGGTCCGTGCGCTTGCCAAAAGCGTTGATCACATCAATTCGCCGCGGCGCTTTTTCGCGGGCCAGGGCCAGGGCTTTTTCCATATCCGTCGAATACTGGTCCGGATTATGGATCGTTTTTTCCTTTGGAAAGGGCGGGTCCAGCGAACGCACCGAATCCAGGTCGCCAATCAGGACATCCGGGTCAATGCCGTAATCGCGGCAGCAGACAACGCCGCCATCCGCGGCAATGATAAAACCGGCTTCCTTCGCCAGGGAAACGGCTTTTGCTTTGCCAACCGGCTCTCCGTTGGCTACAATCAGCAGACGATTGATTTTCTCCATCCTACAGCTCGTATTTTAATGCCATAAAGTAGTGGCGCGTGGCCGCGGGGAAAAATTCGTTGCCGATTCCATAGCTCAGGTATTTACTGTTCAGCAGGTTGCTGACGCGGCCTTGCAGCGATACGCCATCCAGGCCCAGCGCATTCAGGCCATAGTTCACGGAAAGGTCCAGCACCGTATAAGGGTCCACGCTGAATTTCTCGTTTTCGAAATTATCCGTGTACTGTTTGCCGACGTATTTGGCACCCAATGACGCGTAGAGCTCACGCCAGGTGTAGGTGAGGCGCAGGTTAGCCAGCGTGTTGGGAAAACCGGTGATCGTGTTGCCGTCCAGTTCGATTTCATTGCCGTCGTCATCAAATACACTGTAGTCCGTCAGTTCGTTTTGGCTGAATGTGGCATTGCCGTAAATCGAAAGCCGCGGCGTAAGCGTTACATTTCCGCTTAGCTCGACGCCATAGTGGCGTGTGCGGTCGGCATTACCCGTACGCGGCTGCCCGAAGCGGTCCAGGTCGCCTTTAGGGACGATCTCATTACGGAAATCCATCAGGTAGAGATTGCCGGTCATGCTGAAACGCGATGTACGGTAGGAGTAGCCGAACTCGATACCGGTAAGGGTTTCCGGCTCCACCAGCGGCTTGTCGAAGTTGTAGCTGCCGTCGGGATTCAACTCAAACTGTGGTGTAACGGCGCCCCAACTTTCCGGGGTGCTGGCTTCGGCGGCGTCATACAGGTTTTTAAGGCGCGGTTCGCGCGTGGTGCTGTAGATGCTGAAATAGGCATTGTCTGTTGGCGAAAGGTTATAATTAACGCCAATGCGTGGATTGATAAAATGGTAGGGCACCGTAAAATCCGTCCCTATAAATTTTTCATCAAACAGGTGATACTGCTTAAAAGCGTACTGCAGGTCGGCCTGGACAATGAAATCCTTTTGCCACTTATAATTTTGGTGGTAGTAAACAGAAGCTACATCCTTACCGCCCTTGTATTCATAATAGCGCCGCGCGCCATCGCCGACCAGCTCATCGGGCAGGCCGGAACCTTTTTGCAACCGGCCCCAGTGCAGTGAGCGGTGGTAGCGCAATTCCGCGCCGACGATAATATCGCCGTCCGGGTTTTTGATGGTAAGCTGCGGCAGCCAGCCCACCTGATCGTTGTCCACATAAGCGCGGATCAGGGCATTCTCCGGCACGCTGAGATCGTCGTAACCAAAGCTGCTGTCGATTCGGAAATAGGCAGGCGTACCCCAAAAGCCGTCGTAATCAAAAAAGCCGTAGCCTTTAATGTAGAAGAAATTATTCTGCAGGATCAGATTATCGGACAGTTGCCATTCGTGCAGCAGTTCCAGGTGCGGTTGGTTAAAGTTTTCGATTTCATCATCGCGGCGTTCACTGAAAAAAGTGACCTTATTTGTGTCATCATCTGTGCTGAAAAAGCTCCAGTTTACGCGGCGCAAATCCGCATCATCATTATAAAATTTTGGGATACCATTGTAGACAAGACCGTCCTCAATGGGCCCGCCGTAGAAGTGCAGACGCAGGCTGCTGTCATCGGTGTAGCGCGCCGCTCCCAGGAAGTAGCTCCAGAAATCGACCCAGGCGCGGTTGCGGTAGCCGTCGCTGGTAATGTTGGAGGCGCGCCCGTAAAGCACAAATTCATCGCCAAGCAAACCGCTGTTCAACTCCAGCGAATATTTACGCGTGTTGAATGAACCGGCGCCAATATAGGCGCTCACCAGCGGCTCCGGTGAGAAATGGTCGGTCTGTATATTGATGGAGCCACCGATGGCTGCCGGGCCGTAAAAGGCGTTGCCCGCGCCTCGCTGCACCTGGATGCTCTGCACGTTGGCCATCAGGTCGGGAAAGTCCAGCCAGTAAATGTTGTGGTCTTCAGGGTCGTTCTGCGGGATTCCGTTAATCAAAACGGAAATACGGCGCTGTCCGAAACCGCGGATGCTGAGATAGTTGTAGCCGATACCGCTGCCGCCTTCCGAATAAAACGTGGTGGATGGCATTTCCGCCAGCAGTTCGGGAAAATCCTGTGTGCTGTAGCGCGGCTCCACATCGGCCTTTTCAATATCGGAAAAGGTAGCTGCCGACTTACGCGCATCGGCCCGTGTCACAACGGTTGAGATGATAGGTCCTGTGTGTATGGCCTGCTTTAAAGCCACATTTACCAATGTATCGGCGCTGAGTTTGTAAGTCTTTTTTAATTGTGAATAACCCACATGGCTGTAGGTGATATCGTAGGTGCCCTGCGGGATGCCTTCGATGCGGAAGCCGCCGTTTTCATTGGTGGTGGCCCCCAGCACGCTGCCCTTTACGGTAACGTTTACGCCTTCAAGCGCCTGGCCGCGTCCGGCTGCCGTGACCCGGCCCTCCAGCGAAACCGTTTGCTGCGCCTGCAGGACGGATGCAATCAATAAAATAAATAAAACAAAAATAGCCCTTGGCATTAAATCCTCCTTAAAACAAAAAGGCCATTACCCGGATTGGATAACGGCCTAAGTGTTTTTTTAACTTCCTACGCCGGTACCAACCGGATCAGGTTCGAGGGTATGATCTCAGTCCCGCATACTTCGGGACACCCCTGTTAATGGCTGATCAGTATTCAGTATGTATTTGTTTATTTTTCCAACGCGTCTTTAACGGCCTTTAATTCCGTCAGACGCTCTTCTATCTGCTTCTCCAGTTTTTCAATTTCAGCACGGACATCTTCAGTGTCTGCTTCTTCTTTGTGTTGCTTTTCACCGATGGAATGGGTTTCAATCTGATGCTGAAGAAGCTCGGCCTGGTTGCTGAGGTTTTTGATCTCATCCAGCAGCATGGAAAGCGTTTCGTGCTTTTTCAGGCCGTCCACGTTGTTTTCCAGCAAATAGGGATATACCGTTTTGCCTAGCAGAGCCAGCTTTTTGTCGCGTGCCGCTTTAAGCTGATGCATTTCATATTTCATCTTTGCCAGTTTGCTGACATCGGTGGCGATGTCCCTTATATTGCCGGCGTTAGTGCGGACAGTGTCGTAACTGCCTTCTACGGTTTTCTTTAAACGATCTATAAAATCCGACATGACTTTTTACCCGCGGATGTTTGATCCGCTTGTTTTTGCATAGTACCTGTTATTGCTTATATTTTCTGAAGTTATAACACTCCTGTTATTAAAAGCAAACAAAATAACATCTTATGGTGGCGTTCTCAGAGGGGGGATATGCTTGCTAAAAAGACCATCCTGATCGTGGAAGACGAAGAGCCCATTCTGCAGGCCCTGCAACGCATTCTGGAGCTGAGCGGCAACTACCAGGCCCTTGTTGCCAACGATGGCCAAAAGGCCCTGTCCGTTCTTGAAAGTACCGTTCCCGATTTGATCATATCCGACATCAGCATGCCCGGCATGAGCGGACTGGAGTTTTGCCAGAAAGTGCGCGAAAACCCGGTAACAAAATCACTGCCCTTTATTTTTCTTACTGCCAAAAAAGAGAAAATGGTCGAAGGCATTCAGGCCGGCGGCGATGATTTTCTGATCAAGCCGTTTAACGTTGACGAAGTGCTTGCCAAAATTGAGGCCATTTTCCGCAGGCTGGACAACACACGCGAGCAAGCCAGCCAGCATAAAGGAAAAATTGAGGAAACCTCCGTGGATGACGTTCTGCAGGTCTGCCTGAAGGAGCGCATAAGCGGCGATTTGATTTTGCAGAAGGAAGGGCAGGTTGGCCGAATCCGCCTGGAAAACGGCGATATCGGTCATGTGGAATACGGCGATATGGATGCGGATGAAGCTCTGGATGCCTTGCGTGCATGGCGCAGTGGTACCTGGGTAATCCGGCCCAGCGATCTCAAGATCAAGATGGACCAGCAGGCTTTTAGCAGCCAGAACGATCTGAACCAGGCCCAGAAGCTTGGACAAAACGTCTGGTGGACCGGCTATTTCAACGATGAGGCCAATGTAATCTACAACAGCTATTTGCGTAGCTTTGAAGGAAAAGACAGCCGCATCCATTTGCTGATCGATCCGGGGTCACCCATACACTTTAACCATATTGCTGAGAAGATCAACGGGCTGATCGGCGATATCGCCAAAATCAGCCTTTATCTGTGCGGGGAGCCGGAGCCCGATGTCTGTTTGAACAGTGTGCTGCTGCGCCGCGCCAACGGCCGCGCCATCTGTATGACCAGCGGTGAAAACTGGCGTATTATCCGCCATTATGAAATTAATCCCAAGAGTCTGAAACTGCTCAACCCTTCTCAGAATCATAAAATACGCGTGGCTTCGGGGCAGCAGCTGATGTTTATCGAAACGCCTTATCTGAAAAGCGCCGGCGCCTTTATGACCTATGATATTGACGAACGCATCCTGTTCAGCGGCACCCTGTTCAGCTCCGAGCAGATGGCAGGCAGTTCGCTTTATGCCGGAAAATATGACTGGGAGGGGATGCGTCAATTTCACCAGCGCTACGTCTCATCTTCCCGGGCTATTGAACTGGCCATTAACGTTATCTCACGGCTTAATCCGGCGCCTCGCATTATTGCCCCGCGGATGGGCAAGCTGATCACAAGCTCCTATATCGGGTTTTTCAGCGAACGGCTGTTAAACCTGGCTGTCGGCCTGGATAAGAAAAACGCTATTACACAATTTGGCGGCAACGGTGCTGCCAGCGAGGCCGTAAACGAATTGCTGTCGCAACTGCAGGATATGATGTCCCTGGAACAATCGTATGAACGTATTCTTGCCGACGTGAAGCTCTCCGCTTCCATGGCGTTTGAGAATTACAAGACGACTGAAATGGTGGGCGACGGAACACAGCTTTTTGCCCGTTTGGTTTCAGTTTTGTGCAAAGAGCAAAGTGAGAAAAACGCTGCCCGCATCAGATCGCTTGCTCTGAAAACGGCATTTTCCAAAGGGCTTACCGTACCGGAGCTGGAAGCCTCCGCCTGATCCGCTTCCGCCATCCCCCGCGTGAATATTTTTAAGCTGCTTTACGTTTAGCGTAGAGCGTTAATTAAACAGAGAGAAATATGTCAGCAAATTATGTAACAATCAGCCGAAAATTTGAGTTCAGCGCCAGCCACCGTTATTGGCGGGACGACTGGAGCGAAGAGAAAAATCGTGAACATTTTGGCGAATGTATAAATCCTTACGGCCACGGGCACAATTACGAGCTGCACGTGACCGTCGCCGGGAAGGTCGATCCCAAAACGGGTATGATCGTCAACCTCACCGTGCTGAAAGAGCGCGTCAAGAAAGTCCTGGAAGAGTTCGATCACAAATTTCTGAACCTGGATACGCCGTATTTTAAAGAGCGCATCCCCACCACGGAAAATGTAGCGCTGGTGTTGTTTGAGCTGATCGAAAGCGAGCTGTCCAGCCAGGCCGATTACTTTCTGAAAAAACTGCGCCTGTATGAGCGCCACGACCTGTACGCCGACGTCTGGAAGGAAGAATAATGCCACGTGTAAGTTTAAGCCGTGTTTATATGTTCAGTGCGGCCCACCGTCTGCACTCGCCGCATTTATCCTCGGAAAAAAATTGGGATATTTATGACAAATGCAACAATCCCAACGGACACGGTCATAACTATACCGTTGAAGTGACAGTAAGCGGGAAGCCGGATGTGCAAACGGGCATGATCATGCCGCTGCCACGCCTGGACGCCTGTGTTAAAAACGTCCTGAAGGAGCTTGACTTCCGCCATCTCGATAAAGAGGTGCCTTATTTCAAAGAGACAATCTCTACGGCGGAAAACATAATTGATTACCTTTGGAAGAGGCTGGAAGGGGAATTGGGCGAGCGCCTGATGCACCTGAAGCTTTGGGAAACAAACAATAATTTTTTTGAGACAGGAAGAATTGACAAATGAACCGTGATGCCAATATGGAAGACGCCGTAAAGACCATTCTCAACTCGATTGGTGAAGATCCGGAACGCCAGGGATTGCTGCGTACACCGGAACGCGTGGCAAAGATGTACCGCGAGGTAACGGTTGGCTACAAAATGGATCCGCAAAAGCTGCTGAACGGCGCGATTTTTGATGTGGAGTATGACGAGATGGTCGTAGTGGCCAATATCGAATTTTACAGTTTGTGCGAACATCACATGCTGCCCTTCTACGGTGTTGCGCACGTGGGTTATCTGCCGCGCGGCAAAGTGGTGGGATTGAGCAAGATCCCGCGCATTGTGGATATGTTTGCCCGGCGCCTGCAGGTGCAGGAGCAAATGACGCGGGAGATCGCTGAAACGATAAATGACACGTTACGGCCAAGTGGTGTCGGCGTCATCATCGAAGGACGCCATATGTGCATGATGATGCGCGGCGTGCAAAAAGACCAGGCCAAAATGATCACATCGACGCTGCTGGGCGATTTTAAAGATGATGAAAAAACAAGGGATGAATTCCTGAAACTGATAAGGAGTCAACGTGTTAACGGTCTCTAAATTCGCGCTGGTTACCGGCGCCAGCCGCGGCATCGGTGCAGCCATTGCCCGTGCCATTTCCGAACAGGGGATCGGCGTTGTATTGTTGTCCCGCAATGAGCAGGCCTTATCCGAGATTGCCGGTTACTTGCAGGCGGAAGGCGGTTTGGCCTGGCCCCTGGCAGCCGATGTAAGCCTGGCGGGCGATCTGGAAAAGGTAGTAGATTTCATGAAAAAACTGGGCGGAGACCTGCGTCTGCTGGTGCATTGTGCGGGTATCGCCAAGGTCGGCAGGATAGCGGAAATGTCGCCGGCGGACTGGCGCAGGGTTGTGGATGTAAACCTGACCGCTCCGTTTATGCTGACGCAGAAAATGCTGCCGCTTATGCGCAAAGGTTCCCAGATTGTATTTGTTAACTCAGTAGCCGGTAAAAACAGCTTCCCGGAGTGGGGCGCCTACGCAGCTTCCAAGCATGGTTTGCGCGCCCTGGCCGATACATTGCGTGAAGAGCTGCGCGAAAACGGCATTAAAGTCTCCAGCCTGTTCCCGACATCTGTGGATACCATGCTGCATCACGATCTGCCGCACGACTGGGACCGAAGCAAAATGCTCAAGCCTAAGGAGATCGCCAAAGCAGTTGTACAGCTAATGAACCTGCCTTCTGATGTTATGATCAACGAAATGGATATTGAAAACCTGGCCGGCCGCTTTTAGCTGTTTTACTGCCTAATGTCATTCCTGCGAAGGCAGGAATCCACAAAGACCAGAACGAATGTGTTTGCCTCGGGGCGGCCGAAAAAGTAGTAGTACACACAAACGTTTCAACAAACTACTTTGCCTTTATTGACACCAACAGGGCAGGGTACTGGTGTTTGCTGTTCGTTTTCCCCTTAGATAAGCTTCTCAACCTGGTCAAGCAGGTCATCCATTAAATGGATTGTTCTTTTGACCGGGTCGGCACTGTTCATATCAACGCCCGCTTCCTGCAGCGTGTCCAGGGGGTATTTGCTGCGCCCGCTTTTCAGAAAGCCCAGATAGCGCTCACGCGCCGGATCGCCCTCTTCGAGGATGCGTGATACCAGCGCCTGTGACGCCACAAAGCTGGTGCTGTACTGAAAAACATAATAGTTATAGTAAAAATGAGGCACACGGCTCCAAAGCGCCTTGTTCTCACGGATCAGCTCAAACTCGTCACCATAATAATCCTGGTAAATCCGGCCGAACAATTCGTCCAGCTTATCGGCGGTAAGCGCTTCGCCGTTTTCGGCCATTTCGTGACTTCTAAGCTCGAACTCCGCGAAGATCGCCTGGCGGTAAAATGTGCTGTTGTATTTTTTCAGGGCTGAATCCAGCAGGCCCAGCTTTTCCTCCTTGCTAACCGCGTTGCGGATTAGATGTCTTTCCAGCAGCGCCTCGTTTGTGGTGCTGGCCACCTCGGCCAAAAAGATCGGGTAGTCACCGTAGACGTAAGGCTGGTTTTTGATGGTGTACCAGGTGTGCAGGGCATGACCCATCTCGTGGGTCAGTGTGAAGATGTCATTCAGCGTGCCGTTAAAGTTCATTAATACATACGGATGCACGCCATAGGTTCCGGACGAATAGGCGCCGGTGCGTTTGCCCTTGTTTTCATATACATCAATCCAGCGGCTGCTAAAGGCGTCGCGCAGGGTTTCCACATAATCTTCGCCCAGCCGTTCCGCGCCGTCAATCACCATTTGACAGGCGTCCTGCCAGCCGTATTCGCGCTGGGTTTTCTCAAACAGAGGCGCACGCAAATCGTAATCGCGCACCTGTTTCAGGTTAAGCAGCTTTTTGCGCAAAGCGACAAAGCGACGTAGCGGTTTTACATTGAACCGGGCCGTATCAATCAGGGTATGATAAACTTTCTCCGGCACGTTGTTGCGATCCAGCGCGGCCTGCAGTGTGCTTTTATAGCCTCGCGCGCGGGCATTAAAAATATGGCTCTTTACGATCGCCGAATAGGAAG
The DNA here is from genome assembly GCA_965267575.1 of Calditrichales bacterium. Taxonomy (GTDB): domain Bacteria; phylum Calditrichota; class Calditrichia; order Calditrichales; family J004. Next base: position 1,913,233 of record OZ254086.1, read on the forward strand.
CGGAAAGCATGTTGCGGTGACCGATATAGGGTACATACAGCGCGTGATAGGAGCGTTTCCTCAATTCACGGTCAGGGGATTCCTGGAACTTGTTGTACAGCGGTTCGGTCAGCCGAATCTCTTTACCCTCCGCGTCTTTTATTTTGGGATACTCGATATCGGCGTTGTCCCAGTTGGAAAAAATATCGGCCGCGGCGCCACGTACTTCGCCGGACAAGGCCATGATGCGTTCTTCTTTTTCGGAAAGAATGTATGGCTTCGTGCGCATCATGTTGTCCATGTAATGGCGATACAAATCCAGGTCCGGTTCGGAGTCGATCATTTTGCCGATCTCTTCTTCGGACATGGAGAGCAACTCCGGCTCAAACCAGGACATGGTCTGATTGTATTCGACAATCAGGCTGCCCATGCGGTCATACTGCTCCTGGTATTTGCCAACGGACTTGTCTTCGTCGTTGCGCATGTGGGCATAGGAGTAAAGCTTGCCGATCGCCTCCTCCAGGGCGTGGGCTTCACGCAGGGCAGCCAGCAAAATCTCGGCACTTTCGTGAATGTGGCCCTGGTTTTTTTTCAGTTTGGGGATTTCTTTTTGCACGCGCCGGAACTCTTCTTCCCAGGCAGTGTCATCGGGAAAAATATCTTCCAGGCGCCATTTGTATTGTTCATCTATTGCAGAACGCAATTGCAGTTCCTGAGACATGAATATTCCTTTCTGATTCAGGCATTATTAATAAGCCTAATGTATAAAAATGAGCCGATAAAAATAAAGAAAGCTCCAAAACGATTTTGAATTTCACTTTAGATAATATTTTTACCAATTTAGTGCTATGAGTAAATACGATCTGACCCAAAATATTAAAAAGATTGTTCTTGACGCCGGTTTCCACAAAGTGGGGGTGGCCCGGGCAGAAAAATTAGCCCACGCGCCATACCTGCGTGAATGGCTGGCAGCCGGCCGCAACGGCACCATGGCCTGGATGGAAAACCACATCGATAAAAGAGAAGACGTCAGAAAACTCTATCCGGACGCGCAGAGCGTTGTGGCCGTAGCGATGAACTATTACAGCCCCGAGCAGCATTCCGATGAAGACGACCGGGGAAAGATAAGCCGCTACGCCTGGGGCAAAGATTATCATAAGGTAATGAAAAAAAAGCTGAAGCAGTGTCTGCAACAGATAAAGCAGCTGGACGCCGGCATCTACGGGCGCATTTGCGTGGACACGGCCCCCGCCATGGATAAGCTGTGGGCGGTGGCGGCCGGTGTGGGCTGGCAGGGTAAAAACACAAATATTCTCACGCGCGACTACGGCTCCTGGCTTTTCCTTGGGGAAATTATCCTGAACACAGAGCTGACCTATGATACAGCGGTGCAGGACTATTGCGGAAGTTGTACGGCCTGCATCGAGGCTTGCCCGACCGACGCCCTCGAGGAATATCGTATCGACGCGCGGCGCTGCATTTCCTATTTGACAATAGAGCACTGGGACGCGCCCATTCCTCAAGAATACGTCGGCAAAATGGAGAACTGGGTTTTTGGCTGCGACATCTGCCAGGATGTCTGCCCCTGGAACCGCTTTGAAAAACAGACTGACCTGGATGCCTTCCGGCCGGATGAAGGCAACGTTTCACCGCGCCTGGTGGATCTGGAGAAAATGGATGAGGCAGATTTCCGGCGGCGTTTTAAGAAAAGTCCTGTTTACCGCGCAAAATTTCATAACTTTCTGCGCAACGTGAAAACGGTGCTTGGGAACAGATCGTCAAAAGCGAAAGAAGAGTAAATGCTGCGCTATGTACCGCGTTTTATGAAAGAATGGGTCGCCATTTGGCGAACAGAAGGCTTGAAGGCTTTGTTGCGCCAAAAAGGCTGGAAGGTCGTTGCCGTAGTGTTTTCGTATTATCTCGTCAGGGACACGTTTCTGTACATTATCATTCCCTACCTCGTAATAAATAATATCTGGCAGTGCCAATAGGAGTGGGTTGGGGGTATTAATGTGCTAAAGTATTAATGTGTTAGCGTGTTAATGTATTAATGTAATATGACTGTTTTCAGGACGTTTTGCAGATATAAAAAAAGGCGCCCCAAGGGGCGCCCTTTAGAAAAGTGAGAGAAAAGCCTCTCCATTAGTCCAGCCACTTAATCAAACGCGTTTCATGGCCGTTGAACATATCGTGGTGGATTGGCATCACGCGGCAATTAAAACGGTATGAGCCGTCTTCTTTGGCCTTTACGCGGGCACGGTATTCATAGGTATTATCTTCCGCTTGTCCGATAAGGCCCATGGGATAAACCTCCATATCCTGGTGCTTTTTGATGGCGTCCTGCCTTTCCAGGATCAGCTCAACGCGCAATTCTTCGGCCTTAAGTGAACCGAGACGTACAAGAATGCTTATCTCCTTTGACTCGCCCGCACCGAAAATGCGTCTGTCTTCACCGTTGCCGTTGCGGCCCAGTGCCAGGTGTACATTTTTCCAGTGCCGTTTCACTCGGTTCATCCATCGTGTAAAGCGGAACAGCTGTGTGTACTCGTTTTCCGTATAGCGGATATGACGATGCATGCCGGGCACATAAAACTGCGTTGTGTAATTCCATACCATGGTATGGGTCGAAAAAGCAGAGATCACCGTGCGCAAAGATTCCTTGCTGATGCGAATCCATTCACGCGGAATGCCGTCCTTGTCACGATCATAATAGATGTTGACAATCTCTTCCAGTGTTTCATAAAGCGAATGGGCATCCTCTTCATCCTGCATGGCGTGGTCGCTGTATTCCAGTTCCCGCCCGATGGTCCAGCCGTTTTTGCCGTTATAACCTTCCGGCCACCATCCGTCCAGTACGGAAAAGTTAATGCCACCGTTGATCGGCACTTTTTGGCCGCTGGTGCCGCTGGCCTCCAAAGGCCTTCTGGGGTTGTTAAGCCACAGGTCGACGCCCGATACCAGCGAGCGCGCCACATTTATGCCATAATCTTCAATGAATGTTACCTTGCCGGCGAATGCATCTTTCTGGGCGATCTGGTTAATTTCGCGTATCAGCTCTTTTCCGGCTTCATTCTGCGGATGGGCTTTCCCGGAGAACACGATTTGCACCGGCCGCTCCGGATCATTTAGGATTTTTGCGATGCGCTTTTTGTCTTTAAAGATCAGGTTGGCCCTTTTGTAGGGTGCAAAACGGCGCGCGAAACCAATCATCAAACCGTTCTCGTCAAGAATAGAATCTGGCGGGGGAAAACCGCTTCGCTTGCTGGCATAACGATCCAGCTGCTCGGAATAGCGGCGGCGCAAATGCTGACTCATATCCTGTTTCATTTTTTGCATGGCCTTCCACCAAACCTCATCCGGAATGGCGAATACCTTTTCCCAGTAACTCTGCTCGTGCAGGTGGCCGCGCCAGTCGCTGCCAAGGTATTCATCAAATAACCGGATCATTTCACGGTGCAGCCAGGACTCGGTATGAATACCGTTTGTGACATGCTGAATGGGTACTTCGCTTGTCGGTACGCCCGGATAGACAACGCTCCACATCTCGCGCGACACTTTGCTGTGCAGTTTGCTGACGCCGTTGGCCATATAGGACAAATTCAGCGCCAGGATAGTCAGCGAGAAGTTTTCATGCTGGTGCTCATTAACATTGCGGCCCAGGTCAAAAAAGAAATCGTCGGACATTTCCAGTTGCGGCCACATGTTTTTGAAATAACGTTCCATCATATCAAATTCAAACGCTTCATTACCGGCGGGTATGGGCGTGTGTGTTGTAAAAAGCGTTGTGCTGCGCACGAATTCAAGCGCCGGCTTAAAGTCCATTCCTTCGTTCATAAGTTCGTACAAACGCTCCAGACCCAGAAATGCCGAATGTCCCTCGTTCATGTGGAAAACGGTAGGGTTCAGGTTCATTTTGCGCAGGGCGCGTAAACCGCCAATGCCCAGAATAATTTCCTGCTTCATGCGCGTATCGCGGGATCCGCCATACAGCGAGTGGATGATTTCCTGGTCTTCCGTGGCATTTTTGTCCACACCGGTATCCAGAAGGAAAAGCTTTATCCGCCCGACATTAACTTGCCAGATTTGCAGATATACATCGTGATCGAGAAGCGGGACGCTCACCAGAAGCGGTTTATCGTCTTTGGTCTTTACCAGCTCGATCGGCAGCTCTTCATGCACCAGCTCCTTAAATTCTTCCAGTTGCTCGCCGTTCTCATTAATGTACTGTGTGAAATAGGCGTGTTTGTACATAAGACCCACAGCCACAAAAGGCAGGCCCAGATCGCTGGCGGTCTTGCAGTGGTCACCAGCCAGAATACCCAAGCCGCCGGCATAGTTGGGCAGCGATTCATGCAGACCGTATTCGGCGGAAAAGTAAGCGATGAGCTGATCGGATAAATTGGGGTGGCTTTCATTAAAACGCGTTTTGGCGCTACCCATATAATCGGTAAAGCGCTTATACACCTTGTCAACCTTTTCAACGAAGGCGGGATCAGCGGCCTTTTCTTCGAGTATTTTGCTATCTACGTTGCGCAGAAAGGCAACGGGGTTACGACCCTTTTCTCTCCATAGCTGCAGGTCGATTGACCGGAAAATATCGCGTGCATCGGGATTCCAGCTAAACCACAGATTGTAGGCCAACTTCTCCAGCGCTTTAAGGTTTTCCGGCAGGGTAAATGTGCTCATAAGATCCATCTCCAAACGGGTTATACACTCTATATAGAGTTACTAAACGATCAGGGAAAATAGCAAATGCCTCACTCACGTGCAAGGCCAAACACAAGTTTTGGTAGAGATACATTCATGCAAATTTATTTTGTGGTTTGCGGCACATATGGCAGTGGCATCTGTCAATATTTCTACTTCGTTTGATTGTTTCAGTCGCCCGGGTGCCTTCGTGGCCTCCCACACCTTAAAATGCCCGCTTGGCATGAAAGTTGAAAGATTTAGGCGTTCGATAACATAAAATGGAGAATAACAGAGTGACTGCAGAAAAAGCAAATACGCCTGTAGCGGAAGTGCTTCCGGTAATGCCCTTGAGGAATACGGTTGTTTTTCCACACCAGGTCGTGCCTTTGGCTGTTGGACGTGAAAAGTCTTTGAACCTGTTGCACAATCTAAATGAAGAGACGAAAGTCATCGGGTTGATTGCCCAGCAGGATGGCCGTGTTGAAGAGCCCGGCTTTGATGATCTTTTCCGCTGGGGTACCGCCGCGATGATTCTGAAAAAGTTCAAAATGCCCGATGGGTCTGAACAGATGATCGTGCAGGGGTTATATCGTTTTGAAGTGGACAAATTTACAAAAAACGATCCCTACTTTGAAGCGGTTATCCGCCAAAAAAACGACAAAGGCGAGCAAGATAATATTGAAATCGAAGCGTTGTGTAACAACATCAAAAATGTTTTTCAGAAAATAGTTGATCACACGCCCTACTTAACCAACGAACATCGCGTCATGGTGCTCAATACGGAAGAGCCCACCAAGCTGGCCGACGTGATCGCATCCCAGGTTAACTTTTCCGTTTCGGAAAAACAGCAGGTTTTGGAGATGCTCGATGTGAAAGAGCGTCTGGAGAAAATTCATTATCTCCTGAACAAAGAGCTGCAGATTCTTGAATTGGGCAGCAAGATCCAGGATGAAGTACAGGGTGAGCTCAACAAGACCCAACGTCATTATTACCTGCGGGAGCAGCTTAAAGCCATCAAAAAAGAACTCGGCGAGTACGAAGATGAAGGCAGCGAAGCCGAGGAACTGCGTGAGCGGCTGCAAAAGGCCAAAATGCCCAAACATGTTAAAGAGGTGGCCGAGAAAGAACTCAACCGTCTTTCGCGCATGTCTCCGATGGCTAGCGAGTTCACCGTTACGCGTACCTACCTGGACTGGTTGCTGGAGATGCCCTGGCTTAAAAGCACCAAGGATCAGCTAAGTGTAAAAAAAGCCGAACAGATCCTGAACGAAGACCATTATGGTTTGGAAAAGGTCAAAAAACGGATTCTTGAATATCTGGCCGTAAGACAGCTTAAATCGGATATGAAGGGACCTATCTTGTGTTTTGTCGGCCCTCCGGGTGTTGGAAAAACCAGCCTGGGCCGTTCGATCGCACGCGCGCTGAACCGCAAGTTTTCCCGCATGTCGCTGGGTGGTGTACGTGACGAAGCGGAAATCCGCGGGCACCGCCGCACTTATGTTGGCGCTTTGCCGGGACGGATTATCCAGGAGATAAAGAAAGTCGGTTCCAACAATCCCGTTGTTATGCTGGATGAAATCGACAAGCTCGGCATGGATTTTAGAGGCGATCCCTCCTCAGCATTGCTGGAAGTGCTGGATCCCGAGCAGAATAATACGTTTGCGGACCATTACCTGGAAGTGCCTTTTGACCTTTCAAAGGTGATGTTTATTGCAACGGCCAACCTGATCGATCCCATACCACCGGCATTGAAAGACCGTATGGAAGTGATTGAGATAAACGGCTACACAGACGAAGAAAAAATGCATATTGCCGAGCGATACCTGATCCCCAAACAGCTCAAAAATCACGGGCTGGATGACAAAACGATCGAGTTTGGACGCAAGGCCATAAAAGAGGTAACAAACAAGTATACCCGGGAAGCCGGTGTGCGTAACCTGGAACGTGAAGTTGCTTCGATTATTCGCGGCGTGGCCCGCGAAATTGTTGAAGGTGAGACGAAGACTAAAAAAATTACGCCCCGGATAGTGAGCAATTATCTCGGCGCACCGCGTTTCGATTATGATATTGCCGAACGTGTGGCACGTCCCGGTGTGGCTACCGGCCTGGCCTGGACGGCTGTTGGCGGCGATATCCTGTTTATTGAAGCGACGCGTATGGATGGAAAAGGCCACCTTTCGCTGACAGGCAAGCTGGGCGATGTGATGAAAGAATCGGCTTCGGCCGCAATGAGCTTTTTGCGCTCCAACGCCAAAGAGCTTGGTATAGAAAACGGCATTCATGAAAAGTATGATACGCACATTCACGTGCCGGCCGGCGCCATTCCCAAAGACGGACCCAGCGCAGGTATTACCATGTTTTGCGCTCTTTATTCGCTTTACACGGGTAAACGCATCAAAGATGATATGGCAATGACCGGTGAAATAACGCTGCGCGGAAATGTACTTCCCGTGGGCGGCATTAAAGAGAAGGTGCTGGCGGCAAAACGCGCCGGCATCAAAGAGGTGATTCTTCCGGCCCGTAACAAAAAAGACCTGGAAGAAATACCTGCTGCCAACATCCGTGACCTGAAATTTCATTTTGTGTCGCAGATGGACGAGCTGGTCGATCTGGCCTTCAGCAGAAACTAATTAATAAAACAAACAAAAGGATGCCGCCACAGAGCGGCATTCTTTGTTTATAGAACACCTATTTCAATTTGCCATTATGCGTTTGATTGGCTAAAATTTCCAGCTATTTATTTCAGGATTTGTAATGCAATTTAAAGAAATCATCCGTCAGGCACGTTTGCTTTATGACGACGAAAAATATGATGAAGCTTCCAAACACTATCTGCAGGCGCTGAAGCAGGCAGCCAACAACAAGGACCTGGCGCTGGTCTGGGCTGAGTTGTGCTGGACATTTTATCAGAAGGGCTCTTTCAGCCAGGCCATCGATGCGGCTGAAAACGTTCTTAACTACGACCCGCAATACGCCGCCCGCGAAGATCTTTACCGGATCAAAGGTTTTAGCCATCTGCTGCTAAACGAAAGTGACAAGGCAGAAGAGTTTCTGCAGAAATCCATCGAAATAGACCGCGTTTCAGACAAGCAGAAATTTATCATCTATGAGCTGGGCAAGCTTCATTTCAGAGAGCAGAATTACGCTGAAGCGGCGCGGCTTTTCGATGAAGTGGAAGAGTGGCTCAAAGACAATCGTGAAGATTATTACCTCTCCCTGCTCTTTTTTAAGGGATTTATTTTTTACTACAGCGGCAAAATAGAAAAGGCGGAAAGTGTTTTCAGCTTAATGCTGACTCGCTGTGAATCCGACACGGACCGCGCCAACGCTATCTACGGCCAGGCGTATGTGGCTTTTTCAAAAAAAGATTACCTGAACACAATCAACCTGTGTGAGAAAGTTACAACGTTTAACCCTTCCTTTTTTGATATGGAATCCGTGGCCTTTTTGACGGCAGCCAGCTTTTTCTATCTCGGGCGCTATGATGTGTTTGAAAAATATTTTGGGCAGATGAAGAAAGCTTATCCGGAAGGCCGCTATGCCGCAGAGCTTGAGAAACTGAAAGCCAACATTCCCAAACCCAAGCCCGGTGATGACGTCAACTGAACCAGCCATGCAATCCCTTACAGAAAGAGTTTACCGTTTATCGGCCTTTAATGAGCTAAAAGCTCTGGTTGAGCGTTCCAGGCCGCTGCACCTGCGGCGTATCCCGGGCTCCTTCCGGGCTTTTATCAGCAGTTATGTGCATAAAGAGCTGCGCCGGCCGCTGCTTTATATTGCCAATTCTCTGGAGTCCGCCGAGCAGATACACGATGACCTGGAGCAGATTTGCGGCAAAGATTACAGCGCCTTTTTGCCCGGTCTTTCCACGGAACCTTATGATGCCGCCGGTCCGAGACCGGAACTTGTCAGCGTTCGCCTGGAGGCGATGCAAAAGTTTCTGGAGAAAGAAAACTGGCTGGCGGTCTGCAGCCCCGAGGCGCTGATGGAGAAGCTGCCTTTGCCGGAGCAGTTTCTGGACAGGCAGATATATCTAAAGACGGGTAATCACTACACTTTTGAGGAGTTACTGGAACAGTTTGCCGGCGCCGGTTTTGAGCGCGTGGATATTGTGGAGCAGGTAGGGGAGTTCGCCGTTCGCGGCGGTATCATCGATATTTTTGCCTGGAACAGCGAAGAACCTATCCGCATGGAGTTTTTTGGCGATGAACTGGAATCCCTGCGCTCTTTTGACGTGATCAGCCAGCGCACAACCGGAGCCCTGCAGGAGATTGTGGTTCTGCCGCACCTGGCCGAACAAAACGCCGAGGTATTTTTGCCCTCTCTTTTGCCGGATAACGCCGTGGTATTTTTTGAAGACAAGGCGGAGCTGGAGCAAAAGCTGAACGCGTTTTTTGACCAGGCGGCGGAGCGCTTTGCCGCAGACCCAACGCTTGCCATGTCCAGCCATCCGCCCGACGATCTATACCAATCGGTTGACGCCCTTTTCGAACAATTGCGCCCTTACCAGCATCTCAGTTCAGACCTTGTTGCCGCCGATGGCGTGAAGACAATCGATTTTAAAATACAGGTTCACCCGGACTTTAACGGCAATATTAAATTGTTTCTGGAATACCTGCGCAAACAGGCCGCCGAAAAGCGGGACAATCATTTTATTATCCAGTCGGCCTCCGCGGAACAGGCGACACGGTTGCGCGAGATCATTGAAGAAGAGGAGATTGAAATTCACGCGTCCTTCCCGGTGGGCACACTGCATGGCGGTTTCGTTTCGGAGGAACTCGGGCTGCAGGTGCTGACCGACCACGAGGTATTTAAACGGTTCAAACGGCACAAGGTCTATCGCAGCTTTAAAAGCGGTGCCTATTTGCGCCAGCTTGGCGGTCTGCATATTTACGATTATGTGGTCCACGTGGATTACGGCATCGGCCAGTATCTTGGCCTGGAGGTGGTCAACTATGGCAATGTGGACAAAGAGTGTTTAAAGATTGCCTATGCGGATGGTGACAGCCTTTTCGTTACGGTTGATCGTTTAAACCGCGTACAAAAATACTCATCCGAAGATGGCGTGTCGCCCAAACTGACCAAGCTGGGCACAAAGGAATGGGAAAAAGCCAAAGCCAGGACAAAGGAATCGCTAAAAAAAGTGGCCGCCGAGCTGATACAGATTTACGCCGGCCGAAAGGCCCAAAGCGGCTTCACGTTTGAGGCGGACAACCACTGGCAGCGTGAGCTGGAAGCCTCTTTTCCCTTTGAAGAGACGGAAGATCAGAATAAAGCGATTTTTGCAGTCAAACAGGATATGGAAAACGGCCAGCCCATGGATCGTCTTTTGTGCGGCGATGTGGGTTTTGGCAAAACGGAGGTCGCCCTGCGCGCGGCTTTCAAGTCGGTGATGTCCGGAAAACAGGTGGCCGTCCTGGTGCCGACAACGATCCTTGCCTTTCAGCATAACGAAACGTTTAGCCAGCGCTTAAAGCCATTTCCCGTGCGCGTGGAAATGCTCAACCGTTTCCGCAGCCCCAAAGAGCAAAAACAGGTTTTGGCGGGCCTGGCCGATGGCAGCGTGGATATTGTGATAGGCACACACCGCCTCATTTCCGAAGATGTTCATTTTAAAGACCTTGGCCTGCTGGTGGTGGACGAAGAGCAGCGTTTTGGTGTTAAGCATAAGGAAAAGCTAAAAAAATACCGTCTTTCGGTGGACATACTTTCCATGACGGCCACGCCGATTCCGCGCACGCTGCACATGGCGCTGATGGGAGCGCGTGATTTTTCCAATATCGAAACGCCGCCGCGCAACCGCATGCCTGTGCATACCGAGATCATTCACTGGAACGACACAAAAATACACCACGTGATAAAGCGCGAGATCCAGCGCGGTGGCCAGATATATTTTGTACATAACCGGGTGGAAACGATCGAAGCAATGCGTCAGACGCTGGCTGAAATTATACCCGAAGCGCGTATTGCCGTGGGCCACGGGCAGCTGCCCGAAAAGAGGCTGGAAAAAGTTATGCTCGATTTTATGGCCCGGCGCTTTGATATTCTCGTGGCCAGCATGATCATTGAGAACGGACTGGACATACCCAACGTCAATACGATTATCATTAACCGGGCTCATAAATTTGGCCTGGCGCAGCTGTATCAATTGCGTGGCCGCGTAGGCCGTTCCGATAAACAGGCTTATGCCTACCTGCTGGTTCCGCCCATGGACAAGCTGACCGAGCTTTCCCGCAAACGGCTGCGCACCATCCAGGATTTTACCGAACTGGGTTCCGGTTACAAGGTGGCCCTGCGCGACCTGGAAATACGCGGGGCCGGTAATTTACTGGGTAAGCAGCAAAGTGGTTTTGTGCAAACAGTGGGCTTTGATCTTTATTGCAAAATTCTCGAAGATGCCGTGGAAGAATTGCAACAAAGTCTATCCGGGGAGCTGCGCGAAGAGCTGGCCGAAAAAGAGCCGCGCCGTGCTTTTACGGATCCCAAACTTGATGTCGATTTCGACCTGCTCATTCCGGAATCATATATCAAAAATGAGTTGGAACGCGTTGCCATTTACCATCGTTTAGTCAACTTCCGAAAAGTCGAACAGATTGAACAGATGGCCGATGAGCTGCGCGACCGCTTTGGCAAAATTCCAGAAGAAGTGGAGCTGTTTTTCCGCGCCATAGAGCTAAAGGTGCTGGCCGGTAACTTATATGCCGTAAGGCTGGCCATGGGTGCTTCCAAAATGAAAATATTTTTTGATCCCGTGGCACAGGAAGATGATATGTTTTTTGAAAAGATCATCCCCGGCTTTATGAACCAGAAAATGGCGCAGGTGCACTTTCTAAATCAAAAAGAGCTGGGTCTGGAAATTGTTCTGCAAGGCAGCCATAGCGGCGAACGGCTGGACTTTGTGAAAAAACTGTTGCAAAGCATTGATACAAAAAACTAACTTTTAAGTCTTTTTTGATGCGAAAATTTGGAGGTTAATACTAAAATGCAAAAACGTATTGTTCGGATGATTGTACTGTTCTCTCTTGTTGTTTCTCTCTTTATCTCCTGCCAGGGCGCGGATGAGGTTGCCCGGGTCGATGATATCAAAATTACGACAGAAGATTTCAAAGACGCACTTGAAAAGCAATTCTCCAAAAAGGAAAACTACAGCGACCTGGATATCAAGCAAAAGCTTACCGTATTGGATCAAATGATCCTTAGAAAGCTGAAACTTAAAGCGGCTTATGAGGCCGGCCTTGATGAAGATCCGGAATTTATCCAGGACTACGAAATGCGTCGGGCCAAATGGATGACCAACATGTACTGGCGTGAAACGGCGGTTAAGGAGGTTTTTCCGGAAAAGCTGTTGCGTGAAACATATGATCGTAAAAAGACGGAAGTAAAAGCCAGCCATGTGCTGATCGCCTGGAAAGGCGCCAGGAACAGCGAGACCGACAGAACAAAAGAAGAGGCGCGGACACTGGCCGAGGATATCGCCGCCCAGGCCCGGGCCGGTGAAGATTTTTATGAGCTGGCCTATACAACATCCGATGACAAAAGCGCGCCTGAGAATAAAGGCAATCTGGGCTGGTTCTCCTGGGGCGATATGGACCCGGCTTTTGAAGATGCCGCCTACGCGCTGGAACCGGGCGAGATTTCCGGGCCGGTTGAATCTTCCTACGGATACCATGTCATTATGGTGCAGGAAAAGCGACCCAACGCTTCCTATAAAGGAGGAGCCTTTGAAGAAGAAGAAGGTGAATTGCAGCGCGCCTTGTTTTTAAAATTTCCCGAAAAACAAAAAGAGATAACCAAAGCCTGGGAAGAGCATATTCAGGCCAAAAAACAAGAGGCCGGTTTCGAGATCAATAAAGAAAATATTGATGCTTTCCAGAAGATAAATATTGCTCTGGCAGACAGCGCCGGATTGTCTCTTGAGAACTACCAGCCGGATGAAATGAATATGACTTTGGCCACTTGGAACGGCGGCGAGCTTACCGTTAGCGAATATTTTAAATATCATGACAACCGTGTCAGCCCGCTGCGTTCTCTTTTAACCTCCGCGGTTAACCTGGAAAAAGATGTGGATGGTTTTTCCACGGTTGATTTTGTGGTGGATCTTGCCGTAAGTGCCGGTCTGGATAACGCAAGGGATATCCGCGAAAGCCTCAATCATTATAAAGAGACAACGCTGATAAAGAAGATCGAAGAGCAACAGATAAAGGACAATGTTTCCTATTCAGAAGATGAGCTGAAAGAGTATTACGCGAATAATAAGCCTGAATTTACCATTCCCGCCACCCTTGAGTTGTGGGAGGTGTACGTGGAAAATAAGAATGAAGCCGATCGCATTTATGACCTGGCCAGGAGCGGTAAGTCGGTTCAGTATCTTGCCGTTCAATACTCAAAAGACAATCTGACGAAAAACAAAAACGGTTTTGTGGGCAAGGTTCAGGAAACGCAGCGCGGAGATGTATCCCGCGAGGCCTTCAAGGTTGGTGAAAATAAACTGTTTGGTCCCGTGCAGTACAAAGAAGGATGGGTGGTCGGCAAGACAGGCGAAATGACCGACCCGATTATCAAGAGTTATGAAAAAGTCTATTCCACTTTACAGCGAAAAGTAGGCTACCAAAAAACACGCGAATTAACGGATGAATGGGAAAAACAGTTGCGCCAGACTTACACGGTTGAAGTTGACTCTCAAAAAGTAGCGGAAATTTAAAATGATTTTACGCTCTCTTTTATTAGCCGCGGCAGTTGTGATCGCCTTTTCCTGTGACACCAGGCAGGACCTGCCGCCGGACCTGGTTGCGCAGGTAGAGGACTCCTACCTGCAAAAGGAAATGCTTAATTACGCCGTTCCCGAGGGCCTCTCCGAAAAGGAGCAGCTTTCTATGAAGAAAACGTTTATTAAACGCTGGGTGGAAAATGAAATGCTTTACCAGGCAGCCCAGCGCGAAGGTGTTGCACTGGATGAGTTTGAGAAGTTCCAGCTGCGTGAATACACGCGTGCTTTGGTCGTTGAAAAATATCTCGACCAGAAGCTGAATAAGAATTACAGGATTTCGCAAAAAGAAATTGAAGATTATTATGAGGAGAACAGCAAGGAGTTTGTGCGCAGCGAAGATGAAGTGCATCTTGTCCACCTGCTGATCGAAAAGCAGGACCGGGCGATCTTTAATGAAATAGGCGAATCCAGGGATTTAAACCAAATCATAAAAAAATACTACTTCGAATCGCAGTCTACATATGAAAGTCCCAACGGCGATTTGGGTTACGTGCGCGCGGATGCCCTGCCGGATGAGCTGGCCCGCGCTCAGCAGCGGCTAAAAACCGGCGCCATTTCCAACGCGGTCAAGAGCGAGCACGGTTATCATTTTATACAAGTGCTGGACAGACAGCCGGCAGGCAGTCAGATCGAGTTGGAACTGGTGCGTGACGAAATCGTACGAAGGCTGAAATGGCGCAAACGCAATGAAGAGTTCGAGCGCCTGACGGCGCAATTACGTGAGGAGTTTCAGATACAAACCTACTTAAGCAAGGTGCAATAAATGAATCTGTTTTTTAAACGACTATTGATATTACTTCTTTTTACGACACCGCTCATGGCCCAGCAGAAAATTGACGGCATAGCGGCCGTTGTCGGCAACAAGATTATTCTGATTTCCGAGGTGGAAAATTATGTGCGCAACTATATGGTCCAGAACCGTATGGACCCGTCGCAAAATCCACAGGTGGTCAATCAAATCCGCCAGCGCACACTGCAAACGCTGATTGAGCAGAAGCTTTTGCTGGAAAAGGCTGAACAGGATACAATCACTATAGATCCGCAGCTTTTGGATCAACGCGTAAGCGAGCGGCTGGATTATCTGATCCAGCAGGTTGGTTCCGAGCAGCAGCTGGAACAAGTTTTTCAAAACCCGATGAAAAAAATCCGCAAGGATATCCGCAAAGTAGTGAACGAACAGTTGCTCGTGGAAAAGGTCAGGGCTACCAAATTCCAGAATGAACAGGTGTCGCGTCGCGAGGTCGAGCAGTTTTATGAAACCTACAAAGACAGTTTGCCCAGCCTGCGCGAAAAGGTGTCAATCAGCCATATTCTTAAGCTGGTACAACCCAGCCAGGAAGCACAGCTTGCTGCTTACGAAAAGATCGATTCGCTGAAGCAGTTGATCGAACAAGGCCAGGACTTTGCCGAACTAGCCGCCCGGTTTTCCGAGGACCCTGCCTCTGCCAAACGCGGCGGTGACCTTGGCCTGATCAGTCGCGGCGATTTTGTAAAGGAATATGAAACGGCCGCTTTCGCTCTGAATGACGGGGAGATGTCCGATATCGTTCAGACCCAATTCGGTTTTCACCTGATTCAAATGATTGAGCGCCGCGGTGAGCGCGTGCGCACACGGCATATCCTGATACAGGTTGCGCCGACCAAAGAAGATGAACAGCGTATTGTTGACAAGTTGAAAGAGTTGCGTCAGCGCGCACTGGCAGGCGAGGACTTTTCCGAACTGGCCGTTGAGCATTCGGATGATGATAATGTTTCGACGGACAAAGGTTATCTGGGTGAATTCGAAGTAGACAATCTGATCATTCCGGAATTTAAATCCATATTGGCCGGCATAAAGCCCGGAGAGATAAGCATGCCGTTTAAGACGGAATTCGGCTATCATATAGTTAAGCTGGAAGGGCGCGATACCGCACGTGAAGTATCGTTGAAAGATGACTGGCAAAGAGTGGAAGAGCTGGCGCTTAATTTCAAGATGGAGCGTAAATACCGTGAGTGGATCGCTGAAATGAAAGAGACGGTCCCTATTGATATAAAGATATCAATTTAAGCTTCGTACCCGGGTCTGTTCAGGCCCGGGTTTTTTTGTCTAAAAACGATATTACCCAAATAAATTAAAAAAAACACGATCTGTATCGAAAATCACGAAAAAGAGACGCAGGTCAAAGTTTTGTTCTGTCGTGCATGCTATTATTATTCATTTACATGTAATCCGTATTCAGTAGGGGGCAGCGTATTTTCCGGAGCATGATAAAGCGCTACACAACTAGCGTCGATAGCAATATCCAGACCAACCTGGAGACTCTCACACTTATTGAAAAAGCGCGTGAAGCGGCAGACGGTTTCATCGGATGCAATAATTTTCATCTGAAATTTATGGCCTTTCTTGATCGCTTTGGTCCCCAATGCGGCCTCTTTACAAAAGTGATGTTTAGTGTACGATCAGTACCTTCCGGCTGGAAAAACAACAAAAACGATGAAGAGTGTGCAGACGTAGCAACGGAAGATATCAGGCGTTTTAACAATGACCGCAACTATATTTTCAGCCTCGAAAACGAGATTTTTCACGATGTCCTTGTTGGGAACCGTTTGGTTGGCAGTGGCCAAAGCGCGTTAAGTTTTCAGTTGTTTGATTTTTGCGATTACCTGATCGTTTTTGATGCCAAACCCGCTCCGGGCAATAAGGACGTTCGGCTGTTAAAGCAGCTTGTTTCGGTTTGCCGCCAGCACTACAGGGATATGCAGTTACTGCACGGGAGCGCGCGTGAAAACGCCGGCCTGCAGCGCCAGGTTTATGAAAAAGAGAAAGACCTGCAGACGACAGAGCGCAGCCTCAAAAAGCGCGTTTACGAAATTCACAACCTGCTGGAGATCAGCTCCGAGCTTTACTCCATTTTAAATCTGAATCAGCTAATCAATTCCGCACTTCTGATCATCGTGGGTCAAATGGCCTGCCAAAAGGCATTCACCTTTTTATATGAAAGCGCCCAGCGCCGCTTTTCGCGTCGTTTCACCAAGGGGCTGGACCAGATAGAGCTGAATGAGCTGTCGGTGGAGCTGGACCATCCGCTTATAAATCATTTTATTGAAAACGCCAAGCCCTTATTAACGGAACAACTGAAAGAAAACGCAGGATTGCTGCCCATCGTCAAAGTCCTGGAAGAGAATAATATTGACGTTATTGCTCCGATTATGCACGGGGAGCGCATTCGCGGCCTGGTCGGTTGCGGCGCCTCTCTTAACAAGCAGAAGTTGTCGCGCTCCGATTTGGAGATATTTTCTATTCTTGTAAATATGATTTCCATTTCCCTCTCCAATGCCATCAATTATGAAGAGGTGAAAAACCTGTCGTTGACAGACCCGATGACCGGTCTGAACAATTACCGCTATTTCGAAGATCGCCTGAAGGAAGAAATAAACCGCGCCAAAAGAAATAAAAGTGAAGTTTCCCTGCTTATGCTGGATATAGATCATTTCAAAAACTATAATGATACGCTGGGCCACCAGGCCGGTGACGAGGCGCTGCGCACTTTGGGATGGTTGTTGCGAAATACCGTGCGCGAAGAGGATATAGTTAGTCGATATGGTGGCGAAGAATTTTGCATTATTCTTCCAGGGAGTGAAAAAGAGGTAATCGATATTCTGGGCGAACGTATTCGCCAAAAAGTGGAGGAATATCCGTTCTATAAGGAAACCGTGCAGCCGGGCGGCCGCATTTCCATCAGCATTGGCGGAGCGACGTTTCCCGATGATGCCGATAACTTTGAGGATTTGGTACATAAAGCCGATCTGTCGCTGTACAAATCAAAAAGCAGCGGAAGAAACAGGGTTACGGTTTACACGGAAAGCATATAATTGAAAGTAGAAGCATTCGCGTTTAAATTCTAAGCCGTCAAGAAAGCGGAGCATTCATGTCTGATATAGGTTTTAACGATAACGTACAGGTTTACGGGCGCAAATTTCACGTACAAACGGCGACGCATGTTGCCAAAGGTATAGCCAGCTGCGAAATATTTGAAGAAGGCCGCCTGATTAACAAAAACATGGTGCGTTTTGAACGGCGCCGTCAAAAAGACGAAGAGCAACTGGAAAAGCGCATTCGGAATATTGTTGAGTCGGTGCACCAGGACACGCTTGACGAAATCAACGTGATGTTTACCATTGCCGATAAAATCAAGGATGTCAAGGAAGCCGCGCCACATGTTCAGATGGGGCTGTTGTTCATCAAAAACAACATGCTGGAAGACGCCATTGCCGAATTCAAACTGGCTATTCAGCTTAACCCTAAAGCGGTTGAAGCTTACAAGCAGTTGGGTCTGGCCTACCTGGGGCTGCAGAATAACGCGGAGGCCATCAAACTGCTGGAAAAAGCGCTTAAGATAGAGCCGCGCTACGCCGACTTGCACAACGTTGCCGGTTTGGCCTACCTCAGCGCCAAGCAGCACGTGAAAGCACTGGAGTTTTTTCAGCAGGCGCTAAGAATAAACCCCAAATATGATCTTGCCCGCTACAATCTTGCCTTGCTATACCTGGACAGCGTGCAAAGCGACAAAAGCGATACTCACCTGCCCCCCGCTTCCATACGAATTGAACGAACCTATCAGCAGTTGCAGACACTGGCCGATAAAAAATTGAGAGGCGTTGCCAACGTTCTGGCAAAAGTGCGTAAAGCGGTACAGACCAATAAACTTAAGACAGCCGTAAAATTGCTGGAAGCGGGACGGGAAAGATTGCTGGAGGACGACGATCACAATATTATCAGTATCAGTTTTCTTTTGCGCTTTATGTACGGTGGCCGCAGTATCAGCCAGCGCACGCTGATGAAATTTGAAAAGGAACTGCTGGAGGCTACCGGCCGTAAAGAAAGCTACGCGGATCTCTGGAACAGTCTTGGAATCGTTCATCTGATCCAATGCCGGAACCTGTTTATACAGGCACTGAACGAATTTAACAAAGCACTGGAGATCAATCCCAATTTTGAAAAAGCCTTAAAAAATAAAAAACTTGTCGAGAATGACGGTAAAGAGTTTCTGATTCTATTAAGGGCAATATTAAAGTAAACAATGGAATCTGTTGTAGAATTTATCCGCGAAAACCGCGGACGAACATTATCTTATTTTAAATTTGCCATTACGGCGCTGACCGGTATCGTGGCTTTTACCATGCCGTTGCTGGATGCCACGAGCCCCGGTTTATTGCTGGCGATTATTTTTATGGCCAGTCTGTTTACAAGCGTTGTGTGGCAGCTTGTTTTCTCCGGAAAAAGCCTGAGTGGAAATGTGTATGCTACCGTCATGGGTGCGGATTTGCTTTTGACAGTTGTTGCGTTGATGCCGCTCGCGGCTGCCCATCCTGCTTTTCCTGTGCTGTTTGCCATGCATTTTGTGGCGGTCTGGCTGCTGCTTAATAAGCAAAAGGCAGTTTTCCTGGTAAGCTCTGCCTTTGTCCTGTTCGGAGTAAGCTATATTGCATTCGCTTACAACAATATCATCGTCAATCCGCTTTCCAATTTTTTTGTGATATTTCTATCCCTGCTCCTGGTAAACGGGCTTATGATCTTTGGTGTGAATGTGACCGGTATTTTACGCAGTAAGCAGCAAAATCTGGACCGCGAAGCCAACAAGCTACGCATCGACTACCGCCATCTTAAGCGCGAGCTTTTCCTGAACACGCAGCTTGTAAGTGCCTTGAATCGCGACGTCAAGCGAAAAAATATCGAGATCAAAAACATCCTCACGTTGAGCGGACAGCTGAATCTTAATTCCGACTCCAGGCAAGCAATTGAATCGTTTTTATACACGGTTATAGGACAGCTTGGCAGTCGCTATGCACTGATCTTCACAAAAATGCGGCGCGAACACAATTACTACAGCATCTTTTCTTCCAAGGGATTATCCGGTGTAGATTATGAACGATTCAGGATTTACCTGAATAGCAACCTGATAAATATTCTGAAGAGCGCAAAAGAACCTGTTCCGGTAGAATCGATTCCGCGCAAAGACCTTTATGCCGATGAGATAAAACTGCTGCAGTTTTTCCGCAATGATCTGTTCTGTCCCATTTTGATTAAAGGGCGCATGGAAGGCATTTTTATCGTCGGGCAAAAAGTGTCGCAAAACGCCTTTTCTGCCGAAGATTTTAATCTGATTTCGATTGTTGCCAACCAGGCAGCGTTCGTTATGGAGCAAACACAGATCACATCCGAATTCCAGGATATATACTTTAAAACGATCAAGGCGATGATGAAGGCTTTGGAGGCGAAATATGTCTTTGCCCGCGGTCATAATACACGCACGGCAAACTATGTCAATCTCGTCTCCATGAAACTTGGCTTAAACGTAGACGAAATAAAAGACCTGACTTATGGCACCCTGCTGCACGATATTGGCAAAATAGCCATCCGTGATAAATATTTGCTGGACACGCAAATATTCGGTGAAGGACAGGTAATTATTAAACAGAAGATACTGGAGCATACTTTAAAAGGCGCATCCATTTTAAAGTCCGCCGGCTTCAACGAGTCGATTGTTGATCTGGCTTTACACCATCATGAGAACTATAACGGTTCCGGCTTCCCGCATGGCATAGGTGGTGAGGATCTTTCCCAAGGTGTTCGCATATTGTCTGTTTGCAACACGTTTGACGCTATGACGTCGGACAGGCCTTACCGTAAGGCACTCTCCACAGACGTGGCGCAGCAGTACCTTGAACATCATTCCGGAAAGAAATTTGATCCCAGGGTAGTGCGCGCGTTTTTAAACGAATGGGCGGCCAACAAGGAGATGCAGAAGTTCAACTAACCCCGCACAAACTATCCGACCGTCCTTTGTGCTATCAGTCACCATAGGATTGAGCTAGAGCTTTATTTTTCTTAACCTTACAAAAGATCAGAAAAACCAATCCGAGCATATATAAAATGAAAACTATATTTTGGTTTTTGCTTTTTGCCCTGGCATTTGCCCAGGCGCAATCCGCCCTAAACCTCTCCGTTGAAGCGGAAGAAGCAAGCCAGCCGCAGTCTGACAATTTTTCGTTTGTTATATCTTTTAGCGCTGACTCGCGTTTTGAACAAGGCCTCATTTTTGAACCGGCCGATCTGACAAATGGTGTATTGCGGGCGGCAAGTGTAAACGGCCAGTCGTTATGGCTTAAGCGCGCCGCCGAAGTCCCGGACAATGATACCGTTGTAACATGGCAAACTGTTGAAGACGGCCTGCTTGTGCGTTTTCCGCAACGTGTTTTAGCTGCCGGCGGCAGGATAGAAATAAGCTATGTATGCCAACGCGCCGGCCGCAGAGAAGAACCGCGCGTTTTTTCTCTTTTCCCGGCCAATGCCGAGGGTGAAAAGACAACTGTTGATGCTCTCGAATCTGTAACTTTAACGGCGACGGAGTAAGATATGCTTAAAACTTTGTTTCGCCGTTTACAGTTTGCGGTCCTGTTAGGCGTTTTAACGGCCGTGCCAGCTCTGGCTGATCAGGGTGGCAGCGACACATTCGGGCATATGTGGACCAACTCCGAAGGCCTTGTCAGGGTGAGCTATGATTGGGAAGATGCCAAAGACGGCAGCCTGCTGATCAGCGGCTCCTTTACGGAAACGATCTTACCGCCCGTCTCAATACCCTTCGATTTCTATTTTTATGGTCAGCGTAAAACGGAAATGTACATCTCCGCGAATGGCTGGCTCTCTTTTCTCGATCCCGGTTCTACAACGGACCCCCATCCCAGTAACCGTCCTCTTGACAGCATTTTTGGCACGGACAGCGTTCTTGCCGTTTATTGGGATGAAGCACTGGAAAACAGTGACAGCGAAGTAGGGGGCATTTATTCGAAAACCGTCGGCACGGCGCCGTTCCGCCGCTTTATTATCCAATGGAACATGATCAATGCCTCCGGCGAGAATATTGAGTTCCAGACAATTCTGTATGAAACAACCAATGTTATCAAGTATCAGTACGGCAATATTGACGCGGTTTTTAACGACGGCGGCAGCGCCACGATCGGAATACGGGCCGATGAAACAAATTATGTGGAATACAGCCACAATACAGCATTCAGTATTACCGAGTTTTATGCTATTTTATGGCACAATAAAAATGTAACAGCCTCCAGCGCTTCTATTTCCCCGGCCAGCGGCCAGACTGGTCAATCTGTTGAGTTTACCTATAGATACGATTCGTTTACACCTGCAAACAGGCTGGCCAAGGCGGATTATTTCAAGATTGCCACACCGTTTGCGTCCAATCCTGTTGTTACTTCCGTTGAGATTAACGGCGGGAGCGCGTCCATTCAGAATTCCACGTCCAGGCCTGCAGACAGGGGTTTTGCCACCTGGCATATTGCCGGCGATGATTCATTGGTCATACAGACCGCTCCTTTTGAAACAATCGATTCACTTAAGGTAACCTTTTTCCAGACGTTGCCTGCATCACCAAGCACAGGTAACGCCTACGGCTCATCCTTTGACGCGGAACTGGATTCCACCAACGCTTTGGCCGCCACCGACGCCGGCTGGTCAGTGGATGTGACAGGTACGGCCAGTACGGTCGATTATTATGAATTCAGCCCTTCATCCGATCAAACGCTCAGTGCCGGAGATTCACTCTCATTTAGTATCACAGCCCGTGATGAGAACGGTCTTGCCGTTGCAAACTCCGACAGCGTCATTATCAGCAAACAGGGCAGTTCCAGTGCCGTAATTTTGCCAGACAGCAGGCTCTCCTTTGATGGCGGATCGGTCATTAATATTACGGTGACGGACACGGTTGCGGGTGATTTTACAGTGCGCGCAGTAAATAAAGACGATAATTCGATTAGCGGTACAAGCGGTTTGGTTACTTTTAATGCGGCGGCCGCGGCCAACCTTGTGGTGCTTTCCAGCCAGTCGGCCATCACGGTGGGCACGGAGCGTTTGCAGCGCGTGGCGATGGAAGATACTTACGGCAACCGTCTCGGTTCGGGCAATACGATCACTTTTACACGCACCCAAGGCACAGGCACCTTCAGCAACGGGCTGGATAACATCAGCGATGCCACGGACAACAACGGTGTTGCCGAAGCCAACTACACGGCCAGCATCAGCACGTCCCCGGGCAGTGATATCATCCGCGCCAGTTTTGGCGGCTTGTTTGTGGATATTACACTGCCGTTGCAGGCCGCACCGGTGAGCTATTACACTTTTGCACCCGCGGGCGACAGCACGGTAACCGCCGGGGATGTTATCTCCTACACGCTTACCGCCAAGGATCAATACGGTAACACCGTAGCCAACAACGGTGAAGTAACCTTGTCGGCGCAGGGCAGCAGCACGGCCCAGTTCAGCGCGGGTCCTTACACGTTTGGCGGTACGGGCACACTCAATTTTACGGTTACTGATACGGTGGAAGGCAGCTTTACGGTTGTTGCCACCAGCACATCAAACAGCGAGATAAAAGGACAGAGCGGACTGGTTACTGTGAATCCGGCGGCAGCGGCCAATCTTGTGGTGCTTTCCAGCCAGTCGGCCATCACGGTGGGTACGGAGCGTTTGCAGCGCGTGGCGCTGGAGGATACTTACGGCAACCGCCTCGGTTCGGGCAATACAATCACTTTTACACGCACGCAGGGCACGGGCACCTTTAGCAACGGGCTGGATAACATCAGCGATGCTACGGACAACAACGGTGTTGCCGAAGCCAACTACACGGCCAGCACCAGCACGTCCCCGGGCAGTGATATCATCCGCGCCAGTTTTGGCGGCTTGTTTGTGGATATTACACTGCCGTTGCAGGCAGCGCCGGTGAGCTATTACACTTTTGCACCCGCGGGCGACAGCACGGTAACCGCCGGGGATGTTATCTCCTACACGCTTACCGCCAAGGATCAATACGGTAACACCGTAGCCAACAACGGTGAAGTAACCTTGTCGGCGCAGGGCAGCAGCACGGCGCAGTTCAGCGCGGGTCCTTACACTTTTGGCGGTACGGGCTCACTCAATTTTACAGTGACCGATACGGTGGAAGGCAGCTTTACGGTTGTTGCCACCAACACATCAAACAGCGAGATAAAAGGACAGAGCGGACTGGTTACTGTGAATCCGGCGGCCGCGGCCAATCTTGTGGTGCTTTCCAGCCAGTCGGCCATCACGGTGGGTACGGAGCGTTTGCAGCGCGTGGCGCTGGAAGATACTTATGGCAACCGCCTCGGTTCGGGCAATACGATCACTTTTACACGCACACAGGGCACGGGCACCTTCAGCAACGGGCTGGATAACATCAGCGATGCCACGGACAACAACGGTGTTGCCGAAGCCAACTACACGGCCAGCACCAGCACGTCCCCGGGCAGTGATATCATCCGCGCCAGTTTTGGCGGCTTGTTTGTGGATATTACACTGCCGTTGCAGGCCGCACCGGTGAGCTATTACACTTTTGCACCTGCGGGCGACAGCACGGTAACCGCCGGGGATGTTATCTCCTATACGCTTACCGCCAAGGATCAATACGGTAACACCGTAGCCAACAACGGTGAAGTAACCTTGTCGGCGCAGGGCAGCAGCACGGCGCAGTTCAGCGCGGGTCCTTACACGTTTGGCGGCACGGGCACACTCAATTTTACGGTTACTGATACGGTGGAAGGCAGCTTTACCATCGTTGCCCGGAATACCGTTGACGGGAACATAAAGGGGCAAAGCGGGCTGGTGTCAGTGAACGCGGGCGCGCTTGATTTTATACGCGTGCGTACGGCGGCCAATAACGGCGGCACGGAGTTCGGCGATTCAACCGTTACAACGGATAACAGTGTTACCTTTTATTCGGCCGGTTATGACCAGTATGGTAATTATCTGAATGATGTGAGCGTGAGTTGGTCTTCGACGGGCACATTGGATGCCGTGAGCGCTACCGGCAAGAGTTTCAGTTTTATGCCTTCCACGTCTGCCACCAGCGGGCAGATCGTTGCAACGCACGGTACGGCGGGCAGCGATGCCAGTGGTACCATTACCGTTAATGCCGGTGGTCTGGCTGAATTGCGCATCCAGACAAATACTATCGAAAACGGCAATGAACTGGGTGATACTACCATTACCGCTGATGAAAACCTTATTCTTTATTCGGTTGGATATGATGCCGACGGCAACAGCCTGGGCCGGATTTCAGCAAACTGGAGCGGCAGCGGCGACGTGCAGTCGATTTCGCCTGCTAACCCGACGGACAGTCTCTTTTTTAATGCCACCACTTCAGGTTCCGGTTCTATCCGCGCCGAAGCTGCCTCCAACAGCGCCATCATCGATCGTACCGGTTCCCTAAAGATTAACGCGGGTGTTGTAAACAGTATCGTCATCCGCAGTGCCCCCGATGGCGGTGGCAGCGAGATTACCACGCGCAGCCTTACGGTGGGGCAAACACTCGACCTGTATGCCAACGGCTATGACGCCGACGGCAATTTCAGTGACAACAGTATTGTGGATTGGCGGACAAGCAGCGGCATCTCCGGTTTGGGTGACAGCACGGCCACGTCTTCTACCACCCTCAGCCCCACATCTGCCGGGAGTGGTTTTGTTTATACGACCAATGGCAGTGGCTGGCAGAATGACAGTACGGGAACCATCTCGGTTGGTACGGGCTCGTTGTCCAGTATGGAAATCCGCACGGCCGCCAATAACGGTGGCAGCGTCCTGCAAAATACAACATTAACGGCAGGGACGACCCTAGATCTTTTTGCTGCCGGTTATGACCTCTACGGCAATTATATAGGAGACCAGGCAGCCACCTGGAGCGTGGATGGCGACACAATCGGATTTTTTAGCACCAGCGGGGCCACAGCCAGCAATACATTCAATGCACGGATTGTAAACAGCTCACGCCTGCGTATCGAAAGCAGCGGGGTGATCGACTATAGCGGCCTTGTTAAGGTAAATGCCGGATCCGCTAGTTCGATTATGGCCATAACCAGCACGACGCTGAGCGGGCAGGCCGGAAAAACAATTGAGGACTCACTGGGTGTAAAAGTAAGCGACGATTACGGCAACCGCGTCCCGGACGTATCCGTTAGCTGGACTACGCCTTCCCCAACGGGCCTGCTTACGCCGGATTCCGACGTGACCGATATGCAGGGCGTTTCGCGCAGCAAGTGGCGCCTTAAAAGTGAATCGGTTGGAGAAGACACCGCATATGCCAATGTAAGCGGATTGACCCCGGTTGAATTCATCGCCACTGTTACTCCTTCCGATGCCGATTCCCTTACGCTTGTAAGCGGAGATGGACAAACCGGTACGGTCGGTCAGCCTTTAGCGGCAGACTTCGTCGTGCAGGTCCTGGACAGTTTGCAGAATCCCGTTCCCAATGTTTCTATCACTTTTGGTGTCACTACGTTTCCGGCCGGTGCGGAAGGCTACAGCTTAAGTACGCGGTCTGTTAATACCGACGCTGCAGGGCAAGCTTCCACAGAATTGACACTTGGCAGCAAGACCGGTACCTACACAGTTGATGCCTACAATAGCGAACTGCTCAACAGTCCGGTCACCTTCACGGCAACTGCCAACCCTGATGCTGCTGCGGAACTGCAGCTTTTTGCCGGCAACCAGCAAAGCGGAACCGCAGGTCAACCCCTGGCGCTTCCCTTAAAAGTGCGCGCCGTGGACCAGTTTGATAACCCCGTATCAGGTGTTTCGATCAACTGGACGCCAACGGCCGACGGCAGCGTGGACACTCCCGGCGGTACGACCGATGCCAATGGCGTCGATTCAGTTTCCTGGACCCTGCGCACTACGGCCGGGCAAGATACGCTGGTCGCTTCTTCAACGGGTTTGGCCGATGCGGTTTTCACGGCAACCGTCAATGCTGATGCCGCAAATCAGGTTATTGCCGTTTCAGGACAAAACAGGACTACCGTAGCCGGAAGCAACCAGCGGGTTATTGCGCGTGTTCTTGATCAATACGGCAACGCGGTCAGCGGCGCCAGCGTCAGTTTCAGTCCTGCTTCACGGATGTCCAACAGCAGCGCACTAAGCAACAGCAGCGGTGAAGCCGAAGCCGTTTATACCACACCCTCCGGCAGCGATTCTTCCATTGCCCGGGCGATTATCTCGTCGCCTGCGGACACGGCAGTATTTAAAGTCTACGGCCTGCGTTATGTAAGTCAGTCGCTTTCGCCAAAGGTCATTTCCACCGGCGGGCAGGAAACATTTTTTGTAAACATCAGCAATCCTGGCGTGGATGCGGTTCCGCTGGATACCTCACAGACTACTTTTTCTTTTACACAGGGCTCAATTACAACAACAACAACGCTGGACAGCCCGTTAACGGTTGCCGCCGGCGCAACGGCAACGCTAAAATTTAAACCTGTTACAATTGATGCCGGTTATGGCAGTGGCAGCGTAACGCCGGAAATCACGCTAGTGGGCAGCGGCGGTTACAGCAACATGAACGGTACCCTGAAAACCGATCCGGGCGAGTTAACGATAAACCCGTTGCGCATAACCAGTATTGTCATCATTGATCCGCCCGATAAAAATGTACGCCGCGGCGACACACTGCAGACGGTGCGTATGAATATTGTTAACAACAGCACCGCCACCATTAACAGTTTTTCGCCGGATTTGACTTTCAGTCCCGATTACGGTTTTTCAGAAATACAAAACAGCGGACCGGATTCATTGATTGCCGGACAGAGCGGGGTATTCAGTTTTACGGTACCCGTTCCGGAGGCTGCCTCCACGGGCATAGTAACAATCGACGGTACGATTAGCGGCGTTTATACGCCATCTTCTCAGAGCGTTGTTGCAACCAGTGCGGCAACCACCGATCAGTTTGAAATTTTTGATTCGGCGCTGCTGACCTGGCAGTCGTTTTCTCCCAACCCGGTTTCAGAAGGGCAAAGCGTCTCCTTCACCGCATCGATCCGCAACGACGGTGATTTAGATATTCTGTTGAATAAAAGTACGACGACGCTGAGCTTTGGCGGGCAAACGTTTGGCCTGGCCGCCAACCAGGCTTTGGAAGCGGCGGGCGCGGTTACCCAGCTTACCTTTACGACCACTGCCCTGAGTCTCGCCGCTGGCGACTACCCGGGAACGCTGATACTAAACGGTACCGAAGCCGGTAACAGCTTCAATGACACATTAACCACTTCGGGGCAGGGGCTCGCCGACCTTTCCGTACAATCGATCGCAAACCTGGTAACGGATGCGATTACCCTTTCCGATACGGAAGTGAGCCAGGGTGAAAGCGGCCAGACGCTTGATTTGCAACTTACCAACAGCGGACAGGCTTCGGCGCGTATTCAGTCACTTTCCGATATAACGATCAATTACAGTTCCGATTACACGTTGCAGCTTACATCGGGCCAGGTTTTTCCGCTGGTGATTGCGGGCAGTGCCACGGAAGTTTTTAGCTACAGCGTCACTACGGCCTCAAATGCGCCAACCGGCAGTGATGTTTTTACGGCGACCGCAAGCTACAGCGACGTCAACAGTTCCACTACCTATCTTGAAGATAACCCGGCCGTTTCCGACAGCTGGACGGTGCTTGCCAAAAGCACGTTCGATATAATTTCCGTTAACGCCACTGAAGAAAACGTGGCACAGGGCGGCAGCGGCTACAGTGTCTCCGTGACCATTGAAAACAGCGGCGGTGTAGATGCGCAGGTGGACAGCGTTGGTCTTGATTTCAAACGAAACATCAACAGTTTCAGTACCACCACAACATTTCCATTTGCCCTGGCCTCCGGTGCGCAAGCCACCGTGCCCTTCAGCGTGACGGTTGACGCCAATGCAGCTACCGGTATTGATTCCATCCGCGGCTTTGCGCAAGGCACCAACGACCGGACAGGGGCGCCTGTTTCCATAACCGGCCCTTATGATGATGCCTGGACAGTCTTCGCGGCCCCGTCGATAAACATCAACTCGGTTACATCTACGGAAACGCGCGTAAACCGCGGACAGCAAAACGTGCCTGTCTCGGTCAGCCTGACAAACACCGGCCAAACAACCTTGCTGCTGGACAGCCTGGAGCTTTACAATCTGCCTGAGGGCTCAACCGAAGACACGCGTATTACAGCGATTGATTCATTGCTGAGCGGCCAATCCAAAACCTATAAATTCAGCTCCGATATTTTAAGCGGCGCGCCCGACAATATTGTGCTTGGCGCCCGGGTTTATGGCACGTCGCGGCAGACCAATGCGGCCTTTGCCGATTCCGGCGGCGCCTACCGCGATACGCTTGAAGTCGGCGACCCTTCAACGTTGACCATCGATTCCGTTTACGCCGCGTTCGAAACCTTTACGCAGGGTCAAGGCGATCTGAAAGTACGCGTGGATGTGCGCAACAGTGGTCTTTCTGATATCGTTATGGATTCGGTGGCGCTGGATCTTAACGAGGTTGATCCGGGGGCAGGCAGCACCTTGTCCTGGGATCTTTTATCACCGCTCTCTCAGGTTGTGCTTACCGATGGCCAGGTTCAGACATATACCTTCCGGATTAATTCTCCGGCAACACCGCGTGATTCCGGCCGCGTTGAAATCGATGCCCGCGCTTACGGTATTGACGATCTCACGCTGGAAAGCATAAGCGATCTTTCCGCGGACGCCCAGAAAGATACGGTGCAACTGCAGACGCCGGCTGATCCGGTGGTAACCGCCATTTTCAATAATCCGGCCACGGTCAGCGAAGGCCAGGATAACATCTCGGTGGATATGACTATTGAAAACCGCGGTTCCGCCACCGTGCGTGTTGAAAATGCGGCGATCAACTTCTTCTCCGGCGCGAACAACGCCAACAGCGATTACACCCGTGAGTATAACACACCGCCATTGCCTTTCCTGCTGGGTTCCTGGCAGGATACGACCGTGAACTTTACCATAGGTGTTGTGGATAGCGCGACTTACCTCGGTGAAGTTGATCTTGGCGGCAGGGTACAGGGCACGGAGCTGAACCGCAATGTGTCGCTGAGCAATTCGAACAATGCTTTATCTTCATGGACCGTTTTCGGGTCGGGCAACCTGACCGTTCTCGATGTTACCGCTTCGCGCGATTCGGTCAGCACCGGGCATACTGATGTGCCTGTTGTGGTTTCCGTTAACAACGGCGGCGAAAACCCCGTGCGCATTGACAGTTTGAAACTGAATATTTCGCGGGGCAGCTACGACTCCTTGGCCATCTACCCCGGCGTTGTCATGTCGCCTTCTGAAACGCGTGATTTTACCGTTTTTGTTGATGTTTTACCAACCTCTTCCAGCGGTGTTGCCACGATTAACGCGGCCGTTTTTGGCGAAGACCAGAATACTTTGGAAGTAATTTCAGACGGCGACGCGGAAAATACGGATTCCTGGCTGCTGCAAAAAGCGGTGGATGTTACCATCACCGACAACGCACCGGTGCTTGTATCGACGGGTCAAACCTTTGCCACGACTTTGACCGTCCGCAATAATGGCGAAGCGCGTCTGCTTATTGATACAAGCCAGACCATACTCTTCCTGAAGAGTGATCCCGGCACGTCGGTCAAGTTGGATCCGGCAAGTACCCGCATCCTGGAAGGGAGACAGACCACTCAGCTTCTTTTTGAGGAGCGCACAGCCATTAACGCGGGAACGGATTCCCTGATACTTGACTTGTACGGCACCGAAAACAGCGTAGCCTATTTTGATTCTCACACAGCGCCGAAAACATTTACGTCTGAAGCACAGGCGGTGATGGTCATCGATTCTGTTGTGGCTGATGCTGACAATGTGAGCCAGGGCGAAACGGAAACGGTGCGTGTTGTTGTGAGCAACGCAGGTACCGCCGGCCTGATAATCGATTCCCTCATACTGGATACCTACGGAACGGGTGAAAGTATTTCGCCCGCACTGCCCTATACACTGGGCGGTGGTTTGCAGCAAAGCTTTGCCTTTACGGTTGATGTGAATGATCAAACACCTGCGGGCACAATTATTCTAGACGCCCGCGGCAGCGGCCGTGACGCAAACAGCGACGCAAATGTGACCGACGATGGCGCCGATGCGACAGACAGCTGGAACGTATTCAGCGCGCCGAATATGTCCGTGGCAAGCGTAGTTAGCGCCGATACGGTCGTATCGCTTGGCCAAAGCGGTCTTTCCGTCGATGTAACGATTCAAAATGATGGCGGCACACCGGTTACGGTTAACAGTGTAGAACTGGTTCCGCGGATTGGTCTTTACACGCAAAGCTGGCCGCCGTTTAATTTTACTATCGCCGGCAACAGCGACACTACTATTACTGCCACCGTTAATGTGAAGGATAATTCCGCCACAGGTCTGGATTCGCTTTTTGCCCGGGTAATCTTCACCAACCAATACTCCGGTGCGGCGAGCTCTTTTACCGGAACAACGTTCCATAGCTGGCGCATTGTGGGCACGCCTACGTTGCGTATCGTTTCCGTGCAAACAGCACCAGCCACCGTATCCCAGGGCCAAGGTCCCGAAACGGTGCAGGTACGAATTTCCAACGACGGAACATCCGCGGCGACAGTTGAAAGCCTCGATCTCGATTTTGCCTCAGGCGATGCCAATTACAGCGCGGCTGCAGCCACGCCTTCCCTGCCGCGTAATCTGGCCGCCGGCACGGAGCAGATATTCAGCGTTCCGGTCACGGTTGGCGGCAGCGCCGTAACAGGAGCTGATACAATTACCGCCAGCGCTTTTGTGACAGAGCAATTGAGCGGCAGCAGCTATACAATCAGTGATTCCACTATTTTTGACACCTGGACTGTGCAACTACGCCCCGATGTGGTGATAGACAGTGTTGCCGTTTCCAGAAACTTTGCTTCTACAGGCCAGCAGGACGTACAAGCGACGGTTTACCTGCACAACAGCAGCGGTCCGTTCCGCGCCGACGCGCAGATTGATGATGTACAGCTTGCTATAAGCCGTTCGGGCAGTGCCGCAGAAGACCAATTTGTAATAAGCCGGTCATCGGTGCCCGGATTACCGCTTCTGCTCAAAGCCGGCGCCAGCAACCGCTTTGTCTTTAATCTGGATGTCAATTCCGATGCCCTTTCCGGCGATTATATCGTCGACGCCACTGCCGATTGGCAAGATACCAACGATGGCCAGGTGTCCAACACTGCATCGGCGCTGGAAACTGACACCCTCAAGGTTCAGCAGGCCGCCCTGCTCGCCGTTGATACGGTCTGGGTAGTACCGGATACCATCAGCCAGAAGCAAACCCACGGACGTGTCCACGTCGGCATCCGCAACCAGGGAGAAGCCGCGGCACGCATTACCGGATCGTCTTTAACTTTTAGCCCGGCGCTAAACTTTTCGCAGGTTTATCTCAGCCCTGACAGGCCGTTCCTTGTTGACGGCGGTGCTGCGGATACGCTGGTGTACAGCATAGTCATTCCGTCGAGCTACCAGGGTATGGCTAATGTGGACGCCAGCGTAAGCGGGGAAGATGTAAATACACTGGCAGGTTTAAATGCTGTTTCGGTTAGCCCCGGTTCGTTCCTGATTCAAACACCGGCCAGCATAGCACACGTGGAAACAACGCCCAACTCCACCGAGGGTGAAACAAATGAGCAGTTCCGCGTTCGCGTGACCAACCGCGGCCAGGCAGGGGTGCAGCTGAATCGTGACTCAACCCGCCTGAATATTGTGGGTACCAGCTACCGCATCCCGCTGGATATAAGCAGTCCGACGATGTTGGGCGCCACGCCGGATACGACGGAGCTGATTTTCCGCGATACACTGTTAACGGGCATTGAAACCGGTGAATACAACCTGACGGTTGATCTTATCGGTTCCAGCAACGAAGCGGCTTTTAATGCGCAGATTGACGCCGGCGTTCTGGCTTATGGTGATAGTCTCATTGTAATAAACAGCATTGGCATAGTCGGAAACGATCGCGTTCTGCAGGGTACGCAGGGCGTGCGTGTCAATATGGTTGTGAGTAATACCAGCCTGGCGCAACCGATCGACTCAGCCGCAACACGGCTCAAGTTTTTCCTGGCCGGCAGTCCCGGTGTCGAACAGTTTATGGATAATCTGCGCCGCACCGATACACTCACTGTTTTGCCGGAAGGTGAATCAACGCTGAGGTTTATTTTTGATGTCCCTGAAACTTACCCTGTTGGCGAAACACAGATATATGGACAACTAAGCCTTAGCAGCGGTAATGTCCTCGTGGAATCCAGCAGCTTTGATCAGCTCTTCATTGAATCGGGCGCCAATATAGATTATCTCGCTGCCTCGGCCGATCCCGATTCGGTGGTGCCGGGCCAGAAAGTGGCTTTCCGTCTCGACTTCGTCAACAGCGGTACGGCCGATCTGTCGCTTACCCCGGATTCTACCTTTATCGATTTTCCGGGCAGTTCCATTGCGCGGGCTAACCTGGATGGCAATTTCACGATTGCCGGTAACGATACGGCCACATTGATTTTCAAAACAACCACGATCCCGGCGGATCAGCCACTTGGCGCCCGTGATATCTCCTGGCGCTTATTTGGCACAACGTTGGGCGGTTCCAGCACCTCTTCCAGTGATATCATCGTCTCGGCATTTGAGGTTGTGAGCGGTGCTCA
The DNA here is from genome assembly GCA_965267575.1 of Calditrichales bacterium. Lineage (GTDB taxonomy): Bacteria > Calditrichota > Calditrichia > Calditrichales > J004. The sequence continues at coordinate 1,946,180 of OZ254086.1, forward strand.
AATTCAGTTTGCTCAAATCGATATTCCGGAAGATGAGGTTATCCAGGGCCAGAGTCCGGTACGTGTAAACTACACCGTTCAAAACAGCGGCGCGTCAGCCGCGATTGTTGACGGTCTCAGCTACCGTTTTAATGGTCCTTCCGGCGATGTTAGCGGCCAGTGGGCGCTGCTAAACGGGGCCTCTTTCCCGGACACGATCGCAGCCGGGGCCAGCGCACTGTATGCAACGGACTTTAGCGTAGCGGCCAATGCGGAAAGCGGTGTTATCTATCCTGCGCCGCGGGCCCAGTTCCGCGATATTCGCATTCCGGCGACGCAGAAAAACAGCTCCAGCATCGTGAATGGAGACAGCGTACGCGTTCTGCGTCCGGCATTGTTGCGGGTGGACAGCCTTATTGTAACCGATGACGGGCTGGCGCCAAACGCTCCGCGGGTTAACCTGAATCAGGCCTTTAACCTTTCGCTGACTGTTTCTAACAGTGGCAGCCGTATGGCTGAAAACAGCTGGATTACACTGCGCCGGGGAACTGCTATAGTCGCCAATCTGCAAGTGGACAGCATCGCCGCGGGCGCCGCCAAGACAATCGTTTATAATGAAAGCGGTTTGCCGGCAACGGGTGAATTTGTTTACACAGCGCGTATCGATTCCGCTTTTGATACGAATGGATTTGCGGTCGGCAAAGAGCAGCCGTTGGATAACAGCGAGACAATCATTGTGCAGCAGCCGCGATTGCTTTCAATCGCTTCGGCGCGCATTACGGCGCCCGCCTCCGCGCTTGATTCAAGCGTGGCGGTGGAGCAGACTTTTACCGTGACTGCCACCATGCAGAGCAGCGGCGAATCGCCCTTTGGCGGTGGCAGCCTGACGCTGAACATTCCGGCCAATTATGTCATCGACGGACCGGAGAGCAAACCGATTGAAGCCGACAATCTGACGGCAAGCTGGCAAGTGCGTGCGCAAAGCCCCACAAACAATGGGCCGGATTCCCTGCGCGTTGGTTTTGGCGTCGTGCCGCAGGATATCAATACGGGCCAGGCGGTAGCTTTGGGCTTTGCCGAAAGAGCGATTGCCGTGACCGCCGAAGAACAAGCCATGGCCTCGATACAATCGTTTGAAAAAACAGGGCCACAGGGTGCGCGCAGTTCCATTTCAACGGGACAGTTGTTTACGCTGCGTGCGGTTGTTTCCGTGAACGCAACGGTTGAAGAGGCTGAAGCCACACTTAACCTGCCGCAGGGCTACAGCGTGCAGCAAGCTGCCACCAAGCCTGTCGTTAATGACACCGTTTCATGGACCGTGCGCGCGCCATTGAGTGCATCTGCGCCCACCCTGAACAATTTTACCTTTACCCTGAGCGGGACCGACGTGAACACCGGCGCCCTGCTTGAACAAGATTCTCCGGTTTTGGAATTGCTTTTGCAAAAACGCGCCGAAGTCACCTTGCGCAGCAGTATTCGTGAACCCGAAGGCGCCCGCGACGGCATCGTTTCTTCGCAGCAGGAGGTAATCTTACTAACCCGTGTTAGCAACCTCGGCATCGCCGGATATGATACAACAGGCACGTTGACGATGAACGCGGCCGGCGGTGTTGTTTTCAAGAGCACCGGTACGGCACAAAGGATTATCTCCGGTTTTGAAACGGCATCATACATCGATACGCTGATCATGCCCGCGTCTGCCGGATTTGCCTCCGTTACCAGCCAGATACTGACCGGCGACTTGCCGCTGGATCTGAACAGCAATGACACCGTCCTCGTGAAAAGCGATTCCGTCGCTGTTGCTCTGCAGATCGTTGAGCGGGCCGACCTGGTTCTGCGCATCGACCGCCAGGGTATTGAAGGCAACACGATCACCCGCGCTACCGGTCAGCCGTTTACGTTGAGCGCCACCGTCCGCAACCTGGGACAGGCTTCGGTGGATACATCGCGCTGGTTGCTGCTGGATACACTTGGAACGGGTATTTCCCTGCAGGAATCGGAAGCGTTGCGCAAGCCCTTTGGACTGACCGATACCATAACCTGGGCGCTTATTGCTCCTGGGCAGCCAGGCTCGGAAGTACTTGGTGTTAACGCCGACAGTTCGCCGGAGGATGTGAACGACGGACTCAATGCTTTCCGCAGCGCCGCCAATGCCCGCGACTCCATCAACATCGTTTTCAGTGAGGTTAGCGAGATCGGGCTAACCGCCTCTTATCCGAACGCCGTCCAGGTGGAAGGTGATACGTTGATTGTTTCCGGCGGTCAGGATTCGATCCTCGTAAGGGCTGAAATATTGTTCGATCCGTTGCTGGACCAGAACAAGCTCGCCACCCTGCAGCTACCCACCGGCTACGCCAGCGTCGACGGTAGCCTGCAGCGCTCCATTCCCGACGGGTCGCAAAGCGCGACGGTTAACTGGTATGTGCGGGCTTCCAACAGTGCCAGCAATGATCCCGATACGCTGCGTATCAATATCTTTGGTGAAAGCAGCAGAAACCCGGGACTTGAATTAAGCAAGACCGAGCAACTTTACATTCGCACTGTGCCACGTGCCACGCTTTCCCTGTCGCTGCGCGTGGTAGAACCGGTTGGTGCGCTGGATGATACCGTGTCTCAGGGTCAGGCTTTCCGCCTGCAGGGCATTGTGCGCAACCTGGAAGGTGCTTCCGGCACCATGGGCACCGGCCGCGCGCGCCTCTCATTTGACAACGGCGTTTTTACGCTGATTGATTCAACGGAAGCGGGTGTCGATGCCAACCCTGTGCGCGACTATGCGGTTGATCAGCCTTTCTCCTGGTGGATAAGGGCCGAAAGCCTGACACGCTTGTTGCAGCCCGGCACCGCTTCCAAAAAGGTTGCCGATGAAGGCAAGGTTTCCAGCAAGAGCAGCAGCAAGCCTGTTTCCGGCGAAGAAAGCGGCGAAGCCATCTTGAAGAGTCCCGACAAAGCGGCCAAACAAAAATTTATTCAAAAGCTGCAAAGCATGATTGCCGCCGCCAGCGGATCACAATTACAGGTTGTTTTGGAAACCGCGCCGCTGGATATCAACAGCAACAAGCCCGCTGCCCTGGCCAATGCGTCGGACCGCCAGGAGGTTGTGGTGCAGCCGCGCGCCACCATCACCGTTGAATCCACACAGGGGCCATCAACGGTTTCCACGGGTCAAACGTTTGATTTCACCATTAGCGCCGGCGAAATAAGCAGCAACCTGGCCAATCCGCGCGCCGGACTCATCTTGCCGGCCGATTTCAGCACGCAGAACGACACGCTCATACTGCCGCTAAACGCCGCTAATCTGAGCGCTACTTTCCGCATTAACGTCCCGCAAAATTACAGCGGAAGCGGCACGGACACCCTGCGCGCTTTCCTGATCGGCGACGACATCAATACAAACAGTCCCAGCGCTGCCAGCGCCTTGACCGAAAATGTAATCACTGTTGAGCGCAGCCCGCTGCTGTTGCTTAAGTCGCAAGTTGTAGCGCCTCGTTCGGCAACGGCCGGCGTGCTCTCTTTCGGACAATTGCTGGAAGTGAAAGTGTGGGCCGAAATGGCGCCGCCAACGGGAGCAATTCCCTATGCCGATATAGCCGGTGAAGGCACGATCGCGTTGGACAGCGCGTTGGTTCAGGCCGGGTTCAGGCTGGAACAGGGCACAAGTCTTGCGCAAAACTTTAGCGCCCTTGGTGAAGAAAACGCCCTTACCTGGAAAATGCGTGCGCCCATAGGGACGGAAAGAACCTTTAACATCAACTTTGGATTTGACGAGCTGCCTTTAGACGCCAACAGCGGCTTGCGGGCATCCTTCTCCAAGGAAGTATCCATTGCCCTGCGCGTGCGCCAGAAAGAGATCGTTATTCGCATGCGCGAAGACCTGGTTGAAAATACCAGCCTGGTCAGCGGCCAGATGGATCTGCCGATTGTAGCATTTGATATTTCCAATGATAACTATGATGACAGCCTATTTGTGGATGCGTTCCAAATCGCCTTCCATGGCTCTGATAACCAGCCGACGAATGCCAACCTGTTCTCCAACGAGCTGCTGGTGCGAATGCTCTCATCGTTGCGCGTTGTGAATTTCGATGCTTACCAGGAGAGCCTGAGCAAACCGGACGGCGTACAGATACCCAAAGAACTGGCCAACATACAGATTAATCAGAATACTACTAACCCGCTCGATCTGGAATTTAATCTGGTTGATAAACTGAGCATCGATCCGGACACGACGGAGACACTGCTGCTGCTGGCCAATTTCCTCGAAAACGCGCCCAACCGCAGCTTCCGCACAGTGCTGCGCAGCGTTAACGCTTATGACGTGGCTGATTCCATTGCCCTGGCGCTGATCGACGAAGAAGGACAATCGTTTGAAACCAGCAATGCCGGCACGTCGCCGGTGTTGACCGTAATCTCATCGGACCGCGAAGAGTCGTTTGGCAACTATCCCAACCCGTTTGGCCGCGACGGACAAGAGGAGACGAAATTCGTCTACGTGCTGGATGAGGCATCCGATGTATCCGTGCGCATATTTACGCTGCTTGGCGAGCTGGTCTGGAGTGCAACATTGGAGGATCAGGCCCGTGGCCTGCAGGATGGCAAGCTGACCTGGGACGGTCGCAATGGCAGTGGTGAGCGTGTGCTTAACGGCGTTTATATCTGCGCTATTGAGATCAGGCCGGTTAACGGCGGCAATGTACAGCGTTACATTACAAGAATTGCATATATCAAGTAGGAAAAAGGCATGCGAAAAATATCAGTTATAGCCATAAGTTTTATTTTTGGTTGCAGCATGGCCTGGGCTTTGCCGGATGGCGATGCCGGAACAGAAAGCAACTTCAGTCTCGGGTTCGGGGCTCGCGCCATAGGCATGGGGCAGGCTTTTACGGCCCTGGCCGATGACCCTACTGCCGTTTTCTGGAACCCTGCCGGCCTGGAGTATATCCCGCAGCAAAGTGCCACCTTTTTCCATACCACGCTGTTTGAAGGCGTGCAGTACGATTTTCTCGGCTATGCTTATCCCACGCTGGATTTGGGAACTTTTGGTTTTGGTATTAGCCGTCTTGGCGTTACCGATATTAAGGAACGCAATGAATTCGGCGAGCTTGTGGGCCGCTTTTCGCATGATGAAATCCAGGCCTTTTTCTCTTATGCCAAAGAGCTTCCCTGGAACATCACGCCGGGTATCACCGTGCGCTGGCTGCGCAAAGGCTGGAACAATCTGAGCCAGGGCGATTTGATTGACACCGGCATTGGGGCCGACCTTGGTGTGATGTATCGTCCCGGCTGGCTGGGTAGCGCGCTTGTGCAGGATTGGTCTTTTGGTTTAAGCCTGCGCAACCTGTTCGCGCCACAAATTAAAGAGGGCGAGCAGATTGACGAATTTCCGCTGACCTCGAAACTGGGCATTATGAAGACGATGCGTTTTGCCGGTGCCGGACACCTCAACCTGCTTTTTGACCTGGACTATTCTCAGAAACGCGATCTGAGGTTTCATTTTGGCAGCGAGTACGATTTTCTTGATATCGGTCGGGTGCGGCTGGGCTACAACGGCAGCACGCTTGCTTTTGGCGCCGGCGCCGAATACTCTATGTTCCAGATCGATTACGGCTACGGTGTGATGGAATTCCCGGAAATATTTTCGGCGACACACCGCATCTCGGTTACGGTAAACTTTGGCATTACCCGCTCGGAGATGTTTGAAATAGCCGAGCAAAAGCGCATTGCTGAAGAAGATCGCATCAAGCGGGCGATCCGCGAGGCCGATAAGCAGGAGTTTATTGCCACGCACCTGCAAAAAGGCGATGAGTATTTTGAAGAAGATAATTATCTGGACGCGATTGTCGAATATCAACAGGTAATTGGTCAGGAGCCATTCCATTTCCGTGCTTCGGTTATGCTGGATTCCGCCAACGCCCTGTTACAGCAACAGTTTGAAAGACGGCAATCTGCCGCCGTGCAAAGCGCGCTGGACAAGGAAAGGGCAACGGCCGACAGTATGTTCGTGCAGGAGCATTTTGAAAAGGGCCGCCTGCTTCTGGACAAAAAACAATTTGTTGAGGCGCTTATTCAGTTTAATATAGCGCTGGACCGTGACCCCGATAACCAGATATTGCAGAATTCAATCGCCACAACGCGCCGGCGCATAAACGAAGAAGTGAACAGCCTGGTACAGAAGAGCCGCGAGGAGTTTCAGAACCAGAATTACGGCGAAGCTTTGCGTTTGCTGGCCGATGCCCGTTTGCTTGGACCGGAGGACGATCGCCTGCAAGGTGAGATTGAAACACTGGCGCAACGCATCCGCCTGCAGGAAAACATTCAAAAAGGTTTACTCCTTTACGATGTGGGCGAATATCAGCAAGCGTTACAGGTGCTCGAAGAAGCGTTGCAGCTCGATCCGGATAACAATCTTGTGAAGCAATACTATGAGCGAACGCGCCTTGAGACGTTAAGCGACCAGGATGAAATGAGTCCTGAAATGGAGAAGAGATTTCTGGAAGGCGTGGACACGTTCCTTAAAGGGCGTTACGCTGAAGCCATTGCAATCTGGGAAGAGATACTGGAAGAGCATCCCTATAACAAGCGTGTGCTGGAGAGCATTCAGAACGCGCGCGAGCGTTTGAAAAATACGCAGAAAAAGTAAACGGATTTAGAGCAATATGTTTAAGAATGTCCGAAAGGAAGAGATTACCATACCGGCTCAGATGAGCTACCTCGTGCAGATACGCGAGTTCATTGAGCACATCGGAAAAAAACATAAATACTCCGAGAAGCTGGTAAACTCTTTCAAGCTGGTAATAGACGAAGCCTGTACAAACATCATCCGCCACGGATACCGTGATATTAAAAACGGCGAGATACAGGTGAAAGCGATCATCCGCCGGCTGAGCCTGACCATCATTATCATCGATCAGGGCATCAGTTACGACCCACGGCAGGCCAATACACCGGACCTCTACAAATATGTGGATATCGGCAAAAAGGGCGGTCTCGGCATTTTGATGATGCGCAAGCTGATGGATGACCTGCAGTACACGGTAACCGAGCGCGGCAACGAATTTCGTCTCACCAAGTACCGCGAAGCGCCGGAAGAAAAGGGCATTCAGCACTACTGGCATTCGCTAAATCTGCGTATAAAATACTCGCTTGTCACTTCACTGGTTATTACTGTTATTGCCGGTTTTGTTTTCGGATTGATTTTTTACAACCTGGACAGGGATATTACTGACGAAGCCCTGACCACGGCTCGGACCAGTGCCGAATCTCTGGCCGACAACGTGATTGAGGATATGCTGGACGACAATGTACTGGGCATGTTCGAGAAAGCGCGCACGGCCGAAGCCAACAACGACGAACTGATCGAAGAAGCTTTTATCGTAAGTCCGGAAGGGCGCATCCTGGCACGCAGCAATCCTCTGCAGGGTTATGGCAGGTACGAGCTGCCGCAGGAACGCAGTACGCTGGACAGCACTCAAACCACACAGGTACTTCGCTATTCTAAAAACGACACTATGCGCGTGTATGATATCACCAGCGAAATCCGTGAAACCATAGTAGGTGAGGGAGCACTGCTGGGTTATTCGCATGTCATCGTCTCTGAGACCAAGCTTAACAGTATAATCGCCCAACGGCGTTTAACGCTTTCCATAGTTTTGTTGGTCATCCTCGCTGTGGCTTACGCCGGATCGTTTTTTCTCGTGGCACGGATTCTCAAGTCTTTCCACAGTCTGGCGGACTGGGTGCGGCAGGTTGTACGCGGAAAAGTGGACCAGGACGAAATCGATATCGACGCTTCGGATGAAATTGGCGAAATTGCCCAGGCCTTCAACGAGATGACCGAGAAATTCCGCAAGGCGCAGGTTAACCTGATGGAACAGCAAAAGCTGCAAAAAGAGCTGCAGGTGGCCCAGGAAATTCAGCAAATGCTGTTGCCCAACGACTTCCCGCGCGTGGAAGGTTTTGACATCGGCTCCTATTATGAGGCGGCCAAAGAAGTGGGCGGCGACTTATTCGATTTTGTGGAAGTGGATGATGACAGCGTCGGTATCGTGGTTGCGGACGTATCCGGCAAAGGTGTGCCGGGTTCTTTGATCATGACCATGATCCGTACCGCCATCCGCCTGGAATCGCGCGGCAATACCGATCCTGCCGATGTTCTGGCCAAAGTAAACCGCTTTGTTACCGACGACATGAAACGCGGTATGTTCGTGACCATGTTTTACGTGATTCTGGATTCCCGCAACCGCGTTATACGTTACGCCAGCGCCGGGCACAACCCGATGATCCTGTTCCGCTCCAGCGCCAAGCAGACCTATTACCTGAATCCGTCTGGTTTTCCGGTTGGTATCCAGCTTCCCGATATCCGCCTGTTTGACCAGAAGATTGAGACGGATTCAATCCGCCTGCGTGAAGACGATATCCTTGTACTCTATACCGACGGCATTACCGAGGCCATGAATCACAAGCGCGAGTTGTACCGTGAAGAGCGCTTTTTGGCGGCGATACGCGAAAACGGCCACTTTGATGTTGCCGAGTTTGTAAAAAGTATTAAAAACAACCTAAAGGACTTTACCGGCGGCGCGCCGCAAAACGATGATATTACCTTTGTGGCGATCAAAGAAAAGATGATGCCGGGCGAGATCATCTACAAAACGCACAAGCATCTCATCGAGCTTATTGATGATGGTATGCGCGTTAAGGATGCCTGCGATAAATTGAACGTGTCGCAGTATCAATATTACAAATACAAAAATATCATTGATGACGGCGGGCTGGAAGCGTTGCGTGAGTACCTTGAGGGACAGGACTATATTGAAAAGCGGCACCTCTCCATCGAGATGAAGGCTAAAGTTTTTGACATTATCCGCAAAAACCCCAAGCACGGCGCCAAAATGATCTCCAATATTCTGAATACGGAAGAATACGGGAACGTTGAAATTGAAGAGCGCAGAATTTATAACGAACTGTGCAAACTTCGCTTGAATACGTTCGAGTTGCGCAAGCGTTTTGTGGAGAAGGGACAGAAAAAACGTCTCAAGCAGCCAGGCACGCCGCTACTCACGCTGGATGGCAAAGTTATTCTCGATTTTGAATCTTCCGAAAGTGAAATCAATAAACGCACGGGCCAGCAGGAAACGCCGGATATTAAACCCCAGCAGCGGGAATCTGAAGAGAAAAAGCCGATTGTTAAGGAGATGGGCCCGAGAAGCAAGGATGACGATACCGGCCAGATAAGACACCAGGCTGCCAAAAAATTTGACCCGGCACGTGCCGTTCGCGAAAAAGAAGAAAAGGAAGAGAAAGCCGAAGAGGCGAAGGCGGCAGAAACGCCTGCTGCGGACAGCAAAGAGGACGAACCAAAATCCGCTGAGAAGAAAACGGAAGAGGTGCCTCATAAGCCGAAGCCCGAAACAGAGCACGTAGAGGCGGCTGAAACCCCTTCACGGCAGCAAACCACACGACGCGAAATGGAAGAGGCAGCACAGGAAAAACGCGATCAAAAAGAAATAAAACAAATCCTGGAAGAGCGTCAGGATGAGTTTAACCAGCTTGAAAAACTGCCGGCGAAGATAGAGGATAACGGATCCGCCAAAAAAGAGCTTAAAAATATCAGGATATTTCTGAAAATTATCTTAACACATCCGATAATCAAAACGCTGCCGGAGCTGCAACAGCTTTTTCACCTCGCACAGGAAAATGCCAATATTTTGTACGATAGCGCCGATGAACGCGACGAAAAGGTACTTTCCAGAGAAACGCTGACTCTGTTGAATTATTTGACAAAAGAAAATATATTGAAGGCTGATTCTATCGTTAAGCAAATCAATGAGTTAGGAATACAGAACCGTCGCTTGCAGGGAGACGGTGCCTCCAGGGAAAGAACCGATCTGGACGCGATAAGGGCAAGGATAGCCCGGAAAAAGATTGTTAAGGATAATTCTCTCCTGCAGGAAACTGAAAAAAATAAAAATAATTAATGATTTATTCTTATCTCTGTAAGAGGAGGATTTGATGGAAGGAATTCAGGTTTCGACCGAAGTAACCGGTAGCAGGAACCATATATCGATCATTAAAGTGGGCGGATATATTGATACGACGACTTCTTCGGAATTGGAACGAGCGCTTAATTCTCTCCTTAAACAGGGTCGTTTCTATATAATCGTTGATCTGGGTAATGTGGATTATATCTCCAGCGCCGGATGGGGTATCTTTATCAGTGAAATAAAGGCAATTCGCGAAAACGGCGGTGATTTAAAGCTTGTACGCATGGTGCCCGACGTATATGAAATCTTTGAATTGCTGGAATTCCATCATATCCTGGATGTTTATGACAGTGTTGATGAAGCTGTCGCCAAGTTTGAAACTTCCGAAGCGGCCGGGGAGTCGGTGGCCAAAGAGATCGTGCGGCCCAAGCCTGAAGAAAGTGCTCCGTCGGAGTCACGCCGTCCTGAAAATGTTAAGAAAAAAGCTGCCGAAGAGCCCGCCGGTGTAGTTGAACAAACCCAGCAGATCAATTTGGCGGATATGAGCTTGTCAGACAAGATCAAGCATATCGTTAAGGAAAACCCGGAGTTTGGCGCATATAAAATCAAGCGTGAACTGAATACGGCTCAATACGGTTTTATCAAAATCGGCTGGTTTGCGGTACGTTCGGAACTGGCGCGTCTAAAGCTGAATAACCGTAATCGCCGTTACGAATTCGCCACTTCGGCGTGATCGTGTTTTTCTTTTTATGGTACATGGCCGGTTTTTCAGTTTACTGATCTTCTTTTTTCTGTTTTCGCAACTTCAGAGCCAGCCAGTTACGCCCGTGCGCATTCAATACGATGGCGGCGGGGACTGGTATGGCAACAAGACTACCTGGATAAATATTCTGGAAAAAGCACGTGCGGACCTGAATATGGTTACGGCACAGCGCGAAGTATCCCACAAAATTCTTGATCCCGAATTTACACAAAATCCCATTGCCTATATCGCCGGGCACGGCAATATCCGTTTCAGCTCCGCCGAGGCCCAACGCCTGCGTGAATACCTGATTGCCGGCGGCTTTTTATTCGCCGATGACGATTATGGCATGGATGAATCGTTCAGGCGTGAAATGCGCAAAGTTTTCCCCGAGCTGCAGTTTGTGGAGCTGCCTTTTTCGCATCCCATTTACAGCATCGTTTATGATTTCCCAAACGGACTGCCCAAAATCCACGAGCATGACGGCGGACCACCCAAGGGGTTGGCTTTGATCTATGAGGGACGCATGGTCTGTTTCTACAGTTTTAACACAGATATCTCCGATGGCTGCGAGGACGCTTCCGTGCATAATGATCCGCCCGTAAAACGCGAAAAGGCGCTGCAAATGGCGCTGAACATTTTGGCCTACGCACTGTTGAACTGACCTATGCAGCACAATTCACCGCTAATCAGCAGAATTTTTGCTTTTGGCAAAAAGCAGCGTCGCTATGTTTTCCTGGGAAGCATTTGCCTGTTCGGACTGTTGTTTTTTGTGCTTTGGCTCAGCGTAGCCCTTGCCGATTCCGTCTTTTATTTTTCATCCATAAGCCGCTGGGGTCTTGTCCTGATCAACTTCCCGGTTGTGGGATACCTGGTTTACCGCCTGCTCTACCTGCCAGTACGCGATTTGATGTCTTTTTCAGTGAAGCATGATTTAACGCCGGTGGCAAGACAGATTAGCCGTTTGGAGCAAGATAAAGCCGGCCGGCTGGTAAACGCCTACCATATGATAAGCGGCAGGCGCAGCAGCGGTGAGTCGTCGTTTATAAACGCGGCCATCGAGCATTATGAAAACCAGTGGAAAGGCGCCGACTTTTTGCGGCACCTGAAGCTTAAAAATTACCTGCCCGCCACCCGCATTGCTTTTCCTGTTCTATTTAGCGCCATATTGATCCTTTCTCTTCAGCTTAATGAAATTGGGCTGGCTACAGTGCGCCTTCTTAACCCGTGGAGCGATCATGTAAAAATACCGGCTTACCATTTTGACGTGACACCCGGAAGCAAAAATATTCTGTTTGGCGAGACGCTGGAAATTGAAGTGGGTTATAGTGGACCGGAACCGGAGACGCTGCAGATGCTGATCTACGATAGCAAAGACAGCCTTGCCGCTCCCAAGCAAATTGACCTTGAAAAAAGGCGCGGGCAATTTGTAACGCGTATGACGGATGTGCGGCGCAGCTTTAATTACCGCATTCTGGCGCGGCCATTGAGCCGCCCTGCTTTGGATGGCAAAATCCTGAGTGATGTTTTTCGCATTAACGCTCTACCGGCGCCGCGCATCACACAGTTGGATCTAAAACTTGATCCCCCCGCCTACAGCGGAATAGAACCTACACGCATGGAGCGCAACCGCGGCGACATCAATGCCCTGCCGGGTACCCACGTAACTGTCAAGGCGGTTGTAAATAAACCTTTACGCTCCGCGCAGATTGTTTTTGACTCCGGCGATTCGCTGTTACTTAACCGTCGTGGAAAAACTATTCACGGCAAGTTTACCGTTTCGCGCGATGACGTTTACCGTTTTCAATTGCTGGACACGATCGGGCTGGAAAACCGCACACCGGTGGAATATGCTATATACACGCAGCCGGACAATCCACCCTTTGTTGAAATAACCAGCCCCGGCAGCGATATCGAAGCGCAGCCGGAAGACAAGCTGGATGTGGCCATTTCCGCCGCTGATGATTACGGCCTGCGCGACATAAAGCTTTTTTACCGCTATCAGAAAAAATATCCGGACGGAGACAGCCTTTGGCACAGCGTGCCGGTCGATGGCTTTTCACCGCTCGCCCGGGAAAGCACGGCAAACGTTCTGCTTGATTTTTCAAAGATGTACATCGCTTTTGATGATGCAATCGAATATTACGCCGAGGCCACGGATAACAATAATGTAAGGGGCTACCAAAAAAGCCGCAGCGCCTTGTACCGCGTAACATTCCCGTCGCTGGAGGAGATTTTCGAGCAGGTGGCTGAACAGGAACAGCGCCAGACCGAGGACCTGGAGGATATCAGCAAGGAGTCCGAGGAGCTTAAAAAGAGCCTCGAGGAGATAAACCGTGAGCTGAAGAGGGCCACCGAGCTGGATTGGGAAAAGCGCAAGCAGATTGAAGACGCGCTCACCAGGCAGGAAAAGGCGCAGAAAAAAGTTGAAGAGATCCGCAAAGAGCTGGAGCAGATGGTGGAGCAGCTTGAACAAAACGAGATGATCGATCCGCAGATAGTTGAGAAGTTTGAGCAGCTGCAAAAACTGTTTTCCGAGATTGCCACGCCGGAGCTGATGGAGGCTATGCGCAATCTGCAAAAGGCAATGAAAGATGTGCAACCGCAGGAGGTGAAAAAGGCCCTGGAAGAGTTTAAACTTAACCAGGAAGCGTTTAGCCGAAACCTTGACCGTACGCTGGAACTGTTCAAGCAGGTACAGCTGGAGCAACAGATCGATCAACTGGTGCAGCAGGCGCAAAAGCTGCGCGAGAATCAGGAAAAGATCAGCGAGATGCTGAACAGTGAAAACGAGGATACCCGGCGCACAGCCGAAAACATGCAAAACAGCCAGCGCGATCTGATGTCCGCATTGGAGAGACAAATGGAGCGCGCCCTGCAGCAGGAACAGCTGGCCAAATTTCCCCAGAGCCGCGAACGGCTGGAACAGAGTGCCGAACAGATGCAACAGGAGCAGTGGCAGGAGCAGTCTGATCAAACGGCGCAAAATATTCGTCGCAACCAGCGCGCCCAGGCACAGCAGCAATCGCAAAAAATGCAGCAACAATTTACCGGATTGCAACAGAACATGACGCAGGCGTTGCAGCAAATGCAGCAGCAACATAAACAAAACGTGCAGCAGCAAATGGCCCGCATTACGAGGAATATGCTGGACTTATCGCATCAGCAGGAGCGTGTTCGCGAGAAAACATCCGCGGCTTCGGAAGTTAACGACGATATCCGCGATGCCGCGCGCGAACAATCGCAGGTGCAGCAGAATCTGCAAAAGGTAATCGGCGATATGATCAACCTGTCCAAAGAAACGTTTTTCATGAATCCGGACATGAACCGCAATATGGCTTCGGCGCACAGCAGCATGCAGCAGAGCCTGGACCATCTGAGTGAGCGGCAGTCGCGCCAGGCGGCGGGCGACCAGCAGCAGGCCATGGCCGCGCTCAACCGCAGCGTGCGCATGATGCAGCAGGCTATGGCGCAGATGGCCGGAGCGCAATCGGGAACGGGCTTTGAGCAGTTTATGGAGCAATTGCAGCAAATGGCCGGCGCCCAGGGCGGTATCAACAACGAAACGATGAATATGTTTGGACAGGGCCAGGGCGAAGGCGGCCAGCTTTCCATGCAGCAGCAGGCTAAGGCGCAAAGACTGGCTGCCCGGCAGCGCGCACTGCAGCAGGCCATGCAGGAGATGGGCGAAGAGATGGGCAACCGCGGTGATGTGCTGGGCCGTCTCAACGAGCTGAGCGAAGATATGGAAGAAGTGGTCCAGGACCTGTTGCAGCAGGATGTATCACGCAAGACCATAGAGCGGCAGCAGCAGATTTTATCGCGCATGCTCGATGCCCAGAAATCGGTGCGTGAGCGCGAGTTTTCCAAAAAGCGCAAAGCAGAAACCGCCAAAGAATACCAGGCGCGTGATCCGCGTACACTGGGCGAAAGCGAAATCGCCGACCAGAAGGCGTTGCAGGATGCGCTGCGCCGCGCCCTCAGCGAGGGCTACCACGGCGATTACCAGGAGCTTATTAAAGCCTATTTTGAAGCCCTGAGCGAGCAGCAAAAAAACCCACCGCAAAATTGAACCTTACTCCGCTTTACATTAATTTGCCTGCGAAATAAAAAGCTCATTTTCCGTGAAACAAATAATTTTTATTATACTTGGCGGCTTGCTTTTAAGTCTGCAGGCGCAAACCTACTCGCGTGAAGTTGAATTCAGCGCGGGAGAGGTCCGTGTTGTTGCGTCGCAAAACCTGCCCAGGGATCCCCGGCTGGCGCTGGTCCTGAGCGGCGGCGGTTCGCGCGGTCTGGTCCACATCGGTGCGCTGAAGGTGCTGGAAGAAAACGGCATCTACCCTGATATCATCGTTGGAACGAGCATCGGCAGTGTGGCGGGCGGGCTCTTCTCCGCCGGATATTCGGCAACCGAGATAGAGGAGATCGTTCACGATATTAGATGGAATGAGATTTTCACCGACAAGGCCGACCGCACCGCCCTCTTTCTGGGCCAGAAACCGGAGCAGGACCGCCATCTGTTTTCGCTACGCCTGCGCGACTGGAAGCCCGTAATCCCCAATGCACTGACGCCCGGCCAGCGCGTCCTCGATGTACTTTCCGATCTTTTTTTGCGTGCACCCCTGCAGGTACAGGATTCTTTCGACGATCTGCGTTTTCGCTTCCGTTCCGTCGCTACGGACATCGTCAGCGGAAAAATGGTTGTGCTGGAAGACGGCAATATCGCCAAGGCCATTAACGGCTCCCTGGCCGTACCGTTGCTGTTTTCGCCCGTTGAGCGCGACGGCATGCTGCTGGTGGATGGTGGCATCAAATCAAATCTGCCGGTACAGGTGGCGCGCGATCTTCAGGCCGATTTCGTTATTGCCGTGGATGTAAGTTCGGTGCTGCGTTCGCGTGAGCAGATTGAAGCCCCGTGGGAAGTGGCCGACCAGGTTACAACGATCATGACCAATGGGCAAAATCTGGAAGGGCGGCGGCTGGCCGATGTCGTAATTCTCCCGGATGTGCCAAAGGTTACCAATACCGATTTCAGCCAAATCGATTCCGTAATAATGGCCGGGGAAACAGCAACCCGCCAAAACATGGAAAAAATCCGCCGATTGATCGCCATGACACCACATAACGGCGACAGTACGCTGCGGATAAGCCGGATCGATTTTAGCAGCAATTCACGTTATTCTACCCTGCCCGACAGCGCAGGACTGTCCGGTGACTCGCTTTCACTGTCTCGCCTGAATAGCTGGATGCGTGAACAAATGGATCGCGGACCTTACAAAAAGATAATTGCACGTTATGCGCCGGAGTCCGCAGTACTTTCCGTTCAGGCAGACCGTTTTGCCTTGCTGGATACGGTCCTGGTAAGCGGCAACACGCGTATCAGCAGCAGCGTTTTGCAGGACTCCATGAAACTTGTATATGGACAGCCGCCTACGGCCGGGGCAATACAAGATGCACTGCGCCGTTTGACAAGCCTGTACCATGTACGCGGATACGCTTTGACAAACATTCGCAATGTCACATTCGATGAGCGCAGCGGTGCCCTGTACGTGCATCTTGAAGAAGGCCGCATTGATGACATCGCCGTTACCGGTAACGAAAAAACAAAAGATTATGTTATCCTGCGCGAATTCAGCATGCTGCGCGGCAATGTTTTTAACTGGAACCAGGTCAGTGAAGCCATCCGAAATGTATATGCCAGCCAGTTTTTTAGCCGCGTTGGCGCCGACATCGTTCATGAGGGCGGCCGTAACAGGCTTGTTGTTCAGGTGCAGGAAAAGCCATCGGTGCGTCTGCAGATTGGCGGACGGGCCAGCCTTGAGCGGCGTTTCATGGGTTACCTGGAATTGGGAGATGAAAACTTTATGGGGCGCGGCGTTAAAGCAAAGCTGGCCACAATGACCGGCGTGCGCGACGGTTATTTCGGCTTGCAGTTTCGCAGCGATCGTATTTTTACCTCCTATATTACGTTTACCGCCGAGGGCTATTTCAGCTACGAGGTCAATACGATCAACAAAACAAAAGATCAATCCACCCGCTACCGTGAAGAACGGTTGGGCATCCGCTTACAACTTGGCCAGCAATTGCGTCGCATTGGACAGCTGGCCGGCTATATCCGCGCCGAAAACGTGAAAGATTTCCGTGTCAGTGGCCCCTTTAATTTCGGCTCCGATATCCACATCCGTGCACTCGGGCTTGGCTCGGTAACGGACAAGCGTGACCGGATCGCCTTCCCGCGCAGCGGCATCTACAATTATTGGTTCTGGGAAAACGGCAACAGCTTTTTACTCAACAGCGAAGAATCATTTACCAAGATCGGGCTCAACCTGGAAGGTTATTACACCTTCGCCAACAGGCATACCTGGCGTTTGCGTTTTTTCAGCGGGTTGGGCGACCTCACGCTACCCTTCTCCGAGCAGTTTCGCCTCGGCGGTTTGCATTCTTTTTACGGATTTCTGGAAAATGAAATATTCGGAAGAAGATTGCTTAGCAGCCACATCGAATACCGCTACAGGATTCCATCCGGGTTTAGTGACATTTATCTCTCTGCGCGGTATGACATCGGCGCGGCCTGGAGCGAGTCCGGTCTTGAAATTAATGCTGACGACCTTTTCAGCGGTTATGGCGGCTATATCGGTATGGAAACGTTTCTCGGGCCTTTTTACCTGGGCTGGGGAAAAAACACCATGGACCGCGAAACCCTATATCTTTCCATCGGCCACCGTTTTTAGCCAGGGAAGAAGCTTCATGTGGGCGTTGTGCAGCCCGGCTTTTTCCAATTCCTCCAGGGTCGCAAAACGTTCTTTATCGTACGATTGCATCAATGCGGCGGGCAGCTTTTCTTTTATAAATAAAGCTTTATAGCGCAGATCGATATGGCTGTAGATGTGCCGCATCTCAGCCGAAAATTCAGCATTTTTCATCTCCAGCTCCAAATCGTCCTGAAGTTTTCGAAGCAGCTCGCGCTTTTTGTTAAATTGCGTTTCAGTGATCTCATATACCGGGAATTCCCACATGCCGGCCAGCAAGCCTTTTTGTGGTCTTTTGGCAATCCTGAAAAGAGATTTTTCGGCGGAGACAACGGCAAGATAAAAGCGTCTCTTTTTTGGTGGCGGCGGTGATTTGTAGGGGATTTGGTCCGTGCGGCCTTTTTGATAGGTCTGGCAGAAAACGCTCAGCGGACAATTGGGGCAATCGGGCTTTTGCGGTGTGCAGACCAACGCACCCAACTCCATCATGGCCTGGTTAAAATCGCCGGGACGTTTGGGGTCCAGCAGGGTTTTACTGCGTGCATCCACTTCCTTTTTAGTCTGGCCTAAACGTATGTCCTTGCTGATTTCGAAAATCCTGCAGATAACACGGGTAACATTCCCATCCACGACGGCCAGCGGCTTATTACAGGCGATAGATAAAATAGCTGCAGCGCTGTATGGCCCGATTCCGGGCAGCTTTAACGCGGTTTTATGGTCCTCCGGAAAACGGCCGTTATGATCGCGTACAATGATCTGTGCGGTCTTGTGCATGTTCCGGGCGCGTGCATAGTAGCCCAGTCCGGCCCACAGTTTCAATATCTCTTCCTGTGAGGCAGCTGCCAGATGCCACACATCCGGGTATTTTTCTAAAAAACGCAGGAAATAGGGCAGGCCCTGGTTCACCGTGGTCTGCTGAAGAATGATTTCTGAAAGATAAACCTTGTACCAGTCGTCGCTTCCTCTCCAGGGCAGGTCACGGCGGTTGCGGCGGTACCAAAGCAGCAGGCTGGCCCGGAATTTCTTTGTATTCAGGGAGGTTTCGGCCATCAAAGCTTCATTACATCTTCGAACCACTTGGAGACATGCGAGCGGACCATTTGCACCAGGCAAATCTGCCCGATGAAAGGCGCGGGATTCTTCAGGGAGTTTTCGTACAGGTTGATCAGCGCGTTGCTGTATTTATCCAAATAGACACTGTCGATCTGCGTCGGGTCACCGAGCACAATCAGTTTAGTGTGTTCGCCGAGGCGCGTGCCCAATGTGCGCATCTGGAAGGGGTTGGCGTTCTGGGCTTCGTCAAAAATAACAATCGAATTGGCCAGGTCGGCGCCGCGTACATCGGCCAGGTTGATAAGTTCTATCACGCCGGAATCGAGCAGCTTTTTGTAGCCCTCCTCGGAATCCACGTCGTTGGTAAACTGGCGCAGCTTATCAATAAATGGCCGCATCCGCGGGATCAGCTTGCGCTTCACAGAACCGGGCAGAAAGCCGATATCCTCGCCCAGGCGGCTTTTGGTCACTATCGGTTTTATCAGTTTGATCGAGTCATATTTGCGATCGCGAAAAACCTTTTCCAGGGCCGCGGCCATGGCAATGTGTGTTTTACCTGTACCGGCTTTCCCGATGATGATCTGCACACGGATGTCATCATCCAGGGCTTGGGCCATGCAAACGGCCTGCTCAAAATTGTATTCATACTTTTCGGAGTCGAGCACTTTGGGGTAGGTATCCAGCACTTTGGTGGAGAAGTAATCAAAATAGCGTATACGTGATTCTTTGCGCAGCCCAAGGCCGAAGAGCTGGCCTGTCGGGTCGTACAATACCACGCCCTGGTTTTCATTTAGCTGCCACTTTTTACGATACTGTATGGACCATTCGGACAGCGTTTTCGATTTGAAGATTTTGTTGATCTCTTCATCATCCAGCTGAATTTCTTTCAGCGGCTGGAAAAAGCTTTCCAGGTACTCTTCGGAGATTTTGTCATGGCGGTAATCTTCGGTGTCTATGCCCAGCGCGCGGCACTTAATGCGCAGGTTGCGATCTTTGCTGACAAGGACGAATGAGCGCTGAGAAAAACGCTCCTTCATGCCCAGCACCTGCGACACAAAAATATTGTCCTTGTAATCGAGCTTTAATTCCTTGGGGAAATTTTTGGACTGGTTACCACTGATAAAAAAGAGCCTGCCACCGCGACCATTGGGGATGGGAATGCCTTCTTCCTCATTGCCGTCCCAGCGTTCCAGCAAGATTTCCATTTTCTGACTGATATCGCGGGCGTTAAACCCAATGCCGGGGTCCTTCTTTTTGGCGTCGATTTCTTCAATGGTGAGCAGAGAAATTAATACAAAGTGTTCCTCAAAGCGGAATAGTGCGGCGGGATCGTGCAGGAGCACATTGGTATCCAGAAAATAGCATTTCCGCTGGTCTTCTTTTTTCAGTGATTGCAGCGCTTTTGATTCTGTCATTGTTAACTCCGTTTTGTTAATATAGGGAGCGTCGGTTAAAGTTTCATGATATATGTACTAAATTTTGCCATAAATCGGCTGTGTTGCGCAACATGTGCTTTAACCGCGCGTAAAGACAGATGTTTTAAGTCGGGGGAGTTTATCATGAAAACACTTGTTTCAATTGCAGCCATTTTTCTTTCAACCAGCTTATTTGCGGCAGACGACGGCCTCGAAGAAAAATTTAATAAAGTTCAGATGAACATTAATGACTACACCTATATCCTTTTTGAAGATGAAGCCTTGATTGTCTGCGATCGTTACAATGACGCTTACCTGATGGAAATTACACCGACAAGCAAGCTTTATGTTCGTGGCAAGCGTGTCGATCTCAACAGCAGGCAATCCGGCATCGTTTCCGAGTATTATAAAGCCATGCGCCGGGTTTTCGGAACACGCAACAGCATTGGCGCCAAAGGCGTTGAAGTGGGCCTTGCCGGTGCAGGGCTTGCCGTGGAGGCTGTCGGCGGGGCGTTGGAGCTGGCCTTCTCCGGTTTTGATGAAGAAGCTGAACGCGAATTTGAAGAACGCATCGAACGCGAAGCCGAAAAACTTGAGCAGGAGGCAGAAAGCATTGAAAAAGACGCTGAGGAATACGAAGAGATGGTAGATGAAGCAAATTACCTCGGACGAAAGCTCAAACGCGATCTGCCAATGCTGGATGAAATCGACCTCTACATAGATAAAAACGATATCTGATCTTTCGGCCAATTACAAGTTGGATTAGCTTTCCCAATTTCCTACATTTGCGGTTAACAAATTTTCAGGTCTAAGCAAATGTTAAATAATGATATCGCCTATTGCCACGAAATGCTTCCCCGCGTTTCGCGGACTTTTGCCCCGACGATAAAGATGCTTCCCGAGGGCCTCAATGTGCCGGTGACGGTAGCTTATTTGCTGTGCCGAATTGCCGATACGGTGGAAGACAGCGCCCACCTGAGCGTTAATCACAAGCAAGAAATGCTGGAAAAGTTCATCAATATTTTTGATGAAAGCTCTCCCGGCGGCGTTGACAGATTCATGCAAGATATTAGCCGCTTGCCGGATTCGAGTCCCGACGAAAATCTGGTTTACAATCTCCCGCGCATTATGAATGTATTTAACAGTTTTGCGCCATCTCTGCGCAAAAATATAGCGTTTTGGGTGGTGGAGATGTCCCGCGGTATGCGCAAGTACGCGCAATCATCACGCAAGAGGGCATTCACTTTTCTGGGCACGATGAAGGACCTGGATGAGTATATGTATTTTGTGGCCGGTACCGTAGGCTATTTGCTCACGGAATTGTTTTCCCATTATTCCAGCAGGATTACACCTAACCTAAAGCAGCGGCTTACCTTTTTCGCCGAGTCTTTCGGCAAGGGTCTGCAGATGGTCAATATCATTCGCGATATGACCACCGACCTAAGAAGAGGGCAATCCTACATTCCGGAAGAATTACTGCTCAAGTACCAGCTTGATCGTTCCACGATTTTTGAGCAGGCCAATGCAGACAGGGCACGCCGGCTGTTCAATGAACTGGTCACAAATGCCGTGACGCACCTGGACAAAGCTCTGGAATATATTGTTATGTTACCCAAAGAGGAGCGGCGCATTCGCTTGTTTTGCATGCTGCCGTTGTTCTGGGCCATGCGAACGCTGCAAAAAATACAGGAGAACACGCTGGCCCTTCTGGAAAATGAAAAAATCAAGGTGTCGCGCAGGATCATTAAGAAGGAATACTATCTGGCGCTTATCAATATGTATTCTAACCGCCTTACCCGCTGGCATTACATGCGCATAAAAAGCAGGCTTGGCATACCACTGAGCAGATCGGCCAACGCCTGATCCCAGAGACGAAATCGACGCCGTTGACGTTTTATAGTCAGCGGCTTTTTTTATGATTTATCCTTAAATGACCAGATGTCCCAACACAATTTCAGACCTGAATTTCTGCAGGAAAAAAATCCCCAACTTTATCAATACCTGAGCAAATTGCTGGGCGCGCAATACGACAGTTTCGTTTGCGCTCAGGCGGAACCACGCTCGATACGCGTTAATACACTCAAATGCCCACACCCTGAAGAGTTCGTGCGGCGCCTTTTGGAGAATGATTTCCAGTTGAGCGAAATCGGTTTTGCGCCACACAGCTATTTCTTAAACAAAGAGCCCTTCCCGATTAGTCATACATTGAATTATTTCCGGGGAGATTTTGCCTTCCAGGGCGCGTCGTCGCAGCTACCGGCGCAGGTACTAAACCCCGCACCCGGGGAAAAGGTGCTGGACATGGCCGCCGCTCCCGGTTCCAAAACAACGCACTTGGGGCAGCTGATGCAAAACCAGGGTCTGGTGCTGGCAAACGATATGAACCGCGGGCGGCTGCAGGCGCTAAACGCCAACATGCAGCGGCTGGGAATGCTAAACGGCGCTATCAGCTATATGCCGGGTGAACGTCTGGGGCGCGTCTATCCCGAGTTTTTTGACAAGGTGCTGCTGGATACACCCTGCTCCGGTTTGGGCACGCTTGGTACACACGGTGAGATCGCCGGCTGGTGGTCACAGGAGAAAATGCGCAAGATCGCCCTGGTGCAGCAGCAGCTTTTTATCTCCGCGGTTAAGGCTTTAAAGCCGGGTGGTGAAATGGTCTATTCGACCTGTTCCGTGGCGCCGGAGGAAAACGAGGCGGTGATTGAAGCGATGCTCAAGGACTATCCACTGGAGGTGCTGGATATTGATAAGAAGCGTTTTCCTTTTGCTGGCGCTGTTTCCGAATACGATGGTCATACGTTTAATAAAGAGCTGCAAAAGGTATTGCGCGTCTGGCCGCAGCAACAGGCCATGGAAGGCTTCTTTGTAGCGCGCTTGAAAAAGACCGGCAGCTATTTTTCGCGTCCCGCAGACGCCGGCGCCCCGTTCCGGCCTGCGTCAACTGTTGATGAAGCGGAGCTGGCCCGCGAGCTGGATATTGTCTCCGATGTCTGGGGGATTGATCCGCTTGTCTGGAAGAACAATCGTTACTATATGACGCAATCGCGCATTTACATGCTGCCCAGAGATTGCGCGGAACTGCCGGTGGCCGATGTGACCAACGCCGGGCTTCTGCTGGCGGAGCGCCGCGGGCGCATCTGGAAATTATCGCACCAGGCGCTGCAGCATCTGGGAACCGCCGTTACGCGGCGGCGTTTGCGGCTGGAAGAAGCGCAGGTGAAGCGGCTGTTTGGCGAGGGCTTTCTGGAATACGAAGCTCCCGGTGGAGGCTACTGGGTGCTGGATGTGGATGACAAACCGATTGCCATGTTGTTTTATGACGGAAATATGCTGCGTATCCGCCTGCCCAATTTGTTCGCTTTGCCTGACGCCTTGCTGCTTTAACGACCCGGCGGCGTGTTTATTTAATGGCGTAAAAAACGTATATTAAAAATTCTCAATCATTTATCGAAAATGCCATCGCTGTTAGTGATGGCATCATTTTTTAATGCATATGGAGAAGTGAATGGCCGAAGAGATAGCAAAAGTTTATGACCCACGGCAGATAGAGGATAAATGGTATTCTGCCTGGCTGAAAAACAAATATTTTAATGCGCGCGTCAATCCGGACAAAAAGCCTTACACGATTGTTATACCGCCGCCCAATGTGACCGCGGTTTTACACATGGGCCATGCCTTTAACAACACAATTCAGGACATTCTGATACGCTACAAACGTAAGAACGGCTGCGAGGCGCTGTGGTTGCCCGGAACCGACCACGCCGGAATTGCCACACAGGCGGTGGTGGAACGCGATCTGCGTGAAAAAGAGAATAAGTCGCGCCACGATCTGGGCCGCGAAAAATTTGTTGAGCGCGTCTGGAAATGGAAAGAAGAACACGGCGAACAGATCATTCGCCAGCTTAAAAAAATGGGCTGTTCCTGCGATTGGGACCGTGAGCGCTTCACAATGGATGAGGGGCTTTCCAATGCCGTACAGGAAGTTTTTATCCGCCTCTATGAAAAAGGACTCATCTATAAAGGGCAGCGCATCGTGAACTGGGACCCTGCTTCGGGTACCGCGCTGGCCGATGACGAAGTAGACCACAAAGAGATCAACGGCAAGCTTTATCACATTCGTTACAAGTTTAAAGATTCCGCTGACGCGATTATCGTTGCTACGACGCGCCCTGAGACGCTTTTAGGAGACACCGGCGTAGCCATCGCTCCGGATGATGACGAGAAAAAACACCTTTTGGGTAAAAAAGTGATCATCCCTCTGGTGAACCGCGAGGTGGATATTTTTGCTGATGAACACGTGGACAAAGAGTTTGGCTCCGGATTTGTAAAAGCGACGCCGGCGCACGATCCCAATGACTTTGATATGGGACAGCGTCACAACCTGGACCAGGTGATCATGATGGACAAGAACGGGCATATTCTGCCGGTTTGCCAAAAGGTAGCCGGGACCGAAGTGACCGATGAACTGCCTGTTCCTGAGGAGATTGCCGGCATGGAGCGTTTTAAGGCACGCAAAAAGATCGTCGAGCTGCTGGAAAAAGAGGGTCTACTGGTAAAGATTGAAGATCATGTTCACGCGGTGGGTCACTCTTACCGGTCTCATGTACCGATCGAGCCTTATCTCTCTGAACAGTGGTTTGTGAAGATGAAGCCGCTGGCCGAAAAAGCGCTGCAGGCTGTTGAAGACGGGCGCGTCAAATTCTTCCCGCAGGGCCGCTTTGAAAATACCTACCGCCATTGGATGAACAACATTCGCGACTGGTGTATTTCGCGCCAGCTGTGGTGGGGCCATCGTATCCCGGCCTGGTATAATGAGAACGGCGACATAAAGGTAAGCCCAACCGACCCGTCCACAAAAGATGAAAAGTGGACACAGGACCCTGATGTTCTGGACACCTGGTTTTCATCGCAACTGTGGCCTTTTTCCACCTTGGGCTGGCCCGAAAAAACTAAGGATCTGGATTACTTCTATCCCACGTCGACGCTGGTGACCGGTCCGGACATCATCTTTTTCTGGGTGGCGCGAATGATTATGAGCGGTCTGGAATTCATGGATGATATTCCTTTTGACACGGTGTTTTTCAATGGCATCGTGCGCGATGAGCAGGGCCGCAAAATGAGCAAATCACTGGGCAACGGTATTGATCCGCTGGAGATGATCGACAAGTACAGCGCCGACGCCGTCCGTTTTACGCTGATTATGCTGAGCGCCGAAGGGCAGGACCTGAACCTGGGTCCGAAAAGCTTTGAAGTGGGACGTAATTTTTCTAATAAAGTATGGAACGCATTCCGTTTTCTGAGCATGAATCTGGAAGATGATTACAGCACCGATTTTGAGCCGTACCGCAAAAACTTCGAGCTGGCCGACCGCTGGATTTTAAGCCGCTATAACAAGGCTGTGGCATCGATGCATAAGAACCTGGAGCAGTTCCGCTTCCATGACGCTCTGGAAGCCGTTTACCATTTTTTCTGGGGCGAGTATTGCGACTGGTACCTGGAGATGATCAAGCCGCGTTTGTATAAACCGCAAAAGCCGGAAGACAAGATCGTGGCGCGGCGCGTGGCCAGTTACATCATGAAGGGCAGCATGGAACTGTTGCACCCGTTTGTGCCGTTCATAAGCGAGGAGATCTGGCAGCGCTTCAAGGCCGCAAATGAAGAAAGCCTCGTGATCAGCGATATGCCTCAGGCCGACGCCGCACTGACAGATGCTGAGGCCGACCGGCAGATGGCCTTTTTACAGGAAGCAATCGGCGCCTTGCGCAATGTACGCACCGAAATGAATGTGCCGCCGGGTAAACCCATGTCGCTGGCGCTGGAAGTGGACGATCAGCGCAGGAAGCTTATTACTGAAAACGCGCAGCATTTTGAGGCGCTGGCCAAAGTGGAGAAAATTCTGGGTGACGGAGATTCTTTTGACCGCGATGATGCGGCGGCCGCCGTGGTGCAGGGGGCGCAGCTTTTTGTGCCGCTTGAAGGGCTGATAGACAAAGAGAAAGAACGCGCCCGGCTGGAGAAGGAGCTGCAGCGCCTGCAGGGCCTTGTAACCGGCATCGAGAAAAAACTGGCCAACAAGAACTTTGTGGAAAAGGCCCCGCAGCAGGTGGTTGAGAATGAGCGTGAAAAGCTTGAAAGTATCCGTGAGAACCTGGCCAAGGTGAAGGAGAACTATGAAAAATTTGCCAATTAGTCTGCTGCTGATACCGCTGTTTTTTCTGGCGGCGCAGGAAACAACCATAACGGTTACCAATCAGAATGTGGCGCTGGTAAAAGAAGTGCGCCAGCTTGATCTGCAAAAAGGCAGGCAAAACATTAGCCTGGAAGATATTCCTTCACAGATAAATGCTTCCAGTGTTCTGGTGGAAAGCGACGGGTTTGAGGTGCTGGAGCAAAATTACGAATACGACCTGATCGGCGTGCAAAAAATCCTCGAAAAATCGCTGGGACGATCCATCCTCGTTGAGCATCCCGACCAGGGCCGCGTGCAGGGAACGCTGCTGTCGGCCACCGGCACCAACATGATCATGCGCAACCAGGACGGACTGATGCAGATCGTGCCGATTAACGATGAGCAAAAAATCACGTTGACCGACCTCAAGGGTGAGGAAGCGCCGTTTGTTCTGCGGCCGACGCTGGTGTGGGATGTACAGGCCGGCAGTGCCGGAAACAAGAAAGCGCAAATTTCCTACCTGACCGGCGGCATAGACTGGCGTGCCGATTATGTGGGCCTGTTAAACGAAGACGACAGCAAAATCCTGTTCAGCGGCTGGGTAACCATCAACAATCAATCCGGTAAAGCATTCGAGAACGCTAAGCTGAAGTTGATGGCCGGCGATATAAACCTGGTGCGCGGCCAGGGGCGTCGTCAGCCGCAATATGAGGTAATGGCCATGGCCAAATCCGCCGACCAGGGTTTCGAAGAAAAAGCCTTTTTCGAGTATCACCTTTATACATTGCAGCGTCCTTCCAGCGTGGCCAATAACCAGGTAAAGCAGATCCGGCTTATTCCCGAGACGGAAGCAGTCATTCAAAAAAGCTACCGCGTTACCAGCAATGATCCGTCGCGCGTGGCCGTGGTCGTAACGCTGGATAACAGCAAGAAAAACAATATGGGCATGCCGCTGCCCGAAGGCATTGTGCGGCTCTATAAAAAAGACGGCAATGATCGCGAATTCATCGGTGAGAACCGCATAGATCATACGCCGAAAGATGAAAAAATTGATATTGAAGTGGGTTCCGCATTTGACATTGTTTCGCAGCGCGAGGTGGCGCAGATTACTAGGCCCGGTCCCCGTACCGAGCGGCGCAGTGTGGAGTTTACACTACGCAACCACAAGGAGGGTGCCGTCGAAGTGCAGTTGAAAGAGTTTTTCCCGCCTTATGCCGAGATTGATCTGCACCGCCATGACGGCGAGCTGATGGAGAAGAAGGCCGGTTTTGTTTTAATTAAAGCCAAACTGGAAGCGGACGAAGAAAAAACGGTTAAACTGGAATATACGATCAGGTGGTAAAAAACCATGGCTCCGAATAATTTTGATGAAGAGGCTCTGCGAAAGAAGATCCGCGAGCAACTGGCACAGCAGCATAAGGAGCGTCAGCAACAACAGCAATCTTCCGGTGATGACAGTGATTCCGCGCCGCGCCTGCCGGAAGAGGATGAATCCTTTTATCTGGAGACGTACGTTCGCCGCAAGCTGGAGGCGGAAGTGTACAGCCGCCATCCGGATTTTGTAAAGTGCGGCAACCATCTCGGCCAGATCAGGTGGCTTACGCCGCTGGAGATGGAAGAGGAGTACGAGTTTTATCCCTTCGAAGAGGGCTTTTTCAGCCGTATGCGCCAAAAGCTTTTTCCCGTGCGCGTCAAGCTGCCCAAAGATCCCGAAATACAAAAGCTGATTGCCGATTTCCGCGAGGAAATTGAAAAGGACGCGCAGGAGCGGATTGCCCGTTATCGCGAGAACCTGGAGCAGAGTAAGCAAAACCTGCAATCGGAGACAGAGCGGCGCATTTTTGAAGAAGAGCAGGACCGTTTTTATAGCAAGCAGCGCGGCTATCACAAATACCGCAATCATATCGGTGAAACGCGCTGGATGACGCATGAGGAGTTTGACAGCCAGGAAGAATTTGTAGAGCGTGTTTATACACCGCTGGAGAAATGGAGCCGGCGTGCGGCGGTTATGCTGGCGATTGCCCTGCTGGGATTTGGCGCCTGGTATCTTTACGGGTTGTTCGGTCCCGATCATCCGCGCGGTTATTTGATCGTGGAGGTTGAGGGCGCGCGCGGCAATCTCTATATCGATCAGAAGCTGGCCGTAGGTTTTACGCCGGGGCAGCCTTACCCGGTGGATGAAGGGCAGCACCGCATTTCCGTATTGCGTTCCGGATATGAAAGCGAACCCGGTTTTGAAGACATCAATGTTGATGCCGGAGACACGCTGTCCGCGCGGTTCCAGCTAAAGCCCATGGCCGGTGACAAAGCGACGGTAAGCGTTAAGGCGCCCTATCCCGATGCGGGCATTTATGTCAATGGCGAGTTTAAAGGAACCATCCGCGAGAACCGTTACCTGAATCTGCCGCCCGGCGATCACTCAATCAGCCTGGAAAAGGCGGGTTATATTTCCGTGCCGCCGGTGCGCGCGCTTATCCTTACGGCCGGGGATACCGTGGAAACCTCCTTCCGCATGAACGCCCGGCGCAGCAGCACGGCCGAAGTAAGTTCCGCCACGCGGGTCGGGTTGATTGATGTGAACAGCAACGTTCGCGGCGCAGACATTTTCCTGAATGGCGAGAATACGGGATTCAAAACAGATTACGTGCTGCAAAAACTGCCTTTCGGGCAATATGTTATCCGCGTAGAAAAAGAAGGTTTCGATGTCTACCCCCGTGAACAGGTGGTGCGTCTCGATAATGACTCGCGGCAGGCGAGGGCGGATTTTACGCTTACCAGTTTAACGCGCCCGGTTACGATTTCTACAAACCCGGTGCAAGGTACCATTCTTGTGGATGGCAAGGAAGTGGGCCGGGGACGTTTCAGCGGATCGCTGGGTCTGGGTACGCACACCATCTCTTTCGGCGATGTAGAGGATTACATCACGCCGCCGCCGCAGGAAATCGAAATTACGGAAAGCGGCTCAACGATCTTTAATTTTACGTATGGCAGTAAGCTGTTTGTGGAAGTTACACCGCGTTCAACCGCTCCCGATGATGCCGCTGCCGTAACCATTCGGGGACATATTCTTACCGGGACCACCTTTAAATCATCACAGGAAAACGGACCGGAGCTTTTGGAGGATCGTTCTGCCTGGAAAATGGGCTACGCTTTTCAATATCAAAATCCACCGGGCAGTGACGCGCTGATGATACGCTTCCGCGCGCCGCAGGACCTGACGCTGACAAACCGCGTAGAGCTGAAGCTGGAGATTTACAGGACAAACGAAAACTATCCGCTGGTTTTGGGCGGCAAGCCGCGCTACCGGGTCATTCTCAACAACACGGTCATAGCCGATCAGAAAGAGCCGCGCTATAGTGTTAATGAAGCCGCCGAGGGGCGTTTTGAAACCTACACTATTACAAGCAATCTCAAACCGGGCTACAACACCCTGATCATCGCGGCGGCACAGGGCAATTCGGCATTCATGGAACTACACAAGATTGTAATAGAGTAGGTGGACGCGATGAACGGCAGCCGTGACCTTTTTGAACAGGGCGGGCGGGAGAGTAGTAACCGTCCTTTGGCCGAACGCATCCGGCCGCACGTGCTGGATGAGATCATTGGTCACGCCACATATCTTGGCGAAGGCGCGCCCCTGTACCGCCAAATCCGCGAAGGGCGTGTGCCTTCCATGATACTGTGGGGACCACCCGGCGTTGGCAAAACCACGCTGGCCCGGGCCATTGCCGCGGAAAGAAAACAGCAGCTGCGCGAGATATCGGCAGTGAGTTCCGGGGTGAAGGATGTAAAGGAGATAATTGCCCGCGCCCGTCGCGACTTTGAACTGTACGACACGCCCACCCTGCTATTCATCGATGAGATACACCGCTTTAACAAAGCCCAGCAGGATGCCCTGCTGCATGCCACCGAACAGGGCGTGATTATCCTGATTGGCGCTACAACGGAAAACCCCAGTTTTGAAGTTAACTCGGCCCTGCTTTCGCGCTGCTCGGTGGTCAAGCTGGAACTGTTGGATGAAGAAGCGCTGAAGAAGATCGTTCAAAGAGCCATTGCGAAAGACGTGCTGCTAAGTCGCTATCAAATCCACATTGAAAACCTTGACGCGATTCTTTTCCATGGCGGAGGTGACGCACGCAAAACGCTCAACCTGCTTGAACGATCCTTTTTGCTTGCCGAAAAAGACGGCAAAGATGTAACGCTGGATGAGGCGCTGGTAGAAAAGGCTGCTGCGGAAAATGCCCTGCGCTATGACAAAAAAAGTGACTATCATTACGACACAATTTCCGCGTTTATCAAAAGCATCCGCGGAAGCGACCCGGACGCGGCGCTTTACTGGCTGGCGCGCATGCTGGACGCCGGTGAAGACCCGCTGTTCATCGCCCGCCGGCTGATCATTTCCGCCAGCGAGGATGTGGGCAACGCCGAGCCCTACGCGCTCACGCTGGCCAATGCCGCATTCGAGGCCTGCCATAAAATCGGTTTGCCGGAAGCACGCATTATTCTGGGACAGGCCACGGCTTACCTGGCCAGTGTGCCTAAAAGCAACGCCGCATATCTGGCCATCAACAAGGCGCTGGAGGAAGTGAAACAATCGGGCGCATTGCCTGTACCTCTGCACCTGCGCAACGCGCCTACCGGCCTTATGAAAAAGCTTGATTACGGCAAAGGCTATAAATACGCGCACGACTATCCCGGCTATTTTGTGGAACAGCAGTACTTGCCGGATAAACTAAAAGAGCGTGTTTTTTATGAACCTTCCGACAGCGGCCGGGAGAGCAGGTTGAAAGAGTTCCTGCGCAATCTGTGGCCACGGCGCAGGGAAGATTCCTGAAAATTTATCGAGAACAGAATATGAACAATCCCGTTACTGAATTTTTTCGCAACAAATACCTGGATGTGCGCTTTCGCAAACTGGTTGATGACAGTGCCAGCATCGATTTTAGCGTCGCTCTTGGGGCCGTGGAAAAAGTGCTGGTGCTGCTTTCCGGCGATCCCGACGGCAACGAAGCGCTGACCGGCTTTTTGAAACAACTGAGCCGCCTTTTTGACGGCGGGCATGTGGCAACGTTCAGCATGGATACGCTGCGCAAAGATGATATGACCTGGCTGGGTATCCCGCAACAGCGCTACCTGGACAGCATCCGCTCCGAGCAGTACGACCTCGTTATTGATACCGTCGATCCGCCTACGCACATCAGCAGCTACATCAGCGCCTTATCCGGTGCGCCTTTGCGTCTTAACCTGTACGACAATCCTTGGGCCCACGTTTACAATCTCCATTTCCGCACGGATAATTCGCGTAAGCTGGATGAACAACTGAGCAACATTTTACGCTATCTGAAAACCCTTAAAAAAACGGAAAAATAGTATGAAGAAGCTTTCTTTACTGATTGTCTTATTGCCCCTTTTTGTATTTGCCCAAAACAGCACAACGCTCGAGGTGGGCAGCTTTAACATCGAGTGGTTTCCCTGCAAGGATGACGGTGAGATGATGAAGCAGTATGGCATCAACCTGCGCTATCCGCCGGAGGGCAATGCCACCGATACCACGGCGCTTTTTGCGCTGCTGAAGGAGCTGGATATTGAGCTTCTGGGTGTCCAGGAAATCGTCGACACAAAGCTTTTTGGCGAGCTTGCCAAAAGACACCTGGGCGAAGAGTTTGAATTTGTTTACGCCCCCGGCGGCGGTGACCAGAAAGTAGGCTTCCTTTATGACAGCAGCGTTCTGGAACTGGTGGGTACGGCGGAAATGTACAGCAGTGTACAGCTAAGCCCGGACAGCCGCTTGCGTCCGGCGCTGCGCGGTTATTTTAAAACCAAACCCGACGGCTTTGACTTTCACGCGATTGTGTTGCACCTGAAAGCTTCGCCGCGCGGTTGGGATTTACGCGAGCAGCAGTGGAATGCCCTGGAAGAGATTTTGAGCGAACTGCCGGAAAAAACCGGCGATGCCGATATCATTCTCGTGGGCGATATGAATAATGTGACCGACCGTCGTGAAGAAGAGTTTATGCCGCTTATGCGTCAACTGGGCTACCATTGGGCTAGCGGCGAAGCCCCGGGATTGCCGACAAACTACTGGCAGCCGGACTGGAAAGTGCAGCGTATCCAGGAATCGGCCATTGATCACATCATGGTTTCGGGAGACGCTAAGGTGGAGTATGTGGAAAACAGCATTCGTGTAGGCGGTATGTGCGCCGCGGATTCGGCGGAGTATGTTGATAATTTTCCCGATTACTACAATAACATCAGCGACCATTGCCCGGTATTTGCAACTTTTGAGGTTGGGGAAGACAACGACTAGTCCGGTCATCCGGGCTCCCGGCCAACTGCGTTTCTATGGCGGGGTCAGATAAAACCCTACCTGACTGTCATTCCCGCGAAGGCGGGAATCCACCGCGACGAAAAGCAACGAATAAAAACACCTGAGGTGAGGTAACACCATGCGTACCATCATAGAACCGTTTCGTATAAAAATGACCGAGCCGATCCGTATGATCAGCAAGGAAGAACGGATCAAAGCTTTAAAGAAAGCGCATTACAATGTCTTCCTGCTGGACGCGGAGGATTGCGCCATTGATTTGTTAACGGACAGCGGCACCGGCGCCATGAGTACGCAGCAATGGGCGGCGTTGATGCTGGGAGACGAAAGCTACGCCGGCAGCAAGTCGTGGAAAAAATTCGAGAAAACGGTGCGCGATATAACCGGTATGAAGCATATTTTGCCGACCCACCAGGGCCGTGCCGCGGAAAACATTCTGGCCCAGTGCATTGTTAAGCCCGGCCATGTTATCCCCAACAATAGCCACTTTGATACCACCCGCGCCAACATGGAATTTGCCGGCGCACTGGCGCTGGACTTGCTTACCGAAACAGGTCTGCAGCCGGACAAGGAGGCACCGTTCAAAGGCAACATGGATATCGAAAAGCTGAAACAGGTGATTGCCAAACACGGCGTGGAGAATATCCCTTTTGCCATGATCACCGTGACCAATAATACAGGCGGAGGTCAACCCATTTCCATGGCCAACATCCGTGAGGTGAAAAGCGTACTGAAAAAACACAACATCCCGCTGGTGATTGATGCCTGCCGTTTTGCCGAGAACGCCTATTTTATCCGCGAACGCGAAGAGGGCTACGGGGATAAGGAGCTTATTGAAATTGCCCGCGAGATGTTTTCCTACGCCGATGCCGCCACGATGAGCGCTAAAAAAGACGGCCTGGCCAACATCGGTGGATTTCTTGTATGCCACGATGATACCTGGGCCGAGCAATTCCGCAACATGCTGATCATGCGCGAGGGTTTTCCCACATACGGCGGGCTGGCCGGACGTGACCTGGAGGTGATCGCCGTAGGACTGATGGAGGCGCTGGAATATGAGTACCAGCTTTACCGTCACGCTACGGTAGAGTATCTCGGCCGCAAGCTGGATGAGCGCGATATCCCTTATGTGAAGCCGGTGGGCGGACACGCTGTTTTTATCGATGCCAGGGCCTTTTTGCCGCACATTCCTGCCACACAGTTTCCGGGCATCAGCCTGGTGAATGCGCTTTACATTGACGGCGAGGTGCGCGCCGTGGAGCTGGGCAGCGTGATGTTTGGCAAGCGCGATGAACAGGGTAACGAGATTGCCGCGCCGCTTGAGCTCGTCCGGCTGGCTTTTCCGCGCCGTGTTTACACACAAAGCCATTTTGATTATTTAGCCGAAACGCTCAGCGAAACCTGGGACAACCGCGAGAAGCTTCAAGGGTATCGTATAACGCAACAACCGGAATACCTGCGTCACTTTACCTGCCACTTCGAGCCGCTGGGGGAGTAATAGACCACAGAGAGCGCAGAGTGCCGCACGGAGAACACAGAGATTAAAAAGGTTTCTTTTTCTTTCTAATTCGCTTTATCGTTATCAGATTTTGCGTCTCTGCCGTGGCTATTACAACAGTCCCGCTATTTCACCAGCAACATTTTACGCGTTACCGCGTGGCCTCGTGTGCCGAGGCGGTAAAAATAAACACCCGATGAAAGCCCGCCGCCATTAAAAACGGCACGATGTCTCCCTGCGGGCCGTTGTTCATCCAGCAAGGCGACAACACGCCGTCCTCCGGCATCAAATATTTCGAGCTTAACATGACTTGAACGGCGCAATTCAAACGGAATGGTTGTGACCGGGTTGAAAGGGTTGGGATAATTGGCATGCAGTTCCGCCATCATAGGGGCAACCGGGTTTTTTGTTAAACCGGAGACGATCTCATCCAGGCGCTGTTTGACATCCGCGCTACGGTCGCGAATAAACGGCTTTAGTCCCGGCGTGCTGCCTACAGCCTCATCCAGGCTCTTCAGCACCTCCTCGTTGCTGTACATCTTCAACGTGTCGGCCAGGTAGTCTTCCTTTATCAAAGCAAACAAAGCGTCTATTTTGGGATAGAGCAGGTCCTCGTCCAGCCCGGCTGCAAGGCGCCGCACCTCTTGCAGGTAATGTTCGCGGGTCGTGTTGTTTTTCAGCAGGCGTCTTAACAGCGGCCGCTCAACTTGCTTGTAGAACAGGTCCAGCGTATCGCGTGATGTACGGGCGCCAAAAGCCAGGTTCACATCCCATATTATCCAGTCGAAAAGCCCGGATGATTCATTGTTATAAATATAAAAATTGTTTGCCGAACCCAAGTAGGAATCGAGGTTTATGAAAACGTTATTAGCTGCCCAGGCGCGGATAAAACTATTCACATTCAACACGCTTTGTAGCGACGTCTGCAGGTGTTTATCGTCGGCATGGTTTATCGTATCAATCAGCGCCAGCAGGTCGTTCCAGTTGTTTTCCTTTTCGTTGGTTTGCAGCTTGTAGTATTCATAATAATTTTCCTGATTGCTTCCCTGCCAGCTCAGGTCGGCCTGTTTTTCCGCTTTATAAAGGTTGCCGTCGTTGTTCGCAAAGCGCGATTTGAGGAATGTTTTATCCACGTGCTCCACCAAAGTGTAAAGCCCCCAGTAGACGCCGTTAAGATAGACCCGCGCAAAATTGGCCCGCGGAGCCGGTATGTCTTGTTCATGCAAAAAGTCCAGGTAAAGTTTTTCTCGCAAAAAGCTTGGATCGCTCCAGCAGTTGTTGAGGTTGATTTTTTTGAGACCGTAAAAATTGTAATCCGCGAAAGCATTGAACTTAACACGCAGGGCTTTTTTGTCGCCGGGATAACCGTAAAAAGAGGAAGTGCCTTTAAAGCGCACGCCCACCTTGCCAAAATAAAGGCCATCGATGGTGACCGCGGCCTGCCGGTATTCGCCGTCGTCATGGCTTTGATACAATGTGTCCAAAAACGCGCTGTCAGCAAAGGTAAAGGAGACGTTAAATATCTGAGGTTCATCGAACAGTCTGTCCGCGGCGTCTTGTGCCTGCAGATGTGCCAGAGCGAAAGAGAAAAGAAGGAAGATAATCTTCTTCATAATAGTAGTCCCGCCGAGGGACCCCGGTGTGGCTGGTGCCAACCGGGGTGACAGACAGGGTAATAATGTAGTCACTTCAGTAAAATCATACGTTGCGTTTTGATGGGCGCTCCGTCCACCACAAGCCGGTAGATATACATGCCGCTGGGCAGGGTGGCGCCTTGTTCATCACGGGCATCCCATTGCAGCGTGTGGCTACCGGCAGCGCGCCGGCCATTTGCCAGCGTGCGCACCTTCTGGCCCATCATGTTGTAAATGGCCAACTCTACATCGGCGGCTCGGGGCAGGCTGTAAACAATTTTTGTGCTGGGGTTAAACGGGTTGGGATAATTTTGCTGCAGGGTAAACTCACGCACGGTTTGCTCGCGCTCGTCACGGATATCCGTCGGCAGCACGGAGAGCTGCACATCGCCCCAGAGCTCGCCGTCATTGGCGTTTATGGACAGATCCGGCGTGATATAAACGCCATCGCCGAGATATTCAACGCGGTCAAAGCGCCAGTAACCGATCAGGCCGCTGTCGGCGCTGCTGTAATAGGAGGCGTTGAGGGTATCGTAAAGCGTGGATTGTATTTCTGCCCCGCTGCGGGCACGATTCCAGATACGCACTTCATCAATCAGCCCCTTGAAGTAGGAGACATTGTTGCCCTGCCGTCCGCCGATAAGCAGATAATCCCAGTCGCCATAATAGTCACCGATATTGCCCGAGCCTTCTGTCACATTGAACAGGACGCCGTTAATGTACGTTTTGATAGACGCGCCATCATATGTAACGGCCATATGCTGCCAC
Organism: Calditrichales bacterium; assembly: GCA_965267575.1. GTDB lineage: Bacteria > Calditrichota > Calditrichia > Calditrichales > J004. The sequence goes on from OZ254086.1 coordinate 1,982,492, forward strand.
TGCTTTTCCGGCGAGCGGTAGTAGCTGCGCTGCCAGTTCCAGCCCGGCGTCGAGTTAGTTATGGCCCAGCGCAGGTCACCGTCCCCGGCCCGGAACATTTCATACTCGCCTTCCTTGTTGATGATCATACCGGCTCCGCCGTGATCCACCGGTTCCGTCGGGTAAATCCAGGCTTCCATGGTCAATGCATCACTAACACGTAGGTCGTCGGAGCGGCCGGCATCCACGTAGCCGTTAAACTGGCTGGCGTTAAACAGTAGCGCTTTTCCATTTGCCGTGGGATGCTCGGCCGTTTGAAGCAGATCAACCTCGCGTACCAGCGCCAGTGAATCATCGGTAATGCCACTGTAGCCATAATAATCGTTGGAGATAGAGGCCAGGTTGCCGCGCGTTACGCGCAGGGTTTTGCGGTCGCGATCCAGCAGAACAGATTCATCCCTGTAGTTGCGTGAGCTGTTTAAGCTTAAATCGAAATAGAAGGGTGTTCCCTGCAGGCTGATTTCAGCAAAGGCGCTGTCCTGCTCGGGATAGGTGTAAATCGCCCTGCCGGCGGTAGCATCATTCCGGATATAATCAGCGGGTTCGCCGCTGCCAACAATCGTTTCACTTATTGCGAATGTATTGTCGGTTAGACCCAGTTTTAGTGTATGAGGATTAATACGCAGTTTATCGAAGTGAAACCTGTATAGATCATTATAGGCCGCGTAATCGGACCAGGCTGTGGCATTGCCGTTCATTTCCAGGTATTCGCGCGGCGTCTCCAGCGCTTCATGCGTTTCAGGGTCAAAAAAGAGACAATAGAGCAACATGGGCTTTTCTTCATCACCATTCTGGTAAATCCAAAACAAGCCGCCCGGGTCGGGCAGAAAACCGCTATACTCTTTGACGTCCTGCGCATCGGCATAAATGGCCGGTAAAACGATAGTCGCTTCGCTGACATCGCCCCGGGCGTTTTCAACTATTACCGTTCCCGGTCCTTCGGCGATATTTGCGAGATCGCTTTCGTTGCTATAGAAAGAATCTTCACCCTGCGTCAGCTCAATCGTTTCCATTGTTCCGTTCACCGGTACTTTGGCCGTCACTTTCAGGATTGGAAAATTATTGGGCTGCGCACTGACCAGCACGCGCTTATAGTCGGAAGAATAGGTTGCCAGTTTGACACTGGGGCCGGGGCTGGTTCCCGGACTCATCATCACCATTTTGGTGTTGCGGTACATACGCAGGCCCAGCATATCACCGGGTTGTCCGGCATTATTCCATTCGTCAATCACCTGCTGCGAGGGCGAAGAGAGATACCAGTCATCCGGGTATTTGCGGTTTTCGATATAGCTGCCGTCCTGCTTTTCTTCCATATCAAAAATCAAACCAAGGATGTCTTCAAACTTGTACTGCGGATCCCAGTAAGGCGTACCGGCAAAAACCTGGTAACGGTAATTGGTGCCGTCGCCCATCTCCGTGCGCACTTCCACGGAAACGGGATCGATCTCGCTCTCAAAACCGGCCCAGTCGATCTCGGAATTCCAGTCGTTATCATTTTCATCCCAGCGTACCACTTTGGCGCTCACCTGGATCACTTCCAGCGAAAGCGGTGTGCCGCGCTGGATGGCGCGTAGTTCATTAAGCGTTAAAACGATATCGTTGTTGTTTTCATCTTTTTCCACCACAATGGTGCCGTTTTTAGGAAAGCGGCTGTCGGCCGTACCCGGAGGCGTCAGCGTGTTGGCCATTTGCGAAGGTATAAAAGTGGCGATTGTTTTATCGCCAAGGCTCAGATTAATGGTTGGCGTTACATCCAGCGCGGTGGCGCCGCCCAGGTTTTCCATATAGATGCGCAGCTTGAGGCGCGCGGCCTGGTCCGGCTGTGTGGAGCGGGTGTTGTTCCAGTTGCTGCCGAAGCTACTGGTGCTGCTTTGGGTTTGCGTCCAGGTGTGAGAATAAGAGGCCGTTACTTCCGCACTGACCAGCTTAAACGGGTTCAGCGAAGCACCCACGGTTACCGAGCCGCTGACCGTGTTTGAATTGGAAGTCTCGTTGGTAAACGAACTGCTCTGCTCACCGCCCTTGGAATTTGTAATCGTCGCCAGCGGTATCACATCATAGTCTGTCATCTTAATACTGATGACCGGGCGTGCCGCCACCAACGGGTGGTTTTCCGGCGCGGAGATGGCTGCCGGCATATTGATCCCGGAGACTTCCATAAAGTCGCTGTAAGGATCGCCGTCGGTGCTCCAGCGCAGCGGATCGGTTATGTAGAAGGTTTTACTGCTGTCGCCATCCCAAGCCTGCAGGCCGGTAGCCACAGAATAGGTATACCCTTCAATCTCCAGAAGATTGTCAATGCCGTCGCCGTCATCATCGGCGGAAGCTACAAGGCTGGTAACCGTACCGTCTTTTGCCAGCAGCTGCACGTACTGCTTTGTATCGCCGGTATCCGCGTAAACGGTTACGAACATGAACATCGCCGGCAGTAAAAACAATCGCACAAAGCGTTTTATCAGGAAACTCATGGATCCTCCTTTTTACAGTTTTGCTTTTTCGCTAAAATGCTTCTATAACACAACGCGTAAAAAGGGGCAAAAAGCGCTCACATTCGTTGAATTTTTTTTGGAGGACTGAAAATAAAAAAGGCCGGTCAATACAGAACCGGCCTTTAGGGGGGCGAAAACGTTTAGGGTTTTACGTAATCATAATCCATGATCGCGCCGCTCGAAAATTTAGAAGCGGGCATCATATCATAAATCATACCGTTGCCGCCGTAAAGCAGCGATTTGGCGTCATAACCCAGCACCTGCAGGAAGGCTGAAACAAAGGCGCTTCCCTGGCCTGTATAGCAATAAGTGACAACAGGCTTGTCAGCCGGCAGCGTATTCAGGTGCGTGCTGCTGTGCAGATCGGTTTTGGGCAGATAATTCATCGCGCCCGGAATATGGCCGGGATCTTTGTATTGCTCATACGGCCAGTAGTTAATGATGTAGTAGTTGTCCAGGCTGGCGAAAACAGTAGAGGCGCCAACTGCAGCAGGACCAAACCCGGCAGCAAGGACTTCTTCAACGCGGGCGCGCAAGATAGCTTCACCCGTTTCTTCACCCGTGCTCAGAACAGGCGACTCAACTACCGGACCTTTGGGGAAGTCTGTTGTAACGAATTGCGTGGCATACTGATTGCTGGTCTTTGCCAGCCAAACGTTGGTGGCAAAATCTGTATGCCATGAGCTCATACCGAACTTCATGGAATAAACATTGCTATGTCCCAGCAATTGCATCAGACTTACAGTGTAGGCCGCAGACTGGCCGGAATAGCATACGAGCACGATTTCCTGAGGCGAAAAGCTCAGGTTTTCGATATGTGTCAATACATCGGTAAGAGCGACATTTACGGCGCCTTCAATATGGCCGATGTTATAGTCCGCTTCTGCACGGATATCGATAATATATTGACGCTGGCCCGTGGCATCCCAGTTTGTCTTAACCTGTTCGGCCGAACGCAGGGCGGTACCCGCTGTATTGATAAAATTGCCGCCTTCATTTTCCAGATAGCTGAGCAGCACTTCATATTCGTTGACTTCATTAGAGTCAGTTGAACTCTCGCTACAGCCCCAGAACATCAACGCGGGGATCAAAAATAGAATGAAGATGAAATTATACTTCCTCATGATAAACTCCTTGGTTTATAGGGATTTGAGATTACGGGGTACCCCAGCTCGAGGGCAGCTTGCCATCGACAACCACGCCCTGATTAGCCGAGATTTCCCATTGTTGTAACATGTCCGAACTGAAAAGGTACAGATTACGATTGCGGTACGTATCGCCCTCTTTGATGATGTGGCAATTGTCGTAGCAATCTTTGCCTTCTTCCACCTGCGTACGCGTCGTCCAGCGCAGAATGTTGTGCGGCGTTGTGTACTTGTAAGTTGGTTCCGCGTCAAAATTACCCAGCGATGCGGTACCGTATTTTTCCCAGCTGTCCGGCGCGTGGGGCGTCAGACGCAAGGTCGCGAACTTATAGGATTTGATTTCCGGAATCGGATTCATACCGATTTTGAAATTCTGGTGCGAAACAACACGGGCACCCTGTCCGCCCACGTGGCAGCTGCCGCAGTTGTTGTAATCCTGCGAATGGCATGTCTGGCAGTTAAAGGTGTTGATATGCACCGTGTGATAGGTATTGCTGAAATTGATATTGCTATGGCAATCCTGGCACTGTGGCAGTTCTGCCATGGTGTAGCGCTGGTCGTAAATTTGTCCGTCACCGTGTATCTCGCTGCCGCTGTGGCAGGAAAGACATTCATAGCCCTGTTCGGTAAAGTGAACGTCCGGCTTTGTTCCGGTTCCCACGCCAAAGAAGGCATGGCCGCCGCGGCTTACGTGGCAGGCAACGCAGTTGTCACGCGTGTCGGGCGTACTGCTAAACTGATGGCCTTTGTACAAACCGCCGCCACCGGACTTGGGACGGTTCACGTGGCAGTCGCCGCAACCGGCGTGACACTTGGCGCAGTTTTTCTCATACCCTGCTTTGATATCCGCCGGCAGCTCATTAAAAGAATCAACGCCATAGCGCAGGGCGACGCGTTTTTTCTGGCCCCACCCCTGCTGGTGCAGGCTGTTGCTGGTTTGCTGCGTCACATCACTGTGGCAGTCGGCGCAAAATCTTTCCGGATCGTCGGACGGGTGGCTCACAAAATCACCGGAGTGTGCTTCGGCTTTGTCGCTGGTATTGCCGATGCCCAGGTGGCAGTCTGTACACTCCATTTGCCCATGACTTGAGGCGGCAAAAACATCATAGCCGTCCCCGCCAAGGTAAACGCGATCGTACGGTTCAATATGGGGGGCGTCACCACCGCAACCGCCTGAGTCCTGTGCGGTATCGGGCGAGGCGATTTCGCGCAGAACGGTGTAGTTGGTGTGGCATCCTTCACAGGAATTAATACTCTGATCCGGTTGTGTCGGATCACCCTCTTTTTCAGAACAGCTGGTGAAAATAATCACAAGACTGGCCATAAAAAAAAGCGTCGTAAGTCTGAAAAAATACATGCTAAAGGCTCCTAGCTTCGGTTCATCCATTTGCGTAATGCACTTAATAGTTGTGTCATCCCGCCAATTAGCTCCTCGTGGATAGCGGGGTCTACATCTTTCAAAATTTCCTTGTGGATTGTTACGTAGGCATTGCCAAGTTCGCTGACCATGCGTTTGCCTTTTGGCGAAAGCGAAACATCCATGGCGCGGCGGTCTTCGCGGTGAATATTACGCTCCATAAAACCTTTGTCTACCAATCCGCTGATGATGCGTGATAATCTGCCCGGGCTTAGTTTAAGCCGTTCTGCCAGCTGTTTGTTTGAGAACACTTCGTCTACGCCAAACAGCCGCAGGCAGTGAAATTCCGATGTTGTAAGGTTATAACGCCTGGCCAGTTTTATCTCCTTCTGATGGCAATCCTCAAGGAGGTTGAAAGTGAGGTTGGCCAGTTGTTGGGCGTGCAGATCAATCTTTTTCACGATCATAGTTTTTACCATAAATAGTTGTTAGTATCAAATATCGATACTGGCAATCTTTATGTCAAGTTTTTTCGTTTTTATGATAAAGAAATGGTCAGGCAGCTAAAATTGAGGGAATTTTTTTAATTCAATACGAAAGGCGTGATAGGTAAAAGTGTCGATATTTTCAACGGCATGCAGGTCCTCCGGGCCAAGCCATTCCGTGTAGGAAGTGCCGGGCTGGCCGCGCCCTGTTTCATGGCTGAAGGACATATCGGCGCCATAGTAACGCAGGCGCGCTTTGTTGGTTATTATTAATACGGAAGGGTATTTATGGGTGTGAAAAGGTTCTTTCGTGCCGGGCTCAACCTGTATTTCCAGCACACGTACATTTTTATTTTCCAGTACCACACTGTGCGAGTCCGGTGCAGCATGAACGGCATCGTATTCTTCGGGCCAGGGCCAGTTTGCCATGATCGGTTTCTCCGGTTGCAATAATCTAAATTGGCATATATTAAAGTTTAAGTCAATACGTTATAAAAAATGCGGGGAAATCAAGCGGGCTTTACAAATAAAATGGCGCCTCATTGCGAGGCGCCATGTATAATGTTGAAATTTTTATGGACTGGGAATCGTCACCACGATTAACGCGGAGGTTCCTACGTTTCCGGCTTCGTCATAGGCTTTTACAAAAAGCGAGTGTGTGCCGCCATCAGCATAGCCGGCCGTATTCCAGTTGAAACCCCACGTCGGCCCGTCGATATCCGTTGAGGCCAGCACGCCATCCACATAGAATTCAACGTAGGCAACACCACGGTTATCGGAAATATCGGCGGCAACAGGCACGATGCCCGATACGGTTGAACCCGAGACGGGATAAAGCACCAATACGCTGGGCGGAACAACATCGTCGGAACTATTCTTGGAAACCGTTACCGTAATCAATTCTGTTGTCGTTACATTGCTGTTTGTATCGTATGCTTTTGCGTAAATAGAATGCGTGCTGTTATTGGAGTAGGGCGCCGTATCCCAGGGATAAACGTAGGGCGCTTCATCATCCGAATATTGCAGCATACCGTCCACAAGGTAATCGACCCGGGCAATTCCCTTATTGTCGGAAGCTTCTACCGTAACGTTCACGGTATCGAATACAACCTGACCGGAAAGCGGATAGGTTATAGTCGCTGCCGGCGGGACATTATCCAAACTGGGAAAAACAACAACTGTTATTACCGGTGAATAAGCTTCATTGTTGCCGCCGTCAAAAGCCTTTGCGTAGATCGTATGGTTGCTGGAATCGGCGTATTGAGAGGTATCCCAAAAATACTCATACGGTTCCGATTCGCTTACGCCTACCGAATCGCCATCCACAAAAAAGGCTACTTTTTTAACCGAACGCTCGTCATCAGCCAGTGCGACAATCCTTACGGTTTTCTCAACACGCTGCCCCGGTTGCGGGTTTAAAATGCTTACCGTGGGCGGAATGTTATCTTCGGAATCGGCGACAATAAAAGTGACCGGAAGTGAAAATCCCTCATTGTCGTCTTCATCGCGCGCGCCCACCTGGACAACGTGCGAAAGGTTATCGCGGTAATCTTCTACCTGCACCGGCACCCTGTAAGGTGGTTCCCGGTCTTCCCCGATCAGCTCGCCATCCAAATAAACCCAGACAACCTCCAGGTCCGACTCATCGGCCACTTCCACAACCACGTCAAAGTCTTCCGAGACCACGGCACCGGCAAAGGGGTAAATAACAATCGGAATGGGCGGTACAATGTCCGAAGGCTCGGGCAGGGAACAGGTTGCTAACAGCATGCCCGCAAGCATTAACATCAAAAAGCGTTTCAGCATGAAAAATCTCCCGGTTTTAAATGACCTACCTATAGTCGATAGATAAGCCACAAATTTGAGCATTTTTAATTAAAGACGCTAATGTAAAAAGGGCCGGAAAATGTCTGGTGACTTAAGTCAACAAAAGATAGGCTACTTGGCGAACAGCTTTTCAAATAAAATTTTCTATTAATAATCGGGTTGATTGTTTATCTTGGCGCCATAAAAACGGAGGTGAAAATGGGGCTTGTTGACCTGCTGGGAAAGATCACCCGCGAAAACTGGGGTTTCCCCTGGCATATTCTGCTCGCTTTGTGCGGCCAATTCCTGGCAACAGTTCTTTTGCGATCTGCCTTTAATCTGCAGGCCAGCATGTCGGTTGTGCTGGCGGCTGTTATCGTTTTTGTCATCGGTCTTCTCTATGAAATCGCGCAGCGTTCACGAGATAATGAAACACCAACAGGTATGCGCCAGGACCTAATTGCCGATGTAAGCGGGATCTTAACAGGCATTATCCTGCTGGCGGTCAGCGGCTATTTCTAAGATTCCTTTAAGGGGCCATCAAAACTTTATGATGGTCCTTTTTCTGCTCTGCAAAAATTTTCTTCGTTCACGCCTCTTCAACCCATCTTTCCAAAATATGTCGCTTTTTTACAATAGCTCTTTTGCCGCATGGTTTATGTTCTCTTCAGCGTCGGTTAACAATCAAAAACGATCTGAAAAAATAAGAATGTCGCTTTTATTCAATTGACGCCAACAGAAAGACACTAGTTTTAGTGGTATCCGAAACATAAACCAAAACAAAGGAGGAATTATGAGTTTGGATATATCGCAAAGAACGCGTTTGCTTTTTGAGGAGCGCATACATTTAACCAATATCACCGAATACGGCATCAAGTGGAGCGAGCTGACGGCTGGCCGAGCGGCACCCGGCACTGAAGGAGCGCGTTTTGACCTGGCCTTTGAGGGCGATGTGGAAGGCCCGCGCCTAAAGGGCAAAATCAAAGGGGTGGATTACCTTGAGATACGCGCCGACGGTAAGTTCATGCTTAATATTCAGGCCCACATTACCACCGATGACGGCATACGCATTGCAGTAAAAGAAGATGGCGTTTTGTATCCCGGAGCAAATGGCAAGTCCTTTATCCAGCTGAATCTGCATTTTACGACCCACTACCCGGAATATGCCTGGCTCAATAATCTGCAGGCCTGGGCTATTGCCGATGTGGACATGGTGCGCGGCGAGGTAGTGGTTAGCGCTTATATCGGCCAGCCTGCCGGCGCGCAGCAAAATGCGGCTGCATAATCAACAATAATCTTAAAGGAGAAAAATCATGATCAAGGTGAATTTGAATAAATTGGATTTAACTGAATTTAGCGCCAAAGACGGCGGACCCGAACATTGTCACGCAACCTTCCCGTTGTTCGGCGCACACGGTACAAAAAGCACGGCTACGGTCTATTTTGAACTGCAACCGGGCGACGCCCTTGGGCGCCACACGGACAGCGAAGAGGAGCTGCTTCTGGTTCTTGAAGGTGAGGTGGAAGCCGAAGTAGGTGGCGAAAAAGCTCCGCTGGCCCAGGGGGAAATCGCACTTGTGCCTAAAATGGTACCTCATAATTTGGTGAATAAAGGTAACGGGACAGCGCGCGTGCTGGGCTTTTTCGGTGGCGCAAATCATATCATCGCTACATTTGAAAAAACGTGGCTGCCTATTGAAGGCAATATGGTAGATACGTCACAACTTGCAGGCTGAAACGCCGTAGGCTATGTTACGCGGGACGGGTATTAAACACCGTCCCGTTTTTTTAGAACAAATCCGGACCGCTATGTCATTTAAAATACAGGAATATAAACCCGGGCCACTGTTGGCTCCCTTTGTGGAATTTTTCTGGGAAGGCGACTTCAATACCAATATGGATAAACGCTTCGCCCGTCGTGTGGCGCCCAATGGCTACGTGGAACTGATTATTCACTTAAGCGATTGGCACTGCGATCTTATCTATGATAACATCTGGCGACAATCCCCGGACTACACGATCATTGGTTTGTACACAAAGCCCTATGAGGTACGCTTTCGTAAACTGGTGCACGTTTTCGGTATACGCTTCAAGCCGGAAGGTATTTATAATCTGTTTGGGATCCCCGCTTCAGTTTTCTCAGAGCGTTATGAAGATATGGAGCAGGTTTTGGGAATCGCTTTTCGCGAATATTGCGCGCGGCTGCGTGAGTCAAAAAGCGGTCATCTAAAACTTAAACTCACGCGGGACTATCTTATGGACCGCCTGGAACGGCACAATCCAGACCTTAATTACATCAACCGCGCGGCGGAGCTGATTCGCAGGAATGGCGGGTTGGCGAAGATAGACCAGCTGCCTGAGAAAGTGTATATAAGTCTGCGCCAGTTGCAACGTGAGTTCAAAGAAAAAATCGGGCTTACGCCCAAACAGTATCTGCGCATCGCCCGCCTGAACGATGTGCACCGCAGGCTGGAGGAAGGCCAAAAAGTGGAATTTACGCGCGTGGCCTACGAATGCGGCTATGCCGACCAGGCCCATTTTATCCGGGACTTCAAGGCAATTATGGGGGTAAAGCCAACTCTTTTTTTTGAAAACCGGCACACTTTTATCGTGAACGCCCAAACTTCAGAGAAGTCTGCATCCTGAAGCTTTACAGCAAATCCTCCGGTACGTCGATTTCCATGCGTAAAATAGCGGAACTGACTGTTTTGCCCTGGGCATCGTGCTTTAGCGTCAGCGTACCGCCGCCACCCAGCGCGCCGTGTAGCAGAAAGTTGAGCGCCCCGATATTGGGCATTTCAAAACGCTCCACTTTGCCTTTTACGTTGCCGCCAAAGTGTTTCTTTACGCGCTCTGCCGTTAACTCTTTTTTAATGATGTCATAATATTCCGGCTTCAAGGCAATCACACCGACGTTTGCCGTATCGCCCTTATCCCCGGACCGGGCATGGGCCAGTTTTATAAGTTGTACTTTCATGGTTTTCCTTTATTTTCTTTTTCTTTATCGTACTCAAATATCTTACAGGCTCTTCCATTATTGTCATTCCCACGAAAGTGGGAATCCATTGTCCTATTCCTGGAATATTACTCATTCTTACCAAGGTGGCTCTCTGGATTCCCCGTCGGGGCGGGGAATGACATTGTATACCGATGGAGCAGTAAGCACAGATGGGTTCTCTTCCCCTACATCACTTCCACCGTCAAAACCTTGGGCTGTACCGCCTCCTTCTTCAAAAGTGCCGGCCAGTAGGCGATCACTTCGCGGACCTTGGGGCGGCCGCCGCCAAAACCGGTAACCGTGGGCGGACCCGTCAGGACCAGCGGGATTACCTCGCGCGAGAATTTGTTCATGTCGCGGTAATTCTGGCCGCGTACGCCGATGTGCAGCACTACCTCGTTGGGTTCATCAATGGGCGGGGCGGTGTCGCCGTGGCAGGCGTTGTAGCCCAGGTACTCCGTGTGAATATCCTGAAAAGAGAGACCCAGGTATTCCAAACGCTTGCGGATAATTTCATCGGCTTTCTTTGCCTTTTCCAGCGCATCGGGCCATGTGTAGGTCAAATTGCCGATGGCCGTGTAGCCGTCAAAATAGGAGATGGATACTTTGTAAAAGGGCGTGTCCGGCCGGCCTTTGACATCGTAAACGCCGACACGGTTTTTGCCTTCCTGCTTCAGGCGGATGCTGGTAAAATCAGCCACGGCATCGGGCGTGATGTACTCTGCGGGATTGCCCAGCTCATACACAAGCTGCTCTTTGACGGTAAGCTCATTCACCAGCCCGCCCAGTGATTCATGCTTGGTGATGACCAGGTGGCCGTCGGGATAGGCCTCGACAATGGGGAAGCCGATACGCTCCATATTGGGCACCTCTTTCCAGCCGGCAAAAAAGTTACCGCCGCTGGCCTGTGCCCCGCATTCGTTGATGTGCCCGCCAATAACACCCGCCGCCAGCTTGTCCCAGTCGTCCCAGGCCCAGCCGAATTCGTGCACCATCGGCGCCAGGCTGATGCCGGTATCGGTGACACGGCCGGTAACAATGACCTGCGCGCCCTGTTGCAGTGCTTCCACCACGGGCCGCGCCCCAAAGTAGACGTTGGCGCTGGAAACCTGCTTGCGCACGCTGCTCAACGGGGCATCGTTTTCCATGTTTTTAAGGGCATGTCCGGAGGCGATTAGCGTGTCCAGTTGTTCCAGGATATCGTCACCATAGACGGCGGCAATTTTAACGCCGCTCAGACCCAGCTTTTCGGCCACGGCCCGAACGGCAATCATGCAGCCCACCGGGTTAACCCCGCCGGCATTGGTGATCAGTTTGACGTTTTTTTCCACCAGCAGCGGCAGCAACGTCTCCATCAGCGGGATAAAATCTTTGGCGTAGCCCAGGTTGGGGTCGCGCGACTTCTGCTTTTGCATAATGGACATAGTCACTTCCGCCAGGTAATCCATCACCAGGTAATCCACGTCGCCTTCGCGCACCTGGTCGATCGGGGCATCAAAGCGGTCGCCCCAATAACCCTGGCCGCTGGCAATCCGGATAAAATCTTTCATGTATTCTCCTTTTTTAAACCACAGAGGGCACAGAGTACATCACAGAGCCCACAGAGTTTTTTTTAAATAGTTGTCATTTCGAACGGCTTAAGCCGGAGAAATCCAGGATAATAAACTTTCAAGGGTCTTCCTTTTTTAACAACGGTGATCGCAGAGTCTTTCACAGGGTGCACAGAGTTTTTTTATTTTTATTAAACAAGTTCTTTTCTCAGTGCTCTCTGTGACGCACCTGAGTTCTCCGTGGTTTGCCTTCGTTCCTTTTTTTACCACAGAGGTCGCAGAATCTTTCACGGAGTCCACAGAGTTTTTTTTATTTTTATTAAATAGTTCTTTTCTCAGTGCTCTCCGTGCGGCACTCTGTATTCTCTGTGGTTCCTTTCTTCCCTGCACCCAAAATAACCAACCTGTCCATGCGCTTCAATTGTCACGAGGGCTTTTGTTATAAAGTGTTCGATTGTATTTTTGGTAAAAAGAGCAACACGGGGGTGACACATGGATCTTGGATTGAAGGACAAAGTGGCGGTTGCATTGGCGGCAAGCAAAGGACTGGGTCGCGCGGCGGCGGAGAAACTGGCCGCGGAAGGCTGCAAGCTGGCGATATGCTCACGGGATGCCGAAAAAATTTCCGCAGCCGCAAAGGAAATCGAAAAAAAATATGGCATAGAAGTTTTCCACATGGCCGTAGATGTAGGCAATCGCGAACAGATTGAGCGCTTTATCGGCGAGACCGAGAAGAATCTGGGCGGCGTGGATATTTTGGTGACCAACGCCGGCGGCCCGCCTGTGTGCGATTTTGAAGGAAGCAGCGACGAGGGGTGGCAGAAGTGGTACGACATTACCTTTATGAGCGTGGTGCGCTCGGTGCGCGCCGTTATGCCGCTGATGAAAAAACAAAAATGGGGACGCATTATCAACATCACGTCGGTGTCGGTGAAGGCGCCGGTGGAAAACCTGATCTACTCCAACGCCCTGCGCCTGGCAGTGGTGGGTCTGGCCAAATCATTGAGCCGTGAGCTAGGACCGCACGGCATTACCGTACACAACGTGGCTCCGGGCTACCATCTCACCGACGGCCTGGAACGCATTATTAAAAAGAAGGTGGAGCAGGGCCAGGCGCGTGAAGAGGTGCTAAAAAACTTCAGCAAAAACGTGCCGCTGGGACGCATCGCCGAGGCCGATGAACTGGCCGGTCTGATCGCCTTCCTGGCCTCGGAGCAGGCGTCCTACATGTCCGGCACCACCATCCAGGTGGAAGGGGGTATGTATGGGGGCGTGTTGTGATGGGGATGGCTTGCTGAATTGTTAAATGCCCTGATATTTAAAATGAAACCACTTCTCACAAGAATAGGCCTATTTTCATGCCGTCCCGATGGGACTGTTTTCATTAGGGGGATTGTGCGGTTTTCTACCAACATAGAGTCTCTCCGAGACAACCGGAGTTTTACGAAACCTGTGGGTTTTACCCCGTCAGGAGTGCAATATTGGTAAAAAAAAACGTACACTCACTAATAACGTAAACATCCCGTCAGGGACGTCATATTGTGTATGCGGACCTGGCTTCGGAGCAGGCATCCTATATGTCCGGTACCACCATCCAGGTGGAAGGGGGTATGTATGGGGGTGTATTGTGATGTGGATGGCTTGCTGAGTTGTTAAATGCCCTGATATTTAAAATGAAACCACTTCTCACAAGAATAGGACTATTTTAATGCCGTCCCTATGGGACTGTTTTCACTAGGGGATTGTGCGGTTTTCTACCAACATAGAGTCTCTCCGATACAAACCGGAGTTTTACGAAACCTGTGGGTTTTACCCCGTCAGGGGTGCAATGTTGGTAAAAACGTACACCAACCAATATCGTAAAAGTCCCGTCGGGGACGTCATATTATGTGCGCAGGGCTAAGTACCAAAGAATTAAAGCTAAAATTTATGTTTTACCGCCAGAGATTTTGGAGAAGAGCGACTCCTTGCAAAAAATGTATGAAGTTGTTTGTTCAGCGGTAAAATAGTGAATAAGCGGATGATCGTCAGTCATTCCTTGCCTCGAAGCAGGCCTCCTACATGTCCGGCACCACCATCCAAGTGAGGGGGTATGACATAAGATGGTCCAATTATAGACACGGATCAAATAAGGGCTTTGATCACTCATTGCAAAGACACTCCCAGTGGAGGTCCGGCCAGCAACAAACGCGGAACTTCCAAAATGGAAAAAGGATGAAAACCAATGAAAGAAAATAACGTCTTAAAATGGCTTCAAGATTGGTATTTTTCTGAATGCAATGGGGATTGGGAGCATTCCTTCGGTATCAAAATATCAACAATCGATAATCCTGGATGGAGTGTTAAAATAGATTTAAAAGAAACAAATTTAGAAAATATGAAAGTCGAGCACGTCCTTATTGAAAACTCTGAGGACGATTGGTATGCTTATAAAATAGATAACTCAAAATTTGAATCTTGGGGTGATCCAACAAAACTAGAAATTATGTTAGAAATTTTTAAGAACATTGTTCTAGGCAAAAAACGATTCTGATATTATACAGTATTTCAGCTAGTTTCTGACGACTAAGCAAGCAGGTACCGATAATGTTTTTGGATATAAGGCCAATTAGTATTTGAAAACGTGCTAATAACCGCAAGCACTAAACTCACAAGTCGCAGCGGTCATCAACTATAAAGTCAATGAGGTGGAATCTTCTCAAAACCTAATCGCGCTTTGCGGCGTGAACTGCGTATTTGTTGAGCGGGGAAGGTCTATGGTCCTAGCACCGCCAGCCTCAAAATACGCTCTGAATGCGCATATGCTTTTGGGCCTGCCCGCTTTTGGCGTGGTTTATTTTTGGCTAAACAAAAAGGTTTGTACTACGATTAACCAGTTGTTTTTCATTGGGCAGGTAGGCATTCTTTTTTAGACTGGATTTTTAAGTCAAAGCACACTGTTCTTTTTGCCTGTCCAAAAAGAACCAAAAAGACCTGACGCATTGGGTCTTGCATCTTAGCGGCTTCCGCGCAAGATTATTGCCGGGGATATGCGCCCTTAATGCGTCGTCGCGCTTGAGGCGCGATTGGGCTTTTCGTTGCAACAAAGGTGTTTATGGGTTTTGGGAACTAGTATTATGGGACAGAATTATTTTTCAGAAAAGCTTGGCGAAATCTTTGATTATTTGGGAATTGACCATTTCTATGGGGTAACGTTAATTTGATCATTATCTCTTTAAGCTATTGGAAAAATTTTAGTGATTGGAACAAAATCGAAGGTTGGAGAAAAGCGTTATCTGGATCCGCATTGTTTGCTACAATTGTTTTTACAATAATTAGTTTATTGAGATTGGTTGGGATAATAAAATTTTAACCGTGATTTAACGACATGTTAAGCGAGGGCTGGCCTAATGTTGTTTGGCTGACGCATTGGCTCATACTTCTTAGCGGCTTCCGCGCAAATTTATTACCAGGGATTTATCTAAAACCAAGAGGTCATCTTGAAAATACGCCTGGCTGCCAAGCAGGATTTGCCGGCGATGCTGCAAATTTACAATGAAGCTATCGCCGAGGGTTTTGCGACTGCCGATACCGAGCCGGTGACCGTAGAACAACGTCTGTCCTGGTTCCGTCAGCATAACGCGGCACATTACCCGATTTACATCACCGAGGTAAACGGGGCGGTGGCGGGATGGTGCAGTCTCAGTCCTTGGCGCGCGGGACGTAAAGCTTTGTACGGGATTGCCGAGATAAGCTACTATATCGCTGCCGACCGGCGCAGACAGGGTTTGGCCGGCGCCATGATCGACCATTCCCTGCGGCAGGCCCCGCAACTTGGGCTAACCCATTTTATGGCCATCCTGCTGGACCGCAACGAGGCTTCTGTGCGCCTGCTGGAAAAGAAGGGTTTTACGCGCTGGGGGCATCTGCCGGAGGTAGCGCGTTTTGGAGATGTCACCTGCGGCCAACACATTTACGGCCGTCGCGTTTAGGGTAATTTTTGCATGGGTTTTTATTTAAAAAGATTGTTTTTTTGGAGCGTGACCATTTTTGGCCTGTTGATCGTCTCCTCGCTTTCGGCGGGTGAAAACGGCACAAGAAAGCTTCCTGTCTCCGGCCAGCCCTGGTTCTGGTCGCTGGCCTACATCAACGACAATTACAGTGCCACCTGGCTGAAGGGTGAATCCGGAAACTATATCGGCGCCGATGATTTTCTGACCGCCTCCTTTTTAATGCGCACCGGACGTGATGACTGGCAGGCGACGCTTCTCTACAATGCCGTTACCGCCCGGCGCTTCAACTACCGCTACGATCTGCTGACGCTGGCTTTTTCCAAAAAATACCACTGGCGCGGATTGAATCTGACGCCGCAGGCCGGTGTTGTTTACAAGGGCAGTCTGTCCGGTGAGAACATCCAGAATGGCTGGCATAAAATGCGCGGCATTGCCCGAGTGCACATTCCTTACTCCGCCGAGCATGGCGGCGCGCTGCTGCTTGGCGCAACGCTCATTAAAGAATACCCCGCGCTGTTCTCCCTGAACGATACAGGTCTGCTTGCTTTGGAGACGCGTTTCGCGAGCGACTATATCCCTTCGCGTGTCAGCCCGATGCTGCAATACCGTATTCCATTTATTAACCGATTGCTGGCGCTGGAGCTTACCGGCGGCTGGCGTTTTTATCTCAACAGTGTGCAGGAGTATTCGGACTTTATCCGCTCCGGTTACCTGGCGGCGTTTAACCTGCGCTGGCGGGCCTGGCGGGCGCTGGATGTGGATTTCGGCATCTCTTTTACCACGGGCCGCAATATGCTGGAGGCAGAGCATTTCGGCGGTGGCTCACACGATGTTTTGCCGCAAATCTGGCTGGCTTTTGGCTGGAATCTGCAAGGCTCATCGGCGCTGGATTGGGTAAACTACTGAGTATATTTTTCTGCCAGCTCGTGGATTTCGTCCAGAGTAAATATTGCGGTCCCGCTTCTCGCTTCATTGGCAAGATGCAGGGCTGCCCGCCCGACGGTTTCGGCATGAATGGGACGAAATCTCCTGAGACCGGGCAGCGCCGTTAAGCCTTTAATCAAAGCAATGCCTGCTGTTTCCGCCAGCCTTGTTTCATCACGGTTTCCCAGCAGGGCGGAAGGTCGCAAAATACTCACCGACTCAAATCCCAGCGTTACCACATCCCGGTCCAACTGGCCCTTCATGCGGTAATAAAAAAAGCGCGATTCCGTATCGGCGCCGTACGAGGAAACCAGCATATAATGCTTCACGCCGTTTTCAGCGGCGGCTTTGGCGCAGTTGTACTGGTAGTCGTAATCAACCTGCCACTGGGCCTCTTCGCTGCCGGCCTTCTTCAGCGTGGTGCCCATGGCTGAAAATAGCAGATCGCCCTGCAGCTTGGCGCGCCATTGCTCCGTTGCATCAAAATCGACGATATGTTCCTGAAGTTTGCCATGACGCTGTTGCAGCGGCCGGCGGTTAAAAGTATTCACATCAGTCCAGGCGGGATCGTTCAGGAACAGGCGTAGCGTGTGGCTGCCGACCAATCCGCTTGCACCCAAAATAAGCGCGGTTTTTTTATCAGCCATGCGGCGATTCTCCTTTCAGCTTAAGCAGCTTTTGCGCGGGCAAACTCGATTAACCCGTGACTTCAGCCATGGGATTTCCTCCCCAGACAATGTGTTTTGCTCCAAACCGATGAATCGGTTTTTCCAAATGGTGGTTTTTTGTTAAAACCCCACGACTGAAGTCGTGGGTTAATGTTCGGGTATAATAAGTTTCGTCCGGCCCTATTCTGCTTTTCTCAGTTAAGGTTAAAATAACAAAAAAACGGTTCCGCATCCTATGCTGCCGGGCGCCACAAATCTTCACATATTTTTACATTGAATTAACTTGACTGGGCTCGCCAATACAGCTAATTTCCGCGTGCTAAAACGATACAGGAGCATTTGCTATGACACACGAAATCGGCGAAACAGCCGGTAAAGTATGGGAACATCTGAATGCCAAAGGCGAAACGACCGTTGCCAAGCTTAAAACCGCTCTTAAAGCCGACGCTTTTATTTTAAACGCTGCCATCGGCTGGCTGGCCCGCGAAGACAAGGTCACGATCAGCAAGGTGCGCAACAGCGTTAACGTCGGCCTTAAATAAACGTCGCATTTTCCTGCAAAGGCGTCACCGTTTTGTGGCGCCTTTTTTGTTTTAGCCCCACCTTCACATCATTCTTTATTGACTTTCTGCATGACCGCGTCTATGTTTATTATTATTAAGTACCTAACTCACGGACTTACCAATGAAAAGATTTTTCCCGGCCTTGTGGCTTATGCTCTTGCCGCTGGCCCTTTTTGCCCAAAATACGGTACATCGCATTATCATTGATGGCGCCATAAATCCCATTGCCACGGAATACATCGAAAAGGCCATTGAGCAGGCTGATGACGAAGGCGCCGAGCTGCTGATTATCGAGATGGATACGCCCGGCGGTTTAATGGAATCGATGCACCGCATTGTGAAAGCCATACAGGCCGCTGATGTGCCTGTTGCCGTTTACGTGGCGCCGTCAGGGTCACGCGCCGGTTCCGCAGGTGTTTTTATCACTTATGCCGCGCATATTGCGGCGATGGCTCCTTCCACGAATATCGGCTCGGCACACCCGGTTTTTGGCATGGGTTCACCGGGAGGCGAGCAGCCCGACTCCAGCTCGATGGACGCCATGATGGAGAAGGTGACCAATGACGCCGTCGCCAAAATAAAGACCATGGCCGAGCGCCGCGGACGCAACGTGGAGTGGGCCGAAAAGGCCGTACGTGAAAGCGCCAACATCACCGAAAGCGAAGCGCTTGAACTAAACGTTATTGAATATGTCGCGCCGACGGTTGATTCGTTGTTGAGTGCAGTTGACGGCGCCGTTGTGGAGCTGGATGACGGCACAACCAAAACACTGCAAACAAAGAACGCGCAGGTCATTACGAGCGAAATGAGCTGGCGCCAGCGTTTACTCGATGCCATTTCCGATCCCAACATCGCCTATATCCTGATGATGATCGGCTTTTACGGCATCCTGTTTGAATTATACAACCCGGGCAGCATTTTGCCGGGCGTGGCCGGGGGCATATGCCTGATACTCGGCTTTATGGCGCTGCATACACTGCCGGTAAATTATGCCGGTCTGGCGCTTATCATTTTTGCCATTATTTTGTTTATCCTGGAAGTAAAAATACCCAGCTATGGTTTATTAACAATCGGG
This sequence comes from Calditrichales bacterium, assembly GCA_965267575.1. Taxonomy (GTDB): domain Bacteria; phylum Calditrichota; class Calditrichia; order Calditrichales; family J004. The sequence continues at coordinate 2,001,583 of OZ254086.1, forward strand.
GGCGTAATCGCATTAATTATGGGGTCCGTTATGCTAATCGATACACCAGTTCCGGCGTTTGACATCTCCTGGAAAGTCATTGCAGGTGTCGTCGCGCTAAGTGTTTTCTTTTTTGTATTCGCCCTGGGGTTCGCCATTAAGGCGCAGCGCAGTAAACCGACCACGGGCCATGAAGGCATGGTCGGTGAGGCCGGCGTGGTTTACAAGGCCATCAATCCGGTTGGCATCGTGCAAATCCACGGGGAGTTCTGGACAGCCCGCAGCGATGAGAAGCTGAAAAAAGGCACGCGGGTTAAAGTGATAGAGTACGACGGAAACAATCTGGAAATAAAAGTAAAATCCAGCCAGTAGGGCCGCAGGGAGCGCGTCCGCTGACAATAATCTGAATAAAAAGTAAAAGCCATCTTAGGGTGGAGAAGGAGGAGCGATGCCATTTGGATATGCCATAGCCATTTTTGTAGTGCTGCTTATAGCCAGCGCCATACGCATTTTAAAAGAGTACGAAAGAGGCGTGATTTTTCGTTTGGGCCGCGTTATCGGCAGCAAGGGTCCGGGGATTATTTTCCTGATCCCGCTGATTGATAAGATGGAAAAGATCAGTCTGCGTACGATTGTTATGGACATCCCGCCGCAGGATGTGATCACCAAGGACAACGTTTCGGTGCAGATCAACGCCGTACTCTATTTCCGTGTTTTGAATCCGGTTAAAACGGTGATTGAGGTGGAGAATTACCTGTTTGCCACATCACAGCTTTCGCAGACAACGTTGCGCAGTATCGCCGGCCAGGTGGAACTGGATGAGCTTTTGATGGAGCGCGATCGCATCAATCAACAGCTGCAGGAGATCATCGATACGCATTCCGATCCCTGGGGCATCAAGGTTTCCCTGGTTGAGATCAAGCACATCGACCTGCCTGAAGAGATGAAACGCGCCATGGCCCGCCAGGCCGAGGCTGAACGTGAGCGTCGTGCTAAGGTTATTGCCGCTGAAGGTGAATTCCAGGCTGCACAAAAGCTGACGGATGCCGCGAAGATAATCGACAAATCGCCGTCCGCGTTGCAGCTTCGGTTTTTGCAGACACTTGTGGAAGTGTCGGCAGAAAAGAATTCCACGACGGTCTTCCCCATCCCGATCGAGATGTTCGCGCCGTTTATGGATAAGCTTAAAAACTACGCCACCGAGCTTACCAAAAAGTAGTAATCCCAACCCGCCTTCACCGGCGGGTTTTTTTATTTTCCCGCCTTTTTGTATCATTATGCCTTATTGTTAACGGAGCTATCAAATGGCTTTTTTGCGATTGCTTTTGTACGTGGCTTTTGCCTTGGTTCTGGCCTCATGCAGCATGAACCGACTGGTTGTAGGCCAGATGACGCCGGTCCTGGAAAACAGCGCCGAAGCCCTCTACGAAGAGACAGACCTGGAGCTGGCCGAAAAAGCGCTGGCTTCCAACCTGAAGCTGCTGGAAGGGCTGCTTAAAAGCGATCCGGGAAATGACGAATTGCGTCTGCTGCTGGCACAAGGGTACGCCGGATACGCCCTCGGTTTTGTGGAAGACGAGAATCCGCAGCGGGCAAAAATGTTTTATCTGCGTGCGCGGGACTATGGGGCAGCCGCACTGGAAGTTGAACTGGGCCAGCGTCTGCCGGAATTGGAAAGCGCGTTGAACAAAGTGGACAAAGATCAGCTGGAGCCGCTGTTCTGGACGGCCTTTGCCTGGGCCGGCTACATCAATCTCTCGCTGGATGAGCCCGGGGCGTTGCTGCAGTTGCCCAAAGTGGAGGCGATGATGCAGCATGCCGCCAAGCTGGACGAGCGTTTTTTCCATGGTGCGGCCTACCTGTTTCAGGGCTCTGTTTGGGGCATGAAACCGCGCATGATGGGGGGTAATCCGGACAAAGCACTGGAAAGTTTTGAAAAAAATCTGGAAATAACCGGGGGGCGCTTTTTGCTTTCCTATGTGTATATGGCGCGTTTTTACGCCGCCAAAACACTGAACGAAGAGGCTTTTGACAATTACCTGGATAAAGTGCTGCAGGCCGACCCGGCACAATACCCGGATATAGCGCTGTTCAACGCCATCGCCCAAAAAAAAGCGCGCCTGCTGATGGAACAAAAAAAGAAAATTTTCTGAAAGAAAGGCCGGAACGAAGACGCCGGGAGTTTTAGAATTAAAAAGCTAAGGGCCCGATTGTCCCAATGCTATGGCGTCTTTGTGCGACCAGAAAGCCTGAGAAAAACGAGGAGAAGATATGACACGCATATTGTTTTTGTTAACGATTTTGGTATCGCTGGCCTGGAGTCAGACCGAGATAAAGTTCGCCACGCTGGCGCCGGAAGGCAGCACCTGGATGAAAGTGATGGAAGAGTTCAGCGCCGACCTGGAAAAGTCCACCAATGGGCAGGTGACCTTTAAAATCTATGCCGGGGGCGTCCAGGGTGATGAAATTGACGTGCTGCGAAAAATACGCATTAACCAGCTGCACAGCGCCGGATTTACCGGTGTGGCCCTGGGTGAAATCCTGCCTGAGGTACGTGTGATGGACACGCCGTTTCTGTTCCGCAACACCGATGAGATCGATTTTATAAAGAAAAAATTCTACCAGCGTTTTGCCGCCGGTTTTGAAAAGAAAGGCTACATCCTGCTCGGTTTTGCCGAAGTGGGCTGGGTTTATATTTACACCAACAAAGCCGTGCGCAAGCTGGCCGACATGAAAGGTGTAAAAATGTGGATGTGGGAAGGCGACCCGCTCTCGCGCGAAACCTTTAATACGTTCGGTGTAAACGCCGTGCCCCTGTCCATCACCGATGTTTCCACGTCGCTGCAAACAGGATTGATTGATGGCGTGTATGTCTCGCCGCTGGGCTGCGTGGCGTTGCAGTGGTTTACACGCGTTTCCCATTTTCTTGATGTGCCGCTGGCCAATTCTATCGGGGCCGTGGTCATTTCAAAACGGCAGTTTGGCAAATTAAGTACCGCCAACCAGAAGATCCTGCTGGATAAAGGCCGCGAGTATTTTAACAAACTGACGCGCCTGAGCCGCGAAGACAATCAAAAAGCCAAACAACAAATGCTGGATTACGGATTGATTGCAACCGAACCCGTTGATGTCGATGCGCTCAATAATTTCCGCCGCCTGGGCAACGAAACACGCCAGGAGCTGGCCGGCAAGCTGTACAGCCGCGACCTGCTGGTGGAAGTGGAAACGGCGCTCGAGACCTACCGCGCCGAACAAAGCTCAAATGGAAAATAAGGAGGCCCCGATGAGGATTTTTGCCATTATATTACTTTCCGCTGTTATAGCTTTTGCGCAACACCGGCCCGACCCCACGCCTCAGATCGAAAAGATGAAGCCGATGATGGCGCTTACCGGCGATTGGGAAGGCAGCGGCTGGATGCAAATGGGACCGCAGAAATTTGAATTCAACCAGGTGGAGCATATTGTGAGCCGTTTCGACGGCCTGCTGCTGGAGATAAACGGCACGGGGACCAACGAGGCGGGTGAAGTTGTGCATAATGCCTTTGCGGTGATGTCCTATAATCCCCGGACCGGATATCAAATGAATTCCTGGACCAATGACGGGCGCTATGTGCAGGCCGAGGCCGGCGTTGCGGATGACGGCACCATATTCTGGCAATTTGATATACCGCAGATGGGAAGCAGCCGCTACGAAATCAGCATCAGTGAAGATGGACAGATGTGGCATGAAAAGGGCCTGTTCAGCCGTGATGGTAAAACCTGGAATACCTTCCTGGAGATGAACCTGAAACGGGTGAGCGAAGAACAAAAGTAAAAATTTGAAAAGCCGGTTATCCCGCGCCCGTTTTAGTGCGGACCAAAACGCGGCAGTGACAGATTGTACTTAATGGCCACCAGCCGCACGCTAATGATCACGGCGATGGTGACAAACATATTTACTAAGGAAGCTACCCCGAAATAATCCATACCCAGCGAAAGCAATCCGCCGAAAAAACAGGCCAGCGCGTAAATCTCCTTGCGGAAGATCAGCGGGATTTCGTTGGTCAGCGTATCGCGGATGATGCCACCGAATACCGCCGAGACCGTTCCCATCATCACCGCGATGAGCGGATGCAGCCCCAGCTCCAGCGTCTTCTGCATGCCCAAAACCGTAAACACGGCAATCCCGATGGTGTCGAACAGGAACAGCGTGCGGCGCATTTTGCCCAGGAACTGCGGTAACAAGAATGTAACGCTCACGCCGGCGATGATCACGATCAGGTAATTCATATCGCGCATCCAGCCGACGGGCGTGCTGCCGATAAGCAGGTCGCGCAGGGTGCCGCCGCCCACCGCTGTAACAAAACCCACCACAAACAGGCCAAACGGGTCCAGGTGTTTATTGCGCCCGGAGAGCGCCCCGGAGATGGCAAATACCAGCGTGCCGGTGAGATCGAAGAAGTAGAGTGTGTTCATGGAAGTCTCGTTGTCCTGACGTCTTGAGGTTTTGAAGTCGCGGAGTCTCGATGTTGCGATGATTGTTTGTGAAAAATAGGCTCTTTACAGGAAATAAAAAAGATGGCGGGTCTTTGGTCGGGATCAGGAAGAGACCCCGGTGCAATGACCGGGGTGACAGTGGATGTAAAGAAGCATGATTTTGCGTCTCCACCACAAATCAGGATCATGAATCTGGAAATGGGAAACGTTAACTAAAGCAGCGGAAAGAGGCATGCGATAGCGCAGGCTCTTTGTTAAGACGTAACCTCATCAAGATCATGCATATTGCGTTTTGAACTTAATGCATTTTTAACTTGACATTTTAATTAGGAGGGGGCTATGTTGTTGATGTTAGTTAAACATATAAAAGGAGGCATCAGAAATTCGGGAGAAAAATAATAAGGAAGTTGTTTTATTATTAACATTAAATCTGAAGGACAAGAGTATTCACATAGCAAGTTTTATTTTTGCTACGTGCTTGTCTGAGGGGAGATGCTCATGCTCAGATACTTATCAGTTTTGTTCTTATGTGCTTTTTTGTTTGCACAACATACAGAGAATGTAAATAACAACAGAATTAATATTAACCTGTATGAAACGCAGGCAAAGGAAAACAATTTACCTGAACCATTTGTAAAGCTGGATTCTATTTTTAAAAATCTTTACAGCAGGGCTTCACAAAATTTAAGCGTTGACAAAATGGTTTATGAAAGCAGTGATGAAAGATTGTTGGAATATGCAAAGTTGCTTGTGCTTACTAGTTCTTACTGCGATTCAGTAGAACATGCCTTCTTCAAAAAAGCAAACGAGCCTTACGATGAACAATTAAAAAGAAAAATGCGCGCGCAAAAGGAGGATCGTGCATTCAACGAAGTCCGTCAACCAAAGCCAGGCGCGCTTCGCGCCTTTATAAAAAAACAGATTTATAAAAGGTTGCCATGGGAATGGGAGTTTCATCTTAGAAACAAATATATTTTAGTAATAGAAGTAAAGCAGGCTTACAGGAAAACGATCGGCCATACAAATATGCCTTATTATCATGCCAGATTGATCAACGACTTGAAAGGTAATTTTCCTGCTGAAACCGATATACGATTATCCAGCAATTTTGTAACCGGGAATATGGATGTTGGAAAACAATACCTTGTTTTTAGCATTGGAAAGAGCAATGTTGGTGAACATTATTTGATAAGGGGATTAGCAACAAAACATTATGGTTTTTTACCAATAGTAAATAACTCCATTTTAGATGAAAATAATGTGCTGCGCAAAAATATCAACGTGATAAACCTTGAAGAGTTTAAGGAGGAGTTTACCACATTCTATAACAGCTTAAAAGGAGTTAAAAATGAAAACTAGGCGACTTCTACTGCTTTTTGTACTAATATTAACAAGCTTTTCACATGCGCAAAATACTTATAGTTATCACGTTTATGATGGAAATTACGTTTCGGTGCAGGATGATATTTCAAAAGATGATATTGAAAATGATTTATTGGTTATGCGTTGGCAGGACTATCATAATGATAAAGAAGAAAACAAGATATATATTGATTTCAACGAATCAGACCTGGGCTTCTTGAGCAGCTCAACGGTTGTTGCGGCCTGGCAGAGAGCAAAAGGAACCTGGAATAGCAGCACTGTTGACCCCGACGCTTACCCTTTTTATGAAACTACCTCATCAGTATCTGTCCCAATTAGTGTCTCATCTGCGAAAGATGATTTTAATGATCCCGAAAGTGATGCAGCAACTACGCCAAAAGCGTTTGGCTGGGATGGGACTTATCATGGGATTCTGAAGGAAACAAACGATCCATTAACTACTATTCCTGATACATATGACGCGACAGAAATTATTTTTAATAATACATCTGAATTCAAGGTAGATCATGATTGGGTTGACGATGTCGGCGCAGAATTAGGAGATGATTATACTAACGATGAAATTGATGTAGAATCAATCGCTTTGCATGAACTTGGCCATTTGTTGGGTCTAATTCATATTCAAGATGCTTCAACGGTCATGTTTTCGAATTATCTTGGCGGCCGGCGGGAATTAACTAATGCTGATCGTGAAGCATTTGGTAATCTTTATTTGCAAGATTTTGTTACACCTATTGGGCCTTGTGAGTCAGGCGTTAGTATTGCTTCTAATCCAAGTGTATTAAAGGAAAACCAAACACATATATTCGAATCTACGGTTAATTGTACTGATGATTGGGTTTCAGAATGGAAATGGGAAATAAAACTATGGCATACTGGTGGCGCCTATATTTTGGCGTCAAATAATAATGGCTCAGGCGATGGTAGTTTAGAGGCTGGTGATGATGGTAATCTATTAACCAGTAGTAAATGGACAGTGGAGATTCCGGAGTTGCCAAACGGGTATGAATGGTATTTATGGGATAACAATGGTTATATCCAGACCGAGATATCTTGTGTCGGAATTGGTGGCAACTTTCCAACAGACGAAGATAATATTATGATTTCAACGGATTTTTTGTCCGCTCCTTTGAATTTTGCCGGCAGCTCTCAGAACAATCATCCAAAACTTACCTGGGATGAGAATATTGAGCCTGATTTTTCAAACTATGAAGTTTGGAAAAAAGTCAATACGGGCGGCTACTCTTTATTAACCACAACAACAAATACCTATTTTGTGGATACCGATGAAGATATTATTAGCCAACCCGAGTCCAACGATAAAGACGTATTCTACAAGATCAGGGCTGCGGATAATACGGGTAAGAAAAGTCTGTACACGTCACCTGTACAATATCTTGTTTCCGGTGACCCGCTGTGGAGCAGGGACGGAAGCAAAAATTTCCAGGCATTGAAGCTTGATGATTTTGCATTGGAGACCAACCATCCCAACCCCTTCAACCCCACAACGCAAATAAGCTATGCCTTGCCGGAAGCCAGCGTGGTTACGTTGGAGGTGTTTGACGTCAGCGGGCGTAAGGTTTCCGTTCTGGTGAAGAAGTCGCAGGAGCAGGGCTGGCATTATGCCACCTTTGATGGCGGCACGTTACCCAGTGGGATTTATATTTACCGCATCAGTGCCACGGGCATGGAAAGCGGCAAGCGTTTTACGCAGGCCAAACGCATGCTTCTTGTAAAATAAAAAACCTGTCTTTGGTAAAGGTCTTTTGGCAGAGGCCCCAGAACCGCCGACAGGTTTTTAATAGAGCCCCCGGGTTAACCGGGGGCTTTTTTGTTTACCGGAAATATAATGTTTGAGAGCCTTAATGAAAAGTACCAGTTGTTGTGGATCCCGGTGTTGGCTCGGCCGCCAAACCGGGATGACATCTTTACCCCTGCCACCCCGGTCCTTGCACCGGGGTCTCCCCTTGATCCACGCTCACGCTTTAGCTCTCACCTTGTGACCCCGTCACCTTGTTACTTCTTCACCCCGTCCTTCAGCTTGTCCGAAAACTGCTTGCGGAATTTTTGAACCTTGGGGTCAATCACCAGGCGGCAGTAGGGTTGGTTGGGATTGTTCTCGTAATAATTCTGGTGGTAGCCCTCGGCCGTGTAAAATTCTTTAAAAGGTACAACCTCCGTCACGATGGGGTCACTGTATAAATCGCTGGCGTCGATTTCTTTCAGTGATTTTTCTGCGGCTTCCTTTTGTTCCGGAGAATGATAGAGGATGATCGAACGGTACTGCGTGCCCACGTCGTTGCCCTGGCGGTTAAGCGTTGTCGGGTCGTGTGTACGCCAGAAAACGTACAGCAGGTCTTCATAGCTGATCACTTCGGGGTCAAAATGGATTTGTGTCACTTCAGCGTGACCGGTGTTTCCGCTGACCACCTGCTGGTATGTGGGGTTTTTTACATCGCCGCCGGAAAATCCGGATACTACCTTATGCACACCACGCAGGTCCTCAAATATGGCTTCCACGCACCAGAAGCAGCCACCGCCAAAAGTAGCCGTTTCAAGATTCTCATTCATAGCTTGCTCCTCTTCAGTCGATTGTAAATTTCTGTTTTCCGCAGCTTGCGGTTCACAGGCCCAGAAAACGATCGCCGTAAAAATAAATAAAAGGCGCCAATAGTTATAGTTATTCTTGGAAAGAAAATTCATGTAAACCTCATTTGCTTTTTTGCGTTGAAATTTGTGAAGTTTAACCCATGGATATGTGAACCATAATTTGTAAGTTATATCCAGACAAAACGAAAAGGTTTAATATGTTGACGCCTAAACTGGTTCCGGAAATTCCCCACATTCTGCACAGCTTTGATACAGACCGGCCTTTTGACACCTGCCTGGTTTGCGGCAAAGAGCTGTTTATGGCCGATGAAGAGTATATCATCGAGAAGTCGTTCCGCCGTTTTAGTGAGTACGGTGCTGATGACGTGGCCTTTGAATATGCCATCTGCATCGAATGTGTCCAGAACCTTAACCGCAGTTATTCGCGGGAATCAATGCAAAAGCTTGAACGCTATTTCAGCGAAAATGTCGATTTTGAAGCCCGCCATGAAAATTTTTACGACCAGGAAGATTACGAATTCCTGGACTGGACCGCGCAATGTGTTGTAAAGGGCACGCCCAAAGAAGCGCTGCGCGAGTATCAGATTGCCGCCCATTGCCGCGGCAGCCAGATGATCTATTCGCATTTTCCGTTCGTCATCGGTGGCGCCGCCATGGATGAGATCATTGACCTGATGTCCAGCGAAACACTCAACGCGATGAATGACTTTGTCGGCAACTACCTGGGCATATCGCCGGAGGTACTAAGCCCCGAAGACAGTCCGCGCATCGTTTTACTCTAGCACAGGAAACAGACCATGAAAAAATCCCGCCAAAAAGCTTTATCTCCCATTGCCATAATCCGTCAGGCCGCGCTTGTTCTGGCCATGGCGATTGCTTTGCCGTTCGCCGTCCATCTTATCCCGGTTGAGGGCAGTGTGCCGCTGGGCGCGCGTTTGCTGCCGGTGTTTCTGGCACCGCTCATCGCGCTCTATTTTTTCCGCCCGGCGATCGTCTTGCCGGCAGCGGCCCTGGCGCCGATCCTCAACTTCCTGGTAACGGGCCAGCCCCAGGCAGGCCTGCTGTTCGGGATGGTGCTGGAGCTTACGGTTTTTACACTGATCTGCCACGCGCTTATACATAAAGCGGGCTGGCGCCATGCAGCAGCATTGCTGGGTATCGTAAGCGCGAAGCTTTTCTCCATTGTATTTTTGGGCGCCGGGCTGTCCGCGTCATTCGCGATTGCCTGGCCGGGTATTGCGCTGCTGGTTGCCGCCAACCTGCTGATGAACCGCTTTTCGCGTTAGATGCGTGAGCTCTCCTTCCCCGACATAATTGAGCGGCTGGAAAAGGCGCAATTGCCTTCCATCGATCTGGTTATCGGCATTGCCACGGGTGGCACTGTACCGGCGGCGCTTATTGCCCAGAAGCTGAAGTGTCCGCTTAAAATGCTGCCTATCAATTTCCGCGATTCACAGAATAAACCGCGCTATGAGGCGCCGGTTCACCTGGGGCAAAGCAATCATATTATCCGCCATGCCGGTCCGGTTTTGCTGGTGGATGATGTCAGCGTCAGCGGCGCCACATTGCAGTTTGCCCGCGCACACATCGAAGCTCCCGAGATTTATACTTTCGTACTGAAAGGCAAGGCGGATGTTGTGCTTTTTCCGGAAATTACCGAATGCGTCAACTGGCCCTGGAAGACGGACCCGCCGCAGATACACACGCAGGAATAATCCTTACCTGCTTTCCGTATCACTACACGTTCCCCACAGTATTTATCAAACAGAAAGCGCTTATGCGAACGATTTTATTTTTGACATTGATTGTTACGATGGCAACGGGGCAATCCCCCGAAGATTACGGCGTTGATTCTTCCGCGCCGGTGCCGGAGGGACTGGAAGTTGGCAGCGAAGCGCCGTTATTCAGCACCACGGATCATGAAGGACAAAAAATCGACTTTGCCGCCATGCTGGAGCAGGGTCCGCTTGTTGTGATTTTTTACCGCGGGCAATGGTGCCCCGTGTGCAACCGCTACCTGCAGAGCTTTCAGGATTCGCTGGAAGTGATAAAGCAAACCGGCGCCGGCGTGATCGCCGTGGCTCCTGAAACGGCGCCCAATGTGCGCAAAACCGTCTTCAATACCGAGCTGACCATTCCCGTCATTGCCGACACCAGCCGCGCCATCATGGATGCCTACGAGGTGAGTTTTGATGTGACGGAAGATTATGAGGCGAAAATCCGGCGCAACCTGTCGGCGGATATTGCCGAAAGCAGCGGGGCTGAGCAAGCCTTTCTGCCGGTACCGGCCACTTACATCATAAACCGCGACGGCCGCATCGCCTGGCGCCAGTTCGATCTGAATTATAAAAACAGGGCGTCGGTAAAGCAGATTGCCGAACAGGTTCGAGAGTTGGAAGCCGGCAAATGATGACTTTTTTTAAGGACAGCGGCAAAACCTTCCCGGACCTGGGCCTGCTTATCCTGCGGCTGGGCAGCGGCTTTTTGATGATTGCCGAACACGGCTGGCCCAAATTGCAGCGTTATCCGGATATCCAATCTTTCCCCGATCCGCTTGGTCTGGGTGGCCCGTTCACCTGGTTCCTGGCTATCATGGCGGAAGTGATCTGCGCCGGCCTGTTGATGCTGGGCGTGGCAACGCGACTTGTTCTACTGCCGCTTATCGCCACCATGCTAACCGCCGCTTTTATTGTAAACGCCGGGGAACCTTTGGCTGAAAGGGAGCTGGCGCTGATCTACCTGTTTCCGTTCATTTTGTTGCTGCTAAGCGGACCGGGCAAATATACAATCGTAAAACTGTTTAAAAAGTAAGTTGCATTTAACGAGGAGAAGAGATGGCCAGAGAAATACGCAAAGAGTATAGTAACGGCGAAGTGACCGTAGTCTGGCAGCCGTCCAAATGTACCCATTCCACCAAATGCGCCACCGGGTTGCCACAGGTGTTCGATCCCAAAAAGCGGCCCTGGGTAGATGTGGATGCCGCTTCCACCGCCGCCATCGTGGAGCAGGTAAAACAATGCCCCTCCGGCGCGTTGTCCTATTTTATGAATAACGCGGCAGGGGAGAAGCAGGCGGAAGAAACCGCTCCGGCCGTGCGCGTGGAAGTGATGAAGGACGGGCCCGTGCTGGTGCATGGCGAGCTGGTTGTGAAAAACAGCGATGGCAGCGAAACACGAAAATCAAAAGTGACGGCGTTCTGCCGCTGCGGACAATCGTCCGGTAAGCCTTACTGCGACGGGACGCATAAAAAAGTTGGTTTTAAAGGATAAAATGAATACGGAAGTATCTGTTACTGCGACAGGGAAGTCGGTTTCACCGCGCCTGGTCACCTTTCTTCTGGCGCTGGTGCAATTCACCCACATTGTTGATTTTATGATCCTGATGCCGCTTGGCGACATGCTGATGAAAGAGTTCAGCATAGGCCCGGCGCGCTTTAGTTTTATCGTCTCCGTCTACACCATCAGTGCCGGTATTCTCGGCTTTTTAAGCGCTTTTTTTATCGATCGTTTTAATCGCAAGTGGGCGCTCGTTGCCTGTTATGCCGGGTTTGGGCTTGGCACGTTGGGCTGCGGCCTGGTAGACAGCTACAACGCGTTTTTGCTGTTCCGCTCCATTGCCGGCGGCTTCGGCGGGGTGATGGCGGCGCTGGTCCTGGCCATCGTCAGCGATCTCTATACCGTGGAGCGCAGGGGGCAGGCCATGGGCGTTTTATCCAGCGCATTTTCCGCGGCTGCTGTTCTCGGTGTGCCGCTGGGTCTCTTCCTGGCCGATATGATGGACTGGCATGCACCCTTCATTATGCTGGGCAGCACCAGCCTGGTCGTGCTGCTTTTTGTGCTGCGCATTCTGCCGGACATGAAGCCGCAGCCGTTGTTCCCCGGACAAAAAAATCCCACGCCGCTCAAAGTGATGAGCAACATTTTTGGCGACAGCAACCAGGTAAAAGGTCTCTTGCTCACCATGATCGTGGTTTACTCGCAGTTTATCATTATCCCCTTTATTACGCCTTACCTGTTGCGCAACGTCGGTTTTGAGCAAAGCCAGATCACCTATGTCTACCTGGTGGGCGGCGGGCTGACCGTATTCTCTGCGCCGCTGGTGGGCCGCCTGACCGACCGTTTTGGCCGCTTGCGGGTTTTTCTCACGGCGCTGTTTCTCTCTTTTATCCCGGTTATCGGCATTACGCATATGCCGCGTGTTCCGGTTGCCGTGGCGCTGGTTATTACGTCTTTATTCTTTGTGCTTGTTTCCAGCCGCATGATACCGGTGCAGACCATGGTGAGCGCGGTTGTATCGCCGGCCACGCGCGCCAGTTTCATGAGTGTACGTTCGGCGGCGACGCAGCTTACGGCTGCGGCGGCTTCGCTGTCCGTGGGCTTTATTGTGGCGGAATCGGCGGGGGGAGAATTGCTGCATTACAACTGGGCCGGCTACATCTCCATCGCCGTAACGCTGCTGGGCTTCTGGCTGGCGCCCCGGCTTAAAGTGGCCAAAGGAAATTAGCTGGGGTTATGGGGAGACAAAGTGACAAAGTGATGAAGTGAGGAAGTTTGTTCACGGCGGAAGATCCCGGTGTGGCTCAGCCGCCTACAACAACAGGTATTTTTTATTAAACCTTTCAAACATTATTTTGCCTGTAAACAAAAAAGCCCCGCCAAAAGCGGGGGCTTATTAAAAACCTGTCGGCGGTTCTGGAACTCTGCTAAAAGACCTTTACCAAAGACAGGTTTTTTATTTTACAAGAAGCATACGTTTGGCCTGCGTAAAACGCTTGCCGCTTTCCATGCCGGTGGCGCTGATGCGGTAAATATAAATCCCGCTGGGCAAGGTGCCGCCGTCAAAGGTGGCATAATGCCAACCCTGCTCCTGCGACTTCTTCACCAGAACGGAAATCTTACGCCCGCTGACATCAAACACTTCCAACGTAACCGCGCTTGCTTCCGGCAAGGCATAGCTTATTTGCGTTGTGGGGTTGAAGGGGTTGGGATGGTTGGCCTCCAATGCAAAATCATCAAGCTTCAATGCCTGAAAAATTTTGCTGCCGTCCCTGCTCCACAGCGGGTCACCGGAAACAAGATATTGCACAAGTGAGGTGTACAGGCTTTTCTTACCCGTATTATCCGCGGCCCTGATCTTATAGAATATGTCCTTATCGTTGGCCTCAGGTTGGCTTATAACATCTTCATCGGTATCCACATAATAGGTATTTGTTGTTGTGGTTAATAAAGAGTAGCTACCCGTATTGACTTTTTTCCACACTTCATAATTTAATAGATCGGGTTCATCATTCGCTTCCCACGTGAGCTTTGGGTGGCCATTCTCGGACGTACCTGTGTAATACCAAGGGCGCTGGGGTGAAGCGTCTTCCGGATCAATATAATATAAATCAACAGTAATGTGGTCTGCGCCCATATGTGTTATTTCAAAACCCACATTCGTTGAGGGGTATGACGTTGGGCTTGCGGAATTAGCCAAAGCTGCTGGATATGACCATGGAGAAAAAACTCTATTATTTGTAAAACCCGGAAAAGGATCGCCACTGTCTCCCGTATGGTGATTTGGGTCAGGATCGTTTGGTGCGGTATTATACGGCGTATTGGTATTGTTTTCGCCATCTGCCTGAATCAAATAACTCTAATACGGATCCCACGGGTAAGAACTAGTGTTTTTTCTATAGGTCCATACAAGCAGCCCTTGTGTCGGTAGATTGCCAGAATTGTTAATCCAATTCCATGGAAGAAAATTATTATAATCTGGAACTAGTGAACCGTTAAAATTCATTGTCGCTGAAAAGGATCTGTTTTCAATTAGGAAGTAACGACTAGGATCAGAATCAAACTCGATTCTGAAAACCTCCGGATCTTTAAGGCTATAATCAGCCGAAAAGGTAATGTCCGATGTGATATTTACCGGGGTTACCCATCCTTTCTCGATTCTGAATTCAGGACATACCGGGGCAGGGGCGTGCATCCTGTTATTATAATTACCAGCCGCCATCAACGTCCATTTAGTATTATTTTGAATTTCTCTAGTATAAGTATCGGGCCAACCCAAAAGATGACCAAATTCATGACAATGTGTTCCTATCCCTGCAAATGTTGCATCTGCTCTTTCAGCATCATAAGGTGAATAAGGCGCAAATTTCTCCGACATTACGTAAGTTGCCCCACCTGCGCTTGGATTTAAGCCACCCAGCTTTCTATACATATGGCCAGCATAAATTATACAAAGTTTCGTACTAGAATTTGTAGATATATCCAAACCCGCGCTGGTCGCCAGGCTTTTAGCGTCACTTTTAAACAAGCTTCTACTTGAATTGTGATAATAGTTTTTTGTTTTTGAAAGACTTAACCAGTCAGGCTTTCCATCTCCGTCACTATCATTATTTAAAACATATCCTGTTAAATCGAATTCACCGTCGGACATTTGCCTAAAGTAATCGCGCATACTACCATAAACATTCTCTCCGTCAGGGCTCATCAAATTAGGGCTATAATATGTTTCAACCGAGAAAAAAACATTATTCCAATCATTGAAGGTATAATCCTGGTCATGCTTAACGTCGCTGAACTCAACAAGAAGAACTTTAAGCGTATATGAAGTATTTTTAAGCGTTCCAATTCCTTGCGGGATATCAGATTCTTCTGTAGCACAAAGCGTATCTGTAACGCTGGCAAAGCTGTTTCCAAAAAAAATGAAGAGAATTAGAAAAAAATTCTAAAAAGCATTTCATATCCACCTTCTTCCCATTTACTTAACGTAAATTATTTTAGCTGTTTTGATTTGTGCGTCAGTTTTAAATTTCCAAAAATATGTCCCGCTGCTCACCTCCTCTCCGGCTTGATTGTTTCCGTACCATATCAGTACATGTTGACCCGAATGATAACGCCTTTTTCCAAAATTAATCACCTCCTTTCCCATTATGTCAAAAACAGCAATTTCTAATTCTTGCGTATTTTCCATGCTAAATGTTATTTTTGTATTACTATTAAAAGGGTTAGGATAGGCAGGACAAATATTCAGTGTCTGAGGATGAGGAGAATTATATTTAGCGATATTATCGACAATATCTCCATAATAGACGTATAAACCGTCGTTCCACAACGCAGCAACATCTGGTAAGCCATCATTATTAAAATCTGCAACATGCATATCGGAAAGTGTAGCCGGCTCACGCTCTACAAGCATGATGCCATAATCAATTCTACTCCAAAACGCGCCGGAAAGGTCTTTCGGGTTTATTAAGGCATACATTTCAGTGAAGTTTTCAGGGATAATTGTATACGTGTAAAGAAGATCTGTCCATCCGTCGCCATTAAGATCAACAGGTACAGCCATGTGGGGTAAATCTCCGCCTCCAGTAATAATAATATCATCTTTATTGAATAATAAACCCCCATTTTGATCATTTAAAAAAATATAATCTTCATAATTGCTACTTACATGTATATCAAGATAATTATCCTTATTAAAATCCATCAAATTAAGACTCCGACCGTTAAAAAAACCGAAGGCGTACTCACCGGGTAAATCCTCGCCATTCAAATTCACTGTCCCTTTAATATCGCCTTGAGCATCAAATATTAGGATGCTGATTTTGCTGTTTCCACTAGCACCGTTTGGGGTACTAAAAATGTTTGTCACGTAAATAATGTCTAGCACACCATCATTATTAAAATCAGCCACTTCTAAATCAACGATTTTCTTATCATACAAAAGCGTATCTTTAGTGGCATTTAGTTTGCCGTCACCAGAATTATGTTGTATTGAGATAAACATGGAGGTATCGTCATTAAAAAAGTCGACGTAATCAACAGACAATAGATCTGCATACCCGTCAAGGCCAAAATCTACATTACCGTAATCTAAATCCGGGTTATACTCAAAATAGTCGTTTTCTAATTGTTCAAGCGGGTGAAGGAAATGGCCGTTATTGATTTCAATGGAATGATCTAAATCCATATCAGTTATACGAGTCCCAGCGGGTGCTACCGGTAAACTTTGAAACGAAGTAAACCCGTCATTTTTATCATTATTAACAACCTCACCATTCTGAAATAAATCACAAATCAAGGCATCCGGCCAATGGTCATGGTTGACATCGGCCACAGTTAAGTAGTCTTTTTCCTGCGTCTGATAAAAAGCGCTTTTTTTAAATACAATATTTTCCATTTCCGACCCAATAATATTAAAAGACCATGTAAACCCGCGGAAAGCACCACCATTCAAACCGCGTAATCTTTTTGTCACGATAACGGTTATTTTCTCTCCAATGAAATAGGCGCGAAGTGGCGTAATTGAGATTTCTTTTGCCCGAGTGTTATAAACATATTCATATCGCTTCGTTGAACTGAAGCTGCCGGAAACAATAATTTTTTTCTTTAGATTTGTTGTATCAATGGGCTCAGAGAAGCGGATCAATATTTTAGAATCATCAAGCGTAACATTGGCATTAAATGAAGGTGAAAATGAGACTATATCAAGGCTTTGGCCGTGTAAGCTCGAAATAAGGGTAATCCAAAAGAGAATTAAAATGATCACTGGCTTTAAATCGGTTGGCTTAAAAACCGAATGTAGCATATATCACCTCCGGCCTAGTTTTGTAAAAATAAATCTTTACTAACTTTTTCAAGATGATCCAATCCCCATTGAAATGTCAAACAAAAAATTATTTATTTTTACAAATTCCATTAATTTAATGGTAACGGATTAACGAGACGTCCTATCAACATCTCCAATGCTTGCTGAAATAGGACAATCCGGGATGACTGTCCGCCTGGTCCCCCCTTGCTTTCTCACTTACCCATTTCGTCATTCTGAACTCATTTCAGAATCCCGCTCGGCCCGTAAAAAAGATCCTGAAATAAATTCAGGATGACGATGTGGAGAAGGCGCGGGTGCGGGAAACCTTACTACTTCGTCACCTTCTTCGCGTTGCATCGATGGTGATGTAGCCTTACATTTTGCGCGCCGCCAAAACCACAATCGTAAACAAGAGGACAGGATGGAAAAATACCTGCGCGAAGCACTGAATGCCGTGGCCCGGGCCTCTTTGCTGTGTAATGAAATACAGGGCCAGCTTGTTACGGAAGACAGCCTTACCAAAAAAGATAAAAGCCCGGTAACCATCGCCGAC
Organism: Calditrichales bacterium; assembly: GCA_965267575.1. Taxonomy (GTDB): domain Bacteria; phylum Calditrichota; class Calditrichia; order Calditrichales; family J004. The sequence goes on from OZ254086.1 coordinate 2,019,167, forward strand.
TACGCGTCGCAGGCGCTCATTTGCAGCACGCTTCATAAAGCTTTTCCCGAAATACCCATCGTGGGCGAGGAAGACAGCGGTTCCCTGCGTGAGCCGGGCAATAAGGCGTTGCTTGAAAAAATCGGCAGTTTCCTGAAAGGCTGGACCCGCGAAGAGATCCTTGAGGCCGTCGATCTGGGCACCGGCAAACCGGAAGGCCTCTTCTGGACGCTGGACCCGATCGACGGCACAAAAGGTTTTCTGCGCGGTGAACACTACGCCGTGGCCCTGGCGCTTATCGAAGACGGCGAACTGAAAGTCGCTGTGCTGGGCTGCCCCAACCTGCGCTACGCCGACAGCAACGAGGGCACCATGCTCTACGCCATGCAGGGGCAGGGCGCCGTGGCCTGCACCTTTTCCATGTCCCGCTCCGCCACCATCCAGGTGTCGCAGGTAGGTGACCTGGAGCCGGTGCGCTTTTTGGAGAGCGTTGAATCCGGTCATGCCAACCACGGGGCCCAGGCGCGCATCATGCAGGCCTTCGGCGATCGTAAGGATTCCGTGCGCGTGGACAGCCAGGTAAAATACGCCGTGCTGGCACAGGGCGACGCCGAAGTGTACCTGCGTTTGCCCAAACCGGACATGCCCGACTACCGTGAAAAAATCTGGGACCATGCCGCGGGTGTGCTGATCGTGCAGGAAGCCGGCGGTATGGTGACGGACGTGGAAGGCAGGCCATTGGATTTCGGACAGGGCAAAAAGCTTTTGAACAACCGCGGCGTTATCGGTACCAACGGCCAGTTTCACGATATCGTGCTGGAAAACGTGGAAGTGTAATGCTCTCCGGATTGATGCAAACGATGCGGCGTGCGGCAAAGGCCGGCGGCGATGTCTTGATGGAGCATTACGGCAAGGTGCCGCGGGAAGCGGTGCGTAAAAAGTCGCAAACCGATTTTCTCAGTTTTGTGGATGAGCAATCCGAAAAAGCGATCATAAAAGTGCTGAATGAGGCCTACCCGGACTATGCTATCCTGGCCGAAGAGGGTGGTGCGGACAACGGTTGCTCCGCCTATCGCTGGATTATCGATCCGCTGGATGGAACGCGCAATTACCTGAGCCATTTGCCGGTTTTTGCTGTCTCCATCGCGCTGCAGAAACAAGATGAGATTATCGCCGGGCTGATATACGATCCGTTGCATGACGAAATTTTCCGGGCTGAAAAAGAGTGCGGCGCTTTCCTGAATGATGACAAAATATCTGTCTCGGAAAACACCACGCTCGGCGAAAGTTTGATCGCCACCGGTTTTCCGTTTAAGGCCAAGCATAAGCTGGAAGATTACCTGAAAGCCTTCCAGGGCATATTTAACGAATCGATGGGTGCCCGGCGCATGGGTGCCGCCGCCATCGATCTGGCGTATGTGGCCTGTGGCCGTTTTGACGGCTTTTTTGAGCTGGGCCTGAAGCCCTGGGACATGGCCGCTGGTGTTCTGATCATCCGTGAAGCCGGTGGAAAGGTGAGCGATTTTTGGGGACAGGACCGTTTTATGAACACATCTTTTATTATTGCCAGCAATGGACGTATACATGATGCGATGGAAAGCAAGATAAGGGAGGCGTTCCCGTTTTTTATCGCTTTAGACGAGGGAGTTTAATATGTATAAAATGAAAGGCGAGCGCGGAGCCCTGAGCATCTCCGCCTGTGAATCCGGAAGGTTGTTAGCCGAGCGGATTATCTTTTTTTTGAACAAGGCACTGGAAAAGGAGGGCGTAAGCGGCAAGGAAGAACGCCTGCGTCTTACCGAAACAGACGAGATCACCTTTCCCAACGGTGAGATCAAAACGGTCATCACGGAGAACATCCGCGGAGACGACCACTACATCGTCCAATGCTTTGATGATCCTCTCTCCAATAAATCGATCAACGACAACCTGATGGCGCTGCTTACCGCCGTAAATGCCGCCTACCAGTCCGATGCCGATTCCATAACCGTGATCATCCCGCAATACGCCTATTCGCGGCAGGAGCGTAAAAAAACCCGTGAAGGAATCACCGCCAAGCAGATAGCGCAATTCCTGGAAGTATCCGGTGCCAACCGTCTGATAACCCTCGACGTGCATGCCGAAGCGATCATGGGTTTTGTCACCAGCGCGCGTATGGAGGATTTGCACGCCTCGCACACGCTGATCAAGCACTTTAAATCAAATTATAAGACCGACAACCTGGTCATCGCTTCCGCGGATGTGGGCGGCGCGGAAAAGGCCCGTTTTTATTCCAAGGTGCTGCAGACCGGACTGGCCATAGTAGACAAGGCCCGTGATTATTCCAAGATCAGCACGGTGGAGAGCATGCGCCTTGTGGGTGATGTGGAAGGTAAAGATGTTCTCATTCCCGATGATATGATCAGCACCGGCGGCACAATGATAAACGCCGGACGCCTGTTACGCGAAAAGGGCGCACGCGATATTTATGTAACCTGCAGTCTGCCGTTTTTTAACGGTCGCGCCGAAGAGCTTTTTACAAAGGCCTATTCCGAAGGGCTTATCGCCAAGGTCATCGGCACGGACGCGGTTATCCACGGTGATAAATTTTTAAAAGACAATCCCTGGTATGATGAAGTGTCCATCGCGCCGCTGTTTGCAAAAGTGATTTATCACATCAACACCAAGAAATCTGTTTCCGAACTTTTGCGTTAAAGAATTAAAACTATCAAATTTTGGCATATGGCAGGATTAAACAAGTCAGACAATACGGACATCGCCCGCGATTATTTTGAAAAGGGCTACCTGTTGCAGAAAAACGGCCACCTGGACCGTGCCGCCCATTTTTACCGCCGTTCGATTGAATTTTTGCCGACGGCGCAGGCGCACACTTTCCTGGGCTGGGTGTACAGCCTGAAAGGTCTTTACGAAGAAGCCATTGATGAATGCAAAAAAGCCATAGCCATCGATCCCGAATACGGCAATCCCTACAATGATATCGGCGCTTACCTCATTCAGCAGCACCTCTACCGCGATGCCATTCCCTGGCTGGAAAAAGCGCTGCAGGCTAAGAACTATGAGAACTACTGCTACCCGTGGGTTAACCTGGGCCGCGTGCATCAGTTTATGGGCAAATGGGATCTGGCGCTTTCCTGCTACCGCAAAGCCATTGAAGAAAATCCAAACTATGAACCGGCGCGCAGCGCATTTGAGAAACTACAGGCCCTCTACAACTAAACTGCTTTCATGACATCCAGCGAAATCTCCGTGGTTGCTGCGCTTATTTACAACAACCGAAACGAAATACTTATTACCCAGCGGCCGGCGGGAAGTCACCTGGCCGGTTTATGGGAATTTCCCGGCGGCAAGGTGGAACAGGGGGAGTCGCATTCCGAAGCGCTGAGGCGCGAACTAAAAGAAGAAACCAATCTGGATATAAAAGTGGACGAACACCTGTGGACGGAGCGCGCCGGATACCCGGATAAGACTGTCGTGATCTATTTTTACAGGGGGGTACAGTTGGACGGGGCGCAGGAGGTTATTCCCGACGATATTGCCGATTTCCGCTGGGTAAGCGTTGATATGCTAAGCGGATTTGATTTTCCCGTGGCCGACGCCGGGATGATAAAAAAGCTGCTGGACGGTTTTTTCAGACCGGATTAGTAATATCGACGTATTCGACATCCAGGCCGAATTTTTCTTTTAAGTGGCTCCCCAGGGCCTGTACGCCAAACACTTCCGTGGCATGGTGGCCCGCGGCCACAAAATGAATGCCCTCCTCTTTGGCGTAGTGATATACGTGTTCACTCACTTCACCCGTTATAAAAAGGTCCAGACCCTGCATCACGGCCTGCTTGATTTCCTTCTGGGCGCCGCCGCTGATAATACCTACGCTGTTGATGACACGCGGCCCAAAATCGAAAACCAGCGCGTCACGGTTAATTTTTTCCTTGATCTTGCGGATAAACGCCGGGGCTTCCGCGCCACGGATGTGACCCTTTACGCCAATGCTTTGGCCCTTTATCTCGCCAAAAGCTTCCACATCGCCCAAGTCCAGCAGCCGGGCGATGCAGATATTGTTGCCATACTGCATGTTACCATCCAAAGGCAGGTGGTAAGCCAGCAGATTCATGTCGTTTTCAAGCAGCATTTTTACGCGTTTTTTGTAGCCGCCCTGGTAAAGCGGTCGCTCAAAATTCCAAATGATACCATGATGCACCAGAACGGCGTCGGCATTGCGCCGGAACGCTTCCTGGAAAAGCTCCACGCTGGCACTTACCCCGCTGACGATTTTCTTGATATCGGGGCGACCTTCCACCTGCAGGCCGTTGGGGCACAGGTCGCTGTAAGAAGGGCTGTCCAGTAGTTCATCGATGTAATGTGTCAGAGCGTCGCGTTGCATGCTTTACCTTTGTTGTTTAGATAACGATTAATGTTGATGTCCGCCGGGACCGTGCACGTGGCCGTGTTCCAGTTCTTCCTTGGTTGCTTCGCGCACGTCTTTTATTTCCACGGCAAAGGTCAGCGTTTCACCGGCCAGGGGATGGTTGCCATCCAGAAAAACGGTATCGCCCATTATTTTATCCAGCCGGAAATAGTGTACGCCATTCTGGTCCTGCGTCTGAAATTCCATACCCGGTTTCAGTTCCACGTTCGGGTCAAACTGCGATTTATCTACCTGTACCATCAATTGCTCGTTGCGCACGCCGTAGGCTTTTTCCGGCGGAACGGTTACATCCATTTTATCACCAGCCTCTTTGCCGGTCAGTTCCTCTTCCAGGCCGGGAATGATGTTGCCGTGACCATGGAGATAAGCCAGCGGCTCACGTCCGTCGGATGTATCCAGCACCTGGCCGTTGTCGTTTGTCAACGTATAATCAATCGACACGACCTTGTCTTTTGCAATTTTCATTATAAAAGCCTTTCTTTTATGAATGTTTTAATTAAGATTCCGATTAACTTACTAATTTTAATAACCATTCCCAACCAAACGGATTACACGAAGCGGCCAGCGGAAGGCCGGTGGCAAGATCATATTCAAGATCGGGATCATGATCATAAGTTTCTTAATCGTAAAATACCTATTCCGGAGATTTTATGGCCCGTAATTCCAAGACCCCCGCAATGCACCTTAATCTTAACGTCCGCGGATTGCCTCTTTCGGCCACGCTGCATATCAACGAGCTGAGCAACCGGCTTATCCGTGAAGGGCGCCATGTTTATAAACTTGGTCTGGGGCAATCGCCTTTTCCCGTGCCGGAACCGGTTGAAGAAGAGTTAAAAGCCAACGCTTTTCAAAAAGACTATTTGCCTGTTCTTGGTTTGTATGAACTGCGCCAGTCCATATCCGATTACTTTTCCCGGGCGCAGGGGGCAGCTTTTTCGCCCCACAATATCATCGTCGGGCCAGGTTCCAAAGAACTCATGTTCATTTTGCAGCTTGTTTATTACGGCGATCTTGTAATTCCCACGCCGAGCTGGGTTTCCTATGCGCCGCAGGCCCGAATCATCGGACGCAATATCCACTGGCTGCAAACCAAGGCCTCCAACGGCTGGAGGCTGCAGCCGGAGGAGGTGGAAAATCTGTGCAAGGCCGATCCCGACCGCCCTCGTCTTATCATTTTAAATTACCCGAATAATCCTCACGGCAACACGTTCAAGCCATCGGAGCTGAAAGCCCTGGCCCGCGTGGCCGCAAAATACCGTGTGCTGTTGCTTTCCGATGAGATTTACGGCGAGCTGGACCACAGCGGCGACCATGTCAGTATCGCCCGTTACTACCCCGAAGGCACCATAATCAGCTCCGGGTTGAGCAAGTGGTGCGGTGCCGGCGGCTGGCGCCTGGGATTGTTTGCTTTCCCTGAATCGCTGGGCTGGCTTAAAGAGGCCATGGCCGTGGTTGCCAGTGAGACATTCACCTCTACTTCGGCGCCCATTCAATACGCGGCAGTGCGTGCCTTCCGGGGAGGTACCGTGCTTGAAGAATATCTGCGCCACTCACGGACCGTTCTGCGCGCGCTTGGCAGGCATATGGCCCGGCGCATGCGTGAGGCCGGCGTACTGGTAGACGATCCCGAAGGCGGTTTTTACCTCTTCCCGGACTTCGGCAACTTTCGTGATAGGCTGAAAAGCAAAGGCATCGAAACAAGTTCGCAACTGGCCGAAGTGGTTTTGAAAGAGACAGGTGTCGCCTTTTTGCCGGGTAATGCTTTTGGCCGCCCCGCGGATGAGCTTACCGTCCGTATGGCTTATGTCGATTTTGACGGCGCCAAAGCGCTCAGCTCCATAGAGAGCCGCCCCGAAGGCTATCAACCCGATGACGAATGGCTGGAAATCCACTGTCCCAATTGCGTTCAGGCCATGGATCAACTGATTAAGTGGCTGAAATAGAATGATGCCTGGCGTGTTCGTACCATGGGCGATTTCGGTATAAGCCCGATCATGCGCTCATGGCCGAATACCATAAAATCCATAATTCAGCTATTCACGGTCTCAGAATCCTGCCCGCTTAAAAAATATTTTGGGCTATACCAATTTTCTTTATATTCCACGCTTTGCACCAATATTCACCAAAAGCACCTGCTCACATAAATTCGCGTTTTTAGGAGGTTTTTCCATGGACGTAAACAGGGGACAATGGAACTCCAAACTGGGCTTTATTATGGCCGCGGCCGGATCTGCAATCGGATTGGGCAATATCTGGCGTTTTCCATACGTAGCCGGCGAAAACGGCGGCGCTGCCTTTGTGCTGATTTACATTCTGTTTGTTTTTCTTATCGGTCTGCCCTATATGTTTGCCGAGCTCAGTCTTGGACGCGCAACACAGAAAAATCCCGTTGGCGCAATTGATAAAATAAGACCGGGCTCATTCTGGAAAATCGCCGGATTTCTGGGTGTTTTCACCGGGATAGGCATACTCTCTTTCTACGGCGTCATCGCCGGCTGGACGGTGGGCTTCGTCTACAAAACGGTTACCAGCAATACAGCCGATTTCGGGCCGTTTATCGCCAACCCGCTTATTATTCTTCCGCTCTTCGCCTTTTTTATTGCGCTCACCGCGTTGATTGTTTATAAGGGCGTGGCGGAGGGAATCGAACGCTGGTCAAAAATTCTGATGCCCGTATTTTTCGTTTTGCTTCTTGGTCTGATTATATATTCCTTTACTCTTGAAGGCTCCGGTGCCGGGCTGGAGTTTTATCTGAAACCCGATTTTTCCAAGCTGACCGGCGCCACTATCCTCGCCGCCCTGGGCCAGGCCTTTTTCTCGCTCAGCCTTGGTATGGGGACCATGATCACCTATGGCTCCTACATCAACAAGCGCGACAACATTGTTACTTCCGGTGTTTCCGTTGCCATTTTTGATACGATGATCGCCATCATGTCCGGTCTGATTATCTTCCCCGCTTTGTTTGCAATGGGCGAAAGTCCTTCTCAGGGTCCGGCGCTGGTATTTGTTGTCTTCCCCAAACTGTTCGCCCAGATGCCCGGCGGTATTTTTGTCGGCACGGTCTTTTTTGTGCTGCTTTCAGTCGCCGCGCTTACCTCAACAATCTCCCTGCTCGAAGTGCCGGTCTCCTATGTGATTGATGAATTCCGCGTGGATCGCAAAGTAGTTGTGTGGGTGGTGGCCGGCTTGGCTTTTATTCTGGGGCTGCCATCGGCGCTGTCGCAAGGGGCCAGCGATTTTTTCACCAACTTTGGTTTGATTCCCGAAACGCTGACCGGGGTGGATTTTCTAAGCCAGATAAGTTTTATCTTTGGCGATTTTTCCTTAGGCGCGGGTGCTGTTTTGCTAAGCCTGTTTGTCGGTTGGATTTGGGGTATCGATAAAGCCGCAGAAGAGATCAAAAGCGGTGCTCCCGGTTTTGAACGCTGGAAAGGATTGTGGGCATTGTGGTAAAATTTGTTATTCCGACGGTCATTTTTATTGTTCTTTTAAATATTTTTGGCGTCTTTTCATAAAAACAAAGAGAGACAGGGATGAGCTTTTTTGACAAGGTATTAAACTACACGACAGAGCTGGACAGCATCATGTGGGGACCCCTGATGATCGGTCTTTTGCTGATCACAGGGATCATTCTTACGATTACGACCCGTGGTATTCAGATCACGCAATTCTGGCAATCGCTGAAACTGATATTTGCCAAAGAATCACACTCCGAAGAGGGCAAGGGCGATATTTCGCCTTTTGCGGCCCTGATGACGGCGCTGGCCGCTACTGTCGGAAACGGTAATATCGCCGGGGTGGCCGTAGCTATCGCAGTGGGCGGTCCCGGTGCGCCGGTTTTTATGTGGATTGCCGGGATCTTTGGCATGGCCACAAAATACGCCGAGGGTTTTCTGGGTGTACAATACCGTGAAGTGGCGCCAAACGGCACCATGGCCGGCGGCCCGATGTACTACGTAAAAAACGGTCTGAAAAATAAAACGCTTTTTGGTTTCCGGCTGGACAAGACGGGACGTTTGCTTGGCGGCCTGTTTGCCATTTGCGGCACCATCGCCTGTCTCATCGGCACCGGTAACATGGCGCAATCCAACTCGATGACCGCCTCGCTGGCCAATAGCTTTAACCTGCTGGTTCACGGCGGTGTCACCGGCGAGCAGGCTCCCGACTATTACTATTTTGTTATCGGGGCGATCATTGCTTTGCTTGTTGGTATGGTGATCATCGGCGGTATTAAAAAAATCGGGCACGTATCGGAAAAGCTGGTTCCGGCTATGATTGTGTTTTATGTGTTTTTCGCGTTATGGGTAGTCTTCGCAAATGTTGATCAGGTACCGGCGGCTTTTGTGCTGATTTTTGAATCTGCCTTTGGTGTACAGCCGCTTGTTGGCGCCAGCGTAGGTCTGGCCATCCAAAGCGGAGTAAGCCGCGGTCTGCTCTCCAACGAAGCGGGACTTGGTTCGGCAGCCATCGCCCAAAGCGCGTCGGCCTCGGATAATCCTTCAAAAAACGGACTTATTGCCATGACCGGCGTTTTCATCGATACCATTCTGGTTAACTCCATGACGACGCTTACGATCGTTCTTACCGGCGCTTATACTTATACAGCCGCCTGGCGCGGTGAAGGTGTGGAAGGAAATATCACCAGCATACTCGTCACCCAAAATGCTTTCGATACGGTTATCCCGTTTGGCATGGGTGGCACGATCATTGCCGTTGCTTCTTTTATATTCGGATATACAACGCTTCTCGGCTGGTCCTATTACGGCGAAAAATGTATTGAATATCTCGGTGGCAACAATGTTATCATGCCCTTCCGCTATACGTTTATAGCGTTTCTGTTTGTTGGCGCAATCATTACCCCGCTGGCCGGCGAAAGCCTGGAATATTTGCGCATTGTCTGGAACCTGGGCAATATCGGCAACGCCCTGATGGCTTTTCCCAACCTGGTAGGATTACTATTCCTGGCCGGCTCCATGGCCGCCCTGAGTCGCAAACAACTGGCAAGGTTAGATAATTGAGAATTAAGAATTGGGAATTAATCCTGCAAAACCTGTTGCCTTTGGCCGTCATCCCGGTCGGCGATTCGCCGGACCGGGATCTCCTGACGGGAGAGCCATAAAGTTCAACCAGGAAAATATTGGTAGTCATTGGAATTTTCTCTATGATTCCCTCGTAGGACAATATCGTTTAAACTTTGATTAAGGAGTTTTCCCATTAAAGAAATGATGGGGCGTTTAAAGCCCTATATGCTGCGTTATAAAAGCCGCCTGTTGTGGGGCTTTTTCTTTATAATGGCCGCTAACCTCAGCGGCATTGTCCCCCCGATCATGGTAAAACGCGCCATCGACCTTATGAAGGAGAGCTTCGAGGTCGACCAGCTGTTGGTCTTTGCAGGATTGCTAATTGCTTTAACAATCGTGAGCGGCTTCTTCCGCTTCCTGATGCGGCGAACCGTAATCGTCGTATCACGGCTGATTGAAAACGATCTGCGCAACGATCTGTTCAGCAAACTGCAAACCATGGATACGGCCTACTTCCAGCGCAACAACACCGGCGATATTATGTCGCGCATGACCAACGACCTCAATGCCATTCGTTCCGTTCTGGGACCGGGGGTTATGTACACGGTCAACCTGGTCACTACCTTTATATTTGTATCGGCGATGATGCTGTATATCAGCCCTTTGCTTACACTGATCGCCTTGCTGCCGGTGCCGTTTATGGCGCTGGTGGTAAACCGTTTCCGCCTGCGCATACATGAGCGCACCCTTACCGTGCAGGAAAAGTTTGCGGAGATCAGCACCAAGGCCCAGGAAAATCTGGCCGGCATCCGTATTGTGAAATCCTATGTTCTGGAAGACAGCGAGATCCAGCATTTTGACCGGCTCAACCGCGAATACATCGATCGTAATATGGACCTGGCTAAATTGCAGGCGGCCTTCCAGCCCTCGATGATGCTGATTGTCGGGATGGGCTCGGCGCTGCTGCTGCTTTTTGGCGGCCAGCTTATCATCAATGAAGTGATCACGCTGGGTGATTTTGTTGCTTTTATTCTTTATATGGGTATGCTGGTTTTTCCCTCCATCGCCATCGGCTGGGTGCTGGGCATTTTTATCCAGGGCGCCGCCGCCCACGAGCGACTTAATCATATTCTGGACGCGCAGCCGCTGGTACGTGACGAAAAAGATATCCGCGAATCTGATATTTCCGGGCAGATCGAGCTGAAGGACCTCACCTTTTTCTATCCCGGCAGCCGCAATCCGGCTTTGGAGAATATCAATCTCTCCATACCGGCCGGGCAGATTGTGGCTGTGGTTGGTAAAACTGGTTCCGGCAAATCCAGCCTGATCCACATTTTGACACGTGCCTTTAATCCCCCGCGTGAGAGTGTTTTCATCGACGGCAAGGATATTTTGGATATACCGCTGCAGGCATTGCGTCATCACACCGGCTACATCCCGCAGGATACTTTTCTTTTTTCTGACAGTATCAGCAGCAATATCGCCTTTGGCCTGAAGGAGATCGACCAGGAAGAGGTGGAGTGGGCGGCAAAGATTGCCCAGATCCACGACAGCATAATCGAATTTCCTAAAGGCTACGATACACAGCTCGGTGAGCGCGGCATCAACCTCTCCGGCGGCCAGAAGCAGCGCCTTTCCATCGCCCGCGCCATTATCAAGCACCCCCGCATTTTGCTCCTGGACGACGCCCTCTCCGCCGTGGATACGATCACCGAGGAGGCCATTCTTAACAACTTGCGCGGCGTTATGCAGGATAAAACCTGCCTGTGGGTGTCGCACCGCATCGCGTCCATCAAAACCGCCGATATGATCATTGTGCTGGACCAGGGCCGAATAGTGGAAACCGGCACACACGAAGAGTTGTTGGAACTCAACGGCCACTACGCCGACCTGTTCGAAAAGCAGCAACTGGAAGACGTGCTGGAGCACACGGCGTAATTATATAAAAGCCTGAGATTGCTTTCACAATAAGGTATGCGTATTATTGAAATATTAATACGCATAAAGGCTGAATATGAAGCAAAAAATAAACCTTACTTTAGAAAAAGAATTAGTTAATAAGACAAAAAGATTTGCCCGTAGTAAAGGCACATCCGTATCTGAATTGGTAGAGTCTCTCCTGCGCGAAGCAATTAGTGAAGATCATAAGCCTTTTTCCGAAAGATGGTTGGGCAAATTAAAAGTGGCTGAAAAAGATACGCTTCGATTTAAAAAACTTTCCGATCGTTATTTATGATTTCTGTCCTTATTGATACTGATATTCTGATTGACGTTGCGCTTAATCGAAAACCATTTGCTGAAGATTCGTCAATGGTCCTAAATAGTTGTGAATCAGGCGGGATAGACGGATTTATAGCATGGCACAGTATTTCCAATTTTTATTACATTATTTCAAACGATCAAGGTTCTGAATCGTCAATAAGCTTTATAAGGGAATTATTGCAATTTATTAAGATATCTACCACAAATACCAAAGACGCATTGTTCGCGCTCGAATTGAACTTTGCTGATTTTGAGGATGCCCTGCAGGTTGCTGCGGCAAGAAGCTGCCGGGCTGATTACATTATCAGTCGAAATATAAAGCATTACGATGCCAGCCCTATCAAAGCATTATCTCCTCAACAGTTTTTGAGTCTTTAGCCGCCCGTTTTAAATGATATTAAACTTTATTTAGCAAGCATCGTTTTCAAGGCATTTTAATATTGGAAGAATTCATGAATAGATTTGCACCGCTTCTATTTTCTTTTCTATTTATCGCTAGTATTTCTGTTTTTGCCCAGGACCTAAACGATCCCCATGAATGGAAGCAGCAGCACCGCCAGCAGCTTGAGCACCTTTTTAAGTCGGCCCGGGATGAAAAACCCCGTGCTTTTGATGCGCTTTATTACCGACTAAACCTTACTATCAGCTACAATCCCAACAACCTGGCCGGCGTTGTTACAGGCCGCTACCGCATGACCGGCGCACTGGACACGCTTTTGCTTGATTTTGACAACGGCCTGACCGTCAGCACGGTGGAGGGACCGGTGGCCGGCTACCGCCATGAGAATGACTACCTGCGCGTGGGCCTGGATCGTACCTACTTGGCCGATGAGTCAATCGAAGTAACGGTGCGCTACAGTGGCGTGCCGGACAAAGACGCACTGGGCCTGTTTTTTGACAGCATGCCGCCCGATGCCACCCCACACGTCTGGACGCTAAGCGAACCGTATGGCGCGCGCAACTGGTGGCCCTGCAAAGATTCTCCCGCCGACAAGGCCGATTCCGTCGATATCATTGTCACCGTGCCGCAAGAGCAGCTCGTCGGCTCGAACGGCTTGCTGCTCAGCGATGTGAATAACGGTGACGGCACGCGCACTTTTCACTGGCATAACAGCTATCCTATCGCGCCGTACCTGGTGTCGCTGGCCGTTGGTGAATACGTCTTTTTTACGGATAACTACACGCAGCCCGATGGCAGCGATCTGCCGCTCTTGTACTACGTCTATCCCAACAGCGAGTCTGAGGCACGGCGCATTTTTCCTGAGGTAAAAGATCACTTTGACGCCATGATCCACTTTTTCGGGCCTTACCCTTATGCCGCCGAAAAATACGGCATGGCCGAATTCAACTGGGGCGGGGCCATGGAGCACCAGACGTTGAGCAGCATCGGGCTGGTGGCGGAGCGCTGGCGCTATGTATATGTGCACGAGCTGGCCCATCACTGGTTTGGCGACGCGCTGACCTGCGCCTCCTGGCTGGACATATGGCTCAATGAAGGTTTCGCTTCCTACGCCGAAGCCCTTTACGCCGAATGGGCCGGTTATAATGGTCAGCCGCCGGGAATGCAATCGTACCATGATTATATGGAAACACAACGCTACCTGAATGGCGGCGCCATACGCGGGCGCGACACCACACGGGTCTCTTCCATTTTTAACCGTATCGTGTATGATAAGGGCTCGTGGGTTTTGCACATGCTGCGCGGCGTGCTGGGTGATGACGATTTTTTTAAAGCCATTTACGATTACGCCAATGACCCGGCGCTGATACATGGTGCGGTAAACACAAATGATTTTATCCGTGTCTGCGAAGACGTTTCCGGGAAGCAGTTGGACGCGTTTTTTGAGCAGTGGCTCGATTATCCGTTTTTCCCATCCTATGTCGTAAGCTGGAGTGAAGACCCCGAGGCGCCGTTTGAACCCGGTAAAACCGCCATTACTTTGACAATAGAGCAGGAGCAGGATCAGCCGGTTTATCAAATGCCTTTGCGCGTTACGGCCGTTTTTGAAAACGGGGATGACAGCACCTGGATCGTGCAGAACAATCAGCGTGAGCAAAGCTGGCAGGTTTATCTTTCCGACCCGCCGCTGGATATTATTCTGGACCGCGATAACTGGGTGCTGAAAAGTGTGCGCTATGAGCAGGCAGTTCCTGTATCGCCACGTTTACGCATTGATAATATTTATCCCAACCCGTTCAATGCCGGCACCACCATTCGCATCAGCTCCTGGCGACCAGGTGATGTGCAGGCCGTCATCTACGATCTCAACGGGCGGCAGGTACGGCGGCTTTCACCCTATCTCTCGGTTGCCGACCGTGAATTCCTGATCCGCTGGGACGGCTTGACCGAGGCAGGAACGATCGCGCCCGCCGGCATTTATTTTGTGCGCGGTCTGCGCAACGGCTCGCCTGAGGGTGGCGTTAAAAAGGTTATTCTGGTAAAATAGAGCCAGCAGATTTCCGCTTCAGGACATCCGTCAGAGTTGTCCGGACCCAAAGACTTTAAAACCGCCACAGACTAAACACAGGAAAAAATAATGCGCTTTTTATCGATTGTATTTTTGCTGATTGTAACAGTTACCGCTCAGGATAATTTGCATAAGGAAGCGGTGGTGGCCGACTTGCATGCCGATGCCTTGTACCGCTACATCAAAACCGGTCATTCCTTTGAAAAGGCGACAGGCCGCGGACATGTTGACCTGGCGCGGCTGGAGCAGGGCGGGGTGGATGTGCAGTTTTTTGCCGTCTGGCCCGATCCGCGCAAAGACGATCCGCAAATGTTTAAACAATCTGCCGCCATTATTGATACCTTCTATGCTATCCTTAAGCGCAATCCTGACAAACTGGAACTGGCTCTGGGTGTTAAAGATATTGAACGCATTATGGCCAACGGTAAACTGGCTGCCTGTCTCGGGCTGGAAGGGGGCACGGCCATCGAAAGCGACCTGGATAAACTGGATTACATGTACGAGCGCGGTGTGCGCTATCTGGGTCTGACCTGGAACGACAGCCCGGATTGGGCCAGCAGCGCCATCGATGAAACCAATCCCTACTGGAAAGGCCATCACGGTCTGAGTGATTTTGGCCGGCAGGTCATCCGGCGCATGAACGAGCTGGGTATGATGGTCGATGTGTCGCATTGCGGCGAGCAGACATTTTATGACGCCCTTGAGGTGAGCAAGAAGCCGCTGATCGCGTCGCATTCATCCGTTTACGAAATCTGCCCGCATCCGCGCAACCTGAAGGACGCGCAGATCAAGGCGCTGGCGGAAAAAGGCGGCGTGGTTTTTATAAATTTTTACGCCGGCTACCTTGTGGCCGGTTTTGATAAAATCTACCAGGCAGCGCGCAAACGGGCCACGGCCATCCAGGATTCGCTCAAAGCCGCCGGCTCTGATTCCACGTTCGACCGCAATGCTTACATACACAGCAAAATTGATGCGCTCTATCCCAGTTACAAGGTCGTGGTCGATCATATAGATTATGTGGTGGACCTGGTCGGCGACGATCATGTGGGCCTGGGCTCCGATTATGACGGCATTTCACTGGCGCCAACCGGGCTTGAGAACGTGGCCAAAATGCCGGTAATAACCAAAGAGCTGCAACGCCGCGGTTACAGCGAGGACAGCATCAAAAAGATCCTTGGCGGGAATTTAATACGCGTCTTCCGGGAAAATGAAGAAAACTAAAACAGCCTTTTTTAGAAAACCGTTTTTAAGCTTTTTGTTTTTAGGAGCAGAGTATGGCACATCAAAACTGGCGCTACGTCATTACCGAAAGTTTGCTGATTGTATTGAGCCTGTTGCTGGCCTTTTTTGCCAACCAATGGCGCGCGGATACCGAAGCACAGAAACTATCCAATGAAGCGCTGTCCAACATCCGTGAAGAGATTGCCCGCAATCATGCTTCGCTAGAAAATGTAATTCCTTACCACGAAGAGATACTAACCAACCTGCAGGCCTATATCAAAGAGGAAAAGACAGCGCGCCAGGGCATGTTGATGGAACAGCTTCAAAAATTCGCGCCGCGTGGTTTAAACCCCCCTGTATTGCAAAACAGCGCCTGGAGCATTTCGCAATCCAGCAACGCCCTGCGCGTGAATTTTGATCTTCTATATTCGCTCTCGTCGCTCTACTTTTTGCAGGAAGTTGGCGTTAACAAAACGCTGGAGCGCATGCTCAACACGGTGATGAGTAAATCTATGTTTGAAAACAAACGCGATTTTACACCGGACTTGTTATACCTGCAGCTATTGACCGGGGAGTTGCTGCAACAGGAGCGCTTTCTGGTCGAACAGTGCGCCGAAAGACTTAGCGCCATCGATGCTCTATTGGAGACGGAGTGATGCCCACCCATAGTGCCGGCATTTTGCTGTATCGAATAAAACAGGGGGTTACGGAAGTTTTCCTGGTACATCCCGGCGGCCCGTTCTGGGCCAAAAAGGATGCCGGCGCCTGGTCTATCCCAAAAGGTGAGTTTGACCCTGAGACGGAGGATGCCCTGCAAGCCGCCAAGGGCGAATTTGAGGAGGAGATCGGTCAAAACGTGAATGGCGATTTCAAGGCGCTGCCGCCGGTTAAGCAAAAAAGCGGCAAGATTGTGCACGCCTTTGCCATAGAAGGCGATGTTGATGCCGCAAATATCAAAAGCAATATGTTTGAAACGGAGTGGCCGCCCAAATCCGGCAAAAAGCAATCCTTCCAGGAAGTGGACCGCGCCGCATGGGTTGACTTGCAAACCGCCCGCAAGAAGATTTTGCAAGGGCAGCTGGAATTGCTGGAAAAGGTGCCGGATTCTGAACGCTGATCGTTTGCCGAAAAAAAGAGTTTTTGCGAGCAAGCCAGGCTTAGCCAGGCTGTTTTTGCAAAAGTCCTGAACGTCAGCCCTTCTTCGGTTCGTCAATGGGAGCAGGGTAAACGCAAGCCAAGTGGTTCCACTAAAGTCTTGTTGGAATTGCTACAAAAGAATCCCAGAATTTTAAACTATAGAATAGCCTCTTATGGTTGATTTTATTTGCTTTGCTAAGAAAAAACAGTTTAAAAAAGAGGGGCCAAAATGGCCCCTTTCTTTTTTACATATTCCCAATAATCGCTTTGGCAAACTCAGAGCATTTCAGCTCGGTCGCGTCGGGCATGAGGCGCGCGAAGTCGTACGTGACCTTTTTCTGGGCAATGGTTTTCTCAATGCCGCTTATGATCATATCAGCCGCTTCCTGCCAGCCCATGTGTTCAAGCATCAACACACCGGAGAGGATGACCGAACCGGGGTTCACCTTGTCCAGGTTCGCGTATTTGGGTGCTGTGCCGTGGGTTGCTTCAAAAATGGCATGGCCGCTCTGGTAATTAATGTTGGCGCCCGGCGCGATACCGATACCACCGACCTGTGCCGCCAAAGCATCAGACAGGTAGTCGCCGTTCAGGTTCATGGTTGCCACCACGTCAAATTCATCGGCGCGTGTCAGCACCTGCTGCAGTGTAATGTCGGCGATAGTGTCCTTGACCATGATTTTGTTTTTCCACTGACCGTTGCCGTGCGTGGGCATCAATTTCAACGCTTCTTCCACCTCGATGCGCAATACGCGTTGTTGATCATCGGTCATCATATCGTAGCCCGGATCAATCTTGCGTGCGTTTTCCTCGGCGCTGATATTGGCGTCGCGATCCTTGTTATCAATGATCCAGCTTTCACGCTGGGTGACCGTTTGCTGGCGGAACTGCTCCTTGGCCACCTGGTAGCCCCAGTTCTTAAATGAGCCCTCTGTGAATTTCATGATATTGCCTTTATGCACAAGCGTAACCGATTTGCGCTTATGATCGATGGCGTACTGGATAGCCGCCTGCACCAGGCGCGACGTACCTTCACGGCTGATCGGCTTAAGCCCGATACCCGAAGTTTCCGGAAAGCGGATCTTTTTAACGCCCATTTCCTTTTGTACAAAGTCGATTACTTTTTTGACTTCAGCCGTTCCCTCTGCCCACTCGATGCCGGCGTAGATGTCTTCCGTGTTTTCACGGAAAATCACCATGTCTACTTTATTAGGTTCGCGTACCGGTGAAGGGACGCCTTTAAAATAACGCACGGGGCGCAGGCAAACGTAAAGATCGAGGATCTGGCGCAGGGCCACATTAAGCGAGCGGAAACCGCCACCCACGGGCGTCGTCAACGGGCCTTTAATGCCCACGAGAAAGTGTTTGAAAGCGTTGACCGTATCGTCGGGAAGCCAGTCGCCAACGGTCTTAAAGGCCTTTTCTCCGGCCAGTACTTCAAACCAGGAAATCTCACGCTTTCCGCCGTACGCTTTTTTCACGGCAGCGTCAAAAACCATGCTCGAAGCGCGCCATATATCCGGGCCTGTACCGTCTCCCTCAATAAAAGGAATTATTGGATTATCCGGTACGTTTAGCTTAGCATCTTTAAGGGTGATGGCAGAACCCTTTTTCGGGGGTGTTACGTGTTTAAAGTCCAAAATAACCTCCATGATTGATAAGTTGGAATTAGGGCATATTTCTAAATATTTAAGCTACTAAAACGAAAATTTAATTTCAATTTACAAAAGGATAAGTTTTAGGGCTTGCAAATGTATCGTTATTTTTAGAATTTCGGTTTGAAAACACAAGGATGAGCTTTTGGAGCATTTCAAAAAAAATTATATCTCAGCGCACGAATTTGTTAAATGCTGGGAAAAAGAAATCTACGAATTAACACAGCTTGATTATTTTATCTTTATCCTGATCAACCGCCTCGGGGCCGAAATGGAATCGGAGTATTTTACACAGGTTGATTCCGAGGATGTATTATATCTTTCCAGTGAGGAAATCGCCGGTTTGGCATTTAATATTGGTGACAGCCTGCAGCTCTTTTTCGAGAAAAACTGCTTTGGTACCTGCACTCTGGGCTGCCCCAACAAGCTGGATCAGCCTTTTGACAAAAAGGAACAAAAGATTCGCGCCGAGATCATCGGGTCCGAATTCAGCGATAAAGAGAAATCCTGCGATGACCGCGAAAGCTGCTTGTATAACGACATCATGAACTATGTGGTGCTGGATTCGCTGATAGATTACTACAATTACGAAATGGGCGTTATCCTGCACGAGAAAGATAAAAATCTCAGCCAGCTGGCGGTTTTTATAATGGATTCCGTTATCCGCATCATCCGCGTAAACGGCAAGCACCTGTTGCAATCACCCCAGGAAAATGCCAGCGACCTGTTTAACGAAGTACTGACCCAGAGCGACGAAAACTGGACCGAAACCGAAACCTATTTTGAAGATGATACGGATGACGATGACGAGGAACCGGAGCCGTGGAAGATGGGCCAGGAGGCACTGGATGTTGTCCTGGACGAGTTCCGAAGTCATAACCCGCACTTCCCGGAACATGAGTTTACCGGCCGCCTGCTTGATCACTTTGAAAAATACCTTGAATCCTACCTTGAAGTAAATCGCATTAGTGAACTGGACTTTGAAGACATCGAAGAGTATCTGACCGTAATTTTCCCGCAAGACTTCATCCTGGACGAGCAGGTTGATCTGGTTTTGATGGACGACCTGTTTTACAGGCTCATGTCGCTTTTCGATAATAAGTCTGCTTCCGGCCTTGTGGAAGCCTATGTGGGCTTGCGCGAAGATACGCTAAGCGATATGTTCCGCACCTTCCGCCTGACACGTGCTTACCAGGAAAAAAATCCCTATGTCGAATTCCTGATGAAGGATGAAGCGACGGACGTAGCGCTTACGGAAGGTTACTATGAAGTGATTGAGGTAAAGCGTGAGGGCTGCAAGCTGTTTGACGTGCATCTGAAAGGCTATCTGGAAAATGTCTCCCTGGAAGGCCTGGAAAATGAGCTTGCGGCGGGAGACATTCTGCATATGCAGCTGTTGCCTTATAATGGTGGCGTGCGGCTGGCTTTCCTGGAGATGGCTTACTGCAGCGCTGCCAAGTACTTTCTTTATTGATTGTTGCGCCTTTTAATACCTGCATTCCGCAAAACCAAAACCATACTGCTGTATGCAATTAGTTTTATAAAGCCGCTGCGCCAGGCAATTTCTGCACAGGCCGGCAGGCTCAAGCTAGGGTGTCCGCACAGAAAGACGGCTTTCCAGTGTGGCCGGTATTTGTTTTTGAAGCGGAAAAGACCCGGGCTGTTGTAAGCAAAAGCAGTCGATTTCCCGCAGAATTTTACAAGAGTGCTTTTTAGCCCGTTTGAGCCGGGTAACCCAACAAAAGGCACTTCACCCAAACTCCAATAGCGCAGGCCTTCCCGCTTAAGGCGATGATATATATGTGATATCAATGCTTCCATGGCGCCGGGCGGTGCATCTTTGCGGCGTAAAAGCAGCTCGGCATGTGCTTTGCTTTTTGAAGAAGTAGAAATCGTGAGTGCCGCAAACCAGGTCGGGTTTTCTTTGCAGCGCAGCACAAAGAGCCTTTCGTGTGTTACCGTCCGGCGAAATAGAAAACGCAATTGCGGCTTTGAACCATGGGTAGAATTTTTTTGCAGCTCGTTAAGGGCGCCGAGGCTTTGCTGATCTATTTTTAGCTCTTCGGCGATGGTGTTCCTAAAACCGCGCTGTACTTGCTGGCGCAGTTTTCGTTCCTTAAAAGGATTGTTGGCTAAATCCAGCTCTGCTTCCAGGCCGATCTGCAAAACCTGAAAACCGGCATGATGCAATCTTCCGGCCATTCCCGCACTGCAGCCACGTATAATAAAACCCTTTTTATATTGCGTGCGCAGGTTTTTTATTACATCGTCAAAGCTGTCGTCTCGCGGAATTTCAGCAAGGCATATCCAGTCACGACGGCTCAGGCGCAATCGGCGGACTACGAATCGGGCGTTGAGCAGGTCTTCACGGCACCAGCTCAGTGGAAGAGTGTCGTCCCTGTTTCTCTTAAGAGGAAGTGGCATATCCATTTTAAAGCGCCTTGCGGTATCACCCCGGTTGTTGAACGACTCTTTAATTTTCAGTAAACTTAACCCTCTTAAAACAACAAACAAATTCGATGTCCAATAATTCTAAAACGATAGTAAATAACCGCAAAGCGCGGCACGAATACGAAATTCTCGATTCACTGGAAACGGGTATCGTGCTGGTTGGCACAGAGGTCAAATCCATGCGTGAAGGCAAGGTAAATCTCACCGATGCCTATGCCCGCATAAAGGATGGCGAGCTGTGGCTGATCGGGATGCATATTTCGCCTTACGAAAAAGCGGACGTTTTCAACCACGATCCCCTGCGCGACCGCAAACTTTTGGTTAACAGCCAGGAGCTAAAAAAACTTTACCGCCAAACCCACGAAAAAGGCGTTACGCTAATCCCGATGAAGCTGTATTTTAAAAAGCACCTGGTTAAAGTGGAGCTGGCCCTGGCCCGCGGTAAAAAGAAATACGACAAGCGTGCCGACATCGCCGAGCGCGACGCCAAACGCCAAATGGACCGTCAGCTTAAGCAGGATTACCGCTAATAATTATTAAAAATTAATTGACCCAACGGAGATAATAAAGGATGGCTTTTCCCTTAGTTAACGAACAAATGGATGTGATCAAAAGGGGCGTGATCGAGCTTCTTCCCGAAGAAGAGATGGTTCAGAAAATTGAACGCAGCATCAAAAAAAATAAACCGCTGATCATCAAGCAGGGCTTTGACCCAACGGCGCCGGACATTCACCTGGGCCATACCGTGGGCATCCGCAAACTGCGCCAGTTCCAGGAGCTGGGCCATCAGGTCGTTGTGATCATAGGCGACTACACCGCTATGGTGGGCGACCCCAGCGAGAAAAAAAGCACGCGCCCGCGCCTGACCCACGAGCAGGTGATGGAGCATGCACAAACTTACCAGGAGCAGTTTTTTAAAATCCTCGATCGTGACAAAACCGAAGTGCGCTTCAACGGCGACTGGTTCCGCAAAATGACCTTTGAGGAGATCATGAATCTGGCCGGCAAGTTCACCGTGGCGCGCATGCTGGAACGTGATGATTTTTCCAAGCGTTTCCGCGAACAACTGCCGATCAGCATTCACGAATTTTTCTATCCGCTGATGCAGGGCTACGATTCCGTTGTGATCAATGCCGATGTGGAGCTTGGCGCCACCGAGCAAAAATTTAACCTGACCATTGCCCGGCAGATCCAGAAGGAATACGGCGTAGAGCCACAGGTGGTGCTGACCATGCCCGTTCTGGAAGGTCTTGACGGCAAGCAGCGCATGAGCAAATCGCTGGGGAACTACATCGGCGTGGATGAGGCGCCGGCTGAAATGTACGGCAAAACCATGTCCATCCCCGATGACATTATTTACCGCTATTTTGAGCTGATCACCGATGTGGAGGCGGATGAGCTGGCGCGCATCAAGTCAGACCTGGAGACAAGAAATCCGCGTGATCTGAAAAAAGAGCTTGGCCGGACCATCGTGCGTATGTACCACGGTGCTGCTGCGGCGCAGGAGGCCGAAGCGGCTTTCGAAAAACTGTTCGTTAAAAAAGATGTGCCTGATGATATGCCCGAAATGTCCTTTACCGACAACGAAATGCGTATTGATGAGCTGATGATTGCCACCAAAACGGCGGATTCCAAAGGCGCGGCCCGGCGCCTGGTGCAGGGTGGCGGTGTCTCCATCGACGGTGAAAAGGTGGATGATCCGTTTTTCGTGGTAAAGCTTGATGCTGAAAAGATTCTCAAGGTTGGCAAGCGCAAATTTGTGCGCATCCTGAATAATTGATTGCTGCCGGCCACAAACAGGGAGGGGCCCTATGGAGCAACGGAGTTTTAAGACTTTCGTTAAACCGGCCAGCCTGCTGTTCTATCTGCTGACGGTTCTGAATTTTTTCTTTCTGGGTATGATCATAGCGGGGCTGTTGGGCGCCGGCAAGAATCAGGGGCTGGCGGCGGGCGCCATCGTGCTGGGATATGGCGTTATGGCGGCCTTTTTTGCCTGGCTGGCAGCGCTATTGATTGTCGCATACGGCAGCTCACGCCTCGTGGTAATGTTTAACAAAATCTGGGCTGTGCTGTTTGTATTGATTGTTATCTTCCTGATCTACCGTGTGCAAACCCGCCACGACGAACAATCCAGACGTGTTTCGCTGTTTGAGGAACGTGCGGTTGTTCCCATCAAGGCAACCCAACCCGTGCGGCAATCGGAGCAAAGGCCGGAAACCGGTTTGGGCATGGCCACGCCCGACTTTTTTAATAAGAACGTGCTTTATTTCTATAACCGGCCCAACTTCGATAAAGCTTTGAACGAGCACCTGCCCAGTGACAGCCTGGTTTTTAAACGCGCAGAAACAGGCATCGGCATCAGTTACGCGCCTCCCTGGTTTGTGCCTGCCCATTTAAAGATGGATTACCAGGTTTTGCACCTGCGCGCGCTTTCCGTTTACAACGATTTTGTTGAAGTAGTTGTAAATGAAAGCAGCGGACAGACAACATTTGTAAGCCGCTACGATATCGCGCTGCGCTACTGGCCGGAATTTCTTCTGTCTGTTAACAGCGTTGAACCGTTTGACCGCCCTGGTAACCCGGTGCGCGTAAAACCGCTGTCCCACGCATCGCCTTTAAAGGCATCTTACGCCTTTCTGAAACCCCTGCGCATATCACGGCACTGGCTCTACGTGGAACTGCTGGATGAGGCGTTCCGGCCACAAGGCCGCGGATGGATTCGCTGGCAGGACGAGGGCGGACTGCTCATCCGCTACAATCTGTTCAGCTGAAAACGGACCGGGCCGCCATCAACCTACCAAACGGAAAAATGCGATCGTTTACTGCATAACTGTTTTTGTTGGCAGTTTTGGATAGCTTTCTCTTTTAAAAAACAGCATGTAAACGGAGATTTTATGCTTCAATCGACAACCATCCGCCTGAAAACGAAAAAAGAAACGCTGCGCCTCAACCTGGAATTTGACCTGACCACGGGTCTGCCGCTGTTACGCGAACAGGACAATATTTTGCAGCTTATTCTGACCTATCTTTCGCTGCCCTACAGCATTGCGGAATATGGCTGTGGGCGTAAGACCAGTATTATCCTTAAAAAATTACTGGACCTGGGCATCCCGTTTTACGCGCTGCGCCGCGGCATGATCATGGAAAAAGATATGTCCGATAAAGCCCTGGCGGAAAACGATTTCAAAAAACGTAAACACGCACTTGTACTGGAAAACCCGCTTTATCATAAGACAGAATTGAAAGATCCGGTTCTTCTGGAAATGCTGGAGGATTGCTCTGTTTACGTGCACATAGAAAATGCCCAGATTCATGCGGAAGACTACGTGCTGTCACATCAGCCGCAAATTCAGTTTGTGCAGGCGCGCAGCCACATTTTTACACTGATTACATTTTGGGATGATGAAAAGCGTGAGGTGGTGGAGCGCGTTATCGATCCGACGATAAGCCCGGAGAGCCTGTTTGATATGACGGAGCTGCGTGAAAAGCTGCACGCTCCGGAGGGTTTGATATTTACCGCCCATATCATGGCCAACTTTCGCCTGGATGAGGATTTCTTAACGGAAGATCAGAAACGTCAGGCGGGTGAACTTACCGACAAGGAGCTTGCGCAATTGTCCCACGCTGAGCACGCCACCCTTGTGCGGGCCATGAACGGCGCTTCCAGCGGCTCCATCGGCGACCCGGCGGAATGGACCTACGCCAACAACATCGTTCATGAAAGACCGGTTGAATTTGACCAGCGCCATAATACCGGGCGCGGCGATGTTTTTACGCAGCCATTTGAAGACCTCGTCAACGCCCGCGAGCGCAACTCCAACGAAGTGCTGCACCATCGCGAATACCTGGACCAGCTTGGACGAGACCAGGCCGTTGAAGTTGTTATAAAAGAAGATGCCGACTGGTCCGAGCACGAACTGAACCCGCTGGCCGATGTGGCTAATACCATATCCTGTTTTCAAACACTGCAGCAGGTGGCGGACTGGCTTGGCAAAAACAAAGATATGTTTGCCATTCTGGGCGAGGAAACGATTCTCGATGATTTCCACGGTTTTGGCGTCCGGCTGCGTAAACGTATAGAAGATCTGGCAGACGTAAGCAAGGATGATGATTACAAAATCGACGCGCGTGTTTTTTCCGAATGTTATAATGACGCGGTGGTGGAAACCATCCGGCAGATGAATGACGCCGGGTTATCCGTTTTTATCGATAAGGCGGGTAATCTGCACGGTCTGCTCATAAAACCCTCCGTGGCGCAGGAAATACGCGACGGAAAAATCACCATCAGCAGCCTGACCGAAAAAGCAATCTGCCATTGCTCGCATATTGATACGGTGAAAGACGCCGGAAAATATGACGGCCGTCTCGGCGTTTTGTCCGGCATCGAGATTGCCCACACGCTGCATGATCTGGACAAGTACTTTGGCGTCAACAGCGTCTACCCCGATTTTCCCCACGTGATGATGGTGACGGCCTTTACCGGCGAGGAAATGACCTATACCGGCGAGGATGTGGCCATGCCCGGCAGCGCCGCCGTAACCGGTCTTGCCGACCCCGCGAAGATCTATCACATGGAAAACTATTCCGGCGAGAAATTTGGGGACAAGTTCAACGGCATGCTCGGGCGTCTTAAAGGCGAGCAGCATTCCGGAAAAATCGAATTGATCAACGCGTTTCAGCAGGCCGACGATGATGCCCTTTTTGATGCCTGCTTTGAACCGACCGATTTCTTTACGCCTTACAGCTACGAACGTCACGTTGAGCAGGGGCCGGTGCTCGACCGCCATGACGTACCGCTGGTGCTGGTGGACACGATCATGGGTATTCACCAGGAAGATTTTTATATCAAAGGTGAACTGGCGGAAACCGCGGCTCTGGAACTTAACCGATTGCTGCGCCATGTGAGCCTGATGCGTGAGTATAGTGACGTACGGATTACCAGCGGTATCATCGATCATTTTGACAGCAACGGCCAGGCTATGGAAGCCGGTTTCGCACAGCGCTGGACGCTGATTGGCGAAAAGAACCATGCCGGTGCTACGCTGCCTGAGGATCGCCGCGATCCGGGCGTAGCCCTGGCCCGGCTTACGCGCTATTTTCTGCACGCGGTGGACAAGCTGAACGAAGACCGGCAGGATGATTACTTTAGCCCGATCATCGGGGAGGTGGCGCTGGACCCCGGCACAAACCGAAACGTTATCCCGGAAAAGGCCAGCATCACCTTTGGCATCCGTAACCGTTTTGTGCCCGAAGAGCAGAAGCACCTGATCAACTATTCGCTACAGCATTTTGTGGTAAGCGTTCTGTCACCCTCCGTGCGGGATGGCGGTGAAGGCGTGAATATCTGCCGCGTACAATCAACCGACTTCCTGCATATGTACAATAATGTCCGGTTAAGCATCGACCTGCGCGCGCCGGACAACGAAAAAATGGAATGCTTCCGCGCGGAGATAGACGATCTACTTAAACAGATTAAAGAGCGTTTTAATGTGACCGTGGAATCGCGTGTGGAGCAGAAGGTGGAGCCTTATTTTCTGCGGGAATCCGGGCAGGTATTACAGATTGAACGAAGCTTTGGCGGCAGTCATAATCCTAACGAAGCGGAGCTGGCCGCAGACCTGGTGCGCGGCAGCCTGTTGCAGTTTGCGTCCACGCTCAATTTTATCGGGCGTGAGCAAATAGAAAACCTTAAATTATTTGAAATGGTGGAAGATCATATTCCAAGAGAGTGGAAAAAAAAGCTGCCGTCTTTTGTCTCCGGCGCGTTGCATGACACCTGTAACATCGCCGCGGTCAGCTTAAAGAAAGAGCAAGCCCGTTGATCATATTAACCGTTTTTGTCATTTACGCGATCGTTTTATCGGTCGCGTTGTATTTTCGCGGTTTTCGCAACACTGCCAAAATGAGCACCGGGGCACCGCTAAAGCCGCCGGCACATATTCTGGTAATCGGCGCCAGCGGCGGCACCGGCAGGCATATTGTTACGCAGGCCCTGGATCGCGGTTATCGCGTTACTGCTTTTGTGCGCAATCCCTCCAAGCTCGAAATGGAGCATTCCAATCTTAGCGTGGTTCAGGGTGACGTGCTTGACCCGGCCACGCTGGATGACGCTGTAAAGGGGCAGGACGCAGTGCTTTCCGCGCTGGGCCATGGCCGTTTTTTTTATCCGACTCGCATTCTGTCCCACGGCACTGTAAATATTTTGCAGGCCATGCAAAAGCACGGCGTAAAGCGTTTTATTTGCGAATCATCTCTGGGAATCGGCAGCAGCGCCGGCAGGCTGGGGCTTTACTATACTCTTTTCACCACACCCGTTATACTGCCTTTTTATTACTGGGATAAAGCACGCCAGGAAAGCATTGTTGCCAAAAGCGACAGGGATTGGGTGATTGTAAGGCCGGCATTGCTGACCAACGGCAAAAAGAAAAACAGCTACCGCGCAGGAAGGAACGTCGGAAACTTTATTTTGTCACGACGCATTTCCCGTGCAGATGTGGCCGGTTTTATGCTAAACCAACTGGAAAGCAATGAATTTGCCGGAAAAGCGCCGGGCGTTTCTAATTAGCCGTTTTCATTTGGCCGTATAGGGTTTGCCTGTTCCTTCCTCGCAGAAAAGCCTCAGGCTATCCAGATAATAACCCCAATTATGATTATAAACGCCGTATGTGTCGTCATCTACCAGGCGGGCATAATTTTGCTGGAATTTCAGCTTAACGCCTTCGTCCGTTGGAATGATATAAAAATCGATCATGGCGTCAAGCCAGTCCCTGGCGCCGGAAACGCAACGCCATTCCACTTGCTGCTGCTTCATCTTCAGAACTTTCATAACCGGGTTAAATCCCTTAACAAAACGGAACGTAATATGTGCTTCGCGTTTAGTTTCCCCCTCCACATTTCCGGTCCACCAGCTTTTTAGGCCCTCGATTGTGGAAAGGGCCTGGAAGACCGTTTCCGGGTCTGCCTTTATCGGAAGTACGTGAATGATATTACGCATGCTTAACTCTTTGGTGGTGTTATCAGCGCGCAAACAGCCCCAGCCGGATCTTTGATGATGCAGTAGCGGCCGTATTCACCCATGTCTTTTGGCGCAATAATAATTTCGCCGCCGTTCTGCTCGACCATGTCGGCGCTCTTGTCCACATTCTCCACGGCAAAATAGATCATCCATTGCGGCGGAATTTTTGCGTTGCCACCGCGGGCATGGCAGACACCAGCCTGCGTTTCGCCATCGGTAGGATTATTCATGTTGTAATCGTCGTAATCGCCCATGGATACGGGCTGCTTCTTCCAGCCGATGACCTTTTCGTAGAAGCTGCTAACTTCTCCTGCGTCTTCCACGGTCAGATCGTGCCATAACGCGGCACCGGCTTTGATCATCTCTGCCATGCGGGGTCCCCCTAATTAAAGTAAATGGTTGCTTTCAGTATTGGGAAAAGTATCAAATCTCCGGCATCCGTTAAAGGACGAAATCCGCCCAGTTCCCAGGAAATGTCGCCGCTGCGGAGCCGAAAGCCCAGAACGATAAGGCTTTGGTCAAAGGCGAAATTTTCGAATACGTTGTAATATTCAAATAAAAAAGTAAAACGTTTGCTGGTGTCGCCGGCGTAGCCCAGGGCAAAAACCAGTGGCACGTCAAAATCGCTATAGCCCTCGGTATCATTTATATACATCAGGTTTAGGTGAAAGGTATGCGGCCTGCTGCCAAAGCTCATCGCGTTGCCGAGTATATAAAATTCGCCTTTGGGGGAGTAGCTGCCCCACACCGCGGAAGAGATATCAGGCGTGCGCAGGTAATTCTGTTTGATTCCTAAGGAAACCGACTCCAGGAAATCGGTCGTTATAGGGAATAGAGTGAAGATACCAAAATGCGTGCGGCCGGTTGGCGCGTAAGTAAGGTTTAGAAAAAGGATTTCATAATTGCTGAAATACCAGTTTCCCTTTTCCATCGTGTAGGCCGTGGGCATAATTAGCAGATCGTGATCGCCGGGGCGGTAGGCATCATCCTGTGCCGACAATACAAGCGGGACAAGCAGCACAAAAAACATTTTGCGTAGCATGCTTTCTCCTTTCTAGAAGGTGAAGCGCAGGGCAATAGAAGCGGCAATATCGACATCGGTTTCGGGCGCAAGGTTCAGTACCGGCGCCAGTTCCACAAACATCTCCAACGGCACATCGCGGAAATCATACCCTATGCCAAGCGGCAGGCGCGCGCCGATATTATCCGAGCCGGTGCGGATATGACCGCCAAGACCCATGTAAGGCTTAAAAGGCGCGGTGCCGCCTCCGGTACGGATGGCCCTGAATTTATAGAAAATATAATCGACATGCAGATAAAAGCGATTATCGTTTCCGAATGACCAGCCCGCAGCCGTGTTAATTTGCGTGCGTCCGTTATCCGCCAGTTTGAGGCTTAATCCTGTCGGTGTACCAATGATAATACCGATGGCGCTGCCCGATCGCGCATGACTGAATGTTACGGATAAAGCAAGCACAAAGATTATGACTAAAAAGCGTTTCATCGTTTCCTCCGTTTGCGAAAGCAGCAATATATGCAAATTTCATGCAATGATGAATAAACGACAGCGCAATAATCTATCATGGGATAAATCCTAAAAAATCAGTTCATTGCAGGTGTTTAAAGTTTTGATTTGAAATATTATTTTTTTTACATAAAAAATATATGTGAGTTCTTTGCGCAGATTTCATTTTAGAGGAAAAAGCCATATGGATTGGAAACATGCAACAATTAATGCTTTGAGCAGAATGTCATTAAGGCATAAAACCAATACCTTTTCTAGATCCCAAATAATAAATGAGGAACTTGACAAGATTATATATGAAGTTAGAAGCATTGGGAAAACGCCACACCAAACCTTAAGTCGTGTTCTCCAGAATTTGAGGGATGAAGGATTTTTAGAGTTTGAAGGTTCAGGCACTTACAGGCTGTTAACCAGCTCAGAGGTTCCCTTTAGTAAAGATATACCATCAGAATACCAAATTCCTGACAGAATTCCATCAACAGTACATCGAATAGTTCGCGACACCACAATTGCTGGAAAACTTAAAAGGCTTTATCGGTACAAGTGTCAAATATGTGAACAAAGGCTCGAGCTGTGTTCCGGGTTTTACTGCGAAGCTCATCACCTTAAGCCACTTGGGATGCCGCATAATGGCCCGGATTCTACTCACAATATCGTTATAGTTTGCCCCAATCATCACGTTCTTTTAGACTATGGGGCTTTAAGCATACGATCAAGCACTTTTATGTTATTAGAACATAATATCGATAGCCAGTTTATATCATACCATAATTCTATTTGTTGTTAATCTCCCTGGCTTCCGGCAGGCGCCAGGCCAAAAGCGCTCCCGCCAGGTAAACAACAATCAGCGCGTATAGTAAGAACCGGATGCTGAACAGATCGGCCAGAAAGCCGATGGTACCGGCCAGCAACGTAAATCCGCCAATCAGCGTATTGCTGAAGGCCACGTGGGTTGCCCTGGTTTTTTCGATTGTCGCGTCCACCAGGTAGGTTTTGCGGCCTACGCGCACACCGGCCTCAGCAAAACCCAGCAACAGGAAAATCACACCGTAAAGATAGGGTGTCTGCCAACCCTGCGGAAGAGAGCCAAAGCCCAATGCCGCAATGGCGGATGCCACAGCCATCAATGCCGCGAGCCCCATCACCAGCCGGCTGCTGCTGTCGGAAAAGCGGCCCCAAAAAGGACTGCCACCCAGCTTGGCCAGTCCCGTTGCCACCACCATTACGCCCAAAGCATCAATGGCGCCGCTGACCGTTTTCTGGGCATGCAGTACAAAATAAGGCGCGCTGATTTCCACAAAAACCAGGATGGCACGTGTAACGAGAAAGCCGCGGAACCAGCTCTCCTTTTTGGCCAGCGCACGGCCGCTGTTGGCCTCCTGCAATGCGTTGCGTCCGCCGCCGCTGGCTCCGGGCACTTCTTCAATTTGCGCGAAGGTGAGAGAGGCCGCGGCCCACAAAATGGCCGCTACGAATAGAAGTACGAGGTAAATGGTGATATCGGAAGAGCCCTCAATCCAGCGTTCGATGATAATGCCTGAAGCGATGGTGAGCGCCCCGCCGATGCTGGAGCGGTTGCCCAGCAGGTTGCCGCGCTTGCCACGCGGGATGGTCTTGCCCAGCACATCCTGGAAGGCCACGGAACCGACGCCGCTGGCAAGACTGAACAGTCCAAGCAACAATACAATCGCCAAACCGGCCGAAAGCGGCGGCAGGTACAATGCGGCCGGGATCATCAGCAAAAGCATCACGCTCTGGACGGCGCCGGCGGCTACCCAAAACCACTTGCGCCGGGCAAATGCGCGGATTTTTCCGGCAACGACAATCTGCGGCAAGAGCGAAGCCACCTGCTTTACAGGCATGGTGAAACCGCTTAAAACCGCCGGTGCCTGCAATACATTCAACAGCCACGGCAGCACAATATTGGGTCCGGCAATCTGCTCTGCCAGTTTGGTCATGCTGCCGTTCAGCACATTGTATACGTAGTTTTTCGGGACTTCGGCACAGGCTTCATCGGGGATGGCTTCGCAGGAACGGTCGCTGCTATCGTCGCCGCTCAGAATTTCATAAAATTGTTCGACGTTGTCATTCGAAGAAGCATGTTCTTGCATTGTGCTACTCCTTTTACAGTTTCCCGGTTGAACAATAATGGCGCCTGCCCGTTTTGGGGATGCGCGGGTTGAAAATAATCGTTAAATTAAAAATTCCACTCATAGCGCAAGGACCATCCTTAAGTTAAAAGGAATATTAAATGAAACATCTTTTTATGAAAAGTACCATTATTTTCTTCACGCTGTTGATATTATTTCCCGGGTTGACAAGAGCCCAAAGCAACAGCCTGCTTGGACCGCAGTTCAACGCATTTGTGGAGCGGGTGGAATCTGCCGAATCTTCCCAGCGCTCCGCGATTGTGGACAGCTTTATGAACGCCCAGAATACATTTCCTTTTATCGAAGAAGACACCATTGCCTACTTTTTATATCGCGGATCGGCCAGCAGTATGAACGTGCCCGGCGATTTTAACGGCTGGAATTCCGGCGCCAATAAGATGACGCTGCTGGCAGGTACCAACCTGTGGTACAACGAAGACGTATTTGAAAGCGACGCCCGCCTCGACTATAAATTTGTACGTAACGGCAGCAGCTGGATCCTCGACCCGCGCAACGATAACACCGTCTCCGGTGGTTTTGGCCCCAACAGCGAACTGGCCATGCCCGATTATGTGCAGCCACCTGAAATTGAATATTATGCTGAAATACCTCACGGCAGCCTGGAAAGTTTTTCCTTTACAAGCAGCGCGTTGGGCAACAGCCGCACCATCAACGTTTACCTGCCAGCGGGTTACGCCGAAGCCGTCGCTGATACCTTCCCGGTAATTCTTTTTCATGATGGCGGCGAATACCTGCAATTGGCCGATGCCGACAATACGCTGGATTACCTCATCGCCCATGAAAAAATTGAGCCGCTGGTGGCCGTTTTTGTGCCACCCGTTCAGCGCAACGATGAATATGCCGGCAGCAAGGTCGGAAAATTTACCACCTTTATCATCGATGAATTGATGCCTCATATCGAAGAAAACTACCGCATCTCGCGTGATCCGGCGCGGCGGGCCATGACCGGTCCTTCTTATGGCGGACGCATTACCACCACCATTTGCTATGCCCACCCTGAGGAGTTCGGGCTGGCGGCACCTGTTTCCGGTTCCATCTACGCCGACGTCGATGACTCGCCGGTAACAACCGGGCCGAAGAAAGAACTGCGCTGGTACCTGGATTGGGGCACTTACGAGGGGCCGCAGCGCCACCGTGAAACACGCGACGCCCTTATCGAAATCGGCTATGAACTGGAATGGAACGAGTGGCACGAAGGCCATAGTTGGGGCAGCTGGCGCGCCCACCTGGATAATATTCTTGAGTATTTTTTCCCGGCCGGCGTTTCATTTATCGCCGATGGTGTGGCAAAAGCGAAAGGGTTTACGCTGCATCAAAATTATCCCAACCCGTTTAACCCGTCCACAACCATCATGTACGAGCTGCCACGCGCAGCCCACGTGCGCGTGGAAGTTTTTAACAGCCTGGGGCAGAGGGTGCGTCTTTTATTGGATGAACAACAAAGCGCCGGCCGTCGGCAGCTTGTTTGGGATGGCCGCGACAGTCGTGGTGCCGCGCTGGCCGGGGGTATCTACTTTTACCGCCTGCATAGTGAAGGTTTTTCGCAGACACGCAAAATGCTTCTCATAAAATAGAACGTCTTTAAATGACGAAGGCCGGACACAATGCCCGGCCTTTTTTGCTTTAGGATAGTTCAGCTTTTTTTACGACGCATGTCGTTTATCAGTCCGCCGGCCAGCATCACCTCCACCTGGCGTTTGGTCATCTGGTGTTCGGCGCTATAGCTCTCTTTTTTGGTTTTGTTTTGCACCTTAATGCTGTCGCCGTTTTTTAGCGCTTCTCTCAGGTCCTCAATTGCCAGCATGTCACCCTGCTCAATCTTCTCCCAGTCCGACTCGTTTTTAAAGGTGAGCGGCAGAATGCCAAAGTTAACCAGGTTTTGCCAGTGGATGCGGGCAAAGCTTTTTACCAGCTTGGCGCGGATGCCCAAATAGCGTGGCGCCAACGCGGCATGCTCACGGCTGGAACCCTGGCCGTAATTTTCACCTGCCACGATGAATGAACCCTGCTCTTTATGTTCCATGGCGCGGTCGTAAAATTTCTCATCCACCTGGGTGAACACAAATTTGCTGATTTCCGGGATGTTGCTGCGGTAGGGCAGTACGCGTGTCCCTGCGGGCATGATCTCGTCGGTGGAAATATTGTCACCCATTTTGAGCAGCACTACGCCCTCCATCGTGTCCGGCAGTTTATCGAACTCCGGCATAGGCTTGATATTGGGACCTTTTTCAAGTTCTACGTCTTCGCTGCTTTCGGCAGGTGCTACCAGCGCTTTGGTGTTCAGCACCAGCTCATCGGGCTCTTTCAGGCGCGGGTATTTTTTATTCAGCGTGCGCGGATCGGTAATTTTGCCGGTTATGGCCGAAGCAATGGCTGTCTCCGGGCTGCACAGGTAGACCTGGTCTTCTTTGGTGCCTGAACGTCCGGGGAAATTGCGTGGTACCGTGCGCAGACTGATGCGACCCGTAGCCGGCGCCTGGCCCATACCGATGCAGCCGTTACAGCCGGACTGGTGAATGCGTCCCCCGGCGTGGATCAGTTTAGCCAGATAGCCCTGATTACTCAGGTTTTCAAGTATTTGCCGCGACGTTGGATTGATATCCAGCGAAACGCGGTCATGCACCTGCTCGCCTTCGACAATTTCCGCCGGAACGGCAAAATCGCGGAATCCGGGATTGGCCGATGAACCGATCATGGCCTGGTAGATTTCTTTGCCGGCCACGTCGCTTACCTTTTTTACTTTGCCCGGGCTGCTGGGCAGCGCGATCAGCGGTTCCAGCTCATCCAGATTGATTTCATCATGTTCGTCGTAGTCGCAGCCTTCATCGGCGAGCAGCTCTGTCCAGTCATCCTCGCGGTCCTGGCTTCTCAAAAAACCTTTAAGACGATTGTCGGATGGGAAGACGGTGGTGGTGGCGCCCAGTTCCGCGCCCATATTGGCGATCACGTGGCGGTCCATAGCGCTAAGGTGCTCCAGTGCCGGACCATAATACTCAATGATTTTTCCAACTCCGCCCTTCACATCATAGCGCCGCAGCATCTCCAGGATAATATCCTTGGCGCTTACCCAGTCGGGCAGAGTGCCGGTCAGTTTTATGCCCATGATTTTCGGCATTTTTACATAAAAAGGCTCTCCGGCCATGGCCAGGGCCACTTCCATCCCTCCGGCACCAATGGCCAGCATCGCCATGGAGCCCGCCGCGCAGGTGTGGCTGTCCGAACCCAGCAGTGATTTGCCGGGTTTGCCAAAGCGCTCCATATGCACAGGGTGGCTCACGCCGTTGCCGGGGCGGCTGTACCATACGCCGAATTTACGGCAGGCGCTGCGTAAAAACAGGTGGTCATCGGGGTTTTTAAAATCGGTCTGGATCAGGTTGTGGTCCACATACTGCGCGGAGAGTTCGGTCTTTACACGTTTGATGCCCATGGCCTCAAACTCAAGCATCACCATCGTGCCGGTGGCATCCTGGGTCAGGGTCTGGTCAATCTTCAGGCCTATTTCATTGCCGGCTTCCATGGTGCCTTCCACCAGGTGCGATGCAATCAGCTTTTGAGCGACGTTCTGTGCCATGAGCTACCTCTCTTTCATTTTTTCTGAAGTATAAGCAGAAGGCTTTTGCGGGGCAGTAAAGTGGCAAACAAAGAGCAGTAAAGAAATGGCAAATGATAAATCTATGGAATGAAAAGCGCATTGTCCTTAGAGACGAAAGGTTTTTGCGTCTCATAAACCTGCTGCACCAACGTTGTGACTACTTTAAACGGGATTTCGAAATTCTATTCCAGGTATTGGCGATACGTTTCCCGATGTTTGCTGTCAATATCCAGAAGTACTTCGATTTCCGCGGGGTGTCCGCTGAACAGGTTGGCCAGCTCACGGTAATGGGCGTCGAAAAAAATGCGCAGGTAGCGGTTGTTGGGCTGTTTATCGTAGACCTTCTTGATGCCTTCATCCAGCACTTTTTTGGCCAGCTTATAGGCTTCATCGTAGCGGCCCTCCTCGTGAAGCCATAGCGCCTCAAAATAGTCGGGCTTTACTTCCCGTAACGGGCGCGTGCGGATATGGTTGATCATCTGCACCTGTTCGGCGCGTGTGTTCCAGCCCCGCGAATACTGGCTCAGGATGCCCTGGTTGGCAATGTCCAGCGCCTTGTCGTAAAGCGGGCTGCCCAGAAGATAGCCAAAGGTGTCCAGCTCGCCTGCAAGAACGAGATACGCATAATAATCAAG
The DNA here is from genome assembly GCA_965267575.1 of Calditrichales bacterium. Taxonomy (GTDB): domain Bacteria; phylum Calditrichota; class Calditrichia; order Calditrichales; family J004. The sequence continues at coordinate 2,054,725 of OZ254086.1, forward strand.
GAAGTGGGTCAATGGGTCAAATTGCGCTTTGGAGTGCAGCAGCGGGTAGGTGCGCTCATAGGTAAATTCCCACACTTTATCATAAAAATTTTCACCGGCCGCTGAGGAAATCAGGAACTGCGCTTTATATATTTTTTCGAATGTCTTTTTCTGGACGGTTTCAATAATCACTTTAACGCTGGCCGGAATGTCGGTCTCGAATTCATCTTCGACCCATTCATAGTTGTTGAAGTATTGCTCAATCTTGGAGGCCAGTTCGGTCAGGTCCTCCTGTTGGTCATCGGTCAGGTGGGCATATTCCATATCCACGCTTACCTTTAAAACCTGTGCCTGGCCGAATGCGATCAATATTAACAGCCAAATTAGGTGACGCATCTATTTTTCTCCTTCATTGATCTTTACATGATTTCTTGGAACGCGCGGGCTCACGTTGCAGGTGACCTCGTAAGGGATGGTCTGCAACTCCCCGGCGTATTGAGCGATGCTAAAAGATGCGTCGCCCTGGCTTCCGAATATGATAACCTCATCGCCCGCCCGCATTGACTGCGCTTCCGTAACATCCACAAGAATCTGGTCCATGCAGACGGTTCCCACAACCGGATAAAAAGCGCCGTTAATCAGCACCTTGCCGTTGTTGGTCCAGCGCCTGCTGTAACCGTCGCCGTAACCGACCGGCACAATGGCGATCTTTGACGGACGCCTGGTGTGGAAACGACGGTTGTAGCTTAGAGGTTCATCCGCCGCCACGTTTTTAAGCAATGCCACCGCCGAGCGCCAGGTCATAACCTGCCTCAGCGGCCATTTGTCCGGATCGGGCCTGAAAGCCGGCGCCGGCGGATTGCCGTATAACATAACCCCGGGACGGATACAATCAAAGACCGTTTCCGGGTAGCGCATGATGCCCGCCGAATTGGCCAGACTGAAGCACAAACCGTCTGCCGCCTTGTCCAGTCTTTCGCGCATGGCTTTAAAACGGTGCAGCTGCAAAAGCGTGTACTCGTGGTCATCCTCATCGGCGGAGGAGAGGTGCGAATAAACACCGGCCACGTCGATAGCCTTACTGCCCAGGGCCGTGTTCATGGTGTCATAAAAGGTGTCGTCGTACATGCCGACGCGGTTCATGCCGCTGTCATACTTCAGGAAAACTTTTGCTTTGGTTTGGTGCTTTGCGGTCTCTTTTTCCAACTCGTCTATCTGCCGGGGCGCGGTTATTGTTATATGCAGATCGTTTTTAAGGTGTTGGGAGAACAAGGACGGAAGCTGTGCGCCGAATACCAGGATCGGCGCCTTTACGCCGGCTTCCCGCAAAAGTGCACCCTCTTCGGGAAAAGCGACACCCAGCCATTGCGCGCCGGCCTGCAGCAGCGTTTTGGCGCAGGGCACAATACCGTGGCCGTAGGCGTCGGCCTTTACCACGGCCATCACCGCTTTGCCCGGGTAGGCCCGACGGATAAGTGTGAGATTATGGCGCAAGTGCGCGTGGTTTATGATCGCTTCGGTTGGTCCCATATGTCAGCGCCGTATTGGTCCGCCAGCTGCTCCACGGAGATCCCTTTGAAAATACATTTTACGGAATCGCCGTCCACGAGGTATTCGGAGATCATTGGCCGCAGGTTGTAATGCGAAGACAGGGCCTGTCCGTAAGCGCCGGCGCCGCCAAATGCGAGGTAATCTCCGCGCTTCATCTGCTGCAGCACGCGGTTCTGGGCCAGAAAATCCGTGCTCTCACAAACCGGCCCGACGACGTCCACTGTTTCCTCGGTTCCGTCTTTTTTTACAAGCGGCGCCACTTCGTGAAAGGCTTTGTACAGCCCCGGGCGGATCAGGTTGTTCATTGCCGCATCAACGATGATGAAATTTTTCTGCGGTGTTTGTTTGCGATAGAGTACGCGGCTGACCAGCAACCCGGCCGAACCAACGATGCTTCGGCCCAGCTCGGCCACCAGTGGCAAGCCGGCATCACTCAGCGCACGGATGAACCCGGGCAGGATTTTTGGCACATAGCTGCGCGGCTTTTGCGGATTGAGCAGTGCGTCCGTGTAATTAATACCAATACCGCCACCGATATCCAGAAAGCGCAATTTGATACCCATGTGCGCCAGTTGCCCGGAAAACTCCTTTAGAAAACCGGCTGCTTTGCGAAACGGCTCTTCATGCTCCATCTGCGAGCCCAGGTGTATGTGTATGCCAGCAGGCTCCAGGTTGGGGTGTTGATGCGCTTTTTCATAAAGGCGCAGCGCTTCATCGCGGGAGACGCCAAACTTATTGCGGTGCATGCCGGTTGAAATATACTCGTGGGTCTGCGCGTCAATGTCGGGATTAACGCGGATGGCCAGCGTTACAGTTGTGTTCATGCGCGCCGCGATCTGTGCCAGTACGTCCATCTCCTGCGCCGATTCGATGTTGAGCGAATGGATGTTATGCTGCAGCGCTTTTTCAATTTCGAAATCATCCTTGCCTACACCGGCGAAAACGATCTTTTCAGGGTCAAAGCCGCTGCGCAGGGCAAAGTCCAGTTCGCCGCCCGAGACAATGTCGGCACCGAATCCTTTATCACGGATTATCGCGAGCAACGCCGGATTGTAGTTTGCTTTAAGCGCGTAACAGGGCAGAAAATCGTTGTTGCCGGCAGCCTGCCACACCAGGTCGCAGCTGTGCTCCAGTTCGGCCTTGCTGTAAATAAAAAAGGGAGATGTCACGCTCGCGGAAAAATCGCGGATATTAACGTTTTCGCAGTAAAGCTGATTGTTTTTGTAGCGGAAAGGATAATCCATTATCATGCCCGTTTAAATGTTTCGGGCAAATTACGCAACCTGATATTTTAGAGCAAAAAGATTAGGCGTCTATGCTGTAGGAGCGCATTTTCTCACGCAGGGTGGTGCGCGATATCTCAAGGATTTCCGCGGCGCGCGACTTGTTGCCGTTTGTGCGTAAAAGAACGTGCTGAATGTGGATTTTTTCAAGTTCCTTAAGTGAACAGTTGCCAAGGTACTCGCTGTTCTGGCGCGCGCTCAGGTCGTTTTGCAGGTTGTCCGGCAGGTCTTCGGCCACGATCTGGTCCGAGGTGCTGATAATGACGGCCCGCTCCATGATATTTTTCAACTCGGCCACATTGCCCGGCCAGTTATACTCGTTCATCATCTGCATGGCCACTGGCGAGATCTGGCGGATATTTTTGCCCAGCGTGTGGTTGTAATACTGCATGTAATAGTGGGCCAGCTTTTCCACGTCTTCACGTCTTTCACGTAAAGGAGGCAGGTTCACTTCAAACGCTTTGAGGCGGTAGTAGAGGCCGGAGTTAAAGCTCTGGTGGCGCACGAACCACTCAAGGTCATGCGAGGTAACGCCTACAAGCCGTGTTTTGCTTTCCACTATGCGGTTGGAGCCCAGCACGCGGAACAGCCTGTTTTCCAAAAAAAGCAGCAACTGGTTTTGTACCTCGGGCGGCAGTTTTTCAATATTTTTCAGAACAAGCGTGCCGTCGGCGTAGCGTTCCAGCAAACCTTTGCGTTTCGGCCCGTAAATCTCCGTATCGCCTTCCACGCCAAAGAGATCGCCGAGAAATTCGTTGGTGGTTACGCCTTCGCAGTTCTTGATGAAGAATTTTTCCAGCGGATGCCCGCTTTTGGTGTGGATGATCTGTCCGCAAAGCGTTTTTCCGGTGCCGATTTCGCCGCGCACAAGGCAGGGCGCCGCCGGGGTCTTGCTTACAATCTCTACAAATTTATTTACACTTTTTATACTGCTGTGATTACCGATGAGTATGTTCAGACTGCCTGAAAAAGCGGGGGTCTGCTTGATGTGGGTAAAGCGGTGCGTGTTTGTATAAACCTGGATTTCCTGAACGACCTGGTTCAGATTTTCCCGGGCGTATTTGGGCTCCATCACTTTAAAGATGCGCACATTTAACAACTCGTGCAGCTCTTCAGAAAGGGCTTTGTCGCTGATGAACAGGAACTGGAAAAAATAGTGATGCTGCGCCTGCTCCACCACCCAGGGTGGAATCGCCAGCCATTCTTCCTGCAAATCAACGATGAACAAATCGTAATAATTTTGAAAAATATGACGCCGGTTTGCTTCCGCGTGGCTCATCATTTCGATGTCATAGCCAAACTCGGCATCGTTTCTCAGAAAGTCTTTGTAATCGCTAAGCCGGTCGGAAATAAAAATAATCTTTGTTTGCATAAACACCTGGCGCTGCGTCTTTCTTGCCCTCAATTCCCCTGGCATAACAGATGATGTTATGCTGTTAATAGTGTGCGTGTGCGTGGCTTATCCTTTCACTTTACCATGAACAAAGAAAGCTAAGGAAAGCTTTTTCAGAGATATTCGTCTTTTTCTTTGTTCCAGTTAACATGCTGATAAATTTCTTTATCCCTGAACAGCCTGAACAGGGTGCTGTCCAGCTGACCCCTTTCCGATTCCTGCTCCAGGATCGACAGCGCTTTTTCCACGGGCATGGCCTTTTTGTAAGGCCTGTCACTGGCGGTCAGCGCGTCATAAATATCGGCGATTGTCATGATCCTGGCCTGAAGCGGAATCTGCTCGCCCCGGAGACGCCTCGGGTATCCGCTGCCATCGATTTTCTCGTGATGGCAATACGCTATTTCGGGCACTTTTTTTAAATCTTCAGTCCATGGAATGTATTTTAGAAAATTGTAGGAGTGGGTTACATGCGATTCTATCTCAAGCCGTTCCTGCGGGCTCAGGCTGCCCCTTTTGATGGATAGCAGCTCCGTCTCGCGCTCGTTCAGCAGGGAAATTTTTTCATTTTCCATTGAAAAGGTTTTTTTGCGGATTTCTTCTAAAGTCTGAGAGACGTCTTCTTCCAGCACCGTTGGCCGGTTGGCTTTTTCGATCGTTTCCAGCAGTTGCTGCAGTTCCGCCGTTTCATCATCGCTGGCCCGGGATGATTCATTTTTGCCCTGCAGCCTGTTGATTTGTAAAACCAGCGCGGCCTGCTTAAAGCGCATGCGTATAGCCTCGAGCTCATGGTCGAACAGCTTGTTTGCTTTTACCAGGGTTTGTTCGCGCACCAGCACTTTCCCAAAATCATGCAGCAGCCCGGCAACCTCCAGTTCGCGCAGCTGGCGATCGCTGAACACCGTTTCGGCGTAGGGGCCGCTGTCGCATTCGTTAACGGCGCGGGCCAGTGCGAGCGTCAGCCGGGTGACGCGCTCGGAGTGGCCGCGCGTGCTCGGGTCCCGCGATTCAATCGTTTTAACTGCGCCCTTGATCAGTCCCGCGAACAATTTTTTGATATTGTCCGCCAGCTGCGTGTTCTCCAGTGAAATGGCTGCCTGGCTGGCCAGAGCTTCCGCAATGGTCTGCATGTCATTGTCATAGGCCAGTACGTTTTGGTCAATCTGTTCCGCGCCGTGCAGGATTATGGCCTGCTCCGGTTTGCGGTTAATAAGCTGAATGACACCCAGTATTTTGCCTTCCAGGTTGCGCATCGGCAGAACCAGCATCGAGCGGGTTTTGTAACCGTACATTTCATCAAATGAACTGTTGTGGGTCAGCCCCAGCCGGGGAGGCATATCATAGACATTGGCAATGTTCAGCGGCTTGCCGGTTACGGCCACATAGCCGGCCATGCTCTTTTTGTTGAGCGGCAGGGTAAACTCGCTGAAGTCGGTTTTTACGGAATCGTTTTGCGCGGCGATAAAACGCAGACGTTTACCCTCTTCACCTTCTTCCAGCAGATATAGCGATCCCGCATCGGAGAACGTAATGTCGCGGCTGCTTTTCAATATGCGTTGCAATAACTCTTCGCGATCGCGCTCACCGGACAGTGCGATACCGATCTCGATAAGTTGTTGCAGCAGGCGTGTTTTCAGCCGCAGCTGCTGGTAACTCTGCTGATAGCCTTCTTCCGTGCGCAGCATATGAAAGGCGTTGTTTACCGTTTGGGCGTACACATGTGGCGGGTCGTTTTCTACAAGCTCGGCCACTACAAACGGCCGGTAGATTCTGGGATATTTCAGCGGCAGGCTGTCGCCGTAGAAAATGAATTTATGCGGATTATACTCGCCGATGGTCATTTTGTTATAGAGTTCCGGTGGGATGCTGTCTCCGTTGGCACTGTTCAGGATAAATACCAGATGCCGTTCTTCCTGCCGCTGGTCCAGCTGGGCCGGGTCGACAATCCGGCAATCCATTAAATGGGATGATCGCCTCAGTTTCCGGCCAATATCAGGGCTGTCACAAACTACAACATGCATGGGGGATTCTCTTTAATTGGGCGAGCATAGTATTCGTCTGCCGGTTGCCGGGCTTTAACAATCCATTGACAAGAAATAGACAGTATGGGATAAATGTCTAACCGTTCGGTTGTGCTAACCGAGTGTTGTTACAAACAGATTCGGAGGAAGACTATGAGACGTGTTTTTTATTTATGGATTGTTGCCGTTCTTTGTTGCGCCACTTCATTACAGGCCACAACCTATCTTAAAATGTGGGTGAACGGCGTGGTTAGCGATACGCTGACACAGGGAGACTTTTTTGCCTGGGAATTCGACGTTTCGCAAACGGGCGGCACAGCTTTTTACAGCATCTACCTGGATGTGGATAACAGCCGGAGCGTGAGCGAAGGCGATGTCTGGTTTGACACCTTTGAGATGACCGACGGGCAGTCCGGCAATGATGGTCCCGGTGATTCCAGTGATGTGGCCGATGGCATCGTATACGCTAATCTCGGACCCTTTGGTTTTGCTCCGGGCGCCTACATCATGAAGGCTGAAGACAGCGATGGCAGCAGTGCCGAAGCGCCGCTTTTTATCAAGGCACTCGCCGCGCCGGCCGCCACCATCAGCGGTAACCTCTCCATAGAGGGCGTCACAGTGCCGGATGCGGGCTATGAAAATATTATGATCGGCGCACAGGCTAAGGAAAATTTTGCCGGCTACTGGTCCGGCCTCACCGATCAGTATGGCAATTACAGTATTAACCTGCCGCAGACAGCCATCGGCGCTTTATGGAATGCCGATGTTTTTTTTGACGGCCAGTTGGAAGGGTTTTCCGTTTCCGACGACGTGGATATTATCGTACAGGCCGGTGCCAATGAAGGTGTTAATTTTGAAGCCCTCGCTGCCAACGCTTTTGTTTACGGCGCCTTAATGGATGAGCACGGTGATTCCGTAAAAGTTGATGCTTATGGCCAGGTGGCTAATAATTACAGCAAAGGCTTCGATTTTGAAATCTTTGGCGGACGTTATTCTGTCCCCGTCGTGGCCGAAGCGGGCGGCGAATGGTTTCATTTCAATCTGCACGAAGTGGGTATTCAACCGGATTATATGGTACCGGACGGCGGCGAATCATTTTACCTATCTCCCGGTGACAGTCTCAATCAAAATATCACGCTTTACGAAACCAACAACGCCATCCATGTTGTGATTACAATGGAGGGCGGGCAACCGGGACAATCGTTTTACATGCGAGCTTACAGCGATTCTTTTGGTTATGCTTATGCCGTAAGTAATCCGGATGGCTCAGCGCAGATCAGCGTGCGTGATGACAGCGATTATCATGTGTATGTGTCACAAGATGATGATTACTATGCCGACCCGTTTCCTGAGGGATATGTTTTTGAAAAGGCCAGCTGGCAATTCGCCCAACCCGGCGATACGGTCTATTTCAATCTGGTTCCCGCCAGCGGATTTATATATGGCTCCTTGGTGTTTGCCGATGGTGCCAGCAGCCAGGCGTTTAATCACCATGATATGGAGGTTGTTGTTTTTGACAGCACCCATGAAAAGGTTTTTTACGGCGGGTTAAGCGAATATGCCGATTTTGGCGTGTACGTACAGGATGGCGAATACAGCATGGAGCTGAACAACTGGAGTGACCAGTTGCTTAGCCTGCCTTCCCGTATCGACGGGGTGAGTGTGGCTTCGGACAGCGTTGGCCCATTTGAGTTTACGGTTAATCACGCCCATGCCATACTGGAGGTGCGATTGCTGAATTTCCCCGATGAGGCTTTCCATGACCATATGTACATTCAGACTGACGGAGCTTTCCCCAATGTATATCAGACAGATACGTACAGCGAAGAGGACAGCACTTTCCGGTTTAACGTATGCGACGGACAATGGCGCATTGCCGCGCCGGACGGACACGTTGATACGCTTGTGACTGTTTCCGAACAGGACAGCAACGTCTATGTTGAGCTGGATTATAATAAGGTGACGAGTATCGGGAAGCGTGCCCATTTGCCGTTGGTATTCGCGGTGGATCCTGCCTATCCCAATCCGTTTAACCCGACGACAACCCTATCGTACACTCTGGCGCGTGAACAAAAGGTTACATTGCAGATTTTTGACAGTAGCGGCCGGCTTGTGCAAACTCTTTTTCAGGGGCGCCAACCGGCCGGAAGGCACAGCCATGTCTGGACAGCAACGCACCTTGCCAGCGGTGTCTACTTCTTCCGTTTGGAAACCCCGGCAAAAGCCGTGGTTCAAAAGCTTTTGCTTATCAAATAAAAACGCTCACCCACCGTTTTGAATAAGGTCGTCCGGTCGGTCGGCCTTTTTTTTATTCAATTGTCAAATCGTTCTTGCCCGGTTAGTTCAGATACCTTACATTCCTTATCGTGTTATTTTCCCCGTGCCCAATATAAATAGACTTCTTGTTTCACTTAACTTACCTAAAGGAGGTATAATGAAGCGATTTGTGACTTCATGTTTTGCAGTACTCGTACTGGCCGGCCTCTCTTTTTCTCAGACGTTAGACACGTTGTGGGAAAAGTCGGCGGCCAATGAGTCTCTGCCGGAATGGTTCTCCGCGTCGGGCAGTACGGAACGCGGTTTTGCAGCGGGCAGCGAGTTTGTTTTCGTTGTCAGCCGCAATGGCGGAACCAATGTACGCATCATGGATGCGGCAACCGGTCTCGATGAGGGAACTCTGGATATGACCGGTATTGCCGGTGGTACGTTTCTTTTGAATGATGCTGGCGTAACCGCAGACGGGCAGATTTTTGCCTGTAACCTTACAGTAAACGGAAGCACGTCGCCTTTCCGGGTTTATAACTGGACGGATACAAGTGCCGCACCCGTTGAAGTTATTACTTACACAGGCTACGATGGCAGCCGTTTTGGCGATAAATTTACCGTGAGCGGCTCTGTTTCTGACAATAGTGTTGAAATACTTGCTGTGTCCGCCAATTCCGATACGCTGTATAAATGGACAACGGCCGATAACGGTGCGAGCTACGATCTGGAAAAGATCGATTTTGCTACCGCAGCGTTGACTTCCCCTTCCGCCGGACCAGTTAACGGTTCTTTTTATGTTAACTCCAACGGCGCCCTGGCCGAAGAATTTGATGCCACAACAGGCATGTCGCTTGGTCAGATAGATGGCAGCGTACTGGCTACGGGCAGCAACGCCATCCGCTATTTCAGTGACGGTGCAAGCAATTTTGTTACGTCTTTCCAGTATGGTGGCGGGAACGAAAACGCGCGTATCATCGATGTTACCAACGGAAATGATATGGCCAGCAGCGTGCTTGTTACACCTACTTTGGGAAGTAACGGCAATGGCAATGGAACAGGCGACGTTGAGGTTATTGATAACGGTGACGGCACGTTCAATATTTTTGCCATGTCAACCAACAATGGCGTTGGTGCTTACAAATTCACGCCCGCCGTACCGATGAACGACACGCTGAATGTCGTTTTCGAAAACAGCGCGGCAAACGAAACTCTGCCGGCGTGGTTCTCCCCTACCGGTAATACCGAGCGCGGTTTTGCGTATGGCAACAACCAGCTTTACGTGGTGAGCCGCAACGGTGGCAACTTCATTCGCATCGTAAATGCCGAAACCGGCGCCGATGTGGGTACGCTGGATTTAACCGGCGTTTCCGGTGGTACTTTCCCAATAAACGATGCTGAAGTAGATAATGACGGCGTGATTTACGCAGCGAATCTCACGACAAACGCTTCTTCCTCACCATTCCGCGTATACCGTTGGGCAGATGATCAAAGCACACCGGTTGAAGTTATTACGTACGATGCCGCAGCCCTGCGTCTTGGTGACAAGTTCACGGTTACCGGTTCTGCCGGTGATAACAGCCTGACGATCTGGGCGGCCGGTTCCGGCAGCAGCACACTGGTTAAGTTTACCACCGCCGATAATGGCGCCAGCTTTACAGCCAATGAAGTTACCGTTGACCCGGCATTTGCCAGCTCGGCTGCTATTTATGGTTCCTTCGGTGATGGTTTTTACGCCAACAGCAATGGTACAGCGGCCCGTGAATATGACGCCACGGGCACATTCCTCAGCGAAGTGCCGACTACCATCCTCGGTTCCGGCAGCAATGCGCTGCGTACCTGGAAAGATGGTCTGCGTAGTGTGCTGACGTCATTCCAGTATGGCGCTGGTAAAGAAAACGCGCGCCTGGTGGATGTTACTTTTGGTAACGCAAGTGCCGAAAGCATTGTTGAAACACCTTCTCTGGGCAGCAACGGCAATCTGAACGGTGCCGGCGATGTGGACTTCCGTGCCAACGAAGACGGCAGTTTCACAGTATACGTAATGAGCACGAACAACGGCTTTGGCGCTTATAACGTTACATTGCCTGAAGTTCAGTTACCGCTGGCCAACCTGGTTATCAACGAAATCAACTATAACGGTCCTGAAAGCGGTACCGATACAACCGAATTTATCGAAATCTATAATGCCAATGGCGATGTAGTTGATTTGAGCGGATTCTATTTCTCCGCCGGCGTGGACTTCACGTTCCCGCAGGGTGCCTCTGTAGAACCGGCCGATTATCTGGTTGTCGCTTTTGACAGCTCGGCTTTCCGCAATACTTACGGCTTTAATGCCGATTTCGTATGGACATCCGGTGGCCTGAGCAACGGCGGCGAGCAAATAACCCTGAACGACAATAACGACCGCGTTGTTGATGATGTAACCTATGACGACGCAGGCGGCTGGCCAACCTCACCGGATGGTTCGGGTCCGACCCTTGAGCTTATTGATCCGGCGCTTGATAACAGCCTGGCCGAAAACTGGCAGGGCAGCTACGTTACGGGCGGTACGCCGGGCGCTATGAATTCCGAAATGCCCGAGCCCGAAACAGTAGCAATCGCGGAAATCCAGATGCCGACAGATTCAACTGATGCCTCGCCGTATGCCGGGCAGTTGGTTACGGTTAAGGGTCTTGTAACGGCTGCAGGCGATGAAAGCTATTTCATCCAAAATGGCGACTCCGCCTGGTCCGGTGTTTACGTATATATCGGAGCAGCGCACGACGCTCAGGTGGGTGACTCGGCCTTCGTAACAGGAACAGTTACAGAGTTTTTTAACCTGACTGAAATTACGGATGTGACCGAATACTCGCTTATCAATTCGGGTAACCCGCTGCCGGCTCCGATCATGTTGCCTACGGGCGATATTGCGGCTGAACAGTGGGAAGGTGTTCTGATCAGCGTACAGGGATTTGTTGATAATCCTGATCTTGGCTTCGGAGAGTGGTCGCTTGATGACGGCTCCGGGCCCGCTCGTGTAGATGACCTATTCTATGCGTTTGTACCTGATAGTGGTTCCGAATATATGGTTACAGGACCGCTTACCTACACATTCAGCAATTTCAAGATCGAGCCGCGCAACGAAGATGACGTGGAACTGATCATTGTTTTCCCCGAACCGGAAGATCTGTTGACGGTTTGGGCTCAGGCAGAGTTTAACAACAAACTGCCGAGCTATATGGAAACGGCTAATACCACGCGCGGCATGGCTTACGGTAACGTAAATGGTAACGATCGTCTGTATGTGGTTACGCGTACGGGCAGTCCGCGCATTTACTACCACGATGCCCTGACCGGCGACAGCCTGGGTATGATGGAACAGCCCACCCCGGCTGTAGGATTGTTCCCGCTGAACGTGGTTGATGTTTCCGACGACGGTGTGATCTTCGCATCCAACATGACGCTGAACGCCGATGGCGGCAATCCGTTTACGGTTTACCGCTGGGATAGCGAAACATCCACGCCTGAAGTTGTTATCTCCGATGACAGCATGGGCGGCCGTATGGGCGACATGATAAGCGTTTACGGTTCAACCTCTGATAACAGCGTTACGATCTACGCCGGTGTTAAAGACGATAACCGCATCGCGCGTTATACGACCTCGGATAATGGTCATACCTTTACCCGTGATATCATCACGCTGCCTTCCGGCTCACAGCCTGCGCTCGGAACCAATCCGAACGTAGCTCAGGCATCGGACGGCTCTTTGTGGGTTAAGTCTTTCGGAAGGCCGCTGGTACACGTGCAAAGCGACGGTACGCCGATCGACACCGTTTCCGGTGAAGTGCTTAGTACAGGTGCTTCCAAGATCAAGTACTTCAGCCCCAACGAAGGTGAAGAGTACATCCTTGCTTACTATGCCAACGTAAGTGGCACGGATGAGCTGGAAAACATGGTTGCCATCGACGTAAGCAATGGCGCCGCACTGGCCTTTGTTAAAGCCGAAACGCCAACTCTGGGTATGACGCAAAACCTGAACGCTTCCGGTTCTGTTGATTCCTGGATGGTTAACGGTGACACATTTGTATTCTTCGTAATGGGTACAAACAACGGTCTGGGTGCCTTTACAAACGATGATAACTTTGTTATAGCCAACAAAGATACGCTGTTCTACGGTGATACCCGTGCCGAGCTGGCGCTTAGTTCAGCCAACTCCGGCTACGTAACCGGTACCAACGGCTATGACGACGTTGGTAAATATCAGCGCTTTGATCTGAGTGACGGCGACGAACTCAGCGCCTTTACCTTCTATTTTGGTGCAGTTCAGGTTGTTGATATTCCCGACTCGATCGACTTTGTTGTTCGCGGTGTTGGTGAAAACGGCGCTCCTGCCGGCATCATCGCAACCGTAAAAGCGACCACTGAAATGATCGATACAAGTGCCAGTGGAAATACGTTCTTCCTGGATAAACCGCTTACCGCTATGGGTCCGTTGTTTGTTGGTGTGGAATGGCCTGTAGGTGGCGGCGCAACGGCTAACGACACGCTGGCCATTATCCATGATGAAGATGGCGAAGGCGATAGCGCCGATCGCGTTTGGGAGCAATTCTCAGACGGCGCCTTCAACGACTTCGGAACGGTCGTATTTCCGAACTTCAGCTGGGGCCTGGATATAGACCTGCACATCGCGGCTCACTACACGGACAATACACCTGTGTCGCTTGCCGACGAGCGTGAGATCATTCCTGAGCGCTTCAGCCTGTCGCAAAACTATCCCAACCCGTTTAACCCGACGACAACAATTGACCTTTCCCTGCCGATGCGCAGCAAGGTTAAAGTTGAAATCTTTAACGTATTGGGACAGAAAATCATGACGCTGGTAGACGGAAGTATGCCGGCCGGTACCCACAAGCTGTTTGTGGACGGCAGCAAGCTCTCCAGTGGCGTTTACTTCTATAAAGTAAAAGCCGGTAATTTTGAAGCCAGCAAGAAGATGGTATTGATCAAGTAATAAGGTCAGCAAAAACTAAAAAGCCCGCCGGTGTTTATGCCGGCGGGCTTTTTTTTTAATAAATTATCTGATTGAAAACGGTATTGGTATGTTCGCTTTCAGGAGTTGCGGAGTAAAATATAATCGGTAAGAATACGGGCCGATTCACGCAGGATCAGTGCATTCTTATCTATTTTTTCTTCCTCAGCTTCCTCTTCCTCGTTGCGTTTTTTTTCACGCTCTGCGCGGCGTTTCTCTTCATTAAGAGAAATCTTTTTGTTTTCCCTGCGTTCACGTGCTTCTTTGATATCATTCAGATATTCCGCGAATTTTCCGTTGCCGGCCAGCCGCTCCTGGCTGTTGTTTTTAAGGTTTGAAAGGAAGCCGTCTACGGCAGGCATACTGATGTTATAATTGGCTGAAGCAATCTCATCCCACAGCAGCGCGTTTTTCTGTGAACTTTCGCCGATTTCCTCATGCTCAAAACGCGAAGGCAGCTCAATATCCGGAATAACGCCAACGTGCTGCGTACTGCCGCCGTTTACGCGATAAAACTTGGCTACCGTGTACTTTACCTGACCCAGTTTGTCCGGACTGTTGGGGTAAAAACGGCTCAGGTTTGTAGCGTTCTGAACGGTACCTTTGCCGTATGTCTGGCTGCCGATTATCACGCCACGCTCGTAATCCTGGATAGCGGCTGCGAAAATTTCAGAGGCTGACGCGCTGAATTCATCAACCAGAACAGCCATCGGACCATTATAGGAAACCCCGGGGTTTTCGTCTTTCTCAACAGTTATCCGCCCGCGCAGATCCTTTACCTGCACCACGGGTCCCTTATCAATAAACAACCCGGTCAGCTCAAGAGCTTCGCTCAGAAAACCGCCACCGTTACCGCGCAGGTCAATAATGATGCCGTCTACGCTCATCTGCTCCATTTCGGCGAGAATATTGAGCACATCCCGGGTTGTGCTTTTATAGTTGGGATCGCCGTTGCGCTGTGCTTCGAAATCAAGGTAAAATGTGGGAATATCGATCACGCCGAGCACAAACTGTTTGCCGCGGTAATCTATATGCAGCGTGTCGCTTTTAGCTGCGCTGTCTTCCAGCTTTACCTTGTCACGGGTAATTGTAATAATCTCGGCATCCGTAATCAGATCATTCTGGTCATGCAGAATTTGCAGGCGCACTTTAGTGCCCTTAGGCCCGCGGATCAGCTGGACCACGTCGTCAATGCGCCAGCCAATGACATCGACAATCTCACCTTCTTCGTCCTGTCCTACCCCGATGATATATTCATTGGGCTCAAGCAAGCCGCTTTTATCTGCCGGTCCGCCGGGTACGATTTCAACCACCTTGGTGTAATCGTTCTCGGTCATCAGCCGCGCGCCGATACCTTCCAGCGAAAGGCTCATGCGTATCTTAAAATCGTCGGTCGCTTTGGGAGAAAAGTAGTTTGTATGGGGGTCGAAAACCCGGGCCAGTCCGTTAAGGTAGACCTGGATAACATCTTCACTCTCATACTGCCTGAGACGACGCTCCAGGTTGTCGTAACGTTCTCGCAGCCTTTCGGTGATTTCATCCGGCTCTTTGCCGGCCAACTTCAAACTTAGTGCTTCGTTCTTGAGGCGCTTGCGCCAGTATTCATCTAATTCGGCCGGGTTTGTCGCCCAGTCAACGCTATCCCGGTAAGGATAGAAATACTCGTCGATCGCAAAGTCGAAAGGCTGTTCCAATCTATTGTAAATATATTCCACGCGCTCACCAACGCGCTGCTGGTAGCGGTTAAATATGTTGTAAACGGCATCCAGCCTTCCGCTGAGTAAAAACTCATCAAACTTATGGCGGTACTCTTCAAATTCTTCAATATCTCTTTTCAGGAAAAATGAACGGTTGTAGTCCAGCAGTTCCAGATAATTGCTAAGCACCTGCGAAGACAGCGTGTCATCCAGATCCATATTCTTATAGTGATTTTTGGTTAAGATCTGGGCTACAAGCTGAACAACTCGCGGATGCTGGGGCTCCGGCTTTAAGGTTGTATATCCAACCTCATCCGAAGAATGCAGCTGGAAAATTGCCGTGCATAAAATAAGAAATGCTGTGGGAATAATAAGTCTCTTCATAAGACGCCTTTTGCTGATAGTCATAAGGTTAAATACTTTTTAGTAAAATATAGGTTTCACAAAAAAAATTTCTTAAGCTTGTTTTATACTGGAACAAAATCGACCTGACCAGAGCTTTTTTTAGTCTATAGTTTTCAACCCATATAAAGCAAGCTAAGTTTGTTTTTAACATTTGCTTATAGAATGTAACAATGCCCGCCGTTGTCCGTACGGAATAGGTGGCTAATTACATAGATGAGCGGAGGAAAAAATGTATACGCGCCGGAGCCTTTACCTGTTACTAAGTGTCGTCTTTGCGACGGCCTCTTTTGCCCAGGACGATGAGTGGCGCACGGATCACTCACGGACGGGACAGCTGGAACAAAATGCCAAGGAAAAATACTTCCGCGACAAGACCCGCCAGGAGTACCGTTTTCAGGAATCAACAGCTATTGATGATACGCTGAACGGGAATGTGGTCGTTGTGCGCGGAGACCTTACTGTCAATGGCAGAATAAATGGTGATGTTGTCGTAATCTTCGGTGACATTCGGGCTTTGAACGGCTCATACATCGAAGGCAATGTTACTGCGGTAGATGGAAGGATTTATCAGAGCGGGCAGGCACGGATTACAGGCAACCAGATTGAAACGAAGGCCCAAAACCTTGTGGCTTACGACGAATACGAATATGACCACAATTATGATTATGAAGACGCCGATTACGATACCGACGAGTGGGACTGGAGCTGGTCGCGCCGCTTTTATGGTCCTTACAGCACACTGCCTTTAAAGGAATGGGAAGAATCCTTCTTGGTCCGCTACAACCGTGTGCAGGGCCTGTTCCTGGGCTGGGCGCTGCCCAAATCCATTGGCGGCAAATACAACTATTTTACAATCCACGGCTTTGCCGGTTATGGTTTCAGTGATGAAGAAGTGCGTTATTCGGCCGGCCTGGATCGCTGGCTGTTTGATCAGCGCGACTACCGCTTTGAGATAGGTGCCAAAGCCTACGACCTAACCGACCAGCGGGACGAATGGCTTTTGTCTACCACGGAGAACAGCTGGTCATCTTTTCTGGTCAAAAAAGATTATTATGATTTTTACCGCCGTCGCGGCTATCAGCTTCACATGAGCCAGAATTTTACCATTTTTCTGAAAGGGACGCTGGCCTACCGCAATGATCGTTACAGCTCGCTTGGAAATAAAACGGACTGGGCTTTGTTTGGTGATGACCGGGATTTCCGGGATAATCCCCCGGTAAACGAAGGTAACATGCGCAGTCTTTACGGCGAGCTCTATCTCGACACGCGTGACAACCGCGAGCTGCCACGCAAAGGCTGGTATGGCCTGATGTCGGTGGAATCATCAACAAAAGGCGGGCTGAACAGTGATTTTTCGTTCAACCAATATATATTCGAACTGCGCCGCTACCAGCCGTTTGGCTTTCGTGAGCGTCTGGATACGAGGTTCAAAGTGGGCAGCGCAGATGGCACGCTTCCACTGCAAAAGCTTTACCAGATGGGCGGTGTTTCCACCTTGCGCGGCTATCGCTACAAATCATTTGTGGGCGATCGTATGCTGCTGGCCAATTTCGAGTACAATCTTAATCCGCGCATCTTTTCGACGGACCTGTTTTTTTTGGACGAACTTAATTATGTTATTTTCTTCGATACGGGCACGGCCTGGTTTGCCAATCCGGCCGAAGATGAAAAATGGTATGAAGGTTTTTCCGGTTTGAAATGGGGTGATCTCAAATCGGATATCGGCCTGGCTTTTGTTTTCGATAACGGCAAATACCGGCTGAGTTTTGCCAAACGTCTGGACAGCGGTAAAGAACCTTTGAATTTTAGCTTGCGGATAGTAAAGCCCTTTTAAATGGAATTTAATATGATCAAAAAGACAGCCCTTACCGTACTTTTTTTTGTGGCCTGCGCGACTGCTCAGAACGAGACGATCGAGTTGACCG
The DNA here is from genome assembly GCA_965267575.1 of Calditrichales bacterium. Taxonomy (GTDB): domain Bacteria; phylum Calditrichota; class Calditrichia; order Calditrichales; family J004. The sequence continues at coordinate 2,072,249 of OZ254086.1, forward strand.
GTCTGGCTCGCGACCAGGTTGTTTTCGGCGGTTTTACGCTGGATCAGGAGAGAGAAGTACGAATACATTGCATCGGGGCAGGGGGCGAACAGGAGGTTCGCCGGATCACCAACTATCAGGAAGATCCGTTCAATCTTTTTGCCTACGCCTGGATCCTTAACGCCAAAACGCGGGAAATGGTATGGCGGATGGATATTGCCAATTCCAGCAGCGACTGGTGGAATAAATACGACCGCGAATTTGAAGGCACCGTGCGTTTGCCAAAGGGCGAGTACGAGCTTTACTTCACATCCATTAAGCCCAGTTTTTCCAGTGGCTTCCTAAGCTTTGAACGGCTTTGGGAAAAGATCATCGGTGATGATGACTGGTGGGATGACCGGGCCGGAAAGTGGAAAATTGAAGTGAGCGGCGTGGATGCCGTGCTTTCGGAAGTAGCGGTCGAAAAGTATCGCCGCGCGCTGAAAGAGAGAGCTGTAGTTGAATTAACACCGGTTGGCGACAAAAGCTATCTTAACAGGGGCTTTTCTATAGACAAGCCGCTTAATGTGGAAGTGTATGCACTGGGCGAAGGCTATAAGGGCGAGATGTTTGATTACGGCTGGCTGATGAATGCGGATTCAAGACGTAAAGTCTGGGAAATGCGCGAGCATAAATCCAGCCATGCCGGCGGAGCGATCAAAAACAGGATTACGCGCACGCGGCTACGCCTGGAGCCGGGCAACTACATGCTCTATTATAAAAGCGATGATAACCACTCCAGCGATGAATGGAATGCCAACCCGCCATACGATCCTTCTTTCTGGGGTGTTACACTATTCGCGTCCGACAAAGATTATGATCCTTCCGCGGTGAGCAGTTTTGCCGAGGCCGCACAACAGCCTCTGGTAAGCATTGTGCGCATGGGCGACAGCGAATATGAGGAGGAAGGACTGATTGTAGAACAGGCCGGGCGTTTCCGGGTGTACGCGGTTGGCGAAGGCGACGACGGGCGGATGTATGATTACGGCTGGATCAGTGAAGTTAAAACGGGGCGGCGTGTTTGGGAAATGGAGTTTTACAAAACCGATCACGCGGGTGGTGCCGATAAAAACCGCCAGGTAGACGAGGTTCTCTTCCTCGAAAAGGGAGAATATATCCTGCACTACCGCACGGACGGATCACACTCTTATGAAGACTGGAACGCCAGCAGGCCTTACCGCCCGGAAATGTGGGGCATCTCTCTTTTTCCCCTGGATGAAGAGGCCCGGGCCCGGGCTACGGCGATCAGCACGTTAAAATCCGAGAATGTTCTGGCTGAGCTTACACGTATCGGGGATGATGAACATGCCCGTAAGCAATTCCGCCTGGATGAGACTGCACGCGTAAGGGTATACGCCATTGGTGAAGGCGACTGGGATGAAATGTACGACTACGGCTGGATTGAAGACGAATCAACCGGCAGGCGCGTATGGCGCATGCGCTACAGAAATACAGACCATGCCGGCGGTGCCCGTAAAAACCGCCTCGTGGATACCGTCGTAACCCTTGAGCCGGGTGTTTATAGTGTCCACTTCATCTCGGATGACAGCCATTCGTATAATAAATGGAATGCGACCATGCCGGACAGACCCAAGGACTGGGGTATCACTTTATATAAAATTACGCCATAAACGGGGAGAGGAGATCATGGGTAAAACAATGACAACTCTTTTTATTTTTTCTGTGATTTTTCTGGCCGCTTTCGGCAGGGCCCGTGAACTGAATGAAACGTTCAAAAAACAGTTGCCCGTTGAAGATGCCAAGCGCCTGACTCTGCAAAACAGAAATGGTAACATCGAGGTGCGGGTCGGCGATAATGACAAGGTTGAAATCACCGCTTACAAAAAAGTGCGAGCCGATGATCCCAACGAGGCCGCCGAGCTGATGCGTGAACTGAAGGTTATAGTTGAAAACCGCGGAGATGAGATTGAGGTTATTACGGATTTCCCTAATCGCGGCGGTAAGCACAGCCACGGTTTCTGGTCCTGGGTGATGGGCCGCGCCGGCAGCAACAGCGGCTATTCCGTAACGTACGAGATACGCGTGCCAAGCCATTTCGATCTGGACCTGGAATCCAGCAATGGCAATATCGAAGTTTCCGGATGTGAAGGGCGTATTCTGGCTGAGACAACAAACGGCCGTATCGTTGCCGAAGACGTGGGCGGATCGCTGCGCTGCAGTACAACCAACGGCTCTATTACAGCGGTAATGCGCTCGGTGATGAATGAGGATATGCACTTCACATCGACCAACGGCTCGATCAAACTTTACCTGCCTTATGATACGGGCGCGGAAGTTTCGGCGCGCACTACCAACGGCAGCATAACCTGCGACTTGCCGATAGACCGGACATACAGCGAAAACCGGCGCACGCTGGAGGCCGTGATCAACAAAGGCGGCCCGATGATCTACATGAAAACGACCAACGGTAGCATACGCATTCGGGAAAGCTGAGCTTTTTCTTTAGCGAAACCGCCCCTGACACGGGCGGTTTTTTTTTGCTCAATTGAAGTGAAACCCCTTATAATTAGGCACTCACTCTTATAACGAGGCATACATGCAGCTTGATGAAGCCCTGAAAAAAACGATGGTCGAGTCGTGGTCGGCCGGCGCCGGTGCCATAACCGAAAGCGAGAAAGATGAACTGGTAGAGCGGCTTAACCGCTTTTTAAGCACGGCCGAGAAAAAGGATAACGGACTATGGACCAGGATGGCCGCTGCCGCAACCGAAAGCCAGATGTTACCAGAAATGGCACGCGGCCTGGATCCCGATACAGCCTTCAAATTTGCGGAGCGCCTGCTTAAGGAAAAGAATCGGGATAAGCAGGCAATCCATCATTTTTTGAACCTGTTTCGTCAGCCTCACTTTCTTAAAAAGATATACGGCCAGAAGCGCTGGGAATCGCTGATCTACGAGTTGCTTCTGGTGTCTGATTTTAACCTGGAGCGTGTTTTTGAGCAGCGCCTGCTGGAATACGGCCGAAAAGCCCTGTTCCGGGTAATGCGCGGTTCTAACATTGAGGATATTTCGTGGGTCAGGGTTTCGGAAACGGTGAGCGGTTTTCAAAAAGGGCTTGCCGCCCTGGCCGATCGTGGCGACGGCACCCTGTGCAAAGTTGCTTTCCTGACGGAGAACAGTCCCACCATGGCAATGCTTGACCTGGCCTGCCTTACGGGCGGCATTGTAAACGTCATGATACCCGCCAATTCCGTGCCCCAGCATATCAGCTTTATCCTCAACCAATCCCGTGCCGAAGTGCTGATCGTTTCCAATGATAAGCAGCTTTCCAAAGTAAAATCGATTAAAAGCGAATTGAAATATCTGCGCAAGGCCGTCCTGCTCAGCGGCAGCAGCATCGAGCCCTGGGTGATATCATTAAAGCAAATGATCAAGGATGGCAGTTCGGTTTCCGATGAAACGATCGCCGAATTGAAAAAAGGCATCACTATGAACGGTCTGGCCACTTTGATGTACACTTCCGGCACAACGGGAGATCCCAAAGGCATCATGTTCTCGCAGATGAATCTTGTTTATAAGCGCTTTTGCCGCGCCATGGCCCTGCCCGAAATCGGGCCGGATGACCGTTTCCTTTGCTACCTGCCGCTGTTCCATACATTCGGCCGTTACCTGGAAATGCTTGGTTGTGTTTTCTGGGGGGCGCAATACCATTTTATGGAAAACCCGGCGCTGGAAACCATGCTGGATAATATGCACAGGATTCAACCGACCGTTTTTATAAGCATACCCAAAAAGTGGTACCAGATCTATGAGCATGTGGGACAAGAAGTTGATGTGGAATTTGATTCGCCCGAAAAAATCAGGAAAGCCCTGGAAGGGGCTACGGGCGGTAAATTGCGCTGGGGCCTTTCCGCGGCCGGTTACCTGGAGTCCGATGTCTTTCGCTTTTTCCAGCAGAATGGCGTTGAACTGATGAGCGGCTTCGGGATGACCGAGGCCACGGGCGGAATTACGATGACGCCGCCGGGAAAATATCGCGACAATTCGCTGGGCGAACCCCTGCCGGGCATAGAAGTGTGCCTGGGTGACGACGGCGAAATGCTGATACGAGGCCCTTATGTAACGCTTGGTTACTACGAGGGCGATGATGACGTAAAGCCCGATCTACAGCACTGGCTGCCCACCGGCGATGTTATGCGCCAGGATGAAAACGGCTACTACGAGATCATTGATCGCAAAAAAGAGATTTATAAAAACATAAAAGGCGAAACGATCGCACCTCAGAAGATCGAGAATCTTTTCCGTGATTTTGAGTTTATCAACCAGGTATTTCTGGTTGGCGACCACAAGCAGTTTAACACGGTATTGATATACCCCGACCATGAAAAACTGGCCGCGGTGGATAAAATAAATCCGGCTGAACGCATTAATTATTTTTCCAGCGCTGTTGTTACCGTTAACAAGTTTCTGGCGCCGTTTGAGCGTATTGTCGATTTCCGTTTGACTGACCGGCCGTTTAGCGAGGCCAGGGGAGAGCTTACGCCCAAAGGCACCTACAAACGCCGCGTCATCGAGCGCAATTTTGACCCGGTCATCGAGACGATGTACCGCAAGAACTATATCAGCCTGCCCTGGAAGGAGTTGGAAATCCGCGTACCCAACTGGTTCCTGCGTGAAAAGGGCTGCCTCACCGGCGATCTCACGGCACGCGAAGGGGGGTTGTACAACGCCAAGAGCGATCAGCTTCTGTCCATGGCGTTGCCCGATGCATCGAATAAGCGGCTCGTTCAGATTGGCCATTACGTGCTGGAGAACAACAAAAGCTACATCGATTTTCAGGTTTTGCTGGCCAATCCGCTGTATTGGCTGGGAAATCAGCCGCTGGTGGATTTCGCCGGCGAAGCAATCTATCAATGGTACCGGCTGGACCAGGCCGATCCCGATATACGTTTTGTGCGCTCGCAGGATGGTGCCAAACCCGGGGTGAATCAGGGCCGCCGTTTCGCGCTGATCGCCTCGGAAAGGGAATACAGCCTGGAAGGGCTGCACCTCACCGTGCGCCACCTGATAAAATCGACCGATGAAATGCAGGACGCCGCCATCGATTACCTGCGCTACATCTTAAGCGATGACAGCCTGCCGCTCTACATGCTGGCCCGCGAATACTGCATCCGTGCCGAGCTGGTCAGCGATGCCACCCTGCGCCGCCGCCTTTTCGAGAGCGGGCTGAGCCACTACCAGGGTGACGAACTGGAGCGCTATCTTTACCCATTCCTGCAGGCGGACACCGCCTTTATCGATCCGAATGTGATAGCGGCCGTGACCAAAGAAGTGCGCAGCGACAGCAACCTGATGGCTGTCTATCGCGTCCTGGTGCATTATATAAACCGGGTAAACGATCCGGAAAGCCTGGCTAAAAGCCCGGTTGCCTCACTGTTTAACCTGCTCGCCGAAATCGGCATCAAGCATCCAACGCGCTATAAAAAACTGCGCCAGCTGATTGTCCATTACCAGCTTTTTGCACCGTTCAGCGAACTGAAGCAAACGGCAAGGCGCTATCGCCTGAAGCTGCTGGACGGCTTCCGGCACTGGCTGGGCGAAAACCAGACCGTTGCCGTGGATGTGGAGACCGGCGAAGAGTACGTCTGGGCCGATGTTATCACGTTTGAAGACGATATCCCCGATGAGGAGCGCGGGCGCATCCTGAACGCGATTACCAAAAGCTCGATTATCCGCGAGGCCATTTTCCTGCTTTCCCACGGCATAATGATCCGCCTGTACGATATCCCGCCCGGCGGCATGTGGATCAGCGTGATTGAGCGCCGCGAGCACCAGAAATTCTACCGCATATCGATCCAGACCCGTTACCAGGGTTCCTATGATGTGACGTTGTGCGTGACCGACAAGCACAGCGAGCGCAAGGCACGCAAAGAGATAAACTGGCTGATCCATATCAGCACATCGCATAACGGGGAAGCATTGGTGGATAACTTTGGCGGCTACTGGTCCGAGCACGGCATGTGGACGCATGAATACACACCGAATAATGCCATTGAACGTTTCCTGACCCGTTTAAGCCGCAAGGACACAAACGAGGCCCGGCGGCGCATTAAAGCGCTGTGGCCTTTCCTGGTCTGGAGCGCGGCCTGGGCCCATCTCAAGTTCTGGAAACGGAGCGATTATTCAACGGAGCTGAAAGACAAGTCCGCCGATAATGTGGTCATCCCCGGTCACGACTACCAAACGGGCATTAAGCTGGTCAGCATAGAGCAGCGCCAGAAATGCGATCGACTTTCGGCGCTTCTGGTGGATTTTTATGAGAAGTTTGTGCGTCAAACGGAGCAGGAGTTTACACGTTTGAAGCAGGGCAGCATGTGGTATTTCGTTTTCTCGGCCCTGTTGCAATCGGAAGGCGAGCGTAAAGGCATAGTTCTGCTGCGCGACCTGCTGGATGATGAGAAGGTTCCTGCGGAACTGCAGCGTGAGGTTAAAGCCTATCTCAAAGAACACAAAAAATGGGGCTACCTGCCTAAGGCCTTGTTTTTCGCCATTCGCCGCTACCGGCGCTGGATGGCCCTCAACCGTGAAGCGGCCCTCAGCGCAATCGCCCGCAACCTGAATGAGCTTTATGAAACCTACCGCTTGGTTGAGCTGGAGGAGGAGTACCCCGAAACCCGCGTTAATTTCTTTTTACATACGGTTTTTGAAGATTCTGATGAATCGCTGCGGATGGCGCTGCTGGATATTGTGAGGCTGCAGGATAAGGCTTCCTACATGTCCGAAGAAGTGCTGGCGCGGATTTCACAGATGCAGAAGCAGTTCGAACTGAACGAAAAAGAGGCCTTCTTCCTGACGCGTCTCAGCTATCCGCACCTTAAACCAACAGACACGGCGGAGCTGGTGAGCCTGCAAAGCAACGGTTCGCCCATGGCCGATGTGGTGGTACGTCTGGAAGATTATGATGCCCGGCCTTACCTGGTGCGCCGGCCGGTTTCGCCCAAAGAGATCTCACGTCTGCACCAGATTTTCCTGGAAGCACAGTTGCCGGTCAACTTCCGCCCCGAGCACCAGTTCCTGATAGGTCTTTCCGACCGCGGCCACGTGATCGGTGGTGTTTTTTACAGCTATATCGACGCCAAGACCGTTTACATGGAAAAGATTGTTGTGAGCATGCGTTATCGCCGTAAAGGTATTTCCGAGGGCTTGATGCATGAGTTCTTTAACCGCATGCGCGGGGAGCATGTAGAAACCGTAACGACGGGATTTTTCCGTCCGGAGTATTTTTACCGATTTGGGTTTAAGGTGGAGCGTAAGTACAGCGGCCTTGTAAAAGACCTGACCGCCACAGATGAGACCTAGCGGGAGTATTTTACCACTTAATAATGCCGTGCTTTAGCTGATGCTTCAGACCATTGGTCAGTTCATCCAGGGCGATGTTTTTGGGGTTTTCCGCCCAGCGCCCCAGCACACCGGTAAGCCCGCTGATAAAGAAAGTGGTAAATAAAGCCGGGTCCGTTCCATCGTGCATAAACTGTTCTTTCAATCCGTCATGCAGTATTTTTTTTAAGGACTTGTAAACCTGTTCGCGTGTGGCATGTATTTCTGATTTTTCGGGGATGGGCGGCAGGGTGTGTTCATTAAAAACGAGGTAGGCATTTTCACGGTCGCCGGAGTACTGGTTTCTGAAACAGTCTATAACCGCGTCCAGTTTTTCCAGCGGATCGAGGCCGTTGCTGACGGCAAGCCTGTTCATCTGCCCGGAAAAATCCTTCCACGTTTTTTCGCGCAGATGCAGCAGCACCTCTTCTTTACCGCCAAAGTAATAATAGATGCTGTAGGGTGAAACCCCTGCTTTGCTGGCAATCTCGCTGATGTGGGTTTGGTAATAACCTTTGCGAAGAACAAGCTTTACGGCGGCCTTAAGGATTTTATCGGGCTTGTTGTTTTTGCGTTTTTTGCGTTGACTTTTCCCCGTCGGCAAAACGTTACTCCGTATAATTTGATTTTTCTGGAAAGTGAGTTAAGCTAAAATTAGCGTTTGCCTAAGACGCGATTGTGACCAATGACACGTAAAAACGTTAACTGTTTAAAAACCTCGCCGGGCAGACTTTTTTGATGCTGGAAAATAAATATGTCAACGGCTATTTTAAAGCTTTCATTTTAAATATAAAGGAGAGACGGTGAAGAACGTTTCGTTGATGATCCTGCTGACTATTTGGTTTTGTTTTGCCGCAGAGAAAGATTGGGTTGTGGACAACAGCCACGGGCCTGCCGATACAATTAATGTGACGCTTGACGAAGGCACCTGGATGAACATTGATGTGAGTTCCGATGGCAAGCAGATTGTTTTTGACCTGCTGGGTGATATTTTCATAATGCCCGCAGAAGGCGGCGAGGCGACCCTGCTGGCAGGTGGCATGGCCTGGGAGGTGCAGCCGCGTTTCAGTCCGGACGGCAGCGCGATCAGTTTTACCAGTGACCGCGGCGGAGCCGACAATATCTGGATTATGGACGCGGACGGCGGTAACAAGCGCCAGGTAACCAAAGAAGATTTCCGGCTGCTGAATAATGCAATTTGGATGCCCGATGGCGACTACCTTGTGGCCCGAAAACATTTTACCAGCAGGCGTTCGCTGGGTGCCGGCGAAATGTGGCTCTATCATAAAGCCGGCGGCGCGGGTGTGCAGCTTTCCAAGCGCAAAAACGATCAGCAGGATGTTAACGAGCCGGCCATCTCTCCCGACGGGCGCTACCTCTATTTCAGCGAAGACATGTACCCGGGCGGCTATTTTCAGTATAACAAAAATGTGCATCAGCGTGTTTACGCGGTGCGTCGCCTGGACATGCAAACCGGCGACCTGAAAAATATCATTTCGCTTAACGGCGGAGCCTGCCGCCCGCAGGTTTCCCCGGACGGAAAAACGATCGCTTTTGTACGCCGTGTGCGCGATAAATCGGTGCTTTACCTGTACGATATCGCCAGCGCCACAACGCGCCCCCTGTACGATAAACTGAGCCATGACCAGCAGGAGGCCTGGGCTATTTTTGGCGCCTACCCCGGTTTTGACTGGATGCCCGACGGCAACTCCATCGTGATTTGGGCGGATGGCAAAATTCGCGAAATAGACGCGGCCAGCGGTGAAGCACAGGTGATACCGTTTAAGCTGCAAACACAAAAAACAATTGCCCGGGCGCTGCGTTTTGAGCAGGATGTACATCCGGAAACGTTTACCGCTAAAATGATCCGCCATGCCGCTACGCACCCCTCCGGCAAGCAGATCGTTTTTAATGCCGTCGGCAACCTGTGGCTGAAAACACTGCCCGACGGTGAGCCCGAAAAACTGACCCCGGACAACATGCGCGCTTTCGAACCGGCTTACAGTCCCGATGGCAAGTGGATAGTTTTTGCCAGCTGGAACGATGCCGAACTGGGCCACATTTATAAAATGCACAGCTTGGGCGGGTCGCCGCAGCAACTGACCAAACGCCCCGGCTATTACCACGCGCCGCGCTTTTCCCCCGATGGAAAGCGGGTAACCTATCAACGGGATAGCGGGGACCGCGTTCTGGGCTATGCCCATGGCAATGAAACGGGACTCTACATCTGTGACAGCGAAGGCAATAACCACCGCCGCGTGGTGGAGCAGGGCTGGAGCCCGCGCTTCAATAGCGACGGCAGCCGCTTGTATTTCATGGACAGCGAGGGCGAAAAAAAGGTTCTGCGCAGCGTAGACCTGAATGGCGGTGATCAACGCACGCACTTCTCGTCCACTTACAGTACCGACATGGTGCCCAGCCCCGATGGCCGCTGGCTGGCTTTCCGCGAGCTGTTTCAATTGTACGTGGTGCCTTTTCCGAACAGCGCGGCAACGATTGATTTGAGCGGCGGTATGAAGGCCCTTCCCGTAAAACAGGTCACCCGTGATGCCGGACGCGATGTGCACTGGAGCGCAGACAGCAAAAGTCTGCATTGGCTTCTGGGGGCGGAGTATTTCACGCGCGGTCTAAATGAAAGCTTTACTTTTGTGCAGGGCGCACCCGATTCGCTGCCTGCCATTGACAGCAGCGGCGTGGCCCTGGGCCTTACGGTTAAAAGCGACGTCCCAAAAGGTGTTGTAGCATTTCGCGGCGCGCGGATTGTAACCATGGACGGCGACCGGGTATTGGAAAACGGCACGATCGTCGTAGAGGGTAATCGTATTAAAGCGCTGGGTCCGGCCGCGGATGTGCCGGTTCCCGGGGACGCCTTAGTTGTTGATGCCTCCGGCAAAACCATCATACCGGGCATTATTGACGTGCACGCGCATCTGGCCAATCACTGGAGCGGCAGCGGCATCTTTCCCAACCAGGACTGGTCTTACCTGGCCAACCTGGCTTATGGCGTCACCACAACACACGATCCGTCCACCAACACCGAAATGTCCTTTGGGCAGGCCGAACTGGTTCAGGCCGGAAAGATGGTCGGGCCGCGCATTTTTAGCACGGGCACGATTTTATATGGCGCCGATGGTGACTTCAAGGCCGTTATAAGCAGCCCGGACGATGCCCGTTCGCATCTGCGGCGGCTGAAGGCGGTGGGCGCGTTTTCGGTAAAGAGCTATAACCAGCCGCGACGCAATCAGCGCCAGCAGGTAATTAAAGCCGCGCGCGAATTGCAGATGATGGTCTATCCGGAAGGGGGCAGCTTTTTCTTCCACAATATGTCCATGGTTGCCGACGGACATACCGGAATTGAGCATAATATTCCCGTTCAGCCCATTTACGATGATGTGGTGAAGTTCTGGAAGGCCAGCGGCACCGGTTATACCCCGACACTGGTGGTGAGCTACGGCAGCCTCTCCGGCGAATATTACTGGTACCATCATTACAATGTGTGGGAGAATGAGCGCCTGCTTACCTTTACACCGCGGTCGATTATTGACGCACGTTCCATCCGCCGGGAAATAGCCCCGGAGAATGATTACGCGCATATCGGCGTGGCTGAGCAATGCAAAAAATTACTGGATGCGGGGGTGAAAGTGAATCTTGGCGCGCATGGCCAGTTGCAGGGACTGGGCGCGCACTGGGAATTGTGGATGCTGGAGCAGGGCGGTATGACACCCATGGAAGCGCTGCGTTGTGCCACGATAAACGGCGCCTATTACATCGGCATGGAAAAAGAACTGGGTTCGCTGGAAGCGGGCAAGCTGGCCGACCTGATCGTTCTTGATAAAAATCCCCTGGAAAATATCCGTAACAGCGATTCAGTGAACATGGTTATGGTCAACGGCCGGTTGTATGATGCCGCGACCATGAATGAAACCGGGAATAACAAGCGGGAGCGCGCGCCTTTATGGTGGGAAATGTACCCGGGAGCCGACGCGTTTCCCTGGCACGAAGAGGCGGCAGGCCATTGCAACTGCGGCCGTTAGAAAAAGAATTTTTACAGAAAAAGAAATAACATGGATTGCCGGTTGATTATGATTAAGTTAAGATCACGATCAGGAAAAAGATCATGATCATGAATAATAGGAACATGCTGGTATATTAACGTTGGAGAAAATCATGTGGAAAAAAAGGGTTCTGTGGATTTCACTGCTGGCTTTTATTGCATCGTGCGCCATAAACCCGGTGACGGGTAAGCGCGAGCTGATGCTGGTAAGTGAAGAAGAAGAAATACAGATGGGCCGCGAATACGACCCGCAAATATCATCCATGTACGGCATCTACAACGACGAAAAACTGCTTAATTACGTGGATGGTATCGGTCAGAAAATGGCAAAAATATCGCACCGTCCGGATCTGAAATATGAGATCAAAGTGATGGACAGTCCGGTGATCAACGCCTTTGCCGTGCCCGGCGGCTATGTTTACATCACCCGCGGTATCCTGGCTTACCTGAACAATGAAGCGGAACTTGCCGGTGTGGTCGGCCACGAAATCGGTCATATCACGGCGCGCCATTCGGCCAAGCAGATGAGCAAGGCGCAGCTGGCGCAGGTCGGCCTGGGGCTGGGTTCTATTTTTTCAGAAACATTTGCCCAGTATGCCGGTCTGGCCGAACAGGGCATCGGTCTTTTATTCTTAAAATATTCACGGGACAACGAACGCCAGTCTGACGATCTTGGCGTGGAGTACAGCACAAAAGTGGGCTATGACGCGACTGAAATGGCCAATTTTTTCAAGGTCCTTGACCAGGTGGGCAAAAGAGGTTCCAGTGGCAACAGCCTCCCCGACTGGTTTTCGACACACCCCAATCCCGCGGACCGCGTTGTGGACGTGAAAAACGAAGCCCAAAAACTGCAGAAAAAATATCCTGACAAAAAGTTTGTGGTAAACCGTGATTCCTATTTGCAGCAGATCAACGGTATCGTTTACGGGCTCGATCCGCGCCAGGGTTTTGTGGAGCAAGATGTGTTTTACCATCCCGAGTTGCGTTTCCAGTTTCCCACGCCGGCCGGCTGGAAAGTAAACAATCTGCCCAGCCAGGTGCAGATGATCTCTTCGGATGAAAAAGCGGTGATGGTTTTCCGCATTGAGGAAGCCAAGGAAACGGGAAAGGCCGCCAGCGATTTCGTGCAAAAGAACAATTTGACCGTTGTTTCGCAGAAAGAGGTAAAAGTAAACGGTGCGCCGGCCACTGAACTGCTGGCGCGCGTGCAAACCCAAAACGGCATTCTGCAACTGCTCGCTACGTTTATCGGGTATAACGACAACGTTTACGGATTCCTTGGCTACACGATGGCCAATGATTTCGGAGCCTATGAAAGCGCGTTCCGAAACACCATGTTCGGTTTTGATGCCCTTCGTGACCGCAGCAAACTGAACCGCCAGCCTGACCGCATTCGCATAAAAGAAGCGCCGCGTGCCGGGACACTGAGTGAGGTGCTTGCCGCATTAAATGTGGCTGCCGATGCACACGACGACCACGCCCTGCTCAATGGCGCCATGCAGCTAACAGATCAGGTTGCACGGGGCTACAAATTGAAAATTGTCGAAAAAGGAAATTAGAATTACAACATGCGTAAAGTGCTTTCGGGCGTAAGCCTTTTTTTGGCGATTGCCTTGGTCCAGTCGTGCGGCTCGTCTGCGGAATCCACGGAGGATATACAGGCCGTGGAGAGTCTGGACCTGCAGCGCTACAGCGGCACCTGGTATGAAATATCCCGCCTGCCCAACCGTTTTGAAGAGGGGCTGATTAATATTACGGCCACCTATACGCTGAAAGAAGACGGCTCAATCGCCGTGCTTAACCGCGGGTTTGATGTGGAAGATAAGGAATGGCGGGAAGCTGACGGGGAAGCCCATGTTGAGCAGCCGCCGGCAACTTTGGAGGTGAGCTTTTTCTGGTTTTTCGGCAGCACATACAAGGTAATCGCACTGGACCAGGAACGTTATCAGTGGGCGATGGTTACCAGCAGTACGAAAGACTATTTGTGGATTTTGGGTCGAAGCCCGCACATGGAGAGTGACATTTATGAGATGCTTGTTGAACGCGCCCGGGGCTGGGGCTTCGCGGTGGATAAGCTTATAAAGGTAAAGCAAAAACCTTTGGATCAGGTTTAAAACAAACGGGGCATTGCAGGTGTGAAAATATTTCACCCTGAACGCGATGCCCCTTTTATTTTTTCAGGTTGCCCAGTTTTTTGCGCAGTTCTTCCAGGCGCATTTCATGATAATGGATCTGGCGCCGAATCAGCCGCTCTTCAAGCGATAAGCCTTTGTCGCTGCTGATATAGAGTGAAAGTGTCGGTTCCCGTTTTTCCGGTTCTGCCTGGCTGCTTTTTGCTGCTTCTGTCATGTTGACCTCCTTCGGTTTCCACATTAAAGTACAAGCATTGTGCCACTATGTAAGTCACAGCAAGTCTATTGTATTTCCGCTTTTTTGCAGATAGCAGAATCGTATTGTTTTGTTTACCCTTTTGTTATTTTCTCCATGTTGTCCTCTTCTTTTACAGGTACTCTTTTTTCCAGCCAGTTGTAGATGGTTGGCAGCACAAAAAGCGTCAGAAAGGTGGATGTGATCAATCCGCCAATGACCACGGATGCCAGAGGCCGCTGTACTTCGGAGCCCGGACCTACGTTAAAGGCCATGGGGATAAACCCGAGGCTAGCCACCAGCGCGGTCATCAAGACCGGGCGCAGACGGTCGGCGGCGCCTTCAATAACAGTGTCACGGATGCTCAGGCCCTTTTCACGCAGATTGTTTAAATGCTCCACCAATACAATGCCATTTAGCACGGCAACACCAAACAGCGCCACAAAGCCGATACTGGCGCTTACGGAAACATACAATCCACGTAGCCACAGCATAAAAATACCACCGGTTAATGCAAAGGGCAGGTTGAGGAAGACAAGCAGTACATAGCGCATCTTCCCGAACATGAGGTACATCAGTCCAAGAATGATCAACAGGGCCAGCGGCACCACGAGGAACAGGTGGTTTACGGCGCGCTGCTGGTTTTCAAATTCGCCGCCGTATTCAAGGAAATAACCGGCCGGAATGTCCACACGCTCATCGATGGCCTGCTGCAGGTTTGCCACGTAGCTGCCAATGTCAATATCCTCCAGGTTGGCGCCAACGATAACCCTGCGCCAGCCATTCTCACGGGCGATTTCGCGCGGGCCTTCCTGTGCTTCCACGCGGGCCACGCGCTTAAGAGGAATGTAGCCGCCATTGGGCAAATGCACCGGCACCTCGCTGATTTGTTCAAAAGAAGCACGAATGTCCTGTGGAAAACGCATGATGATGTCGAAGCGGCGCTGGCCTTCAAACACTTCACTGACCGGCTGCCCGCCGATGCCCACTTCGATGACGCGTTGCACGTCGTCCACGTTAAGGCCGTAGGCAGCAACCTCATTGCGGTCGATGGCGACGTTGAGGTAAGGCTGACCACCGGGCTGCTCCAGGTAAAAGTTGGCTGTGCCCGGCAACGTGCGCACAACATCCACAATCGCGTTGCCCACATCATTTAAAACTTCCAAATCTTCACCGAATACTTTAACGGCCACATCTGACTTTACGCCGCTGGTTAGTTCATCCACGCGCATGGCGATGGGCTGGGTAAAATTGTATGCCAGCCCCGGTTCGCTTTTCAAATAAGGTTCGATCAGGCGATTTATTCTTTCCTTGGTTATTCCGGGACGCCACTCATCCATGGGCTTTAGCAAAACCCAGACGTCGGTTTGATGCACGCCCATCCAGTCGTTGGCCAAATCGCTGCGACCGGTTTTGGGTACCACGGTGCGGATCTCCGGAATATTGCGTTTCAGTTCGCCGGCCAGCCAGTTGGCATTTTCCACTGACTCTTCCAACGTAACGCTGGGCATGCGAATCTGCTCAACGAGGATCGATCCTTCATCCAGCTCCGGTAAAAATTCCGTGCCGGAGTTCCACAGAACCACCAGTGAAAAGAGAAAGATCAGTACGGCGGAAGGCAAAACGATGATCTTGTTATCGAGGTGCCATTGCAGCAGCCTCTGGTAGCGCGGCTTAAGCCATTCGATTACGCGGTTCCGCTTTACTTTAACGCCCTTCTTAAAAACGATCGATGACATGGCCGGCACAAAGATCAGCGCCAGTAGCAGCGAACCGAAAACGGCGGTCGCAACTGTGATAGCCATCGGACGGAACAGGATACCTTCCATGCCGCTGAAAGTGATGATGGGGACATAGACCATCAGGATAATCAGCACACCGAAGAAAATGGGACGGGCCACCTCTCTGGCTGCCGCGGCGATAACGGCGATCTTGCTGCCTTTGCTGTTTTGCTGCAAGCGGTGCACGATGTTTTCCATCATCACCACGGAACCATCCACCACCATACCAAAGTCGATGGCGCCGAGGCTCATCAGGTTAGCTGCCAGTCCAAACTCACGCATGCCGATAAAGGCGAACAGCATCGAAAGCGGAATCACCGAGGCCACAATCAGCGCGCCGCGTATTTCGCCAAGCAAGGCCAGCAATACCACGATGACCAGGAAACCGCCCTCAACAAGGTTGGTGATCAGCGTATTGGTGGTGCGGTCTATCAGGTCGGATTGATCATAAAACGGGTCGATGTGCACACCTTCGGGCAGGCCTTTGTTGATCGAGGCAATGCGTTCTTCAACATCGCTGATCACCTCACGGCCGTTATACCCGCGCAGCATCATGATGATGCCCGTTACCACTTCGCCGCGACCATCCTGTGTCACCGCACCTTGGCGCAGCTGCCGCCCCGGCTGGATGTCGGCGATTTCGTAAAGGTAAACCGGACGGTCCGACAGACGCGTAACGATAATGTTGCCGATATCCGCGGCGCTGTTGATCTGGCCGAAGCCACGAATGATATATTGCTCGCGGTTATGCTCCAGGTAGTTGCCGCCGGAAACGCTGTTGTTGCTGGCGATGGCTTCCATGACCTCGCCCAGGCCAATTCCCAGCTGGCGCAGCTTGCCGGGCCGTACAATGACATCGTATTGCTTCACGTAACCGCCGAATGAGTTGATTTCTGTAACACCCTGGACGTTTTTAAGCTGCGGGGCGATCAGCCAGTCCTGGATGGTGCGCAATTCGGTGAGACTGTATCCATCCCCGCGCACCACGTATTGGTAGATTTCACCAAGGGCGGTGGAGATGGGTCCCAGCTGTGGCGCCGATACCCCTTCCGGCAGCTCATCCACGATGCTCTGCACACGCTGGCTTACAAGCTGGCGGGCAAAATAGGTATCCGTGCCTTCCTCAAATTCCACGGTGACGGCCGAGAGGCCAAACTGCGAGATGGAGCGCACTTCGCTCACGTTGGGCAGACCGCTCATGGCCGTTTCGACGGGAAAGCTGACCAGCCGTTCCACGTCGTAAGGCGAATAACGTCCCGCTTTGGTAATTACCAGCACCTGTATCGGTGTTACGTCGGGCAGCGAGTTGATCGGGATATCGCTCAAAGCGCGGTAACCGCCAAAAGCCATCAGCGCAACAAGCGACAAGGCGACAAATTTCTGGCGCAGACTGAAGTCAATAAGTTTATGCAGCATGAGATTCTCCTATTCCTCCGCAAATTCGCTGTATTTGCTGAGAGCCTTGAGCGTGAATATCTGGTTGACGGCTACTTCCTCACCGGGCTGCAGGCCGCCGGCAACAATGGCCTGTTTACCGCTGATACGGTCGACGCTGATAATGCGTTTTTCAAACTGGTCCGGTGCCAGACGCACAAAAACGGCCGGTTTATCGCCCTCGTACTGGATGGCGGCGAACGGAATAAAGATCACCTCTCCGGGACTTTGGGCCTTGATCTCCATGCGCACGTTTTGTCCCGGGCGCAGCCATTGCGGCGGGTTGCTGACGAAACTGTTCACGGTCACCGAGCGGTTCTGCTCATCCAACAGCGGCACCAGGCTGCTGATGCTGCTGCTGAGCGCTTCGCCCCTGTTTTCACGCAACGCGATGCGTACGGCGTTACCTTCGGAGACAAAAGCCGCATCCTCCGGCGCCACGTAGCCGCGCACCATCACCCGTCTTGGGTTAACGATGGTACCCATGCGCGCGTAGCGTTCCACTGCCTGGCCCATATCTACCAGGTGCTCGGTAATAATGCCGTCCAGCGGTGCACGGATGGGCAAGTGCGGGTGCTCACTGCCCGATTTTTTCCACATCTCCAGGTCCTGCTCATCAACTCCTACAGCCAGTAAACGGGCGTATGCGGCCTGGACGGCGGTTTTGGCGCGGGCGTAATCGACGCGGCTTTGCTCCAGTTCACGCAGCGATTTAATGCGCTTTTCATACAGCTGCTGCTGCCGTTCCAGCTGCGCTTTGCGGAAGCTCTCTTCGGCGCTGCCGGTCAGGTAATCGGCCAGCAGGTTGGCAAACTCCAAACTTTCCAGTTCCAGCAGTACGTCGCCTTTTTTGACCCGTTCGCCCTCGTGAGCCAGGATTTTAACAACCAGCCCTTCGATGGGTGCGCTGACGATGAAGATGTGATCCGGCGCCGGCTGAACCGTTGCCGAAACAGTGACCGGGAAAGTGGTTTCCCCGCGCTGCACGGCGATGGTTTCGATTTTAAGATGTGCGGCCTGGGCCGAGTCCAGCTCGATTAACACAGGCCCGGCGCTCTCCCCGCCAGTCAGGGAAGGCGGCACGCTGCCGCTGTCTGTTGCCACGGTTTCATCGTTAGCCCCGCAGGATACGCTGATGAGCAGGGCGCTTGTCAGCAATACAAAAAGTCGTATCATGTTTCTCTCCTTAGCTTTCATTTGCCGTGCCGAAGACAAGGTCGCGTCCCAGATATTGCTCCAGTTCTATGACCTTGATGTAATAGTCACGCAAGGCGTCGTAATAACGTTTTTGACTGTTCAGGTAGGTGCGTTGTGTATCCAGCAGGTTAAGCAGGTCGATTTCCCCGGCACGGTAACCCTCCATTGTGGCCTGCAGCAAGCGCTCGGCATCGCGCTGCGTTTGTGAAAAATAACGTTGCACGATTGCCCGGCTGGCTTCATATCCGTGCCAGGCGTCTTCGATCTGCCTTTTTAGTTCCAGCGCGGTGGCGTGCCGCTCGATGATGGCGATGTTTTTTTCGGCGCGGGCCTTGCTTACCTGCGCTGCCTGGCGCAAAGGAAACCACAGCGGTATGGAAAGGCCGGCCTCAAAGCCGTAAAAGTCGTAGCCGCTGCCATAATCCTGGCGGTAAACGCTCACGGCGATGGAGGGCATAAAGCTGCCCCAGGCTTCGCGCACCTGTCCGCTGCCGGCGGAAATCTGTGCTTCGCGCGCACGCATCAGCGGCTGTGTATAAAGCGTGGCTAAAATGGAGTCTTGCGGGATGTGCACTTCCGTAAAGACAAGCGAATCGGGGAAAACGATGTTATACTTTTGCTTTTCCGTATCCAGCCCGATGGCCGTAAACAGGGCATAGCGCATTTCGTGGAAGGCGCGCGTGGCCTCGTCCAGATCGCTTTGCGCCTCATTAAACTGTATGGCTGTTTTAAGCTTTTCCAGCTCGGTGGCGTCGCCGGCCTCCAGGCGGATAGAGCTGCTTTCATCCAGTTCGCGGGCAATCTCCAGTTCACGCTCACGCAGTTCCACAATCTTCCGGGCATGGATAAGGCGCGTGTAATGCTGCTTCACCTCGCCGCGTAAACGCCGTTCGGCAAAAGTGATCGTGTGCCGTTGGGCCTCCACTTCCGCGTCGCGGCGGTTGTAACGAAAAAGATATTGCAGGGGAAAATCCAGCGCCTGCGAAATAGTCTGGCGCTGTTCGCTGAAATCATCATTGGCCGAACGCAGGCCCTCCTGCATAAAAGAGACGGACGGGTCCGGCGGGGCTAGTGCCAGGCACCGTTCGGCCAGGGATTGCTGCAGTTGCTTGTGCATCTGTTGCAGCGCCGGGCTGTTGCTCATGGCGTGGTCAATGGCACGGCTAAGGGTAAGTTCGTTCTGGGCGCCGGCCATAGCCACGCAGGCAAGCAGAAACAGGATCAGGTATTTTTTCATAGGATTACCGGGTTAAGTGACAGGTTTCTCAAGGGATAAATTAGCACCCGCGCGGCAATACTAAAATTAGACTTTTCTAATCTTTACATATTGCGCTGGAAGAATCGGTTTGCCGGTCGTATCTTTGTAAAAAGGTAAAAGTGCATGCGTATACTTTTGGTTGAAGACGAAGCCAAGGTGGCCTCTTTTCTGGAAAGGGGCCTGCGTGAAGCGGGCTATGACGTGGTCCTGGCTGATGACGGGTCATCCGGATACGAGCAGGCGCGCAACGGTGAATTCGATTTTATGATCCTGGACTGGATGCTGCCCGGATTGAGCGGCATTGAGTTATGCCGCCGCATCCGTGAACAAGACAGTGATGTGCCGGTTATTTTGCTGACCGCGCGCGACACGCTTGATGATAAAATAACCGGGCTCGATTGCGGCGCCGATGATTACATCACCAAGCCCTTTGCCTTCGAAGAGCTGCTGGCCCGTATACGTTCCTTATACCGGCGCACGCGCCTGGGCGATGATACAATCCTGCACATAGCCGGCCTGTGTATTGACCTTTTTGAGCACCGCGTTTCCACCAACGGCAGCGACGTGCCGCTCTCCAACCGCGAATTTGAACTGCTTGTCTATTTTGCCCGGCGACCCAACAAACTGGTAACGCGTGAAATGCTGGCCCGCGATGTCTGGAAAATCACTTTTGATACGGGTACCAACTACATAGACGTTTATGTGAATTACCTCAGAAACAAGCTGAAAGGAGCTACCAGTAAACCGCTTATTTTTACCCTGCGCGGCTCCGGCTATATCCTGAAGACCGAAAATGAATCGAACCATTAAAAATAAACTGCTGTTGTGGAACGGCTTTATCGTTGTGGCCACGTTACTGCTTGTATCCGCGTTGATCTACCTGATCCTGAAGGAGCACCTTTACGGGCAGGTGGACGGGCGCCTGCTGGCAGAGGTGGAAGAGCTGGGCCGGCTGAGTCATTATAAAAGCGGCACGATTGTTTTTAGCGACAGCAGCGAGTGGATGGAGCATGAGCACGTTGAACTGGGCGAGCACGCCATTTTTCTGCAGATATCCATGGGTGACAGCGTAGTGTTGCGTTCGCAAAATCTTGCCGAATGGGGACTCGCACTAAGCCCGCTGAACGATATTGGCCCCCATGCCGTGCTCAGTGATACCATTCTGCAAGGCATCTCTATGCGCCGGGCCGATCTTTACAACAGCCCTTTAATGATAACCGCCCTACAGTCCACCGATGAAATCCACGCTTTTCTGGAGCATATTCTTACCACGTTTCTGATGATCAGTCCGTTTGTGCTTGTTCTGGCTTTGTGGGGCACCTTCGTTGGTGTGAACAGATCGCTGCAACCGCTAAAGCGTATCACCGCCACCGCCCGGCACATTTTTGATTCCGGTGATCTCAAACAGCGCATAACCGCGCACAAAGCGGATGAAGAGCTGCTGCAACTCATCGATACGCTGAATGCCCTGTTCGGTAAACTGGAAAGTTCCCTGCGGCAAATGAAGAATTTTTCCGCTGACGCGTCGCACGAGCTACGCACGCCGTTAACCATCATGCGCGGGCAGATTGAAGTGCTGCTTTCCCGCGAGCGTCCTGCCGCGGAATACCGCCAGGCCCTGGAATCCGTGCACGAGGAAGTGCTGAAGATGACGCATATTATCAATAACCTGCTGCAACTGGCGCGCGTGGACGAGGGCAAGGAAGATCTGGATATGGCGGTTTTGCGCCTCGATAAAGTTGTGGAAGATTTTTTGCCGCTGGCCCGCCGGATGACCGAGAAAAGCAATCTGCAACTACGCCACAGCGTGGAAGATTCGCTGGAACTGCTGGGCAACCGCGAAGCCCTAATTGAGCTGTTGACCAACCTGACCGACAACGCCGTAAAATACAATCGCGACAAAGGCTATGTTTTCCTGCGCGGCTACGCTTCCAACGGCGGCATCCACCTGGAAGTGGAGGACAACGGCATCGGTATCGCCCCGGAGGAGCGGCAGCAGATCTTTGAACGCTTTTACCGGATCGACAAGACGCGCTCCCGGCAGATGGGCGGCAGTGGCCTGGGCCTCAGCATCGTAAACTGGATCGTAAAAGAACACAAAGGCCGTATCAGCATCGAGGGCGAGCCCGGTGACAAAACCGTTTTTCATGTGATTTTCCCGCGGCTCGAGTTTGAATGAAAGATGGCACGATCTTAGTAAGCAAAACGGCAGCGAAATTGCTCAGGAAAGATAAACCGGTACGGGAATGGCTGTAACAGGACAAAAACCACACATACTGTTTCGATTGTTGTTGTTTGCGCTGTATGCCTCGGCCCTGCTGCTTGCGGGTTACGTAGTCTGGAATTACTGGGACTACTACATGCAGCCTTTTCAACTGCGGCCGCGCCACCCCGATTACCGGGTGATGAAGCCCGGCGGCTTTATCAGTCATGGCCTGGGTATTCTCGGCACGCTGATGATGCTGCTCTTGCTGCTCTATTCGGTGCGTAAACGCACGCGCCTCTTCGGGCGTGCCGGGGCCGTAAGCCGCTGGTTGGATGTACATATTTTCCTGGGCAGCATGGGACCGGTATTCGTGGTGCTGCATTCTACCTTTAAGCTTAACGGGCTGGTTGCGGTCAGCTTTTGGTCCATGGTGCTGGTGGCGCTTAGTGGTGTTTTGGGGCGCTACCTTTATCTGCAAATCCCCCGCGGCATCCGCGGTAACGAGCTTACGCTGGACGATGTGGAAAAGGAGAACAGGGAGTTGGCCGGCATTCTGCGGGAAGAGTACCACCTTAATGAAGATGAAATTCAAAAACTGGAACAGGCAATCATGCCGCCGCGCTATTCTCAATCTATGTTCGCGCTTTTTTTTGGTTTGCTGTTCAGCGAGCTGCGCTTATGGTTTCGGCTGCCCGCCATTCGCCGGCAGATACGCCGCCGGCATAATGTCCCTGCGCAGGATGTGCACCGTTTTGTCAAAATTGTGCACCGTAAAGCCGTCCTTGCGCGACGCATTGCGCTGCTGGACCGCGTGCGTCTGCTGTTCCATTATTGGCATGTTTTTCATAAACCCTTTGCCATCATCATGTACCTGATTATGTTGGTGCATGTGGGTATCAGCGTCTATTTAGGCTACACCTGGATATTTTAAATGAACAAGCAAAGCCTTCTTGATTCTGCTCTTGATCATGCTCATGATCACCTCCTGCCTTTCGCCGTCGCTGTTGTCCTGTTTTTTGTGCTGCCACTGTGTGCCCAGCTTTCGCCGGGTGAACTGCACAAAAGCCACCAACAGCTCGAGGGTGTTACCAACTGCACACAATGCCATGAAGCCGGCGAGGGCTTGTCACCGGCAAAATGTCTTGATTGCCATACGCTCCTGGCGCAGCGCATTGCTGCCGGCAAAGGGCTGCACGCCAAAAGCGGCTTTGCTGATTGCGGCAGTTGCCACATTGAGCACCAGGGCCGCGATTTTGATTTGGTTTACTGGCCGCAGGGAATGGAAAACTTCAGCCATGCCGAAACCGGCTTTGAGCTTCAGGGGGCGCACAAAAAAGTGAAATGCCGCGACTGTCACAATCCGCAAAACATTGTAAACAGAGGGCCTTTGTTAAGCGCCGGAAAGGATTTGTCACGCACTTTCCTCGGGCTGCAGACCAACTGCCTTTCCTGCCACGAAGACACGCACCGCGGCCAGCTTGCCGGGAATTGTCTCAACTGCCATGATCAGGATAAATGGAAACCGCTGGCACGCTTTGATCATAGCGCTGCCCGTTTCCGGCTGAGCGGACGCCACCAAAACGTGGCCTGCGAAAGCTGCCACAAAACAGAGCATGATGCCGCCGGCGCCTTCATCCGTTTTCGCGGGATGCCTTTCGGGGATTGCAACAGTTGCCACCGCGATCCGCACCAGGGCCGTTTGAGCGGCGCCTGCCGCACCTGCCACAGCACATCCGGCTGGCAGGTACTGGCACGCAACGGCTTTGACCACAGCAGCACGCGCTTCCCGCTGACCGGTCTTCACAAAACACTGGATTGCAAAGCCTGCCATAAGTCTCATTCTACGCTGAGTTTCGGTACCTGCGCCGATTGCCATGTTGACGTACACCGGGGGCAGCTGGCTTCCGGAACGGATTGCTCCGCCTGCCACACAACGGCAGGGTTCAGCCCGGCGCAATTCAGCCTTGATCAGCACCGACAAAGCGACTTCCCCCTCCTGGGAGCGCACCGCGCGATTCCCTGCGAAGCCTGCCACCAGCCATTAAGTCCATCTGCGGACCGCGGCCGGCTGCGCTTCCGCTTTGCTGACAAGACCTGCCAGGGCTGCCACAACAATCCTCACAGCGGATTAACCGTCTCCACGATCAACAGCGAAAGCCCGAACTGGTGCAGCGCCTGCCATACAAATAACAGCTGGCGGGATGTGAGCTTCGATCACACCATAACCGGCTTTGCGCTGGAAGGTGAGCATGCGCGTACCTCCTGCAAAGGATGCCACAAAAACGCCGGCAATACCGTAGCTTTTGGCGGCTTGTCCCAAAAGAAAAATTGCAGCAGTTGCCACGAGGATGTGCACAGGGGGCAGCTTGCCTCCGCCAACGGCCAAACCGATTGTGCCCGCTGCCACGCTCCGGCCGGCTGGAAAAATATTGCTTTTAACCATAACCGCGACAGCCGCTTTAAGCTGGATGGCGCCCATATCGGCCTGGAGTGTGCCGCCTGCCACCCGCGCCAGGGCGATGGCAAAACACTCACCTTCAAGCCACTGGATACATCCTGTACGGCATGCCACGGTAAGGAGCGTTCATGAAATATGTTTTGTTTGCTCTGTTTTTGCCGTGTTTTGTGTGGACTCAGCAGCTGAATCCGCATGGCAGGCTGGATATGGACTGCACTACCTGCCACAGCACGTCCGGCTGGACACCCCTGCGCGCGGACCTGCAATTCGATCACGCTACAACCGGTTTTGCCCTGAAGGGCGGGCATAGCGCATTGCAATGCGGCGATTGCCATCAAAACCTCAATTTTGCCTTTATTGGGCACGCGTGCGCCGACTGCCACGCCGACATCCACCGCGGCGAGCTGGGCCTGCGTTGTGAAAACTGCCATACCCCGCAAAGCTGGGATAACCGTCGCGAAGCTTTGGAACTGCATGCCGGCACGCGCTTTCCGCTGCTCGGTCTGCACGCCTCCCTCGATTGCCAGGCCTGCCACGGCGATGCAACCACACAGCAAGAGTTTACGCTCACCCCGGTGGAATGCAAAGGCTGCCACCTGGACACGTATATGTCCACGCTGGACCCGCAACATGAACTGGCACGCTTCAGCCTGGATTGCGCGCAGTGCCATAATGTGGACCAGGTCACCTGGCAAAGGGCGCGCTACAGCCATCCAGAGGTATTTGTTTTGGATGGCGCGCACAAGAGTGTTGATTGTGTCACCTGCCACGAGAGTGCTTTTACCGGCACCGACGACGCCTGCGAAACCTGCCACATGGCCGATTTTGAGCAAGCGGCAAACCCGGATCACAGCGCTTTCCGTTTTCCAACCGTGTGCGAAGAGTGCCATACCACCATGAGCTGGGACCGTGATCTGTTTGACCATACCGCCGAAAGCGGATTTGAACTGATCGGCGCGCACAGCACGGCATTTTGCATCAGCTGTCACGTAAATAATCAACTTACCGGGCTGGCCCGCGATTGTATTGGCTGTCATGAAAACGATTTTAACCAGGCGCAGGAGCCCGATCACGTTGCCGCGCAGCTTCCGCAGGATTGCCTGCAGTGCCACACGCAACAGGCATGGCAGCCGGCTACCTTTGACCACACGCAGACAGCTTTTATTTTGACCGGCGCCCATATCGGCGAAGATTGCCAGAGCTGTCACCTTGACGGGGTTTTCGAGGGTACACCAACGGATTGCTGGTCCTGCCACCAGCCGGACTATGAGAAGGCGGCCGACCCTAACCACGTGGCCGGACAGTTTGACCAGGATTGCGCCAGCTGCCATAGCACCACGGCCTGGGAGCCTGCCGACTTTGATCATAACCAGACCAATTTTACGCTGACCGGGGCGCATCTGAATACGGATTGCCAGAGCTGCCACATCAACGGGGTTTTTAGCGGTACGCCGACAGATTGCTGGTCTTGCCACGAACCGGACTATAACCAGGCCGCAGATCCTGACCACGTCACCAACCAGTTTGACCAGGACTGCGCCACCTGCCACACAACCACGGCGTGGTCGCCGGCCGATTTTGACCACACTCTCACGGCGTTTCCGCTGACCGGCGCGCATGTTTCCCAGGATTGCCAGGCCTGCCACGCGGACGGGTACAGCAACACGTCAACGGAATGCGTTGCCTGCCACGAAGACGACTTTAATACAACGACCGATCCGCCACACGGCGCCGCAGGGTTTCCGCAAACCTGCGAGGAATGCCATAACACCACCGCCTGGGAACCCGCAAACTGGGACCACGACGCCAGTTATTTTCCCATCTACAGCGGTGAGCACCGCGAGGAGTGGGATGTGTGCGCGGATTGCCACTTGGACCCGGCAAACTACAGCCGCTTTGAATGCATCAACTGCCATGAGCACAGCCGGAGCGAGATGGATGACAAGCACCGCGAGGTAAGCGGTTATGTATATGAAAGTACGGCCTGTATTGATTGTCACCCAGACGGGCGCGCCGATGACGACCTGCTGCGGCCATTCATTCCGAAGCAGCTAAGAAGGACGGGGACACCATGGTAAGAAACGCTTTGTCGATTGCCCTGGTTGCCATAGCCCTGGCTGCGGCGGATGATCTGCGTGTGTCCGTGCGCTATGTTTCGGCGGACCACGTTTACGTTGACAAAGGCCGCGCCGCGGGTTTGCAGGTTGGGGATACCCTTAAAGTAGAGGGCACGGCGCGTCACGGGGAGGTCTTGCTGGAAGTGTTGTTTGTTGCAGACCATTCTGCGTCCTGTGGCTTTTTGGCCGAGCCCGTGTTGCTGCAAAAAGGGGAAACGGCCGTCAGGGTGGGTACAAGGCACTCGCCACAACAAGAAAGCGAAGCGGATACATTGGTAACGGAGAAGGTGAAGCCGCTGCCGGTAACGCAAAAAACCGCCACACCCAAAGTCCGTAAACCGATGCGCGTGCGCGGAACCGCCACGGCCGGACTAAGCAGCTACCGCGATAACAGCCGCACGCTCAACGAGCCTGATTTTGGACTGCGTCTCAATGCGCAGGATCTGCTTGATGGAACATTGCATTTCCGCTTGCGCTGGAGATCGCGCTATTACCTGCGAGACGGTTACGCTAGCGGCTTGCCGGAAGATGAATGGCGTCATCGTCTTTATGAAGCGTCCCTCGAATATGAGCCCACTGCTTCAACACGTATCAGGGCGGGCCGCATATTGGCCTGTTCATTCAGCGCTGCGGGTTTTTTGGATGGCCTGCTGTTTAGCCAAAAACTGAGCGAAAACTGGAGCGTCGGTCTGTATGCCGGAAGCCAGCCGGATTACCGCGACAACAGCCTGGATACCGACACGCGCAAAGGCGGTTTGTTTGCTGGCTACGAAAAAGAGTTTTCCGCAGGGCGCCGTTTTGAGCATACCACGGCCATTGCCGCCTCCTACCATCTTGGCGAGATAGACCGCGAGATGCTGTTTACGCGCAACAGCTTTTATGCTTCGGGCTGGTCTCTTTACCAGATGCTGGAAGTGGATTATAACCGCTCCTGGCGCAAAGAAAAAAGCGGAAACACTTTCACGATGTCATCATTGTACTTGTCGGCGCGCTATAGTTTTAACACGGACCTAAGCGCCGGGCTGAGCTATGATACGCGTCGCAGTTACTACACGTGGCAAACACGCAGCCTGGCCGATTCGCTGTTTGACGACGCGGCCCGCTCCGGCTGGCGCACGGATGTGCAATGGCGTCCATTGAGAAAACTGCATGTCGGCCTGCGTGGCGGCTGGCGTGAACGTGGAAATGATAATGCGGCAAAATTTGCTTCGGCCCGTATTTCCGCGCGCAGCATTTGGAAAGGTATCGGTGCGGCGTTTGATCTGCAGGTTTTTGAAAACGCCTTTAGCGAAGGCTATTACCCGGGCGCGACGATTTACTGGGATATCAACGCCAACTGGCAGGTGAGTGGCGGCTATACAGTCTATAATTATAAATTAAAACAGGCAGCGGATTACACGCGGCAGGAGCGCTGGCAGTTTTCGTTTTTGGCCAACCTGACGCAGAGGTTGTATTGGAGCGGCTGGTTGCAGCAACATAACGGCGCCGGCCCCGCCGCAATCTGGCTGAACAGCGGTTTGGGATACCGTCTGTAACGGAGGAGCATGGAGAATATTCTGATTTGGGGCATCACCGTTTTTATCGCCCTGCTGATAATTTTACCTTACTGGCTGAAGAGCCTCAAACGCCATAAAAGCGATCAGGAAAAGCATGCCGAAGCCGAGCGCCTTGGAGCTACAAAAGCGGTAGCCCAGCACCCGCAGATAAACGATATGTATTGCATTGGTTGCGGCGCCTGTGTGGATGCCTGCCCCGAGGGCGATGTACTGGGAATCGTGAGTGGCCGGGCCGCGATTATCAACGGCCTTAAGTGCGTGGGCCACGGACTTTGCGAGGCCGCCTGTCCTGTTGGCGCAATTCATGTTGGTCTGGGCGATATGAGCAACAGGGAAGACATCCCGCAGCTGAACGAAGAATACGAAACCAATCTGCCGAGCGTTTACATTGCCGGGGAGTTGGGCGGGCTGGCGCTTATCAAAAACGCCATTACGCAGGGCGCAAAAGTGGCCGACGCCATAAAGCAAAAAAATGACGGGGATTCCACCCAGACCTATGATGTGGCGATCGTGGGTGCCGGACCCGCCGGCCTGAGTACGGCGCTGCGCTCGCTTGAGCATAAGATGAAAACAGTCATTATAGATCAGCAGGATGCCGGGGGCACCATACTGCAGTACCCGCGCAAAAAACTGGTTATGACACAGCCCGTGGAAATACCGCTATACGGTAAGTTAACCCGTCCGGAATACAGCAAGGAAGAGCTGCTGGAAATATGGCAGAAAATGCGCGACCAATACCGCCTCAACATTCAAAGCGGTGAAAAGCTTATTGACCTGAGAAAAGAAGGTAAGGCGTACCTGATAAAAACGGACAAAAACCAGTATAGCGCGCAAAGTGTTGTTTTGGCCCTGGGCCGGCGTGGCACTCCGCGCAAACTGGGCGTGCCCGGTGAAGACCAGTCCAAGGTGATGTACAAGTTGATGGACGCCGAATCCTACCAAAAGCATGACATCCTGATTGTGGGTGGTGGTGACAGCGCCATTGAAGCGGCCATAGGCCTGGCGCGGCAAAAAGGCAATCGTATTACAATCTCTTACCGCAAAGAAAAATTTTTCCGCATCAAAACACGCAATGAACAACGCGTCGGAGAAATGATCGATACAGGCAAAATCAAAGCGTTGTTCAGTTCAAATGTCATATCCATCGAAAAAGGTAAAGTGATTTTGGATACCACGGACGGACAACAAACAATCCCGAATGATTTTGTCTTTATTTTTGCCGGCGGTGAACCGCCCTTTAAACTGCTAAAACAATTCGGTATCCGTTTTGGCGGAGAGTATAATTCCTAACATATTGGCACTCATTTTTGACAATCGCTCTCTGGTCTTCTATACTTTAAGCTGTATCTCTTGTTTTTCTCCACAAAACCAA
Organism: Calditrichales bacterium; assembly: GCA_965267575.1. Lineage (GTDB taxonomy): Bacteria > Calditrichota > Calditrichia > Calditrichales > J004. The sequence goes on from OZ254086.1 coordinate 2,101,403, forward strand.
CCAATAAAGGGGGTATTATGCAGGCTCTAACCACAACAGCAGCGCGTTATATTTTTATATTGCCGTTTGCCGTATTTGGCATTTTTCATTTTATGAATGCTTCGCAAATGGCGGGAATGGTGCCGATACCGGGCGGCGTCTTTTGGGTTTACCTTACCGGATTGGCTCATATTTTGGCGGTCATCGCTTTCCTAACCGGAAAGCAGGCCAAGCTGGCGGCACTATTACTGGCGGTGATGCTGGCTATATTTGCCTTGTCCGTCCAGCTGCCGGCTGTAATGGGCGGCAACCAGGCGGCCATGAGCGCCTTTCTTAAAGATATTGCCCTGGCCGGCGGCGCCCTGACCTGGGCGGGGAAGTTTGATACTCAATCCTAAAAGAAAAACATAATTGAATTCTTTACTAAGCCGGATGCCTGTTTTGGTATCCGGCTTTTTTTGTAAATTGCCCCTTCCCATAAAGCGACGGAGTGCACCATGCAGTATCTTAACGCCCTGGACTGGAGCGTCATCGTTCTTTTTTTCCTGATCATTTTCGGGATTGCCCTTTACTATACCCGCAAAGCCGGCAAGGATACGTCGCAATTTTTTCTCTCCGGCAGAAACATGCCCTGGTACATTGCCGGTACAGCGATGGTGGCCACTACATTTGCCGCCGATACGCCTCTGGCTGTGACCGAGCTGGTGGCCCGTAACGGCATTGCCGGCAATTGGCTGTGGTGGAACATGGCCATCGGCGGGATGCTGACCGTGTTCTTTTTTGCCCGTTTGTGGCGGCGCTCCGGCGTTATGACCGACGTGGAATTTGTGGAGCTGCGCTATTCCGGTAAAGCAGCGGCCTGGCTGCGTGGTTTTCGCGCGCTTTACCTGGGTCTTTTTATGAATGCCATCGTTTTGGGCTGGGTGCACAGCGCCATGGAGAAAATTTTCCGCGTGGTGTTGCCGGAGTTTGATCCCTTTTTGCTGGTTACTATCTGCGCGCTGATCATTGCCGTTTATGCCTCCGCATCGGGATTGCTGGGTACGGCGCGCACGGACAGTTTCCAGTTTCTGTTTGCCATGGCCGGCTGCACGATTTTGGCCGTGCTGGTTGTGCGTTTGCCGCAGGTGGGCGGCATGGCCGCAATGACCGACAAACTGGCGCCGCAGGTATTGGACTTTTTCCCGCGCATTGGCGAGCTGGATGTAAGCGGTGTGACCGGCGGGGTGCTGGCCTTAACCATTGGCGCTTTTGTGGCCCACGTGGGATTGCAGTGGTGGTCGAGCTGGTACCCGGGCGCTGACCCCGGTGGTGGCGGCTATGTGGCACAGCGCATGATGAGCGCAAAGGATGAAAAGCACAGTCTGTTTGCCACCCTTTGGTTTACCATCGCCCACTACACGGTGCGTCCCTGGCCCTGGATTGTGGTAGCGCTGGCAGCATTGGTGATATTACCGAGGGCGCAATCGCCGGAAATATTACAGGAGCAAAATCCGGCGCTTTATAAGCTGGCCGAAAAGGCTTTTGATGACCGCTCGCTTTTGCAGTCGCCCAATACGTTGTACCAGTCAGCCGAATTCCGCGCTTTTTACGAGACCTACGAAAATACCGTTGATCCCGGGGTGATGTATCCCAAGCTGATGCTGCGCTACCTGCCGGCGGGATTGCTGGGCATGCTGATCGCGGTATTTCTGGCTGCATATATGTCAACCATCGCTTCACAGCTAAACTGGGGCACGTCCTACCTGGTGAACGATTTCTACCGCCGCTTTATAAAACGTACAGCCGACGAAAGGCATTATGTGATCGTTTCGCGCATCGGGGTTATTTTGCTGACCATTTTTTCGCTGCTACTTACCAAATATGTTTTGACAACCATTTCCGGCGCCTGGGAATTTATCATCAACGCAAGTGCCGGCATGGGCCTGGTGCTGATTTTGCGCTGGTACTGGTGGCGCATCAATGCCTGGTCGGAGATAAGCGCGATGCTGGCACCGCTGGCCATTTACCCCTTTGCAACGGAGGTGATGGGGCTGCAGTCGCCGATTACGCTTTACCCCATTGTGCTGGGAACTACCATCGTCTGGCTGGCGGTAACTTACCTGACCAAACCCACGGACGAAAGGCACCTGCTGGAATTTTTCCGTCGTACCCATCCCGGTGGCATCGGCTGGAAAGCCATTGCCGCCAAAGCGCCCGAGGTGCAGCAGGATAAAGGCCTGGGTCGGGTTTTTATAAACTGGCTGATGGGTGTGGTTGTCGTTTACAGCGCTTTGTTTGGTATCGGCTGGCTGTTGTTTGGTGAGATTGTCTTAGCGCTTGTGGCCGCGGTTGTTGCAGCGGTGGCTGTTTTTATCATATACCGGGGATTAAGAATCGTATAGTTCTTTATCTTTTTCATAATCTTAATCCTTATCATTTGAGAGCATTTTATTAAGCCGATAAATCGGTTTATTACAAAGCGTTCCGGTATTGGAGGTCCACGACTGAAGTCATGGGTTAGGTTGCTGAACAAAGCCTTTCCCTGAAGATTTGAGAGAAGGGTTTGCGGCTGGTAGTTAATGCCATCCCTTCGGGATTGCCAGATTCTTTAACGTGTTTTCTGCTATAATTCTGCCACGCCTTCGGCGTTTCATGCGGGCCGGATCACAGTTGCAAAATTTGTGTAACCCACGACTTAGTCGTGGGATGTATTGTAAACCTAAAACCTGCCGGCAACCGATTGGTTTGTAAAAGTGAGAACGCGAAAAGGTTGAAAACAAAAAAGGCGCCACCTGGGCGCCTTTTTTTTGCAGTTAACCGCGATTAATCTTTTTTGCTTAGCGGCTTGCCATCTTCATCCACGCTGCCGGCGATAACCGTCAGCACTTTCTCGGGATCGATGTACTTTTTGATGGCAGTATTTACTTCATCCAGTGTTACGGCTTGCAGGTCCTTGGTGTACTGGTCCATGTAGGTCACGTCATAGCCGCGTTCTACAAAGCTGAGAATTTGCGCGGCCATGCCACGGGTGGTGGCCAGCTGCACCTTGTAGCTTCCGGAAAGGCGCGATTTCATATTATCCAGTTCTTCTTTTGTTACGCCTTCATCCACCCAGCGGGTAAACTCACGCATGGTGGAGTTGATGCCTTTATCAAGAAGCTGCGGCGAGAATGTTCCGCTGATGAACCAGTAGCCGTCGGCATAAACATCGCCGCTGTGGCCGGAGTAGATGCCATAAGTCAGGCCCTCTTCGTCACGGATGATCGACATCAGCCGGGCGGTAAAGCCACCGCCGCCCAGAACACGGTTGCCGAGCGCAAAAGCCAGGTAATCGGGATCGGTGCGGGTAAGAGCCGTATTCTGACCGAGCATCAGCGTGGCGCTGGTTTTATCTTCCATGGTGACCACATGCATGCCGCCTTCCGTTTTTTCCAGTTCACGGGCAAATTCCGTATGTTCAACGCCGCCGGTCCAGCTGGCAAAATGGCGACGAAATGCACTGTGGATTTTTTCGGTGTCCACATCGCCGGCCGCCACAAAGATCATCGATTCCGGACCATAGTAGGTGGCATGGAATTTTTTAAGATCATCAACGGTCACCGTCTTCAGATCTTCGATTAGTTTTGTGACTGCCACTTCGTAATTGGGATGGCCCTGGTCAAACATAATCTGTGCCATTTTCTCGCGGGCCATTGTGTTTGTGTCATCAAGCAGCTGCTTCAGATCGCCTTCGCGCTGCTTCTTGAGTTTTTCCAGTTCCTCTGCGTCAAATGCCGGGTAGCGCATCTGCTCGGCAATCAACTCAATCACTTCCGTAACATCTTCAGCAAGGCAGCGGCCCGAAAACTCCAGGTTGTGCTTGTCCACACTGAAATTGATGCTGGCGCCCATGTTTTCCAGCTTTTCGGAAAGGGCGAACTTGTCATTCTTTTGTGTGCCTTTATCCAGCATGCGTCCGGTCAGGTCGGCAATCATGCTGTTGCCGGCGGAGAATACATCACCGGCGGCCATGCTGCCCTGGAACGTAACAACATTATCGATACCCATTGTGGCTGTAATTACATCTATGCCTTCAATGGATTTACGCGTGATGTTATCGGCAATGTTGCTTTCCGATTGCGGCATGGGTGCAGGCGCGGCATTAAGAGAACCCAACGGTTCCGTTGGCTGGCGATAGTAATGGATGCCGCTTTCTTCCTCAGAGCGCTGTTCGCTGCTGGCAACACCCTGTTCGCCGCCGGAGCTTTTCGGGATAAAATAGCCCGTGGTGCTCTGGTCTTCCAGAAGGTAGGTTTGTGCCACACGCTGAACATCAGCGGGGGTGACCTTGCGGATATTTTCCAGATAGGTCACATAAAAAGTCCAGTCGCCCATAGCGATTGCTTCATTGAGCTGGCTGGCGATGGAGAAAGAGCCGTCACGGCCGTAAGCGGTGGATGCGGCAATCTGGTTTTTGGCGCGCTTGACCTCGTCTTCCGTTACTCCTTCAGATTTAACCTTTTCCAGCTCGGCGAGAATGGCCTCTTCACCCTGCTCGTGCGCCGTTCCCGGCGTCAGGAAGGCATAGGCCGTAAACAGGCTCGGGTCTTTAAACTGGAAGTAACTGTTAAACGCGTTCACCGCCAGGTTTTTATCAATCAGGCCTTTATAATAGCGGCTGTTTTTACCATCTTCCAGGATCACATCGAGCACGTCAAGCGCATAGCTGTCCTGGTGCTGTCCTTCCGGCACCTTGTAGGCGATACCCACGGCGCCAAGCTGACCGGCACGCTTTACCATCACGCGACGCGGACCTTCCTGTTCCGGTTCAACCGTATATACTTCCGGGATGGGCTCAGGGGATTTGGGGATTTCGCCATAATACTTTTTGATCAGTGCCAGCGCTTCATCGGTTTTAAAATCACCGATCACGGTAACGGTGGCATTATTAGGCCAGTAGTAAGTGTCGTAAAAATCGCGCAGCTTTTGCATGGGCACGTTTTCGATATCACTGCGCCAGCCGATGGTCGAGTGGTGATAGGGGTGGGCAACAATGGCGGCTGCGGTGATGGCCTTGCTCAAAGCAGAGTAGGGGCTGTTTTCACCGCGCTCAAATTCGTTGCGCACAACCGTCATCTCGGCTTCTTTGTCTTCCTTTTTCAAAAGCAGATTGCGCATACGGTCGGCTTCCACATCAATGGCAAGCTCCAGGTGCTCGCTGGGGATGCTTTCATAATAATTGGTACGATCCAGCCAGGTGGTGGCGTTAAGGCGCGCGCCGATGTTACCGAGAAGAGCATCGATATGGTTGCCGTTATCCTTGTTGTACTTTTCCGTGCCCTTGAACATCAGGTGTTCCAGCAGGTGTGTCGATCCGGTGGTGCCGGTAACCTCATTGCGTGAGCCGACACGGTAAGTGACCATAAAAGTGAGTACGGGCGCGCTGTGTTCTTCCATAAGCAGAACGCTTAGCCCGTTTTTGTCCAGACGGTATTCGGTAATCCCGCCCATTTCCTGCACTTTGCTGAAGCCCGATGGTATTTTGGCCGCGGCCACGGATACTATAAAGCCCAGCGATAGCAGTACAAGCATAAAACGCTTCATTAAAAACCTCCGATTGAGTTGTGAATAGTGAGTTAAAGTCTGCGGACAACTTAATTTATTTCGCAAAAAAAGAAAAATGGTTTCACAAAGGGGGAGATTGAATTGTTGAATAATTGAATTGGTGGTGGGATTGGAAAACCGGCTGTCGGCCAATGCCATCCCTTCGGGACTGCCAGATTCCTTAACGTGTTTTCTGTCATAATCCTGCCACGCCTTCGGCGTTTCCTGCGGGCATATAATTACAGTGATTGCAAAATACGCGTAACCCACAACTTCAGTCGTGGGACTTACTATAAGCCTAAAACCTGTCGGCAACCGATTAGTTGGTTTACGCTAACGAATAACTTCTTTAAAAACCGATAAATCGGTTTGATGTGTTGTGCTTCCGAGATTGCAATCCCATGACTGAAGTCATGGGTTAACTCCTTTCTAATGCTGTTTGAATTCGTAAAATGAGAATGAGTGGAATTTGGGCAAAAAGCCTTTCCCTGAAGATTTAGGGAAGTGTTTGGGATGGGTTTTAAAAGACGGGTAGCCAATACCATCCCGATAATCCCGTCGCGCCACAAGCACATTGAAGCTTTTCTTTTACAGGTGGCACAAATAAGAAAATGATAATGATTAAGAGAATGAAAAAGATCGGGTAATATGGAGGGAACTGTTTGGGACGGACTTGAGACGCCGGTATGGCGAAGCATGGTCAGGCTTAAGTGTTTAAAAATAATGCCAAACTGTTAAATGTATTAAAAAAATTAAATTATCCTTGTAATTCACCTTATTATTTTTTAAATATGGCGCCTGTGATACGAAACTGATGAAGAAAATGCACCACGACAAGCCTGATAAAAAAGATCTGCAGATTATGGAGCTGTTGCAGCGCCAGGGCAGGATGAAACGCAACGAAATCGCCGAGAAGGTTGAACTTACAATCCCATCTGTAAGCGAGCGCATGCGTAAACTGGAAGAGCATGGCTACATAAGCGGTTATGTGGCTCTGCTCGACGCCCGCAAAGCCAACCTGGATATGATGGCCTTTATTTTTGTAACCACCGATTCATCTACCCATTTTCGCGACGTGATTGATGAAGCCAATCGTTATGATGAGATCGTGGAGTGCCATGCCATTACAGGCGGCGGCTCGCACCTGCTGAAAGTACGCTGCCGCAATACCGCCCACCTTGAGCAGCTACTGGCAGCTATACAATCGTGGCAGGGCGTAAAAAACACGATGACCAACATCGTACTCTCCAGCCCCAAGGAGACAACAGCTATTCCCCTTGAACAATTACAAGAAGACGAAAACAAGTAATTCGAAAAAAAGGAGTAACATTTATGACTGACGCAAATGGAAATGTGATGGACTACTTTGGCATTAACACGTTTAACGACGATGTGATGCGTGAAAAGCTGCCAAAGGATGTTTACAAAGCTTTGAAAGAGACGATACACCGCGGCGCCAAATTGGAAGAAGAAGTGGCCGCCAGCGTGGCCCATGCCATGAAAGAGTGGGCGCTGGAAAACGGTGTCAGCCATTTTACACACTGGTTTCAGCCGATGACCGGCCTGACCGCGGAAAAGCACGACGCCTTCCTGGACATCGACAGCGACGGACAGCCGATACAGCGTTTTAGCGGCGATAAGCTTATCCAGGGCGAACCGGATGCTTCCAGTTTCCCCAGCGGAGGTATGCGTACTACGTTTGAAGCCCGTGGCTATACCATGTGGGATCCATCCAGCCCGGCTTTTATCGCCGAAGGACCGCACGGCGGTATTCTCTGTATCCCCTCTGTATTTATCAGCTACAATGGTGAGGCGCTGGACAAGAAGACGCCGTTGTTGCGCTCGATGCACGCCCTGGATATAGCCGCGCGTAAAATGCTCTCTGCCTTTGGCCGCGACGTGGAGCGGGTAACCACCACGCTTGGCCCGGAGCAGGAGTATTTTCTTGTTGACAAAAATTTCTATGAAGAGCGTCCCGATCTTATCCTGGCCGGCCGCACGCTGATTGGCGCGCAACCGCCCAAGGGACAGGAAATGGAAGACCACTACTTCGGCAGCATCAAAGAGCGTGTTTTGGAGTTTATGCAGCTGGCTGAAAAAGAGCTTTACAAGCTGGGCATTCCGGCCAAAACGCGCCACAATGAAGTAGCGCCGCACCAGTTTGAGCTGGCGCCGATTTTTGCGGAGGCCAACGTAGCCGCCGACCGTAACCAGATGGTGATGGAGGTCCTGAAAAAAGTAGCCACCCGTCTGGACCTGGCTTTGCTGCTTAACGAAAAACCTTTCGCCGGTATCAACGGCTCGGGCAAGCACCTCAACTATTCCATCGTGGACAGCGAAGGCGTTAACCTGCTCGACCCCGGCCACACGCCGCAGGAGAATTTGCAGTTCCTGCTGTTTATGGTTGCCGTCGTAGATGCCGTTTACAGTCATGCCGATATCATTCGTGCTTCGATTGCCTCGGCCGGCAATGATCACCGCCTGGGCGCCAATGAAGCGCCTCCGGCGATTGTCTCGGTCTTTTTGGGGCGCACGCTTTCCGATATCCTGGATTCAATCGAAAGCGGCAAAACCGATCATGTGACGGAAAAGAAAATCATCGATCTGGGGCTGACCAACCTTCCCAAGATCATGCAGGACAACACGGACCGCAACCGGACATCGCCGTTCGCCTTTACCGGAAACAAGTTCGAGTTCCGCGCTGTGGGCAGCTCGGCAAGTATCTCCATGCCGGCCACAATCCTCAACGCGGCCGTGGCGGATTCGCTTACGCGCATGGCAAGTGATCTGAGAGCGTTGACGGAAAAAGGCAAGGATATCCGCGACGCCTCATTTGAAGTCCTGCAAAAGTATGTTAAGAAAACAAAGCCTGTCCGTTTTGAAGGCAACAACTATTCTGAAGAATGGGTAAAGGAAGCCGAAAAACGCGGCCTGCCCAACCTGAAGAACACCGTTGAAGCTCTGCAACCGCTGCTGGAGAAGAAAAACGTTGAAATGCTTTCCAAGCTGGAAGTGTTCAGCGAAGCCGAAATACGTTCGCGCTACAATACAAAGATCGAACGCTATATCAATTCGCTTTCAATCGAATATGATACGCTGCTTAATATGGCCACCACGATGGTTATTCCCGCGGCCATCTCATACCAGAACGAGCTGATCACCACACTGCGCGGATTAAAAGAGATGAGCGACATGGTGGGTGACGGTGTTGTAATTGAGCAGGGCAAACTGCTGGCTTCGGTTTCCGCGGAAACGGCAGCGCTTTACACAGCACTGGAAGATCTGAAAAAGCTGGATGCTTCCGGCGAAGCAATGCATGATGAAACGAAGAAGGCTTTCCATGTGGTTGAAAAGATCGTACCGGCAATGAATATCGTGCGCTCACACTGCGACCGCCTGGAAGAACTGCTTCCCGATACACTGTGGCCCATGCCCAAGTATCGCGAACTGCTGTTTATTATGTAAAAAAGATGACGCTGTTAAACACGAAGGCCGGCTCTCAAATAGCCGGCCTTTTTTTAATTCAACTTATTCTCGAAATGATTTGAGAATGATAATGAGAATGAGAAAGAAAAAGAATATCAGACCAGAGATTGCCTGATTCCAGGGTTCATTGCACCTTACACTAACACACTAACACACTAACACACTAACACACTAACACACTAACACACTAACACACTAACACACTAACACACTAACACACTAACACACTAACACTTTAGCACCCTAGAACCCTAGCCCCCATTACTCCAACGCACTAGCCGAGCTGCTCCAGCAATTCCTCGTAGGCCAGTTGCTTTTCTTCCCACGTGTTTTCCAGTTTGCCTAGCTGCTCTTCAAGCGCGGTTAAATGTTTGTTTAGCTTTGCGGCCTTTTGCGGATCGTTGTATGTGTCGGGATTGGCCAATTCGCTTTCAATGGCGCTTTTTTCTGCGTGCAGCGATTCGATTTCCTGTTCCAGTCTGGCGATATCGTTTTCCAGGCTGCGCCGCTGTTTGCTAACAGCCTGGCGTGCTTCGGCCTCCTGCCGCCGCTGCTCTTTACTTTTGCGCGCGCTGCCACCACCATTGCCCGCTTTTTCTTTTTGATTGTTTTCTTCCGTCTTCAGCGCCTGTCGCTCGCGACGCCGTTTTTCGAGGTAGCTGCTGTAATTGCCGAGGTATTCTTTGAGCGAGCCGTCGCGCAGGGCGCTAACCCGCTGCACCAGCCGGTCCAGGAAATAGCGGTCGTGCGAGATGACCAGCAAGGTGCCGTCGTAGTCACGCAGGGCTTGCTCCAGCGCCTCGCGGGAAGCGAGGTCCAGGTGGTTGGTCGGCTCATCCATGATCAGAAAATTGCATGGCGAGAGCAGGATTTTTGCCAGCGAAACGCGCGCCTTTTCGCCGCCGGAAAGCACGCCGATCTTTTTGTTAACGTCATCTCCGCTTAGCCGGAATACGCCCAGGATATCTCGGACATGGGGCCGCAGGGAGGGGGCCGCGCTTTCGGTCACTTCATCAATGATTATATTTTCCAGATTTAAGGCATCCACCTGGTGCTGGGCATAGTAGCCGATATTTACGCGCTCCCCAATGCGCATGCTGCCGCTGTCCGGCTTCAGCTCGCCGGAGATCAACCGCGTAAGTGTCGTTTTGCCCGCGCCGTTTTCGCCCACCAGGGCCACTTTGTCGCCGCGTTCGATGCGCCAGTCCAGCCCCTTTAGCACCCGGTTATCACCGTAGGCAAAGTGGACGTTTTCCGCCGCCAGCACTTCGCGATAGCTTTTTACGTCGGTTTTAATTTTAAAGGAGATAGCACGGGGGTCGTCTTCGGGCAGCTCGATCTCTTCCATTTTTCCCATCATTTTAATACGGCTCTGCACCTGCGCCGCTTTGCTGGCCTTGTAGCGGAAGCGATCAATAAACTGCTGCGTTTGCTTGCGCTCGGCGCGTTGTTTCTCCAGCGCTTTCAAGGCCTGCTCGCGCTGCAGTTGTTTCTTTGCCTCAAAGTCGTGATAGCTGCCGGGGTAAACGCGCAGCCTGCCGTTGCGCAGCTCGGCAATTTCCATGGCCAGGCGCTCGATGAAAAAGCGGTCGTGCGAAACGATCACAAGACTGCCGGGAAAATCGCGCAGGTAATCTTCCAGCCACTCCAGGCTGGGCAGGTCCAGGTGGTTGGTGGGCTCATCCAGCAGAAGCAGGTCGGGCTGTTGCAGCAGTAGCCGCGCCAGGTGTCCGCGCATACGCCAGCCGCCGCTGAAGGTGGCCAGCTTCTTGGAGTGGTCCTCGTTTTTAAAGCCCAGGCCGGCAAGAATCTTTTTTGCTTCCGATTCCAGCGAATAGCCGCCCAAAAGCTGAAAGCGGTCCTGTAGTTTACCTAATTCACTGATGAGCTCATCCTGGCCGGGATTGTCCCTGAGCCTTTGCTGTATCTCTTCGATGCGCTGTTCCGTTTCGATCACTTCGCGGTGGCCTTGCAGCACAAGTTCCAGCAGGCTGCCGCTTACCGCCGCCGGCTCTTCCTGGGGCAGGTAACCGATGCGGTAGTCGTTTGCCTTGATCATGCTGCCGCTGCGTGGCGTCAGCTCGCCGGTAATGAGACGCAGCAGCGTGGTTTTGCCCGCACCGTTGGGACCCACCAGCGCTGAACGTATGCCGGGCTTGATCACCCAGGAAACGTCATCCAGCAAAATACGATCGCCAATATGATATGAAATATTTTTTATCTGAAGCATGGTTTACCGTTTTTGTGCAAGCCTCAAAGGTAGGTTGCACGCGGCAAAAGGGCAATCATTTCAGACGCACAGTATGACAATCGTGGCCCAAAAGGCGAAATAGGTTGAATCTTTTAATCGCTTCTGCTAATTTCAATTTCGGTAAATTAAAAGGACTTTTATGGCTGGAACGGCCTTTTTGAAATTCGATGAGCTAACGGCACCCGAACTGGACCAACTGGATCGTGAGAAGACCGTTTTCATGCTTCCGATCAGCCTGCTGGAAGAGCACGGCCCGCACCTTCCGCTGGGCGTGGATGTCTACGTGGCTGATTTTATGGCGCAAAGGATTATCGACCTGATTGCCGGCGAACATCCCGATTTTACCATCGTCAAGTTTCCACCCATCCCCATCGGCAGCGGAGGTATACGCTGGGTGGGTACAATCAACAGTAAACAGAGAACCGTACGTAAGGTATTGCTTGATTATTGCCGCAATCTGGGACGTTATGGTTTTAAATATTTGCTGATCAGTAACGGACACGGCGGGTTGGGCCACGTTGTCGCGCTGGAAGAAGCGGCTCGCATTGCCACGCGCCGTTATAATATGTCCGTTATATCACCCAGCGGGCGGATTGCTTTTGAATTTTTAACCGGCGAATACGGCGAGGAGATTGAGCGCAGGCTGGGACGTCCGTTCACCGAAGAGGAAAAGGCCGGCACGGGTCGCGACCATCATGCCGGATGGTGGGAAACCAGCGTAATGCAGCTTATCCGCCCTGAGCTTGTAAAAGACAGCTTCCGCGGTTTAAAGCCGTTTTATCTGACCCGCTTCCAGCGTTTTACAAATAAGGTCTATCCCGGTGACCAGGGTTACCGCGGGGTGCCGGCGCTCGCTTCCGCCGAATACGCCGATGCCGTTACGCAGGTGATGCTGGAACACACCAAGCCGATTATCGCCAAATGGCTGCGTGGCGAAAATGTGCAGCAGGATGCCGGCTCGCCGCTTTACGGCATGCTTTTTTTCCGCACCAATTTCGACCGGACAGCCTGGGTGATCCTCGTTCTGATCCTGGCTGCCATTATCTGGGTGCTCAGCTCCTGATATCTATTTAAGCCATCCCGTCACACTCAGGCGCTCGCGCGAAGCAGGCATTACCTCGTGCTCGATGCGTTGGCTTGGAAAAATCACCGTTCTTCCCCAAACCGGCTGCACATGCAGATCCTGCTGTTCCAGGTAAAGCACAAGTGAACCGCCATCCTCCGGGGTCCAGTCTTTGTTCAGGTATGTAACCACTGAGAACTTGCGCGCGTCATCGTTGCGGAAACGATCCAGGTGGCGCTTGTAAAAACTCCCCTTCTCGTAACAGGCGTAGTGGCATTCAAAATCACGGATGTTTGTAAAGCAGGTGGCATTCAGGTATTCGCTGAGGGATTTGATTTGCGCCAGGAACGTACGCTCGAAGGCGTAAGAAGAGTGGTTATCTATCCAGAAGATTTTGTCGGAACGGACGGCCTCATTCTGTAAAAAACGGGCACTGTTGCCAATGCCCGCCTGTTTCAGTTCGGCGCGATCGCGTTTATGCAGCAATTCGCTGCGCAGGTTATCAAGGGTAGCATCGTCAAAAAAGCCATCCGCGATTGCGAAATCGCTTTCCGAGATGTCGTTGATAATTTTCTCAAAAAGAATGTCTGTTGTTTGCAAGACCGCCGGCCTCCGTGTAAAACCGGCGGAATTTACGCACGCGCAAGGGCCTGCGCTATACCTCTTCCTTAAAATTTTTCAGCGGATCGCTTTCGGCCTCATAGTCTACACCATCATAGCCAAAACCAAAGAGCTTCAGGAACTCCTCCTTATAGCCGGCAAAATCGGTCAACTGATGCAGGTTTTCCGTATTTATTCTAGGCCAGATCTCTTCGATTTCCCGTTGCACCTCTTTGTCCATCTCCAGATCATCCAGACGCAGACGGCCTTCCTCATCCACGGGTGTAGCCTTGCTGTAGAGGCGGTCGCGGAACAGCCGGTTGATCTGTTCGATGCAGCCTTCGTGGGTGCCTTTTTCCTTCATGACCTTGTATAAGATGGAAATGTACAGCGGCACAACGGGGATGGCCGAGCTGGCTTGCGTAACCAGCGCTTTCATAACCGCCACATAGGAAGAACCGTTTAGCGGTTGCAGCATTTTATTCAGCCGCGCGGATGTTTTGTCCAGGTCTTCCTTGGCCTTGCCGATGGTGCCCTCCCAGTAGATCGGCCAGGTAAGTTTTGTGCCAATATAAGTATAGGCGATCGTCTTGCAGCCTTCATTGAGCAGGTGGGCGTCTGCCAGGCGCTGCATCCACATTTCCCAGTCCTCACCGCCCATAACCTTGATTGTGCCTTCGATATCTTCCTGCGTTGCCGGCTCCAGGTGCACGGGTTTGATCTCTTCTTTATCCGTGTCCAGCGTTTTGCCGTCATAATCCTGGTCGATGGGTTTCAGCGTGGATTTGTAGACTTCGCCTGTTTTGGGATCTTGCCGGCGGGGTGCCGCCACGCTGTAAATAACGAGGTCGAAAGGCGCAAAATGCTCGCGCGCCAGGGCGATTGTTTTCTCCTTAATCTCATCACTGAAGGCATCGCCGCTGATGCTTTTATTTGGCAGGCCGGCTTTGTCGGCCTCCTTTTCAAATGCCACCGCGTTATACCAGCCGGCGGTTGCTGTTTTTTTCTCCGTGGGCGGTTTTTCAAAAAAGATGCCCAGTGTGGCGGCGTTGCTGCCAAAAGCCGCAGTTATGCGCGAGGCCAGACCGTAGCCGGTGGACGCACCGATAACCAGTACATTTTTTGGTCCGTTTTCAATAAGACCGTCTTTTTTTACGTGCTCAATTTGCTCTTTTACGTTTTGGTGGCATCCTTCCGGGTGTGCCGTTAAACAAACAAAACCTCTTACCTTAGGTTGAATAACCATTACGTTTCCCGTTTTTGTTTTAACTTATCTGGTAGATTTTTTTCTCGGCGGCATGGGCTTCAATTTCCTTGCGCCGCGTGTCATAACCACTGCGACCCATCAGGGCATAGGTGGCTATTTTTCCCGCTTCAACACCGGGCTGGTTAAAAGCGTTTATATCCAGCAATTCACCGGCGTAAGCAGTGGCCGCTTCAAAAAAGAAAAACAATCCGCCGATCGATTCTTCGTTCACCTCGGATATACGCAGCGTAACGTTGGGCCTGTTGCTTTGCGATAGTGCCAGTTCCGTGGCCTTTTTCTCCGCGCTTAACAGCTCACCCAATGATTTCTCCGCCAGGTAATTGAAATCCTCGATATACGGAAAATGGTTTTTTAGCGGCGTGTGGTTTTTGAACTTCTCCACCTCGATAAATGTGATCACTTTATCGTTGGGGCCTTCCATGTAAAGCTGCACCTGGGAGTGCTGGTCCGTCGCGCCCAATGCTTTCACCGGCGTCTGCCCGACATTCACGGTATTTTCTTTGCGGTCCACGCGCTTACCGAGGCTTTCAGCCCATAGCTGGCAATACCAGTCGGCCAGGTCCTTCAACTTATTGCTGTATGGCATCATCACGCTGATGTTTTTGCCGCGCTTCATATATAATGTGTGAATGGCCGCAAACAGAAAGGCAGGGTTATCGATCAGGTTGTCCGACTTGCAGCGCTCGGCCATTTTGGCCGCGCCTTTCAGAACCTTGTTGATGTTGATACCGCTCATCGCTGCCGGAAGCAGGCCAACCGGCGTCAACACGGAAAAGCGTCCGCCCACGTTTGGCGGAATCCGGAAACACTTTATGGCATTTTCCTGGGCGATCTCGTTGAGCAGCCCTTTGTGCGGATCGGTGGTGAAAACAAGGTTCTTGTAAAAATTGCTGCCTACCGCCTTTTTCAGGTGATCCATAAAGTGCAGCAGGGTAGCCGCGGTCTCGGCTGTACCGCCGGACTTGGACACAATGTTAAACAGGGTTTTTCCTGGTTCAATCACTTCAAGAAGCTCACTGATCCAGTCGGGGTCAACGTTATCGGGGAAGAAGATTTTTGGTGTATTATTTAGGTTGTGGTGCTGGCTGTTTAGTGAGTTTTGTAGCACGATTGGCCCCAGCGCCGATCCGCCTATGCCCACATGAACAAAATACTTAAAACGCTCCCGCGCCGATTCGGCATAGGTTTTTACGGATTCGGCCGTTTCTTTGTCAAAGGGCAGATTATAGAAGCCCAGTTCGTCACTATCATATCTTTCATGCAGCCTGTAATGGATGTCCTGGTTGACAGCCGCCAGCTCTTCAAGTTCCTGATGATCAAAACCGTCGATACTATCTATATTGGGGGAAATGACGTTGGAGTAGTCAAAAACGATACTCATACATATTCCGCTATTTAATTGAACTTTTGATAAAAAAAAAGCCCGGGAAATTGCTCCCGGGCTATGTAGTTACAGAGAAAGATTTATTAAATCAAGTGGAAACATCGCTGCTCTCACTTTTCTCTTTGCGCTCCACTTCTGAGAAGCTAAGGTCGGTTTTTCCTTTCAGTTTTACCTGGATCACACTGCCTTCCTTAAATGTGCCTTTCAGCAGTTCATCGGCAATGGGGTCTTCCAGGTATTTCTGGATTGCTCTCTTCAGCGGTCGGGCTCCGTACAACGGATCAAAGCCTTTTTCCGCGAGAAGTTTCTTCGCGCCGTCGGTGAGCTGAAATTCGATATTCTTCTCACTGAGCTTGGCCATAACCTCTTCCAGCGTAATATCAATAATGCGTATCGATTCATCTTCTGTCAATTGACGGAAGACAACCACATCGTCAACGCGGTTCAAAAATTCCGGGTTGAAGGCTTTCTTCAATTCTTCCATAATGCGCGAACGCATTGATTCAAATTTATTCTGATCCGTTTCCGTGGAGAAACCATAGCCGCCTGTGTTTTTCAGGTGGCGCACGCCAATGTTGGATGTCATGATCAGGATGGTGTTTTTAAAATCCACCTTGTGACCAAGGGAGTCAGTAAGATGGCCTTCGTCCATCACCTGGAGCAACAGGTTAAATACATCCGGGTGTGCTTTTTCGATCTCATCCAGCAAAATAACCGAGTAGGGATGGCGGCGTACTTTTTCAGTCAGAATGCCACCTTCTTCATATCCCACATATCCCGGGGGCGAACCCACCAGGCGGGAGACGTTAAATTTTTCCATGTACTCGCTCATATCAATGCGGATAAGCGCGCTCTGGCTTTCGAACATATATTCGGCCAGCTTTTTGGCAAGGTATGTTTTGCCCACGCCTGTAGGCCCAAGAAAAACAAAAGAGCCAATGGGACGGCTGGGGTCTTTTAGTCCCGCGCGTGCCCGGCGAATGGCCTTTGTAATCGTTTCGATCGCTTCATCCTGGCCGATAACGGATTGCTTCAGCACGTCGTTCATGTCAAGCAGCTTTTCCGATTCACTTACGGCAATGCGCTGACTAGGAACGCCCGTCATCATAGCCACAACGGCCGCGATATCATCCTCGGTAACGTGGGCTACGCGGCTCTCTTCTTCCACTTCCCAGCGCTGCCGTGCCGATTCAAGCTGCTCGGTCAGGTTGCGTTCCATATCACGCAGCTTGGCGGCTCTTTCAAAATCCTGCAATTTTGCAAGCGATTCTTTTTCAGAACGGATGCGTTCGATTTCGGCCTCGTATTCCAGGATCTCGTTCGGTACTACAATGTTGGCCATGTGCACCCGCGATCCGGCTTCATCCAGCACGTCAATTGCCTTGTCCGGAAAATGTTTGTCTGTAATATAGCGGTCAGCCAGTTTCACAATCGCTTCAACCGTAGGCTCATCATAAATCACATTATGATGCTTTTCGTAACGGTCTTTTACTGTCTGAAGAATTTCCTGCGTCTCATCAATGCTGGTTGGTTCTACCATTACTTTTTGAAAGCGTCTTTCCAGCGCACCGTCTTTTTCGATATACATTCTGTATTCATCAAGCGTGGTCGCGCCGATGCATTGCAGCTCTCCGCGGGCCAGTGCCGGCTTGAACATATTGGAGGCATCCAGTGATCCGGATGCGCCGCCTGCGCCCACTATCGTGTGCAACTCATCGATAAACAGGATCACGTCGGTAGCTTTTTCCAGTTCAGTCATCAGAGCCTTCATGCGCTCTTCAAACTGACCGCGGTATTTTGTACCTGCCACGATGGAGCCCATATCCAGGGCCACAACGCGCTTGTTGTGCAACACCCGTGAAACCTTTTTTTCAACAATGCGGATAGCCAATCCTTCCGCGATAGCAGTTTTACCCACACCGGGTTCACCGATAAGAACGGGATTGTTTTTTTTGCGCCGGCTCAATACCTGGGCCACACGCTCAATCTCCTTTTGGCGCCCGATGATCGGATCGAGCTTGCTTTCCAGGGCCAGCTGCGTCAAATCGCGACCAAAGTGATCCAAAGCTGGCGTTTTGGTTTTCTTAGGGGGCTGCTTTGGAGAGGGCGGTGTGGACGGTTTGCCCGCCAAAATGTTCTCAAGCTCATTGTATACGGCAGCATAATCCACGTTAAACGTAGAGAGTATTTGTGCCGCCAGGCAATCTTTTTCTTTTAGGATTGAGAGCATGAGGTGTTCTGTACCGATGACGTCATTATTGAAGTTTTTAGCTTCGATGTATGTCATCTTCAAAGCCTTCTCGGCGCGTTTGGACAATGGCAGATTTCCAATTGTCATTGTTCCGCCGGAAGGGGCAGTGGCATCTTCTATAGCCTTTTTCAATTTCTCAAGATCGCAGCCGAGATTTTTCAGAATCTTTACGGCGATACCCTCGCCTTCCTTAATCACGCCAAGTGTTAAGTGCTCGGTACCGATATAATCGTGGCCAAGACGCATGGCTTCTTCTTTGGAATAGCGAATAACCTTCTGAACACGGCTGGTAAAATTATTTCCCATCATAAAACAAAAACCTGACCTTTTTTAATGTTTGATTGCAATTTAGGGGAGGCACTACTTGCAGTCAAGCAACCTCCAAAAGGAAGCCCCACAAGAAGCCTTTTAATTCTCCACCGCCTGAATGTTCCTTACAACATTTTTTATTAGCGGCACATTTTAACTATTCTTATGACGCAGACATCATATTGAACAACTATTTTTTGTGATTCATTCTCGCCGGATAAAAAATAGATGATTCAGGCTGCCGTTGGTTGCATAAAAGCAGGACATAAAAAAAAGCAAAAAATAGTTTGCGAAAAAAAAATGGCGCTTGTATATTATCTGCTCGCACAAAAGTTAAGAGTTGTGCGATATAAAAGTGATAAAAAAGGATTTGCAAGTGCGTTTAGGCGTACTTAGATTAGCGATCCTTCTGTTCTTTGAAAAGAGGAGTTTTGTAGCGGGTCAACAATAGAGAGTGTTGTCATTTTTCTTTGTAAGAGAAGAAATAAAAGCGATGACAATGAAGAGTTTGATCCTGGCTCAGGACGAACGCTGGCGGCGTGCTTAACACATGCAAGTCAAGGAGAAAGTCACCTTCGGGTGATGATTACACTGGCGAACGGGTGAGTAACGCGTAGGCAACCTGCCTCTGCGATTGGGATAACCCGCCGAAAGGTGGGCTAATACCGAATGATGTCTTTTCTGCGCCTGCAGGAGAGATCAAAGCTGCTTATGTAGCGCGCAGAGATGGGCCTGCGTTCCATTAGCTAGTTGGTGGGGTAAGTGCCTACCAAGGCGACGATGGATAGCTGATCTGAGAGGGTGATCAGCCACACTGGGACTGAGATACGGCCCAGACTCCTACGGGAGGCAGCAGTGAGGAATATTGCGCAATGGAGGAAACTCTGACGCAGCAACGCCGCGTGGGGGATGAAGCATTATGGTGTGTAAACCCCTGTAGGTAGGGACGAACGACATGACTTCGTAAGGGGTTGTGTGTGACGGTACCTATAAAGTAAGCTCCGGCTAACTCCGTGCCAGCAGCCGCGGTAATACGGGGGGAGCGAGCGTTGTCCGGAATCACTGGGCGTAAAGGGCGTGTAGGCGGCCTTGTAAGTCAGCTGTGAAAGCCCACGGCTTAACCGTGGAATTGCATTTGAAACTACAGGGCTTGAGTGCGAGAAGGGATAGTGGAATTCCCAGTGTAGCGGTGAAATGCGTAGATATTGGGAAGAACACCAGTAGCGAAGGCGGCTATCTGGCTCGTCACTGACGCTAAGGCGCGAAAGCGCGGGGAGCAAACAGGATTAGATACCCTGGTAGTCCGCGCCGTAAACGATGGGCACTAGATGTTGGTTCTGTATAGGATCAGTGTCGCAGCAAACGCATTAAGTGCCCCGCCTGGGGAGTACGATCGCAAGGTTGAAACTCAAAGGAATTGACGGGGGCCCGCACAAGCGGTGGAGCATGTGGTTTAATTCGATGCAACGCGAAGAACCTTACCGGGGTTTGACATTATAATGACGCAGGTAGAGATATCTGTTTCCTTCGGGACATTATGACAGGTGCTGCATGGCTGTCGTCAGCTCGTGTCGTGAGATGTTGGGTTAAGTCCCGCAACGAGCGCAACCCTTGCCCCTAGTTGCCAGCACGTAAAGGTGGGGACTCTAGGGGGACTGCCGGTGATAAACTGGAGGAAGGTGGGGATGACGTCAAGTCATCATGGCCCTTACATCCCGGGCTACACACGTGCTACAATGGCCGGTACAACGAGTTGCGATACCGCGAGGTGGAGCTAATCTCTAAAAACCGGTCTCAGTTCGGATTGCAGTCTGCAACTCGACTGCATGAAGCCGGAATCGCTAGTAATCGCGGATCAGCATGCCGCGGTGAATACGTTCCCGGGCCTTGTACACACCGCCCGTCACGCCATGGAAGTCGGCAGTACCCGAAGTCGGTTCAACAAGAATCGCCTAAGGTAAGGCTGATGACTGGGGCGAAGTCGTAACAAGGTAGCCGTACCGGAAGGTGCGGCTGGATCACCTCCTTTCTAAGGAGCCTTTCTGAAAGGCACTTGTAAACGACAATACATCTCGTTGACTGACAAAACTCCTCTTTTGAATGAATAGCGGGCCTGTAGCTCAGGTGGTTAGAGCGCACGCCTGATAAGCGTGAGGTCAGTGGTTCAAGTCCACTCAGGCCCACCCGACTAAAAATTGTCCTGGGGCTATAGCTCAGCTGGGAGAGCGCCTGCCTTGCACGCAGGAGGTCGGCGGTTCGATCCCGCCTGGCTCCACGCAAACCTGTTCTTTGACATTTATGTTATAATGTTATCATCTACGTGGATAGAGGTAAGATGATCGGTTAAGTTGCTAAGGGCATACGGGGGATGCCTAGGCACGAGGAGGCGAAGAAGGACGTGGTAAGCTGCGAAAAGCCACGGGGAGGTGCACACGACCTTAGATCCGTGGGTGTCCGAATGGGGTAACCCGGCTCCGGTCATGCGGAGTCATCCTGGCGCAAGCCGGGGAGCGAACGGTGGGAAGTGAAACATCTAAGTACCACCAGGAAGAGAAAACGAAGTGATTTCCTTAGTAGCGGCGAGCGAAACGGAAGGAGCCTAAACCGTAGTGTATGTTAAAGCCTGCAAGCGTTGTACACTTGGTGTAGTGGGTCATTTAATCCGGGGATTGCAGTTTCCCGGGTGAAGTCAGAAATCTGCAGTATAGCTGAAGTGTCTGGAAAGTCACGCCGCAGGAGGTGAGAGCCCTGTAAGCGAAATGCTGCGGACTTCATGTTAGATGCACCCGAGTACTGCGGGACACGAGAAATCCTGCAGGAATCTGCCCGGACCATCGGGTAAGGCTAAATACTCCCTTGTGACCGATAGTGGAATAGTACCGTGAGGGAAAGGTGAAAAGCACCCCGGGAGGGGAGTTAAAAGTACCTGAAACCGTATGCCTACAATCAGTTGGAGTTCCGACTTGTTCGGAATGACAGCGTGCCTTTTGCATAATGAGCCAGCGAGTTGCTCGTACGTAGCAAGGCTAAGTCTTTCAGAGATGTAACCGAAGCGAAAGCGAGTCTTAATCGGGCGAATAAGTTGCGTGCGGCAGACGTGAAGCCAAGTGATCTACCCATGGCCAGGATGAAGCGGCAGTAAGATGTCGTGGAGGTCCGAACCAGGTGGCGTTGAAAAGCCATTGGATGAGCTGTGGGTAGGGGTGAAAGGCCAATCAAACTTGGAGATAGCTCGTTCTCCCCGAAATAGTTTTAGGACTAGCCTCGGAAGAGAGTGTCACGGAGGTAGAGCACTAATAGGGTTAGGGCCCTCACCCGGGTACCGCCCCCTGTTAAACTCCGAATGCCGTAGACATGTTTTCCGGGAGTCAGCCTGTGTGGGATAAGCTTCACAGGCGAGAGGGAAACAACCCGGACCGTCAGCTAAGGTCCCCAAGTCATCGCTCAGTGATAAAGGATGTTGAACCGCTCAGACAACCAGGATGTTGGCTTAGAAGCAGCCATTCATTTAAAGAGTGCGTAATAGCTCACTGGTCAAGCGATTCGGCGCCGATAATTTCCGGGACTAAGCGATGCACCGAAGCTACGGATTCTGCCTTTTGGTAGAGTGGTAGGGGAGCATTCCATTAACCGTTGAAGGTGTCTTGTGAGGGATGCTGGAGGAGATGGAAAAGAGGATGCTGGCATTAGTAGCGATAATTCCGGTGAGAAACCGGAACACCGAAAATCTAAGGTTTCCTGAGTAAAGTTAATCTGCTCAGGGTTAGTCGGCCCCTAAGCCGAGGCCGAGAGGCGTAGGCGATGGGAAACGGGTTTAATATTCCCGTACCGGCTTTAACTCGTTTGAGTGATGGGGTGACGCAGGAGTGAAAGATCAGCCGCCTGACGGAATAGGTGGTTTAAGCCAGTAGGCGGAGAGCACCGGCAAATCCGTGCTTTCAACGCCGAGAGGCGAATAGGAGGGCCTAGCCCACAAACTGATCCTAATCCGACTGCCGAGAAAAACCTCTAAGCGAGAGTTAGAGCTGACCGTACCGTAAACCGACACAGGTAGATGAGGAGAGAATCCTAAGGTGCTCGAGTGAGTCCTGGTTAAGGAACTCGGCAAAATGACTCCGTAACTTCGGGAGAAGGAGTGTCCCGGATGGTCAAGGGGTTCGCCCCCTGCAGCTGTCTGGGATCGCAGTGACCAGGCCCAAGCGACTGTTTACTAAAAACACATGTCTCTGCTAAGTCGTAAGACGACGTATAGGGACTGACACCTGCCCGGTGCCGGAAGGTTAAGGGGAGATGTTATTCTTCGGAAGAAGCATTGAACTGAAGCCCCGGTAAACGGCGGCCGTAACTATAACGGTCCTAAGGTAGCGAAATTCCTTGTCGGGTAAGTTCCGACCTGCACGAATGGTGTAACGATTTGGGCGCTGTCTCAACCAGGAGCTCGGCGAAGTTGTGATGCCGGTGAAGACGCCGGCTTCCCGCAACGGGACGGAAAGACCCCGTGAACCTTTACTACAACTTGACATTGTGTTTTAGCCAAGCATGTGCAGGATAGGTGGGAGACTGTGAAGCGGACACGCCAGTGTTCGTGGAGTCACCGTTGAAATACCACCCTTGCTTGGTTGGAATACTAACCCGTCCGTCTGAATCGGCGGAGGGAACAGTGTCAGGTGGGTAGTTTGACTGGGGCGGTCGCCTCCTAAAATGTAACGGAGGCTCCCAAAGGTTCCCTCAGTACGGTTGGTAATCGTACGTAGAGTGTAAAGGCATAAGGGAGCTTGACTGCGAGACCTACAAGTCGAGCAGGTGCGAAAGCAGGGCTTAGTGATCCGGCGGTAGTGTATGGAAATGCCGTCGCTCAAAGGATAAAAGGTACTCCGGGGATAACAGGCTTATCACCCCCAAGAGTTCATATCGACGGGGTGGTTTGGCACCTCGATGTCGGCTCATCACATCCTGGGGCTGGAGAAGGTCCCAAGGGTTCGGCTGTTCGCCGATTAAAGTGGTACGTGAGCTGGGTTTAGAACGTCGTGAGACAGTTCGGTCCCTATCTGTTGCGGGCGTAGGATATCTGAGGGGATCTGCTCTTAGTACGAGAGGACCGGAGTGGACAAGCCTCTAGTGTACCAGTTGTCTCGCCAGGGGCATGGCTGGGTAGCTATGTTTGGTGTGGATAAGCACTGAAAGCATCTAAGTGCGAAGCCCAACCCAAGATGAGATATCCCTTCCCGATTTTTCGGGACTAAAGGCGCCTTCGAGATGAGGAGGTTGATAGGCTGCAGGTGGAAGCGCAGTAATGTGTGTAGCCGAGCAGTACTAATAAGCCGTGAGACTTAACCGTTTTTTTTTAATCTTCTTCTTACCTTAAAACACGTAGATGATAACACTGTAACATAAATGATATAAAAATGCTGGCGATTTTAGCGGCGGGGATACACCTCTTCCCTTTCCGAACAGAGTAGTTAAGCCCGCCAGCGCTGATGGTACTGCCCCTACGGATGGGGTGGGAGAGTAAGTCGTTGCCAGCTATTATTTAAAGGCCCGTATTCTTTACGGGCCTTTTTTAAGATTCCTTACAAAATAGATTTGCGCAGGCTATTTATAGCTTGTATATTATCTGCTCGCACAAAAGTTAAGAGTTGTGCGATATAAAAGTGATAAAAAGGATTTGCAAGTGCGTTTAGGCGTACTTAGATTAGCGATCCTTCTGTTCTTTGAAAAGAGGAGTTTTGTAGCGGGTCAACAATAGAGAGTGTTGTCATTTTTCTTTGTAAGAGAAGAAATAAAAGCGATGACAATGAAGAGTTTGATCCTGGCTCAGGACGAACGCTGGCGGCGTGCTTAACACATGCAAGTCAAGGAGAAAGTCACCTTCGGGTGATGATTACACTGGCGAACGGGTGAGTAACGCGTAGGCAACCTGCCTCTGCGATTGGGATAACCCGCCGAAAGGTGGGCTAATACCGAATGATGTCTTTTCTGCGCCTGCAGGAGAGATCAAAGCTGCTTATGTAGCGCGCAGAGATGGGCCTGCGTTCCATTAGCTAGTTGGTGGGGTAAGTGCCTACCAAGGCGACGATGGATAGCTGATCTGAGAGGGTGATCAGCCACACTGGGACTGAGATACGGCCCAGACTCCTACGGGAGGCAGCAGTGAGGAATATTGCGCAATGGAGGAAACTCTGACGCAGCAACGCCGCGTGGGGGATGAAGCATTATGGTGTGTAAACCCCTGTAGGTAGGGACGAACGACATGACTTCGTAAGGGGTTGTGTGTGACGGTACCTATAAAGTAAGCTCCGGCTAACTCCGTGCCAGCAGCCGCGGTAATACGGGGGGAGCGAGCGTTGTCCGGAATCACTGGGCGTAAAGGGCGTGTAGGCGGCCTTGTAAGTCAGCTGTGAAAGCCCACGGCTTAACCGTGGAATTGCATTTGAAACTACAGGGCTTGAGTGCGAGAAGGGATAGTGGAATTCCCAGTGTAGCGGTGAAATGCGTAGATATTGGGAAGAACACCAGTAGCGAAGGCGGCTATCTGGCTCGTCACTGACGCTAAGGCGCGAAAGCGCGGGGAGCAAACAGGATTAGATACCCTGGTAGTCCGCGCCGTAAACGATGGGCACTAGATGTTGGTTCTGTATAGGATCAGTGTCGCAGCAAACGCATTAAGTGCCCCGCCTGGGGAGTACGATCGCAAGGTTGAAACTCAAAGGAATTGACGGGGGCCCGCACAAGCGGTGGAGCATGTGGTTTAATTCGATGCAACGCGAAGAACCTTACCGGGGTTTGACATTATAATGACGCAGGTAGAGATATCTGTTTCCTTCGGGACATTATGACAGGTGCTGCATGGCTGTCGTCAGCTCGTGTCGTGAGATGTTGGGTTAAGTCCCGCAACGAGCGCAACCCTTGCCCCTAGTTGCCAGCACGTAAAGGTGGGGACTCTAGGGGGACTGCCGGTGATAAACTGGAGGAAGGTGGGGATGACGTCAAGTCATCATGGCCCTTACATCCCGGGCTACACACGTGCTACAATGGCCGGTACAACGAGTTGCGATACCGCGAGGTGGAGCTAATCTCTAAAAACCGGTCTCAGTTCGGATTGCAGTCTGCAACTCGACTGCATGAAGCCGGAATCGCTAGTAATCGCGGATCAGCATGCCGCGGTGAATACGTTCCCGGGCCTTGTACACACCGCCCGTCACGCCATGGAAGTCGGCAGTACCCGAAGTCGGTTCAACAAGAATCGCCTAAGGTAAGGCTGATGACTGGGGCGAAGTCGTAACAAGGTAGCCGTACCGGAAGGTGCGGCTGGATCACCTCCTTTCTAAGGAGCCTTTCTGAAAGGCACTTGTAAACGACAATACATCTCGTTGACTGACAAAACTCCTCTTTTGAATGAATAGTTATCTGTTCTTTGACATTTATGTTATAATGTTATCATCTACGTGGATAGAGGTAAGATGATCGGTTAAGTTGCTAAGGGCATACGGGGGATGCCTAGGCACGAGGAGGCGAAGAAGGACGTGGTAAGCTGCGAAAAGCCACGGGGAGGTGCACACGACCTTAGATCCGTGGGTGTCCGAATGGGGTAACCCGGCTCCGGTCATGCGGAGTCATCCTGGCGCAAGCCGGGGAGCGAACGGTGGGAAGTGAAACATCTAAGTACCACCAGGAAGAGAAAACGAAGTGATTTCCTTAGTAGCGGCGAGCGAAACGGAAGGAGCCTAAACCGTAGTGTATGTTAAAGCCTGCAAGCGTTGTACACTTGGTGTAGTGGGTCATTTAATCCGGGGATTGCAGTTTCCCGGGTGAAGTCAGAAATCTGCAGTATAGCTGAAGTGTCTGGAAAGTCACGCCGCAGGAGGTGAGAGCCCTGTAAGCGAAATGCTGCGGACTTCATGTTAGATGCACCCGAGTACTGCGGGACACGAGAAATCCTGCAG